>NZ_JBNDMC010000007.1:0-2768594 GCF_050436385.1 Paraburkholderia sp. MM5477-R1
GGCAGAAGTATCAGAAGCCTCACACAGTATTGGAGGAAGGTTTGTCTGTCGAAAGACGGATCAATCATCGTCAGTACGTTGAGTGAGCGACCGGGTTCGAGAGAGCCCGAACACAGTAACAGGTTTGAACTGAAGAGTTTGATCCTGGCTCAGATTGAACGCTGGCGGCATGCCTTACACATGCAAGTCGAACGGCAGCACGGACTTCGGTCTGGTGGCGAGTGGCGAACGGGTGAGTAATACATCGGAACGTGTCCTGGAGTGGGGGATAGCCCGGCGAAAGCCGGATTAATACCGCATACGCTCGGGAGAGGAAAGCGGGGGATCTTTCGGGACCTCGCGCTGCAGGGGCGGCCGATGGCAGATTAGGTAGTTGGTGGGGTAAAGGCCTACCAAGCCGACGATCTGTAGCTGGTCTGAGAGGACGACCAGCCACACTGGGACTGAGACACGGCCCAGACTCCTACGGGAGGCAGCAGTGGGGAATTTTGGACAATGGGCGCAAGCCTGATCCAGCAATGCCGCGTGTGTGAAGAAGGCCTTCGGGTTGTAAAGCACTTTTGTCCGGAAAGAAAACCTCGTGGCTAATATCCGTGAGGGATGACGGTACCGGAAGAATAAGCACCGGCTAACTACGTGCCAGCAGCCGCGGTAATACGTAGGGTGCGAGCGTTAATCGGAATTACTGGGCGTAAAGCGTGCGCAGGCGGTGCTGTAAGACCGATGTGAAATCCCCGGGCTTAACCTGGGAACTGCATTGGTGACTGCAGCGCTGGAGTATGGCAGAGGGGGGTGGAATTCCACGTGTAGCAGTGAAATGCGTAGAGATGTGGAGGAACACCGATGGCGAAGGCAGCCCCCTGGGCCAATACTGACGCTCATGCACGAAAGCGTGGGGAGCAAACAGGATTAGATACCCTGGTAGTCCACGCCCTAAACGATGTCAACTGGTTGTCGGGCCTTCATTGGCTTGGTAACGTAGCTAACGCGTGAAGTTGACCGCCTGGGGAGTACGGTCGCAAGATTAAAACTCAAAGGAATTGACGGGGACCCGCACAAGCGGTGGATGATGTGGATTAATTCGATGCAACGCGAAAAACCTTACCTACCCTTGACATGTATGGAATCCTGCCGAGAGGCGGGAGTGCCCGAAAGGGAGCCATAACACAGGTGCTGCATGGCTGTCGTCAGCTCGTGTCGTGAGATGTTGGGTTAAGTCCCGCAACGAGCGCAACCCTTGTCCCTAGTTGCTACGCAAGAGCACTCCAGGGAGACTGCCGGTGACAAACCGGAGGAAGGTGGGGATGACGTCAAGTCCTCATGGCCCTTATGGGTAGGGCTTCACACGTCATACAATGGTCGGAACAGAGGGTTGCCAAGCCGCGAGGTGGAGCCAATCCCAGAAAACCGATCGTAGTCCGGATCGCACTCTGCAACTCGGGTGCGTGAAGCTGGAATCGCTAGTAATCGCGGATCAGCATGCCGCGGTGAATACGTTCCCGGGTCTTGTACACACCGCCCGTCACACCATGGGAGTGGGTTTTACCAGAAGTGGCTAGTCTAACCGCAAGGAGGACGGTCACCACGGTAGGATTCATGACTGGGGTGAAGTCGTAACAAGGTAGCCGTATCGGAAGGTGCGGCTGGATCACCTCCTTTCCAGAGCTGTGCATTCATTGCACTCAAGTGCTCACGCTTATCGGCTGTGGTTAGAAGCAACGCAGGCAGGCTCAGGGGTCTGTAGCTCAGCCGGTTAGAGCACCGTCTTGATAAGGCGGGGGTCGATGGTTCGAATCCATCCAGACCCACCAGTGTCTTGTCTGGTGAGCTGAAGGGCTGGGGCCGCTGGACTATCTGTGGGACTGGGGGATTAGCTCAGCTGGGAGAGCACCTGCTTTGCAAGCAGGGGGTCGTCGGTTCGATCCCGTCATCCTCCACCAATCCTCAATGCGCAGGGTTCTGCATGAAGGCAGAGCGTTGCGCATTGGCGATTGAGCCAGTCAGAGCGGTATGAGGCACAGGCTTCATACCGGCTGCCGTTCTTTAACAATCAGGAAGAAGTAGTAAAGAGATTCACGAAAGCATACCTGGAGATGGGTGTGTGAGTAGGTGAATCAGGGTTGTGATTGTATCGATGTATTTTAAAGGTGATCGAAAGATTGCTTTGGAATACGGCGCAACACGAATACTCAACCTGTAGCGAGTGCGTCTATCCCCTCCGGGGATGGGGCCCACGTAAGCGCTAAAGCGCTAACGTGGGTCGACACAGAGACACACCCGTTATAGGGTCAAGCGAACAAGTGCATGTGGTGGATGCCTTGGCGATCACAGGCGATGAAGGACGCGGTAGCCTGCGAAAAGCTCCGGGGAGCTGGCAAACGAGCATTGATCCGGAGATGTCCGAATGGGGAAACCCACTCCTAATGGAGTATCCGTAGCTGAATCCATAGGCTGCGTGAGGCGAACGCGGTGAACTGAAACATCTAAGTAACCGCAGGAAAAGAAATCAACCGAGATTCCCAGAGTAGTGGCGAGCGAAATGGGATCAGCCGGTACACGTTATCTGTATTGTTAGTCGAACGCTCTGGAAAGTGCGGCCATAGCAGGTGATAGCCCTGTAGACGAAAACAGCATGGAAGAACTGGGTGTACGAGAAGTAGGGCGGGACACGTGAAATCCTGTCTGAAGATGGGGGGACCATCCTCCAAGGCTAAATACTCGTGATCGACCGATAGTGAACCAGTACCGTGAGGGAAAGGCGAAAAGAACCCCGGGAGGGGAGTGAAACAGATCCTGAAACCGCATGCATACAAACAGTCGGAGCCTCTGCGAAGGGGTGACGGCGTACCTTTTGTATAATGGGTCAGCGACTTACATTCAGTGGCGAGCTTAACCGATTAGGGCAGGCGTAGCGAAAGCGAGTCCGAACAGGGCGTCCAGTCGCTGGGTGTAGACCCGAAACCAGGTGATCTATCCATGGCCAGGTTGAAGGCACGGTAACACGTGCTGGAGGACCGAACCCACTAACGTTGAAAAGTTAGGGGATGAGCTGTGGATAGGGGTGAAAGGCTAAACAAACCTGGAAATAGCTGGTTCTCTCCGAAAACTATTTAGGTAGTGCCTCGTGTCTCACCTTCGGGGGTAGAGCACTGTCATGGTTGTGGGGTCCATTGCGGATTACTACGCCATAGCAAACTCCGAATACCGAAGAGTGCAATCACGGGAGACAGACATCGGGTGCTAACGTCCGGTGTCAAGAGGGAAACAACCCAGACCGCCAGCTAAGGTCCCCAAATATGGCTAAGTGGGAAACGAAGTGGGAAGGCTAAAACAGTCAGGAGGTTGGCTTAGAAGCAGCCACCCTTTAAAGAAAGCGTAATAGCTCACTGATCGAGTCGTCCTGCGCGGAAGATGTAACGGGGCTAAGCCATATACCGAAGCTGCGGATGCACAGTAATGTGCATGGTAGGAGAGCGTTCCGTAAGCCTGCGAAGGTGCACTGGAAAGTGTGCTGGAGGTATCGGAAGTGCGAATGCTGACATGAGTAGCGATAAAGGGGGTGAAAGGCCCCCTCGCCGTAAGCCCAAGGTTTCCTACGCAACGTTCATCGGCGTAGGGTGAGTCGGCCCCTAAGGCGAGGCAGAAATGCGTAGCTGATGGGAAGCAGATTAATATTTCTGCACCATTGTGAAATGCGATGGGGGGACGGATCGCGGAAGGTTGTCCGGGTGTTGGAAGTCCCGGTCCTTGCATTGGAGAAGGCGCTTTGGCAAATCCGGGCGCAGAATTCAAGGGTGCGAGGCGAGCCACTTCGGTGGCGAAGCAACTGGAAGGGGTTCCAGGAAAAGCCTCTAAGCTTCAGTTTCACAGTGACCGTACCGCAAACCGACACAGGTGGGCGAGATGAGTATTCTAAGGCGCTTGAGAGAACTCGGGAGAAGGAACTCGGCAAATTGGTACCGTAACTTCGGGATAAGGTACGCCCTCATAGCCTGACTGGCCTGCGCCAGAAGGGTGAAAGGGTTGCAATAAACTGGTGGCTGCGACTGTTTAATAAAAACACAGCACTCTGCAAACACGAAAGTGGACGTATAGGGTGTGACGCCTGCCCGGTGCCGGAAGATTAAATGATGGGGTGCAAGCTCCTGATTGAAGTCCCGGTAAACGGCGGCCGTAACTATAACGGTCCTAAGGTAGCGAAATTCCTTGTCGGGTAAGTTCCGACCTGCACGAATGGCGTAACGATGGCCACACTGTCTCCTCCCGAGACTCAGCGAAGTTGAAGTGTTTGTGATGATGCAATCTCCCCGCGGCTAGACGGAAAGACCCCATGAACCTTTACTGCAGCTTTGCATTGGACTTTGAACCGGTCTGTGTAGGATAGGTGGGAGGCTATGAAGTTGGGACGCCAGTCTCAATGGAGCCGTCCTTGAAATACCACCCTGATCTGTTTGAGGTTCTAACCTTGGCCCGTGATCCGGGTCGGGGACAGTGCATGGTAGGCAGTTTGACTGGGGCGGTCTCCTCCCAAAGTGTAACGGAGGAGTACGAAGGTACGCTAGGTACGGTCGGAAATCGTGCTGATAGTGCAATGGCATAAGCGTGCTTGACTGTGAGACTGACAAGTCGAACAGGTGCGAAAGCAGGTCATAGTGATCCGGTGGTTCTGTATGGAAGGGCCATCGCTCAACGGATAAAAGGTACTCTGGGGATAACAGGCTGATACCGCCCAAGAGTTCATATCGACGGCGGTGTTTGGCACCTCGATGTCGGCTCATCTCATCCTGGGGCTGTAGCCGGTCCCAAGGGTATGGCTGTTCGCCATTTAAAGAGGTACGTGAGCTGGGTTTAAAACGTCGTGAGACAGTTTGGTCCCTATCTGCCGTGGGCGCTGGATATTTGAAGGGGGCTGCTCCTAGTACGAGAGGACCGGAGTGGACGAACCTCTGGTGTACCGGTTGTCACGCCAGTGGCATCGCCGGGTAGCTATGTTCGGAAGAGATAACCGCTGAAAGCATCTAAGCGGGAAACTCGCCTTAAGATGAGATATCCCCGGGGCTTCGAGCCCCTTGAAGGGTCGTTCAAGACCAGGACGTTGATAGGTCAGGTGTGCACGTACAGTAATGTACTGAGCTAACTGATACTAATTGCCCGTAAGGCTTGATCCTATAACAGGTGTGTCTCGACCCGCGGTAGTGCTTCAGCACTTACGCGGGTCCGATCCCCGAAGGGGATTGGTGTGAACTCCCGCGGGAGCCAACAGAAACGCACGGTTGGGATTCAGTGTTGTGCCAGAAACAACACAACCCCCCACACTCGAATCCTTTACGCTTCTTCCCGATTGGCTGTGGCGCAACCGGTTGACTCCAGCCCTGCGACGCAGCAACCCGTCATGCCTGATGACCATAGCGAGTCGGCCCCACCCCTTCCCATCCCGAACAGGACCGTGAAACGACTCCACGCCGATGATAGTGCGGATTGCCCGTGTGAAAGTAGGTAATCGTCAGGCTCCCCCCAGTCAGAAACCCCACCCGCCGCGGTGGGGTTTTTGCGTTTACGCGGCCAAAATTAACAAACAGCATTGAAGCAAGCGACACCTCCGCCCGCCTCAACGCTCTTCAACTGGTTCTCCCGCTGCCGACGCAATATACCCCAGACCCGGCGATAACCATAGCTCGGCAGGTCAGTGACGGTCAGCCGTATTTCTTCGACCAGCCCGGCATCGTCCGTCTTCCTGGCGTGGGCCGGCCCCCGGCAATGAGGGGGAGCGCGCAATCCATTTTCGCGACTTCGCCACCTCCACCGCCTCACGGAGAATCTCGTTCTCCATTGTCTTTTTGCTGAGCAGTCGCTGGAGTTTCCTGATTTGCTTCAGCGCATCGCTCAGCTCCGACGCTGGTACGACTTCCTCGCCGGCACTGACAGCCGACAGGCTGCCATCCTGATACAGCTTGCGCCCAGTGAAACAGCTGGTTCGGATTCACGCCGTGCTGGCGTGCAACCATCGAGACCGACTTGCCCGGCTCGAAACTCTCTCTCACCATCGCCAACTTCTCTTCCGCTGACCACCGCCGCCGGCGTTCCGGTCCCATCAACACTTCCATCACTTCTTGTTTGTTGTTAGTCAAAAACACAGTCATATGCCTTCCCGCTATTTTAAGTGGGAAACTGTGTCCGGCGATTCAGGGGGCCGCTCCATCAACTCTCTACTTCCCTTGCGCCAGAAACTTCTGCGCCAGTCGGACCCAATACGTCGATCCCACCGGCAACAACTCGTCGTTAAAGTCATAACTCGCGTTGTGCAGCATACAAGGGCCCGCGCCGTGGCCCGCCTCGCGGTGGCCGCCATCGCCGTTGCCCAAAAACGCATAGCAACCCGGTTTCGCCAGCAGCATGAACGAAAAATCTTCGGCACCCATGGTCGGTTCAACCGCGTCATCGACATTTTCCGCGCCAACGATCTCTTTCATGACCGACGCCGCAAAACGCGCTTCCTCGCTGCTGTTGATCGTCGGGGGATAGTTCCGGTGGAATTGGATCTGAACGGAGCAATCGTATGCTTCGGCTGTACTGTGCGCGATCTTGCGCATGCGTGACTCGATCAGGTCGAGCGTTTCTGTAGTGAAGGTCCGAACGGTCCCCGCGATCCATGCGTCGTCCGGTACTACATTGACCGCATCGCCCGCATGTATCTGCGTTATCGACAATACCGCAGTATCCAGCGGCTTTTTGTTTCGCGTGATGATGCTTTGCAGCCCGTTGGCAATTTGCACCGCCGCAAAGACCGGATCACGGCCATTGTGCGGTAGCGCTGCATGCGAGCCGACGCCCTTGATTTCGATGCGAAATTCATTGCTCGACGCCATGATCGGGCCTTCGGTCACGCCGAAGTGGCCCGCCGGCATGCCCGGCCAGTTGTGAATGCCAAACACGGCGTCCACGGGGAATTTGTTGAACAAGCCGTCGTCCATCATAGCCTTCGCGCCGGCGCCGCCTTCTTCAGCCGGCTGGAAAATGAACACGATCGTGCCGTCGAAAGCACCATGTTTGGCCAGGTAGTGCGCGGCACCGAGCAGCATCGCCGTATGTCCGTCGTGCCCGCACGCATGCATCTTGCCGTCGTTCGTCGACCGATGATCGAAGCTGTTGAGCTCCTGGATCGGCAGCGCGTCCATGTCGGCTCGCAGACCAATCGCGCGCGAGCCGTTACCTCGTTTCAATACGCCGACCACGCCCGTCTTGCCGAAACCACGGTGGGTCTCGATGCCCCAGGACTCGAGCGAACGCGCGACGAGATCAGCAGTCGCCGTCTCTTCGTAGCGCAGCTCCGGGTGGGCATGGATGGTTCGTCGAAGGGTCTGGATTTCGCCGCGAGCGGCCTGAATTTCGGGGATGAGTTTCATGATGGAGTGATTATGCGTTTGTGCTTGACGAGCATGAGATCGCCGCGGACCACGTCGGCCCGGGCACTGCGGATGATTCATTCTACGCCGAAGGCATTTTTGGTGGCGCCGCCGAGGTCGGCGGCCTATAGACGTAATAAAATTCCACTTTGCGCGACCGCTTACTGCTCGCCAGGACACATTGCCGATGAACGCCCCGACCGAATTCGCGCGCGCCGTGTGCCCGCACGATTGCCCCGACACCTGCGCGATGCGCGTGACCATCGACAATGGACGGGCGATCAAGGTCGCCGGCGATCCCGACCATCCGCCGACTCAGGGCGTGCTGTGCACGAAGGTCAGTCGTTACGCGGAGCGTGTATACCATCCGAACCGATTGACGACGCCCATGAAGCGTGTCGGCCGCAAGGGCGAGGGCCGTTTCGAGCCAATCAACTGGGACGAAGCGTTCGACCTTGCCGCAAGCCGCCTCGGCGAGATTGTCCGTCGCGCGCCGGAAGCGATTCTGCCTTACAGCTACGCGGGCACGATGGGCTTGGTGCAGGGCGATAGCATCGCGCAACGCTTTTTCCACAAGCTCGGCGCATCGCAGCTGGATCGCGCGATTTGCGCGGCGGCCGGCGCTGCCGGCCTCAAATACACGTACGGCGCCGGCATCGGTATGCACACCGAGTTTTTCGCCGAGAGCGAGGTGATCCTGATCTGGGGAGCGAATCCGATCGCATCGAATCTGCATTTCTGGACGCGCGCGCAGGAAGCCAAACGTCGCGGCGCCCGGCTGATCGCAATCGATCCGTATCGCTCGCTGACCGCGGAGAAATGCCATCAACACATCGCGCTAAAGCCAGGCACAGACGGCGCTCTCGCGCTCGGCATCATGAACGTCCTGATTACCGAGAATCTGCTCGATCACGAGTACATTGCGGCGCACACGCTGGGCTTCGCCGACTTGAAGGTGCGTGCGCTCAGCTATCCATTGTCTCGGGTTAGTGAAATTTGTAGCGTCGAAGAAGAGGAAATCGCCGATCTTGCGCGACTTTACGCCAGCACGCGGAAAGCCGCGATTCGCTTGAACTACGGTCTGCAGCGGGTGCGTGGCGGCGGCAATGCAGTGCGCGCAATCGCGTGTCTGCCGTCGCTGACCGGCGCATGGCGCGAGCGCGCGGGCGGGGCGCTGCTGTCGTCGAGCGGTTGGGCACCGGTCGACTCGCACGCGTTGCAGCGTCCCGACCTGATGCCCGGTTGGCCGTCGAAGCCGAGCCGCGTGATCAATATGAATGCGATCGGCGACGCGTTGCTGCATCCGGGCGACGCGACGTTCGGCCCCAAGGTCGAGGCGATCGTGGTCTACAACTCGAATCCGGTCGCGGTCGCACCGGACTCCGAGCGCGTCGCGGCGGGTTTTGGGCGCGAGGATCTGTTCACGATCGTGCTCGAGCATTTCCAGACCGACACCGCGGATTATGCCGACCTGCTGTTGCCTGCCACGACGCAGCTCGAGCATCTCGACGTGCACAAGTCGTACGGTCACACGCACGTGATGGTCAACCTGCCCGCCATCGCGCCGTTCGGCGACGCACGGCCGAATACCGAGATCTTCCGCAGCCTCGCGCGCCGCATGGGCATGACGGAACCGGCGCTCTTCGACAGCGACGAAGCCGTCGCGCAAGCCGCATTTCGCTGGGACGACAAGACGCTGGACGGTGTCGACTGGCCGATGCTGAAGCAAGCCGGCTGGGCCCGTCTCAATGTGCCTGATGCGCCATTTGCCGACGGTGGTTTTCGCACGCCATCCGGCAAGTGCGAGTTCTACAGCGAGCGCCTTGCGCAACAGGGCCTCGACCCGCTGCCGGACTACCTGCCACCCTACGAATCGGCCGACGGCGCGCCCGAACTGGCGGCCCGCTATCCGCTCGCGATGATTTCACCGCCCGCGCGCAACTTCCTGAACAGCACCTTCGTGAACATCGAGAGTCTGCGCGCGACGGAAGGCGAGCCGCACCTGGACATCCACCCTGCCGACGCGCACGCGCGCGGCATCGGCGACGGCGATCAGGTGCGCATCTTCAACGACCGCGGCTCGATGCAAGCGCGTGCCCGCGTGACCGACCGGGCGCGCGAAGGCCTGGTCGTCGGGTTGTCGATCTGGTGGAAGAAGCTCGCGCCGGACGGCCGCAACGCGAACCAGTTGACGAGCCAGGCACTCACCGATCTCGGCGGTTCGGCGACGTTTTACGACTGTCTCGTCGACGTCGAGCGGGCCTGAAAGCCGCGCCGCAAATTGAAGCTGGCGCCCAGCCTCGCAAGTTCGAGGCTGCCGTCTAACCTCATCGCTTTGCCCATTGGCCGCAATATGCCCATGCTACGATGCGTTTTTAGCACGACCATTCGAAAATAATTCAGGAGACGCTGCATGGAGAAAATCTGGCTGAAATCTTATCCGCCCGGCGTTCCAGCAGAGATCGAGCCGACACGCTATTCGTCGGTGGCCGAGTTGCTCGAGGAAGCCTTTCGCGAACACCGCGCAAAGCCGGCGTTCGTGTGCATGGGCAAGCAGATCAGCTACGGTGAACTCGACGAGCTTTCGCGCAATCTTGCAGCGTGGCTGCAGTCGAAAGGGCTCACGCGCGGCTCGCGTGTCGCGATCATGATGCCGAACGTGCTGCAGTATCCAGTCGCGCTCGCCGCGATTCTGCGCGCGGGCTATGTGGTCGTGAATGTGAATCCGCTGTACACGCCGCGCGAACTCGAGCACCAACTGAAGGACAGCGGCACTGAGGCGATCATTCTGCTCGAGAATTTCGCGGGGACCTTGCAGGCAATCGTGCGCAATACGCCGGTCAAGCATGTGGTCGTCGCGGCGATGGGCGACCTGATGGGCATCAAAGGCCCGCTCGTGAACTTCGTCGTGCGCAAGGTCAAGAAGATGGTGCCGGCGTGGAGCCTGGCTGGGCACGTCAAGTTCAACGACACGGTCTCGGAGGGCGCACGTCTGACGTTCAAGCCGGTCCAGCAGGGGCCCGACGATATCGCGTTCCTGCAATACACTGGCGGCACCACCGGCGTGGCCAAGGGCGCGACGCTGCTGCACCGGAACCTGATCGCGAACGTGCTGCAGTCGGAGGTCTGGCTCAATCCGGTGCGCGCGAACCGCACGGATATCGATCAGTTCATTACGGTCGTCGCGTTGCCGCTGTATCACGTGTTCGCGCTGACCGTGTGCGGGCTGCTGACGATCCGCACCGGCGGTCTCGGCGTGCTGATTCCGAATCCGCGCGATATCCCCGGCATGATCAAGTCGCTCGAGGGGTATGCGATCACGACGATTCCCGCGGTCAACACGCTCTACAACGCGATGTTGAACAGCCCCGACTTCCACAAGCTCGACTTCTCGAAGCTGCTGACCGCGAACGGCGGCGGCATGGCGGTGCAGGAGGCGGTCGCGAAGCGCTGGTTCGAGCTGACGCGCACGCCGATCGTCGAGGGCTACGGGCTGTCGGAAACGTCGCCGTGCGTGACCTGCAATCCCGTCACCGCCACCGAATACAACGGCACGATCGGCCTGCCGCTGCCGTCGACCGAAGTCTCGATCCGCGACGACGAAGGCAACGAAGTGCCGCCCGGCCAGTCCGGCGAGATCTGCATCCGCGGCCCGCAGGTGATGGCGGGCTACTGGAACAGGCCCGACGAAACCGCCAAGGTGATGACGGCGGACGGCTTCTTTAAATCAGGCGACGTCGGCATCATGGGCGCGGACGGCTTTGTGAAGATCGTCGATCGCAAGAAGGACATGATTCTGGTGTCCGGCTTCAACGTGTATCCGAACGAAGTCGAGGACGTCGTCGCAAAGCTGCCGGGTGTGTTCGAAGTCGCGGCGGTGGGTGTACCGGATCAGCATTCCGGCGAGGCAGTGAAGCTGTTCGTCGTGAAAAAGGATCCGTCGCTGACCGACGAACAGATCTTCGCATACTGCAAAACGCAACTGACCGGCTACAAGCGGCCGAAGGTCGTCGAATTCCGCACCGAGTTGCCGAAGAGCAATGTCGGCAAGATCCTGCGCCGCGAGTTGCGCGACGGCAGGGCTTAAGCGAGCGAAAAACAAAAGCCCGGCGCACGAAAGTGCGCCGGGCTTTTTGTTGCCCGTACAAAAATCCGCGCATAAAAAAAGGCGCCCGAAGGCGCCTTTGAGACAAACTGCGTTTTTTTACGACTTATTAGAACTTGTGACGGATACCGATGCGAGCCGTGAACTGGTTGCTGCTCGTCGAACCGGTCAGGCCGTTGATGCCTGCCGTTGCTGCGACCACCTGACCCGTTGCGTTGACCGTGTCGCCCAAAGCGTGCTGGTACACGCCGACCAGGTAAACGTCGGTACGCTTGGACAGGAAGTAGTCCACGCCCAGCGCGCCTTGGTGGTACTGAGCACGCGAGTTGCCTTCGATCTGCGTGCCGCGCGTGTAGTCATACGCTGCGCCGACCAGCAGTGCCGGGGTCAACTGATACTTGAAGTTGATTTCGCCGTTGTTGAACGTTGCCTTCTGGCCAGTGAACGGCGACGCGAACGTCTTGCCGAGGTTGCCGAACTGGATGTTCGAATACGTCAGGCCGATGGTTGCCGCGCCGAACGTGTATGCACCGCCCGCGCCGACGACCTGGTACGTGTTGGCCGATGCGAAGCCTGCGTAGATCGGGGTCGTGACTGCGAAGTTAGCTGCAGTAGTACCCACGGCCGGCGTATTCGTTGCGATCGTGCCGCCGTTGTTGAACAGACCGCCCGAAGCTGCCGGCGTACGCGCGTTCAAATAACCCAAGCCCAATTGCAGCGGACCGTTGTTATAGCCAGCGCCCAACGACCAGATCTGGTTGTGCGTGAAGTCACCGGCGACGCCGCCGAAGCTATACGTGCCGCCGAACGTCAGGCCGTTGTAGTTGTTGCTGGTGAACTTGACCGTGTTGTTGGTGCGATACGCGTTGTTGAAGTTGTCGATATCGCCCGGGTGAGCGGCGATGTAGCCGCCCCACTGATCACCCGATTCGAACGGACCCACGTAGTCGACGACGGAGTCGTACTGACGACCCAGCGTGACCGTGCCGAACTGGCTCGACAGACCGACATATGCCTGACGACCGAACATCAGGCCGCCTTGACCGAGCTTGCCGTTGGTCACGTCAAAGCCGTTTTCCAACACGAACAGGGCCTTCAGACCGCCGCCCAGATCTTCAGTGCCACGCAGGCCGAAACGCGAGCCTTGCAGGACGCCGCTGGACATGTTGTACAGATGCTTACCGCCCGAGTTGGTGTTCATGTTGATACCAACGTCAACGATGCCGTACAGGGTCACGCTGCTCTGCGCATGAGCGACGCCTGCGAATGCGCCCAGTGCTGCGAGAGCGAGAAGCGACTTTTTCATCGAATGATCTCCAAGGAATACGAATCTTTTGTACAAGGCGAAATATTTAGTTGGTGCTGAAGGCCTTGCTGTCCAACTTCGCGAGAAGTTGCCACGTAATGTAACAAAAGGCATACATGGAACAAAGAAAAAGGAGTCGCTCCGGAAGGCCGCTGTTTCGTTTACGCAACATGGTCTAGAATCGCAAATTAACCGCCCATTTCATGCGGATTGGTGCCTGTCGGGCCACCGGTTTCGCGTCGCGAGGCCTTGTCGCACGGACCTTCCGGAACGATGCGGCGGTTATCGAATCAGGGAGCGCTTTATGTTGCTGGACGAGTTGATTGGCGAGTTTGATCGGGGTTTACGCTCACTGACGGGGGTCTCGCGGATGAGCCGTCCGCTGCCGCTTCCGCAGGCTTGCGCGGCGACGGCCGAAGCTCCCGAACTCTCGCCCGCGGAGCGCGCGCATGCGGCGGGTTTGATGCGTGTGAACCACGTCGGCGAAGTGTGCGCGCAGGCGCTTTACCAAGCGCAGAAACTCGCCACCGACTCACCTTCATTGCGCGCCATGTTCGATCACGCCGCGTCGGAAGAAGAGGATCATCTGGCGTGGACCGCCAAACGCCTCCAGGCGCTCGACTCGCGTCCGAGTCTGCTCAATCCGCTGTGGTACACCGGCGCGCTCGCGATCGGTCTCGCCGCGGGGCGTCTCGGCGATCGCGTGAGTCTTGGCTTCATGGCCGAAACGGAGCGCCAGGTCGAGCAGCATCTCGACAGTCATCTCGATCAGCTCCCCGCCGCGGACCATGAATCGCGCGCGATCGTCGAGCAGATGCGCGTCGATGAAGCGCAGCACGGCAAGGCCGCGATGGACGCGGGCGGCATCGAGTTGCCGTTTCCTGCACGCGCGTTGATGCGTGCGATGTCGAAGGTGATGACGCGCACCGCCTATTACATATGAGCGTTTCACCCGCTTCGCTTCGCTAACCGGAGCACCGCACGTATCGCCTCAGCCATCGCTGAACGCATTTTCGCAAGCGAGACGGCGCCGCGGGCCCCGTTCGTCGTCGGTCCGGGCGACGCCGCTTTTTTCCCTTTCAGAATCCCTTGACGATCTCTTTCAATTCGCGCTGTTTCCTCGCACTTTTCACGTATCACCTTCACAAGTTGCACTAGCCCTTTCATTTATAACGGTTTTCTGTTTTATGCTGGACGTGAAGGAGTCGCGCTAAGTCCTTGTTCTAGCAAACAAAATCCGCTCGAAAAGCGCGGCGCTCCCTTGACCCGTGTTTAGCGTTCCTCTAAAGTGGGAGACAGTGTGAGAAAGTGTATTTTTGTGTGTTCTCGGCACCACTTTCGGGTAGATTTTCACGGACCGGGCGGGCGGCGCAAACAGCGCCGCAATAGGGGAGAGCGAAGTGTTCCAAGGGGCGTCGGCGCTGACGCTCGATGCGAAAGGGCGGATGTCGATTCCCTCTCGTTATCGGGATGCGCTGCAAACACAGGCAGAGGGCCGGGTGACGATCACCAAGCACCCGGACGGCTGCCTGTTGCTCTTTCCGCGCCCCGAATGGGAAATCTTCCGTGACAAGGTCGACAAGCTGCCCATGAACGCCGCCTGGTGGAAACGCATTTTTCTCGGCAATGCAATGGATGTGGATATGGACGGCGCAGGCCGTGTGCTCGTGTCGCCGGAGTTGCGAGCGGCTGGCTCGCTGGAGAAAGAAGTGACCTTGCTCGGCATGGGCCGCCATTTCGAGCTGTGGGATGCACAGATCTACGCCGCGAAGGAACAGGCGGCGATCGCCGAGGGCATGCCCGACGCGTTGAAAGATTTCACGTTCTGATCGCGGCTCATTTATATGGCTTCTGCGATGGGAAACGAATTGCAGCATCGCACGGTGCTGTTGAACGAAGCGGTCGATGCGCTGGTCACGCGCGCCGACGGCACGTATGTGGACGGCACGTTCGGCCGTGGCGGCCATAGCCGCCTCGTGCTGGAACGGCTCGGTGAAGCAGGGCGGCTGATCGCGTTCGATAAAGATCCGCTCGCGATCGCGACGGCGCAGAAGATCGCCGATCCGCGCTTTGCCATCGTCCACGAGAGTTTTGCTTCACTGCGCGCCGCGATGGCGGAGCGCGGGGTAGGGCGTGTGTCGGGGGTGTTGCTGGATCTGGGCGTGTCGTCGCCGCAAGTCGACGATCCGGAGCGGGGCTTCAGCTTCCGCGCCGACGGCCCGCTCGACATGCGGATGGACCCGACGCGCGGCGAGTCCGCCGCTGACTGGCTCGCGCGGGCCACGGTGCAGGAATTGACGGAGGTGATACGAGATTATGGGGAAGAACGGTTTGCTTTTCAGATTGCAAAGGCGCTTGTTGCTCGCCGGGCAGAGTCCGACCGTCTTGGGCCTCTCGTCAGCACGGGCGAGCTTGCCCAAATCGTGGCTAACGTCGTCAAAACCCGTGAGAAGGGCAAGGACCCGGCAACCCGCACCTTTCAGGCTATACGGATTCACGTCAATCAAGAGCTTGCGGAGCTGCAAGTCGTTCTAGACGCAGCGTTGTCGTTGTTGGAGCAAGGGGGGCGGCTGGTGGTCATCAGCTTTCATTCGCTCGAGGACCGGATCGTCAAGCGATTCATGCAGGCGCACGCGAGCGCGCCGGCGGTGGATCGCCGTCTGCCGATCCGCGCGGTCGACCTGCCGAGCCCTCCGCTCAAGATCATCGGCCGCGTCTTCGCGAGCGACGCTGAGGTCGCCGGCAACCCGCGCGCCCGTTCTGCCGTGATGCGGGTGGCGGAGCGGATCGCGCCATGAACCGCCTCAATATTTTCCTGCTGATCATCGTGATGGGTTGTGCCTTGTCGGTCGTCAACGCGACCAATCAGCAGCGTCAGATCTTTATTCAGCTGCAGCGCGCGCAGTCGCAGGAGCGTCAGCTGCAGCAGGACTATTCGCAGCTTCAATATCAGCAGAGCGCGCTGTCCAAAACGTCGCGCATCGAGCAGCTCGCCACCGCCTCGCTGAAGATGCAATCGGTCACCACCGGCCGCACCCAGTACCTGACGCTCGCACCGGGCGCCGCGACGGCGATCGACGCACCCATTCCGACTTCCGCGCCGGCCTCGGCGCCGGTCGCGACCCGTCGCGGAGCCACGCGATGAAAAAATCGTCGGCCCACAAGAGCGTTGCGTTTTCGGCCAATCCGATTCTGTCGGTGCGCCTGCCGATGTGGCGCTCGAAGCTCGTCGTGTTCCTGCTGTTCATGGCGTTCGTCGCGCTCGCCGCGCGCGCGTTCTGGATTCAGGGCCCGGGCAACGCGTTCTATCTGAAGCAGGGCGAGATCCGCTATCAGCGCCGCATCGACATGCCGGCCACGCGCGGCAAGATTCTCGACCGCAACGGTCTCGTGCTCGCCACGAGTCTGCCGGTGCGCGCAATCTGGGCGATTCCCGAATCGGTGCCCGACGACCTCGGCGCCGACAAGCTCGACGCGCTCGGCAAACTGCTCGGCATGACCACTAGGGAATTGCGCTCGAAGCTGTCGGAAGACAAGACCTTCGTCTACGTGAAGCGCCAGGTGCCGGTCGACGTCGCAGAAAAAGTCGCGGCGCTCGACATCCCCGGCATTTACTCGCGCGACGAGTACAAGCGCTTCTATCCGGAAGGCGAGATCACCGCTCACCTGATCGGCTTCACGAACGTCGAGGACGAGGGCCAGGAAGGCGTCGAGCTCGGCGACCAGAAGCTGCTCGCGGGCATGTCGGGCAGCCGTCGCGTGATCAAGGACCGGATGGGCCACATCATCGAGGACGTCGACGAACAGGTCGTGCCGCACAACGGCAAGGACGTCGATCTGTCGATCGACAGCAAGATCCAGTACATCGCCTATACGAACCTGAAAGCGGCCGTCGAGAAATTCAAGGCGAAGGCCGGCGCGGCGATGGTGATCGACGTGCGCACCGGCGAAGTGCTCGCGCTCGTCAATTACCCGACCTACAACCCGAACGACCGCTCGCACCTGACCGGCGACCAGTTGCGCAACCGCATCCTGACCGACACGTTCGAGCCGGGTTCGATCATGAAGCCGTTCACGGTGTCGCTCGCGCTCGATCTGCACCGGGTGACGCCGACTACACTGGTAGATACGGGCAACGGCCACTTCGTACTCGACGGCGCGCCGATTACCGACGACAGCGGCTTCGGCGTGCTGACGGTCGGCGGCGTGATCCAGAAGTCGAGCAACATCGGCGCGACCAAAATCGCGATGCAGTTGCGGCCCGAAGAGATGTGGAACATGTACACCAGCATCGGTCTCGGCCAGGCACCGAAGGTCGGCTTTCCGGGCGCGGCGGCGGGCCGTCTGCGTCCGTGGAAGAGCTGGCGCCGTATCGAGCAGGCGACGATGTCGTACGGCTATGGCCTGTCGGTGTCGCTGTTCCAGCTCGGCCGCGCGTACACCGCGATCGCGCACGACGGCGAAATCATGCCGGTGACGATTTTCCACACGCCGGGCGACCCGCCGGCCACCGGTCCGCAGATCTTCTCGCCGACCACCGCGCGTGAAGTGCGCGCGATGCTCGAAACCGTGGTGTCGCCGCAAGGCACGTCGCCGGATGCGGCGGTGCCCGGCTATCGCGTCGGCGGCAAGAGCGGTACCGCATACAAGCACGGTCCGCACGGCTACGACCACTCCAAATATCGCGCCTCGTTCGTCGGTATGGCGCCGATGCCGAATCCGCGCATCGTCGTTGCGGTGTCGGTCGACGAGCCGACGGCCGGTAGCCACTTCGGCGGCCAGGTGTCGGGCCCGGTGTTTTCGGGCATCGCCGGGGATACGCTGCGCGCGCTGAACGTGCCGCCCGACATGCCCGTCAAGCAGATGGTCGTGTCCGACGATTCGGCGCCGCCCGCGCCCGGCGCGCCTGCCACGCCGCCCGTGGTGAAGAAGCTGTCGGCGAGCCCCGGCGTGAAGAAGATGACCATTTCCGCCACCCCGAAAAATCATCCAGGAGTCGAGCGATGAGCGCGCTGCGCGAGCAACATCCAGCGCACCGGCAGATCGCCGACGCCCTCGCCTGGCTGCACGCGCACGTGCAGCCAGGCGCGCATCTGCACGCCGACACGCGCTCGCTCGCGGCCGGCGACGCGTTCTTCGCGTACGCGGTCGATGGCGCGGACAACCGCGCATTCATCGACGCGGCCATCAAGCGCGGTGCGGCCGCCGTGCTCGTGCAACCCGAAGGTTTCAGCGGCACGCTCGACACGGCCGCCGCACATGCGGTGCCGGCGTTGAACGAACTCGCCGGCACGATCGCGAGCGCGTGGTATCGCGATCCGAGCGACGCGATGCTCGCGGTCGGCATCACCGGCACGAACGGCAAGACCTCGTGCAGCCAGTGGGTCGCCGCGGCGCTGTCCGCGCGCGGCATGCGCTGCGCGATCGTCGGCACGCTCGGCACAGGGCTCGTCGGCCAACTCGTGCACACCGGCTTCACGACGCCCGACGCACCGCAATTGCAACGCAGCCTCGCGCAATTGCGCGACGCGGGCGCGCAGGCGGTGGCGATGGAAGTGTCGTCGCATGCGCTGCACCAGGGGCGCGTGAACGGCACCGCTTTCGACATCGCGGTGTTCACGAACCTGACGCAGGACCATCTCGACTATCACGGCACGTTCGAGGCCTATGAAGCCGCCAAGGTGCGTCTGTTCGCTTGGCCCGAGCTGCGCGCGGCCGTGATCAATCGCGACGATGCCGCCGGCCGGCGTTTGCTCGCGAGCACGCGTAGTCACGCGCGCACGATCGCGTATGGCATCGAGGGCGAGCATGGCGACGCCAACGCTGACGGCACACCGCAAGCCGACGCGTGGCTCACTGCATCGAACGTGCGTGCCACCGCTACCGGCACCGCGTTTCATCTGAGCACCTCGGACTGGGGCAACGCCGAAGTCGAAGTGCAAACGCTCGGCCTCTTCAATGTCGGCAATCTGCTCGCGGTGCTCGGCGTGCTGCTCGCCGCCGACGTGCCGTTCGACGCGGCGCTCGCCGAACTCGCGAAGCTCGAACCGGTGAACGGCCGCATGCAGCGTCTGGGCGGCCGTCTGCAGAACGACGAGCCACTCGTCGTGATCGACTACGCGCACACACCCGATGCGCTCGAAAAGACGCTCGAAGCACTGCGGCCGATCGCGACCGCGCGCGGCGGCGAACTCGTCTGCATGTTCGGCTGCGGCGGCGACCGCGATGCGACCAAGCGTCCGCTGATGGGCGCGATCGCCGAGCGGCTGGCGGACGACGTCGTCGTGACGAGCGACAACCCGCGCAGCGAGGATCCGCTCGCGATCATCGAGCAAATTGCCGCGGGCATGCAGGAAGCGTCGAAGGCGCGCCGCATCGAGGACCGCGCGAGCGCGATCCTGCAGGCAATCCGCGGCGCCGCGCGCGAAGACGTGATCGTGCTG
Source organism: Paraburkholderia sp. MM5477-R1 (assembly GCF_050436385.1). NCBI lineage: Bacteria > Pseudomonadati > Pseudomonadota > Betaproteobacteria > Burkholderiales > Burkholderiaceae > Paraburkholderia > Paraburkholderia sp. MM5477-R1. Next base: position 19,258 of record NZ_JBNDMC010000007.1, read on the forward strand.
GCCGGCAAGGGGCACGAAGCCACACAGGAAATCATGGGCAAGAAACGCGCTTTCTCCGATCAGGACCACGCCCGCCTCGCACTCGCCGCGCGCGCCACACAAACACGCGGAGGTGGCGAATGAACATGTTCTCGCTACGTGCAGCCGCCGCGCAGATCCCCGGCGCGAGCGTCACCGGCGACGACAGCGTGCGCTTCGAGCGCGTGTCGACCGACAGCCGCAGCGCCGGCCCCGGCGATCTGTTCATCGCGATCAAGGGCGACCGTTTCGACGCGCACGACTTCCTGCCGCAAGTGGCCGAGCGCAACGTCGCGGCGGTGCTCGTCGCGCGCACGCCGGATAGCTGGAGCGTGCCCGCGATCCGCGTCGCCGATACGCGCGAAGCGCTCGGCGCGCTCGCGCGCGGCTGGCGTCGTCAGTTCGACCTGCCGCTCGTCGCGGTCACGGGCAGCAACGGCAAGACCACGGTCAAGGAAATGATCGCCTCGATCTTCGCGGCCGCGGTCGGCGCGGATGCGCGTCTCGCGACCGCGGGCAATTTCAACAACGACATCGGCCTTCCGCTCACGCTTTTCCGTCTGCATGCCGCGCATCGGCTCGCGGTGGTCGAACTCGGCATGAACCATCCGGGCGAAACTGAACAGCTCGCGAAGCTTGCCGAGCCGACGGTTGCCGTCGTCAACAACGCGCAGCGCGAGCACCAGGAATTCATGGCGACCGTCGAGGCGGTCGCGCTCGAACACGCGAGCGTGATTCACGTGCTGTCGCCGGAAGGCACGGCGGTATTCCCCGCCGACGACGCATACGCGAGCATCTGGCGCGTCGCCGCGACCGGCAGTCGCATCATCGATTTCGCGTTGAACAGCGCGGAGCGCACGACCGAAGCCGCGGTGAAGGGCAGGTTCGACGGCAAGCGTTTGAATATCGACACGCCGCAAGGCCATCTCGACGTCACGCTGCAGGTGCTCGGCAATCACAACGCGCACAACGCGCTCGCGGCGGCCTCGGCGGCGTTGGCAGCGGGCGTGTCGCTCGACGCGATCCAGCGCGGCCTCGAATCGTTCGGCGCGGTGAAGGGCCGTCTGCAGGTCAAGCAGGCCGTGCTCGGCACGCTCGCGGGCGCAACCGTGATCGACGACACCTACAACGCGAATCCCGATTCGATGCGCGCCGCGATCGACGTGCTCGCGTCACGTGAATCGCCGCGTGTGCTCGTGATGGGCGACATGGGCGAAGTCGGCGACAACGGCCCGACGTTTCACCGCGAAATCGGCGCGTATGCGAAAGAGAGCGGTATCGACGCGCTGTATGCGATGGGCGACGCCTCGCGCGACGCCTGCACCGCATACGGCGCGGGCGCGCACCACGTCGCCGATGTCGGCGCACTGGTCGGGCAACTGCAGCAGGCCGGCTTCGGCGCTGCCGCAACGCTTCTCGTGAAAGGCTCGCGCTTCATGCAGATGGAGCGCGTGGTGGACGCCGTTACGAGTCCACAACCCAACGCCGCGGGCACGACGCCCGCTGCACATTGAAATAGAAGGATCCAGGCATGCTACTGGCGCTGGCGCAATGGCTGCAGAATGACGCAAGCTTCTTGCGCGTGTTCAGTTATCTGACGTTTCGCGCGGTGATGGCGACCATCACCGCGTTGTTGATCGGGCTCGTCTGCGGCCCGGCGGTCATTCGCAAGCTGACCGCGATGAAGGTCGGCCAGGCCGTTCGCAAGGACGGACCGCAAACTCACCTCGTCAAATCGGGCACGCCGACGATGGGCGGCGTGCTGATCCTGCTCGGCATCGCCGTGGCCACGCTGCTGTGGGCCGATCTGACCAACCGCTTCATCTGGATCGTGATGCTCGTCACGTTCGGCTTCGGCGTGATCGGCTGGGTCGACGATTACCGCAAGGTCGTCTACAAGGACCCACGCGGCATGTCGTCGCGCGAGAAGTATTTCTGGCAATCGGTGATCGGCCTGTTCGCGGCGGTTTATCTCGCGTTCAGCGTGTCCGAGGCGAGCAACGTGCGCGTGTTCGACCTGTTCATGGCGTGGGTGCGCAGCGGTCTGTCGATGGGCCTGCCCGCGCGCGCCGACCTGCTGTTGCCGTTCTTCAAGTCGATGACCTATCCGCTCGGCGTGTGGGGCTTCATCGTGTTGACGTATCTGGTGATCGTCGGCGCGAGCAACGCGGTGAATTTGACCGACGGCCTCGACGGCCTCGTGATCATGCCGGTCGTGCTGGTCGGCGCGTCGCTCGGCGTGTTCGCGTACGTGATGGGCAGCTCGGTCTACTCGAAATACCTGCTGTTCCCGCACATCCCCGGCGCGGGCGAATTGCTGATCTTCTGTTCGGCGATGGGCGGCGCGGGTCTTGCGTTTCTTTGGTTCAACACGCACCCGGCGCAGATGTTCATGGGCGACGTCGGCGCGCTCGCGCTCGGCGGCGCGCTCGGCACGGTCGCGGTGATCGTGCGTCAGGAAATCGTGCTGTTCATCATGGGCGGCATTTTCGTCGCGGAAACGCTGTCGGTGATGTTGCAGGTCACGTGGTTCAAATACACGAAGCGCCGTTACGGCGAAGGGCGGCGGTTCTTCAAGATGGCACCGCTGCATCACCATTTCGAATTGTCGGGCTGGAAGGAAACGCAGGTGGTCGTGCGTTTCTGGATCATCACGTTGATGTTGTGCCTGTTCGGTTTGTCCACGCTCAAATTGCGTTAAGCAGCAGTATTTAAGGAAGCAGGCGATGTTCGGCGAGAAGTTTCGGGATCGGCAAAAGCCGATGGTGCTCGTGCTGGGACTGGGTGAATCCGGTCTCGCGATGGCGCGCTGGTGCGCCAGGCACGGCTGTCGGCTGCGCGTGGCCGATACGCGCGAAGTGCCGCCGAATCTGTCCGCGCTCGAAGCGCATGGCGTCGACGCCGATTTCGTCGGCGGTCCGTTTTCGCCGGTGCTGCTCGAAGGCGTCGAACTGGTCGCGATCAGCCCGGGACTGTCGCCGCTGGCCGCCGATCTGCTGCCGCTGGTCACGGCGGCGCGCGAGCAGGGCATCCCGGTGTGGGGCGAACTCGAACTGTTCTCGCAGGCGCTGCGCACGCTCGGCGAGTCCGGCTACGCGCCGAAGGTGATCGCGATCACCGGCACGAACGGCAAGACCACGACGACGAGCCTCGCCGGCTTGCTGTGCGAACGCGCGGGCAAGAAGGTCGCGGTGGCGGGCAACATCAGCCCGTCGCTGCTCGACAAGCTCTCCGAAGCGATCGACCAGACCGCGCTGCCCGACGTGTGGGTGCTCGAACTGTCGAGCTTCCAGCTGGAGACCTCGCATACGTTTACGCCGGACGCGGCCGCCGTGCTCAACATCACGCAGGATCATCTGGACTGGCACGGCGGACTCGATGCGTACGCAGCCGCGAAGGGCCGCATCTTCGGTACACGGACGGTGCGCGTGCTGAACCGCGACGACGCACGCGTAATGGCGCTCGCGCCCGCCAGCGGCGACGCGGAGGTCGTCACGTTCGGCGTGACCGAGCCGAAGAACGACGGTGACTATGGCCTCCTGCGCGACAACGGCATGGTGTGGCTCGTCGAAGCGCAAGATCGCGACGCGAGCGACGAGTCCCCCAAGGGGACTTCCTTCGGGGCGCCGACGCCGAAGCGCCGTCGCAAGAACGAAGCAGCCGCAACGCCCGACATCGCGTTGAAGCGTCTGATGCCCGCCGACGCACTGCGCATCCGCGGCCTGCACAACGCCGCCAACGCGTTGGCCGCATACGCGCTCGCACGCGCGATCGGCCTGCCCGGCGCGCCGCTTTTGCACGGCCTGCGCGAATATCGCGGCGAACCGCATCGCGTGGAACTGATCGCGTCGATCGACGGCATCGACTATGTGGACGACAGCAAGGGCACCAACGTCGGCGCGACGGTCGCCGCGCTCGACGGTCTCGCGCAGCGCGTCGTGCTGATCGCCGGCGGCGACGGCAAGGGTCAGGAGTTCGAGCCGCTCGCCGCACCGGTGATGCGCTGGTGCCGCGCGGTGATGCTGATCGGCCGCGACGCGCCACAGATTCGCGCGGCGCTCGAACATTGCGGCGTCGCGATGACCGATCACGCGACTCTTGAAGACGCGACGCGCGCGGCCACCGCGCTCGCGCAGCCCGGCGACGCGGTGCTGCTGTCGCCCGCGTGCGCGAGCTTCGACATGTTCAAGGGTTACGCACACCGCGCGGCGGTATTCCGCAGCACGGTCGAAGATATCGCGGCCGAACGGGGGACGATGATATGAGCTGGTCGGAACGTTTCGGCTCGCGCGAACCCTCCGGCGGCAACGGCGCCGCGGCGCGCACGTCCACCCGCACGGGCGGCAGCGGTCTCGCGAGCGCGGTCAACGGCGTGCGGCCGCTGCGCTCGCGCATGCTCGACTACGACCACTCGCTGCTGTGGGTCGTCGTCGCGCTGCTCGGGCTCGGCGTCGTGATGGTGTACTCGGCGTCGATCGCGATGCCCGATTCGCCGAAGTACGCGTCGTATCGCGATTGGGCGTTCCTCGTGCGCCAGATCATCTTCGTGCTGATCGGCGCGGCGGTCGGCGTCGCGTCGTTCCGCATTCCGATTTCGACGTGGGACAAGTACGCACCGAAGCTCTTCCTGATCTCGCTCGTCGCGCTCGTGATCGTGCTGATCCCGCACGTCGGCAAGGGCGTGAACGGCGCGCGCCGCTGGATTCCGCTCGGCATCACGAACATGCAGCCGTCGGAAATCATGAAGCTCGCGGTGACGATCTACGCGGCGAACTACACGGTGCGCAAGCAGGAATACATGCACAGCTTCGCCAAGGGCTTTCTGCCGATGGCCGTCGCGGTCGGTCTCGTCGGCATGCTGCTGCTGCTCGAGCCGGACATGGGCGCGTTCATGGTGATCGCGGCGATCGCGATGGGCGTGCTGTTCCTCGGCGGTGTGAACGGCAAGCTGTTCGGCGGCCTCGTCGCGACCGCGGTGGGCACGTTCACGTTGCTGGTGTGGGCGTCGCCGTGGCGTCGTGAGCGGATCTTCGCCTACCTCGACCCGTGGGACGATCGCTACGCGCAGGGCAAGGCGTATCAGCTGACGCACTCGCTGATCGCGTTCGGGCGCGGCGAGTGGTTCGGCGTCGGTCTCGGCGGCAGCGTCGAGAAGCTCAACTATCTGCCGGAAGCGCATACCGACTTCATTCTCGCGGTGATCGGCGAGGAGCTGGGTTTCGTCGGCGTGCTCGTCGTGATCCTGATGTTCTACTGGATCGTGCGCCGTTCGTTCGAGATCGGCCGCCAGGCGCTCGCGCTCGATCGCACGTTCGCGGGTCTGGTCGCGAAGGGCGTCGGCATATGGTTCGGCGCGCAGACCTTCATCAACATGGGCGTGAACCTCGGCCTACTGCCGACCAAGGGCCTGACGTTGCCGCTCGTCAGTTACGGCGGCTCGGGCATTTTGTTGAACTGCGTGGCGATCGCGGTGCTGATGCGGGTCGACTATGAGAACCGGGTGTTGATGCGCGGGGGCAAGGTATGACGGCTCTGCCACAACGCACGCTGATGGTGATGGCCGGCGGCACCGGGGGACACGTGTTCCCGGGGCTCGCGGTTGCCCATCTGATGCAGGCGTGGGGCTGGAAAGTCGTGTGGCTCGGCAACCCCGCGGGCATGGAAGCGACGCTGGTACCGAAGCACGGCATTCCAATGGAATACCTGCGCTTCGGCGGCGTGCGCGGCAAGGGTCTGAAGACCAAGCTGATGCTGCCGGTGAATCTGCTGCGCGCGTGCACGCAGAGTTTGAGCGTGCTGCGTCGCGTGAAGCCCGACGTCGTGCTCGGCATGGGCGGCTACATCACGTTCCCGGCCGGTCTGATGACCGCGCTGAGCGGCCGGCCGCTCGTGCTGCACGAACAGAATTCGATCGCGGGTCTCGCCAACAAGGTGCTCGCGAAGCTCGCGAAGCGCGTGCTGGTCGCATTTCCGAATGCGCTGCCGCACAGCGAATGGACCGGTAATCCGATTCGCGAGGAACTTGCGCGGGCGAATCCACCCAAAGCACGCTACGCGCAGCGTAATGGTCCGCTGAACATGCTCGTCGTGGGCGGCAGTCTCGGCGCCGCCGCGTTGAACGAAGTCGTGCCGCGCGCGCTCGCGCTGCTTGGCTCCAACGAGAGGCCGCGCATCGTGCATCAGGCGGGTGCGAAGCATATCGACGCGCTGCGCGAGAACTACGCGGCGGCTGGTTTGCAGGCTGGTGCGGACGTCTCGCTCGTGCCGTTCATCGACGACATGACGAGCGCTTACGAAGCAGCCGATCTGGTGATCTGCCGCTCGGGCGCGATGACCGTGTCGGAGATCTCGGCGGTCGGCGTCGCGGCGCTGTTCGTGCCGTTCCCGTACGCGGTCGACGATCACCAGACCACTAATGCAGCGTTCCTCGCCGACAACGGCGCGGCGCTGGTCGTGCAACAACGCGATCTGTCGGCGGAAAAGCTCGCCGACTGGTTGCGCAGCCAGACGCGGGAGAGTCTCGCGGAAATGGCGGAGCGTTCGCGCTCGCTCGCGAAACCGGATGCCACCGAACAGGTCGCGCAGATCTGCGCGACGGTGGCGGCTGCGGGTTCGATGGCGGGCGTGAGCCCAGAAGGAAAGCAATGAAACACATCGTCAAACACATTCATTTCGTCGGCATCGGCGGCGTGGGCATGAGCGGCATCGCCGAAGTGCTCGTCAATCTCGGCTATCAGGTGAGCGGCTCGGACCTGTCGGGCAACGCGGTCACCGAGCGCCTCGCCGGGCTCGGCGCGCGCATTTCGATCGGGCACGCGGCGGAGAACATCGAAGGCGCGAACGCGGTGGTGGTGTCGACCGCGGTGCGCAGCGACAATCCGGAAGTGCTGGCCGCGCGTCATCGCCGCATTCCGATCGTGCCGCGCGCGGTGATGCTCGCGGAGTTGATGCGTCTGAAGCAGGGCATCGCGATTGCCGGCACGCACGGCAAGACCACGACCACGTCGCTGGTCGCGAGCGTGCTCGCCGCGGGCGGGCTCGATCCGACCTTCGTGATCGGCGGCCGGCTGATCAGCGCGGGCGCGAATGCGCGCCTCGGCACCGGCGACTTCATCGTCGCCGAGGCGGACGAATCGGACGCGTCGTTCCTGAACCTGTTCCCGGTGATCGAGGTCATCACGAACATCGACGCCGATCATATGGACACCTATGGTCACGACTTCGCGCGTCTGAAGCAGGCCTTCATCGAATTCACGCACCGTTTGCCGTTCTACGGCATCGCGGTGCTGTGCGTCGACGATCCGAACGTGAAGGAGATCCTGCCGTTCGTGTCGAAGCCGATCATCCGCTACGGTTTCGCGGCCGATGCGCAGGTGCGCGCGGTCAACGTCGAAGCTCGCGAAGGCCGCATGCATTTCACCGTGATGCGCGAAGACGCGGCGCCGCTCGACGTCACGTTGAACCTGCCGGGCGAGCACAACGTGCAGAACGCGTTGGCCGCAATTGCAATTGCGACTGAACTTGAAGTGAAAGATGCCGATATCCAGCGAGCGCTCGCGGATTTCAACGGCGTCGGCCGACGCTTCCAACGCTATGGCGAAGTGCCGGTTCTCAGCGACGGCCAGGCCGCGGGCTCCTACACGCTGGTGGACGACTACGGTCACCACCCGGTCGAAATGGCCGCCACGTTGGCGGCGGCGCGCGGCGCATTTCCGGGCCGGCGTCTGGTGCTGGCGTTCCAGCCGCACCGCTTCACGCGCACGCGTGATTGCTTCGAGGATTTCGTGAAAGTGCTGTCGACCGTCGACGCGCTCGTGCTGACCGAAGTCTATGCGGCCGGCGAAGCGCCGATCGTCGCCGCCGACGGCCGCGCATTGGCGCGCGCGCTGCGCGTCGCGGGCAAGGTCGAGCCGGTGTTTGTCGATACGGTGGATGAAGTGCCGGACGCGCTGTCCGCGGTGGTGCGCGACGGCGATGTGGTGATTACGATGGGCGCGGGTTCGATCGGCGGTGTGCCGGTTCGACTCGCTCAGGAACAGAAGGTGTGAGATGAGCAGTATCGACCCTAAACAATTCGGCAAGGTGGCAGTGCTGCTCGGCGGTAATTCCGCCGAGCGCGAGGTGTCGCTCAATTCCGGGCGCCTGGTGTTGCAAGGCCTGCGTGACGCGGGCGTCGACGCGCATCCGTTCGATCCGGCCGAGCGTCCGCTGTCCGCATTGAAGGATGAAGGCTTCGTGCGCGCGTTCAACGCGCTGCATGGCGGCTACGGCGAGAACGGCCAGATCCAGGGCGCGCTGGATTTCTATGGCATCCGTTACACCGGTAGCGGCGTGCTCGGCTCGGCGCTCGGTCTCGACAAGTTCCGCACTAAGCTCGTGTGGCAGCAGCTCGGCATTCCGACTCCGCCGTTCGAAGCGGTGCTGCGCGGTGACGACTACGAAGCGCGCGCCAAGGAGATCGTCGCGAAGCTCGGTCTGCCGCTGTTCGTGAAGCCGGCGAGCGAAGGTTCGAGTGTCGCCGTGATCAAGGTGAAGCGCGCGGACGCGCTGCCGGCCGCGTTGATCGAAGCCGTGAAGCACGACCGTATCGTCGTGGTCGAGAAGAGCATCGAAGGCGGCGGCGAATACACCGCGTGCATCGCCGGCAATCTGGACCTGCCGGTGATCCGCATCGTGCCGGCCGGCGAGTTCTACGACTACCACGCGAAGTACGTCGCCAACGACACGCAGTATCTGATTCCGTGCGGTCTCGGCGCCGAAGAGGAAGCGCGCCTGAAGGTGCTCGCGCGCCGCGCGTTCGATGTGCTCGGCTGCACCGACTGGGGCCGCGCGGACTTCATGCTCGACGGCGAAGGCAAGCCGTACTTCCTCGAAGTGAATACGGCGCCCGGCATGACCGATCACTCGCTGCCGCCGAAAGCGGCGCGCGCGGTCGGCATCAGCTATCAGGAACTGGTGGTCGGCGTGTTGGCGCTGACGCTGCAGGATTAACCAAGGCAACCGCAAGCGACACCATGTGGAACAACGTTCGCCAGCTCAATCTCGCCAGCAACGCGTTGCACGCGTTGCTGGTGCTCGTGCTGCTGGCGGCGGGCGGTTACTGGCTGATCCAGCGCCCGAATTTCGCGCTGCGCGAGATCCAGATCGACGGCGATACCGAGCACATCAATTCGCCGACGGTACGCGCCGGCGTGGTGGGGCGACTGAAGGGCAACTACTTCACGGTCGATCTCGACGCCGCACGGCAGGCGTTCGAGCAGATGCCGTGGGTGCGTCACGCGAGCGTACGGCGCGTGTGGCCGAATGCACTGGCTGTCACGCTCGAGGAGTACAAGCCGCTTGGGACGTGGGGCAGCGATCAGCTGGTGAGCGTCGACGGCGAGCTGTTCACCGCGAACCAGGGCGAGCTCGACGGAGACCTGCCGGCGTTCGACGGCCCGGACGGTACGGCGAAGGAAGTCGTCGCGCGTTATCACGACTTCCAGAAGTGGTTCGCGGCGATCCACGAGACGCCCGAGGAAGTGACGCTGTCGCCGCGCTACGCGTGGACGGTGAAGCTGTCGAACGGCACGCAGGTGGAGTTGGGCCGCGAACGCAATCAGGACACGCTGGCCGATCGCAGCAAGCGCCTGACCGCGGCATGGAGCGCGGTGACGCAACGTTGGGGAAAGGATATCGAGAATGCGGACTTGCGCTATCCGAACGGTTTCGCGATTCGTGCCACTGGCATGCGCTTCATCAGCGAACCCGACAAGGGCAAGAAGTAAACGGACATCACACGCACTGAGCACGCTATGAGTAAAGACTATAAAGATCTGCTGGTCGCCCTCGACATCGGAACGTCGAAGGTAGTGGCCATCGTCGCCGAGTTGAAGGGCGAGGGTCACTACGAGGTGATCGGTCTCGGCCAGAGCGAATCGAAGGGGCTCAAGAAGGGCGTGGTGGTGAATATCGAAGCCACCGTGCAGTCGATTCAGCGCGCGCTCGAGGAAGCCGAGCTGATGGCCGACTGCAAGATCACGAACGTGTTCACCGGGATCGCCGGCAGCCATATCCGCAGCTTCAATTCGAGCGGCATGGTCGCGATCAAGGAGAAGGAAGTCACGCAGGCCGACGTCGCGCGCGTGATCGAAACCGCCAAGGCGATCAACATTCCGACCGACCAGCAGGTGCTGCATATCCTCACGCAGGAATTCATCATCGACGGTCAGGAAGACGTGCGCGAGCCGATCGGCATGAGCGGCATCCGCCTCGAAGTGAAGGTGCATATCGTGACCGGTGCCGTGAGCGCGGCGCAGAACATCGTCAAGTGCGTGCGTCGCTGCGGCCTCGAAGTGAACGACCTGATTCTGCAGCCGCTCGCGTCGTCGCTCGCGGTGCTGACGGAAGACGAAAAGGAACTGGGCGTGGTGCTGGTCGACATCGGCGGCGGCACGACGGACATCGCGATCTTCAGCGAAGGCGCGATTCGCCACACGGCCGTGATTCCGATCGCCGGCGACCAGATCACGAGCGACATCGCGATGGCGCTGCGAACGCCGACGCCGGATGCCGAGGACATCAAGGTCGACTACGGCATCGCCAAGCAGGCGCTCGCCGATCCGGACGAGATGATCGAAGTGCCGGGTCTCGGCGAGCGCGGGCCGCGCACGCTGTCGCGCCAGGCATTGGCGGCCGTGATCGAGCCGCGCGTCGAAGAGCTGTTTTCGCTCGTGCAGCAGGTGGTGCGCGAGTCGGGTTATGAAGAACTGCTGAGCTCGGGCGTCGTGCTGACGGGCGGCGCGTCGATGATGATCGGCATGGTCGAGCTCGGTGAGGACATTTTCCTGAAGCCGGTGCGCATCGGCGTGCCGGAGTATGCGGGCGGTCTCGCCGACGTCGTGCGCAATCCGCGCTATTCGACGGCGATGGGTCTGCTCGTCGAAGGACGCTCGCAGCGTATGCGCGGGCGCAAGGTTGCGGTGCAGTCGGGGTCGATGGGACAGGTGTTCTCGCGCATGAAGGACTGGTTCCTCGGCAACTTCTGACTACGGGTTTCGAGAAATTCGCGCTGGTGCCGGCGGCCGGCGCGCGACAGGGGGTTGCCCGATCTCCTGCCGGATAACGCCGAGTGGCGGTAACTTTTTATCTTGACGGAGGCAACATGGAATTCCAGATGCTGGAAACCGAAACGAGCGGCACGATCATCAAGGTCGTCGGAGTCGGTGGCGCTGGCGGCAATGCCGTTCAGCACATGATCAACAAAGGCGTGCAAGGCGTCGACTTCATCGTGATGAACACGGACGCGCAGGCGCTGTCGCGTTCGCGCGCCACCGCGGTGATCCAGCTCGGCAACACGGGTCTGGGCGCGGGCGCCAAGCCGGAAATGGGCCACGCCGCCGCTGAAGAAGCACGCGAGCGTATCGCCGACGCACTGCGCGGCGCGCACATGGTGTTCATCACCGCCGGCATGGGTGGCGGTACCGGCACGGGCGCGGCACCGGTCGTCGCGCAGATCGCGAAGGAAATGGGTATTTTGACCGTTGGCGTCGTCAGCAAGCCGTTCGAATTCGAAGGCGGCAAGCGTATGCGCGTGGCGGAAGCCGGTTCGCAGCAACTGGAGGATCACGTCGACTCGCTGATCGTCGTGCTGAACGACAAGCTGTTCGAGGTGATGGGCGACGACGCCGAGATGGACAAGTGCTTCCAGTGCGCTGACGACGTTCTGAACAACGCGGTCGCGGGCATTGCGGAAATCATCAACGTCGACGGTCTCGTCAACGTCGACTTCGAAGACGTGAAGACCGTGATGGGCGAGCAGGGCAAGGCGATGATGGGCACGGCGACGGTTGCCGGCGTCGATCGCGCGCGTCTCGCGGCCGAACAGGCCGTCGCGAGCCCGCTGCTGGAAGGCGTCGATCTGTCGGGCGCGCGTGGCGTGCTGGTCAACATCACGTCGAGCCGTTCGCTGCGTCTGTCGGAAACGCGCGAAGTGATGAACACGATCAAGAGCTATGCCGCGGAAGATGCCACGGTGATCTTCGGCGCCGTGTACGACGACGCGATGGGCGACGCGCTGCGCGTGACGGTCGTTGCGACGGGCCTCGGCCGCGCGGCGAAGAAGCAGCAATCTGCACCGATGACGCTGCTGCGCACCGGCACCGACAACCAGCCGATCGGCGCGATGGCGCATGCGGCGTACGCACCGGCGGCAGGCCACGCCAGCACGGCCGACTACGGCGCGCTCGATACACCGGCAGTGTGGCGCACCTCGCGCGACACGGCGGCCTCGCACGTGCAGGCGCTGCAGGAAAAGGGCGTCGATACGTACGACATTCCGGCATTCCTGCGCAAGCAGGCGGACTGAGCGCACGGGCAGGCTTCGTTGCCGCGTTGCGAGTAAGGTCGCAGATGCAGCGCTGGCGGACGAACGCACGAGCGTGGCGGGTGAACGGCAAGCAGGTCGCTTATCGTCTGATTCGCGGCAGGGGCAACTGCCCTCTGCGGATTCGCGAAGCGGACGAAGTGGCTGCCGCCGAACGGCGTTGGCTTATAGTTGAATGGGCCGAACCGAAATTCACTGCGACACGAGGACGTGCGAGCGTGCCTCGCATCGATGCAAAGGACTGAGCATGATCAAGGAAGGTGAAAAGCTGCCCGACGCGACGCTCTTCGAGTACGTCGAAGACGAGCGGGCGGGCTGCACGATCGGACCGAACAGTTTCGACGTGCACGAGCAGACGGCGGGCAAGCGCGTGGTGATCTTCGGATTGCCCGGCGCGTTCACGCCGACCTGTTCGGCCAAACATGTACCGGGCTATGTCGAGCATGCCGAGCAGTTGCGCGCTGCCGGCATCGACGAAATCTGGTGCGTGTCCGTCAACGACGCGTTCGTCATGGGCGCGTGGGGACGCGATCAGCACACCTCGGGCAAGGTGCGCATGATGGCGGACGGTAGTGCGGCTTTCACACGGGCGCTTGGTCTGGAGCAGGATCTGTCGGCGCGCGGCATGGGGATCCGTTCCCTGCGCTACGCGATGGTGATCGACGACGGCGTGGTCAAGACGCTGAAGGTCGAGGCTGCCGGCAAATTCGAAGTCAGCGATGCAGCGAGTATTCTCGCCACGTTGAGCTAGTTGCTGACGTCGCACCTTCGTCGCGACCCTGCGCTTATGCCGCGTGGCGTTACGGCAACGGTGATTACGACGCTTTTGTGACAGGCCGTTACGCGGGCCGATGACCGGAAACGCCTCCGTTCCGGGGCATCGGCCCGTCACGCTTTCCGTCGGGGAGCCCAGTGGGTAATGCAGCGAAACAGATTGTCACGTTCCCCGCAAAGACGCTGGTCTGGGGATTGGAGTATAATTCGCGCTATGAAATAAAAAATCCTGATTAGGATTTTCAATCGAACAGAATGCCACCATGTTGAAGCAGCGCACAATTAAATCGATCGTCAAGACTGTCGGCATCGGGCTGCACTCCGGCCGTAAAGTCAATCTGACGCTCCGCCCGGCGGCGCCGGGCACTGGCATCGTGTTTTCGCGCGTGGATTTGCCCACGCCGGTGGACATTCCTGCGTCCGCGCTGGCGATTGGCGATACGCGTCTGGCTTCCGTGTTGCAGAAAGACGGCGCGCGCGTGTCGACCATCGAGCATCTGATGTCCGCCTGCGCCGGTCTTGGCATCGACAATCTTTACGTCGACGTTACCGCCGAGGAAATCCCGATCATGGACGGCAGCGCGGGTTCGTTCGTGTTCCTGATCCAGTCGGCGGGTATCGAAGAGCAAAACGCGCCGAAGAAATTCATCAAGGTCACGAAGCCGGTCGAAATCCGTGACGGCGACAAGTTCGCGCGCCTCGATCCGTACTTCGGTTTCAAGCTCAAATTCACGATCGACTTCCGTCACCCGGCCGTGGACAAAACCGGTCAGGCGTTGGAAGTGGATTTCGCCAACACGTCGTACGTGCGCGAAATCGCGCGTGCCCGCACGTTCGGCTTCGCGCATGAAGTGGAAATGATGCGTGAGCTCGGCCTCGCGCGCGGCGGCAGCATGGACAACGCGATCGTGCTCGACGAGTATCGCATCCTGAACAACGACGGCTTGCGTTACGACGACGAGTTCGTCAAGCACAAAATGCTCGACGCCATCGGCGACCTGTACGTGGTCGGCCACCCGCTGCTCGCGTCGTACACCGCGTACAAGTCGGGCCACGGTCTGAACAACGCGTTGCTGCGTGAGCTGCTCGCGCACGAAGACTCGTACGAAATCGTCACTTTCGACGACACGCAGAAGGCCCCGCGCGGCTTCGCGTACGAGACGCAGACTGCGTTCGCATAAAGCCAACGTAACAGGCAAGCAAATGAAAAACGGCCCCTCGGGGCCCTTTTTTTCGTCGAGCGTTCAGCGATTGCGCCGATGCCGCGCGGCCATGCGCGCCAGCGCCTCCTTCAACGGCGAAGGCTCGAGCGATTCGCTCAACGCCTGCAGCGCGGCGGCGGCCGCCGGCGTCATGCGCGCCTGTTTTACGGGCGGCGGTTCTTTCAGCGGCTGCGGCCGCACGCGAATCTTCAGCGCCTGCACGGGCCAGCCGCGCTGCTGCAAATCCGCCAGCAGCCGCGGCTCCAGATGCCGCAGACGCGCCGCGAGCGCGTTGTGCGCGGCGAACAGGGCCAGCACGCCCTCCTTGATGAAGCCAGGCTCGACGCTCGTCGCCAGATAATCGGGCAGCAGCTCGCGCAGATCCTTTCTCGAGCGCGGCGATCTGCTCGACGCCTGCGCGCAGCGCAGCGAACGCGTCCGTGCGGCCGAGTACCTCGGCAAGCGGTTGCGGACGGCGCCGATCGAACTGCTTCGGCGGCCTTGAAAAGGACGAAAAACGGCTCATGTTTGGGATTGACGACGTGAGCTCGCCCCATGCGCGCTCACGCCGCGATTGTACCGCGCGGGCAGCTTGCGGAGTCGGTCCGCGCCGCGCCGGAGGTTGCCGGGCGGGGCCGGCGGAGGCCGGCGCCGTCACGCCTGCGACACGAGCGCGGCCGGAGGCGCGTGCTAAAATGCCCGATTCGGTGCGACACGCACGCTCGTGTCCGGCTGCTCCACGTTACGGAGCATCGACTAGAGGGTTATTGAGGTAACTCACCATGCCCTCCGCAGGCGGCCCCCTTGTGGGCCGCACTTTAGGAAGCGGATGCAACCCTATGGGAAGCATCCTTGTAGTGAAATTGGAAACCGGAGCAATCAGCCGGGAACCTTGTTGCATGGGCTTGATTACCATCAGGTCCCGCCCAGTCAGCGGCTTCACCTCCGCCGACAGGGCGGGGTGATGTTTGCAATTCCCGAGCCTTCAGGCAAGGGTTTCGCTAAACGATACGAGCGAAAGCTCGGTGTGTCATTGTTCGACCTCGTTTGTTGGAAGACGAGGGTAGTGAACCTGCTGTACGACCAGCAGTAGCCTAGGAAGACATGCGTCACTGGCAACGGTGGGGTGTGAAGCTCTTCTGACAATGTAGCCCCCGGACGTTTCGGGCAGATTGGTTCCGCGAGGAGGCGGTCTGGATACTCCTAGCAGCAAGGGGGTGAGGCGCTAGGCTGGCTGATAGGGTTAACGGAAGTGAACTGCTGATAAACCTCGTTAGCATTGTGTGCCAAAGCTGCTGATAGGCACTAACCAAAAGGTATGCGGTTGGATAGCCCGCTCGAATCTCGGGTTACGTCGTTCGTGATACCGCCGGGGAATAGGCAGAACCTAAGTCAGTCGTGTGACATGCCGGGAACGTGGTAAGCCTGTATGGTTGCCAGCGCAGTAAGGCTGGCAGGCGAACCGCAAGGGACGCTGTTGATTGTGCAGGTATGGGAGGACGGAAAAAGCGAAAGCCGGGCTGTAATGGTTCGGATAGGGGTTGGAACATCACCCCACGCGAAAGCGGGCAGACTTCCGTCTGGTCTACCGTCGCAAGACGGCTGACTACCCTCTGTAACTTGGTCAGATGCAGGTGCATGCGCCTGCATTGAGTTTTGTTGTTCCCCAGCGGGGTGTATCTACCCCGCTGGGGGAGATGCGCCTTCTGTCTGGGGACTTTTCCAGGTAGGAGAGCAGCATGAAAGTATCTGGTCGAAAGACCGGATCTGCGCTTTCCCGCGCGCCGGACAACTGGTACGCCGTAGATTGGCGACGGGTTGAGCGGAACGTGAGAGGGATGCAGATTCGAATTGCGAAGGCGACGCGGGACGGTGACTGGCGTAGGGTGAAAGCCCTGCAACGGATGCTAACTCGCACGTTGTCTGCAAAGCTGTATGCGGTACGACGTGTTACGCAAAACCAGGGTGCGCGAACGGCTGGAGTCGATCGCGAGCTATGGGATTCGCCTGAAAGCCGGTGGGAAGCCATCGGCAGGTTGAAGCGGCGCGGATACAAGCCTCTGCCATTACGGAGAGTCTTTATCCCCAAGGCAAATGGGAAGGAACGTCCACTGGGCATTCCGACCATGCGGGACAGGGCGATGCAAGCTCTGTATCTGCTGGCCTTGGAGCCAGTGTCGGAATCGACGAGCGACCTGAACTCTTACGGGTTCAGGTTGAATCGTTCGACAGCCGACGCGATGTCCCAAATCCGCGTCTGTATGTCCCAAGAGGCCTCGGCCAAGTGGGTGCTAGAAGCGGATATCAAGGGGTGCTTCGACCACATCAGTCATGACTGGTTGGAAACCAATGTCCCGATGGACAGAGGAATCCTTCGGAAATGGTTGAAGGCCGGCCTGATTTATCAAGGTCGGCTACGGGCGACTGAGGCCGGTACGCCGCAGGGAGGCATCATCTCCCCGACGTTGGCTAACGTAACGCTGAACGGGCTGGAACGAGAACTGGCGGTGCATCTCGGTGCAAAACTGGGGATCATGAAAGCCCGAAGGCTGAAGGTAAATGTGGTGCGGTACGCGGACGACTTCGTGATAACCGGTGACTCGAAAGAGATACTGGCGCAAGAGGTCCGACCTTGGGTGGAGGCATTCCTTGCGGTTCGAGGGTTGCAGTTATCGGAGGAAAAGACGCGGATCACTCACATTGACGACGGCTTTGATTTCCTTGGGTGGAATTTCCGGAAGTACTCGGGAAAGATGCTCATCAAACCGAGCAAAAAGAACGCGAAAGCGTTCTACAGCAAGGTGGCGGAAACGATTAGCAGCAACAAGACGGTGAAGCAGGAGGAGATGATCCGACTGCTAAACCCAATGTTGCGCGGATGGGCGCAATATCACCATCCGGTTACGGCCAAAAAGGCGTACACCCGCATGGAGCATCTGGTGTTCCGGAGGCTCTGGTGGTGGTCCAAGCGGCGACATCCGCGAAAGAGCAGCAGTTGGGTGCGACAGAAGTACTTCCACTCAATCGACGCTCGACAGTGGGTGTTCGCGGTCCGGACGGTTCGAGACGATGGCAGTTGGGGCCTGATGGAGTTGTACCAACTCAGCGGTACGGCGATCAGGAGACACAAGAAGATCCAAGGAGAATTCAATCCCTTTGATCCGAAGTGGGAGCAATATGGCGAGCAACTGCGGCAGACGCGTCTGTGGGATTCGATGCGCTACCGGAAACAGTGGGCAAAGCTGTACATGTCGCAGAGCGGGTTGTGTGCGCACTGCGGCTGTGCCTTGACGGACGAAACAGGCTGGCACGACCATCATCTGGAATATCGGATGCATGGCGGGTCAGACAAGTTGTCCAACCGGGTCTTGCTTCACCCGCACTGTCACCAGCAGGTACACGTTGGTAAACTTGTAGTAACTAAGCCGGTTCTGTCGTAGACAGAACTTTGTTTGTAGATTTGAGCCGTATGCGGGGAAACTCGCACGTACGGTTCTCGGGGGGCCCGATCTTCGTAAGAAGGTCGGGCTACCCGACAATTCACTCTTGGACTAAGCCGCCGAGGACTTTCCGACCCAGGCGCGGTATGCGCATAGTGCATACCGCGAGCCAGCCGAAGCCGCGACGCAGACACCGATCCGATGACCACCGGTTTTCTACAGAAGATTTTTGGCAGCCGTAATCAGCGGCTAGTCAAGCAATATCAAAAGACCGTCGCGGCGATCAATGCGCTCGAGCCGCAGATCGAGCAATTGACGGATGACCAACTGCGCGCCAAAACGGGTGAATTCCGCCAGCGCGTCGCGAGCGGCGAATCGCTCGACAAGATCCTGCCGGAAGCGTTCGCGGTCTGCCGCGAGGCCAGCAAGCGGGTGCTGAAGATGCGCCACTTCGACGTGCAGCTGATCGGCGGTATGGCGCTGCACTACGGCAAGATCAGCGAAATGCGCACCGGCGAGGGCAAGACGCTCGTCGCGACGCTGCCGGTCTACCTGAACGCGCTGTCGGGCCGCGGCGTCCACGTGGTCACGGTCAACGACTACCTCGCGCAGCGCGACGCCGAATGGATGGCGCGTCTCTACAACTTCCTCGGTCTGTCGGTCGGTATCAACCTGTCGCAGATGGAGCACACGGCGAAGCAGCAAGCCTACGCCGCCGACATCACCTACGGCACCAACAACGAATTCGGCTTCGACTACCTGCGCGACAACATGGTCTACGAGACCGACGCGCGCGTGCAGCGTAGCCTGAACTTCGCGGTCGTCGACGAGGTGGACTCGATCCTGATCGACGAAGCGCGTACGCCGCTGATCATCTCCGGCCAGGCCGAAGATCACACCGAACTCTACGTGCGCATGAACGCGTTGCCGCCGCTGCTCGAGCGCCAGATTGGCGAAGAGAAGGCGGACGGCACCGGCGTCGAGAAGCCGGGCGACTACACGCTGGACGAAAAAGGCCGTCAGGTCTTCCTGACCGAGTCGGGCCACGAAAAGGCCGAGCGCCTGCTCTCCGAGTGGGGCCTGATCGGCGACGGCGAAAGCCTGTACGCGCCGCAGAACATCACGCTGATGCACCACGTGTACGCGGCGTTGCGCGCGCACACGCTGTTCTTCAAGGATCAGCACTACGTCGTGCAGAACGGCGAAGTGATCATCGTCGACGAATTTACCGGCCGTCTGATGGCCGGCCGCCGTTGGTCTGACGGTCTGCACCAGGCGGTCGAGGCGAAGGAACACGTGAAGATCCAGAGCGAGAACCAGACGCTCGCATCGATCACGTTCCAGAACTACTTCCGCATGTACGCGAAGCTGGCCGGCATGACCGGCACGGCCGACACCGAAGCGTACGAATTCAACGAGATCTACGGTCTCGAAACGGTCGTGATCCCGACCAACCGTCCGCCGAAGCGGATCGACAAGCAGGATCAGATCTACAAGACCGCGAAGGAACGCTACGACGCGGTGATCCGCGACATTCGCGAGTGCTTCGAACGAGGTCAGCCGGTGCTGGTTGGCACGACGTCGATCGAGAACTCGGAGCTGCTGTCGCATCTGCTGAAGCAGGTCAGCTTGCCGCACGAAGTGCTGAACGCGAAGCAGCACGCGCGCGAAGCGGAGATCGTCGCCGAAGCGGGCCGTCCGCAGCGCGTCACGATCGCGACCAACATGGCCGGCCGTGGTACGGACATCGTGCTCGGCGGCAACGCGGAGAAGCAGGCGTCGTTCATCGAGCAGGACGAAACGCTCGCCGCCGACGAAAAGCAGCGCCGCATCCAGAAGCTGCACGACGAATGGCAGACGCTGCACGATCAGGTGAAGGCCGCGGGTGGTCTGCACATCATCGGCACCGAGCGTCACGAGTCGCGCCGGATCGACAACCAGCTGCGCGGCCGTGCGGGCCGTCAGGGCGACCCGGGTTCGTCGCGCTTCTATCTGTCGCTGGAAGATCCGCTGCTGCGCATTTTCGCGGGCGACCGCGTGCGCGCGATCATGGACCGCCTGAAGATGCCGGAAGGCGAGGCGATCGAAGCGGGCATCGTGTCGCGCTCGATTGAATCGGCGCAACGCAAGGTCGAGGCGCGCAACTTCGATATTCGTAAGCAATTGCTCGAATACGACGACGTATCGAACGACCAGCGCAAGGTGATCTACCAGCAGCGCAACGAACTGCTCGAAGCGAACGACATCACCGAGACCATCAGCGCGATGCGTCACGGCGTGGTCGGCGACATCGTGCATCAGTTCGTGCCGGTGGGCAGCATCGAAGAGCAGTGGGACGTGCCCGAGCTCGAGGAAGTGCTGCGCAACGAATGGCAGCTCGACCTCGCGATTCAGGAAATGATCAACGAGTCGAACTCGATCAGCGCGGAAGAGATTCTCGAAGCGGTCGAGGCCGCCGCGGACGAAGGGTACGAGGCGAAGGTCCAACTGGTCGGCCGCGAATCGTTCAGCGCGTTCGAGCGCTCGATCATGCTGCAGACGCTCGACCGCGCGTGGCGCGAGCATCTGGCCGCGCTCGATCATCTGCGTCAGGGCATCCATCTGCGCGGCTATGCGCAGAAGAACCCGAAGCAGGAATACAAGCGCGAGGCGTTCGAACTGTTCGCCGCGATGCTCGACGCCGTGAAGCTCGAAGTCACGCGCATCGTGATGAACGTGCAGATCCAGTCGCCGGAGCAGCTCGAAGCGGCCGCGGAGCAGATGGAAGAGCAGGGCGGTCATCTGGAGAACGTCGAGTTCCGTCATGCCGAGTTCGCGGAAGCCGGCGCCGCCGCGCCGGTCGCGGCCGAAGCGGCCACCGCCGCGATGATCGGCGACGCGATGAGCCACGGCCACGGCGCAGCGCCGCAGGCGGCCGTGCACATGAATGCCGACAACGTGCCGAAGGTCGGCCGCAACGACCCGTGCCCGTGCGGCAGCGGCAAGAAGTACAAGCAGTGCCACGGCAAGATCGCCTGATGGCGATGCGGCGCGCTTCCGGGCGCGCCGTGTCGTTTTTAAGCGCCGTTTGGCCGTTTTGATTTCGCGGGTGACCCGGCAACACACCCGGGTCATCAGTTCCGTTTCCCCGATGCCGGCGTCCGCCGGCATTTTCTTCGACAGGTCGCGACCATGGCTGTCAACTTTCCCTCGATCGATCCCGCTCAACTCCACCCCGTCGCCGGCGTCACGCTAGGCTGGGCGGAAGCGAATATCCGCAAACCGAACCGCAAGGACGTGCTCGTCATTTCCGTCGACGAAGGCGCGACGGTAGGCGGCGTGTTCACGCAGAACCGCTTCTGCGCGGCGCCCGTCACGGTCTGCCGCGAGAACCTGCAGCGCGTGCGCGCGGGCGGCAAGCCGATTCGCGCGCTGGTGATCAACACCGGCAACGCGAACGCGGGCACCGGTGAGCCGGGCCTCGCCGCGACGCGCGAAACCTGCGCGGAACTCGCGCGTCTCGCCGACATCGTGCCCGAGCAGGTGCTGCCGTTCTCGACGGGCGTGATTCTCGAACCGCTGCCGGTCGATCGTCTGAAGGCGGGCTTGCCGGCCGCGCTCGCGAACCGCAAGGAAGCGAACTGGTACGACGCGGCGCAGTCGATCATGACGACCGACACGCTGCCGAAGGCGAGCTCGCGTCAGGTCACGATCGGTGGTCACACGGTCACGCTGACCGGCATCAGCAAGGGCGCCGGCATGATCAAGCCGAACATGGCGACCATGCTCGGCTTCCTCGCGTTCGACGCAGCCGTCGCGCAGCCGGTCCTCGACGAGCTCGTGAAGCACGTCGCGGATCGCTCGTTCAACTGCATCACGATCGATGGCGATACGTCGACCAACGATTCGTTCATCCTGATCGCGTCGGGCAAATCGAGCCTGCCCGCGATCACGTCCACCGATTCGCCCGCTTATGCAGCGCTGCGCGACGCGGTGACCGAGGTCGCGCAGAACCTCGCGCAACTGATCGTGCGCGACGGCGAGGGCGCGACCAAATTCATGACCGTGCATGTCGAAGGCGGCTCGAGCGTCGGAGAATGCCGCCAGATCGCCTACGCGATCGGCCACTCGCCGCTCGTCAAGACGGCCTTCTATGCATCGGACCCGAACCTCGGCCGTATTCTCGCGGCCATCGGCTATGCCGGCGTTGACGATCTCGACGTCGGCAAGATCGATCTGTATCTGGACGACGTGCTGGTCGCGACTGCCGGCGGACGCAACCCGGCCTACCGCGAAGAAGACGGCCAGCGCGTGATGAAAAAAAGCGAGATCGGCATCCGCGTCGTGCTCGGCCGCGGCAATGCGCAAGCCACGATCTGGACCTGCGATCTGTCGCACGACTACGTGAGCATCAACGCCGACTACCGCTCGTAATCAGCTTCAAAGCGCGGCCACGGGCCGCCTACTCGCCATGGACAAACTCGAACAGTTTCTGAACCGGGCCGAAGCCGTGCTCGGCCGCCTGGAAGCGATGCTTCCGCCCGCCGCGCCGGACATCGACTGGTCGGCCGCGGTCGCTTTCCGCTGGCGCAAGCGCCAGGGTCGCGGCTACTTGCAGCCGGTGCATGCCATTTCGCCGATCACGCTCGACGACCTGCAGAACATCGATCGCCAGAAGGGGTTGATCGAACAGAACACGCGCCAGTTCGTGCGCGGTCAGCCGGCCAACAACGTGCTGCTGACGGGCGCGCGCGGTACCGGCAAGTCGTCGCTGATCAAGGCGTGCCTGAACGCGTATGCGAAAGACGGTCTGCGCCTGATCGAAGTGGACAAGGACGATCTGCACGACCTCGGCGACATCGTCGATCTGATCGCGAAGCGGCCGGAGCGCTTCGTCGTGTTCTGCGACGACCTGTCGTTCGAAGAAGGCGAGTCGGGCTACAAGGCGCTGAAGGTCGCGCTCGACGGCTCGGTGGCCGCGCAGTCCGACAACGTACTGATCTATGCGACGTCGAACCGCCGCCATCTGCTGCCCGAGTACATGAGCGACAACGAGACGTACAAGCACACTTCGGACGGCGAGATTCATCCGGGTGAACTGGTCGAAGAGAAGATTTCGCTGTCCGAGCGTTTCGGGCTGTGGGTCAGCTTCTATCCGTTCAAGCAGGACGACTACCTGACGATCATCGCGCACTGGCTGCGCCATTTCGGTTGCGACGACGCCGAGATCGAATCGGCGCGCGGCGATGCGCTCGTGTGGGCGCTCGAACGTGGCTCGCGCTCGGGACGGGTCGCATGGCAGTTCGCGCGCGACTGGTCCGGCCGTAAAACGCCGGCATGAGCGACGCTGACAAAAGCGCCGGCGTCGGCAATAGCGCCGGCGCCAACGGCGCTGGCCGTCCGGTCACCGAAGTCGCGGTCGGCGTGCTGGTGCAGCCGGATGGGCGCTATCTGCTCGCGCAGCGTCCGGCGGGCAAGCCGTACGAGGGCTACTGGGAGTTTCCGGGCGGCAAGCTCGAAGCGGGCGAATCGGTCGAGGCCGCGCTCGCGCGCGAGCTGCACGAGGAGCTGGGAATCGAGGTCGAGGCGAGCCATCTGTGGCATACGCTCGAACACGATTATCCGCACGCCTATGTGCGCCTCTTCTTCTGCAAGGTGACGCAGTGGTCGGGCGAGCCGCACGGCCGTGAAGGCCAGGCCTTCGTCTGGCAGAGCTTGCCTGCGGATGTCTCGCCGTTGCTGCCGGCCACGATCCCGGTGCTGGAGTGGCTCGCGGCTGAGAAGAAGTGATTGAAGGCAGTGATTGAAAAAGCCACGCGGTAGCGGGCGCTGTATCGGCAGCGCCGGTTCGCGTGGCTTTTTTACTGACTCGCTCAGTGCGGGTTGTAGTCGCCGCGCGGCGTTTCCTCTTCGGACGAAGATCCTTCCTGTTCGTTGCCGCCAATCCTGTATTTTTCGGCGGCCCATGCGCCCAGATCGGTCTGTTTGCAGCGCTCGGAGCAGAACGGACGGAAGCGGCTCTCGGAGGTCCAGCGGACATCTTTACCGCAGGTAGGACATTTGACGACGGTAGGCATACGGTCGGACGGTCAATCGCAAACGGAACAAGTAACGAATATAGGGCTATTTCGCGCCGGTTCAAAGGCGCGTTCGGTCAAATCCGGTGTGCGCTGCTCAATGCGGCGGTTATTGACAGGCGATTACAGGCTGCAGAGCGTGAGTTGGAACGGCACGTCGACGTCGACCGCGCGCGGCCGCAGATCGCCGTCCTGCACCGTAAAGCGCACCCACAGCATGTACTTGTTGGCGCTCGCTTCGGGAATCACGCGCAATTCGGGAGCGACGCGAACCTGCATCAATTGATACGAGCGGCCCGACAGCATTTGCTGATAGCTGCCTTGCATCGCCATCACCTTCGATGCCTGGCCCGACTCACGCGCGAGCCGCAGCACGATGGTGGCCGCGTCGCGCAGCGGCAAAAGCGGTGTCACCCACTTGGCGATGTCCTGGCGACGCTGATCGGGATGCAACTGTTGCCACGCGTAATACGAGGGCAGGTCGAATTTGCAGGTACCACCGGGGATGATTGCGCGGCTGCGAATGCTCGCGAGCCACTCGTTGTCTGCAAGATGCTGGCCGGTCTTGCCTTGCATCTGCGTGAGCCCCGCAAGCGTCTGCTCGATTTCGCCGAGCACCGCCTCGAGCGCGTTCTGCTCGATGCCCGGATTGCCGCGAAATGGCGCGAGCGTTTGCCGCTGCCGCTCGAGCTCTTTCATCAGATCCGATTTCAGATCCGCGCGGCCCGCCACTTCGGAGATTTCGAACAGCGTTGTCAGTGCGACGTGATGTTCCCGCGCGTCTTCCTGAGTCAGAAAGAACGTGAAGCGCTCGAACAGATCTTCGAGCCGCAACAGCGTCCGGATTCGCTCATTGAAGGGGTACTCGTAAAGGATCAAGCGGGCTCGCCTCGGGCGTGGTCGGTGACAGGAATGCAAAACATTCTAATGCCGTGGGACTACCCAGGCAATCACGCACTTTTTCTGCGCGCTTTCGCAACTTTTTTGTGAGTTCCCGGTGTTACGAGCGCTTCGGCTCCCGCGTGCGCGCAAAGTTCAATGTGCCGGTGACGACGCGTCTGCGCGCGCTACAACTCGGCATCGCCCTTCGCCAGCGACAGATAGGCTTGATGGTGAGCGTCCACCTGCGCCTCGAGTTCTTCGAGCGGCGCATTGTCATTGACGATCACGTCGTCGGCGGCGGCGAGCCGCGCTTCGCGCGTGGCCTGGCGCGCAATGATTGCGAGCACCTGCTCACGGCTGAAGCCGTTGCGGCTCACCACACGCGCGATCTGCGTGTCGACGCTGCAATCGACGGTGAGCACGCGATTCACGCGGTTCTTCCAGGTCCCGGACTCGACCAGCAACGGTACCACGACGATCACATACGGTCCTTTCGCTTCGCGCTCTTCGCGCTCGGTTTCCGCGCGAATCAGCGGATGCGTGATGCCTTCGAGACGTTTGCGCGCGGTCTCGTCACTGAACACGAGCGTGCGCATGCGCGCGCGATCGAGGGAGCCGTCGGCGGCGACGAATTGCGCGCCGAATGCGGCGGCGATGTGCGGCATTGCGAGGCCATGCGGCGCGGTGATGCGATGCGCGATCACGTCCGTGTCGACGAGCGGCACGCCGCGCGCGGCGAACAGGTCGGCCACCGTCGATTTGCCGCTGCCGATGCCGCCAGTGAGTCCCACAACGAACATGGTTCAGCCCCCCAGAGCCAGATAAAGCGGCGTGCCGGCAAACAGCGTCAACACACCGCCCGCCGCGAGAAACGGCCCGAACGGCAGCGGCTCCTCGAAGCGCATTCGGCCGCGCCACGTCGCCGCGAGGCCGATCACGGCACCGGCCACCGCGGCCACCAGCACGATCTGCGGCAGCGCGGGCCAGCCGAGCCACGCACCGAGCGCGGCGAGCAGCTTGAAGTCGCCATAGCCCATGCCTTCGATACCACGCACGAGCTTGAACGCCCAATGCACGGCCCACAACGCCAGATATCCGAAGATAGCGCCGAGCACCGCATCATGCAGATTCGTGAACATGCCGTTGAAATTGACGATCAGGCCGGCCCACAACAGCGGCAGCGTCAAGGAGTCGGGCAGCAAATGCGTGTCGACGTCGATCGCGCTCATCGCGAGCAACGTCGCGCACAGGCCGAACGCGGCGAGTGCCATCAGCGTCGGGCCGAACGCTATCAGTGCGCCTGCCGCGAAAGCGGCGCTCGCGATTTCGAGCAGCGGATAGCGTGCGCTGATATGCGTGCCGCACGCGGAACAACGGCCGCGTAACAGCAGGTAGCTCAGCACCGGCAAGTTTTCCCACGCGCTCAGCACATGGCCGCAATGCGGGCACGCGCTGCGCGGCACCCACAGGTTGTAGCGCGCGGGCAGTCCGTGGTCGGGCGGCGGCACGTCGGTGGTCTCGCTGATTTCGGCGCGCCATGCACGCTCGAGCATGATCGGCAATCGATGCACGACCACGTTCAGGAAGCTGCCAATCACGAGGCCAAGCACGATCGCGAATGCGATCTGCACGCCGGCGGGTAGGCTCGCGAGCGCGAGGCCGATATCGCTGGCAAAGCGGCCCGGCAGTAAGCCCGCGAGCAGGCTGGAGGAAGTTTGTGACACGAGCGGAAGAGGAGCCTGCATGGTGACGAAGTGGATTCGGCTGCGATGCTACACCACGTTGCCGAGTTGAATAATGGGAAGATACATCGCGATGACGAGGCCGCCGACCAGGGTGCCGAGCACGACGATCACGAGCGGTTCACACAGGCTCGATAGCGTGCCGATCCTGTCGTCGACCTGGCGATCCGCAAGCGACGCGACATCGAGCAGCATGCTGTCGAGCGCGCCGGATTCCTCCGCGACCGCAACGGGCTGCACGACTTCGGGAGGAAAGCAGCGGGCCGCGAGCATAGCCGCGGCGAGCCGTTCGCCGCGCCGCAATCTGATGGCGATGCTTGCCGTCGCGCGATCGAAGAAGGCATTGCCGGTCGCCTGAGTGAGCGAATCGAATGCGTCGGCGAGCGGCGTGCCGGCGGACAGCAAGGTGCCAAGCGCGCGACTCCAGCGCGCCGCGCATAGCGTGCGCAGCAGCGGGCCGGCCACCGGCAGGTCGAGCGACAGGCGCGCGAAGCGGATGCGCGCGCTTACCGAACGACGCAGCACGAGCGTGATGGCCGAGCTCATTGCGAGCATCAGTATGAACAGCGGCACACTCCAGCGCGCGGCGGCCGCCGAGAGCGCCAGCACGAACTGCGTCGGCGCGGGCAGCTTCGCGCCGAAGCCATCGAAGATCTGCTTGAACGTCGGCACGACCCACACCAGCAATGCGGCAGTTATCGCGAGCGCGAGCAGCAGGATCGCGGCTGGATAGGTGAGAGCCGCGCGCACCTTCGCGCGCTGCGCAGCGGCGCGTTCGCGATCGTCGGCGAGGCGGGCGAGCACGGTGACGAGCGCGCCCGCCGCTTCGCCCACCTCGACGAGCTGGCAATACAGCGCATTGAACTGCGCCGGGTGCCGCTGCAAGGCCGCCGAAAACCGCAGGCCGGCGGTGATGTCGCGCGCGACAGTGCCGACGATGCGCGGCATGCCTTGCCGCTGACCCGACGTCGACGCCTGCGCGAGTAGTTCGAGCGCGGGCGCGAGCGGCAAACCGGCACGCAGCAGACTGGACAGTTGTCGCGTGAACAGCGTGACAGCGGCCGCGCTCGTCTTCGGGCGTGGCGCCGGCCCTTGCGTTGCGAGTTCGACGATAAAGAGGTTGTCGCGTTTGAGCATCGTGCGTGCGGCGCTCGCGTCGGGCGCGATCAGCGTGCCGCTTTGGCGCGTGCCGTCCGCGTCGACGCCGCGCCATCTGAAGCGTAGGTCGGCTGAGACGGACCGGGTTGGTGACAGCGCGGCGGTACTCATGCGACCTCCGTCGCGGCGAGCGCTTCGGCGAGACTCGTGGTGCCGTCGCGCACGCGCGCAAGCGCCGCGTCGCGTAACGTCGCGACCTGTTCCATCTGCGCGAGGCGGGCCAACTCGTGCGCGCCCGCGCTCGCGACGATCTGCTCACGCATCGCGTCGGAGACGGGCATCACCTGATGAATGCCGACGCGCCCCCGATAGCCGATGCCATGACAAACCGCGCAGCCGGTCGCCGCATACGGTTGCCAGCCGTCGAGCTCATGTTCGCCAAAGCCCGCGGCGTGGAGTGCCGCCGGCGAATGCGGCGCGGGCGCGCGGCATGCGACGCACAGTCGCCGCACCAGCCGCTGCGCGGTCACCATGCGCAGCGCGGCGGCAAGGTTGTACGGCTCGACACCGATGTCGATGAGCCGCGCGATGGCCGCGGGCGCGTCGTTCGTATGCAGCGTGGACAGCACGAGGTGACCGGTTTGGGCGGCCTTCACGGCAACGTCGGCGGTTTCGTTGTCGCGGATTTCGCCGACCATGATCACGTCCGGGTCCTGACGCAGAAAAGCCCGCAGCGCGACCGCGAAAGTCAGTCCGGCTTTTTCGCGCACGCTGACCTGGTTGATGCCGGCCAACTGGATCTCGGCTGGGTCTTCCACCGAGCAGAGGTTGCGTGCCTCGCCATTCAGCAGGTTCAGGAAGCAGTACAGCGATAGTGTCTTGCCGCTGCCCGTCGGTCCGGTGACGAGCATCAGACCGTGCGGCGCGCGGATCGCGGCGTCGACGGCTTCGCGCTGCCGCGGATCGAGGCCGAGCGAATCGAGCGAAAGATCGGCGGGCAACGCGTCGAGCCGTCGTAGCACGAGCTTTTCGCCGAACAGTGTCGGCAGCGAATTGACGCGGTAATCCTCGAGCCGCCCTGGCGACGTCGCCAGGCGTAGCCGGCCGTCCTGCGGCACGCGTCGCTCGGCGATGTCCATGCGCGCGAGCACTTTCACACGCGTGACGAACGCGTCGCGCAGATGGGCGGGCGGCCGCGGGATTTCATGCAGCACGCCGTCGATACGCAGGCGCACACGCCAGCCATGCTCGGCCGGCTCGATGTGGATATCCGACGCATTGCGCCGCGTCGCTTCGTGCAACGTGTCGGTCAACAGACGCACGGCCGGGGCGTTGTCGGGATCGTTCAGACTCGTTGCGCTGGATTCGCCGTCGACAGCGAGTGGGCGCGGCAATGCCGCGGCGGTGGCAAAAGGTGTTTGCATGAGAGACCGGTGATGAGCCGCCTTTAGAACATGACGGCGTCATCTTCCGGTTGCGGGCGTCCGAATGCCATTCGGCCATTCGGCTAATGGCGCCTTTCGCGAGCCTGTGCGATGCTGACCGTAAATCAGCGTGCGGCGGCGCGAAGTTCAGCCTGACCTTGCTTTACCGGCCTTCGTGCGCGACGGCGGTTTGAAAAGCTTGACGGTGCGGATCGCCTGATCGTCGCTGCGCATCACTTCGAGCTTGGTGTCTCCGATGTGCACGCAGACGTCGCCGTCGGGGATGTCTTCGAGGATTTCGAGAATCAGGCCGTTCAGCGTTTTGGGGCCATCGGTGGGTAGCCCGAGTTGCAGCCAGCGGTTCAGCTCGCGCAACGGCATGCTTCCCGCGACGATGCATTCGCCCGCCTCGTTCCAGCCACCGCGCGAGCTGGCGCTACGCGGAATCGACGTGGTGAATTCGCCGATCAGTTCCTCGATGATGTCTTCCGGTGTGACGAGGCCTTGCAGTTCGCCGTATTCGTTGACGACGAGCGCGATGCGTTGCCGGCTCTCCTGAAAGTATTGCAGCTGCTGGAACACCGGCGTGCCGCTTGGCACGAAGTACGGCTCGGCGAGCAGCTCGCGCAAGGTATCGCGCTCGAGCTCCTGGTTGTGCAGCGCTGACAGCGTCTTGCGCACGTGCAGCACACCGAGCACGCGGTCGATGTCGCCCCGGTAGACGATCAGCTTGTTGTGATAGCAGGTCTCCAGTTGATGCAGGATCTGTTCGAACGGGGCATCGAAGTCGAGGGCCTCGATACGGCGACGCGGGATCATCACGTCATCGACGGAGATGTTTTCGAGATCGAACAGGTTCAGCAGGATGCTGCGGTGCTTGGTGGGCATGAAGCTTCCCGACTCGAGCACGATGGTGCGCAGTTCTTCGGTGGACAGCCGCTGGTCGCGCGCGCCCTTCGTGTTGATGTGCAGCACGCGCAGGATGCCGGTCGCGAACAGGTTGACAAACCAGATCAGTGGTCTCGCGACGCGCATCAACGGCGCGATCAGCAGGCTCGCGGGCAGCGCGATTTTCTCGGGAAACGTCGCGCCGACGATCTTCGGTGTGATCTCCGCGAACACGATAATGAGGAACGCGACGATACCGGTCGCGATCGACAGCACGAGGCTATTGCGGCCGAACGTATGCAGCGCGAGCGATGTCGTGAGTACCGGAATGATCGTGTTGAACAGGTTGTTGCCGATGAGGATCACGCCGAGCAGCTGATCGGTTTTTGCGAGCAGGCCCTGAGTCGTCTTTGCGCCGAGCGTGTTCTTGCTGGCGAGATGTTTGAGGCGATGACGATTGAGCGCCATCATCGCTGTCTCGGAAATGGAAAAGAAGGCGGAGCAGACAAGCAGCAGAAGGACGGCGCCGATCTGCGCCCATAAGGGAAGTTGTTCCACGCGTCGTGAAAAATAAGGGAAAGGATGGAGAGAATATAGCAGAGGGGGCCGCGCGCTCCGGTGTGGACGAAGGCTGACGCCGCTAGGACGACAACGTGGCAACGTACGCGCTGTGCCTGGCGAGCCGGAGGAAAGAAAGCGGCGAAGGGCAGCACGAGAGCAAAGAAAAAAAGCGCCGCGCAAAACAAAAAACCGCCCAGCAACGCTGCGGCGGTTTTGAACCTTGAGCTAACAAGGAGAATCTGGTCGGGGTGAGAGGATTCGAACCTCCGGCCTCTACGTCCCGAACGTAGCGCTCTACCAGGCTAAGCTACACCCCGATTGGGTACTGCTGACTCGATTCAGACTAATTCGGTGTTTCAGTCTCGTTCAAGACTGTCTTGCCGTCGAGTAAGAGCATAATTCTAGCAGGCTCTCCTTGAAAATGGAATGGGGAAATGACGATATTGCTGCCGCGGCTGCATGCGCCTCCTGTTTCGCGCACTCGAGCGTGTGATCCAGCGCGCCCGAGCGCGTGATCGCGTCGAAAATCGTATCGAAACGGTCGGTGCCACCTTGCTCGATGGCTTCGCGCGCGAGCGCCGACTGCTCGGGCGTGCCGCGTTCGATCAGATAGATGAGCGGAAGCGTCGGTTTGCCTTCGCGCAGATCGTCGCCGGCGTTCTTGCCCATCGACTCGGCCGTCCCCGTGTAGTCGAGCCAGTCGTCCATGATCTGGAACGCGGTGCCGATGCGACGACCGTACTCGGCGGCGGCGGCTTCGGTTTTCGCGTCCGCGCCGGCCAGCACCGCGCCGAGCTGGGCGGCCGCCTCGAACAACTTTGCGGTCTTGTAGCGGATCACCTGCATGTAACGGGCTTCGTCGACGTCGGCATCGTGCATGTTCAACAACTGCAGCACTTCGCCTTCAGAGATGATGTTGGTCGCTTCCGACAGAATTTCCATCACGCGCATCTTGCCCACGCCGACCATCATCTGGAACGACCGTGAGTAAAGAAAGTCACCGACCAGCACGCTCGCCGCGTTGCCGAACAGCGCATTGGCGGTCTGGCGGCCGCGCCTCAGGTCGGACTCGTCGACCACGTCGTCATGCAGCAGCGTGGCCGTGTGGATGAATTCGACGACCGCTGCCAGCTCGTGCCGGTGCCCCGTCGTATCGCCGAGCGCGCCCGCCACCAGCAACAGCAGCGCGGGCCGCAGCCGCTTGCCGCCGGCGCTGATGATGTACTCGGAAATCTGATTGATCAGCATCACGTCCGACGCAAGACGTTGCCGGATGACGCGATTGACCTGCTGCATGTCTTCGGCGATTGGAGCAAGCAGGCTGGCGACGTTGGGGGAGGTGGTGGCAGTCGACGACATGATGGCTGAATTGGGTAGTGCCGCGAATTATAAGGCGATCGGGGCGCTTCCGGGTCGTCGGCTGCGGCGTGGATGCGCTCCGCATGGCGCGCGGGGCGCCTGCCAAGGCCGTCTGCGGGGCGCCGCGCGTCGCAGGTACGCCATCTGCGAGCGCCTGCGAGGGAGGGCGAAGCCGGACGGTAGACGGTTTGGCAAGCAGGTTTTGACCGAGCAGCTAACTCTATGTATAATCGACAGTTTCCGCGCGCGGTGCGTGGGAAAAATGAATACAGAGTGAGGTTCTCAATGTACGCGGTCATAAAAACCGGTGGCAAGCAGTACAAGGTTGCCGTCGGCGAAAAACTTAAAGTAGAACAGATACCGGCAGACATTGACGCTGAAATCACGCTCGACCAGGTTCTCGCAGTGGGCGAAGGCGAATCGATTAAGTTCGGTACGCCGCTGGTCAGTGGGGCTTCCGTCAAGGCTACCGTCGTGTCGCAAGGTCGTCACGCCAAAGTGACGATCTTCAAGATGCGTCGCCGGAAGCACTACCAGAAGCATGGCGGCCACCGCCAGAACTATACCGAACTGCGCATCGACGCGATCAACGCGTAAGCGCACCGGTTAAGGAGCAAATCAAATGGCACACAAAAAGGCAGGCGGATCGTCCCGAAACGGCCGCGACTCCGAATCGAAGCGCCTCGGCGTGAAGGTTTACGGCGGCCAGGCTATCAATGCTGGTGGCATCATCGTGCGTCAGCGCGGTACGCGCATGCACGCTGGCGACAACGTCGGCATGGGCAAGGATCACACCCTGTTCGCGCTGAAGGACGGCCACGTCCAGTTCTCGACGAAGGGCGCGGCGAAGAAGCACACCGTTTCCGTCGTCCCGGCAGCCTGAGTTTAATCAGGCACGGGCTTCAGGACCGGAAAAAGGCCCCGCGAAGTTCGCGGGGCTTTTTTTATTGCGGCGCCCCTTTAGCTTGGCGCCCAAGCCGCGCAGCCGACCGCTCCTCATAGGCGGACTATGCCGGTCGGTCGATTGATCAACGCGCGGCGCGCGCGGCAAAATAGCAGCATCCAATCAGTATCAACCCCTGCATCGAATCGGGCAGTACACCACGGGACGGAGTAACACATGAAGTTCATTGACGAAGCGAGGATTGAAGTCATCGCCGGCGACGGAGGGGATGGCAGCGCGTCGATGCGCCGCGAGAAGTTCGTCCCGTTCGGCGGCCCCGATGGCGGTGACGGCGGCCGGGGCGGCAGCGTGATCGCGGTGGCTGACCGCAACATCAACACGCTGATTGATTACCGCTACGCGAAAAAACATCTGGCGCGCAACGGCGAAAACGGCCGCGGCTCGGATTGCTACGGCAAGGGTGGTGATGACATCACGCTGCGCATGCCGGTCGGCACCACCATCACGGACATGGAAACCGGCGAGCTGATCGCCGATCTGACCGAGCACAACCAGAGCATGCAAATCGCGCAAGGGGGAGCCGGCGGCCTCGGCAACCTCCATTTCAAGTCCAGCACGAACCGCGCGCCGCGTCAGAAGACCGACGGCAAGCCGGGCGAGCGCCGCATGGTCCGCCTCGAACTGAAAGTGCTGGCCGACGTCGGTCTGCTCGGCATGCCGAATGCGGGCAAGTCGACGTTTATCTCGTCGGTGTCGAACGCGAAGCCGAAAATCGCCGATTACCCGTTCACCACGCTCGCGCCGAACCTCGGCGTCGTGCGCGTCGGGCCGAGCCGCAGCTTCGTGATTGCCGACATTCCGGGGCTGATCGAAGGCGCGGCGGAAGGCGCCGGCCTAGGCCATCAATTCCTGCGTCACCTGCAGCGCACCGGGCTGCTGCTGCACATCGTCGACATCGCACCGTTCGATGAATCGATCGATCCGGTCGCCGAAGCGAAGGCGATCGTCAACGAACTGCGCAAGTACGACGAAGAGCTTTATCAGAAGCCGCGCTGGCTTGTGCTGAACAAGCTGGACATGGTGCCTGAGGACGATCGCGAAGCGCGCGTGGCGGCGTTCCTCGAAGGCTTCGGCTGGGACGGTCCGGTGTTCGAGATCTCGGCGCTGACTGGCCAGGGCTGTGAAAATCTTTGCTACGCCGTGTTCGACTACCTCGCCGAGCACTCCGACGCGCAACGCGCGGCCGAAGCCGAAGACCTGGCCTCCGACGTGCGTTTCCGCGACGGGACGCAAGTACCGGCCGCAACCCGCGAAGCCGGCACCGATCCGCAGGAATAACAACTCGAGCGCCGGCGCCAGCGGCGGGTGCCGGTATGCATCACGCGTCATCTTGGGAGACAGCGCACAATGCGTTCCGTCATCGCAGATTCACGGCGATTGGTCGTCAAAGTCGGTTCGAGTCTCGTCACGAACGACGGGCGCGGCCTCGATCATGCGGCGATCGGCCGCTGGGCCGCGCAAATTGCCGCACTGCGCGCGCAAGGCAAGGAAGTGGTGCTGGTCAGCTCGGGCGCGATCGCCGAGGGCATGCAGCGGCTCGGCTGGACGAAGCGGCCGCGTGAAATCGATGAGCTGCAGGCGGCCGCGGCGGTCGGTCAGATGGGTCTCGCGCAAGTGTACGAAAGCCGCTTCGCCGAACATTCCATCCAGACAGCGCAGATCCTGCTTACTCACGCTGACCTTGCTGACCGCGAGCGCTATCTGAACGCTCGCTCCACGCTGCTCACGCTGCTGGGGCTCGGAGTTGTACCGATCATCAACGAGAACGACACGGTCGTCACCGACGAAATCAAGTTCGGCGACAACGACACGCTCGGCGCGCTGGTTGCCAATCTGATCGAGGGCGACGCGCTGATCATTCTGACGGACCAGCAAGGCCTCTTCACCGCAGATCCGCGCAAGGACCCGACCGCGACACTAGTCCAGCAAGCCGACGCCGGCGCGCCCGAGCTCGAGGCGATGGCGGGCGGTGCGGGCTCGAGCCTCGGCCGCGGCGGCATGCTGACCAAGATTCTCGCTGCGAAGCGTGCGGCCCATAGCGGCGCCAATACGGTGATCGCGAGTGGGCGCGAGTCGGACGTGCTGGTGAGACTGGCGGCCGGCGAGGCGATCGGCACCCAACTGATCGCGCGCACCGCGCGCATGGCGGCGCGCAAGCAATGGATGGCCGATCACCTGCAGGTGCGCGGCCACGTCGTGATCGATGACGGCGCGGTCGAAAAACTGACCGCCGGCGGCAAGAGCTTGCTGCCGATCGGCATCGTCGGTGTGCAGGGTGCATTCGCGCGCGGCGAGGTGATCGCGTGTCTGAGCGCGTCAGGCCGCGAGGTCGCACGTGGTTTGACGAACTACAGCAGCGCGGAAACCAAACTGATCCAGCGGCGTCCGAGCGGCGAAATTGAGTCAGTGCTCGGCTATATGCTCGAGCCCGAACTGATTCATCGCGACAATCTCGTGGTGCTTTGATCTGCGAGGCGGCGCGCATATCGCGCGTATGAAGAGCCAACAATTAAGCCGTTCCAGCGCAGGCTGGAACGGCTTTTTAATCGTCACGGATAAGCAACGGCGCCTGAGTCGGGCGCGCGCCGCGCAACCGGCCTCAATGAATCTGCGACGTCTGCGTGCGCTTGTAACGAATGTTCTCGACGATGTGCTGCGCGCTGCCGGTCGGAATCTTGTTTGCGCACATATAGTCCTGATACAACGCGGCCTGGTACGCATTCAGCGCGCCGTTTTCTATCCGCGAAAACGGGTTTGCGACCGTCGTGTCCCAGCCGTCGTGATCGGCGTTCAGGCCCGCATACTGACGCCATTCATACGTGTCGCAGCGGATGCCCTCGTAATTGACGTTGCGCGCACCGCCCGGGCTCGTGACGACCACCGTGTAACGCACCACGCCGTCGTCGCCGACGCTGACGGACTTCGGGTCGATCGCAAATTGCAGCGGCGTATTGCCGGAGACTTCGAACGGCAGCAGGTTCGCGTCGGAGGGCAGCGGCGGCAACGTGTCGACCTTGTTTTCAACCCAGTTGCTCTTGCGATCCAGCAGATAGGTGAACTCGCTGTCGTCTTTGTTGGTCGGTTTGCCGGCGCTCGAACAGCCTGCCAGCAGGGCGCCGGTGGCGACGCACGCCACGGCGAATGCAAGTGCTTTCAATCTGATTCCCTCGAGAGACAGACGCGGCTCGAAAGCCGCGCCAGAGAGAGGCGGCGCGAGCCGCCGCCTGGAATGGTTAATCGCGCACGCCTCGTCGTACTAACGGGGCGACGGCCTCGTCGGCTTCGGCCGTTTCGCGCTCATCATCCGATCTCATGTTGGCATCCGGTGAGCCGGGACCGCAATCCGGCGCGACCAGCACGTGCGTCGAAGTTTCGACGCTGACCGAAGTTACGGTCGTGACGGTGGTGACCACCGTGCTTACCGTGGAATCCGGCGGGCTTTGCATCGACGACGCTATCCGGGGATAACGCGACCCATGATGCCCGCCAGGTTTTTCCGCACGCGGCGCAGGCCGGCGCATGAAACGGGACAGCTCCGTTAGCGCCAACTGATACACATCCCGCTTGAACTCGATCACACAGTCGAGCGGCACCCAATACTCGTTCCAACGCCACGCATCGAACTCAGGGTGGTCGGTGGCGCGCAAACAGATGTCGCAGTCGCGTCCTACCATCCGGAGCAAAAACCAGATTTGTTTCTGGCCGCGGTAATGACCGCGTACTTCGCGCTTGATGAACTTGTCAGGCACCTCATAACGCAACCAGTCGCGCGTGCGACCGATCACCTTGACGTGCTCAGGAAGCAGCCCGGTCTCTTCGTGTAACTCCCGATACATCGCTTGCACGGGGGTCTCACCATATTTGATGCCCCCTTGCGGAAACTGCCAGGAATGTTCACGGAGTCGTTTGCCCCAAAACACCTCGTTGTGCGCGTTCAAGAGGATGATGCCGACGTTCGGGCGAAAGCCTTCACGATCCAGCATACAACCACCTTCGAATCCTTTAAAATTGCTTTGATTATAAACAGATAACGGACCCTACGCACCGAATCG
The DNA here is from genome assembly GCF_050436385.1 of Paraburkholderia sp. MM5477-R1. NCBI lineage: Bacteria > Pseudomonadati > Pseudomonadota > Betaproteobacteria > Burkholderiales > Burkholderiaceae > Paraburkholderia > Paraburkholderia sp. MM5477-R1. The sequence continues at coordinate 56,082 of NZ_JBNDMC010000007.1, forward strand.
CATCAGAATGGAGCGATTCGCCGCAACAGGCCCGGGTTTGCGGTAGCCTGTCGGTTTTCCGTGCCTATCCCTTGTGAGAGAAGCTTTGCGCGGCGGTTTCGGCGCCGCACGGGGGCAGGGCGCCGCCAGTCGGGCGAACCCTTCCGGCTTCGCCGCGGATCTGTGTCGATTTCCCTCATTTTCCCCTTTTCTGGCGGTCCTACCGGAAGCCGCCGCTTTTGGACACCTTGAATGAAAGCTTCCCGTTTCTTTATCGGCACTCTCAAAGAAGCGCCCGCCGACGCCGAAATCATCAGCCACAAGCTCATGGTGCGCGCGGGCATGATCCGTCGCGTCGCGGGCGGTATCTATAACTACCTGCCGGTCGGCCTGCGTTCGATCCGCAAGGTGGAAGCGATCGTGCGCGAGGAAATGAACCGGGCGGGCGCCATCGAGCTGTTGATGCCGGCCGTGCAGCCGGCCGAACTGTGGCAGGAATCGGGGCGCTGGGAGAAGTACGGTCCCGAGCTGCTGCGCTTCAAAGACCGCAAGCAGGCCGATTTCGTGATGGGCCCGACGCACGAGGAAGTCGTCACCGACATCGCGCGCAACCAGATCAAGAGCTATCGCCAACTGCCGGTCAACTTCTATCAGATCCAGACGAAGTTCCGCGACGAGATCCGTCCGCGTTTCGGCGTGATGCGCGGCCGCGAGTTCATCATGAAAGACGCGTACTCGTTCGACAAGGACGCGCAGGGTCTGCGCGAGTCGTATCGCAAGATGTACGACGCGTACGTGCGCATCTTCACGCGCCTCGGTCTGGACTTCCGCGCGGTGGCGGCCGACAACGGCTCGATCGGCGGCAGCGGCTCGCATGAGTTCCATGTGATCGCCGACACCGGCGAAGACGACATCGCGTATTGCCCGACCTCCGATTTCGCCGCGAACGTCGAGGCGGCCGAAGCGCTACCGCTGATCGCAGAGCGCGCGGCGCCGGCAGAAGAGATGAAGAAGACCGCGACGCCCGGCAAGGCGAAGTGCGAGGCGGTTGCCGAACTGCTGAACATTCCGCTCGAACGCACGATCAAGTCGGTCGTGCTCGCCACCGAGAACGAAGGCGCCGAGCCGACGATCTGGCTGCTGATGCTGCGCGGCGATCATGATCTGAACGAGATCAAGGCGGCCAAGCTCCCGGGCCTCGGTAATTTCCGCATGGCGACCGAGGCCGAGATCGTCGAGACGTTCGGCACACCGCCGGGCTATCTCGGTCCGATCAACACGAAGAAGCCGGTCAAGGTGATCGCGGACCGCACGGTCGCGAACATGAGCGACTTCGTGGTCGGCTCGAACGACGTCGACTATCACACCACCGGCGTGAACTGGGGCCGCGACCTGCCGGAGCCGGTCGTCGCCGACATCCGCAATGTGAAGAAGGGCGATCCGTCGCCGGACGGCAGGGGCGTGCTCGACATCTGCCGCGGCATCGAAGTGGGCCACGTGTTCCAGCTCGGCACCAAGTATTCCGAAGCGATGAACGCGGCCTGTCTCGACGAAACCGGAAAGCCTCGGCCGATGGAAATGGGCTGCTACGGCATCGGCGTCACGCGGATTCTCGGCGCCGCGATCGAACAGAATTTCGACGACAAGGGCATCATCTGGCCGGAGTCGATTGCGCCGTTCGAAGTCGTGCTGTGCCCGATGGGCTATGACCGCAGCGACGCGGTGCGTGAGCAGGCCGACAAGCTGTACGCGGAACTCGTCGCGGCCGGTATCGACGTGATCCTCGACGATCGCGGCGAGCGGCCGGGCGTGATGTTCGCCGACTGGGAACTGATCGGCGTGCCGCATCGACTGGTGATCGGCGACCGTGGTCTGAAGGACGGCAAGATCGAGTATCAGGGCCGTCGCGAGGCCGAAGCGACGCTGCTGCCGGTCGCGGACGCCGCGCAGACCGTGATCGGCAAAGTGCGCGCGGCGCTGGCGAACTAAGCGGAGCGGGCGGTGGAGTACACCTTCCTGTCCGCGACGGTGCTGCTGATCCTGATCACCGATCCGCTCGGCAACATCCCGATCTTCGTCAGCTGTCTGCGCGGTGTGGCGCCGGAGCGTCGCACGGTCGTGATCCTGCGCGAGGTCGCGATCGCGTTTGCGATCCTGCTGGTGTTCATGATGCTCGGGCAGAGCTTTCTGCGCATGATGAGCCTCAGCGACCAGTCGTTGCGGATCGGCGGCGGCATCGTGCTGTTTCTGATTGCGCTGCGTATGGTGTTTCCGCATCCGGACGGTCCGTTCGGCGGCGACGCGCGCGGCGGCGAGCCACTGATCGTGCCGCTCGCGATTCCTGCGCTAGCGGGTCCGTCGGCGTTGGCGACGGTCATGCTGCTGACCTCGCAGGCGCCGGGCAAAACGGTCGAGTGGGTCGGCGCGCTGACCGTCACGATGATCATCTGTGCGATCGTGCTGATGCTCGCCGAGCGCATTCAGGCGTGGCTCGGTGAACGTGTGATGGCGGCGTTCGAGCGGCTGATGGGGCTCGTGCTCGTCGCGATTTCAGTCGAGATGATGCTCGGTGGAATCCGCTCTTTCGTGCACAAGCTGTGAAACGCGAGCCGGTGCGCGCATTGCCACCGTCGCAGCCATAAAAAAGCAGCCAGGCAGGCTGCTTTTTTTTCGCCGGTGGGGCGGGGCGGATGCCCCGCTCACGCTCCCTCGGTCAACGCCCGAATGGTCGGCAGGTTGCGCCAGTAGCCCTTCGCATCCATCCCGCAGCCGAACACGTACCGGTCCGGCACTTCGAAGCCGCAGTAATCGGGGCGCAGCGGTTTCGCCTTCGGAATGATCTTCTCGCACAGCACCGCGGACAGGAAGCGCTTTGCGCCCATCGCGAGGATGCGATCGCGGATTGCGGCCATCGTCTCGCCTTCGTCGAGGATGTCGTCGAGCACGAGCACCACGCGATCCTTGACCGACTCGGCCGGCGCGACGCGCCATTGCATCTCGTTGCTGCCCTTCGTCGTATTGCGGTAGCGCGTCAGGTGGATGTAGTCGAACTCGAGCGGGAAATCGAGGTGCGGCAGCAGCATGCCGGTGAATACCGCGGCGCCGCCCATCACCGACAGCACGAGCGGGAAGTCCTCGCTCATCTCGTCGCGGATGGCAGCCGCCATGCGGGCGATCGACGCAGTGACGTCCGAGGCCGAAACTATCTCTTCGGAGTGTTGAAAAATATGGAGGGCTTCTTCGCGGTTCATGACGTCTGACGGACGGTAACTGTATACATAGTGTGAGTGGCAACGTCCCGAGGGACGTTCCCGCGAGGGACGGCGCAATGCGCTACAGAATAAACCCGCACGATGCCGAAGTCATCCGCACTCGGCGCGAGCGCGCGCCGGTCCCATCAAGCTTAGCGCATGCCGGGCATCATGCCCTTCATGCCGCGCATCATCTTCTGCAGGTTGCCGCCCTTGAGCTTCTTCATCATCGTGCGCATCTGTTCGTACTGGTTCAGCATGCGGTTGACTTCCTGCACCTGCACGCCCGCACCCGCGGCGATGCGGCGCTTGCGGGTCGCCTTGATCAGTTCGGGCTTGGCGCGCTCGGCCGGCGTCATCGAGTTGATGATGCCTTCCATGCGGCGCATCTGCTTCTCGGCCTGACTCATGTCGGCGCCGGCCGCGGCTTGCTGAAACTGCGCGGGCAGCTTGTCCATCAGCGACGACAGGCCGCCCATGCCCTTCATTTGCGTGAGCTGAGCGCGGAAATCGTTGAGGTCGAAGTCGCCGCCTTTCTTGACCTTGTCGGCGAGCTTCTGCGCGGCCTGCACGTCGACGCCGCGCTGCGCTTCCTCCACCAGCGCGAGAATGTCGCCCATGCCGAGAATCCGGCTCGCCATGCGGTCCGGGTGGAACACTTCGAGGCCGTCGAGTTTTTCGGCGACACCCACGAACTTGACCGGCTTGCCCGTCACGTGACGCACCGAGAGCGCCGCGCCACCGCGCGAATCACCGTCGAGCTTGGTGAGCACGACGCCGGTGAGCGGCAGCGCGTCGCTGAACGCCTTCGCGGTGTTGACCGCGTCCTGGCCGAGCATCGCGTCGACGACGAACAGCGTTTCCGCCGGCTTCAGCTCGGCGTGCAGCGCGGTGATTTCGTTCATCATCACCTCGTCGATACCGAGACGGCCGGCCGTGTCGACGAGCAGCACGTCGTGATAGTGGCGCTTGGCCCAGTCGAGCGCGGCGCGGGCAATGTCGACCGGCTTCTGGTTCAGCTCCGACGGGAAGAAGTCCGCGCCGACCTGCTCGGTCACCGTTTTCAGCTGCGCGATGGCGGCGGGACGATAGACGTCGCACGAAACGGTCAGCACCTTCTTCTTGTACTTCTCGCGCAGCAGCTTGGCGAGCTTGCCGACCGTAGTCGTTTTGCCGGCGCCCTGCAGACCCGCCATCAGGATGATCGCGGGCGGCGCGACGGCGAGATTGAGCTCGGAGGCCTTGCCTTCGTAATCGCCGCCGATCACCGCGGTCAGTTCGCGCTGCACGACGCCGACGAGCGCCTGACCCGGCGACAGGCTGGAGATCACTTCCTCGCCGAGCGCCTTCTCCTTGACCTTCGCGATGAACTCGCGCACGACGGGCAGCGCCACGTCGGCCTCGAGCAGTGCGAGACGCACCTCGCGCAGCATTTCCTGGGTGTTCGCCTCGGTGAGCCGGGCTTCGCCGCGCAGCGTCTTGACGACGCGCGCCATCCGTTGAGTCAGATTGTCGAGCATGGGGAGCGATGAACGGTGGGGCCCGCGCAGCGCGCGAAGCGCAAGACGTCGCGGAGTAGGGCCCTAGTGTAAACTTCGAATATGGATATTGTACTGTATGCCCTCACCGCGCTTCTCTATGGCGGTCTTGCCGTGGCCGGCTGGCGCTCGCACCGGCACGCGGCCGTGCGGCCGCTGCTCGAGAGCGTGCCGCCGCTGCCCGGTCATGCCGCCAACGCGGGCGCTCTGGTGGCCTCCGGCATGAGCGCGCCCGGGCGCGCGCTGCTGTTCGTCGCGCTGCTCGCTCACGGCGTGCTGCTGCATAGCACGATCTTCCCGCAGAACGCGATGGTGTTCGGCTTCGCGTTCGCGCTGTCGGCGATGTTCTGGCTCGGCGCCGGCATCTACTGGATCGAGAGTTTCTTTTTCCCGCTCGACGGACTGCGCCTGCTGGTATTGCCACTCGCGTGCGTCGCGTCGCTGCTGCCGCTCGCGTTCGGCGGCGTGCGCGTGCTGCCGTATGCGGCCGCGCCGATGTTCAAGCTGCACTTCCTGATTGCGAATATCGCATACGGTCTGTTCGCGATCGCGGCGCTGCACGCGGTGCTGATGCTGGCGGTCGAGCGGCGTCTGCATTCGATGCGCGGTGGTCTCGCGCAAAGGCACGCGGCGGCGGACAATGGCTGGTGGTCGAGTTGGCTCGACGCGCTGCCGCCGCTGCTCACGCTCGAGAAGCTGCTGTTCCGTCTGATCGGCGCCGGCTTCGTGCTGCTCACGCTGACGCTGCTGTCGGGCATCCTGTTCAGCGAGCAGCTGATCGACCGCGCGTTGCGGCTCGATCACAAGACCGTGTTCGCGATTCTTTCGTGGGTGATGTTCGGCGCGCTGCTGACCGCGCGCAAGGTGTCCGGCTGGCGCGGCCGTGCGGCATTGCGCTGGGTGCTGGCCTCGTTCGTCGCGCTGTTGCTCGCGTACGTCGGCAGCCGTTTTGTTTTCGAGGTGCTGTTGCACCGGCCCGTGGTGTGAGTGTCCCCATGCGACAAATCTTTTTGCTGATTCTGCTGTTCATCGTCGGTCAATGGCTCGTGAAGGCGCTGCGCCGCCACGACGCGCAGTCCGCGCAACGCACCGGTGCCGGCGGTGCCAACGCTGCCGGCACCGCGAATGGCGGCGCGCGTTCTTCGAATGGGCAACAGCCGCAGCTTGCCGAGCCGATGATCCGCTGCGTCGAGTGCGGCGTGCACGCACCGAAGAGCGACTCGGTCAGCGTCGCGGGGCATGCGTTCTGCTGCGCCGCGCACGCGCAGCGCCACGGCGCGCGTCCGAGCGGCCGCGACGCCCGATGAGCGGCGCGTACACCGTCGATGCCGACGGTTGGGTTCCTGCCGCACGCAAGCTTGCCTCGCCAAACTTCGAAGCGCGGCCGCAAGGCGCGCTGCCGACGCTGATCGTCGTTCACAACATCAGCCTGCCGCCGAACCAGTTCGGCGGCACCGCGATTGCCGAGCTGTTCCAGAACGCGCTCGACTGCAACACTCACCCGTACTACGACACGCATCTGCGCGGCGTGCGCGTGTCCGCGCATTTCGTGATTCATCGCGATGGCGCACTCGAGCAGTTCGTGTCGTGCAACGAGCGCGCGTGGCACGCGGGGCCGTCGAATTTTTTCGGCCGCGAGCGCTGCAATGATTTCTCGATCGGCATCGAGCTCGAAGGCAGCGACACCACCGCCTTCGAAGCGGCGCAATACCGCACGCTCGCCGCGCTCGTCAGAGCACTGAAGGCACGCTATCCGATCGACGCGCTTGCCGGCCACTCCGACATCGCACCCGGTCGCAAGACCGATCCCGGTCCGTATTTCGAGTGGCCGCGACTGCAGCGCGACACGTTGCTCGACGGGCGGTATTTCCCCTATCTCAAGTTTTGCGAAACGCGGTAACCCCTTCGCACGATCTTGCGTGATCCACGGAGAACGAGGCGCAGCCTGCTTCTCCGGGGAGCTTCTGCGCGCCGCGTGAAGCAAAAGTCAAGACTGCGAGCGCAAATAAAACCTTTTGACCTGTCTCGAAACTCCACTATACTTGGTGCCAACAACTGAGTTTCGCACTATATCTTGTGTTGTGCTGTGAATAACCATGTGCATAACCGAGTGAATAAGAGTGGATAAGTCTGCGGCGTCCCGCTCCCCGACGCCTGGCGCCGCAAGCATTCCAGACAGCGAAAAAAATTCCTGGGGCGCAGCCGGTAGGGGATCTCCGGCCGCATCCAGAAGCATTCAGGAAAGGACCAGCCAGTGATCGCGACCGACCCGATGAAGACCGTCATCAAATCGAACCAGGCTTCCTCGCAGTTGCATCCCGCCAACCGGCGTAGCCGGCCTTCCTGCACCTCATCGCACGCGGCGGCGCGGCGTTCGATTTAATCCGCGGCACTCGCCGCAATATTTCCAAGACCAGGAGCTTTGCACATGCAAACCACCGACAACGTGACGACCCGTTACGAGGGCTCACCGACTGGCCAGGCCTTCGGCCAGACCCAAGGCGCGCAGGCACTCGCGGCGCAAGCGAATTACGCCGACTACAAGGTGATCCGCCGCAACGGCAGCGTGGTGTCGTTCGAGCCGTCGAAAATCGCGATCGCCGTGACGAAGGCGTTCCTCGCCGTCAATGGTGGTCAGGGCGCGGCGTCGGCACGGGTGCGCGAACTGGTCGAGCAACTCACGCAGAACGTGGTGCGCGCGCTGGTACGCAGCCGTCCGAATGGCGGCACGTTCCATATCGAAGACATTCAGGATCAGGTCGAACTCGCGCTGATGCGCGGCGGCGAACACAACGTCGCGCGTGCTTACGTGCTGTATCGCGAGAAGCGCAACCAGGCGCGCGCGCATGACGCTCATGAAGGTCAGGCAGCGGAAGGCGCTAGCACCCCGGGCCTGAACGTGACCGACAACGGCATCACGCGTGCGCTGGACATGGCTGCGCTGCGCGGCATCATCGAGTCCGCGTGCGCGAACCTCGGCGACGCCGTAAGCGCCGAGCCGATCGTCGCGGAAACGGTGAAGAACCTGTACGACGGCGTGCCGATGAGCCAGGTGTACGACTCGGCGATCCTCGCTGCCCGTACGATGATCGAAAAGGACCCGGCCTACAGCCAGGTCACCGCGCGCATCCTGCTGCATACGATCCGCCGCGAGATTCTCGAAGAGGAAGTCACGCAAGCCGAGATGGGCGAGCGCTACGCCGAGTACTTCCCGCAGTTCATCAAGCGCGGCGTGCAAGCCGAGCTGCTCGACGACAAGCTGCTGCAGTTCGACCTGAAGCGCCTCGGGGCCGCGCTCGACGCGAACCGCGACCTGCAGTTCGGCTACCTCGGTCTGCAGACGCTGTACGACCGCTACTTCCTGCATCACGACAACGTGCGTATCGAAATGCCCCAGGCATTCTTTATGCGTGTCGCGATGGGTCTGTCGCTGAACGAGATCGACCGCGAAGCGCGCGCGATCGAGTTCTACAACGTGCTGTCGAGCTTCGACTTCATGAGTTCGACGCCGACGCTGTTCAACTCCGGCACGCGCCGCTCGCAACTGTCGTCTTGCTACCTGACCACGGTCGACGACGACCTCGACGGCATCTACGAAGCGCTGAAGGAAAACGCGCTGCTGTCGAAGTTCGCCGGCGGCCTCGGCAACGACTGGACGCGTGTGCGCGCGCTCGGCTCGCACATCAAGGGCACCAACGGCAAGTCGCAGGGCGTGGTGCCGTTCCTGAAGGTCGTCAACGACACGGCGGTCGCCGTGAACCAGGGCGGCAAGCGCAAGGGCGCGGTGTGCGCGTACCTCGAATCGTGGCACCTCGACATCGAGGAATTCCTCGAGCTGCGCAAGAACACCGGCGACGACCGTCGTCGCACGCACGACATGAACACCGCGAACTGGATTCCCGACCTGTTCATGAAGCGCGTGATGGAAGGCGGCGACTGGACGCTGTTCTCGCCGTCCACCTGCCCGGACCTGCACGACAAGTTCGGCGCCGAGTTCGAAACGGCTTACACGGCTTACGAAGACAAGGTCGCCCGCGGCGAGATCAAGCTGTTCAAGAAGATCCCGGCGGCGCAACTGTGGCGCAAGATGCTGGGCATGCTGTTCGAAACCGGCCATCCGTGGATCACGTTCAAGGATCCGTGCAACGTGCGCTCGCCGCAGCAGCACGTCGGCGTCGTCCATTCGTCGAACCTATGCACGGAAATCACGCTGAACACGAGCGACGCCGAAATCGCCGTCTGCAACCTCGGCTCGGTGAACCTCGTCGCGCACCTGAAGGAGCAGGCCGACGGCACGCTCGCGCTCGACCACGACAAGCTGAAGCGCACGGTCAGCGTCGCGATGCGCATGCTCGACAACGTGATCGACATCAACTACTACGCGGTCGCCAAGGCGCGTAACTCGAACCTCAAGCACCGTCCGGTCGGCCTCGGCATCATGGGCTTCCAGGACTGCCTGCACGTGCTGCGCACGCCGTACGCGTCGCAGGAAGCGGTCGAGTTCGCCGATCGCTCGATGGAAGCGGTTTGCTACTACGCGTACTACGCGTCGACCGAGCTTGCCGAACAGCGCGGCCGCTACTCGAGCTACCGCGGTTCGCTGTGGGATCGCGGCATCCTCCCGCAGGATTCGGTGGCGCTGCTCGCCGAGGCGCGCGGCGGTTATGTCGAGGTCGATTCGAGCGAGTCGATGGACTGGCCCGCGCTGCGCTCGCGTATCTCGACCTACGGCATGCGCAACTCGAACTGCGTGGCGATCGCGCCGACCGCGACGATCTCGAACATCATCGGCGTGTCGGCGTGCATCGAGCCGACCTATCAGAACCTGTACGTGAAGTCGAACCTGTCGGGCGAGTTCACGGTGGTCAACGACTACCTGGTGCGCGACCTGAAGGCGCGCGGCCTGTGGGACGAAGTGATGGTCGCCGACCTGAAGTACTTCGACGGCACGCTGTCGCGCATCGACCGCATCCCGGCCGACCTGCGCGCGATCTACGCGACCGCGTTCGAAGTCGATCCGGTGTGGCTCGTCGAGTCGGCTTCGCGTCGTCAGAAGTGGATCGACCAGGCGCAGTCGCTGAACATCTACATGGCGGGCGCATCGGGCAAGAAGCTCGACGAGATCTACAAGCTCGCATGGCTGCGCGGACTGAAGACCACCTACTACCTGCGCACGATGGCGGCGACGCACGTCGAGAAGTCGACGGTCGCGCACGGCGCGCTGAACGCGGTGAGCTCGGGTCATGACGGCTCGGGTGGCGCAGGCGGCGCGGCAGGCGGCTTCGGCGTGGGCGGCGGCGCGGCGGGTGGTGTGGGCGGCGGCTTCCAGACTGCTGCAGCGGTCGCAGCGACTGCCGCGGTCGCGCTCGACGCGGCACCCGAAGCGGATGGTCCGGTCTGCATGATGCGTCCGGGCGATCCTGGCTTCGACGAGTGCGAGGCTTGCCAGTAAAGATTGGCAAGCAGCGGGAGCGATGCTTGCTAACTGCACGCGAGGGTCGTAGGTGGTGATCCGCAGGCGGTGAGCGACGCGCCCCGTCGATGAAGTAGAAAGCAGGTCGACGAGCGGTGAGCAGTATCGAAGTCTCATCGCTCGTCGATGCAATGAAGCAACCCAGCCGTTGGCAACACCAGACGATCGCTCGACATGGCATCGCACCTCGACCGCCAACGCTGACGCAACACGCTCGACACGGCTCACCGCCGACTCTCGCGATGCGCGGCTCGTGCGGCATCGATCAATCCATCGATCAGTCCATCGATCAGTCGGCGGATGCCGTGAACGCACTGCGCAATACATATAGATAGAGCAACGAAACGTCGTGTCGAAACGTTGCTCTTCGAGTTCGCGAAGGACCTCGGCAACACATGTTCAACTCGCGTTCATCACGCGTCACTGGATGGGTCACACGCAGCATGTCGAACAAAGTGTTGTATGAACGTAGCAACGCGAATCGAAAACAGGAATTTTCGCGAGTGAACTCTTTTATCGCTCGTGAAAAGATGGTACAAACCGTTCTAAATTGATGGTGACATTTATGCTCAACTGGGATGACGAGATCACTGCCGTAACTCCCTCGAGCGCGACGCAACCGAACGTGTTGCGCAACGCTGCGGGGTCGGCTGTTGATTCGCAAATCGGAACGCGTTCCGCTCCGCATGCTCCCTCCGCTCAAGAAGTCTTCGCGAACGACGTCGCTGTCGCTCCCGTCGCTCATATTGGCAACGCGGTTGCCAACGCGGCGGCCGCTTCTGAAGCGCGCGTCAATGTCGCCGACAAGCGCATCATCAACGGCCAGACTGACGTCAATCAGTTGGTGCCGTTCAAGTACAAGTGGGCTTGGGAAAAGTATCTGGCGGGTTGCGCCAACCACTGGATGCCGCAGGAAGTGAACATGTCGCGCGACATCGCCCTGTGGAAAGACCCGAACGGGCTGACCGAAGACGAGCGCCGTGTCGTCAAGCGCAACCTGGGTTTCTTCGTGACGGCAGATTCCCTCGCCGCCAACAACATCGTGCTGGGCACCTACCGCCACATCACGGCGCCCGAATGCCGCCAGTTCCTGCTGCGCCAGGCGTTCGAAGAGGCGATCCACACGCACGCTTACCAGTACATCGTCGAGTCGCTCGGTCTGGACGAGGGCGAAATCTTCAACGCGTATCACGAGGTCCCGTCGATCCGCGCGAAAGACGAATTCCTGATTCCGTACATCCACGTGCTGACCGACCCGGCCTTCAAGACCGGTACGCTCGAAGCAGACCAGACGCTGCTGCGCTCGCTGATCGTGTTCGCCTGTGTGATGGAAGGCCTGTTCTTCTACGTCGGCTTTACGCAAATCCTGGCGCTCGGCCGCCAGAACAAGATGACCGGCGCGGCAGAGCAGTACCAGTACATCCTGCGTGACGAGTCGATGCACTGCAACTTCGGCATCGACCTGATCAATCAGATCAAACTCGAAAACCCGCACCTGTGGACGGCCGAATTCCGCGCCGAAATTCGCGTGATCTTCCAGCAGGCGGTCGAGCTCGAATACCGCTACGCCGAAGATACGATGCCGCGCGGCGTGCTCGGCCTCAACGCGTCGATGTTCAAGAGCTATCTGCGCTTCATCTGCAACCGCCGTTGCCAGCAGATCGGTCTCGATCCGCTGTACCCGAACGAGGAAAACCCGTTCCCGTGGATGAGCGAGATGATCGACCTGAAGAAGGAACGCAATTTCTTCGAGACGCGAGTGATCGAATATCAGACTGGCGGTGCGCTTTCCTGGGAGTAAGCCGGGATTCGTATCGCGGATGTATTCATTGATGGGGATGCCGCCGCCTGTGGCCGCGGCGCCCCGGGTTAGGAGCAGAACGGCCTGATGCAAAGCGTGCCCGGTGCCTTGACGGCCCACAAACATGACAGGCACTTTGCGGACCCTTCAGTGGGATGGGCAAACTTCCCCCCGGAAAAAGCCGCTGGCGTCGTTGCCGGCGGCCCGATCAAGCAATTGCCGGCGTCGCCTTGCGACGCCGACCAGATTTGGCGCGCGGTGCCTTCGGGCACGGCGCGCCTTACCGCATTCATTAGCGTAAGCGCGCCGCACCTGCGTACGCCGATGAATAGCCCGCTTCGTAGCGCGCGCCCTGAGAAGCGTCCGCGGGAAGCGGGTTTTGACGAAGGGTGTAGTTTGAACTGACCTCATCTGAAAACCTGAAGGAGAAAATGATGGCAACTGCAAAGAAGGCCGCGGCCAAGAAGCCCGCAGCAAAGAAGACCGCAGCAAAGAAGGCTGCTCCGGCTAAGAAGGCTGCTCCGGCCAAGAAGGTCGCCGCGAAGAAGGTCGCCGCGAAGAAGGTCGCAGTGAAGAAGGTCGCTGCGAAGAAGGTTGCAGCGAAGAAGGTTGCAGCGAAGAAGGTCGCGGCGAAGAAGGCAGCACCGGCGAAGAAAGCCGCAGTGAAGAAGGTCGCGGCGAAGAAGGTTGCAGCCAAGAAGGTCGCGGCGAAGAAGGCAGCACCGGCGAAGAAAGCCGCGGTGAAGAAGGTTGCAGCGAAGAAGGTCGCAGCGAAGAAGGCAGCACCGGCGAAGAAGGCCGCAGCGAAGAAGGCAGCACCGGCGAAGAAGGCCGCTGCCAAGAAGGCGGCGCCTGCCAAAAAGGCTGCAGCCAAGAAAGCTGCACCTGCCAAGAAGGCTGCCGCGAAGAAGGCCGCTGCGCCTGCGAAGAAGGCTGCCCCTGCGAAGAAGGCTGTCGCCAAGAAGGCCGCGCCTGCTCCCGCTGCGCCTGCTGTCTCGAGCGCACCGGCGGCGACGGTGAAGACCGCGCTGAACCCGGCAGCGGCATGGCCGTTCCCGACGGGCAGCCGTCCGTAAGCAGTAGCAGTAAGTCGACACATCGTACGATGTGTCGGATGACCGGGTCGTGCTCGATTTCTTGCGGGCGCCACCCGGTCAATGACCCGTTACCGGTGTGTCGGTGGCGGGTTTTTTTTGCCCGTCGTCCCGAAAAGTAAAAACACGCATGGACCCGTGAGGACCCATGCGTGTGAAGTCGTCGTCGCGGCGCTGAACTACGCGCCGCCGCGCGGGAGGTGCGCTTAGTGTGTGACGCGCGTGACGCCGCCGCTCGACAGCAGCCTCACGCGATCGCCTGCGCGGAAGATTTCGCCGGTAGCAGTTTGGGTGACGGCGCGCATGTCGCCGTTGTCGAGGCGCACGGTGATTTCGATACCGTCGCGCATGGCGACGCGGTTTTCGATTGCATTGCCGGCGACCGCACCGCCGATACCGCCGACGATACCCGTCGCGACCGAGCCACGTCCGCCGCCGATCGTGCTGCCGGCTAGCGCGCCGAGCGCCCCGCCACCGAGTGCGCCGATGCCGATCGGCTGACCGTCGTTCGTGCTGATCCGCACCGCGCGCACGCTCTCCACCGTGGCCATGCGAACCGTCTGTTCACGCTGCGCCTGCGAGGCGGTGAAAACGTCGGGAGAGCTGCTGTTGACCGCACACCCCGACATGGCCAGCGAACCGGCGAACAAGGTGACGACGATCAGGCGACTCGATGCTCTCATTCCCAAACTCCCATAGCACGCGATATCAGTGCAGGTCGTATCCGAAGGCCTGCTTGAACCGCTCGTTGATTTCCGCCCGACTGGGCGCGTAGTTTTGCGGGCCTTGATGCTCGATCTTCAGTGCGCCCATCAGGCTGGCGAGACGGCCGGTCGTGGCCCACCCGAGACCCTTCTCGATACCGTAGAGCAAGCCGCCGCGAAACGCGTCGCCGCAGCCGGTGGGATCGAGCACCTGCCTGGCCGTGACCGCCGGAATCTCTTCGATACCGCCGCCGTGATGGATCTGCGCACCCTTCTCGCCGAGCGTGATGATCAGCGCGTCGACCTTGCCGGCGATCTGTTCGATCGACCAGCCGGTCTTGTTGCTCACCAGCGCGGCTTCGTAATCGTTGACCGCTACATAAGTAGCAAGTTCAATGATGCGCCGCAGCGTCTCGCCGTCGAACAGCGGCAAGCCCTGGCCCGGATCGAAGATGAACGGCACGCCTGCGGCGGCAAGCTGTTCGGAGTGCTGGACCATGCCGTCGTAGCCGTCCGGCGCGACGATGCCGAGCGTCAGGCCCGCCACTTCGTCGGCGCGGTTCTGATGCGACTGCATCATCGCGCCCGGATGGAAAGCGGTGATCTGGTTGTTCTCGAGGTCGGTCGTGATCATCGCCTGCGCCGAGTAGGTGTCGGGCACGACGAGCACGTTTTCCGTCGACAGGCCGAGCTGCGCGAGCCGGTCCAGATAGAGCTGTGCGTCGACGGCGCCGATCGCGCCCATGATGCGTGCGTCGCCGCCGAGCAGATTCAGCGCATAGGCGATGTTGCCCGCGCAGCCGCCGAACTCGCGACGCATGGTCGGCACGAGAAAGCTTACGTTCAGGATGTGGACCTGCTCCGGCAGGATGTGCTCCCGAAAGCGGCCTTCGAAGGTCATGATGTTGTCGTACGCGAGCGAGCCGCAGATGAGCGTAGCCAAGGCGAGCGTTCCTGTATGAAAGCGGTGGGAAGAGACGCGCCGCGCCGACAGCGCCGCGCGCGAGGCGCGGCGCCGTGGTTCACGCGCGAGAGGGCTTACTTCAGCGCGGCTAGCGCTGCGTCGTAGTTCGGCTCGTTCTTGATCTCGCCGACCAGCTCGGCGTGCACGACCTTGTCGTTTTCGTCGAGCACGACGACCGCGCGCGCGGTCAGGCCGGTCAGCGGACCGCTCGTCACGTCGACGCCGTACGCTTGCGCGAACTCATGGCCGCGGAACGTCGACGCGGTCACCACGTTCTCGATGCCCTCGGTCGTGCAGAAGCGCGACGCCGCGAACGGCAGGTCGCCCGACACGACGATGACGGCCGTGTTGCTGAGCTTCGCGGCGGCTTCGTTGAACTTGCGCGTCGACGTCGCGCAGGTCGGCGTGTCGAGACTCGGGACGATGTTGAGCACCTTGCGCTTGCCGGCGAAGTCGGCGAGCGTCAGCGGCTTCAGGTCTCGGCCGATCAGCGAGAATGCGGCGGCCTGCTGGCCGACCGACGGGAACGTGCCGCTTACTTCGATCGGGTTGCCACCCAGCGTGACTTGACTCATGTGTTGTGCTCCGAAAAGGGCGTCAGTGATGACAATGATGCGCCCGCTCGGGAGCGGGCGCGCGAGGGTGCGTTACGGATAAAAAATCTGTACGCGAAAATTGGAGGCAATCGCGCTGCCGGTGTCGAGGTGCACGATCATCGTCTGCGTCGCGTGCGCGGGCAGGCCGGACGCGATCACGGTGCCGGGCGGCACGTAATCCTGCGGCCACAGCACGCGCCGCACGGCGACGTTGTTCTGATCGTCGAGCAGCGTGAGTTCGATCGCGGGGTAGGCGAGCGCGATGTTCAGGCGGTTGTGCAGCGGCATCTTCAACTCGAGCTTGTGCGGGCCGTCGATCTGCCGCAGATCGGAGGGCTCGACCAGCAGGCCTTCGATATCGTGCGGCGGCGTCAGCTGACAGCCGAGATGCGCGCAGGCCTGCGCGTACAGGATCTGCGAGCGCGGCAGGTTGACCATCACGGTCTCGCGTTGCCACCACGCGAGTTGCGCGAGCAGCGCAATGACGAGCAGCGCGGCGAGCACCACACCGGCGACGATCCAGCCGACGCGTCCGGCGTCCACCGGGCGGGTTTCGCGCACGACCGGGAACGGATCGTCGCCATCGCTGACGGGCGGATTAACCGAGAATGGCTCGCCGCTCGATGGGGCGAGCGACGGACCGCCCGGCGGGCGCGGGCCGCCGGGACCGCCGCCGCCCGAAGCACCTGCGGCAGCCATGCCTGCGGCGGCGCCGAAGCCGCCCACGCCCCCACCGACCGGGCCGAAGTGCGGCTCGTTGTCGGGCATGCCATGCAGACTTGCTGGTTCGCGCAGCGCCGGTTCATCGAGCGTGGACGGCTCCGGGCGTTCGATCTTGTGCCAGACGCGCGGCGCTTCGTCTTCGACTCGCGGTGGGGGAGCAGGCGCGGTGGGCGGGACAACAGGTGGTTCATCGACCGCGTTGTCGGCGGGATAGGCGAAGGGTTCGAGCGGCGCGTCGGCCAGCGTCGGCTCATCGTCCGCGGGTAGCGGTGCCGTGAAAGCGCCGGCGCGCAATTCCGGTTCGGTCGCCTGGCGAGGAGTGCCCGATGTGACGGGTGCGTGCTCGTTGCCGCCAAGCGGCAGCGGCGCGAGCGGCACGCTGCTCGCGTGGTCGCGCAAACGGGCATCGAGCGTGCTGCGGGAAATGCTGGTGGAGTCTTGTTCCGAAGCCGGCGCCCATGGGTCCCACGCGACCCCGCTGAAGTCCGGGTTGGGTTGCCGCACACCCGACAGCGCTTCGATTGCCGCCGCGGCGGCAACCGGTTTGGCCGTGGAAAAATCGCCGCCTTCGGAGACGTCGAACAGACTGCTCGACGCGTCGAAGACTTCCTGACAATGCCCGCACCGCACGAGGCCGCGGCGCTGCGCAAGCTGCGCCGGTTGCAGAAGGAAGACAGTTTCGCAGAAGGGGCAACGCGTCGCCAGGTGCATATCGAGCCGTTAAGCCTGAGGCCGTTAGGTTGACAATACGCCTTATTCTAATTGCTTTCGCGGCGCGTTCCGGCGAGGCACACCCAACCTTCATGTTCGCGCCACACGCTGATATCGATCCAGCGCGCGTAGACCTGCGCGACCTCCTCGGCCTGGCGGGCGAGAATGCCCGACAGCGCGATGTGGCCGCCCGGCTTCACCTTCGACGACAGCATCGACGCCATCAGCTTGAGCGGATTGGAGAGAATGTTCGCGACCACGACGTCGAATTCGCCGGCCGGACAGGCGTCGGGCAGGCCATAGGTGACTTCGGCGTGATTGCGTTCGCTATTGTGACGCGCCGATTCGACCGCCTGCGGATCGATATCGATGCCGATCACCGGATCGGCGCCGCACTTCTTCGCGAGAATCGCGAGGATGCCCGAGCCGCAGCCGTAGTCGAGCACGGACTGGCCGGGCTTGATCGACTGCTCGATCCACTCCATGCACAGACGCGTGGTGGGGTGGCTGCCGGTGCCGAACGCGAGACCCGGATCGAGTTCGAGCACGAGCGCCTCGGGGTCCGGCGCATCGTGCCACGACGGCACGACCCAGATGCGCTCGCCGATCTGGATCGGATCGAACTGCGACTGCGTGAGCCGCACCCAGTCCTGCTCCTCGACCTCGCGCACGGTATATGCCGGCGCGGCATCGAGTCCGATCTCGTTGGCCGCGGCGGTCAGCAGCACGGCCGGATCGTGTTCCGGCGCGAGCAGCGCGATCACGCGCGAATGCTGCCATGCCGTGCGATCCGGCGTGAGGCCGGGCTCGCCGAACAGCGGCTGCTCGTCGGGCGTGTCGGCGTCGGCGTCTTCGACCGACACCGACAGCGCGCCCAGCTCGAGCAGCGCGTCGGACAACTCCTCCGCGTGCTCGCGCGCCAGTTCGGCAACCAGTTCCCGATAGCTCATGACTTACGCTTCTTCCGCGACCTGCTGACGCGCGGCCAGCCGGTTTTCGAGGTAGTGGATGCTGGTGCCGCCTTCGACGAACTTCGCGTCGAGCATCAGCTCACGGTGCAGCGGGATGTTGGTCTGAATACCTTCGACCACCATTTCCGACAGCGCGATGCGCATCCGCATGATCGCCTGTTCGCGCGTGGCGCCGTAAGCGATCAGCTTGCCGATCATCGAATCGTAGTTCGGCGGCACGAAATAACCATTGTAGGCGTGCGAATCGACGCGGATGCCGGGACCGCCCGGCATATGCCACGAGGTCAGGCGTCCCGGTGACGGCGTGAACTTGAACGGATCTTCGGCGTTGATCCGGCATTCGATCGCATGGCCGCGGAACTGGATGTCGCGCTGACGGAACGTGAGCTTCTCGCCGGCCGCGATGCGGATCTGTTCCTGCACGATGTCGACACCGGTGATCAGTTCGGTCACCGGATGCTCGACCTGCACGCGCGTGTTCATCTCGATGAAGTAGAACTCGCCGTTCTCATACAGGAACTCGAAGGTACCCGCGCCGAGATAGCCCATCTTCTTGCACGCGTCCGCGCAACGATCGCCGATGCGGTCGATCAGACGGCGCGCGATGCCCGGCGCCGGCGCTTCCTCGATCACCTTCTGGTGACGGCGTTGCATCGAGCAGTCGCGCTCGCCGAGCCACACGGCGTTCTTGAACGAGTCGGCCAGCACCTGGATTTCGATGTGCCGCGGGTTCTCGAGGAATTTCTCCATGTAGACCTGCGGGTTGCCGAACGCGCGGCCGGCTTCCTCGCGGGTCATGATGACCGCGTTGACGAGCGCCGCTTCCGTGTGGACCACGCGCATGCCGCGGCCGCCGCCGCCGCCAGCCGCCTTGATGATGACCGGATAGCCGACCTGGCGGGCGATCTTTACGATCTCCTTCGGATCGTCCGGCAGCGCGCCTTCCGAACCCGGCACGCAAGGCACGCCGGTCTTGATCATGGTCTGCTTGGCCGTGACCTTGTCGCCCATCATGCGGATCGTTTCCGGACGCGGGCCGATGAAGGTAAAGCCGGACTGCTCGACGCGCTCGGCGAAGTCGGCGTTCTCCGACAGGAAGCCGTAGCCGGGGTGGATCGCTTCGGCGTCGGTGACTTCGGCCGCGCTGATCAGCGCGGGCATGTTCAGATAGCTCAGATTCGACGGTGCCGGGCCGATGCAGACCGCCTCGTCGGCGAGCTTCACGTACTTGGCTTCCTTGTCGGCTTCAGAATAGACGACGACCGTCTTGACGCCGAGCTCGCGGCAGGCGCGCTGGATACGAAGCGCGATCTCGCCACGATTGGCAATGAGGATTTTTTCAAACATAGCGGGTTTTCGACTCATCAATGGGCGCCGGGTCGGTCACGACGCCGGCTGCCGCAGAGGATCGGTCGCGCGCCTCGGGACGAGCGGCGCGCGGGCGGCAAATAGTGCGTGCCGCGTTAGCCGACCACGAACAGCGGTTGGCCGTATTCGACCGCCTGGCCGTTTTCGACGAGGATTTCCTTGACCACGCCGGACTTGTCCGACTCGATCTCGTTGAGCAGCTTCATCGCTTCGATGATGCAGATGGTCTGGCCTTCCTTGACCGTGTCACCGACCTGCACGAACGGATCGGCGCCCGGCGACGGCGCGCGGTAGAACGTGCCGACCATCGGCGAGGTAACGACGTGACCCTGCGGCGCGGCGGCGGCCGGCGTGGCCGGAGCGCCCGCGGGGGCTGCCGGTGCTTCGACAGCGCCGAACGGCGCCGGTTGTGCGAATTGCGGTGCGGCGTATGAGACGGACGGTTGGACGTAAACCGGCGGCGCATTCTTGACGATGCGGACCTTGCCTTCGCCCTCGGTCACTTCGAGTTCGGAAATACCGGACTCCGAGACGAGGTCGATCAGAGTTTTGAGTTTACGTAGATCCATCAGGTTGCCCCTTTCAATGCGTAGTGTGCCGGCGTGTACAAGTCGCAGTAGCCGGCTCAAATTGGACGTGTTTGGATTCAGCCGCGCGACGACCCGGCCGCGAGCCGGTCGAGCGCGAATTCGAGCGCGTACAGATACCCCTTCCAGCCGAGGCCGCAAATGACGCCCTCAGCCTGGTCGGAGAAATACGAGTGATGCCGGAACGGTTCGCGGCGATGCACGTTCGACAGATGGATCTCGACGAACGGGATGCCGACCCCCGCCAGTGCGTCGCGAATGGCCACGCTCGTGTGTGTGTACGCGGCGGGATTGATCAGGATGAAATCGGTTTGCTCGGTGCGGGCCGCCTGAATGCGGTCGACCAGTGCGCCTTCGTGATTGCTCTGAAACGACGCGAGTTCGACGCCTGCGTCGGCTGCGCGGTCCACCAGCGCCTGATCGATCTGCGGCAGGGTCACGCGACCGTAGACCTCGGGTTCCCGGCTGCCGAGAAGATTGAGGTTGGGTCCGTGCAGTACCAGCAGTCGCGTCATGGTCGCTTCTTTTTCCGTGGAATTGCGCGCACTTTAGCGCTGATTAGAGAAACTTGTCTAGTTTCGCGCGCGTACGCGGCGACGGCCGGCGCGGGCCGCGGCGCAGCCTTGGGTCCAACTTCACTCAAATTCGGGAATTATCCGTGTATTTTTGCTCGTTCTGCACGGAATCGCATGCCAAAAAGCGCAGCGTGGGAAATCGGGGAATTTACAGCGCGTCGAGCGTCTGACGCAGCGCCGTCGGGTCGATCTGGCCCAATTTTGTCGAGCGGATGTTGCCTTTTGCGTCGATCACGACGGTAAACGGCAAACCGCCCGCATTGTTGCCGAACGCGCGCGCGAGGTCGGCGCCGCCGAAGCCGGTCACGTAGACGGGGTACGCGACCTTGACCTTCTGCAGGAAGGTCTGGATGTTCTTTTCCGAGTCGACGCCGAGGCCGACGAACTGGACGCCTTTCTTCGCGTACTCGCGCTGGATCTGCGACAGCGCCGGCATTTCCTCGACGCACGGAGCGCACCACGACGCCCAGAAGTTGACGACGATCGGGTGGCCCTTGAGCAGGTTCAGCGACTGCGGTTTGCCGTCGACGTTCGTGACCGGCGCGCTCCACAGTTGCTGCACGGGACTCGCAGAGGTGGCAGGCTGCGCTCCGGCCTGCGCCGCGTTCGCGACGTCGGAACCGCGATTGAGCCAGTGATTGGCCAGTACGCCGCCGCCCGCGGCAATCAGCGCAACGACCGCGCCCGCCAGCATACGTCTCGTGTTCATCGTGCTCCGTTCTGTCTGATCAATTGGTGAAGGACGGCACTTCGTCGCCGTCGAGCAGCGCCTGCACCGCCGGCAAATTGGCCCGCGCCGTGCGGCCGCGCGCGTCGGCGCGTACCGCGCCACGCAGGTCGTCGGTTTCGTACAGCGCGACGTGGATGCCGACCGGCTCGGCGTTGCGCTCGCCCGCGGGGCGCCACAGAAAGCTCAGCGTCTCCACGTAGCCGCGGCCCGCGAAGTGGCGCGTTTCCGACACGTCGTACTGGATGTTTGCATTGAGCATGTAGATCGCGACTTCCTTCGGGTTGTCGCAAAACACCTGCAGATGCACATCCGAATGCTCGCCGGCCGTACCGCCGAGCACCGCGCCCGTCAGATACGGATTGAACGGCGCGAGCCGCTCCATCCAGTCGACCGCGATCATGCGCAGGCGCCGCAGCAGCGCCGGCTGGCTGTCGCTCTGGAACAGCGACTGATATTCGCGGATTTCTTCTTCGATCTGATCGTTGTCCGGCAGCCATTCGCCGGCAACACGAGTCTCGCCGACGACCTGCCGGGCCGCCTTGCGCTTCGCGCTGGCGTAATCCAGGCCGTCTTCGGCAATCAGGCGTGCCGCCGCGATTGCGATTTCCTCGCGCACGCGCTGCGGATCGAAATGTGATTTGCGGACCATCCTCGCATGATACTCGATCGAGCCTGCGACGCGGTTCGGCGGCCCGCACGGGGCGGCGCCGGGCGTGGCCGGCAGGGGGCAGCGCGCGTCGCGTCGGTTACAATAGGCGTCCTTTGCAGACGGTCGTTCCGACCGTCCTGTGGCTCTCTCATCCCTCGCAAGAAACGCCCCCGCGGCACGACAGGCTTATGCATATCCACATCCTCGGCATCTGCGGCACCTTCATGGGCGGTCTCGCGGTGCTCGCGCGCAATGCGGGCCACACGGTGACCGGCTGCGACGCCGGCGTCTATCCGCCGATGAGCACGCAGCTCGAGGCGCAAGGCATCGGTCTGATCGAGGGTTATGACGCGGACCAACTGAACGGCCTGAACGCGGATCTATTCGTGATCGGCAACGTGGTCACGCGCGGCAACCCGCTGATGGAAGCGATTCTGGACCGCGGCCTGCCGTACGTGTCCGGTCCGCAGTGGCTCGGCGAGCACGTGCTGAACGGCAAATGGGTGCTGGCCGTGGCCGGCACGCACGGCAAGACCACCACGAGCTCGATGCTGACCTGGCTGCTCGAAGACGCGGGCCTGAACCCCGGCTTCCTGATCGGCGGTGTGCCGCTCAATTTCGGCGTGTCGGCGCGGCTCACCGATTCGAGCTTCTTCGTGATCGAAGCCGACGAATACGACACCGCGTTCTTCGACAAACGCTCGAAGTTCGTCCATTACCGCCCGAAAACGGCGGTGCTGAACAATCTCGAATTCGATCACGCCGACATCTTCCCTGATCTCGCCGCGATCGAAACGCAGTTCCATCATCTGATCCGCACGGTGCCACGCCTCGGCCGCGTCGTCACGAACGGCCGCGAGGACGCGCTCGAGCGCGTACTGACGCGCGGCTGCTGGAGCGAGGTCGAGCGCTTCGGCGTCCAGGGCGGCTGGGAGATCCAGGCGGCGGAGCAGGGCGTGCCCGTCGACGAACGCTTCGCCGTCTATCACAACGGCGAGCGCGTCGGCGTGGTCGACTGGCAGGTGCAGGGCGAGCATAACCGCCTGAACGCGCTCGCCGCGATCGCCGCCGCGCGCCATGTCGGCGTGCCGCCCGCGCAGGCCGCGAAGTCGCTGTCCGGCTTTCGCAACGTGAAGCGCCGCATGGAAGTGCGTGGCAGCGTCGAGGGTGTGACCGTGTACGACGACTTCGCGCATCACCCCACCGCGATCGAGACGACGGTGGCCGGCCTGCGCGCGCGGGTCGGCCGCGACAACACGCGAATCCTTGCGGTGCTGGAACCACGCTCGAACACGATGAAGCTCGGCATGATGAAAGCGCAACTGCCGGCGAGCCTCGCCGACGCCGATCTCGTGTTCGGCTACGGCGCGCCGAGCGGGCGCGACGCGCTCGGCTGGAACCTCGGCGAAGCGCTCGCGCCGCTCGACGGCAAGGCGCAGGCGTTCGACAACCTCGACGCGCTCGTGAAGGCGGTGGTCCGCGCGGCGCGCCCCGGCGACCAGATTCTGGTGATGAGCAACGGCGGCTTCGGCGGGGTGCATCAGAAACTGCTCGACGGTCTTTCGACGCGAGGCGTGTCGTGATTCTGTATCTGCACGGTTTCCGTTCGTCGCCGAATTCGTTCAAGGCGCGCCTGCTCGCGGCGCGTCTCGCCGAGCTGGGCCGCGCCGACGAGTGGTGCTGCCCGATGCTGCCGGTGTCGCCGTTCGAAACCGTGGCGCTCGCCGAATCGCTGGTCGCCGACGCGCGCGCGAAGGGCGATGCGCGGCAGGTGACCGTGATCGGCAGTTCGCTCGGCGGCTACTTCGCCACCCATCTGGCCGAGAAACACGGCTGGCCGGCCGTGCTGCTGAACCCGGCGGTCGTGCCGCAGCGCGACCTGAGCGCGTATCTCGGCGAGCAGCCGTTGTGGCACGGTGGCGGCAGCATCGTTGTCGAGCCGCATCATCTGGATGAATTGCGCGCGCTCGGCGTGGCGTCGATCACGCGGCCCGAACGCTATTATTTGATGGCAGCCACCGGCGACGAAGTGCTCGACTACCGCGAAATGCTCGCGCACTATCCGGGCGCGCGCACCACGCTGATCGAGGGCAGCGACCACGCGATCAGCGAGTTCGCGCAGTATCTCGGCGACGTGCTGGCCTTTTGCGACGCCGAACATGTCGAGCCGCCGGCGCCGCGCGCAGCGGCCTGACGGCACGCAAGGGCGGCGGCATCGAACCCTGCAAGGACGTCAGTCAGAAAGACCCACCGACCGCCACCGCTGGTCGCAAGATTCAACCCGCTGGCACGCGCAGTGCGCGCCGCGGATTCACTATCACGAACAGGTTGCCGTGCCGCGCATGCAGTGATCGATCGCCACAGGGCGTCGGGCGCGACGGCAGACGCAAGTCAGAACGAGAGTATTGAGTGAACGTCTTCTTCGAGGAATCGGGCAGTTTCAAGGCCGGCAGCGTGCTGTCGCGCCAGGGCGACGCGTTTCAGGTCGAGTTGCCGGGCGGGCGGCGCGCGAAGGTGCGCGCGAAGGATGTGCTGATCGAGTTCGAGAAGCCCACCGCGGCCGAACTGATGCAGCAGGCCGACGCGTTGGCGCAAGAGATCGATCTGGACTTCCTGTGGGAATGCGCGCCGGACGATGAATTCCCGTTCGCGACGCTGGGCGCCGAGTACTTCGGCGCGAGCTTCGGCGCGATCGAGCGCGCGGCGCTGGTGCTGCGCATGCACGGCTCGCCGGTGTACTTCCGCCGCAAGGGCCGCGGCATGTACCAGCGCGCGCCGCAAGAGCAACTGAAGATGGCGCTCGCGGGCCTCGAGCGCAAGCGTCAGCAGGCGCTCGTGCAGGCGCAGTACGAGGAAGAGCTGAAGGCAGGCCGTCTGCCTGAAGCGTTCGCGGGCGGCAAGGGACTCGCGCTCTTGACGAAGCCCGACAAGAACACGATCGAGTACAAGGCGCTCGAGGGCGCCGCGGCCGCGCGCGGCATCTCGCAGGCGCGGCTGATGCTCGAATGCGGCGCGATCGCGTCGCCGCGCGCGCTGCACGAAGCGAAGTTCCTGTCCGAGTTCTTCCCGCACGGCACCGGCTTCCCGTCCGTCGCGGCCGCGAACGTGCCCGACGATCTGCCGCAGGCGCACGTCGAGGCGTTCTCGATCGACGACATCACCACGACCGAAATCGACGACGCGTTCTCGGTCGAGCATCTGGCCGACGGCCGTGTGCGCATCGGCGTGCACATCGCCGCGCCGGCGCTCGGCATCCAGCGTGGCGACGACGTCGATGCGATTGCGCGCGCGCGTCTGTCGACGGTCTACATGCCCGGCGACAAGATCACGATGCTGCCCGACAGCGTCGTCGACACCTTCACGCTTGCCGAGGGTGGGTATCGGCCGGCGCTGTCGCTGTACGTGATCGTCAATCGCGAGACGCAGGAGATCGTCGCGAGCGAAACGCGCGCCGAGCGCGTGTTCGTGAAGAACAATCTGCGCCACAACACGCTCGACGAAATCGTCACCGAGAAGGCGCTCGCCGAGGGCACCGGCGAGTATCCGCACAAGGACGATATCGCCGTGCTGTGGCCGTTCGCGCAAGCGCTGTTCGAAAAGCGCCAGACCGCGCGCGCCGGCTACGGCCTGCGCCGCGAAGTGCAGCGCAATACCGACTTCAATTTCTACGTCGACGGCGAGCATGTCACGATTACGCCGCGCCGGCGCGGCTCGCCGCTCGACACGATCGTCGCCGAGCTGGCGATTCTCGCGAACTCGTCGTGGGGCGGGTTCCTGCACGATCACGGCGTGCCGGGCATCTATCGCACGCAGCGCGCGTTCGGCGTGCCGAGCGGCCCGAAGCGCACGCGCATGCAGACCAACGCCGCGCCGCACGAAGGGCTCGGCGTCACGCAGTACGCGTGGAGCACGTCGCCGCTGCGCCGCTACGTTGACCTCGTGAATCAGTGGCAGCTGATCGCGTGCGTGCAGCATGGCGTGACCGCCAAGCTCGCCGCGCCGTTCAAGCCGAAGGACGCCGATCTGTTCGCGGTCGTGCAAGGCTTCGACGACACCTACACCGCGTACGCCGACTATCAGCGTCGCATGGAGTACTTCTGGTGTCTGCGCTGGCTCACCCAGGAAAACCGCAAGCAGGTGGTCGCGTCGGTCGTGAAGGGCGATCTCGTGCGTCTCGAGGAAATTCCGCTGCTGCTGCACGTGCCGGGCCTCGGCGTGCATGCGCGCGGCACGCGTTTGCAGATGGAAGTCATGTCGATCGATGAACTGACGATCGAAGCGTCGGTGCGTCTGTTGCACGTGCTCGATGCACCGACCGTGACGAGCGGCGGCGAAGCCGAAGAAGGCGAGGACGAGAGCGAGGAAGAGTTGCTCGACGCATCCGATGACAGCGCCGAAAGCGAAGCCGAAGCTGAAGCGGAAGCCGAAGGCGAAGGCGGCGATCCCAACGACAACCCCAGCGCAGACGAATCCGCGGCGACCGGCGACGGCAACGACGCCGCGAACAACGCCGACAACGACCAACACGTCACGGAGCCGGGACGATGAGCGGCAACCCAACGCGCGAGCGCTACGCGGTCATCGGCAACCCCGTCGGGCATAGCAAGTCGCCGTTCATCCACGGCCGCTTCGCCGCGCAAACCGGCGAGCCGGTCGAGTACGGTCATCTGCTCGCGCCGCTCGACGCGTTCGTGCCGCACGTGCGCGCGTTCATCGAAGCGGGCGGACGCGGCCTGAACGTGACGGTGCCGTTCAAGCTCGACGCGCATGCATTCGCGAATACGCTGTCGCCGCGCGCGGCGGCGGCCGGCGCGGTGAACACGCTGCGGGTCGACGCCGACGGCATCTACGGCGACAACACTGATGGCTTCGGCCTCGTGCGCGACATCGAGGTGAATCTCGGCGTGTCGCTGAAGGGCGCGCGCATCCTGCTGCTCGGCGCGGGCGGGGCCGCGCGCGGTGTCGTGCTGCCAATGCTCGAGCGCGCACCGCATACGCTGACGATCGTCAATCGCACGGCGCAGAAGGCCGAAACGCTGGTCGACCAGTTCGCGCAGGCTGCCAGCGGCGCGCACTGCCGTCTGACCGGCGGCAGCGCCCGCGCGATCGAAGCGGGCCAGTACGACGTGATCGTCAACGCGACCGCGGGCAGCCTCGATGCGTCGCTGCCCGAGTGCGACGATCGCGCGTTCGGCAACGGCACGCTCGCCTACGACATGATGTACGGCGCGCATCCGACCATCTTCATGCAGCACGCGGCGAAACTCGGCGCGCGCGGCGCCGACGGACTCGGCATGCTGGTCGAGCAGGCCGCCGAATCGTTCCATGTGTGGCGCGGCGTGCGTCCGGACAGTGCGCCGGTGCTCGCCGAATTGCGCGCGCTGCTGACGGCGCCGTCGCCCGCGTAATGTCGGCGCGCGGATAGCACGCACCATGACAGCGACGCGGCGCGCCAGCGGTTCGCGCGGCCAGTCCGGCCCGCTGCGCTGGCTCGCCTGGTTGACCGCGGTCGTGGCCATCGCCTGGCTCGCGACGCAGGCGTACTACTTCGCGCAGATCGCAATCTGGAACGTCGTCAATCCGCGCTCGACCGCGTTCATGCGCTCGGACGCATGGCGTCTGTCGCAGGACCGGCCGGATCTGTCGGTGCAGCGAACGTGGGTGCCGTACGAGCAGATTTCGCGCAACCTGAAGCGCGCGATCATCGCGTCCGAAGACGCGAACTTCGTCAACAACAAAGGCTACGAAACCGACGCGATCCTGCAGGCGTGGGAGCGCAACAAGGCGCAAGGCCGGATCGTGCGCGGCGGCTCGACGATCTCGCAGCAGCTTGCGCGCAACCTGTTTCTGTCGCGCGAGAAAAGCTATATCCGCAAAGGCCAGGAGCTGATCATCACGTGGATGCTCGAAACGCTGATGGACAAGCAGCGCATCTTCGAGATCTATCTGAACTCGGTCGAATGGGGCAGCGGCGTGTACGGCGCCGAGGCGGCCGCGCAGTACTACTTCAAGACCTCGGCGAGCAAGCTCACGGCCGCGCAGTCGGCGCGGCTCGCGGTGATGCTGCCACGCCCCAGGTATTTCGATGAACACAGGAATTCGGCGTATCTCACGCAACGCGCGCGCGTGATTGCGCGGCGGATGGGCGCGGCTGAATTGCCGGATTGAAAGAGCCCTCGATCTCGTTGTCCTGCTTCGAAGCCCGCCTCGCGCGGGCTTTTTTTCGTCAGCAGACCGCGACCGCGACAGTTCGCTAAACACTCGATCGCCACTAAAATCTCACTATATGGACTCAACATTCACATATTGGTGATTCTCAAAAGTCGCCCTACAATCCAAGCCAACATGCATCGCGAGTCGGCGCCCCAGCGCGCCGAAACAGCGAATAGCGACAGAAAAAAACCGGAGACGAGACCGACCATGTCTGGCAGCCAACCACAGCAGCCGCGCGAGCGCGGCGCCGCACCCGTTTCCGCCCTGTTCTCCGGCCCCGCGCGCTAAGCGCAGAAACCATCCGAAGGCGAATCGCCATGAACAAAGCGATGCCCACTCCCGCCGCCAGCGCGACCGAGGCCGCGCAGGGCTCGAACGGCGGGCCGAACAGCGCCGCGAATCCGGCGCTGAATTCCGCGCCGCGCGAGGCTTCAGCCGTCACCGCCAATGTCGCCGCCAGTGCGTCCGCTACCGCGAGGGCGTCGCGCCCGGTGGCGCGCGCGGCGACCGTCGACGGTCTCGGGCTGCCGGTCACGCTGCTGGAAATCACGCCGCAGCAGGCCGGCACGCAGACGCTGTTGCGCGGCCTTGCGATTCTCGAGGCGGCCGCGGCCGGTGTGCGCGATCTGCGCAGCTTCGGCGCCGCGCTCGGCACGACCCGCAGCACCACGCACCGGCTCGTCAGCAGCCTCGTGCAGGCGCGCTATCTGCGCCAGGTGCAGGGCGGCTATCTGCTCGGGCCGAAGCTGATCGAGCTCGGCACGATCGCGCTCGAACAGATGCCGCTGACGGCCGTCGCGCGTGCGCACCTCGAGTCGCTGGCCGAGCAGACGCTCGACACGATCCACCTCGGCGTGCGCGACGGCGACGACGTGCTGTACATCGACAAGATCCCCGGCACGCGCGGCCTCGAAATGCGCTCGCGCGTCGGCCATCGGATGCCGCTCGCGTCGACCGGCATCGGCAAGGCGATGATGCTCGACCTCGCGCCGGACGCATGGCAGTCGCTGTTCGACGCGTCGCGCCGCGCGCTCGCAGGCGTCAGCTTCAAGCCGGACAACCGCCCCGATGCGCCGACCTTCCTGCAGCGCATGACGAACTACGCGGCCGGCGGCTACACGTTCGATCTCGAAGAGAACGAAGCGGCGATCCGTTGCGTCGCGGCGCCGGTGCGAGATGCGTCGGGCGCGATCGTCGCGGCGTTGTCGGTGGCCAGCACGATTCCCTATATGCCGCTCGAACGGATGGACGAACTGATTCCGGTCGTGCAGCGCGAGGCGCGCGCGATTTCGGAAGAACTCGGTTGGCGCGCACCGCGACCGGCCACGCGCAGGATCAAGCGATGAAACAAGCGGGCACCGCCACGCCGGCGAACCACCGGGCGCCCGCCGCGCCCACCTCGGGCGTGAAGCCGGACGCGACCGCCGCCGCCGATACCGCCGCCGTCGATTTCACGCACGCCGCGCTGATCGCGCTCGACTGGGGCACGACGTCGCTGCGCGCCTATCTGTTCGACGCGCACGGCCGCGTGCTGGCGACGCGCGCATCGACGGCCGGCATCATGAATCTGCCGCGTAGCGCGGCCGAGGGCGGCTTCGACGCCGCCTTCGACGACGCCTGCGGCGCATGGCTCGACCGCGCGCGCGGCGTGCCGGTGATCGCGGCGGGGATGGTCGGCAGCGCGCAGGGCTGGCTCGAAGCGCCGTATGTCGAGACACCCGCGAACGCCGATGCGTTGGTGGCCGGTATCGTCCGCGTGCAGACCGCGCGCGGCGCGACGCTGCATATCGTGCCGGGCGTGCTGCAACGCGGTGAATTGCCGAACGTGATGCGCGGCGAGGAGACGCAAATTTTCGGCGCGCTCAGCGCGGACGCGGACGGCGCGCACGACGCGAACTCGGTCGACAGCAACGCCCGCTCGCTGATCGGCCTGCCCGGCACGCACGCGAAATGGGCGGTCGTGCAGGCGGAGCGCATCGAGCGTTTTCATACGTTCATGACCGGCGAGGTGTTCGCCGCGCTGCGCGAGCACACGATTCTCGGCCGCACGATGGTCACGCCCGATCGCCCGGATACCGAAGCATTTCTGCGCGGCGTGAACATCGCGCGCGAGCAGGGCCAGGCAGGCGTGCTCGCGACCGTGTTCAGCACGCGCACGCTCGGCTTGACCGGCGCGCTGTCGAGCGAGGCACAGCCGGACTATCTGTCGGGCCTGCTGATCGGGCACGAACTCGCCGGCCTCGAAGCGGTCCTCGCGCAGCAAGGCAGCTCGCTCGCGCAACAGAGTCTGCGGCTGATCGGCAACGAAGCGCTGTGCGAGCGCTACCGCCTCGCGCTCGCGCAATTCGGCTGTCTGCGCGCGGAGCCGGTCAGGCATGCAACCGAACGCGGCCTGTGGCGCGTCGCCGTCGAAGCGGCGCTCGTCCGGCCGTCCGCCCAGGCGGCGCGCGCAGGCTGACCGGCGGCAGAGCCCTTTACGACGCTCACGAAACAAGGAACCGACATGCAACCACACATCAATCTGCCCGCACCGTACATGCCGCACGCGGGTCTGATCGCCGCGTTCGAAGCCTGTCCGCTGATCGCGATCCTGCGCGGCGTCACGCCCGCCGACGCGGCCGATCACGGTCAGGCCCTGTACGAAGCCGGTTTTCGCATCGTCGAAGTACCGCTCAATTCGCCGCAGCCGTTCGACAGCATCTCGGCGATCCGCAAGGTGCTGCCGGCCGACGCGATCGTCGGCGCGGGCACGGTGCTGCATCCGCTGTTCGTGGACGACGTGAAGGCCGCGGGCGGCGAACTCATCGTGATGCCGCACAGCGATCCGGAAGTCGTGATCGCCGCGAAGGCGCGGGGCCTCGCCTGCGCGCCAGGCGTCGCGACGCCGACCGAGGCGTTCGTCGCGCTGAAGAACGGCGCGGACGTGCTGAAGATGTTTCCCGCCGAGCAACTCGGCTGCCAGGTCGTCAAGGCATGGCGCGCGGTGATCGCCGCGCAGGTGCCGCTCGTGCCGGTCGGCGGCGTCACGCCGGACAACATGGGGCCGTTCCTGAGCGCCGGCGCGAACGGTTTCGGCCTCGGCTCCGCGCTGTACAAGCCGGGCCAGAGCGCGGCGGTGACCGCGTCGCATGCGAAGGCGTTCATCAACGGTCTGCGGATCGCCCGCGCGGGCGCGAAGAAATGAACCGGCTCGCCGGCAAAGCCGCTCTCGTGACGGGCGCTGGACGAGGCATCGGCGCGGCGATCGCGCTGGCGTTCGCGCGCGAGGGCGCGGCGGTCGTGCTGGCGGAACTCGACCTCGACCTGGCGCAGCGCACGGCCGCGCAGATCGAGGCGGAAGTTGGCACCGGCGCCGGCGCGCGCGTGCTCGCGGTGCAGACCGACGTGACGCAATCCGCGTCGGTGCGGCACGCGGTCAGCGAAGGCGAACGCGCGTTCGGCGCGCTCGACATCCTCGTCAACAACGCGGGCATCAACGTGTTCTGCGATCCGCTGACGATGACCGACGCCGACTGGCGGCGCTGCTTCGCGGTCGATCTCGACGGCGTGTGGAACGGCTGTCGCGCGGTGCTGCCGGGCATGGTCGAGCGTGGCGCGGGCAGCATCGTGAACATCGCGTCGACGCACGCGTTCAAGATCATTCCGGGCTGCTTTCCGTACCCGGTCGCGAAGCACGGCGTGATTGGCCTCACGCGCGCGCTCGGCATCGAGTACGCGCCGTGCAACGTGCGCGTGAACGCGATCGCGCCGGGCTACATCGAAACGCAGCTGACGCACGACTGGTGGAACGAGCAGTCCGATCCGGCCGCCGCGCAGCAGGCGACACTCGATCTGCAGCCGATGAAGCGCATCGGCCGCCCGGAGGAGGTGGCGATGACCGCGGTGTTCCTCGCGTCGGACGAAGCGCCGTTCATCAACGCGAGCTGCATCACTGTCGATGGCGGACGCTCGGCGCTGTATCACGACTGAATTCGCATCGCGAAGAGATGCACAGAACACCGGACGACGCGCTGGCCGCGTGTGTCAGACCGGTACAAGAAGACGCGGCCGATTACCTTCTCGTTATCAATTAGTCAGGAGACACGCATTATGAAACGCAGAATTTTCCTCACGCTGGCAGCGGCGGCGGCGGGTGTGCTCTTCAACGCACCGGTCGTACAGGCTGCCGATACGGTCAAGATCGGCTTCCTCGTGAAGCAGCCGGAAGAGCCCTGGTTCCAGGACGAATGGAAGTTCGCCGAGATCGCCGCCAAGCAGAAGGGCTTCACGCTCGTGAAGATCGGCGCGCCGTCGGGCGAGAAGGTAATGAGCGCAATCGATAACCTCGCCGCGCAGAAGGCACAGGGCTTCGTGATCTGCACGCCCGACGTCAAGCTCGGGCCGGGCATCGTCGCGAAGGCGAAGGCGGACGGCCTGAAGATGATGACGGTCGACGACCGCCTCGTCGACGGCGCGGGCAAGCCGATCGAAGCGGTGCCGCACATGGGCATCTCGGCGTATAACATCGGCAAGCAGGTCGGCGACGGCATCGCGGCTGAAATCAAGAAACGCGGCTGGGACATGAAGGACGTCGGCGCGATCGACGTGACCTACGAGCAGTTGCCGACCGCGCATGACCGCACCACCGGCGCAACCGACGCGCTGGTCGCCGCGGGCTTCCCGAAAGCGAACATCGTCACCGCGCCGCAGGCGAAGACCGACACGGAAAACGCGTTCAACGCCGCCAACATCGCGCTGACGAAGAACCCGCAGTTCAAGCACTGGGTCGCTTACGCGCTGAACGACGAAGGCGTGCTCGGCGCGGTGCGCGCGGCGGAAGGCCGTGGCTTCAAGGCCGACAACATGATCGGCATCGGCATCGGCGGTTCGGAGTCCGCGATGAACGAGTTCAAGAAGCCGCAGCCGACGGGCTTCTACGGCACCGTGATCATCAGCCCGAAGCGCCACGGCGAGGAAACCTCGGAACTGATGTACGCGTGGATCACGCAGGGCAAGGAACCGCCGCTGCTGACGCTGACGACCGGCATGCTGGCGACGCGCGACAACGTCGGCGAAGTGCGCGAGAAGATGGGCCTCGCGTCGAAGTAATCGCAACACTTGCGGTGGTATGAAGTACACCGCCGGCGCGTCGCTTTCCCTGCCTGGCGCAGGGGACGGCGCGCCGGCGGCGAGAAACGATCTGCGGTAGACAGACGGACCGCGCGCGAAACGCGTACGGTCAACATGAAGCAGCAATATCTTGCATGGCACCGGAGTAAGCGCTAAAGCGCTAATTCCGGTCGACAAGGAGGCGAAGTGTCAGCGACGCTACGTTTTGACAATATCGGCAAGGTTTTTCCAGGCGTGCGTGCGCTCGACGGCGTGTCCTTCGACGTCAACGTCGGCCAGGTGCACGGCCTGATGGGCGAAAACGGCGCGGGAAAATCGACGCTGCTGAAAATTCTCGGCGGCGAGTATCAGCCCGATTCGGGCCGCATGATGATCGACGGCAACGAGGTGCGCTTTCCGAGCGCGGCCGCGTCGATCGGTGCCGGCATCGCGGTGATTCACCAGGAACTGCAGTACGTGCCCGACCTCACGGTCGCGGAGAATCTGCTGCTCGGCCAGCTGCCCAATGCGCTCGGCTGGGTCAACAAGCGCGAGGCGAAGCGCTTCGTGCGCGAGCGGCTCGCAGCGATGGGCGTCGCGCTCGATCCGAACGCGAAGCTGCGCAAGCTGTCGATCGCGCAGCGGCAGATGGTCGAAATCTGCAAGGCGCTGATGCGCAACGCGCGCGTGATCGCGCTCGACGAGCCGACCAGCTCGCTGTCGCACCGCGAGACCGAGGTGCTGTTCAAGCTGGTGCGCGATCTGCGCGCCGACAACCGCGCGATGATCTACATCTCGCACCGCATGGACGAGATCTACGAGCTGTGCGACGCGTGCACGATCTTCCGCGACGGCCGCAAGGTCGCGTCGCATCCCACGCTAGAAGGCGTGTCGCGCGACACGATCGTCAGCGAGATGGTCGGGCGCGAAATTTCGGACATCTATAGCTATTCGGCGCGGCCGCTCGGTGAAGTGCGTTTCGCGGCGAAGGCGATCGAAGGTCATCCGCTCGCGCAGCCGGCGAGCTTCGAGGTGCGGCGCGGCGAGATCGTCGGCTTCTTCGGACTCGTCGGCGCGGGTCGCAGCGAGCTGATGCATCTGGTGTACGGCGCCGAGCATCGCAAGGGCGGCGAACTCATACTCGACGGCAAGCCGATCAAGGTGCGCAGCGCGGGCGAGGCGATTAAGCACGGCATCGTGCTGTGTCCCGAGGATCGCAAGGAAGAGGGCATCGTCGCGATGGCGAGCGTCGCGGAGAACATCAACATCAGCTGCCGCCGTCACTATCTGCGCGCGGGCGTGTTTCTCGATCGCAAGAAGGAGGCGCAGACGGCGGATCGTTTCATCAAGCTG
The DNA here is from genome assembly GCF_050436385.1 of Paraburkholderia sp. MM5477-R1. Classification (NCBI taxonomy): domain Bacteria; kingdom Pseudomonadati; phylum Pseudomonadota; class Betaproteobacteria; order Burkholderiales; family Burkholderiaceae; genus Paraburkholderia; species Paraburkholderia sp. MM5477-R1. Next base: position 90,450 of record NZ_JBNDMC010000007.1, read on the forward strand.
CTGAAGATCAAGACGCCGCATCGGCGGCAGAAGATCCGCTTCCTGTCGGGCGGCAACCAGCAGAAGGCGATTCTGTCGCGCTGGCTCGCCGAGCCCGATCTGAAAGTCGTGATTCTCGACGAACCGACACGCGGCATCGACGTCGGCGCGAAACACGAGATCTATAACGTGATCTATCAGCTCGCGGAGCGCGGCTGCGCGATCGTGATGATTTCGTCGGAATTGCCGGAAGTGCTCGGCGTGTCCGACCGGATCGTCGTGATGCGCCAGGGCCGCATTTCCGGCGAGCTCGCGCGCAAGGACGCGACCGAACAGTCGGTGCTGAGCCTCGCGCTGCCGCAAAGCTCGACCGCGCTGCCTGAAAACGCGAACGCCAACGCCGCCAACCAGAGCGCGTCGCGCGCGGCCTGAACCTTATCCGGACGCGAGTCCGCAACCCGTGGGGAACGGGGAGGAGTATTGAACATGCAAGCCAGAGAAAATCTCGCGCAGCAGACCGCCAAGAGCGCGGCCGACGCGCTGATTCCGCAGACCGGCGACAAGGCCAAATGGTGGCAGCAGATCACCGAATACAGCCTGATCGTGATCTTCATCCTGATGTTCGTCACGATGTCGCTGACCGTCGATCATTTCTTCTCGATCGAGAACATGCTCGGCCTCGCGCTGTCGATCTCGCAGATCGGCATGGTCGCGTGCACGATGATGTTCTGCCTCGCGTCGCGCGACTTCGACCTGTCGGTCGGCTCGACCGTCGCGTTCGCCGGCGTGCTGTGCGCGATGGTGCTCAACGCGACCAACAGCACGGTCATCGCGATCATCGCGGCGGTCGCGGCGGGCGCGGTGATCGGCTTCGTCAACGGCGCGGTGATCGCGTACCTGCGCATCAACGCGCTGATCACGACGCTCGCGACGATGGAAATCGTGCGTGGCCTCGGCTTCATCGTGTCGCATGGGCAGGCGGTCGGCGTGTCGTCCGATACGTTCATCGCGCTCGGCGGCCTGACGTTCTTCGGCGTGTCGCTGCCGATCTGGGTCACGCTGATCTGCTTCATTGTGTTCGGCGTGATGCTGAACCAAACCGTGTACGGCCGCAATACGCTGGCGATCGGCGGTAATCCGGAAGCGTCGCGGCTCGCCGGTATCAACGTGGAGCGCACGCGCGTCTACATCTTTCTGATCCAGGGCGCCGTCACCGCGCTTGCCGGCGTGATTCTCGCGTCGCGTATCACGTCGGGTCAGCCGAACGCCGCCGAAGGCTTCGAGCTGAACGTGATCTCCGCGTGCGTGCTCGGCGGCGTGTCGCTGTTGGGCGGCCGCGCGACGATCTCCGGCGTCGTGATCGGCGTGCTGATCATGGGTACGGTCGAGAACGTGATGAACCTGCTGAACATCGACGCGTTCTATCAGTACCTGGTGCGCGGCGCGATCCTGCTCGCGGCCGTGTTGCTCGACCAGTTGAAGAACCGCGGCTCGCGCGATTGAGTCGCTTTCACCCCATCCCAAGCACATCCAAGCTCATAAAGGAATCGAACGATGTCGTCTCCGGCCAATGCAAACGCCAGCCTCGCTGACACCGCGTACGCGCGCTATCCGAGCCTCGTCGACCGTACGGTGCTGATCACGGGCGGCGCGACCGGCATCGGCGCATCGTTCGTCGAGCACTTTGCGGCGCAGGGCGCGCGCGTCGCGTTCTTCGATATCGACGCGAGCGCGGGCGACGCGCTCGCCGACCAGCTCGGCGATTCGAAGCACAAGCCGCTGTTTCTGGCCTGCGATCTGACCGACGTCGACGCGCTGCAAAAAGCGATCGCCGACGTGAAGGCCGCGCTGGGTCCGATCCAGGTGCTCATCAACAACGCTGCGAACGACAAGCGCCATCAGATCGGCGACGTGACGCGCGAGTCGTTCGACGCGGGCATCGCCGTAAACATCCGCCATCAGTTCTTCGCGGCGCAGGCCGTGATGGAGGACATGAAGGCCGCGCGTAGCGGCTCGATCATCAACCTCGGCTCGATCAGCTGGATGCTGAAGAACGGCGGCTATCCGGTGTACGTGATGTCGAAGTCGGCGGTGCAGGGTTTGACGCGCGGGCTCGCGCGCGACCTCGGCCACTTCAATATCCGCGTCAACACGCTGGTGCCGGGCTGGGTGATGACCGACAAGCAGCTGCGCCTGTGGCTCGACGACAACGGCCGCCGCCAGATCAAGGAAGGCCAGTGCATCGACGCCGAGCTGATGCCGGCCGACCTCGCGCGCATGGCGCTGTTCCTCGCCGCCGACGACAGCCGCATGATCACCGCGCAGGACATCGTCGTCGACGGAGGCTGGGCGTGAGCGCCAGCCCGCGCGTGCAGCGGGCCACGCTGCTGCTCGACGCGCAATGCGAGCTCGGCGAAGGCGCGACCTGGTGCGCGAGGAGCGGCCGCTTCTACTGGACCGACATCGAAGGCGCGCGGCTGTGGCGCTACGATCCGGCCGACGGCCGCAGCGATTCGTTCGACATGCCCGAGCGGCTCGCCACCTTCGCACTGTGCGAAAACCCGCGCTACGTGCTGCTCGGGCTCGCATCGCACCTCGCGTTTTTCGATCTGGAGAAGGGCGGCACGCAGCGCATCGTCGACGTCGAGCCCGGTCTCAACACGCGCGTCAACGACGGCCGCTGCGATCGGCAAGGGCGTTTCGTGTTCGGCACCAAGGACGAAAGCGGGCAACGGCAGACGGTCGCCGGCTTTTATCGGTTGAATCACGATCTGTCGCTCGAACGTTTACCGTTGCCAGCGCCGGCGATTTCGAACAGCATCGCATTCAGTCCCGACGGCGCGACGATGTACTACTGCGATTCGCCGACGCGTGAAATCCGCGCGTGCGACTATCGCGCGGACGGCGGCATCGCGAACGATCGCCTGTTCACTCGCCTGACCGATGCGAAAGGCATCCCCGACGGCTCGACCGTCGACAGCGACGGCGGCCTGTGGAACGCGCAATGGGGCGGCGCGCGCGTGGTGCGTTACGGCCCCGATGGCGTGGAAACCGAGCGCATCGACGTGCCCACCACGCAGCCGAGCTGCGTCGCGATCGGCGGTGCCGCGCTCGGCCAGGCCACGGGCAGCGCCCAGGGCGAGACGGCGCTCGACACGCTGTACATCACGAGCGCCTACGCCGAGCTCGATGCGACGGCGCGCGCGGCCGACACGCTCGCGGGCGACCTGTTCGTCGCGACGCTCGCGCGGCGCGGTGTTGCGGAGCCGCTGTTCCAGGGCGCGCCTATCTAGCGCAGAATGACGCAGCCCCGGCCGCACGCCGGGGCCGCGATCCTGAAGGTGAAGCAGAAGTCGATGTGGCAGTTTCGGTCCGCGAGCAATACGCCCGCGACCGGCCGGCAACGAATCGGCAGCATGCAGTTCGGACTCGAGGCGAATTGGTCACAAAAAGTCGCCCGCAACTCCCGTCAACCCTGACGGCAACGTCCCACGCCTCTCGATGGAGCCAGATATGACTGTTGCGAATCTCGTTTCAGCCTCATCCCCAACCTCTCAAACGCGACGCTCGCGACTCGCCGCGGCGGCCAATCCCGTGCTGGCGGGCCCGAGCACGTCGGCGGTGGCCCTCGGCGAAGGCAGCGCCGGCGATGTCGCGTGCATCACACTCGCCAACTCGCAATTGCGTCTCGATGTCGCGCCGACGCTCGGCGGCGGTGTGACCCGCTTCGACTGGCGCGACGACGGCGCGCTGACGCCGATCTTCCGGCGCTGCAGTCACGTCGGTGGCGATACGCAACCGAACCAGCTGGCCTGCTATCCGCTCTTGCCGTACTCGAACCGCATCGGCGGCGGCCATTTCAGCGTGGCCGGGCGGCGCGTCGAGGTACCGCGCAACCGCGCCGACGAGCCGCTGCCGATTCACGGCGACGGCTGGCTCGCGCAATGGCAGGTGCTCGACGCGGGCCGCGAGCACGTGCGTCTCGCGCTCGACCGCAGCGACGGCAAGCCATACGCGTTCCGCGCGACACAAACCTACACGCTGGACGGCCCAACGCTGGTCGTCTCGCTCGACATCGAAAACGCTGGCCGCGAGACGCTGCCGTTCGGGCTCGGCGTGCATCCGTTCTTCGTGCGCGACGCGGACACCGAGCTGTCGGCGGCGGCCGGCGGCCTGTGGCTCTCGGGCGACGACTGGCTGCCGGTGCGCCACGTGCCGGCGCCCCCCGCGTGGCAGTTCGGCGTCGCGTATCCGCTGCCGGAGACGATCGTTAATCACGCGTTCACCGGCTGGAGCGGCCAGGCGGCAGTGGTGTGGCCGAAGCGCCGTCTGTCGCTGAACATCGCCGCCGACACTGACTATTACGTGCTGTACACGCCGCCCGGCGAAGACTTCTTCTGCTTCGAACCGGTCGATCATCCGATCAATGCAATGAACCTGGCGGGCGGCGCGAGCGAAAACGGCATGACGCTGCTCAAGCGCGGCGAGCGGTTGACGCGCACGTTCCGCTTCACGGTCGAGCGGACTGGACTGCGCTCGATGCCGGGCGGGCGCGGCGCGCGGCGCAGGAAGTAGCCGCAGTCGTAGCCGCCGGGCCGCCGGCCGGACGAACGTCCGAACGGGCGGCCTGGCGCTGCTATCGCCTATGAGGCGCGGGCCGCGCGGTGACCGCCATCGACGGACGGCGTTCGTGGGACAGGTAAAATACGCGCCTCCTCCGATTACCGGCTCGCCGCGAGACTCACCATGTCCAATTTCATCCAGACACTCAACGACGCCTGGCAGCGCACGAACTCGCTGCTGTGCGTTGGCCTCGATCCCGAGCCCAGCAAATTCCCGGGTGCGCTCGCGGGCCGCGCCGACGCGATCTTCGAGTTCTGCCGCACGATCGTCGATGCAACCGCGCCGTACGCGTCGTCGTTCAAGCCGCAGATCGCCTACTTCGCCGCGCATCGCGCAGAAGAGCAGCTCGAGCAGCTGATCGCCCACATTCACGCGAACCATCCGGGCCTGCCGGTGATTCTCGACGCCAAGCGCGGCGATATCGGCAGCACGGCCGAGCAATACGCACGCGAGGCCTTCGAGCGCTACCAGGCCGACGCGGTGACGGTCAATCCGTACATGGGTTTCGATTCGATCGAGCCGTATCTCGAGCACGCAGGCAAGGGCGTGATCGTGCTGTGTCGCACGTCGAACGCGGGTGGCTCGGATCTGCAGTTTCTCGAGACAAGCGGTCGGCCGTTGTATCAGGTCGTCGCGCAACTGGCCGCGCAGAAGTGGAATGCGAGCGGCCAGCTTGGGCTCGTGGTCGGCGCGACGTTTCCGAAGGAAATCGAAGTGGTGCGGGGGATCGTCGGCGACATGCCGCTGCTGATTCCGGGCATCGGCGCGCAAGGCGGCGACGTGCAGGCCACCGTGAGCGCCGGACGCACCGCGAACGGCACCGGCATGCTGATCAACTCTTCGCGCGCGATCATCTACGCGGGCAAGGGCGACGATTTCGTGCAAGCGGCCGCGCAGACCGCGAAGGACACCCGCGACCGGATCAACGCGTTTCGTTGAACCGGCGGGCGATCCCGCGGCGGGCGATCCCGCGGCGGGCGATCCCGCGGCGGGCGATCCCGCGACGACCGGCGCGGCGCGTCAGCGCGCCGGTGCGAGCCGCCCGATCAACCCCGCATGCCGCGGATGCCGCGCCTTCAGCGCGTCCACCTCCGCGAGTTCGAACTCGCTGAATTCGAAACCCGGCGCGACCGTGCAGCCGACCAGCGCGAACGATGCCGGATCGGCGCACTCGGCCGCGAACCACAAGCCGGCCGGCACGACGGCCTGACAGACCGTATCGGGATGCGTGAGCGGATTGCCGAGCCGGTGCGTGACGAGCGCACCGCCGGCATCACTTTCATCGAGCACGTGGACCAGCAGCGGCTCGCCGGCATAGAAATGCCAGACTTCATCGGAACGGATCCGATGCCACGCCGAATGCGCGCCGTCGCACAGCAAGTAATGGATCGCAGTCGACGCCGCACGGGCGTTCCCAACCTCGCTCGGCTCGCCGGCGCGCAGCACACGCGCGGCCGAGCGGTAGGTCTCCGCAAAAAAGCCGCCTTCAGGATGGGGCTTCAGATCGAAGCGGCGGATCAGTTCGTCTGCGATCGCGCGCGAATCCGGCATTGTCCGCCTCCTCGGTGATAGTTAGCCGCCGCTCAATGCTCGCGTTCGTCGAGTAGCGCCAGCAGGCCGCGCAGCGCGTGCGCCGCGGCCTGCACGCGGATCTGGTCGCGGTCGCCCTTGAAAATCTTCGTTTCCACCGACGTGTGCAGCCGGTTGCTCCAACTGAACGACACCATCCCGACAGGCTTGGTTTCCGTGCCGCCGCCGGGGCCGGCGACACCGGTGATCGACAGCGACACCTGCGCTCGGCTGTTGCGCAGCGCGCCTTCGGCCATCGCTCGTGCGACCGGCTCGCTGACCGCGCCGTGCTTTTCGATCAGGTCGGCCGGCACACCGATCATTTCGCTTTTCGCCTGGTTCGAATACGTGACGAAGCCGCGTTCGAACCAGCCGCTGCTGCCGGAGATGTCGGTGATCGCGGTCGCGACCATGCCGCCCGTGCAGGACTCGGCGGTCACGAGCATCAGGCGCTCGTCGCGCAGACGGTTGCTCACGCGGATCGCAAGCTGGTGAACGACGGAATCGGTAGGCATGATCTCAGTCAATCCGGAAAACGAAGCCGGCCGGGCGGCGCGGCGAACGGCAGGGGCCGGGCGGCGACCAAAACAGTCGAACGGTACTCGAACGGTGAACAGGCGGCGCTCAAACCGACATCCGCCACAGCGCAATCACCAGCAACGTAAAAAATGCGGCGATCAGGTCATCGAACATGATGCCAAAGCCACCTTTCAGCCGGCGGTCGAAGTAGCCGATCGGCGGCGGCTTCACCATGTCGAAGAAGCGGAAGATCAGGAACGCCCACACCTGGCCGGTGAGCGTGGCAGGCGTGACCATCAGCAGCACGAGCCAGATCGCGACGATTTCGTCCCACACGACCGCCGACGGATCCTCGACGCCGAGCCGCTTCGCGGTAAAGCCGCACAACGCGATGCCGCCGAGAAAGCCGACGCCGATCAGCACGCCCCATTCGATAACTGTCAGATAACGACTCAGCACCGCGAACGAGGCCCACCCGAGCAGCGTGCCGATCGTGCCCGGTGCGATGGGCGACAGCCCGCTGCCGAAGCCGAGCGACAGAAGGTGGACTGGATGCGACAGCATGAAGCGCGCGGTCGCGCGGCGCGGCTGAGCAGGCTTCGGCTCGCGCGGTCCAGGCGCCTGGGGCGGCTCGCCGCCGAGGAAGTCGTCGGCGGGGCCGAGCGGGGGGTCATTCTGCATGAAAGTGATCGAAACCTTGCAAGGTCAGAGTGAGCGGCGCGCCGCTGGCGTTGCGCCACGCGATGGCCGGGCGGTCGGTGGCCGCCTCCAGTGCGCTTATTGTACCGATGCGGGTGACCGGCACGGCGGCCTTCTGCGCGGCGGCCTCGACCGCGGCGCGCGCGGCGGCGGGCGCGGTGAAGCACAGCTCGTAGTCGTCGCCGCCGGCGAGCGTGCAGCGCTGCTGGACGTCGGGCGGCAGGCGGCGTAGCGCGGCCGAGCGCGGCACCGCATCGACGTCGACGCTCGCGCCCACCGACGAGCGTTCGAGGATGTGCCGCAGATCGCCGGCGAGTCCATCCGACAGGTCGAGCGCCGCGTGTGCGATGCCGCGCAGCGCGAGGCCGAGCGCGATGCGCGGCTCGGGGCGTTCGAGCGCCCGGCGGAACGTCGCGGCGTCATTCGGGGTGGCGGACCATTCGCCGCGCCGCGCGCCGAGGCCGGCGCGCGCGTCGCCGAGAGTGCCGGAGATCCAGATGTCGTCGCCGGGTTGCGCGGCATCGCGGCGCAAGGCTGTTCGTGGCGGCACGCTGCCGAATACCGTAATGCACAGATTGAGCGGCCCGCCCGTCGTATCGCCGCCGATCAGCTCGCAACCGTAGCGCTCGGCGAGCGCGAACAGGCCTTCGCTGAAACCGGAAAGCCAGGCTTCGTCGGCTTTCGGCAGCGAGAAGGCCAGCGTGAACGCCCGCGGCTGTGCGCCCATTGCGGCGAGGTCAGACAGATTGACGGCAAGCGCCTTGTGACCGAGCGCTTCGGGATCGATATCGGCGAAGAAATGACGGCCTTCGACCAGCATGTCCGTCGATATCGCCAGCATTTCGCCGGCAGGCGGCGCCAGCAACGCGCAATCGTCGCCGATGCCGAGCGTGCCGCCTTCGGCATTGGCGGGCCGCACGGCGGCGGCGCGGCGGGCAAAGAAACGATCGATCAGCGAAAACTCGGAAAGCATGATGGCGGACGGTGAGCGGAGAACGATTGGAGAAATGGCGCGGATCAGGCTGATTGAGCGTGATGCCCCGTCGCAAGCGCCGGACCATCCGGACAACGGGCAACGCGCGCTTTCACGCTGTTTCAGTCGCGGCTGTTGTACCCGTATTGAAGGAATTGCGTAGGCAATTGGGGCTACAATGCCGTCGAACGTCTATTCTAATCTGCCCTCCGAAGCCCGCCTTATGTCGAATCCCGTCAATACCAAACTCCGCGAAGCAGCTCTCGATTACCACGAGTTCCCGACTCCCGGCAAAATCGCGATCGCCCCGACCAAGCAGATGATCAACCAGCGCGACCTCGCGCTGGCGTATTCGCCTGGCGTCGCGTTCGCGTGCGAGGAAATCGTCGAGAGCCCGCTGAACGCCGCGCGCTTCACCGCGCGCAGCAACCTCGTTGGCGTCGTCACGAACGGGACCGCGGTGCTGGGCCTCGGCAACATCGGGCCGCTCGCGTCGAAGCCGGTCATGGAAGGCAAGGCCGTCCTGTTCAAGAAGTTCGCCGGCATCGACGTGTTCGATATCGAGATCAACGAGAACGATCCGCACAAGCTGGTCGAGGTGATCGCCGCGCTCGAACCGACCTTCGGCGGCATCAACCTCGAAGACATCAAGGCGCCGGACTGCTTCATCGTCGAGCGCGAATGCCGCAAGCGCATGAAGATTCCGGTCTTCCACGACGACCAGCACGGCACCGCGATCGTCGTCGCGGCGGCGGTCACCAACGGCCTGAAGGTCGTCGGCAAGGACATCAAGGAAGTCAAGCTGGTCGCGTCGGGCGCGGGCGCGGCGGCGCTCGCGTGTCTGGACCTGCTGGTCGACATCGGCCTGTCGCTCGAAAACATCACCGTGACCGACCTCGCGGGCGTCGTGTACAAGGGCCGCACCGAACTGATGGACCCGGACAAGGAGCGTTTCGCGCGTGAAACCGACGCGCGCTCGCTTGCCGAGGTGATCGAAGGCGCGGACGTGTTCCTCGGGTTGTCGGCCGGCGGCGTGCTCAAGCAGGACATGGTCAAGCAGATGGCCGCCAGGCCGCTGATCCTCGCGCTTGCGAACCCGACGCCGGAAATCCTGCCGGAACTCGCGCTCGAAGTGCGTCCGGACGCGGTGCTGTGCACGGGCCGCACCGATTACCCGAACCAGGTCAACAACGTGCTCGTGTTCCCGTTTCTGTTCCGCGGCGCGCTCGACGCCGGCGCGACGACGGTCACGCGCGAAATGGAAATCGCCGCCGTCAACGCGATCGCCGAGCTGGCGCGCCAGGAGCAGAGCGACATCGTCGCGACCGCGTACGGCATCCAGGATCTATCGTTCGGACCGGAATACCTGATTCCGAAACCCTTCGATCCGCGTCTGATCGTGAAGGTCGCGCCCGCGGTGGCGAAGGCCGCGATGGAATGCGGCGTCGCCGAGCGTCCAATCGAGGACATGGACGCATACGCGCAGCATCTGCAGCAGTTCGTTTATCACAGCGGCACGACGATGAAGCCGATCTTCCAGCTCGCGCGCAGCGTCGAGCCGGAGAAGAAGCGCATCGTGTTCGCGGAAGGCGAAGAAGAGCGCGTGCTGCGCGCGATGCAGATCATCGTCGACGAAAAGCTCGCAAAGCCGATCCTGATCGGCCGGCCGGCCGTGATCGAGCAGCGGATCGCGCGTTATGGCCTGCGGCTCGTCGCGGGGCAGGACTACACGGTCGTCAACACCGATCATGACGAACGTTACCGCGAGTTCTGGCAGGAATACGCGAAGATGATGTCGCGCAAGGGCATCACCACGCAGATGGCCAAGCTCGAGATGCGCCGCCGCACCACGCTGATTGGCTCGATGATGGTCAAGAAGGGCGAGGCGGACGGCATGATCTGCGGTACGGTCAGCACCACGCACCGCCACCTGCACTTCATCGATCAGGTGATCGGCAAGAAGCCCGGCGCGAAAGTCTATGCGGCGATGAACGCGCTGGTGCTGCCGAATCGGCAGATTTTCCTCGTCGATACGCACGTGAATGTCGATCCGACACCGGCCGAGCTGGCTGAGATCACGATCATGGCAGCCGAGGAAGTGCGCCGTTTCGGCATCGAGCCGAAGGTTGCACTCGTGTCGCACTCGAACTTCGGTTCGAGCAACGCGCCGACGGCGCAGAAGATGCGCGATACGCTCGAGATCCTGCGCGAACGCGCGCCGGGGCTGCAAGTTGACGGCGAAATGCACGGCGACGTCGCGCTCGACGCCAACCTGCGCCGTGAGGTATTGCCCGATTCGACGCTCGAAGGCGACGCGAACCTGCTGGTGCTGCCGAACATCGACGCGGCCAATATCTCGTACAACCTGCTGAAGACGGCGGCCGGCAACAACATTGCGATTGGCCCAATTCTGCTCGGCGCGGCCAAGCCGGTGCACGTGCTGACGCCGTCGGCGACGGTGCGCCGGATCGTCAACATGACGGCGCTGCTGGTCGCGGACGTTAGCGCAACCCGCTAACTGCGCATCGTGATCGGGCCGCGACGGGCCCGGCGCCGGTTTTCCACCCGGCGTACCTGAAAAAAAAGGCGTGCCCGCAATGGGCACGCCCTCAGGGCAAGCTGGGGATCGCCACCCCGAAAAATGGCAATGACACGGCCTTTCGGCTCAGTGGTTTCAGGCTCCAACAACCGCAATCGAGCGTCTCGGCCAGCGGCCGCTTGCACCGCCCGCACTGCATTCGATCACGGTTGAGCTCAGTTTAGCCTGATCGAGCTAAACATTCTGTCAAAAGTCGTCAAAGTCCGCGCCACCGGCTTTTCCGCGGGGTGAGGCGGGGTGCCATCGGCCGTCGAACGTTGATTCCAAAGGCTATTAGCGATACCCTTACGACTTTCATGGTCGTCAAACTCGTGATCTGACAGCGGGGAAACCGGATACATGGCACGCAACTGGTTGCGCATGAAAGGCGTGCTGATCGGTGCCGCCGCACTCTGCGCGTTGTCCAGTTCCGCGCCCGAAGCGCTGGCGCGAGATTACTCGGCGCCAGCTGGGGTGGAAGCGCGGTGGGCACCATCGCGCTGGCGCAATTGCCGCGTGAGGCGGTCGATACGTTGAACCTCATTGCCGCCGGCGGGCCTTACCCGTATCAGAAGGACGGCATCGTATTCGGCAACTACGAACGGGTGCTGCCCGCCCACCGGCGCGGCTATTACCACGAATACACCGTCCCCACGCCTCACGCGCGTAATCGCGGGGCGCGCCGCATCGTCTGCGGAGGTCCGCTACAGCGGACCGACAATTGTTATTACTCGGACGACCATTGCACCAGTTTTAACCATATTGTTGAATGACATTGGGATGAACGGCATGAGCGACAACATCTACGCGCACGATTCCGGAGTCGCGACGGATCTTTTCGCGGCCGGCGACGGCAATTTGTTCCAACGCGTCATGAAGATGCGCGCCGACGAGCAGGGTCGCGACAATCAAAGCGAGGCTGCCACGGTGGTTTCATCGAACGAGGAGCCCATGAGCCTTTTCAGGACGGTGCGGCCGAACATCGTGCAGTCGATCCGCGCGTTCCGCGTGCAGGATCTCGCCGACGAGGCCAACCTGCTCGGCCAGCACTTTCTGTATGCGTACTGCGCGAACGCCGCCTCGAAGCAGGAAGTGCTCGAGACGATCGCGACGTCGTTCCTGTTTCCCAAGCATTTCGGCAAGAACTACGACGCGCTCTACGACTGCCTGACCGACCTCGTGCACAAGGCCGGCGCGCAGCCCGGCTTCGTGATCGTGCTCGAACACCTGCCGATCGCGCAGAAATTCGACAAGGAAGGGCGCGAGACGCTGCTCGACGTGTTCCGTGAAGCGGCCGAATTCTGGGCCGAGCGTAAGGTCGCGTTCCGGGTGTTCTACTCGTTCGCTTGAAGTTCGCCGGATTTTCGCCTGTTCAGGCGTAGCTGCTCGAATCTGACAGTGAACGTCGCGGTATAAACGGCAAAGGCCCGCTAATTGGCGGGCCTTTGCTTTTGTCGCGCTGCTTGGGCAAGCACCCGCTCACCAGCCGCCCCAGCGCGCCGCGAGCCCCGCCAACACTGCGATGCCGGCGGTCTCGGTGCGCAGCACACGCGGTCCCAAGCCAATCGCGGTAAAGCCCTGTTCGCCGGCGGCGGCTTCCTCGTCGGCGCAAAGGCCGCCTTCGGGGCCGATCAGCAGCGTCACGCCGCCAGGCGGCGGCGCGTCAGGCAGCGCCGCAAAGCCGATGCTCGCGCGCGGCGATAACAGCAGGCGCAGCTCGTCAGGCGCCGGCTCGCGCGAGAGCGTATCGAGCCACGCGCCAATCTCGCACACCGGCATCACGTCCGGAACCCGATTACGTCCGCACTGCTCGCACGACGCCCGCACCACACCCTGCCAGTGCTGCTGCCGCCGCTGCGCGCGCTCGCCGGTAAGCCGCACGACGCTGCGCGCGGTCGCGAGCGGCACGAAGCCCGAGGCGCCGAGTTCGACCGCCTTCTCGATCAGCCAGTCCATCTTGTCGCCGCCGGCGATGCCTTGGGCGAGCGTCAGCCGATACGGCGGCTCGACCTCGATCGCGCGAAATTCGCCGATTTTCACGCGAGCCGCACGACGCTCGACCTCCACGAGTTCGGCGCCGTATTCGCCGCCCTGGCCGTTGAACAACGTCAGGGAATCGCCTGGCTGCAGACGCAGCACGGCCACGTGGCGCACGACGTCGTCGGGCAGTGCGATCACGTCGTCGGCGTAAAGCGGGATATCAACAAAAAAACGGGGCATCGACGGGAGACTCTTGAATTCAGGACAGGTGGCGGGCGAGTGCCCAGCGATAGCCGTCGATATCCTCGACCTGCGCGAAGCGGTCGCCCCAGAACTGGTCCTGTGGCTCGCTCAGCGACTTCGCGCCGGCCGCGAGCGCGCGAGCATACACGGCGTCGACGTCCTCGACATAGACATAGAACGATTGCGGCGCGATCGTGCCCGCGCTTTTCGGCGTCTTCGCGGTCGAGCCGAACGCGCCTTCAGGCGCGAACATCACGATCAGCTGGCCTTGATAGGTCATCTCGACGTGCATGACGACGCCGTCGTCCTGCACGCTGTCGCGCACGTCGAAACCGAACGCCGCCGAGAAGAATGCCGTCGACGCGCGCGCGTCGCGCACCGTCAGATAGGGGGTGAGCCAGGGCACACCGGCGGGGTGGGGGGCGGTCATGGAGTTCTCCGGATCTCGTGAGGCGGCGAGGCCACGGTTGCGGGTTTCGGTCGGGCGCGGCACGCCGGCATCACACGAACCGATTCGCGCAAGGTGTCCGCGCTTCAAAAGGACGACTTCGTCAACGGGCTCAGTTTATCGCGCGCCGATCGCGCCGCCGAGAATAGCCCCGCGTGCAGGGCTGGTTCGTAATGACGCAGCGAATCGATGCCGCGCGCGGCGAGACGCTCGGTGAGCGTGTCGGCGGTGAGCGCGGCGGGGTCGAGCGTGTCGCTGGCGATCGCCATCAGCCATAGCGAGCCGTAGAGCGGCACGAAGGTGCCCAGCGTGCGCACCTGTGCGAACGCGGCGTGCAGATCGCCGAGCAGCGCGGCGATGCGCGGCGCGTGGTGGTACGGCGAGCCGAGATGGAGCGACAGCAACGCATCAGCACGCAGCACGCGCTTCAACTGCGCGTAGAAGGTCGGCGTGTACAGGCCGGCCGCTGGCGAATCGGGTGGCGTCAGGTCGAATACGACGAGGTCGAACTGCGCGGCCGCGACGTTCGTTGCACCCTGCGTCGCGCGGGCCGCCGCCGCGACGTAGTCCGCCGCATCGCCGATCACCAGCTCGACGCGCGGATCGTCGAACGCACCGCCATGCACCTGCGGCAAATGTCCGCGCGTGAGCCGCACGACCTCGGGATCGAGCTCCGCGACGACGATCCGCTCGATGCCCGGATGCCTGAGCAATTGCCTCGCGGCCCCGCCATCGCCGCCGCCGAGCACCAGCGCCGCGCGCGGCGCCGGATGCGCGAGCGTGGCCGGATGCACCATGCATTCGTGGTAGATGAACTCGTCGCCTGCGGACGTCATCGGACGGCCGTCGAGCGTGAACAGCGCGCCGAGCTGCGGCGTGTCCCAGATCTCGATCGTCTGATAACGGGATTCGACACGCTCGACGAGGCGCGAGTGAGGAAAGCCGTAGACGGCGTCGGGACAAGGCTGGAACAATAGCAGGGCGTTCACGGCGGACGGGCTCGATCGGTAGTGCGGACACACAGCTGCTCGAATTGTAAATGCCGCCGCCTGGCGGTGTGCGTTGAACCACGTGGCCAGGCGGCTTTCCGGCCGGGTAGGGGGTTAGCCTTCTGCTAGAATGTGACGCTTTCAGCCTTGTCCGCTTGCTCTGCCCGTTTCGCGTCTCCTGGCGCCGCATCGTGCGCCGTAGCGAAGTGACCGCCGAGCTTCCGGGCCTCAAGCGCGCCCCCGCTTTCTGACTCTGTCTCCGGACTCGACATGACGACCCCGTCTCCCGCACCCACCTCCCTGATGGCCAACGCGATCCGCGCGTTGGCCATGGACGCCGTTCAAAAGGCGAACTCCGGTCACCCCGGCATGCCGATGGGCATGGCCGAAATCGGCGTCGCCCTGTGGTCGCGTCATCTGCGCCATAACCCGAAGAACCCGCAATGGGCCGATCGCGACCGCTTCGTGCTGTCGAACGGTCACGGCTCGATGCTGCTGTACTCGCTGCTGCATCTGACCGGCTACGACCTGCCGATGGACGAGCTGAAGAACTTCCGCCAGCTCCATTCGAAGACGCCGGGTCACCCGGAATACGGCATCACGCCAGGCGTCGAGACGACCACCGGCCCGCTCGGCCAGGGTCTCGCGAACGCGGTCGGCATGGCGCTCGCCGAATCGCTGCTCGCCACCGAATTCAACAAGCCCGACGCCAGGATCGTCGATCACCACACGTACGTGTTCGTCGGCGACGGCTGCCTGATGGAAGGCATCTCGCACGAAGCCTGCTCGCTCGCGGGCGTGCTGAAGCTGAACAAGCTGATCGCGTTCTACGACGACAACGGCATTTCGATCGACGGCGAAGTGGTGCACTGGTTCCACGACGACACGCCGAAGCGCTTCGAAGCATACGGCTGGAACGTGATCCCGCACGTGGTCGGCCATGACGTCGACGCGGTCGACGCGGCGATCAGGCAGGCGAAGCTGTCGGACAAGCCGACGCTGATCTGCTGCAAGACCGTGATCGGTGAAGGCGCGCCGACCAAGGCGGGCTCGCACGATTCGCACGGCGCGCCGCTCGGCGACAAGGAAATCGCGGCGACGCGCGAAGCGATCGGCTGGAAGTGGGAGCCGTTCGTGATTCCGCAGGAAGTCTACACGGCATGGGACGCGAAGGAAGCGGGCGCGCGCTTCGAAGCGGAATGGGACGAGGCGTTCGCTGCCTACGCGGCGAAGTACCCGCAGGAAGCGGCCGAATTCAAGCGCCGCAGCGCGAAGCAACTGCCGGCCGACTGGAAAGATAAGGCGAAAGCGATCATCGCCGGCGCGAACGAGCGCGCTGAGACCGTGGCGACGCGTAAGGCATCGCAGCAGGCCATCGAAGGTCTGTCGGCCGTGTTGCCCGAACTGCTCGGCGGTTCGGCCGACCTGACCGGCTCGAACCTCACCAACTGGAAGGCCGCCAAGCCGGTGCGCGTGAATGCCGAAGGCCGTGCCGCCGGCAACTACGTGAACTACGGCGTGCGCGAATTCGGCATGAGCGCGGCGATCAACGGCGTCGCGCTGCACGGCGGCTACAAGGCGTTCGGCGGCACGTTCCTGACGTTCTCCGACTACAGCCGCAACGCGCTGCGCGTCGCCGCGCTGATGAAGTCGCCGTCGATCTTCGTGTTCACGCACGACTCGATCGGTCTCGGCGAAGACGGCCCGACCCACCAGTCGATCGAACACGTCGCGAGCCTGCGCCTGATCCCGAATCTGCAAACGTGGCGCCCGGCCGACACGGTCGAAACCGCGGTGGCCTGGACCCATGCGATCGAGCATGAAGGTCCGTCGTGCCTGATCTTCAGTCGCCAGAACCTGCAGTTCAACGAGCGCACCGACGCGCAGATCGCCAACATCGAGAAGGGCGGCTACGTGCTGCGCGACTGGGATGAAGAGATCGTCGCGCGTAAGATCATCCTGATCGCGACGGGCTCGGAAGTCGAACTCGCGATGAAAGCCGTCGAGCCCCTCGCGCGCGAAGGCATCGCCGCCCGCGTCGTGTCGATTCCGTCGACGACCGTGTTCGACAGGCAGGACGCCGAGTACCGCGAACGCGTGCTGCCGCATGGCGTGCGTCGCGTCGCGATCGAAGCGGGCGTGTCGGATTTCTGGCGCAAGTACGTGGGTCTGGAAGGCGGCGTGGTCGGCATCGACACGTTCGGCGAATCGGCCCCGGCAGGCGTGCTGTTCAAGCATTTCGGTTTCACCGTCGAGCACGTGGTGGCGACGGTCAAGGCCGCGCTCGGCTGATGGTTGCGTCGCATTGCCGTCGTGCCCCTCGTGGCTGCGCGCGGCAACGCACCGAACCGGATGTCCGACCAGGCGAACCTAAACGGATTTTTTAGCCATCAGGAGATAAATCATGACGATTCGCGTCGCAATCAACGGCTACGGCCGGATCGGCCGCAATACCCTGCGCGCCTTCTATGAAAACGGCAAGAAGCACGATATCGAAATCGTTGCCATCAACGATCTGGGCGATGCGAAGACCAACGCCCACCTGACGCAGTACGACACCGCGCACGGCAAGTTCCCGGGCGACGTGTCGGTAGACGGCGACTACCTCGTCGTGAACGGCGACAAGATCCGCGTGCTGGCGAACCGCAACCCGGCCGAACTGCCGTGGGGCGAGCTGGGCGTCGACGTCGTGATGGAGTGCACGGGCTTTTTCACGACCAAGGAAAAGGCGAGCGCGCACATCAAGGGCGGCGCGAAGAAGGTCATCATCTCGGCGCCGGGCGGTAAGGACGTCGACGCGACGATTGTCTACGGCGTGAACCACAACGTGCTGAAGGCGTCGGACACGGTCATCTCGAACGCATCGTGCACGACCAACTGCCTCGCGCCGCTGGTCAAGCCGCTGAACGACAAGATCGGCCTCGTGAACGGCCTGATGACGACGATCCACGCGTACACGAACGACCAGGTTCTGACCGACGTGTACCACGAAGACCTGCGCCGCGCGCGTTCGGCCACGCATAGCCAGATCCCGACCAAGACCGGCGCGGCATCGGCGGTCGGCCTCGTGCTGCCCGAACTGAACGGCAAGCTGGACGGCTACGCAATCCGCGTCCCGACGATCAACGTGTCGGTCGTCGACCTGTCGTTCATCGCCGCGCGCGACACGACGGTCGAGGAAGTCAACGCGATCATGAAGGAAGCATCGGAAGGTGCGCTGAAGGGCGTCCTCGGTTACAACGACGCACCGCTCGTGTCGATCGACTACAACCACAACCCGGCTTCGTCGACGTTCGACTCGACGCTGACCAAGGTGTCGGGCCGACTCGTGAAAGTGTCGAGCTGGTACGACAACGAGTGGGGCTTCTCGAACCGCATGCTGGACACGGCTGTGGCGCTCGCGAACGCGAAGTAAGTTTCGGGTTTCACGCTGCATGAAAAAGCCGCTCTCCGGAGCGGTTTTTTTTCGTCTGCGATTTTTGCCGTCTACGGCGTGGGGAAATAGACGCCGGCGCGCTGCGCGGCGTTCGCGATGTGTGTCTCGATCGCCTTGCCCGCGGCGAGCGAATCGCGGGCCTTCAACGCGTCGAGAATCGCGCGATGTTCGGTGTACGTGGACAGCACCCGCTCGCGCCGGTAGAACGGCATGCGCTGGCTTTCCTGCATGATCTCGGCGCTGCTGCGCAGGATTGACTCGATCGCCGCATTGCCCGCGATGCTGACGATGCGCATATGGAACGCGTAGTCGAGCCGAGCTGCTTCGTCGAGTTCCTCGCAGGCGAGCGCGCTTTGCATCGCGGTGATGTTTTCCTCGAGCCACACGAGGTCGTCGTTGGTGACCGCGAGCACCGCCATACGCGCGACGAAGCCTTCGAGCGCGTAGCGCATCTGATACGTGTCGGGCAGCGACGACTGCTCGGCGAAGCGCCACGCCTGCGCGTTTTTCGCCTGCGCGCTTTCCACGTAGACGCCCTTGCCGGGGCGGATCACCAGCAGACCAAGCGCTTCCAGCGTGGAAAGCGCTTCGCGCAGTGACGCGCGGCTGATCGACAGTTCATCGGATAGCTGGCGCTGCGCCGGCAGCAGACTGCCCACCGGATAGACGCCCCCCTCGATACGCTCGCGGATGGTCGCGATGGCCGCGTCGGTGACGGTGTGCGGGACGTTTTTCATGAGGGATCGCTCGGTAGCGTGGTCTGACCGCAATTCTAATACTTGCGCGCGAGAAGGCGCGCCGCGCGCCGTCTGAAAACCCGAAATCCGACCCGAAATCGCCGAAAACACAACGGGTAAACACCGCTCGATGAGTCCTTGACGCGGGTATATCGGCTTTCTACTATTCGCCATAACAGTACTGGTCGGACCAGTCTGAACAGAAGTGACCGAGATAACCATCCGCAGGAGGAAGCCGTGTTGAAATTCTTCAATTCGCTATTTGGCCGGGTCGTGATAGCGCTCGTGGCCGGCATCGTGCTCGGTGCCGTGTTTCCGCATTTCGCGCAGTCCTTGCGGCCGCTTGGCGACGGCTTTCTGAAGCTGATCAAGATGGTGATCGGGCCGATCGTGTTCTGCGTGGTGGTGAGCGGCATGGCGCACGCGGGCGATCTGCGCAAGGTCGGCCGCGTGGGCTTGAAGTCGGTGATCTACTTCGAGGCGATGACGACCATTGCGCTCGTGATCGGCGCGGTGCTCGCTTACGCGACGCGTCCTGGTGCAGGGATGAACGTGAACCTGAACTCGCTCGATGCGGCGTCGCTCGCGACCTATACCGAACACGCGAAGAGCCTGAAGGACACAGCGGGCTTCCTGCTGAAGATCATCCCCGACACGGCGATCAACGCGTTCGCGACCGGCGACATTCTGCAGATCCTCGTGTTCTCGGTGCTGTTCGGCTCGGCGCTGTCGCTGCTCGGCAAGCGCGCGCAGCGCGTGAGCGGCTTGATCGATGAGCTGTCGCAGGTGTTCTTCCGCGTGATGGGCTTCATCATCAAGCTCGCGCCGCTCGGCGTGCTCGGCGCGATCGCGTTCACGACCGGCACCTATGGCGTCGAGTCGCTGAAGCAGCTCGGCATGCTCGTGCTGGTGTTCTACGCGAGCTGCGTGGTGTTCGTCGTGCTCGTGCTCGGCGCGGTGATGCGGCTCGCCGGCTTCAGCATCTTCAAGCTGATCCGCTATCTGCGCGAAGAACTGTCGATCGTGCTCGGCACCGCATCGTCCGACGCCGTGCTGCCGCAGATCATGCGCAAGCTCGAATGGATGGGCGTCAAGGATTCGACGGTCGGTCTCGTGATTCCGACCGGCTACTCGTTCAACCTCGACGGCTTCTCGATCTATCTGACGCTCGCCGTGCTGTTCATCGCGCAGGCGACCAACACGCCGCTGTCTATTCATGACCTGATCGTCGTCGTGCTGGTGTCGCTGGTGACGTCGAAGGGCGCGCACGGCATTCCGGGCTCTGCGATCGTGATTCTCGCGGCGACGCTCTCCGCGATTCCCGCGATTCCTGTGCTCGGTCTCGTGCTGATTCTGCCGGTCGACTGGTTCGTCGGCATCGCCCGGGCGCTCACCAACCTGATCGGCAACTGCGTCGCGACGGTGGTGGTTGCCGTGTGGGAAAACGATATCGACAAGGCGCGCGCGCATCGCGTGCTGAATCGAGACGCGGCGCTGCGCTACGTGCCCGTCGTCGACGACACGCTCGTCGAACCCGGTGCGGCCGAACCCGCGCCGGCGGTCTGACGGCTGCGCGGGGATCTGGTCTGACCAGACGAACCGGCATCGCTTTCCAGATAGCTCCTCGACCTTTTTTCGTAAAGCCGGCGGTTGCCGTGGCGTCGCCGGCTGTTTCTGACCTCTTCGACACCGACCGACATCATGGCCAACCCGATCCTCGACCCGAACGCTCCCGCCTTCACACGCCGCTACATGAACCTCGCCGATCCGCGCCTCGGCGCGAAGGCGCTGTTCGCCAGCGACGAATTCTTCGCGCCGAAAGAGCGCATGCTCGACCCGCAGCCGGCGGTGTTCATCCCCGGCAAATACGACGACCACGGCAAGTGGATGGACGGCTGGGAGACGCGTCGCAAGCGCACGACCGGCCACGACCATTGCGTGATCCGGCTCGCGCGGCCGGGCGTCGTGCATGGGGTCGATCTCGATACGAGCCACTTCACCGGCAATTTCCCGCCGGCGGCGTCGATCGATGCCTGTCATAGCGACGCTGACGTGCCGCCCGAGCACGCCGACTGGCAGCCGCTCGTGCCGGCGACAACGCTACAGGGCAACCAGCATCACTACGTCGAGGTGAAAGACGCGCGCCCGGTCACCCATCTGCGCGTGAATCTGTATCCGGACGGCGGGCTCGCGCGACTGCGCGTGTATGGCCAGCCGCAGCGCGACTGGAGCCGCGTCGAGCGCGGCACGCTGCTCGATCTCGCCGCGATCGAAAACGGCGCGTACCTCGTCGCCGCGAACAACCAGCATTTCGGGCCGGCCTCGCAGATGCTGATGCCGGGCCGTGGCGTGAACATGGGCGACGGCTGGGAAACGCGGCGGCGTCGCGAGCCGGGTAACGACTGGGCGATCGTCGCGCTCGCGCGGCCCGGCGTGATCCGCAAGATCGAAGTGGACACCGCGCACTTCAAGGGCAACTTCCCGGATCGCTGCTCGCTGCAGGCGGCATCGGTGACGGGCGGCACAGACGATTCCCTCGTCACGCAGGCGATGTTCTGGCCGGTGCTGCTCGGCGAACAGAAACTGCAGATGGATCACGTGCACGCGTTCGCGGACGACCTCGCCGCGCTCGGGCCGGTCACGCACGTGCGCTTCAACATCTTCCCGGACGGCGGCGTGTCGCGCCTGCGTCTGTGGGGCGAGATCGCTTAACGCAAGCAACGTCATGGAGCGGCACGCATGAAGATCCTGCAGATGGAACGCCTGACGCGCGCGGCCTTCGCGCCGTTCGGCGACGTGATCGAACTCGACGGCGCGCGTCGTTTTCCGATCAACGGCGGTACCACCGAGCGCTATCACGACCTCGCGCGCGTCGACGTGGTGGAGCAGGGCGGCCGGCCGCTCGTCAGTCTGTTTCGCGCGCAGCCGCGCGCGCTGCCCGTCGAGATCACGATGATGGAGCGGCATCCGCTCGGCAGCCAGGCTTTCATTCCCTTACGCGCGGGCCGATATCTGATGGTGGTCGCGCCGGCCGGCGAGTTCGACGCCGCGCGCATGCGCGCGTTCTGGACCGATGCGTGGCAGGGCGTCAATTACGCGAAAGGGGTCTGGCACCATCCGCTGCTCGCGCTGGATCAGCTCAGCGACTTCATCGTCGTCGATCGCGGCGGCGATGCGCCGAATTGCGACGAATTGCAGTTGGCCGAGCCGTGGCGCCTCGCCTTCGAGCCGAGCGTGGAGCTGGTCGGATAGCGGCGATTGTCGCCGCCTGAATAAAAAAGACCCGGCCGATGCCCATCGGCCGGGTCTTTTTTCTGACTTGCCAGGTCGCGTTCGCAGGCGACCCGCGACGCATCAGTGCTTGCGATGCGGGCAATTCTCCTTCGTGCACGCCCCATACAGTGCCAGCGCGTGTTCCTGCAGCTTGAAGCCGCGTGCCTTGGCGATGGACTGCTGACGGCTTTCGATTTCGGGGTCGAAAAATTCTTCGACCAGCCCGCAATCGAGGCACACGAGGTGGTCGTGGTGCGACCCCTCGTTCAGTTCGAACACCGCCTTGCCCGATTCGAAATTGCTGCGCGAGAGCAGGCCGGCCTGCTCAAATTGCGTCAGCACACGATACACGGTGGCGAGACCGATATCGAGTTCCTCGTGCAGGAGGTTGCGGTACACGTCTTCGGCGGTCAGGTGACGCACCGGGCTATGCTGGAAAATCTCAAGGATTTTGAGGCGCGGAAGGGTCGCCTTGAGCCCGATGTTCTTGAGATCGGTTGGATTGGTCATGACAAGGGATCCCTAGAGTACAATGCTGGGCTCTCATAGTAATGTGTTTTTGCCGTTCTGGTCATCTTCGATGGAATGAGCGCGGCCCGCAAGCGGGCCCGCACGGTGAGTGAAATGATTTCTAAATCTCAATTGATCTACCGGGGGAGCCGCATGCGGGGTACCTTGATCGCTGTTGCGACTGTCGCGGTTCTTGCCGGATGTTCCACATACGACAGCCTGACCCAGCGCATTGCCCAACGCATTACGCCGTATCGGATTACGGTTGTGCAAGGTAATTTCGTGTCGCAGGAAATGGCCGACCAGATGAAGGTCGGCATGACGCGCGCGCAGGTGCGTCAGTTGCTCGGCACGCCGCTGTTGACCGACATGTTCCACGCGAATCGCTGGGATTACGTGTTCTATTTCAAGCGCGGCTCGACGTCGATCGTGCAGCAGCGTGACTTCGTCGTGTACTTCTCCGGCGACCTCGTGACCCACTGGACGGGCGGCGAGGATCTGCCGACCAATCTCGAATTGCTGGCCGAGATCGACGGCGACCGCCGTGGCCGCAGCCCGAACGCGACGCCGCCGCGCGCGGCGAGCGCGGCCGAGGCCGCCAACGCCGTGGCCGCCAGCGACGCAGCCGCCGCCAGTGCGGCGGCCGCCGCGGCACCGGCTACCGTGGATACGACGCGCTCGCCGTCGGTCGAAGGCGCCCAGCAGGCCGCCACGCCGTCCATGGACGCCAACGCGGAAGCCGCCCAGGCGGCCAATCGCGCAACGAGCGCGGTGCCGACGCCGAGCCGCGCGCCGTCCGTGCGGTCGGCCGTGCCGAGAGCGAACGCCGGCGGCATCCCGACGCAAGGCCCGACGTCCGGCGGTCAGCCGCAGTTCCAGTTCAAGCGTCCGCCGCCGCCCGCTCAGGAGAACGAGAGCAACCCGGTCGGCCCGACGGGCTCGCAAAGCAGCGGCAGCCCGACGCTGAACACTTCGCCGGCGACGCCGGGAACGAGCAACTGATTTGCTCGTCGGTGTTATGAGGCGGGCTGCGCGCCACATGTGCGGCGCCCGCCAGATGTGTGTTTGTCCGGCACCAGGCGAGCTCGGAAATGCGCCGCTTGGGCCGCATGAATGTGTTGCCGCGGTTGCCGCGGCAGTGGGTCGGCGCAGCGGGCCGTATCGGTCAGTCACCTGAGCGAGCCGTCCCGGTTGGCCGCCCGCATTGGCTCCAGCAGCGAGCCGGGTGACTTTGCTCCCTGCCGCCGCGTGTCCCTATATCGACCGGGCGCATTCCCCGGCACACTGGTCCGGGCATTCGCCGGGCCGCGTTTGCCGGGCTCCATACCGGTTGACTCTTTTCGAATCTTCATCGTCATGAAAATTGCCATTGCAGGCGCATCGGGCCGGATGGGCCGCATGCTCATCGAAACCGTCCTCAACGATGCGGACGCGACGCTGTCCGGCGCGCTCTGCCGCACGGGCGCTGCGCAGCTTGGCCAGGACGCCGGCGCGTTCCTCGGCAAAGAGACCGGCGTGCTGCTGTCCGACGACATCGAGCGTGTGTTCGCCGAATCCGACTACCTGATCGACTTCACGCGTCCCGACGCGACGCTCGCGCATCTCGAAGCCGCGCAGCGCCACGACGTGAAAATGGTGATCGGCACGACGGGCTTCGACAACGCGCAAAAAGCGCAGCTGCGCGCGGCGGCGCAGAAGATCGGCGTCGTGTTCGCGTCGAACATGAGCGTCGGCGTGAACGTCACGCTGAAGCTGCTCGAATACGCGGCGCGGCACTTCTCGACCGGCTACGACATCGAGATCATCGAGGCGCATCATCGTCACAAGGTCGACGCGCCGTCCGGCACCGCGCTGACGATGGGCGAAGTGATCGCCAACGCGCTCGGCCGCAATCTCGACGACTGCGCGATCTACGGCCGCGAAGGCGTGACCGGCGAGCGCTATCCGTCGACGATCGGCTTCTCGGCGATTCGCGGCGGCGATATCGTCGGCGATCATACGGTGCTGTTCGCGGGCATCGGCGAGCGCATCGAGATCACGCACAAATCGGCAAGCCGCCTGTCATATGCACAAGGCGCGCTTCGTGCTGTACGCTTCCTCGAAGGCCACGACAACGGCTTCTTCGACATGCAGGACGTGCTCGGCCTGCGTTGAGCGAAGCCCGTTGCGCAGAGGCGGAGTAGCGCATCCCGAGCGCGCCCTCCCGAAGTCACTTTCCCAAGGCGAGGTCAGATGGCAGGCAGCAGCGGCATCATCCATTACCTGCAAACGAGCGACGCAATCACGCATGGCGTCGCCTATGTGCTGCTGGCCATGTCGATTGCGAGCTGGTGTTTTCTGATCGTCAAGAGCTGGATTCTGACGCGCGCGAACCGCCAGGCCAACCGGGCGATCGCGCGCTTCTGGCAGGCGCCGACGCTCGCCGAAGGCGTCGCCATCCTGCGCCGCACTGATCGTGAGCGCGTGTTCGCGCCGCTCGCCGAAGCCGCGCTCAATGCGGCCGAGGTCGACATTCCGGGCGCGCTGCTCGCGCGCGTCGAGCGCAGCGAACGGGTGCTGCGCGCGCTGCGCCAGGCGCTCAATGCGTCGCAGCGGCGGCTCGAGTTCGGTCAGGTGCTGCTTGCGTCGGTTGGCAGCACCGCGCCGTTCGTCGGTCTGCTCGGCACCGTATGGGGTATCTATCACGCGCTCGGCAGCATCGCGGCGAGCGGGCAGGCGCAGATCGAGAACGTCGCGGGACCGGTGGGCGAGGCGCTGATCATGACCGCGTTCGGTCTGGTGGTGGCGATTCCGGCGGTGCTCGCGTACAACGTGCTGGGCCGCCTCGTGCGGCAATTGTCCGAGGAGTTGGACGGCTTCGCGCACGATCTGCATGCGTACGTGTGCTCCCCAACCGAGCACGCGCCGACGCCTCCGCGCGCGCAGCAGGCGGCGCGCGAGGCGCACCGCTGACTTGTCACGCGCGGCGGGCTCGGCACATCGCGACCTTCCTCGCACGACACACCGCCCATCGCACGGGCAAGCTCAGACGCAAGGAGGCGACATGGCATTCGGCGGACTCGAGAAGAAGCAGACGGCCGCGCCGATGGCCGAGATCAACATGACGCCGCTGATCGACGTGATGCTGGTGCTGCTGGTGATTTTCATCATCACCGCGCCGCTGTTCTCGCACGCGATCCGGCTCGATCTGCCGAAGGTCGCGGCGGCGCCCGCGCGCCAGACCCCGCAAACCATCTCCCTTTCGATCGACGGCGCCGGCAAGCTCTACTGGAACGGCAAGCCGATCACGCTCGCGCAGATGCGCGTGCAGTTCGCCGAGGCCGGCAAGCGGGCGGACCAGCCGGACCTCCAGTTGCGCGCGGAGCGCTCGACGCGCTACGAAGTGATTGCGCAGGTGATGGGCGCCGCGCAGCAGGCGGGGCTCGAGCGGATCGGCTTCGTGACGGACCCGCCGCCGCCCGCCGCGCAGCACTGAGCGCCACCGGGTGCGCACCGCGTTCACGAATCCGGCATACCCAGTCCCGCACCACGCCGCGCGGCGCACCCGTCCGCGAACGGTATAATCAGCCCTTTCCCCGCCGAAGGGGACACGACGCAACGACATTCTGCAGAGCACCGGGCCGGTGCGAAAGCACCGAACCTGGCGATCCCATCACACCATGCACGAAAAATACGTTCCCTCCGACGTCGAAGCCGCCGCGCAAGGGCAATGGCGCGCCGTCGACGCCTACAAGACGACGGAAACCACCGACAAGCCCAAGTTCTACTGCGTCTCGATGCTGCCGTATCCGTCGGGCAAGCTGCACATGGGGCACGTGCGCAACTACACGATCAACGACGTGATGTACCGCTATCTGCGGATGAACGGCTACAACGTGCTGATGCCGATGGGTTGGGATGCCTTCGGCATGCCGGCGGAGAACGCCGCGATGGCCAACAACGTGCCGCCCGCGCAGTGGACCTACGACAACATCGCTTACATGAAGAAGCAGATGCAGTCGATGGGCCTCGCGATCGACTGGTCGCGCGAAGTCGCGACCTGCAGCCCTGACTACTACAAGTGGAACCAGTGGCTGTTCCTGAAGATGCTCGAAAAGGGCATCGCGTACAAGAAAACCGGCACCGTGAACTGGGACCCGGTCGACCAGACCGTGCTCGCGAACGAGCAGGTGATCGACGGGCGCGGCTGGCGCTCGGGCGCGCTCGTCGAAAAGCGCGAAATCCCGATGTACTACATGCGCATCACGCAGTACGCGGATGAACTGCTGAACGATCTCGAAGGCCTCGGCTGGCCCGAGCGCGTGAAGATCATGCAGCAGAACTGGATCGGCAAGAGCTTCGGCGTGAACTTCGGCTTCCCGTATGAAATCGACGGCGAACAGAAGCTGCTGCGCGTGTTCACGACGCGCGCCGACACGATCATGGGCGTCACGTTTTGCGCGATCGCCGCCGAGCATCCGCTCGCCACGCGTCTCGCGCAAGACAAGCCGGAACTGCAGCCGTTCATCGACGAATGCAAGCGCGGCGGCGTCGCCGAAGCCGACGTCGCGACGATGGAAAAGAAAGGCATGGCCACCGGCTTCTACGTCACGCATCCGCTGACGCAGGCGAAGGTCGAGGTGTGGATCGGCAACTACGTGCTGATGACTTACGGCGAAGGCGCGGTGATGGGCGTGCCGGCGCACGACGAGCGCGACTTCGCGTTCGTGAAGAAGTACGGTCTGCCGGTCAGGCAGGTCGTCGCGGTCGAGGGCAAGGAATTCTCGACCGAAGCGTGGGCGGAGTGGTACGGCGAGAAGACCGGCACGCTGGTGAACAGCGGCAAGTACGACGGCCTCGCCTACGACGAAGCCGTAGACCGCATCGCCGCCGATCTCAAGGAACTGGGCCTCGGCGACAAGCAGATCACGTGGCGTCTGCGTGACTGGGGCGTGTCGCGCCAGCGTTACTGGGGCACGCCGATCCCGATCATCCACTGCCCGAAGTGCGGCGACGTGCCGGTCCCGGAAAAAGACCTGCCGGTCGTGCTGCCGGAAGACCTGGTGCCGGACGGCACGGGCAATCCGCTCGCGAAGTCCGAAGCGTTCCTGAACTGCACGTGCCCGAGCTGCGGCGGCGCGGCAAAGCGCGAAACCGACACGATGGACACCTTCGTCGATTCGTCGTGGTACTTCTACCGCTACGCGTCGCCGGATGCGAAGACGATGGTCGACGAGCGCACCGACTACTGGGCGCCGATGGATCAATACATCGGCGGTATCGAACACGCGATCCTGCACCTGCTGTACTCGCGTTTCTGGGCGAAGGTGATGCGCGACCTCGGTCTCGTGAAGTTCGGCGAACCGGCGAAGAACCTGCTCACGCAGGGTATGGTGCTCAACGAAACCTATTACCGCGAAAACGAAGCGGGCAAGAAGACCTGGTACAACCCGGCGGAAGTGACCGTGTCGTTCGACGACAAGGGCCGCCCGGTCGGCGCGGTGCTGAACGCTGACGGCCAGCCGGTCGTGCTCGGCGGCGTCGAAAAGATGTCGAAGTCGAAGAACAACGGCGTCGACCCGCAGATGCTGATCGATCAGCACGGCGCGGACACCGCGCGTCTGTTCGTGATGTTCGCGGCGCCGCCCGAGCAGCAGCTCGAGTGGTCGGGTTCGGGCGTCGAAGGCGCGAGCCGCTTCCTGCGTCGCGTGTGGAACTTCGGCTATTCGAACGAAGCCGCGCTGCGCGCGGGCGGCCAGTTGGACGCCGCACGATTCAACGACACCGACAAGGCGCTGCGTCGTGAGATCTATAGCGTGCTGAAGCAGGCCGATTTCGACTATCAGCGTCTTCAGTACAACACGGTGGTATCGGCCGCGATGAAGATGCTCAACGCGCTCGACGGCGCGAAGGGCGCGCAGACCGCCGTGCTGCGTGAAACCTACGGTGTGATGCTGCGCGTGCTGTACCCGGTCGTGCCGCACCTGACGTTCCAGCTGTGGCAGGAGCTCGGCTATGCCGACGAATTCGGCCCACTGCTCGACGCGCCGTGGCCGAAGGTCGACGAGAAGGCGCTCGAACAGGCCGAGATCGAACTCGTGCTGCAGGTGAACGGTAAGGTGCGCGGCGCGATCACGGTCGCGAAGGACGCGTCTCGCGAAGCGATCGAGCAGCTTTCGGCCGAGCACGCAATGGTCGTGAAGTTCAGCGAAGGCAAGGCGCCTAAGAAGATCATCGTGGTGCCGGGCCGTCTCGTGAACGTGGTCGTTTGACGTTCCAGGCCCTCATCCGGCAGACGGAGCGCCGCCCGCCCGGCGGCGTTCCTCGGCACCGCGAATCCACTGCGAACCGGGAGCGAATGTGACTCGCAGATCGTTTTTGACGCTCGCTTGCAGCGTAATGATGTTGTCGGCCTGCGGCTTCCAGTTGCGCGGCCAGCAGGACTTCGCGTTCAAGCGCCTCTATGTGGCGGGCGGCTCGCCCGCGGCCATGGCGCGCTTCACGCGCATCGTGCAGGGCGGCAGCGACACCGTGGTGGTCAGCTCGCCCGCCAATGCCGATGCGCTCCTGCAGATCACGCAGAACCGCAACGTCAGCACGCTGACGCTGAATTCGCTGGGCGTCGTCGCCGAGTATCAGTTGAATCTGCAGATGACCTACACGCTGACCGGCAAGGACGGCACCGTGTTGATTCCGGGCAGCGTGATCGCGCTGAACCGCGCGATGACCTATAGCGACCAGTTCTCGCAGGCGAAGGCCGCCGAGTCCGACATCCTGTTCGCCGACATGGAAAACGACGCGGTCGATCAGCTCGTCCGCCGTCTCGGCGTGGTGCGCTCGCTGCATCCGACGCCGGCCGAGGCCGTGCCGGCCATTGTGCCGCGCGCACCGCTGCCGCCGCCGCCGCTGTGAGCATCGCGCCGTTCGTGATTCGTCGAATCTCATTCATCCCGTCAACCGCCAGCCATGCAACTGCGACCTGACGCGCTCGAAGCGCATCTCGCCCGCGGCCTCGCCGGACTGTACGTCGTATACGGCGACGAGCATCTGCTCGCGCAGGAAGCGTGCGATCGCATCCGCGCGGCGGCGCGCGCGGCCGGCTTCACCGACCGCTCGGTGTTCACGGTCGAGCGCGGTTTCGACTGGAGCTCGCTGCTCGGCGCGAGCCAGTCGATGTCGCTGTTCGGCGACCGTCAGCTGGTCGAGTTGCGCATTCCGTCGGGCAAACCCGGTAAGGAAGGCGCCGATGCGCTGAAGGCGCTCGCATCCACCGTCAACGACGACGTGCTGACGATGATTACGCTGCCGCGCCTCGATGCGGCCACGCAAAAGTCGGCATGGTTCACCGCGCTCGCCGACGCCGGCGTCGCGTTGAAGATCGATCCGGTCGAGCGCGCGCAGCTGCCGAACTGGGTCGGGCAGCGGCTCGCGGCCCAGGGTCAGCGCGTCGCAGCCGGCGAGGAGGGGCGGCGAGCGCTCGCGTTCATCGCCGAGCGCGTCGAGGGCAATCTGCTCGCCGCGCATCAGGAAATCCAGAAGCTCGGGCTGCTGTATCCGAACGGCTCGCTGAGCTTCGATCAGGTTCAGGACGCGGTGCTCAACGTCGCGCGCTACGACGTGTTCAAGCTCAACGAGGCGATGCTCGCGGGCGACGTCGGCCGTCTCGCGCGCATGCTCGACGGGCTGCGCGGTGAGGGCGAGGCCGCGGTGCTCGTGCTGTGGGCGGTCGTCGAAGAAGTGCGCACGCTGCTGCGGATCAAGCGCGGCGTCGCGGCCGGCAAGCCGCTCGCGATGCTCACGCGCGAGAACCGCGTGTGGGGTCCGCGCGAACGGCTGATCGGACCTGCGCTGTCGCGCGTCAGCGAAGCGGCGCTCGAGAAGGCACTCGCGCTGGCGGCGCGGCTCGACCGGCAGGTGAAGGGGCTGTCGGGCGGCACGCCGGGTAATCATCGCAACGATCCGCCGCCCGATCCGTGGGACGGCCTGTTCGAACTCGCAATGACGGTGGCGGCGCCAAAACCGTCGGCAGCTTCGCCAGTGCCGCCGCCGCGACCTCGGGTGCCAACGGCGGCGCCAGCGCGGCGGCCAGTCTGAAGCGGCACAGCTGATTCGCGCGAGCGTCGAAGCAGTGGCTGACGCGAGCAATCGTGTACCAACTGCCAGTCGTTCCACACATACAGACCAGCGTGTTTCGCGTGCCACGCGCCGAACGAAACGCATCGGCGAACCTGTGACAGCACAGTGCACCCGCCGCTCGCGTGCGAGCAAAGCCCCGGTACCCGACTTACAATCGTTTGATCTTTCGCTAATCCTGCCCGACCACCGCATGCCAACGTGCGGGGCATCACGAGAATGACCATGGATATCGACCAGTACATGACCGACCTCGGCCAACGCGCCCGTCAGGCTTCGCGCGCGATGGCGCGGGCGTCGACCGCCGCGAAGAATGCGGCGCTTGCGGCCGTTGCCGAGGCGATCGAGCGCGATGCCGATCTGCTGAAGGCCGCCAACGCGCGCGACCTCGAACGCGCCCGCGGCAAGGGCCACGATGCCGCGTTCATCGATCGGTTGACGCTGTCCGACAAGGCGCTGAAAACGATGGTCGAAGGCCTGCGCCAGGTCGCGGCGCTGGCCGACCCGATCGGCGAGATCAGCAATCTGAAGTACCGGCCGAGCGGCATCCAGGTCGGCCAGATGCGCGTGCCGCTCGGGGTGATCGGCATCATCTACGAATCGCGCCCGAACGTGACGATCGACGCGGCGGCGCTGTGCCTGAAGTCCGGCAACGCGGCCATTTTGCGCGGCGGCTCGGAAGCGCTCGAATGCAATACCGCGCTCGCGAAGCTGATCGGCGAGGGCCTCGAAGCGGCCGGTCTGCCGCAGGACGCGGTGCAGGTGGTCGCGACGTCGGACCGCGCGGCGGTCGGCAAGCTCATCACGATGACCGAGTACGTCGATGTGATCGTGCCGCGCGGCGGCAAGAGCCTGATCGAGCGTTTGATGAACGAAGCGCGCGGTGCCGATGATCAAGCACCTCGACGGCATCTGCCACGTTTATGTCGACGATCGCGCGGACCTGGCGAAGGCGCTCAACGTTTGCGACAACGCGAAGACGCACCGCTACGGCACCTGCAACACGATGGAGACGCTGCTGGTCGCGCGCGGCATTGCGGCCGAAGTGCTGCCGCCGCTGGGCAAGCTGTATCGCGGCAAGGACGTCGAGCTGCGCGTCGATGCGGCGGCGCGCGCGGTGCTGGCCGATGCGGGCGTCGGTCCGCTCGTCGACGCGACCGAGGAAGACTGGCGCACCGAATATCTCGCGCCGGTGCTCGCGATCAAGGTGGTCGACGGCATCGACGCGGCGATCGAGCACATCAACACGTATAGCTCGCAGCACACCGACGCGATCGTCACCGAAGACCACGACCGCGCGATGCGCTTCCTGCGCGAAGTCGATTCGGCGAGCGTGATGGTCAACGCGTCGACGCGTTTCGCGGACGGCTTCGAGTTCGGCCTCGGCGCCGAGATCGGCATTTCGAACGACAAGCTGCACGCGCGCGGCCCGGTCGGCCTCGAAGGGCTGACGTCGCTGAAATACGTCGTGCTGGGTCATGGCGAAGGCCGTCAATAAAGCACGAATCGAAGCGCCACAACAACAAGGACCACAAGGACCCCCGCCGATGCTTTGGGTAAAGACGTTTCACATCGTATTGATTGCCTCCTGGTTTGCCGGCCTGTTCTATCTGCCGCGCATCTTCGTCAATCTGGCGATGGAAACGGAACCCGCCGCGACGGCGCGTCTTCTGCTGATGGCGCGCAAGCTGTTCCGCTTCATGAGCTTCATCGCCGTGCCCGCGATCGCGTGCGGCCTGTGGTTGTGGCTCGTGATCGGCATCGGCAGCGGGCAGGGCTGGATTCACGCGAAGGTCGGCGTGGTCGTGCTCCTCGTCATCTATCACGCGTATTGCGGCGTGCTGTTGCGCAGGTTCGAGCGCGGCGAGAATCGCCACTCGGACAAGTGGTATCGGATGTTCAACGAGCTGCCGGTGCTCGGTATGCTCGCGGCGGTCGCGCTGGTAGTGATCAAGCCGTTCTGAGCGGCTGACGGCGTTAAGCAGGGCGCTGGAAAAGATCAAAGGGTGGTATGCCGGCTGAATGGCACACCGCCCTTTTGCGTTACCCCGTCGTTCCGCGTTCCATCGCAGCGGTTCACCCCTGCGAATCCACCCGCCGCCGGTGGATCACTTCCTTCGTTTGCGCGAGCTTCTCCAGCAGTTCGGGCCCGCGGCTCAGCGCGACGCCGACCGCCAGAATGTCGCCGATCGCCAGATGTGACACGCGCGAGGTCATCGGGGAGAAGATGTCGGTGTCTTCGTCGACGTTCGCAAAGAGGCCCACGGTTGCGAGCCGCGCGAGCGGCGAGTTGCCGTGCGTGATCGCGATCACCTTCGCGCCCGCATTCAGCGCGGCCTTCGCGGCATCGATGATGTCGCGCGTGCGGCCCGTATTGGAAATCGCGACGACCACGTCCCCAGGTCCGAGCAGCGCGGCCGACATCAGAAACGTATGCGGGTCCGAATACGCGACGCTCGGCATGCCGAGCCGAAAGAACTTGTGCTGCACGTCGAGCGCGGCGATGCCTGAGCCGCCCGCCCCGTAGAACTCGATGCGCTTCGCTTGCGCGAGCATGTCGATCGCCGCGGCGACGCTATCCGACGACAGATTGTTGCGCACCTGAATCAGCGCGCCGATCGTCCGGTCGAGCACCTTCGCGGCGACGCCCGGCGTCGGCTCGTCGGGCCGCACGTCGCGATAGACGGCGGGCACTTCGCTGGCGATGCCCTGCGCGAGACGGATCTTGAATTCGCGAAAGCCGGAGAAACCGAGCGCGTGGCAGAAGCGCGCGATCGTCGGCTGACTCACGCCCGCGCGCGCGGCGACCTCGGTCATCGACAGATCGAGTACCTCGCGCGGCGCCTCGATCACGTAATCGGCCAGCTTGCGCTCGGACGGGCGCAGCTGGTCGCGCATCTCTTCCACCTGGGACAGCATCATCGGAAAACTCGCACTATGCTGAAGAACGTGTGGACTATATCCGATTGATCGTTGGCGCACAAAAGGTAGGTACAAAAACTACATATCGGCGAGTAAGTGTATTCCCTGGGTTTCTGCTATAAAGCGCTAAGGCGCCGCCAGTAGGGCGACCTGGCGATCCGTGCCATGCGGCGCCGCAACAGAGTTCGTCATTGCGATCGTGTAGTTTTTCTACTAAGATGACGTCGTTCGATATCACAACCCCGCGATGCCGCCAGGTGTCATGCGTGCGCCTGCCGCCAGCGACGAAGGAGCTCCGATGGTTTCCCCGCATTCGCAATTGTTGAAGGTCACGCAACGCGTGATCGAGCGCAGCAAGCCCACGCGCGCAGCGTATCTGGCCCGCATCGAGCATGCGCAGGGGCGCTTTCCGGCGCGCGGCGCGTTGTCGTGCGCGAACCTCGCTCACGGTTTC
This sequence comes from Paraburkholderia sp. MM5477-R1, assembly GCF_050436385.1. Classification (NCBI taxonomy): domain Bacteria; kingdom Pseudomonadati; phylum Pseudomonadota; class Betaproteobacteria; order Burkholderiales; family Burkholderiaceae; genus Paraburkholderia; species Paraburkholderia sp. MM5477-R1. The sequence goes on from NZ_JBNDMC010000007.1 coordinate 124,494, forward strand.
GCCGGCCTCGAGGGCAACGACAAGCTCGTGATCAAGCAGATCCGCGAGCCGAATATCGGCATCGTGTCGTCGTACAACGAGATGCTGTCGGCGCACGCGCCGTACAAAAACTACCCGGACATCATCAAGCAGGCCGCGCGCGAAAACGGCGGCGTCGCGCAATTCGCGGGCGGCGTGCCGGCGATGTGCGACGGCGTCACGCAGGGCAACGCGGGCATGGAGCTGTCGCTGTTCTCGCGCGAAGTGATCGCGATGAGCACGGCCGTCGCGCTTACCCACAACATGTTCGACGCGGCGCTGTGCCTCGGCATCTGCGACAAGATCGTGCCGGGCCTGCTGATCGGCGCGCTGCAGTTCGGCCATTTGCCGACCATCTTCGTGCCGGCCGGCCCGATGGCAAGCGGCCTGTCGAACGACGACAAAGCCAGGACGCGTCAGCAGTTCGCGACCGGCCAGTGCGGCCGCGACGCGCTGCTCGAAGCGGAAGCGGCCGCCTATCACAGCCACGGCACCTGCACGTTCTACGGCACCGCGAACAGTAACCAGATGCTGATGGAAGTGATGGGCCTGCATCTGCCGGGCTCGGCCTTCGTGCATCCGCACACGCCGCTGCGCGACGCGCTGACCGCGCAGGCCGCGCGCCGCGTGCTCGATCTGACGGTCGAGCGCGGCCACTACATGCCGATCGGCCATGTGGTCGACGAGAAGGCGATCGTCAACGGCATCGTCGCGCTGCTGGCGACCGGCGGCTCGACCAATCACACGCTGCACCTCGTCGCAATCGCGCGCGCGGCCGGCATCGTGATCGACTGGGACGACTTCGACACGCTGTCGCAGGCGGTACCGCTGCTTGCGAAGATCTATCCGAACGGCAAGGCCGACGTGAACCACTTCCACGCGGCGGGCGGCGTCGCGTTCCTCGTGCGCAATCTGCTCGAAGGCGGTCTGCTGCATGAAGACGTGAACACGGTCGCGGGCAAGGGTCTGAAGCGCTACACCGAGGAGCCGAAGCTGCTCGACGGCAAGCTGCAATGGGTGGCAGGTGTCGAGGCGAGCGCGGACACAGCGGTGCTGCGCGGCATCAAGGAGCCGTTCCAGCCGGACGGCGGCCTGCGTCTGATGCAGGGCAAGCTCGGCCGCGGCGTAATCAAGATTTCGGCGGTCGCGGCGCAGCATCGCAAGGTGAAGGCGCCGGCAATCGTGTTCGATTCGCAGGAAGCGGTGCAGGAAGCGTTCGACAAGGGCGAGCTCAAGCGCGACTTCATCGCGGTGGTGCGCTTCCAGGGCGCACGCGCAAACGGCATGCCCGAGTTGCATCGTTTGACGCCGCTGCTCGGTGTGCTGCAGGATCAGGGTTTCCATGTCGCGCTGGTGACCGATGGCCGTATGTCGGGCGCGTCGGGCAAGGTGCCGGCGGTCATCCATCTGTCGCCGGAAGCGTTGCTGCAAGGCCCGATCGGCAAAGTGCGCACGGGCGACATGCTGGTGATCGACGCCGAAGCGGGCGTGCTCGACATCGAGATCGACGCAGCCGAGTGGGCCGCGCGTCCGAACGCCGAGCCGCTGCATCAGGCGGACAACGAAGTCGGCTTCGGCCGCGAGCTGTTCGGCGTGTTCCGTGCGGCGGCGGCGCCGGCGGAGCAGGGCGCGTCGGTGTTCGGCAAGCTGGTCGGCGAGGGCGGCACGGTCGACGGTCAGCACGGCCACGGCGGCCATCACAAGCACGGCCACGACGGTGACCATCAACCCAGCGACCATCATCACACGAGCACCGCGCAAGCCGGCGCGGCGCTGCAGAAACAAGGAGTCTGACTATGACGTCGAAAACAGTAAGCGATATCGTGCGCCTCGGCCCGGTGATTCCGGTGCTCGCGTTCGATACGGTCGAACAGGGGGAACACGTGTCGCGCGCGTTGCACGCGGGCGGCGTGAAGGTGCTCGAAATCACGCTGCGCACGCCGGCGGGCCTCGGCGCGATCGAGCGTGCGTGCGAACTCGCGGACGACATCGTGGTCGGTGTCGGCACGATCACGAAGCCCGAGCATTGCGCCCAGGCGAAGAAGGCGGGCGCGCAGTTCGGCGTGTCGCCGGGTCTGACCAAGGACATGCACAAGGCCGCGCAGGATGTGGGTCTGCCGCTGTTGCCCGGCGTGATGACGCCGTCGGACATCATCCTCGCGCTCGAGCTCGGCTACGAGATCGTCAAGTTCTTCCCCGCACAGCAGGCGGGCGGCGTGCCGATGCTGCAGGCGTTCCACGGCCCGTTCCCGGCGCTGAAGTTCTGCCCGACCGGCGGCATCACGCCGGAAAGCGCGCCGCACTTCCTGTCGCTGCCGAACGTGGTCTGTGTCGGCGGTTCGTGGCTCACGCCGAAGGCCGCGCTCGCCGCGCAGAACTGGGACGAGCTCACCCGCCTCGCGCGCGCCGCGAGCCAGCTGGCGGCACCCGCGCACTAAGCCCCACAACCCAATAGCGCATCGGTCAACTGAACCGGGCCCAGGAGTCTCGTCGATACAGCCGCATCAGGCTGTCGCGCCGAGACTCTTTTTTTACCTGATATGCGTGCTGGATTTGCGCGCGCTTTCTGGAAACAAACAGTAGAATTCAGCGTCCGCGCGGCTAGCCGGGTTTTCAGGCATCGCGCAGGTTGCCGTGAGACGAAGTGCCGGCCGCACCCGCACTCTGAAGTCAATAAACCAAAGGAGGGGCTTCATGGAATCTGCCCACGGCAGCTTGCTGCTGGTCTACGCATTGATCGCGATCGCGCTGCTGATCTTGATGATCACGCGCTTCAAGGTCTATCCGTTTCTCGTTCTGATCATCGTGTCGTTGCTGCTGGGCCTCGTGGCCGGCATGCCGATGCAGACCATCGTCAAATCGTTCGAAACGGGGAACGGCAACACGCTCGGGCACATTGCCATCGTCGTCGGTCTCGGTACGATGCTCGGCAAGATGATGGCCGAATCGGGCGGCGCCGAGCGCGTCGCGACCACGCTGATCAACTGGTTCGGTGAGAAACACATTCACTGGGCGATGATGGTGGTCGCGATCATCGTCGGCTTGCCGGTGTTCTTCGAAGTCGGCTTCGTGCTGCTGATTCCGATCGCGTTCAACGTCGCCAAGCGCACCAACAAATCGCTGCTGCTGGTCGGCCTGCCGATGGTCGCGGGTCTGTCCGTCGTGCACGGGCTGATTCCGCCGCACCCGGCCGCACTGCTCGCCGTGCAGGCGTATCACGCGGACATCGGCAAGACGATCGCCTACGGTCTGATCGTCGGCGTGCCGTGCGCGATCGTCGCCGGTCCGCTGTTCGCGTTGCTGGTGAGCCGTCATATCCAGTTGCCGAAGGAAAATCCGCTTGCCGCGCAATTTCTGGGCAGTGACGTGAAGGACGCCAACGGCGTGCAAAGTGGTAACGCCGCGAAGGCCGCTGCACCGAAGCGCGAACTGCCGGGCTTCGGCATCACGCTGGTCACGATCCTGTTGCCGGTGGTCCTGATGCTGGTCGGCAGCTGGGCCGACCTGGTCTTCGAGCCGAAGACGCTGCCGAACGATCTGCTGCGCTTTTTCGGCAATACCGACGTCGCGCTGCTGACGGCCGTGCTGGTCAGCTTCTGGACCTTCGGCGCGAGCCGCGGCTTTAATCGCGAGCAGATTCAGAAGTTCTGCGGAGAATGTCTGGCGCCGATCGCGGGTATTACACTGATTGTCGGTGCGGGTGGCGGTTTTGGCCGCGTACTGATGGATAGCGGCATTTCGAAGGAAATCACCAGCGTGGCGACCGCGGTGCATCTGTCGCCGCTGCTGTTCGGCTGGCTCGTCGCGGCGATGATGCGTCTCGCGACCGGCTCGGCCACCGTCGCGATGACGACCGCCTGCGGCATCGTCGCGCCGATCGCGGCGGCGGGCGCGGTGCAGGTGAAGCCGGAACTGATGGTGCTCGCGACCGGCTCGGGCTCGCTGATCTTCTCGCACGTGAACGACGGCGGCTTCTGGCTGATCAAGGAATATTTCGGCATGACGGTGGTGCAGACCTTCAAGACGTGGTCGCTCCTCGAAACCATCATTTCGGTGATGGGGCTGGGCCTGACCTTCGCACTCGCGGCGGTCCTGTAAGGAGTTTCAAATGATTCTGATCGCAATGGGCGTGTCGGGCGCCGGCAAGACGAGGATTGGCGAAATGCTGGCCGAGCGCCTGCATTGCGCGTTCACCGACGGCGACGCGTTCCATAGCGCGGCGAACAAGGAGAAGATGCACCACGGCATTCCGCTCACCGACGAAGACCGCTGGCCGTGGCTGAAGACGATCCGCGCGGCGATCGAGGAAAAGCAGAAAGCGGGCGAGACGGCGGTGTTCACGTGTTCGTCGCTGAAGCGCTCATATCGCGACATTCTGCGTGCCGGCGACAAGGACGTGTGCTTCGTCTACCTGAAGGGTTCGCGCGAGGTGCTCGCGGAGCGTCTCGGGGATCGCACCGGGCATTTCTTCGATCCGTCGCTGCTGCAAAGCCAGCTCGATACGCTCGAGGAGCCCGGTGACGACGAAGCGATCACGGTCAGCATCGATCTGACGCCGGAACAGGTCGTCGACGAGGTGCTCAGGCAGGTCGAAGCGCGCTGAGTCGTTGATTGCTTCGCGTTCCAGCTTCGAACGCGGGACGAAAAAAAGCCGCTCCTCGGAGCGGCTTTTTTATGCATTGAAGAAGCTGGGCCAGCAGATCAGCCGATCCGCTTCGCCAGTTCGACGGCCCGGCCGATGTACGAGCCGGGCGTCATCGCGAGCAGGCGGTCCTTCGCGTCCTGCGGAATCGCCAGGCCGACAATGAAGCTCTGCAGCGCCTCGCGCGTGATGCCCTTGCCGCGCGTGAGCTCCTTCAGCTGCTCGTACGGATTCTCGATGCCGTAACGGCGCATCACGGTCTGCACCGGCTCGGCCAGCACTTCCCAGCAGTTGTCGAGGTCTTCGTTCAGACGCTGCGCATTCACTTCGAGCTTGTCGAGGCCGCGGATCAGCGAGTCGTACGCGAGCAGCGAGTAGCCGAACGCGACGCCGATGTTGCGCAGCACCGTCGAGTCGGTCAGGTCGCGCTGCCAGCGCGACACCGGCAGCTTGTCGGCGAGGTGACGCAACGTGGCGTTCGCGAGGCCGAGGTTGCCTTCCGAGTTTTCGAAGTCGATCGGGTTGACCTTGTGCGGCATCGTCGACGAACCGATTTCGCCGGCCTTCGTGCGCTGCTTGAAGTAGCCGAGCGAGATGTAGCCCCACACGTCGCGGTCCAGATCCAGCAGGATCGTGTTCGCGCGCGAGATCGCGTCGAACAGCTCGGCCATGTAGTCGTGCGGCTCGATCTGGGTCGTGTACGGATTGAACGCGAGCTTCAGACGGTTCTCGACGACGTCCTTCGAGAATGCTTCCCAGTCGAACTCCGGATACGCGGACAGGTGCGCGTTGAAGTTGCCGACCGCGCCGTTCATCTTGCCGAGCAGTTCGACCTTCGCGATCCGCTCGATCGCACGCGCGAGCCGCGCGGCGACGTTGGCGATTTCCTTGCCGAGCGTGGTCGGGCTGGCCGGCTGGCCGTGCGTGCGCGACAGCATCGGCTGGGCGGCGTGCGCGTGCGCGAGCGCAACGAGGCGTTGATGCACCGAGCGCAGCGCCGGCAGGATCACGTGTTCGCGCGCGCCGGCGAGCATCAGGCCGTGCGACGTGTTGTTGATGTCTTCCGACGTGCACGCGAAGTGGATGAACTCGCTCGCGCGCTCCAGTTCTTCATGGCCCTTCACCGATTCCTTCAACCAGTATTCGACGGCCTTCACGTCGTGGTTCGTCACGCACTCGATTTCCTTGATGCGCGCGGCATCGTGCGCGGTGAAGCGCTCGGCCAGTTGCAGCAGGAATTGCTCGGACGCCTCGGAGAAGCGCGGCACTTCAGCGAAGCCGGCGCGCGACAGCGCGATCAGCCAGTGGATTTCGACCGTCACGCGATTGCGCATGAAGGCGGCTTCCGAGAGCCAGTCGCGCAGGGCTTCGGTTTTGGCGGCGTAGCGGCCGTCGAGCGGGGAAAGCGCGTTCAGCGCGAACAGGGTGTCGGGGCGGGTGTCGGACATGATGAGGACCGGGTTGAAGCGGTTGAGCGCTCAGCGAGCGGGTCGGGAACGGAGGGAACCGTGGATTTTACCACTGTGACGCGATGGGCCCGCCCGGATGCGTCGGTCGCAATCCGCGCCGCTAGAATGCTGACTTCTTCCCTCTCGACGGCAAGCGCAATCGCATGGAACTGAAATGGCTCGAAGACTTCATTTCGCTCGCGGAAACGCGTAGCTTCAGCCGCTCGGCCGAGTTGCGCCACGTCACGCAGCCGGCTTTCTCGCGCCGCATCCAGGCGCTCGAAGCGTGGCTCGGCACGGAACTGATCGACCGTTCTGTTTATCCGACGCGGCTCACGGCGGCCGGTCAGGTGTTCAACGAGCAGGCGCTCGCGATGCTGTCGCAATTCCACGAGGCGCGCGCGCTGCTGCGCGGCCACACGGCGACGCCCCAGGCGACGATCGAATTCGCGGTCCCCCACACGCTGTCGCTCACTTACTTCCCGCGCTGGCTGCAGCGCATCGAGGCGCAGATGGGCCCGATCCACACGCGGCTGCGCGCGCTCAACGTGCACGACGCGGCGCTCTCGCTGGTGGAAGGCGGCTGCGATCTGATGATGGGCTACCACCATCCGAGCCATCCGGTCGCGCTCGATCCGGCGCGCTACGACATGCTGACGCTCGGCCACGAGCCGATCAGCCCGTTCTCGGCGCCGGCCCGCGCGGGCCGGCCGCGTCACACGCTGCCAGGCTCGGCCGATGCGCCCGCGCCGTATCTGTCGTACACGCCGAACGCGTACCTCGGGCGCATGACCGAGGTGATTCTCGCGAACGCGCCGGAGCGCCTGTACCTCGACCGGCTCTACGAAACCGACATGGCCGAGGGGCTCAAGGCGATGGCGCTCGCTGGTCACGGCATCGCGTTTCTGCCGCATAGCGCGGTCGAAGATGCGGTGGCCGAAAGCCGGCTGATCCGCCTCGATCGCGCGACGCGCGGCACGCCCGAAGGGCAACTGACGCTCAGCATGGAGATTCGCCTGTATCGCGACAAGCTCGCCGCGAAAAGCGACGACGCGCGCCAGATTCTCGTGCGCCAGTTGTGGGACGTGGTGTCGGAGGAACTCCGGCAGAGCGCAGCCTGAGCCGCGGCATAAAACTCAAACTCGAACCCGCGTCGCGACGACGCGAATTTGCGGCTTTGCGAACGTTATGCAAGAAAAACATAACGGGATAAGGAAACGGCATTGGATTTCGATACGGCGTTTTTCCACAATGCCCGTACTCGATCAAACGCCGGAGCGTTCATGTCATCCCAGCAACAAGCCGCAGAATCGGTACAAGCCGCCTCAACGTTGCAAGCCGTTCCCTCCTACCTCAATAAGGAAGACCTCGGCCCTTGGGGCAACTATCTGCGCCAGGTCGACCGCGTCGCGCCGTATCTCGGTTCGCTGTCCCGCTGGCTCGAAACCCTGAAACGCCCGAAGCGCATTCTCGTCGTCGACGTGCCCATCGAACTCGACAACGGCACGGTCGCGCACTTCGAGGGTTATCGCGTGCAACACAACGTGTCGCGCGGTCCGGGCAAGGGCGGCGTGCGTTATCACCAGGACGTTACGCTATCCGAAGTGATGGCGCTGTCCGCGTGGATGTCGGTGAAGAATGCGGCGGTGAACGTGCCGTACGGCGGCGCGAAGGGCGGCATCCGCGTCGATCCGCGCACGCTGTCGCGTGGCGAGCTCGAGCGCGTGACGCGCCGCTACACGAGCGAGATCGGCATCATCATCGGACCGAATACCGACATCCCCGCGCCGGACGTGAACACGAACGAGCAGATCATGGCGTGGATGATGGACACGTACTCGATGAATCAGGGCCAGACGGCCACCGGCGTCGTGACTGGCAAGCCGATCACGCTCGGCGGCTCGCTCGGCCGTCGCGAGGCGACCGGCCGCGGCGTGTTCGTGGTGGGCTGCGAAGCGGCTCGCCGCATCGGCTTCGACATCGAAGGCGCACGTATCGCGGTGCAGGGCTTCGGCAACGTCGGCGGCATCGCCGCGCGTCTGTTCCAGGAGGCGGGCGCGAAGGTCGTCGCGGTGCAGGACCATACAGGCTCGGTGTACAAGTCCACCGGCATCGACGCGGTCGCGCTGCTCGACTACGTCGCGAAGACGGGCGGCGTCGGCGGTTTCCCCGAAGCCGATGCGATCACCGGTGATGAGTTCTGGACCGTCGAGTCGGACATCCTGATTCCGGCGGCGCTGGAAAATCAGATCACCGAAAAAAACGCCGGCAAGATCAAGACCAGGATCATCGTCGAGGGCGCGAACGGCCCGACCACTACGGCGGCGGACGACATCCTGCACGATCGCGGCATCCTCGTGATTCCGGACGTGGTCGCGAATGCCGGCGGTGTGACAGTGTCATATTTCGAATGGGTCCAGGACTTCTCGAGCTTCTTCTGGACCGAAGACGAGATCAACGAGCGCCTCGAGCGCGTGATGCGCGAAGCGTTCGCGGCGGTGTGGCAGGTGTCGAGCGAGCAGAACGTGTCGGTGCGCACGGCTGCGTTCATCGTCGCGTGTAAGCGGATTTTGCAGGCGCGCGAGATGCGCGGCTTGTATCCGTGATGGACCGTGTCCTATCTTGTTTGAAACGGCGGTGACGCGGCCCGGTATCCGGGCCGGGAGGCGCACACCGCCGAAACTTCGTGCATCAACGCGGTCCACAAGACGGCGTGTTTGACCGGCGGGCGGCATCCTATCGATGCCGCCCGCCTTCTCATATGCGCGAAACGGCCGTGCCACGGCGCCGCGAGCCCATCGCGGCGTGCGCGCAACAGAATGGTTAATAGCGATACTTTCAGAAAAATTACTTTGTTACACTGGCGCCGGTTCTTGCCAAGGAGATCAAGATGAAGATTAAAAAAGCTGCGCTGCTGCTCGCGACTCTCGGACTGTTTACGGTTGGCGCGCATGCGCAAGACTCGGGCACGCTGAAAAAGATCAAGGATACGGGCGTCATTTCGCTGGGCCATCGCGAATCGTCGATCCCGTTCTCCTATTACGACGAAAAGCAGAACGTGATCGGCTACTCGCAGGATTACGCGATGAAGATCGTCGAGGCCGTCAAGCAGAAGCTGAACATGCCGAACCTGAAGGTGAAGCTCGTGCCGGTCACGTCGCAGAACCGCATTCCGCTCGTGCAGAACGGCACGGTCGACATCGAGTGCGGCTCAACCACGAATAACCTCGAGCGTCAGCAACAGGCCGCCTTCACGAACACGATCTTCGTGATCGGCACGCGCCTGATGACCAAGAAAGATTCCGGCATCAAGGACTTCCCGGACCTGAAGGGCAAGACGGTCGTGACGACCGCCGGCACCACGTCCGAGCGCCTGCTTCGCAAGATGAACCAGGAGAAGAATATGGGCATGAACATCATCAGCGCGAAGGATCACGGCGAATCGTTCCTGACGCTGTCGACGGGCCGTGCCGCCGCGTTCATGATGGACGACGCGCTGCTCGCCGGCGAGCGCGCGAAGTCGAGCAACCCGGGCGATTTCGTGATCGTCGGCACGCCGCAATCGCGGGAGGCGTACGGCTGCATGCTGCGCAAGAACGACCCCGACTTCAAGAAGGTCGCCGACGACGCCATCGCGAAGGTGCAAACGTCGGGCGAAGGCGAACAGATCTACAAGCGCTGGTTCGAATCGCCGATCCCGCCGAAGGGCCTGAACCTGAACTTCCCGATGAGCGACGATATGCGTGCGCTGTTCAAGAACCCGAACGACAAGGCAATCGACTAACCGTAGCTGCTTTTTCGACACTTTCGAAACGCTGAACGCAACGGAAGGGGCCACGCGCTTCTTCCGTTTCTTTTTGCCGGAGTCTTGGTCATGTCATATCACTGGAACTGGGGCATTCTGCTGAGTCCCGTCTCCACGGGCGAGCCGACCACCTATCTGGGCTGGCTGTTCTCGGGGCTGCGGGTGACGGTCACCGTGTCGCTGTCGGCATGGGTGATCGCGCTGATCGTCGGCTCGCTCTTCGGTGTGCTGCGCACGGTGCCCAACAAATGGGCGTCGGGCGTCGGCACCGTCTACGTCGCGATTTTCCGTAACATTCCGCTGATCGTGCAGTTCTTCATCTGGTATCTGGTGATACCGGAGCTGCTGCCCGTGTCGATCGGCAACTGGTTCAAGCAATTGCCGCCGGGCGCGCAGTTCTTCTCATCGTCGATCGTGTGTCTGGGCCTCTTCACCGCCGCGCGCGTGTGCGAGCAGGTGCGCTCGGGCATCAACGCGTTGCCGCGCGGCCAGCGCGCGGCCGGTCTGGCGGTAGGCCTCACGCAGTGGCAGACGTATCGCTATGTGCTGCTGCCGGTCGCGTACCGCATCATCGTGCCGCCGCTCACCTCCGAGTTTCTGAACATCTTCAAGAACTCCGCGGTTGCCTCGACGATCGGTCTGCTCGATCTGTCCGCGCAGGCGCGCCAGCTCGTCGACTACACGTCGCAAACTTACGAGTCGTTCATCGCGGTCACGGTCGCATACATGCTGATCAATCTGATCGTGATGCAACTGATGCGCTGGGTCGAAGTGAAGGCCCGGCTGCCCGGCTATATCGGAGGAAAGTGATGCATCATTTCGACTGGAGCGGTATTCCGGGCGCGCTGCCTACGCTATGGACCGGCGCGATCATCACGTTCAAGATCACGCTGATCGCGATCGTATTCGGCATCATCTGGGGCACCATTCTCGCGATGTTTCGACTGTCGCCGATCAAGCCGCTCGGATGGTTCGCGCAGGCTTACGTGACGCTCTTCCGTTCGATCCCGCTCGTGATGGTGCTGCTGTGGTTCTTCCTGATCGTGCCGCAGGTGCTGCAAAGCGTGCTCGGTCTGTCGGCCGACATCGACATCCGGCTCGCCTCGGCGATGGTCGCGTTCTCGCTGTTCGAGGCCGCGTATTATTCGGAGATCATCCGCGCCGGCATTCAGGCGGTGCCGCGTGGGCAGGTCAACGCGTCGTTCGCGCTCGGCATGACCTATGGGCAGGCGATGCGCCTGATCGTGCTGCCGCAGGCGTTCCGCGCGATGGTGCCGCTGCTGCTCACGCAGGGTATCGTGCTGTTTCAGGATACGTCGCTCGTCTACGTGATCAGCCTCGCCGACTTCTTCCGCACGGCTACGAATATTGGCGATCGTGACGGCACGAACGTCGAGATGGTACTGTTCGCGGGCGCGTGTTATTTCGTGATCTGCGTGATCGCGTCGAGCCTCGTCAAAGGTCTTCAGAAAAAGGTCGCAAGATGATCTCTATCAAGAATGTTTCGAAGTGGTACGGCCATTTCCAGGTGCTGACCGACTGCACGACGGAAGTCAAAAAGGGCGAAGTGGTCGTGGTGTGCGGGCCGTCCGGTTCGGGCAAGTCCACGCTGATCAAGACCGTCAACGGACTCGAGCCGTTCCAGAAGGGCGAGATCGTCATCAACGGCCAGTCACTGACCGACAAGAAAACCAATCTCTCGAAGCTGCGCTCGAAGGTCGGCATGGTGTTCCAGCACTTCGAACTGTTTCCGCATCTGTCGATCGTGCAGAACCTGACGCTCGCGCAGGTCAAGGTGCTCGGCCGCTCGAACGACGAGGCGACCGCGAAGGCCCTGAAGCTGCTCGATCGCGTCGGTCTGCGCGCACATGCGGACAAGTATCCGGGGCAGCTGTCCGGTGGTCAGCAGCAGCGCGTGGCGATTGCGCGTGCGCTCTCCATGGACCCGATCGCGATGCTGTTCGACGAGCCGACCTCGGCGCTCGATCCGGAGATGATCAACGAAGTGCTCGACGTGATGGTCGAACTCGCGCAGGAAGGCATGACGATGATGTGCGTGACGCACGAAATGGGCTTCGCGAAGAAGGTCGCGCATCGCGTGATTTTCATGGACAAGGGTTTGATCGTCGAAGACGACCGCAAGGAAGACTTCTTCGCGAATCCGAAGTCGGATCGCGCGAAGGATTTTCTCGCGAAGATTCTGCACTGAGGGTGGGTGCGCAGGCCTCGTTTCGGCGCTCGCGCGGGACGAAAAAAAGCCGCTCCGTGGAGCGGCTTTTTGTTTCGCAGACGTAGGGTGACGCGGCGGCTTACGACTCGAACGCTGCCGTGTCATCGGCGGCTTCGAGATCGGTTTCGCTGTCGGGTGAAAGCGTGGTTGCGCTCGTGCCCACCGCGTGCGCGCCGTTCGACGCCGCGATCGTCGTGGCCGACGCCGATGCGTCGAGTGCCGGATTGCGCAACTTTTCGAGCACCGACTGCGGCACCGGAATATTGGCGCGGCCGATCACGTCGCCATGCTGGAACATCAGCAGATCGCCGGGCTTGAACGCGGTCCACACTTCGTTGTCGGTCAGCGGCTTGGTCGCGATGACTGCGACGCGGTCTTCGGGTGTCGTGTATTTGGCGAAATCGATCGATACGTCCGCGTCGACCAGATGCGCGGTCGAAAACGGCCAGCGACGCACGACGTAATGCAGATGCGTCGAGCAATGCGCGAACAGGGCCTGGCCGTTAGACATCAGGAAATTGAACACGCCGTACTGCGTGATTTCACGCGTGAGCGTCTCGAGCGCGGCGAACAGCTCGTGAAGCGGCGGCTGCTGCGCACCCGGAAAAGCCTTACGCAAACCTTCCAGTAGCGCGCAGAACGAGAGTTCGCTGTCGGTCGTGCCGACCGGCTGATACACGCCGTTCAGTTCCGGCGCGTAAGCCTGCAGATCGCCGTTATGCGCGAAGATCCAGTGACGCCCCCACAGTTCGCGCATGAACGGGTGGCAGTTTTCGAGCAGGATGTGCCCTTGCGTCGCCTTGCGGATGTGCGCGATCGTGTTTTTCGATTTGATCGGATAGCGCTTGACCATCTCGGCGATCGGCGACGTGGCCGACGATTGATGATCGATGAACAAGCGGCACGCCTTGTCTTCAAAGAAAGCGATGCCCCAGCCGTCGGCGTGGTGATCGGTGACGCCGCCACGCGCCGCAAAGCCGGTAAAGGAAAACGTGACGTCCGTCGGCGCGGCGCAGTTCATTCCGAGAAGTTGGCACATGTTGCAGGTGAGCCTGTGAACGGAGTGAGCCGTTACAATGATGATTTTCCAAGCATATCACCGAGCCGGAGACGCCAAATAGCAAAATTGACATGTGTTTGGGCCGCTACAACGCGGTTTGACCGGTCGATCAGCGAGGCGCGCGAAGTCTCGTATTCCTGCCATGACTGCTTCCAACGTTTCCCCCGATTCCGTCACACTGGTCCGCCCGGACGACTGGCATCTGCACGTGCGCGACGGCGCGATGCTCGCGGCCGTGCTGCCTGACACCGCGCGCCAGTTCGGTCGCGCGATCATCATGCCGAACCTGAAGCCGCCGGTCACGACGACCGCGATGGCGGAGGCATATCGCGAGCGCGTCATCGCCGCGATTCCCGAGGGCGCGAAATTCGAGCCGCTGATGACGCTGTACCTGACCGACAACACGCCTCCCGACGAGATCCGCCGCGCGCGCGAGAGCGGCTTCGTGCACGGCGTGAAGCTGTACCCGGCGGGCGCGACGACGAACTCCGACGCGGGCGTCACCGATCTGATGAAGTGCGCGAAGACGCTGGAAGTGATGCAGGAAGTCGGCATGCCGCTGCTCGTGCATGGCGAGGTGACCGATTCGGACATCGATCTGTTCGATCGCGAAAAGGTCTTCATCGATCGCGTGATGATGCCGCTGCGCCGCGCATTTCCGGCGCTGAAGGTCGTGTTCGAGCACATCACGACGAAGGACGCGGCCGACTACGTCCGCGAAGCGGGCGTCGCGCCGGAACTGCTTGGCGCTACGATCACCGCGCACCATCTGCTGTACAACCGCAACGCGATTTTCCAGGGCGGCATCCGTCCGCATTACTACTGCCTGCCGGTGCTCAAACGCGAGACCCATCGCGTCGCGCTGGTCGAGGCGGCGACCTCGGGCGATCCGCGCTTCTTCCTCGGCACCGACAGCGCGCCGCATCCGAAGGGGCTGAAGGAACACGCGTGCGGTTGCGCGGGCTGCTACACCGCGCTGCACGCGCTCGAGCTCTATACCGAAGCATTCGACAAGGCCGGCGCGCTCGACAAGCTCGAAGGCTTCGCGAGCTTCCATGGTCCGGACTTCTACCGTCTGCCGCGCAATACGGAGAAGGTCACGCTGCGTCGCGAGGAATGGACGCTGCCGGCCGAACTGCCGGCCGGCGATACGCCGGTCGTGCCGCTGCGAGGCGGGGAGTCGATTGGCTGGCGTCTCGTTTGAGGCTGCGGTAGATGCGGGAGCGTGAGGCGGGGCAGCGCGCTGCCAATATTGATAAGGCGGCGAAAGCGGGCTCCGCGGTAGACCATGAAGCCGCGGCGGCCAAAGCTGCGCGCGGCATGGCACCCGAGCCTCTGCCACCGTGCTTCGCCGCGATCGACTGGTCGAAGCCGTGGTTCGCGCAATTCGCCACACGCGGTCAGCGTTGGCAGCAAGCCGCGCTGACCGGCTACGCGGACCTTCTCGCCGCGATGAACGCCGACGCCGCCCAGATGCAACAGACCACCGGCCGCGGCCAGCCTCTTGCGTTCATCGCGCAGAACGACCTGCCACCGGGTGCCGCGTACGAGGGGCATATAGCGTCGACCGGTTGCGTGCCGACGCGCCACAATCTGCACGACTTCTTCAACGGTTCGATGTGGTTCGCGTTTCCGCGCATCAAGGCGGCGCTGAACGCGCGCCAGTCGGCGGAACTCGACGTGCTCGGCGTCGGCCCGACGCGTGGCGGTGTGCGCGACATGCTGACCCTCTTCGACGAAAACGCGCTGCTGTTCGCTTGCGCCGATTCTTCGCTGAGCGCCGCGCTACGCGGCTTCGAGTGGCAGACGCTGTTTGCCGCGTGGCGCGATGCGTGGGGGCGGCGCTGCGAAGTGCGGTGCTTCGGCCATGCGCTGCTCGAAAAGCTGATCGCGCCGTTCAAGGGCTGCACCGGCCATGCATGGATCGTCGACGTTCCGGAAGAGTATTTCGAATGGGACACCCCGACGCGCGACGCATGGCTCGATGAAGCCGTCAGCGCGGCGCTGCTCGGCCCCGACGCTTTGACGAGCCGCATGTTCGCGCCGCTGCCGGTGCTCGGCATTCCGGGCTGGTGGCCCGAGAACGAATCGCCGGCGTTCTACGACGACACGTCCGTGTTCCGCACGGGGCGACGCAAGCGCTAGGCGCTTCCAAGTTCGGTGTTAAAATTCGCGCCAGCAAAGCAGGCTAGGCAGTCGCGGCCTCGACGGCTTCGGCCAACGAGGGCGAGGAAAGTCCGGACTCCACAGGGCAGGGTGATGGCTAACGGCCATCCGTGGCGACACGCGGAACAGGGCAACAGAAAGCAAACCGCCGATGGCCCGGCGCAAGTCGGGATCAGGTAAGGGTGAAACGGTGCGGTAAGAGCGCACCGCGGCTGTCGCAAGGCAGACCGGCACGGTAACCTCCACCCGGAGCAATTCCAAGTAGGCAGGCGCGCATCTTCGCGATGCAGGACGGGGCCCCCGTCTCGTCTGCGGGTAGGAAGCTTGAGCGCGTCAGTAATGGCGCGCCTAGAGGAATGGCTGCCACGCGGGTCGAGTCTTCGGGCGCGGCGCGTGCACAGAATCCGGCTTATCGGCCTGCTTTGCCGCTGAATAAGAAAAGCCGGCGTCCGTTGGGACGCCGGCTTTTTCATTTGGGGCGGGGTGGCGGCCGTGGCCGCCATCGCTTTCGCGCTCAGAGCGCGACGATGTCGAACGAATGCGTGAGCTCGGCGGTCTTCGCGATCATGATCGACGCCGAGCAGTATTTGTCGTGCGAGAGGTTGATCGCGCGCTCGACGGTCGCCGGATTCAGATTCTTGCCCGTCACTGTGAAGTGGAAGTGGATCTTCGTGAACACCTTCGGATCTTCGCTCGCGCGCTCGGCCTTCAGCGTCACCGAGCAGCCGGCGATCTCCTGGCGGCTCTTCTTCAGGATCATCACGACGTCGTAGGCGGTGCAGCCGCCGGTGCCGAGCAGCACCATTTCCATCGGGCGCGGCGCGAGGTTGCGTCCGCCACCCTCGGGTGCGCCGTCCATCGCGACCAGATGACCGCTGCCTGTCTCGGCCGCGAACGCCATCCCGTCTTGTCCCATCCAGCTTACTTTGCATTCCATGCTGTCACTCCCACCGCGCATCGCTTTGTCGAGACGGCATTGTAGCCCGGTGTCTGACGATTGGCGCACGCTGAGCGCATCCCGCGTCCATGCACGGTGATTGCTTCCTTGTTGCGGTGCGGAATGGGCGGGTGGTTCCAGAATTCCTCGGACAATTTAGGGTACTTACTCCAAGGCATGTCTGATGCGATTCGAATTCTTTCGCCTTTAGTGCTTGATCCAAAACGAGTTTCGTCAAATGTCCTCCGTGCATCGAACCTGTCACATTATGAAAACTAATTTCACAATGCAAATCTTCTTGCGTTGCACAAGGGTGACTCTTATAATTTACTTCATCGTTGCAGCAGTTCTGCAACCTCCGCTGTCTCCTCCACCTCCTCCTTTGGTGGATTAAACCCGAGCCGCTCGTTCGGGTTTTTTTTCGCCCCCGTTCGTCAGGCGTTTCGCCCCGTTTCCTGGCCGCTCGCGGCGAGCGCATCGCACGTTTTGACTTGCCAGCATAAATTCCTTTATAATTCAGGGCTTTTCCGCATCCGCGCCCGCGGAAGAAGAACCAGGGAGAGCCTGCACGCGCCTCGATGCGCACACTACAAGCAGGAAAGAACACATTGGGCGCAGCAATTTTTTTGGATCGATCATGAAGACGTTTTCCGCAAAAGCCCATGAGGTGACGCGCGAATGGTACGTGATTGACGCGACGGATAAGGTTCTCGGGCGTGTCGCCAGCGAAGTGGCACACCGTCTTCGCGGCAAGCACAAGCCTGAATTCACTCCCCACGTCGACACCGGTGATTTCATCATCGTCATCAACGCCGGCAAGCTGAAGGTCACGGGCAACAAGGTTACCGACAAGAAGTACTACCGTCACTCGGGCTACCCGGGCGGTATCTATGAAACGACGTTCGGCAAGATGCAGGAACGCTTCCCGGGCCGTGCGCTCGAGAAAGCGGTCAAGGGCATGCTGCCGAAGGGTCCGCTCGGCTACGCGATGATCAAGAAGCTGAAGGTCTACGCTGACGCAACGCATCCGCATTCGGCACAACAGCCGAAGGCGCTCGAGATCGAGATCTAAGGGGAGCCCACATGATCGGTAACTGGAATTACGGCACGGGCCGCCGCAAGAGTGCCGTCGCTCGCGTGTTCATCAAGGCAGGCAAGGGCGACATCGTTGTGAACGGCAAGCCCATCGCCGACTACTTCTCGCGCGAAACGTCGCTGATGATCGTGCGTCAGCCGCTGGAACTCACGAACCACGGTGTCACGTTCGACATCAAGGTCAACGTGACCGGCGGCGGTGAAACGGGTCAAGCAGGTGCGGTTCGCCACGGCATCACCCGCGCGCTGATGGACTATGACGCAACGCTGAAGCCGGAACTGTCGAAGGCTGGCTTCGTCACGCGTGACGCTCGTGAAGTCGAACGTAAGAAGGTCGGCTTCCACAAGGCGCGTCGCCGCAAGCAGTTCTCGAAGCGTTAATCGTTTCGGGCGTGAACCGGCCCTCGCGCCGGTTTGCAGCAAAAGCCGCCAACGCCACGCGCGAAGGCGGCTTTTTTTATGGTTTGCCGGGGTTCGCCGGCCGGCCTCGTTCGCTCAAGCGGCATCGGCTCGCCTTGCATCGACCTTGCAGCAAGAACCCATTGATTTTGTGGGCTTCAGCACGATATCCGGAACAGCCCTACAATATCGGCTAAAGCTATTTGGAGAGTTCGAATGAACGCAGTCACCGACACCCCCGTGACCGAGATGCCGGCCCCCTTCGTCTTCACCGACGCAGCGGCTGACAAGGTCAAGCAACTGATCGATGAGGAAGGCAACCCGGAGCTCAAGCTGCGCGTGTTCGTGCAGGGCGGCGGCTGCTCGGGCTTCCAGTACGGCTTCACGTTTGATGAAGCGATCAACGAAGACGACACCGTGATGAACAAGAGCGGCGTCCAGCTGCTGATCGACTCGATGAGCTACCAGTACCTGGTCGGCGCAGAGATCGACTACAAGGACGACATTAACGGCGCGCAGTTCGTCATCAAAAACCCGAACGCGAGCACGACCTGCGGTTGCGGTTCGTCGTTCTCGGTCTGAGCGGACAGGCTCTTCGTGCCACAGTGAAAACGGTGCCTCGGCGCCGTTTTTTATTGTTTTCGCGCCGCAGAGGCAACCCGCGACATCAAGAGGCGTGGGTTTGTTCGCATCTGCCTTTTCTCAGCGCGGATAAATAGCCCCCAACACCCGCTCCGCGGATGCCCCGGTCACGCTTGGCAGACTGCCCGGCAGACGCGCGATGCAGCGCATCGCGAGCCACGCGAACGCGAGCGGCTCGACCTGGCTCGGCGGCACGCCGAGCGCGTCGGTCGTCATCACGGGCACGCCGCTTACACCACTGTCTTCGAGCGCCTGCTGCAACGCCTTCATGATCTCCGGATTGCGCGCGCCGCCGCCGCACACGTACACGGCCCGCGCATCGGATGCATGCCGCTCAATCTCGCGCGCGACCGTCACCGCGGTCAGCGCGACGAGCGTCGCCTGTACGTCGGCTGCTGCGAGCGCGGAGAACGGCTCGAGCTTCGCATCGAGCCATGCGGTGTTGAACAGATCGCGGCCGGTGCTCTTGGGCGGCTGCTCTGCGAAGAATGGTTCGTCGAGCAACGCGTTCAGCAGCTTGCGATCGACCTGGCCACTCGCCGCGAAATGACCGTTTTCGTCGAATGGCTTGCCGAGCTGGCGCTCGGCCCATGCGTCGAGCAGCGCGTTCGCCGGGCCGCAGTCGAAGCCGCGCACGCCGCCGGTCGCGTTCAGGATCGTGATGTTGCTGATTCCGCCAAGATTGCAGACGACGCGCGTTTCGTCCTTCGCACTGAAGATCGTCGCGTGAAAAGCGGGCACGAGCGGCGCGCCCTGGCCGCCTGCCGCGACATCGCGGCTGCGGAAATCGGCGACCACGTCGATATGCAGCATTTCCGCGAGCAGCGCCGGGTTGTTGATCTGTCGCGTATACCCCTTTTCCGGCCGATGCCGCACGGTCTGCCCATGCACGCCGATCGCACGGACGTCATCGGCCGATACGCGGCTGTCGCGCAGCAGATCGTGGCAGCACACCGTGTAGCGCGTCGCGAGCGCGTTGGCGGCGAGCGCCTCGCGCTCGATCTCGTTGTCCCCCGGCTGTTGCAGCGCGAACAGCGCTTCGCGGATGCCGGCCGAAAAGCCGACGAACGCTTCGGCCAGCACCTCGGGCGGCTTCCCATTGGCAAACCGGACGGCCACGCCGTCCACACCGTCCATGCTGGTTCCCGACATCAGTCCGAAATAGATGCCGTCTGCGGGATCTTGCGCCACGTCGCTGCTCCTGTCGATGTTCATTCCGATTCGTTGTAGCAGATTATCGGCGCAAACGGCGAAGGCGACGCGAGCCGCAACGAATTGGCCCGTCGCGGGGCCGTGCGGGGCGCGTGAGTGGGCGCGGCGGCGCGCATCTATGGGACAATCCTGTTTTTTCGCGACTTCACGTTTCCAGCATGAGCACCGAGTCCACCCAGCCTAATCCCGCTTCCGCCTTCCCGATCACCGACGAAGTCCGTCACGCGCTCGCCGTGACCAGGCGCGGCGTCGACGAACTGCTGATCGAAGACGAATTCGCGCAAAAGCTCGCGCGCAGCGCGGCGACGGCCAAGCCGCTGCGCATCAAGCTCGGGCTCGATCCGACTGCACCCGACATCCACATCGGCCACACGGTCGTGCTGAACAAGATGCGCCAGTTGCAGGACCTCGGCCACACGGTGATTTTCCTGATCGGCGACTTCACGTCGCTGATCGGCGACCCGTCCGGGCGCAACGCGACCCGTCCGCCGCTCACGCGCGAGCAGATCGAATCGAACGCGAAGACCTATTTCGAGCAAGCCGCGCTGGTGCTCGATCGCGACAAGACCGAGATTCGCTACAACAGCGAATGGTCGATGCCGCTAGGCGCCGACGGCATGATCAAGCTTGCGTCGCGCTACACGGTCGCACGCATTCTCGAGCGCGAGGACTTCACGAAGCGCTTCCAGGGCGGCGTGCCGATCTCGATCCACGAATTCCTGTACCCGCTGATGCAGGGCTACGACTCGGTCGCGCTGAACGCGGACCTGGAGCTCGGTGGCACGGATCAGAAGTTCAACCTGCTGGTGGGTCGCGAGTTGCAGAAGCAGTACGGCCAGGAGCAGCAGTGCATCCTGACGATGCCGCTGCTCGAAGGGCTCGACGGCGTCGAGAAGATGTCGAAGTCGAAGAACAACTACATCGGCATCAGCGAAAAGCCGACCGACATGTTCGGCAAGCTGATGAGCATCTCCGACACGCTGATGTGGCGTTACTTCGAACTGCTGTCGTTCCGTCCGATGGATGAGATCGCCGGCTTCAAGAGTGAAGCCGACGCGGGCCGTAATCCGCGCGATTTCAAGGTGATGCTCGGCCAGGAAATCGTCGCGCGTTTCCACTCGCAGGCGGACGCCGAACGCGCGCTCGAGGACTTCAACCATCGCGCGAAGGGCGGCGTGCCCGACGACATCCCGGCCGTGACGCTCGCGGGCGCACCGCTCGCGATCGGCCAGTTGCTGAAGCAGGCGAACCTCGTACCGTCGACGAGCGAGGCGCTGCGCAACATCGAGCAAGGCGGCGTGAAGATCGACGGCGCCGCGGTGTCCGACAAGGGCCTGAAGGTCGAAGCGGGCGAGTACGTCGTGCAGGTCGGCAAGCGCCGTTTCGCGCGCGTGACGCTGACGGCGTGATCGCGCTGATCCAACGCGTGCGGCGCGCCGAAGTGCGCGTCGCCGATCGCGTGACCGGCGCGATCGACGCGGGCCTGCTCGCGCTCATCTGCGCGGAGCGCGGCGACACCGAGGCCACGGCCGACAAGCTGCTCGCCAAGGTGCTCGGTTACCGCGTGTTCAGCGACGCGGCCGGCAAGATGAACCTGTCGGTGCAGAATCTCGACGGCGCCGGACGCGCGGGCGGCCTGCTGCTCGTCTCGCAGTTCACGCTCGCGGCCGATACCAACAGCGGCCTGCGCCCGAGCTTCACGCCGGCCGCGCCGCCCGACGAGGGCAAGCGCCTGTTCGACTACTTCGTCGCGGCCGCGCGCGCGAAGCATCCGATCGTCGAGACTGGCGAGTTCGGCGCGGATATGCAGGTGTCGCTCGTCAACGACGGGCCGGTCACGTTCTGGTTGCAGACCAACGCGTAAAAGAACGCAAACGCTCGAGCACGCCGTCGCCGCACGCGGGCCGTGCCGCTGCTTTTTGCGACAATAGTCGCTCGACACAACCGCGAACGGCACCTCTCTCTCATGACGACGCAGATCCTGTTTATCCGGCACGGCGAGACCGACTGGAACCGCATCAAGCGCATTCAAGGCCACATCGACATTCCGCTCGCGACGACCGGCGTCGCGCAGGCGCGACGTCTCGCGCAGCGCCTCGCCGACGAGGCGAAGCAGGGCGCGCGGCTCGACGCGATCTATTCGAGCGACCTGCAGCGCGCGCAGCAGACCGGGCAGCCGATCGGCGAGGCGCTCGGCCTGCCGCTGCAGTCGCGCGAGAACTTGCGCGAGCGCTCGTACGGCGCGTTCCAGGGCCATGACAGCGACGAGATCGCGCTGCGTTTCCCCGACGAATACGCGCAGTGGCAAACCCGCGATCCCGGCTTTGCGCCGCCCGAGGGCGAGTCGCACCGCGTGTTCTACCACCGCATCGTGCATGCGATCGAGCCGCTCGTCGCCGCGCATCCGGGCGGGCGCATCGCCTGTGTCACGCATGGCGGCGTGCTCGACTGCGTGCGCCGCTTTGCAACCGGCATGCGGCTCGACGCACCGCGCGACTACCCGCTGCTGAACACCAGCCTGAACGTCGTGGATTACGGGGACGGTCGCGCGACGATCGTGTCGTGGGCGGACGTAACGCATCTCGACGCGGGCAGCGCCGACGATGATGGTTTCAGGAAGGGACCGGGGCGGTAAGCGAAGGCGGGCAATGGCCCGAGACGCGTGCCGCAATCAATCCTGCTCCCGCACCGCCGCCGCCGCGCGGCGCCGAGCCCGCTTCGATACTCCATTGACCAGCGCCCAGCGGATCACCGGCGCGACGACCCGCACGCCAGGCCGCGCGAAGGTTCGACGCAGCGCCGCGTGGCGATTCAAGCCGAGCATCGTCTGCGCCCAGTCGGGCAACAGATCGACCCCCGCGTTGAGCATTAGCGTGCCAGCGGGCCGCATCGCGAAGCTCGGTGCCGGCGCGTTCATCAGAATACTCACGACTTCGCGCGTGCGCTCGCTCGCGACGAGCGCGGGCCGCATCGCGAGCAGGTACGCCTCGATCTCGGCGCGCGAGCGCGGAATATCGACGGCGCCGAGCATTTCCGCGATGCGCGCGGTTTCCGCGAAGTATTGATCCTGCGCCGCGACGGACAGCACCGGATTCACATAGCGCAGATGCGCGGTCATGAAGCTCGACACTTCCGCGACGTGTACCCACGTCAGCAGTGCGGGCTCGCTCGCGCGATACGACTGGCCGTCCGGTGCGACGCCGGTCACGTCGAGATGAATGCGCTTCACGCGCTCGATCAGCGCGAGCGCATCGTTCTTGCTGGCGTACGTTGTGCCGGCGATGAACGTCGCCGTGCGACGCAGCCGGCCCAGGATGTCGGTGCGAAAGCTCGAGTGATCCCAAACGCCCGCGAGCGCGAGCGGATGCAGCGCCTGAAGCAGCAGCGCGCTGATGCCGCCGGTCATCATCGACGTGAAGTCGGCGTGGACTTTCCAGCAGACGGAGTCCGGCCCGAACAGGCCGGGGTCGCCCGGCGGCGACGAGTAGTCGAGCACCGGTCCGCTGCCGGTCGTCAGATGCGTGACGCCGGCGGCGAGCTTCGAGCGCAGGCGGTGGGTGAGGCGCTGCGTGACATTGCCGGACGGGTCGCCGGCGGGATTGACAGGTGAACGGTTGGAAGGGCCGGGTTGCTGGGTCTGGTCTGACATCCTGGTCGGCCTCGTCGCGTGACTCAGTTCGTGGAATCCCACAGACCCGGCCGCGCGCTCGCCGAATCCGGCGCGGCCAGTCCGAAATGCCGGTACGTGAGCAGCGTGGCGATGCGGCCGCGCGGCGTGCGCTGCAGGAAGCCCTGCTGGATCAGATACGGCTCGAGCACGTCTTCGATCGTGTCGCGCTCCTCGCCGATTGCCGCCGCGAGATTGTCGACACCAACCGGGCCGCCGTCGAACTTGTACAGGATCGCTTCGAGCAGCTTGCGGTCCATCAGGTCGAAGCCGACCGCGTCGACGTCGAGCATGCTGAGCGCGGCGTCGGCCACCTGCGCGGTGATGTTGCCGTCGGCCTTCACTTCGGCGAAGTCGCGCACGCGCCGCAGCAAGCGGTTCGCGATACGCGGCGTGCCGCGCGCGCGGCGGGCGATTTCGAACGCGCCGTCCGGATGGATCTGCGCGCCGAGCAGCGCGGCCGAACGCGTGACGATGCGCGTGAGCTCCTCGGCGTTATAGAACTCGAGTCGCGCGACGATGCCGAAGCGGTCGCGCAGCGGATTGGTCAGCATACCCGCGCGCGTGGTCGCGCCGACCAGCGTGAACGGCTGCAGATCGAGCTTCACGCTGCGCGCGGCCGGCCCTTCGCCGATCATGATGTCGATCTGATAATCCTCGAGCGCTGGATACAGGATTTCCTCGACGACCGGCGAGAGCCGGTGGATTTCGTCGATGAAAAGAACGTCGTTGGCTTCGAGATTGGTCAGCAGCGCGGCGAGGTCGCCGGCGCGTTCGAGCACCGGCCCCGATGTTTGCCGCAGATTGACGCCCATCTCGCGCGCGATGATGTGCGCGAGCGTGGTCTTGCCGAGGCCCGGCGGCCCGAACAGCAGCACGTGGTCCAGCGATTCGGAACGGCGCCTCGCGGCCTCGATGAAGATTTCGAGCTGGCCGCGCACTTTCTCCTGCCCGACATATTCGTCGAGCTGACGCGGGCGCAGCGCGCGCTCGAACGCTTCTTCGTTCGGCGACACGGGCGTGGCCGCGATGATGCGCTCGGCGGCGAGTTTGTCGGTTTCGATCATGCGGTCATTGTACCGCGCGCGGCTTGGCGCTTAGCCCTTCGACAGCGCCTTCAACGCGAGCTTGATGCCCTCGGACACGCCCGTACCGGCCGGCACGTTCTTGATTGCCGCGAGCGCTTCTTTTTCCGAGTAGCCGAGCGCGAGCAGCGCATTGAGGATGTCGGAGGCGTGGTCGGATGGCGACGCGGCGCCCGCCATCGCGCCGAGGTCGGCGCCGAGCTTGCCCTTCAGTTCGAGCAGCAGCCGCTCGGCGGTCTTCTTGCCGATGCCCGGTACACGCGTGAGGCGCGCGGCGTCCTGCATCGTGACCGTCTGCGCGAGTTCCGCGACGCTCATGCCCGACAGCACCGCGAGCGCCATGCGCGCGCCGATGCCCGAAATCTTCAGCAGCTCGCGGAACGTCGAGCGTTCCTGCGCGGTGCCGAAGCCGTACAGCAGATGCGCGTCCTCGCGAACGATCATCTGCGTGAGCAGCACGATGCGCTCGCCGGTCGACGGCAGGTTGTAGAAGGTGCTCATCGGCACGTCCACTTCATAGCCGACGCCGTTGCAGTCGACGAGCAGATGCGGCGGATTTTTTTCCAGCAGAACGCCGGCAATGCGACCGATCATGGCGGATTAGTTTTCAGAGTCGGATGGGAAAGCGCGAGTGTAGCGCAGCGGATCGGCGGCGCGGGGCATAGTTGCGCTAGCCCACCAGACGCCCGCGCCGCACGCGCAACCCCTTCTTCGCGAGCGCCGGTGCGATGCCGCCGAGCGTGCTCAGCGTCGAGCCGCCGTGCGCGTGGCAGATGGCCATGCCGAGCGCGTCGGCGGCGTCGGTGCCGGGCACGCCCGCCAGGCTCAGCAGCCGCACGACCATCTGCTGCATTTGCTCCTTGGTCGCGCGGCCATAGCCGACCACCGACTGCTTCAGCTGCAGCGCGGTGTATTCGGCGACCGGCACGCCGCCCGCGACGAGCCCGCAGATCGCGGCGCCGCGCGCCTGGCCGAGCAGCAGCGTCGACTGCGGATTGACGTTGACGAAGACTTTTTCGATGGCCGCCTGATCCGGCGCGTGCTCGCGGATCAGCGTCGAGATGCCCGCGAAGATGGTGCCGAGCCGCGACGGCAGATCGGCGTCGGCGGTGCGGATCACGCCGCTCGCGACGTAGCTCAGTGTGTGGCCGTGTTGTTCGATCACGCCGAAGCCGGTCACGCGCAGGCCGGGGTCGATGCCGAGAATTCTCATGAGGTGCCGCACAAGCGATAAAAACCAGGTGCCTGCGATACTACAACGAACGCGGCGCGCGGCGGCCCGCTGGCAGCATGCTAAGCGGAATAAAAGCTGCTAAAGGCTTTGCGCAAGGAGGGCGATCGAGAATGGAGCGCTACCGCAATCTCAGCGGCGACTCGGGTGTCGACGCTTACGAAATCGGCGACGATTTCATCAAGGTGCGCTTTCGACCGGGCGTCGTGTATTGGTACACAGAGGCGAGTGTCGGCGCCGAACATGTCGCGGTGCTGAAGCGTCTCGCGCGGCGGGGCCGGGGTTTGGGCACGTACATCAGCCAGCATGCGCAGGTGCGGGACGGTTATGCGCGCAAAGAGCCGGACGATTGAACGCGTCGCCGCGAAACAAAAGGCCCGGCGGGACAACCCGTCGGGCCTGTCTTGCGGCTACCGAACTTCAGCCGATCAATGACGGAAGTGACGCACGCCAGTCAGCACCATCGCGATGTTGTGCTCGTCGGCGGCGCTGACCACTTCGTCGTCGCGCACCGAGCCGCCCGGCTGGATCACGCAGGTCGCGCCTGCCGCGACGACCACGTCGAGACCGTCGCGGAACGGGAAGAACGCGTCCGATGCGACCGCCGAACCGGCCAGCGTCAGACCGGCGTTCTGCGCCTTGATGCTCGCGATGCGCGCCGAATCCACGCGGCTCATCTGGCCCGCGCCGACGCCTAGCGTCATACCGTTCGCGCAGAACACGATCGCGTTCGACTTCACGTACTTCGCGACTCGCCATGCGAACAGCAGGTCGTCCATTTCCTTCGGCGTCGGATGACGCTTCGTGACGACGCGCAACTCGCGCGGCTGCACGTTCTTCGAGTCGAGCGACTGCACGAGCAGGCCGCCGCCGACGCGCTTCAGATCGAACGTGTTATGGCCTTCGCCCAGCGTGATTTCGAGCAGACGCACGTTCTGCTTCGCCGCGAACACCTGACGCGCTTCGGCGCTGAACGACGGTGCGATCAGCACTTCGACGAACTGCTTCGCCACCGCTTGCGCGGTCGCTTCGTCGACTTCACGGTTGAACGCGATGATGCCGCCGAACGCCGAGGTCGGATCGGTCTGGAATGCCTTCGAATACGCTTCGTGAGCGTCCGCGCCGAGCGCGACGCCGCACGGATTCGCGTGTTTGACGATCACGCAGGCCGGCACGTCGAAGGTCTTCACGCATTCCCACGCCGCGTCGGAGTCGGCGATGTTGTTGTACGACAGTTCCTTGCCCTGCAACTGGTTGTAATTCGCGAGCGCGCCGGCCGGCACCGCCAGGTCGCGGTAGAACGCCGCGCTCTGATGCGGGTTTTCGCCGTAGCGCAGGTCCTGCACCTTGTCGAACGCCATGTTGAAGGTGGCCGGGTACTCGTTGCGCGACGAATGCTGCAACTCGTCGGTCAGGCTCGTCAGGTAGTTCGTGATCGCGCCGTCGTATTGCGCGGTGTGCGCGTACACCTTGGTCGCGAGGCGGAAGTTCGTCTTGTACGACACCGTGTTGCCGTTCGAGCGCATTTCGTCGAGCACGACCGCGTAGTCGGCCGGATCGACCACCACCGTCACGTCGCGGTGATTCTTCGCGGCCGAGCGCAGCATCGTCGGGCCGCCGATGTCGATGTTCTCGATCGCGTCCTCGAGCGAGCATTCTTCCTTCGACACGGTCTGCACGAACGGGTACAGGTTCACGACCAGCAGGTCGATGGTCGGAATGTCGTGCTTCTCGAGCGCGGCCATGTGCTCGGGCAGGTCGCGGCGGGCGAGGATGCCGCCGTGCACCTTCGGATGCAGCGTTTTCACGCGCCCGTCGAGCATTTCCGGGAAACCAGTGTAGTCGGCGACTTCGGTGACGGACAGGCCCGCGTCCGCGAGCAGTTTCGCGGTGCCGCCGGTCGACAGGATCTTGATGCCGAGGTCCGACAGCGATTTGGCGAAGTCGACGATGCCGGACTTGTCGGAAACGGAGATGAGCGCTTGCTTGATCATGATGAAGACGAAAAGCCGAAGGGAAACGTGGCAGGGCGCGAGAAACTACGACGCGCTACAGCAAACCGTGTTGTTGCAGCTTCTTGCGCAGCGTATTGCGGTTGATGCCGAGATACTCGGCGGCCAGCGACTGGTTGCCGCCGGCCTGCTCGAGCACCACTTCGAGCAAGGGTTTTTCCACGCATGAAATGACCATGTCGTAGACGTCGTGCGGATTGGAGCCGTCGAGATCCTGGAAATACACGTCCAGGCTGTCGCGGACAGATTGTTCAATGTTGTTCTTGCTCATGCTGCCAGTCGGTCGGAGTTGTCCTCGCTCTCGCTGTCGAGCCCGGGGTTGCCGGGCGCTTCGTCGACGTAGACGAGGCGGTCTGAGATCGCCTTTTGCGCGTCAAAGAACTCGTTGACGGCGAGGAGTTGTTCGCGCGTGGTGTCCAGCGTATTCATGCGATGCCGGAACAGGTTGGCGCCGGAAAGGCCGCGAGTGTACCAGCCGATGTGCTTGCGCGCAGTGCGGACACCGGTAAATTCCCCGTAAAAAGCGTAGTGATCTTCGAGATGTTCGTTCATCACCTGCTGGATTTCGTCGATGCGCGGCGGCGGCAGCAACTCGCCCGTTTGCAGGAAATGCTCGATCTCGCGAAAGAGCCACGGACGCCCCTGCGCGGCGCGCCCAATCATGATCGCGTCCGCGCCGGTCGCGGCGAGCACCTCGCGCGCCTTTTGCGGCGACGTGATGTCGCCGTTCGCGACGACCGGAATGCGCACCGCCGCCTTTACCGCGGCGATGGTTTCGTACTCGGCGTCGCCGTGGTACAGGTCCGCGCGCGTGCGGCCGTGCACGGTCAGCATCGAAATGCCCGCTGCTTGCGCGAGACGCGCGACGTTCAGCGCGTTTTTGTTCTCGCGATTCCAGCCGGTGCGGATTTTCAGCGTGACGGGCACCGCGTCGGGCCCGACGCCGACCGCGTTCACGACGGCCTCGACGATGCGCTGCACGAGCGGTTCGTTTTGCAGCAGCGCCGAGCCGGCCGCGACGTTGCAGACCTTCTTGGCGGGGCAGCCCATGTTGATGTCGATGATCTGCGCGCCGTTCGCGACGTTGTAGCGGGCGGCTTCGGCCATCATCTCCGGGTCCGCGCCGGCGATCTGCACCGCGATCGGCTCGACCTCGCCTTCGTGGTTCGCGCGGCGCATGGTCTTTTCGCTCTTCCACAGCTGCGCGTTCGACGCGACCATTTCCGACACCGCATAGCCCGCGCCGAGCCGTTTGCACAGCTGGCGGAACGGTCGGTCGGTCACGCCGGCCATCGGGGCGACGAACAGGTTGTTACGCAGATTGTGGGGGCCGAGAGGGGGCATGGCGTGAGCGCGCGCCGACGACGGGCCAGGATTTGACAATCGTGACAACCGGCGCAGCGCGAAATGCGAGGGAAAACCGCTATTTTAGCGTTAACGGGTTGCCGGGACTCGCGAACCGAGTCTCGTAACCCGTTAAATCTTCTATGAAAGTAGCCCGGCTCATAGAACCGCGCAGCGATTTCTCGCGCTTAACGGCGCTGGCCGAACATCATCTGCCGGGCGAGCGCGGTTTTGACCGGCGGCACGAATTCGAGTGCGGTCAGGGCGAGGCCGCGCAATACCGCGAGCGGCGCGAAGTCGATGGTAAAGAGGCGCGCGAGCGTGTCGGTCGAGCCGATCGTCAGGCGCCGGTCGAGCGCGCGGCGTTGCGCGAAGGTGGCGAGCGCGAGCGGGGTCGGGCCTTCGGCCGATAGCGCGTCGACGAGCGCATGCGCATCGCGCAAGCCCAGATTGAGGCCCTGGCCCGCCACTGGATGCAACGTCTGCGCCGCATTGCCGATCGCGACGATGTGGCCGTTCACGAGCGTGTCGACCGTGTTGAGACCGAGCGGGAACGACGCGCGACCCTTGATGTGCGCAAAGCGGCCCATGCGGTTGCCGAACGCGGCGTCGAGCTCGCGCAGGAACGCTTCGTCGGAAAGCTGCGCGCGGCGCGCGGCTTCGTCGGGCGCGCAGCACCAGACGAGCGCGTAGTCGGCACCACGCACGCCACCCATCGGCAGTAGCGCGATCGGACCTTGCGACGTGAAGCGCTCCCATGCGACGTGCGGCTGCGGCGCGGACACGGTGACCGTGCCGACCAGCGCGGTCTGGCCGTAGTCGCGCGAGCCGGCGCTGTTTTTACCGATGTCGCGTGCGCCGGCGTATTCGTCCGTGGCGCGGCTCGGATTTTTCGCGTGCTTCTGGTCGCCGAACAGGCCGCCCTCGGCGTTGACCAGAATCCGCGTGCGCAACTGGCGCGCGACGCCCGCGGTTTCGATCGGCAGCGTGACGCCGTCGAGCTCCTGAACCGGCGCGCCGGCCGAGGTCGAGCGGAACCAGTGGACCGGCGTCGCATGCACGGCGTCGGCGAGGCCATGCACGATCGAGCCATAGCGCAGCACGTAGCCGAGCGCGGGCAGGTCGTGCTCGCGATGATCGATCAGCGTGCGGCCGAAATGACCGCGTTGCGACACGTGGATGCGCTCGATCGCGGTGGCGTCGGCGGGCCAGCGCAGCGGCTCGAGGATCATCCGGCTGCCGTGCGAGACCGCGATCGCGCGCGGATCGGCGATCGAGTCTTCCGGCTCGCGCGCGTCGACGAGCGCGATCTTCAGCTCGCGCGTCACGCTGCGGCGCGCGAGCCAGCCGGCGAGCGCGAGGCCGACCGGCCCGGCGCCGACGATCGTCACGTCGAAATCGAACCCCTGCTGGTGGGAGGCGGGCCTCAGGATCACCGCCGAGGGAGATGCTTCGTTCATCGCGGATCAGGTCCTCTGTTGATGCGACGCTTGATGGAGGGCTCGTGCTTCCTGCATCAGCGCCTCGATCTCGTCGGCGGCGACCGGCACGTCGCGCGTGATCAGCTCGCAGCCGGTCGGCGTCACGATCGCGTCGTCCTCGATGCGGATGCCGATGTTCCAGTAGCGTTCGGGCACACCCTCGGCCGGGCGGACGTACAAGCCCGGCTCGATCGTCAGCGTCATGGACGCGCGCAGCGTGCGCCACGGCAGCACGCCCGCTTCGTCGCGCGCCGCGCCGCGCTCGCGGTAGTCGCCGCAGTCGTGCACGTCCATGCCGAGCCAGTGGCCGGTGCGGTGCATGTAGAACGGCACGTAGGCGCGCTCGGCGATCACGTCGTCGACCGAGGCGAACTTCGCGCGCGGCACGATGCCGGTGTCGAGCAGCCCCTGCGACAGCACGCGCAGCGCGGCCTGATGCGGATCGTCGAAGCTCGCACCGGCGCGCGTCGCGTCGACGGCGGCCTGCTGCGCTGCCAGCACGATGTCGTACAGCTCGCGCTGCGCCGGCGTGAAACGCCCGCTTGCCGGAAACGTGCGCGTGATGTCGGACGCGTAGCCGTCGAGTTCGCAGGCCGCGTCGATCAGGATCAGCTCGCCGTCGCGCGCGATCGCGTTGCCGGCCGGGTAGTGCAGCACGCACGCGTTCGCGCCAGCCGCGACGATCGACGTATAGGCCGGCGCCTGCGCGCCAAACTTGCGGAACGTGTAGAGCAGTTCGGCCTCGAGTTCATACTCGCGGATACCGGGCCGGCACAGCGCCATAGCGCGACGATGCGCGGCCGCTGAAATCTGCGCTGCCCGGCGCATGATCGCGAGTTCGTGGTCGTCCTTGACGAGCCGCATCTCGTCGAGCAACGGCAGCAGGTCGCGCGCGGCCGTGGGCGCAACGGTGCCGCCGCGGCTTTGCGCGCGCACCGCGTCGAGCCAGCCGCGCACCTGCTCGTCGAAATGCGCCGAGGTGCCGAACGCGTAGTGCAGCGCCGGCTTGTCGGCGATGATGCGCGGCAACTGCGTGTCGAGTTCGCCGATCGGGAACGCGGCGTCGAGCCCGAATGCTTCGCGCGCGCCGTCGGGGCCGAAGCGGAAGCCTTCCCATATCTCGCGCTCGACGCTTTTCTCGCGGCAGAACAGCATCGACGCGGGCGCGCCGGGCGCGGCGCTGGCATCGAGCACCAGCAGCGCTTCGGGCTCGGTGAAGCCGGTCAGATAATAGAAGTAGCTGTCGTGGCGGTACGGGTAGTCAGTGTCGCGGTTGCGCAGCGCTTCCGGCGCGGTCGGGACGATGGCGACGCCGCCGCCCGCGGCGCGCAGCGCGGCGAGAACGCGCTCGCGGCGCGTGCGGTAGACGTCGATGGCGATGGTGGGTTCGGTCGGCTGGTTCATCGTGCGATTGTAGCGCCGCGATTCTCCTGGCCCCATTCTCCGCGCAGGACATTGACTCGCTTTGTGCGGCTCCGGACGGCGCGGCGGCCGCCGTCATGTTGCAATCTGTCCACAGCGGCTCGGCGGGCGGTTCGCGAAGATGGCGCCAGCACGCTCGCGGAAGCCTTGGACCACTTATACTTTCGCCGGATTCAGAAAAAGGCAGAAGGTCATGATGAAACTCATCGGTTCGTTCGGCAGCCCGTTCGTGCGCAAAGCACGCATCGTGCTCGCCGATAAGAAGATCGACTACGAACTGGTGCCCGAGAACGTCTGGGCGCCGGATACCCGGATTCACACCTTCAATCCGCTCGGCAAGGTGCCGTGCCTCGTGATGGAAGACGGCGAGGCCGTGTTCGATTCGCGCGTGATCTGCGAGTACGTCGATACGCTGTCGCCGGTCGGCAAGCTGATTCCGCCGTCGGGGCGCGAGCGCGTCGCAGTGCGCTGCTGGGAAGCGCTCGCCGACGGCATGCTCGACGCGGCCGTGCTGATCCGTCTCGAAGGCACGCAGCGCGCGCCCGAGCAGCGCGTGGACGCGTGGCTCGCGCGGCAGCAGCGCAAGATCGACGAAGCGCTGATCGCGATGTCGCAAGGGCTCGGCAGCAAGCCGTGGTGCGCGAGCAATCACTACACGCTGGCCGACATCGCGGTGGGCTGCGCGCTCGGCTATCTGGACTTCCGTATGCCGGAACTGAACTGGCGCGAATCGCATCCGAACCTGGACAAGCACTTCCAGAAGCTGTCGCTGCGGCAGTCGTTCATCGATACGGTGCCGAAGGATTGATGAAGCTCGAACGAGCATGAAAAAGATGCGCCTGCATGTCAGGCGCATTTTTTTTGCGGGTGTCGTGCCTTTGGCGTCGGCGTTACCGCTTGCCGTTGCGTCGCCGCGCGAGCCCCGGTCCGAACGCGAAACCGAACGCGAGCAGCAGCGCCGACACCGCGAGCACCGTGTTGTTGCCGCTCGTCACGTAAGGCGTGTAGCCTGAGGTGCCTTGCACGCGCACGTCGAGCGAACCGACCGTGTAGGGCGTCAGGCGCCCGATCACGCGGCCGTTCGCGTCGATCGCGGCGGTGATGCCGGTGTTGGTTGCGCGCAGCATCGGCCGGCCGGTTTCGAGCGAGCGCATGCGCGCGATCTGCAGATGCTGGTCGAGCGCGATCGTGTCGCCGAACCACGCGAGATTGGTCGAGTTGATCAGCACGCCGGCGGGCGTCGCATTCTCGCGCAGCGTGCGCGCGATCTCCTCGCCGAAGATGTCCTCGTAGCAGATGTTCACCGCGACCGGCTGGTTATGCACCATGAACGGCTTTTGTACCGGCGGGCCGCGGAAGAAATCGCCGAGCGGAATGTTCATCAGGTTCACGAACCAGCGGAAGCCCCACGGCACGAATTCGCCGAACGGTACCAGATGGTGCTTGTCGTAGCGATAAATCTCGTGCGAGCCGGGCGTGACGCCGAACAGGCTGTTGGTGTAGTCGACCACCCGGCCGTCCGGCGTGATCGTGCCGCCGATCGCGCCGAACAGCAGCGCGCTGCCGGTCGAATCCGTGAACTGGCGGATCGCGGCCGCGAAGTTCGGCGGAAGCTGCTGCGCGAGCACGGGGATCGCGGTTTCCGGCGTGACGATCAGATCGGCCGGCTTCGACGTGATCATCTGCTGATACTCGTCGACCGCC
Organism: Paraburkholderia sp. MM5477-R1; assembly: GCF_050436385.1. Taxonomy (NCBI): domain Bacteria; kingdom Pseudomonadati; phylum Pseudomonadota; class Betaproteobacteria; order Burkholderiales; family Burkholderiaceae; genus Paraburkholderia; species Paraburkholderia sp. MM5477-R1. Next base: position 158,094 of record NZ_JBNDMC010000007.1, read on the forward strand.
GCGCGCAAGCCGGCTTCCTCGAACTTCATCTCCTGCTTCACGTTGCCTTGCAACAGCCGCACCGACAGCGCCGCGTTGGCGGGCGTGGTCCACTGCACGAGCGGCAGCAGCAGGCCGATCACGAGCAGCGCGAGCGCGACGCCAGCAGGCACGACGATGGGGGCGATGCGCGTGCCGCGGCCCCGCGCGGCGCGATCGCCGGCGTCATCAGCGGCGCTGGCGTTCGGCTCGAGCGATTCATTCGCCCGCCCGGAGCGCCACGACGGCAGCAGCGCCAGCAACGCCTGCACGATCAACGCGGCCGTCAGCGCAACCATCCAACCGACGCCATATACGCCGACCACCGGCGCAAACCCCGCCAACGGGCCGTCGACCTGCGCATAACCGGTGGCGAGCCACGGAAAGCCGGTGAACACCGTGCCGCGCAGCCATTCGCCGATCGCCCACGCGCTCGCAAAGGCGAGCGCGCCGTGCCAGGTCGGCGAGAATGGCGCGCGCTCGTCGGCCGCGCCGTTGCGCGCATGGCCCGCGCAGAACGACCACACCCCCGCGGCGAGCGCCGGATAGACCGCGAGATACAGGCAGAACAGCACGAGCGCCGTGCCGGCGAGCGGTGCCGGCATGCCGCCGTAGTAGTGCATGCTCACATACAGCCACCAGACCCCGCTCACGAAGTTGCCGAAGCCGAACGCGCCGCCCGTCAGCGCGGCGCTTTTCCAGCCGGTGCTGCGCGTGAGCCACGCGAAGAAGAACACGAAGATCGCGAGTTGCAGCCAGCCGCCATGCGGCGTCGGCGCGAACGATAGCGTATTGGCCGCGCCAGCGGCCAGTGCGACGAGGTAGTGCCAGCGCGGCAGCGCGCGGCTGCGCGTGCCGTCTTCGGTGGGAGCGGGAGCGGGGGCGCTCACGCCGCGGTGCGAACGGGAAGTGATCGGGTCGGCCATTGTTGCGCGGTCGGCGTCGGTAGTTGAAAGGGCAACTCAGTAGGCAAACGAGTTGGCAAATGCGCCGGCAATGAAAGCGCGCGGGCGCTCAGGCCGTGCATCGGCCCGAGCCGCCGGCTCAGGTCTGCACGTGCTGTGACTCGCGCTCGCGCTGGCCCGCGAGCGGGTCGCGGCGCACCAGCAGCATGTGGATCTGGCGGGCGTCGCCGCGCAGGATCTCGAAGATCAGGTCGTCGAGGCGGACTGTCTCGCCCCGATGCGGCACCCGGCCGAAGTGATGCGTGACCAGCCCGCCGATCGTGTCGACCTCGTCGTCCGAATAATGCGTGCCGAAGGTGTCGTTGAACTGCTCGATCTCGGTCAGCGCGCGCACGCGGAAGCGTCCGTCCGGCGAAGCGATGATGTTGCCGCTCTCCTCGTCGAAATCGTATTCGTCCTCGATGTCGCCGACGATCTGCTCCAGTACGTCTTCGATCGTGATCAGGCCCGCGACGCCGCCGTACTCGTCGACGACCACCGCGAGGTGGTTGCGGTTCACGCGGAAGTCGTGCAGCAGCACGTTCAGCCGCTTCGACTCGGGGATGAACACGGCAGGGCGCAGCATGCCGCGCACGTCGAACTCTTCTTCGGCGTAGTAGCGCAGCAGATCTTTCGCGAGCAGCACGCCGATGATGTTGTCGCGATTGCCCTCGTAGACCGGATAGCGCGAATGCGCCTTGTCCAGCACGTAGGGGATGAATTCAGCGGGATTGTCCGCGATGTTGATCGCGTCCATTTGCGCGCGCGGCACCATGATGTCGCGTGCGCTCAGTTCCGACACCTGGAACACGCCTTCGATCATCGACAGCGAGTCGGCGTCGATCAGGTTGCGCTCGTGCGCGTCCTGCAGAATTTCCAGAAGTTCGGCGCGCGAGTCGGGCTCGGGCGAGATGAAGTCGGTCAGACGCTCGAGCAGCGAGCGCTTTTCCTGCGGTTTGTCGAGTTGACGTCCGGTATGGCGGCGACTGGGATACGTGTCGTTCATGGTAGTGCGCCCGGCGAGACTGGGCGCGCTGTTGCAGAGCGTTAAGGATACACCAGGCGCATGGCGGAACCGTGTCCCGCCGGGCCCGGCGATGAGCGAAGCCAGGGTGAAACGGCCCCGCCGCGACGGCGGAGCGTGGAATCATCCTAACCGATTACGCGGGCAAAAGTGCTCGCCGGCAAAAAAGTCGCGGGTGGGGTTTTCGCCGAGATGCCGCGGTCACACGGTCGGCTTGCAGCGCGCGAGTAGCGCTTCGAGCGCGCGGTCCGGCATGCCGCTTTCGCGCAGCGCGTGCACGGTGCGGCTCACGTAATCGAAGGTCGTGCCGTAGCGGCCGCTCGCGCAGCCCAGCACGGTCTGGATGATGTCGTCGCGCAGCTTGCCGGTGTAGCTCGGCACGTCGCGGCGCATCACGAATGCGAGCGCGTCGACGCGCCGGCCGTCCGCGAGCACGCACGGCAGCCACGCGGGACGGTACGAGCCCATCGGCATTTCGCGGCGCCACAGTGCTTCGAGATGCGGCCTCGAGCCATCGGCCGCGAGCCGGAAGGCCATGCCGGTGCACGAGCCGCCGCGATCGAGCGCGAGCACGAGGCCGGGCTGCTCTGGCGTGCCGCGATTGACTCGCGACCACAGATAGAGGCCGCGGTGATAGCCGTGCACCTTCGAGCGCATCGCCTCGACGGTCGGCAGGCCCGGGTTCCAGATCAGCGAGCCATAGCCGAACAGCCACAGATCGCTTTGGCGGTCCCAGCCGCGCAACGTGGATTCGAGCGACGCGCGCAGTTCGTCGTCCGTCAGGAGCCGCGAGTCGCCGAGCACCGGCGGGTAGTCCGGACAGCGCACGGGGATATCGGCTTCGGGGGACGGAGTGCTCACGGTGGGTTCGGGCGGGCTGGCGTCGAGGAGGGGCGGAACGCCTATTGGTAAGGGTCCGGAAAGCCGAGCTTGCCGAGGATTTCGGTTTCGATCGCTTCCATTTCCTCGGCTTCTTCTTCGACCTCGTGGTCGTAGCCCTGTGCATGCAGCGTGCCGTGCACGAGCAGGTGCGCGTAATGCGCGGCGAGCGGCTTGCCCTGCTCGGCGGCTTCCTTCTCGACCACCGGGCAGCACAGAATCAGATCGCCCGTGACCGGATCATGTTCCGATTCGGCATAGGCGAAGGTCAGCACGTTGGTCGCGTAATCCTTGCCGCGATAGGTGCGATTCAGCGTGCGGCCTTCTTCGGCGTCGACGAACCGAACCGTCAGTTCGCCGTCCGCGAACAGCGCCGCCTTGATCCAGCCGGCCACCGTCGCGCGCGGCAGCAGCACCTTGTGTTCCGGCCAGGCTTTGGCGGCGGGGAATTGCAGGCTCAACGTCAGTTTCGGGGTGCGGCTCATGCGGTTTCTTTGCGTGGCATTCCTGGCTCAGTCTTTTTTTTTGCGGCGAGGCGACGCGGGCCTCGCGCTGCTAAGCGCATCGCTTTAGCGCGGATCGACCGCGGCCGGCGACTTCTGCGCATGCGCATCGTACGCCTCCACAATTCGCGCGACCAGCGGATGCCGCACCACGTCCGCGCTCGTGAAACGCGTGAGCGCGATGCCGCGCACGTTCGCGAGCACCTGTTGCGCTTCGATCAGCCCGCTCTTCTGGCCGCGCGGCAGATCGACCTGGGTCGTGTCGCCGGTGACGACCGCCTTCGAGCCGAAGCCGATTCGCGTGAGGAACATCTTCATCTGCTCGGGCGTGGTGTTCTGCGCCTCGTCGAGGATGATGAACGCGTGATTCAGCGTGCGGCCGCGCATGTATGCGAGCGGCGCGATTTCGATCATCTGCCGCTCGAACATCTTCGCGGTTTTGTCGAAGCCGAGCAGGTCGTACAGCGCGTCGTAGAGCGGGCGCAGATACGGATCGACTTTCTGCGCGAGATCGCCCGGCAAAAAGCCGAGCCGCTCGCCCGCCTCGACGGCCGGGCGCGTCAGCACGATGCGTTTGACCTGGTCGCGCTCGAGCGCGTCGACCGCGCAGGCCACCGCGAGATAGGTCTTGCCGGTGCCGGCCGGGCCGACGCCGAACGTGACGTCGTGCGACACGATCTGCTTCAGATACTCGCGCTGCGCCGGCGTGCGGCCGCGCAGATCCGCGCGTCGCGTGTACAGCTTCGGGCCGTATTCCTCGAAGTCGTCCTCGCTCGCATTGGTGTCGGCGGGCTGGTCGAACGGGTGATCGGGATTGCCGGCGAAGTGCGCGTCGACGGGGTCGCCATTGCCATTGCCGTTGCCATTCGAACGATGACGCACCGGATGACGCACTTCGACGAGCGCGAGCTGGATGTCGTCGACCGACAAAGGCTCGCGCGCGTTGTTGTAGAAGTTTTCGAGCGCGGTGAGCGCGAGCTTCGCGCCGCGCCCGCGGATCGCGATGCGGTGGCCGCGGCGCTGCAGGGTCACGTCGAGCGCCTGCTCGATCTGCCGCAGATTTTCGTCGAGCGGTCCGCAGAGGTTGGCGAGCCGCGCGTTATCTTCGCGCGGTGCGGTGAATTCCAGAGGCTGCTGAGTGGTCTTCAAGGCGGTGAGTCGATCCTGTCGGTTGCGGTACTCAGAATGTCGTTCAATGCGTCGTCGCGGCGCTGTCGTCGTGAACCATCACGAGTTCACCACGCAGCGAGTGTGGATACGCGTGCACGATCTTCACGTCGACCATCTGACCGATCAGCCGTGCATGCGACGCGACCGGCGCCGGGAAATTGACGACGCGGTTGTTCCCGGTGCGGCCCGCGAGCTCGTTCGGGTCCTTGCGCGCCGGGCGCTCGACCAGAATGCGTTCGACCTTGCCGACCATCGCGTGGCTGATGCGCTGCACGTTCTCTTCGATCGTGGCCTGCAGATGCTGCAGGCGCTTGAGCTTCACCTCGCGCGGCGTGTCGTCGTGCAGGTTCGCGGCCGGCGTGCCGGGACGCGGGCTGTAGATGAACGAGAAGCTCGTGTCGTACTTCATCTCTTCGACGAGCGCCATCATCTTCGCGAAGTCTTCCTCGGTCTCGCCGGGGAAGCCGACGATCATGTCCGTCGACAGCGACAGGTCCGGGCGAATCGCGCGCAGCTTGCGGATCACCGACTTGTACTCGAGCACGGTGTAGCCGCGCTTCATCGCCATCAGGATGCGGTCGGAGCCGTGCTGCACCGGCAGATGCAGGTGGCTGACGAGCTTCGGTACCTTCGCGTAGGTGTCGATCAGGCGCTGCGTGAACTCCTTCGGATGCGACGTCGTGTAGCGGATCCGTTCGATGCCGGGGAGGTCCGCGACGTATTCGATCAGCGTCGCGAAGTCGGCGATCTCGGTCGAACCCACGGTCAGCGCGCCGCCGAATTTTCCACGATAAGCGTTCACGTTCTGGCCGAGCAGCGTGACTTCGCGCACGCCCTGGTCGGCGAGGCCGGCGATTTCGGTCAGCACGTCGTCGAGCGGACGCGACACTTCCTCGCCGCGCGTGTACGGCACGACGCAGTAGCTGCAGTACTTGCTGCAGCCTTCCATGATCGACACGAACGCGCTCGGACCTTCGACGCGCGCCGGCGGCAGGTGATCGAACTTCTCGATTTCGGGAAATGAAATATCGACCTGCGCGCGGCCGCTCGCGCGGCGCTCGTCGATCATCTGCGGCAGGCGGTGCAGCGTTTGCGGACCGAACACGATATCGACGTACGGCGCGCGCGCGACGATCGATGCGCCTTCCTGACTCGCGACGCAGCCACCCACGCCAATGATCAGATTCGGATTCGCGTCCTTCAGCTCGCGTACGCGGCCGAGGTCGGAGAAGACTTTTTCCTGCGCTTTTTCGCGCACCGAGCAGGTATTGAACAGGATCACGTCGGCGTCTTCCGGCGTGTCGGTCTTGACGAGTCCTTCAGCGGCACCGAGCACGTCGACCATCTTGTCGGAGTCGTACTCGTTCATCTGGCAGCCAAAGGTCTTTACATAAACTTTCTTGGTCATCGAATTTCGCCGGTCGCAGTGGTTAACCTGGGGGCGTCGTAAAAGGTGAAGGAGGCCGCGGCGCGGGGCAGCGCGGCGCGTGATGGCCGGCTTGCGCGTGTCTTTGCAGCGTAACTGCATATTATAGCCCTTCACGCAACGGGGGTTTCGGCGCTCATTGGCCGGTCCGGCGGCAGTCCCAGCAGGCTTTCCAGTTCATCCGACACCTGCGCGAAGCGCTCGGCGAGGAAATCGAGCAGCACGCGCACGCGCGGCGCCATGAAGCGATTGCGGTGATACAGCGCGTGCAGCGGGGCATCGGGGTAGCGCCATTCCGGCAGCAGGATCTTCAGGCGACCGGCGCGCAGGTCCGCTTCCACGTCCCACATCGATTTGATCGCGATGCCGTAGCCGCGCAGCGCCCATTCGCGCGCGACCGCGCCGTCGTTGGTTTCGCGCGCCGCTTCGAACGGCACGCTGTAGTGCTGCACCTCGTCACCGCGCGTGAAGCGCCATTCGCTGGCCGGCCCCGATGCGGTGCCGAGCACGATGCAGTCGAAATTGGCGAGGTCGAGCGGGTCCTTCGGCTCGCCGCGACGCCCGACGTATTCCGGTGATGCGCACAGCACCCGCCGGTTCGGCGCGAGCCGGCGCGCGACCAGCGAGCTGTCCTGCGGCACGCCGAAGCGGATCGCCAGATCGATGTCCTCCTGCACGAGATTGGCCAGCGCATCCGACAGCGTCAACGCGAACGTCACGTCCGGGTACAGCGCGTTGAATTCGTCGAGCCAGTGCATCAGCAGGTTGCGGCCGAAGTCCGAGGTCGCCGACACCCGCAGCTTGCCGCGCACGACGTTCTGGCCCGCTTGCAGCGCGGCTTCGGCGTCGTCCAGCGATTGCAGCGCCTGGCGGCAGCAGTTCAGGTAGAGGCGGCCTTCGTCGGTGAGCCGTAGCTGCCGCGTGGTGCGCTCGAACAGGCGCGCTTTGAGCCTCGCTTCCAGTTTCGCGAGCCGCGCGCTCGCCGCGGCGGGTGTCAGGCCCATCTTGCGGCCCGCCGCCGACAGGCTGCCTTGCTGCGCCGCTTCGACGAAGAGGCGGATGTCGCCGAGGTTATCCATCGCTGGCTTTCAAGCAGAATTTGAAAATGCTTCAAATGCTACGCCAATTATCAAATTGGCGTCACGCCGCGACAATGCAGCCGTCGAAACCTCCGCTACTGTCCTTCGTCATGCAACTCGATCACGCGACCATCGTCACCGCCGACCTCGATTCCGCCCGACGTTTCTTCGTCGACATCGCCGGGTTCACCGAAGGCGCGCGCCCGCCGTTTTCCGTCGACGGCTACTGGCTGAACGCAAGCGGCCGCCCGGTAGTGCATCTGATCGCCGCGCCGGCTTCCGGCGCGGCGGGCCGCGTCATGCCGCGCATCGATCACATCGCCTGTCGGCTCGATAGCGCCGGCGAATGGCAAGCGTTGCTCGAGCGGCTCGACGCGCACGACATCGGCTATCAGACCGCGCAGGTGCCGGCGAGCGCCGTGCAACAGGAGCAGCGGCAGCTGTTCGTCGCGCTCGCGCCGGGCGTCGTCATCGAATTCGTGACGGCGGCGCGCCAGGCCCTTCAACCCAAACCCTGATCCCACCTCATTCACGGAGCGGAAAAATGCCCATGCCATTACTCGCGCTCGCGATTAGCGCCTTCGCCATCGGTACCACCGAATTCGTCATCATGGGCCTGTTGCCCGAAGTGGCGCGCGATCTGGCCGTGTCGATCCCGTCCGCGGGCCTGCTCGTCAGCGGCTATGCGCTCGGCGTCGCGGTCGGCGCGCCACTGCTCGCGGTAGTCACGAGCAGGATGTCGCGCAAGTTCGCGCTGCAGCTGCTGATGGGCGTGTTCATCGTCGGCAATGTGTTGTGCGCGGTGGCGCCGGGTTATTCGGTGCTGATGATCGCGCGCGTCGTGACCTCGTTCGCGCACGGCTCGTTCTTCGGCATCGGCGCGGTGGTCGCGGCCTCGCTCGTGCCGGCCGAAAAGCGCGCGAGCGCGATCGCGCTGATGTTCACGGGCCTCACGCTCGCGAACGTGCTCGGCGTGCCGTTCGGCACCTTCATCGGCCAGCAGTTCGGCTGGCGCGCGGCGTTCTGGATCGTCAGCGGCTTCGGCGTGCTGTCGCTCGCGGGCATCAGCGCGCTGGTGCCGAACCGCCACGACACCGGCCCCGCCGGCCTCGCCCACGAAGTGCGCGTGCTGCAAGACCCGCAAGTGTGGAGCGCCCTCGCGATGACGGTGCTCGGCTTCGGGGGTGTGTTCGTTGTGTTCACCTATATCGCACCGATCCTCGAGCAGGTGAGCGGTTTTTCGCCGCGCGGCGTGACGCTGATCCTCGTGCTGTTCGGCGTGGGCCTGACGGTCGGCAACATGGTCGGCGGCAAGCTTGCGGACCGCGCGCTGATGCCGTCGCTGATGGGCATTCTCGCCGCGCTCGCGGTCGTGATGGCGATCTTCGCGCGCACCAGCCATTCGCAAGCGGCTGCCGCGATCACGGTGTTCGTGTGGGGCATCGCGGCGTTCGCGACGGTGCCCCCGTTGCAGATGCGCGTGGTCGAGAAGGCCGCCGCCGCGCCGAATCTCGCGTCGACGCTGAACATCGGCGCGTTCAACGTCGGCAATGCAGCGGGTGCGTGGCTCGGCGGTCTCGTGATCAATCACGGCCACGCGCTCGATACCTTGCCGTGGGTTGCCGCCGCGGTCAGCGTCGCCGCGCTGCTGCTGACGTGGTTCGCGGCGCGCATGGATGCGCCGGCGCGCGCGCTCGCGCAAAGCGCGTGAGTCGTCAGTTGCTTGCCTCCGCCATGCTGATAACAGTGTGAAGATAACTTCGTTGGGCGCGGCCAAAGCCGATGCTATCTTGCTTCCACTTACTGCTCTTGCCCCGCCTGGCGGGGCTCTGGAGGCCAATATGCATTCCCCGCTCGCGCTGGTCCGCGATCCCTCTGCCGATGCCGACACCGACGCGGCGCCGCGCTCCGCCGAACCCTTCGATGCGCTCGAACAGCTGGTCGGCGTGAATCTGGCGCGGCTGCGCGCCGAACGGCAGCTTTCGCTCGATGCGCTGGCGCGCGCATCAGGCGTGTCGCGCGCCATGCTCGCGCAGATCGAGTCGGCGCGCAGCGTGCCGTCGATCAAGGTGCTGTGCAAGGTGGCGGCGGCACTGAAGGTGTCGGTGGCGGCGTTCCTGCGGCGTCACGCGACCAACGGCTTCGAGCATCTGCCGGCCGAGCGCTCGGCCCGCGTGGTCAGCGCGAACGGTTGCTACTCGGTGCGGCCGCTCTATCCCGACGACGAGTCGATCGCCGCCGAGTTTCACGAACTGCGGATCGCCCCGCTGCATACCGAAGCGGGCGTGCGCCGCGCGCCTGGCACGACGGTGAATCTGGTGGTCAGCGACGGTACGCTCGAAGTCAGCGTGCACGACCAGCGTCAACTGCTCGCGACCGGCGACGCGATCGTGTTCGACGCCGACCAGCCGCACAGCCTGCGCAATCCCGGCGACACCGAGGCGCGCGCGTTTCGCGTGACGCTGCGGGCTGAGACGCCGCCGCGCTGGGAAGTGCCGGCCGCGGGCGCCGCACGCGACGAAGCCGCACGCGAAGGTGTGCCGGGTTGAGAATCGACGGCGTCGAGGTTCAAGCGCGGGTCAGGGCGTCGATGCAGGTCAAATGCAGTGAGTAGGGTCTTTGTTCGTCGCGCTGCAGCGCTCGCGCGACTGTTGTATGCTTCGCCCGCCGGTCGAACCGGCAATCAGTGCGTCTTCAGGGCGGGGTGAAATTCCCCACCGGCGGTGGGCCGGCAGCGCGACAGCGTGAGCCGGCAAGCCCGCGAGCGCCCGCATCGCTTAGCCTTCGGCATAGCGCAGACAGGAGCGGGGTCAGCAGATCTGGTCAGAAGCCAGAGCCGACGGTCATAGTCCGGATGGAAGAAGATGTGCAGATAGTCATGTGCGTTCCGCGACGCCGCCTGTAGCCTGGGTGGCGTATCAGCGTCCGCTTCCGCGCGGCGCCTGGGCGGCCCGTATCAGTCTGTTTGCAATGCCCTGAAACGTTTCTCGCCCAACTTTTGCGATGAGCGTTTCAACTATGTCCTTTGCTACTTTTCCTGCTCCGTCGACGATTGCAGACGATGCCTTCGCCGATCTCCCGCTGCTTGCCAGCGAAGCCGTTCCGCCGCGTATCGCCGCCGCCTTGCAGGCGCTGCGCGAGGGCCGCGCCGTGGTGCTGCAGGACGACCACGACCGCGAGAACGAAGCCGATCTGATCGTCGCGGCCGAGCGCCTGTCGGTCGAAACGATGGCGCTGCTGATCCGGGAATGCAGCGGAATCGTCTGCCTGTGCCTGCCCGACGACAGGATCCGCGCGCTCGAACTGCCGCCGATGGCCGTCAACAACGAAAGCCGTCACGGCACCGCGTTCACGGTGTCGATCGAAGCGCGCGAAGGCGTCAGCACCGGCGTGTCCGCGCAGGATCGCGTGACCACGATCCGCGCCGCGATCGCCGATACGGCCAAACCCGCCGACATCGTGCGCCCCGGCCACGTGTTCCCGCTGCGCGCGATGCCGGGCGGCGTGCTGGCGCGGCGCGGCCACACCGAAGGCACCGTCGATCTGGCGATTCTCGCGGGCCTGAAGCCGGCCGGCGTGCTGTGCGAACTGATGAACGCCGACGGCACGATGACGCGCGGCGCGGACGTCGAGCGCTTCGCCGCGCAACATGATCTGCCGATGCTGACGATCGCCGAGCTGGTCGAGTTTCGCGAGTCGCTCGCGCAGGTGCGCGAGGGCGCGATGGCCGAGGCTTGACGGGCCATCCATCGAGCGGCACGCGACGCCATGACGCAAAAAAGCCGGTCCTTCTTCCGAAGAACCGGCTTTTTTATCGGCGTTGCGCAAAACCGCTACGACTGCACGTCGCCGAATTCGCCGCGCACGCCCGCCTCGATGAGCGCCGGCAGTTCATCCATATGCTTGATGATTCGCGTGATACCCATCGCGCGCAGCGCATCCGCGTAGCCGTCCGGAATATGGCTCGCGCCGACGAACGCGATCGTCTTCATGCCTGCCGCGCGCGCCGCGTTCAAACCCGCGACGCTGTCCTCGACGACGAGGCAACGCGCCGGCACGACGCCAAGCGTCGTGGCCGCGAACAGATAGACGTCCGGATACGGCTTCGGCCGGGCGACCTGCTCGGCGCTGAACACGCGCTCGCCGAAAATCTGCTGCAGACCCGCGCGCCGTACCGATGCGGCGACGCGCGACATACGGCTGTTCGACACGACCGCTGCCGGCAGCGTCACGCGTTGCAGCGCGTCGCGCACGCCGTGGATCGGACCGAGCGACGCGGCGAGCGCGAGCTCGACGTTATGCTCGATCGTGTCGAGGAAGTTCACAGGCAGCGTGATGTCGAACTGCGTTTCGAGGCCGGCGAGAAAGCGCGAGGTTTGCTGGCCGAACGCGGTTTTGACGACAGGGGCGAAATCGATGCCGGGGAAGGTGGCCGTCAGCGTGTCGAACATCACGCGATCGGCGATGACTTCACTGTCGACGAGCACGCCGTCGCAGTCACAGATGAGGTGGTCGATCATGCCTGAAAAACGGTAAGCGCAAAGCGCGCGGGCGGCGGGTTGCGGGCCCGCGCGCGGGATGAAAAGCGTCATCATACGTACTTTCGGACCGCGTCCTTTTGGCGTTCTGCGCGCCCGCGGCCTTACGGCGTATCGGCCCACGCCTTCGCCGCGCGGATCGCGCGCTGCCAGCCATCGAGGCAGGTCCTGACCTCCGCAGGCGGTAGCGCCGGCGTGAAGCGGTGCTCGAGCTTCCACTGGCTTTTCAACTCGTCGATGTCCTTCCAGTAGCCCACCGCAAGACCGGCCAGATAGGCGGCGCCGAGTGCGGTGGTCTCGGACACCTGGGGGCGCACCGTGTCGACGCCGAGGATGTCGGCCTGGAACTGCATCAGCAGATTGTTCGCGCAGGCGCCGCCGTCCACGCGCAACTCGCCGATGCGAATGCCCGAGTCGGCTTCCATCGCCTTCAGCACGTCGAGCGATTGATAGGCGATCGAATCGAGCGCCGCGCGCGCGAGATGCGCGGAGGTCGTGCCGCGCGTGACGCCGAACAGCGTGCCGCGCGCATGCGCGTTCCAGTGCGGCGCGCCGAGGCCGGCGAACGCGGGCACGAGATACACGCCGTCGCAATGCGGCACGCCGCGCGCGAGCGTTTCGATTTCCGCCGCGTTCCTGATGATGCCGAGGCCGTCGCGCAGCCACTGCACCACGGCGCCGCCGATGAAGATGCTGCCTTCGAGCGCGTAGTCGATACGCTCGCCGATCTGCCAGGCGATCGTCGTGACGAGATTGTTGTTCGATTCGATCGGTTTGGCGCCCGTGTTCATCACGAGGAAGCAGCCGGTGCCGTAGGTGTTCTTGACCATGCCGGACTCGGTGCACATCTGGCCGAACAGCGCGGCGTGCTGATCGCCGGCGATGCCCGCGAGTGGAATCTTCGACGCGAACACGGTGGTCACCGTCGGTCCGTACACCTCCGACGACGGCCGTACTTCCGGCAGCATGCTGCGCGGAATGTCGAGCGCGGCGAGCAGTTCGTCGTCCCACTTCAGGGTGTGGATGTTGAACAGCATCGTGCGCGACGCGTTGGTCACGTCGGTGACGTGCAGCGCGCCCTTCGTGAAATTCCACATCAGCCAGCTGTCGACGGTGCCGAACGCGAGCCGGCCCTGACGCGCTTTTTCGCGCGCGCCTTCGACGTTGTCGAGAATCCAGCGGATTTTGGTCGCCGAGAAATACGAGTCGATCGGCAAGCCGGTCTTCGCGCGCACGCTCGCTTCGAGACCCTGCGCTTTCAGGTCGTCGCAGAAGTCGGCGGTGCGGCGGTCCTGCCAGACGATCGCGTTGTAGATCGGGTGGCCGGTTTCGCGATCCCACACGATCGTGGTTTCGCGCTGGTTTGTGATGCCGATCGCGGCGATCGACGTGCCGTTCATGCCGGCTCGCGTGACCGCCTCGGCGGCGACGCCGGCCTGCGTCGACCAGATTTCCTGCGGATCGTGCTCGACCCAGCCCGGGTGCGGGTAGATCTGCTGGAATTCCTTTTGTGCGCTCGACACGACGTTGCCGCGCCGGTCGAACAGCATCGCGCGCGAGCTGGTGGTGCCTTGGTCAAGCGCGAGAACGTACTGATCCAGCATTGTCTCTTCTCCATGCATGTTACGGATCGCCGGATTGCTGGCCGGCGATGCGAGCGGCGTGTTGTCGTGAGCGGGCCGCCATAGTGTGAGGGCGCGTGCCGGTGTCGTCCAGCCGAAGCTGCGGTGGGGCCGGCCCGGGACGCGCGCATGGTGTGCGCCGTTTCTACGGGCTCGCGCCGTTTGCTTCACCCGGCATTGGCGCCGCGTTGTGTTTGCCGCCGCTTTTGTCGGGGCATGCCAGTTTGCCCGGCCGGGCCGCCTACGCGCTCTGCCGGGCCGGTTCGCGCGCGAACCACGCGTCGATATCGCGCGTAACCTCATCGAGCGTGCCCGGCTCGACGTGCAGGCCGAGCTTCGAGCGCCGCCACAGCACGTCCTGCGCGGTGCGCGCCCATTCGGTATCGCGCAGATAAACCAGCTCGGCTTCGTGCAGTCCCGGCGCGAACTCGGGACCGAGCTCGGCGCGCGAGCGCGCGAGGCCGATCACGCGATTCGCGCGCGTGCCATACGCGCGCGCGAGCCGATGCGCGAGCGACGCCGGCAGCCATGCGTGCTCGCGCGAGAACTCACCGAGGAAGCGATTGAAGTTCGCCTGTGCGATGTCGCCGCCCGGCAGCGGCGCGTCGACGGTCCACGCGGACCCGCCGTGGCGCAGCGCGTCGGTGAGCGTATCGACGGCCTGCTCGGCGAGCTTGCGAAACGTCGTGATCTTGCCGCCGAACACCGACAGCAGCGGCGCCTGTTCCGCGGGCGCGTCGAGTTCGAGCGAGTAGTCGCGCGTGACCGCCGACGGATTGTCCGCGTTCTCGTCCTCCAGCAGCGGGCGCACGCCCGAATAGCTCCAGCGCACGTCGGCCGGCGAGATCTTCTGCCTGAAGTAGCGGTTGATCGAATCGCACAGATACTGCGTTTCGTTGGCGTCGATCGCGACTTGCGACGGGTCGCCGCGATATTCGAGGTCGGTGGTGCCGATCAGCGTGTAGTCGTGCTCGTAGGGAATCGCGAAGATGATCCGCTTATCGGCGTTCTGGAAGATGTACGCGTGGTCGTGCTCGAACAGGCGCCGCGTGACGATGTGGCTGCCCTTGACGAGCCGCACGCTATGCGCCGATGGCCGGCCGAGCGCGCCCTTCAGCAGCTCGCCGACCCACGGGCCCGCCGCGTTCGCGATCGCGGCGGCGCGCACGTCGAGCGTCGTGCCGTCCGCGCGTTGCAGTTGCGCGCGCCACTCGCCGCCGGCGCGCTCTGCGTTGACCAGTTTCGTGCGGGTGAGGATCGTCGCGCCGCGCTCGTGCGCGTCGAGTGCGTTCAGGACGACGAGGCGCGCGTCGTTGACCCAGCCGTCCGAATAAACGAAGCCGCGCTTGATCGTTTCGACGAGCGGCGCGCCGGCCGGATGCCGGCTCATCACGATGCCGCGCGAGCCCGGCAGCAGCTCACGTTTGGCCAGATGGTCGTACAGGAACAGACCCGCGCGGATCAGCCAGGCGGGGCGCAGATCCGGCATATGCGGCATCACGAAGCGCAGCGGCCAGATGATGTGCGGCGCCGCGCGCAGCAGCGTCTCGCGCTCCTGCAGCGCCTTGCGCACGAGCCCGAACTCGCGGTACTCGAGGTAGCGCAGGCCGCCGTGGATCAGCTTGGTACTTGCCGACGAGGTGTGCGCGGCCAGATCGTCCTGCTCGCACAGCAGCACCGCCAGGCCGCGGCCGGCCGCGTCGCGGGCGATGCCGGCGCCGTTGATCCCGCCACCGACGACGAGCAAATCATATTTCGTGCCTTGCGTCACCTGGTGAGCCTCTGCATCGAATCTGCGAGTAAGTTGGAAAGCTGATTGAACGAATCATGTTCGTTTTCGAACTTTAATGAACATATTCGAAAAAGTAAAGTTCGCTTCGACCCGAGCGAGCCTTGGGTCGAATGGCACGGGAGTGGCACAACGCGCGACCGCGGACGATACTCTCGGTAGCAGCCATTTCGAGGTGATGTATGCGTGGACTTTTGATGATCGGCGCGGCGGCGCTGCTGGCGGGATGCGTGAGTACGCCAAGTCTGGAAGGGACGAGGGGCGCAACGTCGTTCGAGGCGTTACAGAAGATGTGCTCGCCGCAAACCGTCGACTACGGCAGCGACGCGCAGAACGTCTATGAGACGTTCTTCGATGCCTATGTGGCGAACCGGCGCGGCCGGCTGTCGAACGACGACTTCTGCGCGTTCCAGGCATCGATCGCGCAGCGCCATGCGAGCGAGGCGACGAGCAGCGATCCGAAGGTGCGCAACCAGTGGGTCGAGTTCTTCAACGAGCAGCGCGCAAGGGCGATCAGCTGGCGTGCGAGTGCCGATCCGACCTTGCGTAACGGGTAAGCAGCAACGGGTTGACCGGCGAGCCGGTTCACTTGTGCGGCGCCAACGCTCCGCGCCACAGCATGCGCAAAAGCTGCGCGAACACGGCTTCACGTGATGGCTTCGGCGCTCCGTCGCCGGCGGAATCGGCCTGTTGCGCGGCCGACGGCGGTAGCTGGTTCGCGAGCGCAAGCATCGTGAAGCCGTGCAGGCTCGTCCAGTACGCATAGCCGATCAGGCGCGGATCGCCTTCGAGAATACCCGCCTCGACGAGCCGCTCGAAGTGCGCTTCCAGCAGACGCCACGCGCGCTGCGACGCCGCGGCCAGTTCAGGGTAAGCGCCTTGCTGTTGCGGCGTCTGATCGAACATCAAACGGTAGGCGTGCGGTTCATCGAGCGCGAAGTCGACGTAGGCCCGGCCGACGGCGCTGTGATCGATGGCGGGGGCGTTCGCGGGGATGCCGCGCGCGGCCGCTTCGAGGCGCGCGGCGAAGCGGTTGAACGCGGCGGCGCGAACCATCGCCAGAATTTCTTCCTTGTCGCGGAAATAGCGATACGGTGTCATCGCGCTGCAGCCGAGCTCCTTCGCCAGCTCGCGCATCGTCACGCCTTGCGCGCCGCGGGTCGCAAATGCGTTTTCGGCGACGCGTCGCATGGCTTCGCGAAACTGCTGGATGTCGTCGGCGGAGAGCGTCTTGGGCATGCGCGAGGGCGGGGAAGTCCGTCGCGTGAATTTACTGTGTAAATGAGATGCGCACAACAAAAGGCCGCGAAGGCGGCCCGCTGTCAGGGAGTTGAACGATACGAGCCCGGCAGTCGCGAGCGAAGCGCGCGGCGCATCCGCCAGGGCGGCGCGGATACGCCGCCAACGGCTCTCGGATCGAACGACAGGGAATCTCAGGAAAAACGTTTGATGGCCCGCAATGCGGTGTCGCCGGTTTCGGTCACGCGCCATTCTTCGTTGCCCGATGCGAGGCGTTCGAGTTGCACCAGTTGGCGTTCGAGCAACGCATCGAGTTCTTCTCGGTCCATTTCGACCTGGTTGGGGGCGTCCTTGACGAGTAACAACGTGGCGAATTCATGCGGACTCAGCATCGTTCTCTCCATGTCAGCAAATTGCGGACAGCCTTGCAGTCGACCGACAGGCCGGGGCGGGGTCCGCTAAGGATCAGGGCGGGAGGTACGGCTTACACGACAGATTCACAAACCGACGCCGTGCGAAACTCGCAACGCACGTTGGGGAACTGGAGTGTAGGCGAGCACCGATGAAACGCCAACCTGGTCCCCGTAAATTTTCCATTTGACAATTGGTCGCGCGATAGGCGGTCCGGCCCCGCAGCCAGATCCTTGATTTCACGCGAGGTTTTGCGTGCACCGCAGCATGGCGGAGATCGCCTGGAATTATCCGGCGATATAGATTTGACAATTCGCGGCGTTCAGCGCTTCGGCCATGTCGGCGGCCGGCGCGGCGTCGGTGAACAATGCGTCGATCTGCTCCAGATGTCCCTGGCGAACTAGCGCCGGGCGGCCAAACTTGGAGTGATCGGCGGCCAGGAACACGGTGCGTGCGTGCTCGATGATCGCCTCGGCGACACGCACTTCGCGCGTGTCGAAATCGCGCAGCGTACCGTCCGTTTCGATGCTCGACGTGCCGATGATCGCGAAATCGACTTTGAACTGCCGGATGAAGTCGATCGCCAGTTCACCGACGATGCCCTTATCCCACGGCCGCACGATGCCCCCCGTCACCAGCACTTCGCAATCCGGGTAGCCGCTCATCATGCTTGCGACGTTCAGATTGTTCGTGATCACGCGCAGTCCACGGTGGCGGTTCAGCGCGCGTGCCACTTCCTCGGTGGTCGTGCCGAGATTGATGAAGAGCGATGCCTGATCGGGAATGTGAGTGGCGACTAGCGCCGCGATGCGTCTTTTCTCTTCATGAAACATGCGCTGGCGCGCGGTGTAGGAGACGTTCTCGGAACTGGTCGGCAGACTGGCGCCGCCGTGATAGCGGCGCAGCAGATTCATATCGGCGAGCCAGTTGACGTCGCGGCGGATCGTCTGCGGGGTGACGTCGAAGTGGCTCGCGAGGTCGTCCACGGTCACGAAGCCGTCGCGTTGCACCCACTCCAGCAATTCCTGTTGCCGGGCGTTGAGAGTCAGGCGGGGGTCTCGTGTCATGTGTCTTGAGTGGTGGCTGTCGTGTCGGCGTGGTCCGTCGCGATCATCGAGCGGCTGGCAGAAAGCCCGCCGTCGACGAACGCGATTGCGGCTATTGTAAAACCATCGCGCCCCTTGTCCGCCAACTGGCCGCGAACGCTCCGAACCTGCTCGAACCTTCACTCAGGTGCAAGACGCATTTATTCATTTGATAAATGAATTTGTTTTTTGGTGCGCTTCGCGATGCAATCCTGGGTTCCGCGATTTACCTGCCTTACAACCTTTCCCATGATGTCCGGCGACTTTTTCGTGCCGGCCCGCGCTTTCGAGAGTGTTCGACATGACTGGCTTCAGCAACTGGCAAAACCCTTATCCGACGCAACGTCTGCCCGTATTCGCACGCAATATCGTTTCGACCTCGCATCCGCTCGCGGCGCAGGCCGGGCTGCGCATGTTGTGGAAGGGCGGCAATGCCGTCGACGCGGCCATCGCGGCGGCCGCAGCGATGACAGTGGTCGAGCCGGTGTCGTGCGGCCTGGGCGGCGACGCGTTCGCGCTCGTGTGGGACGGCAAGAAGCTGCATGGTCTGAACGCGTCGGGCGTGTCGCCGGCTGCGTGGAACGTCGATTACTTCAAGCGCAAATACGGCGAGGAAAACGGCTTCGCGAAACAGCCGAAGCGTGGCTGGGACGCCGTCACGGTGCCGGGCGTGATCGCCGGTTGGGAAGCGCTGCACCAAAAGTTCGGCAAGCTGCCGTTCGCCGACCTGATGGAGCCGGCCATCGAGATCGCCGAGCGCGGTCACGCGGTGGCGAGCATCGTCGCGTACAAATGGGCGGCCGCGGTGCCGGAACTGAAGGATCAGCCGGGCTTTGCGCAGACCTTCATGCCGCGCGGCCGCGCGCCTGAGGTCAGCGAGCTGGTGCGCTTGCCCGGTCACGCGAAGACGCTGCGCCTGATCGCCGAGCAGGGCCCGCGCGCGTACTACGAAGGCGAGATCGCCGAGCGGATCGCCGCGTTCGCACGCGAAGGCGGCGCCGCGCTGAGCGCCGACGATCTCCGCAACTACCGCGCGGACTGGGTCGAGCCGATCGGCAAGGACTATCGCGGCTACACCGTGCATGAGATTCCGCCGAACGGCCAGGGCATCGCGGCGCTGGTTGCGCTCGGCATCCTCGAGAAGTTCGACGTGAAGTCGCTGAAGGTCGACAGCGTCGAGTCGCAGCATCTGCAGATCGAAGCGATGAAGCTCGCGTTTGCCGACCTGTATCGCTATGTGGCCGATCCGCGGTCGATGGAAGTCACGCCCGAGCAGATGCTCGACGACGCGTACCTGAGCTCGCGCGCGAAGCTGATCGATCCGAAGCGGGCGACGCACTTCGACTTCGGCATGCCGAAGGTGGGCGGCACGATCTACATGTCGGCCGCGGATGAGAGCGGCATGATGGTCAGCTTCATCCAGTCGAACTACATGGGCTTCGGCTCGGGTGTGGTGGTGCCGGACAGCGGCATCGCGCTGCAGAACCGCGGCTGCGGCTTCTCGATGGATCCGAAGTCGCCGAACGTCGTCGAGGGCGGCAAGCGACCGTTCCACACGATCATCCCGGCGTTCCTCACGCAGCAGGTGAGCGGCCAGCAGGAAGCGGTGATGAGCTTCGGCGTGATGGGCGGCGACATGCAGCCGCAAGGCCATCTGCAAACGGTGGTGCGCATGCTCGACTACGCTCAGCAGCCGCAGGCCGCGTGCGACGCGCCGCGCTGGAAGGTCAACCGCGACTTCACGGTCGATATCGAGTCGACGCTCGATCCGAAGACCACCGAGGGCCTGCAGAAGCTCGGCCACACGATCAAGTCGGTCGACGATCCGTACATGGACTTCGGCTCCGGCCAGTTCATCTGGCAACTCGATCGCAACGAGCCGGAGCGCGGCTACGTGGCGGCCAGCGACAGCCGCCGCGACGGTCTCGCCGCCGGCTTCTAGGCCACAACGAGGCGACGCACGGGGCCGAGGTCCGCACCGGGACTCAGGTCCGACACCCGGGTAACACGTAACCAACGCGCGGCATGGCATATGCCGCGCTATTGCGCGCCCGCCAGCCGCCTCGCAGACCCAGGCGGTGCCGCACCTACCACGGCTATCACGCAGCAGACAGGCAGGAGACCATCATGAACACCCCCGCGTCGCACTCGACGACCGCTTTCCCCCACGCCGCGCCGCTTTCGAAAGCGATGGTGCGGCGGATCGTTTTCTCGTCGTCGATCGGTAACGCGCTCGAGTGGTTCGACTTCCTGGTCTACGGCTACTTCGCGACGATCATCGCGAAGCAGTTCTTCCCGATGCAGGACGAGTGGCTGTCGACGCTGCTCGCGATCGCCACTTTCGGCCTCTCGTTCCTGATGCGCCCGCTCGGCGCGGTCGTGCTCGGCGTGTACGGCGACCGCAAGGGCCGCAAGGCGGCGCTCACGCTCGCGATCGCGCTGATGATGGTCGGTACTTTCACGATGGCCGTGATGCCGCCGTTTTCGACGATCGGTCTCGCGGCGCCGCTGCTGGTGCTGCTGGCGCGGCTCGTGCAGGGCTTCGCGGTCGGCGGCGAGTTCGGCAGCGCGACCGCGTTCATGGTCGAGCACAGCGCGACCCGGCGCGGCTACTACGCGAGCTGGCAGTTCGCGAGCCAGGGTCTCGCGGCGATCACCGCGGCGGCCTTCGGTTCGCTGCTGACCGCGTGGCTGCCGGCCGAGCATCTGAACAGCTGGGGCTGGCGTGTGCCGTTCGTGTTCGGTCTGCTGGTCGGGCCGGTCGGCTACTACATCCGCTCGCATCTCGACGAGACGCCCGAATTCCTCGCATTGCGTGAAGAACGCGCGGCTCGCGAGGCGGCTGGCGAGCACAAGGTCGTCAGCGGAACGAAGGACGCGTCGTTCTCGAATCAGTGGGTCAACCTGCTGCTCGCGATCGGCATGGTTGCGCAGTCGACGGTCGGCGTGTACGTGCTGCAGCTCTACATGCCGCTTTACGCGGTCAAGCAGCTGCATATGGCGGCGGCTGCGTCGTTCGGCGTCGTCGTGCTGAACGGCGGCATGCAGTTCATCTTCTCGCCGATCATGGGCGCGCTGTCCGATCGCATCGGCCGAATTCGCATCATGCTGAGCACGTCGATCCTGATGGGCCTGCTGATCTATCCGATGTTCGCATGGCTGCAGACACATCCGACGATTGGCTGGCTGCTCGTGCTGCAAGGCGTCGCCGGTATTTTCAAGGCCTCGTACTCGGGGCCGATGCCCGCGCTGATGTCGGAGATCTTCCCGACCCAGGTGCGCTCGACTGGCCTTTCAATCGGTTACAGCATCGGCGTGACGATCTTCGGCGGCTTCGCGCCGACCATCGTCGAAACCTTCATTCATTTGACCGGCGACAAACTCGCGCCAAGTTATTACGTCCTGCTTGCGGCGGTGCTTTCGGGCGTATCGCTGATCATCGTCGCGCTGCGCATGCGTCGCGTGCGTCCCATCCCGGGCGACGTCCAACCTGCCTGAGGAAGAGGGGGCCCGCCCAAGGGGGGGCCTCCCAAGGGGGCCCGCGTAGGGCGCCCGCCCGTGCCCCAACCCCGCCGGGTCTGATGTCTGTCCGAAAAGCCAGCCTTTTGGGCTGGCTTTTTATGCCTTGCGCACATCGATTTAACACGTTGGAAGATTTCGACTATCTTGAAATCGGAACTGCGTCGATGCGGCATGGTCTGTGCTGTGTGATCTGCATGGTCGGATATCTCCGGCTAAGATGCAGAGTACAAGGGCCCAACTCTAATTCACGGCGTTGTATCCGACACGCAGAAACATCACGGCGAGCGCGGTGGCAGTTGCGAAGAACTCCACGGGTCGGTACAGCATGGGAGCAAGACACGATGCACACAGAGCTGAACCATGTCATGCCCTGGCGGATCGAAGACATCGATCTGACGCGCATTGACCGTCAGAAGGCCGCGGCCAACGAGGACCTGCTGCTGTTGCTGTGCGCGGCTTCGTTCATCGAAAGCGGCACCGATCTCTACACCAGCAATCTGAGTACGTTTTTCAACGACGACCCCGAGGTCTCGGCCTGGCTCAACCACGAGTGGGAGCCCGAGGAAATGCAGCACGGCCGGGCGCTGAAGACCTATATCGCGTATGTATGGCCCGAGTTCGACTGGGACACCGCGTTCCGCAATTTCATGGGCGAGTATTCGCTCACGTGCTCGGTCGAGGATTTCGAAAAGACCCGCGCGCTGGAGATGGTCGCGCGTTGCGTAGTCGAAACGGGTACCGCGACGCTGTACCGCGCGATCAACGAGTGCTCGGACGAAGCGGTCCTCAAGCAGATCACCGACAACATCCGCACCGACGAGGTCCGTCACTACAAGCACTTTTTCAGGTACTTCAAGAAGTACAACCGGATCGAGGGCAACGGTAGGCTCGCGGTGCTGGGCGCGCTGATGCGTCGCGTGATGGAAATCAAGAACGAAGATTCGGAGATCGCGTTGCGGCACGTGTTCGCGATTCGCTATCCGGAGCGCGTGCACGACTCCGCGTATAACCGCGAGCGCGCGGCGCGCATCAACAAGCTGGTGCGCCGCAATCTGTCCGCCGACATGTGCGTGAAGATGCTGCTCAAGCCGCTCGATCTGCCGGCGCGCATTCAGCCGGGCGTGCATTATCCGCTCGCGAAGATCACGCAGCACGTATTCTTTCGCTGAGCTATCGATCATTGCGCGAGGCATCGGCTGAATGCAGCTGCAACGACCTGACGAAGCGAACCGCAGCCCGCTCATGCGGGCTTTGGTTTTTCCGAGGCATGATGGAGCTCTACCGACTACTTCGACTGGATCGATGGCATGAGCGCTTCCTCCTCCGCATCTACGTCCGCGCGTCCGCTCGAACAGATCGTGTTCGACGAATGGCCGGCCAACGTGCGCGCGTTGTTCGACGGTTCGTCGCTTGCGGACAAGCTGGGCTTCACCGCGTCGCTACTGAGCGTCGATGCGAACGGCCACGTGCGCACATCTCTGCTGAGCGTCGGCGAACTCTATGCGCCCGACTCGCGCACGCTGTGCATCGCGCTATGGCCGCAGGCGCGCGCGACGCGCGCGATCGCGCAAAGCGGGCGCGCGGCGCTGAGCTTCGTCTGCGATGCGGCGTTCTATCAGGTGCAGTTGCGTGTCGCGCCGCTGCCCGGTGTTGCTGGCGACGACAGCGGCCTCGTCTATCTGCTCGGCTCGATCGACACAGCGGAAGCGCAAAGCGTCCGTTATGCGCGCCTCACGGGCGGCATCACGTTCGAATTGCAAGGAGAGGGGAGTGTGGTGCTCGAGCGATGGGAACGGCAGGTCGAGCATTTGAAGCAGGCTGCCGCCGCGAGCAGCCGTTAGTCTTCGAGCAGGGAAGCGCTAACGGCTGATGCGCGGGCAGCCTTCAGGCCGCGCGACGCTTAACGGCCACGGGCGCCGTTGCGCGACGGTTGCGCACCACGCGGCGCATCGTTGCGCTTCGCGCCGCCGCCGAGCAACGCGCCCGGATTGCCGTTGTGCGAACGATTGCCCTGCGGCTTGCGCGGCGCATGGTGCGCGGGAGCGCCATCATGCGCGGCGGTACGCGGCCGATCGTCGTGACGCTGCGTATCGCGACGCGGCTGATTGCCATTGCCGGCCGGCTTCGCACCTTGTGGCCGCGGCGTGGGCTGAGCGTTCGACGCAGGCTGGCCCGAACGCTGACCCGTGCCTTGTCCCGAACGCTGACCGGAGCCTTGAGCCGGCTTGGCCGGTGCGCCACCACCAGCACCGCCGTCACGACGCACCGCGCCTTGTCCCTGACGCGGCGAGCGCCCGCCGCCGCCCTGCCCGCGTCGCAGGATCGGCTCCGGCTTCGCGGTCGGGTCCGGCTCGAAACCGGCGATCACTTCCTGCGGGACCGGACGCTTGATCAGCTTCTCGATGTCCTTCAGCAACTGCAGTTCATCGACGCATACGAGCGACACCGCCTCGCCGGTCGCACCCGCGCGACCCGTGCGGCCGATGCGGTGCACGTAGTCTTCCGGCACGTTCGGCAGATCGAAGTTGACCACGTGCGGCAACTGATCGATATCGATGCCGCGTGCGGCGATGTCGGTCGCCACCAGCACCTGCAGCGTACCGTCCTTGAACTCGGCGAGCGCGCGCGTGCGTGCCGACTGGCTCTTGTTGCCGTGAATCGCGAGCGCGCTGATGTCGTCCTTCGCCAGCTGCTCGGCGAGGCGATTCGCGCCGTGCTTGGTGCGCGTGAACACGAGCACCTGGAACCAGCTGTGCTGACGGATCAGATGCGTGAGCAACTCGCGCTTGCGGTCGCGATCGACCGGGTGAATCTTCTGCGCGACCGTTTCGGCCGTCGTGTTGCGGCGCGCGACTTCGATCAGCGCCGGCGAGTCGAGCAGGCCATCGGCGAGTGTCTTGATCTCGTCGGAGAAGGTCGCCGAGAACAGCAGGTTCTGGCGCTTCGGCGGCAGCTTCGCGAGCACGCGCTTGATGTCGTGGATGAAGCCCATGTCCAGCATGCGGTCGGCTTCGTCGAGCACGAGGATCTCGAGATGCGACAGGTCGATGGTCTTCTGCTGCATGTGATCGAGCAGACGGCCCGGCGTCGCGACGACGATATCGATGCCGCGCCTGAGCGCATCGATCTGCGGATTGATGCCGACGCCGCCGAACATCACGGTCGACTTCAGCTTCAGATACTTGCCGTAGGCGCGCACGCTTTCTTCGACCTGCGCGGCGAGTTCGCGAGTCGGCGTGAGGATCAGCGCGCGCACCACGCGCTTGCCGCCGGCGGCCGGCGGCATCGAATTCAGGCGCTGCAGGATCGGCAGCGTGAAGCCGGCGGTCTTGCCGGTGCCGGTTTGCGCGCCGGCGAGCAGATCGCCGCCGTTGAGCACGGCCGGGATCGCCTGAGTCTGGATCGGAGTCGGGCTGGTGTAGCCGAGTTCATTGACAGCGCGGACCAGCGGTTCGGACAAGCCGAGGGAATCAAAAGACATAAAAGCTCTTTGCAATGCAGTGTCGCGAACGGCCCCGCTGGGCCCAAAGGACCCCAACGCGGAAAAACCAGCGCGGCATCGACACGCCCGCATGGGTGTTCGAGGCCGAGGCCCGGTTCCGTTCACGGAGAAATCGGCGGCACGCTCACAGATGTGCCGAATGTTTCAACGCGCTATGCAGACACGTCGACTGGCCTTAAGTTGCAATTCGTCGCCGTGGAATGTCACGCGACATAGCGCGCGACACTGACGAATTGACACAGACTGCCCGCCAGTACGAACAGGTGCCAGATACCATGTCCGTGGCGGATGCGCTCGTCGTTGATGAAGAAATAGATGCCGACGCTATAGATGACGCCGCCGGCCACGAGCCACGCGGTCCCCGCGGCCGGCAACGCCTGCACCAGCGGGTGGACGGCTACGAGCGCGAGCCATCCCATCAACACATACAGCACCATCGACACGCTGCGGGTGCGTCGCCCGAGCGTGAGTTCCTGCACGATGCCGAGGGCAGCGAGCCCCCAGCTCACGCCGAATAACGACCAGCCCCACGGTCCACGCAACGTGACGAGCGTGAACGGCGTGTAGCTGCCGGCGATCAGCAGGTAGATCGCCGAATGATCGCATTTCTGCAGAATCGCCTTCAGACGCGGATGGCTGACGCTGTGATACAGCGTCGAGATCGCGTACAGCACGAACAGCATCGCACCATATACGGCGAAGCTGACGACCTTGTACGCGTCGCCGGCGAGCGCGCCCATCGTGACGAGCGCCGCCAGCCCCACCACCGACAGCACGGCGCCGACGAGATGGGTGATGCTGTTCAAACGCTCACCGAAGGGCACAACTCTTTCCTCCTGCACGGTCCCACGAGGGCAACCTCCAACACAAATAGCCCTACATCATACCGGTCCTGAAAAAACGAAGGGCGCGGCCGCGAATTTCGCAGGCCGCGCCCGGGGTGCGTCGAACCCTGCTTAGTCGAGCGGCGCCGAACGCAAGTCGGCCACTTGCTGCGGCGACACGGCCGTGCCGTGGTTGCCCCAGGACATACGGATGTACGTCACGACCGCTGCGACTTCCTGATTCGACAGAGCCTGCGCGAACGGCGGCATGCCATACGGATGCGGGTTCCCTTCCGTGCTCGGCGGATAACCACCGTTCAGCACCATGCGGATCGGGTTGACCGCGGACGGCATCTGGATCGACTGGTTGTTCGCGAGCGGCGGGAATGCCGGCGGCCGGCCGAGACCGTTATCCTCGTGGCACTTCGCGCAGTTGTCAGCGTAGATCTTCTGACCTTGCTTCAACAGTTCGCCGCCGAACTTTTCCGAGGTTTCGAGCTGCAGCGGTTCCGGTGCTTCGCTCTTCTGCGGAATCGTCTTCAGGTACGTCGCCATCGCGTTGATGTCTTCGGTCGACAGATACTGCAGGCTGTTGTGAACCACTTCGGCCATCGGACCGAACACCGCACCGCGGCTCGACACGCCGGTCTTGAGCAGGTCGGCGATGTCCTTGAGGTCCCAGTCGCCGAGCCCGGCTTCGCGGTTCGACGTCAGCGACGGCGCATACCAGTTCTGCAGCGGAATCAGGCCGCCCGCGAACGCGGCCGAGTTGACCGGGGCGCCCATCGCATTGATCGACGTGTGGCACATGCCGCAGTGACCAAGGCCTTCGACCAGATACGCACCGCGGTTCCATTCGACCGACTTGGTCGGATCCGGCTTGAACTCGCCTTCACGGAAGAACAGCGTGCGCCAGCCGATCAGCATGTTGCGCTGGTTGAACGGGAATTTCAGTTCGTGCGGACGGCTCGGCACGTTGACCGGCGCGACCGAGCGCAGATATGCGTAGATCGCGTCGGAGTCGGCGCGCGTGACCTTCGTGTAGCTCGTGAACGGGAAGCCCGGATAGAGCAGGCTGCCATCTTTCGAGCGGCCTGTGTGCATCGCGCGATAGAAGTCGTCCTGGGTCCACTTGCCGATGCCGTACTGGTCGTCCGGCGTGATGTTCGGCGTGAACATCGTGCCGAACGGCGTGGCCATCGGCAGGCCGCCCGCGAACGGCTGGCCGCCGCGCACCGTGTGGCAGGCGATACAGTCGCCGGCGCGGGCGAGATACTCGCCCTTCTTGATCAGGTCGGCCTGGTCCGCGGGCGTTGCCGCCACGGCTGCGCCGCTGCTATGCAGACGGTCGCCGCCCGACCACAGGACGGGAATGAGTGCGGCGGCCGCGACCACGACGACTGCCGAGAGGGCGAACAAAGACTTGTGTTTCATTTGAATGTCTCTCCCGGCGCCTTATTGCGGTTCGCTGCCGCAGGCAAGCGGAGTCTTCAAGGAGCGGGCCGGAGCCGGCACGGGGTTTTGCGGAGCCTGCTGCGTGGAAAGCCAGGCCGCGACGGCGTTCACGTCTTCGTCGCTGAGGCGCGTGGCGATGGTGTGCATGCAGTCCGGCGCGATCGCGTGACGCGTGCCCGAGCGCCATGAACCGAGCTGCGCGCTGATGTAGTCGGCGTGCAGACCGACGAGACCCGGAATTGCCGGTTCCATACCGGTCAGTGCCTTGCCGTGGCAAGCCGCGCAAGCGGGCACCTGCTTCGATGCATCACCGTGCAGCACGATCTGCTCACCGCGCGCGAGCGTGGCGGCCGAGACGGTCGGCTTGGCCGGCGTCGGATACGGCGGGCGTTGTTGCGAGAAGAAGGTGGCGATCTGATGCAGGTAGTCGTCGGAGAGATACGTGACGAGGTAGTTCATCGGCGGGTACCTGCGGCGCCCTTCACGGAAGTTCTGCAACTGATTGAACAGATATTCCGCCGGCTTGCCCGCGAGGCGCGGGAAGTAGTCGTTGTCGGTACCTTGCCCATGCGAGCCGTGGCAGGCCGTGCAGCCTTGCACGCGCGCTTCCATCGTGTCGGGGGCCTTCGGTTGAGTCTGCGCTTTCGCTGCGCTATAGACACCCGCGGTGCCGATCAACAGAAGGGCAAGCAACGGGCGGAAGAGGCGTCTTGAAGACACGC
The DNA here is from genome assembly GCF_050436385.1 of Paraburkholderia sp. MM5477-R1. NCBI lineage: Bacteria > Pseudomonadati > Pseudomonadota > Betaproteobacteria > Burkholderiales > Burkholderiaceae > Paraburkholderia > Paraburkholderia sp. MM5477-R1. The sequence continues at coordinate 185,846 of NZ_JBNDMC010000007.1, forward strand.
GTAACTCCATCGGAATCGGGGACCTGACCGAACTTCGGGCGGCTCGGTGTGAAGGACAGCCGTCGCTGCGGCGACGCAGCATTCTATCATCGAAGGGTAATCGTGACTATTTGCCGCATTAGAGACGGTTCCAGGTGTGACAGCCATGCGACAGTATGTCGCGTTATGCCGGTTTCGGACTTTGGTTGCGTCACGGATCGTGGTCGACGTCTTTGCCTCAAAAATAATCACGGCGCCGTCGCTGCAAGCGTGATGCCGCGTGACGCATTCGATCAAGCCAGGTTGAACCGATCCCCGCGCGCGCCATCGAAGCGTACACTTCCGGGCTCGCCGGCCGTCGTGCAGACGATGCGCCTCGCCGGCCCGCCTATGTTCCGTTCGTTCTCATCCGCTATCGGCCTTACATGAAGCTATTCGATTTCTCCTCGTCGACGCTGCGAGCGTTGATGTCCGGCGCGGTGGCGCTGGCCATGTCGTCCACCGCGTTCGCGCATGCGCATCTGATCTCGAGCGTGCCGGCCGCGAACGCCGACGCCGTCGCGCCTACCGACCTGACGATCCATTTCACCGAGCCGCTCGAGCCCGCATTCAGCAAGATCACACTCGCCGATGCAAACGGCAAGCCCGCGACGCCGGGCGCGTCGACGGTCGATAGCGCGGACGCCCGCGTGATGCACCTCGCGCTGCCTCAGTTGACGAGCGGCCGCTATGCGGTGCACTGGATCGCGGTGGCCACCGACGGCCATCGTACCCATGGCGACTTCGCGTTCAACGTCAAATGAACTTCGACGGACTGTGGATCGGGCAGGTCGCAATGGCCACGCTCATGAACGTCTCGTTCGGCTTCGCCGTCGGCTCGGCGCTACTCGGCGCATGGCTCGCGAGGGACGGGCTCCAGCGCACTTCACCGGCGCGTCCGGGCTGGATGCGCGCGCAACGCTCGATGCTCGCGGCCACCATCGTGCTGGTGCTCGCGGATCTCGGCTGGCTCCTGTATCAGGCGGCGTCGATGAGCGGTGTCGGGTTGTCCGCGGCGTTCGGCGTGGTGCCGACGGTGCTGACGCAAACGCATGTCGGCTATGGCTGGAGCGTCGCGTTCGGCGGCGCGCTGGTGCTGCTCGGCACCGCGCTGAGCCATGGCACGGGCATGCTGCGCAATACGCTGCTGTGGCTCGCGGTGCTCGCGATCGCGGCGGGTAAGGCGTCGCTCGGTCACGCGGCCGATGCCGGCGTGGTCTCGGCCGCGATCGGCATGCAGACGCTGCACGTGCTCGCAACGAGCGTATGGGGCGGACTCGCGATGGCCTCCGGCCTGGCGGTGCTGCCGGCGCTCGGGGCATCCACCGCGCGGGGCATGCTGATCCGCACGGCGACCCAGGTGTCGAACGTGACGATCGTCGCGGTCGCGTTGGTGTTGCTGTCGGGCGTCTTCAATGCGGTGCGCGACTCGGGCAGTTCGTTCGAAGCGATTCAGGCGAGCACGTGGGGTCATGTGCTGACGTTGAAGCTCGTGCTGGTCGCGCTCGCGCTGGTGCTCGGCGCGCTGAACCGCACATCGGCGCTGCCACGCCTGCGTCGCACCGCGTCGACGATGGATGCGCACACCTTCGTCAACGTGATGTATCTGGAAGCGCTCGTGATGATCGGCGTGTTCGTCGTCGCGGCCGCGTTGTCACACACCGTGCCGGCGTTCGCTGCGCTCGGTTGAACGCGCGGCGCGGCATAGGCGATTGACCAATCGGCGATGGATGCGCGACGGCCGCGTGCGTCCATCGTGCGTCAGTTCTACGACAGCACCCGCGGATGCGCGCCGCGTAAAAAAGCGCCGCACTGCGAAGCCCGCTTACTCGAAGCCGAGGCGATGACCGAGAATCGGCGCGCAGAACAACGCGATCGCGCAGCCCGCGGCCTTGCCTTCGAGTTCGGCGCCGGCCGCGTGCGAGCCGACCATCTGCGTGAGCAGATCGAAGACCTGCGGCAGGCAGTACAGCACCGCCGCGGCGATAAAGCATTTGCCGACTACCGAGATGTTCCATCCGCGCTCGTACGCGAGCATCGCGCCGATGATGCGCAGCACGCCGAACGCAACCAGCGCGCCGACCGCCGCCTGTTCGCGGATCAGATAGTCAGGAAGGAATTCGCCCATGATGCTCCTCGCTGCATGCGTTGTTGGCATGCATTTCAGCAAGGAGCAGGCCATACGTATGTCCGATACCGAACAAACGTCGCGAAAGCCAGGCGGGATAAGGCTCGGCGGGGAGTGATGCAGGTCGGGGCGGCAGCGCTCGAACGCCGGTTCGAGCCGGCTGGTCCGGGAAGTTACGTTACTGCGACGGCCCGCGCGTCATGTGGCCCGCCGGCGGCGTTCCGCCTGCTTCGCCCAGGTGTTCAGATCACCATTCGGCGACGCTGCCGTCCGCGTGACGCCACACCGGATTGCGCCAGCGGTGACCGACCTTCGCCATCTCGCGCACTTTCTCTTCGTTGACCTCGATGCCGAGTCCGGGGCCCTGCGGAATCGACACGAAGCCGTCTTCGTACTTGAAGACTTGCGGATTCTTGATGTAATCGAGCAGGTCATTGCCCTGGTTGTAGTGGATGCCGAGGCTCTGTTCCTGGATGAACGCGTTGTAGCTGACCGCGTCGATCTGCAGGCAGGTTGCGAGCGCGATCGGGCCGAGCGGGCAATGCAGCGCGAGCGCGACGTCGTAGGCTTCCGCCATCGCGGCGATCTTGCGGCACTCGGTGATGCCGCCCGCGTGCGACGCGTCCGGCTGGATGATGTCGACGTAGCCGCCCGACAGGATGTGCTTGAAGTCCCAGCGCGAATAGAGACGCTCGCCGAGCGCGATCGGCGTGTTGGTCTGATTGACGATGTCGCGCAGCGCCTCGGCGTTTTCCGACAGCACCGGCTCTTCGATGAACAGCAGCTTGTACGGGTCGAGTTCCTTGGCGAGCACCTTCGCCATCGGCTTATGCACGCGGCCGTGGAAGTCCACGCCGATTCCGATGTTCGGCCCGACCGCCTCGCGCACCGCCGCGACGTTGTTGATCACGCCTTGCACCTTGTCGAAGGTGTCGATGATCTGCAGCTCTTCCGAGCCGTTCATCTTGACGGCCTTGAAGCCGCGCTCGACCACCGCGCGTGCGTTGTTCGCGACATCGCTCGGACGGTCGCCGCCGATCCACGAGTACACCTTGATTTTGTCGCGCACCTGGCCGCCGAGCAGCGCATGCACCGGTACGCCGTGATGCTTGCCCTTGATGTCCCACAGCGCCTGATCGACGCCGGCGATCGCGCTCATCGTGATCGGGCCGCCGCGATAGAAGCCCGCGCGGTACATCACCTGCCAGTGATCCTCGATCAACAGCGGGTCCTTGCCGATCAGATAATCGGACAGCTCCTCGACGGCCGCGGCGACCGTATGCGCGCGGCCTTCCACCACCGGCTCGCCCCAACCGACGATGCCCTCGTCGGTCTCGATCTTGAGGAAGCACCAGCGCGGCGGGACGATAAAGGTTTCGAGCTTGGTGATTTTCATGGTGTGTGTCTCCGGTGTCGATCGAAGTTGGCGCTTACTCCGAACCCATGCAAAGCAGGTCTGCGGGCATGCAAAATTTCGGGGAATTCCATGCTACAACAAAACTGCATTAAAATACTATTAATAGTACTATTTGTCACATAGTGGTGAGATCTGCCGACTTACCGCCGCGTTGCGCGACGGGATCATCAACCGCGAGGAGAAAACCATTACGCACGATCTGCACGGGCGAGTCGCCCAACTGCTGGCGACCGCGATTCTGCGCGGCGACTATGCGCCGGAGTCGATCCTGCCTCGTGAAGCCGAGTTAATGGAGATGTTCGGCGTGAGCCGCACGGTGCTGCGCGAGGCGCTGCGCACGTTGACGTCGAAAGGGCTGATCGAATCGCGGCCGCGCGTGGGTACGCGCGTGCGGGTCAAGTCCGCGTGGAATCTGCTCGATGCCGATCTGCTCGACTGGTATTCACGCGTCGCCGAGCCGATGGCGTTCGCGCTCAAGCTGCAGGAAATGCGCGAGATGATCGAGCCTTATGCCGCCGGCCTCGCGGCCGCCGCGCACACCGACGACACGTTGGGTGCGCTTGCGGCCGCGCATACCGCGATGGTGGCGGCGCGCAACGTCGACGAATGGGTGCGCGCGGATCTGCAGTTCCACCTGCGCGTGCTCACCGCGTGCAGCAACGAACTGCTGATCCCGCTTGGCGCGCTGATCGAGCGCACGCTCGAGGCACAATTGCGGCTCAATGCGAAACGCGCCGATGTGTTCAACGCGTCGCTCGCCGAGCACACGGCGGTGTTCGAGGCGATCCGCGCCCGCGATGCCGCCGCGGCGTATGCGGCGATGGCGTCATTGCTCGGCGTGACGCGCGGGCGAATCGAAGGCTGAGGCGGACGTCGGCGCATTCGGTCTCAATCCATCGCCGCATGCGCGATCGACGCATCCGGTGCCTTGTGCGACGGCCGGATCAGCAGCAACAGCGGGATGACCAGCAGCGTCGCCACGAACATCAGCTTGAAGTCGTTCAGATACGCGACCATCGCCGCCTGCTGCGTGATCGACGCGTTCAGCGCCGCGATCTCATAGTTCGAGCCGCTGTTGAGCATCGACTGGAGCGCCGGATTGAACGCGGTGACGTTCGCAGCGAGGTCCGCGTGCGAGATCTGCGTGTTGCGCGTCATCAGCGTCTGCACGATCGAAATGCCGATACTGCTGCCGATGTTGCGCATCAGGCTATAAGTCGCGGTGCCGTCCGCGCGCAGCTCCGGCGACAGCGTCGAGAACGTCAGCGTGGACAGCGGCACGAACACGAGGCCGAGTCCGAAGCCCTGGATCACGCCGGGCCACACGATGTCCGATGCCGACAGCACGATCGTGTACTGCATCATCTGCCACAGCGCGAACGCCGATATCAGGAAACCGCAGAGCAGCAACAGCCGCGCGTCGACGCGCTTGAGCAGCCGGCCGGCGATCAGCATCGCGACCATCGTGCCGGCGCCGCTCGGTGCGGTGACGAGGCCCGTGGTCGCGACCGGATAGCCCATCAGGTTTTGCAGCATCGGCGGCAGCAGCGCACGGGTCGCGTACATCACCGCGCCGATCACGAAGATGAACAACGTGCCGGTCGCGAAGTTCGGGTCTTTCAGCAACTTGTACTTGAAAAACGAGCGCTCGCCGATCGTCGCCGTGTGCACGAGAAAAAACGCGAAGCTGATTGCCGCGACGAGCGCCTCGATCACGATCTCGGTCGACGAAAACCAGTCGAGCTGCTCGCCGCGATCGAGCATCGCCTGCAATGCGCCGATCGCGAGGCCGAGCGTGATGAAGCCGAACGCGTCGAACTTCACGTCGTGTTTCGGCTCGCGCGTCGGCAGGAAGCTCGCGACGCCGAACAGCGCGATCGCGCCGATCGGCACGTTGATGAAGAACACCCAGCGCCAGTTGTAGCTATCGGTGAGCCAGCCGCCGAGCGTCGGACCGAGGATCGGCCCGACCATCACGCCCATGCCCCACACGGCCATCGCCTGGCCCTGCTTTTCGCGCGGGTTGATGTCGAGCAGGATCGACTGCGACAGCGGCACCAGCGACGCGCCGAAGATCCCTTGCAACAGACGCGACACGACGATCTGCGACAGCGTCTCGGAGAGTCCGCACAACGCGGAAGACACGGTGAAGCCGCCGATCGCGATCAGCAGCAGCCGCTTCACGCTGAGGCGATCCGCCAGCCAGCCGGTGAGCGGCGTGGCGATCGCGGCGGCGACGATATAGGAGGTCAGCACCCACGTGATCTCGTCCTGCGACGCGGACAGCGTGCCTTGCATATGCGGCAGCGCCACGTTGGCGATCGTGCTGTCGAGCGTCTGGATCAGCGTCGCGAGCATGATCGAGATCGTGATCATCGGCCGGTTGAGCAGCTCAGTGGCGCTCGTCGACGTGGAGGCGGAAGACATGAATGGTGGGGAGGGTCGAAATAGTAAGCATGCTTAGTATATCGTCAATACGGGTTGGCGCTATCGGGAGTTGTGCTGAGGATAGAACGCACACGCAGTCGCGCTGTACGCCGAAGTGCTTCCGTATAATCCGCGCATGAAAACCCAATTCGAAGAGCGCTTCGGCTTTCTGATCTACGACGTCGGCCGGCTGGCGGGCAAGCGGTTCGACGATCTCGCGAGGTCGTCGGTCGATCTGACGCGCGCGCAGTGTCGCGTGCTGGCCTATCTCGGCCACTACGGCGACATCAATCAGGCCCGGCTGGCGGATCTGCTCGAGGTCGCGCCGATCTCGGCGGGCCGGCTGCTCGACCGGATGGAGGAGGGCGGCTGGATCGAGCGGACCGCGAATCCGCAGGATCGCCGCGAGCGCCAGGTGCGCATGACGCCGAAGGCTGAGCGCACGCTCGGCAAGGCGCGCAAGGTCGGCGACGAGGTCGCGCTCGAAGCGCTCAATGGTTTCAGCGATGAAGAAGCGGCGCAGTTGATCGCGCTGCTGCAGCGGGTGCGCGGCAATCTGAGCCGGCTCGTGGATCGCTGAAGCGTCGCGATGTTGGCGCGACGCCGAAGTCTTTCGCGCGAGCCGGGGTTAGGTTGAGCTCGCGCTTCAAATCACGTTATCTGGATTCCGACGCCGGCGTGGCGCCGCTCGGCGGTACCAGCTCGTAACAGCCCGGCGCCACCGACGTTTTTGCTTTTGCATCCGGTTGCTGCGGATCGATGCATTTGAACGCGCTCTGATCGCGCTGCACGAAGATCGTGTCGGCGGGACCGTTGTTGACCACGGCGACGATCTTGTAGCCGTCCTGCAGCAGCGTCGCGAGCATGGTGGAACTGGCGCGCCATTGACTGTCGGCGGTGCTCGGCGTTTGAGCTTGTGTGATGAGGGCGGCGGTCGTGCCGGCGAGCGTGAGCGCAGCGGTGGTTGCGGCGAGCGCGACGGTGCGGAGCGTCATTAAGGAACCTCTCGAAGTTGCGACGGAATTGCGGAAGGAAGCCGGAGGTGCCAACCAAACCCGCGGCGCTTCACTGCCCATACCCTGCGACGCCGCCGCTCATCGTTCGTTCCATCAGAAACTCGCGCAATGCTCGCTGGCAAGCCATGCTCGCCATCCGCCAAACTCCGAGATATCGGTTCCCGACTGCACGCCATACGGCTCGCAGAGGAAACCGGTAACCCACGAACCGTCGACGAGTTCGACCTTCCCCAGAACCAGCGGAGACGGAACGGTCGAAATAAACGAGCCGAACTCCGCGCTGGGCATTTCCCACACTTCGACAGCAATTTTTGCGCCGCCATCGGTGACGCGCCACAGGCCTGGACGCCTCGTGCCGTCCGCCGACGCAGGCAGCGCCGACAACCGGTATTGCGGGGCAGTCTGAGTGGCCTGCAAGAGCCGCGCGCGTCGGGCAAGCAGATCGCGGTTGAGGGGCAAACCTTGCATGTGTGCGCCGCAGACCGCGATCCGCATGCGATCGTGGCTCGCCGCGCATCGTTCGCCGCGCGGCTCCGGCTCGACGGTTAGACCTCCGACGCAGTGCACGCCGCTCTTTCGTTGCAGCAGGTCGGCCACACCCAACAGATACTGGTCGGTGAACGCGCGGCCAAAGACGGTCACGCCCCAGGGCAGACCATTCTTCATGAAACCGGTCGGCGCAGCGACGGCGGCATAGTCCAGCAGATTCATGAAGTTCGTGTAATAGCCGAGCAGGGAGTTCGGACCAATGGGGTCGCGCTCCAACTCGTCGAGCGTCACGGCACGCGGATACGTCGGCGTCAGAACGAAATCGAGTGAATCGATCGACGCATCGCAGAGGGCCTTCAATTCCTGCAAGCGGTACTGCGCGCGAAACAGTTCGACCGCGCTCGCGCCGGGTGCCTTCGCCAACACATCGCGAATGACGGGCAAAACCGCAGCGGGTTTCTCCGTCATCAACTCGCCCGCCACGCTATAACGCTCGGCCACCCACGGCCCCTGATAGAGCAGATTGGCGGTTTCGACAAACGGCGTGAAGTCGATTTCGACAGCTTCACCACCTGCTTCTTCGAGCAACGCGCGCACCTTCGCGAACAGCCCGGGGCTCTCGGAACAGCCGGCGAATTCCAGTTGCGCCGGCACGCCGAACTTGAACGCCGTGGGCTCGCCAAACGCGCGTGCCGTATTCCATTGCGGATTCGCGCGGCTGTATGCATCGCGAGGATCGGGGTGCGCGCTCAACGCAAGCAACTCGCTCGCTTCTTTCGCCGTCGCCGTGAAGAACGTGACGCAATCGAGCGTGCGGCACGCGGGCACCACACCCGCGGTGGACAGCAGGCCTTTAGTCGGCTTGAGACCGACGAGATTGTTCAGCGCGGCAGGCACGCGACCGGAACCGGCCGTGTCGGTCCCGAGCGCGAAACTGGCGACGCCGAGCGCGACCGCGAGTGACGACCCCGCGCTCGAGCCGCCCGACGGATAGTCGGGATGCACGCTATTGCGACACTTGCCATACGGGGACCGGGTGCCGTTCAGACCGGTCGCAAACTGGTCGAGATTGGCTTTGCCGAGCGGCACCGCGCCGAGCGCGATCAATTGCGCAACGACGCTCGCCGATCGCGACGGCGTGTACGCGAACGCGGGGCACGCGGCGGTCGTCTGAATGCCGGCGAGATCGATGTTGTCCTTGATCACGAACGGAACGCCATAGAGCGGCAGGCTTTCGACGTCCTGGGTGTCGAGCCAGTCGAGGTAGGGCGCGACTTCATCTTCGGTCAGAAGATGGATGAACAGATTGAACGATGGATTGAGCGCCGCAGCTTTTTCGAGCAGTTCCGCGACGAGCCTGCGCGGCGTGAGCGTTCCATCACGGTATGCGGAGCGAAGTGTCGGGAGGCGAAGATCGAATGACGAGAATGAAGACATGGTTTGCGTCCAGATAATTAGTGACGTTCGACGACGGCGACGCGTTGCCCCGCGCGCACGGGCGAACCCGGCGCCACGTAGATCTCGCCGACCGTTCCGGCGCACGGCGCACACACTGAGATTTCCATCTTCATCGACTCGATGATGAGCAGCACGTCGCCCGCGTCGACCGCGTCGCCGGTTTTCACCTTGACTTGCCAGAGGCTGCCGGCGATCTCGCTGTCCACGGCGACTTCGCCGTCGTGAAGCGGAGCTAACTGAGTGTCTTCGGTGACCGGCGTCTCGAACGTGACTTCCGAGGTGCCCGCTTCACGCCACCGCTCGCGCTCGGCCTGGAAGGCCGCCTGCTGTCTTGAACGGAACTGCTCGATGCTGGCGGATTCGCTAGCGAGAAACGCCTGATAGTCCCGCAACGAAAGCTCGGACTCTTCAATCCGCAACGGAAAACGCCCAAGCGGAAAGTCCGCGCGGATGCGCAACAGTTCGTCGGCCGATACTTCGTAGAAACGAATCTGGTCGAAGAAGCGCAGCAAATAATGCTGTCCGGCGAAATCCGCGACTTCGCGGTAGCGATTCCACATCTGCAACGTGCGGCCGACGAATTGATAGCCGCCAGGCCCTTCCATGCCATACACGCACAGATACGCGCCGCCGATGCCGACCGAGTTCTCCGCGGTCCACGTACGGGCCGGGTTGTATTTCGTCGTGACCAGCCGGTGACGAGGGTCGAGCGGTGTCGCGACGGGTGCGCCGAGGTACACGTCGCCGAGGCCCATCACCAGATAGCTCGCATCGAAGACGATTTGCCTGACCGCGTCGATGGAGTCGAGGTCGTTGATGCGGCGAATGAATTCGAGGTTGCTCGGGCACCACGGCGCGTTCTTGCGCACGGTGGTCATATATTTTTCGATCGCGAGCTGGCACGCGGGGTCGTCCCATGACAGCGGCAGATGAACGACCCGCGACGGCACGCGCAGATCCTTCTGCAACAGGACCTCGTCCCACGCCCGCGCGACGATGTCGAGCAACCTGGCGAGCGGCAGATCCTCGGGCCGGTAGTGGATCTGCAGCGAACGGATGCCCGGCGTGAGATCGATGACGCCAGTCAGATGCTGCGCTTCGAGGGACTGCATCAGCGCATGTCCGCGAAACCGTGCCACGAGGTCGAGCTCTGCTGGACCGATTTCGAGCAGCAGATGTGTGTCGCCGGATACACGTGCGACGAGTCTGTCGCGGTCCGCCCCGGTATCGAGCACGATCGGCGACGTCAGCGATGCTCTTCGTTCGCTCGGCGCACCCGGTGCAATCTCGAGGCTCTCCAGTTCCCGACGACGCTCACGCGCAGCCTCACGCGCTTGTTCGACTTCGACGGGCGCGAAGCGGATCTTGTCGCCTGCTTTCAACTGGCCGATCTGCCAGAGGTCCGCCTCGATGATCGTCACCGGACAGACGAAGCCGCCGAGACTCGGGCCGTCGGGTCCGAGAATCACGGGCATGTCGCCGGTGAAGTCGACGGCGCCGACCGCGTACGGATTGTCGTGAATGTTCGACGGATGCAGTCCAGCCTCGCCGCCGTCCTCGCGCGCCCACTCGGGTTTTGGTCCGATCAGGCGCACGCCGGTACGGCTGGAGTTGAAGTGAACCTCCCACTCGGTGTCGAGCAGCTGCGCGATATAGCGGGCGCTGAAGTATTCGGGTGCGCCGTGCGGGCCATAGATCACGCGAACGGTGCGCACGCCGTCGAGCGTCGGCGCGTCGACGAGCGCCGCGCCGGCCTGCGCATCGCCGAGCGGATAAAGATGCAGCACGTCGCCCGCGCGGATCGCGCGGCCGCCATGTCCGCCGAACTGGCCGAGCGTAAAGGTGCTGCGGCTGCCGAGATACAGTGCGACGTCGAAGCCGCCGCGCACGCACAGATAAGCGCGCGCGCCCGCGCCGCGTATCGTGCCGAGCGCAAGCGTCGAACCCGCCGGCACATGGAGGCTCGTGTTCAGCGGCTGAGCGACATCGTCGAGCAGCACCGGAACCTGCGCGCCGGTGATGGCGACCACGGCATCCGTGTTGAAGCGCAGCGTCGGCCCGCTCATCGTGACTTCGAGAGCGGCGGCGTCGGCCGCATTGCCGAGCAGGCGATTGCCGAGCCGCATCGCCCGGTCATCCATCGGCCCCGACGGCGGGATGCCGACTGCCCAGTAGCCCAGGCGGCCGGGATAGTCCTGCACCGTCGTCTGCGTGCCGCCGCTGACGACTTCGACCGTGCTGGCCCGATACCTGAGCCCTTCGAGACATCGAGTCCACGGTTCGCCCGACGCAAACGGCCGGTCGCGCAGAATCTGGCGCAGATAGTCGCGATTCGTCTCGACGCCGTAGAGTCGGGTGTTGCGCAGCGCAGCGTCGAGCGCATCGCGCGCTTCATCGCGAGTCGGCGACCACGCGATCACTTTCGCGAGCATCGGGTCGAAGTACGGCGGCACTTCGCAACCGGCCTCGATCCATGTATCGATGCGCAATGCGCGCCCGTCGGCATTGGGGAACGCGACCTCGGTCAAGAGGCCCGGACTCGGTTTGAAATCACGCCCCGGATCTTCCGCGTAGAGTCGCGCCTGGATCGCGTGCCCTCGCGGCGTTAGACTCGCCGCCAGGTCCTTCAGCGGCGCGAGCGTGCCGGCCGCCAGCTCGATCATCCAACGCACGAGGTCGACGCCCCACACCTGTTCGGTGACGCCGTGCTCGACCTGCAGACGCGTATTGACTTCGAGGAAGTAGAACTGTTCGGCGGCGCTGTCGTACACGAATTCGACGGTGCCGGCGGAGCGATAGTCGACGGCTTTCGCGAGCTTGACCGCTGCCTCGCAGAGCGCGGCCTGAATGCCGTCCGGCAGGCAGGGGGCGGGCGTTTCCTCGAGCACCTTCTGATTGCGCCGCTGCACCGAGCAGTCACGCACGCCAAGCGCGAGCGCGTCGCCTTTGCCATCGCCGAATACCTGCACTTCCAGATGCCGCGCCCGTTCGATGTACTTCTCCAGAAACACGCCGGCATCGCTGAAATTGTTTTCGCCGAGACGCTTCACGGCATCGAAATGGGCGCCGAGTTCGTCGGCGTTCCAGCACACCCGCATGCCGATGCCGCCGCCGCCCGCGGTGCTCTTCAGCATCACCGGATAGCCGATGGCCTGTGCCGCCGCGAGCGCCGCCGGCAAGTCCGCGAGCAGCCCGGTGCCTTCGAGCATCGGCACCCCCTCGTTGGCCGCGATTTCGCGGGCCGTGTGCTTGAGGCCGAACGCGCGAAGCTGCGCGGGTGTCGGTCCGATGAACGCGATGCCGGCCGCTTCGCAGGCTTCGCCGAACGCCGCGTTCTCCGATAAGAAGCCGTAGCCGGGATGGATCGCCTGCACGCCTTCGCGACGCGCAATCGCGAGGATCTTGGCCACGTCGAGATAAGTCAGCGCGGCCGGACCCTCGCCGAGCGCATGCGCGACAGGCGCTTCGCTGACGTGGCGGCTCGCTCGGTCGGCTTCCGCATAGATGGCGACGCCGGTGACGTCGAGTTCGCGCAACGTCCTGAGAATGCGGCACGCGATAGCGCCGCGATTGGCGATCAGAATCTTCTCGAACATGGAAGGTGTGTTGATTCGAAGGCGGGCCGTCCCGCCGTGGGAATGGCCGGCCGTGGTCGTCCACGGCCGAAGTCGCGTCAGCGATGCGTCTGGATCAGTTCTTCGCGCGTACGGCTGAAGTACCGGCCCGAGCGAACCAGCATGAGGAGAAAAAGCCAGTGGCGGATGCGCTTCAATTCCATATCAGCAGCTCCGCGGGCGTCGGGTTGTAGGCGTTGCACGGATTGTTCAGCTGCGGGCAGTTGGAGATCAGTACGATCACGTCCATCTCCGCGCGCAATTCGACGTATTTGCCCGGCGCGGAAATGCCGTCTTCGAAGCTGAGCCCGCCCGTGGCCGTGACCGGCACGTTCATGAAGAAGTTGACGTTCGCGCCGATGTCCTGCTTCGACAGGCGGCCGTCGTGAGCGCAGGCACGCAGGAAGTTGTCGCGGCAGCTGTGCATGTAGCGCTTCTCCAGTGCGTAACGCACCGTGTTGCTCTCCTGCGCGCAGGCGCCGCCGAGCGTATCGTGGCGGCCGCACGTGTCGGCGACGATCGTCAGCATCGGCTTGCCGAGGTTCGAGTACAGCACCGAGCCCGTCGTCAGGTAGAGGCTCTTTTGCCGGCGCAACGTGCGTTGCGGGTCGAAGCGCTCGCGCGGATCGGCGAGGCTGTAGAACAGCGTGTCGACCGCCTGGTTGCCTTCGAGATCGACGATGCGCAGCGTTTGCCCGGCCTTCACCTCGTGAAGCCACGGCTCGCCGGCGGCGAGTGTCTCGCGATAGACCGCGGTTTCCGGACGTTTGTCGCTGACGATAAGCGTGCTGGTCATAAGCGTGGCCTTCGCTCAAAGAAAGAAGCGTTCTGTGTTGATGAAACCGCGTGCGTTCTCTTCGCATGCGGTGCGGCACACTTCGGCGACCTCGGGCCGCGCGTCGCTCAACTCGAGCTTGACGGGCCTCGGCGCGTACTCGGGGTTCGGGTCGAGCGGGTGCTGGATCGCGGTGAGCACGACGAGCGTGTTCATCGGTGCGTAGAGCTCGACGTAGTTGCCGGCTTTTGAGTTTCCTGGCACGAAACTGAGAACGCCGTCGTCGCTGACATCGACACGGCTGAACAGATTGAGCGTCATCAGCAGGTCAGTGATGCCGAGTCCCCACTTGCCCATTTCGACGAGCAGGTTGTCCGTGCCGTTGCGATAGAACGCGTTGCGCAGCTCCTGGTAGCGGCCCGCGCCGTATCGTTCGCGAACCTCGTCGGCATTCGACACACCGCCGATGCTGTCGTGCCAGCCACAGGTATCCGCGACGATCGCGGCAAGCACGCGGCCCATGTCGGAGTACAGGCAGTGCCCGACCGTGAGCCTGGCCGTGTGCTGGCACTTCAACGAATCCGGCAGATTGAGCCGTTCGCTCTTTTCCGTCGCGTTGACCATCATCACGCTGACGTTCGCACGGCCGCGCAGGTCGGTAATGCGCAGTGATCGACCACGCTTGACGATCAGCGACGTATGGCCGCCGCCTGGGACGGTTTCTTCAAGCAATAAGGTCGTATCTGAGTTCATACCTGAGTTCCCTTCAGTCGGAGACCAGTTCGATATGCGATGCGCCTCGCACGGCAGCCTCGGCGATCTGCACGGCGGACATGGAATCGCGGCTACGGTCGAGCGCAATGTTGTAGGTGATGCGCGCGCCATAGGCGCCCGGCGCCTGCGGGTCGACGCGCACCTTGTCGAAAACCAGCACGCGGCTTCCCAACGTGAAGCCTTCTTTCAGGTCATGCGTGACCATGAAGATCGTGAGCTTCGCTTCGCGCCACAGGTCGGAGAGCAGCTCATGCATGTCCTTGCGGATGCCGGGGTCGAGCGCGCCGAACGGTTCGTCGAGCAGCAGCACGCGAGGCTTCATCATCAGCGCCTGCGCGATCGCGAGGCGTTGCTGCATGCCGCCCGACAGCTGCTGCGGAAACTTGTTCAACGCAGCGCCCAGCCCGACGCGCTCGAGCATGGCCGCTGCCTCGTCTCGCGCCGCGCGCCGACGGGCACCGAATAGCCGGCCGGTGAACTTCGCCTGTGGAAGCTCCAGCCCCAGCATCACATTGCGCAACACGCTCAGATGGTCGAACACCGAGTAGCGTTGAAACACGACGCCGCGATGCCGGTCCGGTTCGCCGGGCAGCGGCTTGCCGTCCAGCAGGATCTCGCCGCGCGTCGCGCGCTCCTGACCCAGCAGCAGGCGCAGAAACGTCGACTTGCCGCAGCCGGACGCGCCGACCATCGAACAGAACTCGCCTTCCTTGACGGTCAGATTCAAACGCTCGAGCACGACCTGGTCGCCGTACTCTTTCCAGACGTTGCGGACTTCGATCATCGCGCGCCTCCGTACCACGGGAAGCACCATTGCGTGATCCGGCGCAGCAGCTCGTCGGTGAGCCATGCGAGCAGCGTGATCCACGCGACGTACGGCAGGATCAGATCCATCGACAGATAGCGGCGCACGAGAAAGATGCGGTAGCCGAGGCCATCGGTCGACGCGATCGCTTCGGCGGCGATCAGAAAGAGCCACGCCGCGCCGAGAGAAAGACGCGTCGCCGCCAGCAGGCGCGGCAGCAGTTGCGGCAGCACCAGACGCAGAATCAGCGTCCAGCTGGTGGCGCCGAGCGTCTGCGCCTTGACCCACAGCTCGGCCGGAATCTCGCGGGCGCGAGCATGCAGATCGCGAATGATCACCGGCGTGATGCCGACGACGATCAGCACGACCTTCGACAACTCGTCGAGCCCGAACACGATGAACAGGACCGGCAGCACCGCCAGCGGCGGCACCATTGAGATCACGGTGATGAATGGCGACAGCGTCGCGCTGACGAGCGGCAACGAACCGGTCGCGATCGCGGCCACCAGTGCGATCACGGCACTGACGACAAGGCCGATGCCGAGCCGCCGCAAGCTCGACAGCGTGTCGGTCCACAACAGATACTCGCCGGTGCGCTTGTCCTCGGTGAAGGCGGCCGACCTCACCGCGTCGCTCATTTGCGCCGCGCTCGGCAGCAGCTTGTCATCGGGATTGAGCGAGAGTCGCATCGAGGACCCGGTGAAGTAGACCGCGAACAGCACGACGAACGGCAGCAGAAGCAGCATCAAGCCGCCGATCCGGCTCGGATGTCGATTGATGAGTCGCATGGTGAGCGCCTGGTTGGAAAGCTGGGATGCGAGCCCGCGATAGCGAGCCCCCGGCGAGTGCCTGGACGGTCCGTGTCAGAGCTTGCCCGCGGCCGCCATCGCGACGTAGGTCGGATCGAAACGCAGCTTGACGTTGTTCTTGTTGCCGACCACGACGCCCTTGTCGAACGCCATGCCGACCGCGTCCGCGCTCTTCGCGTCCTGTCCGAGCAGGCCGTGATCGAAAGAGAACTTCGCGACGCGCGTCATGATCTTCGGCATGTCGGCGCTGGTGACGAAGTCGAGCGCGGCTTGCGGCGAATAGAAGAGGGCGGTCGTCGCCAGTTGGCCCTTGAAGTTGGCGAGATCGGTGCCCGAGGCCTTCGCCATCGCGCTCAGCGCGGACGTGCTGGCCGCGGAGTCCGTGTGCATCAGCGCGACCATTTCGAACCATGCACCGGTCAGCGCTTTGCCGAGGGCGGGGTTCTGCTGCAACGTCTTCGTGTTGACGACCATCATGTCCATGATTTCGCCGGGGATCTTGCTGGAGTCGAAGACTTCGCTGACGTTCGGCTGCGCCTTCAGATCGGCGAGCATCGGATTCCAGGTGACCGCGTTGTGAACCGTGGGGGTCGCGAATGCGCCCGAGATGTCGGCATCCGAGGTGTTCACGACCTTGAGGTCGCGCTCGCTCATGTGAGCGCTTTCGAGCGCGCGTGCGAGCAGGTAGTGGGAGACGGAAAACTGCACGAGGTTGACCTGCTGCCCCTTCAGGTCGGCGATCTGCTTGCCCTTGCCCTTCATCAGCACGCCGTCGTTGCCGTTCGAATAGTCGCTGACGATCAGGGCCGTCGAATCCACGCCGCCGGAGGCGGGAATCGTGAGCGCGTCCATGTTGGTCATCGCGCAGCCGTCGAACTTGCCGGCCGTGTACTGATTGATGGACTCGACGTAGTCGTTCAGCTGCACGACGTCGACATTGATGCCGTATTTCCTGGCCCATTTGGACACGATGCCCTGGGTTTTCGCCTCACCCCACGGCATCCAGCCGGCGTAGATGGTCCAGCAGACCTTGAAGTCGTTGCGGCCCGCGGCGAACGCGGGGCTCGAGGCGAAGGTGGCGAGGGAGACGGCGGCAATGCCAAGACAGCGAACGAGCTTGAACATGGGTTGACCTCGGAGGGGACGGTTAGCGACGGCAGGGAGCAGCGCAAACATCGCGTTCTCTCCCGGGCTTTTGTCCCGCCGTGTAACCTCGCCTGAGGTCGACAGCTCTCGGACCAGCACCTGCGTGAAGCAGGCCGGAACCCTAGCCGTCCATTTCCAGATTGTCTGTCGAACCGGAGGTTGCGCCGGCTCCTTGCGCGCTCTTTAAAGCGGGAAGTGTGCCAGGGGCCATACCGCGGGTTGGTCGTTAGCTTTGTGCGGCGAAGGGCAAGTTTTTGCCCTGGGGCGGGGAAGGTGTGCACTGATGTGTGTCAGGGAGTGCACTCGATTCGGGCGTGAGAGGACGGGTATCCGACTCAGCGATGCCAGACAAGATGCAACGGTCGTAGCGGGCTGCCTTGGTGCTCGCATGCGTCCGCGCCGTTCGAACCTGTTATTTGATGCCATCCCTATCGAATGCGAAACGAACCACAAGTCAATGTCGTCCGGCAGATTCCACGCAGTGTGTGGGTTCTAGGATGCGTGAGTCTTTTCATGGACATCTCTTCCGAAATCATCCACAGCCTGCTGCCGATGTTTCTGCTGGCAAGCCTTGGCGCCGGCGCCGGCACGATTGGGCTCATCGAGGGCATTGCGGAGGCCACGGCCCAGATGGTCAAGGTGTTTTCGGGAACGCTGAGTGACTACCTCGGCAACCGAAAGTGGCTCGCCGTAGCAGGGTATTCGCTCGGCGCAATGAGCAAGCCGCTTTTTGCCATTGCGTCGTCGGTTGGAGTCGTGGTGACGGCGCGCGTCATTGACCGTGTCGGCAAGGGCATTCGCGGTGCGCCTCGCGATGCACTCATCGCGGATGTCACGCCGCAGCACCTGCGTGGCGCGGCCTTCGGCCTGCGCCAGTCGCTCGATACGGTCGGTGCGTTCCTCGGACCGCTGCTGGCCGTTCTCATCATGCTGATATGGGCGGATAATTTTCGGCTTGCCTTCTGGCTTGCCGTCATTCCCGGTGTGCTCGCGGTCGCGCTGTTGACGTTTGGTATCACGGAGCCTGAGCACGAGCCTCGCGCCAAAAGAAGCAATCCTGTGCGGTGGCAGAGTCTCAGGGAGCTTGGTTTGGACTACTGGTGGGTCGTAGGGATAGGCGCCGTTTTTGCGTTGGCGCGATTCAGCGAGGCTTTTCTGGTGCTTCGTGCGATGGGCAGCGGCGTACCGATTGCGCTCGTTCCGCTCGTCATGGTGGCAATGAATGTCGTCTACGCGCTGTCCGCTTATCCGTTCGGGAAGCTCGCGGACACGATGCGGCATACGCGGCTGCTGATAGGTGGTCTGATCGTGTTGATTGGCGCCGACCTCGTGCTTGCACACGGCACCGTCTGGAGCATAGTCGTCGTAGGCGTAGCGCTGTGGGGGCTGCACATGGGGATGACGCAAGGCCTGCTCGCTACGATGGTCGCGCACACGGCACCAGCGCATCTGCGCGGGACTGCGTTCGGTTTCTTCAATCTGTTGAGCGGCATCGTGACGCTGGTTTCGAGCGTTATCGCAGGCCAGTTGTGGGAACGTCTGGGCGCAGCCACGACCTTTTATGCGGGCGCAGCCTTCGGTCTGATGACCGTGGTGCTGCTGCTCTTTCACCCGACACCGGCTCAATCTCTTCACGACCTGAGCTAACGTGGCATAGCCGGGGTATCCGTCTGGAAAATGCGCGCATTGTTGCCGCTATTTCCCCAACGTTGAGTGGTGTGTCGCTGCGTCTGCCTGAACTCGGATGCTCATCGGTCGTCAGGCTTCGTGGCAGCGTTTCAAAACAAAAAAGCCGCTGTCCTTGTGGGACAGCGGCTTTTTCTTGAAGCTGGTGGCGAATCAGGGACTCGAACCCCGGACCTGCGGATTATGATTCCGTCGCTCTAACCGACTGAGCTAATTCGCCGAAAGAAGCGAGATTATGCTGGGGCCACCGGAGGCTGTCAACCCCCGGCTCACAACTTTTTCAGATAGCCCAGGCTGTCGGTCCACTCAATCCTTCGCGTAGATATCCGAGTCCTTGGTTTCGCGCACGAACAGCATGCCGATCACGAAGGTGACCAACGCGATGATGATCGGATACCAGAGCCCCGAGTAGATGTTGCCCTTCGCCGCGACGATCGCGAACGCGGTGGCCGGCAGGAAGCCGCCGAACCAGCCATTGCCGACGTGATACGGCAGCGACATCGACGTATAACGGATACGCGTCGGGAACATCTCGACCAGCATCGCCGCGATCGGCCCATAGACCATCGTCACGTAGATCACGAGGATCGTCAGAATCACGATGCTCATCGGCCAGTTGATCTGAGCCGGATCAGCCTTCGGCGGGTAGCCGGCGGCCTTCAGCGTCGCGGCGAGCGTCTTCTCGAACGTCTTGGCTTGCTCCTTCGCGTCGCCGGCGCGGCCGTCGAACGTGTTGACGACCGTATCGCCCACGCGGATCTGCGCGATCGTGCCGGCAGGCGCCGCGACGTTGTCGTAGTTCAGGCCGGCTCGCGACAGCGCGCCCTTCGCGATGTCGCATGAGCTCGTGAACTTCGCAGTGCCCACCGGGTTGAACTGGAACGAGCACTCGGCCGGATCGGCGATCACGACGATCGGCGACTTCGCGGTTGCCGCTTCGAGCGCCGGGTTCGTGTAGTGTGTGAGCGCCTTGAACAGCGGGAAGTAGGTGAGTGCGGCGATCAGCAGGCCGGCCATGATGATCGGCTTGCGGCCGATGCGATCCGACAGCGAGCCGAAGAACAGGAAGAACGGCGTGCCGATCAGCAGCGCGAGCGCGATCATGATGTTGGCGCTCGAGCCGTCGACCCTCAGCGTCTGCGTGAGGAAGAACAGCGTGTAGAACTGGCCCGTGTACCAGACGACAGCCTGGCCGGCCGTCAGGCCGAGCAGCGCGATAATCACGACCTTCAGGTTCTTCCATTGGCCGAACGCTTCGGAAAGCGGCGCCTTCGAGGTCTTGCCCTCGGCCTTGATGCGCGCGAACACCGGCGACTCATGCAGTTGCAGGCGAATCCACACCGACACCGCGAGCAGCAGGATCGACACGACGAACGGAATGCGCCAGCCCCAGGCGCCGAAGGCGTCTTCGCCCATGAACGTGCGAATGCCGAGAATCACGAGCAGCGACAGAAACAGACCGAGCGTGGCGGTGGTCTGGATCCATGCGGTGTAGAAGCCGCGGCGGTTCGCCGGCGCGTGTTCGGCCACGTAGGTCGCGGCGCCGCCATACTCGCCGCCGAGCGCGAGACCCTGCAGCAGGCGCATCGCGATGAAGAGCACCGGCGAAGCGATGCCGATCGCCGCGTAGCCCGGCAGGAAGCCGACGAGGAACGTCGACAGGCCCATGATGATGATCGTGATCAGAAACGTGTACTTGCGCCCGACCATGTCGCCGAGCCGCCCGAATACGATCGCGCCGAACGGCCGCACCGCGAAGCCCGCCGCGAAGCTGAGCAGCGTGAAGATGAACGCCGCGGTCGGATTGACGCCGGAGAAGAAGCTCTTGCTGATGAAGGCCGCAAGCGAGCCGGCCAGATAGAAGTCGTACCACTCGAAAACCGTACCCAGCGACGATGCGAAGATCACCCGCTTCTCATCGCGCGTCATCGGCACGCGCGAGATTTGCCCGCCAACGGTAGCCATATTGTCGTCTCCAATATTGATATATCCACGGATCGCCGGCACAGCCGTTCCCGTGCAACCGATTATTGGAGTGGAAACTTACGGCGTTCTGACTCGGCGCCTGAACCTGGGGTAGTCCGGTAAGTCGACGAATCGGCGTTCAATTTCCGTTAATGTGCTGGTATGTTCCCGTAATCCACGCTGAAATATCTCAAAAAACGCTGACCGTCAAGCTGACGATAGAGGCGCGTTAGGGTAAGTCCCGCCCCGTTCGAGCACGTGCAAGCTGACGCGCACCAGTGTGCCGGCGAGCCGCGGTGACTCCTGGTAGACGTTGTCGTCGATGGCGAGCTCGCCGCCGTGCATTGCCGCAATCTCGCGCACGATCGCGAGGCCGAGGCCGCTGCCGTCACCCTCGCGGCCCAGAATCCGGTAAAAGCGCTCGACCACACGCGAGCGCTCGCTGGCCGGAATGCCGAGCCCGGTGTCCTCGACTTCCAGGTGCACGAGCCGCGCGGGGGCGTCGTGCCGCACGCGCACGGTGATGCGGCCGCCCGCCGGCGTATAGCGGATCGCGTTGTCGATCACGTTTGACAGCATTTCACGCAGCATCACCGGATTGCCGGCGACTTCGACCGGCTCGTCGGGCGCTTCGTAGCCGATGTCCATCTGCTTCGCGAGCGCGGCCTGCACCCATTCGCGCACCGCGCTGCGCGCGAGTTCACCGAGTTCGAGCGGCGTGAAGATCTGCCCCGACCGACGGTTCTCCGCGCGCGCCAGCGCGAGCAATTGCGTGACGAGCCGCGCGGCCTGCTCGGAGCTCGTCGCGATCTGTTCGAGCGAGCGACGAACCTCGGCCGACGCGTTCTGGCGCAGCGCGAGCTCGGCCTGGGTGCGCAGGCCGGCCAGCGGCGTTTTCATCTGATGCGCGGCGTCGGCGATGAAGCGCTTCTGCAACTCCATGTTCTGTTCGAGGCGCGTGAGCAGATCGTTGAACGACGTGACGAGCGGCTCGATTTCCGGCGGCGCGCGGCGCGCTTCGAGCGGCGACAGATCGTCCGGCCGGCGCGCGCGGATATGCGCCTGCAGCGCATGCAGCGGCTCGAGCCCGCGCGACAGTCCGAACCACACTAGCAGGATCGCGAGCGGCAGGATCACGAACTGCGGCAGGATCACGCCCTTGATGATGTCGTTGGCGAGCTGGCTGCGCTTGTCGAGCGTTTCGGCGACCTGCACGAGCACGGCCTGCGCGCCCGGCGTCTGCGGAAACTCGACGGTCGTGTAGGCGACGCGGATGTCGTTGCCGCGCAGCACGTCGTCGCGGAATTCGACGAGGCCCGGTGGCGGGCGGTCCTCCTCGTGCGGCAGCGGCATGTCGCGCTCGCCGGCCACGAGCTCGCCGCGCGTGCCGAGCACCTGAAAGAACACGCTGTCGACGTTGTCGGCACGCAGGAAATCGCGCGTCGACTCGGGCAGCGACAGCTCCGCGACGCCATTGACCGGATGGATCTGGCGCGCGAGCACGTAGGCGTCGGTTTCGAGCGCGCGGTCGAACGGCCCGTTCGCGATCGACTTCGCGACCAGATAGGTGACCGCGAGGCTCATCGGCCACAGCAGCAGCAGCGGCGCGAGCATCCAGTCGAGAATTTCGCCGAACAGCGAGCGCGGACGCGCTTCGGCGGCGGCTTCGGTTTCGTCGGGCGGGGCGAACGGATTGGCGTAGCGCGCGTCG
This sequence comes from Paraburkholderia sp. MM5477-R1, assembly GCF_050436385.1. Taxonomy (NCBI): domain Bacteria; kingdom Pseudomonadati; phylum Pseudomonadota; class Betaproteobacteria; order Burkholderiales; family Burkholderiaceae; genus Paraburkholderia; species Paraburkholderia sp. MM5477-R1. Next base: position 208,084 of record NZ_JBNDMC010000007.1, read on the forward strand.
CGCGCCTCGTCGAGGTCCGCAGCGTGCGCCGTGGCGCGATCAGCGCGTGCGGACATCGCTGGCCTCTATTTGTAGTGGTGGCTCGCCGGCATCGCGGTGGACGACGGCGCGGTGGACGATTGTGCCGCTTGTGCCGCTTGTGCCGCTTGTGCCGCTTGTGCCGCTTGTGCCGCTTGTGCCGTCTGAGGCTCGGAGCCGGCCGGGGTGGCGGGCGCGCTCGCATTCGCCGGCGGCGCCGCTTTTTCGAGACAGTAGCCGAGCCCGCGCACGGTGATGATGCGCACGCCGCTCGGTTCGATCTTCTTGCGCAGCCGGTGCACGTAGACTTCGATCGCGTTGTTGCTGACTTCCTCGCCCCATTCACATAGATGGTCGACGAGCTGCTCTTTCGAGACCAGCCGGCCGATCCGTTGCAGCAGCACTTCGAGCAGCCCGAGTTCGCGCGCGGACAGATCGATCGCCTGGTCGTTGACGTAGGCGATGCGGCCCACCTGATCGAACGACAGCGAGCCATGCCGCACGACGGTCGGGCCGCCGCCCGCGCCGCGCCGTGTCAGCGCGCGCACGCGCGCTTCGAGTTCGTTCAGCGCGAAGGGCTTGGCCATGTAATCGTCGGCGCCGAGGTCGAGGCCTTTGACGCGTTCGTCGACGCTATCGGCGGCGGTCAGGATCAGCACGGGCAGGTTCGAATTGCGCGCGCGCAGGCGGCGCAGCACCTCGAGCCCGGACATGCGCGGCAGGCCCAGATCGAGGATCAATAGGTCGAACGTCTGCATTGACAACGCGGTATCGGCTTCTACGCCGCTTTTCACGTGATCGACCGCATAGGCCGATTGGCGGAGTGATCGAACCAGACCATCCGCGAGTATGCTGTCGTCTTCGGCAATCAGAATTCGCATGATGCGCCAGCCTGGCTTTGCCGGCACCGCGGGGTTGCCCCGGCGCGCAGCGGTCTCCGAACATTATTGTGGGTAGTTGGGGCGATGCGACAGTAAAAGATGCGCGTTCGCATCACAATCGCGCTTGCCAAAACTACTGTTTTTTTATACAGTGTCTGCGTTTCGTGTGATGTCCTGGAGATTCCGCTCAATTCGAGTGGAACCACGGGTGCACACCTGCCTCAGACGCCGTTCATCATAGCAAAGGACGATTCATGGAAGAAAGCAAGAAAGGCTCGGCTGGACTGACTGCTGAAAAGAGCAAGGCTCTCGCCGCCGCGCTCGCGCAGATCGAAAAGCAGTTCGGCAAAGGGTCGGTCATGCGGCTCGGCGCAGGTGAGGCAGTCGAAGACATCCAGGTGGTCTCCACCGGATCGCTCGGCCTCGACATTGCACTGGGCGTCGGCGGTTTGCCGCGTGGCCGGGTGGTCGAAATCTACGGTCCGGAATCGTCCGGTAAAACCACGCTGACGCTGCAGGTCGTCGCCGAAATGCAGAAGCTCGGCGGCACCGCGGCGTTCATCGACGCGGAACACGCGCTGGACATTCAATACGCGGGCAAGCTCGGCGTGAACGTCGCCGACCTGCTGGTCTCGCAGCCGGACACCGGCGAACAGGCCCTCGAAATCGCCGACGCGCTGGTGCGCTCGGGCTCGATCGACATGATCGTGATCGACTCGGTCGCGGCGCTGGTGCCGAAGGCGGAAATCGAAGGCGAAATGGGCGACTCGCTGCCGGGTCTGCAGGCGCGTCTGATGTCGCAGGCGCTGCGCAAGCTGACCGGCACGATCAAGCGCACGAACTGCCTCGTGATCTTCATCAATCAGATCCGCATGAAGATCGGCGTGATGTTCGGCAACCCGGAAACCACCACGGGCGGTAATGCGCTGAAGTTCTACGCGTCGGTGCGTCTGGACATTCGCCGCATCGGCTCGATCAAGAAGAACGACGAAGTGATCGGCAACGAAACCCGCGTGAAGGTCGTCAAGAACAAGGTGGCGCCGCCGTTCCGTGAAGCGATTTTCGACATCCTGTACGGCGAGGGCATCTCGCGTCAGGGCGAAATCATCGACCTCGGCGTGCAGGCGAAGATCGTCGACAAGGCCGGCGCATGGTACAGCTACAGCGGCGAGCGGATCGGTCAGGGCAAGGACAACGCGCGTGAATTCCTGCGCGAAAATCCGGATATCGCTCGCGAAATCGAGAACCGTATCCGCGAATCGCTGGGCGTTACCGCGATGGCGAACGCCGTGACCGGCGCGGACGCTGAAGTCGCGGGCGAAGAAGAGTAAGCATCAAGTGATACGCAAAGGCCGGCCGCTGTCCGGTTTCGACTCCGGACGCTATCCGGACGGCCCGCGCGACGCGGCGGACGGATCGCCTGAGTCCGGCGATCCGTTCGAACCGTTCGAACCGTTCGACGCACATGACCGCGCCGCGGGCCGCGGCCCGCAGCGTACGCGGTCTGCGCCCGCTGCAGCGTCGTCCAGCCGGGATTCCTCCGGACTCGATTCCCCAATCCCCTCCGAGGTCACCTACACCCGCTCGCGTCGCCAACCCGGCGAAGAGAAGCCGGGCCAGTCCGACAAAGACGACAACAGAAAATCCCAACGCCCCGCCCGTTCGCTGAAAGCGCGCGCGCTCGGCTATCTGTCGCGCCGCGAATATAGCCGCGCCGACCTCGCCCGCAAGCTGAAGCCTTACGTCGAGGAAACCGATTCGCTCGACACGGTGCTCGACGCGCTGCAGGCCGAAAACTGGCTATCCGACTCGCGCTTCGCGGAAAGCCTGATCCATCGGCGCGCATCGCGGCTCGGCACGAGCCGCATTCTCGGCGAACTGAAGCAACACGCGCTCAACCCGGCGCTCGTCGAAGAGGCGAGCGTGCAATTGCGCGAAACCGAACTCGCGCGCGCCCAGGCGGTCTGGCGCAAGAAGTTCGGCCAGTTGCCGCAAACGCCGGCCGAGCGCGCGAAGCAGGCGCGCTTTCTCGCGTCGCGCGGCTTCTCCGGCGCGACGATCGGCAAGATCCTGAAGGGTATCGACGACATCGGGGACGGCGACTAACACGCCAGTCTCGACGGGTAGGGCAATTACCGCGCCATAATCTGGCGCCAGGCCGTGCGCAATCGGGGCTGTCCCAAATACCCGTTATGCTAAACTCCAGAAGTTTTCCAATCCGGCCTTTCCTTCCCGCATGTCGCTCTCCCCGCCAGTGTCCCGTCAGTTGCGCCATCGTCGCGCAATCAGAGCGGAAGCTTACGAGCGAGCCGATGGCCTGTGGGATGTGGAAGCGTGCCTGACCGACGAAAAGCCACGCGATGTGGCGCTTGCGTCGGGTGTCCGGCCCAATGGTCAGCCGATCCATGAACTCTGGCTTCGCATCACCATCGATCGCAAGCTCAATGTCGTCAACGCCGAGGCGTCGTCCGACTGGGTGCCCTATCCAGGGTTGTGCCAAGCCAGCAATCCCGCCTACCGTGCCCTCATCGGGCTCAATCTGTTCCACAACTTCCGTCGCGATGCTGCCCGTTTGCTGGCCGGCACGGCCGGTTGCACGCATCTCACCGAGCTGTGCGCGATCCTGCCGACCGCCGCGATCCAGGCGTTCGCCGGCGACGTATGGAACACCGATGACGGCACGCCGGGCGCGAACGCGGGTTCCGGAGACGAATCGTCCAACGGCACAGGCGAGCATTCCAACGACAAACCGCCATTCCAGCTGGGACGCTGCCACGCGCTGCGTTTCGACGGCGAGGCGGTGAAACAGTTTTATCCGCGCTGGTATGGTCATGCACCGCGTCCGGCGGAACGTGCGGCCCCGTCGGACGGCGCGGCGGCCCGCGAACGAAGCGGCGACGCGTCGGCCTGAACGGCGGCAACGGAATCGAAGTTCTATCCAACTCTCAGACTGAAGGGAATCACGCATGAAGATTCACGAGTACCAGGGTAAGGAAATCCTGCGGAAATTCGGCGTCGCGGTACCGCGCGGCAAGCCGGTCTTCTCGGTGGATGATGCGGTCAAGGCCGCGGAAGAGCTGGGCGGCCCGGTGTGGGTCGTGAAGGCTCAGATCCACGCGGGTGGCCGTGGCAAGGGCGGCGGCGTCAAGGTCGCCAAGTCGCTGGAACAGGTTCGCGAGTACTCGAACCAGATCCTCGGCATGCAGCTCGTCACGCACCAGACCGGTCCGGAAGGCCAGAAGGTGAACCGCCTGCTGATCGAAGAAGGCGCCGACATCAAGAAGGAACTGTATGTCGGTCTCGTGATCGATCGCGTTTCGCAGAAGATCGTCGTGATGGCGTCGAGCGAAGGCGGCATGGACGTCGAAGAAGTCGCGGAAAAGACGCCTGAGCTGATCCACAAGGTTGCCGTCGATCCGTCGACCGGCCTGAAGGACTCGGAAGCAGACGACCTCGCGAAGAAGATCGGCGTGCCCGACGCTTCGATCCCGCAAGCTCGCGCGATCCTGCAAGGCCTGTACAAGGCATTCTGGGAAACCGACGCATCGCTCGCCGAAATCAACCCGCTGATCCTGACCGGCGACGGCAAGGTCATCGCACTCGACGCGAAGTTCAACTTCGACTCGAATGCGCTGTTCCGTCACCCGGAAATCGTCGCGTACCGCGATCTGGACGAGGAAGATCCGGCTGAAATCGAAGCGTCGAAGTTCGACCTCGCGTACATCTCGCTCGACGGCAACATCGGCTGTCTGGTGAACGGCGCCGGCCTCGCAATGGCAACGATGGACACCATCAAGCTGTTCGGCGGCGAACCGGCGAACTTCCTCGACGTCGGCGGAGGAGCTACGACCGAGAAGGTCACCGAAGCGTTCAAGATCATGCTGAAGAACCCGAACCTGACCGCGATTCTGGTCAACATCTTCGGTGGCATCATGCGCTGCGACGTGATCGCGGAAGGCGTGATCGCGGCGTCGAAGGCCGTGTCGCTGAAGGTGCCGCTCGTGGTCCGCATGAAGGGCACGAACGAAGACCTGGGCAAGAAGATGCTCGCCGAATCCGGCCTGCCGATCATCTCGGCGGACAGCATGGAAGAGGCGGCTCAGAAGGTCGTCGCGGCTGCTTCGGGCAAGGCGTAAGCCAGCTGTCCACGGCGCATTTACCAGCTCATTTGCCAGGTTTACGAGTGGCGGCGCGCAAGCGACACAGGCGTGAAGCATCGCGCCGAGTGGCGCTACCGCGCGACGCCAAACGAACAGAGGTCAATACATGTCGATTCTGATCAACAAAGACACCAAGGTCATCACGCAGGGCATCACCGGCAAGACCGGTCAGTTCCACACGCGTGCTTGCCGTGAATACGCAAACGGCCGCGAAGCGTACGTCGCGGGCGTGAACCCGAAGCGCGCCGGCGAAGATTTCGAAGGCATCCCCATCTACGCGAGCGTCGCTGAAGCCAAGGCTGAGACGGGCGCGACCGTGTCGGTGATTTACGTTCCGCCGGCAGGCGCTGCCGCCGCAATCTGGGAAGCAGTCGAAGCCGACCTGGATCTCGCAATCTGTATCACGGAAGGCATTCCCGTCCGCGACATGATCGAGATCAAGGACCGTATGCGTCGCGAAAACCGCAAGACGCTGCTGCTCGGACCGAACTGCCCGGGCACGATCACGCCGGACGAGCTGAAGATCGGCATCATGCCGGGTCACATCCATCGCAAGGGCCGCATCGGCGTCGTGTCGCGTTCGGGCACGCTGACGTACGAAGCAGTCGGCCAGCTTACCGCGATCGGCCTCGGCCAGTCGTCGGCAGTCGGCATCGGCGGCGACCCCATCAACGGTCTGAAGCACATCGACGTGATGAAGATGTTCAACGACGATCCGGATACGGACGCCGTCATCATGATCGGCGAAATCGGCGGTCCGGACGAAGCGAACGCTGCTGAGTGGATCAAGGACAACATGAAGAAGCCGGTGGTTGGCTTCATCGCTGGCGTCACGGCGCCTCCGGGCAAGCGCATGGGCCACGCCGGCGCGCTGATCTCGGGCGGTGCGGACACCGCCGAAGCGAAGCTGGAAATCATGGACGCGTGCGGTATCAAGGTCACGAAGAACCCGTCGGAAATGGCGCGTCTTCTGAAGGCGATGCTGTAAATCGAATTCGCGTGCCGTTGGCGCGCGATTTTGTTACGCTTACGAACTCCTTTCGTGAGCGGGCGGTCCCGAAAAGCGGGGGAGTGCAGACTCCCCCGCTTTTTTTTCCGCGCTTGCGCCGCGGTTCTGCCCGCGCGGTCGATTTTTTCTTATGCTTTTTTCCATGCTCGAATTCTTCACGACCCTCCATTGGTGCTCGGTCTTTCAGATCATCGTCATCGACGTTCTGCTCGGCGGCGACAACGCGGTCGTGATCGCGCTCGCCTGCCGCAACCTGCCGCAGTCGCAGCGCATGCGTGGGATCGTGTGGGGGACCGCCGGCGCGATCGCGCTGCGCGTCGTGCTGATCGCGTTCGCGGTCGTGCTGCTCGACGTGCCGTTCCTGAAGTTCGCGGGCGGCTTGCTGCTGCTGTGGATCGGCGTGCGCCTGCTCGCGCCGGCGCACGACGCTCACGACAACGTGAAGCCGGCCGACAAGCTGATCTCGGCGGTGAAGACGATCATCATCGCGGATGCGGTGATGAGCGTCGACAACGTGATCGCGATCGCGGGCGCGGCCGAAGCCGCGGAGCACGAGCACCGGTTGGCTTTGGTGATCTTTGGCCTCGTCGTGAGCATTCCGCTGATCGTGTGGGGCAGCCGGCTGATTCTGAAGCTGCTCGATCGCTTTCCGGGCATCGTACTGTTCGGCGCGGGCCTGCTCGGCTGGATCGCGGGTGGTCTGATGGTCAACGACCCGGCCGGCGACCGCTGGCCGATCCTCGACACGCCAGTCGCCGAATACGGGATGAGCATCGCGGGCGCGCTGTTACTCGTGATCGTCGGTTATCTGTTGAAGCGCCGTAACGCGAAACGTGCGGCGGTGTGAGCATGGTGCTGACGGTGCATCGCTGCCTGATTCGTGATGCCGTCCGAATGCAAGCCTGGCCATCCGGCTGACTGTGACGCGCGAGCTTCGCTCGCTACGATTGAAACGCCTGTTCCCGATCCACGGGCCAGGCGTTTCTCGTATCAGGAGTCTGCCGATGATCGTTACCCTGCCATATTCCCCATACTCTCAATCGACGCAATCCACGCGTAGGTCGCGCCGCGCACGCTGGCGCGCGAGCTGGTTCGCGCGCATCTGCCGCCGCTGCGGCGTCGGCTTCACGCTGATCGAGTTGATGATCGTGCTCGCGATCGTCGGCGTGATCGCGGCCTACGCGATTCCCGCGTATCAGGACTATCTGGCGCGCAGCCGGGTCGGCGAGGGCTTGTCGCTCGCGGCGTCGGCGCGGCTCGCGGTGGCCGAAAACGCCGCGAGCGGCAACGCGTTCAGCGGCGGTTATGCGTCGCCGCCCGCCACGCGCAACGTCGAGTCCATCCAGATCGACGACGACACTGGTCAGATCACGATCACGTACTCGACGCGTGTCGCGCAGGCCGGCGCAAACACCATGACGCTGGTGCCGTCGGTCCCGGACAACGTCGATGCGCCGAGCGCGCGCGTCGCGTTGAGCAAGGACGCGGTGCAGACCGGCGCGCTGACGTGGGAATGCTTTGCGAGCGGCAAGAGCGCGTCGTCGTTGCCGGCGCCGGGTTCGGGGCCGATGCCAAGCGATGCGCCGACGCTCGCCGCGAATCTGGCGCCGCCCGAATGCCGTTCATAAGGGGCAAATGAGTGAGTGGACGAGACAGCAGCCGAGCGCTGACTGGATGAGTCGAAGCCACAACGTAAAGGGCTGATTTTCAGCCTATTTCGGCCGGACCGGCGCACAGTGCAACGAAATTTTTGTATAGTGCGCCGGTTGCTGACGCCCACTGTTGATTCGATGCCCACCCCTTTCGCACGCTACCTGTCTCTCGTACTGCTGGCTCTTGCGTTGATCCTGCCCTACGCGGTTGCCAACCATACGTATCCGATCCCAACCTTCTACGCCGAATTCACCTCGCTCGCGCTGTTTCTGCTGACCGGGGCGGCCGTCGTGCTGCTGGTCGCGACCACCCGGCCGCGCGTGAGCTTCGCGTCGCCCACGGTCGCGCTCGTACCCTTGCTGTTCGGCCTCGTGCTGGTCGTGCAGACGCTGGTGCTGCCGGTCGCGGAGCCATCGATGAACTGGCTCGGCGCGGGCTTCCTGCTCGCTGCGTGGATGGCCGTGCATGTGGGCTACGGCTTCACGCGCGTGAAGCTCGACGAGACCGCGTTGCGCTGGGCGGCGGGGGCGTTGATCGTCGGCGGTCTGTTCGCGGTGTTCAGTCAGGTGATCCAGCTGTTTCACCTCGAGGCGCGCGTGGCTCCGCTCGTCGTCGCGTATAACGTGACCGTCGAGCGCCGGCCGTTCGGCAACATGGCGCAGGCGAACCACCTCGCGACGTATATTGCGTTCGCGATGGCGGGCGCGCTGTATCTCGTGCAGACGCGCCGCATCGCGGTGCCGATCTGGCTGCTCGTGTCGACGATTTTCTCGGTCGGCCTCGCGCTGACCGTGTCGCGGGGTCCGTGGCTGCAGATGGGCGTGATCGTCGTGGCCGGCTTCTGGATGGCCTTCGCGCAGACTCGCAACGAAGCGCAATTGCGCCGCAGCAACCGTGAATGGCTGGTGCCGGTCGCGCTCGCAGTGCTGTTTTTCGTGGTCAATGCGCTGATCCGCTGGGCCAACGTGCGCTATCACCTCGAACTCGGGCAGTCGGCGGCCGAGCGCTTCCAGGATGCCGGCCAGATCGCGCCGCGCCTCGCGCTGTTGAAATACGGCTGGACGATGTTCAAGCAGCATCCGCTGCTCGGCGTCGGCTGGGGCGAATTTCCGAGCCATCAGTTCGAGCTCGTCAAGCAGCTGGGCGGCGTCGAAATCGCCAACAACTCGCACGACATTTTCGTCGACCTGCTCGCGAAAACCGGTCTGATCGGTCTTGCGATCGTGCTCGTGGGTCTCGTCGCGTGGCTCGTGCGCGTCGCGCGTGCGCCGCAAAGCGCCGCGCGCGTGTTCGGCATCGCGCTGATCGGCGTGCTGACGATGCATGCGCTCGTCGAGTATCCGCAGCAGTACATGTTCTTCCTGTTGCCCGCGATGTTCGTGTTCGGCCTGCTCGAAACACGGCCGTTGCGCGCGGTGCCGGCGAATCTGTCGCTCGGCGCGTTCGCGGTGGTGGTGTTCGGCGGACTCGCCGCGCTGTATCCGGTGTATCGCGACTATGCGCGCGCCGAGGTGCTCTACTACGGCGCGCGTCCGGCCGAGCAGTACGGCGCCGATCCGTCGTTCCTGTTCGGCGCGTGGGGCGAATACGGTCTCGCGACGCTGCAGCCGATGAATCCGCTGAACCTGCAGCGCAAGCTCGCGATGCACAAGCAGGCGATCGCGCTGTTGCCGGGCGAGACGGTGCTGCGTCGCTACGCGGTGCTGCAGGCGCTGACCGGCGATACCGCGGCGGCGCTCGATACGGTCGAACGCTTGCGGATCTTCGCCGAGGAATTGAAAGACTGGCCGGCGCAGCTCGGTTATCTCTACCAGCTCGTCGACGAGCAGAAGTCGCTCGCGGGCTTCAAGCAGCAGTTGGTGAAGCGCTACGGCACACCGGCGGCCGATGCGACGCCGGATGACGACAGTGACGACGATTGATCGGACCGCGGAAGCTCAGGCGTGCTGGCGCCGCGGCTTCCTCCCTTCAAAGTTCAAAGCTCGGAATACTTCGCGGCCGTGCCTTTCGCCTTGTCGATGGGGTAGCGTGCTTCGTTCAGCTTCAGTTTTTCCGCTGCCGCGTCGACGAGATCGAAGCCGGCGGTATGGGCGACCAGCAGCAGATACATGAACACGTCGGCGCACTCGTGCCTGAGGTTCGTCGATTGCGCGGGATCGCCAAGCAGCGCGTCGATCTGCGCATCGGTCTTCCACTGAATCGTCTCCAACAGCTCGCCGGCTTCGATGCCGGTGGAGACGATCAGGTTGCGCAGCGTGTGAAACTGCCGCCAGTCGCGCGCGTCGCGAAACGCCAGTAGCTGCTCGAGCAGTTCGTCGATGGTCATGTTGCTATCCGGATAGTTGTCGAACCGCACGTCAAGCTTGCGCCACCCAATCCCCCGATTTCCCGCCATGCTTTTCCATCACCTTCACATCGGTGATGGTCATGCCGCGATCCACCGCCTTGCACATGTCGTACACGGTCAGCAGCCCGATCTGCACGGCGGTAAGCGCCTCCATTTCGACGCCCGTGCGTCCAAACGTCTCGACCTGGACCGTGCAATGCACGCCGGGCATCTGCTCGTCGAGTTCGAAATCGGCCTTCACGCGTGTCAGCGCGAGCGGATGACAGAGCGGAATCAGATCGGCGGTGCGCTTCGAGGCCTGGATCGCCGCGATCCGCGCGACGCCGATCACGTCGCCCTTTTTGGCGTTGCCGTCGCGGATCAGCGCGAACGTGTCGGGCAGCATGCGGATCGAGCCACGCGCGATCGCGATGCGCCTAGTCTCCTGCTTGCCGCCGACGTCCACCATATGCGCGTCACCGGCCGCATCGAAATGAGTGAGTTCAGGCATGGTTGACTCCTTCAGAGGGCGCCTATCATAGCAGTGCGGCGCGGCCTCGAATCGTCGCGGCGACTGATTCCACTTGCGCTGTGTCGTGCGCTGAGTTTTGCCTCGTACGCGTCCTGCGACGCCCTTGCCCGTTATCTTAGTCCGGGCCACGCGCGGCGTTTTCGACTTCGTCAGACCGGCTTCGCGTTGCATCCAAAACGATTCCTCGCTGCGTCGCTATCCATCGCGCATCGCGATGCCGCCGGGCGCGCTCGCGCAATCGACGGGCGGGGCGGCCACCGTGCCGGGAACGTCATCGTCCGAGGCGCCGCTCGTGAGCGGCCCGAGCGACGCGCATGCCGATCCGATCCTGCCGCCCGACATCGCGCGCGGCGTGTTCGGCACCTACGGCGGCGCGCAGAGCCGCTTTTCCAATGGCAGCGGTAGCGGTCGCACTGGCGGCAAAACCGGGAGCAACGACTGGCGCGCGCCGATCGTCGCGCAGAAGTTGCCCGATCTCGGCAGCGGCGGCGCCGGCTCGCTGAGTCCACAGGCCGAACGCAAGCTCGGCGAGCGCGTGATGCGTGAGATACGCCGCGACCCCGACTATCTCGACGACTGACTCGTGCGCGACTATCTCAATTCGGTCGCCGTCAAGCTCGCGGCAGCGGCCAGCGCGCTGCGCTGTACATCGGCGGTTATCGTCCGGATTTCGAGCTGTTCGCGGTGCGCGACACGCAGATCAACGCCTTTTCGCTGCCGGGCGGTTTCATCGGCGTGAACACGGGGCTGATCGTGACGACGCAGACGGAGTCCGAGCTCGCGTCGGTGCTGGGTCACGAGATGGGGCACGTGCTGCAGCGGCACATCTCGCGGATGATCTCGAACGGCGAGCGCGGCGGCTACGCGGCGCTCGTCGGTGTACTGTTCGGCGTGCTGGCAGGCGTGCTCGCGCATAGCGGCGACCTCGGCAGCGCGATCGCGCTCGGCAGCGAGGCGTATGCGGTCGACAGCCAACTGCGCTTCTCGCGATCGGCCGAGCAGGAGGCGAACCGCGTCGGTTTTCTGCTGCTCGCCGGCGCCGGTTACGATCCCTACGCGATGCCCACGTTCTTCCACCGGCTCGACCGCGCGGCGATGAACGAAAACGGCATTCCGGCCTATGCGCGCACGCACCCGCTGACCGTCGAGCGGATCGCCGACATGGAGGACCGCGCGCGCCGCGCGCCGTACCGGCAGCCGCATCAGGACCCCGAGTACGGCTTCGTGCGGGCGCGCTCGCGTCTGTTGCAGGACCAGTCGCGCAGCGAATACGCGGACGAGATTTCGCGATTGCGCTCGGAAATCGAGGACCGCACCGCGCTGAACGTCGCGGCGAACTGGTACGGCATCGCTTACGGGCAGATGCTGCTCGAGCGCTACGACGACGCGGCGGCCTCGCTCGCGAACGCGCGCGCGACGTTCGTCTCGGGCGCGCGTGCACGAGATGGAGAGCCGCTACAAGGAGGAGCGGCTCGACGAGAAAGGGTAGGGTGGACGTGAACGCGCGCCGCTGCGCGCGTCAGACCTGCGCCGCCGGGCTCGCAACGAAGCCAAAGCGCGCGGCCACCTGATCGCGTCGCACGCTTTGCAGCGGCAAGGTGCGCTGAACACTCCAGTGGAACGCACCGCTCAATGAGCCATCGTCGGCGAGCGTCGCGTGATCGGAGAAGAGCTCGAGGTCGTGATCGTGCAGCACCGCGATACGTGCTGGCTGCGAGCGATCGGCAAACAGAATGCCGCCGTCTTCATCCGCGAACACCGCCGTCGGCTCGAACGCGCCGCCGCCCTGGTCGTGCAGCGCGAGCGTTCCATCCGCGTGCGCGGACAATCTGACCACCCACGGCGTATAAGCCAGCTCGACATACACGCGCTGTGGTCCGTTCTGAAAAAACCACTGCCCGCGCTCATCGGCCTCGTAGTTCCGGTTGATGAAGCCAAGCAGCGCCTCATGCCGGATCGGCACGCCGGGCGCGCCGCTCGCCTGGGCCGCTTCGTCGCGCATGCGCCAGTTGCCGCGCCGGTCGAGCATCAGCCAGCCGGTGCAGCTCGGCACGTTCGGCCATTTGGCGAGCGCCTGTTTGACGATGTCATCCATGATCGACGTGTCGCTCCAGATAGCCGAACACGCGCCGCGACAGCCAGTCGATGCGGCCCGGGAACGGCCCGGTCATGAAGCCCGCGTGGCCGCCGTGCTCAGGCTGATAAAGCTCGACCGCCGCCGACACCTCGTGCCGCGACGGCAGCGCTTCGGCCGGCAGGAACGGGTCGTTGCGCGCGTTGAGCACGAGCGTCGGCACCTGAATGTGCGGCAGCAGCGGGCGGGTGGTTGCGGTGCTCCAGTAGTCATCGGTATCGCGAAAGCCGTGCAGCGGCGCGGTCACGACGTTGTCGAACTCGTACATCGTCCGGCTCGCGAGCATCGCGTCGCGATCGAACAGGCCCGGGAACTGCTCGAGCTTCTGGTTGGCCTTGTGCTTCAGCGTCTTCAGGAAGCTGCGCGTGTAGACGAGGCCGAAGCCCTGCGACAGCGCACGGCCGCCCGCATGGACGTCGATCGGTGTCGAAATCGCGGCAGCGGCCGCTACCACCCGCGCCGCATCGGCCTGCCGCTCACCGAGCCAGCGCAGCAGCACGTTGCCGCCGAGCGACACGCCCGCCGCGACCACCGGCCCGCGACGCGCGGCGCGCAGGCGGCGCAGGATCCAGTCGACCTCGTTGCTGTCGGCGAGATGGTAGAAGCGCGGCAGCCGGTTCAGCGGGCCGCTGCAACTGCGAAAGTGCGGCACCACGCCGTGCCAGCCGTATTCGCGCGCGGCGGCCATCAGCGCGACCGCGTAGTGCGACGACGAACTGCCTTCCAGGCCGTGAAACAGCACGAAGAGCGGCGCGGTGTCGGTGGGCGGAGTATCGTGCGCGACCCAGTCGAGATCGATGAAATCGCCGTCCGGGGTGTCCCAGCGCTCACGGCGAAACGATACCGCGGGGCGGCGCGCGAACAGCGACGGGACGATCGTCTGCACATGCCGGTTCGGCAGCCAGAGCGGCGCGCGGTACAGCAGCTCGACGGTCGCCTCGACGGCGGCCGCCACCTTGGCGGGGGCCGTACCGGAGGAAGCGGGTTTATGTGGCGTCGAACTCATACCGGCGGAAGAGCGAGAAAACGTGATTCTGAATCCGTCGTGGTGCCGCGCGTCAGTGCAGCGGGCCCTGGCCATGCCGCATCTTCGTTGCGAACTGGCTGGCGGTCTCGTTCGGCATCGGGCTTGCGTGAATATGCGCAATGCGCCACTCGCCGCGTTCATGGACCATCACGTAGGTGGTGAAAACCATCGCGGGCGTGGCGGTCGGGTCGGCCGGACGATGTGCTTCGGCAATCGCATAGACGACGGTGCCGAGGCTGTCGTAGACGCGGATGTCGAGCGGCTCGATCGACACCGGCAGCGCTTCGAGCTGGACCTGCAAGCCATTGCGGATGCTCTCGAGGCCGTGCAGATGCGAGCCGTCCGCGCAGATGCAGCTGACGAACTCCTCGTCGATCCACAAGCCCATCAAGCTGTCGATATTGACCTCGGCGACGGCCTGATAGTAGGCGGTCAGGGTATCGGCGGCGGCTTCGAAGATATGGGCAAAACGTGGCATGGCTTGTCAGTCTCTTGTGCGCGGCGCGCGGTTGCGGGTCTGCGGTAGCGGGACGGTCCAGAGCGCCGGACCATCGCCCCCGGCGTCAGCTTGCCCGTGCCGCAAGGCGCGAACATGACGCGACGCGCTCGGGGCGTGCGGTGTTGCGTGCAAGTACCAGTCGGCTCAGCGCTGCGCGAGCAGCATGCCGCGCAAATCGCCGAAAACCTGCTCGGCGCCCAGTTGCTTCAGACAGTTCAGATGACCGAGCGGGCACTCGCGCTCAAAACAGGGGCTGCATTCGAGATGAAGCCATTGTACCTTCGCGAGCTCGGACAAGGGCGGGGTGTGGCGCGGATCGGTCGAACCGTAGACGGCCACGAGCGGGCGGCGCAGCGCGGCGGCGACGTGCATCAGTCCGGAGTCGTTGGTGACGACCGCGTTGGCCCGCGAGATCAGCGCGCAAGCCTCGCCGAGTGCAGTCTGGCCGCACAGGTTGCGCACGTTCGGCGCTTTCTCGGCGATCGCCTGCGCGAGCGGCGCGTCTTTCGGCGAGCCGAGCGCGACGATTTGCGTGTACGGGAACGACTGGCCGACCATCTGCGCGAGCGACGCGAAGTGCTCGGGCGGCCAGCGCTTCGCGGGACCGTATTCTGCGCCGGGGCAGAACACCAGCAGCGGCACGCGCGTATCGAGATTGAAGCGCGCCGACACGCGCGAGGCCTCGTTCAGGTCCGTGTCGAGGCGCGGCATCGGCAGATCTTCGGGGAACTTGGCGGCTGGCGCGTAGGCGAGGGCGGCGTAGTGGCCGACCATCGGCGGGCGGGCGTCCTTGCGCGGATTCGCGTGACGCACGTTCAGCACGCCGTAGCGACTCTCGCCGGTGTAGCCGATGCGCAGCGGAATGCCCGCCAGCCACGGAATCAGCGCCGACTTGAACGAATTCGGCAGCACGTAGGCCGCGTCGTAGCCGACGTCGCGCAGATCGCTCGACAGCTGCCAGCGGCGCAGCATCTGCAGCTTGCCGTGGGCGAGATCGGTCGCGTAGACGTCGCGGATTTCCGGCATGCGTTCGAGCACGGGTGCGACCCAGCTGGGCGCGACCGCGTCGATGACGATGCGCGGATGCAATTTCACGAGGCGCGCAAACAGCGGCTGCGCCATCAATGCGTCACCGATCCAGTTCGGTGCGATAACCAACGCGCGACGCATCAGAGTGAGTGTCCGGTGTCGATAACAAGCGCCGCGCGCGCGATGCGCGCGGCACTCGGATAGGTAAATGGGGAAAGCGGAAAGCCGCACGGCGCGATGCCGTTTGGCCACACGCGCCGCGATGGCGGCGCGGCGGCGGTGCGGCCGCACGGGTCGTGCGGTCGAGCCTGCGGCGCGGCGAGCGCGTGATTCAAAACGCGCGCCTCGTGCCGTGCAAGCTGGCTCAGAACCGCTCGATGCGTTGGATCAATGGCCCTTGATCACTTCGCCGTCGCGCAGCTTGTAACGCGTGCTGCAATACGGGCAACGCGCTTCGCCGTGCGACACGTCGATGAAGACGCGCGGATGCGCGCTCCAGCGCGGCATGGCCGGGTTCGGACAATACGCCGGCAGATCTTTTGCCGACAGTTCGACCAGCGGCATTTCCTTGATTTCGCTCATGAGACTTTCTCTTTGTATGCGGGGTGCTTGCAGTGCGCCGCCGTTGGGCTGCGCGGGGCATCTCGAAACGTCGCTCAGATCTTCGTGAGCCAGTGCGCGTATTTCGCGCTCCTGCCGTTCACGACGTCGAAGAAAGCCGACTGCAGCTTTTCGGTGATCGGGCCGCGCGCGCCGGCGCCGATCGTGCGGTTGTCGAGCTCGCGGATCGGCGTGACTTCGGCCGCCGTGCCGGTGAAGAACGCTTCGTCGCAGGTATAGACTTCGTCGCGCGTGATGCGCTTTTCGATCACCTGCAGGCCCATGTCGCACGCGAGCGTGATGACGGTGTCGCGCGTGATGCCGTCGAGGCACGACGACAGATCAGGCGTGTACAGCTTGCCGTTGTTGACGAGGAAGAAGTTCTCGCCCGAGCCTTCCGACACGTAGCCGTCGACGTCGAGCAATAGCGCTTCGTCGTAGCCGTCGGCGATCGCTTCCTGGTTCGCGAGGATCGAGTTCACGTACCAGCCCGACGCCTTCGCGCGCACCATCGACACGTTCACGTGATGGCGCGTGAACGACGACGTCTTTACGCGGATGCCCTTGGTGATGCCGTCTTCGCCAAGGTATGCGCCCCACGGCCACGCGGCGATCGCGACGTGAATCGTGTTGCCCTTGGCCGACACGCCGAGCTTTTCCGAGCCGACCCAGATGATCGGGCGCAGATAGCACGACTCGAGCTTGTTCTGGCGGACCACTTCGCGCTGCGCGGCGGCGAGCGTTTCATGGTCGAACGGCACGGCCATCTGGAAGATCTTCGCCGAGTTCAGCAGGCGCTTGGTGTGCTCCTGCAGGCGGAAAATCGCGGTGGCGCCGTCGGCCGTCTTGTAAGCGCGCACGCCCTCGAACACGCCCATGCCGTAGTGCAGCGTATGGGTGAGCACGTGGATTTTGGCATCACGCCACTCGATGAGCTTGCCATCCATCCAGATCTTGCCGTCGCGGTCGGCCATTGACATACGGTTCTCCAGCAGGTGCGTTATGAGGTGCGGCCATGAGCGCAGGACATAGCCGGGAGCGCTATTTTAGCGTCTTTTGCACACACCACGGGCATTTGGGCGCACCCCGGACGCTATAATCCAGCGCACGCATAAATCAAATCCGGATGCGCCAGCGGGTGGTCTCGCAAGCTGGCGCCGACCTGGCCTTCTTGACGGCGTTTCCTGCGCCCGCACCCTTCGCCCGATGCTCGCTCGACTGTCCGACACCGATCGCCGCGCTTTTCGTGAAGGCGCGCGCGCCTATGCCCCCACGCTGATGGCGATTTTTTCCTGGGGCCTCGTGACCGGCATCGCGATGAGCAAGTCCGTGCTGACGCTGCCCCAGGCGCTCACGATGTCGCTGCTGTGCTATGCCGGTTCGTCGCAGTTGGCGGTGTTGCCGCTCCTCGCCGCGAAGCTGCCGGTGTGGACGGTGCTGCTGACCGCGGCGATGGTCAACACCCGCTTCGTGATCTTCAGCGCCGGCCTCGCGCCGCACTTCTCGTATCTGTCGATGTGGCGGCGCATCGTGCTGGGCTATTTCAACGGCGACGTGATCTATCTGCTATTCGTCAAGAAGAGCTTTCCGGCCGGCTACGTGCCGGGCAAGGAGGCGTACTTCTGGGGCATGGCGGTATCGAGCTGGCTGTCGTGGCAGGTGTCGTCGATCATCGGCATCCTGCTCGCGAGCCTGATTCCGGACAACTGGGGGCTCGCGCTGGCCGGCACGCTCGCGCTGCTGCCGGTGATGGTGTCGGCGATCGCCACCCGCTCGACGCTGGTCGCGGTCAGCGTGGCCGGCATCGTGTCGCTGCTCGCGCTCGATCTGCCGTACCGGCTGGCGTTGCTGCTCTCGGTGATCGCGGCGATCGCGGCCGGCAGCGCGGCCGACCTGATGATCGAGCGCGCCGACCTGCGCCGCATTCGTGGCGTGAACGATCGCGCCGGAGACTCCCGATGACCTCCACGCAAATCTGGCTCGCCATTTTCGGCATGACCTTCGTCACCGCGCTCACGCGCGCGATGTTCCTGATCGGCGGCGAGCGCACGGTACTGCCGGCGCGCGTGCAGAAGATGCTGCGCTACGCGCCGGCCGCCGCGCTCGCCGCGGTGGTGGTGCCCGACGTGCTGACGACGTCCGACGGGCTGTCGTTCGCGCCTTCCAACCATGAGCTTTACGCGACGCTCGCCGGCCTCGGCTGGTTTTTGTGGCGGCGCACCATGCTCGGCACGATCGTGACCGGAATGATCGTGTTCACGCTGATGCGCGTCTTCCTGTGAGGGCCGGGCCCGGGGTGCGGCGATGAATGCTACGCCGCGGCATCCGCGGCCTTGCGATCAAATCCGCGACATTCGCTGTGTCGCGGATCAGAAGGCCGTTGGGATCAGTTAAAATGCCTTTTCCGGGTTGAGCGCGCCGCGGCAAGGCGCCTGGTGCCGCGGCCGGCCGCCGGCGCCCGATCCCGCGGAGCCGTTGGGCCGAAGCGCTGGAGTTCGCTGCGCCTCGTCCCCGCGCGCTGACCGTCACCGCCTTCTCATCAACTCGCATACTCAAGCCCATGAACAAGGTATTGCGTCTCTCCGACCTGATCGCCGAAGGCAAGCTGTCCGGCAAACGCGTGTTCATCCGCGCCGATCTGAACGTGCCGCAGGACGATCAAGGCAACATCACCGAAGACACCCGCATCCGCGCTTCCGTGCCGGCCATCAAGGCCGCGCTCGACGCCGGCGCCGCGGTGATGGTCACCTCGCACCTTGGCCGTCCGACCGAAGGCGACTTCAAGCCGGAAGATTCGCTCGCACCGGTGGCGAAGCGTCTCGCGGAGCTGCTCGGCCGCGACGTGCCGCTCGTCGCGAATTGGGTCGAAAACGGCGTGAACGTCGCGCCGGGCTCGGTCGTGCTGCTCGAAAACTGCCGCGTCAACAAGGGCGAAAAGAAAGATTCCGACGAGCTCGCGCAGAAAATGGCCAAGCTCTGCGATATCTACGTGAACGACGCGTTCGGCACCGCCCACCGCGCCGAAGCGACTACGCACGGCATCGCGAAGTACGCGCCGGTTGCCTGCGCGGGTCCGCTGCTCGCCGCTGAGCTCGAAGCGCTCGGCAAGGCGCTCGGCGCACCGAAGCGTCCGCTCGTGGCGATCGTCGCGGGCTCCAAGGTGTCGACCAAGCTGACCATCCTGAAGTCGCTCGCGGAGAAGGTCGACCAGCTGATCGTTGGCGGCGGCATCGCCAATACGTTCATGCTCGCGGCCGGCCTGAAGATCGGCAAGTCGCTCGCCGAAGCCGATCTGGTCGACGAAGCGAAGGCGATCATCGACGCGGCCAAGGCCCGCGGCGCCTCGGTGCCGATCCCGACCGACGTCGTCACGGCCAAGGAGTTCTCGCCGACCGCGAAGGCAGAAGTAAAGGCCGTCGCCGATGTGCAGGACGACGACATGATCCTCGACATCGGCCCGGAAACGGCCAAGGTGCTCGCCGCGCAACTCGAGAAGGCCGGCACGATCGTGTGGAACGGCCCGGTCGGCGTGTTCGAGTTCGACCAGTTCGGCAACGGCACGAAGACGCTCGCGGACGCGATCGCGCGCTCGGCGGCGTTCTCGATCGCAGGCGGCGGCGATACGCTCGCGGCAATCGCCAAGTACGGCATCCACGACCAGGTGAGCTACATTTCCACGGGCGGCGGCGCATTCCTCGAGTTCCTCGAGGGCAAGAAGCTGCCGGCGGTAGAAGTTCTGGAATCGCGGGCTTAACGTGGCGACGCGCTCCCCAGCGGCGAAGTCGACCAAGGCGCGTGGCGTGAAAGCGCAGCGCGGTAGCGCGGCAACGCCGGCAGGGGAGCGCGCGACACGCGCGGCCGCTGCGTCGGCAGCGGCCGGACAGGACGTGGCTGCCGAAGCGCCGATAGCGCCCGCGGCCACCGAACCGGCGCTAGCCGCGGGAGCGCCCGCAGGACCGGTTGCAGCGCATGCTCCGACCGGCGACGCGGAGCAGCCCCCAACGGCACAGGTCGAAGCTGCTCAACGCGATTCGGCCCAGCCGGAACAGCCTTCCGGCAAGCAGGGCAGCAAATCTCCGGCGCGCGAGGCGCCGCTCTCGAATACCGCATCACCCGCATCACTCCACAAAGCGACACCGGCCACAACCGGCGCGCGACCCCAGGCAGCATCTTTCGATGCGCGAACTCCGCAGCAGCCCCGCAGCGCTCTTACCAGCGATCCTATCCAGACGAGGAGACTCATGCATCGCGCCACCAAGATTGTCGCTACTATCGGTCCGGCTTCCAGCACGCCGGAAATCCTGCTGCAAATGATTCAGGCGGGATTGGACGTGGTGCGGCTCAATTTCTCACACGGCACCGCGGACGACCATCGCCAGCGCGCCGAATTCGTGCGCGAGGCGGCCCGCCAGGCCGGCCGCGAAGTCGCCATCATGGCTGACCTGCAAGGCCCGAAAATCCGCGTCGGCAAATTCGAGAACGGCCGCACGACGCTCGTCACCGGCAATCCGTTCGTCCTCGATGCCGACTGCGAGCTCGGCAACGACGAGCGCGTCGGCCTCGACTACAAGGATCTGCCGCGCGACCTGAAGCCGGGCGACGT
The DNA here is from genome assembly GCF_050436385.1 of Paraburkholderia sp. MM5477-R1. Taxonomy (NCBI): domain Bacteria; kingdom Pseudomonadati; phylum Pseudomonadota; class Betaproteobacteria; order Burkholderiales; family Burkholderiaceae; genus Paraburkholderia; species Paraburkholderia sp. MM5477-R1. Next base: position 228,555 of record NZ_JBNDMC010000007.1, read on the forward strand.
ACTGCTGCTCAACGACGGCCTGATCGTGCTGAACGTGCAGCGCCTGATCGGCAACGAGATCCACACGGTCGTGAAGATCGGCGGCGAGCTGTCGAACAACAAGGGCATCAACCGCCAGGGCGGCGGTCTGTCGGCGCCCGCGCTGACCGCCAAAGACATGGAGGACATCCGCACGGCGATGTCGCTCGGCGTCGATTTCGTCGCGGTGTCGTTCCCGAAAAACGCGACCGACATGGAAATGGCCCGCCAGCTCGCGAACATCGCCGGCGCGCCGTACGGCATCAAGCCGAAGATGATCGCGAAGATCGAGCGCGCGGAAGCGATTCCGGCGCTGCAAGGCATCCTCGACGCGTCGGACGGCATCATGGTCGCGCGTGGCGATCTGGCTGTGGAAGTGGGCAATGCCGCGGTGCCGGCGCTGCAAAAGCGCATGATCCGGATGGCGCGCGAATCGAACAAGTTCGTGATCACCGCGACGCAAATGATGGAGTCGATGATCCACGCGCCGGTGCCGACCCGCGCGGAAGTGTCGGACGTCGCCAACGCGGTGCTCGACGGCACGGACGCGGTGATGCTGTCGGCGGAATCGGCGGCGGGCAAGTACCCGGTGCAGACCATCGAGACGATGGCCGCGATTTGCGTCGAAGCGGAAAAGTCCGAGCAGTCGGAGCTCGACAAGGACTTCCTCGACCGCACGTTCACGCGGATCGACCAGTCGATCGCGATGGGCGCGCTGTTCACCGCCTATCACCTTGGCGCCAAGGCCATCGTCGCGCTGACCGAATCGGGCTCGACCGCGCTGTGGATGTCGCGTCACTGGACCCACGTGCCGATCTTCGCGCTGACGCCGCGCGTCGGCAGCGAACGGGCGATGGCGCTGTACCGCAACGTGACGTCGCTGCATCTGGACACCAACACCGACCGCGACACGGCGCTGCAGCAGGCGCTCGAAACGGTGGTCGGCAAGGGCTACGCGTCGCACGGCGACATGGTCGTGCTGACGGTCGGCGAGCCGATGGGTCAGGCGGGCGGCACCAACACGTTGAAGATCGTGCGGGTCGGTGAACCGTACTGATCAGGCAGGACTGCTCGATCGGCACAGGCTCGATTGAGCGAAGCAGGGCGGCGAAACCCGCACGGTCCATGTGCGACGGCGCACCAAAGCGCCGGTGTCATCGCGGGAACGCCGCCTGCTTCGCGATAAAATCGCCGCAAAAGATGCCGACGGCAAAAGAATTCGTTTCAATCTAAGGAGTTTCAGCATGCCTCTCGTATCAATGCGTCAACTGCTGGACCATGCTGCGGAAAACGGCTATGGCCTTCCGGCATTCAACGTGAACAATCTGGAGCAGGTGCAGGCGATCATGGCCGCGGCCGACAAGGTCAACGCCCCAGTCATCATGCAGGCGTCGGCCGGTGCGCGTAAGTACGCGGGCGAGCCGTTCCTGCGTCATCTGATCGAAGCGGCCGTCGAGTCGTATCCGCACATTCCGGTCGTGATGCACCAGGACCACGGTCAGTCGCCGGCGGTGTGCATGGCGGCGATTCGCAGCGGCTTCACCAGCGTGATGATGGACGGTTCGCTCGAAGCCGACGGCAAGACGGTCGCATCGTACGAGTACAACGTCGAAGTGTCGCGCAAGGTCGTCGAGGCGGCGCACTCGATCGGCGTCACCGTGGAAGCGGAGCTGGGCGTGCTCGGTTCGCTCGAAACGATGAAGGGCGACAAGGAAGACGGCCACGGCGCCGAAGGCACGATGACGCGTGAACAACTGCTGACCGATCCGGAGCAGGCCGCCGACTTCGTCAAGCTGACCCAGTGCGACGCGCTGGCCATCGCGATCGGCACCTCGCACGGCGCCTACAAGTTCAGCAAGAAGCCGACGGGAGATATTCTCTCGATCCAGCGCATCAAGGAAATCCATCAGCGCATTCCGAACACGCACCTCGTGATGCACGGCTCGTCGTCGGTGCCGCAGGAGCTGCTCGCGGAAATCCGCGAATTCGGCGGCGACATGAAGGAAACCTACGGCGTGCCGGTCGAAGAAATCCAGGAAGGCATCCGTCACGGCGTGCGCAAGGTCAACATCGATACCGACCTGCGTCTGGCGATCACGGGCGCGATCCGCCGCTACATGGCGACCAACCCGGGCAAGTTCGATCCGCGCGATTACCTGAAGCCGGCGCGCGAAGCGGCGATGAAGATCTGTATCGACCGTTACATGCAATTCGGCTGCGAAGGCCAGGCTGGCAAGATCAAGCCGGTTTCGCTTGATAAAATTGCGCAGAAGTACAAGTCGGGCGAGCTCGCGCAAGTCGTCCGTTAAGCTGTAGTTTTGGCTCCGCGCCTGGCCGTTTGGCCAGGTTGTCGTCCGATCGCCGTTCCCGCATCATCGGGGGAACGGCGTTTCCCTTTTGTTCCGGTCACATTTTTTGCACCACTTTAGCGAACCACGACGATGTCTACCCTCTACGAATCCACGCTCCGCTCGCTGCCGCTGCTCGGCCGCGGCAAAGTCCGCGACAACTATGCCGTGGGCAACGACCAGTTGCTGATCGTCACGACCGACCGTCTGTCGGCGTTCGACGTGATCATGGGCGAGCCGATTCCGAACAAGGGTCGCGTGCTCAACGCGATGGCGAACTTCTGGTTCGAGAAACTGAAGCACGTGGTGCCGAACCACCTGACGGGCGTCGCGCCGGAGTCGGTGGTCGCGCCGGACGAAGTCGAGCAGGTCAAGGGGCGCGCGGTGGTCGTCAAGCGTCTCGAGCCGATCCTCGTCGAAGCGGTGGTGCGCGGCTATCTGGCCGGCAGCGGCTGGAAAGATTACCAGGCCACCGGTTCGGTCTGCGGCGTGCAACTGCCGCCGGGTCTGCAGAACGCGCAGAAGCTGCCCGAGCCGATCTTCACGCCGGCCGCCAAGGCCGAGATGGGCCACCACGACGAAAACATCACCTACGACGAGATGGAGCGCCGCATCGGCACCGAACTGTCGGCCACGATCCGCGACATTTCGATCCGTCTGTATAAGGAAGCCGCTGATTACGCGGCCACGCGCGGCATCATCATTGCGGACACGAAGTTCGAATTCGGTCTGGACAACCACGGCAAGCTGTACCTGATGGACGAGGCGCTGACCGCCGATTCGTCGCGCTTCTGGCCGGCGGACCAGTACCGGGTCGGCACGAACCCGCCATCGTTCGACAAGCAGTTCGTGCGCGACTGGCTCGAAACCCAGCCGTGGAAGAAAGAGCCGCCGGCGCCGAAGCTGCCGGACGACGTGGTCGCGAAAACGGGCGAGAAGTACCAGGAAGCGCTCGAGCGCCTGACCGGCCACAAGCTCGACTGATGTGATCGCGCGCGCCGTGTCAGGCGCGCATCGCCGGGAAACAAGGAAGCCGTAAGATGAGTGAAGCACAAACCGCCCATACGCATGATGCGCCGGTCGTCGGCGTATTGATGGGCTCCAGTTCCGACTGGGAAGTGATGAAAAACGCCGTCGCGATTCTGCAGGAATTCGGCGTGCCGTACGAAGCGAAGGTCGTGTCCGCGCACCGCATGCCCGACGAAATGTTCGCCTATGCTGAAAGCGCGCGCGAGCGCGGCATTCGCGCGATCATCGCGGGTGCGGGCGGCGCCGCGCATCTGCCGGGCATGCTGGCCGCGAAGACCACGGTGCCGGTGCTTGGCGTGCCGGTCGCGAGCAAGTATCTGAAGGGCGTCGATTCGCTGCATTCGATCGTGCAGATGCCCAAGGGTGTGCCGGTCGCGACGTTTGCGATCGGCGAGGCGGGTGCCGCGAACGCGGCGCTGTTCGCGGTGTCCCTGCTCTCCGGCACCAGCGCCGAATACGCGGACAAGCTCGCTGCATTCCGTGTGCGCCAGAACGAAGCGGCTCACGCGATGGTATTGCCGGCGCTGTAAGCGCGCTGGTTGTTTTATAAGACGTCTCCTGTCCGACCCCCGGCCGGATGCCCGCCGCTCGCTGTGCGAGCGCGACGCGTATCCGGCCGCGACCGACCACCAAGATGAACCCTGACAACACACCGGTTTCACCGATTCTGCCCGGCGCATGGCTTGGCATGGTCGGTGGCGGCCAGCTCGGCCGCATGTTCTGTTTTGCCGCCCAGGCGATGGGCTATCGCGTCGCCGTGCTCGACCCGGACGAAACCAGCCCGGCCGGCGCGGTCGCCGATCGCCACCTGCGCGCGGCCTACGGCGACGAAGCGGCGCTGACCGAACTCGCGCGGTTGTGCGCGGCGGTGTCGACCGAATTCGAGAACGTGCCGTCCGCGAGCCTCGACTTTCTCGGCAAGACCACCTTCGTGAGCCCGGCGGGGCGTTGCGTCGCCGTCGCGCAGGACCGGATCGCCGAGAAGCGCTTTATCGCGTCGTCGGGTGTGACGGTTGCGCCGCACGTCGTGATCGAGTCGTCGGATGCGCTTGCGGCGCTGGGCGATGGCGAGTTCGAAGCGGTGCTGCCCGGCATCCTGAAAACGGCGCGCATGGGTTACGACGGCAAAGGCCAGATTCGCGTGCGCAACGCCGAGGAAGTGCGCGAGGCGCATGCGTCGCTCGGCGGCGTGCCGTGTGTGCTCGAGAAGCGCCTGCCGCTGAAGTTCGAGGTGTCGGCCCTGATCGCGCGCGCGGCGAGCGGGGCGTCGGTGGTCTATCCGCTCGCGCAGAACACCCATCGCGACGGCGTGCTGTCGCACACCATCGTCCCCGCGCCGGACGCGTCGCCGGCGCTCGTGCAGCAGGCTCAACAGGCCGCGCTGCAGATCGCCGGGAAGCTCGGCTACGTCGGCGTGCTGTGCGTCGAATTCTTCATTCTCGAAGACGGCTCGCTGGTCGCCAACGAAATGGCGCCGCGCCCGCATAACTCCGGCCACTACACGGTCGATGCGTGCGCGACGAGCCAGTTCGAGCAGCAGGTGCGCGCGATGACCAGCATGCCGCTCGGCGACACGCGCCAGCATTCGCCGGCGGTGATGCTGAACATCCTCGGCGACGTGTGGTTTCCGGACGGTCCGAAGCGCGCGGCGGTCACGCCGCCGTGGCAGGAAGTCGCCGCGATGCCGTCAGCGCGCCTGCATCTGTACGGCAAGGAAGAGGCGCGTTGCGGCCGCAAGATGGGCCACGTGAACTTCACCGCGCCGACCCTCGAAGAAGCCCGCACCGCGGCGCGCGATTGCGCGCGGCTGCTGCACATCGCCACCAGCTGACGCGCGCGCCATGCCGGATCAACTGAAACCCGCCGAGGACGCTACCAACGCGTTGCCGGTCAGCGCCGCGCAGATCGAGCACGCGGCGGCCTTGCTCGACGCGGGGGGGCTGGTCGCGTTTCCGACGGAAACCGTGTACGGCCTCGGCGGCGATGCCGAGAACCCGGACGCGGTCGCGCGCATTTACGCGGCGAAGGGGCGGCCGGCCAATCATCCGGTGATCGTGCATCTTGCGCCGCATGGCGATCCGAACTACTGGGTCGAGTATTTGCCGGCGGATGCGCAGCGCCTGATCGACGCGTTCTGGCCGGGACCGCTCACGCTGATCCTCAAGCGCGCTGCGCGCATTCCGGCGGCGGTCAGCGGCGGGCAGGACTCGGTGGGACTGCGCTGCCCGTCGCATCCGGTTGCGCAGGCGTTGCTCGATGCATTCAGCGCGTTGCGCGGCGGGCATGGCGGCGTCGCCGCGCCGTCGGCGAACCGCTTCGGGCATGTGAGCCCGACCACCGCGCAGCATGTGCGCGACGAGTTCGGCAGCGCGATTCATGTGCTCGATGGCGGCGCGTCGGATGTCGGTATCGAGTCGACGATTCTCGATCTGTCGCGCGGCTTTCCGGCGCTGCTGAGGCCCGGTCGCGTGACGCCGCAGGATATCGCCGACGTGCTCGGCGAGGCGCCGCGTCTGCCCGACGGGTCGGACGCGACCGCGCCGCGCGCGTCGGGCACGTTGAAAGCGCATTACGCGCCGCGCACGCCGCTCGTGCTGCTGCCACTCGGCGAGCTCGAGCCGCTGCTCGCGGTGCGCGAGCCGGGCGAGCGCGTCGCGCTGGTCGCGCGCGCGTCGCGTGCGGGACAGTGGGCCGATGTCGACGGCGTGCATTTCGTCGCCGCGCCGGAAGATCCGCACGTCTATGCACGCGAGCTCTACGGCTTGCTACGCGCGCTCGATCGCGCGAACGTCACGCGGATTCTGATCGAGAAGCTGCCCGATACGATCGAATGGATCGCGGTCAACGATCGGCTCGGGCGCGCGGCGGCGGCGTTCGAAGCGCAGCACTGACGCAATCGGATCGCTGCGCTGCATGGCACGGCCACCGGAAAAGGCAAAGGCCCGGCTCGTTCAACGAGCCGGGCCTTTTGCCATCTAGCCAGCCTTAGCGACGCCGGTTAGCTGTCATGTCAATACCGCTAACCCCACGGCCAACGCCGCGTTACTTGCCAAGCCCGCTAGCAGCGATCTGCGTCTCGACCTGCTGTGCGAACAGCGCTTGCAGATGCGTGGTCGGATGCACGAGGTCGGCGAACATGTAGCTCTGGTCTGCGCCGGCCACCGTGTAGGTTTGCGGCGAGCAGAACAGCGACGACGCAAGCGCGCTGCCGAAGTCCGCCGCCGTCTGGCCGGAGGCGAGCACGCTCGGATTGTTCGTCGCGTACGTGGTCGCGCTTTGGGCCATCGACGTCAGGTTACACGCGGTGCCCGTATTCGACACGGTGAAACCGAGCGACTGATAGTTCTGCAACGTCTGGTCGATCCACGCGAATGCGCTCACGTAGATGACCTGCTTGGTCGACGCGAGGCCTTGCTGCAGCACGCCGTTGTAGGTCTTGACGAGCGCGTTGATGAGCGCCTGGCCTTGCGCGCCCGCGGCGAGACCTTGCGGCGTCTGCGCGATGTCCGGCACGTCCGACACCACCACGTGCGTCGCGCCCGACGCGACGACCTTCTGCACCGTGCCGACGAACGTGGTCGCCGCGGTGGTGATGTCCTGCAGCGCGGCCAGCGTGGCCGTCTGCGACGCGGCGGCCGCCGCCGTCTGCGCGTCGGCCGGGGTACCGCCGTTCAGGAGCGCCTGCGTCGCCGCTGCCGTTCCGGCAGCCGAGACCGCTTGGACCGCGACGAAGATGTCGTTCGCGCCGCCGTTCATCAGCACGAGCTGGTTCGAATTGAAGCTGTTATTGTGCCCGGCCAGATACTCGGCGACCTGCGTCGTGACCGGCACCGTCGTCGCGGCCATGTTGTTCGGCGCGTAGCCTTCGCCCGGCTGCAGATCGACACGCGAGCCGCCCTGCGCGTAACCGAGGCCGCCCGTCGCGGTGAGCGGCATGCCGAAGCCGCCGACGTACGCGGCGGTGAGCGTGCCGCCGTAGTACTCGGCGACCTTCTGCGTCCAGACCTCACCCGGATTCGTCGTGAAGCGGCCGCCGCCCGTGCCGACGTTCGCCTGGACCGCCGGCATGTATGTGCCGACATCCGACAGGCTGTCGCCGAATGACACGACCTGCAGCGTGACGCCCCCCGGCGGCGTGTTGCTGCTGCTCGAACTATTGTTGTCGCTGCCACCGCCGCATGCCGCGAGCGCGGCGAACGCTGCGCTCGCCACTGCGATCTGCGTGACGCGCAACCATTGCTGTTTCTTCGAAGCGGTTTGATTCATGTTGACTGCATCTCCTCGTATGTGTGGCCCTTGATGCCATGTGTTGCAGGCGGCGTCCACCGCGTTGGCGGCGTGACGACAGCTTACAGAATCTTCTACGGCCTGCGCGATGTCCGAAGCGCGACCGTATGGTTTGAGTTCAAGCCGGCTCCCTGCGCGCGCTGCGCATGATAAGCGGCGGCCCAGGCGGGCGGCGCGAACAGCGCACGCCATTTGTTGCGCCAGCCGCGCACGCTCGCGAAGTCTGCGGCCATCGATGCCCATTCGTGAAACGTCGCCTTCAGCGGGTTGTACGTGTGCAGCGGCTCGACGATGCCGTACCGCGGCGCCTCGTGCGGGTCTTCTTCGATGTAGCTGCCGAGCAGGCGATCCCAGATCACCAGTACACCTGCGTAATTGCGATCGATGTAGCGATCGTTGCGCGCATGATGCACGCGATGGATCGACGGCGTATTGAACACGTATTCGAGCCAGCCGAGCTTGCCGATCGCCTGCGTGTGCACGAAGAACTGGAAGCCGAGATTGATCAGCACGATCGCGACGATCTGCTTCGGAGCAAAGCCAGCAATGGCGAGCGGAATCCAGAACACCCACATGCCGGCGATCGGGTACATCAGGCTCTGGCGGAACGCGGTCGAAAAATTCATCCGCTCCGACGAGTGATGCACGACGTGGGCGGCCCACAGCCAGCGCACGCGATGACTGCAGCGATGAAAGAGGTAATAGAGCAGGTCCTGCGCGACGAACAGCACGACGAACGACAGCCACGTCGCCGGCCATGTATGAAAGCGGTAATGCTCGTAGAAAAACGCGTAGACAGGGATGATCGCGAGCCACGCGAGCTTGTCGGCGGCCTGCTGCAGCAGCGCGAGCGCGGCGTTGCACAGCGTGTCGCGCCAGCTGTAGAGCCGCTCGGCCGGGCGCGTGCGGCTCACGTGCCACGCCTCCCAGCCGATGCAGGCAAGAAAGACGGGCGCCATGGCGAGCAGCAGCAATTCGGCATCGAATTGCATCTTGTCTCCCTTCCTGGTCCCTGACCGCCGCGCGGTACGCGGCGGGTGGTGTCGTTATCGTTCGTGAGGTCGCGCGGTCTGCACGACCGGCGCCCTGCGCGGCAAGCCCGTGATGTCGCGCGCCGCATGCTGCCCGACAGCGTACACGGTTAGGAGCTTGCCGCGCGCGGCATCGCTAGAAGGAATACTCAGTGGCTGCCGCGCTTGCGCGGGTTTTTCCTGGGCTTCTCGCGCGCTTCCTCGATGGGCGCGGAAACCTTCGTAAAGCCCTGCGACGGGCCTTCGTACACCCATTCGAGCAGCGCGTCGTGCGCGGCGCGCGCCGCTTCCGAATGCGGATCGTTGATCAGGCTGACGACGACATAACTGTTGCCGTCGGCCGACGCGACGTAGCCGGCGATCGCGCGTACGTCGCGCAGCGTGCCGGTCTTGATGTGCGCGTTGCCGCCCGCGCCCTGGCTGGTCAGGCGATTGCGCATCGTGCCGTCGACACCGGCGATCGGCAGCGAGTCGACGAACACCTGCGCGACTGGGCTCGCGTTCGCGCGTTGCAGAACATCGGCGAGCGCGAGCGCGGTGATGTGTTCGTCGCGCGACAGGCCCGAGCCGTTATCGAGCGACAGGTATTCGGTGTTCAGGCTGTCGCGCGTCAGGAAAGCTTCGACCGCGTGCGCGGCTTTCGCGGGCGTGGCGGGCGGCCTTTCCTCGGCGGCGCCGATTGTCAGGAACAGGTTGCGTGCCATCGTGTTGTTGCTGAACTTGTTGATGTCGCGAACGATGTCCGACAGCATCGGCCCTTCGTGCCTGGCGACGAGCTTCGCGCCGGCGGGCACTGCGCCTTCGCGGGTCGCGCCCGTGAATGTGCCGCCGGTTTGCTGCCACAGCGCGAGGAAGCCGCGCGCGAAGAACGTCGAGTGATCGAGCACGGCGACGTTGATCGTGCGCGCGTCGCAGCGCACCGGAAAGTCGCCGATGAACGACGCGACGAGCGTGCCGTCAGGCTCCGGCGTGACGGTCGGCGTCGGCAACTCGCCCCGGCATGGGCCGCTCGTCGCACGCAGCTGGTTGTCGATGCGCAGTTGCGCGAGCGCGGGCAGCACGTCGATCGCCACCGTGCCATCGGGCGACGGCGTCAGCGTGAACGACAGCGATTTGAACGCGTACAGCAGCGGATCGGGGCCGACGTTGTATGGCGCGTTCACGTCGTCGTCGAACGCGGGCAGGTCGCGAGTCGACGGATCGAAGTAGCGCTTGTCGAGCACCAGCGCGCCGTCGATACCGTTGATGCCCGCCTTGTGAATCTTCTGCACGAGGTCGATCAGTTCTTCGGGCACGAGCTTCGGGTCGCCGGTGCCCTGGATGTACAGATTGCCGTGCAGCACGCCGCTCGCGTCGAGCGGGCCGTCCGCGTACGCGCTGGTGCGCCAGCGGTAACCGGGACCGAGGATCGACAGGCCCGCGTAGGTGGTGACAAGCTTCATGGTCGAGGCGGGCATCATCGGCTTGCCGGCGTTCAGCGCGAGGATCGGCGTGCGATCGCCGACCTTTTCGACGACCACGCTGATCGACGACAACGGCACGTGCGCGCGCTGCAGACCGACCATCACCGGCTGCGGCAGTACCGTCGTGACGTTGACGCTCGGATGCGTGGCCTTGACGCGTGCCTCCCCCGTCAGCGGCAGCAGCGTGCCGGCGCCGAGCGCGGCGGCGCAGAGCCAGACGGCCGCGCGCGGCACGACACGGTTAGGCATGAAGGCTGCGCGATCGAACATACGGCGCGAGTGCAGCGCCATACGGCGTGCGACGGAAGACAGAAAAGGGTGCGTCATGAACGGGTGAACGGGCAAACGGACGAGCAGGATTTCAAGGTGTGCGGCGAGCGGCGTGCGCCGTGCGCGGGACGATGGAACGGCAAGCTGGGCGCCTAGACGGCGCGGTAGCGCGCCGCAGTCTACCCGACGGCCGTCGCGCGACGCAAAGCGCCCATTGTAGTGACATCCCGCGAGGCTGCGGTGAAAAAAGCGCCACACGCCGCACGGGTCGGAAGCGGGCGCTAGAATGCGGCATCATCGAATGTTTTGGAACGGACAACCATGCGCATCCTGCTAGTCGAAGATGACCGGATGATCGCCGAAGGCGTGCGCAAGGCGCTGCGCGGCGAAGGCTTCGCCGTCGATTGGGTCGAGGACGGCGAAGCGGCGCTGCGCGCGGCGGCGGCCCAGCCTTACGACCTCGCGTTGCTCGACCTCGGTCTGCCTAAGCGCGACGGTCTCGAGGTGCTGCGCGCACTGCGTGCGCGCGGCCATGCGCTGCCGGTGCTGATCGTCACCGCGCGCGACGCGGTCGCCGATCGTGTCAAGGGCCTCGACGCCGGCGCTGACGATTATCTTGTCAAACCTTTCGATCTCGACGAACTCGCTGCGCGGATGCGCGCGCTGATCCGGCGCCAGTCCGGCCGCAGCGATTCGACGATTCGCCACGGCAATTTGACCCTCGATCCCGCGTCGCACCAGGTGACGCTCGATGGCGCCCTGGTCGCGCTATCCGCGCGCGAATTCGCGCTGCTCGAGGCGCTGCTCGCGCGACCCGGCGCGGTGCTGTCCAAGAGCCAGCTAGAGGAAAAGATGTATGGCTGGGGCGAGGAGATCGGCAGCAACACTGTCGAGGTCTATATCCACGCGCTGCGCAAGAAGCTCGGCGCCGATCTGATCCGCAACGTTCGCGGGCTGGGCTACATGATCGCGAAGGACGCCTGAGCCGATGCGCTCGATTCGCCGACAACTGTTGTTCTGGCTGCTCGCGCTCGTGCTGCTCGGCGTCGGCATCGCGGGCTGGCTGATCTACCGGCAGGCACTCGCCGAAGCGAACGAGCTGTTCGACTACCAGCTCGAGCAGATCGCCGCGGCGCTGCCGGCGGAACCGTTCTCGCAGGTGCTCGGCCGCGATACCGGCGACGAGGGCATCGTGCTGCAGATCTGGAACCGCAACGGCATGCTGATGTATTACTCGCGGCCGCGTGCGCCGCTCGCGCCGCGCGCCGAACTCGGTTTTTCGACCGAGCGCACCGACCGCGGCGAATGGCGCGTATATGGCGCGATCGTCGGCGACAACGTCGTGCAGCTCGCGCAGCCGCTGTCGGTGCGCAACCGGCTCGCCGCCGATGTCGCGCTGCGCACGCTGTGGCCGCTGATCGTGCTGCTGCCGCTGCTCGGACTCGCGGTATGGGTGATCGTCGGTCGCGGGCTGCGGCCGCTGCGGCGCGTGACGAGCGCGCTCGACACCCGTCATCCCGAAGCGCTGGATCCATTGCCTGATAAGCGCCTGCCGCTCGAAGTGCGGCCGCTCGTGCGTGCGCTGAACGGGCTGCTGCAGCGGCTCGCGACCGCGCTCGATATCCAGAAGGCGTTCGTCGCCGATGCCGCGCACGAATTGCGCACGCCGCTTGCCGCGGTACAGATTCAGGCGCAACTGGTCGCGCGCGCGAAGGACGACACAGCCCGCAGCGAGGCGCTCGCCGATCTGCAGGCGGGTGTCACGCGCGCGACGCGCCTCGCCGAGCAACTGCTCGCGCTCGCGCGCGCCGAGCCGGACGGCGCCGCCGGCGCAGTGATGCTCGATCTGCGCGAGCTGCTGCAGGAGTGCGTCGCGACCTACGCGCCGCTCGCGATGAATCGCGGCGTCGACCTCGGCATCGAGGCGAGCGAGGCCGCCAGCGTGACCGGCGACGCCGAAGCGCTGCGCGTGATGTTCAACAACCTCGTCGACAACGCGACCAAGTACACGCCGCGTGGCGGCCGCGTCGACGTCAGCCTGCGTATCGAGGACGGCCATCCGGTCGTGCGGATCGCCGATAGCGGCCCCGGTATCGATCCCGCCGATCGCGAGCGCGTGTTCGACCGGTTCTATCGCGCGGGAGCGGGCGCGAATCGCGCGCGCACCGACGTGGCGGGCAGCGGCCTCGGTCTCGCGATCGTGCGTCGGATTGCCACCCAACATCATGCGCAAGTGTCGCTCGATGACTCGCCGGCCGGTGGTTTGCAGGTCATCGTACGCTTCTGATCATGGTGATTTACTGTTCGGCCAACGCTGGCGTTCGTGCTGACGCGGCGGTCCGTAGCGGCCGGTCCGATAAGGTTCCCATGATCTGGCGCTGCTTAAGACTCTTTTAAGTGATGCCCCTTACGCTCCTCGACATCCAAAGTCACTTTGTCCAGTCAGGAGCTCATGATGAACGCGAAAACCTTGTCCCGCGGCGCCGTTGCGGTAGCTGTGGCCGCTGCGCTTTCAGCCGGCTATGTGGCGGGCCATCGCGACGTGCCAGCACCGCAGATCATCTCGCCGGCGCAAGCCGCCGCGATGATGCCAGCAGAAGCAGCCGCCAAAACCGGTATCCCCGATTTCTCCGGTCTCGTCGAAACCTACGGTCCGGCCGTCGTCAACATCAGCGCGAAGCACGTGGTCAAGCAAACCGCGATGCGTGGTAATGGCGGCAACCTCAACGGCAACCAGCTGCCGATCGATCCGAACGATCCGTTCTATCAGTTCTACAAGCGGTTCTTCGGCGGCGTGCCCGGCATGCAGGGCGGCGATGGCGGAGACGCGCCCGACCAGCCGAGCGCGAGCCTCGGCTCGGGCTTCATCATCAGCAATGACGGCTACATTCTGACGAACGCGCACGTGGTCGATGGCGCGAACGTCGTCACCGTGAAGCTCACCGACAAGCGCGAATTCAAGGCGAAGGTGGTCGGTGCCGACAAGCAGTCCGACGTCGCCGTGCTGAAGATCAACGCGAGCGATCTGCCGACGGTGAAGATTGGCGATCCGCGCCAAAGCAAGGTTGGTCAGTGGGTCGTCGCGATCGGCTCACCGTACGGCTTCGACAACACCGTGACCTCGGGCATCATCAGCGCGAAGTCGCGTTCGCTGCCCAATGAGAACTACACGCCGTTCATCCAGACCGATGTGCCGGTGAACCCTGGCAACTCGGGCGGTCCGCTCTTTAATCTCCAAGGCGAAGTGATCGGCATCAACTCGATGATCTACTCGCAGACGGGCGGCTTCCAGGGCCTGTCGTTCGCGATCCCGATCAACGAGGCGATCAAGGTCAAAGACGATCTCGTCAAGACCGGTCACGTGAGCCGCGGCCGCCTCGGCGTCGCGGTACAGGGCTTGAACCAGACGCTCGCCGAGTCGTTCGGCATGCAGAAGCCGCAAGGCGCGCTGGTCAGCTCGGTCGACGCCAACGGGCCGGCGGCCAAGGCTGGCTTGCAGCCGGGCGACGTGATCCTGTCGGTGAATGGCGACGAAGTGAGCGATTCGACGGATCTGCCGGCGAAGATCGCAGGTCTCGCGCCGGGCAGCTCGGCCACGCTGAAAGTGTGGCGTGACAAGGCCAGCAAGGACGTGAAGGTGACGATCGGCTCGTTCTCGGACGCGAAGGTTGCGTCGGCGAACAAGACCGATCAGCAGACCCAGTTGCAAGGCCGTCTCGGCGTCGCGGTGCGGCCGCTGACGCCGGAAGAGAAGAGCAGCGCGTCGGTGTCGCACGGTCTGCTCGTACAGCAGGCAGGCGGCGCGGCGGCGAGTGCCGGCATCCAGGCGGGCGACGTGATTCTCGCGGTCAATGGCCGTCCGGTCACGAACATCGATCAGCTGAAGCAGATGATTTCGGGCGCAGGCAACAGCATTGCGTTGCTGATCCAGCGGGACAACGCGCAGATTTTCGTGCCCGTAGATCTCGGCTGATCCAGTATCCGGGCGGTTCGAACGGATCGCCCATTCCAGTTTGGCTGTAGTAGCGATTGCCGGTCCTTTGCATTTACTGCAAGGACCGGTTTTTTTTCGCCGGTCCGTACCGTGCTACAGCGAGCAGCGCGGACAGGGCGAAACGCGCCACGCGGCTTGTTGCCACGGTCGCGCATGTCCAGTCGACGCAACCGGATGGTTGGCACGCAGGTTGCTTCGACCTTGATTTGGGCCTGTTCGGGGACTGGGAAAGGACTGCAACAAGGAGAGCGAACCGATGAAAACCCAACGCAATCAGCAAAGGATCGTAGCCGTCGCGCTGTGCGCGGCGCTCGCGCTCGGACTGGCGGGCGGTGCGTACGCGCAGCAGGCGGGCGTGACCGGTGGCTCGACGACCGACAACACCAGCGCGGGCAACACCAACGGCGGCGGTCTGCCGCAAGTCCAGCAGCAGGGCGACGTGTCGTACGTGTCGGGCGGCGTCGGCCTCGACGAATCGCGGGCGTTGCGACAAGCGCAAAGCCAGTGGCCAATGACGTTGCGCTTCACCGGACCCAACGCCGAGTTTCTCGCGGATGTGCACGTGCGTATCGTCGATGCCCATAACGGCGAAGTGCTGAACACGACGTCGCGCGGACCGTTCATGCTGGTGCGCTTGAGCCCCGGCCGCTATACGGTGCACGCGAAATACAACGACAGCGAGCAAACCCGCTCGGTTAGCGTGCCGGCGCACGGCAACGTCAAATCCGCGTTCATCTGGAACGCGAAGTAACGGGTCGATCGGTCCGCCGCCGCGCAGCAAGCTTGCGCAATCGGCCGAAGTTTGGCCGATAATGAAGCCACGGGCAGCTCCCGTGGCTTTGCCGTTCCGGCGGCAACAGCCGGCAGTGCAGCACCCACCCCATCACGGAGCCTGGACATGAGCGATGCGTCGACATCTGCGGGACGGCTGGACGGCCATACCATCGTGATCCGCGACAACGGTCACCGCGTGCGCGTGATTCACGGCGGCGTGACGATGGCCGACACCAAGGCCGCGCTGACGCTATCGGAGACCGGCCTCGCCGACGTGTTCTATTTCCCGCGCGAGCACGTGAACATGGCCCGGCTCGAACGCTCGACGCACACGTCGCATTGCCCGTTCAAGGGCGACGCGTCGTACTTCCATCTGCGCACCGAAGATGGCGTGATCGAGAACGCGGTGTGGTGCTACGAGGCGCCGTTCGAGCCGGTCAGTCGCATCAAGGGCTATCTCGCTTTTTACGCATCGCGCGTCGACCGCATCGATCAGACGTCCTGATCCCGCAGTCGGCGCGTTCATCGGGGAGGTTGTCATGGAACTGAACGACGCGTTACGGATTCCGCTGGCGCCGTCCGAGGTCTGGGACGCGTTGCAGGACCTCGCGCTGTTGCGTGCCAGCCTCGACAACTGCGAGTCGTTCGTGCGTCTCGCCCACGGCGAATACGCGCTGACGATGACCGTGCCGCTCGGCCCGTTGCGCGCGCATTATCAGGCGCGCGCGCACGTCGCCGGCCAGGATTCCGGCCCGGCGGACGCGCAGCGCCGCACCATCAACTTCAAGGCCTTGGCCGAGGGCATCGGCGCGTTGCGCGGTCAGATCGAAGTGCGTTTGCGCGCGGACGAGGGGCGGGAGCGCGGCACGCGCATCGACTACACACTGTGGGCGACGTCGTCGGGACCGCTAGCCGAGCTGCCGACGCGCCAGCTCGAGAACGCCTTGCGTCAGATCGCCGACGATTTTTTCGCCGAGTTCGACGCCGTCGTGCGCGCCAAGCACGGCAAAGGGCCGAACCGCGCGCGTGGCACGGCGCCGCGTCGCCAGTACGTGTTTTTGCGGCCGATCACGCTCGGCGGCATCGCGCGGCGAGCGCGCATCGAGCACAGCCATGCGCTGTCGGGGCGCGCGGCGAGCGCGTCGCATAGCTGGTCGCATCACGAGCCCGGTCAGCATGTCGTGCCGTACTGGGCGTGGGCCGGGATGATCTTTCTGGTCGCACTATTGTTGTATGTCGCGCGCTGGTTCAGCGAGCATTGAGGCCGCGAGCCGCGCGCAGCCCCTGATGGAACGCGCGACAAACATCCCGCGCGACTACGAAATCCCGGTGACGCACTACGAAATAGCGGTGCTCCCGCCGCCTTCATCTAATCCCCGCGAAACTCCCGCCGCCACGCGCTCGGCGACGTGCGAAACGCGTCCGCGAAATGCTGCCGCAGCGATGCGGCCGAGCCGAATCCGGCGCTCGCCGCGATCGCTTCGACCGACCCGTCGGTGCTTTCCAGCAGCTGTTGCGCACGCGCGAGCCGCTGCGCGAGCAGCCACGCGCCGACGGTGGTGCCGGTCGCGAGCCGGAAGCGCCGCGTGAAGGTGCGGCGGCTCATCAATGCGCGCGCGGCGAGCGTGTCGAGCGTATGCGGCGTGGCCAGGTTGCCGCTCACCCAGTCGAGCAGGCCGGACAGGCGATCGCCGCGCGGGTTCGGCGGCATCGGCTGCCGCACGTATTGCGCCTGGCCGCCCTGGCGATGCGGCGACACGACGAGCCGGCGCGCGACGTGGTTCGCCACCCGCGCGCCGCAGATCTTGCGCAGCACATGGAGGCAGCAGTCGAGGCCGGCGGCGGTGCCGGCCGAGGTCAGCACGTTGCCGTCGTCGACGTACAGCACGTCGGCGTCGAGCCGCACGCGCGGGTAGCGGCGCGCGAAGTCGTCGGCCCAGGCCCAGTGCGTCGAAGCGGGCCGTCCATCGAGGATGCCCGCGGCGGCCAGCACGAAAGCGCCGAGGCACAGGCCGACGAGCAGCGCGCCGCGCGCATGCGCGGCCCTCAGCGCGTCGAGCAGCGCGGCGGGCGGGGTTTCGGCGGGATCGCGCCAGCTCGGCACGATGATCGTCTGCGCGTCGGCAAGCGCTTCGAGTCCGTGCGTGACCGCGATCGAGAAGCCCGCGGTCGTCGCCAGCGCGCCTGTCTCCGCGGCGCAGACGCGGAAGTCGAAGTCGGGAACACCGCCGCCGCGACGGTCCTCGCCGAACACGACGCACGGCACCGACAGATGGAACGGGCTGATGCGGTCGAACGCGACGACGGCGACGACGTGGCGCGGCGCCTGATCGGAGACGTCGTCGGAAGATGCGAAGGTGGTCATGCCGGGCGCCTCATGAAAGCCATAAGTATGGCCCGATTCTAGCGAAGGTTGTCATTCGGGCCGCTGTCGACAGGCGGGCAGCGGAGCAACAATGCCGTCATTGCCGTTGCGCCGCGGCCACCGCGCTGGGCGCGCACCATCGACCGCTTTTTCTGACAAGGAGCCTTGCCATGAGCACACCCGCGCCGCGCCGCGCGCTGATCGTCATCGACGTGCAGAACGAATACGTGAGCGGCGACCTGCCGATCGAATTTCCGGACGTGCGCACGTCGCTCGCCAACATCGGTCGCGCGATCGATGCAGCGCGCGCCGCCAGCGTGCCGGTCGTGATCGTGCAGAACGTTGCGCCCGCCACCTCGCCGCTGTTCGCGCGCGGCAGCGCGGGCGCGGAACTGCACACGGTCGTGAGCTCGCGCGCTCATGATCATTTCGTCGAGAAGTCGCTGCCGAGCGCATTCGCTGGGACCGATCTGGGCGACTGGCTCGCCGCCCGGCAGATCGATACGCTGAGCGTCACCGGCTACATGACCCACAATTGCGATGCCTCGACGATCAACCACGCGGTGCATGCTGGCCTCGCCGTCGAGTTCCTGCACGACGCAACCGGCTCGGTGCCGTATGAAAACAGCGCGGGCTTCGCGAGCGCGGAGGAGATTCATCGCGTGTTCAGCGTGGTGCTGCAGTCGCGCTTCGCGGCGGTCGCGAGCACCGATCAATGGATCGCGGCGCTAAAGAGCGGCGCGCCGCTCGAGCGCGGCAACATCTATGCGTCGAATCAGGCGGCGCGAGCGCGCCGGGCGGTTGCCTGAACCCGGCGTAGGGGCGGTGGTCCGGTCCAAAAACAGAAACGGGCGGTTCACCGAACCGCCCGCTTTTCCAATCCGTCACCCTCGCGCGCCTTCTACGCCGCCTTCCTGCGCAACGCCGGACTCAGGCGCAAGGCGTCGAACATCGCTTCCACCATCTGCTGCGCATGCGCGCCGAAGTCGGTCGCGTCGGGCAAAAACAGCATGTCGCGCAACGAGCCGCCGACGAACGCGTGGACCATCGCCGCGGCAAGCTTCGTGTCGAGGTCGGCGGGCATCTGGCCTTTGGAGATCGCATTGCGCAGACCGCCCTCGATCTTCGCGAGCCCCTCGCGCATATTGGTCTGATACCGTTCCATCACCGGCCCCATGTCTTCGACCAGCTCGCACTTCAGAAACAGGATGTCGAACACGCGGCGGCGGCGCGGATCGTTGGCGGTGTCGCGCAGGCAGACGATGCAGACTTCCATCAGTCGCCCGAGCGGGTCAGCTTCGTTGGGATCGAGCGACGCCGCCTTCAGTTCGTCGAGCGGCAGCAGCACGCGGTCGAACATTTCGGTGAACAGCTCGCTCTTATGCGCGAAATGCCAATAAATGGCGCCGCGCGTGACGCCCGCGGCCTGGGCGATATCGGCCAGCGACGTGCGCGATACACCCTTCTCGAAGAAGACCAGTTCGGCCGCGTCGAGAATCCGGTTGCGCGTCTCCAGCGCCTCTTCTTTGGTTCTTCTGACCATATTGGTGTAGCCTGCGCTGATCCTGGGGTTTATGCGGACAGTTTTAAGTCAGTCTGATGACGCTTTGACTACTTCTGAAGCGAATTGCGACGCGAATCTGCAGTACCCCAGCCTCGGAAGATATAAATGCACTTTTACATGCATTCATGAATGTATATATAATAGCACCCCACGATCGGATAGCCCAAGCCGTGACGAGCGGTTAATATCCGTCACTGTTGCCTTTCGAAAGCGCTTTCGCGGCCGCCAAACGGCGGCGTTGCGCGGCATTCCCCGGTATGGCGCATTCGTAGCAGGGTGCCCTGCAGGCGCAGGTTTGCATCCATGGGCTTCCGGTCGAGCGTCGCGAGACGCTTGTGTGCGCTGTCGTCTCCGGGGTAGGGATGCGCGCACTTTTTCATTACTCAGTCTTTGACAGAGGTCGCTCCATGCGCGTCGAACGGGTTCCATTCCGCTTAATCAGTGCCGCGACGGCTGCCATCTTGCTGGCGGCGTGCGGACCAAAACAATCTGCCCCGCCGCCACAGACGCCCGAAGTCGGCGTCGTCACCCTCCAGCCGACGACCGTGCCCGTCGTCACCGAACTTCCCGGCCGTACCAGTGCCTTCCTCGTCGCGCAGGTGCGCGCGCGGGTCGACGGCATCGTGTTGCGCCGTGAGTTCACCGAGGGTAGTGAGGTCAAGGCCGGCCAGCGTTTGTACAAGATCGATCCGGCGCCGTACATCGCGTCGTTGAACAACGCGAAGGCATCGCTCGCGAAGGCGCAGGCGAACCTGGTGACGACCACCGCGCAGGCCAATCGCTACAAGGTGCTGGTCGCGGCGAACGCGGTCAGCAAGCAGGACTACGACAACGCGGTCGCCGCCGAAGGCCAGGCCGCCGCCGACGTCGCCGCGGGCAAGGCCGCGGTCGATACCGCGCAGATCAACCTCGGCTATACCGACGTGACCTCGCCCGTGACCGGCCGGATCGGCGTGTCGCAGGTCACGCCGGGCGCATTCGTGCAGCAGAGTGCGGCCACGCTGATGGCCACGGTCCAGCAGCTCGACCCGGTGTACGCCGACCTCACGCAATCGAGCCTCGAAGGTCTGAAGCTGCGCCGCGACATGCAGGAAGGGCGTCTCAAGACGACCGGCCCGGGCGCCGCGCAGGTCACGCTGGTGCTGGAAGACGGCCGCGTCTACTCCGAGAAGGGCAAGCTGCAGTTCACCGACGTGACCGTCGACCAGGGCACCGGTTCGGTTACGGTGCGCGCGATCTTCAAGAACCCGAACCACGTGCTGCTGCCGGGCATGTTCGTGCGCGCGAAGATCGACGAGGGCGTCAACCAGAACGCGCTGATCGTGCCGCAAGTCGGCGTCACGCACGACCAGAAGGGTCAGCCCACCGCGCTCGTCGTCGGCAACGACAACAAGGTCGAGCTGCGTCAGCTCGTCACCTCGGGCACCTTCGGCTCGTACTGGGTGGTCTCGGACGGCCTGAAGCCGGGTGACCGCGTGGTCGTCCAGGGCACCGACAAGGCGCGTCCCGGCCAGCAGGTCAAGCCCGTGCCGGCGCAGCTGCCCGGCAACCCGGCTTCCGAGGCCGCCGCAAACGGCGCCCAGACAGGTCAACCCGCGGCTCAGCCTGCCTCCGCCGCTTCGGGCGCGTAATAACAGGGAGCCCGCCTCATGGCAAAGTTCTTTATTGATCGCCCGATTTTTGCATGGGTGATCGCCATCATCCTGATGCTCGCGGGTATCGCGTCGGTGTTCACGCTGCCGATCGCGCAATACCCGACCATCGCGCCGCCGTCCATCCAGATCAGCGCAACCTATCCGGGTGCTTCGGCGAAGACGGTGGAAAACACCGTTACGCAGGTGATCGAGCAGCAGATGAGTGGTCTTGACCACCTGCTGTACCTCGCGTCGACCTCGGACGACTCAGGCACGGCCACCATCACGCTGACGTTCGCGGCCGGCACCAACCCTGACATCGCGCAGGTGCAGGTGCAGAACAAGCTGCAGCTCGCCACGCCACTGCTTCCGCAAGCGGTGCAGCAGCTCGGCACCAAGGTCACGAAGTCGAGCAGCAGCTTCCTGATGGTGATGGCGTTCGTGTCGACCGACGGCAGCATGAACAAGTACGACCTCGCGAACTACGTGGCGTCGAACATTCAGGATCCGATCAGCCGTATCGACGGCGTGGGTACGGTGACGCTGTTCGGCTCGCAGTACGCGATGCGGATCTGGCTCGACGCGAACAAGCTGAACAACTTCGGCCTGACGCCGCTCGACGTCTCCTCCGCGCTGCAGGCGCAAAACGTGCAGGTCGCGGGCGGCTCGCTCGGCGGTACGCCGTCGGTGCCGGGGCAGGTGCTGCAGGCCACGATCACGCAGGCCACGCTGCTCAATACGCCCGAGCAGTTCGGCAACATCCTGCTGAAGGTGAACCAGGACGGCTCGCAGGTGCGTCTGCGCGACGTGGCGCGCGTCGAACTGGGCGGCGAAAACTACAACTTCGACACCAAGTACAACGGTCAGCCGACGGCAGGCTTCGGTATCCAGCTGGCCACGGGCGCGAACGCGCTCGCCACCGCGAAGGCGGTGCGCACGAAGATCGCCGAACTGTCGAAGTACTTCCCGCACGGTCTGGTGGTGCAGTACCCGTACGACACGACGCCGTTCGTGCGCCTGTCGATCGAGGAAGTGGTCAAGACGCTGCTCGAAGGTATCGTGCTGGTGTTCCTCGTCATGTACCTGTTCCTGCAGAACCTGCGCGCCACGCTGATCCCGACGATCGCGGTGCCGGTGGTGCTGCTCGGTACCTTCGCGATCATGAGCGTGGTCGGTTTCTCGATCAACGTGCTGTCGATGTTCGGTCTCGTGCTCGCGATCGGCCTTTTGGTGGACGACGCGATCGTGGTGGTGGAAAACGTCGAGCGGGTGATGCAGGAGGAGGGCTTATCGCCTCGCGAAGCAACCCGCAAGGCGATGGACCAGATCACCGGCGCGCTCGTTGGCGTGGCGCTCGTGCTGTCGGCGGTGTTCGTGCCGGTGGCGTTCTCGGGCGGCTCGGTGGGTGCGATTTACCGGCAGTTCTCGCTGACGATCGTCGCGGCGATGGTGCTGTCCGTGCTCGTCGCGCTGGTTCTGACGCCGGCGCTGTGCGCGACGATCCTGAAGCCGATTCCGAAGGGTCATCACGAAAAAGCCACCGGCTTCTTCGGCTGGTTCAACCGTACCTTCAACACCAGCCGCGACAAATACCACTCGGGCGTGCACCACGTGATCAAGCGCTCGGGCCGCTGGCTCATCATCTACATGGTGGTGATCTTCGCGGTGGGGCTGCTGTTCGTGCGTCTGCCGAAGTCGTTCCTGCCTGACGAAGACCAGGGCACGATGTTCGTGCTGGTGCAAACGCCGTCGGGTTCCACGCAGGAAACCACCGCGCGCGCGCTGAAGGACGTGTCGGACTACCTGCTGAACGACGAAAAGGCGATCGTCGAATCGACCTTCACGGTGAACGGCTTCAGCTTCGCGGGTCGTGGCCAGAACGCGGGTCTCGTGTTCGTGCGGATGAAGGACTACGCACAGCGTCAGCACGCGGACCAGAAAGTGCAGGCACTCGTTGGGCGTCTGTTCATGCACTTCAGCAGCTACAAGAACGCGGTCGTGTATCCGGTCAATCCGCCGTCGATTCCTGAACTCGGCACCGCGGCGGGCTTCGACTTCCAGCTGCAGGACCGCGGGGGTCTCGGTCACGCGAAGCTGATGGAAGCGCGCAACATGCTGCTCGGTCTGGCGGCGAAAGATCCGACGCTCGCGCAGGTGCGTCCGAACGGCCTGAACGATACGCCGCAGTTCAAGGTGAGCATCGACCACGAGAAGGCTTCGGCGCTCGGCGTGTCGCTTGCCTCGATCGACCAGACGTTCTCGATCGCTTGGGCCTCGTCGTACGTGAACAACTTCCTCGACACGGACGGCCGGATCAAGAAGGTTTACCTGCAGGGCGACGCACCGTTCCGGATGAAACCGGAAGACGTGAATGCCTGGTTCGTGCGCAACGGCGCGGGCGCGATGGTGCCGTTCTCGGCCTTCGCGAGCACCGAGTGGACCTACGGTTCGCCGAAGCTCGAGCGCTACAACGGTATTTCGTCGGTGGAAATCCAGGGTGCGGCCGCGCCGGGCAAGTCGACCGGTCAGGCGATGGCGGCGATGGAACAGATCGTCACCAAGCTGCCGGCGGGAGTCGGCTACGAGTGGACGGGTCTGTCGCTGCAAGAGCGTCAGTCGGGTTCGCAGGCGCCAATCCTGTACGGCATCTCGATTCTCGTCGTGTTCCTGTGTCTCGCGGCGCTGTATGAAAGCTGGTCGATCCCGTTCTCGGTGATCATGGTGGTGCCGCTCGGCGTGATCGGCGCACTGCTGGCCGCGACGCTGCGCGGGCTCGAGAACGACGTGTTCTTCCAGGTGGGTCTGCTGACCACCGTGGGTCTGTCGGCGAAGAACGCGATTCTGATCGTGGAATTCGCGCGAGAACTGCAGCAGGGTGGAGGCATGGGACCGATCGAAGCCGCGCTCGAAGCGGCGCGTCTGCGGTTGCGTCCAATCCTGATGACCTCGCTCGCGTTCATTCTCGGCGTGCTGCCGCTCGCGATCAGTAACGGCGCGGGGTCGGCCAGCCAGCACGCGATCGGTACCGGCGTGATCGGCGGCATGTTGACGGCGACCTTCCTCGCGATCTTCATGATCCCGATGTTCTTCGTCGTGATTCGCGCGAAGTTCGGCGGTGAGAAGGAAGACCCGGATGAGGCGCTGCGCCACTATCAACAGCACCATCCGCACGATCCGCAAGGCGGCGCGGCGGGTGGCACGACCGACGGGTCGGATGGCAATGGCTCGGGCAAGGATGGGCATTGAGATGCAAAAACACTCTTTGATTGCAGTAGCGGTCGCGCTGCTCGCCGCGGGTTGCACGCTGGCGCCGCACTACCAGCGGCCCGCCGCGCCCGTGACGGCGACTTTCCCGACGGGCGGCGTGTACGACCAGCAGCCGGGCGCGCAGGGCGCGCGCGGCGCGAACGGCCTGGCTGCCGGCGACATCGGCTGGCGCGACTTCTTCGTCGATCCGCGTCTGCAGCAGCTGATCGAAATCGCGCTGAAGAACAACCGTGATCTGCGTGTGTCGGTGCTGAACATGCAGGCGTCGGCGGCGCAGTACCGTATCGTGCGCGCGGGCCTGTTCCCGACGCTCGACGCCGCGGCTTCGCAAAGCCGGCAGCGCACGCCGCGCGATCTGCTGGCGTTGCCCAACGGCCCGACGATTAGCAACACGTATTCGGTGGGCTTGAACGCGTCGTGGGAAATCGACTTCTTCGGGCGCGTGCAGAGCCTGAAGGATCAGGCGTTGGCCACGTACCTCGGCACCGCGCAGGCGCGCAAGTCCGCGGAAATCGCGCTGGTGTCGCAGGTGGCGAACCAGTACATGACGGTGCTGGAACTGGACGATCTGCTGAAGGTCACGCAGAACACGCTGAAGACGGCGCAGGAGTCGTTTCGGATCACCAAGCTGCAGTTCGACAACGGCACCGGTTCGGAACTCGATCTGCGCCAGTCGCAAACGGTTGTCGAAACCGCGAGCGCGGACCTGCAGGCGCAGATGCGTTTGCGGGCTCAGGCTGACAACGCGCTGGTGCTGCTGATCGGCGAGCCGTTGCCGGCTGATCTTGCGCCAGGCCTGCCGCTGAGCGACCAGAGCCTGCTCACGGATATTCCGGCGGGCCTGCCGTCCGATCTGCTGACGCGCCGTCCCGACATCATGGAGGCCGAGGAAAATCTGCTCGCGGCCAACGCGAACATCGGCGCGGCGCGCGCCGCGTTCTTCCCCAAGGTCACGCTGACCGGCAGCGCCGGCACGCT
Organism: Paraburkholderia sp. MM5477-R1; assembly: GCF_050436385.1. Lineage (NCBI taxonomy): Bacteria > Pseudomonadati > Pseudomonadota > Betaproteobacteria > Burkholderiales > Burkholderiaceae > Paraburkholderia > Paraburkholderia sp. MM5477-R1. Next base: position 253,577 of record NZ_JBNDMC010000007.1, read on the forward strand.
GAGCCCGACGCTCGGCGGGCTGTTCAAGCCGGGTTCGGCGGCGTGGAGCTTCGCGCCGTCGATCACGCTGCCGATCTTCGAGGGCGGTCAGAACATGGCCAACCTCGATCTCGCCAACATCGAGAAGAACGTGCAGATCGCCACGTATGAAAAGGCGATCCAGACGGCCTTCCGCGAAGTGGCGGACGGACTGGCCGCGCGCGGCACGTACGACGAGCAGATCGCGGCGCTCGAGCGGGATGTCGCGGCCGAGCAGCGCCGGCTGGATCTGTCGACCCTCCGTTATACGAACGGTGTCGACAGCTATCTTTCGGTGCTGACCGCGCAGACCTCCTTGTACGTGGCTCAGCAGGCGCTGGTCACCGCGCGCATGGAACGTCTGCAGAACCTGGTCACGCTGTACCAGGCGCTCGGCGGCGGCTGGATCGAGCACAACGGCGACCAGCCGCGTCCCGCCGACGCGCCGGTCGATTACGGTGCGGCGAGCGCACCGGTCGCGGCTTCGGCGGCGACGGCAGGCTAAGCGCTGCGGCTCGACGAACCGCTGAAGTGAAGCAAAAACGCCACGGCATGCCGTGGCGTTTTTGTTGATTCGCGGCGTTCGGTGCCGCTCGCCGCATCATCGCTGCATCAAAAGCTCAATGCAGATCCGCCGCCCGCAGCATCTCGTTGCTCTGCGGTGCGCCGCCCGCGCTGGCGTCGAGATCGTGCCCGGCGCGGCGAAGCTCGCTCTTCGCCTTCTTCTCGCTCTTCACGCCGTTGAAGATCAGGTTCAGCGCGACCGCCGACACCGACGCGAGCAGAATCCCGCTATGTAGCAGCGGCGACAACGCCGGCGGCAGTTGCGAGAAGAAGTGCGGCGAGACGACCGGCACGAGGCCGAGCCCGATGCTGACCGCGACGATGAAGAGGTTGTGCTGATTCCTCACGAAGTCGACGCGCGACAGCACCTTGATGCCGTTCGCCGCGACCATGCCGAACATCACGATGCCCGCGCCGCCGAGCACGAACGCCGGCACCGACGCGACCACCTGCGCCATCTTCGGGAAGAGGCCGAGCAGCACGAGGATCACGCCGCCCATCGCGCACACGAAGCGGCTCTTCACGCCGGTCACGCCGATCAACCCGACGTTCTGCGAGAACGACGTATGCGGGAACGAGTTGAAGATGCCACCGATCAGCGTGCCGAGACCGTCGACGCGCAAGCCACGCACCAGCGTTTTCTGATCGACCGGACGATCGACCATGTCGCCGACCGCGAGAAACATGCCGGTCGATTCGATGAACGTGACGAACATCACGGTGACCATCGTCGCGATCGACAGCGCATCGAAGTGCGGCAGACCGAAGTGGAACGGCATCACGAAGCCGACCCACGGCGCGTGCATGACGCCGTCCAGGTTGACGCGGCCGAGCATCAGCGCGATCGCGAAGCCCGCGACGATGCCGAGCAGCACCGAGATATTGGCGACGAACCCCCTGGCAAACTTGTTGATCAGCAGGATCAGCGTCAGCACGAGCAGCGCCAGGCCGAGATAGACCGGATTGCCGTAGTCGGGATTGCCGACACCGCCGGCCGCCCAGTTGATGCCGACCTCCATCAGCGACAGGCCGATCACCGAAATCACGACGCCGATCACGACCGGCGGGAAGAAGCGCAACAGCTTGCCGACCGCGGGCGCGAGCAGAATGCCGATCACGCCGGCCGCGATCGTCGAGCCGAAGATGTCGAGGATGCCGAGCGAAGGATTGGTGCCGATCGCGACCATCGGGCCGACGGCCGCGAACGTGCAGCCCATGATGACGGGCAGGCGGATGCCGAAGATCCACAGTCCGAGCGTCTGGATCAGCGTGGCGATGCCGCAGGAAAACAGATCGGCGCTGATCAGGAAGGCGACCTGGTCTTTCGGCAGCTTCAGCGCCGCGCCGATGATCAGCGGCACCGCGACCGCGCCAGCGTACATGACCAGCACGTGCTGGATGCCGAGAGTGAGCAACTGGCCCGCCGGTAGGCGCTCGTCGCACGGGTGAACCGTGTTCGCTTGCATATCGTCTGTCTCCACCATCTCGTTTTGGGATGACTCCAAGGTATCGGGGACGAAAAGTCGCAACAAGACCATACGTGGCTATTCCGGCATTCCCGGCGGCGATATGCAGAGACCTGTTTTGAAAGGCAAATTAAAGCCACGCGTGGGACGGATCGGCCGTCGGATGCCAGAGAACCCTATGCAGTGGGGGCCGCGGGCGGTGCATGGCGTGCGCGGCGCGGGTTCGTCGCGCGAGGGGATATGTGTGAGAATCAATGACGTGTATCACGCTTCACGCATAGTCCTGTTTTGATGACGCTCGCAGCACGGCGGGGTTAACCCGCGAATGGTTTTTTTTCGCGTGTTTTCCGAGCCGTTTGTTCAACGTTCGCGACGTCTGTGCAGCTTCGCCTTTGAGCTTCGCTTTCCCACTTCGTCGCCAGTCTCGCTGGCTCCTTCTTCACCTCGTTTCAACGTCCCTGCGCTCATGAGTTTTCTCGGCATCGATCTCGGCACCGGCTCCCTGAAAGCGGCAATCGTCGACGAACATGGACGCGAGCAGGCGGTATCGAGCGTCGCTTATGCGCTCGTTACGCCGCACGCGGGTTGGGCCGAAATCGACGTCGAGACCTGGTGGAACGCGCTCGTCCACGCGATGGCGGGCCTGCCGCGCGAGCTGCGTGACGGCGTGCGCGCGATTGGCTTCTCTGGCCAGATGCACGGCGTCGTGCTGCTCGATGCAAACGGCGCAGCGGTGCGGCGCGCCATGCTGTGGCCGGACTCGCGCGCGCTCGCCATGCTCGACGCGTGGCCCGAGCCGCAACCGAATCCGGTCGCGCCCGGCATGGCCGGACCGCTGCTGCGCTGGCTCGTGCTGCAAGAACCGGAAGCCGCGCGCCGCACGCGCTGGGCGCTGCAGCCGAAGGACTGGCTGCGCGTCGCGCTCGGCGGCGCGTGCGTGACCGATGCGTCCGACGCGTGCGCGACCGCGCTCGCCGATCCCGCCGGCGCGTGGGACACGGCGCTGCTGCAACGCCTCGAGATTCCGTCCGAGTGGTTCGCGCCTGTGGCGCCGTCGTATGCGGCGGCGGGCGCGCTGTCGCCGCAGGCCGCGCAGGCACTTGGCTTACGGGCCGGTATCGTGCTCGCAGCCGGCGCCGCGGATACGCCGTGCGCGGCGCTCGGCAGCGGACTCGTGCGTGACGGCGACGCGCTGCTGACGACCGGCACCGGCGGACAGATCGTCGTGCTCGCGAACGACGAGCCTGCGCCGCTGAAGGGCTTGCATCGCTATCGCGCGGCGAGCGATCACTGGTATCGGATGGCGGCGATGCAGAACGTCGGCATCGCGCTGGAGCGGGTGCGCGGGTGGCTGTCGTTTGGGTGGGCGGAGGCTTACCGAGAGGCATTTGACGATGCGGCTGATGCAAGCGCTCATGCCGCCGCTGAAGTGGCGTCGACGCTGAGCTTCCTGCCGTACCTGACCGGCGAGCGCACGCCGTGGCTGAACCCGCAGGCGCGCGGCGGCTGGCTCGGTTTGTCGCTCGAGCATACGCGCGGCGCGATGATGCGTGCCGCGTTCGAGGGCGTCGCGTTCTCGTTGCGCGCGGGGCTCGACGCGATTCGCGCGAGCGGCGCGCCGGTGACGGCGCTCAAGCTCGCGGGCGGCGGCTCCGTCGATGCGCGCTGGCGACAACTGCTCGCCGATGCGCTCGACGTCGACCTGCATGCGGTCGATTGCCCGAACGCGGCGCCGCGCGGCGCGGCGATCCTCGGCGGTCTTGCGTGCGGCCACTGGCAGACGCGCGATCTCGCCGCGCTCGCGCCGGGCGCGACGCGCGTCGCGGGTCCACGCGGCGATGCGGCGCTTGCTGAACGCTATGCGCGCTTCGTCGATCTGTATGTCCGGGTCGAGCCGTGGTTCGGTGGTAGCGCGCCGTGCGAAGCGCAGTGACAGCGACGGCGTTGAACACGGTGCCGAGCGCAGCCATCGGCGACGCAGCCTTCACGCACTATGCAATACCATGACGCTTTTCGCGCGCCACGCAGTCGCCGGCACGCGATGCCATTTCGCATTCACGCACTCACGGACTCACGGACTCACAGGAGCATTGACGATGAAGACCAAAGCAGCAATCGCATGGAAAGCCGGCGCCCCGTTGACGATCGAGGAAGTCGATCTCGAAGGTCCGCGCGCCGGTGAAGTCCTGATCGAAGTGAAGGCGACGGGCATCTGCCACACCGACTACTACACGCTGTCGGGCGCCGATCCCGAAGGCATCTTCCCGGCGATTCTCGGCCACGAAGGCGCGGGCGTGATCGTCGATGTCGGGCCGGGCGTCGGCACGCTGAAGAAGGGCGATCACGTGATTCCGCTCTACACGCCCGAATGCCGTCAGTGCAAGTTCTGCCTGTCGCGCAAAACGAACCTCTGCCAGGCGATCCGCGCGACGCAGGGCAAAGGCCTGATGCCCGACGCGACCTCGCGCTTCTCGCTCGATGGCAAGCCGCTGTTTCACTACATGGGCACGTCGACGTTCTCGAACTACATCGTCGTGCCGGAGATCGCGGTCGCGAAGGTGCGTGAAGACGCGCCGTTCGACAAGATCTGCTACATCGGCTGCGGCGTGACGACCGGCGTCGGCGCGGTCGTGTATTCGGCGAAGGTCGAGGCGGGTGCGAACGTGGTGGTGTTCGGGCTCGGCGGTATCGGGCTGAACGTGATTCAAGGCGCGAAGATGGTCGGCGCGGACAAGATCATCGGTGTCGATCTCAACCCGGGCCGCGTCGAACTCGCGAAGAAGTTCGGCATGACGCACTTCATCAACCCGAACGAAGTCGAGAACGTCGTCGATCACATCGTGCAGCTGACCGACGGCGGCGCCGACTACTCGTTTGAATGCATCGGCAACGTGAAGGTGATGCGCCAGGCGCTCGAATGCACGCACAAGGGTTGGGGGCAGTCGTTCATCATCGGCGTCGCGGCGGCGGGCGAGGAGATCAGCACGCGGCCGTTCCAGCTGGTGACGGGCCGCGAGTGGAAGGGCTCGGCGTTCGGCGGCGCGCGAGGCCGCACCGACGTGCCGAAGATCGTCGACTGGTACATGGAAGGCAAGATCAATATCGACGATCTGATTACGCACCGTCTGCCGCTCGAGCGCATCAACGAGGGCTTCGAGCTGATGAAGAAGGGCGAGTCGATCCGCTCGGTCGTGCTCTACTAAGCGAGGAGCGTCGCGATGCTCGAACTACTATCGTCGCACGCCTGCCACGGCGGCGAGCAGCGCTTTTACCGGCACGAGTCGCGCACCGTCGGTCTGCCGATGCGCTTCTCGGTCTATCTGCCGCCGCAGGCGTTGCAGGGCAATGCGAAGGTGCCCGCGCTGTTCTACCTAGCGGGGCTGACCTGCACCGAAGAGACGTTCGCGATCAAGGCCGGCGCGCAGCGCTTCGCGGCCCGGCACGGCATCGCGCTGATCGCGCCGGATACGAGCCCTCGCGGCGCGGGCGTGCCAGGCGAGAGCGATGCGTGGGACTTCGGCGTCGGCGCGGGCTTTTATGTCGACGCGACCGAGCAGCCGTGGGCGCGGAACTACCGCATGTACTCGTACGTGCGCGACGAGCTGCGCGAAACCGCGCTTGCGAACCTGCCGATCGATGGCGCGCGTCTCGGCGTCTTCGGTCATTCGATGGGCGGGCACGGCGCGCTGATGCTCGCGCTGCGCAATCCGGACATTTATCGGTCGGTGTCGGCGTTCGCGCCGATCGCGGCGCCGATGCGTTGTCCCTGGGGCGAGAAGGCGTTTAGCGGTTATCTCGGCGAGAACCGTGAAGCGTGGAAGCAGTACGACGCGAGCGAGCTGGTTTCGCACGCGACGCACAAGTTCGCGGAAGGGATTCTCGTCGATCAGGGGCTCGCGGATCAGTTCCTGCCCACGCAGCTCAATCCCGACGTGTTCGAAGCGGCGTGCAAGGCCGCGGGTCAGCCACTGACGTTGCGCCGGCATGCGGGTTACGACCACGGCTACTACTTCATCTCGACGTTCGCCGAGGATCATCTCGCGCATCACGCGAAGGTGTTGCTCGGCTGAACAACGTCGTAAAACGCGAGGCAAAAAAAACGGCGGCACTTCATGTGCCGCCGTTTTTTCATTTGATCGGCGTAAGCGCCGCTCAATGCCGCTTCAACAGACTCCCGCCATACACCACCGCCGACAGCGCGGTGATCCAGAAGCTCGTCGGGCAATCGGTATAGAACGCGAGCGTCAGCCCGAGCCACGCCTGCGCGAGCGCGAACACGGCCGCGAGCACGAGACCCGTCGACAGCCGCGTGCTCAGGTTCTGCGCGGCGGCGGCCGGCCCGACCATCAGCGTGAACACGAGCAGCACGCCGACGATCTGCGTGCAAGCGGCGACGGCTAGCGCGGCGATCGCGAGAAACAGCACCGACACGCGGCGCAGCGACACGCCCTTCGCTTCGGCCAGCTCCGGTTGCAGCGACGCGAACAGCAGCGGCCGCATGATGGCCGCGAGCGCGGCCAGACTGACGACGCCCAACGCCGCGAGCACACCGAGCGTCGCTGCATTGACGCCGAGCACGTTGCCAAACAGCAGCGCCGTCACCTGCGTCGCGTAGGCGGTGAAGAAATGCAGAAACAGCAGCCCAAAGCCGAGCGACAAGGAAAGGATTACGCCGATCGCGACGTCGCGGCCGGCGAGCCGTTCGCCAAGCGCGCCCATGCCCACACCGGCCGCGAGCGTGAAGCCGATCATCCCCCAGAGAGGCGGGAGGCCGATCAGCACCGCGCCGGTCGCGCCGGTGAAGCCGACGTGCGACAGCGCGTGGCCCGCGAACGTCTGTCCGCGCATCACGAGAAAATAGCCGACCACGCCTGCCAGCACCGCGACGATCCCCGAGGCCGCGAAGGCGTTCACCATGAAATCGTATTCAAACATCGTGCGTGTGTCCGTCGCGTGAGTCTTGCGGGTCTGGATGACTGTGTGAGTGGCTGTGCGAATGCGTATGTCCGCCGTCCTCGTCGTGTTCGTGCCCGTGATCGTGCTTCTCGACTTCGACGCCGCCCGACATCACGAAGATGCGGCCGTTCACGCGCATCACGTCGATCGGCGAGCCGTACAGACGCGACAGCACCGGCCGTGTGATCACTTCGTCGACGGTGCCGAGCGCCGCGACGCCGCTGCCGAGATACAGCACGCGATCGATCGAGTTCAGCAGCGGATTGAGTTCGTGCGCGGAGAACAGCACCGCGATGCCGAGCTCCTGCTGCACGCGCCGCACCAGTTCGACGACGCTCTTCTGGTGATGCGGATCGAGACTGATCAACGGTTCATCGAGCAGCAGCAGTTTCGGATTGCCGAGCAGGCATTGCGCCAGCAGGAGCCGCTGCCGTTCGCCGCCCGACAACTCCGACAGTGGCCGCTTCGACAGAGTCGTCCCGCCGACGAGCTCGAGCACCCGATCGACGTCCGCGCGCGTTTTTGCATCCGCATGCGGCAAGCCCCAGCGATGACCATCGGCTGCCATCGCGACCAGATCGCGGCCGCGCACGCGACGGCCGGCGAGCGCGCTGCGCGTCTGCGGCATATAGCCGATCGACGCGTTGCCGCGCTCGACCGTCTGCCCGAGCACGCGGATCGCGCCGCCCACGGCCGGCACGAGGCCGAGCACCGCGCGCATCAGCGTCGTCTTGCCCGCGCCGTTGGGCCCGAGCACGCCGATGAACTCGCCCTGGTTCACGACGAAGCTGGTATCGCGCAGGATCGTGCGGCCGCCCAGATCGAGCGTCACGTTGTCGAGTTCGAGCACGGGCCGGTCGCCGCGCGCGGTGGGTGCGCCTGATTGCGCACCTGCTGGCGTTTGATGGCCAGTCGGAATCATGGAGCCTTGCCTTTCGCGCTCGCGCTGGTCGCGCCGTTCGTGTCACCCGCCGCGAGCGCTTTCTGCAACGCATCGAGCTGCGTCAGCATCCACGTCTGATAGGTCTTGCCGGGCGGCAGGGTTTCGGTGACGCTCATCGTCGGTACCTTCGATTGTTGCGCGAGCTTCAGCATGCGTTTGGTCAGCGCCTCGGTGGCCTGGCTGTTATAGATCAGCACGCGCACGCGCCGCTCGCGCAGATCGCGTTCGAACGCGGCGATATCGGCCGCGCTCGCTTCGGTGTCGTTCATCGTGGCGAGCTGGAAGCGCTGGTTGCGCATGGCGAGGCCAATCGCGTCAGACATATAGCCGAACACCGGCTCGGTCGCCGTGACCGGCAAGCCCGCATAGCGGCCGTGCAGCTCGGCGACCTTCGCGTCGATCGGCTTCAGCGAATCGAGAAACTTCGCGAGGTTCGCATCGTACGCCGGCTTGTGCGCCGGGTCAGCAGCGCTGAGTGCGTCGCAGACCGCGCGCGCGACTTTCGGCATCGTCGCCGGGTCGTACCACAGGTGCGGATTGTCGCCGCCTTTTTTGCCGACGAGGTCGGCCGCGATGATCACCGTGCGATGCGCGCCTTTCGACGCGGCCAGCAGCTTCACCATCCACGGATCGTAGTCGGCGCCGTTGTAGACGACGAGGCTCGCATGCTGTAACGCGCGCGCGGTGGCCGGGCTCGCTTCGAACAGATGCGGGTCCTGGTCCGGGTTGCTGAGGATGCTGGTCACGTCGACGCGATCGCCGCCGAGTTGCCGGACCACGTCGCCATAAAAGTTCTCCGCGGCGACGACCGGAATTTTCGCGTCGGCGGCGAACGCGTTGTGGCCGAAGCCGAGCGCCGCGATCGCGAGCAGGCAGGTGCACAGATGGGTGCGCACAGACATCGAACGCTTCAGCGCGCGGTGCGCTCTAGACAACATCGAACCGATTGTTTTCATCGTTGTTTCCTGCTGGGTGAGAGTTGAATCAGCCACTCGCGGTGGCAAGGCCAAATACGGGGTGGCACGGGGTGGTGCTTAGCGCGGCGCCGCGCATCTGATCACGACGAATTGCCTGCTGCGCCGCCGGCGCCGCCAGGCTTCGCCGCTCGCGCACATGGCCCGCACAGTCCACTTAGCTCGATCACCTGACGATGCACCTCGAAGCCATGCGCGGGTGAGCTGTGCGACAGGCGGTCGGCGAGCTCGTCGCCGGGAATCTCGACAGTCGCGCCGCAACCGTCGCACATCAGGAACTGGCTGCGATGCGGCACGCCGATTTCGCAGCAGGCGACGAACGCGTTCTTCGATTCGATCCGGTGCACGAAGCCGTGCGCGACGAGGAAGTCGAGCGCGCGATAGACGGTGGTCGGCGACATGCGACCGCGCTCGGGGGCGAGCGCGTCGAGCAACTCGTACGCGCCGACCGGCCGCTCGCTCGCGACGATCGCCGCGTACACCTGGCGGCGCAGCGGCGTCAGCGCGAGCCCCTGCGCCGCGGCGTGCGCGTCCGCATGCGCGACCCGCATGGCGTGCTGTTCGGCGAGCGAGGTAGTCATCGGCGTGAATCTCCTGACATGGCGGCCCCCGAGCGGGCTGCAAGGTCGAAATGATATAACGTAGCGCGATTTTTTGTCAGCGGTGCGAATCCTCGCACGACGGCACGCAGCGAACGCGTCGTGGCGACCCATCGCGCAATGGGCTTGCTCCTGCCGCGCTGCACCATCGAAATTCGTCCGCGTGCCTTGACATGATCCGGTCCGTATCCGATCATTCGATCACTAGCCGAGCAATTGTTCGCGTGATGAGCGTTCGCTCACCGCGCGCCAAAATGTAAAAACGAAGCGGAGACAGGCAGTGGCACGATTGCAGGACAAAGTCGCCATTCTGACGGGCGCGGCCAGCGGTATCGGTGAAGCGGTAGCCCTGCGCTATCTCGACGAGGGCGCGCGCTGCGTGCTGGTCGACGTGAAGCCGACCGACAGCCTCGGCGGCGCGCTGCGCGGCATCTACGGCGAGCGCGTGTTGAGCGTCAGCGCCGACGTCCGGCGCCGCGAGGACATCGAGCGCATCGTCACGAGCACGCTCGGCTGCTTCGGCCAGATCGACATCCTGTTCAACAATGCGGCGCTGTTCGACATGCGCCCGCTCCTCGACGAATCCTGGGACGTGTTCGACCGCCTGTTCGCGGTCAACGTGAAGGGCATGTTCTTCCTGATGCAGGCGGTCGCGCGGCAGATGGTCGAGCAGGGCCGCGGCGGCAAGATCATCAATATGTCGTCGCAGGCCGGGCGGCGCGGCGAGGCGCTCGTGTCGCACTACTGCGCGACCAAGGCGGCGGTGTTGAGCTATACGCAGTCCGCGGCGCTCGCGCTCGCGCCGCATAAGATCAATGTGAACGGCATCGCGCCGGGCGTCGTCGACACGCCGATGTGGAACGAGGTCGACGCGCTGTTCGCGCGCTACGAGAACCGGCCGCTCGGCGAGAAGAAGCGCCTCGTCGGCGAGGCCGTGCCGCTCGGCCGCATGGGCGTGCCCGACGACCTGACCGGCGCCGCGCTGTTCCTCGCGTCGGCCGATGCCGACTACATCACCGCGCAGACGCTGAACGTCGACGGCGGTAACTGGATGAGCTGAATAAAGAGCAGGGAGCGGGCACGTTGACTGCTCTGAGCGGCGCGTCATTCCGTCAAACGAACGCAGCATCACATAACGTACGAGAAAGGAGACAACGATGAAACCAGCTTTCAAATTCGTGCTGAAGGCGGCCGGTGCCGGCGCGGCCACCTGCTTCGCGCTGAGCGCATCGGCGGCGACGGTGACGATCGCGACGCTGAACAATCCGGACATGATCGAGTTGAAGAAGCTGTCGCCCGCGTTCGAAAAAGCGAATCCGGACATCAAGCTGAACTGGGTGATCCTCGAGGAAAACGTGCTGCGTCAGCGCGCGACGACCGACATCACGACCGGCAGCGGCCAGTTCGACGTAATGACGATCGGCGCGTATGAAACCCCGCAATGGGGCAAGCGCGGCTGGCTCGCGCCGATCACCAACCTGCCGGCGAGCTATGACCTCAACGACGTCGTGAAGACGGCCCGCGACGGTCTGTCCGCGAACGGCCAGCTGTACGCGCTGCCGTTCTACGTCGAAAGCTCGATGACCTATTACCGCAAGGATCTGTTCGACAAGGCCGGTCTGAAGATGCCCGACCAGCCGACCTACGACCAGATCGCCCAATTCGCCGACAAGCTCACCGACAAGTCCAAGGAGCAATACGGCATCTGCCTGCGCGGCAAGGCGGGCTGGGGCGAGAATATGGCGTACGCCACGACGGTCGTGAACACCTTCGGCGGCCGCTGGTTCGACGAGAAGTGGAACGCGCAGCTGACCTCGCCGGAATGGAAGAAGGCGATAACGTTCTACGTCGATCTGCTGAGGAAGGACGGTCCTCCGGGAGCGAGCTCGAACGGCTTCAACGAAAACCTGACGCTGATGTCGTCGGGCAAGTGCGCGATGTGGATCGACGCGACGGTCGCGGCCGGCATGCTCTACAACAAGCAGCAGTCGCAGATCGCCGACAAGGTCGGCTTCGCGGCCGCGCCGATCGAGGTCACGCCGAAGGGCTCGCACTGGCTGTGGGCGTGGGCGCTCGCGATTCCGAAGTCGTCGAAGCAGCAAGATGCGGCGAAGAAGTTCATCGAGTGGGCGACCTCGAAGGAGTACATTGACATGGTCGCGAAGGATGAGGGCTGGGCCTCGGTGCCGCCGGGCACGCGCGAGTCCACCTACGCGCGCCCCGAGTACAAGCAGGCCGCGCCGTTCGGCGACTTCGTGCTAAAGGCGATCCAGACCGCCGACCCGGATCATCCGACCTTGAAGCCGGTCCCGTACACGGGTGTGCAGTTCGTCGGAATTCCCGAATTCCAGTCGTTCGGCACGGTGGTCGGGCAGAGCATCTCCGGCGCGATCGCCGGTCAGATGACGGTCGACCAGGCACTCGCGGCCGGCAACGCGGCCGCGAATCGCGCGGTCAAGCAGGCGGGTTATCAGAAGTAACCCGGCAGGCCCGCCGCATCGACCGATGCGGCTCATGCAGCAGGGCGGCCATTCGTCTGCGCCCGATGCGATGCGGCGCGTGTCGTGCGCCATTCAGGCACGGCACGCCGCGTCGCACATACGCGGCTCGGGCGAACGCTCCGCGCATTACCGAACAGGTGGTCCATCATGCGTCCTTTGCGCCTACCTCTGATGCAAACCCATCCCCAGACAGAAAAAGAACGCGAGGAGCGTAAGGCCAATTCGGCCCGCTGGCTCGTGGCGCCGTCGGTCGGCGTGCTCGTGCTGTGGATGGTCATCCCGCTCGCGATGACGATCTGGTTCTCGTTCTCGCACTACAACCTGCTCAATCCCGATCTGCGCGGCTTCGCCGGCTTCGACAACTACCGCTATCTCGCGACCGATCCGTCGTTCGGTCCGTCGATCGCGCATACGATCGAGCTGATCGTATGGGTGCTCGTGATCACCGTGGGCGGCGGCGTGCTGATGGCGATCCTGTTCGATCGCAAGTTCTACGGGCAGGGCGTGGCACGCCTGCTCGCGATCGGCCCGTTCTTCGTGATGCCGACGGTCAGCGCGCTGATCTGGAAGAACATGATCCTGCACCCGGTGTACGGCCTCGTCGCGCAGGGCATGCGCGCGCTCGGCATGCAGCCGATCGACTGGTTCGCCGACTATCCGCTCACCGCGGTGATCATGATCGTCGCGTGGCAGTGGCTGCCGTTCGCGTTCCTGATCCTGTTCACGTCGATCCAGTCGCTCGATCAGGAGCAGAAGGAAGCCGCGAAGATCGACGGCGCCGGTCCGTTCTCGATGTTCTTCTACATCACGCTGCCGCACCTGCGACGTGCGATCGCGGTCGTCGTGATGATGGAGACGATTTTCCTGCTGTCGATCTTCGCCGAGATCTATACGACCACGGGCGGCGGTCCGGGCAACGCGACCACCACCCTGTCGTACCTGATCTTCGCGCTGGGCCTGCAACAGTTCGACGTCGGTCTCGCCTCGGCGGGCGGTATTCTCGCGGTCGTGCTGGCCAATATCGTGTCGATCTTCCTCGTGCGGATGCTCGCGAAGAACCTGAAAGGGGAGTACGAAAAATGAGCCACGTTGCCTCCACTACGGCATCGACGACGCAGCCGGTCGCGGTGCCGACCAAATCGCCGTTCGACACGATTCGTCGCGGCATTCCCGGCGTGATCGCGTGGCTCGTCGCGCTGCTGCTGTTCTTCCCGATCTTCTGGATGACGATCACCGCGTTCAAGACCGAGCAGCAGGCCTATGCGTCGTCGCTGTTTTTCGTGCCGACGCTCGACAGCTTCCGCGAGGTGTTCGCGCGCAGCAACTACTTCGCGTTCGCGTGGAACTCGATACTGATCTCGGTCGGCGTCACACTGCTGTGCCTGATCCTCGCGGTGCCGTGCGCGTACGCGATGGCGTTCTTCCCGACGCGCCGCACGCAGAAAGTGCTGCTGTGGATGCTGTCGACGAAGATGATGCCGTCGGTCGGCGTGCTGGTGCCGATCTATCTGCTGTGGAAAAACACCGGCCTTCTGGATACCGTGTCGGGCCTGATCATCGTCTACACGCTGATCAATCTGCCGATCGCGGTCTGGATGGCGTTCACGTACTTCGCCGAGATTCCGCGCGACATTCTCGAAGCCGGGCGCATCGACGGCGCGGCGACGTGGCAGGAGATCGTCTATCTGCTGATGCCGATGGCGCTGCCCGGGCTCGCGTCGACCGCGCTGTTGCTCGTGATCCTGGCGTGGAACGAGGCGTTCTGGAGCATCAACCTGTCGAGCTCGAACGCGGCGCCGCTGACCGTGTTCATCGCGTCGTATTCGAGTCCTGAAGGTTTGTTCTGGGCCAAGTTGTCGGCCGCTTCGTTGCTGGCGGTCGCGCCGATCCTGATCGTCGGCTGGCTGTCGCAGAAGCAGTTGGTGCGCGGGCTCACGTTCGGGGCCGTCAAATGACGGCTGGCCCGGGCATCGTGCGCTATGCGTTGATCTGCGATTGCGACGGCGTGCTGATCGACAGCGAAGCGGTGGCCGCGCGCATGCTGGTGCGCGAACTCGAGGCGCGCTGGCCCGGCATCGACGTCGCGCCGGTGGTGCTGCCGCTGCTCGGGCTGCGCATCGAGCGCGTGTTGCAGGACACCGCGACTCAGCTCGGCAAACAGCTCGGCGCCGACGATATCGATGCGATCCGCCGCGCGGTCGAAGCGGCGGCGATCGAGGCGCCCGCCGTCGATGGCATCGAGATGGCGCTGACCCAGGTGCCGCTCGTCAAAGGCTGCGCGAGCAATAGCTTCCGGCCCTACGTCGAGACGGTGCTGGCGCGCACGGGCCTGAAGCGTTTCTTCGGCGAGCGGCTGTTCTGCGCCGATGCGGTGCCGAATCCGAAGCCCGCGCCGGACGTGTACCTGGCGGCGGCGCAAGGCTTCGGGCTCGCGCCGGGTGCGTGCCTCGTCGTCGAGGACAGCGTGACCGGCGTCACGGCGGCGGCCACGGCGGGCATGGCGGTGCTGGGGTTTATCGGCGGCGGTCATGCGAGCGATGCGCAGATCGATCGATTGCACGCGGCGGGCGCGCGTCATGTGTTCGAGGACATGCGGCAGTTGCCCGACCTCGTCGCGCAATGGACGCTCTCCGCGACGGCCGCGGCGCCATGAGCGCACGAATGCACGCGACACGACACGGCATCAGGTAGCAGCACGAAGTAACGAGCAGCATCGAACAGCATTACACGGAGACACATCATGGCAAGCGTAACCTTGCGCGACATCAGAAAGGCCTACGACGACAACGAAGTGATGCGCGACATCAATCTCGACATCGCCGATGGCGAGTTCGTCGTGTTCGTCGGGCCGAGCGGTTGCGGCAAATCGACCCTGATGCGGATGATCGCGGGCCTCGAGGACATCACGGGCGGCGATCTGAACATCGACGCCGTGCGCATGAACGACGTGCCGCCGGCCAAGCGCGGCATCGCGATGGTGTTCCAGTCGTACGCGCTGTATCCGCACATGACGCTGTACGACAACATGGCGTTCGGCCTGAAGCTCGCCGGCGCGAAGAAGCCGGAGATCGACTCAGCCGTGCGCAACGCGGCGAAGATCCTGCACATCGACCATCTGCTCGATCGCAAGCCGAAGCAGCTGTCGGGCGGGCAGCGTCAGCGTGTCGCGATCGGCCGCGCGATCACGCGCAAGCCGAAGGTGTTCCTGTTCGACGAGCCGCTGTCGAATCTCGACGCCGCGCTGCGCGTGAAGATGCGCCTCGAGTTCGCGCGCCTGCACGACGAGCTGAAGACGACGATGATCTACGTGACGCACGACCAGGTCGAGGCGATGACTTTGGCCGACAAGATCGTCGTGTTGTCGGCGGGCAATCTGGAGCAGGTCGGCAGTCCGACGATGCTGTATCACGCGCCGGCGAACCGCTTCGTGGCCGGCTTCATCGGCTCGCCGAAGATGAACTTCATGGAAGGCGTCGTGCAGTCGGTGTCGCATGACGGCCTCTCGGTGCGTTACGAGACCGGCGAGACGCAGCGCGTGTTGGTCGAGCCGGGCGCGGCCAAGCAGGGCGACAAGGTGACGGTCGGCATCCGCCCCGAGCATCTGCACGTCAGCACGACCGAGGATGGTATCGAGGCACGCACGATGACGGTCGAATCGCTCGGCGATGCCGCGTATCTGTACGCGGAGTCGAGCGTCGCGCCCGAGGGTTTGATCGCGCGGATTCCGCCGCTCGAACGGCATGCGAAGGGCAATACGCAGAAGCTCGGCGCGACGCCCGAGCATTGCCATCTGTTTGATAGCGAAGGCAAGGCGTTCCAGCGCAAGATTGTTGAGGTGCTGGCGGCGTGATCGCGCGATGACGCATTGCATAAGCAGGCGGCGCACGCAAGGCGCTGTCCGTGGAAGGTGTTAGGCGCGTTCGCTTGCCAAGGTGAAACGAACGCACGAAAAACCTACCGGACGGCGGGGAGTCGTCCGGTTCGGGGAAAACGAGGTTACTCGCTCATGAGACGCTTAAGTTCATTAAGAAAAGACTCGGTGGTGTGTGCCCACAGTGTCGGATCAAAACCCGCTCCATAGCTTGTTTCGAACGCAGAATCCAGATCGGTCGAGTGCTCATCCATGAACGAATTGATTTCACGAATCAAATCCGAATATGTGTGGGGACTGTCCTTCTTGTAACAAGCCACGATTTCAGCAATGGTTTCGCCAAACAGGTCAAAATCCTGACCAAAATACACGTGGAATATGCGGCGCATCGCCGGGTAGCGTTCGGGCGACATCGTTTCCCTTCAGTCAATGTAAGCGGTAAGCACGTAATATGACATGCCATTATAGGGTTCGTACTTTAGAAAGACTGTAACCCTGTTCATCTTCGTTAGCTTTCCTGTTGCCCTCGATATCCCATATCCAACGTCACCCGCGACGTGCTTAATCAGTGTGAGAGTAATATCTCGCGTCGGATTCTGCGCCCACGTGCGGATTCTACCTACGTTTGAAGACATAACTTCCGATATAGCCCATTCCGCAGTCCCGCGGCTTGTGAACGACGACACGATTTTCCGCTTCGGCTCATTTACCAATCTTTCCCGCAACTGCGCTTCGGTCCGTCCGACATGTTTCAAGAGCGTATGTCCACCGATCCGGCTGCCCGCCTTCGCCTCATGCATGTCCAGGTTGATCCGGCCCATCGTGACGCGCGCAGCGCGTGCCGCCTTGATCGAGCCGGCAAAGCCGAATGGCACGGCGATATCGAGCGACAGGCCGATATTGTTCGCCATGTCGGGGCTCGCCTTCATCGCTTCAGCGAGTTTCGTTGTGCCCTGCTGGGTCAGCGTGGCCGTATCCTGACCAGTCCAGACCTGCCGCAGGCCCGCCGCCGCCGAGTCCGAACCATGTACCCCGAACACGACACACCCGGCTTTGCTCGCCATCGTCGGGTCGGGCAAAACGCACAGCGCACCCGCACCGACCATTTCCAGCACGCCGCCGACGAGCTGTAACCCGCCCCAAAGCCGGTTGGAAAGCATCTCGGTCTGGCTGATCGACTGGCGGGATAGCACGGCCGCGAGTTGCGGAGCGCTCAGTACAACCTTCACTCCGTCGGCATTATCTGCACCGGGCATATCGAACCCCTCTGATGTTTTTATGGGGTTCCGATGCTGCCGTGCGGACCGTCTCTCAAGATTCGGACGACTCCGAATTTTCCGTAGCCCGATGCACGAGACCCGTTCTGCATCAAGCAGGAATAGCCGCAGCATGATGCTCGCCGTGACTGTTTCGTCATAACGGCGCTACAGGCAGGGAATCGACATTTGATTCGGGTACTGTGATAAGTAGTGGAGATGGTCAATATTTCTGTATCTGGCTTGAAGATGAAGACTGATTTGGCAAGCGAGTAGACAATCGCTCTGGATAGATTAAACAGAAGGCACGCTTCTTCTGCGGGCGCTTTTTTATGCCTTGCGTTGAAAGAATCATGCGTGTCAAAGGCACGCACTGCAGATCGTCAAGCGTGAGCGGTGCTTGCGGGCGTTGACGCGATAGAGCGCGACCGGCACGCATTCGAAACTCACGCCTCCAACGCCGCCCGCGCACACAACTCATCGGTCACGAGCCCCGACAACCATCCCCCCTTGAGCACCGCGATCAGCGCCTCGCGCTTGCGCAGCCCGCCCGCGAAGCCGATGGTCGGCCGGCGTGGCGGCGTGTCGAGCGCGATGCTCGTCACGCGTCGGCCGGTCGGCGATTCGACGTGCGCGCCGGCCGCATCGATCGGCAGGCCGAGCATTTCGGCGACCGCGCCGTTCTGCATCAGCTCGTTCACCTCGCCTTCCGTGATGAAGCCGTCCTCGTGCAACGGACAGGTCATCCCAATGTTGCCGATGCCGACGAACGCGACATCGGCCTGCGCCGACAGCGATTCGACGATCCGATAGAGACGGTGATTGCACCACTGTGCGCGCTCGGCCTCGCTGTCGGCGAGCAGCGGCGCGGGCAGCAGAAAATGCTTGCCCCCGGTCTTTTCCGAAATGTGCAGCGCGACGTCGTAACGGTTCGAGGAGCCGTCCTGCGCGATCGCGCCGACCATCGATACCAGCCGATGCTGCGGACGGTCTAGCTGCGCGATCTGATCGACCGCGGCCTTCAGCGTGCGGCCGCTGCTGACCGCGACGACCATCGGCTTTTCCTCGCTCAGATAGCGCTCCATTACCTGCGCGCCGGCCACCGCAAGCTTGCGGTCGACTTCCTCGGCCGTATCGCCGTCGATCGGCACGATCTCGCATAGGCTGAGGCCATAGCGCTTCGACAGCTGATCGGCGAGCGACAGGCAATCAGCGAGCTTGTGATCGACCCGCACGCGGATCAGGTTCTTTTCGACCGCGAACGCGACGAGCCGCTGCGCGACCGGCCGCGATACCTGCAGCTTCTCGGCGATTTCGTTCTGGGTATTGCCCGCGACGTAGTAGAGCCACGCGGCGCGCGTGGCGAGATCGAGTTTTTCTGTGGACCTGGGCACGATGAGGTTTCGGTTGAAGTGCGCCGATGATAGCGGCCGGCGGCGCGTCTGTCGCGCGGGCTGGCCGCGGTTGACGCTCAGGCGAGCGGTGCGCGCGCGGGATCGAACAGCGGCCGTACGTGTCGATACAGCGCGCGATACGCTTCGAGCCGGGTGCGCAATTGCGCGTGGCGGCGCGGATTCGGTGTGAACTCCTTTTCGACAGGCGGCTTGGTCAGCACGGTGGCCGGCTCGCCACCGGCGGCGAGCCAGCCGAGACGCGCCGCGCCGAGCGCCGCGCCGGTTTCGCCGCCACCGTGCTTGACGGTGACGGTGTCGAGCGCATCGGCGAGCAACTGGGCCCAGTAGTCGCTGCGTGCGCCGCCGCCGAGCAGCGACAACACCTTCGCCTCGGTGCCGGCCGCGCGCAGCGCGTCGAGGCCGTCGGTCAGCGCGAGCGTCACGCCTTCGAGCACCGCGTAGCCGAGCAGCGCGCGGTCGGTTGCGTGAGTCATGCCGAAGAATGCGCCTTGCGCATAGGGGTCGTTGTGCGGCGTGCGCTCGCCCGACAGATACGGCAAAAAGAGCGGCGCGGTGGTCAAGGCCTCGGCGGGCAGCGCCTCGATTTCGGCGAGCAGCGTCGGCTCGTCGGTCGACGTCAGCTTGCAGACCCAGCGCAAACAGCTCGCCGCCGACAGCACCACGCTCATCTGATGCCAGCGGTCCGGGATCGCATGACAGAACGCGTGCACGGCGGAGGCCGGGTTCGGGCGGAAGCTGTCGCCGACCACGCACAGCACGCCCGAGGTGCCCAACGACACGAAGCCGTCGCCCGGTTGCGTCGCGCCGATGCCGATCGCGCTGGTCGCGTTGTCGCCGCCGCCGGCCGCGACGATCACGTCGTCGCGCAGGCCGAATTCGCGCGCGAGTTCCGGCAGCAGCGTGCCGGCCGGCGCGCTGCCTTCGCGCAGCGCCGGCATCTGCGCGCGCGTCATGTTGCAGGCAGCGAGCAGCGAATCGGACCAATCGCGTTTCGCGACGTCGAGCCACAATGTGCCGGCCGCGTCCGATGGATCGGACACCTTGCCGCCCGTCAGTTGCAGGCGCAGATAGTCTTTCGGCAGCAGCACGCAGGCAGTCCTCGCGAAAATCTCCGGCTCGTGACGCGCGACCCACAGCAGCTTCGGCGCCGTGAAACCGGGCATCGCCAGATTGCCGGCGACGCTGTGCAGTTCCGGCGCGCGCTCGGTCAGCTCCGCGCACTCCTTGTCGCTGCGCATGTCGTTCCACAGGATCGCGGGCCGCAGCACGCGGTTTTCCGCGTCGAGCAGCACCGCGCCGTGCATCTGCCCCGACAGGCCGATGCCGCGAATCTGCGCGAATTCGTCGGGATGACGCGCGCGCAACGCGGCGAGCGCCGTGCGCGTGCCGGCCCACCAGTCTTCGGGATTCTGCTCGGCCCAGCGCTGGTGCGGACGCGAAACGGTGAACGGCGAGCCTGCGGTGCCGATCACGCGGCCGTCGGAGGCGAGCAGCAGAACTTTCACTTCGGACGTGCCGAGGTCGATGCCAAGGTACATGGGAGCGAAACCTTCGTCGTTGGGGATGCGCTACTTTAGCGGTTCATCGCGCGCGCTGTCATGCGCATTAAGCCTGGCTAGTCGCGCCGCGTTCGGCGAGCCATGCGTCGACCCGCGCGAGCGCGCCCGCGAGTGCCGCTTCGAGCTCGGGCGTCTGCGCCATGCCGCCCCACAGCAGCCGGTCGGCCGCGAACGCGCGCAGCGGATCGGGCGCCGTGAAAAAGGCGTGCGCGACGCGCTCTTCCATCACGCCGTCCTGATACGCGTAGGGCAGCTTGCCCGTGTGCCAGCGTTCCAGAAAGCGGAAGAACAACGCGGGCAGCATCGCGCTCGCCGCCGGCGTGACGCCGCGCTCGAAGCATTCGGCGAGTGTCGGCGCGATGAAGCCGGGCAACTTCGAGAAGCCATCGGCGGCGACGCGCTGGTTCGTGTCGAGGATATGCGGGTTGCTGAAGCGCTCGAGCACGACGTCGCGATAGCGTTCGAGATCGAGCGGACTCGGTGTCAGACACGGGATCACGTCCTCGGTCACGTAGTCATACGCGAACTGGCGGATGTCGGCATCGAGCGTGCCTTCGTGGATGTAGTTCAGGCCGACCAGCGTGCCCGCCCACGCGATGCAGCTATGCGTCGCGTTGAGAATGCGGATCTTCGCTTCCTCGTACGGCAGCACCGAATCGACGAGTTCCGCGCCGACCTTCTCCCAGGCGGGCCGTCCCGCGATGAAGCGGTCTTCGATCACCCACTGGATGAACGCCTCGCCCATCACCGGACTCGCGTCGTCGACGCCGGTCGCGGCCTTCACGCGCTCGCGCACGTCGGGCGTCGGACGCGGCGTGATGCGATCGACCATCGAACACGGGCATGACGTGTTGTCGTCGAACCATTGCGCGAGTTCGTTCGCGCCGCGTCGTTCGAGAAACTCGCTCATGCCCGCATGAAAGCGCTCGCCGTTGCTGCGCAGGTTGTCGCAGGTCTGCAGCGTGACGGGTCCCGCGCCGCGCTTCACGCGCGCGTCGAGAATCGCCGCGAGCGCGCCGTAGATCGTCGTGTGGCCGCCGGCGAGGTCGGCGGCGAGATCGGCATTCGCGGTGTCGAGCCGGTCGTGTTCGTCGAGGTAATAGCCGCCTTCGGTCACGGTGAACGCGATGATCTTGCAAGCCGGATCGGCGCCCGCGTCGATCAGTCCGTCGAGGCTTTCGCTCCACGGCAGCACGCGCTCGATCGAGCGGATCGTCTCGTAGGCGCGCTCGCCTTGCGGCGTGACGGTTTCGAGCGTGTAGACGCCGTTCTGCGCGGCGAGCGCTTCGAGCACCGGGTTCATGTCGCCGCGGATATTGCCCACGCTCAGCGACCAGCGCGGCTCGCCGGCCGTGCTCGCTTCGTTCAGCCGGTGCAGATACCACGCCTGATGCGCGCGATGAAACGATCCCGCGCCGATGTGCAGGATCACGTGTGCGGCCGCGCCGCTGCCTTGCCCGCTGTTCATGTTGTGTCTCCAAAAACTTGTCCGCGGCGCTCGCGGCGCGCGTTCTGTGCGTGCAGAGCATTTGCTCTGTATGTGAGCGAATGATCGTACCCGGAGAAACGAAAGTCAAGGCAAGGGGGCGGGCTTTTGATGGCGCAGCGCGCCATGGGCGATGCGTCGGCGGCAGCGGCGAGCAACCGAGGCGAGAAAACGAGTCGCGCCGCTCATATTGCATTGCATCAAATTTGACCGCGCACGCGTCGGGGCTAACCCGAATACAAAAAAGTATCGGTCCGCGGTTTCTTTTAAAGTGGTCGCCAACGCGTTTGGCGGTTACTTTTCGCTTTACAAGATCAAGATCGGCGGTGCCTCCCGCGCGCCGCTTCATGGAGGCAGACAGTGCAACCTGATCTCGAAATCGTGGCCGTACGCCACGACGAATCGTTCAAAGTGTGGTCGCATGGCTATCCGTATCGCACGGTGCGCTGGCACTTTCATCCGGAGTACGAAATCCATCTGATCGTCGCGACGACCGGCAAGATGTTCGTCGGCGATCACATCGGCAGCTTCGCGCCCGGCAACCTCGTGCTGATGGGGCCGAATCTGCCGCACAACTGGGTCAGCGACGTGCCCGAAGGCGAGAGCGTCGTGCAGCGCAATCTGGTCGTGCAGTTTGGCCAGGAGTTCGTATCGAACTGTCTCGAGAGTTTTCCGGAGTGGCGTCAGGTCGAGGCGCTGCTCGCCGATGCGCGTCGCGGCCTGTCGTTCGGCCTGGAGACATCCGCGCAGATCAAGCCGCTCTTTCTCGAACTGCTCGCGGCGCGCGGGCTGCGCCGGCTCGTGCTGTTCATGTCGATGCTCGAGATCCTGATCAACGCGCCGGATCGCGACACGCTCGCGAGTCCCGCTTATCAGGCCGATCCGACCAGCTTCGCGGCGACCCGCATCAATCACGTGCTCGCGTATATCGGCAAGAACCTCGCGAACGAGTTGCGCGAGTCGGAGCTTGCGCAACTCGCCGGCCAGAGCGTCAGCGCGTTTTCGCGTTATTTCCGCCGCCATACCGGGCTGCCGTTCGTGCAGTATGTGAACCGCATGCGCATCAATCTCGCGTGCCAGTTGCTGACCGACGGCGAACTGAGCGTGACCGACATCTGCTTCAAGGCGGGCTTCAACAACCTGTCGAATTTCAACCGGCAGTTTCTTGCGATGAAGGGCATGGCGCCGTCGACGTTTCGCCGTTATCAGCAACTGAACGATGCGAGCCGCGATGCTTCCGAGCAGGCGGCCGCGCATGGCAGGGGCATCGACAACGCGCCGGCGATCGTGCTCGCGCCGGGCTTGTCGCGTAGCGGCGTCGCGTACCCGGTCACATAGTGCCCATCCGGTAGTTCACAGCTTTATTCCACTCGCGTTTCAACACGCATCGATCGCGCTGTGCGCCCACAGCGCGACGGGGCGTGCTCACTTCAAAAAATGGAGACAACCATGAAGCCGTCTACTCTTTCGCTTAACCCTTCGATGATGTTCGCGCGCCGTGTCGCCGCGCTCGCGTTCGGTTTGTCGCTAGTCGCTGTGTCGGCCGCGCAGACCGCGCAGGCCGCGCCGCTGAAAATCGGCATGACGTTCCAGGAACTGAACAACCCGTACTTCGTGACGATGCAGAAAGCGCTGAACGACGCGGCCGCGTCGACTGGCGCGACGGTCATCGTCACCGACGCGCATCACGACGTCAGCAAGCAGGTCAGCGACGTCGAAGACATGCTGCAAAAGAAGATCGACATCCTGCTCGTCAATCCGACCGACTCGACCGGCATCCAGTCGGCGGTCATGTCGGCGAAGAAGGCGGGCGTCGTCGTGGTCGCGGTCGATGCGAACGCGAACGGTCCGGTCGATTCGTTCGTCGGCTCGAAGAACTACGACGCGGGCGTGATGGCGTGCGACTACCTCGCGAAGTCGATCGGCGGCAGCGGCGAAGTGGCGATTCTCGACGGCATTCCGGTCGTGCCGATTCTCGAACGCGTGCGCGGCTGCAAGGCGGCGCTCGCGAAGTCGCCGGGCGTGAAGCTCGTCGATACGCAGAACGGCAAGCAGGAACGCGCGACCGCGTTGTCCGTCACCGAGAACATGATCCAGGCGCATCCGAATCTGAAGGGCGTGTTCAGCGTGAACGACGGCGGCTCGATGGGCGCGCTGTCGGCGATCGAATCGTCGGGCAAGGACATCAAGCTGACGAGCGTCGACGGCGCACCGGAAGCGATCGCCGCGATCCAGAAGCCGAATTCGAAATTCGTCGAGACGTCTGCGCAATTCCCGGCCGACCAGGTGCGCATCGCGCTCGGCATCGCGCTCGCGAAGAAGTGGGGCGCCAATGTGCCGAAAGCGATTCCGGTCGACGTGAAGATGATCGACAAGAGCAACGCTAAGGGCTTCAGCTGGTAATGCAAGCGCAGGCCGCCGCGCGTGCGGATCATGCGCGGCGGCGCGCGGCACAGGAACATGCGATGGACACGATTCTGAAGCTCGACAACATCAGCAAGAGCTTTCCCGGCGTGAAGGCGCTGCAAGGCATTCACCTCGAGATCGCGCGCGGCGAGATTCACGCGCTGCTCGGCGAGAACGGCGCGGGCAAGTCGACGCTGATGAAGATTCTGTGCGGTATCTACCAGCCCGACGAAGGCACGATCACGCTCGACGGCGAGCAACGCCACTTCGCGAACTATCACGACGCGGTGGCCGCAGGCGTCGGTATCGTGTTTCAGGAGTTCAGCCTGATTCCGTATCTGAACGCGGTGGAGAACATGTTTCTCGGCCGTGAATTGCGCAACCGCTTCGGTCTGCTCGAACGCGGCAGCATGCGGCGCGCGGCGGCGCGGATTTTTGAGCGGCTTGGCGTAGCGATCGATCTGTCGGTGCAGATCCGGGAACTGTCGGTAGCGCAGCAGCAGTTCGTCGAAATCGGCAAGGCGTTGTCGCTCGATGCGCGCGTGCTGATTCTCGACGAACCGACCGCGACGCTGACGCCCGCCGAGGCCGCGCATCTGTTCACGATCATGCGCGAGCTGAAGCAGCAGGGCGTCGCGATGATCTTCATCTCGCACCACCTCGAAGAGATTTTCGAGGTGTGCGACCGCATCACGGTGCTGCGCGACGGCCAGTACGTCGGCATGACCGAGGTCGCGCAATCCGACGTGGGCCGGCTCGTGCAGATGATGGTGGGACGCCGCATCGAAAGCAGCTTTCCGCCGAAGCCGACGCCGCGCGCCGACGCGAAGGTCGTGCTCGACGTCGTGCGCTTGCAGCTGTTCAAAGACAGCCCCGAGCTGAGCTTCACGCTGCGCGAGGGCGAGATTCTCGGCTTCGCGGGACTCGTCGGTTCGGGGCGCACCGAGACCGCGCTCGCGGTGATCGGCGCGGACCGTGCGTACGCGAAGGAAATTCGCGTCAACGGCGCGGCCGCGAAGCTCGCCGATCCGGCTGATGCGCTGCGCGCGGGCGTCGGCATTCTGCCCGAGAGCCGCAAGACCGAAGGGCTCATTACCGAGTTCTCGATCAAGCAGAACATCTCGATCAACAACCTCGGCAAGTACCGGTCGCTACGTTTCTTCATCGACCAACGTAGCGAAGCGCGCGCGACCGCCGACATCATGAAGCGCGTCGGCGTGAAGGCCCCAACGATGCACACCGAAGTCGCGACGCTGTCGGGCGGCAATCAGCAGAAGGTCGTGATCGCGCGCTGGCTCAATCACCACACCAACATCCTGATCTTCGACGAACCGACACGCGGCATCGACGTCGGCGCGAAGGCCGAAATCTATCTGCTGATGCGCGAACTGACCGCGCGCGGCTACTCGATCATCATGATCTCGTCCGAGTTGCCGGAGATCGTCGGCATGTGCGACCGCGTCGCCGTATTCCGGCAGGGCCGCATCGAAGCGCTGCTCGAAGGCGACGCGATCGAATCGAATGCCGTGATGACCTATGCGACCGCCGGTTCGCTCGGAGCCTCTCATGAACATGCCTAATCCTTCCTCTTCGCCGAAAACATCGAGTGTCAACAGCGACACGCCGGGCGCGCCGGTGCGCTTCACGTGGGCCGCGCTCAAGCGCTCGACGCTGTTCTATCCGTTCATCGGCCTGCTGGTCGTCTGCATCGTGATGGTGTTCGCGAGCGACAGCTTTCTGTCGGCCGCGAACATCGAGAACGTGCTGCGCCAGGTGTCGATCAACGCGATCATCGCGGTCGGCATGACCTGCGTGATCCTGACGGGCGGCATCGATCTGTCGGTCGGCTCGGTGATGGCGCTCTCGGGCACGCTGTCGGCCGGCCTGATGGTCGCCGGCATGAATGGGGTGGCCGCGCTTGCGGTCGGCCTCGCGGTCGGTCTCGGCTTCGGCGCGGCCAACGGCTTTTTCGTCGCGTTCGCCGGCATGCCGCCGATCATCGTCACACTCGCGACGATGGGTATCGCGCGCGGCCTCGCACTGATCTACACGGGCGGCTACCCGATCGACGGTCTGCCCGACTGGGTCAGCTTCTTCGGCAGCGGCAAGATTCTCGGCGTCCAGGCACCGGTCGTGATCATGGCGGTGATCTATCTGATCGCGTGGGTGCTGCTCGAACGGATGCCGTTTGGCCGCTACGTGTATGCGATCGGCGGTAACGAGCAGGCGACGCGATTGTCCGGCGTGCGCGTCGCGCGCGTGAAGCTGATCGTCTACACGATCGCCGGCTTGACGTCAGCGTTTGCCGCGATCGTGCTGACCGCGCGCCTGATGAGCGGCCAGCCGAACGCGGGCGTCGGTTTCGAACTCGACGCGATCGCCGCCGTCGTGATGGGCGGCACGTCGATCTCCGGTGGGCGCGGCTCGATCATCGGCACGCTGATCGGCGCGCTGTTACTCGGCGTCCTGAATAACGGCCTGAACATGGTCGGCGTGAATCCATACGTGCAGAACGTGATCAAGGGCGGAATCATTCTGCTCGCAATCTATATCAGCCGCGACCGCAGAAAGTAACGCTCGCTTCCCCACATCCCTCTTTTCGCAGGACCATGCAATGACGACTCAATCCGACCAGCAGAACATGACCGCCATCGTCTGTCATGCACCGAAAGACTATCGAGTCGAGCAGGTACAGAAACCACGCGCGCGCGCGCACGAACTCGTGATCCGCATCGCCGCGTGCGGCATCTGCGCGAGCGACTGCAAATGCCATTCGGGCGCGAAGATGTTCTGGGGCGGCCCGAGCCCATGGGTCAAGGCACCGGTGATTCCGGGTCATGAGTTCTTCGGCTATGTCGAGGAACTGGGCGAGGGCGCGGCCGAGCATTTCGGCGTGCAGAAGGGCGAGCGCGTGATCGCCGAGCAGATCGTGCCGTGCGGCAAGTGCCGCTACTGCAAGTCCGGCCAGTACTGGATGTGCGAAGTGCACAACATCTTCGGCTTTCAGCGCGAGGTGGCGGACGGTGGCATGGCCGAGTACATGCGCATTCCGCCGACCGCGATCGTCCACAAGATTCCCGACGGCATCTCGCTCGAAGACGCCGCGATCATCGAGCCGCTCGCGTGTGCGATTCACACGGTCAATCGCGGCGATCTGCAACTCGACGACGTGGTCGTGATCGCGGGCGCGGGGCCGCTCGGTCTGATGATGACGCAGGTCGCGCATCTGAAGACGCCGAAGCGGCTCGTCGTGATCGATCTCGTCGAAGAACGGCTCGCACTCGCGCGCGAATATGGCGCGGACGTGACGATCAATCCTCGGAAGGACGACGCGCTCGCGATCATCCATTCACTGACGGACGGCTACGGCTGCGACGTCTATGTCGAAACGACGGGTGCGCCGATTGGGGTGAATCAGGGGATGGACCTGATCCGCAAGCTCGGGCGCTTCGTCGAATTCTCGGTGTTCGGCGCGGATACGACGCTCGACTGGTCGGTGATCGGCGATCGCAAGGAACTCGACGTGCGCGGCGCGCATCTTGGGCCCTATTGCTATCCGATCGCAATCGATCTGCTCGCGCGCGGACTCGTTACGTCGAAGGGCATCGTCACGCACGGCTTTTCGTTGGAAGAATGGGACGAAGCGATCAGGATCGCGAACTCGCTCGATTCGATCAAGGTGCTGATGAAGCCGCGCGCGTGAATCTGGGGCGCGGCGTTTCAACGGAGACTCTATGAACTACGTCATCGGCGTCGATATCGGCACGCAGAGCACGAAGGCGCTGCTGGTCGACGAGCACGGCGCGATCGTCGCGCAGCATGCGTCGAGCTATCAGCCCGATACGCCGAAGCCATTGTGGGCCGAGCAGTGGCCCGCGGTGTGGCTGAAGGCCGTGGTCGAATGCGTGGCCGCGTGCGTCGGCGAGGCGAAGGCGGCCGGCATCGCGCCGGGCGCGATCAAGGCACTGTGCGTGAGTAGCCTGTACGGCGGCTCGGGCATTGCGGTCGACAACGACATGCGGCCGCTCGCGCCGTGCCTGATCTGGATGGACCGGCGCGCGACCGCGCAGGTCGACTGGGTGCGCGAGAACGTCGATCTCGAACGGCTCTATACGATCACCGGCAACGGGGTGGACAGCTACTACGGTTATACGAAGATGCTGTGGCTGCGTGAAAACGAGCCGGACGTGTGGGCGCATACGCGCTATTTTTTGCCGCCGAACGCATACGTGATCTACATGCTGACCGGCGAGGTCGCCGTCGATCACAGCTCGGCCGGCAACATCGGCGGCGTCTACGATATCGCGCGGCGCGACTGGTCGGACGAAGCGCTCGACATGCTCGGCATTCCCGCGACGATGATGCCGGAGCGGCTGGTCGAATCGTCGGAGGTGGTGGGCGGGCTGTTGTCGCAATGGACCGCGCAGCTCGGGATCGACGCGGGCACCGCGATCGTCGCGGGTGGCGTCGATGCGGCGATGGCGACGTTCGCGGCCGGCGTCACGCGCGCGGGGCAGCACGTTGCGATGATCGGCACCAGCATGTGCTGGGGTTACCTCAATCAGCGTGTCGACGCACGGCACGGTTTGATCAGCATGCCGCACGTTTTCAACGGGCAGCACGACATCTACGTATTCGGCGGCGCGATTACCGCGGGCGCGTCGGTCAGCTGGTATCGCGAGCAGTTCTGTCATGCGGAGATCGAGGCCGCGCGCGCGACACCGCATGGCGATCCGCATCGGCTGCTCGAAGAGAGCGCCGCGCAAGTGCCGGCCGGCGCCGACGGCGTGCTGTTCCTGCCGTATCTGATGGGCGAGCGCAGCCCGGTGTGGGATGCAAAGGCGAGCGGCGCGTTCGTCGGGCTGTCGCTGTTTCATACGCGCGCGCATCTGTATCGCGCGGTGCTCGAAGGCGTGTCGTTCGCGCTGAAGCACAACATCGAGGCGGGGCGCAAAGGCGCGCAATCGCTCGACGATAAGCTGATCGTGGTCGGCGGCGCCGCGCATTCGGACCTGTGGATGCAGATCATCGCCGACGTCACCGGCTATCCGGTCTACACGATCGAGCAGGACGTCGAAGCCGCGATGGGCGCCGCGCTGCTCGCCGCGCTCGGCGTCGGTCTCGTGTCGCGCGAAGCGGCGCAAGGCGGCTGGGTCACGCTGATCGAGCGCGCGCAGCCCGAGGCACGGCGCATGGCGCTATACAAAGAGCGCTTCGGCGTGTACACGGACCTCTATCCGGCGTTGAAGCCGGTCATGCATCGCTTGCAATCATCATGAACGCTACTTTCGATTTTTCCGGCCGCTCGATTCTGGTGACGGGCGCCTCCAGCGGCATCGGCCGCGCGACGGTCGAGGCGCTGTGCGCGAGCGGCGCGTCGGTCGTCGCGGCCGCGCGCAACCTGAACGAGCTCGCGCGCCTCGCCGAGGAAACCGGTTGCGAGCCGTTGAGGCTCGACATCAGCGACGAAGCCGTGATCGACGAAGCAATGGCCTCGCTCGAACCGTTCGACGGTCTGGTGAATTGCGCGGGCATCGCGTTGCTCGAACGCGCGGTGGAAACGACGGCCGCAAGCTTCGATCGCGTGATGGCGGTGAATGCGCGCGGGGCGGTGCTAGTCGCGAAGCACGTCGCGCGTGGCATGCTCGACGCGGGGCGCGCGGGCAGCATCGTCAACGTGTCGAGCCAGGCCGCGCTCGTCGCGCTCGACGATCATCTGAGCTATTCGGCATCGAAGGCCGCGCTCGATGCGATCACGCGCGCGTTGTGCATCGAGCTGGGGCCGTACGGAATTCGCGTGAACAGCGTGAACCCGACGGTCACGCTGACGCCGATGGCGGTGCTGGCGTGGAGCGATCCTGTCAAACGCGATCCCGCTTTGCAGGCTATTCCGCTCAGGCGCTTTGCCGAATCGGCGGAAGTCGCCGCGCCGATTCTGTTTCTGTTGAGCGACGCGGCGTCGATGATCAGCGGGGTGTGTTTGCCGATCGATGGTGGTTATACCGCGCGCTAGCGGGTGTCAGGCACTGTCGGTTGCCGGGTGAAATGGAAGTACGCGGAGGCCCTACCAGACGGTGTGGGGCCGTCCGGTGGGAGGAAGTGCGGGCTACTCACTCAGAAGAAGACGCTTAAGCTTGTCAAGGAAAGCCTCAGTGGTCTGCTCCCACACGGTCGGATCGCACTGGTAGCCAAAATTTTCCTCAAATGCTGCGTCAAGGTTCCCCGCATGATCGCTCTTGAATCGGTCTATCTCGGCCACCGTCGCGTAAATCTCTTCCGGTGTGCATTCGCATGTAAAAGACAAAACCAATTCCTCAATTGTGTTTCCGAACAAGTCGAAATCTTCATGGAAGCGGCCACCAATCAATTGATACAAATTTTCGTATCTCAGATTGATCGACTGGCCGGATAGCACAGCCGCGAGTTGCTGAGCACTCAGTACAACCTTCAGTCCTTCGTCGTCATCGGCACCGGGCATATCGAAACACTCTGATGTTTTTATGGGGTTCCGATGCTGCCATGCTGACCATCTCTCAAGATTCGGATAACTCCGAACTTGCGTAATAGTGTTGGCTTGCTCTTTGTTCCCCGCCAGGATGCCAGGTTTGCCCGGGAAGTGCCTTACGCGCGCTAACCGCTACAGCATCGTCCGCACGTGCCACAGCTCGGGAAACAGCACCACGTCGAGCATCTTGCGCAGATACTGCGCGCCGCTCGTGCCGCCGGTGCCCTGCTTGAAGCCGATGATGCGCTCGACCGTCGTCACGTGGCGGAAGCGCCACTGGCGGAACGCATCCTCCAGATCGACGAGTTCCTCGGCCATCTCGTACAGCTCCCAATACTCGGACGGATTGCGATACACCTCGAGCCACGCCGCTTCGACCGATGCATCATGTTCGGTCGGCTTCGTCCAGTCGCGTTCGAGCCGCGCGGGCGAAATCCTGAAGCCGCGGCGCGCGAGCAGCCTCACCACTTCGTCGTAGAACGACGGCGCTTCGAGTGATGCCTTCACTTGCGCGTACACGTCGGCGCGATGCGCGTGCGGCTTCAGCATCTGCTCGTTCTTGTTGCCGAGCAGGAATTCGATCTGCCGGTACTGATACGACTGAAAGCCCGACGAACTGCCGAGGTACGGCCGCATCGCCGTGTATTCGGACGGCGTCATCGTCGCGAGCACGCTCCACGCCTGCACCAACTGTTCCATGATTCGCGACACGCGCGCAAGCATCTTGAACGCGGGCGGCAGGTCGTCGCGATGCACGGCCGCGAGCGCCGCGCGCAGTTCGTACAGCGCGAGCTTCATCCATAGCTCGCTCGTCTGATGCTGGATGATGAACAGCATCTCGTTGTGATCCGGCGACAACGGATGCTGCGCGTCCAGCAGCGTGCCGAGCGACAGATAATCGCCGTAGCTCATCGACTCCGAGAAGTCGAGCTGCGCGTCGTGCCAGCCGCTGTCGGCCGCGCTCGCGGACGGCGCCGACGCCGTCCGTCGGTGCCCGAACGGGCAGCCTTGTGCCGCCGGTTCTTCTGGCAAGCCCGGCGTGTGCATGTGATCGGTCATTCTGTCGTTATATGGACGCCTCCCGGTTTGCCAGGTGATATTCGGTGTGTGACGGACAGGATGAGGTTGCAGACTTATATCCGGCCTGTGGTGCGGATGGTGATCCGCTGGCCCTGATGGAATCTGCCGGGGAAGTCCTCATCTCCTGCGAGTCCTCGAAGGACAAGACAGAATTCAGGTTTGCTTCCCCGCGGTCCGACCTGTTTCGCCATCACATGTATATCAACCTGCGCAACCTATTAGCGACCACGTCTCCATAGTTAGTTGATCTTCTACGCAGCGTGAGCCACGTAACCAGATTGGTACGTTCGAGCGTGGGCAAGCAGCGCCCAGATCGTGCGTGCCGTTTTGTTTGCGAGCGCGACGACCACTACATTGAACGGTCGTCGCGCGAGCAAACGTTGCAGCGCGTCGCTCAGGTGCTTCGGATGCGAGAGCACTGCGCGCGCGCCGTGAATCAGCAAGGTACGCAAGTACACGTCGCCTCTTTTGCTGATGCCCAGCAGCTTGACGCGACCTCCCGTGCCGCTTTGCCGTGGCACCAAACCGAGGAACGCGGCGAACTCGCGCCCGGAGCGAAACGTACTCGCCTCGCCGATGGTGGCAATGGCGGCAGTCGCCGTGAGCAGGCCCACACCCGGAATGGCGGCGAGCCGCGTGGCCCCTTCGTCCTGGCGCAACCATGCTGCGAGCCGGTGTTCAATGGCACGGATGTCGCGCGTGAGCGCTTCGATACGCTGCAGTTGTTCGCGAAGCGTGTCGATGACCATGGCGGGCAAAGCGTCGGCCAGCTCGCCAAGCATGCGGGCCGCGTCGCTCATGCTGTGCGAGCCGCGATGCACTGCCCGCGCCAAACTCGTACAGCAAGCCGTGCGTCTGGTTAATCTGCATGCGACGCATCTTGAGCAGTTGTGCGCGCACGCGGTGCAGCGTCAGCACCGCTTGCTGCGCTTCGCTCTTCACAGCGACGAAACGCATCTCCGGCCGTTGTGCAGCTTCCCAGATCGCCTGCGCGTCTGCCACATCGGTCTTGTTGCGCTTCACAAACGGTCGGACGAATGACGGCGCAATGAGCCGGACTTGATGACCGAAGCTCGCGAAGCGGCGTGCCCAGTAATGGGCGCTGCCGCACGCTTCCATCGCGATGAGCGCGGGCGCCTGCTTCGCGAAGAACGTCACGAGCTGTTCGCGCTTGAGCTGACGACGGTTGATCTCGCCTGTGTCCATGTCTACCCAGTGCACCTGAAAGACCCGCTTTGCCAGGTCCACGCCAAACGTCGTAGTCTTCATTTCGAGCCCTCCTTACCCTCAGTGGTCGTTTTGACACCACCACTTTGGCACTCTGATGCCGTCGGGTATAGCGAGGGCTCCGCCGTTCCTACTGCCTCTCCTATCCGACGCGGGAGGGAGGCGTCCATACCATCTCCTCAGGTAACGGCGCCGCGCTGGGCGAATTCAGGGGCCCGCCAGGCCTCGCGGGCGAGCACGTCGCGCAGGATTTCGACGGCGTCCCATACGTCGACGAAGCGCGTGTACAGCGGCGTGAAGCCGAAGCGCAGCACGTGCGGCTCGCGATAGTCGCCGATCACGCCGTGCGAGATCAGCGCCTGCATCACCTCGTAGCCGTGCGGATGTTCGAAGCTCGCGTGCGAGCCGCGCTTCGCATGCTCACGCGGCGTCACGAGCTTCAGTGGAAATTCGCTGCAACGTGTCTCGACGAGTTCGATGAACAGATCGGTCAGCGCGAGCGACTTCTGGCGGACCGCCTGCATAGACGTTTGCAGGAACACGTCGAGCCCGCATTCGACGAGCGCCATCGACACCATCGGCTGCGTGCCGCACAGGTAGCGGCCCACGCCGTTGTCGGGCTGATACGTCGGGTTCATCTCGAACGGCGCGCGATGCCCCCACCAGCCCGACAGCGGTTGCGCAAACCCGTTCTGGTGACGTCTAGGCACCCACACGAACGCGGGCGAACCGGGACCGCCGTTCAGGTACTTGTACGTGCAGCCGACCGCGTAGTCGGCACCGACGCCGTTCAGATCGACCGGCACCGCGCCCGCCGAATGCGCGAGATCCCACAGCGCGAGCGCGCCCCTGTCGTGAATCAGCTTCGTCAGCGCGGCCATGTCGTGCATGTAGCCGGTGCGGTAGTTCACGTGCGTGATCATCGCGATCGCGGTGTCCTCGCTGATCGCGTCGGGCAGTTCGGACGGATCGTCGACGAGGCGCAGCTCGTAGCCGCGATCGAGCTGCTCGATCAGGCCCTGCGCGATATACAGATCGCTCGGGAAGTTCGAGCGCTCGGACACGATCACGCGACGCTTCGGATCGCGCGCATTGGCGAGCCGCACGGCGGCCGACAGCAGCTTGAACAGGTTGATCGAGATCGTGTCGGTAATCACGACTTCGTCTTCGGCCGCGCCGATCAGCGGCGCGAGCTTGTTGCCGAGTCGGCGCGGCAGCGCGAACCAGCCGGCATTGTTCCAGCTGCGGATCAGTCCCTCGCCCCATTCGGCGGCGATCACGGTCTGCGCGCGCTGCGCGGCGGCGGCCGGCGGCACGCCGAGCGAATTGCCGTCGAGATAGATGGTCGTCGGCGACAGCGCGAACTGGTCACGCAGCGCTGCGAGCGGTTCGGCGCTGTCGAGCGCCACGGCTTCATCACGATGGTTCATGGGGGTTCGATGGGTTGGGTTGTCGGGTTGATCGCTCGCCGGGGAGCGTGGCTGAGCGCGAGCCGGGCAGTGCACGCAGCACCGCGCGCACCGGGCTCGCGTCGAGCGTGGTCAGCTTCAGCGGCAGCGCGATCAGCTCGTAGTCGCCGGGTTCGACCGCGTCGAGCACGATGCCCTCGAGAATCGCCATCCGGTGCGCGCGAATGCGGTGATGCGCGTCCATCGTCTTCGATTCCTGCGGATCGAGCGACGGCGTGTCGATGCCGAGCAGCCTCACGCCGCGCGCGGCGAGCAGGTCGACGGTCTCGGGCGCGACCGCGCAGAACGCACTATCCCACTCGCGCGTCGGCGCTTTTCTGTAAGTGCGCAGTAAGACTCGCGGCGGCAAATCGTCGAGCGAGCCGGCAAGATGTTGTGGCGTCACAACAGGCGACGCACCGATACAGTCAATCACTCTGCATAAACCGAGATATGCGTCGAGCGGCACGTTGCCGATCGCGGCGCCGTCGACGTCGTAGTGCAGCGGCGCGTCGGTATGCGCGCCGGTGTGCGGCGAGATCGTCAGACGCGCGACATTGACCGGCGAGCCAGCCTCCATGCGCCAGACGCGCTCGATGCCGACCGGCGTGTCGCCCGGCCAGACGGGCGTGGCGGTATCGACGGCGGGGGTGATGTCCCAGAGTGCTCGCATGACGGTGTCGACGGTTGGTAACTATCTCTAAATGATAGAGGTCAAGCTGTGAAATGTGATTGCGAAAAAATCTCCTTACCAGCCGTGTCTTGGAACATAATTTGAGTCAAACAGGAAAGGGAGACCGAATATGAACGCGATCTCGCTCGACGCCACCGATTGCCGTATCTTGACGGTGCTTCAGCAGGAAGGACGGATCAGCAATCTCGACCTGGCGGAGCGCATCTCGCTCTCGCCATCGGCCTGTCTGCGACGCCTGCGTCTGCTGGAAGAGCAGGGCGTCATCGAACACTACCGAGCGTGCTTGAACCGCGAAGTTTTGGGGTTCGAGCTGGAAGCGTTCGTGCAGGTATCGATGCGCAACGACCAGCAGAACTGGCACGAGAGTTTTGCCGAAGCGTTGCGCGACTGGCCCGAAGTGGTCGGCGCTTTCGTCGTGACCGGCGAAACCCACTATCTGCTGCGCGTGCTCGCGCACAACCTCAAGCACTATTCGGACTTCGTGCTCAATCGCCTGTACAAGGCGCCGGGGGTGATGGACATCCGCTCGAACATCGTGCTCGAAACGCTGAAGGAAGATTCGGGCGTGCCGGTGTCGCTCGTGAAGAAGAACAGCGGGCACGGAGCCACGCATAGCGACCGTTCAGGATGATGAGGGCGGGGCGCGCCGTTTTCGACGCGTCCGACCGACAGGCGCTACAGACGCCAGGGAAGCGCCGCGCCGCTCAAAGCGGCTTCAGGCCGTGGAACTGCGCGCTCTGGAACACGAGCGGCAGCATGTCCGCGGCATTTTCATGCACACCGCAGCGCTCCACTTCGCCGACGAAAATCACGTGGTCGCCTTCCTCATAGCGGCTGCGGTTATGGCATTCGAACCACGCGAGTGCGCCGTCGAGCACCGGCATGCCGCTGTCGCCCGCCGCGTGCGACACGCCCTCGAAGCGGTCGCCCTTCACGGTCGCGAAGCGCTTGCACAGATCGAGCTGCGTCGAGGCCAACACATTGATCACGTAGTGACTGTTGGCGCGGAACACCGGCATCGACGCGGAGCGCGTCGCGAGACTCCACAGCACGAGCGGCGGAGAAAGCGACACCGAGTTGAACGAACTGGCCGTGATGCCGATCAATTGACCGGACGCGGCGCGCGTCGTAATCACGGTGACGCCGGTCGCGAACTGGCTGAGCGCCTGTTTGAACGCGGACGGGTCGAAGTTGGGTGGGCTCGCGCGCTTCATCGGGGCGAGGCCCCCGTCGCGCGCCGTGTGAAAGAACGACTGCAGCGCGAATCAAGGCGCGAATTGAAGCGCGAATTGAAGCGTATACCCGCGCGGCGGGAAGCGGATGTTTCGAAAGTCATGGTGAAAATCGTTGATTTCCGCCAATTTTAACTGCAATCGCCGCGCGCGCCGCAGCACAATGCGTGCGGCGCGTGGCAGCCGGGCGGTTGCATCGACGATCGCCTCGAAAGGCTGCACCCGAAAATTTGACGATCGTGCTGGATCGAGGCGCGGGCGCGGCGCTTGCGTGTGTGAGGCACGGTTATTCACACGTCGCGTGCCGGCGTTTCTATACTCGATATCTGCACGGCCGGATTTGCGGTCATTGCGCGACGGGTGCCTGACTCGTGCCTGACTGCGCCTTTCAGAACGCGTGTTCGGCCATATATTCGGATGCGGTGGCAGATACGGCGGCGCTACGCAGGCCGGCTGCCGATCATTGTGTGAATCTGATCCTGGGGTGAAGCTTATGAACGAGACAGCAACGCTCGGCGGTGGATGTTTCTGGTGCCTCGAAGCGGTGTATCTGGGCGTCGAGGGCGTCAATGCGGTGGAGTCGGGTTATGCGGGTGGTCACGCGCGCCATCCGAGCTACGAGCAGGTCTGCGACGGCGACACCGGTCACGCGGAAGTGGTCAAGGTCGACTTCGATCCGGCCAAGATCAGATATCGCGAGATTCTCGACATCTTTTTCGCGATCCACGATCCGACCCAGCTGAACCGGCAGGGCAACGACGTCGGCACGCAATACCGCTCGGTGATCTTCACGCATTCCGACGCGCAGCACGAAACCGCGCTGCAGGCGATTCGCGAGATCGGCGAACAGCGCATCTACGACGGCAAGCTCGTGACCGAGGTGCTGCCGCTCGGCGACAACTACTGGGCCGCCGAGGCCTACCACCAGAACTATTTCGCGCAGCATCCGAATCAGGGCTACTGCTCGTTCGTGGTAGCGCCGAAAGTCGCGAAATTCCGCCAGAAGTTCGCCCATCGGATCAAGGCGGGTTAACGGCGCAGCGTGGGGATTGGAGTCGGCAACGGGCGGATGCGGGAGACCGCCTGCTGCTGTTCGTCACTGCGGTTCCTGTGCTCGCGATGGCGCCTCGTCGCCGTTATCGCCGCGTCCCTGCGTGACACGCACGCAGGCTTCGACGATTTCTTCGGCCAGTTTCACGCAGCTGAGCGGCGCCGATCCCTCCGCCTTGTTGTTGACCGCGATCACGACCGGCTGACCAGCGAGCGCGTAACGCGCGGCCAGTTCGGCGAGCGACGCGCGCGTCGCCGGATCTTCGTCGACGAGCCGGTTGAACGGCTCGTACTTCGCCTTCGCCTGTTCGTACTTGAAACCGCCGTGCAGGCTCCAGCGCACGATCAGCGGACCGGCCGGCTCACCATCGAGCAGCGCGAGCGCCGCGGCCTGGCGCAGCGGATCGGGCATCCGCGCATGAATGCCGACGCAGTAGCGCACGCCAGCCGTCTTCAGCATGCGGATGAAGCGCGGCGTGAGCAAGCTCGCGTCGCGAATCTCGACCGCGTAGCAACTGCCGTCGGGCAGCCCGGGCAGCGCGTCGAAAAACTCTCCCAGTCGTTCGATGAATACCGCCGGCTGCGCGAGCATCTGATCCGGCAGCGGCGAGAACTGGAACACCAGCGCGCCGGCCTTTGCGCCGAGGCCTTCGAGGCAGGGTGTGACGAAATCGTCGATCGCCATCTGCGCGTTCAGGAAGCACGGGTTCAGCGACACCGGCTCGCCGCGCTCGGCGCGCACGGTGGCGTCGGTGATCGTCATCGGCGCCTTGACGATGAAGCGGAAGTGCTCGGGCACCTGCTGCGCGTAGCGCAGGTATTCGGTGACCGTCAACGCCTGGTAGAACGAGCGGTCGATGCTGACCGTCTTCAGCAGCGGATGTGCGCCGTACGCACTCAAGCCCTCGCGCGACAGTTTGCTGTTGCTGTAGTCATCGCCGTAGACGATGCCTGTCCAACCCGGGAACGACCATGTCGACGTGCCGAGGTGGATCTGCGGCGGCAATTGCGCCGCGAGCGCGAGCAGCTCCGGCGAGGGCGGTGCAGCGAGCACGTCGCGGCTGCGGCGCTTTTTCGGGGCGTCGGCGGAGTCCGGCGCGGAGTCTGGTTCAGGAGTGGGGCTGTCGGGCCGGGTGTCGGCTTCGAACAGCGACGCGGGGGCGTTGGATATGGCGGTCTTCGGCGTGCGCTTGTGCTCTGGCCGCGCAGCAGCGCTGGCGGCCGAATCGGCTTCACGTGGGGACATGGCCGGCGCTTCTGCCGCGGCCTCCACCGGCATCCCGAACAGATCGAACTGCTGCGCGGCCTGATGCGCCGCATCGTCCGCGCTGCCGTCCTTGCCGTCCGACGGCTCTTCGACGTCACTCGTCCTGCTCTGGTCCATCAATGTCCGGCCTGCTGTTCATCAGAATTGCGCCGCGGCGCGCGCTCCATGCACGCCGCCGCGGCGCGACCGGTCACAAACCGGGTCACAGCCGGGCCACAGCCGGGTCACAGCGGTTTTTCGTACATGTAGCGGCGCGACCATGGCAGGGTTTTCGCGCTGCGGCCGGCTTTGCGGCACACCACCTGGAAAATCGACACGTCGTCGTTTTCGAACGCATACGCGCAGCCGGCCAGATACACGCGCCAGATGCGGAATTTTTCGTCGTCGACGAGCTTGCGCGCCTGGTCTGCGTGGGCTTCGAAATTTTCCGCCCAGATGTCGAGCGTGTGCGCATAGTGACGGCGCAGGCTTTCGACGTCAACCGGTTCGAGCCCGCCGCGCTGCATCGATTCGAGCGCGAGGCTGATGTGCGGCAGCTCGCCGTCCGGGAACACGAAGCGGTCGATGAACTCACCGCCGCCGAGCGCGGTTTCGCCGCTATCGGCATCGCTCGACGTGATGCCGTGGTTCATCGCGATGCCGTCGTCGGCGAGCAGATCGTGCATCTTCTGGAAATAGCCGGGCAGGTTTTTGCGGCCGACGTGCTCGAACATGCCGACGCTCGTGATGCGGTCGAACTGCCCCTTGACGTCGCGATAGTCCTGCAGGCGGATATCGATCTGGTTTTCGAGGCCCGCCGCTTTCACGCGCGCGGTGGCGAGATCGAACTGGTTCTGCGACAGCGTGACGCCGACGCACTTCGCGCCGAACTTCTGCGCGGCGCGCAGCACGAGCGCGCCCCAGCCGCAGCCGATGTCGAGCAGACGCTGCCCGGGCTGCAGCTGGATTTTGGTCAGAATGTGATCGATCTTCTTCAACTGCGCGGTCGCGAGGTCTTCGGTGCCGGTCTCGAAGTACGCGCACGAGTAGACCATGTTCTCGTCGAGCCACAACCTGTAGAACTCGTTCGACACGTCGTAGTGATACTGGATCGCTTTCTTATCCGACGTCTTCGAGTGATTGAAGTAGCGCCGCACGCGCGCGAGCTTGCCGGCGCTCGTCACGGTGCTGCGCGCGAGCTGATAGCCGATATTGATGATGTCCGACAGCTTGCCCTCGATGTCGATCTTGCCTTTGACATAGGCTTCGCCAAGATTGTCGAGGCTCGGTTCGAGCAGATAGGGCAGCGCGGTTGCGCTCTTCACGTGTAGCGTGACCCGGGGCGCGGCGAACTGCCCGAAGTCGTGTTGCTGACCGTCCCACAGCACGAGGCGTGCGGGCAGGTTAGCTGTGGTTTTGACATCTTCAACCCACTGCGCCAGCTTTTTCTCCCAGAACATGTGATCTCTCCGTGTTCGTTGATTTAAAGCAAAGCTATGTGGATCGCGACATGGCGCGGCGCATTCCGCGGGCCGCGCAACGCAATCCCGCCGACGCGCGCCGCTACGTTGGCGCCGCCGCCGGCCTCATTCGTCCGGTCATCGACCGGTCAGGGCGACAGGCGTGCGATCAGCCAGTTGGCGCTTTCTTCCGCGCGCGTGTAAAGCAGACGATCGTGCAGCCGAGACGGCCGCCCCTGCCAGAATTCGATCGCGTCGGGCACCAGACGGTAGCCACCCCAGTGCGGCGGACGCGGAGGATTTTCGCCGTATTGCAGGCTGATTTCGCGTTCGCGTACTTCGAGCTGCGAACGGCTTTCAATCACCTGACTCTGATTCGATGCCCATGCGCCGATCCGCGAGCCGAGCGGACGGGACGCGAAATACGCGTCACTGTCTGCCTCGCTCGTTTTGACGACGCGGCCCTCGATGCGCACCTGGCGTTCGAGTTCGATCCAGTGAAACAGCAGGCTCGCGTAGGGGTTCACGTTCAGTTCGCGGCCCTTGCGGCTTTCATAGTTGGTGAAGAATACGAAACCGCGCTCGTCGACGCCCTTGATGAGCACGATGCGTGCCGAAGGCCGGCCGCGCGCGTCGACCGTGGCCAGCGTCATTGCATTCGGCTCGGGCAGCTTGGCGTCGATGGCCTGCTGGAACCACGTGTCGAATTGACGGAACGGATCGTGGTTGACGTCGGCAACGTCCAGTGAGCCCAGCGAGTAGTTTTTTCGAAGCTCGGCGAGTGAGATCATATTCTTATGCGAACGCTACAGTGTGGGCCAAGTATAGCTAAGGCGTCAGGTTTTTGCGCGCGAGCGAAGCAACGTATGGCGCGGCGCATGTTGCGCCGGCGCAAGCCTGCAACATTGCGTCGCTGCTCGTGGTCCTGCGCGGCTGTTTTCACGTGTTCAGGCAAAATACGGGCTGCGCGCCCCATTTGCCAAAGCAATTTGCCCAGGCGATTTGCCAAAGCGCCGCCGCCTGCTTTGTTCCGCCTGTGTTTTCGAGCCCTGCCATCATGTCCAGCACCGCCGCGCAATCCGATCTTACTACCAGCCTCGACGCGAACGAAACCGCCGACCGCGCGCGCCGTTTCGGCGGCATCGCCCGTCTGTATGGCGCGCCCGCGCTCGCCGCATTCGAGGGTGCGCACGTCGCGGTGATCGGCATCGGCGGGGTGGGGTCGTGGGTCGCGGAGGCGCTTGCGCGCAGCGCGCTCGGCACGCTGACGCTGATCGATCTCGACAACGTCGCGGAAAGCAACACGAACCGGCAGATTCACGCGCTCGACGGCAACTACGGAAAACCGAAGGTCGAAGCGATGGCCGAACGCATCGCGGCAATCAATCCGTACTGCGAGGTGCGGCTGATCGAGGACTTTGTCGAGCCGGACAATTTCGCGGCCACGCTCGGCGGCGGCTTCGACTATGTGATCGACGCGATCGACAGCGTGCGCACGAAGACCGCGCTGATCGCATGGTGCGTCGAGCGCAACCAGCCGCTGATCACGGTCGGCGGCGCGGGCGGTCAGCTCGACCCGACGCGGATCCGCATCGACGATCTCGCGCTGACGATCCAGGACCCGCTGCTGTCGAAGGTGCGCGGGCAGTTGCGCAAGCAGCATGGCTTTCCGCGCGGGCCGAAGGCGAAGTTCAAGGTGAACGCCGTGTATTCCGACGAGCCGCTGATCTATCCGGAAGCGGCCGTCTGCGATATCGATGAAGAAGCCGAGCACGTGAGCACGTCGCCGGGGCATACGGGGCCAGTCGGCTTGAACTGCGCCGGGTTTGGCTCCAGCGTGT
The DNA here is from genome assembly GCF_050436385.1 of Paraburkholderia sp. MM5477-R1. Lineage (NCBI taxonomy): Bacteria > Pseudomonadati > Pseudomonadota > Betaproteobacteria > Burkholderiales > Burkholderiaceae > Paraburkholderia > Paraburkholderia sp. MM5477-R1. The sequence continues at coordinate 295,374 of NZ_JBNDMC010000007.1, forward strand.
GCGTGACCGCGAGCTTTGGTTTTGCGGCCGCGGCGTACGTGTTGCGGGAGCTGGCGAAGAAGGCGACGGTTTAGGTGGCAGCCCGGGCGGCGGTTTCAACCGCGCTGACCCAGGCTGCCATCGGGCAAAACATCACAATCGATCAATACAACGACGCGCTCAGCCTGCGCCGCCACTGCGACACCAGCTCCGGCTGATGCGCGGCCAGATCGAACACCGACAACATCGTCTTGCGGCCGATATCGTCGCGGAACGCGCGGTCGCGTTGCACGATCGCGAGCAGATGTTCGAGCGCCTGCGCGTATTTGCGTCGCGCGATAAACGCATTCGCGAGATCGAAGCGTGCTTCGAGATCGTCGGGGTTGCCGGCGACACGCGCTTCGAGCGCATCGGTGGGCGGTAGGTCCGCGGCGGCGTCCACCGCGTCGAGCCGCGTCTTGATCGCGTTGAAACGCGCGTCGATGCCTTGCGTGGTTTTCGGCGACAGCAGATCGACTTCGTTGCGGGCCTCATCGATGCGGTTGTCTTCGAGCAGTAACTCGATGCGGTCCATGCGCGCGTCGTCGAAGCCCGGGTCGTAAGCGAGCGCCGCTTGCAGCAGGTCGTAGGCGTCGTCGCGGCGGCCTTCGGCGAGCGCGGTCTGCGCTTCGATGCGCGCGGCCGGCGCCCCTTGCGGCACGAGCCGGTCGAGGAACTCGCGCAGCTGTCCTTCCGTCAGCACGCCGACGAACTGATCGACGGCCTGGCCGTCGGCGAACGCGATCACGTGCGGAATGCTGCGCACCTGGAAGTGCGCGGCCAGTTCGTGGTTCTCGTCCACGTTGACCTTCACGAGCTTCCATTTGCCGGCGGCTTCGGCTTCGAGCTTTTCGAGCATCGGGCCGAGACTCTTGCAGGGGCCGCACCACGGCGCCCAGAAATCGACCAGCACGGGGGCCAGCATCGACGCCTTGATGACGTCCTGTTCGAAAGTGGCCAGAGTGGTGTCCATTGCGTCCTCGTCGATAGAAACGGTTTGTGGCTAGCTGGGGCCGAATCGCACGAATTCAATGCCCACCTTGGCGCGTGGCCCGGCGCCGTCACTTGCGCTGCGGCAGCGGAATCCATTCGGTTTCGCCGGGCACGTGGCCCATTTCCTGATTGGTCCACGCGAGCTTCGCGGCTTCGATCTTCTCGCGCGAGCTCGCGACGAAATTCCATTCGATGAAGCGCTCGCCGTCGAGCTTCTCGCCGCCGAGCAGCATCGCGCGCGCGCCGTGCGTGCTGGCGAGCGTGACGGTTTCGTCGAGCGCGAGCAAGGCCATCTGGCCCGCTTCGAGCGGCGTGCCGTCGATCTCCAGATCGCCTTCCACCAGATATACACCGCGCTCCTCGTGCTCCGGTTCGAGCGCGAACGCGCTGCCCGGCGTGAAGTCGGCGGCGACGTACAGCGTGCCCGAAAACGTCGCGACCGGCGACACCGCGCCGAACGCGGTGCCCGCGATCACGCGCAGCGTCACGCCGTTGCGCTCGACGACCGGCAAGGTCGCGGCCGCGTGATGCGCGAACGACGGCTCGGCGTCTTCATCGGCGAGCGGCAGCGCGACCCAGGTCTGGATGCCGTGAATCGTCTGGCCGCGCGCGCGGTCTTCCGGCGGCGTTCGCTCCGAATGGACGATGCCGCGCCCGGCCGTCATCCAGTTGACGTCGCCGGGGACGATCTTCTGCTCGGAGCCGAGGCTGTCGCGATGCATGATCGCGCCGTCGAACAGATAGGTGACGGTCGCGAGGCCGATATGCGGATGCGGGCGCACGTCGAGGCCGCTGCCGGGTTCGAGGGTCGCGGGGCCCATGTGGTCGAAGAAAATGAACGGGCCGACGAGGCGCGCCGCCATCGCAGGCAGGACACGCCGCACGGTCAGATTGCCGATGTCGCGTAAGTGCGGTTTGAGGACGGCTTTGATCGAGGAAGTCATGGGCAGGCTCGACGGGAAAATGGAAGGAGAAGACTCGAATGGTCGATTCTACTGCGCGTCGCGCGCTGCCGACGGCAACGGCGCACGCTCGCCACGAGCGGGCGCAACGAAGCGAATTTGCGGCCTCCGTTACACTGCCAGATCGAACCATTTCTTTGGAGACCCGGATGTCGCCCAGGGACTTGCTGCTCGCGCTGATCGTCGTGCTCGCGTGGGGCGTCAATTTCGTCGTGATCAAGGTCGGCCTGCACGGCGTGCCGCCGATGCTGCTCGGCGCGCTGCGCTTTACGCTCGCTGCGGTGCCGGCGGTGTTTTTCGTCAAGCGGCCGCAGATGCCGTGGCGGTGGCTGTTCGCCTACGGCGCGACGATCTCGTTCGGGCAATTCGCGTTCCTGTTCTCGGCGATGTACGTCGGCATGCCGGCGGGGCTTGCATCGCTGGTGCTTCAGGCGCAGGCGTTTTTCACGCTGATCTTCGCGGCGCTGTTTCTGCACGAGCGCTTCCGTTTGCCGAACGTCGCGGGTCTGCTGGTCGCCGCGGCGGGGCTCGCGGTGATCGGCCTGCAAGGCGGCCACACGATGTCCGTCGCTGGTTTCCTGCTGACGCTGTGCGCCGCGTGCATGTGGGCACTCGGCAACATCGTTACGAAGAAGGTCGGCAAGGTCGATCTGGTCGGACTCGTCGTGTGGGGGAGCCTGATTCCGCCGCTGCCGTTTTTCGCGGCGTCGTTCGTGTTCGAAGGGCCGCGCGAGATCGCCGCCGCGTTGACTGGTATCAGCGCGCTGTCGATCTTCGCGATCGTCTATCTGGCGTTTATCGCGACGCTGGTCGGCTATGGCTTGTGGAGCCGTCTGCTGTCGCGCTATCCGGCGAGCCAGGTCGCGCCGTTCTCGCTGCTGGTGCCAATCGTCGGACTCGCGTCGGCGTCGCTGCTGCTCGGCGAGCAACTGTCTGCGATGCAGGTGGCGGGCGCGTTGCTCGTGATGGCGGGGCTCGCGGTCAACGTGTTCGGCGGCTGGGTCGTGCAGCGCTTGATACCGGCACGCTGAGCAACCGTTGCGCCACGCGTCGCGAGCGTGAATAAAAAAACGGCCGCGAGGCCGTTTTTTTATTGCTTCGTGTGTGCCGACATCACGTCATGCGGCTCTTCGCGAGCGGCGGATTCGCCGCGAAATAGCGCTTGATGCCGGTCAGGATCGCGCTGGCCATCTTGTCGCGATACGCGTCGTCGTTCAGGCGGCGCTCTTCGTCCGGATTGCTGATGAACGCGGTCTCGACGAGGATCGACGGAATGTCCGGCGCCTTCAGCACCGCGAAGCCGGCCTGCTCGACCGAGCCCTTGTGCAGCTTGTTGATGTCGCCGATCTCTTTGAGCACGAAGTTGCCGTAGCGCATCGAGTCGCGAATCTGCGCGGTGGTCGACATGTCGAACAGTGCGCGATTCACGGTGGCGTCGGCGGACTTGATGTTGATGCCGCCGATCAGATCCGACGAATTCTCCTTGTTCGCCATCCAGCGCGCGGCCGCGCTCGACGCGCCGTGCTCCGACAGCGCGAACACCGAGGAGCCCTTCGCCTCGGGCGTCGTGAACGCGTCCGCGTGGATCGACACGAACAGGTCCGCGCCGACGCGGCGCGCTTTCTGCACGCGCACGTTCAGCGGCACGAAGAAGTCGGCGTCGCGCGTCATCATCGCGCGCATGTTCGGCTGCGCGTCGATCTTCGCGCGCAGCTTCTTCGCGATGTCGAGCGCGACGTGCTTCTCGTAGGTGCCTGCGCCGCCGATCGCGCCCGGGTCCTCGCCGCCATGACCCGGATCGATTGCGACGGTGAGCAGTCGCACGGTGTTGCTGCGGCTCGACTTCGGTGTGGTGAATGCGTAGGTGTCGCCGCTGTCGCCGAGGTTGTCGTTGTTGCTGTCGAGACCGCGTGCGGTGCTGTTGCTGTTGGCGTTGCCACCCTTGTTGCGCGCCAGTGCGGCAGGCGGCGCGGAGGGCGCGGACGGCGCCGCCTGCCTGCCGGCAATGACCGGCGCGGACGGCGCCGTCGTGCCATGCGTGGGCGGATGCGGTACGCCCGCGGCGCCATTGCCGGCGCCACCGTTCTGCGCGTAGTGCTCGAAGAACGCTTCGCTGTTGTCGACCGGCGGCGCCGTGCCGGGGCCGGCAAGCGTCGCGGGCGGCGCGCTGTTTTCTTCGTTGAGCGCCTGCTGCTTGCGCTCGGTCTGCGCGAGCAGGTCCATCAACGGATCGGGCGCGACAGCCGGATACAGGTCGAACACGAGCCGGTACTTGTACGCGCCGACCGGCGGCAGCGCGAACACCTGCGGCTTCACCGAGCCCTTCAGGTCGAACACCATGCGCACCACGTGCGGCTGATACTGCCCGACCCGCACCGACGAAATCTGCGGATCGTTCGGCGTGATCTTCGAGACCAGTTCCTTCAGCGCCTGATCGAGGTCGAGGCCGTTCAGATCGACGACGAGCCGGTCCGGTCCCTGCAGCAGTTGCTGCGTGTTCTGCAGCGGCTGATCGGATTCGATCGTCACGCGCGTGTAGTCGCGCGCGGGCCACACGCGCACGCCGAGCACCGAGCTCGCAAACGCGAGACGCGGAGCGACGAGGCCGAGCACCAGCGTCGACGCACCGGCGCGCAGGATCTGCCGGCGCCGCCAGTTATGCGTTGCGCCCGCCGCCGATTCGATCGAATGGAATGGTTTGATTAACATCTTTCGAGACATGCCTTTCCTGATTCGCTATAAGCGCGTGCGACGAGTACGCGTGCGTCCGCGTTTGCGTCTGTGTTGCCGACGAGCCCGAGCAAGAAGACGAGATCCGGCACGCCGAGCAGCGCTCCCGCGCGTTGCGGCCATTCGACGAGGCAGACCGCGCCGCTGTCGAAATATTCGCGAAAGCCCGCGTCGGCCCATTCGGCCGGATCGGTGAATCTGTACAGATCGAAGTGATAGAGCGCGAGTTCCCCGGCGGGCCGCTCGAGCACATACGGTTCGACGAGCGTGTAGGTCGGACTGCGCACACGGCCGGTGTGGCCGAGGCCGCGCAAGGTCGCGCGCACGAGCGTGGTTTTGCCGGCGCCGAGGTCGCCGACCAGTTGGACTTGCAGGCCGTGGAACGCGAGGCTGCTTACAGCGCCAGGCTGGGCTGGCTGTGCCTGATGCGAGGCCGCGCGCACGCTTTCGATCGCTTGTGCGAAGCGCGCGCCGAACGCCTGCGTGGCGGCTTCGTCCGCGAGCGCGACAGAGCGTTCGAGCAGCACGGGAGCGGACGATAGGGGCGCGTGATCGGGATTGACAGGCATTCTCGTAAAATGGCGTGATGAACCGAAGTCCGAAGTCCCCTGTTTTCTGCACGCCCGCATCGGCCGATGATGCCGCGCGAGCTTCTGGCGCAACGTCCCGTTTCGACGAGGCGGCGCTTCGTGCGCTCGCGCTCGACATCAAGACGTGGGGCCGTGAACTCGGTTTCGGGGCGATCGGTATTAGCGATACCGATCTGTCGGCCGCCGAAGCGCCGCTTGCAGCGTGGCTCGAAGCGGGTTGCCACGGCGAGATGGATTATATGGCCAAACACGGCATGAAACGCGCGCGGCCGGCCGAGCTTGTGGCCGGCACGCGACGCGTGATCACCGCGCGCATCGCCTATTTGCCTGCGCAGACGCTGGAAGCAGAGGCGGCTGAAGGGGCGCATGAAGGGGGCCATGAAAGCGCGCCTGAAAGCATGCCGCAAGACGTAACGCAACCCGCCTCACGCGCGACACCCCGCGCGCGCGACTGGCGCGCGGCCGAGCACGCGCGGCTCGCGGACCCGTCGACGGCGGTCGTGTCGATCTACGCGCGCGGCCGCGACTATCACAAGGTGATGCGTCAGCGCTTGCAACAACTGGCCGACCGGATCGAAGCGGCGATCGGGCCGTTCGGCTATCGCGTGTTCACCGATTCGGCGCCGGTGCTGGAAGTCGAGCTTGCGCAGAAGGCCGGCATCGGCTGGCGCGGCAAGCACACATTGTTGCTGCAGCGCGACGCCGGCTCGCTGTTTTTCCTCGGCGAGCTCTATGTCGACGTCCCGCTGCCGACCGACGCCGAAACCTCGCCCGAGGCCGCGCCCGAAACGCCGGGCTCGCATTGCGGCAGCTGCGCGCGCTGCATCGGCGCCTGTCCGACCGGTGCGATCGTCGCGCCGTACAAGGTCGACGCGCGGCGTTGCATCTCGTATCTGACGATCGAGCTGAAGGGCAGTATTCCGCTCGACCTGCGGCCGCTGATCGGCAATCGGGTGTACGGCTGTGACGATTGCCAGCTCGTGTGTCCCTGGAACAAGTTCGCGCAGGCCGCACCGGTCGCCGATTTCGACGTGCGGCACGGGCTCGATCGCGCGTCGCTGGTCGAACTGTTCGCGTGGAGCGCCGAGGAGTTCGATACGCGCATGCAGGGCAGCGCGATTCGCCGCATCGGCTACGAGAGCTGGCTGCGCAATCTCGCGGTCGGCATGGGTAACGCGTTGCGCGCCGCGCCAGCAAGTCTCGACCTCGATGCCCGTGCCGCGATCGTGCTGGCTTTGAGGCAACGAGCCGACGATCCGTCGGCGGTCGTGCGCGAGCATGTGGAGTGGGCGCTCGAAGCGGCGTAAAGTCGTGGCAATTCGGTGCCGGCGATCTGGCACGCTAGAGGAGCAGGCACATGTTCAACGCAGTGATCGATGCGCCGTTCGGCAAGATCGGCATCCGGCTCGAAGGCGAAGCCGTGCGCGAGATCGTCTATCTGCCCGACTCGACGCCCAACGTCGCGCCCGACACGCCGCTCGCACGCGAGGTGGCCGAACAGATCGAGCGTTATTTCGAGCACGCGTCAGCGAAATTCGAGCTGCCGCTCGCCGAGTGCGGCACCGCGTTCCAGCGGCGCGTGTGGCAGGCGATCAGCGACATCCCGCCCGGCGTCGTGCTGACTTACGGACAACTCGCCAAGCAGCTCGGCAGCGTGCCGCGCGCGGTCGGCCAGGCGTGCGGCGCCAATTTCTTTCCGATCGTGATTCCGTGCCACCGCGTGGTGAGTTCGAGCGGCATAGGCGGCTTCGCGCATGATGGCGGCGACGGCTTCTTCCGCAACGTGAAGCGCTGGTTGCTCGTGCATGAAGGTGTGCCGTACGTATGAGCACCAGCACCACCACCAATACCGCTGTACACGTCGAAGACACGGCCGCCGCATCACCGCTGCTGCTGACCAGCTCCGCATCGATCGACGCCTTCTGCGACGCGCTGTGGCTCGAGCATGGCCTGTCGCGCAACACGCTCGACGCGTATCGCCGCGACTTGCGGCTCTTCTGCGAATGGCTCGCGCACGCGCGCAATGCTTCCCTCGACACCGCGAGCGAAGCTGACCTGAGCGCCTACAGCGCGGCGCGGCAAAAGGACAAGGCGACCTCGGCGAACCGCCGGCTGTCGGTGTTTCGCCGCTATTACGCATGGGCGGTGCGCGAGCATCGCGCGGCCGCCGATCCGACCTTGCGCATCCGCTCGGCGAAGCAGCCGCCGCGATTTCCTTCGACGTTGAGCGAGGTCCAGGTCGAAGCGTTGCTCGGCGCACCCGACATCGACACGCCGCTCGGCTTGCGCGATCGCACGATGCTCGAGTTGATGTACGCGAGCGGCTTGCGAGTGACCGAACTGGTCACACTGAAAACCGTCGAGGTGGGACTCAACGAAGGCGTCGTGCGCGTCACTGGCAAGGGCTCGAAGGAGCGGCTGGTTCCGTTCGGCGAAGAGGCGCACGCGTGGATCGAGCGCTATCTGCGCGAGGCGCGCCCGGCGCTCCTCGGCCCGCGCGCGGCCGATGCGCTATTCGTGACGACACGCGCGGAAGGCATGACGCGCCAGCAGTTCTGGAACATCATCAAGCGACACGCGCAGACCGCGGGCGTCCATGCGCCGTTGTCGCCGCACACGCTGCGGCACGCGTTCGCGACCCATCTGCTCAATCACGGCGCGGATCTGCGCGTCGTGCAATTGCTGCTCGGTCACACCGATATTTCGACGACGCAGATCTACACGCACGTCGCGCGAGAGCGGCTGAAATCGCTGCATGCGCAGCATCATCCGCGCGGGTGAGCACGACGCGAAGCGCGCGGGTGCCCGCGCGCTTCACACGAACTCGCGTAACCGGTGCTTGAGAATCTTGCCGGTCGATGCGGCCGGCAGCGCCGCGAGCACCTTCAGCTCGGCTGGCCGCTTATACGGCGCGAGCCGCTCGCCGCACCACGCGATCAACGCCGCGGGCGTGACCGTCGCGCCGGAAACCAGTTCGACGAACGCGATCACCTCCTCGTTGCCCTCGACCGCGCGTCCGATCACCGCCGACTGCACGACCTGCGGATGCGCGTTCAGCACGTGCTCGACCTCGGCCGGATACACGTTGAAGCCCGAGCGGATGATCAGCTCCTTGCTGCGCCCGACGATATGCAGCGCGCCGTCCGCGGCCTGCCGCGCGAGGTCGCCGGTCTTCAGCCAGCCATCCTCGGTGACGCTCGCGCGGGTCTGCTCGGGGTTGCGGTAATAGCCGAGCATCACGTTCGGCCCGCGCACCCATAGCTCGCCGATCTCGCCCGGCGCGGCGTCGGCGCCGTCGAGCCCGACGAACTTCACTTCGACGCCCGGAATGACTTCGCCGACCGAGCAATCGACGCGCGGCGCGTCGACCATCGTCTGCGACACGGTCGGGCTGCTTTCGGTCATGCCGTAGCCGTTGTGCAGCGGCAGACCGTACACGGCTTCGACCTGCGCCTTCAGCGCGGCGTCGAGCGGCGAGCCGCCCGAGTACGCGAAGCGCAGTCGCGGCGCGGACCATGCGTGGCCGTGCGTGTGCAGATGTTCGAGCAGCTTCGCGTGCATCGCCGGCACGCCCTGGAAGATCGAGACGTGCTCGGTGGCGAGGGCGAGGCGCACCGCTTCCGGCACGAAGCGCGGCGCGAGCCGCAACGTCGCGCCCGCATGCAGGCTGCCGAGACACACCGACGCGAAGCCGTACACATGCGAGATCGGCAGCACCGCATAGACGACGTCGTCGGGCCCGACCTGGCGCAGCCGGCTCGACACGGCCGCGATGTACAGCAGATTGCGATGCGACAGCATCACGCCTTTCGGCGTGCCGGTGGTGCCGGTCGTGTAGATCAGCGCCGCGCATTGGCGGTCGCTGGCGGCTTCGACGGCTTCGGCTTGCACGCTGCTGTCCACCGCATACGACCATGCGCCGATGTCCGGCGACAGCGTGGGTGCGGGTGTCGCTCGTTGCCGCTCACCATGCTGGCGTGCGTCGGGCGAGCTTTCGAGCGCATACGCGACGACGCGCGGTTGCGCATGCGCGCGGATCGAATCGAGTTCGGCGGCCGACAGTCGGGCGTTCGACACGAGCGCCCACGCATCGAGCTTCGCGGTCGCGAACAGCAGCACGATTTGCGCGATGCTGTTCTCCGCGACGATCATCACGCGATCGCCGCCGCGCACGCCCCAGTCGCGCAGCAGCGCGGCGGCCGCATCGACGGCCTCGCGCAGTTGCGCGTTGGTCAGGCGGCGAGCATCTTCGATCAGCGCGACATGCCGCGGATCGCGTGCGGCGGCGAGCGCCGGAATGTCGCCGATGCGCGCGGGCAGGGCGGCGAGCAGCGCGGGGATATCGATCGTGGAACGGATGGATGAAGCCTGCTTCAACACTGTCTCCTCTTTACCAATTCGTGGCCCTGCGCGCAGTATCTCGCACCACGCCGGCATATTTTCGAACGATCGTGCCACAAGTGTCGAACCCGCACAATTGGCCATCCGGCAAATAGCCGTTGTGCAAACTCGCCATTACAATGCGCCGATGAGCAAATCCAGACATGTGTCGGAAACACCCGCCACGCAGCTGCTGCGCCGTCACGGCGTCACGTTCGGCGAGCATCCTTACGACTACGTCGAGCATGGCGGCACCGCGGAATCGTCGTGCCAGCTCGGCGTCGACGAGCATCGCGTCGTGAAGACGCTGGTGATGGAAGACGAGCACGCGAAGCCGATGATCGTGCTGATGCACGGCGATCGCACCGTCAGCACCAAGAACCTCGCGCGGCAGATCTGCGCGAAGCGCGTCGAGCCGTGCAAGCCCGAGGTCGCGAACCGGCATTCGGGTTATCTGATCGGCGGCACGTCGCCGTTCGGCACGCGCAAGCAGATGCCGGTGTACGTCGAATCGACCATTCTCGAGATGGACAAAATCTGGTTGAACGGCGGGCGGCGCGGCTTTCTCGTCAGCATCGAGCCGAAGGTGCTCACCGATCTGCTCGCGGCGAAGCCGGTGCAATGCGCGAGCGTGGACTGACGCCGATGAGCGGGTTGACGTTTGCCTGAATGTTTTTCGCGCGGACGCGTTCGGTAAAATGTGCGCCGCCCTGATTCGACGGGCATGCCCTGTTGCGGTTGGGGTATCGAATGTCAGACCGCGATCCTTATAAGAGTCCCAGATGCAAAACCTGATCGTCGCTGTCGTTGCCTATCTGATCGGTTCGTTGTCGTTTGCCGTGATCGTGAGCGCCGCGATGGGTCTCGACGACCCGCGCTCGTACGGCTCGGGCAACCCGGGCGCCACCAACGTGCTGCGCAGCGGCAGCAAGAAGGCCGCGATTCTGACGCTGATCGGCGACGCCTTCAAGGGCTGGCTGCCGGTATGGCTGGTCGTGCATTTCGGCGCGCGTTACGGGCTCGACGAGCGCGCGATCGCGATTGCGTCGCTTGCGGTGTTTCTCGGTCACCTGTATCCGATTTTCTTCCGCTTCAAGGGCGGCAAAGGCGTCGCGACCGCCGCGGGCGTGCTGCTCGCGATCAACCCGACGCTTGGCGTCGCGACCTTGCTAACCTGGCTGATCGTCGCGTTCTTTACGCGCTACTCGTCGCTCGCGGCGCTGTGCTCGGCGCTGTTCGCGCCGCTGTTCTACGTGTTTCTGTTCGGGCCGCGCATCGTCGCGCTCGCGGTTCTGGTGATGAGCCTGCTGCTCGTGTGGCGGCATCGCGGCAATATTGCGAAGCTGATGCGGGGGCAGGAGAGCCGTATCGGCGACAAAAAGAAGGCAGCCGGTCCGGCGGCGGGCAACGATCTTTGAAGTGGGCTGAGCGCTTCGCCCGGCCCGATGGCCCGATGCGAAGTGCTTCCGGGTCCGCGTGAGGCTCGTTGCAAGCCAGGCGCGCCGTGCCGCTTAGTCGCGGAAGTTGTTGAAGTCGAGCGGCGTGTCGGTCACGTCCTTGCGCAGCATCGCGATCACGCTTTGCAGATCATCGCGCTTCGCACCGGTGATGCGCACCGCGTCGCCCTGAATGCTCGCCTGCACCTTGATCTTGCTGTCCTTCACCAGACGCACGATTTTCTTCGACAGATCGCCCGAGACGCCCTTCTTGATCTTGATGACCTGCTTGACCTTGTCGCCGCCGATCTTCTCGATCTTGCCGTAGTCGAGGAAGCGCACGTCGACGTTGCGCTTGGCCATTTTCGACAGCAGCACGTCCTTCACCTGGCCGAGCTTGAAGTCGTCGTCGGCGTACGTGGTGATTTCGTTTTCCTTGTGTTCGACGCGCGCGTCGGACCCCTTGAAGTCGAAACGCGTCGAAATTTCCTTGTTGGACTGCTCGATCGCGTTCTTGACTTCGATCATGTTCGCTTCGCAGACGACGTCAAACGATGGCATTGCTTTCTCCCAATAGTGCGGCAGTGCGCGACACAGCCGGTCGGCTGAGCGCGAGGCACTCGCTATAATCACGGACCGGACGTCATTTTACCGACGCCGCTCTCTTTTGCCCAAGGCCGCCGCGCGGCGTCGCGACGGCGGGGATCCCGCGTCGGGCGGCGCCGCTCGTGTCGTCAGGCGCATCATTGGTGGTTTTTGTCGTTTCCTGTTGCTTCCCGTCGTTGCCCTGTTGCCATTCCGATGTCCCAATCCGCTCTTGCCGCTCCCGCTGTCGCGTCCCTCATGGCCGGCTATCCGCTGAAGGCCCACAACACCTTCGGCTTCGACGTGCGCGCGCAGTTCGCGTGCCTGATCGAGCGTGAGGAACAGTTGCTCGCCGCGGTGCGCGATCCGCGCGTCGAGGGCCTGCCGCGCCTCGTGCTGGGCGGTGGCAGCAACGTCATGCTGACCGGCGACTTCGCCGGGCTCGTGCTGCTGGTGGCGCTGCGCGGGCGCCGCGTGGTGCGCGAGGATCAGGAGGCGTGGTATGTCGAGGCGGCTGGCGGCGAGCCGTGGCACGAGTTCGTCGCGTGGACGTTGGCGCAGGGCATGCCCGGCCTCGAGAATCTCGCGCTGATACCTGGCACGGTCGGCGCGGCGCCAATCCAGAACATCGGCGCGTACGGGCTCGAAATGTGCGAACGCTTCGCGTCGCTGCGGGCGATCGAGCTCGTGACCGGCGAGGCCGTCGAACTCGACGGCGATGCGTGCCGGTTCGGCTATCGCGACAGCCTTTTCAAGCGGGAAGGGCGCGAGCGCTTCGTGATTGCGTCGGTGACGTTCCGTTTGCCGAAGGCGTGGCAGCCGCGCGCGGGCTACGCGGATCTCGCGCGCGAGCTGGCGGCGCGCGGTCATGTGGCGAGCGCTGGCCAAGCCGAGGGTGCGGCCGCGCAGCCGACCGCGCAAGCCATTTTCGATGCGGTCGTCGCCGTGCGGCGTGCGAAGCTGCCCGATCCGCTCGTACTGGGCAACGCGGGGAGCTTCTTCAAGAATCCGGTAATCGATGCCGCCCAGTTCGAGGCGCTGAAGCGTCGCGAGCCGGAAGTCGTGTCGTATGTGCAAGCGGATGGGCGGGTGAAGCTGGCGGCCGGCTGGCTGATCGACCGATGCGGCTGGAAGGGCCGCGCGATGGGCGCGGCGGCCGTGCATGAGCGACAGGCGCTGGTGCTGGTGAATCGCGGTGGCGCGAGCGGCACGGAAGTGTTGGCGCTGGCACGGGCGATCCAGCACGACGTGTTCGAGCGATTCGGCGTGGAACTGGAGGCGGAGCCAGTTTGCCTGTGAGCGGCAGTTCTCTCTTTTCGCGCTGAGTTGCCCCGCGGAGCGTCGCCGCCGACGAATGCAAAAGGCGCCGGGAGTTTCCTCCCGGCGCCTTTTTTGTGTCCGCGGTTCCGGCGGGTGTATGGACCAGCGGCTCGCTCAGTGATTGAGCTTGCCGAGCAGCAGGTATTCCATCAACGCCTTCTGCACGTGCAGACGGTTTTCCGCCTCATCCCACACGACGCTCTGCGCTCCGTCGATCACTTCCGCGCTGACTTCTTCGCCGCGATGCGCGGGCAGGCAGTGCATGAAGAGCGCGTCGGGATTCGCGCGCGCCATCATGTCGGCGTCGACGCACCAGTCTGCGAAGGCCTTCTTGCGCGCTTCGTTCTCGGCCTCGAAGCCCATGCTGGTCCACACGTCGGTGGTGACGAGATCGGCGCCCGTGCAGGCTTCGTTCGGGTCGTCGAATTCCTCGTAGAACGACGCGCTTTGCGCCGCGACGAGCGCGCGGTCGAGCTTGTAGCCGGGCGGCGTGGACAGGCGCAGCCTGAAGCCGAGAATCTGCGCGGCTTCGATCCACGTGTACAGCATGTTATTCGCGTCGCCGACCCACGCGACCGTCTTGTCGCGAATTGGACCGCGATGCTCGAAGTACGTGAAGATGTCTGCGAGCACCTGACACGGGTGGTATTCGTTCGTGAGCCCGTTGATCACCGGCACGCGCGAATTCTCGGCGAAGCGCTGGATGATGTCCTGGCCGAACGTGCGGATCATGATGATGTCGACCATGCGCGAGATGACTTGCGCGGCGTCTTCGATCGGCTCGCCGCGGCCGAGCTGCGTGTCGCGCGTGCTCATGAACACGGCGTGGCCGCCCAGCTGGAAGATGCCGGCTTCGAACGACAGGCGCGTGCGTGTCGAATTCTTTTCGAAGATCATCGCCAGCGTGCGGTCATGCAGCGGGTGATAGGTCTCGTAGTTCTTGAATTTGCGTTTCAGGATGCGCGCGCGCTCCAGCACGTACTCGTAGTCTTCCAGCGAGAAGTCCTTGAACTGCAGGTAGTGGCGAATTTTCTTGGCGGTCATGAAACAAATACGGCGGTCTCACCCGGCAGGGTTGCCGGACTGCGCCGCCGTCGGTATGGTGGTAACTCCATGCAGCATAAAGGATTTCGCCTCGTTTGACGAGTCGGCGGGAAGGCGCCGCAAGCGATTCGAAAGCGTCGTACCGGGCTTCGCGGGGTCGTCGGAAGGCGCTTGTGTGCGCTGCGGAAAAGGGCCCGCTGCGCTATAATCTGCGGGTTATCCCAAAGTCCAGCAGGCCGGCGTTTCGCTTGAAGAAACGCGGCTCGCGCGGCGCGGAAAGCCTGTCACGGCGTGGCCGTCATGACAGACGCCAGAGCGGTTCAGCCGGTTCGCCGCAGCGGTTCTCGTGGTGCGGTTCGTCATTGTTGCGTTAGCGCCAGATCCCACGCACGTCGCAGGTGGCTGCAAGCGCTTGCCGTACATGCCGCTTGCGGTGAGTTCGAGCGTACAACTGGCGTCGCCGGTTGGTCGTCATTCCGCTGGGCAGTCACACAGGTATTTCTACATGGCCGAAGCAGCTCCAATCGAATATTTCATTCAGGGCATTACGTCGACCGGAAAAAAATTTCGGCCGAGCGACTGGTCGGAGCGGCTCGCGGGCGTCATGTCGTCGTTCGGGCCCGGCGTGAGGAAGGGGCCGAACGCCTATATGCAGTACTCGCTGTACGTGCGGCCGACCATGATCGGCGACCTCAAATGTGTGATTCTCGATTCGCGGCTGCGCGACATCGAACCAATGGCCTTCGATTTCGTTATGAACTTCGCGAAAGACAACGACCTGCTGGTCACCGAGGCGTGTGAGCTGGAACTCGAGCATGCGCCTGCGCCGCAAGCCAAACGGCACGTCATCTGATGTAAGTCGACCGGATCGGCAAAAGCAAAAAACAAAAACCCGCAAGCAGCGGGTTTTTTTGTGGCTGGCAATTCAACCCAAACAAAAAAGCCCGCCAAAGCGGGCTTCTTGTGCAGCGGAAACAGGAGGTAGCCCGCCGAAGCGGGCCGACCGGAATTACTGCGCTGCGGGCGCTTGCAGACCCTTGACGGCTGCAGCGAGGCGGCTCTTGTTGCGAGCTGCCTTGTTCTTGTGAACGATGTTCTTGTCGGCGATGATGTCGATGGTCTTCGACGATGCCTTGAAGATTTCGGCGGCCTTAGCGTGATCGCCTGCGTCGATTGCCTTGCGGACAGCCTTGATAGCCGTGCGGAACTTCGAGCGCAGTGCCGAGTTGTGCGAGTTTGCCTTCGCGGCCTGGCGGGCGCGCTTGCGTGCTTGTGCGGAGTTAGCCATGACGGTTCCTTATCCTGTTCCTGTATCCAGTACCCGGCCTTCAATGATGAGGCGAGGTGCTGCTTCTCGATCCGAACCCTTGGAAGCGATTGCCCAAGGGCGCAAAAGTGTCGAAAAAATCGATCGAACTACGCGAAGGCGGGCTCGTGTTTCAAGGCATCCGGATGTATTGACAGGCGGCGCTGCGCCAACCTGAGAACCGCGTCCGAAGACCATTCGAAAACTGAGCAAGCTTCGAAACCGACGATTATAGCAACAAAATCAGGCACGTGACAACGGAAAACACGCGCCGGCGCCACAATGACCGGAGCGGCGTCATGTCGGCGCGTATGTGCTGGCCCTCCTGCGAGGGCGCCGATGGAAGGCGGCGGCGCTGCCGGGAAGACCGCAGAAAACACAAAAAATCGCGCTTTCCAGCCGATCGCGGCGAACGTCCGCGTGGCAAATCGGTCCGAATCGCGTTCTGGCTCGTCGCCCGCATTGGCGGGACCCGTATAATAAGCGCCCCATGAATCTATTACGAGCCCTGCTGACGGTCAGCGGCTTCACGCTGCTGTCGCGCGTGACCGGACTGGCCCGTGAAACGTTGATCGCCCGTGCGTTCGGCGCCAGTCAATACACCGACGCTTTCTACGTCGCCTTTCGCATTCCGAACCTGCTGCGTCGCATTTCCGCCGAAGGCGCGTTTTCGCAGGCCTTCGTGCCGATCCTCGCGGAGTTCAAGAACCAGCAAGGCCACGACGCCACCAAGGCGCTCGTCGACGCGACCTCGACCGTGCTCGCGTGGGCGCTCGCCGTGCTGTCAGTGATCGGCGTGGTCGGCGCGTCGGGCGTCGTGTTCGTCGTCGCGTCGGGCCTCGCGCACGAGGGCCACGCGTACCAGCTTGCGGTCGCGATGACGCGCATCATGTTCCCATACATCATTTTCATCTCGCTGACGTCGCTGGCGTCGGGCGTGCTGAACACGTACAAGAACTTTTCGTTGCCCGCGTTCGCGCCCGTGCTGTTGAACGTCGCGTTCATCGTCTCCGCCGTATTCCTCGCGCCGCGCCTGCAAACGCCGGTCTATGCGCTCGCCTGGGCAGTGATCGTCGGCGGCGTGCTGCAATTCGTCGTGCAGCTGCCGGGCCTCAAGAAGATCGACATGGTGCCGCTCATCGGCCTGAACCCGCTGCGCGCGCTCGCGCATCGCGGCGTAAAGCGGGTGCTCGCGAAGATGGTGCCGGCGATGTTCGCGGTGTCGGTCGCGCAGATCAGCCTGATCATCAACACCAACATCGCGTCGCACATCGGCCCCGGCGCGGTGTCGTGGATCAACTACGCCGACCGGCTGATGGAGTTTCCGACCGCGCTGCTCGGCGTCGCGCTGGGCACGATCCTGCTGCCGAGCCTGTCGAAGGCGCACGTCGATGCCGACTCGCATGAGTATTCGTCGCTGCTCGACTGGGGACTGCGCGTCACGTTCCTGCTCGCCGCGCCGAGCGCGATCGCGCTGTTCTTTTTCGCCCAGCCGCTGACAGCGGTGCTGTTCAACTACGGCAAGTTCGACGGCAATGCGGTCGTGATGGTGAGCCGCGCGCTCGCCGCCTACGGAGTCGGCCTGATCGGCCTGATCCTGATCAAGATCCTCGCGCCGGGCTTTTACGCGAAGCAGGACATCAAGACGCCAGTGAAGATCGGCATTGGCGTTCTGGTCGTCACGCAGTTGAGCAACTACGTGTTCGTGCCGGTGTTCGCGCATGCGGGTCTCACGCTGAGCGTCGGGCTCGGCGCTTGCGTCAATGCGTTGCTGCTATTCATTGGTCTGCGCAAACGTGGCAATGCGTTGCTGCTATTCATTGGTCTGCGCAAACGTGGCATTTATATGCCGTCGAGCGGCTGGCTCAAGTTTTTCGTGCAGTTGCTCGGAGCGTGCCTCGTGCTCGCCGGCGTGATGCGCTGGCTCGCGATCAGCTTCGACTGGATCGGCATGCATACCCAGCCGGTCAGCCGCGTGGTGTTGCTCGGTGCGTGTCTCGTGCTGTTCGCCGCGCTGTATTTCGGTATGCTTTGGCTGATGGGCTTCAAGTACGCGTATTTCAGAAGGCGAGTGAAGTGATCACCATGTCGCGGGTTCTCGATTATTTCAGTACGCTCGTCGCCGAAGACGAGAGCCTGCCGCTGACCGAGACGGCGCTCTCGATCGCGCAGGATGCCTATCCCGACCTCGATCTGCAGTCGGTGCTCGCCGAGATCGACGAGCTGGTGCTGCGGCTGCGGCGCCGCATGCCCGACGATGCCGACATCCGTCAGAAGGTTGGCATCCTCAATCGTTTCTTTTTCCGCGAACTCGGTTTCGCGAGCAACCTGAACGATTACTACGACCCCGACAACAGCCATCTGAACGTCGTACTCAAACGCCGCCGCGGCATTCCGATTTCGCTCGCGGTGCTCTATCTGGAGATGGCCGAGCAATTCGGCGTTCCGGTGCGTGGGGTGTCGTTTCCAGGCCACTTCCTGCTGCGCGTGACGATGCCCGACGGCGACGTGATGCTCGATCCGACCAGCGGTCATTCGCTGTCCGAAGCGCAGATGGTCGAGATGCTCGAGCCGTACGTCGCGTCGGCTGGCGATTCGGTCGGGCGCGCGCTACGCATGCTGCTGCAACCAGCCACGCATCGCGAGATCGTCGCGCGGATGTTGCGCAACCTGAAGGCGATCTATCTGCAGACCGAGCGTTGGCAACGTCTGCTCGCGGTGCAGCAACGACTCGTCATTCTGCTGCCGGACAATATCGAGGAAGTGCGGGATCGCGGTTTCGCGTATGCGCGGCTCGATTATCTACGGCCCGCGCTCGAGGACCTCGAGAGCTATCTCGGCGATCGCCCCGATGCGGAAGATGCCACCGTGGTCGAGTCGCAGTTGCATGAATTGCGGCAGCGCACGCGGCATGATGGCGGCGAATAGCGACGCGCGTTTTCACGCTGCATAAACACAAACGCCTGCACATGTCGCACATGCACAGGCGTTTTTTTATCGCCGTATGCAGGCCCGGGCCTAGCATCGGCGACCCGATCGATCGCTAAGCGATCCTCACTTCGGCTGCATGCGGATCGCGCCGTCCAGCCGGATCACCTCGCCGTTCAGCATCGGATTGTCGAAGATCTGCTTGGCGAGCATCGCGTATTCGGCCGGTTTGCCGAGGCGCGGCGGGAACGGCACCATCGCACCGAGCGCGTCCTGCACTTCCTGCGGCATGCCGAGCAGCATCGGCGTTTCGAAGAGGCCGGGGGCGATCGTCATCACGCGGATCGCGTTGCGCGACAGGTCTCGCGCGATCGGCAGCGTCATACCGACCACGCCAGCCTTCGACGCGGAGTAGGCCGCCTGGCCGATCTGGCCGTCGAACGCGGCGACCGATGCGGTGTTGATGATCACGCCGCGCTCGCCGTTGGCGTTCGGCTCGTTCTTCGACATTTGCACCGCGGCGAGCCGGATCATGTTGAACGTGCCGATCAGATTGATCGAGATCGTGCGCGTGAACAGATCGAGCGAATGGGGCCCATCCTTGCCGACGGTCTTCGCGGCCGGCGCGACGCCCGCGCAGTTGACGAGACCGCGCAGCGTACCGAGCTTCGTCGCGGCTTCGACGGCCTGTTGCGCGTCCTCTTCCCGGCTCACGTCGCATTTGACGAAAGCGCCGCCGAGTTCCTTTGCGAGCGCCTCGCCCGCGTCCAGATTCAGGTCGGCGAGGACGACTTTGCCGCCGTTCTCGACGAGCAGGCGCGCGGTGGCAGCGCCGAGCCCTGATGCGCCGCCGGTGATCAGGAACACGTTGTCACGAATTTCCATGTCTTCTCCTTTGCTACGGTTGTTCAGTGCGGTCTCGAGCGAAGCATTTTTCGACGACGATCGATTGTAGCGGCTGTGCTGCGCTGCGGAAAGCGAAGCGGGCGGCGGCATGCAAGCGCTATGGAAACCTAACTAGGTCCGCTGGGCGTTCCCCACCGCTTGCCGCTTTTGGTTTGCGCACCGAGCCAAATAAAAAACCCGCCCAACGTGGGCGGGTTTTGGTCAAACGAAAACAGCGGTAATGTTTGGACCAAGCCGGTTTACTTCAGCGCGTCGAACGCGCGGGCGCGAATTTCATCGACGCTGCCGAGGCCCGAAATGCGGCGATATTGGGGCGCCTTCACCGAGCTCGACGTATCGCCGTTCTTCGCCCAGCCGTTGTAGTACTCGATCAGCGGCTTGGTTTGCGATTCGTACACTTCCAGACGCTTCTTGACCGTTTCTTCCTTGTCGTCGTCGCGCTGGATCAGCGGCTCGCCGGTCACATCGTCGATGCCCTCGACCTTCGGCGGATTGAACGTCACGTGATAGGTGCGGCCCGATGCGGGGTGCGAGCGACGGCCGCTCATGCGCACGATGATCTCGTCGAACGGCACGTCGATTTCGAGCACGTAGTCGATCGCGACACCGGCCTGCTTCATTGCTTCGGCTTGCGGAATCGTGCGCGGGAAGCCGTCGAACAGATAGCCGTTCGCGCAGTCCGGCTGCTGCAGACGTTCCTTCACGAGGTTGATGATCAGCTCATCCGTGACGAGCTCGCCGGCGTCCATGAAGCGCTTTGCTTCGAGGCCGAGCGGCGTGCCGGCCTTGACGGCCGCGCGCAGCATGTCGCCGGTCGAAATTTGCGGGATGCCGAACTTTTCCTTGATGAAGTTGGCCTGAGTGCCTTTGCCGGCACCCGGTGCACCCAACAGGATCAAACGCATGGATATCTCCAGATCTATGTGAATTCTTTGTTGACGCGGCATGCTTCCCGGCGATTCTCGCAGGTTCCGCATCGGCTACCGTTGGCTACCTCGCGCTGCACGTCGAATACGACGGCGCTGCAAGATCCGCACGGCGCGACCGGGATAACCCGCGTGTCGCCTGCGCTGGGAGGCGCGCATAACCGTTCGATTATGCCACGGCTTCCCGCGCTCAAGACCCGAATAAGGCCCGTACGCGCGCGAGATCGGCGGGGGTATCGACCCCCGCCAACGGTACGTCTTGCGTGACGAGGACCGCGATGCGCTCGCCATGCCACATCGCGCGCAGTTGTTCGAGCGCTTCGACCTGCTCGATCGGCGAGATCGCGAGGCTCGGGTACGTGCGCAGAAATTTCGCGCGATACGCGTACAGGCCGATGTGCCGGTATACGACGGCGGGCGCGGCCGGCGTCGGCATCGATGCGACGTTGGGCCAGTGCGGTTGCCATGCGTCGCGCGCCCACGGGATCGGCGCGCGCGAGAAATACAGCGCGATGCCGCGCGCATCGGGCACGACCTTGACGACGTTCGGATTGAAAATTTCGGCGGGATCGGTGATCCGATGCGCGGCCGTCGCGATCGCGCAGTCGCTCGTCGTTGCCAGATGCGCGGCGACGCCGCGCACGAGCGCCGGGTCGATCAGCGGCTCGTCGCCCTGCACGTTGACGACGATCGTGTCGTCGCTCCAGCCGAAACGCGTCGCCACTTCCGCGAGACGGTCGGTGCCCGACGGATGGTCGGCGCGCGTGAGTACCGCGTCGAAGCCGTGGTCTCGCGCCGCGTCGAGCACTTCCTGCGCGTCCGACGCGACCAGCACCTGTTGCGCGCCCGATTCGCGCGCGCGCTGCGCGACGCGCACGACCATCGGTTTGCCGCCGATGTCCGCGAGCGGCTTGTTGGGCAGACGCGTCGACGCGAGGCGGGCCGGCACGACGGCGATAAACGGATGAGGGGTGGTGTGGATCATCGGATCAGGAACGGTCGGCGATCAGGCCGGAGGAAGAGGCTGCGCGCGCGACGCTCACGCAGGGTCGGACATGAGCCGGAGCGGCGAAAACGGCTGCGGATCGTTATTGGAGCGCATGCGGGGAGGGGGCAGTGGCATCGATGAAGCCTGCCTTGACCCGCGCGCGAGCGAGACGTCGCGGCGCCTCGGTGCCGCAACGCGGCGGGTCAGGCGACCGAGCCTGGATTCAGATCGACCGGCGTGCCTTCGACGGTCTGCCTCGCTTCGTCGACGAGCATCACGGGAATGCCGTCGCGGATCGGATAGGCGAGCTTGTCCGCGTTGCAGATCAGTTCCTGCGCGGCGCGGTCGTAGCTGAGCGGGCCCTTGCAGATCGGGCAGACGAGGATTTCAAGCAGGCGAGCGTCCACGGACTTTCTCCACAACTAATGCAGTGAGGCGGTGATCAAGCGCGGCTTCGACCGGGACTACCCAGATGCGCGCGTCGTGCCAGGCCCCCAATTTTACCGCATCCTTTTCCGTAATCAGGATCGCGTCGGCGTCGACGTCGGTGAACGGATTGCGCTCGAACGCGTAGTGGTCGGGCAGCGCGCGCGTCGTGGGCGCGAGGCCGGCCGCGCGCACTGTCGCGAAAAAGCGTTCCGGCGCGCCGATGCCGGCCGCGGCCAGCACGCGTTGACCGGCGAATTGCGCAAGCGGGCGGCGCAGTGCGGGATTGTCGAGATGCCACGCGTCGGCAGGGGCGAGCTGCAGTGCGAACGTGTTCGGCCACGCGGGCAGCGTGCGCGCGTACGGATCGTTGATCAGCGTCGCGTCGCGGCGGCGCGACAGCGGCTCGCGCAGCGGCCCGGCCGGTAGCAGGAAACCGTTGCCGCCGAGCCGGTGATCGAACACGACGAGTTCGACATCGCGCGCGAGGCGATAGTGCTGCAAGCCGTCGTCGCTGACGATCACGTCGACATCGCGATGCGCGGCGCACAGCGCCTGCGCGGCGGCGACGCGGTCCGGACAGACCCACACGGGTGCGCCGGTGCGGCGCGCGATCAGTAACGGCTCGTCTCCGCCGACCCGTGCCGACGAACCGGGCGTGACCCGGGTCGGCGTGCTCACGCGCGCGCCGTAGCCGCGCGACACGATGCCGGGCGTTAAGCCCGCGGCGCGCAACGCTTCGACGAGCGCGATGACGGTCGGCGTCTTGCCGGTGCCCCCGACCGTCACGTTGCCGACCACCACCACCGGCACGCCGACGCGCACCGATTTGAGCCAGCCGAGCGAAAACGCGGCGCGGCGCGCGGCCGCGACTGCGCCGAACACGCAGGCGAGCGGCGTCAGCGCCCAGGCGAGCGGTCCACGTTGCTGCCATTCGCGCGCGAGGCGCGCTCCGAGACGGTCGCTGAGTTCGCTCATGGGCGGGTTGCGAGCACGGACTGCGCGCCGTGCGCACTACGCGGGGTCAACATCAACGCGGTTCTCCGGACAATCGAATGCGAATACGGGTCGAAAAATGAGGTGCGAGCGGCGCGGCGAAAGGCCCGCGCCCAGTGGCCTCGGGCCGGGCAAGCTCTCCGCCGCGCTGCGCGATCGACATGCCGTCGAACCCGGCACTGTAGCGCGCGGGCGTCCCGCCCGGCAAGTCGCGTAAGGTCCAACGCACGCCGCTCCACGCTATGTGCGGTTGCTCACAGTCTGTGGATAACTTTGTGGAGAACCTGCCGTCCGATTGTCCCGAAGGGCCATTCCGTGCGCTTTGGATCGTAGTACTCGCTCGCTATCGAGATGCAAACGCCATATAAATCAAGGCTCTGCCAGGAATTTATTGACGTTGGCGGGCGTTCTGGCGGAATTCGTCAGGCGGTTCCCGCCATGTGGACACTTTTAACAATCCTGCGATTCCGGCTGGACGCCGCTCTTCGCTCGGTCTATCGTCTGTCCGGCCAGCGCTATTTATTCCTTGCATGAACCCCGAAAATCCTTTTGCTTCTGCGGCCGCACCTGGCGGTGAGGTCGTCGTTCCCGTCTCCGCGCTCAATCGCGCGATCGGCACGATGCTCGAACGCTCGTTTCCACTCGTTTGGGTCGCGGGTGAAGTGTCGAACTTCACGCGCGCCGCGAGCGGCCATTGGTACTTCTCGATCAAGGACGCGCAGGCGCAGATGCGCTGCGTGATGTTCCGCGGTCGAGCTCAGTACGCCGAATTCATGCCGCGCGAAGGCGATCGCATCGAAGTGCGCGCCCTCGTCACGATGTACGAGCCGCGCGGCGAACTGCAGCTTAATGTCGAAGCGGTGCGCCGCACCGGCCAGGGGCGTTTGTACGAAGCGTTTCTGCGGTTGAAGGCGCAACTCGAGGCCGAGGGGCTGTTCGCCGCCGAGCGCAAGCGCGCGCTGCCGACGCATCCGCGCGCGATCGGTATCGTCACGTCGTTGCAGGCGGCCGCATTGCGCGATGTGCTGACGACGCTGTCGCGTCGCGCGCCGCATATTCCGGTGATCGTTTATCCGGCGCCGGTGCAGGGCGCGGGCGTCAGCGCGAAGCTCGCGGCGATGATCGAGGCGGCTGGCGCGCGCCGCGAGGTCGACGTGCTGATCGTGTGTCGCGGCGGCGGCTCGATCGAAGATCTGTGGGCGTTCAACGAAGAAGTGCTCGCGCGCGCGATTGCCGAAAGCGTCATACCCGTGGTGAGCGGCGTCGGTCACGAGACCGATTTCACGATTGCCGATTTCGCCGCCGACGTACGTGCACCGACGCCGACCGGTGCCGCCGAACTCGTCAGTCCACAGCGCGTCATGCTGCTGCGCGAACTCGATCATCGGCACGCGACGCTCGCGCGCGCGTTCGGCCGCATGATGGAGCGGCGCGCGCAGCAGCTCGACTGGCTGGCGCGCCGGCTCGTGTCGCCCGCCGAGCGGCTCGCTCGGCAGCGCACGCATCTGCAGCAGTTGCGCGTTCGGCTCGCGTCGGCGGGCGCCCGGCCGGTGCGCGACGCTCGTGCGCGATTTTCGTTGCTGCAGATGCGCTGGCAACGCTGGCGTCCGGATCTCGCGGCCGAGCGCACGCGCGTCAACGTGTTGGCGCAGCGTCTGAATGCGGCGCTATCGCGCCGGCATGAACGACAGGTCGCGCGCATCGACATGCTCAGCGCGCGACTCGAAGTGCTGAGTCCACAGCGCACGCTCGAGCGCGGTTATGCGGCCGTGCTCGATGCGCAAAGCGGTCGGGCGATTCGCACGCCGTCGTCGCTGAAACCTGGACGTCGTCTGACGATGCATCTCGCCGAAGGCTCGGCCGATGTCGCGCTCGCCGACGTGCAGGCGCGTCTGACCGACGGTTTCTGACGTTTCGCCGGTGGGCGCGTGACGCCCTGTTTACTGTCTTCCGACGAGCCGGGCACGCGCCATGCGCGCCCTTCTCATGGGCCTTGCGCACGGCGTGTTCGACATGCCGGACATAAAGGCCGTTGGTTTGCGGGGTTATTCCAACTCGCCTACAATCGAGTGCTCGATAGCGTCATCCGCAGACTCCCCACAACAGATACAGAGAAGGAAAGCACCATGGAACATACGCTCCCGCCGCTGCCGTTTGCGAAAAACGCGCTCGCTCCGCACATGTCGGAAGAGACGCTCGAGTTTCACTATGGCAAGCATCACCAGACCTATGTGACCAACCTGAACAATCTGATCAAGGGCACCGAGTTCGATAACCTGTCGCTGGAAGAGATCGTCAAGAAGTCGTCGGGCGGTATCTTCAACAATTCGGCTCAGGTGTGGAATCACACGTTCTTCTGGAACAGCCTGTCGCCGCAAGGTGGCGGCGCACCGACCGGCGCGCTGGCTGACGCCATCAACGCGAAGTGGGGTTCGTTCGACAAGTTCAAGGAAGAGTTTGCGAAGACCGCGGTCGGCACGTTCGGCTCGGGCTGGGCATGGCTCGTGAAGAAGGCTGATGGTTCGCTCGACCTCGTGTCGACGAGCAACGCCGCCACGCCGCTCACCACCGACGCGAAGGCTCTGCTGACGATCGACGTGTGGGAGCACGCTTACTACATCGACTATCGCAATGCGCGTCCGAAGTTCGTCGAGGCGTACTGGAACATCGTCAACTGGGACTTCGCAGCGAAAAACTTCGCTTGAGATTGCCGGTTGCGGCTCGCCGTCTGATGTCGTGATCTTTGCGGTCGCGATTGAAGATGGTAGCCAGAGACGAAAGCCCTCCATCGCGAGGGCTTTTTCTTTCTGGAGGCGATTGGAAGGGGAGGGATTGGTATTGCTTACCACCGAGGGATGCCCTTCTTACGCGCTCCTGAAAGAAGTTTGTCACAGTTGGTAACTGCGGTTTGGCGGGGCGCGGCGCTAAGCCCCGCGGCTAATCGTCGGGGCCAGAATTCGTGGACATCTGTCGATGCCGATGAGCCCGGTCCGCGCCCGTCGACTTCGCCGAACTGGCGAGGGCGGGCGCTGGCGGCGGATGGTTCATGTACTGGAAGTTCTGCGCGGTCGCGGCGCTCGGGAAGGTCGTCACGCCCAGTTGCTGGAGTACGACGTTCGGCGCGGCCGGCGTCGTGTCAATCGATTGCCAGCTCATCTACAAGCATTACTTGATATAACGTACCAATCGCCGCAGCGGACTCACAGCAAGGTCGAGGCCAGCCAGCCGGGCAAAAAACTTTCTGTAACTGAGCCGTAACCACGGAATTTCGCGATTAGCCTAACGTTTGAACTCCAAACCTCCGAAGTGCACCACCATGATTCCCAGCAATAAAACGATCAGCCTGGCGATTCCCGCCACCGTCATCGCGCTCGCGTTAGGCGGTTGCGCAGTGGCGCCACCGAGCGGCCCGAGCATAGCCGCGATGCCGCGCAGCGGCGAGCCGCTCAGCCAGTTCCAGCAGAACGACTACGCCTGCCGCGACTACGCGAATCAATCGACGAATCCGTCCGGCGCTGCGCAGGCGGCCACCACGAACAGCGTGAACAGCGCGGCGCTCGGCACGCTCGGCGGCGCAGCGATCGGCGCGCTGTTCGGCGCCGCGGCGGGCAACGCCGGCGCGGGCGCGGCGATCGGCGCCGGCAGCGGTCTGCTGATCGGGGGCGCGAACGGCGCGAATGGCGCCCAGTATTCGGCGGCCGGCATGCAGGCGCGCTACGACACCGCCTACGCCCAGTGCATGACCTCGAAGGGTGAGACGATCGTTCAGCCGCAGCCTTACTATTCGACGCAGCCGGTGTACGTCGCGCCCCGTCCTTATTACGCGCCGCCTCCGCCCGTCATGTACGCGCCTTATCCGGCTTACTGAGCGGTGATAGCTGAGATCGGCCGGCTTGCTTGTCTTGCATTGTCGGCCGGTACTGCATTTCAAGTCCGAAGGACGGTTGGGCGGTAGCTTTTAGCGACGATCGTCGAATCCGTGCCGCTCCTTATTCCGCGCTGTCGGTCGATGCCGCTTTGCGCGGGCGACGGCTCCGGGACGCCGTTTTACGGGCTGCCTTCCTGGCGGGCTCAGACCCTTCTTCCGAATTGATTGCTGGAGCAGGGGGCGCGGCCGGCGCTGCGATCTCAGGTACTTCCTCGATCGTGCCTGGCGTGCTTTTCTTCACTTTCTTCGCGGCCGTTTTGCGCGATGCGCGCTTTTTGGCGCTTTGACGCAGCGCGGGTTGGTCGCTGTCGGTGGAATGGTCGGTTCCTTGGCCGAATACGACTTGTTCAGCGGCTGTATCCGCTTGCGCTGTTACAGCGCGAGCTTTGGACGCTTCAGCTATCGGTTCAGTGACGAACTCACGTGGGAGCGGCGCGTGTTCACGCGGTTCCTGCCGCTCGACCTCTTCGGCGGGTTCCGCGTGTTCGGTGAGAGCCGGAGCGGTAGCCGCATGCTCTTCATCAGCCGTTTCGTGGTGACCGCGCTTGCCGTGCGCGGCCTCCTGCTGACCCCGCCCCAGCTTGCGGTTGTTGCGCTCCTTGCGCCGCGACTTGTGCTTGCCGCCCGACTCGGACGCGGCCGCTTGCGCAGCCTGCGCTTCATACGAATGTTCGGCCGCCTGTTCGGCCGATACCGCTTCGGCCGACCCCGTTTCGGCAGACTCCGCCGCGGTTTCGCCGATGGTTTCACTTGCCGCTTCACTCGCAACGTTCACGGCTGTGCTTCGATAGACGTACGCGCCTGACTTTTCATCGCGGCCGAATTCGAGCAGCCCGCGCGCCTGCGCTTCTTCCAGCAGATTGCCGAAAGCGCGAAACCCGTAATACGTCTCGTTGAAATCCGGTTTGCGCCGTTTGATCGCGTTCTTCAGCACGGACGCCCAGATCTTGCCGCTGTCGCCACGTTCGGAAGCGAGCGCGTCGAATGTCTGCACCGCAATTTCAACGGCCTTGCTGCGGCGCTTCTCCAGATCTTCCTTGGGCGGGGCTTTCTCTTCGTCAGGCGCACGTTTGGCTGCCTGCTGGGTGTTCTGCTGCTGACGCGACGATTCGGGCCTCGCGACTGCGCGCTGACTTTCGCGTACGAGATCGTCGTAAAAGAAGAACTCGTCGCAATTCGCAATCAGCAGATCCGAGGTGGACTGTTGCACACCGACGCCGATCACCTGTTTGGCGTTCTCGCGCAGCTTCGACACGAGCGGCGAGAAATCCGAATCACCACTGATGATGACGAACGTATTGACGTGCGATTTCGTGTAACAAAGATCGAGCGCATCGACGACGAGCCGGATGTCGGCGGAATTCTTGCCCGATTGGCGCACGTGCGGAATTTCGATCAACTCGAAATTGGCCTCGTGCATCGCGCCTTTGAAGCTCTTGTAACGATCCCAGTCGCAATACGCTTTCTTGACGACGATGCTGCCCTTCAGCAGCAGGCGCTCGAGCACCAGCTTGATGTCGAACTTGTCGTACTTCGCGTCGCGCACGCCAAGCGCGACATTCTCGAAGTCGCAGAACAGCGCCATGCTGACGTTTTCGTTGGATGACGCCATGTGTATCTCCATTGAAGCGGTCGTCGAAGTCGACGAATCGCGACATGATAGCGATTCCAGCGAAGGTGAGCAGCTTTTGTGGTGCGCTCGCACCGATCGGTAGGTGGGAATTTGCAGCCAGCGGTCCAACCGGTGGTCCAGCGGGCGGCTCGATGTCAGTTCCGTTACAGGGTGTCGCGACGGCCTGCGTTGTTCCATGTCGCGCGAGCTTCCAGCACGTCGTCGATCAATCCGTATTCCCTCGCTTCGAGCGCCGACATGAAGTTGTCGCGGTCGGTATCGCGCGCGATTTCTTCGATGCTGCGTCCGGTCCGCTCGGCCATCATCGCATTGAGACGCGCTCGTACATACAGCACCTCCTTGGCCTGGATTTCGATGTCCGCCGCGGTGCCCTGACCGCCGCCCGACGGCTGGTGAATCATGATGCGCGCATTGGGTAGCGCATACCGTTTGCCGCATTGACCCGCGGTGAGCAGAAAGGTGCCCATGCTCGCGGCAAAACCCGTGCACAAGGTCGAGACCTCCGGTTTGATGAACTGCATGGTGTCGTAAATCGCGAGGCCGTCATACACGGAGCCGCCGGGCGAGTTGATGTAAAAAGAAATATCCTTGTCGGGGTTCTCCGATTCGAGAAACAGCAATTGCGCGACGATCAGACTGGCTGACTGCTCGTTCACGGGCCCGACAAGAAAGACGATGCGCTCGCGCAGCAGGCGGGAGTAGATGTCATAGGCACGTTCGCCCCGGCCGGATTGTTCGATCACCGTGGGCACAAGGCCGAGGCCGGAGACAGACGGGTAACTGGAAGGCATGGATTCCTCGTTCAGGATGGATGGCGCGGGCATTCCGGGATGCGCAGGCCGCCGCGGATCAGAAGCCGCGTGACATGCGCCGGTTGTTGCTCATTTGACGAAGCAGCCGCTGGCGTTGTGACAGGTTGTGACAGCGAATTTTTTTGCGCCGCGCTGTCACATCACCGGTTGCCCATGCGTCAAGCTCAGGAATACCGAGCATGACGCGCGCCTGAGCCATGCCACCGGTATGCATCCGCTTTTTCACCACGCACCATCGGGAGGTCTACGCATGACGGAACAGGGAATCGACAAGGCATCCAGTTTCGAGGCCGCGCGCGCCCGTCTGCTGGCACTCGCATATCGGATGCTCGGCAGTCGCGCGGAGGCCGAAGACGTGGTGCAGGATGTCTGGCTCAAATGGCACCTGGCCGATACGCAGGCGGTGCAAACGCCGGTCGCGTGGCTCACCACGCTCACCACGCGCACGGCGATCGACCGTCTGCGTCATGCACAGCGCGAGCGTGCGTCACAGGCTAGCGGCTGGTTGCCGGAGCCGTGGCTCGACGAGGTCGCGCCATCGGCGGAGGAGTTGGCGTTGCGAGCGGCAGATATGTCGTACGGCGTGATGCTGCTTCTCGAACATCTGAAACCAGACGAACGTGCGGCGCTTGTCCTGCATGAAGCGTTCGAGTGCGGTTATGCGGAAATCGCCTCGATTCTCGAGCGCACGCCGGCCGCTTGCCGGCAAATGGTTCATCGCGCCAAGGAGCGTCTGAGACGTGCGGGGGCGCCGTTGGAGCGGCCCGATCCGGCGGTGCATGGGCGAATCGTCGAGCGTTTGCGCGCGGCGCTCGAAGCGCAAGACCGGGCGGGCCTGCTACAGCTTTTCAGCGATGCGCCGCAACTGATCAGCGACGTACCTTTGTACGTTCCGCCCCCTCAGTTCCCCACAGCCAACCCGGCCCTTCGAGCACAAGGGCCAACGCCTGAAACCGAAGCGCAACGCGACCGCGAACCGGGTTCAGGTCCGAAGTGGATGGCTGTAGTCACATCGCTCGCGCAACAGGCGAGCCATGCGGAGGTGGTGTCGATGGCGGGTGCGGTGTGCATCGCACTGTTCTGCGACGGCGAGATCGTCGGGTTAATCGACGTGGTGACGGATGGAAAAACGGACCTTTCGGCGAAAATCGTCTCGCTGCGCATCCTGACCAGCGCCGCGCATCTGCAGGCGGCCAACCGGATGCTGGGCCGTGATGCGATCACGGAACTGCTTGCCCGCATCAAGGACCATCCGGGGGCGTCAGTTACGGTGAGCCGCGACTTCCCAGTTGATGTCGACGCATAGCACCTGCGTACCATGCGACGTGTGCGCGGCAATCGAGGCGGTCACGCACAGATGCGCTTCGTTGATCGACAGATACGGCGGCGTCAGATTAACCCGCCCCGGTTGACGCATCGCCTGAATGAAGTACGGGCGGCGCTCCCAACTCGCGCCTTCGGAATGCAGCAGCGGGCTGAAGCGCTTTGCGCGTTGCGATGTGCGCCCCGGCGGCAGCACGTTGTCGCCGATCTGCCGCCCCGAACCGTCCAAAACAAAGCAGCGCGCCGTTTCTCCGAGCGCGAGCAGAGGTGCGCTCGCCTGCGTGATCGATTCCCCGGCAACCAGCTGCGCGGCGGCTGCCTCGAGCGCCGTGACATACGGCGCGAGCCGCGCGGATTGCGCTTTCTCTCGAGCGGCAACGCGTTCGCGCAACGAAGCGGAGAGCGAATCCATCAGGCCAGCGGCAACTTGCGGCTTGACGGGTTCGACGCTCGGACCCGCGAAAAATGCGCCCTGGACGAAGTCGACATTGCATTCGAGCGCGATCAGCGCATCACGTTCGGTGCTCAGACCGCCCATCAGCACCAGTTGCCCAGACTCGTGCAACAGAGAGACGAGGCCCGGCAACACGCGCTCGATATGCGAGTGTTCACTCGCTTGCGCGAGGATGCAGCGGTCGAGCGTGACGATGTCCGGCCGCAGATTCCACACCCGGTCGATGTTCGAATGCTTGGCGCCAAAGCCGTCGAGCGCGATCAGGAAACCGGCCTTGCGCAGCGAATCGACGATTTCGGCGAAGCGCGTGGTTTCGCCGCCAGCCTGTTCGGATACTTCGAGCACCACGCGCTGCGGCGGCAGGCCGAGCGCCTTCAGGCTGGCAAGCAGCGCGTCGCCGTAGCTGGTGTCCATCAGTGCGGCCGGATGCAGGCTGAGGAAGAGCCATTCGTCGTGGCTGTCGAATGCGTTGAAGTTGCCGAGGTGCAGCGATTCGGCCAGCCGTCCGAGTTCCAGCAGATCGCCGCGTCGCGCGGCCTGCGTAAAGACTTCGTGCGAGGGCACTTGCCGCTCATGCTCGTCGTGCACGCGCAGCGACGCGTGATACCCGATCGCGCGCCGGTGCGATACCGAAAAGACCGGCTGAAACACGCTGAAAACGGTGTAGCCGCCATAGAGAACGGTACGCCGGGAGCCTTCGTCGCCGGCCATCGGGCGTGGTGGCTGGAAGCCGGGAGGATCGAGTTCGATCATGCTCATCGTGTCAGTCGTGTGGAAATGGCGGCGCTTGCTGGGCCAGGCAGGAGTTCGCGCGCGCAGACCAAGAGTTTACAGGATAGACGAGCAAGAACTATGCGCGTGTTCGAACAAAGCTCGAGCGTCCACCAGCAATGCTCCGAGGAAATCGTTGTGCGCCCGCCGCAGTACGAAGGCGATAACGCGCACTTCGCTGGTGCGGGATGCGCCCTGTTGCGGGTCGGCGACGCTGTGCAAGCGTGCTGCGTGCTGCGTGCGGCGCGCGCGGAGCGATGCCCGGAAATCCGTTCGCGACTGCACGAGGATGCGTCGTCCTGGCTCGTGCGGCTTTCAAGTTCGCTCCGAAGGATCGGTCTTTTTCGCGGGCGTGCGAATCTCCGGCGACAACTGCGCAAAGATCCATGACGAGCATGCGGTGATGATGCCGACACAGAGGAACGTCGCATGAAACGCGGGCAGCGAATTGGCGCCAGTCGCGCGTTGCATGATGCCGGTAAAGGTTGTCAGCAACGCACCGGCCACCGTCACGCCGAGACTCATCGAAAGCATCTGCACGAGCGAAAACAGGCTATTGCCGCTGCTGGCGCCGCCGGTGCCGAGGTCCTTCAACGTCAACGTGTTCATCGCGGTGAACTGCATCGAGTTCACGCCGCCGAAGATCGCCAGTTGCACGAGCCGCAGCCACAGCGGCTGATGCGTGCTCGTGAGCGCGAAACTCGCCATCATCAGACCGACCAGAATCGTGTTCGCCATCAGCACGCGCCGGTAACTGTACTTCAGAATCAGCTTCGTCACGAGGCGCTTCGTCGCCATGCCCGCGGCCGCCACGGGCAGCATCATCAGCCCGGCTTCGAATGCGCTATAGCCGAGGCTCACCTGCAACAGCAGAGGAATCAGGTAGGGCATCGAGCCGCTGCCGATCCGCGCGAACAGATTACCGAGCAGCCCAACGCTAAACGTGTGGATCTTGAACAGATCGAGCGGGAAGATCGGCGCGGGCACGCGCACCGCGTGCAGCCCATACGCAACGAAGCACGCCATGCTCAGAATCAGCAGCACCAGCACCGTCGCATGTTGAATGCCGAACTCGGTGCGGCCGTCGAGCGCGAACGAAATCGCCACCATGCCCACCACCAGCAACAGGTAGCCGCCAAGGTCGAATTTGCTCGTGTGTTCGTTGCGGCTATCCGGCATGAAGATAAACGTCGCGATGCAGCCCACGATGCCCACCGGCACGTTGATCAGAAAGATCCAGTGCCACGACGCGATCTTGACGAGCCAGCCACCGAGCGTCGGTCCGATCAACGGTCCGATCAGCCCCGGAATCGCCACGAACGACAACGCCGGCAGATAGCGCTCAGCCGGGAAGGTTCGCAGCACCGCGAGCCGCCCAACCGGCAGAAGCATCGCGCCGCCCACGCCTTGCAGAACACGAAAGAGCACCAGTTGGTTCAGCGTATGCGCGTTCGCGCACAGCAACGAGCCCACCGCGAACACGAGGATCGCACTGAAGAACACGCGCCGCGTGCCGAGTCTGTCGGCGAGCCAGCCGGACACGGGGATCATCACCGCCATCGTCAGCGAGTAGGCGATCACCACCGATTGCATGCGCAGCGGCAGTTCGCCGAGGCTTGTCGCCATCGCGGGCAGCGCGGTGTTGACGATCGTCGAATCGAGCGTCTGCATGAAGAAGCCGGTGGCGACCAGCCACAGCATCACGGTCAGCGAGCGGGGCGAAGGACCCGAGGGGATATCGGGAGCGAGGGCGGGCGGAGGCGGCGTCGTGGACATATGAGGCGGCTGGGCGCGCTCGGTCGGGTTGGGACTCGCTATTCTAGGGAAAAGCGGGTCCCGGCGCAGCGGGCGGCGCAGCGTTGCGCGGGTGTCGGCGCTGCGTCACGGCCGCGCTCCGCGCCGTGTTCACGCATCAGGCGGCAACTGCGCCGCCGCATGAAAAAACGCCTGCGCCCGTGGCTCGTTGCCAAACGCCACATGAATCCTGATCCACGGGCTCACCTCCCGGTTCGGCCTGAAGTGTTGTCCAGGCAGCACCGTCACTCCGAGGGGCACGCCGCATTCAACGAGCCGCTCGGCGTCCGCGACATGCGGCACGCGTGCCCACACGAACTTGCCGCCCGCTGGTTCTTCGAAGATCTCCCAGCCGGCATCTTCGAGTGTCTGGACGGTCGAGCCGAGCGCGCCGCGCATCTGGCGGCGCAGTCGCTCCAGATATTTGCGATATGCGCCGCGCTCCAGCATCGACACCGCCACCGCTTCGGCAAAGCGCGAACAGCCGATGCTCGTCAGCATCTTGATGTCGACCAGGTCCTTGATGATCGCGTGACTCGCAACCACGTAGCCGACCCGCAGCGAAGACGACAGCGTTTTCGACAATCCGCCGATGTAGATCACCTGTTCGAGTTGGTCGAGGGTGGCCAGGCGGTCGGTGAGCTCGGTCTGAAAATCCGCGTAGATATCGTCCTCGATGATCTGGAAGCCATGCTCTCGCGCCATTTGCAGCAAACGGAATGCGACCTGCGGTGCGACCGTGGTGCCGGTCGGATTGTGGAACACGGTGTTGATGAGCAGCAATCTGGGCCGGTGCAGCTTCAGTTGCGCCTGCATCGTGTCGAGGTCGGGACCATTGCCGGTGCGTGGAATGCCGATCAGCTTCATGCCGTGCAGGCGCAACAGGCCGTACAGGTTGTAGTAACCGGGGTCCTCGACAAAGATCGTGTCGCCTGGCTTGAGCATGTAGCGCACCAGCAGATCGAACGCCTGGCTCGCGCCATTGGTGATCAGAATCTGCGATGCGTCTGCCTGGATGCCCAACTGGCCAATGCGGCCGCGCAACTGTTCGCGCAAGACCGGGTTGCCGAGCGGCGTCGCGTACTCGACCATGCTAGCCGGATCGGTTCGCGACACGTGGCGGATCGCCTGCGCAATGCCATCGATGTCGCGCCAGCTTTCGGGGATGAAACCGGTGCTGAGCTTCAGCGTTTCGCCCGGAAAGTTGAATTGCTCGAGCAGATGGTCCGACTCGACATCGGCGCGGCGCGGGTCCGAAGTGCCCTGGCAGCGCATGTCGGTCGGTTGGCGATCGGCGACGTAAAAGCCGGAGCCGTGGCGCGAGTCGACATAGCCGAGCGACACCAACCGGTCGTATGCCTCGATCACCGGAAAGCGGCTTACGTCGAAGTCGGCGGCGAACTGGCGGATCGACGGCAGCTTTGAGCCAGGATGCGCATTGCGCGAGCGGATCCACGCCGAGACGCCCGCGACGATCTGCTCGGTCAGCGGCACGCCGTTGTCCCGATCGAGCTGGATTTCGAGTTTCATACGCTTGCCTTCTGTCGCCGGCCTGCGAACGCGAAAGTTTTAAACCTGCGCCGCGCGAGCCATGCCAACTGTTCGGTTTTTTGACTGAACAGTTCCGATGAAAGTGTTCGGAACTGTGCATGGGTCTCCGATCATCGCACGTCAATAATCGGTACAACAGAAAGTTCATCGAGGAGAACGGCGATGCGAGAAGTGCGAGTTTTCGAGCTGGAACATGGCGAGCCCGTCAGGGCCTGGCGGGTTGCGCGTCCGACGATTTTCAAGGTGATCAGCGGCAACGTCTGGCTGACCGTCGAGGGCGAGCATGAGGATCACTGGCTGGCGGAGGGGCAGTCGATCGAGTTGGCGCGTGGATCGGTGGCATGGATCAGCGCCGGGCGGGCCGGGGCGTGTTTTGCGCTGGCGAGCGGCTCGGAACGCCGGTTGCCGACGCTGCTATTCGGCTGGCCGATGCCGGCCTGGCTGGCGCGTCGGCCGGGCGTGGTCTGATGCAGGGCGAACGGCGAGCCGCCTCTTCCTGGTCCCTACGCAGCACCTCCCGCCTCATACTCCCCGATATACCGCGCCCGCGGCCGGATCAACCGGCCATCGCGCGCCTGCTCCATCGCGTGCGCGATCCAGCCGACCACCCGCCCGAGCGCGAACAGCGTGAACGCGGCCCCGCTCGGCAAGGCGAGTACGCGCTCGATCGCGGCAAGCGCGAAATCCACCGTCGGCTCCGCGCCGGTTGTGTCGCGCACCGCTCGCGCGACCTGCAGCACCTCGTTGAGCGGCGAGCGGGCTGGCGCGCAGTCGGCGAGCATCGTCAGCAATAGCCGCGCGCGCGGATCACCGTCCGGATAGAGCGGATGACCGAAGCCCGACAGCACCGGACCTTGCGCGCCGTGCTCGTAGCGCGCGAGACGGTTCGCCAGATAGCGGTCCAGCTCGGGCGAGCGCGACGCCTCATCGAGCAGCGCGGCGATGCGCACGGTTTCGCCGCCGTGACGCGGCCCAGAAAGCGCCGCGAGCCCGCCCGCGACCGCACCGAACAGGTGCGTGCCCGTCGACGTGATGCAACGGACCGTGAACGTCGACGCGTTCAGTTCGTGATCCGCGCAGGCGACCAAGGCCGCGCGCAGCAGTCCGCTTTGCTGACGGCTGCGCACCCGCCAGGCCGTCGCGATCTGCCGATGCAGCGGTTCGTTCGACGGCGCCGCCGTCAGCATCGCGGCGGCCAGCAGCCGCATCACGGCGCACGCGGTGTCGAGCTGCGCATCGCGGCCGAGCGCCCACACGCGCGGCATCTGCGCGGCGGCGGCCGGCAGCAGCACCAGCGCGCGATCGAGCGGCGCGCTGTCACTCCACAGCTTGAGCCACGCGGCCCATTGCGCGGGGGCGAGCGGCACGACGGGCGCATCGGCGATGCGCCGCGCGCTGCATTCCCACAACAGCGCCGCGACGTCTTCGAGTGACGCACTGCGCGCGAGCTCGATCGCATCGTGCCCGCGATACAGCAGCCGACCGTCCGCGACCAGCGTGATCGACGATTCGAGCACCGGTACGCCCCAGTCGAGCACCTTCTGCGCGACCTTGCCGGCGCGTTTGCCGTCCGCCTTGCGACGCGCGAGGCGGCGCACCTCGGCGGCATCGTAGAGCCGATGCCTGCCTTGCGCATCCGGCGACGAGCCGAGCATGCCTCGGCTTACATACGCGTACAGCGTCGGCAAGCTGACGCCGAGCGTTGCGGCCGCTTCGGCGGCGCTCAGGTAAATCGGGGCTGGCATAAAAGTGCGTATAAACCGAAGAAATCAATATATGTTGATTATCATAATCAAGATTGATTGCGGCAAGGCGCAAATTTAGACTCGGTGTGCCTGCTTCCTGTCCGCGCGGCCAGCGCGCCCGATCCCATGACGCCCGAACTCGCCCTCAAGCACATCTGGACCCTCGCCGGCTGCGATCCGGTCGCGCTGCACGCCGTGTCGCTCGCCGGCGCGGATCCCGGCTTGCCGTCGGTCTACCGTGTCGGCAGCCTCGCGGCGTCGACCATCGCCGCGACGGGCCTCGCCGCCGCCGAATACTGGCGCTTGCGCAGCGCTCGCCTGCAACAGGTGTCGGTGCAGATGCGTCGCGCGCTGGCGGCGTTTCGCAGCGAACGCTATTTGCGTATCGACGATGGGCCGCCGCCCGCGCTGCGCGATCCGGTCACCGGCTTCTATGAAACGGGCGACGGCCGCTGGATCCAGCTGCATACGAATTTCGCGCATCACTTGAAGGGCGTGCTCGAGGTGCTCGGCTGTGACAATGGGCGGCCCTCGGTGGCGGCCGCGATTCGCGGTTGGGAGGGCGCGACGCTCGATCAAACGCTCGCCGACGCAGGCCTGTGCGCCGCCTTGATTCGCACGCCCGACGAATGGGCCGCGCTCGAGCAGGCCAAAGCGATCGCGCGCTTGCCGCTGTTCGAGATCGAGCGCATCGGCGACGCCCCGGCCGAGCCGCCGCGCCACGCCGCCGCTGACGCCGAGCCTGGTATCGACCGCCCGCTCGCGGGTGTGCGGGTGCTGGATCTGTCGCGGATCATCGCGGGACCGGTGGCCGGCCGCGCGCTCGCGCATCATGGCGCGGACGTGTTGACGATCAACGGGCCGCATCTGCCGAACATCGCGCCGCTCGTGATCGACAACGGCCGCGGCAAGCGTTCGGCAATCGTCGATCTGCGCGAGGCGGCAGGCTGCGACACGTTGCGCGGACTCGCGCGCGACGCCGACGTGTTCCTGCAGGCCTATCGTCCGGGCGCGCTCGAGGCGCGCGGCTTCGGGCCGGACGAGCTGGCGCGGCTGCGGCCCGGCATCGTCTATGTCTCGGTGTGCGCGTACGGGCACACAGGGCCGTGGGCGCAGCGACGCGGCTTCGATAGTCTGGTGCAGTCGGCGAGCGGCATCGCGTGGACCGAGCGCGCGGCGGCGGGTTCAGCCGAGCCGCGGCATCTGCCGTGTCAGGCGCTCGATCACGCGACCGGCTATCTGGCCGCGTTCGGCGCGATGGTCGCGCTCGCGCGGCGCGCTCGCGAGGGCGGCAGCTGGCATGTGAAGGTGTCTCTTGCGCAGACGGGGCGTTGGCTGCGGTCGTTCGGGCTGCTGGCCGATGGGCAGCTGGCGCCCGAGGTGTCGCTCGACGATGTGCGCGATTGCGTCGCGAGCGTGCAATCGGAGTTCGGGCGTGTGCTTGGCGTGCTGCCGGCGGAGGAACTGGAGCAGACGCCTGCGTTTTATGCGCTGCCGCCGGCGCGCATCGGCGCGCACGAAGCCCGGTGGACGTGACGGTTGGAGCGGGCGGCGCGTTCAGGTTGGGAACGCGGCGTACCTGACCGCCCGCCGTGTCGCAGCTTACTTTCGCAACTCCGCCACGAAGTCGTAGTAATCGTTGCGGCAGTACGTGTCCGTCAGTTCGATCGCGCGTTGATCCGCCGTATAACCCACGCGCGTGATCAACAGCAACGCCTCGTTCGGCGCGATGCTCATCTGCTGCGCGATCTCGTCGCTCGCGTTCACCGCGCGGAAGTGCTGCAACGCGCGCACGATCGTCAGTCCGCGATTCTCCAGATACGTGTACAGCGAGTCGCCGATTGCCTGTGGATCGGGAATCACCGCGG
Organism: Paraburkholderia sp. MM5477-R1; assembly: GCF_050436385.1. Classification (NCBI taxonomy): domain Bacteria; kingdom Pseudomonadati; phylum Pseudomonadota; class Betaproteobacteria; order Burkholderiales; family Burkholderiaceae; genus Paraburkholderia; species Paraburkholderia sp. MM5477-R1. The sequence continues at coordinate 333,787 of NZ_JBNDMC010000007.1, forward strand.
CCGGGAACGTCGAATTCTCGACCGCCATCACGATGCCGTCGGCGAGCCGCAGCCGCCGCAGCCGCGTGACCGCTGCGGCCGGCGACAGCCCCAGTTGGATCACCTCGTCGCGATTGGCCGGCGAGATTTCGCGCGACAGCCACTTCGAACTCGGCGTGAAGCCGCGCCGCCGCAGCATTTCGCTGAAGCTCGACAGACGCGATAACGGATCTTCGTAGCGCGGCGTGATGAAGCTGCCCGCGCCTTGGGTGCGGCGGATCAAACCCTGCTCCACGAGCAGCGCGATCGCCTTGCGCGACGTGATGCGCGACACGCCGAGCGCCTCCGACAGCACGCGCTCCGAAGGCAGCGCCTCGCCGGCGTTCCAGCGGTTTTCGTGGATCGCGCTGCCGAGCTTGCGGGCAAGTTGCAGATAGAGCGGCGTGTCGTTTTCCGGGTCCGGGCGCAGGTCGCGCCAGCGGTCTTCCGAGGCAGAGGTCATGGGGCTCACGCAAGATGGGCAAGCGGCAATTTTAAAACATCGGCGCGTCCTGTTATAGCTGGCTTTTGCCAGGCGCGACGTTGTGAGGCCTCGGAGCCGCTAAACTCGTCGCCAGGTTTTTAGTAGCGTGCGTTGCGTGATGAGGCGGCGGGCCAGCGTTTCGCATCTGGATCGAGCCACTTTCGAGGAGTCAGCATGACGAGCGAGATCGCAAGCGTGAGCCTGCCGGGCGGCGAGCGCATGCCAGCACTGGGGCAGGGCACGTGGGAAATGGGCGAGCAGCGGGCACGACGCGCGGCGGAAATCGATGCGCTGCGCTGCGGCATCGAACTCGGCATGACGCTGATCGATACCGCCGAAATGTACGGCGACGGCGCGACCGAGTCGCTGCTCGGCGAAGCGCTCGCGGGTTTGCGCGACAAGGTGTTTCTGGTCAGCAAGGTGTATCCGCACAACGCCAGCCGGCGCGGCGTGATCGCCGCGTGCGAGCAGAGCCTGAAGCGTCTGAAAACGGACCGGCTCGATCTGTATCTGCTGCACTGGCGTGGCTCGGTGCCGCTCGCGGACACCGTCGACGGCTTCGAGGCGCTGCGGCGCGCGGGCAAGATCCGTCACTGGGGCGTCAGCAACTTCGATACCGACGACATGGAAGAACTCGTCGCGACGCCAGGCGGCGACGCGTGCGCGACCAACCAGATTCTGTATAACGTGGCGCGGCGCGGGCCGGAGTTCGATCTGTTGCCGTGGCTCGCCGCGCGCGGCATGCCGGCGATGGCGTACAGCCCGGTCGATCATGCGCGGCTGCCGAAACGCTCGCCGCTCGACGATATCGCCGACGCGCGCGGCGTCTCGGTGTTTCAGGTGGCGCTCGCGTGGGTGCTGGGCAAGCCCAATGTGTGCGCGATTCCGAAGACGGCGCGCGTCGAGCATATGCGCGACAACCATCGCGCGTCGCAACTGGTGCTGGAAGCCGGCGAACTCGCCGCGCTCGACGCGTACTTCAAGCCGCCGCGCGGCAAGCGTGCGCTGGAGATGTTGTAAGCGCCGGCGCGGCCGCCGTCCGTTGCGCAACGGCGGCGCGCGAGGCTCGAAGCGCTGTGGGCGTCGATGACGCCGCTCGCGCTGAGGCGGCGCTCAGGTGCAGGGATGGTGCTGATGCACGGAGCCGAGCACGGCGACTTCGGCGGGGGTGTGCTGCAGCGCGTCGTCCGGCACCTGGGCGGCATCGGCGAGGAAGTCGTCGACGATCGACGACACCGCCACGTCGCGCAGGCATAGCGACACGCGCTGCGTTTCGTTGGCGGGGAGGGTTGCTCGTTGCGAGAGGAACAGCACGCCGTATTGATAACCGTGGATGATGCCGCGGATCGCGCCGACGCATTGCCCTTGCGCGACATTGTCGTGGCGCTGTTTGCAGCTCTGGACGAGCGAGTAGGCGGAGAAGCTCGGGTCGACCGGTGGTGCCGCTTGCGACAAGGTTTGCGCCATTGGCTGCGCGGGTGTTTGCGCATTGGCGAGCGATGCGAGGCCCAGGGCGGCAGCGGTCAGCACGGCGGCTGCCGTGCGGGTCGCGGCGGGGGGGACGCTTCTATGCATGTTGTGGGCCCTCATATCGAACGATGAATTTGATATGAGGCGGTCGTCTCGGATTGGTTCCATAACACTCGCACGCAATGGAGGTTGTGTTCCCGCCGCTCGCGGTGCGGTTCGCGCGATGGCGCGAGGCGCGGCGCGCGCGCTCCGAGCCATTCCGTCAGCGCGCGCCGAAGGCGGGCGGGCCGCTCCGACCGGCCTCCGGCGGTGACGCCCGACCGGGGGATCGGGACATCACCGCCGTTGCCAGCGGATAGCGGACAGTATGCCGGGACATGTCGCCGGCGGGTAGGGCGCGGGGGCTCCCTACCCGGGGCAACGGGCGACGCCTAGTGCCCGTTCCCGCCACCGTTGCCACTGCCGCCACCCTTGCCTCCGTGACCGCCGCCGAAGCCTCCGCCAAAGCCTCCGCCGAACCCGCCACCGAAGCCACCACCGAAGCCACCACCATTCGCACCGCCGAAACCACCGCTAGGGCCACCGCTGGAGCCTCCGCAACCGCAGCCGCCGCTCCCGCTGCCGCCGCTGCTTCCGCCTCCGCCGCTGCCTCCACCGCCGCTGCCTCCACCGCCGCCACCGCCTCCACCGCCGCCACCGCCGCCACCGCCTCCACCGCCTCCACCGCCTCCGCTTCCACCGCCACCACCACTACCGCTATTTCCCTTACTGCCCGTGCCCGCACCGCCACTCCCACTTCCGCTCCCTGAACCCGCCGCCCCGGCGCCGCTGTTGCCGCTTGCGCCTGCACCGCTATTGCTCGAACCCGCCGCGCCGCCATTACCGCTGCCGTTGCCACTGCCGCCGCCGAGCCGCCCGCAGCCCGGACCGCCGAGCCCGCCGCAGCCGGCCGGCGCGAACACCGAGGCGGCATCGTCGGCGGCCGTGGCCGTGCCAGCCTCGGCGCCGGTTGCCGCGCCGTCGTTCTGCGCGAGCAGCAGCGGCGTTGAATCGCCGGGTTGCACCCGCAACGCGTCGGCCAGCACAATCCAGCGAGGGATCACGTCCGTCGACGCCCCGTACGCGGTCCCGCCCGCCAACACCGCGACCCCCGCGAGGACCACCGCGCCGCGCATCATTGCACAGTAGTACTCATCTGATTTTCCGGTCTTCATCGCGCGTCTCCAGAGCGAAGGACGGTACCTCGCTGCCGCCTTCGCGAGCTGCCCCAGCGCCGGCCAACCTGTCTGCACGCGGGTCTTGTCGAACCCCCGGTCCGTTGTGTCGAAGTTGTCCGTGCGTCGCTGCCGTGCTGATCGCGCGAGGTCGCGCCATCGCGTGGTGACGCTCGTCGTGCGGATATGCGCGGCGTTGCGCGCCCGGTTTGGCTTCGAATCTCTGGCCGCTAATTTAGCGATATCCATGCCACGCGTCGCAAAGCCTTGAAGCGACACGGGCGATATCGGGATGTGCGATGCGCACGCCGGAAAAACGCCTCAAAACGTTGCGACGATGAAACGCGCGGACGCAAAAGCGTGTTCCGACGCGGGATTCGTTAAGAGGGGCGGTGTGCGTCGATGAGGTTCGAGTCGACGCTAGCTGGCGTTTTCCGACGCATCGTCGGAGGTGCCGCCATTCGTCGGGTCGCCCGCATTGTCGTCGCGCGGCTCGCTTTGCAGCTCGCGAAGTGTGGCGACCGGAATATGACAGCGAATCCGGTGCGCGCAAGACGAATCGGCGGCGCCGTCCGCGTCGAGAAACGGCGGGTCCTGCTGCTCACAGATCGCGCCGAGCTTGCGCGGACAGCGCGTGTGAAACACGCAGCCCGACGGCATCGCGCCGGGCCCGGGCAACTCGCCGGTGAGACGGATACGCGTACGTTGATGCACCTCGCCGGACGCGCCGTCGCCCGGCAGCGTCGGCACGGCGGACAGCAGCGCCTCGGTATAGGGATGCTGCGGTCCATCGAACACGGCCGCCGCCGGGCCGATTTCGAGCAGCCGGCCGAGGTAGAGCACCGCGATGCGATCCGACACATAGCGGACCACGTGCAGATCGTGCGAGATGAATACGTAGCTGACGCCGCGCTCGCGCTGCAGATCGGCGAGCAGGTTCAGAATCGCGGCCTGCACCGACACGTCGAGCGACGAAGTCGGCTCATCGCACACGACGACGCGTGGTTCGCCGGCGAACGCGCGCGCAATCGCGACGCGCTGCTTGAGTCCGCCCGAAAGCTGGCGCGAACGTGCATCCAGATAGCGCTCGGGCAGCCGCACGGCGTCCGTCAGCGTGGCGAGCCGTGCGTCGATCTCGGGCCCGCGCAGCGCGGTGAAGCGCGCGAGCGCACGGCCGATCAGCCGCTTGACGGAATGCGCGCGATTGAGCGCCGAGTCCGGATTCTGGAACACGATCTGCAGCGATTTCAGCTGCTCGTCGCTGCGTCGTGTGACGCGCGCGGCGAGCGGGGCGCCGTCGAGTTCGAGCACGCTGCCGGCATCGGGTGCGAGCAGGCCGAGCAGCAGCCGCGCGAGCGTTGTCTTGCCGCTGCCCGATTCGCCGACGAGGCCGAGCGTCTCGCCGCTCGCGAGTTCGAGCGACACGTCGTCGACCGCGCGCAGCGGGACGCCCGATACGTGGAATGTTTTCGACAGGTTCCGGGCGCGCAAGACCGGCGCAGAGGGCGCGCGCGGCGCCGCGTTGGATGATGCGGCCGCCACCGGCGCCGCGCTCGATGTCGCACGCGGCAGTTCGATCGCACGCTCGTGATAGTGGCAGCGCGCCATCTGATCGCCATGCCGGGCGCCGAGGCGATAGGGCGGCGGCGCGTCGCGGCGGCAGCGCTCGTCGGCGAGACGGCAGCGCTCCGCATAGATGCAGCCCTGCGTGACCGAGCCCGGCAGAGGCAGGCCGCCCGCGATCGTATCGAGCCGCTCGCTGTCCTTGCTGCGTCCGGCCGTCGGCAGGCAGCGCAGCAACCCGACCGTGTACGGATGACGCGGCCGTGCGAACACGTCCTGGGTCGCGCCTTCCTCGACCAGCTTGCCCGCGTACAGCACGCCGACGCGTTCGCACATGCGGCCGATCACCGCGAGGTTGTGGCTGATGAACAGCACCGCGGTGCCGAGTTCCTCGCGCAACCGTGCGACGAGATCGAGCACTTCCGCTTCGACGGTCGCATCGAGGCCGGTAGTCGGTTCGTCGAGAATCAGCAGCGCGGGGTTCGACGCGAGCGCCATCGCGATCACGACGCGCTGCTGCATGCCGCCCGACAATTGATGCGGATAGCTGTTCATCACGCGCTCGGGCGCCGCGATGCGGACGCGTTTGAGTATCTCGAGCGTGCGTTGCAGCGCCTCGTCGCGCGCGACGCCGGCCGCCTCGAATGCTTCGGAAACCTGACGGGCGATCGTCAGCGATGGATTCAGTGCGCGCCCCGGGTCCTGGTAGACCATCGAGACGGTCGTCGCACGCATGCTGCGCAGCGCGTCGGCACCCAGCTTCTGCACGTCCTCACCGGCGATTACGATCTTGCCGGCCTTCACCTTGCCATTGCGTGGCAGATAGCGCAGCGTCGCCATTGCCACGGTCGACTTGCCGCAACCGGATTCGCCGACGAGCCCATACGCCTCGCCGCGTCGCACGCGAAACGATACGTCCTGCAGCACTTCGCGATCGCGTCCGCGGATCCGGTAGGTGACCGTCAGGCCGACCACGGTCAGCGCATCGGTGCGATCGCTTTTCGACACGTCGAACGCCGCGAACGAGGAGGGTGGTGGGCCGTTCATTGGTCGAGCACTCCCTGCACGCCGTCGGCGATCAGATTGACGCCGACCACCAGTGACGCGATCGCGCCCGCCGCAAACACGACGGTCCACCACGCGCCGCCCGCCATCAACGTGTACGACTCGGACAGCGCGAGCCCCCAGTCGGCCGACGGCGGCTGGATGCCGAAGCCGAGGAACGACAGCGTCGCGACCGCGAAGATCGCATAGCCGAGCCGCACCGTTGCTTCGACGACGATCGGCGGCAGCACGTTCGGCAGGATCTCCGCGAACATGATGTACGGCGCGCGTTCGCCGCGCAGCTGCGCGGCGGCCACATAGTCGAGATGCCGCTCTGCGAACACGGCGGCGCGCACGGTGCGGGCGGTTATCGGCGTGAAGGTGGTGCCGATCACGAGAATCACCGTGAAGTTCGACGCACCGACCGCGGCGAGCGCGAGCAGCGCGACGATCACGAGCGGTAGCGCGAGCACCGCGTCGATCATGCGGCCGATCACGTCGTCGACCCAGCCATCGAAGTAGCCGACCACCAGGCCGAGCGCGGTGCCCGCCGCGGTGCCGAGCAGTGTCGCGAGCGGCGCGATCGTCAGGATGTCGCGCGCGCCGACGATCACGCGCGAGAATACGTCGCGGCCGAGCTGATCGGTGCCGAACCAGTGTGTGCGATCGGGCGGCGTCAGCGAATTGAGCGGATCGGACGCGTATGGATCGAGATGCACGAACCACGGCCCGGCGATCGCGCAGACGATCCACCACGCGACGATCAGCGCGCCCACGATGAAGGTCGGCGAACCGAGCAGCAGGAGGAGGCGCGGGAAACGCGGCTCGGAGCCCGGTGCGCCTGGCGCGGGCGAGCCTGGTGGCGTCGATGAAGCCGGCGGCACGGTCGTATTCATTCGGCGGTCCTTACCCGCAGTCGCGGATTGAGCAGCACGTGCAGCGCATCGGCGACCAGATTCGCGAGCGTATAGACGACGCCGATCGTCAGTACGCCCGCTTCGAGCATTGGAAAATCCTTCGCCTTGGCGGCGTTGTAGATCAGCGAGCCGATGCCCTGGTAGCGGAACAGCGTCTCGACCACCACGAGTCCGCCGATCATGTAGCCGAGTTGGGTGGCGGCGACGGTGATCGTCGGCAGCAGTGCATTGCGCAGCACGTGCCGCCAGATCACGACGTGGCGCGGCAGGCCCTTGAGGATGGCGGTGCGCGTGTAGTCGGCGTCGAGCGCTTCGACGGTGCCCGCGCGTGCCATTCGCGCGATGTAGCCGAAGAACACGAGGACGAGCGGCAGCACCGGCAGCACCAGATGGCGCAGCTGTTCGAGCACGCTCGCATCGGGCGGAGATGAGGCCTCGATGGGCAGCCAGCGCAGCCACACGCCGAACACGAGAATCAGCACGATCGACGACACGAACTCCGGCACCACGGTCGCCGACAAACCGGCGATGCTGATCGTGCGATCCAGCCAGCGCCCCGCATGCATCGCCGACCACACGCCGCCTGCGATGCCGAGCGGCACGACGACGATGAACGCGAGCAGACCGAGCTTCGCCGAATGCCCGAGCGCATCGGCGATGAACGGCCTGACCGGTTCGCGATACGCGTACGACAGCCCCATGTTGCCGCGCACGAAATGCGTGATCCAGTCGATGTATTGCGTGAGCAGCGGCCGGTCGGCGCCAAGCTGATGATCGAGCGCGGCGACCGCGCGCGCATCGGCGAGCGGCCCGAGCACCGCGCGGCCGATATCGCCGGGCAGCAGCTGGCCGCCCGCGAACACGATCACCGACAGCAGCCACAGCGTGATCAGCGAAAGACCCGCGCGCGTCGCGAGAAAACGCGCGACGCGGCCCGCGTTGCCGTTCGTCGCGCGCGGCATACGCGATGTATTCGAGGCGGGAGAGGGCGCCGGAGCCGACATCGTGAGTTCTCCTGCGAAAAGCGAGACGGACAGCGCGCTGCTTACGCGCTGAGCGTCGCGCGATCGAAATACAGTTGCGCGAGCGCAGTGAAGCGCACGCCGTTCACGCCCTTGCGCATCGCGATCAGCTGATCGTAGAAGAACGGGATGATCAGCGGCGTTTCGTCGAGCAATAGCGTCTGGATCTGCCCGGAGATTTTCTTTTGCGTGGCGAGATCGATCGCCGCGACGAACTGCGCGACCAGTTGATCGTATTGCGGATTCTTGAAGTGCGCGGCGTTCCATGTGCCGTTGCTCGTCAGCGTCGCGGTGAGGAACACGTTCGGCACGCCGCGATGGCCGTAATCGGTGATGCCGAGCGGCGAGTCGAGCCAGTCGGATTTGCCCGGCGTGCCCGCGCCGTAGTAGAGCGATTGGCTCTCGACCTTCAGATTGATGCGCACGCCGATCGCCTTCGCGGCGTTCTGCACGACGACCGCGAGGTCGGGGATCTCCATGTATTTTTCGGTGGTCAGCGTGACGTCGAAACCGTTCGGCACGCCGGCCTGCGCGAGCAGCTGCTTCGCCTTCGCGACGTCGATCTTGCGTTGCGGCACGCCCGCATCCGACGATGGAAACACCGGCGCGAACGGGCTGTCGTTGCCGAGTTGTGCGCGACCCTTGAAGAGACCGCGCACGATCACGTCGCGATCGAGCGACAACGCGAGTGCCTGACGCACGCGCTTGTCCTTGAAGAGCGGGCTGTCGTTGCGCATGTGAATCTGGCGGTGCGCGCTCGACTTGACGCCGACCGCCTTGTAGTCCGGATTGTTCAGGATGGCCGCGCCGCCCTGCACGGTGAACGTGCCCATCACGTCGGCCTGATGGCCTTGCAACGCGAGCAGTTGAGCCTGCTCGTCGGCATAGAACGAAAACTGTACGCGTTGCGGTAACGCTTTTTCGCCCCAGTAGTCGGGATTGCGCACGAACGACGCGCCAACCTTCGGCTGATACTTTTCGAATTTGAACGGACCCGTGCCGATGAAACTCTTTTCGTAGTTGCCCGCGAAGTTCGCGGGCAGGATCACCGCGTTGTAATTATCCGAGGAAACGTAGTACGGGAAATTGCCGGTCGGCGCGTCGAGATGGAACTCCACCGTGTGTTCGTCGACGACCTTCGCGCCGCCTTTCGACAGCACGCCCTTTAGTACCGATAGCGCGGCCGAACCGCTCGCGGGATCGGCGAGACGGTTGAAGGTTGCGACCACGTCTTTCGCGCCGAAGCTCTGGCCGTCGTGGAATTTCACGTTCTGGCGCAGTTTGAAGGTCCACACGTCGCCCTTGTCGTTCGGCTTCCACGACAGCGCGAGCGCGGGCTTCAGCATCAGCTTCTCGCCGTCGTCGTCGATCAGGAATTCGCCGGTCTGGTTCAGCAGCGCGAGACTCGCGGCGTCAGTCACCGTCAGCGGATCGACAGCGCCCGCCGGCGTCAGATGCGCGACGCGGATCGTCTGGTTCGACGTGGGCGGTGCACCTTGCGCCCGCGCTCGCGGCGCGCCGAGCAGGCCGCCACCCGCGAGCGACAGACCGATCACGCTCGCATGTCGTAGCAGCTCGCGGCGCGTGATGCGGCCGGCGACAAACTCGTCGAGCGCGTGGTTGCCATAGGCGTCGGCTGTGAGGCGGGCTGCGTCCAATGCGTCAGGTGCGAGAAATCGGTCCGCTGGCGTTTTCATCGATGGCGTGTCCAACCCGTTCTGTTGCTGGTTCGGAGGCGTCGCGCGAGCCGCGCGACGGCGCGAGGGCAGCGCGCCTTCCGATGGGCGATGGGATGTGGTGGGGCCGCTATCGCGAAAGGGCAACGCTGTGCAGAGCGGTCTCAGTGTAAGCGATTGCTCGCGGCTCTGGCGCACCGCGGGCGCGCCGCGCTAGTCGATCGGCCGATAAATGACGCGCGGTGTGTCGTCGTCACAACGGTTACCGGACGCGTGCTCGCGAGGGGCGGCCGCGATTGTGGACGGATTGGCGGAGCAACACGGTGCGAAATGCGGTTTCGAACTCCACAAGGTGGAACTCTCAAAGAAACCTACGGTGTAGATCGGTTTCCCGGTAGGCCAGGCCACTTATCGTGCCGCCGTATCCGGCCGTCTCCAGCGATGAAACAGCACCGAGCCGATCCAGCACGCCATGAAGGCCGCAACGATCGCATAGCCGAGCGCGCCGAAATGATCGTTGATTCCGACGATCGCATCCGACACCTCGCCGCTCCAGCCGAAGCGATCCGACAGCAGCCCCAGCGCCTCGACGCCGCCAATCACGATCGCGACCATCGCCGACACGAACGTGATGCTCGCGTTGTAGTAAAGCTTGCGCTTCGGGTCGTCCATCGCCCAGCCGTACGCGTGCACCATCAGCACGTTGTCGGTCGAATCGACAAGCGTCATGCCGGCCGTAAAGAGCGCCGGGAACACGAGGATCGAATAGAGCGGCAGGCCAGTGCTGGCCTGCGACGCAGCGATCGCGAGCAGGCCGACCTCGGTCGCGGTGTCGAAGCCGAGCCCGAACAGCACGCCGACCGGATACATGTGCCAGCTTTTCGTGACCAGCCGAAACAGCGGCCGCAATGCGCGCGACAGCAGCCCGGCTGGGGCGAGCGCATCGGCTGACGCTGTGCTCGCAACGTCGCCGCGTTGCGTGTGCCGGTAGCGGCGCCACACGTCGCGCAGGACCACGAGATTGACCGCCGCGAGCACCAGCAGGAACGACGCGGAAACCAGTGTCCCGAGCGTGCCGCCAACTTCCTTGAAGCTCTCGAAGCGCCCATTCAGCGAATGCGTGGTCCAGGCGATGCCGATCGTCGCCGCGATCACGATCGTCGAATGGCCGAGCGAAAACGCGAGCCCGATCCCGACCGGTCGCATGCCGGTTTGCATCAGCTTGCGCGTAACGGCGTCGATCGCCGCGATGTGGTCGGCGTCGACCGCATGACGCAGACCGAAGCCATACGCGAGCAGCGCGGTGCCGAGCAGCAGCGGGTAGTGGCGAAACGCGATTAGCGCCCACAGCCATGCGCCGAGGTTGGAGGCGAGCAGCACCGCGTAGAGCGCGACGAGGCGAGGGCGCAGCGAGGCGTTAGGCGTCATGTGGCACGCGGATGAATGGATAGGTTGATGAGCGGCTTAGTGATCGTGCGGATGCTTGTGGATCGGATCGACCCAGTAGACGGTTTCCGGCTGCTCGACCGCGTCGATGTTCAAATTGACGACGACCGCTTCATTGTCGCTGCGCACGAGCACGCATTCGAGCGGCTCGTCGGTGCTCGCGTTGATCTCCTGATGCGGCACATAGGGCGGCACGAAGATGAAGTCGCCGGGACCGGCCTCGGCGGTGAATTCCAGATGCTCGCCCCAGCGCATGCGCGCCTGGCCGCGCACAACATAGATCACGCTTTCGAGCGCGCCATGATGATGCGCGCCGGTCTTCGCATTCGGATGGATCGTCACGGTGCCGGCCCAGATTTTCTGCGCGCCGACGCGCGCCGCGTTGATCGCGGCCGCGCGGTTCATGCCCGGCGTTTGCGCGGTGTTGGTGTCGAGCTGATCGCCGCGGATGACCTTCACGCCGTGTTCGCGCCAGTCGATCTGCTGGCTGGCTTCGGCGGCGTCGTGCTCGGCCCGGTAATGCGGATGTTCGTGATCCTGGCTCATCGTGTCTCCTCCTCGGCTGGCGTGCCGCGTTCGAGTCGTTCGCTTCGGTCTTACGATTCAGGGGCGTGCCGCATGGCTGATCAACATTCTGGCACGTTCAAAAAACGGGTGCGTGGCTCGACGATGCAAACGGCGCCATAAAAAAGCCCGCTCACAGGGAGCGGGCTTCGGCTTGTCGCGCTCAACGCCGCCGCGTCAGCGTCATTGCTTCTTCGCGTTGATCACGGCCTCGGCGACATTGCTCGGCGTCTCGGCGTAATGCTTGAACTCCATCGTGTAGGTCGCGCGGCCCTGGGTGGCCGAGCGCAGCGACGTCGAATAGCCGAACATCTCGGCGAGCGGCACCTCCGCGCGCACCAGCTTGCCGCCGCCGCCCGCGATGTCTTCCATGCCCTGAACCATGCCGCGTCGGCTCGACAGGTCGCCCATCACGTTGCCCATGAAGTCCTCGGGCGTTTCCACCTCGACGGCCATCATCGGTTCGAGCAGGATGGGCTTCGCCTTGCGCATCGCTTCCTTGAACGCTATCGAGCCGGCCATGCGGAACGCGTTTTCGTTCGAGTCGACGTCGTGGTACGAACCGAAAGTCAGCGTGACCTTCACGTCGACGACCGGATAGCCCGCGAGCACGCCGGCTTTCAGCGTTTCCACGATGCCCTTGTCGACCGCGGGGATGAATTCGCGCGGAATCACGCCGCCCTTGATCGCGTCTACGAATTCGTAGCCCTTGCCCTGCTCGGACGGCTCCAGCGAAATCACCGCGTGGCCATACTGACCGCGGCCGCCCGACTGCTTGACGAACTTGCCTTCGACGTCCTCGACCTTGTTGCGCACGGTTTCGCGATACGCGACCTGCGGCTTGCCGACGGTCGCTTCCACGCCGAACTCGCGCTTCATCCGGTCGACCAGAATTTCGAGGTGCAGCTCGCCCATGCCGGAGATGATCGTCTGTCCGGATTCCTCATCGGTCTGCACGCGGAACGACGGGTCTTCCTGCGCGAGACGGTTCAGCGCGATGCCCATCTTTTCCTGGTCGGCCTTGGTCTTCGGTTCGACGGCCTGCGAGATCACCGGGTCCGGGAAGATCATCTTTTCAAGGATGATCACATGATTAGGATCGCAGAGCGTGTCGCCGGTGGTCGCTTCCTTCAGGCCGACGGCCGCGGCGATGTCGCCCGCGTAGACCTCCTTGATTTCCTTGCGCTCGTTCGCGTGCATCTGCAGGATCCGGCCGAGGCGTTCCTTCTTTTCCTTGACCGCGTTGTAGACCGTGTCGCCCGAGTTGACGACGCCCGAGTACACGCGGAAGAAGATCAGCTGACCGACGAACGGGTCGGTCATGATCTTGAAGGCGAGCGCCGAGAACGGATCGTCGTCGTTGGGATGACGCTCGATTTCCTTGTCGTGCTCGTCGTGACCGGTGATCGCGGGCACGTCGACCGGCGACGGCAGATAGTCGATCACCGCGTCGAGCATCGCCTGCACGCCCTTGTTCTTGAACGCGCTGCCGCACAACATCGGCACGATCTGGTTGGCGATCGTGCGCGCGCGGATGCCGTGCTTGATTTCGGCTTCGCTCAGCGGTTCGCCGCCGAGGTACTTCTCGAGCAGTTCCTCGTTCGCCTCGGCCGCGGCCTCGACCATCTTGTCGTGCCATTCCTTCGCGGTGGCCGCGAGTTCAGCCGGGATGTCGCGGTACTCGAACTTGATGCCCTGGCTGTCGTCGTCCCAGTAGATCGCCCTCATCTTCACGAGGTCGACCACGCCCTGGAAGTGCTCTTCCGCGCCGATCGGAATCTGGATCGGCACGGCGACCCCCTTCAGACGATCGCCGATCTGCCGCTGCACGCGGAAGAAGTCCGCGCCGACGCGGTCCATCTTGTTGACGAATGCGATGCGCGGCACCTTGTACTTGTTCGCCTGGCGCCACACGGTTTCCGATTGCGGCTGCACGCCGCCGACCGAGTCGTACACCATGCAGGCGCCGTCGAGCACGCGCATCGAGCGCTCGACTTCGATCGTGAAGTCGACGTGCCCGGGGGTGTCGATGATGTTGATCCGATGCTCGGGATAGTTGCCGGCCATGCCCTTCCAGAACGCGGTCGTGGCCGCCGACGTGATCGTGATGCCGCGCTCCTGCTCCTGTTCCATCCAGTCCATCGTCGCCGCACCGTCGTGAACCTCGCCGATCTTGTGGGTCACGCCGGTGTAGAACAGGATCCGTTCGGTGGTGGTGGTTTTGCCGGCATCGATGTGAGCGCTGATGCCGATATTCCGGTAGCGCTCGATGGGAGTCTTGCGGGGCACGTGAATCTCCTTGTAATGGCGCGCCTGAAACGCATGCCGGGCGACCGCGTGGGCCGCCCGGGGAGTCTGAGTGGTGCTTTATCTGGCGTTACCTTGTCGAGATTACAAGGATAGCGCGTCGATTGGTCTTTTGCATGAATCCTGCCAGCCGGCGCGAAGGCTGGTGGCGCGGGGCTGAGCGGGCGAAAAAAAGCCGGCGCCTCGGGTCGAGACGCCGGCTTTTCGCGGGATAGCGTGGCGGGACGGTGCCCCCGCTCAGAGGCCGCTCCGGGGCCATTTACGGGGCTGCACGGACACGCGGACCGGCGGTGAGAGGGTCTTACTGCGTGATACCCGGCACCGGCGGTAAGCCCTGGATCTGCATGCCCGGCTTGATGCCCTTCGCCGAGAACCAGCCCTTGGGCATTTCCAGCGCGAACACGCCGTTGTGCGTCGGGCAGTGGTTGTTGGTGGTCTCGGCCTGCATCTCGTCGATGTCGGTGATCGTGCCGTCGGCGCGCATGAATGCGATCGACAGCGGGATCAGCGTGTTCTTCATCCAGAAGCAGTGGCCCGCGTTCTCGTTGAACACGAACAGCATCCCTTCGTTCGGCGCGAGCTTCGTGCGATACATCAAGCCCTGTTCGCGGTCCGCGTCGTTGGCGGCGACGGCCGCGTCGATCACGAACATGCCAGCGGTCAGCTTGACGCGCGGAAACTCGCTCGGCTGCTTGGCGCCCGGCGGCATCTGCTGCGCCTGGGCGGGAGCCGTGGTGACGACGAACGACAGCGCCGCGAGCGGCAGTGCTACGGCAATGGCGAAACGCGCCATCGACGAGCGCATGGAAAATCGCACGGCAAGACTCCTTGCTGAAATTGACTCGCGCATGTTACGCGAGCGCGTCAAAAACAAAAAGGCAGATCGCCTTGCGGTGATCTGCCTTACAACGCCGTAAGAACGGCAATGAAGCTGGTTCTTTACTGCGTTTTTACAAGCAACTTACTCCGAAGCTGCCGAAGCTGCAGCTGCTGCCTTCTTGTGCGACTTCTTGTGAGCGTGCTTGGTGGTCTTCTTTGCCGACGAAGCTGCTGCTGCCGGAGCTGCTTCCGGTGCCGAAGCTTGTGCGAATGCTGCCGTTGCGAAGAGGCCAGCGACCAGAGCGGCGATCAGTTTGTTCATTTTGTGAATCCTCAGCTTGAGTTAATTAACCAAATGACCCGGCATATGTAGAGTCATGTCGGTAAACGTGCCATCCACCTTTCGGTTGACAGCCGCATCGAACAAATTTTTCGACGCGTCTGCTAGCGTTCGGACTTTCGTACTCGCCGCGAAAACGGCGTATGCAAATGTCTTTAAGGCTGAATGCCGGATAGCTTCGGCGGCATCTGCGTCGGATAACGCGTGGAGTTGTACGGCGGTTGACGCGAATTGCGCGGAAATTTTGATCGTGATGACACGCGCTCAAACCGCGTGGCGCAGGCTCGCGGCGAGCCCACTTGTTTCACGCATTTCGGGCCTGCGTTTCACGCATTATTTTGCGTGCTGCTACAACGAGTTAGCTTGATTGTCACAGCCGTGAAACGGGTTTGGAGTGAGCACGTCCAGGCTGATTCGCGCGTGCGTGAGTTCGGCACGCGGTGTTGCGGCGATAAACGAACAATCGTCAAATCATGTTCAGGCGACGCCATCCCATGGCGCGTTCGCTCGCAACTCCGTGCTCTGTCCAGGTTGCAGTCCGAGTGAAAAAATGTCAAGCGCACCGATGCCGACCCGCACGAGACGCAGCGTCGGAAAACCCACCGCCGCCGTCATGCGACGCACCTGACGGTTCTTGCCTTCGGTGATCGACAGCTCGACCCATGTGGTCGGGATCGCGGCGCGATAGCGGATCGGCGGCGTGCGCGCCCACAGCGAGCTGGACGGTTCAACATAGGTCGCCTGACATGGGCGTGTCACGTAGTCGCCGAGATCGACGCCGCGCGCGAGCTTTTTCAACGCGGCGTCGTCGAGCGCGCCTTCGACTTGCGCCCAATAGCGTTTGACGAGCTTGTGACGCGGCTCGGCGATGCGCGCCTGCAGCGCGCCGTCATCGGTGAGCAGCAGCAGGCCTTCGCTATCGGAGTCGAGCCGGCCAGCCGGATAGACGCCGGGTAGCCTGACCCAGTCGGCAAGCGACGTCCGCGTCTCGTGTGGCGAAAATTGACAGATGGTGCCGAACGGCTTGTTGAGGGCGAGAAGGCGCATAGGAGAGCGATACGGCAGAGCGATACGGCGCGATGATAATGCATAAACCGGGACGCAGATTCTTCTATCTTATAGAGGAGCGTGGCGCGTTCGAGAGGCCGTCTATGTTGGAAAACCCGGAGCTAGGGGCGGCCGCGTCGCGCGTGGGACGTGGGCTAGAATAGCGGCCAGGCCGCTCGCGGCGGTTCGGCATTGCGCGGCGAGGGCGTCTCTTTCGCAGTCTCCCATCAGCTTTTGCACAGCTTTCACTGGAGTCCGATCATGCCGTATCAGCACATCAAGATTCCGACAGGTGGCGATAAGATCACCGTCAACGCCGACTTCTCGCTCAACGTTTCCGACGAGCCGATCATCCCGTACATCGAAGGCGACGGCACTGGTCTGGACATCACACCGGTCATGCTCAAGGTCGTGGATGCGGCGGTCGAAAAGGCGTACGGCGGCAAGAAGAAAATCCACTGGATGGAAATCTACGCGGGCGAGAAGGCGACCCGGGTGTACGGCCCGGACGTATGGCTGCCGGACGAAACGATGCAGGCGGTCAAGGAATACATCGTGTCGATCAAGGGGCCGCTCACCACGCCAGTCGGGGGCGGCATCCGCTCGCTGAACGTCGCGTTGCGCCAGGAACTGGACCTCTATGTGTGCCTGCGCCCGGTGCGATATTTGAAGGGCGTGCCCTCGCCGGTGCGCGAGCCCGAGAAGACCAACATGGTGATCTTCCGCGAGAACTCGGAAGACATCTACGCGGGCATCGAATGGCCAGCTGAATCCGAGCAGGCGAAGAAGATCATCAAGTTCTTGCGCGAAGAAATGGGCGTGAAGAAGATCCGCTTTCCGGATTCGTCGGGTATCGGCATCAAGCCGGTGTCGCGCGAAGGTACCGAGCGTCTGGTGCGCAAGGCGATCCAGTACGCGATCGACAATGAACGCCGCTCGGTCACGCTGGTGCACAAGGGCAACATCATGAAGTACACCGAAGGCGCGTTTCGCGACTACGGCTACGCGCTCGCGCAGAAGGAGTTCAACGCGGAACTGATCGACGGCGGTCCCTGGATGAAAGTCAGGAATCCGAAGACCGGCGGCGACGTCGTCGTGAAGGACGTGATTGCCGACGCGTTCCTGCAGCAGATCCTGCTGCGCCCGGCCGAATACGACGTGATCGCCACGCTGAACCTGAACGGCGACTACATCTCGGACGCGCTCGCCGCGCAGGTCGGCGGAATCGGAATCGCGCCGGGCGCGAACCTGTCGGATTCGGTTGCGATGTTCGAAGCGACGCACGGCACGGCGCCGAAATACGCGGGCAAGGATTACGTGAATCCCGGCTCGGAAATCCTGTCAGCGGAAATGATGCTGCGCCACCTGGGCTGGTTCGAGGCGGCGGATCTGATAATCAGCTCGATGGAAAAATCGATCCTGCAAAAGCGCGTGACTTACGATTTTGCCCGCCTGATGGAAGGCGCGACCCAGGTGTCGTGCTCGGCATTTGGGCAAGTGATGATCGAAAATATGTAATTGACGCGCCGGGATTATCCGGTTCGCATAAAACCCCCGGCGCCAGCAAACGGCCGGGGTATTTTTTTACCAGGAATTTTCGCGCGGCTTTCCGGCCGGAAAATCCGTTGCAATAGAAAGCTGCCGCAAAAAAGAAACCCGGCGCGGAGCCGGGTTTCAAAAAGGACGGGTATCGAAACGTTTCAGGCTGGCGCCTGAATGTTCGATGCCTGTTTGCCTTTCGGGCCTTGCACGACTTCGAAGGTGACCTTCTGGCCTTCCTTCAGCGTCTTGAAGCCATTCATCTGGATGGCCGAGAAGTGTGCAAACAGATCCTCGCCGCCCTCGTCAGGCGTGATGAATCCGAAACCCTTTGCGTCGTTAAACCATTTGACCGTACCAGTTGCCATTCCAACTTCCCCTGTAACTCATGTCACTACCACGAGCCCTCGAAAAGCCACGACCACGCGAGGCAGTCGTTCCCTCCTTACAAGCTCACCATCGGCATTTTTTCGAGATTATGGCTTGGTGAAAAAAGTGCCAGCTTGATTGTTGGGGCTCTTTATTCGAGTGTCAAGAAAATTTTGAGACGTCGTTGTCGCGTTGCAAACAGGCCGCTTTCCAGGGTTTTTACCGCTTCCGTATGTGCGGTGGCGCAAGCGGCGTGGCTTGAAAAGTCGCATAATCCACTCACATGCTGACTGTGCCCGCGGCGCCGACGCCCAGCGCGGCGAGCGCTCGCAGCCAGTACCGGCAGGTTGTGCGATACTCGATCCGACCGCGGTGCAGCACGCGCCGCGCATGAGAGGATCGGGGCCGGCACCGCAATCGGCCCGTCGAAAACGCGCAGGCCTGGCCGAACATGACAGCGTCGTGACCGCCGGGTGGCAGCGAACGGGCTCATCGGCCGGGCGGCCGGGTTCTGACAGGATTGCGGGCCTGTCCTAGTTGTTTAGAATGGGTGTATGGCGATTATCCCGGACAAGCAGGACGGCACCGTACTGGAGCGGCAGGAGCAGAAACTCAAGCCGCCATCCATGTACAAGGTGGTGCTGCTGAATGACGACTTCACGCCGATGGAATTTGTCGTGATGATCGTGCAGGAATATTTCAATAAGGATCGTGAAACCGCAACGCAGGTCATGTTGAAGGTGCATCGCGAGGGCAGGGGAGTTTGTGGGGTCTATACGCGGGACATCGCGTCGACCAAAGTCGAGCAAGTCGTTACCCACGCACGGCAGGCCGGGCATCCGCTGCAGTGTGTGATGGAGGAAGCATGATTGCCCAGGAACTGGAAGTCAGCCTGCATATGGCGTTCATGGAAGCGCGCCAGGCAAGGCACGAGTTCATAACGGTCGAGCATCTTTTGCTCGCGCTGTTGGATAACCCGACGGCGGCAGAGGTACTGCGCGCATGCGCGGCCAATATCGAGGATCTGCGCCAGAACCTGCGCAACTTCATTCATGACAACACGCCGACCGTGCCGGGCACGGACGACGTCGACACGCAGCCCACGCTCGGTTTCCAGCGTGTGATCCAGCGCGCGATCATGCATGTGCAGTCCACCTCGAACGGCAAGAAGGAAGTGACCGGCGCGAACGTGCTGGTCGCGATCTTCGGCGAGAAGGACTCGCATGCGGTGTACTACCTGCAGCAGCAGGGCGTCACGCGTCTGGACGTCGTCAATTTCATCTCGCACGGCATCGCCAAGACGAGCAGTTCGGACGCCGCGAAGGCGAGCGATGCGAATGCCGAGTCCGACGAAGCCGCCGCGCAGAAGGAAACGCCGCTCGCCCAGTTCACGCAGAACCTGAACCAGATGGCGAAGGACGGCCGCATCGATCCACTGATCGGACGTGAGTCGGAAGTCGAGCGTGTGGTGCAGGTGCTGTGTCGCCGCCGCAAGAACAATCCGCTGCTGGTCGGCGAGGCCGGTGTCGGCAAGACCGCGATCGCCGAAGGGCTCGCATGGCGCATCACGCGCGGCGAAGTGCCGGACATCCTGGCCGATGCCCAGGTGTATTCGCTCGACATGGGCGCGCTGCTCGCGGGCACCAAGTATCGCGGCGACTTCGAGCAGCGTCTGAAGACGGTGCTGAAGGAACTGAAGGAGCGTCCGCACGCCATTCTCTTCATCGACGAAATCCATACGCTGATCGGCGCGGGCGCCGCGTCGGGCGGCACGCTGGACGCGTCGAACCTGCTGAAACCTGCGCTCTCGTCGGGCACGCTGAAGTGCATCGGCGCAACCACCTTCACCGAATATCGCGGCATCTTCGAAAAGGACGCGGCGCTGTCGCGTCGTTTCCAGAAGATCGACGTGACCGAGCCGACCGTCGAGCAGACGGTCGCGATCCTGCGCGGGCTGAAATCGCGCTTCGAAGAGCACCACGGCGTCAAGTATTCGTCGGGTGCGCTGTCGGCGGCGGCTGAGTTGTCGGCCCGCTTCATCACCGATCGTCATTTGCCGGACAAGGCGATCGACGTGATCGACGAAGCGGGCGCGGCGCAGCGCATTCTGCCGAAATCGAAGCAGAAGAAGACGATCGGCAAGAACGAGATCGAGGAAATCATCTCGAAGATCGCGCGCGTGCCGGCGCAAAGCGTGTCGCAGGACGATCGCAGCAAGCTGCAGACGCTCGACCGCGATCTGAAGAGCGTCGTGTTTGGTCAAGACCCGGCTATCGACGCGCTGTCGGCCGCGATCAAGATGGCGCGCGCGGGCCTCGGCAAGCTCGACAAGCCGATCGGCGCATTCCTGTTCTCGGGTCCGACCGGCGTCGGCAAGACCGAGGTCGCGAAGCAGCTCGCGTTCACGCTCGGCATCGAGCTGATCCGCTTCGACATGTCGGAGTACATGGAGCGTCACGCGGTGAGCCGGCTGATTGGCGCGCCGCCGGGCTACGTCGGTTTCGACCAGGGTGGCCTGCTGACCGAGGCGATCACGAAGAAGCCGCACTGCGTGCTGCTGCTCGATGAAATCGAAAAGGCGCATCCGGACATCTTCAACGTGCTGCTGCAGGTGATGGACCACGGCACGCTGACGGACAACAACGGGCGTAAGGCGGACTTCCGCAACGTCATCATCATCATGACGACGAACGCGGGCGCCGAGGCGATGGGCAAGTCGGTGATCGGCTTCACGAACCGCCGCGAGGCGGGCGACGAGATGGTCGACATCAAGCGCATGTTCACGCCGGAGTTCCGCAACCGTCTGGACGCGACGATCAGCTTCCGTTCGCTCGATGAGGAAATCATCATGCGCGTGGTCGACAAATTCCTGATGCAGCTGGAAGATCAGCTTCACGAGAAGAAGGTCGATGCGCTGTTCACCGATGCGCTGCGCAAGCATCTGGCGAAGCACGGTTTCGATCCGCTGATGGGCGCGCGGCCAATGCAGCGCCTGATCCAGGACACGATCCGTCGCGCGCTCGCCGACGAGCTGCTGTTCGGCAAGCTGATGAACGGCGGCCGCGTGACGGTCGACGTCGATGCCGACGACAAGGTGCAGTTGAGCTTCGACGAGCATCCGGCGCCGCGCAATCCGAATCCGGAGGCGGTGGAAGTCGAGTGATGTCAGTCAGTCCGACGTTGGGTTGAGCTGGCCGGACACCAAAGGCAGAACGGCGCGGGTTTTATCCCGCGCCGTTTTTTTATGCTCTGGTTTTTTCTCACGGCGCTCGCTGAAGGCGTCAGCCGCCGCGTCGCAGCAATCGATCAATGCTTGCCGGTGCTCCCAAACCCGCCCGCGCCGCGCACGCTTTCCTCGAAGTCATCGACGATATTGAACCCGGCCTGCACGACGGGCACGATCACAAGTTGAGCGAGGCGTTCCATCGGATTCAGCACGAATGTCGTCTCGCCGCGATTCCACGTCGAGATCATCAGTTGGCCCTGGTAATCGGAATCGATCAGGCCGACCAGATTGCCGAGCACGATCCCATGCTTATGGCCGAGACCCGAGCGCGGCAGAATCAACGCCGCATAACCGGGGTCGCCGACGTGGATCGCGAGTCCGGTCGGCACCAGCGCGGTTTCGCCGGGTTTCAGCGTCAGCGGTTCGTCGAGGCAGGCGCGCAGATCGAGGCCGGCGCTACCGGTCGTCGCGTAAGCGGGGAGCTGTTCGCGCATGCGCTGATCGAGAATCTTCAGGTCGAGTTTCATTCAGGTTCGATAGTTGGGGGTGAGATTGGGGAAGGGGGCACGCGGCTGACTGGCAACGCCTTTGCGATCAAGCCGCCTGGTTCGAGCCGAGCTGAAATGCGTCGGCGAGCAGTTCGTAGGAGCGCAAGCGCGCACGATAGCTGCCGGCGACGGTCAGCACCATCAGCTCGTCGGCCTGGAACTGCTGCTGTAAATCCGTGAGCCGTTCGGTCACGCGCTCAGGCGTGCCGATGATGCTGCGCGGCTTTTCGCGGTCGATCACGAGCTGTTCGCGCTCGCCATATTCCTGCGCGATGCCTTGCTCGATCGAGGGTATCGGTTCGTTCAGACCATACGCCATCTGCACGCGACGCAGATCGACGGCTTTTTCGAGGTCCGCGGCTTCCTGCTCGGTATCCGCGCAGATCACGAAGACCGCGGCCGCCAGATACGGCCGCGACGCGTCTTTGCCAGGCTGGAAGCGTTCGCGATACGCCAGCGCGACCTGTTTGCCGAAATGCGCGTTGATGAAATGCGCGAACGAAAAGCGGATGCCGAGCTGCGCCGCGAGCAAACCGCCGAAGTCGCTCGAGCCGAGCATCCACAGCTGCGGGCGCGTATCGATCTGCGGCTGCAGCAGCACGCCCTGCGCGAGATGATCGTCGGGCAGCGCGCCGTGCATGAGGCCGAGCAGCTCGGCGACCTGCTGCGGAAAATGCTCGCCGCGATTGTAAGCGCCGGCGGCGACCGCCTGCGCGGTGCGCATGTCGCCGCCCGGCGCGCGTCCGACGCCGAGATCGACGCGATTCGGAAACAGCGCCTCAAGCATCATGAACTGCTCGGCGACCTTGAACGGGCTGTAGTACGGCAGCATGATGCCGCCCGAGCCGATGCGAATGCGTTTGGTCACGCTGCCGAGGCGCGCCAGCATCACTTCAGGGCAGGGATTCGACACGCCGCGCAGGCCGTGGTGCTCGGCGCACCAGTAGCGCGTGTAGCCGAGGTCGTCGGCGAGTTGCGCGAGTTCGACGGTCGCGGCGATCGCGTCCGCCACCGAATGGCCGGCGATCACCGGTGTTTGATCGAGCACGGAGAGTAGCGTCATGGCAGTAGTGCTCCAGGTGATTCCGGTCGGCTTACCGCGCAAAGATGGCAGGGTCACACGGGCCCACGGCCGCTCGCTCGTTCAGCCAACCGGACTGATGCCGGGCGGCAGACGCTTCGCGATTTCCGCGATCAGCGCGCGCGCCAGCGTCTGCTTGTCGGCGCGTGGCAGCTTCGTCGCGCGGCCTGCTTCGAACAGAATCACTTCGTTGTCGTCGAGCCCGAACGTTTGCGGCCCCAGATTGCCGATCAGCAGCGGCACGTTCTTGCGCGCGCGCTTTTCCTCGCCGTGGACTTCGAGGTTGTCGCTTTCGGCGGCGAAGCCGACCGCGAACGGCGGCTTCGGCAGCCCGGCGACCGCGGCGAGGATGTCTGGATTCTCGACGAATGAAAAGCTCGGCAGCGCGTGCTCGGCGGTCTTCTTGATCTTCTGACCGCTGACGTGGTCGACGCGCCAGTCGGCCACCGCCGCGACGCCGATGAAAATGTCCGCCTCCGCGACCGCGCGCATCACCGCGTCGTGCATCTGCTGCGCGGTCTGCACGTCCTCGCGCAAGACGCCCCACGGCGTGTCCAGCGCGACCGGACCGGCCACCAGATGCACGTCGGCGCCGGCCTGCTGCGCGGCGCGCGCGAGCGCGAAGCCCATCTTGCCGCTCGAACGATTGGTGATGCCGCGCACCGGGTCGAGCGGTTCGAAGGTCGGCCCGGCGGTCAGCAGCACGCGCCGGCCGGACAGGATTTTCGGCGCGAAGAACGACGCGACCGCCTCGTAGGTCGCGGCCGCTTCGAGCATGCGCCCATCGCCGATTTCGCCGCAGGCCTGCGGGCCCGAATCCGGGCCGAGCACCTCGACGCCGTCCGCGCGCAGTTGCGCGACGTTGCGTTGCGTGGCCGGGTTCTGCCACATCTGCCGGTTCATCGCCGGCACGACGAGCAGCGGGCAGTCGCGTGCGATGCACAGCGTCGACAGCAGATCGTCGGCCATGCCGTGCGCGAGCTTGGCGAGGAAGTCGGTCGACGCCGGCGCGATCACGATCACATCGGCTTCGCGCGATAGATCG
Source organism: Paraburkholderia sp. MM5477-R1 (assembly GCF_050436385.1). Taxonomy (NCBI): domain Bacteria; kingdom Pseudomonadati; phylum Pseudomonadota; class Betaproteobacteria; order Burkholderiales; family Burkholderiaceae; genus Paraburkholderia; species Paraburkholderia sp. MM5477-R1. The sequence continues at coordinate 357,526 of NZ_JBNDMC010000007.1, forward strand.
ATGTGCGCCATGTTGTTCGGCACGCGACCGTCCCACTGGCTCGTGAAGACCGGCCGCCCCGACAGCGCCTGCATCGTGACGGGGGTGATGAACTGGGTGGCCGCTTCGGTCATGACGACCTGCACGGTCGCGCCTGCCTTGGTCAGCAGACGCGTGAGTTCGGCGATCTTGTAGCAGGCGATGCCGCCCGTCATGCCGAGGACGAGGTGTTTGCCTGCGAGTTCTGCGGTTGCCAACGAAAGCCTCCGACAAAGCGTGATCGCGCGGCGGCGCGAGGGCGTTGCCCGTCGTCGCCGCGCGCTTCAAACCGGACCTGAGGCACGGCTCGCGCAGCCGCGACCGTGCATCACGTCGGCGACGTCAGCGTGTGCCGCGTACCCGCCGCAGCTCGTCGATGACGAGCAGGATCGCGCCGATCGTGATCGCGCTGTCGGCGAGATTGAACGCCGGCCAGTGCCAGCCGCCCACGTGGAAATCGAGGAAGTCGATCACGTGGCCGTACGCGAGCCGGTCGATCACATTGCCGAGCGCGCCGCCGAGAATCAGAGCGAGCGCCGTGCAGAACATTTTCTGCCCGCTATGCCGCTTGAGCAGATAGCAGATCACGAGCGCCGCGACCACGCCGAGCGCGGTGAATGCCCAGCGCTGCCAGCCGCCCGCCATCGCGAGGAAGCTGAACGCGGCGCCGCGGTTGAACACGAGAATCAGGTTGAAGAACGGCGTGACCTCGTGCGGCACACCGTAGGCGAACACCTTGCGCACGGCGATTTTCGTCAACTGGTCGAACAGGATGACGATCAGCGCGATGCCGAGCCAGGGTGCGAGCGAACTGCTTCCGGTGCGCGTTTTCGACATGGTTCTCGCCATTATGCCGCGCTCCTCGATTCGCCACTGCCGAACAGGTTGCTGAAGCAGCGGCCGCACAGCGACGGATGCTCGGCGTTCGCGCCGACGTCCGCGCGATAGTGCCAGCAGCGCTCGCACTTCAGGTACTTCGACGCGATCACTTCGACGCCTTCATCGGCTTCGCTGTCGACCTTGACGACGTTCGCCGCCGACGTGATCAGCACGAACTTCAGGTCGTCGCCGAGGCTCGCGAGTGCGTCGTAACGCGCGCCGCTCGCGCGGATTTCGACTTCCGCCTGCAGCGACGAGCCGATCAGGTTCGCGACCCGCGCCTCTTCGAGCGCCTTGGTCACGTCGCCGCGCACCGCGCGCAGCAGCGTCCACTTGTCGAGCAGCGCGCCCGCGTCCGGCACGGCCGGGTACGCGTGGTACGTCTCGGTGAAGATCGTCTCGCTATTGGGCTGGAACACCTTCCACGCTTCTTCCGCGGTGAACGACAGGAACGGCGCCATCACGCGCAGGAGGCCGTGCGCGATGTGGTAGAGCGCGGTCTGCGCCGAGCGGCGGGCGACCGAATCCGCCGCGCTCGTGTAGAGGCGGTCCTTCAGCACGTCGAGGTAGAAGCCGCCCAGGTCTTCCGAGCAGAACGTCTGCAACTTGGCGACGACCGGGTGGAACTCGTACTTCTCGTAGTGCGCGAGGATGTCGTTCTGCAGATTCGCCGACAGCGTCACCGCGTAACGGTCGATTTCGAGCCAGTCTTCGACCGGACGCGCGTGCTGCGCGAAGTCGAAGTCCGACAGGTTCGCGAGCAGGAAGCGCAGCGTATTGCGGATGCGGCGATAGCCTTCCGTCACGCGCTTCAGGATTTCCTCGGAGATCGCGAGCTCGCCCGAGTAGTCGGTCGACGCGATCCACAGACGGATGATTTCCGCGCCGAGGCGGTTTGCGACTTCATGCGGATCGATGCCGTTGCCGAGCGACTTGCTCATCTTGCGGCCTTCGCCGTCGACGGTGAAGCCGTGCGTGAGCAGCGCGTTGTAGGGCGGGCGGCCGTCGAGCATCGACGCGGTCAACAGCGACGAATGGAACCAGCCGCGATGCTGGTCCGAGCCTTCGAGGTACAGGTCGGCCGGAAACTGCAGCTCGTCCTTGTGCGAGCCGCGCAGCACGTGCCAGTGCGTGGTGCCTGAATCGAACCACACGTCGAGCGTGTCGCGGTTCTTTTCGTACAGGTTGGCGTCCTCGCCGATCAGCTCTCGCGGATCGACCGTCTGCCATGCCTCGATGCCTTCCTTCTCGATGCGCTGCGCGACCTGTTCGAGCAACTCCAGCGTGCGCGGATGCAGCTCGCCGGTTTCCTTGTGCACGAAGAACGCCATCGGCACGCCCCACTGGCGCTGCCGCGACAGCGTCCAGTCCGGGCGGTTCGCGATCATGCTGAAGAGGCGCTGCTTGCCCCACGACGGATAGAACGCCGTGTTCTCGATGCCTTCGAGTGCGGTCTCGCGCAGCGTCCTGTCGCCGTCGTTCGGCTTCACGTCCATGCCGGCGAACCACTGCGAAGTGGCGCGGTAGATGATCGGCGTCTTGTGGCGCCAGCAGTGCATGTAGCTGTGCGTGTACTTCTCGGTGCGCAGCAGCGAGCCGGCGCCTTGCAGCGCCTCGACGATCTGCGGATTGGCAGCCCAGATCGACAGGCCGCCGAACAGCGCGAGCGATTCGATGTAGCGGCCGTCGCCCATCACCGGGTTGATGATGTCCGAGTCGGCCATGCCGTGCGCCTTGCACGACACGAAGTCTTCCACGCCGTACGCCGGCGACGAGTGCACGATGCCGGTGCCGGTTTCGGTCGTCACGTAGTCGCCGAGGTAGACCGGCGCGGTGCGCTTGTAGCCCGGATGCGCGGACGCGAGCGGGTGGTTGAAGCGCAGGTTCACGAGCTTTTCGCCCGGCGTCGTCGCGACGACCGTGCCTTCGAGGCCGTACAGCTTCAGGCACGCCTCGACGCGTTCCTCAGCGAGGATCAGCAGGCCGCGCGGCGTGTCGACGAGCGCGTAGACGAGTTCCGGATGCAGGTTCAGCGCCTGGTTGGCGGGGATGGTCCACGGCGTGGTGGTCCAGATCACGATGCCGCCTTCGTTGCGCGGCAGCGCGGCGAGGCCGAACGCCTGCGCGGTCTTCTCTGGTTCGGCGAAGCTGAACAGCACGTCGATGGTCGGATCGGTCTTGTCCTTGTACTCGACTTCCGCTTCGGCGAGCGCCGAGCCGCAGTCGAAACACCAGTTGACCGGCTTCAGGCCGCGGAATACGTAGCCTTTTTCCATGATTTTCGCGAGCGCGCGGATTTCGCCGGCTTCATTCGCGAAGTTCATCGTCTTGTACGGATTGTCCCAGTCGCCGAGCACGCCCAGACGGCGGAAGCCGGCCTTCTGCTTCTCGATCTGCTCGGTCGCGTAGGCGCGCGCCTTCTGCATCACTTCGGCGGCCGGCAGCGACTTGCCGAACTGCTTTTCGATCTGGATTTCGATTGGCATGCCGTGACAGTCCCAGCCCGGCACGTAGACCGCGTCGAAGCCCGCCAGATTGCGCGCCTTGACGATCATGTCCTTCAGGATTTTGTTCACCGCGTGACCGAGGTGGATGTCGCCGTTCGCATACGGCGGGCCGTCGTGCAGGATGAACTTCGTGCGGCCCCTGGAGGCGGCGCGGATCTTGTCGTACACCTTGCGTTCCTGCCAGTCCTTGACCCACTGCGGCTCGCGCTTGGGCAGGTCGCCGCGCATCGGGAACGGTGTGTCGAGCAGGTTGACCGGGTAGCGGGACTGCGGTTTCGAATCAGCTTTCTTGTTGCTCATGATGTGGGTGGCGGTGAATTCGTTTCTATGCGTAGCGGCGCGCGGATTGCGCGCTGCGCGAGGAGCGTGGGACGCGCCCGGCAGGCGGCTCCGCGTGAAGCACGGACGCCCTTCGATGCGCGCGGCGACGGTTCGTGCGGCGCGGCGCGCCGGCCCGAACCGCGGTGGTTATCTAATTCGGTCGGTGGCCGAGGTGGCGAAACCGGTGGAACGGCTGCCCGGCGTGCCGGCGCCGACCGCAGCGAACCATGCGCGCGCATTGGCGACGTCGCGCGCGATCGCGGCGGTCAGCGTTTCGAGATCGACGAACTTCTCCTCGTCGCGCAGCTTCTTCAGAAATTCGACGCGCACGAGTTTGCCATACGCGTCGCCGTGCCAATCGAGCAGGTGCACTTCGAGCAGCACACGGCCGGAATCGTCGACGGTGGGGCGCAGGCCGAGGCTCGCGACGCCCGGCAGCGGTTGCTCGGCGATGCCGTGCACCTGTACGACGAAGATGCCGGCCAGTGCCGGACGCTTGTGCGCGATCGGCAGATTGAGCGTCGGAAAGCCGAGATCGCGGCCGAGCTTCATGCCATGGGTGACGTGGCCGCTGATCAGATAGTCGCGGCCGAGCGCTGCGCGCGCCGAGTCGAGGTCGCCCGCGACCAGCGCCGCGCGCACGCCCGAGCTCGAGATGCGCGCGCCCGTCGGATCGGCGACCGTCGCCATCTGTTCGACTTCGAAACCGTACTGCTTGCCGGCCGTGCGCAGCGACGCGAAATCGCCGGCGCGCTTCGCGCCGTAGCGGAAGTCGTCGCCGATCATGATCCAGCGCGCGTGCAAGCCGTTGACGATGATCCGCTCGACGAACGCATCTGGCGACTGGCTCGCGAACGTGTGATTGAAGTGCTCGACGACGACCCGGTCGACCCCGTTGGTGCGCAGCGCCTCGAGCTTGTCGCGCAGCATCGCGATGCGCGGCGGCGCGCCGGCCGGGTTGAAGAACTCGCGCGGGTGCGGCTCGAAGGTCATCACGCAGACGGGCAGGCCACGCGCGTTCGCGGCCGCGCGCACGTGGGCGAGCAGAGCCTGGTGGCCGCGGTGGACACCGTCGAAGTTGCCGATGGTCAGCGCGCACGGCGCGCGGCTCTCGGCATTGGGAAGGCCGCGGAAGACTCTCACGATAGTGGGTTGCAGGCGTTGCTGCGATTGCAATAGGGGCGCGGGCGGGGTGCCACAAAACAATCGATTATAAACGCTTGGCGCAACAGACGGCTGCGCGGTCGCGGTCCGGCGATTGCCGAATGATAAAATCCGCGCATGAAAAAACTCGTCATCCTGATTTCCGGGCGGGGTAGCAACATGGAAGCCATCGTGCGCGCCTGCGCGAGCGAGGGCTGGCCGGCGCGGGTCGCCGCCGTGATTGCTAACCGTCCCGATGCCGCGGGGCTCGCGTTCGCGGCGTCGCATGGCATCGCCACGGCGGTGGTCGACCACCGCCAGTTTCCGGATCGCGACAGCTTCGACGCGGCACTCGCCGAGCAGATCGACGCCATCGCGCCGGACCTCGTCGTGCTCGCGGGCTTCATGCGCGTGCTGACCGAGCGCTTCGTCGATCACTACGCAGCGCGCATGCTGAACGTGCACCCGTCATTGCTGCCGAGCTTTCCGGGTCTGAAGACCCATCAGCAGGCGCTCGACGCCGGCGTGCGGTTCCACGGCGCGTCGGTGCATTTTGTCACATCAAAGCTGGATCACGGGCCGATCGTCTTGCAGTCGGCGGTGCCTGTCGAGGCGGGCGATACCGCACAGACGCTCGCCGCACGCGTGCTCGCCACCGAGCACATCATTTATCCACGCGCGGTGCGCTGGTTCGTCGAAGGGCGTCTCGCTCTGGACGGCTCGCGCGTCACGCTTACGCCGTCGGAGCCGCAATGGCTCTTTGCCGGTCACACCGCCGGAGAGGGCGCATGAGATTGCATGGTTTCCTGATTGGACAAACTGAAACGCTGCTGGCCGAAGTGCTGCGGCTGAACGGCCCCGCCGACGCCACCACGAGCCGCTTCTTCCGCGCGCATCCGAAACTCGGGCACGCCGAGCGCGGCGTGATCGCCGAGGCGGTGTTCGCCGTGCTGCGCCGCCGGATGGAGTTCGCGCATCTGGCCGAAAGCGGCACTGGCAGCCCCGCGCGCCGCATGGCGCTGCTGGGCCTGATGCAGACGGCCGGACGCTCGGCGCTCAAGCCGTTCGTCACCGAGGCCGAGGCGACCTGGCTCGAACACGTGGCGAAGATCGACCCGGAAAGCCTGCCGCTGCGGATTCGCCTGAACCTGCCCGACTGGATCAGCCAGGCGCTCAGCTCGCGCTTCGAGGCCGCCGAGCTCGCGCAGCTGGCCGCCGCGCTGAACTACCCGGCGCCGCTCGATCTGCGCGCGAACCCGATCAAGGCGAGCCGCGACGACGTGCTGGGTGCGCTGTCGAAGGCGGGCATCGAGGCGGGCGCGACGCCATTCGCGCCGCTCGGGGTGCGCGTGGTCGGCAAGCCGGCGCTCACCAAGCTCGACGCGTTCCAGCAGGGCTGGCTCGAAGTGCAGGACGAGGGCAGCCAGCTGCTGTGCTCGCTGGTCGCGCCTCGGCGCGGCGAGATGATCGTCGATTTCTGTGCGGGCGCGGGCGGCAAGACGCTGGCGCTCGGCGCGGCAATGCGTTCGACCGGCCGGCTCTACGCGTTCGATATCTCCGAGCGGCGTCTCGCGAAGCTGAAGCCGCGTCTCGCGCGCAGCGGCCTGTCGAACGTGAACCCGGTGCTGATCGACAGCGAACACGACGCGAAGATCAAGCGTCTGGCTGGCAAGATCGACCGCGTGCTCGTCGATGCACCGTGCAGCGGCCTCGGCACGCTGCGCCGCAACCCGGATCTGAAGTGGCGCCAGTCGCCGGAGTCGATCGCCGAGCTGGCGCCGAAGCAGGCGTCGATTCTCACGAGCGCGGCGCGTCTCGTGAAGAAGGGCGGCCGGCTCGTCTATGCTACGTGCTCGATTCTCGAAGCCGAAAACGAGGCGGTCGTGCAGCAGTTCCTCGCCGATCACCCTGATTTCGCGCTGGTGCCGGCGCGCGACGTCCTTGCCGAGCAGCGTATCGAGCTGGAGATGGGCGACTACCTGTCGCTGTGGCCGCACCGCCACGCGACCGACGGCTTTTTCGCCGCCGTGCTCGAGCGCCAGAGCTAGGCAACCGGCTGCAGGCCGGCGCGCGGATTGGCGGATGAATCCGCGCGCGCCGGCCATTCCGGCGACATCGATGCCGGCGCGGCACTGCTGTGGCTCGCGCGGGCGATCGCCGGCCAGTTCATGGACACCGCGCTGCTCGATCTGGCGCTGGTGCCGCTCGCCGGCATTGGGCTGATCTACATCGTGTTCTTCTTCGGCGGGTGTTCAACCGCGAAGGTGGCGAGCATCCGTGGCTGTTTCTCGTCGAGAAGATCGTGTCGGTAGTCGTTTGGATCGGCATGGTACTCACGCTGTTGGGCATTCAGAACGCCGTGATCGCGCGGATGGACAGCGTGAGCTTTGGCGTCGGTAATGCGCATATGACGCTGCTGTCGCTGATCACGGGGCTGTTGTGGGTCGCCGTCACGTTGATCGTCGCGATGTGGCTCGGCTCGTCGGTCGAAGATCGCCTGATGCGCTCGAAGACGCTCGACGCGAATCTGAAGGTCGTGGTCGCGCGCGTCGGCCGAGCGGCCTTCGTGCTGGCGGGGCCGGGACGGCATCAATCTCGAGTTGGGTTTCTGGATCGAAGATGCGGCGAGCGGCACGCGTGGCGTGCTCTCAACCGTCAACTGCAATATCTGGCGTCTCTTTTCCGAGCACGGCATCACTATTGCGCTCCCGCAACGCGAGGTGCGCATCGTCGGTCAGGCAAGCGGCGCAATGCCGCACCCGGTGGCGATGACCGATCCGGTTTCCGACACCACGTCCGATCCCGCGCTCAGGCCCGCCAACCGTGCCGCCAGCGACGGCCGTTAAGCCCCATTTCGCGCCGCGGCAAGGCATGCACCAGTGCCTAGGCAATCGCTATCGACTTGATTGCGCACAAAAAATCCCTATTTGTTACAAACACTTGGAACCCTTCAAGTAGAATATCGTCCTATCCCGCTGTATGCTTTCACTTTCATGACACGCGCGCCGCGTGTGCTTCGTATCTCTCGTTCTGCAGGTAACTTACCTTGTTGAATTCTTTGCTCGATTTCCTTGCCCACGGGCTGCTGCGTTTCTCGTGGTGGCAACTCGTCGTGTACACGCTGATCGTGACGCACATCACGATTATCGGTGTGACCGTCTATCTGCATCGCTGCCAAGCGCATCGCGCGCTGGATCTGCACCCGATCGCCAGTCATTTTTTCCGCTTCTGGCTGTGGATGACCACCGGCATGCTGACCGGCCAGTGGGCCGCGATTCACCGCAAGCACCACGCGAAGTGCGAGACCGAAGAGGATCCGCACAGCCCGCAGACGCGCGGCATCTGGAAGGTGCTGCTCGAAGGCGCCGAGCTCTATCGCACCGAAGCGAAAAACGAAGAAACGATGCGCAAGTTCAGTCACGGTACGCCGAACGACTGGATGGAGCGCAACGTCTACACGAAGTACCCGATTCTTGGCGTGAGCCTCATGATGGTGATCAACGTCGCGCTGTTCGGCGTCGTCGGCCTGACCATCTGGGCCGTGCAGATGGTGTGGATCCCTTTCTGGGCCGCGGGCGTGGTCAACGGCCTCGCGCACTTCTGGGGCTATCGCAACTTCAATTCGTCGGATGCGAGCACCAACATTTTCCCGTGGGGCATCATCATCGGTGGCGAAGAGCTGCATAACAATCACCACACGTATGCGACGTCGGCGAAGCTGTCGAACAAGTGGTACGAGTTCGACATTGGCTGGATGTACATCCGCATCATGCAGGCGTTTCGTCTGGCCAAAGTGAAGAAGGTCGCACCGACGCCGCGCCTGACCACTGGCAAGCTCGTGCTCGATCAGGACACGCTGCAGGCCGTGCTCGCGAACCGCTACGAAGTGATGGCGCGTTACGCGAAAGCGATCAAGCGCGCATACCGCCAGGAGCTCGCGCATCTGAAGGAAGTTGGCGCGCGCGAAAAGTATCAGGTGATGCGTGGTGCGCGTAGCTGGTTCCACAAGGAAGAGGCGGGCCTGAACGAGCCGCAGAAGCTCCAGCTGCCGCAGATTTTCGCGAACAGCCAGAAGCTGAAGACCTACATCGACATGCGCAACGAACTGGCGGCAATGTGGGAGCGCTCCAACGCGTCGCGCGAGCAATTGCTGGTGCAATTGCAGGACTGGTGCCATCGCGCAGAGCAGAGCGGTATCAAGGCGCTGCAAGACTTCGCGATGCGACTGCGTCGCTATGCCTGAAATCCATTAAAATTTCAGGACGTCACAAAACCCCGCGTTGGCGGGGTTTTGCGTTTTCGGGCCGTGGAAATGCATTGCGCGTGTAGCGCGATCGGCAAGCCGCGGCGGCCAGGTGAGGGCAGAGGAGATGATGGAGCAGCAGGCGATCAGGACCGTCGAATTCGATCGGCCACAGGCGCAGGGCACGACCTGCGGGATCGGGCAGGCGTGGGCGAAGGTGCCCGAGACGCCGTCGGCGGAAGAAAAGCGGGCGCTGAAGGCGCGCATTCGCGAATTACTCAAGCGCGAGAAAGCGGTGCTGGTCGCGCACTATTATGTCGACGCCGAATTGCAGGAACTCGCCGACGAAACCGGCGGTTGCGTGGCCGATTCGCTGGAAATGGCGCGCTTCGGCCGCGATCACGAGGCGCAGACGCTGGTGGTCGCGGGCGTGCGCTTCATGGGCGAGACCGCAAAAATCCTCAGTCCAGACAAGCATATTCTGATGCCGGATCTGGATGCGACCTGTTCGCTCGACCTCGGTTGTCCGGTCGACGAGTTCTCGGCGTTCTCCGACGCACACCCGGACCGCACGGTGGTCGTGTACGCGAACACGAGCGCGGCCGTGAAGGCGCGCGCGGACTGGATGGTGACGTCGTCGATCGGGTTGGAGATCGTCGCCGATCTGCATGCGCGCGGCGAGAAGATCATCTGGGCGCCGGACCGTCATCTCGGCAGCTACATCCAGGGCAAGACCGGCGCGGACATGCTGATGTGGCAGGGCTCGTGCCTCGTGCACGACGAATTCAAGAGCATCGAACTCGATCTGCTGCGCGCCGATTATCCGCACGCGAAGGTGCTCGTGCATCCGGAGTCGCCGGCCAACGTGATCGCCCAGGCGGACGTGGTCGGCTCGACCACGCAGTTGATCGACGCCGCGCGGAAGCTCGACGCGACGCACTTCATCGTCGCGACCGACCTCGGCATCCTGCACAAGATGCAACTCGCCGCGCCCGGCAAGACGCTGATTGCCGCGCCGACGGCCGGCAACAGCGCGACCTGCAAGAGCTGCGCGCATTGCCCGTGGATGGCGATGAACGGACTCGCCAATCTGGCCGATGTGCTCGAGCGCGGCCACAACGAAATCTTCGTCGAGCGTGGGATCGGCGAGCGTGCGCGTCTACCTATCGATCGCATGCTCGATTTCGCGGCGCGTCACAAGAAGCGCGTGCAGGCGAGCGGCGATCTCGCGCGCGACGCGCAACTGTATTCGAATGTGGGGGCAGCGTAATGAAGGTGGTGGAGAGGGCGCCTGAGCAGGTAGTGGCGCGCGAAGGGGCCGACGCAGTGTCGCCGCTTTTCGCGGCGATTCACGCGCAATATGGCGTGGCGTTCGACGCGGCGCTCGCACGCAATGTCGCCGATGCACTCGCCGAAGATATCGGCACCGGCGATCAGACCGGCCGCCTCGCGCCTGCCGATGACGTTCGCGACGCGCGCATCATCGTGCGCGAGGAAGCGGTACTGTGCGGCGTGCCGTGGTTCGACGCGGTGATGCGCGCGGTCGATCCTCGCATCGTAGTTCAATGGCGTTATCGCGAGGGCGACCGCATGAGCGCCGACACGACGGTCTGCGATCTTCGCGGGCCGGTGCGCGCGCTGCTGACCGCCGAGCGCAACGCGGTGAATTTCCTGCAGCTGCTGTCGGGCGTGGCGAGCGCGACGCGCCGCTATGTCGACGCGATTGCTCACACGCACGCGCGCGTTCTCGATACGCGCAAGACGCTCCCGGGCTTGCGGCTCGCGCAGAAGTACGCGGTGCGCATCGGCGGCGGTGCGAACCAGCGGCTCGCGCTGTACGACGGCATTCTGATCAAGGAAAACCATATCGCCGCGGCCGGCGGCGTGGGCGCGGCGATGGACGCGGCGCTCGCGTTGAATGCGGGCGTGCCGATCCAGATCGAAGTCGAAACGCTCGAACAACTGGAAACTGCGCTCGCGCATGGCGCGCAGTCGATCCTGCTCGACAACTTCTCGTTCGACATGATGCGCGACGCGGTTCGCATCACGGCCGGGCGCGCGGTGCTCGAAGTGTCCGGCGGCGTGAATTTCGAGACCGTGCGCACGATCGCGGAGACTGGCGTGGACCGCGTGTCGATTGGCGCACTGACCAAAGACGTGCGCGCGACCGACTACTCGATGCGGATCGTTTGAGCGCCGCGCCTTTTAGCGCGACAGTCGACGCTCGTGACGACTTAACAAGGCCATTGCCGGAGCTTACCGGCAATGGCCTTGTCGTTTGTGGCGTCGTTTCAGCGTGTATTTCGGCCCAAGGCTGTCAGGTATTCGGCCTGCGTACATACTTCGGCGTGAGCACCGTCGGTAGCGCCTTGGGTAATGTGGACGCCCAGTCGCGGCTGAAATGCAGGCCGCGGCTTTCGCGCCGCGAGCGCGCGCTGTCCACGATCAGCGACGCCACATCGACCAGATTGCGCAGTTCCAGCAGATCGCGGCTTACCTTGAAGTTCGCGTAGTACTCGTGGATCTCGTCGCGCAGCAACGCGAGCCGATGCTTCGCGCGCTCGAGTCGCTTGTCGGTGCGCACGATACCGACGTAGTTCCACATCAGCCGGCGCAGTTCGTCCCAGTTGTGCGCGACCACGACCTCCTCGTCCGGATCGGACACGCGGCTTTCGTCCCAGGCCGGCAGCGGCGCGTGAACGGCGACAGCGAAGCCTTCTGCTTCGATCGCCTTGGCGGCGGAGCGGCCGATCACGAGGCATTCGAGCAGCGAATTGCTGGCAAGTCGGTTCGCGCCGTGCAGGCCGGTGCAGGACGTTTCGCCGACCGCGTAGAGACCCGCGAGATCGGTGCGGCCCGCCAGATCGGTGACGACGCCGCCGCACGTGTAATGCGCGGCCGGTACCACTGGAATCGGCTCTTTCGTGATGTCGATGCCGAACTCGAGGCAGCGCGCCAGGATCGTCGGGAAATGCTCGTGCAGGAACGCGGCCGGCTGGTGGCTGATGTCGAGGTACACGCAATCGATGCCGCGTTTCTTGATCTCGAAGTCGATCGCCCGCGCGACGATGTCGCGCGGCGCAAGCTCCGCGCGCTCGTCGTGATTGGGCATGAAGCGCGTGCCATCCGGCAGTTTCAGAATGCCGCCTTCGCCGCGCACTGCTTCCGAAATCAGGAACGACTTCGCGTACGGGTGAAACAGGCACGTCGGGTGGAACTGGATGAATTCCATGTTCGACACGCGGCAGCCGGCGCGCCATGCCATCGCGATGCCGTCGCCGGTCGCGGTGTCGGGGTTGGTCGTGTACAGGTAGACCTTGCCGGCGCCGCCGGTCGCGAGCACCGTATGCGGCGCTTCGATCGTAACGGTGCGGCCGCTTTGCAGATCGAGCGCATACAGACCATGGCAGCGGCGGCCGGGCAGGCCGAGGCGTTCGGACGTGATCAGGTCGATTGCGTGATGGTCTTCGAACAGCGTGATGTTCGGATGCTGGCGCACCTGCTCGCTGAGCGTGGCGACGACCGCATGGCCCGTCGCGTCGGCCGCGTGAATGATCCGGCGATGGCTATGGCCGCCTTCGCGCGTCAAATGAAAGCCCAGTTCGGCGGCCTCGTCTTTCGTGAACGGCACGCCCTGTCCGATCAGCCATTCGATCGCGGCGCGCCCATGCTCGACGATAAAGCGTGTCGCCGCCTCGTCGCACAGGCCGCCGCCTGCGGTCAGCGTATCGCGCACGTGATTCTCGACGCTGTCCGCCGAATCGAGCACCGCGGCGATGCCGCCTTGCGCCCAGTCGCTCGCGCCTTCGGTCAGCGATCGCTTGGCGATCACAGCAACGCGCCGTGTCTGCGCGAGATTGAGCGCGACGCTCAAACCAGCCAGACCGCTACCGACAATCGCCACATCGAATTCCATTGCCCACATCTCCGTCTTTCGTTTTGCGATGACGGCGCGCGAACCGCACGCCGCGAAAACGACAAAGGATACGCGCCGCATCGCCCTGGCGAAAGCTGGCCAAACGGAATAGGACGATTCGCGCGCGCCTTGCGGAGCGATCGCGAGGTCCGCGCAAAAACAAAAAAGCCTCGCACGAATGCGAGGCTTTTCATGTTTTTGCCTTCGTCAGGCTGGAGAGCCAAGATTACTTGATCTTGGTTTCCTTGTAGTCAACGTGCTTGCGGATGACCGGATCAAATTTCTTGATCAGCATCTTTTCCGGCATGTTGCGTTTGTTCTTCGTGGTCGTGTAGAAGTGACCCGTGCCTGCGGTCGATTCCAGCTTGATCTTGTCGCGTGCGCCTTTCGCCATGATTTACTCCTTAGGCTTCATCGCGTGCGCGCAAATCTGCGAGCACAGCGTCGATACCGTTCTTGTCGATCAGGCGCAGGCCGGCGTTCGAAACGCGCAGACGCACCCAACGGTTTTCGCTTTCCACCCAGATACGGCGGTTTTGCAGGTTCGGCAGGAACCGGCGCTTGGTCTTGTTGTTCGCGTGGGAAACGTTGTTGCCGCTCATCGGCGCTTTCCCAGTTACTTGGCATACGCGTGCCATGAGAGCACTCCTAATACGCTAATTCTGAGTTCGAACGCCGTGAAAGTTTCCCGAAAAGAGCCGCGCTGAAAGTGTGCGAAGTTGCGCCGAATTTGCATCGAGACACTTCGCTACCACAGCTGCCTGACCTTTGCGGAACGCCTTGATGGCTTCGGAACAGGGGGTTGGAAATAGGCAAACCGGAATTCTAGCAGAAAAAAAGCCGCCAAATCAAACCTTATTTGCGATGCGGGACGCTGCGCCGTACGGCGGCCATTCCGCTTCCCGCGCTCGAGCGGGCTTGCGCGCGAGCCCCGGCCAGCCGGCGCGGGCGAACGAATATACGGTGTCCGCGCCGATCACCAGATGATCGATCAACTGCACATCGACGAGCGCGAGCGCGTCGCGCAGGGTCTGCGTGAGGCGGCAGTCGCTGGCACTCGGCTCGACGGCGCCGGACGGATGATTATGCGCGACGATCAGGCTGGCCGCGTTCGCGGCGAGCGCCCGCCGCACGATCTCGCGCGGATACACGGCCATGCGCGTGAGCGAGCCGCGCGCGCTTTCCTCGCAGCGGATCAGCCGATGCCGGGCGTCGAGAAACAGCGACACGAACACCTCCTGCGGCTGTCCGCCGATCAGAAGGCGCAGATAACTTTCGACCGCTTCGGGCGAATTCATTAGCGGGCGCTTGCGCATCTTGTCGACCAGCGAGCGACGCGCCATTTCCATGATCGCGAGTAATTGCGCTCTTTTCGCGGGGCCGATGCCGCGAATGCCGTCGAAGTCCGCATAAGTCGCGTCGAGCATCGCGCGCAGGGAGCCGAAGCGATCCAGCAGCGCCCGCGCGACGCTGAACACGTCGTGACCGGGCAGGCCGGAGCCGAGCACGAGCGCGATCATTTCGGTGTCCGACAGCACGTCGGGGCCCTGCTCGATCAGTCGCTCGCGCGGCATGTCGCGCCGGAGCCATTTACCCCGAAACAGTTGCTGCCGGCAGCGGGCGGTGGAGTCGGCGGCTTCTGACGGGGCCTCGGCCGACCGATTCGCGGGGGCTTTCACGCCGCCTCCGGCGCGTGCCGGCGCCTTCGGTCGTCGCAGAGTTGCCGCAGGTGTTTCGTCGATTGTGCTGGCGAAATCAGCCATATATATAGAGTCCTCCGCGTAAGGTTGACGGCGCACGCGGCGCAATGCGCCGCCGGGCCGTGCCGCCCTCGCGCGCGACGGACTCAAGCCGGCGCCCGCTAGGTGGCTTACAATAGACACTTTGCGCACGGCACGCCGACGGTTTGCCACACGCGTCGACTGCCCCGCGGCGCACGCGTGCAGCGCTTCGACTGAGCGAGCATTGCATGAGCATCATCGATATTTCCGAGGTGAAACCCGGTTCACACGTCACGCTGCATTACCGGCTTTCCCTTGCCGATGGCGCCGAAGTGATCAACACGTTCAACGACAAGCCGGCCACGCTGCTGCTCGGCGCCGGTCAACTGGCGCCGCCGCTGGAAGATATTTTGCTGGGTTTGAAGGTGGGCCGCCATTCGACCTTTCAGCTAGCGCCGGGCCAGGCGTTCGGCCCGCGCAATCCGGATCTGATCCAGCGCGTGTCCCTCGCCACGCTGCGGGAGAACAGCATGATCGGCGAGGATTTTTCCCCGGGTGACCTGGTCGAATTCAACGCGCCGGGCGGCGGGCGCTATGCCGGCGTACTGAAGGAAGTTGGCGAAACGTCGGCCCTATTCGATTTCAATCACCCGCTTGCCGGCCAGGCGCTGGCGTTTGAAGTGAAAATCATCGGGATTCTGTAAACATGAGCATCACGGATACGACTCTTGCCGAAGCGGAGATCCTGCTGGCCCAGCCACGCGGGTTCTGCGCCGGCGTCGACCGGGCGATCGAGATCGTCGAGCGGGCCATCAAGCTGTATGGCTCGCCGATCTACGTGCGTCACGAAATCGTCCATAACGCCTATGTGGTCGAAGATCTGCGCAAGAAGGGAGCGATCTTCATCGAGAACCTGGACGAAGTGCCGGCGGGCAACACGGTGATCTTCAGCGCGCATGGCGTGTCGAAGGCCGTGCGCTCGGAGGCGGAGTCGCGCGGGCTGCGGGTGTACGACGCCACTTGTCCGCTCGTGACCAAGGTGCATATCGAAGTCGCGAAGATGCGCCAGGACGGTTTCGACATCGTGATGATCGGCCACAAGGGCCACCCGGAAGTCGAAGGCACGATGGGCCAGGCGGCCGAGGGCATGCATCTGGTCGAGGACATCGAGGATGTGCAGGCATTGCAGCTCGCCGATCCGGAGCGGATCGCCTTCGTCACGCAAACCACGCTGTCGGTCGACGACGCCGCCGAAATCATCGGCGCGCTGAAGGCCAGGTACCCGTCCATCCGTGAGCCGAAGAAGCAGGACATCTGCTACGCCACGCAGAATCGCCAGGACGCAGTGAAGTTCATGGCGCCGCAGTGCGACGTCGTGATCGTCGTCGGCAGTCCGAACAGCTCGAATTCGAACCGCTTGCGCGAGCTCGCCGAGAAGCTCGGCGTGCCAGCCTATATGGTCGATTCGCCCGATCAGATCGATCCGGTTTGGGTCGAGGGCAAGCGCCGCATTGGCGTGACCGCCGGTGCGTCGGCGCCGGAGGTGCTGGCGCAGGCGGTGATCGCGCGTTTGCGCGAACTGGGTGTGCGCAACGTGCGCGCGCTCGAGGGCATTGAGGAAAACATCGCGTTTCCGCTGCCACGCGGGCTCGGTCTGCCAGCCTGACAATCCGTTAGCTACACTGAAAGGAAAGCGCGCCCGTGGGCGCGCTTTTTTTATGCCCGTGCCCGACGAACCTCTGATTAAATTAAGTGCCACATCGAATGACCGGTCAACTTTCGGGGGTCTCGCGCACAAATTATTTTGAATTGTGATCGGGGCTTTTATCGATTTTGGCGCGATGCGTCCCCGTTTTAAGCTCCCCAAAGCCTTAAGACAGATTGATCATGCACTGAATTGGTGCAATTTACCGAGCGCGCACTAAATGGTCATACCCGACGCAAAGCCCGGCCTATCCGGGATTCGCGCAGATCGCCCGCAACACTTGATGCCAGCGGGTTCGGCGCCGGTGCAACTGGTGCACGAAAACGGATCGCAACCAGGTTGCGCCTTTTAACGGATTTTGCTCTCAAAATCAGGTTGCAATGCAGGAAAACCCCACCGGTTCAACAATATTGCCACCCGCATAATTGGAGTTACAATGCGCGCGTTCTCAAGGCCTTGAGGTCCTGGACAGTGGATTTCGCAAGGCGCAGGAGACCTTACTTGATGCGAGTCAAATTTGCTTACGCCGTGTCCATCGCGGCCACGGTTGCGATGCTGACCGCGTGCGGCAAGAAACAGGATGGCGAAGCGGGAACGGGCGCATCGGCGGCCTCGGCCGCGGCGGTTGCCGCCGCGAGCGAAGCGACTATCGTGAAGATCGGTCATGCGGCTCCGTTGACGGGCGGCATCGCGCACCTGGGCAAGGACAACGAAAATGGGGCGCGCCTCGCGGTCGAAGAAATCAATGCGCAGGGTTTGACGATCGACGGTCGCAAGATCCAGCTGCAACTCGACGCGCAGGACGATGCGGCGGACCCGAAAACCGGCACCGCCGTCGCGCAGAAGCTGGTCGACGATCACGTGGTCGCGGTGATCGGACACCTGAACTCCGGGGTCTCGATTCCGGCGTCGAAGATCTATAGCGACGCGAGCATCGTCGAGATCTCGCCGTCGTCGACGAATCCGGCCTATACGCAGCAAGGGTTCAAGACGACCTATCGGGTGGTCGCGACCGACGCGCAGCAGGGTCCGGCGCTCGCCAATTACGCGACGAAGGCGCTGGGCGCCAAACGCATCGCGGTCGTGGACGATGCGACCGCCTACGGCAAAGGTCTCGCGGACGAGTTCACGAAGACCGCCGAGGCGAGCGGCGCGAAGATCGTCGCGCGGGAGGCGACGAGCGACAAGGCCACGGACTTCCGGGCCATTCTCACGAAGATCAAGAGTGTTCAGCCGGACGCCATCATGTTCGGCGGCATGGACGCGACGGGCGGGCCGTTTACGAAGCAGGCGGCGGCGCTCGGTATCAGGGCAAAAATCCTTGGCGGCGACGGTGTGTGTACCGACAAGGTAGGTGAGCTGGCGGGTACCGCCGTGCAAAACCTGGTCTGTTCGGAAGCAGGACTCGCGCTTTCGAAAATGACCAATGGAGCGGACTTCGAAAAGAAGTACGAGGACCGCTTCCACACGCCGGTGCAGATTTACGCGCCGTTCACGTATGACGCTGTGTACGTGATCGTCGATGCAATGAAGCGCGCTAATTCTATCGAGGCGCCCAAGGTGCTGGCTGCGATGCCTTCGACCGATTACAACGGGGTAATCGGCCACATCGCGTTCGACGACAAGGGTGATTTGAAAGAGGGCGCCATTACGCTTTACGACTTCAAGGACGGCAAGAAAGCAGTGCTCGACGTCGTAAAGATGTGATGACGGGAAGTTCGGCCTGACGGCACCGACACCATCCAACGGTGCCGTTTTTGCATCCGCCCAAGGTGAGCTCGCGACCGCATCACGGTCGTCAGGGCAAGCCGGCAACGGATAACCCTTACCGGTCTTTTACATCAGTACCCGCAGTGCCGTTGAGATTCGTAGCGCATCACCGCCCACCGGCAGATGAAAAACGCGAATCCAGTCGCACGGGCTAAGGAGCATTAAATGGATATCTTCATCCAGCAGATCATCAATGGACTGGTACTTGGCAGTGTCTACGCCATCATCGCACTGGGCTATACGATGGTTTACGGCATTCTGGGCATCATCAACTTCGCCCACGGCGACGTGTTGATGGTGGGCGCGATGGTTGCGCTCTCCGCCATAGGTGTGCTGCAGAACCACTTCCCGGGCCTCGGCAATGTGCTGACGCTCGTGATCGCGTTGATCATCGCGGCGGCGGTCTGCGCGGTGGTCGGCTACACGATCGAGCGGGTCGCCTACCGGCCGTTGCGGCGTGCGCCGCGCCTCGCGCCGCTGATCACCGCGATCGGTGTATCGATTCTGCTGCAGACGCTCGCGATGATGATCTGGTCGCGCAATCCGCTGCCGTTCCCGCAGTTGTTGCCCACCGACCCGCTCAACGTGATCAAGGCCACCGACACGACGCCCGGCGCCGTGATCTCGATGACTGAAATCGTGATCATCGTGGCGGCGTTCCTCGTGATGGGCGGCCTCCTGCTGCTCGTGCACAAGACCAGGCTCGGCCGTGCGATGCGCGCGATCGCCGAGAACCCGAACGTCGCGAGTCTGATGGGTGTGAACCCGAACTTCGTGATTTCGGCGACCTTCATGATCGGCTCGGCGCTGGCTGCGCTCGCCGGCGTGATGATCGCGTCCGAATACGGCAACGCGCACTTCTACATGGGCTTCATCCCTGGCCTGAAGGCCTTTACCGCGGCGGTGCTCGGCGGTATCGGCAATCTCGGCGGCGCGATGGTCGGCGGCGTGCTCCTCGGCCTGATCGAGCAGTTGGGTGCCGGCTATATCGGCGACCTCACGGGCGGCGTGTTCGGCAGTAACTACCAGGACGTGTTCGCGTTCATCGTGCTGATCGTCGTGCTGGTGTTCCGTCCGTCGGGTCTGCTCGGCGAACGTGTCGCGGATCGCGCCTGATCCCGGGCCACAAGGAGTCAACAATCATGACCTCAATTCAACCGATCGAGCCGTCCACGACGCTCATCCCCGAAAAGAACCGCACGAAGACGCTGACTATCGGTATTCTCACGGCGATCTTCGTGATCGCCGCGCCGATGGTCATCGGCGCCGCGGGCGGCAACTACTGGGTCCGCGTGCTCGACTTCGCGATGCTGTACGTGATGCTCGCGCTGGGCCTGAACGTGGTGGTCGGCTTTGCCGGCCTGCTGGACCTGGGCTACATCGCGTTCTACGCGATCGGCGCCTACACGGCCGCGCTGCTGAGCTCACCGCACCTCGCGACGCAATTCGAGTGGATCGCGCATCTCGCGCCGAACGGCATCCACGTGCCGATCTGGATCATCGCGCCGATCGCGATGGCGCTCGCCGCGATGTTCGGGATTCTGCTCGGTGCGCCGACACTGCGTCTGCGTGGCGACTACCTCGCGATCGTGACCCTCGGCTTCGGGGAAATCGTGCGGATCTTCATGAACAACCTCGACCGTCCGGTGAACATCACCAACGGCCCGAAGGGGATCACCGGGATCGATCCGGTGTCCGTCGGCGGCTTCAGCCTCGCGCAGACACACTCGCTGTTCGGCATGCAGTTTCCGTCGGTGTACCTGTACTACTACCTGTTCGTGCTGTGCGCGCTGTTCGTGATCTGGACCTGTACACGTCTGCAGCATTCGCGGATCGGCCGCGCGTGGGCCGCGATCCGCGAAGACGAAATCGCCGCCAAGGCGATGGGCATCAATACCCGTAACGTGAAGCTGCTTGCGTTCGCGATGGGCGCGTCGTTCGGCGGCCTGTCGGGCGCCATGTTCGGCTCGTTCCAGGGTTTCGTGTCGCCGGAATCGTTCACGTTCTGGGAATCGGTCGTGGTGCTCGCCTGCGTGGTGCTCGGCGGCATGGGCCACATTCCGGGCGTGATCCTCGGCGCGGTGCTGCTCGCGGTGTTCCCCGAGTTCCTGCGCTCGACGATGGGTCCGCTGCAGAACATGATCTTCGGCCATGAAATCGTCGATACCGAAGTGATCCGTCAGTTGCTGTACGGCCTCGCGATGGTCGTGATCATGCTGTACCGCTCGGAAGGCCTGTGGCCCGCGCCGAAGCACGAAGACAGGATTGCGAAGCTGGCGAAGCGTGGCGGCAAGAAGCCGGTGCGCGCATAAGGTCCGGTGGAGAAAAAGACATGAGCGATAACGTAAGCAACAACGCGACGACCCGGCTGTCGGTGAAGGGCGTCAACAAGCGCTTCGGCGGCCTTCAGGCGCTTTCCGAGGTCGGCCTGCAGATCCGCGCGGGCGAGATCTACGGCCTGATCGGCCCGAACGGCGCCGGCAAGACCACCTTCTTCAATGTGATCACGGGTCTGTACACGCCGGATTCAGGCGAGTTCAAGCTCGACGGCGAGAGCTACACGCCGACCGCGGTCTATCAGGTCGCGAAGGCGGGCATTGCGCGCACGTTCCAGAACATCCGTCTGTTCGGCGGCATGACCGCGCTCGAAAACGTGATGGTCGGCCGTCATGTGCGCACGAAGCACGGTCTGCTCGGCGCGGTGTTCCAGACGCCGGCCGAACGCCAGGAAGAGCGCGAGATCAAGGAGCGCGCGCTCGAACTGCTCGACTACGTCGGCATTACGCAGTACGCGGACTATACGTCGCGCAACCTGTCGTATGGCCACCAGCGGCGGCTCGAAATCGCGCGTGCGCTGGCGACCGATCCGAAGCTGCTCGCGCTCGACGAACCGGCGGCCGGCATGAACGCCACCGAGAAGGTCGAGCTGACCAGGCTGCTCGACAAGATCCGTGCGGACGGCAAGACGATTCTGCTGATCGAACACGACGTGAAGCTCGTGATGGGTCTGTGCAATCAGATGACGGTGCTCGACTACGGCAAGGTGATTGCGCAAGGTCTGCCGCAGGACGTGCAGAAGGATGCGAAGGTGATCGAAGCTTATCTGGGTGCGGGGGTCCACTGATGTCCACGACGCAAGCAATGTTGAAAATCAAGGGCCTGCAGGTCAACTACGGTGGCATCCAGGCGGTCAAGGGTGTCGACCTCGAGGTCGGGCAGGGCGAACTCGTCACGCTGATCGGCGCGAACGGCGCGGGCAAAACCACGACGATGAAGGCGATCACCGGCCTGAAGGCGTATGCGGCCGGCGACATCGAGTACATGGGTCAGTCGATCAAGGGCCTGCCCGCGCATGAGCTTCTGAAGCGCGGTCTCGCGATGGTGCCGGAAGGGCGCGGCATTTTCGCGCGCATGTCGATCGTCGAGAACATGCAGATGGGTGCGTATCTGCGCAATGATACCGACGCCATCAAGTCGGACGTCGAGCGCATGTTCGGCTTCTTTCCGCGTCTGAAGGAGCGTGCATCGCAATACGCGGGCACGCTGTCGGGCGGCGAGCAGCAGATGCTCGCGATGGCACGCGCGATCATCTCGCGGCCCAAACTGCTGCTGCTCGACGAACCGTCGATGGGTCTGTCGCCGATCATGGTCGAGAAGATCTTCGAAGTGGTGCGCCTGATTTCCTCTGAAGGCATGACCGTGCTGCTCGTCGAGCAGAACGCGCGGCTCGCGCTGCAGGCGGCGAATCGCGGCTACGTGATGGACTCCGGTTTGATCACGATGTCGGGCGATGCGAAGCAGATGCTCGACGATCCGAAGGTTCGGGCCGCCTATCTGGGTGAATGAGTGGGTGAATGAGTGGGTGAATAGTTGGACGTATGCCCTTTGCGCATACGTCCGGCTTGCAACGCGCCCCGCGATGCAATGTCGCGGGGCGCGTTTTATTTTTCTGGTTGGGACGTGAATTAAGGGAGTCGCCCGATAACCGAACTGATTTCGTCTTTTGTGAACGCACGCAGCGTTTGCGAGCGGACATTGCCGGCCGAGCCGAGTGCGAAGCCGAAGGCGAGGAAGCTCTGCTCGTCTGCCGCTTCGACGACCGAGACAACGTCGTATGCCCCTAACGTCCAGTAGATCTGCTTCATCTCGCAGCCAAAAGATTTCGCCATTTCCGCCGCCTGCCCGGCTCGCTCTGCACTGTTCTTGATCGTTCGGATACCCTGATCCGTAAATTGCAGGAGCACCACATAAGTCGCCATGAAGATTCCCCTTAGGATTCCAACGCGTTGGGACTCAGACGCATGAGCCGCCCCCGGGGGGAAGGGTCGCGATTCGCCGCAAACCTGTCTTTCCAGCGCCGGCGTCGTCTCGTGCGTAAACGATTTTAGGCAATCCGACTGCTCGCCATCTGCTATTTGTCCGAATCCGCCGATATGTGCGCTGCTCGCGGGAGAACCATTGAAAAAGCCGCATGCGTCAAGCAACGCATGCGGCTTTCTTTAATCAGGCGTACGACGCGAATCAACTGGCCGGGGCCGCGTCGGCGTATTGGCCGAGCCGCTTGCCGAGGCTGATCACCGCATCGGCGCGATACCCGAGCGCATCGTAGAACGCCCGTATTTCAGCCGTTGCCGACGACAGTACCTGCAGGTTCAGCTTGGGACAACCAAGCTTCGTCAACTCGCTCTCGACGTGCGCGACGAGCCGCGTGCCGATGCCATGACGTCGCAGCGATGCGTCGACCGCGAGCGAATACAACCAGCCGCGGTGTCCATCATAGCCGCCCATTACGGTGCCGACGATGCGTCCATCGAGCACCGCGACGAAGAACAGCTCCGGTTGCGTCGCGAGCTTGTTGGCGATCGACAGACGCGGGTCGCGCTGCGGTCGCGTCACGTCGCGATGCTCGGGAAACACGTCCTGCCATAGCGCAATCACGGCTTCGGTATCGGTCGCGTCGAAGCGGCGGATCGACAGCGTCGTGTTCGTCGTCATTGGTGCGCTCCGTGGTTGATTACAGCGAGTCGAGAACCGAGCGCAGCATCGCCAGCATCTGGTCGATTTCTGCGGTCGTCACGTTAAGCGCCGGCATGAAGCGCAGCAGGTTCGGACGCGCGGCGTTCAGCAGCACGCCGTCGGGTTGCATGTCGCGCGCCTTCTCGACAATCTGGTTGCCGATGTCCTTGCCGAGCAGCAGCGCGCGCAGCAGACCCTCGCCGCGCTCGCCCTTGAAGCCGCGCTCCTCGGACAGCTCGAGCAGCTTCGTGCGCAGATATTCGCCGCGCGAGCGCACGCCTTCGAGGAAGCCCGGCGCCGTCAGCTGCGAGATCACCGAGTAGCCGACCGCGGTCATCAGCGGATTGCCGTTGTAGGTGCCGCCCTGATCGCCCGCTTCGAACACGGCGATTTCCGCCTTCGACAGCAGCGCCGCGAGCGGCACGCCGCCGCCGATGCCTTTGCCGAGCGTCATGATGTCCGGCTCGATGCCCGACAGCTGATACGCGAACAGCGTGCCGGCGCGACCACAGCCGCTTTGCACTTCGTCGACGATCAGCAAGATGTTGTGTTGTTTCGTCAGCTCGCGCAGTTGCTGCATGAATTCGCGGGTTGCGGGGATCACGCCGCCTTCGCCCTGGATCGGCTCGAGCATCACCGCGACGGTCTTTGCGTTGATCAGCTTTTCCACCGACGCGATGTCGTTCAGGTCCGCCTTCGGGAAGCCCGGCACCTGCGGCGCGTAGATCGTGTCCCAGCCCGGCTTGCCGCTGGCCGACATCGTCGCGAGCGTGCGGCCGTGGAAGCTGTGGTCGAACGTGATGATCTCGAACGCGCTGTCCTTGAACTTCCTGCCCCACTTGCGCGCGAGCTTGATCGCGCCTTCGTTCGCCTCGGCGCCGCTATTCGCGAAGAACACCTTGTCGAAGCAACTGTGCTGCGTGAGCAGGCTCGCGAGCTTCGCCATCGGCTCGTTGTAGAACGCCGGCGACGGGTTGATCAGCAGCTTGGCCTGCTGGTTCAGCGCTTCGATCATGCCGTCGTTGCAGTGGCCGAGGCTATTGACCGCCCAGCCCTGAATGAAATCCAGGTAGCGCTTGCCGTTGTTGTCGTAAATCCACGAGCCTTTGCCGTGCGTGAAAACGATTTCAGGTCGGTTCGTGATGTACATCAGCGAATCGATTGGATACTCATTGAAATTCATGACGGCAGGCTCCAGGCAAAAGGGTAAGAGCAGGGTGAAGAAACGGTGACGATTTGGCCAATAAGAACGGCGGCCGGAAAAACAGAAAAGCCACGGCATGCCGTGGCTTTCATGATTCGAACAGCTTGCGCCCAGGTTTTGTGTGGCGCGAGTCCGTGACGAAGCCAGCGGCGTCCCTAAGGGAGCGGCGAGCGGCGACGTCGGAATTCGGACTGGATGCGGTTCATGCGCGAAAGAATACGATAAGAAAAGCGCTGGTGTAAACCATGAATTTGCACTGGCGCTGCATCGGGGGGAATTTGCCGCCGTGCAATCAGACCGCGTTTGCGAGATCGGCCGCGCTGGTGAACGAGTCCGCGTAGAACTCGTCTTCCGGCAACTGGTGATGCTGCGTGAAGTCGCGCAACGCCGATTCGACCATCACCGGCGCGCCGCATGCATACACCTGGTAGGCCGACAGATCGGGCAGATCCTCGATCACCGCCCGATGCACGAAGCCCGTGCGGCCCGTCCATGCGTCGCCCGCATCGGGCTCGGAGAGCACCGGCACGAACTTGAAGTTCGGAATCTCGCGCGCCCATTGCTCGGCGAGTTCGAGCAGATACAGGTCTTTCTTGCGGCGCGCGCCCCAGTAGAGCGTCATGGGGCGCGTCATGCTCTTGAACACCGCATGCTCGACGATCGCCTTCAGCGGCGCGAAGCCGGTGCCCGACGCGAGCAGCACGATCGGCTTGTCCGAGTCTTCGCGCAGGAAGAACGTGCCGAGCGGCGCTTCGAAGCGCAGGATGTCGCGCTCCTTCATCGTGTTGAACACATGGTCGGTGAACGCACCGCCGGGCATGTGGCGGATGTGCAGCTCGACCGGGCCTTCGGCGTGCGGCGCGCTCGCCATCGAATAGCTGCGGCGCTTGCCGTCCTTCAGGATGAATTCGAGGTACTGGCCGGCCAGATATTGCAGACGTTCGTTGGCGGGCAGTTGCAGCTTCACGACGATCACGTCGTCGGCCTTGCGCTCGATCGCGTTCACGCGGCACGGCAGCTTCTTGACCTGCACATCGCCGACGCCGGCCACTTCGCGGATGTCGACTTCGAGATCGGAGCACGCGCTCGCGCAGCACAGGAGCGCCATGCCGCGCGTCTTTTCGTCGTTCGACAGCGCCGACGACGAGTGCGCGCGCTGTTCGACCTCGCCGCTCACGACCGTGCCTTTGCACGAACCGCACGCGCCGTTCTTGCAGCCGTACGGCAGGCCGATGCCTTGACGCAGCGCTGCGGAGAGCACCGGTTCGTCCTGTTCTACCTGAAACTGCCGGCCGGTTTGCCGGAGCGTGACGTTAAATGCCATAAAGTGTTCGGAATCGAAAATTCGGAATCGTAATCGGACCCGCCGGATCAACCGCGCGGTACCTGTTGCGTGTGACCGCTACAATGCGCCCACCATGAAAGCGACACGAAACTTCCGCCGGCCGCGCGTGCTGATCGTAGGATGCGGCGACGTCGGCATGCGCTGCGTGCCCCTGTTGGGGCCGCGCGCGCGTATCTTCGCGTTGACGAGCCATGCCGCGCGCTGCGATGAGTTGCGCGCCGCGGGCGTGATGCCGCTCGTCGGCGATCTCGACGCGCGCGACAGCCTCAAACGGCTCGCGCGCCTCGCGCCGACGGTGCTGCATCTCGCGCCGCCGCAGAAGTCCGGCGACGACGATCGACGCACTCGCGCGCTGCTTGCGACGTTAGGTGCCGCGGGCCGCATGAACGCTTGCGCGGCGAGGTCGTCCGTCGCGCCGATCGCGCGGTTGCGCCGGGCGCGCGCTTCAGGTCTGGACGCTGAAACACCCGATATTGTACCCGACGGGGTGCGCCGGACCGGCGCTTCGCGCGCACCGGTGCGCATCGTTTACGCGAGCACGACGGGCGTCTATGGCGATTGCGGCGGCGCGTGGATCGACGAAACGTGCGCGCCGCGGCCCGCGAATGCGCGCGCCAAACGTCGCGTGTCGGCCGAGCGGCAGTTGCGGCGCGCGACGGCGCGCGGCAGCGTCGCCACGAGCATCGCGCGGATCCCGGGCATCTATGCGCGCAACCGTCTGCCGCTCGCGCGGCTCGAAAGAGGCACGCCGGCGCTCGTCGATGCCGACGACGTCTACACGAATCACATCCACGCCGACGACCTCGCCGCGATCCTCGTGCGTCTCGCCACGCATGGCCGGCCCGCGCGCGCACTGCACGCGTCCGACGATTCGTCGCTGAAAATGGGGGAGTATTTCGACGCGGTCGCCGATGCGTTCGGGCTCGCGCGCCCGCCGCGCATCACGAGAGAGCAGGCGGAGCAGCAGATCGATCCGCTGCTGCTGTCGTTCATGCGCGAGTCGCGCCGGCTCGTGAACCGGCGTCTGAAGGAGGAATTGCGGGTACGTCTGCGCTATCCGAGCGTCGAGGATTTTTTGCGCGAGGCGAACGGGAAACGCGGCTAGGCCGGCAGCAGAAACAAAATATCGCCTCGCGAGGGCGGAGTTGCCCCGCAAAGCGTATCCGCCGCACTGCATCAATGCGCCGCGCAAAACGAGCTGCGCGGTCCAATCGGCATCAGGTCAGCGCAGGCAGCACTTCCAGCAACAGGAAGCACAGCATGCCGCCGATCAATGCGCCGATCAGATTCGGATGGTACTTGTGCCGCAGCCGCATGATGACCAGCAATCCGCCGACCAGCAGCAGCGCAAGGCAGATAAACGCGATCATCGCGTGTGAAAACGCCATCGTGCCGTCGATTTGCATGGCGCCCCTCCTTGAAACCTTTGTAGTCGTTTGTTTAGACGAGTATAGGGCGACATGTAAGCAACGGCATGCTGCAACGCAACGGCCTATGTTCGGTGCACCGCAATGCGCGCGGGCTTTCTCCGGCGCATCAAGGGCTTAGGCGGGCCCTCATTGCGGCTAGTCGTTTACCCGGCCCGCAGCGCGGCAAGACCCGCTGCGTCGAGCCATTGCCATGCGCCGGGCGCGAGCGCCGTGGGAAGCGCGAGCCCACCGATCCGTTCGCGATGCAGCGCCTCGCAGCGGTTGCCCGAGGCCGCGATCATCCGCTTGACTTGGTGGTATTTGCCTTCGAGCACGGTGAGCGCGAGCGTGTGAGTGTCGCGCGCCTGGGCGTCGAGTGCGGCGCTCGCTTTCGTTTCGCCGTGCAGCAGCACGCCGTCGCGCAGCACGGCGAGCTGCGCGTCGTCGAGCGGATGGCGCGTGGTCGCGACGTAGAGCTTCGGCACCTTGCGTTTCGGCGACGTGAACTGATGCACGAACTTGCCGTCGTCGGAGAGCAGCAGGAGGCCCGTGGTGTCCTGATCGAGACGGCCGACACACTGCACGCCGCGCTCGGCGAACTGCGGCGGCAGCAGGCTGAATACGCTCAGATGATGCTGCGGATCGCGCGAGCATTCGTAGCCGATGGGCTTGTTCAGCAGCAGATACGCGTGCTCGCGATACGGCCATTCGACGCCGTCGACGCTAAAACGCAACGCGCCGCCATCAACAGCGAAATCGGCGTCGGCATCGGTGCAAATCGCACCGTCGACGCTGACGCGGCCGTCGCCGATCAGCGCACGGCATTGGCGGCGCGAACCGAAACCTTGAGTAAAGAGAATGCTTTCGAGATTCATGGCGAGCGAAGAATAACACCGCAAGAACCGGAGCGCCCCGCAGGCCCTGAGCGCCGACGATGAATGCCTCACGTCAAACCTCGGGAGTGCATCGATGTCCGCCACGTCTTCCCCTTCGTCGTCTTCGCCGTCCGATGCGCAACGTCTGCCCCGCGCATTCCAGCGCCTCGCCTGGTCGAACCTGTGCGCGCAATCGGCGGAGCAGATCAGCCTCGCCGCCGCACCGCTCGTCGCGGTGTTCGCGCTCGGCGCCGACGCGCGCGATACCGGTCTGCTGCAAACCGCGCAGACGCTGCCGTTCCTGTTGCTGTCGATGCCGCTCGGCGTCTGGGCCGACCGCCGCTCGCGCCGCGTGCTGATGACGCTCGCCGAGAGCGTGCGGGTCTGCGCGATGCTGTGCGTGCTGCTGCTGGTGCTCACGCATGCGCTGAACCTGCCGCTGCTCGCCGCGCTCGGCTTCGTCGCCGCGACGGGTACGGTCGCCTACAACGTTGCGGCGCCGTCGCTGGTGCCGTCGATCGTGCCGCGCGACGCCTATGCGAGCGCGAACGGCCGGCTCGAACTCGCCCGCAGCGTCGCGTATTCGGCGGGGCCGGCGCTGGGCGGCGTGCTGGTCGGCTGGATCGGCGCGGGTTGGGCGTATGGCGGCGCGGCGGTGTTGTCGGCGTTCGCGGTCGCGTTGCTGGCGGGATTGCGCGAGCCGCCGCGCGCGGCCGCGCCGCGGCGGCACTTCATGCTGGAGCTGCGCGACGGCACGCGCTTCGTGCTGCGCGATCCGTTGCTGCTGCCGATGCTGCTGACCGCCGTGTTCTTCAATCTCGGCTTCTTCATCCTGCAGGCGATCTATGTGCCTTACGCGGTGCATCGGCTGGGGCTCAATGCCTCGGCGGTCGGCGTGACGCTCGGCGCGTATGGGGTCGGCATGGTCTGCGGCGCGCTCGCCGCGCCCGCGGTCGCGCGGCGTCTCGCATTCGGCCGTCTGCTGATCGTCGGACCGTCGTGCGGGCTGCTCGCGTCGCTCGTGATGGTGGCGACGCTGATCGTCCCATCGTTCTGGCTCGCGCTCGCGAGCTTCTTCCTGCTCGGCGCGGGACCAATCCTGTGGGTCGTCGGCTCGACCACGCTGCGTCAGGCGATCACGCCCGAACGGATGATCGGCCGCGTGTCCGCGCTGATCAGCACCGCCACCTACGGCGCGCGGCCGGTGGGCGCGCTGCTCGGCGCCGCGCTCAGCGCGCGCTGGAGCATCGACGTGTGTCTGGTCGCGGCGTCGCTCGCGTTCGTCGTGCAGGCGCTGATCATCGTGATGTCGCCGGCGGCGCGGCTGCTGGGCATTCCCGAACAGAGCGCGGCGGCGTGCTGAGCGGCGGAGCGCGGCACGCGGTGAAGCCACCCATCGCCCCGATGAAAATGGATTTTCATCGGGGTGCGGCATGGCGTGGATGCCGAACTCCGTTGTCTGAATACCTTCGGTCGGTGAAAACCCTCGAAATAATGAAAATGAATTTTTTCGGCGCGTGTTTCATGTAAATATAATTTCATCCAGTTCACATAGAACAACCGCGCCTGTCCGCCCGCATGATCCATCACCCGTCCGCCGTGTCGAACTCCGCCGAGCAGGCCATTGCCGCGCGCATCACCGCCGCGATGCCGACGCTCACGCCAATCCACCAGCGCATGGGCGAGTACGTGCTGGCCCATCTGTTCCGCGCGGCGACGATGCGTATCGACGAGCTCGCGAGCGTGGTCGGCGCGTCGGTCGCGAGCGCGAATCGCTTTGCGCGCGCGCTCGGCTTCGACGGTTATCCGCAGTTTCGCGAGGCGCTCGTGCGTGGCTTCGAGGCGACGCTCGCGCCGGTCGAGCGGCTGCGCAGCGCGCAGGAAACGCTCGCGGCCGGTGACGATCTGATCGACGCGTCGCTCGAGCAGGCCGCCAACAATCTGCACGCAACGCGTACGTCGATCGATCGCGCGACTGCCGACGCCGCCGTCGACGCGATCATCGCCGCGCGTCGCGTATTCGTGATCGGCTTCGGCGCCAGCGCGTTTCTCGCGAGCCTGATGGAGCACGGACTGCTGCCGTATCACGACAACGTGCATTCGCTGGCGCTGAGCGGCGGGCCGTCGCATGCGGCGCGGCACCTCGTGGGTTCGGGCCCGGGCGATCTCGTGATCGGCATCGCGTTTCCGCGCTATGTCGAGGACACGATCGAGCTCGCGCGCCGCGCCTCCGAACGCGGCGCACGCGTGCTCGCGCTCACCGACGGTCCGCGCTCGCCGCTCGTGCGGTTCGCGGACCTGTCGCTGTATGTCCGCACCGACCGGCGTCTCGCGTCGAATGCCGATTCGGCCGTGCTCGCGGTCATCGAGGCGTTGTGCGACGCGGTCGCGTATCGCGCGCAACGCTCGGTCAAGGCGGCCGCCGAGGTCAGCGAGTTCGTGCTGCCGTGGCTGTTCGATCCGCAGTCGGGCGCGGCCGGCGCCGCGCAGGAGCCGGCGCGCGCCCTGAGCAAAGCCGCGCGCGCGAGGGCTGCAAGGCTAAGACACAGCGACGGCGCAAAGGCCGACAGTATCCAAGCCAGAAGCACGAAAGCCAGGGATGCCGAAGCAAAAGCCATCACAGCACCCCGCACTCCCCGAACCACCCGCACTCCACGATCCAAACGATGAACTCCAACGCAGTCATTGCCATTCACGGCGGGGCAGGGACGATCCTGCGCACGTCGATGTCGGCCAGCGCCGAAACCGGATATCACGCGGCGCTCAACGCGGTGCTGAGCGCTGGCCAGCGCGTGCTCGCCGACGGCGGCAGCGCACTCGACGCGGTCAGCGAAGCGGTGCGGCTGCTCGAAGACTGCGCGCTCTTCAATGCGGGCCACGGCGCGGTCTACACGGCGGCCGGCACGCACGAGCTCGACGCCGCGATCATGGACGGCCGCACGCTCGACGCGGGCGCGATCTGTTGCGTGAAGCGCGTGCGCAATCCGATTCTCGCCGCGCGCCGCGTGCTCGAGCGCAGCGACCACGTGCTGTTCACCGGTGACGGCGCGGAAGCGTTCGCGGCCGCGCAGGGGCTCGAGTTCGTCGACAACAGCTACTTCGACACCGACGCGCGCTATCGCCAATGGCAACTGGCGCGTAAGCAGCAGCGTCCGATGCTCGATCACGACGCCGCGACGCTCGCGTCCACGGCTTCGAGCAGCGACGACCCGACGCCGCACGAGCCGATCGATCCGAATCGCAAGTTCGGCACCGTCGGCGCAGTCGCGCTCGACCGCCACGGGCATCTCGCCGCGGCGACCTCGACGGGCGGCGTGACCAACAAGCAGGTGGGCCGCGTCGGCGATACGCCGCTGATCGGCGCGGGCTGCTACGCGGACGACGCGACCTGCGCGGTATCGACCACCGGCTCCGGCGAAATGTTCATGCGCATGGTCGCCGCCTACGACGTGGCCGCGCAGATGGCCTATCGCCAGGTCTCGCTCGAAGAAGCCGCGCACGAAGTCGTGATGAACCGCTTGCCGAAGATCGACGGACGCGGCGGCCTCGTCGCCGTCGACGCGCGGGGCAATGTCACGCTGCCGTTCAATACCGAGGGTATGTACCGCGGTTTCGCGCGGCTCGGCGAAGCGCCGGTGACGGCGATCTATCGCTAGCCGCTGGCGCGTGTCGCCACCTGCCTGAGACCCCGTTAGCCGTGTTCGAATTCAAAGCAAAGGAACCACCGTGCCGACTTCCTCGCACACCGCCAGCCCGCTTATCGAGACCCTGCCGCCGCAGCGCGTGCTCGCGGTCGACGATCTGACGGTCGCGTTCCGCCGCGGCGACTCGACCTTCAACGCGGTGCGCAATCTGTCGTTCACGGTCGAGCGCGGCGAGACGCTCGCGATCGTCGGCGAATCGGGCTCGGGCAAGTCGGTCACGTCGCTGGCGCTGATGCGGCTGATCGAGCATGGCGGCGGCCGTCTTGCCGGCGGCAGCATCGCATTCCGGCGGCGCGACGGCAGCGTGCTCGATCTCGCGAAGGCGTCGTCCGGCACGATGCGCACGGTGCGCGGCGCCGACATCGCGATGATCTTCCAGGAGCCGATGACCTCGCTCAATCCGGTCTTCACGGTCGGCGATCAGATCAGCGAGGCGATCGCGCTGCACCAGGGCAAGAGCCGCGAGGCCGCGCGCGCCGAAACCTTGCGTCTGCTCGAGATCGTGCGGATTCCCGAGGCAAGGCGCGTCGCGGCGCGTTACCCGCATCAGCTGTCGGGCGGCATGCGCCAGCGCGTGATGATCGCGATGGCGTTGTCGTGCAAGCCCGCGCTGCTGATCGCCGATGAACCGACCACCGCGCTCGACGTGACGATCCAGGCGCAGATCCTGCAACTGATTCGCGGCTTGCAGGACGAGATGAACATGGGCGTGATCTTCATCACGCACGACATGGGCGTGGTCGCCGAAGTGGCCGACCGCGTGCTCGTGATGTATCGCGGCGAGAAGGTCGAGGAGGGTGCGTCGGACGCGCTGTTCGCCGCGCCGTCGCATCCGTACACGAAGGCGCTGCTCGCGGCGGTGCCGCGGCTCGGCTCGATGCACGGCACCGATCAGCCCGCGCGCTTTCCGATCCTGAGCGTCGAGCAGGCCGGCGCGAACGGCGCCGATGCGGCGGTGCAGCCGGCGGCGGCTGTCGCCGAAGAAGCGCAGCCGCTGGTGCGCGACGACACGCCGCCAATCCTGCGCGTGCGCGATCTGGTCACGCGCTTTCCGGTCCGTAGCGGCCTGTTCGGCCGTATGACGGGCCGTGTGCATGCGGTCGAAAAAGTCAGCTTCGATCTGCGGCCCGGCGAAACGCTCGCGCTGGTCGGCGAGTCGGGCTGCGGCAAGTCGACCACGGGCCGCTCGCTGCTGAGACTCGTCGAAAGTCAGAGTGGCTCGATCGAATTCGCTGGCAAGGAAATCAGCTCGCTGACCGGGCCCGCGTTGCAGGCGCTGCGCCGCGATATCCAGTTTATTTTCCAGGACCCGTTCGCGTCGTTGAATCCGCGCTTGACCGTCGGCTTCTCGATCATGGAGCCGCTGCTCGTGCATGGCGTCGCGCAGGGTGGACAAGCGCAGGCGCGCGTCGCATGGCTGCTCGAGAAAGTCGGTTTGCCGGCCGAGGCCGCGCGCCGCTATCCGCATGAGTTTTCGGGCGGGCAGCGTCAGCGTATCGCGATTGCTCGCGCGCTCGCGCTGAATCCGAAGGTCGTGATCGCCGACGAATCGGTGTCCGCGCTCGACGTCTCCGTGCAGGCGCAGATCGTCAATCTGATGCTCGACCTGCAGCGCGAGCTCGGCGTCGCGTATCTGTTCATTTCGCACGACATGGCGGTGGTCGAGCGGGTCAGCCATCGCGTCGCGGTGATGTATCTCGGCCAGATCGTCGAGATCGGTCCGCGTCGCGCGGTGTTCGAGGCGCCGCAGCATCCGTACACGAAGAAGCTGATGAGCGCGGTGCCGGTCGCCGATCCCGCGCGCCGTCACGCGAAACGCATGCTCGCCGCCGACGATATTCCGAGCCCGATCCGCGCGCTGCACGACGAGCCGGTCGTCGCGCCGCTCGTCGCGGTGGGACCGGATCATTTCGTCGCGCAGCATCGCGTCGGCGGCGCTTATTGAGCGAAGCGCCGCATCGCATTGAAGCGGAAGACCTGCAGCGCGAGACCCGAGGCATCAGCAATCGAAGCAACAGCAAGAGAAACATCAGCAATTGAAGCCACGCCAACCATAACGGCCCTGTCACATCCTTAACTCGCAGCCTGGAGCAATCTCATGAACCTGCTGTTCCCGTCCTCTCCGTTTCGTTTGCGCGCGCTCGTCAGCGGCGGCGCGGTGGTGTTCGCGACGCTCGCGGGCAATCTGGCGCACGCCGAAACGACGGCCGTGATGGCCGTCGCGTCGACCTTCACGTCGCTCGATCCGTACGACGCGAACGACACGCTGTCGCAGGCGGTCGCGAAATCGTTCTATCAGGGGCTGTTCGGCTTCGACAAGGACATGAAGCTCGTCAACGTGCTCGCCGACAGCTATGAGGCGAGCCCCGACGCGCGCGTCTATACGATCAAGCTGCGCCATGGCGTGAAGTTCCAGGACGGCACCGACTTCAATGCGGCCGCCGTGAAGGCGAACTTCGACCGCGTGACCGATCCGGCCAACAAGCTGAAGCGCTACAACATGTTCAGCCGCATCGAGAAAACGGAAGTGGTCGATCCGTACACGGTGCGCGTCACGCTGAAAACGCCGTTCTCGGCGTTCATCAACGTGCTCGCGCATCCGTCTGCGGTGATGATCTCGCCGGACGCGCTGAAGAAGTACGGCAAGGACATCGCGTTTCATCCGGTTGGCACAGGCCCGTTCGAACTCGTGAAGTGGGACCCGGCCGGCGACCTGACCGTGAAGAAGTTCGCCGGCTACTGGAAGAAGGGTTATCCGAAGATCGATGCGATCGACTGGAAGCCGGTCGTCGACAACAACACGCGTGCCGCGCTGATCCGCACCGGCGAAGCGGACTTCGCGTTCCAGGTGCCGTTCGAGCAGGCCGCGCAACTGCAGTCGAGCCCGAAGGTCGATCTGATCGCGGCGCCGTCGATCATCGAGCGCTACATCAGCATGAACATGAACCAGAAGCCGTTCGACAACCCGAAGGTGCGTGAGGCGCTGAATTACGCGGTCAACAAGGAAGCGCTGACGAAGGTCGCGTTCGCCGGTTACGCGACGCCGGCCGACGGCGTCGTGCCGCAGGGCGTCGACTATGCGGTCAAGCTCGGACCCTGGCCGTACGATCCTGCGAAGGCGCGCGAACTGCTGAAGGAAGCGGGCTATCCGAACGGCTTCGAAACGACGCTGTGGTCCGCGTATAACTACTCGACCGCGCAGAAGGTGATCCAGTTCGTGCAGCAACAGCTCGCGCAGGTCGGCATCAAGGCTAGCGTCGAGGCGCTCGAAGCGGGTCAGCGCGTCGCCAAGGTCGAAAGCGCGCAGGACCCGGCGACCGCGCCGGTGCGGATGTACTACGCGGGCTGGTCGTCGTCGACCGGCGAGGCGGACTGGGCGATCAGCCCGCTGCTCGCGGGCTACTCGATTCCGCCGAAGATGGTCAACACGTCGTACTACAAGAACGACGCGGTCGACAACGATCTGAAGCAGGCGCTCGAAACGACCGACCGCACGCAGAAGGCCGCGCTCTACACCGATGCGCAGAAGCGCATCTGGGCCGACGCGCCGTGGATCTTCCTCGTCAAGGAGAAGGTCGTGTATGCGCGCAGCAAGCGTCTGTCGGGCGCTTACGTCGCGCCGGACGGCTCGTTCAACTTCGACGAGATCGCGATCAAGTGATGAGCTGACGAGGCGGCATGCGCAGGCGGCGGTTCACCCAGCCCGCCGCCGCGCCGCCGCACACGAGTCCTCGTTGCCCGCCTGATTTGCCGCTCATTTGCCGGACTGGTTTCATGCTGAACTTCCTCGTCAAACGTCTGCTAGGCCTGCTGCCGACGCTCTTCATCGTCGCCGTGCTGGTGTTCCTGTTCGTGCATCTGCTGCCGGGCGATCCGGCGCGGCTCGCCGCCGGTCCCGAAGCGGACGAGGCGACCGTGGCCCTCGTGCGCTCCGACCTCGGGCTCGACAAGCCGCTGCCGCAGCAGTTCGTCCGTTTCTTCTGGCGGATGGCGCATGGCGACTTCGGCGTTTCGACGCGCAGCAAGCGGCCGGTGAGCCAGGAGATTGCGGAACGCTTCTTCCCGACGTTGTGGCTGACGATCGCGAGTATGGTGTGGGCGGTCGTGATCGGCATGGCGATCGGCATCGCCTCGGCGGTGTGGCGCAACCGCTGGCCGGACCGCCTGGGCATGACGCTCGCGGTGTCGGGCATTTCGTTTCCGGCGTTCGCGCTCGGCATGCTGCTGATGCAGATTTTCTCGGTGCAACTCGGCTGGCTACCGATCGTCGGCGACGGTTCGTGGCGCAGCTACGTGCTGCCGTCGCTGACGCTCGGCGCGGCGGTCGCGGCCGTGATGGCGCGCTTCACGCGGGCCTCGTTCGTCGAAGTGCTGCACGAGGACTTCGTGCGCACCGCGCGCGCGAAGGGCGTGCCCGAGCGGCTCGTGATCATCAAGCACTGCCTGCGCAACGCGCTGATTCCCGTCGTCACGATGATGGGGTTGCAGTTCGGCTTTCTGCTCGGCGGCTCGATCGTCGTCGAAGTGGTGTTCAACTGGCCGGGCCTCGGCCGTTTGCTCGTCGATGCGGTGTCGATGCGCGACTATCCGATCATTCAGGCCGAGGTGCTGTTGTTCTCGCTCGAATTCATCATCATCAACCTGATCGTCGACGTGCTGTACGCGGTGATCAACCCGACCATCCGTTTCAAGTGAGGTCCGCATGAGCACCACTGCCACCGGGCCGAATGCGGCCACTCCCGCTGCCGTCGAACGCGCGATCCGCACACCGTGGAGCGAGTTCTGGCGCAAGTTTCGCAAGCAGCATGTCGCGCTGGCCGCCAGCGTGTTCGTGCTGTTGCTGATCGTGGTCGCGATCATCGCGCCGCATATCGTGCCGTACGACCCCGAGAATTTCTTCGACTACGACGCGCTGAACGCGGGGCCGTCGGCCGCGCACTGGTTCGGCGTCGATTCGCTGGGCCGCGATATCTTCAGCCGCATCCTCGTCGGCTCGCGCATTTCGCTCGAGGCAGGCTTTCTGTCCGTGGCGATCGGCGCGGTGATCGGCACGTTCTTCGGTCTGCTTGCCGGTTACTACGAGGGCTGGTGGGATCGCATCACGATGCGCGTGGCCGACGTGCTGTTCGCGTTCCCCGGCATTCTGCTCGCGATCGGCGTGGTCGCGATTCTCGGCAACGGCATGATCAACGTGATCTGCGCCGTGGCGATCTTCAGCATTCCGGCGTTCGCGCGGCTCGTGCGCGGCAATACGCTGATGCTCAAGCAGCTCACCTATGTCGAGGCGGCGCGCAGCATCGGCGCGTCGGACTGGACGATCATGGCGCGGCACATTCTGCCGGGCACGATTTCGTCGGTCGTCGTGTATCTGACGATGCGCATCGGCACGTCGATCATCACGGCGGCGAGCCTGTCGTTTCTCGGCTTGGGCGCGCAGCCGCCGACGCCCGAGTGGGGCGCGATGCTCAACGAAGCTCGCGCCGATATGGTGACCGCGCCGCACATCGCGCTGTTTCCGAGCCTCGCTATCTTCCTGACCGTGCTCGCGTTCAACCTGCTCGGCGACGGTCTGCGCGACGCGCTCGATCCGAAGCTGGATCGGCCATGAGCATGAGCAACCATCATTCGGCCGAGCGCGCGCCGCATCTCGGCACGTTGCCGGCCGGAGCGCTCGGCACGATCGCCGACGTGGACGGCGTCAGCGTCGGTCATTGCACGCTTGCCGAAGGCGCGCTGCAAACCGGCGTGACCGTGATCCGGCCGCATCGCGGCGATCCGTTCGTCGACAAGGTGCCGGCCGCCGCGTCGGTGATCAACGGCTTCGGCAAGAGCGTCGGGCTCGTGCAGCTCGACGAACTCGGCACGCTGGAGACGCCGATCGCGCTGACCAACACCTTCGGCGTCGGTACGGTCGCGCAGGCGCAGATCCGCGCGGCGATTCGCGCGAATCCGCGCATCGGCCGTGAATGGTCGACGCTCAATCCGCTCGTGTTCGAATGCAACGACGGCTATCTGAACGACATTCAGGCGCTTGCCGTGACCGAACAGCATTTCAACGAAGCATTCGACGCGGCAAGCGCCGATGTCGCGAGCGGTGCGCTCGGCGCAGGGCGCGGCATGTCGTGTTTCGATCTGAAGGGCGGCATCGGCACTGCGTCGCGCCTGTTCAGTGCGGCGGGCCGCGACTACACCGTTGGCGCGCTCGTGCTTGCCAACTTCGGCCGTCTGCCGATGCTGACGATCGACGGCACGCCGCTCGGCCGCATTCTGGCCGAACGCGCGGCCGTCGCTGAGGCGGCGAATGCTGCCAGTGCCGCTGCTAATGCGACCCCCGAGCAACCCGAGCAAGGCTCGATCATCATGATCGTCGCGACCGATGCGCCGCTCGACGCGCGCCAGCTGAAACGCCTGTCGTTGCGCGCGGCGGCCGGTCTCGCGCGCACCGGCTCGGTGTACGGCCACGGCAGCGGCGATATCGCGCTGGCGTTTTCGACCGCGTACACGGTGCCGCACGGCGCGGACTTCGTCGCGCTGCCGCCGCTGGTCGCGGATCACTGTATGGACCCGCTGTTTCGCGCCTGCGCCGATAGCGTCGAGCAGGCGATCGTCGATGCATTGTGGAGCGCCGAGTCGGTCACCGGTCGCGACGGTCATCGGCGGCTGTCGCTGCGCGACAGCGTGCCGGACCTTGCCCACCTGCTGAGGAATTCCGCGCGATGAAAGTCCTGATCTCCACCGACATCGAAGGCATCGCCGGCGTGTTCCATGCCGAGCAGACCCGCGCGGGCAACGGCGAATACGAAGCCGCGCGACGCTGGATGACGCTCGAAGCCAACGCGGCCATCGAAGGCGCGTTCGCGGGCGGCGCGACCGACGTGTGGGTCAATGATTCGCACGGTGGCTTTCGCAACCTGCTGCCCGATCTGCTCGATCCGCGCGCCCAGCTCGTGCTCGGCAAGCCGCGCACGCTGGGCATGATGGCCGGGCTCGAATACGGTGCGGCGCTGGTCTTCATGATCGGCTATCACGCGAAGGCGCAAACGCGCGGCATCCTCGCGCACACGATCAACAGCTTCGCGTTCGCGCGCGTGGCGTTCAACGGCGTGGAGCTGGGCGAAGCGGGGCTGTACGGTGCGCTCGCCGAAGAATATGGCGCGCGTGTGGTGCTTTTATCGGGTGACGACGTGTTCGCCGAGGAAACCGCGCCGCGTTTTCCCGGCGCGCGTTTCGTCGTCACGAAGACCGCAACCGGGCAAGCAAGCGGCGTCACGCAGTCGCCCGCGAGCGTGCGCGAGGCGCTGCGGGCCGCCGCGCGCGACGTGGTCCGTCAGCATGTCGAAGCGGGCCGCGCGCCTGCCGCGACGCGCGCGGAGCCGCGAACGATCGACTGCGAACTGCGCGTGCAAACGAGCGGGCTCGCCGATCTGTTCTGCCAATGGCCGACGCTTACGCGCGTCGATGGCGTGAGGTTGCGCTTCAGTGCGGCGTCGGCCGAGCATGCGGTGCGGATGCTGAACTGTCTGTCGGCGATGTCGTTCATGCTGCGCTGAGCCGCGCGGCGTCGAGCCGCCGGCTTACTGCTGCTGCCGGCTCAACTCGCGCGCCGCGTGATCGATCGCCTCCGCCACCGCCCCGGCGTGCGACACCGGCGCGAGATGGCTCGACGCGACCGGCACCACCTTCGCGCCGATGCGCGCGGCGATCATTCTCTGCAGATCGGGCGACACCGCGTGGTCTTTCGTCGTCAGCACGTACCACGACGGTTTGTCCTTCCAGCCGACCTGATCGACCGGTTCGTCGAATGCGCTCGCGGCGATCGGCACCTGCGCGGCGGCGAGCACGCGTGTGACGGTCTCGGGCACGTCGGCGGCGAGATCGGCGTGATAGCGCGCGCGGTCGATCCACAAAAACCCGTTCGCGTCCTTGCTGATGCTCTGGCCGGCCGGCATCGGGCCGCCGGCCTTCATCACGTCCATCGCCGATTCGTGCAGCTGCGGCGCAAGCGCGGCGACATACACGAGCCCGGCGACGTTCGGCGCGTTCGCGGCGACCTCGGTGATCACGACGCCGCCCCACGAGTGCCCGACCAGCAGCACCGGACCGTTCTCGCGATCGAGCACGCGGCGGGTCGCGGCGACGTCGTCGGCGAGCGAGGTCAGCGGGTTCTGCACCGAGCTCACGTGATAACCCTTTTGCTGCAGCTTCGCGACCACGCCGTTCCAGCTCGATCCGTCGACGAACGCGCCATGCACGAGCACGATGTTGCGCACCGGGCCGCCGAGCGCGGCGGCAGGCGGCTTGCTGGCAGTAGCGGGGGCAGGCGCTGGCGCTGGCTGGCCGCTTGCCTGCGACGCGGCGTCATCGGCCGTTTGCTGGGCGGCGGGCACCGTCTGCGCGAGCGCGGACGTACTGACGCCCGCGAAACAGAGGCACAACACGGCGGCGCAAAGCAGACGTTTGGGCAACATAGTGAAGCTCCGCGGCGTGAAAAGTGGACTTCGGCAACATACCCGGGCGCCATCCCCGTGACAATCACAATCCGCGCGCTTAAGTGCGGCGCAGAACGAAGCGGGCGGCTCCGAATGTCAGAGGAATATCGGTCGGGTAAAGTTAGCGGTTTTGCCAGACCGGACCGTACGGTCCAGCCGTGCAATCTGCCACAGCGCTGCCTTCGACAGCGTTCCACGCCCAGCGGCGACATGCGGCGAACACAGGGGCGCTGACGCCA
Organism: Paraburkholderia sp. MM5477-R1; assembly: GCF_050436385.1. Lineage (NCBI taxonomy): Bacteria > Pseudomonadati > Pseudomonadota > Betaproteobacteria > Burkholderiales > Burkholderiaceae > Paraburkholderia > Paraburkholderia sp. MM5477-R1. The sequence goes on from NZ_JBNDMC010000007.1 coordinate 398,030, forward strand.
GGCTGGTCGGTCTCGGTGTGGCTGGTGCCGGCATGGCTCGTACTGATGTGGGGCGGCTACATGATCAAGCGACGCCGCGAGGTTGCGCGCGCTGGCATGGGGGCCGCGAGCCGATAAGCGCCGATCGGCGCGACGTGCGTGGCATTCCGCAGCGAACACGGCGATTCGCCGCCAACGAACGATCTTCGCGCGCCGAAGTTCCCGACATAGGTCGGTCTCGTGTGGGCGAGCGCACAGATCGATTTTTGCGAATCGGTAATCTCTGTCCGGTCGTCCGGCACGAAGCCGGCATGGCTGGCCATGGCGGCCATCCCCGGACCGTACCGGCGACATGGTCTGCTGGTACGCCCCCGCTAGCGCGGGTCTCAAGGGCGCAGCAACTCCCACGTTGATTGACGTACCGCGGAGAGACACCATGTTCAACGCAGGCGCCGTACGGACCAGGTCGAACTTCGGCGCGGGTGCCGCGCTCCTTTTGCTGATTGCGGCAGCCTGCCTCGCGCTGCGTATCCTTCACGTCGTCGCCAAGTTTCGTGGCAACGTCCCTGACGCCTTCGGCGATTTCAATTTCTACCTGTACGCCTTCAACGTCGTGCTGCATGACCCGGCGCGCCTGTACGACCACGACGCGCTCATCGCGTTTTTGCAGGGCATCGGCGCGCGCTCGACGGGCGACGACATCTTCTACGCCTACCCGCCGCAGTTCGCGCTGGTGTTTGCGCCGCTCGCGCTGCTGACGCCGCTCGCCGCGAAAATCGTCTGGGTGAGTGCGTCGATCGTGTTGTTCTCGGTGGCTTTGTATCTCGTCGTCACGATGGCGTACCGCGGCACGGAGCGCAGCGTGAACCTGCTGCTGGTGGCGGTCGCGCTGCTGAGCTTTCCGCTCGTCGAAGATACCTACGACGGCCAATCGAACGAACTGCTGTTCTTCCTGTTGGTTGCGACTTTCGCGCTGATCGAGCGTGGCAAAGGTTATGCCGCTGGACTCTTTCTTGGCTTTGCGATCGCGATCAAGCTCACGCCCCTGGCCGTCGCCGGCCTGCTGTTGCTGCGTCGCGAATGGCGGACGTTCGTGATGGCGAGCGTCGTTGCGATTGCGTTGACGTTGATCACCGGAGCGCGCCTCGGCTTCGACGTTTTGTGGCACTACTTCGTGTCGGACATGCCGCGCCTGAACGGCATGGCACTGGCGATGAGCGGTGGCGGCGCGCCGATGAACAATGCCGTGAGGGGCGCGCTGCAGACGCTATCGGCGACGGTCGGCATGCCGGTGTCCGGTACGTTGCTGTCGATTGCTTCGCATGCGTTGGTGCTGGCTGCTTGCCTGCTGTCCGCGTATCTGGTGTTTCGCCGCCATCGGGACAGCCGCATCGACTACGCGCTCGCTTCGATGACGATGCTCGTGGCTTATCCGATCCTCGAGCCGATCCACATGGTGCTCGCGCTGATCCCGTTGCTGATTTTGCTGGGGACCGCCTTCGAAGCGCGCGGCGGGCAGCTGTCGGCGCTCGGTCCGAGACTGGAGATGCTGCTGGCCGCGATCGTCGTAGTCTTGCTGTTCTTTGCGGCGCGATTCGTGTCGTACACGGTCGCGGCGCTGATCGTTTACGGGCTCTGTGTCGCAAGGTACTTTCCACCGTCGGTGAGGCGGCGAGGGCGTGCTTACCAGCCTGGATGAATGATCCCGGTGTGGTTAAATGGTTTTTGATGGGAGATGCGACTGGCGATGTCTTCCGGACGATTGGGAATCGGGAAGATTGTTTGATGGCAGGGCCGGAATGAAAAACCCCCTGCTATCGCTTTGCTTGAGCGGGTTTGAGGAATTTTGCCGGTACGGATACCACCAAAAATACCACCGGGCGTGCGTATTTGCCGGAATGAGCGAGCGAAAGCTTATCGGCGAACCGGGCATATTACAGTCGGCTGAGTTCGACCCGTTGCAGCCGGTCGACCCAGCGCGAAATATACGGCAGCTTGCGAGATAAAACAGGCCTTTCGTGGCCTCGCATGCGGAAACGTGACTTCGGCCTAAGCCGTCGCTCGCTCATCTGACGCGGCGTGGCCGTAATAGGCTACCGAAAGGCGGTCGCGGCGAACGGCACGTTGAGTATTCACCTGAGGAGCCGTCATTTTTCAGCTTTCACGTTGCCACTTGCACTCGCCGAGTGGTCCGCAGGCGTCGTAGTTTCGCAAGGCACAATTGATCCAGGATGCCTACTCAAAGGTGAAATGACAAACACAAGTAACGCCACCGCGATCAGGAGACTGTTGGCGCCGTAAATCGCCCACGAAACCAGTTCGGTTCTTGTTCGCTTTATTTGCACGCCCTTCCAGGGCAGGCATATCGTATATTCTCTAGCGCCTATTTCCAGAAAACTGTGTCCTGCAAGCATCCGAATGACAAAAAGACCTAGTGCTATAAAGGCGACCACGTACCCAATTGCATACCACAGCGGTGGCTCCATCTCATTCACCACCGCGAAGCCGCTCGTGACGCATGAAATAATTGTTGGCGCGAGCCCACTTACCTCCACTGCAGCCCTGGTCGAGATAACTGCGGCCTTGACTAGCTCGCTCTGACCGGTTTTGTTGCCAGTGGCACCGGCGACGTTGCCGTCGTCGGGGTCAATAACATTGAAATCACCTAGATCACGCTCGATACTGAACTGAATGGCGTCGTCCGACACTGGGCTTCGATACTCGACGAGCATCGCCAACGCAGGAGGAAGTATCGCGAACGCGAGCGCGGAGGTTTCCAAAGTTGGAAAAATAGCTGATGATTAATCAAGTTTTCCGGATAGCTACAGTCAAGCGCGCAACGTGGAACTCATCCTCCAGAGCGAGAATGATGAACTAACACCGCTATGCAGCACCAACACTAATCTGAAATGGAACGTTGGAAGACGAAACCCGTTTCCAGGGCTTTCCCCCGATCTTGTCCTGGACTTCAACGAGTTCAATCGGGACAATCGTAGTATTTGGGCCGCCATTTCGCCTAATTCCGCAGTGCAGATATCCGATGTTTCCGGGTGGGATACTGGCCGGAACATCGTCCGTCCACCAATCCGACGGCGTACCGCTCGTCGGCAGGAACTCCAGATGAACTGTCCTCGTTGGAAGCACCGAAGAGCACCGGACACGACGTGGAAGTTGCGAAATATTCTCGACCTCGATTTGATGTGTTGCCCCCACATCGGACGCTGAAAGCGAAAGGAGCGGGGTGCCGCCGATGTCGCGCACTTCCATCGAAATCGAGAAAGTTCCGGCCACCGCCACAGCCATGATTGTCTCCCGTTGAATTGAGCGCGCGCTTGCAGTTAGCGTTGAATATTTAAGTCATCCGAAATGTCATCGAGACCGGCGGAAACAAATTCTTTCGTTATACCTCGGTTTGCAGTATCTACGATTGCATCAGTCAAAATCGGGCGCACCTCGTTGAAAAGGCTACGAGGCACCGTCATTCCGATGTTGTCTCCGACTTCGTCGCTATCGGACTGTACTACTTCGGTGACGTTCGCCCACACCACCACCTCGCCATCTTCCGAATTGAACTCAGCTCGATATGCATTGAAGCGGGCCAGCGCACCACCGTCGCGCAGCAAAGGCGATAGATGACCTCCGATAGGGCGCATTGATTCCCGAGTCGGACCATACGCTTTCAATCGGCTGCCGGCGAACCTACGCTCGATCTGTTCAATGAAGCGAACGAATGGCTCCATTGCTGCCTTCGCCGCCCAGAAGACCGTCACCGATGCCGCAGGCGCGTGGTGCGGCATAAAGGCACCGAGCGTCGGTCTCGCGCCAATAAATCCTGCGGAAACCCACGTTCCATCGTCGTCGTTATAGGTAGTCATGTTTTACTCCCCACTTCGGTGAGCAGATGCGTGCATAGCTGCAAAAGTTAGACAAAATGTCGCCTAATTACTGCAGTATGAATCAAGGCAACGCATTTCGATAGTGCGGCTTCCCACTTATGCGCCCTTTCAGAATCAACGTCAACGGCGCATTTTCCATGCCAATCTGTTTGTACAACAGTCATTAGATACAAAAACCCTGCTTGGTAGCTTGGGGCGTGAACGGCCTTATGAGAGAGTCAAACGCAGAACGCGCAGAACGCTTCGCTATTGCCCGAAAGCAGGCTATGGCCCTATGGCCGGTCAATCAACAGGCATCGCATATTGAATGGCCGCTTCGTGGGTGGAAGCGACGTCTGAATGTCCAAGCGATGGTCCGGGCGAATGACGCTTCATGGCCGAACCTTGCCAATCGTTGTGCGATCGACAAGTGTCGTGTCATGACCGGCAGCACGCGACCCGTAAGCGACAGAGGTAAATCGCGAAAGTAGCCGCACAAAGGCTGTGCTGCCACGCGGTTCGACGCGTGCGGTTGTTGGCTCTCGGCCCACATGTTCTAATTGGGTCATGTATTTCCGGTGCCCTGCCCCCGTCATGCCATTATTCGAGCCCGTCACGCTGACTACCCCACGCCTCGTTCTGCGGCCGCTTCGTCATGAAGACGCGCAACCACTGTTCGCGATCTGGTCGGACGCGGATGCGATGCGCTATTTTTCGTTTCCGGCGATGACTTCCCTGGATCAGGCAACGGATCGAGTCGCATGTAAATTGAAGACGTCAGCTGGCGGCCAGGACTTCATCTGTGCAGTCGAGTTGCAGACAACCGGCGAAGTGCTCGGTGATTGCGCTCTCTTTCATGCAGACGAGCAATGCCGACGCGCGGAGATAGGCTTTGGTCTGCAACGCAAGCATTGGGGAAACGGATATATGAGTGAGGCGGTTTCCGCGCTGATCGAGCACGCGTTCGGCACGCTGAATTTACGCCGGATTGAGGCGGATATCGACCCACGAAATGTAGCCTCAGCGCTTCTTCTCGAACGGCTCGGATTTGTCCGCGAAGGGTTGTTGCGTGATCGCTGGATAGTTGGCGATGAGGTGTCGGATAGCGCGCTGTACGGGCTGCTCGAAAGTGATCGTCGGGCGTAGATGGCCACTCGCTGACGCCAGGATGTGAACTTGACGCTGCGCCGTGGGCGACCGGAATTCTCTCTGATTGTCGCGAATTTACGCGGCGGCGTCGACTGACCGGAGTTGGCTAAAACCGGCGAAACTGGTCCCGACCGTCATTGACGAAAGATTCTGCCGCACGGCTCAGGTTTGCCGCTGCGTGCTCGAACGATAAACGCACCCCAGACTACAGCTTGTCCCTTTATGAAGAATTACTTCGACAGCCCCTTCAAGGGGAAGCCGCTTTCAGGGCAGGTCACCAATCCCAACATCATCGTGGGGCGTTACAGCTACTACTCTGGCTACTATCACGGACACTCCTTTGATGACTGTGCACGCTACCTGCTGCCAGACCGCACAGGTGTCGACCGGCTGATCATCGGTAGCTTCTGCTCTATCGGAAGTGGTGCGACGTTCATGATGGCGGGCAACCAGGGGCACCGGAACGATTGGGTAACCACATTTCCCTTCTTCTAGATGACGGAAGAGCCGGCGTTTGCTGACGCCTGCGATGCATTCGAACCCGCCGGCGATACGGTTGTCGGGAATGACGTCTGGATCGGTTCCGAAGCGATGATCATGCCCGGTGTTCACATTGGTCACGGTGCCGTGATCGGGAGTTGCGCCGTTGTCACGAAGGACGTTGAACCCTATACGATCATCGGCGGGAATCCGGCAAAGCCGATCCGAAAGCGCTTTTCGGACGATGAGATCGGGATGCTCCTTGAGATGAACTGGTGGGACTGGCCGCTGGACGAGATCGGCAAGTCGATGAAGTTGCTCTGTGCCACGGATATCGCAGCATTGTATGAACGCTGGAGCAGCTCATCGTTATCGGGTCGCTAATACTCGCGTCGACCGACACGCACGCAGTTGACGATCTGGGCGTTGACCTTGACTGACCGATCTTGGCCGACGGAAGCCAGTCCACAGGCAGAATCGCCTATACCTCGCTTGCGACTGGCTGGCGAGGAATTCTGTAAACCACAGACTTGTACTTTGGCGTCGCGCGGCTTTCCACAATGACGCCGCCTAGCGATTCGGCGATGCGCCGGCTGGGACGGTTCTCTTCGGCAACCGGATAGGTAAAGCTTTCACAACCAATGGTTCGCGTTGCCCAGTGTGCAACAAGGGTCACAGCTTCACAACCAAACCCATTTCGATGACGATCTTCACGAATCCAGATACCGAGTTCCGGGCTCTCGGTGCGGACGCGGTGAAGCCCGGCTAACCCAAGGAAACTCCCGTCGGTGCGTTGACGTATCGCGAACACATAGTCTGACCCATCGTCAATCGACGGTACCCAGGACCGCCAAACACCATCAAAATCCTGCCGGGATGCTGGCGGCTCCCACGCCATATGACGGGTGAGCGAAGGGGTGATGAACGAGAACGCAGCATCCGCGTCGTTGGCCGAGAACGGTTTGATCAAGAGCCGGGTTGATTCAATTTGGATTTCTGTCGGCCGCAGCATCATCTCAAGTCTTCCGTCGAGGTTTGTCTATATTCACCGATTGTCGACGAATCAGAAACGTGTGTCGAATGTCTCATCCTGACCGGACAGCGTCCGATTGCTGTCCGGCGATCACCACTCAGTCTTCCGTCTGTTCGGCCATCTCAAGCGCGTCGTCAACCTCGATGCCAAGATATCTGAGGGTACTTTCAAGCTTCGTATGACCAAGCAAAAGCTGTACGGCTCTGAGATTCTTCGTACGGCGATAGATCAACGAGACCTTCGTCCGACGCATCGTGTGCGTGCCATAGGCGGAATCGTCGAGCCCGATCGATTTTATCCAGCGATGGACGATCCGTGCGTACTGACGGGTCGAAAGATGGGGCGACGCGTGTATTCGCCCCGGGACCAGGAAATCTGAAGGACACAGAGCTGCTGCCTTGATCCAGCTTTCCACGCTATCTCGCGTTTGCTCGGTGATCTCGAATTGCACGGGCCGCTGCGTTTTCTGTTGCATAACGGTCGCCCGGGGTGCTACGTGTGCCCAGACAGACATCGCAGACTCGAAGTTTTGTCAGGTCGCACGCTCGAAGTTTGCTGTCGATCGCCAGATTGAACATCGCCAGATCACGGGTTTTCGCCCCCAATTGCAGGCGAATTCGAATGGCCCAAATCTCCTTGAGCTTCAGCGGTGACTTCTGCCCGGTTAGCTTGTCATTGTTTCACGGCACGCGCGGCACGTTGCCGATGATGATCGCGTCCATTTCGACTCTCCTTTCAAGTGAAGAGAAAATCAGTCTGCGCCAACCTCGATGGGCGATACCCGACCCGCAAGGGTCGTTCAATTTTCTCCATAACGGTTATCAGTTCGCGCTCAGTTCCTGCTGTCGCCGCACTCGCGCGTCTTCGTCAAGACGTGTCTCTTCGAGTTCCTGCAGCACGCTATCGAGGTCGACTGGTCGCGTGTCGAGCTCGATGCGGCCGGTCAATTTGACATCGACTTTCAGCTCGCCTGCTTCGAACAGCGCCCAGATCTCCGTTCCATAATCCGCGCCGAGAATTTGCGGTGCAAACCGTCCGAAGTACGCAGCGAGGTTGTCGACGTCACGCTTGAGCATCGAGGCGGCTTCGTTGTTGGCGGCGGCGTCGATGGCCTGAGGCAGATCGATGATCACCGGTCCATCAGCCGCCAGCAGGATGTTGTATTCGGACAGGTCGCCGTGAATCACACCCGCGCAGAGCATGCGGACAACCTGGTTGAGCAGCAGGGCGTGCAGTTCAAGGGCGCGCGCTTCAGTCAGATGGACGTCGTTGAGGCGTGGCGCGACGTCACCCGTTGCGTCGACCACCAGTTCCATCAGTAACACCCCATCGGTACAGATATAGGGTTGCGGCACTCGCACGCCCCCGTCGGCAAGTCGGAACAGTGCGTCGACTTCGGCGTTTTGCCACAACTCCTCCTGCATCTGGCGCCCATAGCGAGTACCTTTTTCCATCGCACGCGCCTGCCGGCTGTTCTTGACCTTGCGGCCGTCCCGATACGATGCGGCTTGCCGGAAACTGCGCTGCTTCGCGTCCTTGTAGACCTTTGCACATCGCATCGAGTCGCCGCTGCGCACGACGTAGACGGTTGCTTCCTTGCCGCTCATCAACTGGCCGATCACTTCGTCGATGAGTCCTTCGTCAAGAAGCGGTGCAAGCCGTTTGGGTATTTTCATACGACCGACCAGTGCGGCTCGTGGCGCGTGCGTTCGAAATGCGTGGAAGGCGAATGGGTCGCCGAGATGTGCGGAATCGGCGAACCGATGAATCGCGTGGGCGGTTCCGCTCGTCGGGTTGCTGCATGGGGAGTGGAGGGAGTCATGCCGAATTATAAAGGGAGCGAGGGGGAGGCGACTCAAATCAAATCTCCTGGCGACTGCGCAGATGCATTGTCGCCGCTCCTGGCCGCTGGCTACTCGCCACGACGGGCAGCGCCCGACCACAACGCGCATTCGACTTTCTCCAAAGCGGCAACGGTTGCGCAGGTGTCGATTTTTGGTCTCGTCGAGGATGCGCTCGCGGACGTACGCGCCGTATTGGCGCGAACAGCGGCTTCGGGCGAATAGATCTGCTGCGCGAGTGCCGCCAACGGCTGGAAAGGTCATAGACCAGCGGTACGGTCGCTGCCCGCGAGCGTCCGCGCTACGGGCGCGAAAAACCGCAATGTTCCTGCGGGCGCGTTTTTCCGTTTCATCGAGAGCCGTGGAGATTTTGGGCTGTCGCCCATGTACGGACTGCCTGTCGCACGGTAATTATCTGACTGCTGTCAACCCCGGCAGCGACTTCAGATAGACCATCGACACACCTATGTCCCTGTCCGTATTTGAAATGCACTCCGTGGAGCTGTTCTGCCAGCGGCCACCGGGTGCCTGTTATGTCATCTGCGACGAATGGCACTATAAAGCGTGCCTCGGCAAGGCCGCAGACCTTCAGAGGGCCAGTGCGGAGACCCGGGAATTTCTTGACATTGCCCAACTGAATCACAGGAAGTGGGAGGAGGACCGGAAACTGGTCAGGAATCTCATTGGCCGCAACTGGCTGTTTTTTCATAGCGTACGGGACCGCAACCCTGACACCGATGGCTGGTGGGTCATCCTTGCGCTTCTCGAAGAGGTGCGCCGCGGTGCCCTGCTTGCCATTAAAGGCCCTCGCGATAGCCTGTCTCCGTCACGCTACAGCAGCACGCCGTTGAGGGATATCGCAGCGAGGGCCGGTAATCGCCCGGACGGCGAACCTGTGCTGTCTGTCCAGTATGATCCGGCCACCTGGCAAACCCGGCTGAACGCTGCCCGCGCAGCCAGAGCTAGCGATAGAGGCGCATCAACGCTGCTCGGCGACGCGCAGCCGTTTGAGTATGTGCCTGACGCGTTGAGCGGCGATGTCGTTGAACTCGCCGCGAGCACGAACAACCCAAACTACGCGGCGAAGATGCTGGGGTATGACCGCAAGACGTTTGGGGCTATCTTGCACAGGTTCAAGCCAGGCAATGGCTTGGGGCCAGCCGATAACGTCATCTGGCATGACAACGGCGACGTGTACTTTAATGGTAACCACATCGGAAATTTTCATGACTGGGCAAACTGAGGCCGCTCCAATGGCAGATCACCAACTTGCGCATGCGACCTTTTACATATCCGGCGACTCATTGGAGCCAGCCTTTTGGACGGCGTATTTCGACATCAAGCCGGATACAGCGATTACCAAGGGACAGCCGTTCACCACACCGTCTGGGCGACCGAGCAGCGCGCCGGGCCGCGTTGGCCTTTGGGGCGTGCGCAGTGAGGGCGCAGTTCGTAGCGATTCACTTGAGCCGCATTTGCGTTACCTGATTGGGCGCCTGAATCTGCCGAGAGCGGAACTTGGCCAACTGCTCGCAGACAAGGGACTTCGGATGCGCTTCTTCTGTTACTGGTACAACGAGAGCGGCGACCGCGTGCCTGATGTGCCCGACGATATTCGCACCATGATGGAAGCCATGGGCGGCACGGTTGAGATTGATGAATATCGATAGAGCCTCGCTCGAATGCACAAGCCGATCCTCGCGAGTCGGCTTTTTTGTGCGAGCTTGTAAGGCACAGCGCGAGTGTTATGGGCCGCACTTCTGAATTAATCCTCTATGCCGCAAACATACACGGCCCACGCTTCCATCATCGGGCGGCGCTGTTCCAAATGGTTGTCCCGCTGAGGTAGTAAGGCGACCGTCCCGCCTTTGATCGGAATGACTTCGGCCCCGGCCTTGATCCGGTCAAGGTAATCGGCCCAGCGATATCGACCCGCTTTCAACGGACTGACCGCGCTCTTCCATCCAGGCGAGCGCAACGGCTTCGAATGAATTGGCAGCAGCAAGGCGGGCGGCGCGTTTCCCGGCCTTTTTAGCTTCCTCCGGATCAATGTTTGCCGCCAGTTTTTCGCGGGCGTAGTCCCGACGCTTGCGGGCATCGGCAAGCGGCACGTCTGGATAGACGCCAAGTGCGAGGCTCTTTTCCTTTCCGGCGAAACGGTACTTGAAAATCCATCGCTTGCTGCCCGTTGGCGTGACAAGCAGCAGCAGGCCGCCACCGTCGTACAGCTTCTGCTGTTTTTCACCCGGCTTCGTGTTACGGATCGTGGCATCCGTCAGCGCCATGTTTGCGTCTCCGGTTGTCGCGCCGCTGCTGGGGGCGTTTTCCATCCGACGGGCGCTTGAATCGTGGCAACCCCCCAAATGACCCCTTGGTGGGGGTTGTAATCGCTGGTGAACCCTTGGAGACTGCAGCAAACAAAAGCCCCGCTCAGCGCTAGCTGTCGGGGCTTCGTGGTCAACCGTTGAAACCGGTTGAAGAGTGTTTGGTGCCCAAGGCCGGAATCGAACCGGCACGCCTTTCGGCGGGGGATTTTGAGTCCCCTGCGTCGTTTAGGCTGTAGTTTAGACTTACCTGTATCTACCGGAATTGTGTTCACTGTTCATAGCGTGTGAACAAAGATACCCCGACGCCCCGAAAATAATTGTTCGTGTTAAACCAACAAACAGCTCGCGACTTGCCGTGCTATGGCTTAAGGCATTTCAGCGCCGCCGTGAGAGCGTCCCGGAGCCCTGGCCCCGAGCGGGCGGCCCCTTTCTCAGAGACAAGCTCTCCGTTCTCGCCCCAGCAAAAGCCTCGGAGCCGTAGTTCGTGTTCGTCGATGAAATTCGCGATGTTTGCAAAGTCAGCCTGCGGCAACGGTTCGGTCGAGACCTTGCTTTGATTTCCCCTGTCGCTATTCCCTTGCCTTATGAGCCTGTCCGCGGTGAGGCTCCGTATGCCGTTTAACTGTGCAATCGCATTGCGAAGACTCTCCCGCATTAATATCACCATTGTTCGGACCTCTCGAGGCTCGATACGGGTGACAATCGAATCCGGAATGTCCACCTCAATATTTGTTGACTGACGCGGGGATTTGACGCGCCCCATTGCCAATAACCATACTTCCCACGCGTCGACGACGCCACGGTAAAGGGCACCGGAATCTGTTTTGTTCCAAACAGTCGAGGAAGCGATGTTCTCGTCGGGGAACAGTGCTTTCACGGCTTCAATGACGTTGGGAACCGACAATGGGCGAGATTGCTGTGTCAACCGGTCGCATGCTTCGCTGATTCGCCTTGCACGATGCTTGACGGACGGACGGACCTTCGAGTTTTCCAGCAACGATTCAATAGTCCTATCGCGCTGGGCGTCCGCTGCGGTTTTGACCGATGCAGTCATTGCTCACACCATCGGAGATAGATAGCCTTTCGGCGAAACTCAAGAGTCAAGAAAAACTAGGTTTTGTCGTTCATCGTGGGGCAGTCTCAAGGCGTTCTGTCTTCCAGACTGGCAGACGCTCAAGGGTTTTATCAACATCAACTGTCAACCCCAACGACTCGAACGTTTCATAACCCTCGGCTAATGCGCCAACCGATTGACGGTCAAGCCGTCGGCGGATTAACGCCGTAAGTGCCTCAATGGCGGCGTCGGATTCATCCCTATCAAGTAGTGCTAGCGGTGGCTGCCTATTTTCCCTCGCGAAGATTTTCAATAGCATCGCGAGTCTTTCGTTCTGCAAGGGAGCAACCTTGACAGACTTGAACCAACGAGCAGCTCGGCAGAGCTCATCAATGGCTTCGAAGCGATGAATCAATCCCCAACTGAATTGTGGTTCGTCCATCGTCGAAATCAAAGCTGGACCCGTTTGACCATCAGTTGCGAGTCGCCGGCGAAGTGCTTTAATTTCCTCCAGCCTACGTAGATTCGCGTCCAGACTGCTCGCCAGTTCAACCATGTTATCGCTTTCACTTTTGTATTCTGACCGAAATACCTGAAGCTCTTGGTATTGCGACGGGGGGAGCTTTTGGTCTTTCTTAATTGCTTGCAGACGTTCGCTTTCAAGGTTATCAATTTGTCGAATGAAATCTCGTTGTCGGCTTACGCTATCGTCCAATGAGACGCTAATCTCGTTGCATCTTATTGCGGCTCCATCCATAAACGGCGTGCCCGTTATTAGATACACACAGCGACCGCAATCTCGCTTTCCGGATGTCAATATCGGAACGGGTCCGTATTTTTTTGCAACTCCTTCGGTTTGTAGTCCAGCCACTGTATTATTTCGAATCCTTCATCGCATAGCGTTTGGCAATTGGGGCAAATTCCATTTTCTAGTGTGGCCATCAAGTACGCAGACTTGTGCGCGCGAACCGCCAAGAGTCCGGCTTCGGCCCGCGGGTTGTTGATTAGCGCCATTCGATGCACATTCTCAATGGTTGCCTCTGTCAGAAATTGGGCAAATTCTTTTTGCGAATTCTGCATCGCTTGGATGTAACGTTCGTTCAGATGTGCAGTGATGAATCCGAACCCTGGTTTAATATAGAAGGCGGTCATTACCCAATTTGCATGACCTCCGACCACATTCTGCAAAATCCATGGGCTAACGCCGACTTTGGCCAGCCGGGTGAGTCCGCCCAGCCTAAGCCCGTGCACATGATATGGGCTCGACATCGGGACTTTTCCGTCCCATCTATCGATTAGGATTGGCGGGGAATCCATCTCGGTCGCTAGGCGCCGTTCCAGTTCGGCAAGAGTTTCATACCAGAAGTTTCGCAAAACCTGCGAGGTTGGCGGAGCCTCGCAGTTCGGTTTATTACCACACGGATAGCGAAACAAGTAAAAGCAAGCCGGCTTTTTAAGTTTCACGGTGTCTGACGGCTCAGCGAAGACTGTCGCGGGCAAGTCTCCGAAATCGATAGGGCCTAAGACGGCGTTATAAGTTTCCTGCCATTTTCTGGTTTTAAGTATTATTTCGATTACCTCATCGAATTCCCAAAAAATCTCATAGCCGCTGTTTTCGTCGAAAAGAACTTTGCGGTCTTGCGTTTTGTTTGAATTTATATAAAAACCACAAAATTCTTGCTGGACCGCTGAATCCACAAACTTTCTGAGCACTCCGCGGCGACAATTTCGAACATCAGATTGCCGTGTCCAGTATCCGCAGTGTTGACTGGGGTTTGGAATGAACTGACGATTTTGTATATCATAGGTGTAATCGTCTCCCTCGCCCGAATCCAATCGGCGAATTTGGACACCTCGTAGAGGAAGTTTTAATAAAATCAGAATCATGTTTGGGAGGACGGGACAGTAAACTCTTTTTGTCGGGCTGTTATGTGAGGCCGGCACGGTTATCCAATCACCCGTTCGTTTCTTCGGCCAATTCATATCGTTCTCGGTAAGGATTATTTCGATTTGGCGTATCAGATGTTCTGGAAGTGAAACATTATTTGACTTGCCATTACGCCCTTCTTCGCCAAGTTTATTTGAAATGACAGATAGGTCCGAGTTTGAAATGGGCCAGGCATAGCAGTCCTTCAAAAAAATCTCTTCATCGAATTCGTCCGGAATGGCGAAAAACGGCGTGCTTGCGACAAACGCTCTTATAAACTGATTTACCAACTTGAGTTTTTTTGCGCTGCTTATCGTAAGATTTGGCTTACTGGCCCACTCTAATAGCGATTCTCTTTTCAAGTGGGCGCTAAAAAATAACTCTGGCTCCAGGAGAATTAGATGGTCAGACCAGTATGTCTGTAAATAGAGGAACGCTTGCTTGGCATTCGCAACGTCTGCGTAGCGTCTGCTCTCAATCCAATTCGAAAAAGCGACTTCCCAGTCATTGAAAAATTTAGACTCCACGACTGTTTCGAGGCTTTTTTTCGCGGACTATATTTATAGTGGACCTCGGGTATCCGCAATTTTGCGGCGAGAATCGGAAGCACCTCGCGCATGCTTTTCCCAATAACAGGCAGCCACTTCCGGTTTTTTAGGTTTTCTTGTGTCAGATGGAAGCGTACCCAATTTTTTATTAACTCAAGGCTCGCTTCGTGATTGCGACCTTCCACCGTGCAAAGCCACAATTTAAAAAGGAGGCGTCGAATTCTCTGGTCCTGCTTCCCGCCAAGGATTGACTCACACCTATAGACAAATGTTTCAGCTTCCGTTTTGTAAAAATCGCTAATGCGAAAACGAGGTGATTTAGGCACTCTGTCGTATCCTTCTTCTCCATAGCCGGCTACGAGTACACCAGCACGGAAAAGGGAAACGAACGCGGACAGCTTCAGTTGCTTCGAGCGCGGAGATGCATCTATTCGAGCGAGCGCGTTGCAAATCTCCCTGGACGAAGTCAGATTTTCCGGGCACACAAATTCGTCAAAATCCGTAAATGCGTTCATGGATAGAAGTTTCTTTGCCTCATCCAAGGTCGCTACGCGGATAACTGACCAACGGTATGGGTCCGAGCTGACGGTGAAGCCTCGAGCTTCGACGGTCGCATCAACGCATATCGTTTCGCTCATATAGCCCTCGTGCGGTAGGGAGGGTATCTTTCGGCGAATTCGGCATTCTGCGCGTCTCCGTCTTGAAGCGTGCCTCGGTAATCAGAATTCGCCTGAGTCTTTGCGCGCAGTTCCTCGTTGACCTGCATTGGGGACGGGCGGCCATAGCGCTCTTGGCTTTCGGGATGATGATGACGCAGTGCCATTTGGAGGACGATTGGCCCTTCGTCATACCTCTTTAGTGTATTGGCGTAGAGGTGCCGCGGACCATGCGACGAAGTGCCATTCTCTTTTGTCGAGTCCAATCCGCACCGGGCCACTGCTCGGGCTAGCGAGCGTTCGTAGGATGCAATGCTAGCTGGCGCTCCAATGCTGCTGAGACCGTCTGCAGCTGCGCGATTTTCCTGCTCGGAAATAAAAAGAAACGGATGGTCTCCGTAGCCCAATGCTAGGCGCCTGCGCATTAGCAGCTCCCGCTGAGGCAAATAATCCTTATAGAGCTTGAAAAAGAGCTGGGCAGCCAATGGGTCCAGCGAAATCAGTGGGGCGCAGTTATCCTTCGTCAACGTAAGGGAGTTTTTCCAGCCTACGCGATAAGAGCCTGTGCCCAGAGTTCTTGGGGGTAGGCCGTAGGTGTGCAGAAGCTTCTCCTGCCGAGAACTACGGAGCGGCCTCCCGTCTAGGTCTTCGAGAAACGCAAGTCCCTTAGACGGGTGGTAGAGGAAAATTGACGCCTCGCCTGGATGTGACGGGTCTTCAACCACATCCTGCACCCAAATATGGAAAGGCTCGTGTTCTCGTAGTCCCCAATTCACCTGCAAGAGAAATATCATCATATCTCTCAAAAGGAAGTCGTCCGGGCAGTCGCCCCTGCGCCCTCTGCGAATGAAACCAATCCAAAGTACATCTTCCACAAAGGCTGCCGGGAAGGTTGGCGGACTTGCTAGCAGAATATTGTTTTGCGCCTGGCCAGGAGGGAGTTGTACGAAGTGTTCTCTGCTTGCCGGCCCGCGACCCGTTTGGATATACCCGAGCAAGCTGTATCCTTGTTTGGCGACCGCAATGGCTGAATAAATTACTCGTTCGTAAGTTGTAGGATTCGGCTTGAAAATGTCTCGCATACCTGAATCTTTAAAGTGCCATTTGCAGAAATCTTCGACTGCAGTGCAGATGCGCGACACTACGTTAGCCTTCTGTCCAATCCAATATAGGCCCAGAGGGTCAAGGCAATCTGCGTCGATTGTTCCGTCCAAAAGCGCGTCGCCAAATCCACGGAGAAGCTTTCGGTGCAGAAGGTCCGGAGATTCGAGAACATCGAGCAAAGGCACGGCGACCTGGGCGTAATCCCAATACAAGCCGACGCTTCTACAAATGCACCGTTGCCATGCCGCGCTGAATCTCGGATGAGCGTTTATAAAACTGAAGACCGGCCAATGAATTTGTGCTTCTTGTGGGCAGTTGCGCCGCCATATAACCAAAACTTGGCAGGTCCAGCCCAGGCTTCTACCAAATGATTTGGAGACTATGCAGCGTACGACCGTGTGCGATTGACCGGATAGTGAAAGAAGCGATTTCATTGCCGTCGTCCTGTCGAAAGAAAGCGTGGACGTGCTAAACCAACCGATAAATTATCAGCAGTTCCTCCGTGATGTTCTCCTCCGCTTGGTCATTTCACTCATGATAGTTTGCAGGTTCAAATCATCAAGGGCGCAAAAATCAACGCCTAGGTAATCGCAAAGTACGATTAATATGTCAGCATCCATTTGAGAAAACAAATGCACGATTTCGAAGGAAGATGCGAATAATCTTGTCCGGAAATGTATTTTGTTGTAGGGATTTTGTTGCTTTCTGAAATTTCTCCAGCAGCTGGCCGCAAACAACGGGAAGTCATTATGGGCAGTCAATGCATGACCTGCGTAGTGAGAGCTACCAAGCAATTCGCCCAACTTATTCGAGCCGTGAGAGAAAGACGGCAAGTTGCGATGGTCGCAGTTTAGACAATTAATTTTGTCAGATGAAGGGCGGTATTTAAATAATTTTACATGCGTTAATTGGTTTTACCTATATTTACAAGATAGGGGTCGTGAGGATGCGTGGTGCATAATTCCGTCCAACTCCGTCGAGTGCGGCGACTGAAACAAACTATCGACGTAAGCTTTCGACAATACATCAAACGGATTCTCGGAGGAAGCCGAGTGAAAAAATGGACGGGAGTATGTCTTGAGATAGTCGCGGAATTCATTTGCACCAACGGAGACGAACATCCTCACTAACGCACGTTTTCTCAATTGCCAGCACACTTCGCCAAAAAGGGTCGACGCGCTGGTCGTTGCCGGCAGCACCGGAATTTGGTGAGTGTTTGTGTGCAGAGCGGTGTTCTCAGAAAGGGTTGGGAGTCGTAGTTAAACGACTCGTATTGCCTCGAGGACACTGTCACTGCAGACGCGTGACCGTCGCACACCTCTCGCGGTCGAGGCATTTTCGCGAAACTGCTCTCACGTGCTTCCCGCCTTGGCTATGGCTTCTTCAAAACTATCGGTGAGCTCTTTCAGCGTGATGCCGATGGCCGCGCACCACTCACGAACTTCAATGAAGTCGAGCCGGCGCAGCCCGCTCTCGCATTTGCTGACGAACGGTTGGTCGACATTAAGCCTCGCGGCTAGCTCGCTTTGCAAGAGGCCTGCGGACTCCCTTGCCTTCCGAAGGGTGGCAAGAAAGAGACCGTACTGTTGTGTGTATATAGATTTTTCCACGGTTGGACCGAGCTGGCACAAGGCGAACAGCTTGCAGTCCAAATTCGTATATGCCAAAATAGCATATGCTAAAATCGCATATCGCAGTTTGTACGTGAACATGGTCAATGGCCGAGGCATGGATGCCCTGGCAGTCGCCTAGGCTCCCAATAGCAACTCTCGCGGTTGACTTGTTGCAACCTTGCTCATTTCGTTGGTCACTCTGATGCTATTTACTGACAGCAGTTGGGAAGAACCGCATCCCATAAAGAAGAGGCTCATGCAGCCACTTCTTCCGTGGCGCTGCGTTGGGTGGTCGGACCTCACGCTGAACTTCTTTGTCGTTGCCTCATCTGGCGGTGCGGACTGCGCGAGCCCGGATGGTTGGGTGGTGGACGGTGCCGAGGCGCTGATTGAACTGGTATTGCATCTTGGCGATGTAACCTTTTCGGTTCACCTGTTGGGTCGTAATGAGGATGACGCTTCCGTCACGCTCTGTCGAGTAAGCGGGCTGTGGCAGGAGGTTCAAGCCAAAGATTCGGACGTCGTGCACTACTGGTATTCGACCACCGCCGGAGAGACAAGACGGTGTTCGCCTGCGGCATCCGGTAGGCGTGTTAAGAGACCACGGTTAGTGAAAGTATTGAGCTTCGAAAACGGCTGAGTACGAGCGAGACTCGAAATCTGCGTCGAGCAGCAGAACGAGCTTATCCGTGAAGGCCGTACGAAGCGAGCGGCAGAGATACTGCAGCGATTTGGAAATGCAGTCTGGACACCATGCAAGCCCCAAAGGTCTCGCTCGATTAAGGAATGACCATGCCGCGACCTACGCGTGATACGAAAAAGGAAACATCGCTCAAGGACGAATGGGTGCAACATATCATCCGTCGTACTGTCGTTGCCGCCATTTTGTTTGACCCGAAAGCCGCTGAAATGCTGCTGCAAATTCCTGATGCTGCGTTGGGCCGGATGTTCAAGAACCGGCTCTGCCAAACTGCCGGCATAGCCATGGTGTACGGAATTGACTTACCTGCGCTTCAAGAGGAAGAAGAGAATCTTCGCAAGCGGGTCAAACGTGCATCGAAGCAGGCTTCCGAAAGCGACCCATTGCCCGGGTCCAACAAGTCCCACGCAGAACGTTATCCACTCGTGCTTCAAGGGAAAGTGCTTCGAACGCATGACTTCTGCAAGGCGGCCGGCATCACAGAAAAGAAGCTGGATGCGTTTATCGCTTCGAAGCGCGTGTTCCGCGTCTTCTTTGGGCCCGAAGCCTACTACCCTGCGTTTTTCCTCTCGCCCACGATTTTCCGCGGCGACTTCAGAAAAGTCATACGTATTCTTGGCAAAACCGACCCGTGGTCCATGTTCGACTTCTTCACGACGCCGATTGAGTCGCTGAACGGTGCTACGCCACTCCAACGGCTATCGGCCGGAGATATTGCGCCGGTAGTTGAGGAAGCCACGACCTTCGCAGAACAATACGCCCGACTGTTTCCATAGGCACAAGACCGCAGTTTCTTACGTCTGCTCGCCATGAAAGAACTCCTGACCTTCGCGCTCAATAACCCCGCACTTCTGGTCGTGCCGGCAGTCGGGTTCGTACTCAGCCTGGTCGTGGTGCGCATCAAAAGGAGATACGTGAATGAAGGGATTTTGTTCGGGCGCAAGCCTGCTACGGAGCGCGGCAACTGCGCATCAAAATCAGCGGAACAAGACATGAGCGCGGATAACGATATTGACCTTGAGATTGCGCTTCGCAAGCTTCATGAATTGGGCCTGGAGGACGGGGACTTGGGCTATGCCTACTGGTATCAAGTCGGAGAGCTACTGAAACGAGCGGGCGGCATGCAAGCGCAAATAGATGCGCTCAGCAAAGAGCTGGAACAGTTGCGCGGCACGCGGCAGAGAATGGATTGAAACGAGCGCAACGTCGCGGCAGCTGTGAGCTAGCTTGGCTGTACATTCTGGGTGCCCCCGCAGGCGTGTAACCTCTATAAACATGAAAGCCGATTCGCGTCTTCCAACTGACCACGTCGCGGTTAGCAGACTTCTCTCGAAGATTCTGCGCCACGAACCCGAGATAGTCGGTATCCGTCTCGACGGCCAAGGCTGGGTATCTATTGATGAGCTGATACGCGCAATAGAACGTACCGCACGTAAGGCGAGTGCGCCGAAGCGACTGAGGACATTGCCAGCAATCACGCGAGATGTCATCCTGGCGGTCGTGGCCACAAACGACAAACAGCGCTTTTCGCTATCACCGGATGGCCTGCGGATACGCGCGGCACAGGGTCACTCGATAGGCGTGGACCTTGGATATGCCGATATGGAGCCGCCGGCTGTTCTTTATCACGGCACCGCTTGGAGCAACTGGGAGAGTATTGCTGCTGATGGATTAACGCCTCAGACCAGGCACGCCGTCCATCTGAGCACAGACGTTGACATGGCAACGCGCGTAGGTGCACGCCACGGTCAACCGCTGGTTTTGGTCGTGGACGCCGCGCAGATGCACGTTGACGGGTACGCTTTCTCGCGGTCGGATAACGGCGTTTGGCTTACTCCGGCTGTGCCGGCGGCATACCTGTCAAAGTGGACGGACGACCGCGGGCCGAGCTCATGAAGCTGCGTTCGCGAGTGCAATCTCTCACTGCGAAACAGGTTCAAAGACGCGGGCTGCGTCTGGAGCGCGCGAGAGAGTTGCTACTCACTGATGTCGTGTCCGGCCTACAAGATGCGAAAGCCGGCCGTGTGAGTAGCGAGGCTGAATTTCTCCGACGGAAGGAACCAATATATGACCACACAAAGTGAGCGTTCCATCGGCGAGCGAGCATCTGGGGCTGCGGAGAGACCATCCGAAGACCTCAGCCGGTCATGGCACATGAGCAAATCCCCTAGCTGCGGCATATTTTTCTCGGGTCCGACGACAGGTAAATGGGCATTTTTGTGCCTTCGTCCGATGTCGACCTCGCATGGACCAAAGTTAGAGTCGCCGTCGAGGAAGATACGCTTTTGTGTGCCAAGGTGTCCACCGCTCTGCGTAGCATGGGCCGCGATGGGCACGTCATCTGTGTCTACACGCGCGATTGGGCCGATAGGCAGTACGTCATGCGCGCCCGCGCAGTGTTGCAGTCACTGGGATTCGTGAAGGAACGCGGCTACAAGCGTGACATTGATACTCGGAGAAGGAAATACGGCCCCGATGAGTGGCACTTGCGCGCGTAGTCTGCAACAGTCATGGAGGAACGAATGACGGACCGACGTGTGCCTGATGATTTTCCGAGAGAGCCGGACCCAGGTGCTGTAACCGGGGTTCAACCAAAACTTCTCGTTCGCGAAGTCGACGGGCGCTATCAAAGCGGTCCCACCGAGGAGCAACTGTGGGTGCGGTCGACATCTCGTTGTAGGCTTTGCGTCCGGGACCATACCGAAGCTGCCGACGAATCTTGCGTTACTTAAATCGGCGAGTCTTATCGGAGTGGATGTCCGGCATTTTATCGGCGCTCACAAACAGGAGGCGCTTGCCGCGGCCGGCGCGTTGTTCCAGCAATTTGCGAATATGTCGCTGCAGCCCGTGACGTACATCGAGCATTCATTGGACGAGGCCCAACAAGCATTTGCGATGCTCGCTGAGCGGAGCAGACTTGGCAAAGTTCTGGTCGAACCATAGGTAGTTATCAAGGCGTGCTGAAGGCCTCGGTTGTCAAAGAGTCAGTCGAGCGCCTCGCGGCCAGCGGGGCGCCCATTCGTGTTCCCTTAGGCCAGGACCGATTCCCAGTCCCATGCATTCGAATCGCTTTGATTGTGGAGCGACCACGATTTGTCGGCAACTCCTTTCGACTTGTCGGAGTACGCGCTGACCAGCTTGAGACCGTCACGGTCGCAACGTGGATGTTTGGATTTCGCATTGGCCGATGGCGTCTGCGAGACAGTTTTCGGACCGCGCAGCCAATGCCACCTGGTAGTCGCCGGGGACTCTTGTGCGCTTGCATAGAGTCAATTTCAAGCTGGAACAACCTCCTTAGCCTGTTGGGAAGTCGCATTCGAGAAACTATTGACCTGCGGCCCGCATTATCGCCTGCCCAGGACCGTCACGATGCTGGGCGAGGAGGCCCGCCACCACGCGTAGCACTTCCGGATGCTGGACCATGCCCAGATGGCTCACGTCTTCCACTTCGATGTTGCGGTGGTTTGTTGACCCGGTCGACACGCATGCTTCCCACGCAACAATGCCGTCCGTCTTCGAGTAGACCGAAGCCCATGGGACAGGCACATCGGCATCGGAGCGGCGCGTTGAAACCTGGCTCATTGGAGCAATGCCGCTGCTGAGCATGTTCAGCAGCCATCCGACGTGGGTGGCTTCCCAGTTGTCGGCAACAGGTGTAGCCAGCGTGATGACCTGGCGCACAAGTTCTGAATGTTTCGCCGCTAACTCACGGGCGTAGATACCTCCATAGCTCCAGCCGACCAGGGAGACCGAACTTCGATGCCACGCATGTATCTGCTTCAGATGGTCACCCAGGCGTTCGAGCATTAGGCCATGGTCGGCACCTGGCCCGAAATTGACACCTTGTTCCCAATCGTGAACTTCGTATCCCACTTGCTGCAGACGATTGCGCAGGTCCGACGTCGCGGCCCCGTTGACACCTAACCCGGGGAACACCAGTACCGGATGACCGTCGCCCGGCGGCAATGGGACAGAGAGGGGAGCCATGCCGGCAATGTAGTCGGCTGCCGCGCGAAGCGGTTCAAGAACAAAAAGTGTTGCTGACGGCGGCGTGAGTTCAACGCGTTTCATTGCATCTCCAAGAGCGCGAGTTCGTGCGACACGTCAGTATGCACCAAGATTGCTGCGGCGCAGCATGAATTTGAAGTTGTCATAGCGGGAGGCCACCTTGCTGCAGGAGCTATCTTGCTACGCTGTACTGAAGCGGGAATGAAGGCAAGTCACAAAAGACGATGGGCAAAATAAGAATTTGACTTCACTAGAATTGCA
Organism: Paraburkholderia sp. MM5477-R1; assembly: GCF_050436385.1. Taxonomy (NCBI): domain Bacteria; kingdom Pseudomonadati; phylum Pseudomonadota; class Betaproteobacteria; order Burkholderiales; family Burkholderiaceae; genus Paraburkholderia; species Paraburkholderia sp. MM5477-R1. The sequence continues at coordinate 420,585 of NZ_JBNDMC010000007.1, forward strand.
GCTATCATGAAACCGAATTGCTGCACCGCAGCATGTGAACGGGGCGACATCCGGCCCTGCCTTTTTTGGAGTCGAATATGACCAACCTCATCCCCGAACAAACGATTGTTGCATCCAAGGCAAGCGTCGACACAGCCTTCGGTCTGGCGAGCAAGGTTTTTCAAGGATTCGAAAAGCTCGTTGAACTCAATGCGCAGACGGTCAGGACGACGCTTGCCGAGGCGCAAGGTTTCGCTGCCAAGTCGCTCACTAGCAATGCGCCGCAAGCAGCGTTTGCAGTTGAGGAAGACCAGCTACGCGCCGGTTTTCAGAAGACTCAGGCCTATTGGACACACGTGAAGGAAATTGTGTCGAGCATCCAGGCTGAATTCACAGCGGTGGGCAAAGCGGTCATCAAGCAACCTTCATTTGACGCGAAGGCGTGGTTCGACAACATGTCGAAAAATGCATTGCCGGGCAGCGACGCGTTTCTGGCCGTCTGGAAGTCGGGTCTGGGCGCGGCGAACCAGTCTGCTAGCGCGGCGTATGCAACTGCCACGAAGTCGGCTACAAAGACTGTCAAAACCGCGGTCAGCGAAGCGTAGTATTCGCTCGTGCCTGGAGACCTTAACACTGGCGCGAGAAAGTCTGCGAGTGAGCGCGACAATGAAGCTCCAGGTCGAGTAGCAGGGGAAGAAGTCCCGGTCTTCGGACCGAGACTCCCAAAACAAAACGGGGAATAGCATCCTGCGTGTGCGAAGTCTTAGCGCATAAGCCTGGCGGTCCAGACACCCGAAGAAACGGCTGGCAGCAATTAACGCGACATGTACGCCGTCACCTCTTCGGGAGTTTCGTAGATATAGGTTGCGACATTGCGACGTTGCAGCGCGTCACCTAGTTTCATCCGGAGAAAGCTGCTCGTGGTGTATCGGGTCACATCCGAGTAAAAGCGGGAGACGAGCCCGGTCACCATATCCGAATAAGCGTCGATGACCTCCGGAGTTATCGAAAAGTTGTCATAGTTCACGATAGCGTGGGGACGTACCTCGAGTCCGGACAGAGCCAATTCAACCTCGGAGCGAATAGCCTCCACGTCCTCTTCAGTCGCGACCTTGTGCCCTTCCAAGTTGATGAAGAACATGTTTTTATCCGCGTCGTAGCTGAAGCGCTCACGAAGTCGCAATCGCAGAAGCACGCTTCGCAGTCCCATCGGCTTGCTTTCGAAAATACGGGCGTCCATGAGGCGCGGCGGCGACTTCATGATGGGTGCGAAGCCCATCTGTGAAATGATGTCCCTCTGCAAGTCGACTCCTGGCGCAATTTCCACGAGTTCAAGGCCGCCCGGACTCAGAGAAAAGACACAGCGTTCCGTAATGTACAGAACAGGCTGGTGGCGCTCATTCGCGTAGCGACCGCCGAACGTGCGATGCTCCACCTCGTCCACGAAATTCCGACAGACGCTGTCCCGAAGAATTGTCAACCGACCGTCTTTGATACTCACATCGAGGTTGCCGGCGTTAAACGTGCCGAGAAAAACCACCTTCTTCGCGCTCTGAGAAATATTGATGAAGCCGCCCGCACCTGCCAGCTTCGGCCCGAACTTGCTCACATTAATGTTGCCTTCGCGGTCAACCTGAGCCAGTCCGAGGAATGCAATGTCCAAGCCGCCGCCGTCATAGAAGTCGAACTGGTACGGCTGGTCAATGATGGCGTCAGTATTGGTCGCGGCGCCAAAATTCAGTCCACCCGCAGGTATCCCGCCGATGACGCCAGGCTCCGTCGTCATCGTGAAGAGGTCGCACACCTTCTCCTCGTTGGCGACGCTCGCTATGCCTTCCGGCATCCCAATTCCAAGATTCACCACGCTGTTAGCCATCAGCTCGAACGAGGCTCGTCGCGCTATGACTTTCCGCTCCGTCAACGACATCGGGGCAATCGAGCCAGCCGAAACGCGAAGCTCGCTTGCGAAGCCTGCACTGTACGGTTCGGCAAAGGTCTGCCAGTGATTTTCGGGCTTCGCGACCACAACACAATCGACCAGAATGCCGGGTATCTTGACCTGTCGAGGATTCAACGTGCCAGACTCTGCAATTCGCTCTACCTGAACTATCACGATGCCACCGGAGTTACGTGCGGCCATAGCGATTGAAAGCGACTCGAGGGTGAGCGCTTCCTTCTCCATCGTTACGTTCCCGTTTGCGTCGGCCGTGGTGCCGCGCACGATAGCGACATCGATGGGGAATGTCTTGTACAGAAGACATTCAGCCCCGTTGACAGATGTGAGGCTCACCAAATCTTCCGTCGTTTTGTCGTTGAGCTTACCGCCGCCGTTTCGAGGGTCCACGAACGTACCGAGTCCGACTGTCGACAGGTGGCCAGGACGATGCGCCGCGATGTCTCGAAACAGCTGTGAAATTACGCCTTGCGGGAGGTTGTAGGCTTCGATGTGGCCTTCGACAGCCAAGCGTTGAAGCTTCGGCACAAGCCCCCAATGGCCACCGATTACTCGCCGAACAAGTCCTTCGTGAGCTAGGTGATTCAGACCTCTCCCGGCGCCATCGCCCTGACCACCCGCATAAACGAGCGTTAGGTCTCGAGCCACATCCGTGCCGCTCTGGCCTGAGTCAAGAAACAGCTGCTCCAGCGCGACCGCAACTTCCTCTGCGAAGCCTATGCCAACAAATCCACCAGTTGCGACGGTGTTGCCGGGACGAATCAGCCTGACGGCCTCTTGTGCACTGACGATTTTGCCGCGCGCGACGTTGCTTGTCGCCGTGGGAAATGGATGTTGGAAGCCTGCGGTCATGATGTCTCCAAACTGCACCATGGAGCGCGCAGCTCCGGCGCTATCTATTAGTTAGGACTTGCTGAAACTTAACCACGCGCTCTTGTCTGCTTTTTATTGTTGAATCATCTAGTACGTGCGGTCTGCGTCTGGGAAGACCGCGGCCCACACGCCCACAACCGAATTTTGCCTGATTGGTTGGCTATTGGTTGACCCCGCGCCCGCAAAAAACGTTGCGACACCAGTTCAACCTTCCGCATCCGGTTGGTTTGAGGGTTCCGCATGTTTGAACGCGTTTAGAGCCATCGCATTGTTGGCAAAGCGATTCAGCGTCGGATAGGAATCCAAGGGTATGTCGAATCGTCGTGCATTCCAAATTTGCGGAACCAAACAAATGTCGGCGACTGTCGGCGTGTCGCCGAACGCGAAGTCTCCAACGCGCTTTTCGACCGTGAGGCGAGCCTCCAAAGAGCCGAAGCCGACGTCAATCCAATGCCTGTACCACTGTGACTTCTGCTCGTCCGATATACCGAAGTTGGTCTTCAGGTATTTAAGGACGCGCAGGTTATCGACCGGGTGAATTTCGCATGCGACCTGTAGGGCAACCGAGCGTACATAAGCACGGTCCGCAGCGCTCCTTGGAAGGAGCGGTGGTTCGGGATGTACTTCATCAAGATATTCAATTATTGCCAGAGACTGCGTTAGAACTTCGGGTCCGTCCTCAAGAGCAGGGACGATACCGTCGGGGTTCACCAGGCGGTATTCCGGCGCGAGCTGTTGACCGCCATCTTTCAAAAGATGGACGGCTTCATACTGAAACTGTAGTTCCTTTAAAGCAAGCGCAATACGAACTCGATAAGATGCCGAGCTCCGAAAGTAGCTATACAGCTTCATTCGCTATCCTCCGAGCTTGGGACCCCAAGCGCGGGCAAGATGGTGCCGAAACATGAACCGAACCCGACCCGATAGCCGTCGCCTTGGCACCAGCCAATCAGAGTCAATTCGTCGCCATCCTCGATAAAGCCACGTGTTTCACCGTTATCTAGCTTGAGCGGGGATTGTCCGTTCCAAGTGAGCTCGAGCAAACTTCCGAAAGTCCCAATTTTGTCATCGGTCGATTCAGATTTTGGTCCACTGATAGTTCCGGAACCAAGCAAGTCACCGACACGAGTGTTGCAGCCTGCGGAAGTGTGGTGCACCAGCTGCTGCGCCATCGACCAATACATATGCTTGAAGTTGGTCTTGGCGATAGTCGTTGGCGACGTAGCGGACTGCGGCTTCAGCTGTACCTCAAGATGCAGGTCGACTCCAGCGCGCGTAGCTCCGCGGAGGTAAGACAGAGGCTTCGGCTCTTGCGGGGGTTGTTCGACTCGGAACGGTTCCAGTGCTTCCATGGTGACCACCCACGGAGAAATGGTTGTCGCGAATCCTTTCGAATTGAACGGTCCAAGCGGTTGGTACTCCCACTGCTGGATGTCGCGCGCGCTCCAGTCGTTAAGAAGGACCATGCCGAAGATATGACCGTCGGCGTCGGTTGCACTGATAGTCGAGCCGAGCGCGTTGCCCACGCCCACGAAAAAGCCCGTTTCCAGTTCGATGTCGAGCTTACGACAAGGTCCAAAAGTGGGACGTTCAGCGTTCGGCTCTTTGCGTTGGCCGTTCGGTCGACGAATGGGCGTACCACTGACGACCACAGACGACGCTCGCCCGTTATACCCGATAGGAATCTCGAGCCAATTCGGCATCAACGCGTTTTTCGGGTCGCGGAACATCGCGCCGACATTCGTCGCATGTTCTCGGGATGAGTAGAAATCGGTGTAACCAGGTATATCGAAGGGGAGGTGCATGACCACATCGCTTTGGCGCACGAATGCTCGCTCTCGCAACTCTGGGTCGTCCCGGAGCGTCGCGTTGTCTGCAGACAGTAGCGTCGAGAGCTGAATCCGGATGCTGGTCCACGCGGCTTTTCCCAAGGCTACGAAATCATTGAGGCGCGCCTGACGAAAGACGCTCTTGGGGTGGCCGGCATCATCGGTGACAACATGTGGCACGGCAATCAGCCCTGCAGCTTCGATGACCGACAGGTCGATAATCAGGTCTCCAATTGCAACGCCGACCCGGCCTGCACTTGACTTGCCATCCGAGAAAACTCCGAAAGGCAGGTTCTGAATGGGGAAATCTGTGCTGGCGCGGTTCGCCGACTCTACCCAGCTTTTGAGGTCTGAGCTCGTTGTTCTACGCAGCATTAACGTGTCTTCTGTATTGGCAGGCATCACTTGACGTCCGGTTTGAAGTTGTTTCCGAGGCCCTGCCAGCATTCAAAATACTGTGCCTGCAACTGCGAGGTTTCCAGAGCGAACTGAGTCGGCTTGATGAGATTGCGCGTCTCAAACATGAAAGCCATGGTCGAATCGACCTTCATTGGCTGCGTCGTGTCAGACACCGATGCCTTTTCAAACGTGCCAGCGTCGGGACCATGTCCCGACATACAGTTATGGAGGCTGGCGCCACCCGGCGCAAAACCTTCGGCTTTGGCATCGTACTCGCCATGAATCAGCCCCATGAACTCGCTAGCGAAATTCCGATGGAACCAGGGCGGGCGGAAGGTGTCTTCGGCGGCAAGCCACCGAGGCGGGAAGATGACGAAATCGACAGTGTCAACGCCGGGCGTATCACTCGGTGAGTGCAGCACCAGAAAGATTGACGGGTCCGGATGGTCGAAGCTTATCGAGCCAATGGTGTTGAAACGTCGCAGGTCGTATTTGTACGGCGCGTAGTTGCCATGCCAGGCGACCACGTCCAGCGGCGAGTGACCTATGTCTGCGCGCCAGAGATGGCCGTTAAGTTTCGCTACGAGTTCAAAATTGCCTTCACGAATTTCATACGCTGCCTGAGGTGTCAGGAAGTCGCGCGGGTTGGCGAGACCGTTCGAACCGATGGGTCCGAGGTCAGGTAGGCGTAGCAGCGCCCCAAAGTTTTCGCAGATGTATCCGCGCGCTTTGCCATCTGGCAGCTCGACGCGGAAGCGTACGCCACGCGGGATTACTGCAATTTCTTGCGGCTCGATGTCCAGAAGGCCGAGTTCTGTCGCAATGCTGAGGCGACCTTCTTGCGGAACAATCAGCAGTTCTCCGTCAGCGCTGTAGAAGAACCGGTCCGTCATCGACCGGTTCGTTGAGTACATGTGGATGGCACATCCCGACATCGCATCCGCCGAGCCGTTGCCCGCCATTGTGACCAGACCGTCAACGAAATCTGTCGGCGTTTCCGGCATCGGAAGCGGGTCCCAGCGCAACTGATTGGGAGGAGTCGGTGGTACGCGTGAAAAGTCGCTGACCAGTCTGCTGCTCTCGAGTGGCGTGAATGGCATGTGAACCGCTGCCGGTCGCACGCGATACAACCATGAACGACGGTTGTGGGAGCGAGGTGCAGTGAAGGCCGTGCCCGAGAGTTGTTCTGCGTACAGGCCGTAGGGAGCACGCTGGGGTGAATTCCGACCAACGGGAAGCGCGCCAGGGAGTGCCTCGGTGGCGAACTCACTGGCAAATCCCGACTGATAGCCATCTGGATGAGCAGAGAACGCAGACGCGGACGATGCGCGTTCCAATGCGGTGTTGCAGAACGTGCCGCCCTGAACAGGTTCACGGCGGCTTGATGTGTCTCGCGTCGGCTGTTGCACTTTGATGTCTCCAGATTGGACTTGTCGTTGCAGCCTGCGTGCTCCTGATGCTCGCAGGCTGGCGCGGGAGCCGGTCAACCCTCGAGGGTTTCCCACATTTCCTTATCGCGCTGAGCAGTCCAGATACGTGGGTCCGGGTACTGCGTCGCTTCGTCGTGTGCCCGTGTGACGTCGAACGGCATGCAGTGGTCAAAGATGACCCAGTCGCCGAACTTCGGCTTCAGCGTGGCGTAGGTTTCTTTGTAAATGGCGTTCAGGTCTTTGCCTTCGCTGGCACCAGACTTGACCTTGCTGTAGAGCTCGCTGACGAAAGCGCGAGTTCCAGCCAGACCGTCGGCAACTTCCTGCGGCGTCTTGAGAGCAGCGCCTCGGCCGGGGACGAGCTTTTCAGGCTTCAGCGCAGCGATGGCATCAAGGGTGGCCGGCCAATCCTGAAAATACGCGTCGCCGGCATACGGCGTTGCGCCGTACTCGACCAGGTCACCGGAAAGAAGCGTCTTTTCCTGCGGCAGCCAGACTACGGTATCGCCCTTCGTGTGCCCGCGACCAAGCTGCAGGATTTGAACTTCGAGCTTGCCCATCCAGAGCGTCATCTTTTTCTGGAACGTAAGGGTCGGCCACGTGAGACCCGGCACCGATTCGACCGCATTGAAGAGACGCGGGAAGCGCTCAATCTCGCTCTTCATATCCTGCTCACCGCGTTCGACGATGAGGTCGTAGGTGTCCTGGCTGGCGATGATTTGCTCAGGTTTATAGGCCGACGCACCGAGCACCCGGACAGCGTGATAGTGAGTCAGCAAAACATACTTGATGGGCTTGTCGGTGACTTCGCGGATGCGGCGGATGACGTCCTGAGCCATCACGGGCGTCGCCTGTGTATCGGCCACGAGCACGGCATCGTCCCCAATGATGATGCCGGTGTTCGGGTCGCCTTCAGCGGTGTACGCGTAGGCATGTTCGGAAAGCTGCTCGAACGTGACTTTCTTTTCTTCAACGTCCGCGTGGGAAGCAAACTTCTTTTCTGTCGCCATGGTCGGAGACCTCTACAGGAGTAATTGAAGGGACAGGGTGGGTTTTATCCAGCGACCCTGACGTTGAAGTTTATTATGCATAAGCGAACACAGTCGCATATAGATAATTTCCCGTACACCTTAAACTGTCCCCAAAACCTGGGCTGCCAGTCCTGCTTGCTCTCTGCAATCACAGACATCCGAAGCACGCTGGTATATGGGGGCGCTGGCTGCCGACGAGCGGCGGAAGCGGGGACGAACTGGCGCGACGCTAAGACGCAAGCGTGGATTCATTTCGTGTGATTGTCGGACGGCACACTTGCGTCGGTGAATGTGTTCGGTAATGGGAGGGCGCGTTGCGGCGAAATACCGTGAGGCCGACACGCGTGTTGCTTGTTCTTGGCGGCCAAGTGGGCCGACATGCCACACTGATATGTGCTCGCGTCAGGGCTTCTGTGTTTCGAAGGGTTTCAGAGAGGTGGCCGCGCAAGTGAGCCCAGGTTTTCCAGGCTCGCCTGCGCAATTGGCATCAAAGCGCTGCAGGGATTTGAAGGGGGCTTGCGGGAGCGCCGCCAGCGCGCGTTGGAAAGGTCCCAAGTCGCTGACTGGCGACGCCCGAGGCAGCCGCGAATTGTCTTCGCATTTCTCGGGCGTTGCTGCCGCATCGCGATGAACTAGGCCTCGTCGCCCGGGATGGCCGAGTAGCCTAGTCGGTAGGACAGGTCCAGTGTGGTCTGGCGCAGGGTCAACGCAAGTTCCCCGTCCCAACTTGTATCGAACGTACCTGCGGGCCCAACGAGAGTGATGGCGAGCGCTATGGACCCCGTGAACAGGAATACAGGTGCCGCGATAGCATTTACACCCGGCAAAGGATGGCCCGAAGTTCGCGTCATGCCTTCCTCGCGAATCTTACGATACTCCTTGAACAGCTCCTGCTTTTCCGTTGTCTTCAGTGCGGTTGCACCGCTGAGCCGTATGTTCTCGTCTGCGAGAGCCTTCTGAACCAAGGACTCTGGCATATACGCGCCGAAAAGTCGTCCGGTTGCCGTGTTGACGAGCGACATGACCGTGCCGACTCGCAAGGTGAGATGCAGCGGATACGAAGGGTCTTCCTGCCTGACGACGACCGGTCCGTTTGGCCCCCAAGTCGTCAAAAAAACGCTTTGTCCCGTTTTCGAGGCTAGAGCCAATACGTCTGCCTCGGCTTCGCGCAGAGGATTCAGTCGTTGCAGTCCGTACAGGCCAAGCCGCAGCGCCAGGGCACCTGGGGCATAATCGCCTGACGGTTCCATTCGCTGTACCAGTTGAAGCTTGATGAGGCTGACCAGATACGGGAAAAGTTTGGCGGGAGACATGCCGGTGACCCGCGAAATCTCTTTGAGCGGCATGGGCGAGTCAGATTGTGTGAGTGCCAGCAGAATTTCGCTGCCCACTTCAACTGACTGGATTCCCCGCTGGGCTTTTTCGGTGCTTTCGGTGTCCATTTGCGTATCTTGTCGGATTCAGAATCCAAGTGCCTTACGGTGACCAAGAAGCCGGTAAAATCGGCGAAACATAATGTGTTCGTGCACAGAGGATTGCATGGTAACGAAGCAGCGGGCAAAAGAAAATCCGGAAAGCCTCGATTCAAGTGCCCGAAAGGAGCAACGCGGCATTCAGAGCATGGAAGTTGGTGGCCGCTTCCTTCAGTATCTCGCGGACGCTGGCGAACCAGTGACACTTGCGGAGCTCAGCGCGCGCAGCGGCATTCCCACGAATCAGGTGTTCACCTATATGGTGAGCCTGCTTCGTACCGGCCTCGTCAAACGGGACCCCGTCACCTCGCGTTTCGAGCCAGGGCCTTTGTCTCTCCGCATGGGGTTGCATGCGCTTCGCATGGTGCCCGCAGTCCGTAATGCAATGCAGCCTTCCACCGACCTTGCGACGCGCGTCGAGCAAAGTGTGCTTCTCGCCGCGTGGGGAGACCGCGGTCCAACCGTTCTGCAAAGCATCGAGCCGGCCGCCTCGCTGCATGCAGGTGTTCACGTCGGCACGGTTATGTCCCTCACGCATTCGACGACTGGCCGCGTGTTTGCTGCATACAAGCAGAGTTCCACGCTCGACGAGCTCGTCGGGGCGGACTTCGGGTCGCAAACGCCTGATGGCGAGCGTCTGACCATCACGCAGTTCGACGCCATTCTGGCGGATATTCGAAGGCGAGGAGTCGCGCGAGGAGAAGGTATGCCGATTCCAGGAATCAACAGCATCAGCGCGCCGGTTTTTGACAACAACGGAGAGATTGTTCTTGTTTTGACGCTCTTCGGCGTTGCCGCGAATTTCGACGTTTCCTGGAAAGGCCCGCTGGTTACCAGTCTTCTTGCGACCACCAAGCTGTTGACCGAACAGAATTCCGCGCCGACGGTACCGGCCGTCTAGGCACGCCTGTTCCATCTGGTTTGCCGTGCGCTTCCTTTGCCAGCTCGCGGCCACCCTAGGTATCTCCTCCGTCGGCATTCCGCTAGGTCCTCGCCAGCTGTGCGGTTTGGCGAGAAACCAGCGACGAAAACACGACTGCGACTAGAAAAAGGCCGAAAGCACAGCCTATAAAAACGGGCGGCGCTGAAAATCTGTCGATGAACCACGCAGCGCAAGCAACGCCTAGTGATTGCCCAAAGAAAAGAAAGCACGAAAAGAGTGACACGGCGGTTCCGCGGGCGCTCGGTGCCATCTGCGTGGCATGGGTCTGCAAGGTGTTGTGCAAAGCGTAGAAGCCAAACCCAGCCATGAAGCAGGCGGGCAATGCGAGCAACCAGGTGTTGAGAAGCGCGAGTCCACCATATGACACTGCGAGACAGACACCGCCAAGCCTCGCCAGATTGGCTTCCCCCAAGCGACGGACCAAGAGGCGGGCGCATCGGCTGTACGTTAAACCGCCTACCCCATAAAGAGCCACAATCGCGCCCGCCCTCGACATCGGAAGTTCGAATGTCCCGTGTAGATAGGTCGGGATGAACGAGAGCGCGCTAAACGCGAGCGAGCCTTCGATGAAGGTAACGAGGAGCACTGTTCGAGCCCAAGGAATCGCCAACACCTCAAAAGCACGGTACGCGAAACGGCCGGGCGTCGACTTGCGCGTCATGTCCCACGAATTGACTTCTCGCAAGACGAAGAGCCCCGCAACCAGATAAATCAGGGCCAGTGAGGCAAACGAGATTCGCCAGGCAGCCGCGTCGGCGAGCAATGCCCCTAGCCACTGACCGGCAATCATCCCGAAAACTGTCGCGCCGAGCAGCCGCGCAAGGATTTCTTGACGCCGTTCATAAGGCACTGTGTCGCCAATCCACGCCATAGTTAAAGGCACGATTCCCGCGGCAGCAGCCCCGGACAAGACCCGGGCCGCTACCAATTGGCCCATATGAACGGACAATGCTGCACCAAGGTTTCCTACCGTGCAGGCCAGCGTGGTCAGCGCGATTACGCGGATTTTTCCAAACTTGTCTCCCAAAGGCCCGAAGACAAGTTGCGTAAGGCCGTATGCGAGGGCGAATCCTGAAATTGCGAGGGCGGCGTGCCCCATGTTCACACCAAACTCCGCCTGCAGTGACGGTAACAGCGAATCGCAGACCCGCATTGACGCCATGCTGGCAAAGCAGCACGCGCTCAGAAGCCACAACATTCTCGCGGACAAACCGGTCTCCTTAACGATGCAATCGCTGTACGTAGCAGCTCACTCGTGCTTTATTATATATACGCAAACGTATGAGCGTAAAACAAAACGTGCTTGGTGGCGCTGCGGGCCGCCAGGCAAAGCGAATTCGAGGCAAGGGCGGCCAATTCGAACTTGCCGGTCTCGGCCTGTGCGACATCTGACGAACCAGTCGCAGGCACGTTAGGTGTTTACCAGCACTTCGAAGCCGTTCGCGGTCCAGAAGGACCCAGATAGGTACAAACGAGAATTATATATGTGCGAAGTGCAGCGTTAATATGTAATAAAGAAGCGTGGACCTGCCATGGTGCGGTTACCTTCTGAGTGGGTTGGCGGTCAGTGAGGTGGCGTAGGTGCCTCGACTGACAGCGGACCACAACTGAAAAACTGCACTGGAGTTTCTGATGACAACGCGAAGTTCAGTCGGCACGGTCCCTGCACCGACGAATCCCCCATCTGTCGGCACATCGGATGACACCTTGTTTCGCAAAGTGACGCTGCGAATCATTCCGTTTCTCTTCTTCTGTTACGTCATTGCAATCCTGGACCGGAACAACATCGGGTTCGCTCAGTTGCAGATGAAGCACGACCTTTCCTTCACTGACGCCGCGTACAGTTTGGGCGCAGTGTTCTTTTTTGTCGGGTACGTCCTCTTCGAAGTGCCCAGCAACATACTCTTGCATAAGTACGGAGCCAGGAAGACCTTCGCACGAATCATGGTGTTGTGGGGCGCGTGTTCGGTGGTGATGGTCGCGGTATCCAACAGCACGCAGTTTTACGTCTTACGCTTTCTTCTCGGTGTATTCGAGGCCGGCTTCTTCCCAGGCATCGTTTTATATCTGACGTACTGGTTCCCGGCACGCCGTCGCGCAGGAGCGCTATCCGTCTTTTATGCTGGTGTCGCCGTCGCCGGTGTGCTTGGCGGTCTGGTCTCTGGCTGGATTATGCGCGGCATGGATGGGGTCCATGGTGTCCACGGGTGGCAGTGGATGCTGGCCATCGAGGGTGCTCCCGCAATCCTGCTGGGTGTTATCGCATTCTTCTTCTTGAAGGACAGGCCGTCCGCTGCACCGTGGCTTAGCGCAGGTGAGAAGCGGCGGTTGGAAGACGTGCTGGCGAACGACGGAAAGCCTGCTGAGCATAGCCATTCCCTGCTTGCGGCAGTGGGTAACCCGTACGTCTATGTGTTCGCGTTTGTGTACTTCTGCCTGACCTCGGGCATCCTCCTGTTGCTATTCTGGATGCCGACGATGATTCGCGAATTCGGAATTACCGACATCGTTCAGATTAGTCTGTACTCGGCAATCCCGAATGCAATCGGCGCTGTGGGCGTGATTTTGATTGCTCGTCGTTCTGACCGACGCAACGAACGCAAATGGCATTTCATCGTCTGTGGCGCTGGCGCCGCTGCGGCGCTCGCGCTACTGACTTCGCATGGCCTGGGCTTCGCACTATCCATGGCGCTCTTGACTGCGGCGGCCGTATTTATTTACGCGGCTCATCCCATCTTCTGGTCTGTGCCCGCTAGCTTCTTTCGCGGTTCCAGCGCTCCTGCGAGCATCGCGCTGGTCAGCACTATCGGGGTCACCAGCGGAACCATCACCCCGTATCTAATCGGTCTTATCAAGACCTACACTGGAAGCATGAACAACGCGTTCTATTTCATTGCATTCATGCTGCTTCTTGCCTGCACAGCGATGTTTTTTGCGTTACGGTCCGACCGGGCGAGGAATCTGCATAAAGCGTGAGCTGAGCGCCGAAAATGAGATGCACCGGGCGCTCGGAGCTTCAGCGCCCGTTTTGTTTTTTTGGTACGGGCTGACGGTGCGGTTTCGTAGCAATTTCCGAATCGCAGCGCGCTATGGTTTCCGTAGAGAGAGGGGGCGACGCGCCCACCAAACCGGCTACCGGTCTGAAATGGTTACCCGCATCCGATGCCGACGACCATTCGGATTACCTGACCACGAGCGGGTTGATAAGGTACGCAGCCGCACGGTCGGCTAAGCCGTCAATGCTTTGCACGAGGCTGCTCTCAACTCGAAACGCGTCATGCGCTTCCGCAAGATTCTTGAACCACAGCGCGGCAAGCACGGTGGGCACAACCGGCTCTGCCCAAAGGCGTTCACGTTTCGCGCTTCTGGTCGTCCAATTGAGCGATGTTGTCGCCGGCGTCGGTTGTCCCTCCTCGGATTCGACGATTACCTTCTCGAACTCGATTCGTGAGACACCTGCCCTTAGAGCAGCGACGAGGATGACCTTCACGCCTGTTTGCTCTTTGGCTTCATCCTCGTGGTCGACCACGCAGAGCGTCCATCCACGCAGGAAGTTTGGCTCGTCTTCAGGAATGTGTCGACTCCCGACCGCGGAACGTTGCGCTTCGGACATGAGTTCATCGCTTTCGAAGTAGAGCTCGACGATGCCATCGACATCAAAACATCCAGAACCACCTCCGGACTTCCAGAGGGTTTTCTCGACCCTGTTTTGCGTGTATTTCGCAATGCCATCCATGCACAAAGCGAGTTGAGCATGACAGCCAGACCAGTACGCACGAAAGTCGCTTACCGAAGTGCCTTCTTTGCGCGCCAGCAAAGTCATACGTTTAATCATGTCGTCTCCAGAGTAGGTGAAGCAAACGGTACCGGCGACAGACCGTCGGGTAGCCGGAAATTCGATGACAAAGGTGGCGAGCGCAGCGCCTGCGCACAAGGCCGCCAACCGCATCCAAGCGGAAGGGCACAAGCCTTTCCCATGGAGTCCTCAATTTACATCCGAGACGATGGAATCCGGCATAGGGATTGTACGTACGCAAATATATACGCGTATATGTAATTACGGCGTATGATTTGACCATGGCCCAGAAGACGGGGATGGATTATGAGGACGCACCTGAGGTGACGCGTCCTCGCTATCGGAGATGCGTGATGAAGCAGGAAAGCGAATTCAGCTGTGACGTGCTTGTTATTGGTTCGGGATGCTCGGGAATGTCCGCGGCAATCACGGCCGCGTCTGAGGGGCTCAATGTCCTCGTTATCGAGAAAGAGCCGAAGTTCGGCGGCTCAACAGCTCGCTCGGGCGGTTGGCTCTGGATTCCGAATACAGCGCTTGCAAAGGTGCAAGGGATTTACGAGGCAGAAGATGCCGCGCGTACGTATCTCCAGCACGAGGCGGGGTCGAGCTTTGATGGTGAGCGCGTCGACGCCTTCATCAAGAATGGGCCGGAAGCTGTAGACTTCTTCACAGCGAAGACAGCTGTACGCTTCGACATGCCTCTCGTGTTTCCCGACTATCACGCCGAGGCGCCCGGCGGTACGCAAGGTGGTCGTTCCATGGTCACTCGTCCGTTTGACGGCCGCGAACTCGGCACGGCAATCAAGGACCTCGCTCCTGCGCTGCCCGAACTCACCGTATTCGGAATGATGCTTGGTTCGGGCAAGGAAATTGTGCACTTCATGCGGGTGACGAAGTCAATCAAGTCTGCCTGGTACGTCACCAAGCGTCTCTCTCGCCACTTTGCAGACGTTTTGAAGCATGGTCGCGGCATGACGCTGACGAACGGCAACGCGCTTGCCGGTCGTCTCGCAAAGTCGCTCTTCGACCTGAACGTTCCTCTTTGGCTCAACACCAAGGCGCTCAGCCTCACCAACGACAACGGCCGAATCACCGGAGCGGTCCTTGACCGGGCCGGTTCGAAAGTACGTGTGACCGCGAATCGTGCTGTTATCTTGGCGAGCGGCGGTTTTCCGTACGACATCGAACGTCGCAAGCAACTCTTCCCACACGCTCCGACGGGTTCCGAACATTTCTCGCCTTCTCCGACCGGTAACACGGGCGACGGATTGCGCATGGCTGAAGCAGTCGGCGCTCAAGTGACGACAACGCTGCCGAACGCGGCTGCCTGGGTGCCGGTTTCGACGCTGACCAGAAAAGACGGAACAACAGGCATCATGCCGCACTTTATCGACCGCGCGAAGCCCGGCGTCATCTCCGTGCTGCGCGACGGCCGCCGGTTCACGAACGAAGGCCACTCGTACCATGATTTCGTGCAAGCCCTGGTGAAGTCAACGCCGGCGGGAGAAGAGATTTCCGCACATCTCATCTGCGACCACAAGACTCTCCGAACGTATGGCCTAGGTAGTGTTGCTCCGTTCCCGATGCCCATTGGCCGCTATCTGCGCGTCGGCTACCTGACGAAAGCATCAACCGTAGACGAGCTGGCCGAGAAGATTGGCGTCAATGCGCTCAACTTCAAAGAGACCGTGCGAGGCTATAACGCCGAGGCGCGACTAGGTCGCGACTCACTCTTCGGGAAGGGAAGCACAGCATATAACCGTTATCAGGGTGACGCTCTTCATTCGCCGAATCCGTGTGTCGCGCCTATCGAGAAAGGCCCTTTCTATGCTCTCAAAATTCGCATCGGTGACATTGGCACATTCGCTGGCCTGAAGACTGATTCTTCATGCCGCGTGCTCAACTCCGACGGCGCGCCAATCCACGGGCTGTTCGCGGTTGGCAACGACGCATGCAGCATCATGGGCGGGAACTACCCCGGCGCCGGCATTACGCTGGGACCGGCGCTGACTTTCGGCTACATCGCAGGCAAAGCAATCGCAGCTACCACGGAGGTTCGGAAGGAAGACACTGTGATGGACGCTCCGGCTACCAAATTTGCAGTGGTGTCCCATTAACGAAGCGTAGGAATTCCGATGGGTGTGCATTTGCCGCGGTTGCTGTTGCCCAGCGGCCGCGGCTTTTTTTCGCATGTCGGACCTTGTCGAGAAAACGCGACGTGCCGACCGTTTGGCATCACCAGGTCCGGGACGATGCTCGCAAAGGAGGGGAGATATGGAGGCTGCCGAATGCGTCGAGCAACTTGCTCCGAGAAGAACCAGGAAGCAGCGTGGAATCCATGCGATGGAGGTTGGAGGGACGCTTTTGCAGCATCTGGCTGACGCCGGAAAACCTGTTTCGATGCTGGGGCTGAGCGCTGCAACCGCCTTACCTTTGAATCAGGTCTTCACATACATGGTCAGCTTGGTTCGCACAGGACTGGTTAGACGTGATTCAACGACCCACAGCTTTGAGCCCGGACCACTTGCGTTGAAGCTCGGCCTGCGAGCTTTAGCGCAGCTCCACCCATTGCATAAGACGGTGGAGTTGGCCATTGAACTGCTTAAAGACGATAATCACGGCGCGTTTGTGGCGATATGGACAGACCACGGCCCCACCGTCATTCGATACCACGGCCCCGAAATGTACCTGCATGTCGGCTTGCACGTGGGGTCGGTAATGTCAATCGCCCACAGCAGCACAGGACGACTGTTCGCCGCGTTCCTTCCGAGGCAGACGATAGAACCGATGCTTGCTCGTGAAGTTGCGAAGGCCGATGCGGTCTCAGCGCGATGCTTTGTTGATGTAATTGAGAACTTCGCAGGAGATGTGCGGGGCACACATCTGTCACGAACGCTGGGTGTGCCAATCCCTGGCGTCGACAGCCTGAGCGCGCCTGTTTTCGACCGCGGGCAGATGGTGCTTTCAGTTACCATTTTCGGCCCGTCAAGCACGCTGGATACCTCTGATACCGGAACCGTTGCGAGCGGACTGCTTCAGCTTTCTGAAAAGCTGTCTTCTTAACGCCTTGGGAATCGAAGACCCGGGTGGTCCATGCCTGCCCAGCAAGCTGGTGGAAAGGATGATTAGAGGGAGGTTCTCGAAAATGTGCAGCTTCTGGTGCCGGCGTCGGCACGTGCTATCCGCAAACGGATTTCGCCGCGAGAACAGCGAAGGACTCGCTTCTGACTGCTCCGGCGTCGACGCTGTTGTACCAAAAAAAGCCCGCTGGGCGGGCTTTTGCAAGACAGACCTTAGATAGCTAGAAATCCGCCATCTACCGCGAGGGTTACCCCCGTCACGTAGCGCGACATTCCAGACGCCAGGAATATTGTCGGGCCGACGAGGTCCTCCGTTTGGCCAACCCGACCCATAGGGATGCGTGACATAAACGCCTCGAGACGCGCCGGATTCTCGCGTGTTGCAGCCGTCATAGGGGTTTCGATGACGCCGGGCGCCAATGCATTTACGCGTACCCCGTGAGGCGCGAGTTCGGCCGCTAGAGACTGCGTGAACATCTTGATTGCACCTTTGGACGGGGAATAGCCGAGGCTAGCGCCTTGTCCAGCATAAGCGGCGATAGATGCAACGTTGATAATCACGCCTTTGGTCGTCTTGATAGCCTCGAGAAACGCGTGCGTGACATTGAACGTCCCTTGAACGTTCACGTCCATCACTTTCTTCCAGTTCTTGGCTGCATTCGGGCTTGTCAAGTTCTCACGAATAATGATGCCCGCATTATTCACAAGCAGGTCGACACAGCCGATGTCGTTGGAGACCTTTTCGGCAAGGGTGTAGCAAGCGTCTGCGTTGGTGACATCCAGCTCGAACGGCCACGCTTTCCCACCTTCCTTCTCAATGAGCGCGGCGGTTTCCCTGACGTGTTCAAAAGCAATGTCGCTAACCACAACCTTGGCGCCGGCCTGGGCAAGGCCGAGCGCGAGTGCACGGCCATTGCCTTGTCCTGCGCCGGTTACGAAAGCCACGCGGTCTTCGAGCAAACGTGGCGCGACGTATTGAGGGAACGACATGATTTCTCCTTGATGTCTGATGGATATACGGTTAGCAACGCCCGCTGCGTTAGTGTTTCACGTAAACATATGTGATTGCATAGGTATAATTACCCACATCCAGACACCACATTCCATCGATATGGCGATAGCGCTGATGCGTTGCTTGCGACTTAGCGTATGGCTCCGGCTGGAACCCACACGGTGTGTGGGTTCTCGCCGTCCGATGGTCTTTGAGATGAATGTGAAGCTGCCCGATATAGATTTGCACCTATGCAAAAGTAGTGGCGTATGTTTAATTTTGTGGCGTAGTATCTGGGCTATCGGGGGAGGCAGCCCTCCCTCAAGACAACGAGCGCCGCAAATAGGTCAATCTGCGCGCCGCGCGTAACACGGTGCGTTCCTCTCGAATCCAGTGAGAGTAAATCGCTACACCGATTCGTTATCCTACATATAGCAAGCCGAATTGGCCCTGTTGCCCACGAGAGGCCGCGACAAGTGATGGCAATCAGACGCCGCCGCTGACGACTCGGACTAAAAAATTATTAAGGAGACTTTTAATGGCGAAGAAGAGAGTTGTTCGATGTGCAGTAGGTGCGATTCTTGGTTTGGCTGTTCTTCCTGCATTTGCTCAGTCGAGCGTGATTCTGTACGGCATTGTCGACACGTCTATCACCTATCAAAACAGTCAAACAACTCTCGGCTCGACGACGCCGGGAAAGTCCAACGTTCGCATGCAGTCGGGTGTGTGGAACGGAGACCGTTGGGGGCTTCGTGGCACAGAGGACCTCGGTAACGGTTATCAGACGTTGTTTGTCCTGGAGTCGGGATTCAATATCGCGAATGGCGGACAGCAGTTCACGAATGCGATGTTTGGCAGACAGGCGCGTATCGAGTTGTCGAACCCCGCCTATGGGGCCTTGTCAGTGGGCCGTCAATATAGCGCTTATTACGTGATGCTTTCACCGTGGGTTCCCGCGTTCTATGTGACCGGGTACGGTTCGCATCCCGGTGACCTCGACGGCATGGATACCTACTATCGCTCGAACAATGCGATTTCCTATACGACGCCGACGTTTTACGGCATTACGGCGAGTGGCCAATTTGCTCCTGCCGGCGTACCTGGAAGCTTGAACCAGGGGTCGACGTGGAGCGGGGGACTTCAATACAAGGGCGGAAATTTTGGTCTTGCCGCGGGCTTCTGGCGCATCAATAACTCAACCCCCGGCGGTGGCCCATACGGCGCGGAATCTTCTGTGAACTCATCCGGTCAGCAGGGCGTGTCGGCCATCACAAATGGCTACAGCCAAGCCCAGGCTCAACAGCGCTTCGCTGTCGACGGCGGCTATGTCTTCAACCAGAACTGGGACATCTCGTTCGCATATTCGAACGTGCAGTACGTCCCGGGCGTGAATTCCAAGTTCACCGACACGGCCGTCTGGAACACGGTAGGCAGTGTGCTTCATTGGAAGCCGGCCGTTGCGTTCGATTTGGCACTTGGCTACAGCTACACGTGGGCTTCCAAGGCGAACAACATCTCGGACGCAGCCAAGTATCACCAGGTCGTTCTCTCCCAGTATTACGCGCTTTCGAAGCGTACAGGTTTATACGCGCTTGAAGGATACCAGCGTGCGTCGGGCCAGACGCTGGGTAACCCGGGGACTGGCGCAATTATTAATGCCACACCGGCCATCGGTGACAGCTTCCAGACGACCCCGGGGGCGAGCCGCTCCTTGGTCGCGGTCAGTCTGGGTGTCGTGAGCAAGTTCTGATTGATTGAAACGACGATGGGATGAATACGCCCATCGAATGCTGAAGCAACAGGTTGGAGACATCATGAAAGCAATTCGCGTCATCGCAGGAATCGTAGCCTCGCTCAGTTTTGCTGCGGCGGTCCCCGCCGCGTCGGCGCAGGAAATAAAGATTGGCTTCAACGGCGACCTTTCTGCGTCGCCCTCGGCACAGAGCGGACAAGCCGCTGTCCTTGGCATGCAAGCTGCAATAGCTGATGTGAATGCGGCGGGTGGACTGCTCGGCAAAAAACTGACGCTCGTCGTGCGCGACGATGTATCACAGCCGCCCAAGTCCATCCAGAACATGACGGACCTCATCGACAACGAAAAGGTTGTTGCCGTCTTCGGTCCGACGAACTCTGGAAACGCAATGGCATGGAAGCACATCGTCAATCAGAAGAAGATGCCGGTGATTGACAATGTCTCGTCGGGAACGGACATCACCAAGCCGATGAGCCCCGGTGCGGACAACTACATGTTCCGTGTCTCGATGGTCGACCGTGAGCAAGTCGCGGCGCTGATGGCGTATGTGAAGAAGACGGGTAATGCAAAGAAAGTTGGCTTCATGACCGAGACGACAGGCTACGGTCAAGGTGCTCTCAAAGACATGAAGTCCATCGCCGAGATGCAGGGAATCACTCCCGCTGCCATCGAACAATTTGGCGTCAGCGACACCGACATGACTTCACAGTTGAACAAGCTCAAGGAGGCGGGTGTCGACACGGTCATCATTTGGGCGCAGGGTACGCCTATCGCTCAGGTTATGCGGAGCATGGAGAAAATCAACTACTACCCGCGTACGCTCAGTTCCTGGGCGGCGGACAACATTACTTTCTATGATGCAGCCGGAAGGACGTTGGCAGAGAAGCCGCTCTTTCTGCGTACCGTCAGTGAAAATCGGACCCCGGCGCAGGACAAGTTGTTCACCCGCGTCGGGTCTCAGCTGAAGGCGCCGAGTTCGTTCTCGTTTGCGCTGCACGGCTACGACTCCGTGATGATTCTGGTTCAGGCAATCAAGCAGGCGAACAGTACCGATGGCGCGGCAATCCGTGTTGCGCTCGAGAACCTCAATGCACCGGTGCAAGGTTTGCTTAAAACCTACAACAAGCCTTTCAGCAAGACAAATCACGAAGCACTGGTAGCAAAGGACTTCGTTTGGGTGCACTGGAAAGATGGCCGACTCGTGCCGTACAGCGATGCGCTCGTTGCGTCCCTGACCCCGGCGGACTACAAGCAGTAACGGTCCCATTGATGATGGCGGCACCGCAGGTGCCGTCACAGCGGAGAACACTCATCATGGAAGCTATCTTTCAGGCGGTAATCAGTGGGCTGGCGGTCGGCGGCGCATATGCGCTTGTGGCGCTGGGCTTCAGCATCACGTTCACCACGACGAAAACGCTCAACTTCTCGCACGGCGAGTTTGTATCGAGCGGCGCATTCATTGGAATGAGCGCGATGCTGCTCCTCTTGGGAAAGCCAATCACCTCGACAACTTTCGGCGGGGCGGTTCCCAGCGTGAGTGCGCAATTGTTGGCGCTGGTTGCCGCACTCGTGGTGATGGGCGCGCTCGGATGGCTCCTGTATGCCGTCGGCGTGCGTCCTTTCGCAAAACAGCCTGGAATGGCGTGGGTCATGAGCACTCTCGGGTTCGGTGTGGTCTTGGACAGCATTGGGCTGGCCACCTGGGGCCCTAAACCGGTTGTGGTGCCGTCCCCTGTTGGTGACTCCGTTATTCAACTTTTCGGAATCGGCGTCCGTCCGCAAGAGCTGCTTCTCCTGGCGGTGGCCGTCCTCGTGATGCTTGCCTTTGACATCGTCATGCGAAAGACGATGGTTGGAAAGATGATGCGCGCTGTCGCCGCCAACGGTAACGTCGCGAGCCTGATGGGCATCAACACGAACGCAGTGATGATTGGTTCCTTCGTGGTGAGCTCGGCGTTGGCTGGGCTGTCTGGCTTTCTCATTGCACCCATCACGCAGGCGTCTCTCTTCATGGGCCTGGCCATTGGACTGAAGGGCTTTTCTGGCGCGATGGTAGGTGGTCTCAACAATCCCCGCGGTTGCGTTATCGGTGGCTTTGCTCTCGGAGTGTTCGAGTCAACGGTCAATTTGTGGCAGGCGCAGTGGCGTGAGATTGCGGTGTTCGCTGTGGTGATTCTCGTCCTGGCTTTCAAGCCGACGGGCCTCTTTGGCAGCCGCCTCGTGGAGAAAGTATGAAAAAGTACAGCCACATAGCAGGCGTGTGCGCCATCGCGGTCGTGCTCGGCGCCGCCGCGCTGTCTATCGGAAATGACTATTACCTGCACATCGCGTTCATGATGTGCGTCTACTACCTGTGCGCCGCCGGCATGAACGTCCTTGTCGACTTCGCAGGGCAGAAGTCGCTCGGTCAGGCGGGACTGTTCGGGGCGGGAGCTTACGCAGTCGCACTTCTCACATCGCAGACGGAAATCAATCCGTGGGCAGCCATGGCCATCGCAACGGCCATCTCGGGCGTCTGCGGGGTGCTCATCGCGCTGCCGTCGCTTCGTGTCAAAGGGCCGTACCTGGCCATGGTCACACTCGCGTTCGGTATCGTTGTGGAACGGCTGGTCAGCGACTGGACAGATGTGTTTGGCGGAGCCCAAGGCATCTACGGGATTCGTAGCCCGGAAATGGGTGGGCAGCCGATGTCGCTCGGTCAATGGGTGTGCGTCGGGCTCGTTTTCTGCGCGGTTACTCACCTGTTGCTTCGCAACCTGCTGAATGGAAGGTTTGGCCGTGCCTTCCTTTCGCTTCAGGCTGACGAAATTGCATCGTCGTCGGTGGGCGTTCGTGTCTATCGGGGCAAAGTGATTGCGTTCGTGATTGCAGCGGTGACATGTGGACTTGCTGGCGCAATGGTCGCTCAGCAAAACCAGTACATCAATTCCGATTTCATCTCGTTTCAGCTCTCCATTTTCATCCTGCTGCTCGTCCTCTTTGGCGGAGCGGGAACGAAGCTAGGGCCCGTCGTTGGCGCAATCGTCCTGACCCTGCTTGATGCACTTCTCGCACGTTGGCCTTCAGTTCAGCACACGCTGTATGGGCTGCTGCTCTTGTTCGCGTTGTATGTGATGCCTGGCGGAGTAGTCGGAACGCTATCGAAGCTGGTCGGACGCAAGAGTCAAGATACGAAGGAAGAATACGCTGCCCCGGGCGGGCAGGTCACGACGCTCTTGCGCGGCGGCCGTTCGAACGGTGGAGAGTTGCTGACGGTTACCAAGCTCTCGAAAGCCTATGGTGGCGTGAAACCGGCTCAAGACATTTCGTTCGCCTTGAAGCGCGGTCATATCCACGCGCTCATCGGCCCGAATGGTGCCGGGAAGAGCACGATGATTAACATGGTAACGGGCATCGTCCGTCCGGACAGCGGGTCGATTCGCTTCAACGGGAAGGAGATAGGTGGAAGCGCGGTTCATTCCATCTGTTGCCTCGGTATGGGCCGTACCTTCCAGAACCTGAGACTCTTCGCCGATTTGTCGGTTCTCGACAATGTAATGCTTGGTCGGCACAGCCGGATGAAGAACGGCTTGTTTGCTTCCTTGTTCGCGACCTCGAAGGCGCGTCAAGAGGAGGAAATCACGAGGCAACTTGCGCGCGAGCTGCTTGAGCTGGTTGACCTCGGTCACCTGGCGAGCCGTCCCGCAGGGAGTCTGCCTTATGGCCTGCAACGCCGGGCCGAGCTCGCCCGTGCACTGGCCACCGAACCGCAGCTGTTACTGCTGGATGAGCCGGCAGCGGGTTTGAATCCACAGGAAACGGCGGAGCTGGGACAGCTGCTCCTTCGTATCAGCAAATATGGCGTGAGCATCCTGATGGTCGAGCACCACATGGACCTCGTCATGTCGATTTCCGACCACGTCATCGTGCTTGACTACGGCATCAAGATTGCCGAAGGCAAGCCTGCAGACGTCCAGGCCAACCCGCGCGTCGTCGAAGCATATCTCGGCGTCGACGAAGCTGAAGCCGCATGAGAGAGGAGCAACGATGCTCAAAGTCGATTCAGTAAAGGTCTCTTACGGCGCTATTCAGGCCGTGAAGGGTGTGAGCCTCGAGGTGAGGGAAGGCGAAGTCGTCACCATCATCGGCGCGAACGGTGCCGGGAAAAGCAGCCTTCTAAAGAGCATCGCGGGGCTGCAGGCGGTCTCCTCCGGCCGCATCACGGTTGGCGGTCGCGACTGCACCCAGTTGCCTGCACACATGCGCCTCGGCCTCGGTATTGCCCTGTCGCCCGAAGGTCGCGGCGTGTTTCCCGACCAGACCGTGCGTGAGAACCTCCTTCTCGGAGCCTATTCCCGCAAGCAGCCGATGTCCGCGACTGAGGTAGCGATGGAGCGGGAGTTTGACCGGTTTCCACGTCTTCGCGAACGTCAGAACCAGCTCTCGGGAACGCTTTCCGGGGGCGAGCAGCAAATGCTCGCCATTTCGCGCGCATTGATGAGTCAGCCGCGCATGCTTCTTCTCGATGAGCCTTCGTTGGGCCTGGCTCCGCTGGTCATCCGCGACATTTTCGATGCCATCCGTAGTCTGCGCGAGGATGGCCTCACCATTCTGCTGGTCGAGCAGATGGCGAAGCAGGCCTTGGGGGTCGCTGACAGGGCATATGTGCTTGAGGTTGGCAACATCACGCTGGAGGGGTCTGGGCGCGACTTGCTGAACGACCCAAAAGTCAAGGCGGCATATTTAGGCGCGCATTGACCGCGCCGAGCTTTCGACCTAAGTCACGACACTGGAGGATTGATGAGCACGGTACGCATGGGGCTTATTTCAAAGAAGCCCGAATGGTCGAACGATGAGTTTTACAAGCATTGGCTCGGCCATCACGGCCCGTTGGTGAAAAACGCACCTGGACTCAGTCAGTATTGGCAGAACCACATTGTCGACCGTGTTCAGCGCGGAATCGACTTCGAGCGGGAGCCGTGGGAGTTCGACGGTTTCTCGCAACTGTGGATTTCGGACCCGAACAAGCCGTTCGGAGAGGGGGAGCTGCCGCAAAGAATCATCGAAGACGAGAACCATTTCCTCGGCCGCCTTCATATCCTGACCGTCAGGCAGACGACGGTAGTAGAAGTGCCGGAAGACGCGTCTCGTGCAAAGCTCAAGAAGCGGATTTCTCTCATCCGCCGTCGCCCCGAGCTTTCGGAGCAGGACTTTCTGAACGAGTGGAAAGTACATGCGGATTTCGTTCGCACGATGCCTGGCGTCAAAGGCTATCGGCAGAACGCGGTAGTGCAGCGAGAGCTTCAGAAAGGCAGGCCTTGCAATTACGACGACCTACCCATTGATGGGGTCGTTGAGTTCTGGTTCGAAAGCACTGAGTCGCTGCAAAAGGCGTTCGAATCAGAGGTCGGCGTGAAGACGATGGAACATGCAAAAACATTCCTCGCCGGCATCACCGCGTTCCTGGTCGAGGAGCACCGAATCATCTGACGTCCCTGGAATTGAGTGGGTGCCGCGTCCCTGCGACGGCGGGGGCCGCGGTTGTGGTGCTGGCGTAAGTGGATTACGTCTTGTAAATAAAGTTAGGAATGGAGAGTAAGTTTATCTAACGATTGGCGAGACACCGATGGAGGTCGTCATGAAGCGTTCAAGTCGTGCAGCGCTGCTTGCAGCCGCGGCAATTCTGTTATCCGGTGCGGCAGTTCCCGCGCTTGCGTCTACACCTTTTCCGGGTGGAGTATGGAGCCCGGGTAATCCGACTTACGGGACCGCACTAGACAAAAGCGTCCCGGTCACCATGAGCGATGGAACGGTGCTTATGGTCGATGTGTCCTATCCCACCGACTTGCATACCGGTGCTCGGGCGAAGGGTCCGTTCCCTGTCATTGTCACTCAAACGCCATACCTTGGGAATCCGTCCACGGCTGGTGATTACTTCGTTCAGCGAGGCTACATCTATGTGACAGCATCGGTCAGAGGGACTCGAAACTCAGGCGGCGAATTTTCGTTCTTCGGCAACGACGGGAAGGATGGTGCGGAGATAGTCCAATGGGCCGCGACGAAGCTGCAGAACTCAAACGGCAAGATTGCTCTGCAAGGCGGTTCATGGTCAGGACTGAACCAATACACGACGGCGCTGGCAGCCGGAAAAAATTCACCAATCAAGGCTCTAGCACCGTTTTGTGCAGGAGCCGAGTTTTACCGTGAGACGTATTTCGCAGGCGGCATCCCTACGCAAACGGGCCAGTTCCCACTAGGTTTCGGTGCGGCGGTTGGTAATAATCATGGCGCGACCGCATACGGCCAGGCAATGGTCGACGAAATCAACGCGGGTGGCCCCAGGGCTTATGACAGGGATTTTTGGAAAGTGCGCTCTCCCGGCACATTCGCGCGTCAACTCGCAGACCTCGACATTCCGACTCTGATTTAAAGCACGCACCAGGACATTTACGCTGAGAGCTCTATGTCCATGTACGCATATTTGCAGAACGCGAGAAGCGGCCAATACGTATACGGTCCCATGCGTCCGAACCAGGATGTCACAGGCCGCTACCAGGTGATTATCAGCCAGGGCGGTCACTGCCAATTTGAGGAGCAGACGACTGGGCAGAACATTACAAACAACATCACGCTGGAATGGTTCGATACCTGGCTCAAAGGTAAGAAGACAGGGATGGCGGACACTAAGCAACCAGTTCACGTCCACGAGCTAATTTCCAACAACTGGATTAGCACGTCGGCTTACCCGGTTGCGCCTGTGTACAAGCAATACTTCCTTACGCCCAAGGGAGCGCTTTCAAAGAAGCCTTCGAATCAATCGGCGGAAGTTAATCTACTTTGGGCGCAGCCAGGCGCCGGGAGCACGGCGCAATTTGATGGGCCGGTCCTGAAAAAGGGAGCGACGCTGGCCGGCCCGATGAGCGCGTCATTCTATGCCTCGTCGACAACGCCGAATCTGGAACTTATCGCGACGGTGCAGCTTGTGGGTGCCGATGGGACCGTCACACCACTTTCCAGTGGTACTGTTCTTGGGAGCCTTTCAAAGAACGACCCAAATCGGTCTTGGCTTGATAAGAACGGAGTGCCGGTAAAGCCCTATGGCGAGTATTTCGCTGACCACTATGTGCCAGCAGGCAACATTCGACGGTACGACTTCGTCATATCGCCAAAGTTTGCTTCCATCCCCGCAGGAAGCAAGGTCCGCCTCATAGTCAGCACCCAGACTCCCTCGCAGCAGTCGAACGGCATCGGGTCGCCGCCTCCGGCAAACTCGCAATGC
Source organism: Paraburkholderia sp. MM5477-R1 (assembly GCF_050436385.1). NCBI lineage: Bacteria > Pseudomonadati > Pseudomonadota > Betaproteobacteria > Burkholderiales > Burkholderiaceae > Paraburkholderia > Paraburkholderia sp. MM5477-R1. Next base: position 447,373 of record NZ_JBNDMC010000007.1, read on the forward strand.
TCTCCCGTACTCGGCACCGACGCATGCTTTCCGACGCATCCTCAGGCGGTCTCTCTGACGGGAAGTACCGTCTCACTGTATGTTGGCGCAAGCCTCCCGTCGTCCTTGAATTTGCCTTTGCTCAAAGCAGGCTGCTTCAAGTCCGAAGGCAACACGAGTGTCCCATACTGGGACTCTGATTCGGCGAAGAAGGACGGTCCCGTATGCCAGGAGGCAGACGACGACTGAGCGGTATTCGATGCGGTAAGTAGTTCGCCCCGTCCTAAGGGACGGGGCGTTTCGCGGGAGTGGGAAATTTCCGAATTAACAGGTTGCCCCAATGCAGTCGACTCCTAGTGCTTTCAGTGGTGATGGCTCGGCGAACAAATCGATAACGCGGCGCATATTCGGACAGGTGAGTGCGGCCGGTCGCTACAACGCCGCAGCGGAATTCGTTAGGCGGTGCGAACCTCGGGGCGGATGCGGTTGACAATCATCATGCTGATGGTCGTCCAATATTCTGACGCTGCTTGCTCAGTCTTAAGGGACTCGTGCTCGACAATACTTGCGTTCATCGGGCTCACCAGAAAATCTTCGAGGTCTGCGAGGCTTGAAAAGCTCATGAGACTTATTCCATCAAGCGTCGCTGCGTCAGGGTGAAAAAAAGGCTGGCCGGGTTCTCGGCCACCGATGTTGTGAAGCTGGGCATAACGTTTGACCAACTGACTGCCTTGGCAGTGACTGCTGACATAGGGGCCATGGTCCTCGAGCCACCACCGCTGGAATGACTCGCGCGCCTCGTCTTTTCGACGCACATGTAGCTTGACCAATGTGACTGCTTCATTTCCCGATTCGCTGGGAATAATGATGTGCTGCCGAGCAAGTACCGGCGCGATGTCACGAAACATGGTCAAGTCTTCAGGAAGAATTTTGGTGCGCACTCGCTCGTTAGCGAACACAGCAGCGATGTCATCGATGCTCTCAAAGTTGAGATACGCGACGCCGTCCCAGCGCGGCCGTTGATACGGTTCAATGTGTCCGAGAATTGTCGGCCAGAGCATTCCGCTTTCGTCGACCGGAGCGCGGTATGGGGGCGCGTTAAAGCTTGTTGGCCCTGGAGCGAATCGATGCAGTTGGTCATAACGCAACATTCGCTCTAAGCTGCGGTCGTCGTCCTCTTCGATGTGGGTGAAACGAACGCCATGCACCTTTCGCCAATACTCGCCCCAGTGCTCGAAGCTGACGTTGGGATTACTCTCGAAGCCAATGGCGGAGGAGTTTTCCGCCGGGTCTCGTAATGGACGGCCAGACTTGTCGAGCGTGTAACCATCACCCACTCGACGTGCGTCGATTGGCGTCGTATCCGCACGGGAAAGCAACGAAAAGAGAACTGTCAGCGGCCCGCTTCCCCCTCGTCGAGTTTGGACGTAGGGCGGTCGAAACAGCTTCTCGGCAACGAACTTAGACATGGGTTGACCTTGGGACGATTTGAAAGAAAAAAATGGGGAGTCGAGACGTCTCCCTCACCCACGCTGACATCTCATCGCCCAAAGCGCTCTTCGATAAGCGAAAACGGCACGAAGGCGAAACCTGCGGAGTCTCGACGCCGACATACTGACGAAGGGCTATTTTGAGTTCATTGTCACTCGCTGTCCGCGACGTGGGTTTCGTCTGGAAGATAGAGTCTTGAAATCTGCCCAGGTCAATAACGTTAGCATCTGGCACCACGATTACCCTCAAGACGGAGCGTAGGGAGCGTAATCCACGTAGCCCTCTGCGCTGCCACCATAGAAGGTCGCCGGATTCGCGGGGCTCAGTGGCCAATCATTCTGAAGGCGGGCAACGAGGTCAGGGTTGCTGATGAATGCTGCGCCGAATGCAACGAGGTCGATGACGTCAGCGGCAATCATTTCCTCCGCAAGTTCTCGCGACATACCACCTGCAAGAATGAGCGCAGTATGTGGCAGAAAGCCCTTCAGGAGACGCAGGAGGGCCATGAATCCGGACTCGGCTTCCGGTTCGAGAGCGTTGTCCAGGCGCGAGTATCCCGACTGATTCATGACGTGAACATACGCGAGCTTTCGCTTCCCGATTTCGCGGCAGAGCTCACTGTATGTCGCATCAATGGTCGGATAGAAGGGCATGTCGAATAGCTTGCCGTAAGGCGAAATTCGAATGCCGACCCGCTCAACACCAATACGTCCAGCAACGGCATCGATGACTTCGAGAGTGAAGCGCAACCGATTCCCAATGTTGTCGGCTGAGTAGCAATCGCTCCGGTCATTGACGAGCGGGTTCATAAACTGCTCGAACAGATAGCCGTTCGCGCCATGAATTTCGACCCCGTCAAACCCTGCCTTCATAGCATTCTCGGCAGCCTGAGCAAAATCCTGGACGATACGCCGAACTTCCTGCGTTTCGAGCTGGCGAGGCGTGGGCGTGTCTACGGGGTTGGGCTTCCTGCTATCGTCGTAGGCGAAGGCCTTCGCGTTCACTGCCTGTTTGGAACTGGCGCTGACGGGGGCCTTCCCGCCTTCCTGGATTGAATGATGGGAAACGCGGCCGACGTGCCAGAGTTGCGCGAAAATCTTTCCGCCGACGGCGTGAACGGAATCAGTTGTCAGGCGCCAGCCGTCGATTTGCTCCGGCGTGTAGATGCCTGGGTTGAACAGATACCCTGTTCCTTCTCGCGAAATCGAAGTGCCTTCGCTGACAATCAGACCAGCAGTAGCGCGCTGCGTGTAATAGAGAGCAATGCGTTCATCAGCGACTTCGCGCGACGCGCGTGCTCGCGTGAGCGGAGCCATGACGATGCGATTCTTCAGTGCGGTGCCAGAGAGATTGAATGGTTCGAAAATGGTTTTCATAGATGGATTACGCGACCACGTCAGGGAGCCAGCGTGCACTTGAGTGGACATCGTTCAGTGTGAAGGAAAGTGCGGAAGGACTTCGGAAGCGAGCTCATCCATCAGCTCAGCGTACGGGCGTCGACTAACCTTGGGATTCAGCGCGATGTGATTCACGCCCGCCGTCTGAGCGTCGTGCAGAAAGTTCGCAAGGCCTTTGCTCCCGGCTCGAAATCCGCCGCGCGTGCGGATAAGCGGCTCATTCTGGTCCTCTACCAAGTCGAGAAATCCACCAATACCAAGAGGCTTGAATTCTTCGGGACCGCAGGTCTGTTCAACCTGAGCGCGCCATTGTTTCGCGAACGATGGCAGCTGTTCGGGCACCGGGGAGGAGCCAATGAATCCGTCCATGTTCTCAGCAATCCAGGCCAAGCTTTGTTGGGCTCGCCCGATGGCAACAGTCGGCGTCCCACCGAATGGTGGCTTCGGTACAAGGTCGTGCGTTCCACGCGAGCTTCCGAATCTGGGCGAAGAGAACCGGGGAAAATCGTCGTGTAGCACTCTGGTGAAGACATCGAAAGCATCACGGAAGCGCTCGCCTCTTGTCTCAAAGTCGATGCCGAAGAGAGGGTACTCGGCCGGGCGGTCGCCAGATGAGAGGCCCAAGACCATGCGCCCGCCCGATAGTTGGTCAAGCGAAGCTATCTGCTTGGCAAGAATCAACGGCTCACGCATCGGCAAGACGATTCCTGCCGTTCCGAGCGCTATTTTCCGAGTAAAGGCAGCGAGATAGGCGATGTACGGAATGGGGTCGAAAACCTGACCGACATCGCCGTAGTCTGGGTCATAGAAGGGGACGTCGCGCATCCAGAGGGCAGCAAAGCCGAGACTATCGGCTTTCTGAGCCATCGTAACGTGGTCTCGCATCGTCGGCGCCGGCCTGTTCGGGTGGGTTTCAAGCGGCAGAATTAGGCCGACGGTCAGCTTCTCTCGCAAAAAGAGCCGCGCATAAGCGGGCTGTTCAGATAGCTGGGCGCGGCTGAAGCCCTGTTCAACGTTGGCGTTCATACGGGTTCTCCCATGTTGGCTCCATTTTAATTTCGTCCGAGAAAGGCATTAACCGCCTAGAATTCCATTTACTTAATCCCTCGATTCTCAAATCATGTCGAAAGATAGATTCGATGGACTCAACGAGTTCGTCCTGTCAGCCCAGGAGGGAAGCTTCACGGCGGCCGGCGCTCGGCTTGGTTTGACCAGCAGTGCGGTCGGCAAAGCCGTCACGCGGTTAGAGGGACGTATCGGGGCCAAGCTGGTTCATCGAACCACGCGGCGGCTCACCCTAACGAACGAAGGAGAGGCTTACCTGGCCAGCTGTCTGCGCGTGCTTGAGGATTTGGACGAGACGGAGAGCTTTTTGGCCACAGGACACCAGGAACCGGTGGGCCGGGTCAAAATTGAGTTGCCGGCCACCTTTGGCCGGCAACACGTGCTTCCGTCGCTGCTCGAACTTTCGCGCCGCTATCCTCGGCTGGACATCTCGGCGAATTTCAGCGAGCGGCTGGTCGACCTTATCGCCGAAGGCGTCGATGTTGCCGTTCGAATCGGCGAATTGAAGGATGACGCTGACATTGCCGCGCGACGACTTGGGGAACAGCGTCTGGTGATTTGCGCCTCGCCTCAATACTTTAAAGAACACGGGAAGCCTAAAGACAAGGCAGACCTGATTCTGAATCACGACTGCATTGCGGGGTTACAGCGAAGTCGCCGGCCCGCGTGGCTGCTTCGGAATAACGCTGGCGAATTTGAACTCACGCCGGTGAGAGCGCGGCATGAGTGGGGTGACGGTGAGGCGATGCTAAATGCTGCGGTAGCGGGTTGCGGCGTGGCTCAGCTTCCAACTTGGCTTGTGGGTGCGCATCTTCGCAACGGGGACCTGATTGAAATCCTCAAGGAATGGTCTGGGGGGGAGATGCCGGTTCATGTCATCTGGCCGAGAACAAAATATGTCCAGCCACGGGTCCGCGTGGTGATTGACGAGCTCATCCGGTTGTCCAGCGACGTCAGCTCCGGGTTCAAGCCTTGAATATCAGGCGTCGGATGGTCTCGCGGAACTCGGTACCAGACCCGTGCTGTCGCAAGATACGGCGAAGGCTGGGTGCGTCTCGACCCGAAGGACCCAGCGTCGCTCTTCGCCATCCGGCACGACCGCCGCCGGCCGAGCCGCAAGCGTCGTCTCGCGGCGTAACCCAGTAACGCTCTCGTTCCACCTTCCTACGTTTGAGCATGTTCTCTGGCGTACATCTTTGTTTCTGTGAATGCCCCTTGGTGAAGTTGAGCCCCGCCTTATCCTGAGCGAGGCCTTCAGACACGTTCCAAAGCATCGTTGAGATGCCCCTCGGAGCCAGCGTCGCCCGTCAGCCGTTCGCCTCAGGGCGCTAACTTCGCCACCCTGTCCGGTATCTCAAGGCTATCCCACAGTACCGGTTGTCCCGCGACCGCTGTCGTTGATGTCCGACCAGTCGCGCGGCTGCACCGCGGAACGGACAGCACTATGTATACCGCGCAACAGGGGTGATGACTTCGCAACGGCCACGCCGCATGGAGAAATCTGGCCGCGAGCGGGGGGAGATTTGCCTGCCAAAAAATTTGCCGGATGCGAACTGCGACAAGCCGATGGTTTGCTCATCACCGCTGGCGCGGGCATGGGGGTCGATTCGGGCCTTCCTGACTTTTGCGGCCGAGACGGCTTCTGGCGCGCCTATCCCGCGCTTCAGCACCGAGGCTTATCGTTCGAGGACATGGCAAACCCTGCAGCTTTCACGAGACATCCGGAACTCGCATGGGGCTTCTACGGACACCGCCTGAAGCTTTATCGTGAAACCGTACCGCACGAGGGCTTCGCGATTTTGCGCCGGTGGGCGGACCGCATGGTCCATGGCGCCTTCGTATTTACGAGCAACGTTGATGGGCAGTTTCAGAAGGCCGGGTTCTCCGAGAGTTGTGTCCACGAATGCCACGGGTCGATTCACACACTCCAATGCCTGGATGTCTACACGAACGATACATGGTCAGCAGAGGAGTTTCTCCCGCTCGTAAATGAGAAGACGTCCCTTCTGGAAAGCCCAATGCCCCGGTGCCCGCGCTGCGGCTCTCTTGCGCGACCGAATATCCTCATGTTCGGAGATTGGTCGTGGGTCGATGTGCCGTATGAAAAGCAACGCGAGCGCCTGGCAGCTTGGACTTCGTTCGTATCGAAGCTGGTCGTCGTTGAGCTCGGTGCAGGAAAAGCCCTGCCGACAGTACGACGGTTCAGCGAAAAAAGCGCGCGGAGCCGGCTCATCCGGATTAATCCTCGTGAGGCAGGTACCAATCCGTCGCACGGTGTCGGAATTGAGGGTGGTGCCGCGGCAATGCTTAAGCTTTTCGACGCACGGCTATGAAGCGCGCACTAGACGCAACCTCTAACGCGCACATTGGGCCTAACGCACGTATCGCCGATGAAGTTTTGGCCCAGTCAAGCTGACAATATCGCCGACTCGGTCCCCAACCGACTTGCTGCGCCCAACGGCCATCAGCCCAGTTCTGCCGTTGGAATGCTAATGGATGAGCGAGCCCAGTTTCGAATGCCGCAAGGGGCAAACCACTGCCGGTCTTTTCCATACACGGAAGCGATACTGCATCGTTGCTGCGCGGGCGTGGCCGCCAAACGTAGAAAAACGCGTTGACTAGCGCAGACGAACGAACCGTTGTGCGCCATCTAGCGCCAGCCGTCTTTTCACGACCTTATCACTCTCGTCGAACTGCAGTCGCTCAGGCTGTCAGGCGAGAATCCCGACAGCAAGTCCTTCCACAGCCGCGATAACAGGTTTGCTCAATTGACTGAGCGTCCGCACAAATGAGAACACAGGGGCATCGACATTCCTTGGTGGTGTCGAGAGAAACGCCTCAAGGTCATGGCCTGCCGTAAGGTTACCGTCTTTGCCCGACAGAACGACAACCTTCACGTCGCTCGCTTTATCTGCCTGTTCTAGCGCCCCAATGACCGTCCGACACATCGCGTCCGTCAGTGCGTTTTTTCGCGTAGGACGATTGAAGACAATATCAAGCCGGCCGTCAGTAAACTGAACGATTACGTCGTCACTTCGGCTATCTGTCATTTACCTCTCCAAGATGTGAAACTGGTACCATCAGACATCTTCATAAAAGGGCCGCTACCCGTGCTCGCGAGAACCAAACCCGCGTCCCGACAGTTACCGAAAAAGGCCCGCACCCGACTGGCGCTTCTTCGCGCCGCTGTTGACCTGCTCGGGCATGAAAACGGCCGCCTGGCACGCGTGGAAGACATCGTTCAAAGCGTAGGCATGACGAGGACGACGTTCTACAACTATTTCGTCAGCCGTGAGGACATCTTCGACATCGTCGCGTACGAACTGAGCCATCACTTCAACTCCGCGCTGCTTCCAATCGTGAACGCGGAAGCGGACGCGGCACGTCGCGCCGGCGTCGCCACACGTTACTACCTGAACAAAGCCCAGCAGGACCCTAAGTGGGGGTGGGCGATGGTCAACGTCAGCCTGAACGGACCCAAACTGTTCGGCGAAGAAACGTTCAACGAGGCGAGTAAGACAATAGTCGAAGGCATCGCTTCCGGTGCCTTTAGCCTCGATGACCCGGAAACTGGACGAGACCTGCTCCTCGGGACCATACTTACCGCGTTCTTGCATATCCTGCACCGGAGCCCGAACCCGTCTTACGCTAGCGAAATCACAGCCATCATCCTGAGAGGACTCGGCGTTTCCTCGCTGAAGGCCAAGAAAATCGCCACCGCTCCATTACCACCGTTGCCGCCTTTCGCCGCGCCCTTCACGGGTGAAGCTTGGACCGCGTCGCATTAGTGCTCCGGCTTTGTACGCAGTGAACTCTTGAGCGAAGCACAATAGGACAACTCTTGTCTTACGCAAGAGCTTCGCGGAGCGGAAGTTGGAAGCTATCGCTCTCCGTCGGTACACTTCAATCTACAGGGGAGACGCCCTGCGCCGTCTCTCTCGTTTAGTCATTCCGATGAAGGCGTCCATTCGTTTCGTTGATGGTCAAGCAGGTGCGCATAGTCCTCCCGCACCGGCGCGAATATGTCGATTTCGAAGACGGGTTTGTCGCCAAGCACTTCAATGTAGTGTTCCGTATGCGGCGGGACGCGTAGCAAACTACCGGGTCCACAGCGGTGTGGAACGCTCCCCACATGAAATAGACATTCCCCGTCAAGCACAATCACCACCTGCTCGAAATCGTGCCGATGTGGACGCAGCTCCGCTCCCGGGCTAACCCACGCGAACTGGCAGAGGATGTTTTCCCGCCAAAGCCCGCCCGCTCAATTCCGCGCCGTAGCGTTTCACGAGGGATGCTGTTCCAGTTCATCAGCTGGGGAAGGCTAACGAAACGGCGGTCATCGAACTCATTCATTTGCGTTCCCTCTCGATTCGCTGCTGTAATGGTGAGCGGCATACACCGTTTTCGCCCGGTCGTCATCTTTGCCCTCGAATGTCGAAATGGGTGCCGACGAGACGACGTGCTGGCGATAGGCAGCCGCCTTGACGGCAAGTTCCTCGTCCGCAAGTTCACGCGCTGCGGTCAAGGCAAACGGCGTCAAATAGTGCATGCCAGAGTGCCGGGCAAGCAACTCGAACGGTACGAGGACTTCCTCCATGCTGCGGCGGTAGCGTCCCTGCCGGGTATAGTCGCGACCGTTTGAGCCGGTGGTAACTGCCACACCAAAGGTCTTGAAGTTCAGTGCACGACCACCGGGCCCGTACGCCCATCCGCGCTTATAAACCTCGACCAGCCAGGTCGAAAGAAACGGCGGACAGGAATACCAGGTGAGCGGAAATTGAAAAATGATGCGGTCGTGCGCTTCAACCAGTTTCTGTTCGGCGGACACGTCTATTACCCCACTCGGAAATGCCTGATAGATGTCGTGCACTGTTGCTGAATCAGTCTCGCTCAAAGCCCTCGCCAGACATGCATTCAGACGCGATATACGCATGTCGGGATGGGCGAGGATAACGAGAGGCTTTGTCTTCGTATTCACGGGTCATGACCTTCGCAAAATTTGAAAATGAGTCAACCGCTGCCTTCGCGTCGCAGTCCGCGCCGGCTAACGGCGCTCGGGCTATGCTGAAACAGCGGATTGCGCTACGTTTTTGGCATGGGATAGTCGGCGGCGTTGAGCACCCAACCGTCCTTTAGCGAAAAGTCGACTCGAGGTGGCGCAAAGATGTCGACGAGCTGATTTACCTTTGCGTCCATTCCGCGAGACGTATGGATGGCCGGCGGCGGAATGACAGCGATGGAAGGCGCGGCGCAAAGTTCGTGGTCGTCCGGACGCCACGCGTGCATGTTCGGTGTCCACGGCCATCTGATGTGGTGCGTGAACGCTCCGTCGAGCGCGAAAGACCCCTGCTCAAACGAATCATGAGAATGCGGCGAAAGCTTCGTCACATCGCGGGGTCCCATCTGCGCGGGCAAGAAGTTGACCATGAAGGTCGAGCACCGCCAGATGCGTCCGAAGCGCCCCGGTTCGTCAGGCACATCGAGGCTATACGTTCGAACTTTCCAGCCGTCGACGGGCTCAGGCCACGGCTGCCATGCCGGGATATTGGGATGCGGGCTCGAGTACGACGCGGCATTCGCGCTGGCCGCTGCCAAATCGCCGCTTTGTGACGTGAATAGCAACAGATAGCGGCCCGGCCTCGTGAAAGTAATCTCGCTGGCGCCATTGGGCACGAAAGTTACGGAAGCGCCCGGCAGCTCCGATGTTTTACCGTCCCATTGGACCTGTGCGGCGCCAGTCGGGTCCGGCACGAGAACGACAAACTCGTCCGGCTGCGACTCTCGCGCAAAGGTTGCGCCTTCCTCGGCTTCGATAAACACGGTCACGAAGTTCTGGCCCCGCGCTATCCAAGCCTTCAACTGCGCAGATTGTTTCTGCGGCGGCAAATCGTAAAACTTTGCATATTCGGCGCCAGCAAAATCGGTGGCTACCGCAGCGCTTGTCGGCAATCCGGCACGTGGGTCGCTCTTGTCGTACATGTTGCCTCCATAAACCTAAGTCTTATCGAACGGTGCTCTGAACTCGCTCAAGGTCGCGAGCGCGGCCGAGCGCATTAGACCTTGGTCTGATGAGATGATGAAACCTTTGACTTGCCTCTCCGCAAATGCCGCTGCTTCCGTTGGGCTTGAGGGCAGCAGCCAGACTGGCTTAGATTGCCGAACGGCAGCTTCGATAACTCGGTTTGCGGCAGCTTGAACCAAAGGTGCGCCGACCTCACGGTCGCCCATCGCAACGGTCAGGTCACCGCGCCCAATGAAGATAGCGTCTATGCCGTCGACGGAGAGAATATCCTCAATGCATTCAACCGCCGACGGGTCTTCAATCATTGCAATGACGGCGACACGCCCATCTTCATCGTCAACGTGCCGCCACATCGCCTTTGCGCCGTAGGCTCCCGCACGGGGCGAATTTGAGAAACCTCGTCCTCTCGAGTAGCGGCAGGCGCGTATCAACGCCTCTGCCTGCTCGCGACTTGATATATGAGGTACAAGCACTCCATCGGCACCGTCGTCGAGTGCAGCCAGGATTTCGGTCGCGTCGCAGTTCCGCACGCGCACCACCGCGTGTACGCCTGCAGCGCGCGCAGCAAGCAGCGCGAGGTCTATCGACTGCCGGTCGAACGCAGCGTGTTCCCCGTCGATGACGAGAAAATCGAAGCCCGCTGCACCTAGTATTTCGACAACGTGGACCGATGGCGTTTTGACAAATGTGCCAAGGAGCGGCCGCTCAGTAACCGACAATCTGCTTCTCAAGATTGGCCGACCAGTTGCGTCAGGCATAAGACCTCCTGTCGTTGCACGAACGTCTGTGCGCATTTTTAAAACTTGTGCGTGTAACCAATCGTGTACACCTGGAAGTTTGTATTGATACTCGTTCCGGTACTCGGGCCCGTACCTTGAACCGACCGCGGTATGTCGTACTCAATGGCCCCCGTAATCGAATTCTTCGCGTCGAATGAATACGTGACACCGGCAGTCACCGCTCGGTCGTTAATGCCTGATGCGTAGAAGTTTGCAAGGGTATGGTCCGAATCGAAGTGACTGTTGGCGATGCTGTAGCCAGCCCGTACAGTCCATTTGCTGGTGATGTCGTACGAGAAGCCGAAGCGAAACACGTTCTGGTCGTGCCAGTTGAAGCTGCTTGCGATGTTGTAGCCCGCCGCGCCCGACCATTGAATACGCATGTAGTCAGCCGCGATAGTCAGCTTTGGCATGGGATGCACTGCGACACCCGCGCCATAGCGAGACGGCAGATTCAGGTGTCCGTTACTTGCTGCAAGCAAATCGTCTCGATAGCCGGGAAGCGCCGAAAACCAAGTCTTCGTGTAGTACGATGCACCCAAATCGACCATTGGAATGGGCGTCCACAGCACCCCTACTCCTGCGCCGATACCCGTCGCGTACTGCGTGCCATGACTAGGCAGCGCAATTACGTCCCCACCGGGAGTGGCCGCGACGACGCCGTTGCTGCGGAACTGCTCCAGTCCCAGTACGAGAGACGCGCCGACTGCGAGATTTGGTAGTGGCTTATAGGTAACAGTAGGCAGTGCGTTGATGCCAATCAGGCTGGATTTCGCGGGTCCGGCACCCGGAACCGGCAGAACCGGCCGCCCATAGTTGTCGGCGATGCCGACTCCGGTTACCGATACGCCGACGGTCCACTGCGGCGCAATTTGGTAGTTGAAACCGAGCCCTACCGCGGGAACGATAGCCCGGGAGTAGAAGTGGTTCTGATACGAACCGAACGTCGAGTCCGATTGGGTAACCAGCAAGAGGCCATAGAGGTCTACGCGATTGCCAACCATCGCCATGCCTGCCGGATTGTCTGCGGCCACCACAGCATCCTGAGGAAACGCGATGGCGACGCCGCCCATCCCCGCTGCAAACGGACCGTTCGCTGTAGTGTATGACCCATTCGTTGCCCACGCACTTCCTGATACAGCGGCCGTGCAGACTGCACACAGCAAGGTGATACGATGACGCGTCGTCTTCATTTCTGTCTCCGATATGGCTTTTTTGTCAGCATGAGCGGGGTAGGCCCGTCTGCTTTGTCGTCTTGACGCAACTCTTGGCTCGCCAGTCCAACGGCTACCGACTTCCTCCATCCCAATCCAGTGCCGAGCACAGGAACTCGCCAAGTTCCGCCCATCGTCGAGCAATTTCGGCGACGCTCATGCACACAAAAACTGGCCTCAGCAGCACCATGGCTTTGCGTATGAAATCCACCTCGTCTCCTTTTCGTCTACAGGTCGAGCACCAGTCGGGCTGATTTCGCGCGCGAACAGCACGGAGTGAATTGGTCTTTTCTGGCGTGCTCCTCGTCCGTCATGAACATGTCGCGATGGTCGGGCTCACCGGACAACACTCGCGTAATGCACGTACCGCAGACGCCCTGTTCGCAGGAAACAGGTATCTCAACGCCGTGCTCTGCGAGGACTTCGACGACGCTCTGGTCTGGCATTATCGGGATGACTTTTCCGGTGCTGGCTATCTCAACCTCAAATGCTCCCGTTTGCGACGCCTCGACCGGAGAGGCAGTAAAATATTCCCGATGGAGGTGAGCTCCTGACCAGCCTGCCTCGCGAGCTCGACCCAGGACGAAATCGAGAAATCCTCCGGGCCCACAAGCGTAGAGATGTGCGTCCGGCGCCAGGGATGCACGCAGTACCGCATCTGCGTCAAATCGCTGCTCTTCGGGGCCGTCGTCGAAATGAAATTGAACACGCGATGCGTACGGAGACCCAGCAATTCGTGCCTGGAATGCGGTTCGTTCACGATTGCGGGTGCAATAGTGAAATTCGAAAGATGAGCCCGTGTGCGAGAGCCGCTCTGCCATCGCAAGTATGGGAGTCACGCCAATCCCGCCAGCAACCAGCACCGAGTGAGATGCACCATTGGCGAGAGGAAAATGATTCCGCGGCTCGCTTATCTTGAGGACTTGACCTTCCTGCACCACGTCGTGAATGCAGACCGAACCTCCTCTGCTATTCTGGTCGCGCAACACAGCAATCTGGTAAACGTCGTCCTGCCCAGCAGCATTGCATAGCGAATATTGTCGAACCATGCCGTTAGGAAGAAATACGTCGATGTGTGCGCCTGCGCTGAAGGGCGGCAACCGCTTGCCATCGGGTGACGCCAATTCGAAGCTCGCGATACCCTCAGCTTCGACCCTTTTTCGCAGGACTTTGACATCCAGAGTAGCGTGTTGCATTTTGTTGTCCTAAATCAATGTATGACTTTCATCAAAAGCAAAAGCGGTTACATCAGAAAGCCACGTTTTTTCCGCCCTTCAATTGCAGAATCTCTCTTGCTTCGTCCGGCGTCGCCACTTCGAGCGAGAGCGCATCAAGCACGGTGCGAATTCTCCGTACCTGTTCCGCGTTGGTTTCCGCCAACCGCCCACGACCGGACCAGAGCGAATCCTCGAGACCGACGCGTACGTTGCCGCCAAGCGTCGCGGCCATCGTGCAGATGCGCATCTGATTCGCTCCGGCGCCGAGCACGGACCAAACGTAATCGCGCCCGAACAGCCTGTCGGCGGTGCGTTTCATCTGAAGCACGTCTTCTGGATGGGGCCCGATGCCACCGAGAATGCCGAACACCGACTGGATGAACAAAGGCGGTTTGACGAGGCCGCGTTCCAGGAAGTGCGCGGCCGTGTACAGGTGGCCGATGTCGTAGCATTCAATCTCGAACCGGGTGTTGTTCTCACGACAACAAGAAAGGATGTACTCGATGTCCTTAAACGTGTTCTTGAAGATGCGCTCGTTACTCCCTTCGAGGTAAGGTCGTTCCCAGTCGTGCTTGAACTCCTTGAAGCGCCCCAACATGGGGTAGAGGCCGAAGTTCATTGAGCCCATGTTCAAGGAGGCGACTTCCGGTTTGAGCTGAAGAGCGGGCTGCAGCCGTTCTTCGACGGACATGGCTGGCGAGCCGCCCGTCGTGAGATTAATTACGACGTTCGATGCCTCCCGAATACGCGGAAGAAACTCGCGAAACAGTTCAGGGTCCTGCGAGGGACGGCCGTCCTTCGGGTCACGAGCATGCAGATGCACCATGGATGCACCAGCTTCTGCAGCGCCAATAGCTGCGGTTGCAATTTCGTCGGCAGTGACGGGCAGAAAGGGCGACATCGACGGCGTGTGAATCGAGCCGGTGATGGCGCAGGTAATGATGACTTTACTCATGGCTTGTCTTTGCTCTCTCTCTCATGCCGATGCCGGTTGGGCGGCCTCCGCCAGCGCCATCTGCTCGAGCAGTCGACGTACGCGTACTGCGCCGCCATCGGTACTCAGCAGCACCGGCTTCATGGACCACAAATCGCGACCGCGCATCCGTTGCTGCACAGCCGCAATCATGGGTTCGTCTTCCGTACTGAAGGCCTGCTCGACAGCAGCCTCGATACCCGCAGTGAGCTCCGGCTGATTGCGTTGATAGTTCCGGTACATCTTCCAGAAGTAATGGGTGGTCGACTCAGACTCGGGCGCGAGCAACTGCGCGCTGGAAAGCTGCGCGCCTTCGGACCGGGGCCGCCCGGCCGGTGTGACACCGGCGTAGAAGTACATCGCACCGGGCGGGTCCCAGCGAACGTCTACCCAGTAGTCGACGTGCTTGTCCGGCGGGCATGCGCCTGTCATTGAAAATACCGCTGCCGGAAGCCCGTCCGGATAGAGGTTTTGGGACAGGACGGTATTGCCCGTCTGCGTGACTGTCATCTTTCCGTGGGCTACCGCTGCACTCCCGAGATTGGTCGGATGCAGATAGGCTGCGTGCGTCAGGTCCATGAGGTTGTCGGTAATGAGTTCGAGCTTCAGCGGCATACGCATGACGTTGCCGCTCGTGTAGTCAAACTCTTCCGTGTTGTTGAGGAAGCTGAAGTCGGGGATGAGGTCAGGTTTTGCTTCTTCAGGCTTCCCCATCCAAATCCAGAGCAAGGTGTCGCGCTCGACCAGCGGATAGTTTTTCACTTTCGCGGCGGTAGGAATCTTGCCGTCGCCGTGCGGGTTGCGAATACAGGCACCGCTGCTCTCGAAAGTGAGACCGTGGTACGGGCACTGGACGCAGTCGTCGACCAGTTTGCCCATATGCAAGGGCGCGAAACGGTGCGGGCAGGTGTCCTCGAGAGCGACCGCCCGACCGTCCTGCTTTCGGTACGCGACAATCGGCTCACCAAGGAGCGTACGAGTGAAGAGACCCGTTCCGACCTCTTCGTCCCACGCAAACGGATACCAAACGTTACGAACGAATTGCATGCTTTGTCTCCAGGTTCCCTTGTGTCATCAGTTATAAATTCGGTAGGTAGTCAACGGGCCGTAATCCCATTCGAATCAGTGAACGCTCATCGCAGGACGTTTGACTGTAGGCGGAAAGACGCACCACACACCGTCATCGTGACGGAAAAAATAAATTGCGAGCTTGCCTGCAGGCCGCAACACCTCAACACATACAAAGCGCCGCTGATTCGAGTTCATGCGACCGAACTGCGTCACGCGGACCGCCATGGCCGGATTTGGCCCGAGCCACTTTTCGACCAGCAAGCGCAAAGAACTGTTCATCGTGCTCATCGAGTCCTCCCCAAACTTCGCATCCCGCTGATGCAGCTACGTTCCCCGGCCCTGTTGAAGACTACAAATCGACTACCGGATGTTCACTTGCGAATTTCAAGCTCACGACCCGAGGGGGCTCGCTTCAGGTGGCGCTCACGGGCGTCACTGGAATCACCTTGGGCTGGGTGTCTTCTTCATCAATCATTCGTTGCAGCATGCGGCGAACACGTACGGAACCCGCGTCGTTCACCAGCAACACCGGCTTGAGCGTCATTAAGTCAGTTGACCCAATCAGCGCCTGCTGCGATTCGAGCATCGGCCGGTCTTCATTTTCGAATGCGTGACTTGCGCCTGCGCGGAACATTTCAGTCAGTTGCTCGTTTTCCAGGTCGAAGGTCCGCGCCGTGCCCCAGAAGTAGTGCGTGGTCGTCTCGGTCTCGGGCGTGATGATGTTCGGGTTGTGCGTATCCCAACCCTCTTCGCGAGTCGCGCCAGGTCGCGTAATTCCGTAGTAAGTCATCGTGTTTGCCGGCGGAACGAAGCGCATCTCGAGCCAGTGGTCGACCGGACCGTCCATGCCGAGCACGGCCTTGAACAACGGCGTAATCGGATTATTCGCGCACCACTGTCGGGTGAAGATGACTCCGTTCTCTTCGCTTACGTGAAACTTGTGCTTGGCTGTCTCGCGCGGCTCCAGCGTGGTCTCGTGGACGAAGGACGCGTGACTGAGGTCCGTTAGGTTGTCCATTACCAACTGGTAATTCGCGTTAAGCTTGATGTAGCCGTGCACGGCCTTGAACTTGGATGTATCGGTCAGACACGAGTAGTCAGCAATCTTCGTCGCATCGGCGTTCGCCGGGTCGCCCATCCACACCCATACGAGGCCGTACCGCTCTTCGACGGGATACGTGCGCACCTGTGCCGCTTTCGGGATGACGCCGTCACCGTGCGGGTTGTCGACGCACTGGCCGCTGCAGTCGAACTGGAGTCCGTGATAGGGGCACTCGACGGTGTCCCCTATAAGCTTGCCCAGGTGCAGCGGCGCAAATCTGTGAGGACAGTAGTCCGACATCGCGATTGCGCGTCCGTCTTCCGTGCGATAGAGCAGCACCGCCTCATTCAACATCTTCCGTTGAAAAAGCTCCCGGCCGATTTCTTCGCTCCAGCCAGCCGCATACCATGCGTTTCTCAAGAATTTCATATTTTCCTCAGAGTCTCCATGTCGACGCTTCGCGTGTTGTCGACGTATAGGTTTCATTCATCAAAGCTCGTTACCGCTGGACAAAAAGCTTAGTGCTGCGTCCTGGAACCCCTGCGACGCGGGCAGCGAAAGATGGTCGACAGCCTCCAGCATCAAAACATGGCTGTTGGGCAGTGCTTCCGCGAGAGGAGCCAAGGGCGCAGCTATTTGGTCCGCGTCGCCGCTAATGAGGAGCACAGGACAAGCGACAGCTGAGACTCGCTCGGGCGACAGCACCGGGTTGGGCGGGCGCCGAAGGACGGCGGCAATCGCGAGCGGGTCGTTACCGGCAGCAATCCCGTACTGCGCGAGTGCCCGAACCCCAGGTGGTGTGTCCTCCTTCGGTCCGTCTACCAGGCACTTTGCAACGAGCTCTCCGGCACGTTCGGGTGCAAAGGCATTCGCCCCCAGGCCACCAATCACCAGGCGTTTGAACATTTGAGGCCGACGTATCGCAAGCTCAAGCAGCACCTTGGAGCCGAGGGAATAACCGATAGCGGAAACCGGCCCCACGTCTCCGAGTTCATCGAGCACATAAGCGGTGAGGTCAGCGTAGTCGAGCGCGTCGTGCGAGCCGCTTGCCACCCCGTGGCCCGGAAGGTCGACGGGCAAGGGCGCAAATCCGGATGCTTCAAGCGCTTCGTACCACCCGCTGGCCGCCCAGACGGATTCAGAATTGCCGCCCCACCCATGCAGTAGCAGGACTTTGTTGGATTGTGTGGAGTTCATGCCGGCCTCGCCGTTAATTGTTGCTGGCCGTCAGGCGTGAACGACGCCCACGCCGACGGCGAGCGTGGTGTCGGGAGAGTAATAGTCGATGTGAAGGGTCGCGCCGCGGTCGAACGCCTGGTGCGCGGCCGCAGCAGCAATCCATTGGCGGACCTCGCTGCCGCCATAACCCGCCGCCTTGAGAACTTCTGCATCGGTCCAGCTGTCGAAGCGCTCAAGGTTGCCGCTTGCCAGGACTTCAAGGAACTGCCGGTCCCAGGCTTCGTTAATCCACGATGCGTGGAAGCTGCCATCCAGCAGCTGCCCGCTGAGTTTGTCCATGCCTTCCCGGATGCCCTGCATCCACTTGTCACGCGAGATGGCTCCGCCACGTGCGCCACCGTGAACGATGTATTCCTTCACATCTTCGTTGGGCGCAGTGTGAAATTGCGGGAAAATGAAGTCCGTCTGATGCGATAGTCCGCCAGAGCCCAGAAACGCCACTTTCTTTCCGAGCGTGCGGGCGAAGCGACCGATTTCGGCGCCCAGCAAACGACATCGGCGGAATGTCGGACGCGGGTCGACGAGTGAGTTGATATGGATTGGAAGCACGGGCTTCGCGTTCAGTTCACCGAGAAACCAGTGCAGCACATTCGAAAATCCGTGGTCGACTTCCATCGCGTAAGACGCAGCAACGTCGAATTCGTGTTCCACCAGGTGATTGACCGCACGACCAGCAATGTCCAGCGGGATGTTGAGCGGCCCGGGATAGCCACCGCAGTCATTCAACGCCTCGGCTACCTGGCCCACAACGAATTGCGGCATGAGTTTCAAATGCATGCCGTCGTAATGGTCACCGCCGAAGACAACGACGAGGTCAGGGTCGAATTCGCGGAACTCCCGAACGCGCTCGTCATACGCGCGCCAGAAATCAGGGTTGTCCTTGCGCTCCTGAACCGATGTGAGCGGCACATGGGGAACACAGGCAAGGTAAGCGCGGCTGGTCTGGTTAGCGCTGCTGGATGTGGTTGACATTTATTGCCTCTGACGGAATGACGCGCTCAACGCGCAAATTTTGCGGCGCCGGCACCAACGAAAACCGGCTTGACGATGCGACTTTGAAAGTGCCATGAGTTGCCGTTGTGCCTGACACAACGGTCCGTGACGTCGGCGATGGTGGACGGCGCGCCGGCTTCAAGCGGAAACTCTCCTGAGCCTGCGAACACGAGCACTACCGAGCGCAACACTGCCGAATCAGCATTGGTCATTTCGATTGCGCGCGAGCCGGCGACATGACGTGTCACTCGACCAGATGCCTTGTTCTGTGTCTCGCGGTCGGCGAAGAATTTCGCGATAGCGTCGCGCCCTTGCAATTCGAGGTTTCCGAGGGCCAACATGCCGTTTGCGATGAACAGTTGCTCTGCACCGGTTTGATGTTTGCCGTCCGCAATTGCCCAATAGAGGGCGTCAAGATTTGTCAGCGCCTGATAGTCGGCGAATGAAATCGGTGATGTGTCAGACATCGTGCGCCTTCGATTGTGGGTACCAGTTCTATGGATACCAGGACGCGCAGCTTGTCTGCCCGGATGTTGCGAACTGCCACATCCATCGTCTCCGGCTTTACATCACGACCATTTATTGACGTGGTGTACATTTTCGAACAAGGTATCCAGATGTCAACCACTCGTCAAGGAAGTGTTTTCGCGGCGGCGCAGCAGGCGACGCGATGGGCATCGCCCGCTAACGCTCGCGGGATATGGCTTTCGTGCGCATTTGATACTTCTCGATGAGACGGTCCTTACGGGAAAGTCCTAATCGTTGTGGCCGCGCGAAGCCGGGACCCAACCTGTTGGGACTGACAAATAAACGCCGTTTTGTGCCATGCCTCACCGGTAGCACTATCGACTTCCGCGAAGAACAAATAACGTTGGCCTGCTTGTGGGACAGAGCAACGCTCGTTGCCTGCAAAGTGCGATAGCCGGTCTCGCTCCAGCGAGGCAGTGCTGCTCGTGTTCGCTAAGCCGGGCTTTCCTGGCAGATAGAAAGAGCCGTGTCATGGAGTTACTCTCTGAACACTTTTGCTTTGGTGGAGTCCAGCGTTTCTACAGGCACGAGTCATCGGCTGTCAGGGGGCCAATGAAGTTTGGCGTTTTCTTGCCTCCTCAGGCGTCCCTCGGGAAGGTAGCGGGAATGCTATTTCTCGGGGGCATTGGAGACAGCGAGCAGACATTTCCTATGACGGCGGGCGCCCAGCGCTACGCAGCAAAGGCTGGCATCGCTCTCATCTCCCCCGACACAAGTCCACGCGGGCCCTCAGTGCCCGACGCGCCGGAGGAGCGGGGACTGGGGCTCGGAGCAGGCTTCTACGTCGATGCGACCCAGACCCCATGGTCAAGTCACTTCTGGATGTTCAGCTACATCCTGCACGAGCTTCTGGACACATTGGCGTCTTCCCTGCCCATCAATACTTCGAGGATGGCGATTTGCGGACATTCGATGGGCGGGCACGGAGCACTGGTGCTAGGACTTAGAAATCGTCACGTCTTCAAGTCCATATCGGCGTTTGCTCCTATCGCGGCGCCCGCTGCCCCGCAGCAGTTAAGCGAGCGTTCGCATCATCGAAGATGTGAACCATCGCTACAGCCTCGACTGCCTTGCAACCCGGGAAAATAACTATATCCACGGTGCGGATGAGGTAACGGTCGGCCAGGTTCATCTGAAAAAAGACGCTGAATCCTCTTAGGGCGCGTGCTCGCGAATCGGTAACTGCTGTAATGGGTTACTGAGCGCACCGACGCCGTCTATGGTGGTTGTAAAGTCGCCTCTCGCTTCCATGAGTTCGCTCGAACGAGTCAGTTCGAATGAAAAGGCGACCACGTCACCGGCGTGGAGATTTGCAAGCCTTGCAATGCCAGGAAGCCACATTCGAGCGCTTTCGAGCAGCAGAGAAGTTTCGCCTTGTATCTCTTCGTGTTCCGAAACGCTCACACGGACCATCGAAGAAGCGACCTGCGCGGCGATGTCTTCATCGACTACCATGAAAGGACCCATCGGAGCGAAATTCTCGAGCCCGCAAGCAAATGCATCCGCTTCGACGGCGGCGTACCCGCCGACATGGGTTTCGAGCGTGGCGACGTTGCGCCCCGACAAGTTGGTAAAGGGGGCGAAGCCAAAAACGGGAACAGTCATGCCGTGCAATCCCCGCTGCATTGTGTGCTCGCCTATCACAAGGGCGAGCGCGGCATTCGCGGTTACTGAGCCAAACGCCGCCTTCAACGAGATGGGTTGACGGTGTCCGATGAGACTCGCGGCGCTTTTCCAGACAAGACGCCTAGGCCGGCCGTCCGAGCAGGAAACTGAAACAGACAGGAGCCTCGTCGGGTCGGGTAGCGGAGGGAGCCAACGTAGATTTCCCGCTTCGATTCGTGGTGCCGTCGAGAGGCATTCCAGAAGTCTCGGCAACATTGCCGGCCAATCTTTCACCAGTACTTTCATAGCTGACGGGCATGTATCGCCGGAGCGGCCAACCACGGCCACCTGGTTGTGTCCCATGTCCACCGCGATTCTCGCGTCACCTTCGAAGTACACGCTTCCAAGCTTCATGGCTGACTCCTGTATCAAACTCGCAACCGCTTCATTCTTTTACATCATGTTCATTTTTGGTATCCTCGTGAATACGGAGGGTCCGAAACCTGACTGTGGCCTATAACCTTCTTTGCCCGTTCGGTGCGCATGCTCGACGCCGCATCGAAACGGTGGACACAACTGTCGGTTGTATGCCCCAACACAGTACCTGTATATACCGGGGCCTTACTTACCGGAGGCTATGTGCCAAATTCACCTGAAGAGAAGAAGCTGGTCCTCGCCCGCGTTCGACGCTTACGCGGCCAGGTAGATGCGCTTGAGCGAGCGCTGGACGCTGGTGTTGATTGCGCGCCTGTCCTGCAGCAGATTGCAGCGGTCAGAGGCGCGGTTAATGGTTTGATGGCAGGCGTTCTGGAGAGTCAAGCTCAGGGAAGAATTCTCTAACGTCAAGCGCACATCGGCAGACGCAGATGCGTCTATCGACAGCGTCATCGGGCTCGTACGCACTTACCTGCGGTAGGTTCGCGTGCTTGCTACCTAGTTGCGAATCTTGTGCTTATCGTTGTCTGGAGGAGAAATTTATGAAATCACGTGCAGCCGTTGCGTTTGCACCGGGTAAGCCGCTTGAGATTGTCGAAATCGACGTCGACCCGCCAAGAAAGGGCGAAGTCCTAATTCAGATTACACACACGGGCGTTTGCCACACGGACGCCTTTACCCTTTCAGGAGATGACCCAGAGGGACTATTCCCATGTGTCCTGGGTCATGAGGGAGCTGGAGTCGTCGTCGAAGTTGGCGAGGGTGTTACGTCTCTTGTTCCAGGTGACCACGTCATTCCGCTCTACACGGCTGAGTGCGGTGAATGCCTCTTCTGCAAGTCTGGCAAGACGAATCTGTGCGTCGCTGTCCGCGCCACGCAGGGTAAAGGCTTGATGCCCGACGGCACGACGCGCTTTTCATACAACGGGGAACCCGTCTATCACTACATGGGTTGCTCGACGTTCAGTGAATACACCGTGGTCGCAGAAGTGTCGCTAGCCAAGGTGAATGCCGCAGCGAATCACCAGGAGATTTGTCTTCTGGGCTGTGGCGTGACGACCGGCATTGGCGCGGTTCACAACACGGCAAAGGTGCAGCCAGGCGACAGCGTCGCGGTGTTCGGGCTGGGAGGAATTGGCCTTGCTGTCATTCAAGGCGCGCGCCAGGCCAAAGCTGGCCGAATCATTGCAGTAGATATGAACCCTTCAAAGTTCGAACTGGCGAAGGTATTCGGCGCGACGGACTGTGTGAACCCCAAAGACCACGAGAAGCCGATTCAACAGGTCATTGTCGAGATGACTGGTTGGGGCGTTGACCACTCGTTCGAATGTATCGGCAACGTGAATGTCATGCGGGCGGCGCTCGAGTGTGCGCATCGTGGCTGGGGACAGTCTGTCGTCATCGGCGTGGCGGGAGCCGGCCAGGAAATCTCCACTCGGCCGTTCCAACTGGTCACTGGTCGTACCTGGAAGGGCACGGCTTTCGGTGGCGTCAAAGGTCGCTCGCAATTGCCCGGCATGGTCGAAGACGCGATGCGTGGAGACATCCAGCTGTCGCCGTTCGTGACGCATACGTTGCCACTTGACGAAATCAACGATGCCTTCACCCTCATGCACGAAGGCAAGTCGATTCGGACCGTCATCAACTTCTAAATCGCCAATTCTGCAGCGCCTTCAAGGCGCTAGCGCTCCAAATTCTCGTTTTCCTTACTGGAGGTATCCATGAGTGCAGTAGCGATTCATCCGTCAGTTGACGACGGTGTCATTAAAGGCAAGGCTGATTTTAAGGGCGGAACGCTTAGGTGCCGTTGCAACAGTGAGCCCGTCGAAGTCAAGGTAAGCAGCAACGTCGCGCACAATCACGCCTGTGGATGTACCAAGTGTTGGAAGCCCGAAGGCGCAGCGTTCGCGGTCATAGGTGTCGTTTCCTGCGACAACGTCGAAGTGACAGCACACGCGAAAAAGCTGATGGTCGTCGACGAGAAAGCAGCTATCCAGCGTCATGCGTGCAAGGACTGTGGTACGCATTTGTATGGACGCATCGAGAACAAGGACCACCCGTTCTATGGCCTTGACTTCATCCATGTCGAACTCTCCGGTGAGAAAGGATGGGAGGAGCCCCGATTCGCTGCTTTCGTGTCTTCAGTTATCGAAGGTGGTGGCGCAAAGCCGGACCAGATGGCCGACGTGCGCGGCCGCCTTAATGAACTGGGTCTTCCGCCGTACGACGCGCTGAATCCGCCGCTAATGGACGCGATGGCCACTCACATCGCGAAGCGCAATGGCGTCCTGAAGTAAGAACGACGAGCGGGTCGCGCTTTGCGACCCGCATATTCGAGGCCATAATGGAACGCATAGAACATCACGCCTGCTTTAGCGGTTGGCAAGACGTCTACCGTCACCAGTCGGACGTGCTTGGCTGCCCCATCAATTTCTCCGTGTTCTTGCCTAAAGAGGCACACGAAAGACGCCTACCAGTGCTTTACTGGTTCTCGGGACTGACCTGCACGGAACAGAACTTCATCACGAAAGCTGGCGCGCAGCGATACGCGGCCGAACACCAGGTTGTCCTCGTTGCGCCAGACACAAGCCCGCGCGGCGACACCGTACCCGACGAAGCCGGATATGACTTGGGTAAAGGTGCGGGATTTTACGTGAACGCTACCCGGAAACCGTGGGCCGCTCACTACTGCATGTACGACTATGTCGTGAACGAGTTGCCGTCGCTCATCGAGGCTGCACTCCCGGTTTCGGACCTCCGCTCAGTCAGCGGCCATTCCATGGGTGGTCACGGAGCGCTGGTCGTTGCCTTGAAGAACCCCGGCCGGTACCGGAGCGTGTCTGCATTTTCGCCAATCGTCGCACCTTCGCAAGTGCCGTGGGGCGAAAAAGCGTTCAGCGCTTACCTTGGGGCCAACAAGGAGGACTGGAAGCAGTATGACGCATGTGAACTCGTCAAGTCTGCCAAGGAAAGGTTGCCGCTGCTTGTCGACCAGGGCGGTGCTGACGAATTTCTTGAGGTGCAACTCAGGCCACAACTGCTACAGGACGCCTGTGAGGCGGCCCGACATCCATTATTGTTGCGTTTCCGACCGGGCTTCGACCACAGCTACTACTTCATCTCGAGCTTTATTGGCGAGCATATCGCCCACCATGCTGCGGCACTGAACGTCTGAGCCGGTTGTCCCTGACTGGCGCCATACCGCGGAGGGGCTCCAGCTTTGCACGTGGAGCGGAAGCCGAGGTTGGCTACGGCGGATTTGGGAGAAACTCATTCCGGGAATGGCGGGCGGAAGTCGCTAATGGCCTCCTGACTCAATTCCGGGCACCCGGGGAACTTGCAGCATTTATCCGATTGCACGGAGCACGCCCGTGAGCGCCGTCAGCCAATTTGCCAGGAAACCGGGACCGCACTACTCGACGCTCTTACTTAACTTCGCCCACGGAGCACTTTCGCTGGTTCGAGTTTTTACTCTCTAGCGAATATCCGCTGTTTTTGTGAATGCCCCTTGGTGAAGTTGAGCCCCGCCTTATCCTGAGCGAGACCTCAGACACGTTCCAAAGCATCATGAGATGCCCCTCGGAGCCAGCGTCGCCCGTCAGCCGTTCGCCTCAGGGCGCTAACTTCGCCACCCTGTCCGGTGTCTCAAGGCTATCCCACAGTACCGGTTGCCCCGCGACCGCTGCCGTTGATGTCCGACCAGTCGCGCGGCTGCACCGCGGAACGGGCAGCACTATGTATACCGCGCAACAGGGGTGATGATTTCGGCATGGGATGGACGCGCTCGAAATGTGGCCTCGAACATTAGAGATTTAGCTGAAGAAAAATTCGGGCGGACTCGCGGCGAGCAGGCGATGGAGGAAATCTCTACGGAATTTTGAAGAGGTGGGAAACCAGCGAGCAACGTGCAAGTGAAAGTCGGAGGGCTGGTTTGCTTTCCAATAGGCCGGCAAAAAAACGATGGTGCTTCACTATAGGGAATCAAGATGTGACGGGTTGCTAGTCTATGATGAAACAAGGAGTTTAAGTTTGCTGAAGAACCTAGTCCCTGACCGGTAGTCCGCAGTCAGGCAAATTCGCTTCATCGCCCTCCAACGCGTTTCATTGGTAAGGGTTAAGGACGGTTGCAGATAACAGCGTGTAGCCGGCAAGTTCATCAAACGGTGCGAACATTCCCGTCGGCGACACCAGAAGCATGAAGGGCACTTGGCGTATATCTCCCTGCTCCAATGTTGATAGGGTAGGTGTATGTTTGAACTCAAATTGAAAAATTACTTGTTTTAAGGCACCAACATTCGCGGGCAACTCAAGCGCATTGCCTGTGTTTAAAAAGGTCACCTCTCTGATTCCGACATCCGGCTCGATTTCGAAAAGCTTGAAATGCTCACGTGGCGGCAGGTGTTCTGGTGGTAGAGAATTGCCTTGTATGTCGGTCACACATGCATACAATACCGCGTTGATTTCCCCGGCCTCGAAAATGAACCCAATGCTGCTCTTAGAAGCGATTGTTGCGGAAACGGCAAGCTTGGGATAGTTGAACGTCTTGCGCGCAGGAACCGATGGAATCGTAGTCACGAGCGTCTCCTGGTCATTCGGATTAACCTTTGAACGATAGATGATTACGAGCTCCAAACAAGGACTTGACGCGCTGAAATGTGCCAGAAGGCACATAGCGCTGACATCAAAGGGCGTTTGAGTGTCGAGAGGGCCTCGAGGTTACGCCATTGTTTCGGACAGCGACCTCTATCAATCAACGCGCGGCGCTCAGAGAGACCGGATACAGGTTGACTGCTGTCAGCACGAGCGACCTGCCACTATACGTTGAAGTAGGCGGCAATAGGGCTCAAGTTTCGGCTTGCAGTCAGACGTATTCCGCTTTGTCATTAGTGGCTATCGACCCACGCGCGACACCATGAGAGGCCCGCCGATTCAGCTTCTTCGTCAGTCTCGAAAGTGCCAAGCACTCCAGACACCTCTATAACCTTGGTGTCGCGCGTGATTGTGCCGCTTCCCGCGAATCGTTCCGGTTGCAGGATGTCTTCTCGGAGCTGGATGGCATGTCCCCAGAGCGTATATCCACGATATTTTTCAGTTTGCATGCGTTTAGCTCAGGAGGTCGTCAGTGCCGCTACTCACCAATATACGCCTCAGTTCGGGCCGCCGACCTTTGTCTACTGCCGGATACGCCGAGTGTCGATTCCGGCTGACTTCAGCGCAGCGCCAATCATCTTCTGCTCTTGGGCGAAATTGAGCGGCCACTCCTCGCCATCACACCGTACGGTCATGCCTTTGTGCATTGAAGTCAGGCCGCGAGCCTTAGACACGGCATCCACAAGCTTTGATTCGCCTTCGGCTATCCCAGACACCCGGCAGCGGCCGAAGTGCAGACTTCATCTCGCGGACTAAGCGCTCCAACCCCTTCAACCCCTTGTTTCACCTTCCTGTGTTTGAGCATTCTCTCTAGCGTACATCTCTTGTTTTTGTGAATGCCCCTTGCTTTCGAGCCGGTAGGTTATCGAAACTGTCTATCGGAATGGGTGCGCGCCGCGAGGCGGGGAGCGCTTAGGCGACTGTGTCTTCTGTCAATCTTCTGCATTAACACGGGACTGATTCGCTGGGAACGCCGATTGACACACCCATGCAGGGTGTTATCTCATGCGCTTATTCAACGCTGAGCGCGCCTTGCTGAGGTCGCGTACAGCGCCGCTATGCATGTCACTGGGTTCCAAGTAATGGCAAAAATCATTGGCGGACTTGCCGCTTCACACACCCCGACAATCGGCTTCGCGTTCGACAAGAACAAGCGCGACGACCCGGTGTGGGCGCCTATATTCGAAAACTTCGCGCCACTAGCGAATTGGCTCGCTGAGAAACGTCCCGACGTCGTGCTGGCCATCTACAACGACCACGTTACTTCCTTCTTCTTCGACCACTATTCGGCGTTCGCACTCGGCGTGGGCCAGGAGTGGCACGTCGCAGATGAGGGTGGAGGCGCGCGAGACCTGCCCCCCGTACAAGGCCATCCCGAATTTGCCGCTCACATCGGCAAGTCGCTGATGACCGATGAATTCGACATGTCGTTCTTTCAGAACAAACCACTCGACCACGGTTGCTTCTCGCCGTTGTCAATGCTGTGCCCGCACAAGCCGGAGTGGCCAATCAAACTCGTGCCACTTCAGATGGGTGTCCTTCAGTTGCCAGTCCCGAGCGCGCGACGCTTCTACAAGCTCGGCCAGGCACTGCGACGCGCCATCGAGAGCTATCCGGAAGACCTCAAGGTCGCAATCCTGGCGACGGGCGGCCTTTCGCACCAGGTACACGGCGAGCGCTCCGGCTTCAACAACACCGAATGGGACCAGCGCTTCCTCGACCTGTTCGAACGCGACCCGGAGCAGCTTGCAAACATGACAATCGCCGAATTCGCTGAGCTAGGCGGCTACGAAGGTGCTGAAGTCGTCATGTGGCTCACCATGCGAGGGGCGTTGTCCTCGAACGTACTGTGTAAGCATCGAAGCTATTACCTGCCGTCGATGGCCGGCATCGCGACCGCCATCTACGAAGGCGAAGACAGTGAGCTCAATCCTGCAATCGTCGAACGTCATCGCCAGAAGATGGCAATTCAACTGACCGATGTCGAGAAACTCGAAGGAACGTACCCGTTCTCGATTGAAATGGCGGTGCGCGCGTATCGCATCAACGACTATCTCCATCGCATGATTGAACCCGAACATCGCGAAGCCTTCAAGAGCAATGAGGAGGCAAGCTTCGAGGCGGCCGGACTTACGGAGCAGGAGCGCGACCTCATCCGTCGCCGGGACTGGCGCGGACTCCTCCACTACGGCGTCATCTTCTTCATGCTGGAGAAGCTTGGCGCAGTGACGGGCCGTGTCAAATCTGCATATTTATGCGGCGATGCGCGGTGAGACATTGGAAGCATTTCAGAAGACGCGCAACGCGCCCGGGGCGCTTTATTCGGTCGCAGGGAAAGGCGGTCAGAACGTTTCGTGGGACAAGTCTGCGCCGCCGAAGCAATAGGCGCGCTCGGCGAGAAACAACTGCTGCCGCCGCCGGCGCGGTCCCTAACCCGTCAGAGATATCAAGATGATTATTGACATTCACGGCCACTACACAACCGCGCCAAAGGCGTTGGAAAACTGGCGTAACCGGCAGATTGCAGGCATCAAAAATCCGGCAGAGATGCCGAGCGTATCCGAGCTACAGATTAGCGACGATGAACTGCGTGCATCGATTGAGAGCAACCAGCTCCGACTGATGGAGGAGCGTGGCCTCGATTTGACCATTTTCAGCCCCCGGGCCAGTTTCATGGCCCATCACATCGGTGACTTCGAAATTTCGAACACGTGGGCCGCAATTTGCAACGAACTATGTTTCCGCGTGAGTCAGCTCTTTCCGGACCACTTCACGCCAGCAGCGATGCTGCCGCAAAGTCCCGGTGTCGACGTCAGGACCTGTATCCCTGAGCTCGTGAAGTGCGTCGAACAGTATGGCAATGTCGCGATTAACCTGAATCCCGACCCGTCGGGCGGTCACTGGACAAGTCCGCCGCTGTCCGACAAATACTGGTACCCCATCTACGAAAAGATGGTTGAGTACGACATCCCGGCGATGATTCACGTGAGCACAAGTTGCAACGCCTGCTTTCATACGACGGGCGCGCACTATCTGAACGCGGACACGACTGCTTTCATGCAGTGCCTGACGTCGGACCTGTTTCGGGATTTCCCGACGCTACGCTTCGTCATTCCACACGGCGGTGGCGCCGTCCCGTATCACTGGGGACGTTTCCGTGGGCTCGCACAGGAAATGAAAAAGCCGCTGCTCAAAGACCATCTTCTCAACAACATGTTTTTCGATACCTGCGTCTATCACCAGCCGGGTATTGACTTGTTGACCCGCGTCATACCTGTCGACAATGTTCTTTTCGCAAGCGAAATGATTGGGGCAGTTCGTGGTATCGACCCCGAGACGGGCTTCAACTTCGATGACACGAAACGTTATGTCGAAGCAGCGGATATCAGCCCGGAAGCCCGGCACAAGATTTTCGAAGGCAACGCACGTCGAGTTTACCCGCGCCTAGACGCCGCACTCAAAGCGAAGGGAGTTTGACTATGTATGAGATGGGAGTCGTCTACCGCAACATCAAGCGCGCAGACAAAGAGGTGGCCGGCAAACTTGGTGCGCTGGGCTCGGCCACTGTCCACGAGGCGATGGGTCGAACGGGTTTGCTCAAGCCGTATATGCGTCCTATATTTCCTCACGCACAGGCGTACGGCACGGCAGTCACCGTTCTGCTTCATCCTGGTGACAACTGGATGATGCACGTCGCCGCTGAACAGATTCAGCCTGGAGACATCGTTGTTGCAGCGATAACGGCAGATTGCACCGACGGCTACTTTGGCGACCTATTGGCGACCAGCTTCCAGGCACGGGGCGCCAAAGGCCTAGTCATTGATGCGGGCGTGCGCGACGCAAGGGTTCTCGAAGAAATGGGCTTTCCAGTGTGGAGCAAAGCGATTTCCGCAAAGGGAACGATTAAGGCGACGGTGGGTTCGGTCAATATCCCCGTAGTCTGCGCAGGTGCACTGGTCACTCCCGGGGATGTAGTTGTCGCCGACCTGGACGGTATCGTGACCGTTCCCGCCTCCGCCGCTAGCGCGGTGCTTGAGAAAGCCACCGCTCGTGAGGCAAATGAAGCCGAGAAGCGAGCCAGGCTGGCCTCGGGAGTACTCGGGCTCGACATGTACAACATGCGAGAGCCGCTAAAACAGGCTGGGCTGCGCTACATTGACTGACGGGAACCAGCATGTCGACTGATACTCTGAATCTTCCCCTGACAGTCATTTCGTCCATGGCCACGCGTCACGTGCTGACGAAGCTTGCGGACGAATACGAGCGACAGCGGGAGCAGACTGTCTCGGTCTTATCAATTGGCGGTGTGGAGGCGGCTCGCCGCGTTCACGATGGCGAGCGCTTTGATATCGTGGTCCTCGCGTCGGACGCTCTTGAGCGACTGAGCCAAAGTGGTCACCTCCTTCCTGGAAGTCAAATTGATGTGGCGCGTTCGGGGATTGCGGTTGCGGTCAAGCTCGGCGAGCCGCGTCGCGACATCAGTTCAGAAGCGGCCGTACGCGATACCATCCTGCGCGCTAGCACCATCGGATATTCGACGGGACCAAGCGGGGTTCACCTTATCGGTCTACTTCGCAGATGGGGCATCCTCGACGCCGTAGCATCGAGAATCGTGGAGGCCTCACCAGGCGTGCCAGTGGGGAATCTCGTGGCCGACGGGACTGTCGAAATTGGCTTTCAGCAACTCAGTGAGCTTATCCATCAGCCCGGCATTGATGTGATAGGGATGCTTCCTCCAGATATTCAAGCTGCCACGGTTTTCTCCGCTGCCATCTGCGCGACATCGGAACGACGCGAAGCGGCCGCTGGTTTCCTTGAATGCCTGTCCTCGCCCGAGGCCGATTCGGCCAAAATTGCGCACGGCATGGAACCGGTCTGACGTCGACGGACGCATCGGTCTGCGCAGAGTTCTATAGTATTTTCTTTGTCGAATCGATGTATCTCGGATATGTCGTGGAATCAAACATTGTCGGCCGATATTGCACTCGACAAAATCTGTGCAGACCAGCGTCGCGAACGATGACGGCCTCGCGCTAGTGTCCTGAGTTAGAAGTTCGTTGAATCAATTCTCTGTTCTTTCCGGAATGACAAAGTGCTGATTAAAAAGTCGCTCGGACTCGCGCAGTCCTTCTTCCGTAAAGATCACGGACTTCGTCTTGTTGACTGGGTCTTCGATGAGGCCTCGTTCATGGAGCCGGTTCAGCACATCCCAGTCGAAGCCCTTCCATGCACGGTATCGGTCATGCAGGGTCAGGTAGAGGAGCGCGAGGGAAACTTCATCAATTGCGTCGGTATTGATATTCATGATGCTCCTGCCGCAGCCTTGCGGACGCGCACACAAAACCGTTCGAGGCTGGCCAGGATCTCATCGGCCGACTTGCTCCAGACAAACGGTTTGGGGTTCGCGTTATAGACATCCAGATAATGACGGATCGCGTCTTCGAGTTGACGTGTCGACCGATGCGTACCGCGTCGAAGGTATTTTTCAGTGAGCGCGGCAAACCATCGTTCGACCTGGTTAAGCCACGACGCCGAGGTGGGTGTGAAGTGAACATGGAAGCGAGGATGACGAGCGAACCAGGCTTTGATCGAGGGCGTTTTGTGCGTGCCATAGTTGTCCATTACCAGATGCACCTCCAGGTAAGACGGCACGCTGGCTTCGATGGTGCGCAGAAAGCGCACAAATTCGCTGCTGCGATGGCGCCGATGTACCTCGCCGATTACTTCACCAGTAGCGATGTCCAGCGCCGCGAACAGGGTGGTCGTACCGTGGCGCATGTAATCGTGGGTACGTCGCTCAGGGATGCCGGGTGCCAACGGCAACATGGGTTGCGTGCGATCGAGCGCCTGAATCTGGCTCTTCTCGTCCACGCACAGCACCATGGCCTTGAGCGGCGGGTCCAGGTAAAGCCCGACGATATCCCGCACCTTGTCGACGAACATCGGATCGCTGGAGAGCTTGAACGTCTCCTGCCGATGCGGTTGCAAGCCAAAAGCACGCCAGATTCGTGTGACCGCTGTCTGCGACAATTTCATTTCGCGAGCCATCGTGCGCGTGCTCCAGTGAGTCGCTCCGACAGGCACGGACTCGAGCGTCTTCGCGATGACCGCATCGACGCGCGCGTCATCAATCGTCCTCGGTGCGCCGGGCCGTGGTGCATCAAGCAGGCCGTCCACACGATGGCTCACGAATCGCGCCCGCCACTTCGAAACCGTTTGCTGTGTGACCCGCTGTTTCGCCGCAACTGTCTTGTTGTCCATGCCATCGGCACAGGCCAACACGATGCGCGCCCGCAATGCCAGGGCCTGCGCGGTCTTGCGTCGCATCGTCAGCGCTTGCAGGTCTTCGCGCTCCGAATCGCTCAGCACGAGTTCCCCTTTGGACCGTCCACTCATCGTTGCCTCCGCGTATCAAGTGCTACACAGGACACTTTAGTACGTGATCGGCATCATTCAATGAATTTTTAACTCAGGACACTAGCGAGGGCCGTCATCGAGGTCAAAACTTCGTCTTTAATCCTACGCGGCCGATAAATTGATTGGGCCCGCTCGATGCCGCGTTGGCACCTGTAAGACCCATAATCAACGCGTGCGCTCCTTCATTTGCTCGTTGATAGACCGTCATCGCGTAAACGCTGGTTCGTTTGGAAAGAAAGTATTCCCCAGTGAGGTCAATCTGGTGTGCGTGATTGTTGCTCACCACCTCGTTTCCCTTCATGTAAGCATAGCTTGCACTGAGACTGACGTCGGGGCGAACGAAATAGTCGATGCCCGTCGAACCTTGCCAGATGCCGCCCCCGTTCGCCGTATTTTTGACGGTGACGAACAGGGCGCTGACCAGAACAGGGCCGAACTGGTAACGCGTGCCGGCACCCCAGTTGCGCACTCCGACCTGCGGCCCAATAGTTCCGGCGGTGGCCGGATATTTAACGAACGTGTATGCCGCATCAGCTCCGAAGCCACCGTTTGCGTAGTTGACGGCGAAGCTCGTTGCATTGCCGGTTCCCAACGAGCCCGCAACGTTTCCGAAACCATACATTGCCCCGGCACTCAAGCCCGCAAATACTGGCGTGGTGTACTTGACCGAATTCGCGATGCGTCCCGCCGCGCGGTACCAGTCAAAGTTGCCCGTGGGATTACTGGGCAGCCCTAAAGCCTGGAAGGGACCTGCACCTTGGCCATAAAGATGGCCCGTGTAGATGGCTGGGTCATCCTTCGTGTTGTACAGCGCGTCGACCATAAAATCATACTGATTGCCTAAAGTAAGCGTCCCGTACTGGCCATTGGTCAGGCCGACATAGGCGTTCCGGCTGAAAAGGCTTTGGCCGGGCAACAAAGAGCCAGAGTTCAAAACGAACTGGCTTACGAGATTAAAGATAACCTTCGTGCCGCCACCAATATCTTCCCGTCCAATAAAACCCCAAAGATTCGGCCCATTGATGCCGTCGTCGGTCTGCCATGCGCTATGTCCGCCACGGTTGCTCACATACGAAATACCCGTGTCGATTGTGCCAAAAAGCGTCACGCTACTCTGTGCTTGGACATTGAGAGCAACGCTCCCCAGCACTGTCACCAAGCTGGCGGCAATCAGTTTCGTTTTCATTTTTAGTCTCCAAACGCTGCTTTATTATTAATTCTGTCGACTACGCCGCTTTGCGCAGCGTCCCATGAGGGTCGATGACGAATTTCTTAGGCGCTCCGGCGTCAAACTGCGCGTATCCGGTCGGAGCGTCATCGAGCGAGATGACCTGGACATTAACAGCACGAGCGATGTCGATGCGGTCCCAGAGAATTGCGCGCATCAGGTCGCGGTTGTATTTCATGACCGGCGTTTGTCCCGTGAAGAAGCTGTGCGACTTCGCCCAGCCCAAGCCAAGCCTCACGGACAAGCTGCCTTGTTTCGCGGCAGAATCTGTTGCACCCGGGTCATCCGTTACGTACAGGCCGGGGATGCCAATCTGGCCGGCAACGCGGGTGACTTCCATCAGCGAGTTCAACACTGTCGCCGGTGCTTCATGACGTGACCCGTCGTGCCCATGGCCGCGTGCTTCGAAGCCGACGCAGTCAATCGCACAATCGACCTCCGGTTCACCGAGGATGGCCGCGATTTGCTCCGTCAAGGGCGCATCCAAGGACAGGTCTACGGTTTCAAAGCCGACTGCTCTGGCATGTTCGAGGCGTGCCGGGTTAACGTCGCCAACAATCGTGACCGCTGCACCAAGCAGCCGCGCGGAAGCGGCTGCTGCCATGCCAACAGGACCAGCGCCCGCGACATATACGCTGGCACCCGGGCGAACGCCTGCGGTCACAGCCCCGTGGTACCCCGTCGGGAGGATGTCCGACAGGCACGTCAGGTCGCGAATCTTCTCCATCGCGCGGTCCCTGTCAGGGAACTTCAATAGATTGAAGTCGGCGAACGGTACAAAAACGTACTCGGCCTGACCGCCAATCCACCCGCCCATGTCGACGTAGCCATAGGCGCCGCCAGGACGAGCCGGATTCACCGTAAGGCAAACGCCCGTGTTCTGTGCCTTGCACATCGGACAACGGCCGCAAGCGACGTTGAAGGGAACGGATACCAAATCACCCTTCTGCAGGGTAATGACGTCGGAACCGACTTCGATAACTTCACCGGTGATTTCGTGCCCGAGGACAAGCCCTTGCTGCGCAGTTGTTCGTCCCCGGACCATATGCTGGTCGGACCCGCAGATGTTCGTTGAGACAACTTTCAGGATGACACCGTGGTTGGCGCGACGTCCCGCAGGGTTCACCATCTCGGGAAACGGAATATCCTTGACCGCTACTTTGCCTGGCTCGATGTATACAACTCCGCGATTTTGACTCATCTCATCTCCATAGATACGAGCGCATTAATCCCTAATGCGTGAAGCTTCTGCCGGGTGCAGAAAGAATTAAGGGCGTGTCCGGGTCGCGTGCCATCTGACTCGTGTTCACCGATACATTCGCCGCAATCATTTGCGCCAATCTCGTCGCCGCCGGCGACTCGAGAACGCCGGCGCGCCGTGTGATTCAAATCGAGCGAACCGTTCCGGACAAACTGACAGGTAGGGCCGTAACTTCTCCGGACCGATTTCGGCCGACATCTGGCTAGCCGACACGGCTGCTAGCAAATCGGTTTGCGCTAGAAGACGACGGACGATGGCTGCATCGCCCGTCTCGACAACGACCGTAGGCTCTGGGTGATTCAATGCTGCGAAGGCACTGGATAGCAGCGTTCGTGCGGGCGTGTCCCGCCGAGGCGTTATCCATCGATAGCCAGCAAGGTCTTTCAAGCCGACACTGCGGCTCTGCGTAAGCGGATGCCCGCGTCGCACGACGATTGCGAGTGGTTCACGAAAGAGCTCTCGTGTTTCAAAATCTGGAGCCTGTTCCGCGTCTCTGAGTGCGCCGACGATGAAATCAAGTTCGCCCGCACGTAGAGCGGCGCACAAGTCTTCGAATGGGCTTTCCACTGTACTGACCAGCACGTTCGGATGCGCTGCTACCAGTTGGGCGATGGCTTCTGGAAGGATTGACGCGCGTGCAAGCGGCAAAGCGCCAACGGCTACCTCACCAGTAATCTCGCCCGTTCTCAACGCAATATCGCTCCGCAATCGCGCGACATCATTGAGGGCCCGACGAGTCGACTGCCCTAAAAGCGCGGCGTGGTCAGTCGGAGAGAGACCTCGGGTTGTTCGAACGAAGAGGCGTTCCGAGATGCATGCTTCGAGACTAGATATTGCCGCACTGACTGCCGGTTGGCTCACACCAACCTGTTTCGCCACGGTGGGCATATGGCGACACCGGAGAAGCCTCGAGAACATTTCAAGACGCCTTCCACAAAGCACGGCCGGGGGAACATATCGGTACATCGCCTCTGGCTGTGCAGTGGGAACCTTGTCTTTGCTCCAGGCGGCAAGTTCCTGCATGACCGCATGCGCCCGAGGCAATATTGCTTCGGCTGCAGAAGTTGGCACGATACCGCTGGGACGTCGCTCAAACAGCTGTGTGTCGAGGAGCAGTTCGAATTCCTGGACAGCTCGAGTGACCGCAGACTGCGCCCGGAACAACGTCCTGGATGCGCCAGAAATGCTTCCGGTGTCTGCGACCGCGAGGAATGTACGCAGATAAGCAAGATTCATTGACATGAAATCACCACCTTAGATGTCAATCACGAGGCGATTTACTCCCCGAGAGCAACATGGGGTGAACTGGTCGTTCTCCGCGTGCTCTGAGTCAGTCAGGAATACGTCTCTATGGATGGGGGTGACATCCAGCACACGCATCACACAGGTTCCGCAGCTACCTTGGTTACAGGACGAGGGAATCACCACGTCGTTTTCCATCAGCGCCTCGATAACGGTCTGGTCTGACCGGACCGTAATCACTTCTCCAGTGCTGGCAAATTCAATCTCGAATGGCAAGTCTGCGGGCCCCACTGTACGGGTGCGGTTGATGAGTCTTGCCTCGAGCATGTCGGCCTCCGTCGCGAGATTAGGCGCTGCCTTTCGCCGATACGGCTATCAGGTTTTCAGGGCGCTTGCGCGCTGCTAGCATCAGCGCGAAGAAGCTTACGCTGGCAAGGAAGCACGGAATTGAAGCGACCTTGAGGAGCGACGGCACGGCCATTCCGGTCGCAAGCAGAACACTGCCGCTCATCGTTCCAAACACGGAACCAAGACGGCCACAACCGGCCGTCCAGCCAATACCCGTAGCCCGAACAGCTGTGGGGTACATAAAGCTCGCGAGGATGCTTGAACCAGTCACACAAGCGCCGCACGAAGCACCGACCGCCATGATGACGACAGCTGCCGGCAACAGGTCACTCACGACATTCCCAATTACTATGAGGCAGACCGCAGCAATAAACGCGCTGACGACCATGCAGAGATGGCGGCTGTAACGGTCCATCAGGAATCCCACGGTTAAACTGCCGAACGGCGAACCAATGAGGAACAGACTAAGAAGAAGTGACGTTTCACCCAGCGAATGTTTCGTTGAGTGCAGGAGAATGGGCAACCAGTTCGTCAGGAAATACACGACCATCAACGTACAGAACGATGCCAGCCAAAGGAGCAATGTCGAGCTGGCGAGTCCATCTTTGAACAGGTCCAAGACGACCGCGCGGCTTTCCTTCTCATTGCGCGATGAGAACGTGGCTGAAGAGAAATCCTGCTCAGGCGCAATCTTCGACATGACGCGTCGCACTTTTGACTGTCCGGCATGATGCAGCAGAAGGAAGCGTACGGAATCGGGAACCCGAATCGCAATGGCAATCAGCAGGAGCAAAGGCAAGACGCCGCCGATGACAAACATCGAAGACCAGCCGTAGACCGGAATCATCTTGGCGGCAACGAAACCCGCAATACCACCGCCTAATGGGATACCGCAGCCGAGCCACGCCAGTTGGGAAGAACGTCGGTCGCGCGGACACATTTCTGCAATCAGCGCCATCGCGCTCGGGCCCGCGCCCCCAAGTCCCAGTCCTGCAAGAAAGCGAAGCGTGGTTAGCGAAGAGAGACTGTGGAAAAGCGAAGAGAGCAGCGTGAAGCCACCGAAAATCGCCACCGAGGCAATAAGAACGCGCTTTCGGCCCACCTTGTCTGCGAGCGGCCCACAAAGGAACGCACCCACAGTGAGACCGCCCAAGCCCGCCGCGAAGAGTGGCCCAAGCTCTTTCGGTGCGAGGTGCAAAATGCCAGCCAGCGACGGGGCCATATACGCAATCATGACTGCGTCAAAGCCGTCCAGTACGAGCACGGCGACGCATATCGCGATGACGCTCAGTTGGTAAAACGACATTTTTCGTCCGTCGATAAACGACTGAACGTCTATGGTGCTTTGGCTCGACGGTGCGGCCGGGGACTTGTGGCTAATCACGGGAATGTCTCCTACGTCATAACGTTAGTTGTACGTCTTATTAGAATGTGGGTCGGGCCGAAACTTGATTGCCTGGATGAACATTGACTTCGGACTTTCAGGGCGCCCGCCTCAGCCTAGGGGCTGGCGAGCGCCTGCACAAAAAAGAGAACTCGTATTGCTTACGCCGGGTTCTGCTTATTTGCGTCAGTGCATTGCCCCGTGGTTGCGCAAGGGCTGGTTCCTTGCGGACCCGCTTCCTGAGCTGCCAGCCGATAGAGAACCTGGCGCATCAGCAAGCCCGGTTTGTCGGGCGCAAAGTTCAGGTCGAACTGCGGTTGTGTGTCGGAGGACACCGTCTGAAGAATCCACTCGAGAGCATCGACGTCTTCCTGATACGCCTTTGAAGAAGCTGCGTAGAGATGAGCGTCGATTTCCTTGTCATCAAGCTTGAAGTTGCGGCTACAGAACCACCAGTAGTGGATGCTTCCGTTTGTCTCCGGGGTGAAGACGTGCGTGATATTGAAGCGATAAGTGCGAGGCTGCCCGCTCGGGTCATTGTTGTCGACGATACGGGCGTACGCAGTGTGAAGCGACGGCGACACAAATCGGGCTTCCGAGAAGCGGTCGACCGGTTTCCCCATCAAGCCTGTCGGGATACCATAGACTCCAGGCGGCGGCGAATTAAGCAATTCACGGTCAATCACGACGACATCGCCTTCGACACGAACCTTTAGTCGCGAGCGAGCGTATTCGGGGGTACCGATTGCGCCCGGATGAAGGAACGGAAAGTGTGTCTGGTCGAGAAGGTTCTCGTGCATCGACACATAGTCGGACTTCATGTGGAACGTATCGCCGACGCTCTTCCATTCCGGGTCGGGCAACCAGTCGGTGTTGGGTACGAGGTTCTCGTCCGCTGCATCGGGGTCGCCCATCCAAATCCAGATGAGTGGGCTGCGTTCGACGGTGGGAAAGCTACGGACATTCGCATTCGTAGGGATGATGGGCATTGCCGGCATGTTCACACAGCGGCCTGAAGGGTCGAACTGCATTCCGTGATAGCCGCACACGAGAACGTCGCCAATCAGCTTGCCTTTCGCGAGCGGGAACGACCGGTGCGGGCATCGATTGCGCACTGCCACGACTTCGCCTGCCATCGTCCTGTAGAGGGCAACATCGACGCCAAGCAGGCGCCGACTGATGATGTCGCGGGAAACATCCGAACTCCTCGCAGCGACATACCAGCTGTTTCGAACCAGAGGCGTCGAATGGTCGGCGAATCCACCCGGAGTGAATCCAGGCACGTCGAAGTCGTGTTCCGGCGCTTGATGAGCAACCGTAAGTTTGAAACTCATCACTTTCTCCAAGATGGGGCCGCTCAGGCGTCCAGCACGATTTCGCGACCTGCTGTTCGCGAAACGCAGATGCACATCGTGTCGCCGGCAGCCTTTTCTTCTTCAGTCAGATACAGGTCGTTGTGCTGGAGCGGGCCATCGCTCGATACGACCTTGAGCGGGCACAGACCGCACTCGCCACGCCTGCAATCCCAGAGTACGGGAACACCTGCCGCATTCAATGCGTCGAGGATGCTAGCGTCCGCGCTAACGCGAACCGTGCGGCCACTGCGGAGGAGTCGAACATCGAAAGCATTCGCGTCGGCGCCACGAGAAGCGCCAAACGCCTCGCTGCGGACTCGGTCAGGGTTCCAACCCAATTCTTTTCCGGCGGCATGAGTGGCGGCAATCATTGCACCAGGACCGCATACATACACCGTGGTGCCGTCTTCCTGGTCACGGAGCAGCTTGACCATGTCGAGCACGCCCGCGTCATCGCTGTAATGAAAGGTCGCGGACTCTGCCGCGAGGCGACTGAGTTCGCGGTGGTAGGCCATCGAGTCCCGATTGCGACCTGCGTAAAGGAGCTTGAAGTAGCGCTGCCGGCGCACGAGACTGCGAGCCATCGAGAAGATGGGCGTGACACCGATGCCGCCAGCGATGAGCAGGATAGGACCCGGCCTGCGGTCCAGCGGGAAGTTGTTCGTCGGAGGAGCGATTTCGAGCCGTGTCCCCGGCACGAACGTGGCATGAATATGAGCTGAGCCTCGCGTATCGCTGTCTCGCTGGACGGCAATCCGATAAGTTGTGCGTGGGTCAGATTCGCTGTCGCTGCCACCGATGAGTGAATAATGTCGAACGATTAGTCCACGTTCGGGAGACACCGTGTGCAGCGCTACGTGCGCCCCAGGTGCGTACTCGGGAAGGAACCGACCATCGACCGAGGTAAGGAGATATTCCCTCACTCGTTCCGTGAGCTGCCGAACTCGAGTGACTTCTACGCTGATATTGCTTTGTGCCATCTCTCTACCTCGCTTGCTACCAATACGATTGATGCGGCCGGCCGGACCCAGCGCACTTTGAAGTCGCATGGGCCGTAGCAGCGGCGGACCTACATGACGGCATGGATTGCCGGGACCGCGCGCGAGCCAGTGCGGGACCGTTGCCGGTCCGCGCCTGTCTGCATGGGGCGAAAATAAGTTGGTCGCTTTTCCAATCTGCCGGGGATTTCCTGGCGCCGACGGACGAACGGCGGAGCGCGGCAGCGCTCGTCTTCGACGGCATTGCAATGCGCTCAGGGTTTTCGAGAGGTTCGTGCTGGCTATCCGCCGGCATGGTTTGCCAAAGCCGGTGGTCCATGGCTGTCTCCGGAATTGTTTGTATGTGGGGCGTTCGACGATGTTTGTCGATTTCGCATGTGACAATTCTATTGATGCAAAACTAGCTCGATTAAAGTAAATTTCGGATTTGTGTAATCGATTTTTTGCATTAATCAGACTGATAAAGAGGCACCATGGACGTCATTACCCACGTTCGGACATTCGTCGCGGTCGTGAAATTCGGCACTTTCGCCGACGCCGCGCGAGGTCTCGACGTTGTGCCATCAGTTGTGGCGCGCCGTATTGCGCAGCTCGAGCAGGAACTGAATACCCGACTTTTTGAACGAAACACGCGCAGCGTGGCGCTGACCGAAGCGGGCGAGAAATTCTATGCCCGCGCGGTCGACCTCGTTGCAGAGTTCGACGAACTTCTGACATCGGTCGAGCGAGACGCGGGCAAGCTCGAGGGTCACCTACGCGTGATGGCGCCGACGACGCTCGCCACGCAGGAATTAGCGCCGGTCTTCTGCGCGTTCCTAGCCCGCCATCCGCGAATAACCATGCAACTGGCGCTCGTCGACCGTTCCGCAAACCCTGCTGAGTCCGGGTTTGATATCGCAATCAGTGGGCGTCTCGCCAGCTACGAAGGCGTCGTGGACGTGCCGTTACAGCCAGTTAATTCAGTGCTATGCGCCGCGCCGGGATACGTCGAAGCCACGCGGCGGCCGACACATCCCCGAGACCTGGTTACGCATTCGTGTCTAGTATTTGCTCCGATTGGAGTAACTTGGCACTTTCAGTCTAGCCGGGGAGTGGTCTCAGTTGACGTACCCCCTCGGCTGCAGGCTGATGACAATCTGACTTTGCTTCAGGCCGCCAAATCGGGTTTAGGCATTGCGCTGTTGCCCAGATATATCTCGGCGTCGGCCCTCAGGTCGGGCGAGCTTGTGCGGGTACTACCTGAGTATTCGCCCCAGGAAAGCTGGTTCAAAGCCTATGTGCCTCGCCGACGCATGAGCCTGGCTAGAGTCAAGGCGTTCCTCGACTGGATGACTTCGGAATGGGTGCCAACTGATGCATGAAATCAGAATGGACGGTCGCTCGGGCTACTCGTCGTCTGCGTCGAGGCGCCGACACCGTTCTGACGGAAGGTATCAGTGCGCTGACTGCTGCGCCAGAATTGCAGCGATGCCCACGAAGGCGGGGTAGTCGGCTGTAATCCGGTACGTTGGGATACGCTTAAGATACTCGTTGAACCGCCCTTTGTTTTCGAAGCTGCGACGAAATACAGACGTATTAAATTGAGTGCCGAGCTTCTGTACGACGCCACCACCGATAAAGATGCCGGCCTTCGCGCCCAGTGTGAGCGCGAGATTCCCAGCCAGGTTGCCGAGTATTGAGCAGAAGCAAGCGACCGTATCCAGCGCGTGCAAATCACCGGCCTGCGCGAGTCGCGTGACCTCGGCCGGAACGACTGTGCGGCCGTCCTTACGATGCAGCGCCGCCAACGCACTATGAATAACACTGAGTCCGGGGCCAGCGGCAACTCGTTCAAACGAGACGTGGGTCCAGTTTTTCTTTGCGTACGCGAGGACCATTTCCTGGCGTTCGTCGACCGGAGAGAACGATGCATGGCCGCCTTCGCTCGCGAGTGGCACCCATCCATTTCCTGTTCGAACAAGGCCTGAGACTCCGAGCCCCGTGCCAGGTCCCAGAAGCCCAATCGGTTCATTCGCGGTTGGCTCGCCCAACCCAAACTTAACGTAGTCCGTCTCACACAATCCCGGCAGTGCCATGGCGAGGGCCGTGAAGTCGTTGACAACCGTGAGACGAGCCAGGGAAAGCGTCGCGCGCATTTCCGCTCTGGAGAACGCCCAGTCCAGGTTTGTCATCTGAACCATATCGTCGTCCACTGGATTGGCAATCGCGATGCCGGCATTTTGGACGTGAGGGGTGCCCATGTCCGCGAGGTATTGCTTGGTGGCCTCCGTTACGCCGGCAAAGCTTGCACATGGATAGACGCGAATGTCCGTGACGGCGCCCGGCCGCCGTTCTAGCGCAAAGCGTGCGTTTGTCCCGCCGATGTCCGCAAGCAACCGGGGACCATCCGCATACTCTGGGGCCGCGACAAGTTTGTCCGGTCCCGCGGTTGAAGCGAAGTGAGTGTTCATAAGTTGTGCAGTGTCGGATTTGATGCTGCTGACCTTGCAAGGCCCAAGCTGTTCAGGAATCGTGGGGTCTTGGACAGTTATTAACCCGGTCCGAAAGCTGCGTCGAACCTCGCCGCGGAGGGCTGCCACAACAGCGAGCGAACAAACTTCACCGCCTCAGCTGCGCCTTCCTTCCGCTCCATACCGGCGTCTTCCCATTCGATTGAGATGGGTCCCTTGTACCCAATCGACCGTAGTGCACGGAATGAATCCTCCCAGGGCACGTCACCATGCCCGGTGCTTACGAAGTCCCATCCCCGACGCGGGTCTCCCCAGGAAAGGTGAGACCCCAGCACACCCGCCCGGCCATTTCTGGGACGCAGTCGAGTGTCTTTGCAGTCCACGTGATAGATGCGGTCCTTGAAATCGAGAATGAAACCGACGGGGTCGACGTTCTGCCACATCATGTGCGACGGGTCCCAATTGAAACCG
Organism: Paraburkholderia sp. MM5477-R1; assembly: GCF_050436385.1. Classification (NCBI taxonomy): domain Bacteria; kingdom Pseudomonadati; phylum Pseudomonadota; class Betaproteobacteria; order Burkholderiales; family Burkholderiaceae; genus Paraburkholderia; species Paraburkholderia sp. MM5477-R1. The sequence continues at coordinate 490,227 of NZ_JBNDMC010000007.1, forward strand.
AATGCTTTCCGTTGGTCGATTGCTTCCAACGTCCGGACGCTCGACCAGTAGTCGTATGCGATTTCGCTTGGATGGACTTCGTGAGCGAATCGGACGCCCTCTGCGTCGAAGACGTCAAGAATCGGATTCCACCGGTTCGCGAAGTCCTCGAAACCTGCGTCGATGACCGACTCCGGGACTGGCGGAAACATCGCCACGTATGGCCAGATTTTCGAGCCAGTGAAGCCCACTACAGTGTCGATACCAAGCTTGCGAGCTATCTGTGCCGTGAGCTTGAGTTCATCAGCGGCGCGCGTTCTGACGCCTTCTGCTTCGCCATCGCCCCAGACCCTCGAGCGGACGATTGCCTGGTGCCTGAAGTCGATGGGGTCATCGCACACTGCTTGCCCGGTGAGATGGTTCGAGATAGCGAAGAGCTGAAGGTTGTTGCGGTCAAGAATTTCGCGACGGCTATCGAGGTAGGTCTGGTCCTCGGCAGCTCGCCAGATGTCTAGATGGTCACCGGAGCATGCCAGTTCGAGGCCGTCATAACCCCAACTGGAAGCGAGCTTCGCTACCTCTTCGAGGGGAAGGTCAGCCCATTGCCCCGTGAACAAGGTCACAGGCGTGTTTGCGTTTTTCATTGATTCTCCGTTCAATGCAGAATCCGTAATCGAGTGAAGCGGTAATGCGGGTGCAGGCGAGACGCTTAATTGGACGCGCTCGCCACGTCGACCCACATGCCTGATTTCGCGGACGTGACCACGGCATCGACAATCCGCGAAGACCGGACTCCGTCGGCGAAGGTCGGAAGGCCGTCTCTTTGCTCTCCACACACGCTCGCGTAGGTATCAGCCACGAAGTTCTCAAAACACTGGGCATAGCCTTGCGCATGACCAGGAGGCAGCGTCGACAAGCGCCGTTGCTCCGGTGACCCGGAGGAAGGGCTTCGGTGCAGGATTTGCGCTGAGTCTTCCGACCCAATCCAGACGGTCTCGGGGTTTTCCTGGTCGAAAACCGCAGATTGCTTTTCGCCATCGAATTCAAACCACAGGCGGTTCTTGCGTCCCGCAGAAACCTGCGAGACCGTCACCGAGCCAAGCACACCCGAGACAGTTCGGAACAGGACGGCTGCCGCATCCTCGGTGTCAACGGCCTTCATTGTTGTATCAGCCGAACCGCTTCCGAATGTCGAAGTGGATGTCGCGGGGCGCTCCGGAACCGTTGTTGACATGGCGGCGCACAGTGATGCGATTCTTTCTCCCGTGACAAACTCCATGAGGTCGCACCAGTGAGAGCCAATATCAGCGAAGGTTCGGGATGGGCCGCCTTGCGCTAAGTCGACGCGCCAGCTCGTGGCGAACGGCGACAGCAGCCAGTCCTGAAGATAGCTGCCGTGCAGGAGCTGCCATCGTCCGAATTCGCCCGAAACAGCTCTAGCCCGGATTTCGCGCACGAGAGGATGGAACCGATAGACGAACGGTACGGTAGCCACCCGATTTCGGCTCTGTGCCAGGTCATAAAGACGGTGCGCGGTTGCACTGTTCACAGCGAGCGGCTTCTCGCAAATGACATGCGAGCCGACATCGATAGCCGCTTCTACGTGCTCAGCGTGCAGAGCATTTGGACTGCACACGTGGACAAGGTCTGGAGCGAGCGCTTTTAGCTCATCCAGTGACCTAATCGGTGCGGTTTTCCAACGGCCGGCGATTGCCTCAGAGCGCTCCGGTGTGGAAGCCATCGCGCCGACGATTTCGGCTCCCGCGAGAAGCGCCGCGCGACGATGTACTTCTCCAATCATCCCGGTGCCGATAATAGCGACGCGAAGGGTGGACCTGCCGTCAACGCGCGATGTGTCTGGTTGCTGCATGATAAAAACCACTATGGTTGCGCGATTACTCGCTGGGAGCCAATGCGACAAACTCGATGAACGCGGGGTCGCCGACGGACGCTTCTGTTAGGAGATGAAGGCTTCCGTTTGAACGGTCTACCGCATAAGACTTGACGAGGTTTGCCGGCCTGTCCGCGACGAGCACGAAGTTTCCCGTGGGGTCGAACGCAAAGCTCCTGGCGGCGAGCCCGGGATGTATGGACTTGCTGATGGAGACATGACCACGCCGGTCTAGCTCACCATTCTTCCCAACCGCGAACCAGGCCACGGAATCCTCCCCCCGGTTGTTCACGTATACGAAGCCGCCGTCCGGATGAACGCGCACGTCTGCAGGTTCATTCAGGCCAGCGTGCTTTTCGTCGACTGTCGACACTCGGTCCAGCAGGCGCAAGCGGCCGGTGGCTGTGTCAAAGTCAAATGAAGCCAGTTCCGAGGAGAATTCGCACGTTACGAAAGCGCGTCCTGTGGACGCTTCAAATGCGACGTGTCGTGGACCGATTTCGTCCTCGAACTGGTAGATGCTTACCTGTTCGAGAGCGTCAGACATGCGATAGACATAAATTCGGTCCGTGCCTTTGTCGCACACCAGAACGAACTGGCCGCTAGGGTCGACTACTGCGCAATGAGCATGTGCACTTGACTGGGCATGGCCACCGGCCTGCGGCGACCCGTTGGGGTCTTTGCCATGACCTGGCAGCACTTTGATGTCTTGAATGCGCTCAATAAGACCATCGGCTGCGATGCCGAACATGATGACGGTCGAGTCGTCGTAGACGTACTCGGTTCCCCATCCACCGTTCGGTAATTGGACTACACGTTCAACGTGGGCGAAATCTCCGTGATTGGCGGTGACAAGAATTCTTCGGGTCTCGTCCATCGACAGATACGTCGGCATCGGACCCGGGGCCAGGTGAGAATTCAGCCATGTGAGCCGACCGTCGGTCGGGCTCACCGAGAATGCGTGAACGCTGGCTGCAGGGCCTACGGGCCCACGACCATCAGTCTTGCGTTCATCCACCGCATACAACGCCCCCAGTGAGGGCGAGTAGACTAGATAGCCAGCCTGTTGGGGCTCAGTTACCCCGCTTGTCTCAGTGAGGCTACGACCATCGGCGCTGACATCAAATACGTGAATGCCACCGGACTCACGTCCGTCAGTGGCATAACAGCCCACATACGCCACCAATCTCGCAGATGATTGGGTTTTCGACTCAGTCATTGCAGACTCGCTCATTGGCTCAAGAGGCGGCCCAGCATCTCCTGATGCCGGCGAACCTGGTCAATTTCGCTCATCATGTCTTCGCGGCCACGGTCCTGATAGTAGCGCTGACCTTCATATTCGGAGTTAATGTAACCGTCGAAGCCACCGTCCTTCAGCGCTGAAATCGCGGACTCATAGTCAATGGCGATATCCTGAAACTGTCCATTCTTCCCAGGAACAGGGGACATGTTGTAGAACTTGCCGTGAACGCCGACCACATTGCCGGCGATTTGCCGAAGCGTGTCCGGCGATGTCCGAGAGAGCATCAGTGCCTCGGCAACGACGGCATAATCGAGCTCTTGCGGGTTATCCAGCTGCTCATCAGCGAAACGCTTTACTCCGTCGAAGACTGATGCGATGCCGTCGTCGCGCTCCCCCGTCTTAAGATATCGGGTGAAAGCCGAACGCACGTTTCCTGCGGTGTAGTTCATCACATCGCGCACATCGAAGGGCACGTCGCCCGAGTCAATCTTCTTCGCGAGTTCGACCGACGCTTCGCATGCAGCCGGCTGCGCACCTTTTCGTTCGAAGGAGCCGAGCAACGCCTCTGAGGGACGGGTCTGGAAAATGCCCAGGTCCGGTACGATGCCAAGATGCCTGGTACCTGTCTTGGCGACGTAGTCCAGAATCTCGGTGACCTGCTGTCCCTCGAGCCGCATTGGCTGATGGATTTCCTTGCCGAGCCGGATGTCGAGCGATTCGGCCAGGGGCAGCGCGCTAATCAGGATTTCGATGGGCACTACTGAGAGCACTCGAACGTTCTTGAAGCCAAGCGACTTCGCCAGACGGATATCGTGGCGTAGGCGGTCCGCACACTCTTCGTAGGTCATTACGTGGTCACGGAACTGGAGGACGTCCATACCCACGTCCATCGTAACCGGCGTAGTTCCGTACTTCTCCATCCAGCCGAACCATTGGGCGGTGAAGGCGTCACCCGGATTCGGGTAGCGAAGGGACATTTCATCGATGATTTCAACGCCGTCCGCGCCATGAAGGTTGTCTCCGACTTCGCGAATTTGTGCTTCCAAATCCAGTTCCTTGAAGAACTGCGATTGCTGGTAGCTGTAAAGCGAAACACCACGTTTAATAGCCATTTAAACCTTCTCCTGCGCATTCAGCTTCAATCGGTACGTCACGATTTGAGGTGCCTTGTCCGAACCTGCACCCGAGCCGGGCGTGGGAGGATTGCGTACCCACTCTTCGTCGGTGGGCAAGTACCCATATGCCGCGAGCACTGATTGTTGAAAGCGAATAATGTGTTCGCCTTCGGAAAGGCCGCCCGGCGCGCTCACGTGCAGAATGGCCTCGTCATCGTAGTCCCAGTGCTCATGCACCGCCGTACGGATTTCGTTGAAGCCACGAGCCGCTTGCCCGTTGATTTCGAACGATTGAGCGCTGACCGGATAGTCAACGCCATCAACCGAAATGTAGTAACCGTTGTGGAGCGACAGATAGCAGCCGCGATAATTTGCGTGCCGCACGGCGAGCGTAAATCCGATGGTCTTTCCGTCCTTCTCCTCGTTGCGAAGACTGTCTGGACGAATCAAAAAGGTGTCAAACATTCTGGGTACCTCGTTCAAATATGATTGTTGCGGCGAGACGGTCCGGAGCAAACACGGCGCTGCCTCAAGGTGCTTCGGCGTCGCGAAGACGGGGCACGGAAGGCTTAAGCGACCGAGCCGGGTTCGAGAGGCTTATCAGCCGTGCGCGAACGGAAGAACGCAATCCAGATGACGGCAGTAATCACGGCCGAAACAATCGGAACCAGCCAGATGTAGTTCCACGCGGCGGCGCCTGCCTCTGGATGTTGAGCTACCGTTGCTCCGAAGATGGTTCCGGAGATGAAAGAGCCAGCCGCGCTACCGAAGCCAGAGATTGCGATAATTAACCAGCTCTGTGCCTGTACTTTCAGTTCGGGCGGCGCCACGGCATCAATGAACATTGCCGCGAGAATCAGGAAAAAGTCGTTGCAGATGCCATGAAGCGCCACACCAATGACCGCCAGAGACGGATGACCGTCCGCCGCCATCGCGAAGAGCACGAATCGGACGCCCCACATCCCCATACCAAGAAGCAACGCCCACTTCAGCCCGAGCTTGTGCAGCACGAATGGAACACTGATGATGAAGAGCACCTCAGACGCTTGTCCAATCGCAAGCACACCAGCTACGTTCGAAATGCCGAGCACGCCGAGATATGGCGAAGCAAACGTGTTATAGACGCCTAGTGAAATAGAAGTGAGAAACGCGCATAGAATCAATACCGCGAAGTTGCGGTCCTTGAAGAGAACGAACGACTTCGCACCGATGAGGTCTCCCATCGAAAACTTTGCCCCCTTGGCACACGGCGGGGTAGCAGGAAGTGTGAACGAATACAAGCCGAGCAACAGACTAACGACGGCAGCAAATGTGAAGACACCCGTTGATGCCGAGAGACCCATAGCTCCAACCGTCAAGCCGGCAATCACCCATCCGACCGTCGCAAACACGCGGAGGAATGGAAAGGCCTTGTCACTTTTCCCGAGATGTCGAAATGCAATCGAATTCGACAAACCAAGCGTCGGCTGAAAGCACATCATGTAGACGAAGATGACCACGAGCGTCATGTTGGCGTCGCCGGCTTTCACGAGAGATGGCAGCGTCAACATCAATGCAGCGCCCACCAGGTGTGCAAGTCCAAGCACCTTTTGGGACGCGAGGTAGCGGTCTCCAATTGCACCCAGAAAGACAGGCGACACAATGGCTGCAATCGCGCTGAGCGTGTATGCGGCACCGATGATGCCCGGCAGCTTGTAGGTCGCAAGTACCAGCCCAAGCGTGGCAAACCACGAGCCGAAAAGAATGAATTGAAGCAGCATCATCACGCTCAGGCGAAGGAACGTCACCTTCGCGAGAGGCGCGTGCTCATGATAGGAAGAGTCTGATGACGAGGTGCCGCTAGTGGCGTGAAGCATTTCGCGTCTCCGAATCATTCATTGTGTGAATGATTTACATTGTTTATATGCCTATACTATGAACGTTTCGAAACTTCATGGCAAGGTTAATGTTCGGTCCTTCGGGTTATTGCGGGGCGCTCTTAAGTGAAGGCCGTTAGCTGGCCAAGCTACCATCAGAAGTAATGCATCATGCCGATGTAAGCACCCGACTGACTGTGACCTTTGGGCGGGTTGCCGGTGGCCACAGAGTCGCCCGCAGGGTTGATTGCGAATAGCGAAAAGTTCGCGGTGCTGCTGTTTCGAACGGTTGCAAACTGGGTGCTCAGAACTGTGCGTTTTGACAGGCTGTAAGACGCGCCGACGCTATACATCGTTGCGTTGCCGCCGTTGTTGTTGGCATTGATGTGATAGGCCGCACCAGTCAACGAGAATGCAGGCGTGACTTGCCAGGTCGCCCCGCCCCAGAAATGGTCGGTTGTCGTCGGTTGACCGCCCGTCAGCGAAGCGATACCGGACGTACGCGAGGCCTGGTAGGCTGCCATGAGCTTAACCTGCCCAAGGAACACGTTCGTTGCCAAGGTGTATTCCCGGGAGTACAGGAATGGGTCGTCCAGCTTTCCGGTCGTTGGATTGCGCGTCTCGTCGTACAACCCCCGGACCTGGAACACCGAATTCGTGTAGGTGACATAGAAACCTGCATTGCGCCCCGACGACGTGGTGCCGTTGCCGTTCCAGCTGGTTGCGTTCGAGAGCGCGTACTGGCCAGTGAAGTCGAATCCACCGAACTTCGGCGAGTCGTAGTTGACAGCGTTGTTGGTGAACGGCCAGTTCCGGCCGCGCACAAGGGAGGCTGAAGCCCATGGGGATTGCCCGAATGGGTCGAAGTCCCAGACGGCATTTGAAATGAAGAGCTGATGTCCGAGCGTCAAGGTACCGTAGCTATCATTTGAGATGCCAACGGTCGAGAATCGGTTGAACAGGCCGGCGCCCGCGAGCGTGCCGTTGTTCGCAAGGAACTGCAGCTCCAGATGGAAGAGAATCTTGGTTCCTCCACCAATGTCCTCCGTGCCCTTCAATCCGAACATGCTGACTCCGCCGTCCCCGCTTTCCTGAGAGAACCGAGTTGCCGTGCCCGTCGGAGCGCCGTTCGCGTTTGGGCCGGTGGGTTGTCCGCTGACATACTCCAACCCAGCGTCAATTCGACCATACATCTGTACGCTGCTTTGAGCCTCTGCTAACCCCGGAGTAACAGCGGTCGCTGCAATCACAGAGCCAGCTAGTAAGGACTTCTTATTGAACATGTTTCGTCTCCGCCTGTCTTTGTAAGGCTCATGGGTTTTCGTAAAACCAGACAAATAAATCGTTGTACTAATCGAAAAAGACGCTTTCACGAAAATGGTTTGCGTCTGTACACACGACTTATCGCTCGCACGCGCGTTCGCAGCGTGCGGCTCAGAAAATCAAGTGGAGTTGAGTGCGATTTAGAATTTTGGTCGCGCACGCGTTCGCTGTGCCTACGACCAGTTCTGCTGCAAGAGCGTCTCACTCCAAGTTTTTTTCTGGGAGCTGAGTCACGGCTCCTTGCCTTGGAGACTAAGTTAGCATTGTCCGAATCATTTGCGCAATATATTTATATTATCGTTCATTTTGTGAATGATTTACGCGCTAACAGACCATATTTTGTTAGTAAAAACCCTTAATTATTCGAATTTATTCAAATAGGCTTTCAGGGAGACCGAGCTTTGACACGGGCGGCGTGTCAGGATGCCGCGCCCATCCAACCAGGCAATTCGCTAACGCCTTGCCCAAGTTCTGACATGATTGCAGCGACCCCGCCGAGCGATGTCGCATCCGCAATCAGTGCCCGCTTGAATTTGATGGAAGGGCAAAACGCCGGCACGTTGTTCTCTTCAATCGAAGAATGCAGGCTATCAAATACCAGCGGACCGGCTTCTGACAGGACGCCTCCGACAGCAACGACGCTCGGCGCCAGGATTTTGGACATATTGGCCAAAGCTCGCCCGAGGTTGCGACCCGCCTCATAGAGCACGCGCTGACACGCGGGGTCACCATCCTTGGCGCTTTCAATCACTTCGACCAACGAGCGCTTCGGGCTCTCTGACCCTTGGAGTGCCGCCAGGATGGAGCGCTCCGATGCAAGTGTCGACAAACACCCCCGGCTACCGCAGAAGCACACGGGACCTGTTTGCTCGATAACGATATGCCCAATTTCTAGCGCCATGCCGTTTCCGCCGTGATGGATTTTGCCGTCAATGACGAGTCCACCGCCGATGCCGCCGGAACAGGTGACATACAGGAAACAATCCGAACCACGACCCGTACCCCAAGTCCACTCGGCCAGTGCGGCAAGGTTGGCGTCGTTGTCCACCACGACCGGGACCCCAAGCGCTTCCTTGATGACTTGTGCGATAGGCACGTTTCGCCAGACAGGCATCCGGTTCGCTGCCCATGGTGCGATAGAGCCTGATACACGGTCGATGGGGGCCTGGATTGCGATGGAGACGCCTGCCAGGTCCGAGACAGCGACGCCGGCATCCCCGGCGAGCGTACGGATTAGCTCAATTGCCGCTTCCGGACTGGCACCCGGTCGGTCGTCCTTGAGCAATTTTCGAGTGCGATTCGTTCGGGTGCCCTTCGCAAAATTGAAGACCGAACCTTGCACAGACTCAGGGCCTGCGCAGATAGAAACGATTGCCCCCTGCTTCGGGACGAGCTGAACCAGGGCTTCCCGCCCGTTTATCCACTGAACATCCGCGACACCATCGGCTCGCAAAGCCTGGACGATGTTGTTGACCGTGGCAGGGGCCAGACCGGTTCGGCGCGCGATGGCCGCCTGCGAAGAGGGGCCGTCGCTGCGAAGCACGTCGAGCACGTGTTGGACGTTCGCACCGCGTGCTCCGCGCCGTGCCGACGACGTTGTCTCTTCGGTGGTTTCTATTTTGGTTTTGGGCATGAGCCCATAGTACCGTTTGGAAAATGAACAATCAAGGCAGGCCGCCGCCTGCGACTATGCATAATCCGATGAGACGGGGCAGCGCAACCTACTTCGTTGTTCCGGCACTCAACGACGCAAGCGATAGCTGTTACAGGCGTCCAGACTTGTACTGGTCGGCGATGTATTCACATGCGCGAACGGTCAGCGCCATTGCCGTGAGCGTAGCCCCCGAGCAACCTCCTGACGGGAACGAACTTGCATCAGTTACGAACAGATTCGGAACGTCCCAGGATTGGTTGTAGGAGTTCAGTACCGACTTGCTCGGGTCTGCCCCCATCCGCACGCCACCTGTTTCATGAATTGCGGCCCCCATCGACATGCTCTTGGTGAAGCTTTTCCGAAAGAGGAACCGGCTAAACGCATCGGCTTCCGGGAAAGCACCTTCGCCGCTCTCCTCGAGCCCCAACGATGAACCATTGAATTCGATTGCCAGGCCGGCACTTTCTATCATTTCTTTGATGGCCCGTGTCTGCTCCCGGAGCATGGAGGCTTCGTTCTGTGTCATCGAGCAGGAAATGTGCGGGACCGGGAGCCCCCAGGCATCTTTTTTTCCGCTATTCAGCGTGACGCAGTTTTGATAATGCGGCAACATCTCGCCGAATCCCATCACTCCGAATTTCGCCGGCTTATCTTCGCGCGCAAACAGCCTGCCTATCGTCCCCTGATAGCCAAAGCCTCGTGCGAAGTTCGTATTGGTGATGCGGTCGAGGTTCTCGTATCGGGGGATGTAGACGCCACCTGACACGCCATAGAACGGGTCGGCCGGAAGCGTATCGTCCAGTTCGAAGCCTTTAACACCCGGAACCGAGCCGATGATAAGGCTAGGCACCTGGTCCATAAAGTACCGCCCTAGGACGCCAGAACTATTCCCAAGGCCGTTGGGATGCTTTGACGACGTTGAGCTCAGCAACAGACGAGACGACTCAATCGTGGAAGCACAAACCACGACAACATTTGCGGTCACTGCTTCGACCTGCTTTGTCAGCCGGTCAATGAACTCAGCCCCGGTTGCTTTTCCGTTCGACGGGTCAGTGGTAATGCGTTTCACGACTGCGTCGGTACGGACGGTGAGGCGACCCGTGCTTCTGGCGGCAAGAATGGGCTGGGGAACGCGTTTGATATTCGGCGGCATGTACCGCCAAGCGATTGCCGTACGCTCGGGCCATCTCGTTTCCGTTTTGGCTTTGAATTGCTTTTCGGCGACAGTCAGTTTTGATGGCCCTACGAACTTGCCGTCGGGGACGTTCCGAACGTGGTCCGGACACCCGTAGATGCCTAGGAACTCTTCAACCTTTTCGTAGTATGGCGCGAGGTCTTCATAGCATATCGGCCAGTCCTCGCCGAATCCATCACGACTCGCTGCCTTGAAATCGTAGTCCGACCAGCGCATTAACACACGGCCAAATGTATGAAGCCGTCCTCCGAGTTGCTTGCCACGAATCCACAAGAAGGGACTGTCGTCCGGAGTACTGTACGGATTCTCCCGGTCATTGACGAAGAGATGCCGCAGTTGCTTGCCGTAAAACGCGACCTTCGACTGAATGGGCTGGCCGGTGACAGCTGCCCGAGCACGTGCCCAAAGCTGAATGCCTTTCTCCCGAGGACCTTTGAAGTCGGTCTTGAAATCGTCCTCAGTCACATTCCTGCCTGCCTCCAGAACCAGGACTTCCAGTCCCTGCTCCGTAAGCTCTTTGGCCGCGAAACTTCCTGCAGCCCCTGAACCAATAACCAATGCGTCGTAGTGCTTCTTGTCCATCTCGCCATCCTTTAGTGTGAGTCTCAGAGGGCGAAACCTTCCATTTTGATGCTATCGCCCTGTCTCCGTGGCGTATATGTACCATGCAATCCAACATATTTGCAACGATATCGGAGGAATATACACGTCAATCATTCATATTTTGAACGTTTTCAATTCGAACATGGTAACGTTCCTCATCCGCGGTGACGCTACGAGACGTAGGGCGACCTGACTGCGACGAAAATGATGGATGCATCGTTCGCGCGGCAATCGCTAAATACGGCCCGCGGAAGCCGGGATGGTCTTCCAGCAACTTCTGTTTGCCGATGAGGTGCGCGCGCTGAGCGATTTGCACATAGAACAGGTCACCGTCAGCGGCATAGAGCTGACGCTTGTGCTGCTAAATATCGGCCAGTTGTCGGAAGACGGCTCCAACCCGTTAGCCCCTTGTTTCACCTTGGTGCGCTTCAGCATTCTCTCTAGGGTGCATCTCTTGTTTCTGTGAATGCCCCTTGGTGAAGTTGAGCCCCGCCTTATCCTGAGCGGGGCCTTCAGACACGTTCCAAGCATCGTAAGATGCCCCTCGGAGCCAGCGTCGCCCGTCAGCCGTTCGCCTCAGGGCGCTAACTTCGCCACCCTGTCCGGTGTCTCAAGGCTATCCCACAGTACCGGTTATCCCGCGACCGCTGCCGTTGATGTCCGACCAGTCGCGCGGCTGCACCGCGGAGCAGGCAGCAGTATGTATACCGCGCAATAGGGGTGATGTTTTCACATGGGAAGGACGCACTCGGAATTGTGGCCGCGAGCATTAGAGATTTGGCTGAAGAAAAATTCAGGCGGACTCGCGGCGAGCAGGCGATGGAGGAAAGCTCTACGGAATTTGAAGAGGTGCGAAACCAGCGAGCAACGTGCGTCGGAGGGCTGGTTTGCTTTCCTATAGGCCAGCAAAAGAACGGGGGTGCTTCACCATAGGGAATCAAGATGTGACGGGTTGCTAGTCTATGATGAAACAAGGTATTCGTTCACGACAACAGTATTTGCTATCCGGTCATGCAGCGCCTGCCTTCGCGGATTGAACGTATGCGGTCCACGAACGACGCCACTCAGAGGTGCTCTGAAGCGTAAATTGTGTGGCAGGGAGAAGGGTCAGCGGAGATTGGCGGGCATCTTCCACGGCAACAGCGCGTCGTAGTCGTCGACGGTCTTCGCCAGTGGCAGACGTTGGAACAGCCAGGTGAGGTAGCAGTACGGGTCGATGCCGTTGGCTTTTGCCGACTCGATCAGCGAATAAAGATTCGCACTCGCATGTGCGCCAGCAACTGTATCGGCAAACAGGAAGCTTTTGCGTGCGACGACAAACGGGCGAATGGAATTTTCGCAGGGATTGTTCGATATGGGCCAGTTGCCGTTCTCGACGTAACGGATCAGCTTGGGCCACTGCCCATGCAGATAGGTCAGCGCCTTGCCGAGTAAACTTTGCGGCACGACGCCGGGCGACTGTTCGAGCATCAGCTTTTCGATGGTATCGAGTACGCGCGCACTGTATCGTCGTCGCAATCGCTGTCGTCGTTCAGCCGGCCACGTTTCACTGCGCGCCTCCGCTGCGAACAGCTTGCCGATCAGTTTGATGAAGCGTGTGGCGAGCAGATCGGGGGAGCGGGCCGCCTTGGGCACGTTATCTTCGGCCTTGACCAGATACCGTCTCGCATGAGCCCAGCATCCGAGATGCACGAGCTGATACTGTTGCGCGATGCCGTTGTAGGGCTCGTATCCGTCGGTCATCAGAACCGCACCCTTGCGAATGCCGGCGAACAGTTTGTCGGCCAGCTTCGCGCCGCGACCAGCCGTATAGGCGAAACAGCGGATAGGCGTTCCCGATCCGGTCATTTGCGCCCAGAGATAGCTTTTCGTTTGCGGCTTGCGCCCTTCTTCCTTCAGGACCTGGAACGTCGTCTCGTCGCAGTAGATCACGTCAGCATCGAGCAACGCGTCGCGCATCAGATTGATAACGGGCTGCGTCGCGTGACCGACGCGGACCATGCTCGCGGCGAGCGTGTTCGACGAGATGTCGCCACCGAAGCGTCGCAGCAGACCAGCCTGGCGATAGATCGGCATGCCGAACTGATACTTGCCGGTGGCGACCCACGCGAGTGCCGATTCCGTCAGCAGCCCACGCGGGATGATGCGCGCCGGCGCCGGCGTAACCTTGATGCCGAGGTCGCAGCACGGACAGGCATATTTGACGCGCTGGTGCTGGATGACTCGAACCTGCTCGGGGATCACGTCGAGCTGCTCGCTCGTTTCGACGCCGATCTCGACGAGCGCGTGTCCGTCGTGGTTGCAGAAGCGTTCGGCTTCGGGAAGTTCGTGCCGAACGACTTCGCGCGGCAGACTGGGATCGAGCGGTTTGCGATGACCGCGCTTCTTGCGCGTGTGCGCTGCGATCGTGGTTTCGCGAGTATCTTCCTGCGCGGGTGTTGCGTTCGTGCCGAGCACTTCGGCTTCATTGAACAGACCGGGCTGATCCGATGCGCGGGCTTCGCTCTTCGCGCCGAACAGCTCGCGCCGGTAAGCGCGCAGTCGTTCCTCGGCCAGGTCGCGCTCCGCAGTCACGAGACGCAGTGCGCTGCGTAACCCGTCACGCTCTGACTGAAGGGCGTCGTGCTCCTCACGTATCGCGAGGAGCGCCCTGAGTTCGTCAGCGTCGATGGTCACGTTGATCGGCATGCCACTTAGACCGGCACGCCGATGCCGTGTTCAACTCACGCGAGCATAGTGGCGTTTCGGATGCCGCTGAAGAGCAGCAATGTCGGCACCTTCGAGAAGCCAGTGCAGCAGATCGACGGTCAACGTCACGACTTCGGTTTTGCTGTCAGGCCAGACGAAGCGATCATTGGCCTCGAGTCTCTTGAGCATCAGCCAGAAACCGTTGTGCTGCCAACCCAGGATCTTGACGCGATCGCATCGCCGGTTGGTAAAAACGTAGAGCGAGGAATCCATCGGATTCAGGCGCATCGCCTGTTCGACGAGAATCGACAGACTGTTCATTCCGTACCGGAAGTCGACGGGATCGCGGTGCAGGTATACCGTCAGCTTTTCGTCGAACCGGAACACGGCATCCTCCCGAACATCTGGACCACGGTGCTCAGCTCGTCGATGCTCGCTGCACTGAGATCGAGCTCCACGCCGTTCGACAGACATACATGCAGTGAGAGCGTCATCGGCGGTGCCGGAGATACGGGTGGTGGCGGCAGTGCCGGTGGTAGTGGCACGACAGGAATAAATGCAGAGGAGGATTCTGCCGGCGCGGGCCGCTTACGTGAATCCGGCATATCGATGGCTTTGCCATCCATTACTTCGACTGCGGGTGGTGATGGGGCGCGCTCGTCGGCGTCGTCCTTCAGCGATGCCAATGAGATGCCTTTCTCACGCTCCATCAGGTACTTCGTAGTCCATTTGCGCAGCAGGTTGGCGTTGATCCCATGCTCCTGTGCCAGACGGGCTACCGACACGCCCGGGCGCAATGCAGCCTCGACCAGCGCGCGCTTACCGTTTTCGTCATAGCGACGGCGCCCGTCGCGGCTTAGACGAACTACTCTTAACTCTGAGTCATTGCCAGCCATTGGTGTCCACCTCCACGTAGGTGGACACCAATGCTCCTCGCTCATGCCGCCAGCCGATAGACGTCGAAGATGGACCGCTTACGATTGAACGGAACCCATAGAAATCCCGCTCCGCACGTCGCGAAGGTAAGCATGTAGCCCGCTGTGCGCAAGAAAGCTTGCCTGACCGTCATTGGCTGACCTGTATCCGCATCCACGATTCGCAATCGCAAGACGCGCTTACCGGGAGACGTGCCCCATACGGCCCAAAGAATGCCAGTCACGAGAATCGGGACACACTGGCCTACCAGCAGCCATAGGACAAGGGTCGAAGCAAAGGCGCCAGGCGCCAGGCGCCAGCAGCAGGTCTTGAGTTGACGGTCCGAGAGGCACAAAGAGCACAATGACGGTCCACCAAAGCGAATCAATGAACAAGGCACGGGCGCGCTGGGAATAGGTGGCGTAGCGCATGGTAATGTCGGATTCGCCAGGCGATTGCAGCATCAGTCAGTTGGCCTTCGTCCGGCGTTTCATCTTAGCCTGAGCAGGTGCTGCGAATGCAACGTCGTCGCCGCCGAAACAATTGGTGCGTAGGGTATTTGTAATATTATGGCGGAGTCGTCAACACCAAAGCGTCTCCAGCACCCTGTTCAATGCCCAATTCTGTTGAAATTTCTGCCGCCGTTATCTTTGCTCTTGCTCTCATTCATACGTTCGCCGTAGCACGCATTGAGAAGCTCTCGCACCGTTTCCCGCGGCATGCGGGTGTCTTCCACTTCCTCGCGGAGGTGGAGGTCGTCTTCGGATTCTGGGCGCTGATTCTGTGTCTCGTGATGTGGGCGCTCGTCGGGTCACACGTGACCATCGAGTACCTGGAGCATCGTGAGTTTACGGAGGCGCTGTTCGTCTTTGTCATTATGGTGGTCGCCGCGAGTCGACCCATTCTCGTACTGGTAACGACCATTGTGATGCGGCTCGCGCGGTTTCTGCCTGTGCGCACCGAGGTTGCCGTTATCTGGTTCTCCCTGTCCGCCGTTCCCCTCCTGGGCTCCATCATCACAGAGCCTGCGGCGATGACACTCGCTGCGCTATTGCTGCGCGACACGCTGTTCTCCGCGCGAAGTTCCGAGCGGGTAAAGTATTTCGGCCTGGCGTTGCTTTTCGTGAATGTGTCCATCGGTGGGGTCATGACGGCGTATGCAGCACCGCCGGTGTTGATGGTCGCGAGTGCCTGGGGTTGGAGCACCGGATTTATGGCAGCCACCTTCGGATGGAAAGCAGCGCTTGCAGTTGTTTTCAATGCTACGGCTTTCGTCGCCCTGATTGCCAGGAGCGTGCCGACCTCCCGAGGGAGCGAGGGTGGTACAACCTCACCGTCCCAACACGTTCCGGTTGGCGTCACGCTAGTTCATCTCGCGTTTCTCGCGCTGGTCGTCATCAACTCGCATCACGCTGTCGTGTTCGTCGGGGCGTTCCTCTTTTTCCTGGGCTACACGCACGCTTACGAGCGCCACCAGTCGCCTCTCATGCTGCGCGAAAGCCTTCTGGTCGCTTTCTTCCTTGGGGGCCTGGTTGTGCTCGGCGGACTGCAGCAATGGTGGCTTCAGCCGATTGTGCGTTCCATGGATGCGTTGACACTGTATTTCGGCGCAACAGGCCTGACGGCAGTCATGGACAACGCTGCCATCACGTATCTCGGGTCGCTCATACCTGGGTTATCAGACAGCGCAAAGTACCTGCTCGTGGCAGGAGCGGTGACGGGCGGAGGATTGACGGTGATTGCAAATGCTCCGAACCCGGCCGGCCTCGCGATACTTGGAAACCGGTTTTCAGGAGGCGCAGTGAGCCCGATGAAACTGCTCGGCGCCGCGCTCATGCCAACCATAATCGCAGGCCTAGACTTTCTGGTTTTATAGGCAGGTTCGGTGGTTGATTGGCATTGCCGTGCCCTATTTAGACACCTTTACCGTATTAACAGCCTGCCGGCTCTCGCTGCTTCAATTCGCTCCGCGGCACCATCCTTCATGCCATCCAGAACAAGGCGCACTGCCGACCTCGATGCGGATTTGTGAAGACCGAGTCACGGGCCGAGGGCGAACAGTAGCCGCGGGGCCGTTCGCGTCCAATTGATGCTGTTGAATGGCAACGCGTTCATGCAGGGTTGTTTACAACGTTTATGGGCATCCCTTGAACATAGGCGTTGACGTTGTCCATGAGTTGGTCAGCGAGCGAGTGGATTGCCTCTTTGCTGGCCCACGCGATATGGGGAGTCAAAATGAATCCAGGGTGGCTGAGAATCTCGGTCAGCGGGTTGTCGTCCGATAACGGCTCTTGCGTTACGACGTCGAAGCCAGCGCCAGAAATCTGACCGCTTTTCATCGCGCGGACGAGAGCTGACTCGTCGACAAGTCCTCCCCGAGCGGTGTTGATGAGAAGCGGCCGGCGCTTCATCTGCGCGAACTCGGCATCGCCTATCAAGTTGCGAGTTCCATCAACGAGCGGACAGTGCAAGGTGATGACGTCGGACTCGGCGAGCACTTGCTCAAACTCAGCATAAAGGGCGCCCATGTCGCTGCGTCCTTTGAAGGCCGAGAACAATATCGTCATCCCGAGGGCCTTACCGATTTCGGCGGTGGCTTTACCTAACACCCCGTCGCCAATAATGCCGAGTGTTGAACCCGCTAAATCGCTGATTGGATAATCGAAGAAACAGAATTGGCCGGACTCTTGCCACCGGCCAGCTTGGACCGCTGAGCGATACGGCGCAATACTTCTGCGAAGAGCGAAAATCAATGCGAAGGTATGTTCTGGGACCGTGTTGCGAGCATAGTTCCTAATGTTGCACACGGTAATGCCTCGCTCGTTGCATGCCGGCAAGTCGACGTTGTCGGAGCCCGTCGCTGCTATCGCAATCAGTTTTAGGTTTTTTGCCTGTGCGATTGCCTCGCCGCCGAGCTTGACTTTGTTTGTGATGACAATGTCTGCGTCCCGGATGCGTTCAGCAACTTCTGCCTGATTCGTCTTCTCGTGCAACTCGAGCGTGTGGGGGAACGTGAGCTCCTTCAGCTTCGTTGAGGTGGGAATTGTTGCTTTGTCAAGGAAGACTACCCGTGAATTGCTAACCGTTGTCATGGTAGATTCGTTCAGAAAGATGAGTGTTTGTCGTGGGGGCGTGCCGACCGGTGACAGTCGAGGGCACGCTCTTTTCACTTCGCTGTAGACGAGCCGCTAGTCGTCGCTGGGGCCGTGAGCGAGTTCAAGCTTGAACGTATCTCGGTCCAATGCTTTTTCCCATTTCGCGACTACGATGGTTGCGATGCCGTTACCGATGACGTTGATGAGTGCGCCGCCTTCCGAGATGAATCTGTAGACACCGAGGACCAGAACCAGCCCCGCAACGGGAATACCCGGGACGGAGCTCAGCGTTGCTGCCAAAACAATGAACGCTCCACCGCTGACACTTGCTGCGCCTTTGGAAGTGAGCAGTAGAATCAACAGGAGGGTGAGTTGATGGCCGATGCTGAGGGTACTGTCAGTGGCTTGTGCAATGAACATCGCGAGTACAGTCATGTTGATGCAGCTACCGTCCAAATTGAACGAGTAACCGGCCGGAACGACAAGACCAACAACGGACTTCTCGCATCCGAGTCGTTCGAGCTTCGCCATGAGTCGAGGAAGCGCCGATTCGGAAGAGGACGTGCCGAGAACAAGCAGCAGCTCCTCGCGGATGTATCGAAGGAAAGCAATGAGACTGAAGCCGGCCAACCGGCAGACCAACCCCAGAATCACGAACACGAAAACCAGCCCGGTCAGATAGTAGGTGAACAGTAGCTGACCGTAAGAAGTCAGCGATACGATTCCGTATTTCCCAATAGTGAAAGCAATCGCGCCAAACGCGCCGATGGGCGACACGTACATGACGATGCGAACCATATTGAAGAAGGTGTTCGCGCCGGCGTCGATGACTGAGAGCAACGGCCTGCCACGTTCACCGAGCATCTGCAAAGCAAATGCAAAGATGATTGAGACGAACAGCACTTGCAGGATGTCGCCTTGTGCAAAGGCCCCGAAGACAGTCGACGGGATGATGTGTGACAGGAAGCCGACGACGGTCTGGTCGTGAGCAGCTTTCGTGTACGCCGCAATCGAGGAGACATCCAGTGTCTTAGGGTCAATGTGCATCCCGCTTCCGGGTTTCATGACGTTGACCGCAATCAGTCCGATTGCAAGCGCCAGCGTGGTCATCAGCTCGAAGTAGATGAGGGACTTCACACCAACGCGACCAACCGACTTGATGTCCTTCATGCTGGCGATGCCATGCACCACTGTGCAGAAGATGAGCGGAGCAATCATGAGCTTGATGAGCTTGAGGAAGTTGTCTCCCAGCGGCTTCATCGCCTCGCCAACGGACGGGTAAAAGTGGCCAAGAAGGATACCGAGGATGACCGCTATCAGGACCTGAATATAGAGATGTTGGTACCACCGTTTTCTGGAGTGCGGACGGGCCGCTTGCGGCTCGACGGTGGCTTCGGTTGCGATGCTCATTGCTGTCTCCTACTAGGACTTTAAGAGATTTCGGGTCGGCTTATTCGCCGTTCACCGTCTGAAAGCGACTCCTGCGCATCGCCCCACATTGCATGCGGGCCGAACTCAGGTGAATCTGCTTACTGCGTTAATCAGATAAGTTCCGAAATTTCGATGAGGTTGAGGTCGGGGTCGCGAACATAGACAGAACGAATCTTCTGAACGGCACCAGTACGCTCCACTGGGCCCTCCAAGATTGGCCAGTTGCATTGCTTTAGATGCGAGATGATGTCGTCCAAAGGCACCGCAGCGATGAAGCAGAGGTCAAGCGAACCAGGTACAGGTAGATGCGCCTTGGGCTCGACCTCCGCTCCTCTGACGTGGATATTGATTTTCTGATTCCCAAATTTGAGGGCGGTGCGTCCCTCGCCGAATGTCTCAACCTGCATCTGCAGCACCTCGACATAAAATTGCTTTGTGGCGGCGAGGTCGACGCAGGTCAGTACGAGATGGTCGAGGTGGTCGATAAAGGTCATCTCACACTCCCGTGGCAAAAGCTCGTTGCTCCGGGAGGCCGTCGTTCGACAGGCATGGCATCGAATGCAAATCTGAACGTCTGCCAGCCTTCAGTAGTTGGCTTGGAACGTCATGGCCGATGAGATGAGGAAGAGACGCCGAGGCGGACAGCAGTTCGGCTAGGTTCACCCCGGTGTCATAGCCATCGAGTTCCAACATATGCACCAACTCCTCCGTGCATACATTGCCCGTCGCGCCGGGCGCATATGGGCAACCGCCAAGTCCGCCGAGCGACGCGTCGAACCGGTCGATACCTGCCCCTAGAGCAGCCAGGGTGTTTGCAAGAGCCATCCCACGGGTATTGTGGAAGTGTAGGGTGAGTTCGAGCTGCGGGAACTGAGCGCGCGCGGCGCTGCACAGCGCGCCGACTTGGGAAGGGAAGGCCATCCCAGTTGTGTCGCAGAGAGTCACACCGTGGACGCCTTCCGCGGCGAAGCGCTCCATCCAGCGAAGCACTTCTGTCTGTTCGATGTCACCTTCCATCGGGCAGCCCATCGCTGTGGAGAGCGAGACGTTAATTGCTACGTTCGTCTGCTTCACAACGCCGATTACGTCACGAAGCTGGGCGAACGACTGCTCGCGACTCATGCGCAGATTCGTGCGGTTATGGTTTTCGCTTACCGACATGACGAGGTTGACTTCGTCCACGCCACACGAAAGAGCTCGCTCGGCGCCTCGGATGTTCGGAACGAGCACCGTGTAAATCACGCCTTCATGGTGTTTGATGCCATGCATGACGGCCTCAGCGTCACGCAGTGCGGGTATCGCCTTTGGCGATGTAAAGGAGGTGACCTCAATCTTGGCGTAGCCGCATGCGCTCAACCGGT
This sequence comes from Paraburkholderia sp. MM5477-R1, assembly GCF_050436385.1. Classification (NCBI taxonomy): domain Bacteria; kingdom Pseudomonadati; phylum Pseudomonadota; class Betaproteobacteria; order Burkholderiales; family Burkholderiaceae; genus Paraburkholderia; species Paraburkholderia sp. MM5477-R1. The sequence continues at coordinate 510,576 of NZ_JBNDMC010000007.1, forward strand.
CAATCAGCGCAATTTTTGCGTCGGTGTCAACGAACTGCGCTTCATTCTGAAAGCCGTCGCGAGTAGCGACCTCTTGGATATAAACACGTTTGCCATTCATCGCGGCTGTCCTTTTAGATAATGCCTCGCGAGCGCCATGCGTCTCGCGTCACTTGGTCAATGCCAACTCGCTCCAACACGGCGTCCGTATGCTCGCCGAGCATTGGCGCAGGAGAGTCAACCGTTCCGGGAGTCGCACTGAGTTTGGGAACGATTCCGGGAACCTTGACCGGCGTCCCATCGGGCAATTTGGTCTCGAGAATCATGTCTCGTGCTTGGTAGTGCGGGTCCGCCGCGATGTCGGCGACGTCGTAAATCTTGCCGGCAGGAATTCGCGCCTCGTTAAGGGCGGCGAGAACATCGTCGAGCGGCTGCCGACTGGTCCATTCGCCAATAGCCACGTCGATTCGCTCCACTTGCTTCACTCGACCATCGTTCTGGGCAAGTGCGGGGTCGTCTGCGAGGTCGCGACGTCCGATGAGTTCCATCAGGCGCCGGAAAATGCTGTCGCCATTACCGGCGATGAGCGCATACTTGCCGTCGGCACAGCGATACGCGTTGGACGGAGCGATACCCGGCAAGCTGCTACCGGCCGGCTGGCGTACTGCACCGAATGCGGAGAATTCGGGCAGGAGGCTCTCCATCATGTTGAAGACTGACTCGTAGAGAGCCACATCAATCATTTGCCCTTCACCACCGTTCTGGTCGCGATGACGCAATGCCAAGAGGATGCCGATTACGCCATGCAGCGCCGAAAGAGAGTCGCCGATGGACACCCCGACACGAACGGGCGTGCGACCCGATTCACCGCTGAGGTGGCGCAGGCCTCCCATTGCTTCTGCCACAACGCCAAACCCCGGTCGGTCACGGTAGGGACCAGTTTGGCCGTAGCCGGATACCCGAAGCATGACCAGACGCGGGTTGAGAGCATGGAGTTCGTCCCAGCTCATCCCCCAGCCTTCGAGCGTTCCAGGGCGGAAGTTCTCGATGAGAACGTCGCTCACGGCGATGAGCTTGCGAGCGACGTCTTGCCCTTCCGGCGAGCGCAGGTCGAGTGCCAAGGACTCTTTATTGCGGGACTGTGCAGCCCACCAGACGGACGTTCCCTCATGCAGCAGACGCCATTTGCGCAGTGGGTCACCGGTTCCCGGCGGCTCAATCTTGGTTACATGAGCGCCGAATTCGGCGAGCATCTTTCCTGCAAAAGGGCCAGCGATGAGCTGGCCCATCTCCAGCACGCGAATGCCTTCAAGCGGCTTTTTCGTCACGGTTGTCTCCTGTGAAGCGTCGTATAACCGATGCTTCACTGTGGGACAATCCGCGTGAACTGAAAATCGATGAATTTTCAAGCACCCTTTCCGGTTTGGAAAGGGTCGGCGCGCACTACGCGTCGGTGCGCCCGGCCATGAAGTTGAAAAGGCGGGTAGCTTCGGGCGACAGAGCGTCGACCGAGCGAGCACCGATGAACAGCGTTCTGTCCGCCCAATCGTCTAAAAGATGAACTTGGCGTAGTCCGGCGGCTAGGATTTCGTTGCGAACTGCGGCCTCCGGCAGAACGCCGATGCCCAACCCTTGCTCAATCATGCGGCATATCCCGTCGAAGCTGCTGACCTGAATACGTACCTTAAGCGTTCGCTCAGCGGAGAATGCAGCGGCTAGCAGTCGGGCCAGCAGTGAACTGCCTTCGTTGAGGCCGACGTACTCATAGTCGAGAGTGTCGACGAACCAGACACTTTGCTGAGCTGCAAGGGGATGATTATTCGGTACGAGAAGCACCAGCTTGTCGCGTCGGTAGACAGCCTTCTCGATACCCAGAGCTGGAACATTGTCGGCAAAGATGCCGATGTCAGCCTCGCCGCCACGCACTGCTGCGATGATGTCGCCGCTCAGGCGCTCTTCAAGCGAAATCTTGACGCTAGGGTTGTCAGTGAGAAACATTCGAACGTCGCGTGGGAGGAACTGCACAATAGCGGATGTGTTCGCCCACATTCGTACATGTCCTCGGACTCCCGTCGCGTAATCGCTCATCTCTGTGGCCATGCGATTGACGCGTTCAACGACGTGCCGTGCATGCGCCAAGAGGCCTTTGCCCGCACCCGTTAGTTCCACTCCCCGAGGTTGCCTGACCAGAAGGGAGCACCCGGTGCTTCGCTCCAAGTCGGCAACCCGCTTACTCACCGCTCCTAACGTAAGGTTTGTACGTTCAGCCGCCTTCGTAAGGCTCCCGAGCTCGGCGACCACAATGAAGAGCCGCAGCGATTGCAGGTCGTAATGGAAGTAGTTCGACATGGTCAGGCGAACCGCGTGAGGTAGCCGAGGGAAAGCGCATTGTAGTCCTCACACTCTGACCTACGGTCGCTGGTCTTATTCGAGGTATGGAACCGCACCCAAGAAGAGTGGCTCAGCGAGAAGCCTCAGAAACCATACCGAGCCGTCTACGACGATGCAACGAAGGACTTTGGCCGACAAGGAAGTTCGTTCTCTGGCGCCCATTGTGGTTCAAAACTAACTTTTCACCTCGCACGGCAGAACGTCGCGTCGTGCTGGCCGCGGCGCCGGCACTCCGCGCAAGGGACCGAGTTCCGCTTCTTTCGCGCTAGCCGTGGTTGTCAATCCACGCGCGACACCACGCAAGACCTGCTGATTCTGCCTCTTCATCAGTATCGAATGCGTCGAGCACCCCAGACGCCGCCACGACCTTCGAGTCGCGCATAATTGTGCCGCTGCTGGCGAAGCACTCCGGTCGCAAGATGTCGTCCTGCTGAAGGATGGCATGCCCCCACAGGGTGTATCCACGGTATTTGTCAGTCTGCATCTGTCGACCCTTGTCGGTCCTCCGTCCGCTTCTCATCAATGATTGCCTAAACTCGAGCGGCTCGACAAGTATCTACTGCTTGAGCCGTGCAGTGTCGATTCCTGCCATCTTCAACGTAGCGTCAATCACCTTCAGCTCTTGGCCGAAATCAAGCGGCCATTCCTCACCGTCGCATCGTACGGTCATGCCGTTATGCATCGAAATCAGATGACGCGCTTTGAACAGGGCGTCCACAAGCTTTGATTCCCGTTCGGCTTCCCGAACCCATTCGTCTGCTCTCATGTTGAAGTCTCCCTCTGGATAAAGCACGCGGCCAACATCCGCCTCCGAGCGAACGCATCTGCTGCATTGTCGGACTGTTTCTGGGCACGTCCATCGTTCAACCGCAAAAAAGTGTCAGTTCACTCGCATGGATTTGCGTGTACGATACTGTATAAATATACAGGTTTTTGTGCTGCCAATGTCTACCGCTACCGTGCTTGCTGAGGAAATACACCCATCGCTGTGGCGGGCGTCGCAGCTCGCCCGTAGTCGCGGCAGGGTCGTCGAGACTGGGTATCCGGCGCTGTCAGCGGAACTGCCGGGTGGTGGATGGCCAGTTGGCGCGCTAGTCGACCTGCTCGTCCAGCAGGCCGGCGTAGGCGAACTCCGGCTGCTGCGTCCGGCGCTCAGCGCGGCTGGACATCGACCGGTCGCGTTCGTGCAGCCGCCTCATACCCCTGACGGACTGGGGTTGAGTTACATCGGGCTTTCTCTGGACCAGGTGCTTCGCGTAAAGACGCCGAAAACCGCGGATGCATTGTGGTCGGCGGAGCAGATTCTTCGTGCCGGCAGTTGCGGCGCGCTGATTTTCTGGACGCAGTACGCACAGGCTTCATCGCTTCGACGTCTGCACCTCGCTGCCCAGTCATCGGAAACGCTTTTCATCATGGTGCGGCCACTGGCCTCTGCGCAGGATGCGTCACCTGCGTTGTTGCGGCTAGCACTCAGACCATCAGCCGATGGCCTGACTGTGGACATTGTGAAACGACGAGGGCCTTCACGCGCAGAGCCCTTGTCGATTCCCCTTCAACCAACCCCTGTTCTGATTTCACGACATGCGCGTCTTTTTCGCCGTTCATCTGCCGAAGTTGCCGCTCGAGGTCTTCAGACCGAAGTGGTCACCTGAGCCTGCTCACGGCAGCGCCGTGCTCGAGAAAGACAAGGTCATTATTGCGGACGCTACCGCCCGCACGGCAGGTGTGCGTCTTGGGATGAAGCGCGGCGGGGTGCTTACTTTGTCGCCCGAAACGGAAATGCACGAGCGCGACATGGGTCGCGAAGGCGCCGCGCAGCGCGAGGTTGGCATCGCACTGATGCGCTTTTCGCCTGAGGTTGCACTGCTCGATGAGGCCACAGTCGTGGTCGAGGTCGGCGCGAGTTTGCGCCTCTTCGGTGGCTTGCTTGCATTGAGTCGTGAAGCGAAAGCCGTCCTTGGTGCTCTCGGTTTCACCGCGCGCATCAGCGCGGCCCCGACGGGCCAGGGCGCCTGGTTGCTCGCGAAGTACGGGAATCGTCGGGTATTGAAACTCGCGTCGCTTGACCATCGTCTTTCCGCACTGCCGATGGTCGCGGTCCCTGAGGTCCGTCGCTTTTTCGACTGGTTCAATGGCCTTGGCTGCGAGACCATCGCCGACATACGGCGCCTGCCTCGCGCAGGGCTGCAACGCCGGTGTGGCGAGCACCTTCTGGATTCTCTCGACCGGGCCTTCGGCACGGCGCCCGAACTGTTCGACTGGCTTGAGTTGCCGCCGACGTTCACCTACTGGGCGGCCTCATGACCGCGAGCAGGAACTTCTGCTGAGCGGATGCAAATGCGTATCATGAAAGGACAAAACGGAGGCATTCATGTGCTACTCAGCCCAGGTTCTGGCGGACTACCGGAAATTCGTGCGCGCCTTTGGCGCCCTAATGGACATTCACGAGTTCGCCCGTCTGTTTTTTGAGCGCGCCGAAGGCATCAGCAGAGCGAAGATACCAAAAGCCATGGAAGATGCCTTTTCCGAACCACAGGATGATGCGGAGCGCGAAATCAACGCTCTCATTGCCCGGTTCAAATCGGCGCAGGCGACGACACTGGAGCAGGACCTGTTCAAACAGCGCAAGCGACTAGCCGACGCCGAACGGACGTTGCAGACAAAAATCACCAAAGCAGCGACTGAAAGCCAGCGAATCGCCACCGACAAAATTGCATGGACCAAGGGAAAACTTGAAGACTTGCAACGAACCGACCTGCAACCGCGGGACTCGCGCATTTTTCCGGGCAACTACGCACCCGTGATGGTTATGGAAAATGGCCAACGGGTCGTGAAACCCATGCGTTACCAGTGCCGGATTGCTGGAAAGCCCGCGTTTTACGACACCAAATACCCCGGGACTTACAATGCGCGCCGGGATAGTCTTGAAGGTTTCTGGGCACCATGCTTTGGACGTACGCATGCCGTCCTTCTTGTTGAAGTTTTCTACGAAAATGTGAGCAAGGCGAAGTTCGAAGGCACGTTACTGGAGACTCACGAGCGCGACGAAAATGTCGTTCTCGAATTCCGTCCAAGCAACGGCGAGCTGATGCATGTGGCCTGTCTTTGGTCACGATGGAGCGCGCCGGGCCAGCCCGACCTCCTTTCGTTTGCCGCCATTACGGACGAACCTCCTCCGGAGATAGCCGCAGCAGGGCATGACCGGTGCATCATTCCCATCAAGCCGGAGAACGTCGATGCGTGGCTCAACCCCAATCCAGAAGACGTTGCTGCGCAGTACGCGATACTCGACGAGAAGGTGCGTCCCTACTACGAGCACAAACTCGCAGCTTGAGACGAGGAGCATCGTGTGTGAATACTGCAATGACCGGGCGGTGCAGCGGCTCAACGAAGGGAATTTTAGAGACTAAGTTCTCCATTCGGCTGCAGGGGCTATTACGCTAATTTTGGTATCCGGGGTGGCGCAACTTGCGATGTTGGAGGTAGCAAAATGAGTAGCTATGAAGAATTGGTGAAGCAGCGGACCTTCTTGGAATTTCAAATTTACTGCGCGAGGGCGGAAGGGGAATTGGACGTAGAAGCAATTGATGCATTCTTTAAAGAACTTCCCATAGGCCACGCTCGCGAACATATAAATCGCATTCTTGACAAGGATAGAACTGCGCCCGCTCTAGGGGTGCAGTGTCGAAAGAATCTTTTGAACTGGTTGTCCGATAACCCCGAGGAACTTGTACATGTGCCGATTGGTGCTTCCTGCAATTGTGGTGCCGTTCACTTTGCTGTCGACGCCGCACCTACGGAACTCGACCGGTGCGGATGTGCCACGTGCTGGAGATACGGTGCGCTGTGGGCATACTACGACGAACAGGATGTGTCGTTCGCCGTCGACAACGGCGAGACCGAAAGTTACATTGGTATGTGCAACGGGCGCACGCTGACCTTTAATCGATGCCGCCGGTGCGGCTGTGTCACGCATTGGCGAGCGATGGACGGACGTGAGCCACGCATGGGTGTCAATGCGCTCATGATGGAGCCCGACGCAATCGAGGATGCGCTGCTCGCTGCGCAACGGTAGGCCGGTTGATTGAGTCCAATGAAGCGTCAGCATTCTCGGCCGCGGTGGTCCTGAAGGTCCGGCGATTTGCAACATCGTCGATTCGTGATAACCCAATCAGGCATCCAGACCATCGACAGGCAGTGGCTGTATGAGAGTGCCGTCTCTCATACAGAAAGAATGCGCCTCGTAGGAGGTCAGACCATGTGGAGGAGACTTACACTGATTTACGAGCGTGTAAATCGACTTGTGTCGGTGGTCAGCCGGCGCGCAGAGCCGTAGCCGAGAAACTCGCGCATATTTCCGGCCACTATGCCCCCCGCCATGGTCATGGAGAACGGGCGAGTCGTCGTCAAACCGATGCGCTATCAATGTCGGATTGCGGGCAAGCCGGCGTCGTACGATGTGAAGTATCCTGGCACCTACAATGCGCGCCGGGATAGCCTCGAAGGTTTCTGGGCGCCATGCTTTGGACGCACGCATGCCGTCCTTCTTGCCGAAGTTTTCTACGAAAATGTGAGCAAGGCGAAGTTCGAAGGCACGTTACTGGAGACTCACGAGCGGGATGAAAATGTCGTTCTCGAGTTTCGTCCGAGCAACGGCGAGCTGATGCATGTCGCGTGTCTGTGGTCACGATGGAGCGTGCCGGGGCAGCCAGACCTGCTTTCATTTGCCGCCAAAACGGGTGAACCTCCTCCAGAGGTAGCCGCCGCAGGACATGACCGGTGCATCATTCCTATCAAGCCGGAAAACATAGATGCATGGGTCAACCCAGACCCGAAGAACCTGGTGGCGATGTACGGAATTCTTGATGACCGGGACCGGCCATTCTACGAGCACCGACTTGCGGCATAGCGATTGTCTACGCAGACATCGTACCCCGGCGAACCAGAGGTGCCTGCGCCGGCCTGATGACGGCCTTGCTTGTCGCGGTTGGATTCGGCGCTCTCTTCCAACGCCGAAGGAGGAGCGGTGGAAGTACCGGAGAACCACCAGGCAATGTTCGCGGCAAGGACAAGCCGTGAGCGGGCCCCATTGAAGAGCCGGGAGGGCGGCGACGCGGTGTTGTGATTTTTGGTGATACACCGCTTTAGTCAATGCACTAGCCTTTTCTAGCGCGACCGTGGCATATTGCGACCACATTTATGAGGAGGCCACTTGATGGCAACGACTTTGGAAGCAATGCAGGCGAAGGTTAAAAAATTGCAGGCCCAAGCGGATGCGCTGATTGCAAAGCAATCGTCGGGCGTCATCGAAAAGATTCGCGAGTTGATGGCGAAGCACGGCCTGACCGCCGCTGACATTTACGCGCACGTTGGCAGCAAGCGGCGCGCCACGAAGGCAGTTGTTAAGACCATGAGCAAAGGCAGTGTTGCTGTGGTCAAGTATCGCGACCCGAAGAGTAGTGCAACCTGGACCGGACACGGTCGGGCACCAAGCTGGATTGCCGCCGCGAAGAACCGAGACAAATTCTTGGTTGACGGAAGTACAGCGACGGCGAAGCCGGCTCCTGCCAGCAAGGCGAAGGCGGCTGGCAACTTTGTCCGTGGGCCGCAACCAGCGATGTACCAGAACCCAAAGTCAGGCGCGACGTGGAGTGGACGCGGCCGTGCGCCGGCGTGGATTGCTGAAGCCAAAGACAGGAGTAAGTTCCTGATTGCAAGTGGTGCTGAAGCGACAGTTGCGGCGAACGCGGGTGGGACGAGCAAGGCAAAGACTGCGGTGAAGAAGACCCCGAAGGCGATTGGTGCGACCTCTACCAAGGGTCAGCCGAAAGGTCCGCAACCGGCTAAGTATCGCGACCCAAAGTCCGGCGCGACCTGGAGCGGACGCGGTCCGGCTCCGGCGTGGCTAGCCGGTGCGAAAGACCGGGCAAAGTTTCTGATTGCTAGCGTTAGCGGAGTTGCAGATTCTGGCGCTGCGAGCAAGCCGAAAGTCGTCGCGAAGAAACCCGCGATAAAGGCGGCGGTAGCGAAGAAGGCGCCGGCGAAGAAACTGGTTGGCGCCAAAAAGGTGGGCACGACGACGAATGTCGCGGCTGCGCCGGAAGCCGCGGCTGCTTAATCGACCGTGTAAGCGAGCACACAGAGCTCGTTTTTTTTGCGTCGGCACGCGCGATTGGCGTGGTTTACCTCGAACGGGTCCGCAATGCGCCCAAGCGGGCGGCGCATTTTGCGTTCGAACCACCGCGCTTGTAGGCCTGTGCCGCCTTTGTGCTGTCGGGGACGACGTCGCCGGGAGCACTCGTACCCCAGCGTCCCTCCCAATACAAGCCCAAGTTATACGCGGCCGACCGGTGTCCAAGCTCCAAGGCCGTGGCATACATGTCCTTGGCCATCTCAAGGTCGGCGTCCATGCCACGACCAAGCCTCGCGCTGTCCGCAAGAGCCGCTGCCGCCATGCCGCGCAGCGGCTCGCTCGCCAAATCGTCCTTGAGGACATCGCCCAGAATGACGTGTCCGCTTTCGTAATTCGCGGGCCCACCTGTCTCCGTGACAAGAGACAGTGCAAGCGCGACCCGGAGGGAAGGATGCCGGTCAGGGCCAACCCGTTCAAGCAGCCGCCGGCCGAGCAAAGGCGCGCCCGACAACGGGCTTGTGAGCAGCCCATTCGCAATGGCCGCGACAGATTCAAGGGAAAGGAAGCCCACCTTGTTTGCCGACACAACGTGGCGGAAGAATCGTTCCACGTCGAGTGACGGGTCACCTTGGCGAAGTTGTGCCCACTCGAGTTCAATCTGGCTAAACCAGCTGGAATCTACGGACATCAGATTTGCGCGTCCTTTTGGTGAGTGACGGGAGCGATGATACCTCACCGCTACTGTCGACTGACGCCGCAGGCCGGGCGAGGCCCCGACTTGCCCGGGCAACGCTGGTCAACCCAGAGGTCCGCAGCCGGCGCTTTGTCGTGACCCCAAGTCGCGTGCGACGTGGGGCGGCCGTGGCCGGGCGCCGGGGTGGTTGGCTGATGCTAAGGGCAGGACAAAGTTTGGTAGGGTGAACGGGGCCGCGCCGACAGCCATGTCTGCGGTCGCAGCCGTTGGGAAATCACTAGCCGACCACTGGCGCAGACCGATAAGCGAAACCGAATTCCGTCCCTCACCTTTCTCTGAAAAGGCACGGGTGTCTTGACTTCGAATCTTTGATGAAGTTATCTGGTCAGTCTGATTGAGACCGAGAACCGCGTCGCCCGATGGACGGAAACGGATATTTCGAACGCTTTTCCAGACGCATCGAAATAGCGTCAATCTGCTCAAGCGCGGCCGCTGGGCTCGACTTGCCAGAAATGCACATGCCAAGAATCGCTCAAAACATTGATTCTCGAAACGTGGCAGCGAAAATAAAATGTCGGTTCCATTTCGCGAGACCGCCCGATTCTGCAACAATATAAGTCGTGTTCAGTGAAAAATCCAACGCTGATAAAAAGGGCACAGCTAATGAGCGGCGACACTTCAAACGGGACAACCTTTAGGTCGACAATATCCCTTGCGGGCGCCAGCCCCAGGTTTTTGTCGAATGGACGGTATGTAATCAAGGGCGCTCCACGCCGTGGCGGACTAGCCTCGGTATTCAAGGCATACGATACCCAGTCCGAGTCTCATGTCGCCGTTAAAATTTTCAGGGCAGACCCGACAGACGAGGTGGTCGAGGAGTCATTTCGGCGCGAGACGCAGGCTCTGCGGGACCTCCGACATCCCAACATCGTGAATATTTTCGACTGTGGTGTCGATGACGAGACCGGTGAACATTTTATCGCGATGGAATGGGTAGAGAACGAACTCTCGTCTGTCTTGGACAGGAAGCGCTACGACGAGTGGGGAAACTATTTCGCATCCATCGGGCGACCAGTGTTGGAAGCTCTTGCCTTTGCCCACACCCGCGCAACAGCACATCGCGATATTAAGCCGTCAAATATCTTAATCCACCTCGACGGAACGGTTCGGGTTTGCGACTTTGGGATTTCGAAGATAAGGGATTTTCTTGAGCCAGGCATCACCTTGGCTCAGTACGCCTCAATGCCTTTTGCCCCACCCGAACTCGATGATGGCTCATTTACATACAGCCGCGACGTGTTCGGCTTCGCAGCCTTGAGCGTTTTCTCTCTCTGCACTACGCCTTGCTCCACTCACGCTGCATTAGTCGCTGCTGCAGACACGATTAGTGTCCCGGAGCCTGTTCGGGTGCTGTTGAAGCGCTGCCTTGCGCTGGAAAATCCGGCAGAACGGCCTTCCGACGCCGCAAGTCTTCTGATTGAGTTCGGCAGACTGGAGCCACGGCGCGTGGAGGAGAAGCCGGGAACTGTGTTGATTAGTTTGACGAAGAAGGTTAATTCCGTCCTCGAGTTCGACATAGGACTGCGGAGCGATGCAGAGTGTGTTCGTTTCATCGAATCAGAGCTCGCGAATGCGAGCTGCGGACGTCAACCGGCGATAGCCGGTACTGAGGGTCGGCCTGCGGCTTCAGGGAAAGGTGCATTGAGACTCATCGGAGAAAAATATCGTTATATCGCAGCGATATCTGATAACGAGCAAAAGCTAGTGCTGACGGCTGCCGTAGGCATGACGGCATTCCAAAGCGAGAAGTATCGAGAAGAAACATTGCAGTGTCCTTTCCGGTTGGTCGCGGCAGGCGCTGCTGCGCATCTTTCTGAGCATAACATCGCTACACTCATCGAGAAGCTCGATGAGTTCGATGCTGAACAAAAGGTTGTTCTTTTGCAGCAAAGAAAGCACCGTATGTACAGGACGTGGCTTGACCTTCTTTCCGCGAAGACAGAGCTTGAGCGCATGCGCGAGCGTCGCATCTACTATTCGGGCGTCGAGCTTCTTTCCGCGTTTGTGCTCCAATTCGACTTGTCTTCAACGCTGGCTGACCAAGGGCTCGAAGAAGCTGACGTAAAAATTGTCCTTCCAGAATCGGGAGACTTCTTCGGCCAGATTGTGTCGGTGGCTCAAGACACGTTGGTGGTACGTATCAGCGACAGAAACAAGGTTGCGCCTGATGAACTTCCCGAACACGGCCACCTGGTCGTTGACACTGCGAAAGCCGACGCGGCTCTTGACAAGCAGAAAACCGCGTTAGACGCAGTGCGTTATGGCAGAGCTGTCAACGCATCTCTCGGCGACTATATCGTTGAACCCGAAACTGTGCCTGCGTGCGTTCCAGTCGATGTCGACTTCATCCAATCGGAAATCGACGACGATAAGAAGGACGCGATTCGGCTTGCTCTCGCTGAGCCGGCATTGATGGTGATTCAGGGACCACCCGGGACCGGTAAGACCACGCTCATTTCTGAGATGGTCCTCCAGACGTTGCGTCGACAGCCGAGTGCACGGATTCTTTTAACTTCGCAAACGCACGTCGCGTTGGATAACTCGTTAGAGCGAATTTCAAAACTGAGTGAGGACTCCGTTAGAGCGGTCCGGATAGGACACGACGACGATGACAGAATATCTTAGTCTGCTAAGCGTCTGTTGATTGACCGAAAGATGCCAGGGATGCGACGAAGTGCGATAGCCGCAGGAAAACAGTTCATTGAAAGTTGGGCCGCGACCCGTCAGTTACGCTTGGAGGACATCCGGCTCGCTATGGCGTTGGAGCGACGTGCCGGCTTCCTTGAGCGCCATGAAGTAGTCATGCATCGCCTTAGCGACCTTCAGTCAGCGCTTTCTGAAGACAAGCGACGCGCATTGGAGCCGGACGAACTGGTCGAGATTGAGCAGGAGATGTCTAGCCTGCTGGCTGAGGAGCGTGCCTTGACCAAGGACGTTCAGGAGACTGTGTCCGCGATTCGCCAGCTTGAATCTGACGCAAGCGCCGTGTCGCATCTTTCAAAGTGCGCCGCAAAGGAACTCCGCGAGTGGGCGGATGCGTACGCAAATCCCGGGGACCACGCGACTGCTCAACTCCGCAAACTGCTCGCCGCGCATGCCGACTGGGAGAGTAGATTTGGACGAGCTCCAGAATTTCGGGCAGCAGTGATTTCCGCATCCCAAGTTGTTGCCGGAACATGCCTCGGCGTCATGGCAATACCTGGACGGAATGAAATTGTATATGACCTCTGTATCGTCGATGAAGCGTCGATTGCTACACCCACCGAGGTTTTAGTTCCAATGGCTCGAGCGCGCCGAACCATCTTGGTTGGCGACAACAAGCAGCTATCACCGTTTCAAGACCCCGAGCTGAGTGCCAAAGGTCTGCTTGAAAAATACAAGCTTACTCCCGAAGACCAGAAGGCCACTCTCTTCGACCACTTGAGCAACGGTTTGACCGAGGGTCTGCGCAAAGTGCTGGCGACGCAACATCGTATGGTCCCGGCAATCGGGAACATGATTTCAGCGTGCTTCTACGATGACGGACTGCAAAGTGGTCGGAAGGATGCGCCCAATTATCTTGCAGCGGCGATGCGTCGCCCGGTCACGTGGTTTACGACCAGCAAATTTCAAAATCGGGCATCTCACACCGTTGGGTCATCTCATTACAATGAGCTCGAGATTCAGATTATCGTAAAGCTGTTGGCGAGGTTTGATTTCTCAATCTCGAAAGGTTCGGACAAGAAAAAGAACATCTCAGTGGCTGTGCTTACCGGATACGGCGAGCAGAGACGTAGACTTCGAACGGCGATTGAGCGTCGCAAGAAGGAATGGTCCAGCTTCTCCGAGATTTACGTCAATGTCGTCGACGCGTTCCAGGGGCGGGAGGCCGACGTGGTTATATTCTCGGTGACGCGTTCCGAAGTGAACGGTTTAGGCTTTTTGAAAGACCTCGAGCGAATCAATGTTGCCCTGTCGCGCGGCAAAGACTACGTCGCGATAGTCGGCGACGACGCTTTCTGTCGAGGCGCCGATGCTCGTAGAAATCCCTTGAAAGCTGTTCTCGAACATATGAGCGCGCATCCCCAGGACTGCGTGGTCGAAGAGGCAACAAAGTGAAAAAGCTTGAGGACATTCTTCAATCGGCTGCTTATGCGCGGCCGGGATACGTGCTGGCGACCTTCAAGGAAGCCGCAGCACCAGTGTTTAGGCTCAATGCTCGCGTCCTGACGCTGGCCAAGAAGCCGCTCAATCCCATCGAAGAGGGCTATCTGCGAGCCATCTCTGCTGGGCTTACAAACACCGGCGAGATTTCACAGTTTTTAGGACTGCCCTCGCAGCTCCTGACCGGAACGCTGGCAGCCTTGAACGCCAAGGAATACGTTCAGTATTCAAGGGCGACATCCTCCGTGTCGGCGTCAGTTTCACTCACGTCTAAGGGACGCATCGCACTTGCAGAGCTGATATCCATCGTTCCCGAAGAACGGATGGTGCGATTGGCATACGACCCAGTTCTTAAAAAAGTGATATTTGCGCCGACGTCATCACTTTGGAAGCCGGCTGAGATTCGTGAATCCGGAAGATTAGAGTTACCTCTTTGCGGAGCCAGAAAACCCGAAGTTTCTGAAGTATCCCTGAGCGAAGTAGACAAAATCCTTAAACGCTTTCCACGTCGGGATGAGGCTGTCCCTAATCTGCTGGGTATTCAGCGTATCGAGCGAGCGGAACTCAACTTCATTCCGTGCCTCGCGCTCTACTACCGAGCTGTTTCGGGTAACGACGTTCAAGTTGCGTTTGTGTTCGAGGATAGATTCGACGGCAGCAGCGACTTTTTCGACGAGGGCTACGAGTTAGCATTCAGTCGACTGGGAGGGCCGGAGCTTATTGGCTCGCGGCATGTATCCGAATCAGCGCAGGTTGAAAATCTCGCCGCAGTGTTCCCAGACACAGACTCCGCGGCGCAGATGGCCGAACTCGCCGAGCTAGAGCAGGAAATCGCCTCTTCGCAAGAGCTTGAGGCAGCACCGCCAGAGGCGTCGATTGATTTCAAGGTTGACCAAGCGACGAAGGCGCAGTCGCGGCTTCGCGACTTAACGCAACGATTCATTCGATGCCATGAGCACCCTAAAATGCTTGAGAAGGCGTTGTCTGAAACCTCGGAGCGTCTACTTATCATTTCTCCATGGGTTAGGGCTCAAGTTGTGGATAAGCCGTTCAGAGAGTCACTGGAAAGGCTGCTCAAAAAGGGAGTCAAGGTACATATAGGATATGGACTGGCGGAGGACGAAGGAAACAAAAAGCCGAAGGACGCGGCACGCGGGAAGGTGCCAATTTCTGACTCGACAAGGCGAGATTTTGAGAGGCTGGCCAAGGCTTACGCAAACTTCAAGGTGTACTTCGTCGGAAACACACATCGAAAGCATCTTGTGTCGGACCAGCGCTTTGCGATTGTTTCCAGCTTCAACTGGCTCTCGTTCAAGGGAAGTCCCGATGACCGCGCTCGCGATGAACTTGGTTTTATGGTGACTGAGCCGGAACACGTCGAAAAGCTGTTTTTAGATGGAATCGAACTTCTGCAGCAAGGTTACGACCATCCAGCACATTAGTATCTACCGCATTTTTGAGCAACGCGCATCTCCTTGATGATGCGCTGTCGCGGCCAGCATGCGTGGCTGCCCGACCTAACACTATGAGAATGGAATCCGTTACCTCAATTGTGACCTACGCTAGCGCGCTGGCGGCCTTTGTGGCAGCCTTATTTTGGTGGTGGGCGTCTATCGCTACCGTTGAATCGGACTACGATGGAGCGTTTCCGCAAGGCGTAACGTACCTAACATTCCACGGCGGCCGCGGACCAATCCAAAGAGCCAAGAGTGGAAAAATTATCGATATAACTGCCACAACGGCATGGCAGGGTGTTGAACTCCTTTGCAGCCCAAGCCGCTGCCGTCGCTGCCGTTTTGCAGGGAGTAGCCATAATGCTGCCGAAAGCATAGCGTCGCACGGCCTTTAGCTCTTGGCCAGTTTGGCCACAATGCACGAGGCAAGCGGGTCTGGTACTCGATACTGGTCGTCCGCGGGAATGACATCTGGATTCCGTGAGATAACCGTACCGAAGCTACTGGACGCACCAGGCCAAATCTCTTGGCCCGGTGCGTCCAGAATCACATGAACATGCGATAGGGGTAGTGATTTCCCGGCAGTCCAGGGACGTTCGCAATGGTTCGCGCGAGCTTCTGCGAATAGCGAATCGTTACTGGAACGGGGTCATACAGGGCGTCGTTATTCCAGTCCATCTTGGTGAGCCCAACTGTCTCGAGTGCCGATATTTCGAGCGGCCCGCTACCGGCATGACGAATGATGCTGAGCGGTTTCGGAATGCTCTTTCCGCCTTGGAAGAAAAGCGGATTACCTAGTCCCGCCGTCGGTGCGTTACCAGCGACCCATACGAGAGCAGAGTTCCCCGTCCGCTGAAGCAGCGCGCCACGAGGAACCGGAGCCTTATCTGCTTCGCTACGCACTCCCAGCCTGCGGCCATCAACTAGCCAGACTCCGCGCCACGCGCCCCTGCTGCCAATTTCCAGGCATTCAACTTCCTTCACGGTAGACAGTGCGTCGAACACGCCTCGCAGCTCTTCTTCCTTAAACGACGTCGTTTTGTGAATCACAAGGCGCTGCGGCAGACGTCCACCATTGCGTTTGAGGTAGAGGTTGAGACTGCGGGCCATCACCGCGCGCATGTCGCTGCGACTGAGAAACGGATTGCTGCGTGCCTCACGTGGGTCAGCAACAGGGTCACGCGCTTCGAAGGCGACGAACTGCATACCGCCGCCATCGGCGTCGAATACCTGAGAGCAGCACGTCACGAATTGAGCCGCTCGCGGGTCCCCTCGGAGCGCGTATGCCAGCCCCACATAAGCCGTGCCGTCGGGTACCCCGTTTAGCGGGGCAAGCTTCCATGGCACACCACCCGCCTTTACGAAAAGCGCGATGGAGAGGCGCCACGCGAGGGACGCCTTGAATTTGAACGCAAAGACCCGGTCGTTCACTACCTGCGTCGGTATGGCATATTGCGCACCCAACGCCTTCAACGCATCGTGTGCGTCGAAGCCGGCCGCGGTGAAGGCGACTTGCCATTTATCCGGTAGGTGCACCATGACCACATCAAACTGGTCGTGCATTGTATCCAAATGCAACATGGCGGCGGACATCGCTGCGAGGAGTCGCTCGTGGGGTGCGCCACCTCGGCCCAACGCCATCAGGTCGTCGGGCCACTTGATGTGCACACCCTTCGGCGCCGCAACAATTGGAACATCGAAGAGTTTTTCAAACCCCGGAAACGGTGGAACGTAATTGGGCCGGTCTCCTGGCGCATGACTGGCGCGAATGGTCTCGACCAGTCCACGAATCTTGCTCCAGCCCTCAGCAGGAGCGACGATTGCAACGCGCAGCTCAGGCGTGTAGGCCGCAAACGAGGAACTGTTGTACGCTCCAAACCGACTCAGTCCCCGTAATGGATTAACCTCGAGCGCTGTGTTCTCGCTGTTGAATGTGAGTTCCGGCTCTGCGAGCAGCGAGAACGGCGGCATCCTGGAAGACAGATAGTCCATCTTCAGCGCCCCCGATGGAAGTACGGCGCGTCGTGCGCCGGCCGACTCCAGGCGGTCACAGGTGGGAGTTTAAAAAGAGCATCAACGCCCTCACCGTCATTTACGCCAGTCGCGTGCAAGACAGTATTGTCGGAACCAGCCAACATGTTGGCCCAAGCTTCAATAATTGCGTCCCACTTGTTGTTATATCGCGTCGCCCAGCGCTCGCGGCGCCAGTCCACGGTCGGGTCAACCCAACGTTTTCGGTCAAAGCCGTCCACTCCATCATCGTCATGTTCTTCATTAATGTCACGGGGCACATCAACGAAGGTCGTCGGCTCAAATGCCAACCACCAGCGGTCCGCCACCGGCTCAAGGCGAAGAACGACGCCTTCATAGAACGGGTACCCGTGCGAGGTCTTCCCGTACAACGAATCGGCATATGCCCGTTTCAGCTTCGCCTGACGCTCGACGCGTCGGGTGCGCGCCTCCGGTGTCTCTTTCTCCGAATCGCCATGCGGAATAACAGCGTGCCCTTGGCGCCGCATCCTGGATTTGAGGGGCCTTCGCCGACACACCGCCCGGGTGAGGGCGTCGTAGAGCAATCCCAACGCCCAGCTATCGGTTTCCGGCGACAGAGCAATCGTGCCGGCAACGTGACCACCCACCGAGGCAAAGGCCTCACGAAGCGCAGCATCTTCACCGAAGGCTGCGAGGTCCCGACCGCTGCTCGCGACAATCAGCCACGGACTGACATTACGAGCGAGCGTTCGCGCCTCTTCGCTGGAAAGTGGCTTCTCTGTTGTGATTCGGCGAGCAATAGTCGGCATCGAAAGAACGGGAAGCGCTGCGCAGCGAAGAACGGGGTACCGCGCGTGCTCCTGCGTAGGAAGTGGGACAGGGCGCAAAACCTGCGGAGCGCTGAATTCGCCGACGTGTCGCTTGAGTTCTGCTGGTAACGTCAAGTTGTCCAGGATATCAGCGGCGAGTTCGTCGAAAGTGTGACACTCGACTAGAGACGTGCGTACCCCAGCGGCGTCCGCCGCCTGGAGAAACTGTTGAACCGCTGGCAGACAATCTTTTGCGGAGCGGGTCACCCAATGGATGCCGCCGGGGAATGCGTTCGGCTGCGTAATCGCGATGCTCAACGCAACCATGACGGAGTCGTCTCGCCCGCTGTATCCGACGATGACAAGTCCGTAACGACCACACGCAGAGGTAAGCAACTGCCGCATCTGCTCGTCCTGATGTCGCAACTCCTCATTGGTGTTCTTGATATGCACCGACAAGTAGTCCCCGTGAATCTTGGCCAAAAGCGGGCGGCTCTCGCGCAACGCCAGCGTTGCGCGGCCGACATTGTCGATTCCAGCGACCGTGATATTCGCACGCCCGCTAGCTGGGACCAGCTGGTCCGTCTGCATCGCGGCCGTTTCAACCAGATGGTCGAAGTTCGGCGAAAAGATGCAGGGAACCCGGTGCGTCGTAATCAATGAAGCGAGAACACGATGCGCGTAAGACGGAGTGCCCTTCTCAACCGCGGCCGCGATGTAGTTGCGACGGTCATCCGGCGTTGGGTAAACAGCTTCGAAAGCAGCGGCGTATTCCAGCGGGTCACCGGCGGGCGGCAAATTCGAATGCGAGGCGAGGTACGAGTTGATGCGTTCGGTCCAAAGCGGGTCGTCAGCATCGACGTCCTTAAGCTTTACTCCAGACAGCTCACAAAAAATCCGCTTCTTGAAGTCGGTAATCATCGCGTAGCCTGTCGGGATGCCAGCCGACGCAGAAGCGCCCGCCCCCAGGAACCATGCGTATTGCATCGGCCGCAGACAGAACATCCTCGCGAACTGCGCGGCCGAAACTGTTTGAATTGTCAAACGGCCCCCCGAATAGTTGTGCTTATATCCAGCGCGCGCCCGGAAATTCACGGGTACGTATCGGACGATTGTAGCGAAACCGAAAGCACTGCGGGCGACCTCACAGGTCACGTACCATAAAAGTGCTGCGCGAAAAGCGAACTAAACGGACGACAACATGCCCGAAAAAAGTACAGACGCCGATGCGATGCTGCCCAAGAAATTCAAAGGGCTTTGGTGCCGTGCCCTCAAGCTTTCGCATTTGAGCGCCCTCAATGCCGAAACGATTGCACTGTGGGCGAAAGATGCCGGGCTTGATGCCCAGGAAGTGGTCGAAAAGCCGGTTGGCGCGTTCAGGCCCATCCCAGCGGTCGTGCTAACCGTCGGAGGCAAAACAGCATATTTCCCGACTGTCTCGGCGACCGATGACCCTGCCTGGGTCGAAAGCAGAAGAGCCCATGAGCGTATCGCGGCGATTTGGTCGAAAGCGGAATGGTTCGAGCCTCTCTGGGTGCCCCGAGGACGAATCCTCCCCCTGTTGGTGGCTGTTGAACACCGCTCGAAAGAGGAAGCCATAAAACAGTTCGACTATCACACCTCCACGATTTACACACTCGCATTTCAGGCCGTCTGCATCGCGCAATTCATCTCGAAGTCGCGTACCCTCGCCCCGTTTTACCCGATTGTTCGAGAAGCATATCTTGCCTTTTATGCCGGACACCGTGCATCGAGTATCGCTGCGCTCATTCCAGTTATGGAGGGCGCGCTCCAGCGCATCTCAGTGGAAAACGGAAATTTGCATGTGGCGGAACAGATAGACCGCGTAATCGACCGAGCCTGCGGGCTCGCGGCACGCATTCGCTTCGACCGCAACTGGGTGCCCGACGAGTACACGACGACGGAGTATCTGTATGGTCAAGACGAGCGAGTTTTCATCTTTGAGACCTTCCGTCAATGGCTGAAGGACGTGTTCTTTCGCAATACCGACAAGTACGAGGGTGTGACCTGGCTCAATCGCCACCTGTTCGCCCACGGGACTTCGACCGATTGGGCAAACGACGGAAACTTCCGACGCCTGGTCGTTGCGCTCGCCACGTTCGGCGTCATTGAGTCTTGGCACGATGAAAGCAATAGCGTCCCGCTGTTACTGCCGGAGATGAACAACGACAGCGTTCTACTCTGGCAGCAGGCGCAACTCCAGGCGCAGGGACAGTTGGCGCTACGAATGCTTGAACAGCAGAACTACCAGAAGTACGGTCAGATAGTTCCGCCGAGGCCCACCGACGATGGTTCGCTCCTGCGCAAGGCTCATCTCACCGATGAATGCATCAAAGACCTGGTTCGACCGCTCAGAGATGCCGGATGGGACGTAGAAATGGGCGAACCGGATGAGCAAGCGCTCCAGATGAAAGTACTAGCCAGAGGTGGCGGCACGGAAATACATGTCGGCCTGCTGTTCAGCTGCGCGACCGACCCCGAAATCTATCGGGAGCTAGCGAAGAGCTGCACCGCGATTCTCTATCTTGGCCCACCTGACCGGCAGAAGGAGTTCACGCAAGGCATAAATGTCCACGTCGGGCCCGTTGCAGGCTGGCAGCCGCCACGTGCTCCCGGTGGAACCTGATTGGATTGGCTCGTTTGCCTCATGAACTAGCTGAACTTGTTCGAGGCGCGGGCACGGTCTGCCAAGGTGCCGCGCCTAATCCGATGCGGAAAATCCCGGCGACCTGGGGCTGCGGGACCACGCCTTGCGCGGCCGCGCGGCCCCTCCGGGGGGAGTATCCCCGCGAGGTATCAGAGCATCTCGGCCTGGAGCTGATTGGCTTGAGCCGGGTTCACGGAGTCGACATAGCCGAGGATGGCTTGGTGTCGATGGGGATTCCCGTCTCCACGCATCGCGCCGAGAAACGCGTGCCACCTGTCAGGCAGTACGTGCAGAGAATTCTGAGACAACTCGATATTGAAAGCGCTGATTTTGTCAGCCGGTCCTTGCTGTTTCCTTGGATTTAAATCGAAACCGCTCTTCTCGGCCATGCGCTTAACGTCAGCGAAAATATTTGCCGCCAGCGCTTCGTCGTTCAGAGAGATGATTATGTCATCAACATAAACGCTTACCTCTATGCCGTCAGTCGCAGAGAGCTGTTTCAGGTAATTGCCGAGTGCACTTTTACGCAGGCAGATGCTTGCAAGCAAAGTGGATTGAACAAATCCATACGGCAGTATGTAGCGCTTTGGCGCATCCTCAGGCAATCGGACCGTCGAGAGATTCGCAATATCTCGAGCCTCTGCGTAGCTGTACATCCCTTTCAGGACACGAGTTACCCGGCTGCGGTTTATACGCTGAAAGAAGTTCTCGATGTCGACGTGAATAAAACAGGTCTGCCCAAGGTGGGCCTTCAACGCTGCAACGTGGCCACCCTGACGAAGATGGTAGTAGTACGCGGGCGCCTTCCAGCGTTGACTTAGTTCGTCTTTGATTTTCGCTCCAAGTTGTAGTGTGTCACCGTTGGGAACAAACACCCATTTCCCGGGTTTCAGCTCAAACTTGGAATCCCATCGAGGTTCCATGATTTCTATAATTAATGGTCACGTTCTTGTAGATTAACTCTGCGAGCCGAACGAGTTCGGTCGCAAAGGGAATCAGAACAAGAACTAGACGCTGAACGAAAGTAAGATTTTTCATAGCAGCTTTCTCCATTCTATCCCGGCTTGTCTAGCGCTTTGCGCATTGACCACAAATCAAAACTGATATGCATATAGGAAATATTCCGCAATGCTATATCGCGATATCACATAGTGACGCAATGGAGGATAGGCGCCGCCAGAGCGCCTATCGCCGGGAAAAAGCACAGTACCAAAATATAAAGTGCGGTGCAAGTAGATTTGACAGTATTGAAAAGGAGGACCGGCAAAAATGAGCTGAAAGTAGAAACACGGTCGCCCCAGTGCGTCCACCACTCGCTTTACAAGGGGCAGCTTTTTGCACGTACCGTGACTCGCGCGCACCGCTGACCGAGTCAGACCATAGTCCGGCGAGGGGAGACGCGTGGTTAAGATGTCCGTCTGGTCGAGGCGTTGCCCTTCACGGAGCAGCCCTTACGCCTGCGAGTCACTCCCGGACGCTGTGGGCCAGCAAGCGTACCTTTTTTTAGATAGTACAAAGTCATCACGAAGTTTGCGTGCCCAAATCGTGTGGCAAGCGCACGTCGATTGTCGCGATTTGTACCCATCGTAGACATCTCCATATAAGTTTTAGAAATGCTCGGCGTGTTCACAATACCTCTCCGCAATCATCCGGATGAGCACCGAACTCGGTCCATTTAGCTTAGACGCTAAAGGTTAAGAATTCAAACCAATATCTCGGGCCGAATGCGAACACTCGAAACATTGTGTTGGTACATGAGGCTGTCTGTGAGGATTACAGAAAGCAACAAATGTCCGCGGTAAAATATTTCGATAGGTTGGACTATTCGTATCTTCCATCGAAATTGCGTGTTTGTTCTTTTATGATGTGGGTGCGCATATTAATCGTACTTCGCGATTAACTAAGCGTTAATACTTGCGTTCTTGATGACTCGAACCTGCGAACTATCATGGGTGCTAGAAGCGAGCGGAGGGTGACATGGTGGCGGAACTGCAGACAATCCATCGTAGAAAGCTGTACGAAGAGGTGTGGGCTGAGCCGGTCGTTAAAGTCGCACCGAGGTACGGATTATCCGATTCGGGCCTGCTGAAGATATGTGACCGGCTTGGTGTCCCGACGCCGGCACTAGGCTACTGGGCGCGGGTGAGGGCCGGCCAGAATGTTCAACGCAAGGATTTACCGTCGACGTCTGGGCCTTTGGTCTATCACAGGCGACGACTTACTAAAAAATGTGTCACGAACCTACCTTCCGATGTTCTCGCACCTGTCAACCAGATGCTCGATGATGGATTTGTTCGTTACGCGCCCATCTCGAAGCCGATTTCACTGTCGGAATGTCTGCCCGTGACGCAGCAAATTGCTGCGCACGCGACATCTGCTTCCAGAGACGGTCGGGGCTGGCCGGCTTACTCCGCAGGTACGGTTGCGACAATCGAAACTTCGGGTCGATACGCCGCTCGTGGTCTTTTGTTAATCAACGCGCTATTCGAAACGCTAGGGGCCGCAGGGCACTACGTGCCAGCAGCCTCTGGCCAATCCGACCTCGTCCCGGTCCAAATCCTAGATTTGCGATACTCGTTCCGGTTGCGGGAGAAGAGTCCGGCAGCAGGAGGTACGGGTCAGAATGTCGGCTTGAAAGAGTTTGGAAGCGAGCCGACCGGCGAGTTTGAACTTCACGCCTTCATCGAAGGTGGTCGATACAGGATTGCCGCATTGAGCGATGCTCGGAGGACGAGTGTTGAAGAGCGAATCTGGAGGTTCGTGCTTCGTTTGAGGCACGTTGCGATAGACCATCGGAACTTGGCGCTCTCGGGCGAGTGAGTGCGGAACAATCTGTTTTTGATACTGTACCTTGCCGGTTGCGCAGCAGATGACCAAGGACCGCCTAGTCTACTAGGGGCCGAGAATTAAGCGCCGTATTTACGCTCGTTTGTCCAGTTTCTTGCTCGTTGTGCCATTCATGCGGCTAAACCCGTCGAAGGCTCCAATGCAAAAAGCCGCCCATAAGGCGGCTTCGTCGCATATAGCTGATGGTGCCCGGGGCCGGAATCGAACCGGCACGCCTTGCGGCGGGGGATTTTCTTACCACTTCGGCTTTCGCCGCCAGAGTTGCCTCTGTTCGTGGTCTGGAGCACGCCTTCACCGTGGCAGTTGTTATCCTGCTTTAGGTGCCCGCCGTCTGCTCTCTACACCTTCTCCGACGCTTTCACGCTGGAGCTTGGCTCGGTATTAGCTCGGATTTTTCATCCAGGGCCTTCGCCGAGTTTGACGGGCTTCACCTCAAGAATTTCTTCAAGAGGGCTCAAATTTGGTCTGAGTCCCCTGCGTCTACCAATTTCACCACCCGGGCGACGCAAATTCGCTGGCGACAATACCAGTGAATACTACTAAAAACAACTTCTTCCGGACCAATTGTCTTGGTGCTTCGAACAACGCCACCGGTAGGGCTACCGGTTTCAAAGCTCTAGCAAATCGCCTATCGGCGCGGGTTGCCCAACTAACCGGTAGGGAACAAGTATCTAAACCGAGTCTACCAATTTCACCACCTGGGCAGATACTGCAGCGCGCGCATCGGGAGTTCAGCGCGCGAGGAAGACGCAGATTATGGCCGAAAATCGGTAGACGGGCAAGTTGATTGCCTTCACCCGCCACAGCGCGTTCGCGGCGAGCAGTGCTCAGACCGTGCGCGAGAATCGTGTGAGCGTCTGCTCGCCCAGATAGCGGTCGAATACCATCGCGAGATTGCGCACGAGCATGCGGCCGGCCATTCGCACTTCGAGCTTGCGTGCGCCGAGCGAGATCAGCCCGTCGTCCTCGAATGAACGCAGACGCGCGAGTTCCGGCGCGAACGTGTCGGCGAAGTGGATGCCGTACGCCGCTTCGAATTCGTCGAAGCGCAGTTCGAGGTTGCACATCAGCTGCGTGATCACGTCGCGCCGCAGACGGTCGTCGGCGGACAGGCGGATGCCGCGCGCGATCGCGAGCCGGCCCGCATCGATCGAGTCGGTGTAAGCGGGCAGCTCTCGCGCGTTCTGCGCGTACACGTCGCCGACCTTGCCGATCGACGAGGCGCCAAAACCGATCAGATCGCACTCGGCCCGCGTGCTATAGCCCTGGAAATTGCGATGCAGCGTGCGCTGCGCCTGCGCGCGAGCGAGCTCGTCGGTGGGCAGCGCGAAGTGATCCATGCCGATGTACACATAGCCCGCTTCAGTCAGCCGTTCGACGATCCGTTGCAGCAGAGCCAGCCGCTCCTCGCTCGACGGCAGCGTCGCGGGATCCATCTGGCGCTGCATCTTGAAGAGCTGCGGCATGTGCGCATACGCGAACACCGACAGCCGGTCCGGCGCCAGTTCGAGCATCGTGTCGAGCGTGCGGCTGAAGCTCACGACGGTTTGATGCGGCAGCCCGTAAATCAGATCGACGCCGATCGAATGAAAACCGTACGGGCGCGCCGCCTGCATCACCGATGCGGTCATCTCGAACGGCTGGATGCGATTGATCGCCTGCTGCACGCGCGGATCGAAGTCCTGCACGCCCAGGCTCAGCCGGTTGAAGCCGAGGCGGCGCAGAAGCGCGACCGTATCGGGCGACGCCTCGCGCGGATCGACCTCGATCGAATATTCGGCTCGATCGTCGGGCAGAAGTTTGAAGTGCTCGCGCGTCGCGGCCATCAGCTCGGCCATCTCGTCATGCGACAAAAACGTCGGCGTGCCGCCGCCCCAATGCAATTGCGACACGGGCCGCTGTGTATCGAAACACGCCGCCTGCAAGCCGATTTCGCGTTTGAGCCGCTCAAGGTACGGCCGCGCATGCGCGCGATTTCTCGTCACGACCTTGTTGCAGCCGCAGTAGAAGCACACGGTGTCGCAAAACGGAATGTGGAAGTACAGAGACAGATCGGTCGACGCGGCACCCGGGTCGGCGGCGGCGCGGTGATAGTCGGCGGTGTCGAACGATTCGCGGAACTGCGGCGCGGTCGGATAGGACGTATACCGGGGACCGTTCGCGCTGTAGCGCGCGAGCAGGTCGGGGCGGAACAGGGTGTCGGTTTGGGACATGAGCAGTGTCGGACGGTGGGCGGCTCTCGCAGCGTGCCGCGTGTCATGGTCAGTCAGCAGCTTCGAGTTTACGTGCGTGCCCATGGGACCCGATTGTGTAAAGAGGTCGCACAGACAGGCAGTGGCACAATGCGGGTCTGGCAACACGTTGCCAAGGTGTGAGTTCAGGAAAGATGACGTGGATCAAAGGTTGAACAGTGCACGGGTGGACGCTCACGCGTGCCGTCCCGTTTGCGGCGCGTGTTGTATCGCGCCGTCGATTTCGAGCCCGATTCCAGGCATGCCGAACGGCAAGCC
Organism: Paraburkholderia sp. MM5477-R1; assembly: GCF_050436385.1. NCBI lineage: Bacteria > Pseudomonadati > Pseudomonadota > Betaproteobacteria > Burkholderiales > Burkholderiaceae > Paraburkholderia > Paraburkholderia sp. MM5477-R1. The sequence continues at coordinate 536,256 of NZ_JBNDMC010000007.1, forward strand.
GGCGGGCGTGCGCTGCGTGCAACTCGGCGACGATCTGCGCTGCGCGATCTTCGGCCGGCCGGAGCGGCCCGCATGCTGCTCGGGTCTGCAGCCGCAACTCGAGATGTGCGGCGCGAATCGCGGCGAAGCGCTCGCGTGGCTCACGCTACTCGAGGCGCAAACACAACCGGCATCCCATCCATGACGCGCGGCATGCGGTAAACGCCGTCGCTGACCACACCCGTCAACGCAAGCCGATGTCCGCAAGGGCTTCCACAGGAGATTTCGCATGACTCGACCCGCAGCGCCGGCCCGGCGCCGCTTTCTGCGCGCTGCGCTGACCGGCTGCAGCGCGCTTGGCATCACTGTGTCGCTCGCGGCTTGCGCGAGCCCGACGTTTCCGTTCATGCCGTCGCACTACACGTTCTCGCAGAAGCAGGTGCAGGAGGCCGTGCAGCGCAAGTTCCCGTATCAGCGCACGGTGTCGCAGGTGTTCGATGTCGCGCTGAGCAATCCGGTGGTGGGCATGCTGCCCGATGCGAACCGCGTGCAGGTGAAGCTCGACGCGCGTTTCGCGAGTCCGTTCCTGCAGCAGCCGGTCGATGGCGTGTTCACGCTGTCGAGTGAACTTGCATATGACGCGGCGAGCCGTTCGGTGATCCTCAAGTCGCCGAGTGTCGACAACGTCAGCGTGAGCGGCGAGGCGCAGATCTACACGCAGCAGATCAATGCGGCCGCGGCGCTGCTCGCGACCCAATTGCTGACCAACTATCCGATCTACACGTTCAAGCCCGAGCAACTGCAATTTGCCGGCGTCAACTACGAACCCGGTACAATCACGATCCTTACAAACGGCATACGCGTGCAGATCGTCGAAAGATGACTGGCACGCGCGGCCACGTGGGCCGCGCATGCCAGTCATGACCGTGCGGGCCCATTTCGTTGCGACAACCTACCGCGATAAGGGGCACGGATGGACTGGTTACTGGCTTGCAAGGCGCTGATTCTCGGCGTGGTCGAGGGTTTGACGGAGTTCTTGCCGGTGTCGAGCACCGGGCATCTGATCGTCGTCGGCAGTCTGCTGGATTTCTCCGACGAGCACGCGAAGACCTTCGATGTCGTGATCCAGCTCGGCGCGATTCTCGCCGTGTGCTGGGAGTTTCGCCGCCGCATCGGCAACGTGATCGTGGGGCTGCCGAGCCGGCCCGAGGCACGCCGCTTCGCGCTGAACGTGATCATTGCGACGATTCCGGCAGTCGTGCTCGGCCTGCTGTTCGAGAAGTCGATCAAGGAGGCGCTGTTTTCACCGGTGCCGGTCGCGTTTGCGCTGGTCGCGGGCGGCGTCGTGATCCTGTGGGCGGAGGCGCGTCAGCGCGCGCGCGGCGACGCGGCGGTGCGGGTGCGCAGCATCGACGATCTGAGCCCGCTCGATGCGTTGAAAGTCGGCCTCGCACAGTGCTTCGCGCTGATTCCGGGGACCTCGCGCTCGGGCTCGACGATCATCGGCGGCATGCTGTTCGGCATCGAGCGCCGCGCCGCGACCGAGTTTTCATTCTTTCTCGCGATTCCGATCATCTTCGGCGCGACGGCCTACGAGCTGTACAAGGACTGGCACCTGCTCACCACCGATGCGCTCGGCAGCTTCGCGCTCGGCTTCGCGGCCGCGTTCGTCAGTGCGTTCGTCTGCATCCGCTGGCTGCTGCGCTATGTCGCGTCGCACGACTTCACGGTGTTCGCGTGGTATCGGATCGGCTTTGGCCTGCTGATCCTGCTGATCGGTTATAGCGGCGGGTTGAGCTGGGCCGATTGAGATTTGCCGTGCGATGAAAAAAGGTCCGCGTATGTGCGGACCTTTTTTCGTTGGCTTGCCGTCTCGTCGCGTTACGCGGCGCCGCGCTTGCGGAACACGAGGTCCCACACGCCGTGGCCGAGCCGCAGGCCACGTCGTTCGAACTTCGTCACCGGACGATAGTCGGGCCGCGGCGCGTAGGTGTCGGCGGTGTTTTCGAGCAGCGGATCGGCGCCGAGCACTTCGAGCATCTGTTCGGCGTAGTTCTGCCAGTCGGTCGCGCAATGCAGATACGCATCCGGCTTCAGACGCGACACGAGCAGCGCGACGAACTTCGGCTGGATCAGCCGGCGCTTGTGATGGCGCGCCTTGTGCCACGGGTCGGGGAAAAAGATGTGCACGCCGTCGAGGCTGTCGGGCGCGACCATGTGCTCGAGCACTTCGACCGCGTCGTGCTGGATGATGCGGATGTTCGTCAGCGACTGCTCGCCGATCAGCTTCAGCAACGCGCCGACACCGGGCTCGTGGACTTCGACGCCCAAGAAGTCGTCGTCGGGACGGTGCGCGGCGATCTCCGCGGTGGTGGCGCCCATGCCGAAGCCGATCTCCAGCACGCGCGGCGCTTCGCGGCCGAACACGCCGGTCCAGTCGGGTTGTTGTGGTGCATAGGGCACGACGAAGCGCGGGCCGAACTCATCGAGCGCGCGGCGCTGGCCGGTCGACACGCGACCCGCGCGCGTGACGAAGCTGCGGATGCGGCGGTGATGAAGCGTGTCTGCCGGCGTTGCACCCGGCGTGCCGTCGACGTCGTTCGTCTCGTTGCCGGCGGGCTGATCGGCTGCGCTCGTGGGGGTCGGGGCGTCGTCCGGGAGACCGGAGTCGTTTGGATCGTGGATCATCGTCGATGCTGCTGCAAGGGTGAGGGCTGCGCGGCTTGCGCGCTGTGCCGGGCCGTTGCCACTACAAAAAAGCCGCCTTCAGGGAGGCGGCTCTTGCTGGATTCCGCTGAACACTCAGCGGGAAAGTGGAGCGGGCGATGGGAATCGAACCCACGGCTCTAGCTTGGGAAGCTAGGGTATTACCATTATACGACGCCCGCAGAACTCGCGATTTTACAGGCTTTTGGGCCGTTTGGGCAGGGGTATGGCTCGCGCGCACGAGCAGCCGACCCGTCTTTTCGCTTCTGCGGTTCGAACGGCGCGAGCCTTCAGACTTTGTCTGCGCCTGCCGTTAATCCGAATACTGCCCAACACCGTGCGCTTGCGCACCCGCAAGCCGGCACGAACCCGGCGCTTCCCATCCCGATCAAGAGATCTTCCCAAGATGCAGTGGCTTTCCAATCTGAAACTGAGCCAGAAGCTTGTCGGCTCCTTGATGCTGTGCGCGTTCGTAACGGCCATCGTCGGCACGGTCGGTGTGCTGAAGGTGCGCGAAGTCGCGACGATGCAAACCGAAATGTACGACCGCGAATTCGTGCCTGTGCGCGACGACGGCACCGCCGCGTGGCAGGCGGCTTCGCACTTCCGGCGCCTCTATTCGTACATCCTGAATCCGGAGCCGGCAGGCCGCGCCGATACGGTGCGCCTGAATCACGGCGGTGAAGCGGCGATCCTGTCGGCATTCGACTACGAGCGCAAGCATGCGACCACCGACGCGCAGAAGCAATTGCTGAGCGACTTCGACGCCGCCTATCCGGCCTATATGAGTTCGGTCGCGAAGGTGATGGCGCTGGCCGATCAGGGCGATCAGAGCGGCGCGCTCGCCGAGCTCAAATCGACCACCGACCCGCTGCACGTCAAGCTGCGCACGCTGATGATCAAGCTGTCCGATGTGCGGGACGAGTTGGCCAGGCAGCGTGTCGCGAACGGCGTCGAGATGGTTCGCTCGGTGACGTGGTGGATCGTGAGCTGCGCGGTCGTCGGCGTCGCGGTTGCGATCGGCCTGGGGCTGCTGGTGACGCGCGCGGTCGTGCGGCAGATCGGCGGCGAACCGGCCGAAGTCGCGAAGGTCGTCGAGCAGATCGCGGGCGGCGACTTGAGCCAGCGACTGCACACCGGCGCCGCCGACGACGGCAGCATCTTGCGCGCGGTCGCGCACATGCAGGAGCGTCTCGCGGCGACGATCGGTTCGATTCGCGAAAGCGCCGAGTCGGTCAGCATCGCTTCGCAGCAGATCGCGAGCGGCAACATCGATCTGTCCGCTCGCACCGAAGAGCAGGCCGCTTCGCTCGAACAGACCGCGGCGAGCATGTCGGAATTGACGCAGACCGTCACCCGCAACAGCGACAACGCGCGCAACGCGAGCGCGCTCGCGACTGAGGCTGCACAGGTCGCCAACACCGGCAACACTGCTGTCGAGGGCATGGTGCGCACCATCGGTGATATCAGCGGCAGTTCGACGAAAATCTCGGAGATCACCGGCGTGATCGAGGGCATTGCGTTCCAAACCAATATTCTCGCGTTGAACGCGGCGGTCGAGGCCGCGCGCGCGGGCGAGCAGGGGCGCGGTTTCGCGGTGGTGGTCGCGAGCGAGGTGCGCAACCTCGCGCAGCGCTCGGCGAGCGCGGCCAAGGAGATCAAGGAGATGATCACGACGTCGGTCGCGATCATCGAAGGCGGCACGCAGCAGGCAGCCGAAGTCAGCACGACGATGGCGGATATCAAGGCCGCGATTCATCGCGTGTCGGATATCGTCAGTGAGATCGCAACGGCCTCCGAAGAGCAGAACCGCAGCATTCACCAGGTCGGCCAGGCCGTCACGCAGATGGACGAGACCACGCAGCGGAACGCGGCGCTCGTCGAACAGGCCGCGGCGGCCGCGCAATCGCTCGAGACGCAGGCGCGCAAGATGAAGCAGACGGTGTCGGTGTTCCGGACGGGGGAGAGCCGCGGTTTCGCGGCACCCGTGTAGAAGCCGCGCCGACTCAAGCGGCCGCCGCGCGTCAGCCCAACTTTCCCGCGCAATCAGCTCAGATCACAAAATAAGTCAGCTGAACCGCCGCGCGCGTGACGACCATCTGCAGCACCTGCACGATCACGAACAGCAGGATCGGCGACAGATCGATACCGCCGAATTTCGGCAGCACGCGACGCAACGGATTCAGAAACGGCGCGGTCAGCTGATACAGAATCGGCATCGCGGGCGAACGAGGATTGAGCCACGACAGCAGCGCCATCAGGATCGTCATCCAGATGATCAGATTGAGCGCCCACTTGATCGCGGTGAGCACCGCGACGATCAGCAGCGTCGGCACGAGCGTCAGCGGATCCGCGCCCGTCAGCACGATCATCAGGACGACGTAGATGATCGCGGCGATCAGCGTCGCGACCACGCTCGCCCAGTCGATGTTGCGCGTGCTCGGCAGGATGTGCCGTAGCGGCAGCACGATCCAGTTGGTCGCCTGCAGCACGGCGTTCGAGACCGGGTTGTACGGCGGCAGGCGCACAACCTGCAGCCACGCGCGCAACAGCAGCGCGGCGCCAAACAGCGTGAAAACGGTATTGAGCAGAAAACGGGCGATATCGCCAAACATCTCGTGTCCTTATGCTTCTGATGACGGCCGCCGACCGGCCGCGGGCTGCCGGCGTCGCCCGATCGGTGCGTGCCGGCGGTTTTCTGGATTTACCCGGTTAGCCAACCGGAGGTTCGACGTCATTGCGCGCCGCCTCCCGATGGCTGTCTGTCCGGCATCACACGGAAATCCGGACCTCGCTGATCAGGATTGTGCCGTTGCCGCCGTCGGTGTAGTTCGGGATATCCGCTAATAGTTGCTCGGACGCGGGCTTGAACACTTTATAGAAGTCGTCCGCGCTATCGAACAGGAAGTGTCCCGCGGCCACGTAAGGCGGTGGCGTGCCGGGCGGCCCGGCGTTCAGGCCCGCGTCGACCGACCAGCCTTTCAGCGCCGGCGCGAACAGCTTCGCCGCGAGCGGCATATGGGTCGCGCAGTAGTAGTCCATGTCGAAACGGCCGTTTTCCCGGTACGGGTAGAGGATGCTGACCTTGATCATTGTGCGTTCTCGTCTGTTGGTCCCGAAGCGCGGCGCGGGTCGTCGCGTGGTTCGCCCGGCGTGCCGGACGTCACATTATCACGGCTTACTTGACGCTTGCACCTGCCGCGGCCTGATTCAGCGAGCGGCCCAGCGATTCTTCCACAGCTTCGGAGATCGCTTCAATCGTCGCGGCCGGCGTTGCGCGACGTCGGGCGAGGTTGACCGCGCGGCGCGTCAGCAGACCATACAGCGCGGCATGGTCGCCGCCGAGGCCTTCGAGCAGCGCTAGCTGCTTCTCGACGACACCCGTGTCGCCGCGCGATACCGGCCCCGCGAGCGCGTTCGGCAGGCCCTTGTCGCGCGCGGTTTCGATCGTGCCCGCGAGCATCGGCAGCAGCGCGCGCAGCGCGTCGTCTTCGGCGAAGCCGAGCGTGCGCCACAACGCCACGCATTCGGCGAGGCTGCAGAGCGCGAAGCTCGCCGCGTAGTGCGCGGCGGCGTGATACAGCATGCGGCCGCCCGGCGGAATCGACAGCGGATGGCAGCGCAGCGCGAGCGCGAGCGCGGTCAGCGTCTCCTTCAGTTCGCCGTCGGCTTCGATCGTCACCGAGCAGCCCACGATACGCTCGAGATCGGCGAGCTCGCCGCTAAATAGATACAACGGATGAAAGCCGCCGATCGCCGCGCCCTGATCGCGCGCTGGCGCGAGCAGTTCGACCGGCGAGGCGCCGCTGCAGTGCACGAGCGCTTTGCCGGGGTGGCTTGCCGCATCGCCTCCAAAGCGGAGTGTGTGCGCTGTCGTACCGATGCTGTCGTCAGGAACGGCTAAAAAAACGATATCGGCGGCGTCGACGGCCTGTTGCGGGTCGTCAGTGGCCGCGCAGTGTGCGATCTGGGCGGCGAGCCGGCGCGCGGAATCGGCCGAGCGGCTCGCCACCGCGGTGACCGGATAGCCGGCGCGCGCAAACGCGAGCGCGAGACAACGCGCGAGCCGCCCCGCGCCGATGAAGCCGACGCGCGGCAAGGAAGACTGGGACATGGTCACCTGCTCCAGACGGATCGTGTGAACGGGAAAGCAGCAGTATCTCGCATCCGGCGAAGCGCGGCCGCGATCCGGCCCCTTCCACGGTTCGACAGCGGTCGTCGGATAAGTTTGCGGGCGATATGGCGCCAACGGTCGGTCATCGGGTGGCGTGACGCCCACGGTTGTGAAAACTGCTCACAATCGTACGTGACAGGAACAGTGGTCGATGAGCCGGTTTGGCGGTCGTATTTTCCGTACTTCGTTCGCAGTCAGAAATTCGGGAGGGTCGAGATGAGTATTTTTTCTTACCGAAAGCACTTGCGGTTCCTGACGCGCGCCCAGCGCCGTCGCTGGTGGGATCAGAAAAAGCGCCTTACGCCGCGCGTGCGGATCAGCGGCGCATACGTGCCGCCCAACGTGTCCCGCGAATTCGTGTACGTGAAGGTCGGCTAGTCGCGCGGTCTTCGCAGGTGACAAAATGCCCGGCCTCGAGCAATTGAGCCGGGCATTTTTTGTTGGGAATTTTCTTCCGGCTGTCAGGATTGAAGCGAATTTGTAATTAAAGATTACCGATGCGCGAACTCAAACCCCCGCGCTCGATCAGACTTGTGACGCGCGGCCCGTCGCCCGCGTGCAACCCCTTGATTCCCGGCTGGTTTCGCTCAGGTCGCGGCGGCGCGTAGGCGCGCTCGCGCCGCGCTCGGCAAAACGCTTCGGCTCGCCCTTGCAATTTGCAACAAATGCGAACATTTCGGCTGGGGCTTTTTAGATACATTGATTTCACAGCATGCGAGGCATGCGCAGTCGGCGACCTTGGCAGGCCGCGCTAGGAGAATAGAAGTGAAAAAGATCGTTCCGTTTGTCGTTGCAGCCGCACTCGGCTTGGGACTTGCCGGGGCCGCTGAGGCAGGTGTTTCCGTCGGTATCGGCCTTGGGGTGCCGATCGCGCCGGCCTATCCGGTCTATGCGGCGCCGCCGCCTGTCTATTACGCCCCGCCGCCTGCGCCGGTGTACGCGCCGCCGGTTGTGTTCGCACCGGCTCCGGTGGTGGTCGGAGGCTATTACGGCTATGGCCGCCCTTACTATCGTGGCTACTACCACGGCTACCGTGGCTACTATCGCGGCTATGGGCACTCGTACTATCGTCATTAAGAAGTGCGGGCGCGCTTGACGCGCGTGGGAACGTCGACGGCGTAACGCCGGCTTGTGCCGGGTTACGTCGTTTCTTTTTGTGTCGCTGGTTTTTGCTTTCCGCAGCGTTCCTGGCTGGTGTCGCGCGCTCGCGCGAGCGCCGTTCCAAAGCATCGAGGAAGCTGGGAGAATGGCTGCTTCGCCACCGCTCCAGGAGAGTTTCGCCGATGCAAGCGCTTCCCGCTCCCACCTTCGATGACGTCCTCGACGCCGCCACGCGTCTCGAAGGCGTCGCGCACCGCACCCCCGTTCTGACATCGAGCACGTTCGACGAGCGCACTGGCGCGTCGGTGTTCTTCAAGTGCGAAAACTTCCAGCGCATGGGCGCGTTCAAGTTCCGCGGCGCGTACAACGCGATTTCGCATTTCGACGCGGAGCAGCGCAAGGCGGGCGTGCTGACCTATTCGTCGGGCAATCACGCGCAGGCGATCGCGCTGTCGGCGCGCCTCGCCGGCATTCACGCGACGATCGTGATGCCGCACGACGCACCCGAGGCCAAGGTCGCCGCGACCAAAGGCTACGGCGGCGAAGTGATCAGCTACGACCGCTACAAGGAAAATCGCGAGGAAATCGGCCGCCGGCTCGCCGAAGAGCGCGGCATGACGCTGATCCCGCCGTACGATCATCCGCACGTGATCGCCGGCCAGGGCACCGCGGTCAAAGAACTGATCGACGAAACCGGCCCGCTCGACATGTTGTTCGTGTGCCTTGGCGGTGGCGGGTTGATCAGCGGCAGCGCATTGTCGGCGGCCGCGCTGAGCCCGGCCTGCACGGTGATCGGCATCGAGCCCGAGGCGGGCAACGACGGCCAGCAGTCGCTCGCACGCGGCGAGATCGTTCATATCGACGCGCCGCGCACGATTGCCGATGGCGCCGCCTCGACGCATCTGGGCCACTACACGTTCGCGGTCATCCGCCGGCTGGTCGCGCGAATCGAAACGGTCAGCGATGCGCAACTGATCGAGACGATGCGCTTTTTCGCGCAGCGCATGAAGATCGTCGTCGAACCGACTGGTTGTCTCGCGGCGGCGGCGGTGCTGAACGGCGTCGTGCCGGTGAACGGCAAGCGCGTCGGCGTGGTGGTGAGCGGTGGCAATGTCGATCTGCCGAAGCTCGCGCAGTACCTCGCATGAGCGGCTCACGTCGAGTCGCATGAAGAAAAACGGCTCGCCGATGCGAGCCGTTTTTTGTTCGCGAGCCGCTTCAGCTTGCCACTTGCGCGGTGCTCTGCACGATCAGGTCGCGATACCCGTTGACGATCACGCTGTACGAGAAATAGGCGAACAGCAGCGCCGACAGAACGTGACACGCGCGCAGCAGACCGGCGCCCGCGCGCTTGCGGCCCTGGCTGCCGAGCCCGCAGATGAAAAGCGTCCAGCACAGGCCGCCCAGAAAGAATCCGCCGAGGAAGATCAGCGCGGTTGTCGGGCTCGTTGCGCCGGCCTTCGCGATCAGCGCGCCGCCGACCGCTGCGAACCACAGGATCGCCGACGGCGACGACACCGCGAGCAGCACGCCGCGCACAAACCCGCGCCATGCCGACTGATGCGGCGCAGCCGCGTCGCCTTCGCCGGCAACAGCTTGCGCCGTGGCCGGGAACATCGCTTCACACGCCATCTTCCAGGTGAGAAACAGGAGGATCGCCGCGCCGCCGATCCATACGACCCAGCGCACCGATTCGAACTGCAGCAGCGCGGCCATGCCCGCGAGCGCGAGCGTCGCGTAAATGAGATCGCCGACGCACGAGCCGAGGCCGAGCCAGAAGCCCGGCCGGAAGCCGTGCGACAGCGTCAGCGAAATGATCGCGACGTTGACGAGACCGATATCGAGGCACAGCGACAAGGACAGAAAAAAGCCGTCCGACATCATTGAAAAAGCGTGCATCCGCGCGAGCGCTCCATCCGTTATTGATTGTGTTGTCCCGCGCGCGTTACAGGCCGAGGCCCAACTCGTTCCACAAGCTATCGATGCGCTGTTTGACCGCGTCGTCCATCACGATCGGGCGGCCCCATTCGCGGTCGGTTTCGCCCGGCCACTTGTTGGTTGCGTCGAGCCCCATCTTCGAGCCGAGGCCGGCTACCGGCGACGCGAAATCGAGATAGTCGATCGGCGTGCGGTCGACGAGCACCGTGTCGCGCGTCGGGTCCACTCGCGTGGTGATCGCCCAGATCACTTCCTTCCAGTCCCGGATATTGACGTCCTCATCGACGACGACGATGAACTTCGTATACATGAACTGCCGCAGGAAGCTCCACACGCCGAACATCACGCGTTTCGCGTGGCCGGGGTAGCTCTTCTTCATTTGCACGATCGCCATGCGGTAACTGCAGCCTTCGGGCGGCAGATAGAAGTCCGTGATCTCGGTGAACTGCTTCTGCAGCAGCGGTACGAACACTTCGTTCAGCGCGACGCCGAGCACCGCCGGCTCGTCGGGCGGTCTGCCGGTGTAGGTGGAGTGATAGATCGCGTCGCGGCGCATCGTGATGCGCTCGACCGTGAAGACCGGGAACCACTCCTGTTCGTTGTAGTAGCCGGTGTGATCGCCATACGGGCCTTCGAGCGCGTGTTCGTACGTGGCCGACGCACCTTTCGACGGACGCGGCGGTGCGCCGGCCGGGGCGGGCGAGGGTGCGCCTTCCTGCGGATAGATGAAGCCCTCGAGCACGATCTCGGCGCGCGCGGGGACCTGCAGACCGTCGACGCCCGGTGTGACGCATTTCGCGAGCTCGGTGCGCCCGCCGCGCAGCAGGCCGGCGAACTGGTATTCGGACAGCGTGTCGGGCACCGGCGTGACCGCGCCGAGAATCGTCGCCGGGTCCGCACCGAGCACGACGGCCACCGGATACGGCTTGCCGGGATTTTTAAGCGCGAACTCACGAAAATCGAGCGCGCCGCCGCGATGCGCCAGCCAGCGCATGATCAGCTTGTTACGCCCGATCAGTTGCTGGCGATAGATACCCAGGTTTTGTCGACTCTTGTTCGGCCCTTTCGTGACGGTCAGACCCCAAGTGATCAACGGCCCGGCATCGCCGGGCCAGCAGGTCTGAATGGGCAATTTGGCAAGGTCGACGTCATTGCCTTCCCAGACGATTTCCTGGCAGGGCGGTGCGTTGACCGTCTTCGGCGCCATGTCCCACACGGCCTTCGCTAGCGACAGCAGCTTGCCGGCGTCGTTGAGCCCTTTCGGCGGCTCGGGTTCCTTCAACGCGGAGAGTAGCCGACCGACATCGCGCAGCGATTCGAGCGCCGCCTGGTCGCCCGCGCCCGCTTCGGCATCGATGCCCATGCCAAGCGCGACGCGACGCGGCGTGCCGAACAGATTGCCGAGCACCGGGAACGCGTGCCGCTCGGTGTTCTCGAACAACAGAGCCGGGCCGCCCGCGCGGAGCACACGGTCGCAAAGTTCGGTCATTTCGAGATTCGGCGACACTTTTTGCGAAATTCGGCGCAATTCACCGATCGCCTCGAGGCGGCCGATGAAATCGCGTAAGTCTTTGTATTTCATCTGTGACGGTTCAGGGCCGCATGCACGGCGCATAGGACGGGGAGGCAGGAGGAACGGCGTTGGTACCTATCTGACGCAAAAAACGATTGTCGATTTTACCTGCGTTAGCCACCGCACGTAGATCAACCAAATGGTCTAGTCCAAACAGCCAGGGTCGGATCGCCCGAAACGCGCATTGAGCGCGGTTCTCGGGTGACTGAACACTGTTCATAATTACGAAAAGTTATCATTCTTGAATTCTATAGTGTTGACGATCTATAAAACCGTGCATAGAATCCGTCCACATTGGTTGCAGGGCGTTAACCTTTTTACCGTCGCCCCCGGTCCTCAGACGCAACGCGTCACCGTTTTGCTTCCCTGCAGGGTAGAACGGCATTATTGAAGTCCCTCACCAGCGTCCACCAACGCTGGTTTTTCGCGTGGGAGCCAAGCCCGATACACATCGAGTATGTGTGGGCTGTTTTTGAGATGGCTCCCAAAACGGTATATGTTGCCGTTTTCCCGACGTCGCTGCTGCCCAACCAGAGAGCACGCGATGTCTTGACTCTGCGAGCGCGCCGTACCGCCTGATTTGTCCCGGCGGAGTTCGCGGATCATGCAAGATGGGAGATCTGAATGAACGCCTGGTTATCGTGGCGTCCCGATGAGCGTATTGCGCAGGTTGTGCGCGGTGCGCTGCGCAGCGGGACGCGACTGAGTCATCACCTGTTCAGCATTGTCGGCGGGATCGCCGTGGTGCTGGCTCTCGCACTGTGGCTGATGCCGACCTGGCGCGGCGCGCTCGCCGCGCGTCTGATGCCGGTCATTTCCGCCGCCGTGCAAGCGGGCCCCGCCCGCCTGCTGCAAGGCAATCCGCTGCCCGCCATCGGACCGACCAGAAACGCCGACGCATCCTCCGACGAATCGCTGTCGGCCAATTCGCCGAACACGCTGACCACGCCGAGTCCCACCGATGGCTCGAACGACGGCAGCATGACCCTCACCGCGGCCACCACCGGCTTCGACGGCGCGTTCGACGGCGCCGGCACGTCGGGCACGAGCGCCGCCGCGCTCAACGGCCTCGATCCGCGCACGATGCAGGGCGTCAGCGCGCTCGCACGTCTGATTCCGCAGCAGCGCGTGTCCGCCGATGCACGCGATGACCGCGTGCTCGTGTCGAGCCACGAGCAGGACCTGGTCGCGTCGTACCTCGCGCGGCGTTATCGCGTCGCTCAGGAGCCCGTCGGCGAGCTCGTCAAAGCCGCGTTCGACACCGGCCGCGAAGTCGGCCTCGATCCGCTGCTGCTGCTGTCAGTGATGGCGATCGAATCGGGCTTCAATCCGTACGCCGAGAGCGGCGTCGGCGCGCAGGGCCTGATGCAGGTGATGTCGAAGGTGCATTCGGACAAATTCCAGTATTTCGGCGGCCAACGCGCGGCGCTCGAACCGCTCGCGAACATCAAGGTCGGCGCGCTCGTGCTGAAGGATTGCATCGCGCGTGGCGGCTCGCTGCCGGGCGGCCTGCGTCTGTACGTCGGCTCGACCACGCCGGATGACGGCGGGTACGGCGCGAAGGTGATGGCCGAGCGCGGTCGTCTGCGCGACGTCGCGCGCGGCCGTAAGGTGCCGATCAATGCGCCGCAAGCTCCGGTGCTGACCGCGTCGGCCACGCCGGCGCCAGCCGCGGCGACGAGTGGTGGCAACGGCAAGCGCGTTCAGGTGACGCTGCAAGGCGGTCACGCGCTGAGCCCGGCGACGTCGGCGGTGCACACGCAGCCGGCCGATCAGGACGACGCGAACGCCAATTCGACGACGCGCCACGTGGCGTCGGCGTCGGAGCTTGGGGCTTGAGTTAGACGTTGCCGTGCCGCATGAAAACAAGGACACCCTCGGGTGTCCTTTTTTGCGTCTGGCAGGCCGGTTGCTGCCGAATCAATCCCGATGCGTCAATGCCGCCCGAACAGCTTTGCCAGCCGCTCGACCGCCTCTTCGAGCTTTGGATACGCGGTCGCATACGACAGCCGGATGTAGTCCTTCGGCGCGTGCGTGCCGAAGTCCATGCCCGGCACCAGCACGACCCCGGCATCGTGCAGCATCGCCTTCGTGAGCGCCGCGCTGTCGCCGGCCGCCGGATGCGCGACGCCACGGCAGTCCGCGTACACGTAGAACGCGCCGTCCGGCATCACCGGCACGGAGAAGCCGAGCGATTCGAGCGCCGGCGCGATGAAGTCGCGGCGTCGCTTGAATTCGAGGCGCCGCGCTTCGTAGATCGCGATCGTCGCCGGCTCGAAACAGGCGAGCGCCGCGTGCTGCGCGAGCGCCGACGCGCAGATGAACAGATTCTGCGCGAGCTTTTCGAACGCGCTGACCATCGCGGGCGGCACGACGAGCCAGCCGAGGCGCCAGCCGGTCATGTTGAAGTACTTCGAGAAGCTGTTGACGGTGACCACGTCGTCGCCGAACGACAGCGCCGACACCGGCTTGGCGTCGTAGCTGAGGCCCTGGTAGATCTCGTCGACGATCGTGAAGCCGCCGCGCGCGCGCACGGCCTTGACGATGCGCTCGAGTTCGGCCGGCTCGATCGACGTGCCGGTCGGATTCGACGGCGACGCGAGCAGCACGCCGCGGGTGCGCTCGCCCCACAGGCGTTCGACGTCGGCGGCGGTCAGCTGGAAGCGCTCGGCCGGCCCGCTCGGCACCATCACCGGCTTGCCTTCGGCGGCGATCACGAAATGGCGGTTGCACGGATAGCACGGGTCGGGCATCAATACTTCGTCGTCGCGATCGACGAGCGCCGCGCACGCCAGCAAGAGCGCGGCCGATGCGCCCGCGGTCACCACGATCCGCGCCGGATCGACGTCGATGCCGTAGAACTCGGCGTAATGCGCGGAAATCGCATCGCGCAGCGCGTGCACGCCGAGCGCGCTGGTGTACTGCGTGACGCCGCGGCGCAGCGCGCTCGCGGCCGCCTCGATGACCGGCTCGGGCGCCGTGAAATCCGGCTCGCCGATGCCCATGTGAATGATGTCGCGCCCCGCGCGTTCGAGCAGCACGGCCTCCTTGGCCAGTTCCATCACGTAGAAAGGCTGGATGGCATCGACGCGCGCGGCAAGCCGCACGAGAGGTTCGGTCACGGAGTTCATACGGTCAGTCCAGTTCAGAAGCAGGACGGCGCCTACCCATCAAATGATGCGTTCATCGATGCGCGCAGCGCCGTCCTTGCGGGCGATCGAGGTGCTTCGCCCTGTGCAGCGCGACGTGGCAGGGAGCCGATGCGCGGCATGGCCCCACCGGCGCCGCGCTCAGCTCTTGCGAGCCGCCTGCGTCTCGGTGGCGCGCAGTTGCGCCGAGAGCTTGTCGAGTACGCCGTTCACGTACTTGTAGCCGTCCGAGCCGCCGAACGTCTTGGTCAGCTCGACCGCTTCGTTGATGACCACGCGATACGGAATGTCGACGTGATTCTTCAGTTCGAACGCGGCGACCAGCAGCACCGCGCGTTCGACCGGCGACAGTTGATCGATCGGACGGTCGAGGCACGGCGCGATCGCGGCGGAAAGTGCTTCGGAGTCGCGCATCACGCCATGCAGGATCGCGTCCAGGTGCTCGTGATCGGCCTTGTCGTAACCTTGCGCGCCGCGTAGTTGCGCGTCGATCTCATCGCCGGGCGAGCCCGACAGCAGCCACTGGTAAAGCCCCTGCGTGGCCAGTTCGCGGGAGCGTCGGCGTGCGCTCTTCATGCCTCTTCCTCGTCGTCTTCGTCTTCATCTTCGTCGTCATCGCCGCCGAGCTGCTCGAGCGCGACCGCGAGGTTCGCCATTTCGACAGCCACGCGCGCGGCGTCGCGACCCTTCTCTGTCATGCGCGCGACGGCTTGCTCGTCGTTCTCGGTGGTCAGCACCGCGTTCGCGACCGGAATGCCGAAGTCGAGGCCGATGCGCGTGATGCCCGCGCCGCTTTCGTTCGAAACCAGCTCGAAGTGGTAGGTCTCGCCGCGGATCACCGCGCCGAGCGCGATCAGCGCGTCGAATTGCGCGCTTTCCGCGAGCTTTTGCAGCGCGAGCGGGATTTCCAGCGCGCCCGGCACCGTGACGAGCAGCACGTCCTGGCCGGTCACGCCGAGGCGTTCGAGTTCTTCGATGCAGGAGTCGGCGAGGCCGTTGCAGACAGGTTCGTTAAAGCGCGCCTGGACGATGCCGATGCGCAGTCCGTCGCCGTCGAGATTCGGTTGGTATTGTCCGATTTCCATATGAATTCCGTAGTGTTTGAGTGGGCGCGAGGCGCGTGAGTGGCCGGATCAGAGTTGCGGGGCTTGCGTTTTGCTGCCGGGCATCGGAATGAAGCCCGTGACTTCGAGACCATAACCCGACATGCTGCCGAGCTTGCGTGGGTTCGACAGCACCTGCATCTTGCCGACGCCGAGTTCGCGCAGAATCTGCGCGCCGATGCCGTAGGTCTTGAAGTCGACCGGCCGGCGCTTCAGCGCGTCCGCTTTTTCCTTCGAGTCGAACGCCTTGAAGACGTCGATCAGATGGTCTTTCGAGTCGCCGCAGTTCAGCAGTACGACCACGCCGAGATCGCGTTCTGCGATTTCTTTGATGGCCGCGTCTAGCGTCCACGAATGGGTGGATTCGCCGACTTCGAGCAGATCCAGCACCGACAGCGGCTCGTGCACGCGCACCGGCGTGTCGCGATCGGGCATCGGCGTGCCGCGCACCAGCGCGATGTGCGGCTGGCCGCTCGGCTGATCGAGATACATGACCGCGCGGAACGCGCCGTGCGCGGTTTGCATCGTACGTTCGCAAACACGCTCGACGATCGACTCGGTGCGGCTGCGATAGTGAATCAGATCGGCGATCGTGCCGGTCTTCAGGCCGTGCTCCTTGCCGAACTCGAGCAGGTCCGGCAGACGCGCCATCGTGCCGTCGTCCTTGATCACTTCGCAGATCACCGCGGCAGGCGTGAGGCCCGCGAGCCTCGTGAAGTCGCAGCCGGCCTCGGTATGGCCGGCGCGCACCAGCACGCCGCCCGGCTGCGCCATGATCGGGAAGATATGGCCCGGCTGCACGATGTGCTCGGCCTTGGCGTCCGGCGCGACCGCGGCCGCGATCGTGCGGGCCCGGTCGGCCGCCGAGATGCCGGTCGTCACGCCTTCGGCCGCTTCGATGCTGACCGTGAACGCGGTGCCGTACTGCGTGCCGTTGCGGTAGGTCATCAGCGGCAGGTTCAGCTGCTGGCAGCGATCCTGGGTCAGCGTCAGGCAGATCAGGCCGCGGCCGTAGCGAGCCATGAAATTGATCGCTTCCGGAGTGACAAACTCGGCGGCGATCACGAGGTCGCCCTCGTTCTCGCGGTCTTCTTCGTCGACGAGGATCACCATCCGGCCGGCTTTCAGTTCGGCAATGATCTCTTGGGTGGAGGCGAGCGTCATGTTGGCGAGTTTTTCGGGAAAGCGCGTATTTTACGCCACGCGCGAGCCCAAGTCGCCTCCGCCAGACGACATAGACCGTTTGGCCGACTGTGACGAGCCGGGCGGGGTTGCCATGCTCGTCGAAACGGTGGGCGAGCGCGCGAGTGGCGTTGGCGGCAACGCGAAGTGTGCTCCTGCGCGGCCCGCTTTACGGATTGCAATAGTGCGGAACGGTACTTGCGACGCAGCAGGCAGCTTTCGTCTCACTACCACCTGGAGACCGGAATGTCGGGGACCGTCGGCTGTTGCATCAATGAAGGGCGTCACGCGCGCGCGCAAGGAGCGCGTCGATGAAGCGCGGCGCCACGAGCGGGGGCTCGTCGCAAGCGCCCGTGAGCGCGCTGCGTGCGAGCGCGTACCGCATTCCGACCGACGCGCCGGAGGCCGACGGCACGTTCGCGTGGGACGCGACCACGCTGGTCGTCGTCGAGGTCGACGCGGGCGGCGACACCGGCATCGGCTACACGTACAGCGATGCCTGCATCGTCGCGCTGATCCAGGGCGCGCTCGCCGCCTGCGTGCTGAATCACGACGGATTGGACGTCGGCGCGCATTGGCAACGGTTGCAACGCCAGGTGCGCAATCTCGGCCGCGCGGGACTGGCCGCGACAGCCATTTCGGCAATCGACTGCGCGCTGTGGGACCTGAAGGCGAAGCTGCTCGGCGTGCCGCTCGTCGGGCTACTCGGCGCGTTGCGCCCGGCCGTGCCGGCGTACGGCAGCGGCGGCTTCACCACGTATACGAACCAGCGCTTGCAGCAGCAGTTCGCCGGCTGGGTCGCGCAGGACGGCTGCCGGTGGGTAAAGATGAAAATCGGCAGCGAGCCGGACAAGGACCCGGCGCGCGTCGCGGCGGCGCGCGCGGCGATCGGCGGCGCGGGCCTGTTCGTCGACGCGAACGGCGCGTTCACGCCGCAACGGGCGCTGTACTACGCGCAACGTTTCGCCGAGCAGGAGGTGAGCTGGTTCGAGGAGCCCGTGTCTTCGGACGACGAAGCGGGCCTGCGCGGCGTACGCGAGCGCGTGCCGGCCGGCATGGAGATCGCCGCCGGCGAATACGGCTACACGCTCGACGACTTCCGCCACCTGCTCGCGGCGGGCGCCGTCGACGTACTGCAGGCCGACGCGAGCCGTTGCGGCGGCATCACCGGCTTTCTGCAGGCCGCCGCGCTGTGCGACGCGTATCACGTGCCGCTGTCCGCGCATTGCGCACCGGCGTTGCATCTGCACGTCGCGTGCGCGGCGCCGCGGTTGCGCCATCAGGAGTGGTTCCATGACCACGCCCGGATCGAAGCCATGCTGTTCGACGGTGCGCCGCGGTTGCGCGACGGCCAGATGGAGCCGGACCTGTCGCGGCCCGGTTGCGGGCTCGAGTTCAAGCATGGTGACGCCGAGCGCTACCTCATCAAATAAAGCAGGCCACGACAAGGAAGCGATATCGATGGGCTCTTCACGCGTACCCGGATTGCTGTACACGGCGGCGGCGGTGACGGCCGTCGCGGCGTTGGCCGCGCGCGGCGCGGGAAGACCTGAGTCGCATCGCGAACGGCGTGAGAGCGGCCCGCAACACCACGAGCGTCGGGCATCCGTGACGTTCCCGACGTGTGCCGCCCGCAGCCATCAGCGCGCGCCGGCGCGCGTGCACGCGAGCGAACCCACCGCCGAGGTGGAGGCACACGTCGAAGCGGCCCGCACCTTCAACCACAGCTCCGCGCTGCTCGCGCTGTCCGTGCTCGCCGACAGCGCGATGGAGCACTACCGCGGCTCGTTCGACAACCCCGCGATGTTCACGCCACTCGTCAGCGCGAGTCTGTCGCTCGCCGCGGGCCTGCATGGTGGCGCGGATCGTCGCGGCCAGACGCATCGCGCGCGCCATGCGATCTATCTGGCCGCGGCGGCGACGGGCATCGCCGGCACGGGCTTCCATTTCTACAACGTGATGAAGCGGCCGGGCGGCTGGAGCTGGAACAACCTGTTTCACGCGGCACCGCTCGGCGCGCCCAGCGCGTTGCTGCTGTCAGGCGCGCTCGGTGCCGTCGCCGAACGCTTGCGCGACGAGCCCGCAGACGACCCGCAACTGCTCGGCATGCCGGCCGGTCAGGCGCTCGGTCTGCTGGTCGCGGCGGGTCTCGTCGGCACGGTGGGCGAGGCCGCGCTGCTGCATTTTCGTGGCGCGTTTCAGCATCGCGCGATGTACGCGCCGGTCAGCATTCCGCCCATCACCGCCGCGCTGCTCGCGCATGCCGCGCTGTCCGCTCCGCGCGAGCGCTGGTACACGCGGCTCTGGTTACGCATCACGACCGTGCTCGGCTTTGTCGGCGCGGGTTTTCACGCGCGGGGGATCGCGCGTCGTCAGGGCGGCTGGCGCAACTGGAGCCAGAATCTGTTCGACGGGCCGCCGCTGCCCGCGCCGCCGAGCTTTTCCGCGCTGGCGCTCGCCGGGCTCGCCGCACTGCGTTTGCGGGAGACTGAAAAATGACCAACCGACCACGCTCGACCCGAGCCACCCGCTATCCCGGCTACGACGTGCTCGACAAACGCACGACGCCGTCGTGGGACGCGCACACCCGCGCGGTGATCGCCGAACGCCTCGCGACACCACTCGAGCCGCGCTTTTTCAACGCGGTCGAATGGCTCGCGGTCACGTCGCTGTGCGCCCGCATCGTGCCGCAAGCGAATGCGCAACCGGTGGTACCGCTTGCCGCGCTGCTCGACGCGCGGCTCGCCGGCAATGGCAACGACGGCTACCGCGACGCCCGTTTGCCGCCGATGCGCGACGCCTGGCGCATCGGCCTCGCCGCGCTCGATGCCGAGTGCCGCGAGCGCGGCGGCCTGCCGTTCGCGAGCCTCGCGGAGGACACGCAGATCGCGCTGCTCGGCGAGATGCAGCGCGGCGAACTGACGAACCCCGCGTGGCGCGGCATGCCGTCGAAGCTATTCTTCGGCGAGCGCGTGCTGCACGACATTTGCGGGCTCTACTACTCGCACCCGCACGCGTGGAGCGAGATCGGCTTCGGCGGCCCGGCGAATCCGCGCGGCTATGTGCGCATGTACCTGAATCGCCGCGATCCGTGGGAGGCGGTTGAAGCGACGCCCGACACCCATGAGCAGGCCGCGAAGGAGAATCGCCGTGTCCGATGACGCGCGGCAGCGGCCGCGCGGCAAGGACGGCCGCGCACCCGACGTGTTCCAGCGCGGCGGTTGGGTGCCGATGCGCACGTACCCTGACGGCGAGGAGGTCGATTTCGCGATCGTCGGCACCGGCGCCGGCGGTGGCACGCTTGCGTGCCGGCTTGCGGAAAAAGGCTTCAAGGTCGTCGCGTTCGATGCCGGCGCATGGTGGCGTCCGCTCGAAGAGTTCGCGTCTGACGAAGCGCATCAGGAAAAACTGTTCTGGACCGACGAGCGCATCTGCGACGGCGACAATCCGCTGAAGCTCGGCAACAACAACAGCGGCAAGGCGGTGGGCGGCAGCACGGTCCATTTCGCGATGGTGTCGCTGCGCTTTCGGCCCGAGTGGTTCAAGTCGCGCAGCGTGCTCGGCTATGGCGCCGACTGGCCGCTCGACTGGCGCGAGATGTGGCACTACTACGGCGAGGTCGAGGACGCGCTGAAAATCTCCGGACCGGTGAACTATCCGTGGGGGCCGAAGCGGCCGCGCTATCCGTATCGCGCGCATGAGCTGAACGCGGCGGCGCTGGTGCTCGCGCGCGGCGCCGAGGCGCTCGGCATCGGCTGGAGCCCGACGCCGCTCGCGACCCTCTCCGCGCCCCGTGGCCGCGCGCATCCGTGCGTGTACCGCGGCTTTTGCGTGTCCGGCTGCGCGACCAACGCGAAGCAAAGCGCGCTCGTCACGTGGATCCCGCGTGCGCTGCGAGCCGGCGCCGAGGTGCGCGATCTGGCGATGGTCGGCCGCGTCGTCACCAACGACGCGGGGCTCGCCACCGGCGTCGAATATCTGCGCGAAGGACGCTGGCGTTTCCAGCGCGCGAAGCACGTGGTGGTGGCCGGCTACGCGATCGAAACGCCGCGCCTGTTGCTGATGTCGGCCAACAGCCGCTTTCCCGACGGACTCGCGAACAGTTCGGGACTCGTAGGCAAAAACCTGATGGCGCAGTCGAATCAGGCCGTCTACGGCACCTTCGATGAAGACATCCGCTGGTACAAGGGGCCGCCGTCGCTCGCGCTCACCGAGCACTGGAACTACGAAGACAAGGGCAAAGATTTTTTCGGCGGCTACTGCTACATGAGCCAGGGGCCGCTGCCGAACGGATGGGTCGCGGTGCAGAATGGCCGCGGCTTGTGGGGCGACGCGCTCGGCGCGGAGATGCTCAAGTACAACCACCAGGCGGGGCTGAAGATCGTCGGCGAGATGCTGCCGCAGGAGCGCAACCGCGTGACGCTTGCCGACGAGAAAGACCAGTACGGGCTGCCGATCGCGCGCGTCACCTATTCATGGTGCGACAACGACAAGCGGCTCATCGCGCATTCGCTCGACTTCATGGAGCAGGCGCTCGCGGCCGCCGGCGGCAAGGAGATCTGGCGCGAGACCGACGACACCTGCCACCTGAACGGCACCGCGCGCATGGGTGACGATCCGTCGACGAGCGTCGTCGACGCGGACTGCCGCAGTTGGGACATCCGCAACCTGTGGGTGTGCGACGGCTCGGTGTTTCCGACCGTGGGCGGCGTGAATCCGTCGCTGACGATTCAGGCGATCGCGTGTCGCACCGCCGAGCGCATCGCCGCGCTAGCCGCGCGCGGCGAGTTGTAGGGGCAGTGTTGCCCGCGCGCATGAACCGCAGTCCGAAACGATGGAGTACTCACTGCGCGATCCGGATGGTTACACAACATGCTCTCCATGCATCGAACATTGACCCAAGTCATGTTTGAGGCGCAAAAACGGCCTCTTTTTCGATGCCCCACCTGCATGGTGCAATGCAAAATCCATAGAAAGGCCGGGCTTGCTGGCCTCACCATACCCTGCAGGTATGAAAAAGGACAGGAAAAGTATTGGACGGGCCAAACGAGCGAAGGGTATAAAAACATCCAATGAACTCACTTCCCGCCGCAGCCGCCATGCCCCACGCGACCATCGAACGTATCGAAACCCGCCTCGTCGATCTGCCGACGATCCGTCCTCACAAGCTGTCGGTCGCCACGATGCACGGGCAGACGCTGATGCTGGTCAAGGTCTACTGCAGCGACGGCATCGTCGGGATTGGCGAAGGCACCACGATCGCCGGCATGGCCTACGGCCCGGAAAGCCCCGAAGCAATGAAGCTCGCGATCGACGCCTACTTCGCCCCGGCGATGATCGGCAAGGACGCGACGCAGATCCAGGCGCTGATGGCGCACCTCGGCAAGCTGGTCAAGGTCAATCATTTCTCGAAGAGCGCGCTCGAAACCGCGCTGCTCGACGCGCAAGGCAAACGTCTCGGCGTGCCGGTGAGCGAACTGCTCGGCGGCCGTCGCCGTGAGCGCCTGCCGGTTGCGTGGACGCTCGCGTCGGGCGATACCGCCAAGGACATCGCCGAAGCCGAGCACATGCTCGACGTGCGCCGCCACAAGGTCTTCAAGCTGAAGATCGGCGCGAAGGAACTGAAGACCGACATCAAGCACGTCGCCGAGATCAAGAAAGCGGTCGGCGAGCGCGCCGCGGTGCGCGTCGACGTGAACATGGCGTGGAGCGAGACCCAGGCCGCCCGGGCGATTCCGGCGCTGGCCGACGCGGGCTGCGATCTGGTCGAGCAGCCGGTCGCGTCCGCCGCGGCGCTCGCGCGACTGATGCGCCGCTTCCCGGTCGCGCTGATGGCCGACGAAGTCCTGCAAGGCCCGGACAGCGCGTTCGAGATCGCGAAGAACGGCGGCGCCGATGTGTTCGCGATCAAGATCGAGCAGAGCGGGGGCCTGTTCGCCGCGCAGCGCGTGGCCGCGATCGCGGATGCCGCCGGCATCGAGCTGTACGGCGGCACGATGCTCGAAGGCGCGTTCAGCACGGTGGCGTCGGCGCATCTGTTCGCGAGCTTCGCGAATCTGCAATGGGGCACTGAGCTGTTCGGGCCGTTGCTGATCACCGAAGAAATTCTGACCACGCCGCTCGACTACAGCGACTTCGAACTGACCGTGCCGAACGGCCCGGGTCTCGGCATCGAACTCGACGAGGCGAAGGTCAAGCGATTCACGCGAGACGGGCTGATGAAGGTCACCCGCTAAACGGATTTTGATCAAGAGGATTCAACGATGCTTTTCCATGTGCGAATGGACGTGCACCTGCCGGTCGACATGCCGGCCGAAGTGGCGAACGAAATCAAGACCCGCGAGAAGGCTTACTCGCAGGAGCTCCAGCGTAGCGGCAAGTGGCGTCATATCTGGCGCCTCGTTGGCGAGTACGCGAATTACAGCATCTTCGATGTAGAGAGCAATGCCGAACTTCACGACATTCTGTCCGGCTTGCCTCTGTTCCCGTACATGAAGATTTCGGTGACGCCTCTGTGTCGTCACCCGTCGTCGATTCGGGACGGCGACATCTGAGCCCAGGGGCCAGGCGCTTTTGACGGCGAGCGCATCCAAAGCCATCTTTTCCCCCTATACCAACTGGAGACAGTCATCGTGAGCGTCAACGTATTTGAAACCAAAGAAGTGCAGGATCTGCTGAAAGCCGCTTCCAACGTCGATGCCGGGAATGGCAACGCGCGTTTCCAGCAGATCGTTTTCCGTCTGCTGGGCGACCTGTTCAAGGCAATCGATGACCTCGACATCACGCCCGACGAAGTCTGGGCCGGCGTCAACTATCTGAACAAGCTCGGTCAGGACGGCGAAGCGGCGCTGCTCGCGGCCGGCCTCGGTCTCGAGAAGTATCTCGACGTCCGCATGGACGCCGAGGACAAGAAGATCGGTCTCGAAGGCGGCACGCCGCGTACGATCGAAGGCCCGCTGTACGTCGCCGGCGCGACGGTGCGCGAGGGCGTCTCGAAGATCGACATCAACCCGGACGAAGACGCGGGCCCGCTCGTGATTCGCGGCACGGTCAAGGATCTGGACGGCAAGCCGGTCGCCGGCGCGGTCGTCGAGTGCTGGCACGCGAACTCGAAGGGCTTCTACTCGCACTTCGATCCGACCGGCGCGCAGAGCGACTTCAACCTGCGCGGCGCGGTGAAGACCGGCGCCGACGGCAAGTACGAGGTCCGCACGCTGATGCCGGTAGGCTACGGCTGCCCGCCGCACGGCTCGACGCAGCAGCTGCTGGACGTGCTGGGCCGTCACGGCAACCGTCCGGCGCACGTGCACTTCTTCGTCAGCAGCGACGGCCATCGCAAGCTGACCACGCAGTTCAACATCGAAGGCGATCCGCTGATCTGGGACGACTTCGCGTATGCAACGCGCGAAGAGCTGATTCCGCCGGTCGTCGAGAAAAGCGGTGGCGCGGCGCTGGGCCTGAAGGCCGATACGTACAAGGAGATCGAGTTCAACTTCACGATCACGCCGCTGGTCCAGGGTAAGGACAACCAGCTCGTCCATCGTCTGCGCGCTTCGGCCGAAGCGTAATCGCACGAGGCGGCGCCGTGGCGACACGGCCGCCGTCTTTCGTTGCCAACGGCCGGGGGTCTTGCCGGCCGAATCCCTGAAGCGTCGAGGAGTTGTGACGCCGGACAACGCCGCGTTGACGCAGCGCTTCACCGATAGCGCCGATGGTGTGTTGTGGCTCACCAGCTCCACGTCGCCCGGCCAGGTGCAGGAGATCGACGAGCTCGGCCGCGAATTGCACCGGAACAAGCCTTTGCTGCCGGTCGTCACGCGTAGCGACGAGTACGAGGAAGACGAAGTCGACGGCGGACTCGTCAAGTGTCTGTGCAACAAGAGCGCGCCGCGTCGCGCGCTGCAGGAGCACATCACCGCACTTGTGTTTGTCAGCTTCGGATCGTGCACGCGCGCTGGGTCACGGCCCCGGATTCGCCTCGCCCAAACCGGCTTGCTGCGCAGATCGATCGCTGTCCCGATACGCACCGAGCATGCGCTCCAGGTATCGCGTAACGGTATCGAGGGAAGTGTCCGGGTTACGTCGAGGACGGATCGCCATCGCGCGGCGCCCCGAGCATCCGCTCCACATACCGCGCAATCAGATCGATCTCCAGATTCACTTGTACCCCGTCGTGCAGATGCTTGAGCGCCGTCACCTGCACGGTATGCGGAATCAGATTGATCGAAAACTCGCAGCCGTCGTCGCGATCAACGACGGAGTTCACGGTCAGGCTCACGCCATTGACCGTAATCGATCCCTTGTACGCGAGATAACGACCGATGTCGCGCGGCGCGAGAATGCGCAGCTCGTGCGATTCGCCGACTGGCGCGAAACGCGTGACGATACCGAGCCCGTCGACGTGTCCGGACACGATATGTCCACCGAGCCGGTCATGCGCGCGCAGCGCTTTCTCGAGATTGACCTCGCCGGTTTCGCCGAGACCGGCCGTGCGGTTCAGGCTCTCGCGCGACACGTCGACCTCGAACGAATGAGCGGTCTTCGCGACCACCGTCATGCAGGCGCCCTGGATCGTGATGCTGTCGCCGAGCTGCACATCGGCGAGGTCGAGCCCGCCCGCCTCGACGTTCAGGCGCACGCCCGCGTCGCCGCCCGTGCCGAGCGGCTTGACTGATTCGATGCGGCCCACTGCCGCGACGATTCCTGTAAACATCGTGCTAGTCCTTGATCATTTCGAAACGGTGGGAGACACGGTGTCGGTCCCGGGTAAGGCTGTCGGCGCGAAACGCGCGAGGATCCGCAGATCGTCGCCGATCCGCTCGACCGTGTGGAAATTCAGCTTCACGCGGTCTTCGAGCTGGTCGGGCGCGTCCAGATTGAACATGCTCATCGAGTCCACGCCGAGCAGGCTCGGCGCGAGATAGACCAGCAGTTCATCGACGCAGCCTTCGCGCAGCAGCGAACCGTTCAGCTTGTAGCCGGCTTCGACGTGCAGCTCGTTGACGTGACGCTCGCCAAGCACGCTCAGCATGCGCGGGAGATCCACCTTGCCGAACGCGTTCGGCAGCGGCACGATCTCGGCGCCGCGCTCGCGCAGCGCGCTCGCGCGTTCTTCGAGACGCGCGTCGAGCTCGCCGCAGAAGATCAGCGTCGGCGCGCCGGCCAGGATCTGCGCGTCGAGCGGCACGTCGAGCTGGCTGTCGATCAGCACGCGGTGCGGTTGGCGCGGCGTATCGACCGCGCGCACGGTCATGCGCGGATTGTCCTCGCGCACAGTGCCGATGCCGGTCAGGATCGCCGACGCGCGCGCACGCCACGCATGACCGTCGGCCCGCGCGGCCGCGCTCGTGATCCACTGGCTCTCACCCGACGGCAAGCCGGTGCGGCCATCGAGCGACGCCGCCACTTTCATGCGCACCCACGGACGGCCGCGCGTCATGCGCGACACGAAGCCGATGTTCAGCTCCCGCGCTTCGTTCGCGAGCAGCCCGCAGCGTACTTCGATACCGGCTTCGCGCAGCATCGCGAGACCGCGGCCGGAGACCTGCGGGTTGGGATCTTCCATCGCCGCGATCACGCGGCCGATCTGCGCTTCGATCAGCGCGTTCGCGCACGGCGGCGTGCGGCCGAAATGGCTGCACGGTTCGAGCGTCACGTAGGCGGTCGCGCCGCGCAGGTCGTGGCCGCGCGAGCGTGCGTCCTTCAGCGCGCGAATTTCGGCGTGATCCTGGCCGGCCGGCTGCGTGAAGCCTTCGCCGATCACCTCGCCGTTTCTGACGAGCACGCAACCGACCCGCGGATTCGGGTCGGCCGTATACATGCCGCGCTTCGCGAGCGCGAGCGCGCGTTCCATGTGGACGAAATCGGTTTGCGAGAACATCGGTGTCCGTTGTGGTGCGGTGTCTGGGTCGTGCGAGTTGCGGCCTTTGCTTCGGGCCCGGCTTCAGCCTTTCAACGCTGCGAACGCGCCGCGCGCGGCGTCGATCGTCGCGTCGATCGTCGCGTCGTCGTGCGCGCTCGACACGAAGCCGGCCTCATACGCGGACGGCGCGAAGTACACGCCCGCGTCGAGCATCTTGTGGAAGAACGCGTTGAAGCGCGGCACATCGCTCTTCGTGACGTCGGCGAAGCTCGTCGGGATCGATTCGCGAAAGTAGATGCCGAACATGCCGCCGAGCGCATCGGCCGCGAACGGCACGTCCGCTTCGCGTGCCGCCCGCGCGAGCCCTTGCGCGAGACGCGTGGTGCGCACGGCGAGCGTGTCGTAGAAGCCGGGCGCCTGGATCAGCTGCAGCGTCTTCAGGCCGGCCGCGACCGCGATCGGATTGCCCGACAGCGTGCCCGCCTGATAGACGCCGCCGAGCGGCGCGAGGTGAGCCATGATGTCGCGCCGGCCGCCGAACGCCGCCGCCGGCATGCCGCCGCCGATTACCTTGCCGAGGCAGGTGAGGTCCGGCGTGATGCCGTAGAGTTGCTGCGCGCCGCCGAGCGCGACGCGGAAGCCGCACATCACTTCGTCGAAAATCAGCACCGCGCCGTACTCGGTGCACAGGCGCCGCAGCGCCTGCAGGAATTCAGGGGTCGCGCGCACGAGGTTCATGTTGCCAGCGACCGGCTCGACGATCACCGAGGCGATCTCGTTGCCGAACGCCTTGAACGCTTCTTCGAGCTCGGCGACGTTGTTGTATTCGAGCACGGTGGTGTGCTTCGCGATATCGACCGGCACGCCCGCCGAGGTCGGATTGCCGAAGGTCAGGAGGCCCGAGCCGGCCTTCACGAGCAGGCTGTCCGCGTGGCCGTGATAGCAGCCTTCGAACTTGACGATGCGGCTGCGGTTCGTGAAGCCGCGCGCGAGACGCAGCGCGCTCATCGTCGCCTCGGTGCCGCTCGACACCATGCGCACCTGTTCGATCGACGGCACCAGCTTGCAGATTTCCTCGGCGATCTCGACTTCCGACTCGGTCGGCGCGCCGAACGAAAAGCCATTCACGAGCGCGCCCTGCACGGCTTCCAGCACTTCGGGATGAACGTGGCCGAGGATCATGGGGCCCCACGAGCCGATGTAGTCGGTATAGCGCTGGCCGTCCGCGTCCCAGAAGTACGGGCCTTGCGCGCGCTCGATGAAACGCGGTGTGCCGCCGACGGAACGGAAAGCGCGCACCGGCGAATTCACGCCGCCGGGGATCGTGCGTTGCGCGCGTTCGAAGAGGGTTTCGTTTCTGGACATGGCGATGGCTGGAATAGGGAGCAGGGGTTGCGCAGCGGCGCAAAGGGCCTCGGACGATTCCCGCGGACCCTTCGCGCGATGCTGGGGTGGATCGAGAAATTGTACCGGAGTCGGCGCCGGCGGGCTGTGCGGGCGGGCGGTCACGGCGGCGCGTGTTTCGCCTGGCTGCCCGGTGCGGGTATCGTCGGCGGCTTGCGCCTGCCGGTCAATTCGGCCCAGCGCTTCTCCAGCGCGCCTTCGGCGATCGGCTTGATGATCGTGCCCGAGCTTTGCGCATCCCACGTCTGCACCGAGAACGGATGCACACGCAGCTGATCGCGCGTGATGACCGGCGCGTGATGCGCATCGACGAGCCAGTCGTAGACGAAATCGATGCACAGCCGGTAGCCACGTTTGGTCGACGCGTCGGGGACTTCGTAGGGCGCGCGCGTCACGTAGCCCGAACCGAAGATGCCCTTCGGCTCCTGCGCGACGCGATGCAGGAACACGCGATCGCCGGGCAGGATGCCGCGCGCAAAGCCGCAGCCCCACACGTCGGCCACCGCGTCGCCGGCCGCCACGCGTTTCGCGATGTCGGGCAACTCGGGCCACGGCCATTTTTTGGGGCTCCAGATGAGCAGGAAGGCGGTCATCGCGGGTTCGAACGGGATCAGGGGAAGGGCGTTGCGCGACGTCGATCTTTTATGTCGGGCCGTCAAGCTGCGCATACGGAAGCGCGTTGGGCATGCTGGCGGCAGCTTAACCGATCGAAGCGGATTGCGCCGCGCGGCGCTGTCGCGCAACGTCCACGCAGCGGGCCACGAGCGTCGTCAGCGGATTAACCGTCGCGTACAATCGAGCCGGTCAACTGATGGCCGTTCCCGCTTCACCCGTTCCGCTGCCGATGCCGGCGCGGCGTTCCATCCGGATTTCCCATGTCTCACGTCGTCAGACGCCGGCCCGATGGCCGGCTGATCCTGTTGCTCGGCGCGCTGGCCGCGTGCGGGCCGATTTCCATCGACATGTATCTGCCGAGCCTGCCGACCATCGCGCAGGCCTTCGCGGTCGGCACGGGCGCCGCGCAATCGACGCTCACGAGCTTCATGTTCGGCTTTTCGATCGGCATGCTGCTGTACGGTCCGCTGTCCGATACGTATGGCCGTCGGCCGATCCTGCTTGGCGGCATCATCATGTATGCGCTCGCGAGCATCGCCTGCTCGCTGTCGATCTCGATCGGCTCGCTGGTCGGTTTCCGCTTCGTGCAGGCGTTGGGCGCGGGCGCGGCGTCGGTGCTGGCTCGCGCGATCGCGCGCGACGCGCACGAGCCGGGCGACGCGGCGCGCGTCCTGTCGATGATCGCGATCGTCACGGCGATCGGTCCACTGCTCGCGCCGCTGATCGGCGGACAGTTGCTGCTGCTGGGCGGCTGGCGCGCCGTGTTCGTCGCGCTGACGCTGTTCGGTTCCGTGTGCGCGGTGACCGCATTCCTGAAGGTGCCGGAGACGTGGCCGCGCGAGATGCGGGCGCAGTCGGCGCTGCTGAAGTCGTTCGGCGCGTATGGCACGCTGCTGCGCGATCCGGTCGCTTGGGGACACATGTTGTGCGGCGGCATGGCGTTCGCGTCGATGTTCGCCTACATCACGGCGACGCCGTTCGTATACATCGAGTATTTCCACGTGTCCGCGCAGCACTACGGCTTCCTGTTCGCGCTGAACATCGTCGGCATCATCGTCGGCAATTACCTGAACACGCGGCTCGTCGGCCGGCTCGGGCCGGTGCCGATCATCTCGTTCGCGGCGACCGTGAGCTTCGTCGCGTCGCTGTTCGTGTCCGTCGTGTCGCTGACGGGGTGGGGCGGCTTATGGTCGATCGTGTTCGGGCTTTTCTTCGTCGTCAGCGTGGTGGGCGTGTTGTCCGCCAACTGCACGACCGATCTGATGCATCGCTATCCCGCCAACGCGGGCGCCGCGGCGGCCGTGTTCGGCGCGGTGCAGCTCGCGCTCGGCGCACTGTCGAGCCTCGCGGTCGGACTGTGGCAGGACGGCACGCCGAAGGGCATGGGTATCGTGGTCGGCGTGGCGGGCTGTCTGTGCTTTGTCGGACGCATGCTCGTGATGCGTTGGCACGGGACGAAGTCGCCGGTTGCGGCTGTGTGAGCGTGTTGTCCGGATATCGAGGGTGAGCGCTGCGCGAGCGCTGTGAAAACGGCGTGAAAACTGGATGACGATCGTGCTATTGCGGCTGTGGGCATCGGCCGACGCGTGGGTTCATCGGACGCGTCTCCGGAAAACACCTGGTGTTGCGCGCGCACCACCGTGCGTCGCGGTTTGCATTGCTATGATGAAGTCACTGTTCCTCGGAGCGGCACTCATGGCGATCAAAGACCTGATGAACGGCGAACGGCAATTTGCCGCATTCGCCGAAGCGCAACGGCTGGCCGACAGCGGCGCTTATTACGATTACACCGACATCGAATACGTCTTGCGCTTTGATCACGGTTTGACGGATGTATCGGCTCTGCTCGATAGCCAGTTGATGCATCGCGATCTGAATCGTCGTTGCGCGGATGCGCGCGAAAAGCTCGAGATGGCGGACGCGTGATG
The DNA here is from genome assembly GCF_050436385.1 of Paraburkholderia sp. MM5477-R1. NCBI lineage: Bacteria > Pseudomonadati > Pseudomonadota > Betaproteobacteria > Burkholderiales > Burkholderiaceae > Paraburkholderia > Paraburkholderia sp. MM5477-R1. Next base: position 566,970 of record NZ_JBNDMC010000007.1, read on the forward strand.
CGTGTTGCGTCGTGCGCGGGTTCGTGCTGAATGAAGCACGGCGATGAATCGCTCCGAGATTTTCACTTCTGGAGTGGTCGATGACCGATAGCACGCACGCCTCACGTTTGCCCCATACCGACAATCCGGCCGCGCTGGCGAAACCGGGCGGCCATTACAGTCATGTCGCGGTCGCGAATGGCTTCGTCTTCGTGTCCGGGCAGTTGCCGATCAACGCGCAAGGCGAAAAGCTCGCCGATGCGTCGTTCGACGCGCAGGCCGAACAGGTTCTGGCCAATGTGAAGGCGGCGCTCGAAAGCGTCGGCAGCAGCGTCGCGGAACTGGTGCAGGTGCGCGTGTATGTCGTCGATGTCGAACATTGGGCGAGCTTCAATCAGATCTATGCGGGCTGGGCCGGCGAGGCAAGGCCGGCGCGCGCGGTCGTGCCGGTGCCGCAGTTGCACTATGGGTTCAAGATCGAGGTTGAGGCGGTGGCGGTGGTTTAGGTCGTGATGGTGGGTACGGGGGCCGTGCCTGTTTGCAGCATAGAGGATTAATTCAGAAGTGCGGCCCATAACACTCGCGCTGTGCCTTGCAGGGTTGCAAAAAAAGCCAATTCCCGAGCATCGGCTTGTGCATTCGAGCGAGGCTCTATCGATATTCATCGATCTCGACCGTGCCGCCCATGGCTTCCATCATGGTGCGAATATCGTCGGGCACGTCAGGCACGCGGTCGCCGCTCTCGTTGTCCCAATAGCAGAAGAAGCGCATCTGCGCGCAAGTGCGCTCGATGAGTTCTCGCAAATCGGCACGGGGTAGCCCGAGGTGGCCCACCAGATAGCGAAGATGAGGCGTCAGATCGTCGCTCATTATTGCCTCCGCGCTCGAAACGATCCATGTGCCTTGCCGCCAAGGAATGCTGCTCATCATGCCGGACGGCATTAACCTGGGCTGCCCTTTGGCTCCCGCGCGAGATGGTGATACGCCAAAATAGTTCGTCCAGAATTCGGGCGGCTCGGTGTCCTGATAGATCGTGAACGCTGCGTGGGCGAGTTTGTGTTCGGGTGCCATCTCTGTTTCTCTCAGGGTGCCCAGCTATGCATGTTGTCGATGATCGCGCCTCTGAACTCGACATTCCCATCGTCGTGCCAAATAACGTTGTCGTCCCCGCGCATTCGATTGTCTTCTTTCATCATATGGATCATCCTGCCGAAGGTCTTGCGGTCATACCCCAGCATCTTCGCCGCGTAGTTTGGGTTGTTCGTGCTCTCGGCGAGTTCAACCACATCGCCGCTCAACGCATCAGGCACATACTCAAACGGCTGCGCGTCGCCGAGCAGCGTTGATGAGCCTCTATCGCCAGCCCTGGCTGCCCGCGCAGCGTTCAACCGGGTTTGCCAGGTGGCCGGATCATACTGGACGGACAAAATGGGTTCGCCGTCCGGGTGACTGCCTGTCCTCGCTACGGGATTCATTAACGGCGTGCTGCTGTACGGTGACGGAAACAGGCCATTACGCGGACCTTTAACGGCAAGCAGTTTGCCCCGGCGAATCTCTTCGAGAAGAGCAACGATCACCCACCAGCCATCGGTATCAGGGTTGCGGTCCCGTACATCATGAAAAAACAGCCAGTGACTGCCAATGAGATTCCTAATCAGTTTCCGGTCCTCCTCCCACTTCCTGCGATTCAGTGCGGCGATAGCAAGAAATTCCCGGGTCTCCGCCCTGGCCCTCTGAAGGTCTGCGGCCTTGCCGAGGCACGCCTTATAGTGCCATTCGTCGCAGATGACATAACAGGCACCCGGTGGCCGCTGGCAGAACAGCTCCACGGAGTGCATTTCAAATACGGACAGGGACATGGGTGTGTCGATGGTCTATCTGAAGTCGCTGCCGGAGTTGACAGCAGTCAGATAATTACTGTGCGACAGGCAGTCCGTACATGGGCGACCGCCCAAAATCTCGACGGCTCTCGACGAAACGGAAAAAAGCGCCCGCACGAACATTGCGGCTTTTCGCGCCCGTAGCGCGGATGTTCGCGGGCAGCGACCGTACTGCTGGTCTATCAGAGCGGAGAACTGCTCCACCTCGGGCCAGAAAAACAAAAAGCCCGTAAGTCACTGAACTTACGGGGTTTTTCTTGAAAGCCTGGCGGAGGCGGTGAGATTCGAACTCACGGAAGGATTGCTCCTTCGCCGGTTTTCAAGACCGGTGCCTTAAACCACTCGGCCACACCTCCAAGCCGCAAATTGTAACCTGAAAAGACTTCGCTGCCGAGTCTAGGTGACCCGCCATCACTGCGGATCTTTCAGGAACAGCGCCTGCAAGTCGTTCAGGAACGCCTGGCCGAGCGGCGTCGGCGCGATCCGTTCGTGGTCGCGTGTGATCAGTTTGCGCTGTTCCGCTTCCTGCAACGCCGGCTCGATCGTCGTGATCGACAGGCCCGTGCGCTCGATGAACCGATGCACCGGAAATCCTTCTACCAGGCGCAGCGCGTTCAGCATGAACTCGAACGGCAGATCGCGCGGCCCGACCTCATGCTCTTCCTGCACGCTTGCACCAGCCCTGGCCTGCTCGATGAACGTGGTCGGATGTTTGTAGCGCGCCTGGCGCACGATGCGATTAGGAAACGACAGCTTCGTATGCGCGCCCGCGCCGATGCCGAGATAGTCGCCGAAGCGCCAGTAGTTCAGATTGTGTTTGCTCTGCCGATGCGGCTGCGCATACGCGGACACCTCGTAGCGCTCGTAGCCGGCCTCGGCGGTGCGTTGATGAATCCAGTCCTGCATGTCTGCGGACGCGTCATCGTCGGGCAACGCGGGCGGAAACTTGGCGAATAGCGTGTTCGGTTCGAGCGTCAGGTGATACAGCGACAGATGCGGCGGGGCAAACGACAACGCCGTTTCCACGTCGGCCTGACATTCGGCGAGCGTTTGCCTGGGCAGCGCGAACATCAGGTCGAGGTTGAAGTTGTCGAACGTGGTCGCGGCGACTTCGACCGCGTGGCGTGCCTGCGCCGCGTCGTGAATGCGGCCGAGCGCCTTCAGATGCGTTTCGTTGAAACTCTGGATGCCCACCGACAGCCGGTTCACGCCGCTCGCGCGAAACTGCGCGAACTTGTCGGCTTCGAACGTGCCGGGGTTAGCTTCGAGCGTGATTTCCGCGTCGGCGTCGAGCGGCAGCAGCGCGCGAATATCCGACAGCATGCGATCGAGCCCCGCCGCCGACAGCAAACTAGGCGTGCCGCCGCCGATGAACACCGTATGCACCTGGCGGCCCCAGATCAGTGGCAAGGCCATTTCCAGGTCGGCGCGCAACGCGTCGAGGTAGTCGTTCTCCGGGAACGTCTCGCCTTTCCACTCGTGCGAATTGAAGTCGCAGTAGGGGCACTTGCGCACGCACCACGGGAAATGCACGTACAGCGCAAGTGGCGGCAGCGACGTCAAACGGATGCTGCCCGGCGACGTGAACGCACTGACGACACCCTTGCCGATGTCCGCCGGCGTCGATCGGATCGGAATCACGCTTCCTCCGACAGACGCGCGAGCAGTTGCCGCAGCGCGATCGCGCGATGGCTGCTCGCGTTCTTGACCGCCGGCTCGAGTTCGGCGGCGCTCGCGTTCAGCGACGGCAGATAGAAGTACGGGTCGTAACCGAAGCCATGCTCGCCGCGCGGCGCGTCCAGGATTTCGCCATGCCAGCGGCCTTCGGCGATCAGCGGTTCGGGATCGTCCGCGTGACGCACGAGTGCGAGCACGCAGTAGTAATAGCCGCGGCGGTCGCTCACGTCCCGCAGTTCGTCGACGAGGCGCGCGTTGTTCGCCGCGTCGCTTTTCTCGCCGCCGGCGAGTTGCGCGAAGCGGGCCGAGTAGACGCCCGGCGCGCCGCGCAGCGCGCGCACGCAAAGGCCCGAGTCGTCGGCGAGCGCGGGCAGGCCGGTGAGCCGCGCAGCGTGACGGGCCTTCGTCAGCGCGTTTTCGACGAAGGTGGGATGCGGTTCTTCCGCTTCCGGCACGTTGAGCTCGCCTTGCGCGATCAACTCGATGCCGGCCGCGCCGAGCAGCGCCGCAAATTCGCGCAGCTTGCCCGCGTTGTTCGACGCGAGCACGACCTTTTTCAGCGGCATTGCCGACGTTACGCCGTGAGCATTGTTCCCGCCACTGTCCTGACGAACCTCATTCACTGCTGCACTCCCAGCGCCTCTTTCTGCTTCGCGATCAGCGTGCTGATGCCGTCGCTCGCGAGATCGAGCAGCGCATTCATTTCTTCGCGCGAGAACGGCACGCCTTCCGCGGTGCCCTGAATTTCGACGAAGCCGCCCGCCCCCGTCATTACGACGTTCATGTCGGTGTCGCACTGCGAGTCTTCGTCGTAGTCGAGGTCGAGCACCGGCACGCCGTCGTACACGCCGACCGAAATCGCGGCGACGTAATCCAGGATCGGCGAGCTTGCGATGCGGCCCGTGGCAAGCAATCTGGCGACCGCATCATGCGCGGCGACGAACGCGCCGGTAATGCTCGCGGTGCGTGTGCCGCCATCGGCCTGGATCACGTCGCAGTCGAGATTGAGCGTGCGCGCGCCGAGTTTCTCGAGATCGAACACCGAGCGCAGCGCGCGGCCGATCAGCCGCTGGATTTCCTGCGTGCGGCCGGTTTGTTTGCCGCGCGCGGCTTCACGGTCGCTGCGGGTATGGGTGGCGCGCGGCAGCATGCCGTATTCGGCGGTGAGCCAGCCCTGGCCGCGATCGCGCAGAAACGGCGGTACGCTCTCGCTGACGCTCGCGGTGCAGATCACCTTGGTGTCGCCGAATTCGACCAGCACCGAGCCCTCCGCATGCTTCGTGTAGTGACGCGTGATGCGCACGTCGCGCAACTGGTGGGGCTGGCGGCCGCTGGGGCGTTGGGTGTCGTTGCTCATGTCGGAATGGGTCGGGATGGGCTGGAGGAGGGCGGAGGAAAAACGCTAATTTTACCGCCGATCGGATAGGGCGGTTGCCCATACGGATGGCTGCAACAAAAATGGGATAATGCCGATTCCCCGCCCCGCGTCTCGTACACGCCGGGCGATCCGCTTCTCAGGCCATCGTCTACCGCATGGCCGCAATCGCGAGAAATACGATGATCTACAGCATGACTGGCTATGCGAGCGCCACGCGCGAACTCGTGGCAGCCTCGGGCACGGGTGGCGTCAGCGTGTCGGTCGAATTGCGCACGGTGAACTCGCGCTTTCTCGATCTGAACTTCCGCATGCCGGAAGACGTGCGCGTCGTCGAACCGACGCTGCGCGAGATGCTGATGAACAAGCTGTCGCGCGGCAAGGTCGACATTCGCGTGAATCTGCAGCGCAGCGAGCAGTCGGCGAACGCGGGCGCGATCAACCGCGACGCGCTCGCGCAACTCGCGCAGCTGGAACGCACGGTGCTCGGCACGTTTCCTGAAGCCGGCCGTCTGCGCACTGGCGAAATTCTGCGCTGGCCGGGCGTGCTCGCCGAAAGCGGCATCGCGCCCGAGACGCTGCGCGAAGCAGTGCTCGGATGCGGCAAGCAGGCGATCGCGGACCTGATCGACGTGCGCGCGCGCGAAGGCGCGCAACTCGCGACGATGCTGCTCGCCAACGTCACCGAAATGGAGACGATCGTCGTGAAGATCACCCCGCTCGTGCCCGAGCTGATTGCGCGACATCAGCAGAAAATCGTCGAGCGTCTGCAGGAAGCGCTCGGCATCGCCGCGCCGGATGCGGCCGTGACGATCGTGTCGCGCGAAGAGATCAACGAGCGGATTCGCCAGGAAGTGACGATGTACGGCATTCGCATCGACATCGCCGAAGAGCTGTCGCGCCTCACCGCGCACCTGAACGAAACGCGTCACGTGATCGAGAAGGGCGGCAAGGTCGGCAAGCGGCTCGACTTCATGATGCAGGAGCTGAACCGCGAAGCGAACACGCTCGGTTCGAAGGCGGCGGCGAAGGAACTCGCGGATTCGTCGATGACGCTGAAGCTCTTGATCGAACAGATGCGCGAGCAGGTACAGAATCTCGAATAAGGCTGGAGCACCACACATCATGACCGACCACCATCCACGCGAAACCGGCGCGGCGCGCCATTCGTACGCCGGCGCTTATCCCGGCAACCTGTTCATGGTCGTCGCGCCGTCGGGCGCGGGCAAGTCGACGCTCGTGAACGCGTTGCTCGCGAGCGACGACGCGATCCGTCTGTCGATCTCCTACACGACGCGCCCGCCGCGTCCGAAGGAGCAGGACGGCGAGCACTATCACTTCACGAGCGTCGAAGATTTCATGCAGCGTCACGACGCGGGCGAGTTTCTCGAAAGCGCGGAAGTGCACGGCAACTATTACGGCACGTCGCGCGTGTGGATCGAGGAGCAGATGAAAAACGGCCATGACGTGCTGCTCGAAATCGACTGGCAGGGTGCTCAGCAGGTGAAGAAGCAATTCAACAACGCGGTGGAGATTTTCATTCTTCCGCCGTCGCTCGAAGCGCTCGAAGAGCGTCTGAAAAAGCGCGGCCAGGACGAGCCGAACGTAATCACGCGACGCTTGCTCGCGGCGGGCGGCGAGATCGCGCACGCGGCCGAAGCGGAGTACGTCGTGATCAACGAGAATTTCGATCGCGCGCTGGCGGAGTTGCAGTGCCTCGTCGGCGCGACGCGCTCGCGCTTCGCTTCGCAGTACGCGCGTCACACGCAGCTTTTCATGCAGCTCGGCATCCACCTGCCGCACGCGTGAGCGCGGCGTGGTGTCAAGCACATAAGGTAGAATAAGCAACATACTGAGAAGGAACCCAACATGGCCCGCATTACCGTCGAAGACTGCCTCAAACAGATCCCGAACCGTTTCGAACTCGCGCTTGCCGCAACCTATCGCGCGCGTCAGCTCGCTCAAGGCCACACGCCGAAAATCGAAAGCCGCGACAAGCCCACCGTCCTCGCGCTGCGTGAAATCGCATCGGGTCAGGTCGGCGTCGAAATGCTGAAGAAGGTGCCGGTCTAAGGCGCACGGATTTTCGTTTTCGACTTGCCGGTATTCGCCACACCGGATTGCTCAACGTGCAGAACTGCGTCCAACCCTGACCGCTACCGGAGGCGACCATGAGTGCTACCCCGCCCACCGCCACGGAAGCGGAGCACGACACCGACTCGCCGTCCTCTGCACGCAAGTACATCGACGCGGTCCTCGAGCAGTCGTTTCGCCATCTGTTCGGGCCGACCGCCACGCCGGAGCAGCCGCGCCGGCATGACGTCGTCTCCATCGCCAATCTGACGTCTGCGCTGTCCGGCTATCTGCAGCCGGAAGAGATCAAGGACATCAAGGCGGCGTTCCACTTCAGCGACGAAGCCCACCTCGGCCAGTATCGCCAGAGCGGCGAGCCCTACATCACGCATCCGGTCGCCGTCGCGGAAATCTGCGCGGGCTGGAATCTCGACGCCCAGGCGATCATGGCGGCGCTGCTGCACGACGTGATGGAAGACCAGGGCGTGACCAAGGCGGAGCTCGCCGAGCGCTTCGGCGCGAAGGTCGCGGAGCTGGTCGACGGGTTGTCCAAGCTGGACAAGATGGAGTTTCGCAATCGCGAGGAAGCGCAAGCGGAGAACTTCCGCAAGATGCTGCTCGCGATGGCGCGCGACGTGCGCGTGATCCTCGTGAAGCTCGCCGACCGGCTGCACAACATGCGCACGCTCGGCGCGGTGCCGTCGGAGAAACGTCGCCGTGTCGCGCGCGAAACGCTAGACATTTACGCGCCGATCGCTCACAGGCTCGGCCTGAATAATACCTATCGCGAGCTGCAGGACCTGAGTTTCGCGAACTTCAACCCGCACCGTTACGCGACACTCGAAAAAGCCGTGAAGGCGGCGCGCGGCAATCGTCGCGAGGTGGTCGGCAAGATTCTCGAATCGGTGCAGCGCGCGATTGCGGACGCGAAGCTCGACGCCGAAGTCACCGGTCGCGAGAAAACCATCTTCAGCATTTACAAGAAGATGCGCGACAAGCAGCTGTCGTTTTCGCAGGTGCTCGACGTGTATGGTTTTCGCGTGGTCGTCGAGAGCGCGCTCGAGTGTTATACCTGCATCGGCGCGTTGCATGCGCTCTTCAAGCCTGTTCCGGGCAAGTTCAAGGATTACATCGCGATCCCGAAGGTGAACGGCTATCAGTCGCTGCACACCACGCTCGTCGGCCCGTTCGGCGCACCGATCGAGTTTCAGGTGCGCACGCGCAAGATGCACGAGATCGCCGAGGCGGGCGTCGCCGCGCACTGGCTGTACAAGAACGGCAGCGCGGATCTGAACGACGTGCAGATGCGTGCGCACCAGTGGCTGAAGTCGCTGCTCGACATTCAGAGCGAAGCGGGCGATTCGAGCGAATTCCTCGAGCACGTGAAGATCGACCTGTTCCCGGATGCGGTCTACGTGTTCACGCCGAAGTCGAAGATCATGGCGCTGCCGCGCGGCGCCACCGCGCTCGACTTCGCGTACTCGATCCACAGCGACCTCGGCAACCAGTGCGTCGCGGTGAAGATCAACAACGAGCTGTTGCCGTTGCGTACCGAGCTGAAGAGCGGCGACATCGTCGAAGTCATCACGGCGCCGTATTCGAAGCCGAACCCCGCATGGCTCGGCTTCGTGCGCAGCGGCAAGGCGCGCTCGGCGATCCGTCATTATCTGAAGACGATGCGTCTGAACGAGTCGGTGCAGCTCGGCGAGCGTCTCGTCGATCAGGCGTTGAAGGGCTATGGCCTTGCGCTATCGGATGTGACGCCGGAGGCGTGGGAAAAGCTCGTGCAGTGGACGGGCAACAAGAACCGTCAGGAAATTTTCGCGGACATCGGTCTCGGCCGGCGGGTCGCCGCGGTGATGGCCAAGCGCATCGAAGTGCTGATGAGCGGGCGCGACGCCGACGACGACGGCTCGCGCTCCGAGTCCGGTTCGACGCCGCACGCGCCGCCGGTCGTCATCACCGGTACCGAGGGCATGTCGGTGCAGCTGTCCGCGTGTTGCCGTCCGATTCCGGGCGACGACATCATGGGCTATATCGGCATCGGTCTCGGCATGGCGATTCATACCACCGACTGCCGCGTCGCGCAGCGTATCCACCGGCGCGATCCGGGCCGCTGGATCGACGTCGCGTGGGCGCCGCAGCCAGGGCGGCTGTTCGATGTCGCGGTCAAGGTACTGGTCAAGAACACCAAGGGCGTGTTCGCCCGCGTAGCGGCCGACATCACATCGGCGGACGCGAACATCGTCCATATCGCGATGGACGAAGATCTGTCGCAGGAATCCACGATTCTGCGCTTCGTGATCCAGGTCAGCGACCGGGTGCATCTGGCCAATGTGATGCGGCGCGTGCGCACGAATCCCGATGTGATGCGCATCACGCGTGAGCGGCCGAGCGAAGAGGGGCATCACCGCCACGACGGCGGCATGCGCATCGACCGCGAGCGCGCGGACTACTGAACGGCTTCCGGCTGGGCGTCGGCGCGGCTTGGACTGGCGCTTCACGCCAGTCAGGCATCTTTCGTGCGGCGGCTCAGGATACAACTCAAGGCAGGTCTCACCTGAACTCCAGGGGGAACGCAGATGAACGTGTCCGACCTTGCTGGCGTGGCGCTCGATTACTGGGTGGCGCGCAGCCTGCACGACTTCGTGCGCGAAATCTACTTTACCGATAGTGGCGAGACTGTTGCGATCCGCGGCAACGATCGTGGTCGTCCGTGGGACGGGCGTTTCACGCCTTCCGCATCATGGGAGGCGGCTGCCGTTGTGCTCGAGCGCGCGATGCGGATCGACGTGCGCGAGCAGAGCGATAAAGGCGCGGTATGCGTCGCTGAGTTCAAGGGCGGGCAGCGAGCCTCGGAGGGAATGGGCGACTCGCTGCGCATTGCTTTGCTGCGGGCGTTTGTCGTGAGCCGTTTCGGCGATACCGTCGACGACGTGCTGCGCGAGCGCCAGGCACTGACCGGCATGCGGACCGACACGATCAGCGAGCAAACGGTGGGCGGGGTCGTCGAGGACTTGCCGCACCCGGATGGGCAAATTGGGGATATCCAGTCGCCGCCGCGATGAGTTGCTGGCGCACGGGCACGGCATGGTGCGCCAGAAAAAACAAAGGGCCTTCCGGTTGGAAGGCCCTTCACAGGTGGTGCGGCTGGCAGGATTCGAACCCACGACCCCTTGGTTCGTAGCCAAGTACTCTATCCAACTGAGCTACAGCCGCACGCAAAACGGTGATGCTTACTATAAAAACTGACGAAACCTGAGAGCTCCCTGTAAGGGCGCTCTCGAATAAGGTGGTGCGGCTGGCAGGATTCGAACCCACGACCCCTTGGTTCGTAGCCAAGTACTCTATCCAACTGAGCTACAGCCGCACACAGAAACGAGATTATAGCCAACAGATTTGAAAAACGGAAGCCCATCACGGCGGATTGTGTCGCCGGCCCGATCGTGTAACCTTTTATGAGATTGTTGCTAGTTGCTGTTAATGGATGATTATGAACAAGGCCTTTGTCAAAGAGTCGAGCGAAGACAACGATGACGATCTCGACATCGCCCAGCCCGACGTGCCCGCAGGCACCAAAAACTACATGACTCCCGCCGGTCATCGGCGTATGCGTGATGAATTGCTGCATCTGATCGATGTCGAGCGGCCCGAGGTTGTCAAGCTCGTGTCGTGGGCGGCGTCGAACGGCGACCGCTCGGAGAATGGCGACTACATCTACGGCAAACGCCGTCTGCGGGAAATCGACCGGCGCATCCGTTTTCTGACCAAGCGGCTCGATCTAGCCGAGGTCGTCGATAGCAGCCGGCAGGAAAACGTCGACCAGGTGTTTTTCGGCGCGAGGGTCGACTATGCGACCGAGGACGGCGAAGAGCATCAGGTGACGATCGTCGGTGTCGACGAGGTCGACCTGGACATCGGGCACGTAAGCTGGATTTCGCCCATTGCGCGTGCGCTGCTAAAGGCTAAAGTGGGCGATACGGTCACGCTGTTCACGCCGGCCGGTCCGCAGTCGATCGACATTCTCGACGTCAAGTATCCGCTGCCTGATAGCGGCCGCTAGGCCTCTGGCGAGGACCTGGGCTCACGTGCACGCACGCAGGCCTGCGCACAAGGCGGCAAAAACCCACGTCGGCACGGACATAAAAAAAGGCGCCGCGAACGGCGCCTTCTCTACTGCCAGTCCTTGCGCAGTGCTTAGAAGCGGTGACGCAGACCTGCGGTCACAGCGACTTGCTTGTTGTTGCCCGAAGCACCGCCCACGCCATTGATGTAGGCGTTAACGATCGAGTCTTCGTTTGCTGCCTGATACACGCCTTGCAGATACACGTCGGTACGCTTGGACAATGCGTACGCGGTTTGCAGGTTGACCTGGTTCCAGTGCACGTGCGAGCTCGACAGGTTGGCGCGGGTGTACGTGTACGCGCCAGCGATGCTGATTGCCGGCGTCAGCGCGTAACGGGCGTTGGCTTCAAAGTTCTGGAACTGAGCGCTGTTGGTCGGGAAGCCGATGCCGCTCGTTATGCCCGATGCGGCCGCGCTGATACCTGCCAAGCCATGCAGGTTCGTCTGCGAGTACACGAGGCCGACCGTTGCCGGGCCGAACGCGTAGTTGGCGCCTGCGCCCCACGTTTGCTGACGCTGAGCGAAGAACGTGTTGTCGCCCGACACCGCGCCACCCGAGTTGAACGCAGCGGCTGCGCTGTTCGCGCCATTGCTGTTCAGTTGCATGTACGCAGCGGCAACGTTCAGGCCGCCCCAGTTATACGACGCGCCCGCACTGTAAGCGCGGTTGTTGGCGAAGCCCGCAGCCTGGTTCGAGAAGCCGTACAAGCCGCCAAACTTGAAGCCGCCGTAGTTCGCGCTCTGGAATTTGGCCGAATTGTTGATACGGAACGAGTTGTTCAAGTTGTCGTTGTCGAACGGGTGCGCGAACTGCGTGCCGCCGTACTGCGTGCCGGTCAGTGCCAGCGGGCCGACGTAGTCGACCATGCTGTCGTATTGACGGCCGAGGGTCACGGCACCGAACTGGTCGCTCGACAGACCGACGAAGGCCTGACGGCCGAACAGACGGCTGTTCTGCTTGAGCGTGCCGTCATTGATGCCGAAGCCGTTCTCCAACGTGAAGATGGCCTTCAGACCGCCGCCCAGATCTTCAGCGCCACGCAGGCCGAAACGGCTGCCGTTCACCGAGCCGCTCGTCATCGCCACGTTGGCGCCGTGCTGGTTACTACTCGGATTCGGATGCTGGTTGTTCGTATAAGTGATACCGGCGTCGATCAGGCCATACAGGGTGACGCTACTTTGCGCGTGCGCTGCCGTTACGAAAACGCCCGACAGGGCAGCGACCATGAGTGTCTTCTTCATTGATATAACTCCGAGAGCGAGAGAGGTATAAAACCCTGGCTTAGGAGACCTTCACGCGAGCGCTGCGAGAAGCGGAATCCGCGTGAGAAGCGCGTTGACCAGATCCGCGCCGGTTTCCGATTAGGCAGAGTGTAGAGAGACACTTCCTGGAGTTGGCGTTCCGATTCGCGCAATAAAGTATTACGCCAGGAGAAACGATCGTTAATCGCCATTCGAGCCTTATAGATAAAGGCTTTGCGCCGACTGGGCGGATTCGGCGTCTGAATTTTCCTAAAGCGCGTTGCTGATTCGCGACACCGAACGATGCGGAAAAACAACGGGAAGAAATGCGGGAAAACGATTGTTGTTGTTGCGGCAATAGACGATTGTTAATTGTGTGAATAATCGAACTTGCATATGACCGCTATACTGTTATCTCTGCTTTCCGAAGCAGACTTTTTCGTTGACGAAAAAGATCTCCAAACCTTTGTCAGCGCGACCTTCCAGTCGCGCTTTTTTTATGGCGGACGAGTTTCGCGAATGTCTCTAATGAGCGGGCGCAGTACCTTCCACGTCGTCCCAGTCCGCCTGCGCGGGCACGCTCCAGTCTTCCATCACATAACGGCGCGCATCCATTGGCGAGGAGAGCAGGTTCTGCCAGTGGTCTCCGTGCCACATCGGATCGAAGTCGAAAACGGTGCGTGAATCCCCGATCTGTGCGGGCTGGTCTGATATGACCTTTGCGTGCGAATGAGTGAGCCAGATGAAGAGACGGTGAATTTCCTTGGACAGCATGGCAACCTCCTGAAGCGCATCGCTACAACTGACTTGCATCATGCGAGTGAGGCGGCGCCGCAACAAGTCGGACAAACACTTACGCAAAGATAGACTTTGTTACATTCGTATTGCATATTTTCGCAAATTTTCCCGTTTGCGGACTCGGATTATTTTCGTTCAGGTAAATTTGACGCGCCGACCTATATCCGTGTAGTTTGAAGTCTTATCTTTTTATACGCTAAACGCATATGAAAAGTTTACTTGACGGTCATTCTCTGTTCCCCGTATAACGGCAAAGCCGAATTTGATTGGCTGTTTCTGTCTTGATCAGATATAGGCAATTGAATCGGGGTTGGATCGATTCAAGGGCAACGCCCGCTTTGGATAAATCACCGAGGGAAAACAGGAAATGGAAACTGGTGTCGTCAAATGGTTCAACGATGCTAAGGGTTTTGGCTTCATCACGTCGGATGTGGGTGGCGAGGATCTGTTCGCGCACTTTTCGGAGATCCGCAGCGAGGGCTTCAAGTCGTTGAAGGAAAATCAGCGCGTGTCTTTTGAAATCAAGACCAGCCCGAAGGGCAAGCAGGCGGCCAACATTCAGCCGCTGTAAATGCGCTGCGCTGGCGCGCCGCCCGCGCAGTCGGGAGCGAAAAACCCTTGCCGTCGCGCGAGGGTTTTTATTTTTATCTAGATGTCTCCCCAGCTCGGATCTTCGGTAACTGCGTGGTTCAACAATACGCATTATTGTCGGAAGATAATCCGTCGAAACGAATTGACTACGTCTGGCTTAATGGTCTGGTTTAAGCGTCTGCGGGATTTCAGCGCAAAATCGACGGCCCATGCCGACGCAGTTTCCAGCTGCGCACGCGCCGCTGTCTGGATGCGCAACGTCCAACTGGTGCATACTTGCCGCAAATTCATGCGCCCGAATCCCTTGTCCCATGTCTGAACTGCTTTCGCCGGAACCGGCACTCGACTCACCCATCGTTTTCGTAGATCTCGAAACGACCGGCGGCTCCACGAGCGAGCACCGCATTACTGAGGTTGGCGTCGTCGAAGTCGGGCTGGCCGGCGTCTCGCGCTGGAGCAGCCTGATCGACCCGCAGCAGCCGATTCCGTCGTTCATCCAACAGCTGACCGGCATCACGAACGACATGGTGCGCGGCGCACCGACGTTCGAGTCGATCGCGCCCGCGTTGTTCGAGCGTTTGAACGGCAAGCTGTTCGTCGCGCACAACGCGAGTTTCGATCGCGGATTTTTACGCAGCGAATTTCGTCGCGCGGGAATCGCGTTCGATCCGGACGTGCTGTGCACGGTGCGGCTGTCGCGCGCGCTGTTTCCCGGCGAAAAGCGCCACGGTCTCGATGCGCTGGTCGAACGCCATGCGCTGGTGCCGTCCGACCGCCACCGCGCGCTCGCCGACGCCGATCTGATCTGGCAGTTCTGGCAGCGTCTGCCGACGCTCGTGCCGCTGGAAGCGCTGCGCGCGCAGATCGAGCGCACGACGCGTCGCTACCGGCTCGCCGGCGACATCACCGAAGATTTGCTCGACACCGCGCCGGCTGGCTGTGGCGTGTATGCGTTTTATGGCGAAGACGATGCGCCGCTGTATGTCGGTCGCAGCGTGCGCGTGCGTCAGCGGCTGCGCTCGCATCTGACTGGCGAGCGGCGTTCGTCGAAGGATATACGGCTAGCGCAGCTCGTGCGACGCGTCGAATGGCACGCGACTGGCGGCGAACTCGGCGCGATGCTCGCGGAGGCGCAGTGGATCGCAACGCTGCGGCCGGGCCACAACCGCTTGCCGCGCGTGACGAAGAGCGATCCCGCGAACGCGCCGTGGCCGTTCGAGGGGCCCATCGTGTTCGAGGAGCGTGAGGACGCGCAGGGTATCTTCCACGTGGTCGATCGCTGGCGCTACCTCGGACACGCGCCCTCGCTCGTCGCGGCGGCGCAGCTGCATGCGTCGACGCTGGCTGGGTCGTTCGAACTCTCGACGTACCGTATCCTGCAAAGCCATCTGGCGCGAGGCCTGCGCGTGATGCCGTTGAGCGTGTCGCGTGACAGCCCTGAGTCGAGCGTCGTCGCGTGACGCTTATGCGACGTGCGCGCGCCGTGGCGTTACCGGAATCAGCCGGTGGCGCCGACTCCGCCCGTCTCGCACACGTGACCTAGTGCGTGCGTCAACGCGCTCGAATGCGCAGAGTCATAGCGCGTCAGCGCCTTCCAGTTAGCCAGCGATTGCGCGACCCGCGACGGACAATCGTCCGCCGCGCGCAGCGGCTGCACGCGCGCCAGACTCGCCATCAACGACTGTGTCAGCTTGTCGAGCTGCGGTCGGGTGCTGGTTGCGAGATCGGGTGCGGGACCTTGCGGTGGCTGGGTGCGACGCCAGTTCGCGAAGAGCGCGTTCTGCACGTCTTTGCTCGCATCGATCTGATCCTGGAAGAACGCGCGGGCGAACGCCGGGTCGACGTTTGCCGCCGCGGCGCGCTTTTCCACCTCGGCGAGCAGCGCGTTTTCACGCGGCGTATCGGTGATCGGCTGGTGGTTCGCCCACTTCCAGCGTGCGACCGGTTCCGCGAGTGCAAGGCGCTGCGAAACCAGCGCGATCAGGCTCGTGAGCGCGGTGTCGTCACCGTCGGCGAGGGCGGGGGCGGGCGAGAAGGCGAAGGCGGCGGCGATGACGAGCGCGCATGACGCGCCGAAGCGATGCAAATGATTCATGAGGTGGACGTGGCCGGGCGGCCGTTGACGGAAAACCAGAAGAATAAATGATGCGCCGCAACCTGCGAGCACCGGGTCGATTCACACGGATCGTCGGGGCGAAGTGGGCGAGAGAAGGACGCGCGTACACGGTCGAGCCGCGTGGCCCAGTGCAACTGCTGTGCTCAGGCGAGCTGATCCAACGTCATGACGGAGATGTCGGACGCGTAATGAGGACGCGAGTATTCGCTGCGCGTGAAATCAACGAGCGCGAATGCTGCGCCGCGCCAAGGAACCGTTACTTCGGATCGCACGACTTGCGTTGTTCGTCAAAGAAAGCGCGAACATGCTCGGGCAGCTCGGCTCCCAAAAACTCGACGGCCACAGGTTCCGGATCCGGGTAAAGAACTTTGTCCGGGGTCGGAATCTTCGGTGGTTTGGCATCCATGATCTTTCTCCTTTGCGAATCGATTATCAGCCTCGTTCCCTGCATCGCACCAGTGTCCGATGCGAGTCATACACACTCTGTTGCTTTAACGGCACAAGCCGACACACCAGCGGAGGGATTGAATAAAATTTATCCTCTGACTATTGCCTGCGTTTCGCGGTCTGCTTGATCCGCTTAATTGCCAGCGCGAAATCATCTCCTTCCCGCTCCTTCTGCCAGTTCCTCTGAGCCTTGCCCGGCGTAGGCTTTAGCACGACCGATCGATATTTTCGCCGCGCTGCATCTAACGTTGTCGCATGACTAAAACGTGACAAACTTGTGCATTGCCGCATCGACAGGTTTTGCGCTTTTCCTGAACTGAACGTACGCAATTTGCCGATTGCATAACTTGCAGTCTAATTCTTTGTAAACGACCCATTCCCCATCGCGTTGACCGCGCAAAACACCATTTAAAGATTTGGTCGTTAATCAACTGACTGACAGGGGTTGGCAAACAGATTCCCGCATTGCTGTGACAAAAGGACCTCATTTGGTGACAAGTCATGCGCAGCGCACCGGGCCACCTATGATTGAAGCGACTACTGATGGCTCGACGTGCGCTGGCAGACGGACACGCGAGGCGCGGCGCGGATGATGACGTTGTTCATGTTCGGGGAGAGGTCGCGATGGAAAACGCTGTCTACTGGAACGGACGTCAGGTTGGCATCGAATGCGCCGGCAGGATCTTGTGGTTCGCGTCGGCACCCGCGCAAGCGATAGCGGCATACGGCGCGCCACGCCAGCAGCCGAGCGCACAGGCCGATACCGTCGTTGCGCGCAACCTCGCGATGCCACGGTCGTACGACCCGCTCCACGTTCCCGACCAGGCTGGCCATGCGTTGCGCCACGACGTCGCGCCGGACGCGGCGCAACGCTGACCGCAAACGGCTGTATCAGGCCCGAAGCGACTCGTCGGCGCACCCTCGAGACCTTACCGATCAGGTGGGGTGTTAGCGCACACACCGCGTTGCGGCGAACTTATACGATGCAATTGCCGTGCTGCCGTCGGCCTCTCACCCGTTGTCGGGTGAACCGGCAACCACACCCGCATCAGTCTGCAAACAGCCGATACCGAAGGCCGGCTGCGCGAGGAGGGTAGGCCTGTCTCGCAACATCGTTGCGTCAACACTATTTGCCGCTGGGAGCCGCGCATCGCGTGGCCGCACCTCTTTTACCTGGCGCTGCGTCGTGCTCACTTGCGTGATCGCCGGGCAATTCAATGCGAAAGATCTACGGCCTGACTGGGCTGCGTGCATTCGCGGCGTTGCTCGCCGTCGTTCATCACTTTGCCGACAACGAAGGGGGCTGCCACCGGGCATTGTGCAACTCGTGCGTGTACTGCTTCCTCTATAACGACGGCGATGTCGGGCTGACCACGTTCGGTATGCTACGGATCGTGTTGCAGGCATGGCGCGGGACATCTGGGATGACTTTGCCCGACGAAATGGCGCTCCCAGAGTGCGATGCGAAACTACCCACCGAGGCTGGTGAACCGGCGAATCGGGATAACCGGCAAACGGCGGCGCAGCGGATAGCGGATGAGTTGTTCGAGCGCGATACCGCAAATGGTTGTCGTGACTCGCTCGCTGGCTATTCGCAACGGGTGGTAGAGGAAATGAACGAGCGCTGGCGGTGTTTCAACGCGTATTTGCGCACGAACTGGCCACTGCGCTCCGCGATGCCAATGCGGCGGTTTCGGCAAATCTCGTACGTGGGTCGCATATGCGTGCATTGATGCGTCGGACAGCGAAGCGCAGGACGGGGCGCGATGAGGCGCCTGAAATCTATTTCCACGTCACGCATACCATGCACTAGTACTTGCGTGGCCTCGCGCGAGCACGCAGAGGAACTTCTGGTTTCGGCCCAGTTTGGGTCGTTCAACAAACAAGAGTTGAGTCCTGATCTCATTGTCAACGAGCGAATCCGGCATCCATCAGCGGCTCTTTTAGCGGTCGCGGTTTAAGCGCGTACAGCACCGCATCTACAGCTCGTTCCCAGATGACCAGCGCGTTCCTCCTTGCCCGTCCGCTCAGGCGACGAAGTGTAGTTGAACGAGCCAGTTTCAGCGCTACGCCGGTTGAGCACCTTTCCTTACCGGCTTCACCTGAGTGGAGCGAAAGGCCTGGTCGCGAGTGGCGCGCTGGATTGCGCCATGCCTATCAATGCGCGGATCTTTGCGGCAGGCCCACGACCGTAGATCCGCGCGACAACCTGGTGCTGTACCGCGTGCATGCCGTGCAGAAAGCGATTCAGCTTTCGGTGCGCTCAAGAATTCGTATAAGCGGATATCGCACCACTCCGAATACTCCACCAAATAAGTTGTGACTGGCTTGAATTCAACCGGCCTTAACTCACGATGCACCACTGGCAGCGAGCTTGACAAATAGTCTGGCTGCTTCGTTGCCATGGGACAAAGCGCGCAGTGCAAGGGAGAGCGCTAGCTGTGCGTCGTGGGAGGCCGCGCTACGATCCTGATCGAAGAGCTTGACGGCGTGGCGCATATGCTGCGCCGCCTGCATGTGAAGCTCCACGGCCGCCGCATGATGTTTTGCCACGTCCGCGGCACTTGCGGCTGAGCCGGTCGATGGAGGCGTTATTGATGGCGTATTGGCGCTGTGCGCGCCAGCGTCGTGTGCCTGATCGATCGCATGCAACGTGTGGCCATGGGCCATCATCGCCTGATGTGCGGCGTGGGCAAAGTCTTGACCGTCATCGAAATGCCGCGACGCCTCGCGGTGATGTCGCGCGGCCTGCTCGTGGTGTGACGCCGCGGCTTCGAGATGACCTTTCTTGCTGTGCTTCGTGTTCATGCCGGCTCCTGTGCAACTTCAGGACTGGTTCGGATGGCGACCGATTCGAAGACACAGTGGCGGGTCGCAACAAGATCCTAATCTACACTCCCTTGCGCCTTCTGTGGCATTTGCGTCTCGCGGAGAATCGTCGCGCTGTGGCGATCACCGCGCGGTCAGCATCCGGAGGATTTTCTGCACGATGCGCTCTTGCTGCTCCAGCGCCTCATCGAGCGTACTTGCTCCGTAGCTCGTGTTGTCTCGCGCTTCCATTCCGGCGATGCGCGTCACGAACAGCGAAACCTCCCCGGTTTTCGGTTCGGACACACCGCGGAAGCGGGTCGTGACCATCACGCCGGATTCGTCCAGCAGTGTGCGGCGGAAGATCAGTTCGTTTTCAGTCATCCAGCGCGACCACTCGCCGCGGTCGAACACCTCGACAGGCCTGCTCTTCGCATCGAGGACATAGAAGCGTTTCCAGCTCGACGGGACGGAGCGTGCTTTCATATTTCAATGCGAAGGCGTGAGCAGGAAGCCGATCGCCTCCCGCCACGAGGTTTCGTCGACGCGGCCCATCCAGTCGTTATGTTCAGCCGCCTTCACCACCATCAGTTGTCTCGGTTCGGCCAGCGAGTTGTAGAGCGCTTCGCCGAAGCGCGGGACTGCTGCGCGCTTGCCGCTATACTTCCCCCTCCACCAACGGACACGTAGCCGGCACACATGGCCACGTTCGTGCAATTCGTCTTGCAACTGGACCAGGACCTCGAAGCGCTGCTGGTCCAGCATGGGCCGTTGGCCTACGCAATCCTCGGGGCGATCGTCTTCTGCAGTGTCGGCGTACTGCCGCTCGTCATTCTGCCCGCGGACATGCTCCTGTTCCTGTCCGGCGCGCTCGCTGCCGTCGGCGTGCTGCAGCCTGTGTGGCTGGCGCCGTTGCTGGTCGCGGCCGCGGTTGCAGGAAAAGTGTTCAACTATGCGCTGGCACGTGCCGTCGCGTCGGTATGGAACCCGAAGCGCAGCGGCTGGATCGACAAGGTGACTGCGCGAACGCGCGCGCTCTACGTACGTCACGGCGCCGCGCTGCTGCTGTACTCTCCGTTCATCGCAATCGTCCGGGCGGTCGCGCCCGCGCTCGCCGGCGCGACGAAGATGCCGTTTCGCCGCTTTGTGCGCTTCGCGACCGGCGGCGCGGTGATCTGGATATGCTCACTTGCGGGTCCCGGGTATTTTTTCGGCAACGTGCCGTGGGTCCGCTCGCACCTGCCGGCTGCGATGGCGATCGTGATCGGCGCGGGTGTCGTCGCGCTCGTCGTCAGCCTGCTGTGGCGAGGACGGCGCAAGCGCCGCACCGCCGACCCGACGCTACCCGACGAAAAGTCCCCCTGCGACTGACGCGGCGGCCCACAACCCGCCAGGCAGCGCTGCTCGCGAGGAAACGCATGGACCCGGGCCTGCTGAAATGCACATGTGCGGCCGTGCTCGCCACACTGCTCGGGTGGGGACTGTATGTCGGCCGCCCCGTGCTGGTGCCAATTGCGTTCGGCATCATCGCGACGTACGTGGTCTTCGGTCTTGCCAACCTGCTGCGCCGCATTCCCTACCTCGGTGCACGCCTGCGGGACGGCCTGCGCCACGCGATCGCTGCGACGCTGATGCTCTTCACGGTCTACCTGTCGGTCGACCTGCTGCTGTCCGACAGGGACCGGCTGATGGCCGTCGCGCCGAAGTACGAGGCGACGCTGCTCGTACTGTTTACGAAGTTCGCCGCGCTGCTGCACATCGAAACGGAGGCCAACTGGGCTGCGATCCGCCGCGACCTGTTAGCGAGCGTCAACGTGCAGGCGATCATAACCGCCACGCTGTCGTCGGTGTCGTCGCTGCTCGCGGCGATCATCGTCGTGCTGCTTTATGAGACGTTCTTTCTCATCGAGCACGCGAAATACCGCCGCAAGCTCATGAACTTCGCGGGCGACTCGACGCGGATCGTGTCGGTAATCGACGAGATCAACTCGAAGATCGGCGTCTATCTCGCGATGAAGACCCTGCTCGGCGCGATCCTTGGCATCGCCAGCTGGGCCTGCATGCGGCTCGTCGGACTCGAATTCGCGGAGCTTTGGGCGGTGCTGGCCGGCCTACTGAACTTCATCCCGTATGTGGGCTCGTGGATCTCGGTCGCGGTGCCGACGCTGCTCGCTGCGCTGCAGTTCGGCCAGTGGAACGCGGCGATCGTGCTGTTCATCTCGCTCACGCTCGCGAACTTCGTGGTCGGCCATCTCCTCGACCCGTGGCTGATGGGCGGCTCACTGAACCTGAGCCCGCGGTGATCCTGATCAGTCTGGCGGTGTGGTCGTCGATCTGGGGCATCGCGGGCGCCTTCCTCGCAGTGCCGATCACCGTCGGCCTGGTCATTGCGTTTTCCACGTTCGAATCGACACGTCGTTTCGCAGTTCTCCTGACGAACGATGACTAACGTTGTTGGCCTGTCGGTGACGTCCGTTAATTTCAGGGATACTTCGTGCGCGTGGCGCGCGCCTCATCACTCTCATAAAGGGATGCGATACTGGCGAACCGAGGACGTATGTCCGCTGGACCTTTAGATGGGGACGCTGGCGCCCGTTATGCGATGGCCAACCGCTTCGGGTCGGGAGCGGGTGTTCCCTTCGCGCTACAGCTGTAGGCCGCCGCCTCGAAGGGGTTGGGCGTCGCGGGCAATCGGTGCCTCGAGGAGACAACCAAACTCGCGGGCAAAGTCGACAGAGACGCGCGCGTGGACGGCGCCCTGCTTGTCAAAGAACCGCTGGGTTCCTTCGAGAGTGAACACACCTTCATGCCAGATGTTTGGATGGATGTAGAGGCCCTGCTGTCCATCAAAGCGAAAGCACACGAACTTCTCTGGCGCTATGTCGTCCCCGGGCAGCGCCAAGGGAACGTAGAACGGGCGATGGTCGAGAGGAAAGAACAGTTGTCCACCGTCTGGGTGGTAGTTCGCGTGCCAAAGCAACATGCGCTCCGGTACATTGGTGTTGTCGTCACGGGCTGCTTCAGGCTCCACTGCGTACGCAAGGATGTAGTTGCCGCCCACAGCCTCGTTTCGACCGTACAGAATGTCCCCGCGCCATTCGCTCACAAATGTGCCTTCGGTCGTGCCTGCCTCATCACCGGTTCCAGGGTCAACGGGCCTTGCACCCACTGCCGGCCACTGCACAATCTCGATCGAACACTCGCTCGGGTCTGCTACAAGCCTGCCGAATCCATCAAGCGTTGTGGGGGTCGCATCGACCACGGGCATTGACACGCGCCGAAGACCAGAAGGAAGGCTGGGATTGAGGTAATCGATTTCTTGGGTCATTGCGGCAGTCTACAGGAGTAGAACGTACCGACCGCCGATGATCGAACAAAGAGTTTGACTGCCGCTTGTCCACGTGGAAACGGCCACTGGCACAACGTCGGACCTGACGTGGGAAGTGGGTCGGCTACGGAAGTTGGCGGCGATGCTGCGGCGCAACCGCAGCAACACAGGTCGACCGTCCGGGCCCGGCCCTTTCGGCCGTTCGACACAGCGGGCTGGATTGTCAACAATGCGTTCTGGAACGCACTAGCGAGGCGATCTATCACTCTGTCCAAATCGTGCATGCCGTCGAACGTGAAAAGAATTTTCGACGGCGCGAATTGCTTGATTATCGTTTGAAGTAACGAATGTCCTGCGCCTTCCAGACAAAAGACTACCAGGTCGATATCAGAGGGACGGTCTGCGCTGTCCTTTGCAACGACCCCACAACCACCGCACCGGCGCATTCAGGCGATTCTCGAAGAGCATCGGCGATCCGAATGAGAAGCGCGATCACTTCTATAAAGAAATCCGCTCAACCTCTTCAAACCGGATCGCGCTCGAATGTTGGTCGTAGCGTTGCGTCGTGCGCGTCGACGCGTGAGTTTCCACGCTTGCAACGTCATCAGGCGTCTGTTCGCGCGAAGCGTTTGCGAACAACGAGGCTAAAACTTTCCTATTACGTCATAGTTGACGAATACATCAATATTGGGTGTAATATCACAATACGTCCCAGACAGGTCGACTGACGACATAGCTGGCTGGCCGTTGGCAGGCGGCGATACCTGAAAGGTTCCCTTGTAGCCTAAGGCGCCTGGTGGCTGTAGTTTCCCGACTCCTCGTTGGCTCTCGTTTAAATGGATTGAACGCAAAAATGAAGAAGATTTTGATCGCCGCCGCAGTTGTTTTCAGCACTAGCGTGTTTGCAGGCGAAGCCCTCGTACCGAAGGTCTATCGCGAAATCGCCGTGGCGCCGACGAATCAGCGCGAAGCTGAAATCGCGTCGCTGTTCGATCGGTGGAATGAGGCGCTCGCAACGGGCGACGCCGACTCCGTTGCCAGACTGTACGCACCCGATGCCGTACTGGAGCCAACGGTTTCCAATGAAGTCCGCACGACTCCCGCCAGCATCAAGGACTATTTCGTGAAGTTCCTGAAGCTGAAACCGCACGGTACGATCAACCTCCGCGAGATCCGCTTGCTGAGCGACGATTCGGCGCTGGACACGGGCGTCTATACGTTCGACCTGGTGAAGAACGGCAAGCATCAGAAGGTGCATGCGCGCTATACATTCGTGTACAAGAAGGTTGATGGGGAGTGGAAGATCCTCAATCACCATTCGTCGGCGATGCCGGAGTAACACTCCATTGAACAACGGGTCCGTGCCATGCGATCAGATGTAAATGGCTGAGCGCGTTAGACGCCTCACGCCAATTGCTGCCGCGCATGCTTCACGCGCAGAATCGAGGGGAATTTCGGCCGCCAACCCTCATAGATCAAATGAAACTGTCAACTGGCGATTGAGTCCGGCTAGCCCCTCGATAAGAATTTAAGTTCAACGAATTCCAGGCGCCGCTCGGCCCTGCCGCCAGAATTCTGGATTGACACAATTAATTTGCACTACAAACCTCATGGCGGCCTCCGGAAACTTTCTCGAAGTCGACGCGCTCAGGATCGGCCTCCACACGGTCAGGCTGCTTGCCCGCGTCGATACCGATACGCGGCACGATGTCGTGGCTACGCTGAGAGCTGCCTAAAAGCGAGGCCAGCGATCCGGCCGGCGGCAACACCAACCGCGTGCGTTCCAGAGTCCGTTCCATCGCCATTCAAAGCGAACACATGCCACATTCAGTTGAAATCGCCGGCACAGTCATCTTCGGACTGGCCCTGCTCCATACGCTCCTTGCGAAACGCTTCGACGTTCTGGCCCACCGGCACCCGCACCACGCGGGCCTGTTTCACTTTCTCGGCGAAGTGGAAGTCGTCTTCGGCCTCTGGGCCCTGATCCTGTGTCTGGCTATCGTCGCGCTGGCCGGTTCTGCGCAGGCCGTGGCCTATGCTGAATCGCGCTCCTTCACCGAAGCCCTGTTTGTCTTCGTGATCATGGTGATCGCCGCGAGCCGGCCCATTCTCGACGCGGTCACGACGCTCGTGTCGCACATCGCGCGTGTCCTTCCCGTCAAGACGGAAACAGGCGTCATCTGGCTTTCCCTGACCCTAGTTCCGTTGCTCGGCTCGTTCATCACGGAGCCGGCCGCAATGACGCTGGCAGCGCTGATCCTGCGAGACCGGCTTTTCAGGTCGCCGATCGCCGAACACTGGAAATATTTCACGCTCGCGGTGCTGTTTGTCAACGTGTCGGTCGGCGGCATGCTGACCGCCTATGCCGCGCCTCCGGTGCTGATGGTTGCCGCCGCCTGGGGATGGGACAGCGCGTTTATGGCGGCGCAGTTTGGCTGGAAGGCGGCCATTGCCGTGCTGGTCAACGCAACAGGCCTGCTGCTATTCATGCACCGCAAGCTCCCGAAGCACGCAGAGCGCAACGACGCGCCCGCCGCCGCGGTTCCCGTTCCGACGGGCGTCACGCTGATACACACCGGCTTTCTCGTCGCGGTGGTGCTGTCGGCCCATCACCCGGTTATCTTCATCGGCCTCCTGCTTTTCTTTTTGGGCTTCACGCAGGCATACGAGCAGTACCAGTCGCCGCTGATGTTGCGCGAGAGCCTGCTGGTAGCGTTCTTTCTCGGAGGCCTGGTCGTGCTCGGGGGTTTGCAGCGATGGTGGCTGCAGCCGGTCGTCGCATCGCTCGATGCTTACGCACTTTATGCCGGCGCGCTTGGCCTGACGGCGATCATGGACAACGCGGCGATTACCTATCTCGGCTCGCTGATCGCGGGCCTTCCGGACCAGGCGAAGTACATGCTGCTGGCCGGCGCAGTCGCTGGAGGCGGACTCACAGTGATCGCCAACGCGCCGAATCCCGCAGGACTCGCCATCGTGCACAAGGGATTCCATGATGAGTCAGTCAGCCTGCTCGGCCTGTTGCTCGCTGCCGTCGTGCCGACGTGCGTCGTCTCGGCAACGCTGCTTTTGCTGTAGGCTGCCGCACCGCTGTCCGGCAGTGCGCCCAACTGGGTGCGATTCGATGGCGCGCAGTCGCAGGACGCCGGGCCACGATGAATAACGTCTTGCGGCGATAACCAACACCGGGCTGGATTTTGCACGAGACCACTTAGTCTCTAGTTCCAAGTGCAACACCTTGAATGAGGTAGGGTGTTGCGATGAAGAAGAACTACAAGCATTTGAGTGCGGAAGAACGCGCGGCGATCATGATCGAACATCAAAAGGGCGGCAGCATAAGAACTATTGCGGGGCTGCTGGGGCGCAGCGCTTCGACGGTGTCGCGCGAACTGGCGCGTAATTGCAGCGTGGACGCGCCGCGCTACTGTGCGACGCAGGCGGCCTCGGCCTATCGGCTGCGTCGTCGGCGCTGCGTACGGCCGCGCAAGTTGATCGAAGGCAGCGCGCTTTATCGGCATGTGCATGATCACCTGGTCTACTGGCGCTGGTCGCCGCAGCAAATCGCTGCCAAACTGCGGGCCATGTATCCAGACGACCCAAGTCAGCACGTCAGCCACGAGACGGTCTATGCTGCCATTTACACCTATGCACGTGGCTCGCTGAAACCAGCCATGATCGCAGCCTTGCGCCAGGAAAAACCGGCGCGCGGAAATCGGCGCACGACGCTTGCTGGCGGCAGCTATGTTCCCGAGGATTTGCGCATCCAATATCGCCCCGAGCAGATCGAGCAACGGCTGTTGCCGGGGCACTGGGAGGGCGACTTCATCAAGGGTGCGTTTAATCGTTCCGCCGTGGGCACGCTGGTCGAACGCAAGACGCGCTTCGTGATTCTGTGCCGCATGGATGGCTGTACGGCCAGGAATGCGCTGGAAGGCTTCTCGCGGCAAATGAAGAAGTTGCCGGCCTTTCTTCGCGAGAGCCTGACCTACGATCGGGGAACGGAAATGGCCTGCCATGTCGAGCTCTCCAGGCGGCTCAATATCGATATCTGGTTTGCTGATCCGCATGCGCCCTGGCAGCGCCGGCGCGCGTCAAGCAAGTTGTCGCCTCACTCATGCAGCCAGAGGCTGTTTATTTGCGCTGATCGACGCCATCTCGACGACTGAGTCGCGTTCGGGGTTAAGCGTCACGGCACCAACCGGTGTCCAGTTGCGCGTGTGGCGCGACCAGCGGGCCGGATTGCGCTCGCGGGCCCTCTCGTACAGTGCATGCCGAGCGGCGAGAAGCGCACGATCGTCACCGGCGTGACGCTGCGCAGGCGTCACGTAGCGGATGCCACTATGACGATGCTCGAAGTTGTACCACTGCACGAAGCCGGCAGCCCAGGTGCGAGCAGCGTTCAGGTCCTCGAAGCCTGTGACCGGAAACTCCGGCCGGTACTTCGCGGTTCGGAACAGCGCCTCGGCATAGGCGTTGTCGTCGCTGACCCGGGGGCGCGAGTACGACGGCTTGATGCCCAGCCAGTGCAGCATCGCCAGCACGGTAGTGGCCTTCAGCGTCGCCCCGTTATCGCCGTGCAGCACCGGCCGGGCCTCAAGGGCGGCAATGCCTTCGGAGAGCGCCGTACGACGTACGAGATGAGCAGCGTGTTCGGCCGCGTCGCTGTCGTGCACCTCCCAGCCGACAATCTTGCGGCTGTACAGGTCCAGAATCAGGTACAGGTGGAACCATCGCCCTGTGACCGTTGCCGGCAAATAGGTCATGTCCCAGCACCACACCTGGCGCGGCGCGGTTGCAACGTGCGTGGTCGGCGGCCGGCCGCTCGAAGGAGTTCTGGCACGGCCACGGCGCCTCATCTGCCCATGCTCGCGCAGCACGCGTGCAAAGGTCGATTCGCTGGCGATATACACGCCTTCGTCAGCCAGCATCGGCACGATGCGCGCCGGTGGCATGTCGGCAAAGCGCGGCTCGCTGGCTACGCGCAGCACGTTTTCCCGCTCCTGCGGGCTCAGGGTGTGCGCGGGCAGCAGGCGCATCGCGCCGGGCCTGGCGTCGCCAGTGACGAGCCCTTGATTGGCCCTCCAGCGCTGCAGGGTACGCACGTCGATTCCGGCCACCTCGCAGGCCAGGCGCAACCGTGCGCCAGCCAGTCTTGCCGAATCGATTTCCCGGGCCAGGAACTGGCGATCTTCGAGGCCGATCATTCGTCCTCGCCCTTGTCCGTGTTGAAGATCGCCCCGAGTTTTTTTGAAAGAACCAGCAATGCGGCTGCCTCGGCCAGTGCTTTCTCCTTGCGCCGCAGTTCGCGTTCCAGTTCCTTGATGCGACGCTGGTCCTGCTTCGTCTGCTGTGGACTCGCACGGGCCCCTTCGGGCTCGGCCAGCGCCTGCGTGGCCGCTTGCCGCCACTGCGCCAGAACCTGCGGATACACGCCATGCTCGCGGCACCACGCATTGCGGGCCGTCTCGTCCATCGCTGCCGTGCTCAACACCGCTTCGAAACGCGCGGCCGCTGTCCAGGCCCGCTCGCGAGCGGGCCTGGACAGCGCATCACTGCGCCAGCGCTCCAGCGTCTGCGCGCCCACACCGATCTCTCGCGCAACCTCTTCCACTGATGCGCTCTCCGGCGGCAGCAACCGCGCCACTGCCCTGTCCTTGAATGTCTTTCCGTAACGCGCCAACTTGTTCTCTCTTTATCGCCCCCAGATTCCAATTTTATCCAGGCGACAACCATTGTGACGCGGGGGGGCGCGGCAGCAATGAGAACACCAACGGCTTGCTGCGTCAGTTTCTGCCAAAGGGCACAGACCTTTCGACGCTCTCGCAGACCCAACTCAATGACATCGCCAAATTGCTCAACGGGCGGCCTCGCCAGACGCTCGGCTGGGACTCCCCCGAGGAAGCAATGGCTAAAGAGTTAGAGAAGGCTGGATTAGCTAAACGTTGCACTTGACTCTTGAGACTGCCCCACCACGACTGCGCAGGTCGCGGCCAGCGGCATGACGAATGCGCGTGACGGCAGCCTGCACTTAGCCGCGCAGACCGGCATTCCATCCCCCTTCCAGTATTAGCGACAGTTTCATTGCATTCTTGCGCCGGGGCGAATTCGTTTCGCTCCGGCGTTTCGTCGTTTGTAATTGCTTTGCGCCGCGAGGTACCCGATGACGTTGCAGATGCGGAAAGTATCTGTTGGGTGAAAGGTGATTGTAATGATGCGTTAAACCGATAAACTGGCTTCAACGACTAAGCACACAGGCTTCCGCCCCAGCGGTCGTTGTTTCGCTAACCCAGTATTTTCTGTTTCTGAAATTAAATTGGAGAATTAACCATGGCTAAAACATTCATTCCGGTTATCGCACTCGTTTCGGTCCTCGTTCTGCCGACGATTGCATCCGCTAACAGCAACGGCCCCCTCACCCGTGAGCAAGTGCGCGCGGAGCTGGCCCAGCTGCGGCAAGCGGGCTACGACGGCAACCACGGTGACGCGCACTACCCCACGCACCTCCAGGCCGCGCTGAAAAGCGTGGCGGCTCAGCAGGCACTCAGTGGCCACGGTGGCGTGAAATCGGGCTCGGCCGCTTCCGGCGCACCGACCCAGGTGGCCTCGGATCATTCGATCTACAAAGGAAGTTAATGGGCTATCAGCCGGATGGCCGGGCGCTTTCGACTGCCCGGCCCGGTGACCTCCGGCGAGCGGCATCGTCGCCGCTTCATCGTCTGCAACCGGGCCTGCATTCAGCCGCGCATACCGGCATTCCATCCCCTTCCAGTATTAGCGTTTCATTGCATTTTTGCGCCGGCGCGAATTCGTCATTCGCTCCGGCGTTTCGTCGTTTGTAATTGCTTTGCGCCCACTGGGGTGACGTTGCAGACGCGACAAGTATCTATTGGGTGAAAGGTGATTGTAATGGCGCGTTAAACCGATAAACTGGCTTCAACGACTAAGCACTCAGGCTTCCGCCCCGGCGGTCGTTGTTTCGCTAACCCGTTTTTTCTTTCTGTTTCTGATGGAGGTCTCATGCAAGTCCTGTTCAAGTCCTGCGACATTGAAGCTGCACGCTTGCGCAGCTTTGCGCGCCAACGCACCCAGTTTGTGTTCCGCCGGATGGCCTGGCTGGTTTCCCGGGCCACCGTCAATCTCTCCGACGTCAACGGCCCGCGCCGCGGACTCGATAAGCGTTGCCAGGTGCAGGTGCAGGTGCCCGGTGCGAATCCGGTCGTGGTGACGTCGATTGCGAAAGACTGGCGCGGCGCCCTCGATCTCGCGCTTGCCCGCGCCGTTTCTTCGATCGTCCGCAGGCGCCAGGCGCGCGTCGCGAGGCGCCGCGCGAGTCAACGCGAGTGCACCTGGAGCGCTGAGCCTGATGCCGTCTAAGCAAGCCATGCTTGCACGGCTACGGTGGCATCGTACGAGCGGTATTGCTCGCTATTTGCGGTCCGCGATGGAAAGACGCGTTCGGGCGACCTTCGCGAGTTTCTGTCCTACACGAAAGAGATTCTTATGTATTCGCACACAATCAATCAGTTGCGACGCCTTGCGAGTGTCGTGACGCGTGGTGCAGCTGTCCTGGCCATGGCGCTAGTGCTCGTCGCGGGCACTGTCGCATCCAACCATGCCGAAGCGAAGCGTATTGGCGGTGGTAGTAGTGTCGGCCGCCAGTCGCAGACGGCGTCGCCGTCCGGGCAAGGCCAACGGAGCCAGCAAGCTCAACCGGCGCAGCAGGCCGCGCCGGCGGCCGCTGCCGCGAAGCCAGCCAACCGCTGGATGGGCCCGCTCGCCGGCCTGGCCGCAGGACTCGGCATTGCCGCGCTGATGTCGTCGTTGGGGCTGGGTGAAGGGCTGGCCCAGATGCTGTCGAACGTAGTGGTGATCGGCCTCGTGATTGTCGCCGGCATCATGCTGTTCCGCTTCATTGCCAACCGGCGCCGTCCGGATCTCGCTTATGGGCACGACGCGGCGAACGGGCAGCGCATGAACGGCTCCTTGCTCATGAATCAGAGCGGGCAGGCGGCGCCTGAGACGAATTTCGGTGCCTGGCCGCGCACAGTGATGAATCCCGCCGCAGCGGCACAAACAACGACAGTGCCGGGGCTGCCTGTCGGGCTCGATCAGGCGGTCTTGCTGGCATCGGCCAGGACCTTGTTCCTGCGTCTGCAACGCGCCTGGGACCAGAACGAACAAGGCGACCTTTTCGAGCTGACAACCCCGGAAATGTTCGCGGTGATCAAGCGGGACCTGGAAGATCGGGGCAACCAGCCGAGCCATACGGAAATCACGCAGCTGGACGTGGAATTGTTGAGCACGGAACACAATGGCAGCGAAACACTGGTTAGCCTTCGCTTTCACGGCCAGATGCGGGAAGACGAGGACGCGCAGACGGCGCAACCGTTTGAGGAGGTCTGGAACATCGTGGGCCACGAGCATGGCGACCCGGCCTGGCGACTGGCGGGGATACAGCAGATTGGCCGTTAGCATCGAGCGCGGTCGGAACCGGCAGCGGCTCGCTGCCGGTTAGCCCACAAGCGCTATTGCGCGACTCGCAAACGGCAAAAAGACCAAAATCCGACGTCACACAAATCCGGGACTCATTTTATGCGCCGAGACTACTTTTCTCTTTGCCTGGCCACTGTCACGATGACATGCTTGCTAAGCGCTTGCGCGGCCTCGCCGCCCAGCAGCCCGTCACCCGTTGTCGGTGCAGATCGCGATGCACATGGTTGTATTGGTTCGGCTGGGTATTCCTGGTGTGAATCCACGCACCAATGCGAACGTCCTTGGGAACTCGCCAGGCAGAGGGGTTTCGCGCTCTCCGCAGAACAGTTTGCTCACTACTGCACGACCGGATCAGCCGATTGATCAATGACTTCAATGCGCGGACGCGTCAACGGTGGCCTCGGGCGAGCAGCGTGCATGCTCGATAGAAATCGGCTTGGCCCCACTTGTCGGCACTGGCAGATTTCCTGATTATGCCGGCAGGAGGCTGTGTCACATCCCCATCTCAAGGCGGCCATTCGGCCGACGGACAAGCAAACGGCAGAGCAGGGTCGAACTCGGCCAGATGCGCCAGGCTAGGCTCGGCCGACAGTTCGTGAAATATTCGAGAACCTGGCCGTCCGAAAACACATCTAGTTGACGTGAAATGCCTACGCAGCGCCTACACAGACTCCAGAAAACAAAAAGCCCAGTCGCGAGGACTGGGCTTTTTGCTTGAAACTTGATGGTGCCGGAAAGAGGAATCGAACCCCCGACCTTCGCATTACGAATGCGCTGCTCTACCGTCTGAGCTATTCCGGCATCAGGAGAAACGAAATTATAGGGACTACTTTAGTGCCTTGACAAGCCCCTTGAGGCATTTTTTTCTTTTGAGATCACTTCTTCGCTTCGAGGTGATAGCGGGTCACGCGATCGACCTCGTTCTTCGAGCCGAGGAACACCGCGACGCGCTCGTGCAGGCTCTTCGGCTGGACGTCGAGAATGCGCTTCTCGCCGTTGGTTGCGGCGCCGCCCGCCTGCTCGACGATGAACGCCATCGGATTCGCTTCGTACATCAGACGCAGCTTGCCCGGCTTGTCCGGCGTGCGCTTGTCGGCCGGGTACATGAAGATGCCGCCGCGACTCAGGATGCGATGCACGTCGGAGACCATCGACGCGATCCAGCGCATGTTGAAGTCGGCCTGACGCGAGCCGTCCTTACCCGCCTTCAGCTCGCCGATGTATTGCTGAACCGGCGGATACCAGTGGCGTTCGTTCGACGCGTTGATCGCGTACTCGCGCGTTTCGACGGGAATGCGCATGTCGCTTTGCGTGAGCACCCACGAGCCGAGTTCGCGATCGAGCGTGAAGCAGTTCACGCCGTTACCGGTGGTCAGCACGAGCACCGTTTGCGGGCCGTACACCGCATAGCCCGCGGCGACCTGCTGCGTGCCCGGCTGCAGGAACGATTGCTCGGTGGCCTGATGGCCGTCCGGGCAGCGCAGCACCGAGAAGATCGTACCGATCGACACGTTCACGTCGATGTTCGACGAGCCGTCGAGCGGATCGAACACGAGCAGATATTCGCCCTTCGGATAGTTGGCCGGAATCGGGAAGAATTGTTCCATCTCCTCGGAGGCCATGCCCGCGAGGTTGCCGCCCCATTCGTTCGCCTCGAGCAGAATTTCGTTCGAGAGGATGTCGAGCTTCTTCTGCACTTCGCCCTGGACGTTTTCGCTGCCCGCCGAGCCGAGCGCATCGCCGAGCGCGCCCTTGCTGACGTGGTAGCTGATCGCCTTGCACGCGCGCGCGACGACTTCGATCAGCAGGCGCAGGTCGGCGGGCAGGTTGTTGGTTTCGCGCTGCTGCTCGATCAGGTACTTCGTGAGAGTGGTACGACGTTGCAAAGACATTGCTGTACTCCGGAAGGCTAGAAGAATGATGGGATTTTAACCGCTCGTTTGTGTCGGCTCCGTGCTTTTGGTCGCACGGCCGGCTTCAGGTCTTGCGGCGCGCCTTGGCCGAGACGGTGCCGCTGACGCTGGCCGCGAGGGCCGCGGCCCGGGCGTGTCCGGCCGGCACGCGGGGCAGTTTCGGGCGCTCGGCGCGCGGCATCGGTTCGATTTCCCGTTCGATCTGCTCGCCGGCGGCGGCGGTGGCGACGCGCAGGTCGTAGGCGATTTGCAGATTGAGCCAGAACTGCGCGCTGGCGCCGAAGTAGCGCTCGAGCCGCAGCGCGGTATCGGCGGAGATTGCGCGGCGGCCGCGCACGACGTCGTTGATGCGCGGCGCCGGCACCCGCAGCGCGAGCGCGAGCGCGTTGACGGACATGCCGAGCGGCTCGAGGAACTCGCTGCGCAGAATTTCGCCCGGATGGATCTCGGCAATGGCCGCGCCCGTATCGATGTCGGAGAAATCGATGCTGTTGAGCGCGGAGCGTTTGATGACCATGTCGGTCTCCCAGTAGTCAGTGATAGTCGATGATCTCGACATTCAGCGCGTCCTCGCCGACGAAGTGAAAACAGATGCGCCACTGCGCATTGATGCGGATGCTCCATTGCCCGCTGCGCTGACCTTGCAAGGCTTCGAGCCGGTTTCCGGGCGGCGCGTGCAAATTCGAGACGGAGCTCGCGGCGTCGATCATCAGCAACTTGCGATGCGCTAGCGCCTGGATCGAGCGTGGTAACGAATGCACGAACCTGCCCTGGAAAATTCTTGCGGTGGCCTTGTCTGCGAATGTCGTGATCATCGAATCTTATAACGTGCTGCGTTAAATGTAAACCATCAAACCTGTACGTATACTTTCTGCCCGGCGAGGTCTGATGAACAGTCGGCCAAACGGCTAACGGCGCGACACGAGCGCGTGAACGCAGCTGAAAACAACGCGAAAAAAAAGCCGGCAACGCGTGCCGGCTTTCCGATGTGACTCGGGAACTCAGAGATGCATCACGCCAACGCCTTCTCGACGATCTCGCGCACGTCGCGCGACTTGACCTGTGCGGCCACTTTCTCGAGCGCCGCGCGCATGCTGTCGCGCAGCGCCGGCGTGAAGCGTCGCCACAGTTCGAGCGAGCGCGCGAGGCGCGCGGCCACCTGCGGATTGAGCGCGTCGAGCGCGATCACCTGCTCGGCCCAGAATGCGTAGCCGGAGCCATCTGCCGCGTGGAACTGCGCGGGGTTGGCCGCGCAGAAGCTGAAAATCAGCGAACGCGCCCGGTTCGGATTCTTCAGGTTGAAGGCCGGATGCGTCATCAGCTTGCGCACCGTATCGATCACCGGATGTCGTGCGCCGCCGCGCTGGGTGGCCTGCAACGCGAACCATTTGTCGATGACGAGCGGCTCCTTCTCGAAGCGTCGATAGAAGTCGTCGAGCGCGTGCTGCGCCTCGGGGCTGCCGCCTTGCGGCGCGGCCGCGTTGAGCAGTGCTGACAGCGCGGCGGCGCGGTCGGTCATGTTGTTCGCGGTTTCATATTGCGCGGCCGCGAGACGCACGGCGTCCGCGGAGTCGTCGAGTTCGGTCAGATACGACAGCGCCAGATTCTTCAGCGCGCGATGACCGGCGGCCTCAGGCGTCGTTTCATAGGCGCCCGGCGTGCGATGCTGCTCGTAGACCTTCAGCCAGTCGTCACGCAGCGCATTCGCGAGGCGCTTGCGCACGAACTGCCGTGCCGCGTGCACCGCGGCCGGATTCGATTCGGCCATCTGCTCGGCCAGATACGCTTCGGACGGCAGCATCAGTGCGAGCTCGCGGAACGCCGGCGACAGCGTCGCGTCGGTCAAAACGCGCGCGAACGCGGCGACCACCGAGTCGTCGAACTGCAGCGCCGCGCCCGTGGCCGCGCGCGCGGCCAGCGCGAGCAACTCGCGCGTGGCAAGCCGCTGGCCGGCTTCCCAGCGGTTGAACGGATCGCTGTCGTGCGCGAGCAGGAACGCGAGCTGTTCGCCCGTGTAGTCGTATTCGACGATCACCGGCGCCGAGAAATTGCGTAGCAGCGACGGCAGCGGTTCCTGCCCGACGTTGACGAACGTGAAGGTCTGCTCGGTCTGCGTGAATTCGAGCACGCGCGTGGTCGACTCCGACGCCTTCGGCTCGCCGTCGAGCTGCAGCGGCAGATCGCGGCCGTCCTTGCCGATCAGACCGATCGCGAACGGAATCAGCAGCGGCCCCTTCTGCGTTTCGCGCGCGGCCGGGACGGCATCGCCGTAGCCCTGGCGCAGTGTCACGCTGTAGCGCTGCTGCGCGGCGTCGTAGCGCGTGCGCACCGACACGCGCGGCGTGCCGGCCTGGCTATACCAGCGCTCGAACTGCGCGAGGTCGCGGCCGTTCGCGTCGGCGAGCGCGTGACGGAAGTCGTCGCAGGTCACGGCCTGGCCGTCGTGACGCTTGAAGTACAGGTCCATGCCGTTGCGAAAGCCGTCGCGGCCGAACAGCGTCTGATACATCCGCACGACTTCCGAGCCTTTCTCGTAGACGGTCATCGTGTAGAAGTTGTTGATCTCGACGTAGCTTTCCGGGCGCACCGGATGCGCCATCGGGCCCGCGTCCTCGGCGAACTGCATCTGGCGCAGCACCCGCACGTCCTCGATGCGCTTGGTCGCGCGCGCGGCTTCGTCGATGGCGCCGCCCGCCATGTCGGCCGAGAACTCCTGGTCGCGGAACACCGTCAGGCCTTCCTTCAGGCTCAGCTGGAACCAGTCGCGGCAGGTCACGCGATTGCCGGTCCAGTTGTGGAAGTACTCGTGGCCGACCACCGCCTCGATGTTCGAGAAGTCGGTGTCGGTGGCCGTTTCGGGGTTCGCGAGCACGTACTTCGTGTTGAAGATGTTGAGCCCCTTGTTCTCCATCGCGCCCATGTTGAAGTCGCTGACCGCGACGATCATGAAGCGGTCCAGATCGAGCTCAAGCCCGAAGCGCTGTTCGTCCCAGCGGATCGAGTGGATCAGCGAATCCATCGCGTGACGGGTCTTGTCGAGATCGTGCGGCTCGACCCAGACCTGCAGCAGCTTTTCCTTGCCTGAGCCGGTCTTCACGCGTTCTTCGAGCGCGACGAGCTTGCCCGCGACGAGCGCGAACAGATAGCTCGGCTTCCTGAACGGGTCTTCCCAGCGCGCGAAATGGCGGCCGTCGGGCAACTCGCCTTGTTCGAGAAGATTGCCGTTCGACAGCAGCACCGGATAGTCGGCCTTGCTCGCGCGTAGCGTGACCGTGAAGCTCGCCATCACGTCGGGGCGGTCGAGGAAATAGGTGATGCGGCGAAAGCCCTCGGCCTCGCACTGGGTGAAGAAGTTGCCGCTCGACACGTACAGCCCCGACAGCGTGGTGTTTTCCGCGGGATTGCAGATGCTGGTGAGGGTCAGCTCGAAGCTGTCCGGCACGTCGTCGAGCAGCAGGCCGTGCTCGTGGGGGTGCGCGTTCGGGAATGGCTTGCCGTCGATCGCGGCGCTGACGAACTCCAGTTGCTCGCCCATCAGTTCGAGATGGGCGGCGCGCGACGCATCCGGGTTGCGGCGAACACGCATCGTGTTCCTGACGACCGTGCGTTCGGGGACCAGATCGAACTCCAGCGCGACGGTGTCGATCAGGAAGGCGGGCGGCGCGTAATCGGCGCGGCGGATCAGATTGGGCGTTGCGGTATCGGCCATGGCGTTCTGTGGTGGTGTACTCGAGCGGTCGGGCGCGCAAACGGCGCGCGAGCCGGGCTTGGTCGACTCATTGTACAAAGCCTCGGGCAATCGTGCGGAAGGGAAGGGGGCCGAGTCTCGGCGCCGGGTAGCGCTGCCGCTTTCGACGGACAGGGGAAGAACCTTTTACCGGCTGGCGAGGTCAGCGTATTATCGGGCGCCGCGCGTGGCGGAGCGCCGGCATCGTCCGCCGGACAGCGGATCGCGCGACGGAATAATCTCGAGTGAAGCAGAGTTTCAACTGAAGCAGAATAGATGCAATCAGATGCAATCAGAGGCATCACGAGGCAGACCATGAACATCGATCGATGGACCCGCCGCGTCGCGCTGCTGTTCGTCGCGCTGACGGCGCTGCTGTCCGGCTGCACGACCTACGTGACCACGCAGGTCACGGCGTTCTCGGACTGGAGCGGAAGCGACGCGACGCGCACCTATGCGTTCACGCGGCACGAGGATCAGAAGAACAATCTCGAACTGAGCGCGTACGAGCGGATCGTCGCGAACGAGCTCGCCTTGCACGCGTTCCGCGAAGTCTCGCACGACGACGCGCGCTATCTGGTCGAGCTCGCCTATGGCATCCGCTCGGACATCGTGACCGTCGCGCAGCCGGTCTACTACAACCCGTGGCCCGGTCCTTACTGGGGCCGGCCGTTCGATACGTGGGGACCGTGGGGGCCTTTCCCGGCGACGTACGTGAACCAGAGCTATCCGGTGTTCACGCATCTGCTCGGCATCCGGATCACCGAGCGCGCGAGCGGCCGGGAAGTCTACAACGTCACGGCGCGCAATGTCGGCGAGGAGTCGTCG
The DNA here is from genome assembly GCF_050436385.1 of Paraburkholderia sp. MM5477-R1. NCBI lineage: Bacteria > Pseudomonadati > Pseudomonadota > Betaproteobacteria > Burkholderiales > Burkholderiaceae > Paraburkholderia > Paraburkholderia sp. MM5477-R1. Next base: position 604,370 of record NZ_JBNDMC010000007.1, read on the forward strand.
CTGGTGCGGGCAATGCCATATCTGGCGCGTAGCGCGCTGGCTGATTTCCCGCTGGCCAACGGCGCGGTGCGCACCGTGAAGATTCCGCTCGGCGGCGGTGGCGGCGCGGACGCCAACGAAGTGTCGCTGCCGGCGGCCATGCCCCCCGCGGGCGCGGCGTCGGCGCCGAAGGCCGCGCAGTAGCTCAGACCCCGACCCCGAACAACGCCATCGCGCCCAGCACGACGAACATCACCGCGGCGATGCCGTGCACGAGCCTGGTCGGCAGACGATGCGCGAAGCGGTCGCCGAGCAGGATCGCCGGCACGTTCGCGATCATCATGCCGAGCGTCGTGCCGCCCACCACGCCGAAGAAATCGTGAAAGCGCGCGGCGAGGGCGACCGTCGCAATCTGCGTCTTGTCGCCCATCTCCGCGAGGAAGAACGTGACGACCGTCGCGCCGAACACCCCGAAGTGCGTGCGGTTCGTGTTGGCTTCCTCTTCGTCGAGCTTGTCGGGCACGAGAATCCACAGCCCCATGCCGATAAACGACGCCGCCAGCGCCCAGCGCATGATGGTCGGCGTCAGCATCGAGCCGAGCCACGCGCCGAGCGCGCCGGCTCCCGCGTGATTGATCAGCGTCGCCGTGAGCACGCCGAGAATGATCGGCACGGGCTTGCGATAGCGCGCGGCCAGCACGAGCGATAGCAGTTGCGTCTTGTCGCCGATCTCGGCGAGCGCGACCGCTCCGGTCGAAATCAGAAAAGCTTGATTCACGTTGAATGGATTCCTCGGGCCGAAGATGAACGAGCGACGACCCACGACACGCCGGGCCCTGTTGCGGCGCGTGTGGATCATCGGTCTCGCCAGGCCAGAGGCTGCGACTGCCATGGCCGTGCAGGCCAAGTCTGTTGACAGGCGCCCCCGCGAACCACACGTGCGACGCACCGGCGAAGCGGTGCGGACGTGCCGCGGGGCGGCTACTCCCCAATGAGGGCCGGAGTATAGCAGGCGCGGGCGCATCGTTGCCACGAATGTTGTTTGCACGCACGACGCGGCGTCGGTGTTTTCGCTCTGCGGCTTATTCGAAGAAAGACGAATGAAAGGTTTTTCGTCGGTTCCGGCGGCGTTGTCGCGCCAGCGCCGACGCACGAGATCGCCTTCCGGTGCGTCGTCGCGGCCGGTTTTGTCAAATCGTCTAACAATGTGTTGCGTGACAGGCGCGGATACAGATGGATACGTCTTTCCTCGCCGATCTGATTCAAAATACCCGGTACTATTCGGCCACAAAAGGAGCCTGAGCCGCTATCCACTGCACCGATTGTCAGGGGCGCCTGACAAATCGGGCCCGATCGCCGGTGCTGCATTCCCTGACAGGCAGACTGGTCGGTCCCGGGCTGGAACTTCCCGATCCGCGCGGCGGCGCTCGCCGTGACGGCTGTGTATTCCGTCAGGCGCTTGAGCCCCTTCCCCGTTTCCACGCGCGAACACCAATATGCCCGATCTGCACTGGACCATTCCGGTCGGTCGCTGGTCTAGCTGGCCGGCTACCTCGTCTGCCGCACCCGATATCGGCTTCATCGAGCCGATCGTGCGGCGGCGTCTCAGCACGCTGTCCAAGCTGGCGCTCAAGGTCGCGCACGACTGCGTCGCGCAGGAACCCGCGCGCGTGGTGTTCGCTTCGCGGCACGGGGAGTTGCGGCGTACCACCGACATCCTGCGCAGCATCAGCGCCGGCGAGCCGGTATCGCCGACCGCCTTCAGCCTGTCGGTGTTGAACGCGATGACCGGCGTGTTCGGGATTGCGCGCGGCGACCGCTCGGCCGCGAGCGCGGTATCGGCTGGAGCGCAGACGCTCGGCTATGCGCTGCTCGAAGCGTACGCGCAATACGCGACGCAACCGGATGCGCCGGTGCTGCTCGTATATGCCGACGAACCGGCCGATCTCGCGTACGGCACGATCGAAGACGAAGTGCACGGCGGTGCGATCGCGATATTGCTCGACAAACATGCGTCGGCTGGGCAGGTTGTTTGCTCTTTGACCCGCGCTGACCAGGAGGTGGCCGAGCGACGCGGCGACCCGCGATCCGCGTTGAGCGACGCCCCGAGCTTTCCGACCCAGAGCCAGGCGCTGCTGCACTGCCTCGAAACCGGCCGGCCCGCGCGCTGGCAGCGCGCGGGCGCGCTGTGGCACTGGAGGTGGGATGAGCGCGCGGCTTGATTACGCGTGGCGTTTTTGCGCGACTGGCCTCGCTTTCGTCGCGTTCGGCGTGTGCGGCGTGCTGTTTTCGGTGCTCGTGTTTCCGCTCGCGTGGCTGTGGCCGCATCGCGCGTCGCGGCAGCGCGCGGTGACCGTCGTGATTCACCGGTTTTTCCGCGCGCTCGTCGCGGTGATGCGCGGTCTCGGCGTGATGGAACTCGAAGTGTCCGGCGCCGAGGCGTTGTGCGCGGGCGGGCCGGCGATCGTCGTCGCGAATCACCCGACTTACCTCGACGTGATGGTTCTGCTGTCGTTGACGCCGCGCGCGTGCTGCGTCGTGAAGCACGCGCACTGGCACAACCCGTGTTTCTGGGGCATCGTGCGCGCGGCCGAATACGTGAGCAACGCGGACGCGATCGCGCTCGTCGAGGCCGGCGCGAAGCAGCTCGCGGCCGGCTATACGATGATCATTTTTCCGGAAGGCACGCGCAGCCCGGCGCCGAACCGGCTGCACGCGTTCTCGCGCGGATTCGCGCACATGGCGCTGAAGGCCGGCGCGCCGATCGTGCCGGTATTGATGGATTGCGATCCGCCCGCGTTCACGCGGCAGATGCGCTGGTACGACGTGCCGGCGCGCGCTTTCCGGATGCGCGTGAACGTGCTCGCGCCGCTTGGCGTCGACGAGCTGGCCGCGCACGACACCACCGCGGCCATTGCGGCGCGCAGCGTGACGAATGCCGTAGAAGCCCACATTACCCAGCACCTGTTCGACTATGGATTCTTTAAAACTGGAAATTAAAAAGCTTCTGATCGAAGCCCTCGATCTCGAAGACCTGAGCCCCGCCGATATCGACGACGACGCCCCGTTGTTCGGTTCCGACGGCATCGGTCTCGATTCGATCGACGCGCTCGAAATCGGCATCGTGCTGCGCAAACAATACCAATTGACCATCGTGGCGAACGACGAACGCACGCGCGAGCACTTTCGCTCGATCAACACGCTTGCCGCGTTGGTCGAGAGTCAGCGCGAAGCGGCGCACGCTGCGAACGAAACCGCAAGGAAGGGAGTTTAATCGTGACCGAGACTGAGATTCTTGAGCGCATCCGCGCGATCTTTCAGGAAAACTTCGCGATCGAGCCGCAGCGTGTGACGCCCGACGCTCACCTGTTCGAAGACCTCGATCTCGACAGCATCGACGCGGTCGATCTCGCGATCAAGCTGCAGGAGATGACCGGCCGCCGCATCAAGCCGGAGAACTTCAAATCCGTGCGCACGGTCGGCGACGTGATCGGCGCGGTCGAATCGCTGCTCGCGGCGCAAGGCTGATGCCGGTCGCGCACCCGCGCACGCAGATGTCGCAGCCACGTCCCGCCGCAAGCGAATCCGGCGCTCGGCCTCACTGGAGCAGGACCGTCCTGCAGGTGCTGCTGAAACTCGCTTACCCGGCGCTGATCTTGTGCGCATGGCGCTGGGACGCGCCGCGTCTCGTCGGCGGCATGCTGCTGGTGACTTTATGGCTGCAGCGCTGGGCCGGTGGCGGTCCGGTTGCGATGTCGCTGCGGCAGCTTTCCACGCTCGACTGGACCGTGGTGGCGATGCTGAGCTGCGCATCGGCGACGATCGTCGTCACCGATAGCGAGCTGCTGCTGCGCTTCTATCCGTCGCTCGTCAATCTCGGTTTGCTGATCGCGTTCGGCGCGACGCTCGTGCGCGGGCCGTCGATGATCGAAAAATTTGCGCGCCTCGGCAGTCCCGATCTGCCGCCGGGTGCGGTGCGCTATACGCGGCGCGTGACCCAGGTCTGGTGCGTTTTCTTCGTGCTGAACGGCGCGTTTTCCGTCTACACCGCGCTCTATTGGAGCCGCGCGGCCTGGTCGCTGTACAACGGCGCGATCGCCTATGCACTGATCGGCGCGCTGCTGGCGGGCGAATACGTATGGCGACGTCTGTTCGTGCTGCCGCGCGCCGCGCGAGCGGATTCGGAGGCCGCCTGATGCTCGCGCTGCATGATCTGTTGTCGGCCGATGCCGCGCTTGCGACGTCCGCCGCACCGGTGTGCCGCGATGGCGCCGTGCTGCTCGATCGCGCGGCGTTTCGCGCGCGCGTCGAGGGCTTGATCGAGCTCGTGCGAACGCCCGACGCGCGGCGCTGCGCGCTCTGCATCGACGATCCGTTCGAGTTCGCCTGCGCATTGTTCGCGCTGTTCGCGTGCGGCAAGGAGCCGGTGATTCCGGCCAATGCAACGCCGGCCTATCTCGCCGATCTCGCGCACGCTTACGACTTCCTGCTGACGGATGCGGATCTGCCGCCGTTCGTCGCAGCGACGCATCGCGCGGCTCACACCGCCCGCCCGATCGACGCCCACGCGCCGATGACGCTCTACACATCCGGCAGCAGCGGCATGCCGAAGCCGATCCGCAAGACGCTCGCGCAATTCAACGCCGAAGTCCACACGCTCGAGCGGCAATGGGGCGCATTGCTCGGCGACGCGACGATGCTCGCGAGCGTGCCGCATCACCACATCTACGGTTTGCTGTTTCGCGTGTTGTGGCCGCTCGCGGCCGGCCGCGCCTTCGATCGCGCGATCGGCGTCGAGCCGCTGCAACTGCAGGCGCGCATCGCGCAATGCGGCGCGACGGCGGTGGTGTCGACGCCCGCGCAGCTGTCGCGTTGGCCCGCGTTGCCGGGCTTCGCCGTGCTTACGCCCGCGCCGCGCGCGTTCTTTTCGTCGGGTGGCCCGCTCGCGGCCGACGCCGCGCAGGCCTATGCGGCGAGCTACGGCGCGGCGCCGCTCGAAATCTACGGCAGCACGGAAACCGGCGGGATCGCGTGGCGGCGTCAGGATCAGGGCGACGCGTGGCAGCCGGTCGCCGGCGCCGAAGTGCGCCGCGACGACGACGGCGCGCTGTGCGTGCGCTCGCTGCATCTCGACCACGACGGCTGGCATCGCACCGGCGATCGCATCGCGTTCGATGCCGACGGGCGCTTCCGCTTGCAAGGGCGCCTCGACCGCGTGCTGAAGCTCGGCGGCAAGCGCGTCTCGCTGCCGGAACTCGAGGCGCGTCTCGCGCTGCATCCGTATGTCGCGCAGGCGGCGCTGGTGCCGCTCATAGGCGCGTCGCGCGAACGCGTCGGCGCGGTGGTCGCGCTGACCGAAGCGGGCGGCGCTGCGTTGTGCGACGAAGGCCGCGTCGCGCTGGCGAAAACGCTGCGCCGGCATCTGGCCGATTACTTCGATGCGGTCGTGCTCCCGCGTCATTGGCGTTTTCGCGTGAGCCTGCCATTCGACGCGCGCGGCAAGCTGCCCGCGAGCGCGGTTGCGGCCGCGTTCGCGCCGCTCGCCGAGGGCATGGAAGTGCTCGCCGAAACGCGCGTCGGCGACATGCGCGTCGGCGACATGCGCGTCGGCGACACGCTGCACTACGTGCTGCGCGTGCCGCAGTCACTCCAGCATTTCGCCGGCCACTTTCCGGGTCTGCCGATTCTGCCGGGTGTCGTGCAGGTCGACTGGGCAGCGCGGCTCGCGGCGGGGCATTGGCCGCGCGTGCGAGAGGTGGCGTCGGTCGACCGCCTGAAGTTCATGGCGCCGGTGTCGCCCGGTGCGGTGCTCGAGCTCACGCTCGCCTATGATGCCGCGCGCCGGCGTGTGCAGTTCGCGTACCGGCTCGACGGACGCGAATGCGCGTCGGGCTTGCTCGTGCATCGGGAGGACGCGTGATGACGTTCGCGCCCTGCATCGTCATTCCGATCTACAACCACAAGGACGCGATCGGAGCGAGCGTCGCGCATCTCGCGGTGCACGGCCTGCCGATCTTCGTCGTCGACGACGGCAGCGACGCGCCGACCCAGCGGGTACTCGCCGCGCTCGCGCTGCAATACGCGCAGCAGATGACGCTGCTGCGTCTGCCCGCAAACGGCGGCAAGGGCGCGGCAGTGATGGCGGGCCTGCGCGCGGCGCGCGCCGCGGGCTACACGCACGCGCTGCAGATCGACGCCGACGGCCAGCACGATGCGACCGACGTGCCGCGCTTCATCGATGCCGCGCGCGCCGAACCCGGCGCGGTGATTCTCGGCCGTCCGGTCTACGACGACAGCGTGCCGAAGGCACGTCTGTACGGCCGCTATCTGACCCACGTGTGGGTGTGGATCGAGACGCTGTCGCTGACGATTCGCGATTCGATGTGCGGCTTTCGTCTGTATCCGCTCGCGCTCGCGTGCGAGCTGATCGACAGCGTGCGACTGCCCACGCGCATGGACTTCGACATCGAGATCCTCGTGCGTCTCTACTGGCGCCGCGCCGCGTTCCGCTCGGTCCCGACGCGCGTGACCTACGCGGCCGACGGCGTGTCGCATTTCGACGTGCTGTGGGACAACGTGCGAATCAGCCGCAGCCATACGCGGCTCGTGTTCGGGATGCTGTGGCGTCTGCCGATGCTGCTCGCGCACAAGCTGATGCCGCGCCGCGGCGCGCTGGCCGACGCCGCCGATGAAGCCCGGCCCGAAGCATGGTGGCGCATCGCCGAACGCGGCAGTCGCCTCGGCATGAGCCTGCTCGCGCTGAGCTGCAAGCTGTTCGGCCGCCGCTTCACCGCGCTGTGGCTGCATCCGGTCGTCGCGTATTTTCTGCTGACGGGCCGCGCGGCGCGCGCCGCGTCGGACAACTACTTCGCGCATCTGAGCGCGGTCGCGCCGTCGGCGGATACGCCGCGCCCGGGCTGGCTGTCCGCGTATCGCCATATGCTCGCGTTCGCGCAATCGGGCTTCGACAAGCTCGCCGCATGGACCGGCCGCGTCGACGACACCGACGTCACGTTCGACGATCCTGCGGCGTTCGAAGCACTGATCGCGAGCGGCAAGGGCGCGCTCGTGATCGGCGCGCACCTCGGCAACCTGGAGATGATGCGCGCGCTCGCCATCCGCGGCGAACACGCGAAGGTCACGGCGGTCGTCTACACCGGGCACGCGCGCCGCTTCAATGAGGTGCTGGCGTCGTCGAATCGCGACTTCGCGCGGCATCTGCTCGAAGTCGGCGACTTCGGTCCCGAGACGGCGGTGCTGATGCAGCAGCGCATCGATGCGGGCGAGCTGCTGGTGATCGTCGGCGATCGGGTGCCGGCGCGCGAGGCGGGACGCACCACCGACGCGCAATTTCTGGGCGCGAGCGCGCCGTTCGCGCAAGGACCCTACGTGCTCGCGCATGCGCTCGGCTGTCCGGTCTACCTGTTCTTCTGCCTGAAGGAACGCGACGGTTACCGCATGTATTTCGAGCCGTTCGCCGAGCGCATCGAGCTGCCGCGCCGCGAACGCGCGCAGCATCTGGCAGCGTGGGCGCAACGCTACGCGCTGCGCCTCGAACACTATTGCCGCAAGGCCCCTTACCAATGGTTCAATTTCTTCGATTTCTGGGCCAGCCCCGAGCGAGGCGCAAATGGCCGACCATGATCTGAACGATGTACGGCACCTACGCGCTGTTACGAGTGCCGCGGCGCATGTGGATGCCGGTGCCGCTGCCGATCGCCAAGGAGTCAACGCATGAGCGAGCCCGCGAAAACGCAGCACGTGCTCGCCGCGAGCGCGACCGTCGAAGTGCCGTTTCACGACGTCGACGCGATGAACGTGTGCTGGCATGGCAATTATCTGAAGTACTTCGAGTTGGGCCGCGCGGCCCTGTTGCGCGCGTTCGACTACGACTATCGCGAGATGCGATCGTCCGGCTATCTGTGGCCGATCGTCGAGGCGCATCTGAAGTACGTGCGGGCCGCCGTGTACGGACAGAAGATCGAGGTGCGCGCGCAACTGCTCGAATACGAAAACCGCCTGAAAATAGGCTATGAAATCGTCGATTGCGCATCGGGCGCGCGGCTCACGAAGGGCTATACGATCCAGGTCGCCGTCGATGCCGCCACCGAGGAATTGCAGTTCGTGTCGCCGCCGGTCGTATTCGAAAAGCTGGGACGCGTATGGGGACGGTGAACCGGTGCGGGCTGGGAGCGCTCGTGTCGCGGCCGGCGGGGGCGATCGTCGCAATAGGGGCGCTTGCATTGGCAGCGGCGTCGGCCGATGCGGCCACCGCCAGCAATACGGCTCCAGCCGCCAACGCCGCCAGCAACGCCAACGCCGCGCTCGTCTCGCAGATCGCCGCGCATCTCGCGCAGCCCAAGGGCGTGCGCGCGCAATTCACGCAGACGCAGACGCTTGCCGCGATGAAGCAGCCGCTCGTCAGCAACGGCACCTTGCTGTTCTTCCGCGAGCGCGGCGTGATCTGGCGGATCGACACGCCGTACAAGGCCACCTACGTGATCACCGACGCAGGCGTCGCGCAGCTCGACGCCAGCGGCCGCCGCGTGAGCACGCAAAGCGCGCAGGGCAGCCGCGGCGTCGCGCAAGTGTCGAAGATGATGCGCGCGATGCTCGGCGGCGATCTGTCGGCGCTGTACTCGCAGTTCGACGTGAGCGCCGAAGGCAGCGCCGCGCAATGGCGCATGCGACTCACGCCGAATCAACCGCAGCTCGCGCAATCGATCAAGGGCCTCGACATGAGCGGCGGCGATTATCTGCAAAACCTGCGCATCACGCTCGCGAACGGCGATGTGACGAAGCTCGAGTTCGCGAACAGCGCGGCCGTTGCCGAGCCGACGCCGGACGAGCGCAGCCTGTTCGGAGCGCCGTGATGGACATGCCGCAGCAGCGAACCGCGAAACATGCGTGGGGCGTGCGCGCCGCATGGCTCGTGCTCGCGCTGCTGGCGGCGCTGTATTGCGGCTGGCGCTTCGCCGGAGCGTCGCCGCTCGAAACCAACCTGCTCGCGCTGCTGCCCGCGACCGAAGCGGACCCGGTCGCCGAGAAAGCGGTCGACACGCTCGCGAGCGCGCTCGGCGATCGCACCGTGCTGCTCGTCACGAGCCGCGACGATGCGCACGCGAAAGCGGCCGCGAAGCGGCTGGGCGCGTCGTTGCAAAAGAGCGGCGCATTCGCATCGGTGACGGCCGAACTGCCGCCGTTCGACCTGTCGCAGATCTCGGCGCTGTATCTGCCATACCGCTTCGGCCTGCTCGCGCCGGCCGATCGCACCGCGCTCGCGACCGCGAGCGCGACGACGCTGCACGACATGCTCGCGCAGCGCATCTACAGCCCGCTGCAAGGCGGCCTCAGTACGCAACTCGCCGACGATCCGTTCGGCTGGCTCGAACGCTGGCTCGGCAATCTGCCGCTCGCGACGTCGAATCTCGAAGTCGAGGACAACCTGCTGGTGTCGCATCGTCACGACGCGCATGGCGACATGACCAGCGTGCTGGTCATCGCGACGCTGCCGGGCTCCGCCTACGAAACGAAGACGCAGCGCGCGGTACACGCGGCGCTCGCCGATGCGGAAAGCGCGTTGCGTCAGACGTTCCCCGACGTATCGGTTGCACGCACGGGCGCCGTGTTCTACGCCGAGGCCGCGCGCAGCGCTTCCGAACGCGAGGTGCACGTGATCGGCATCGCGTCGCTCGCCGGCATCGCGCTGCTGATGATGTGGGTGTTCCGCTCGCCGCGTCTGTTGCTGCTCGGCTTCGTATCGACCGCGCTCGGCATCGTCTGCGCGCTCGCGGCGACGCTGCTGATCTTCGGCAAGCTGCATCTGTTGACGCTCGTGTTCGGCGCGAGCCTGATCGGCGAGGCCGTCGATTACTCGATCCAGTATTTCGTCGTCTATCTCGGCGCGGGCCGCGACTGGGATGCGCGGCTCGGCGCGCGGAGGGTACGGCCCGCGCTGGGCGTTGCGCTGGCGACGAGCCTGCTCGGCTACGCGATCCTGATGTGGGTGCCGTTCCCCGCGTTGAAGCAGATCGCGTGCTTCGCGATGGTGGGCATTACGACCGCGTTCGCGTCGGTGCTGTGGCTGCTGCCCGCGCTGCTCACGCGCGCGCCGAAGCACAGCCCTCGGCGCCTGTTCGCGGGCGCGGCGCGGCTGCTCGCGCGCTGGCAGCATGCGCTCGGCGGCAAGCGCGCTTGGCTGGTCGCTGCGCTGCTGCTGATCGCGTCGGTGCCCGGTTGGCTGCGTCTGAGCAGCGACGACGACATCCATCTGCTGATCCAGCGTGATGCGTCGCTGGCCGCGCAGGAAGACACGGTGCGCGAGGCGGTCGGCGTCGATAACAGCGCGCAGTTTTTCGTCGTGCGCGGCGCGACCCAGGAAGCGGTGCTGCAACGCGCCGAAGCGCTCGGTGCGAAGCTCGATGCGCTGGACGGCAGTGCCGATAGCGTCGGCGGCTACCAGTCGGTCGCGCAGTTCGTGCCGTCCGCGCAACGTCAGCGCGAGGATCGCGCGCTGCTCGCGCAGCATGTGTTCGGCGACTTCGCCGCGTTGCGTGCGACGCTGCTGCAAGCGGGCTTCAAGGACGAAGTCGCCGATGCGTGGCTCGCCGGCTTCGCCAAGCCGCCCGCGCCGCTCACCGTCGAGCGCTGGCTCGCGGCGCCGTGGTCGCAGCCGTATCGGCATCTGTGGCTCGGCGCGGTGGGATCGAATGACGCGAATCGGGCGCATGACCAAAGCTATGTGGCCGTCGTGATCCCGCAAGGCGTGACGCCGCGCAACGAGCCCGCGCTGATCGCGCTCGCGCGCGGCCTGCCCGGCGTCGTGTTCGTCGATAAGGCCGCGAGCGTGTCGAGGCTGTTCGGCGCGTATCGCGTGGATAGCGGCTGGTGGCTCGGCGGCGCGCTCGTGCTCGTGTGCGTGCTGCTGATGCTGCGCTACGGGGCGCGCGGGGGTATCGCCACGACCTTGCCCGTGCTGTTCGCGGTCGGCGTCGCGCTGGCGGTGTTCGGCTACGCGGGCGTGCCGCTCAATCTGTTCAACTGGCTCGCGCTGATGCTGGTGCTTGGCGTCGGCGCAAACTATGCGGTGTTCCTGCGCGAAGGCTGCGCGCGCGCAGAGGCGGATCTCGGCGCGGTGTGGACCGGCGTGCTGCTGTCGGCGGCGACCACGTTGTTGTCGTTCGGCATGCTCGGCGTGAGCGCGATGCCCGCGCTCAAAAGCTTCGGCACCACGCTCGCGCTCGGCATCGCGGTGGCGGTGCTGCTCGCGCCTCTCGGCATGCCATCGGCAGCGCGCTCGGGCAGGTCATCGGAACCACGGAGGGCGGCATGAAAGCGCCAACAGTTTATTTGCACGCGCTGGGCATGATCAACGCGCTCGGCGGCGACGTCGACGAGATCGTGCCGGCGCTCGCCGCCGCGCGCTCGCCTGGCATGGGCAACGTGCATACCGGCATCGGCGACGCGTTCGTCGGCAGCGTGCTCGCGCCGCTCGATCTCGCGCCGCGCGCCGACCTCGCGCGCTACGACTGCCGCAACAACCGGCTGCTGCTCGCGGCGCTCGCGCAGATCGCGCCCGCGTTCGAAGCCGCGCGCGAGCGCTACGGCCCGCAGCGCATCGGCGTCGTGCTCGGCACCAGCACGTCGGGCATCGAGGCGGCCGAAACCGCGTTCGTCTATCACGCACGAGCCGGCGCGTTGCCGGCCAATTTCAACTATCGGCAGATGGAAATCGGCACCGCCGCGCCGTTCGCTGCCGCCGCGCTCGGCGTGCACGGGCCGGCGTTTACGATTTCGACCGCGTGTACGTCGAGCGCGAAGGCGTTCGCGTCGGCGCGTCGGCTGCTGCAATTGCAGCTATGCGATGCGGTCGTCGTCGGTGGTGTCGATTCGCTATGCGAATTGACGGTGCAGGGCTTTGCGTCGCTCGAATCGACCAGCAGCGCGCGCACCAATCCGATGAGCCGCAATCGCCGCGGCATCAACGTCGGCGAGGGCGCGGCCGTGTTCCTGATGAGCCGCGACGAAGCGGCGGTGCGGCTCGCGGGCCTCGGCGAATCGAGCGACGCGCATCATATTTCGGCGCCGGACCCGCAGGGCGTCGGGGGCGAACTCGCGCTTCGCGAAGCGCTCGCGGACGCGGGCATCGCGGCCTCGGCGGTCGGCTATGTGAATCTGCACGCGACCGCCACGCAGAAGAACGACGAAATGGAAGCGCGTCTGATGGCGCGCGTGTTCCCCGGCGGCGTCGCCGCCAGCGGCACCAAGCCGTTGACCGGCCACCTGCTCGGCGCGGCCGGCGCGACCGAACTCGGCTTCGCGTGGCTCACGCTCGCGCGCGAAAACGCGCCGCTGCCGCCGCATCTATGGGACGGCGAGGCCGATCCCGCGCTGCCCGCGCTCGATCTCGTCGCGGGCGCGCGCCATCTGCCGCGCGGCACGGGCACGCAGTACGCAATGAGCAATTCGTTCGCGTTCGGCGGCAGCAATGTCAGCCTGATTCTCGCCAGGTAAAGCGCATGACGACTCCGCCACTCACTGTCGAGCAACTCGTGCGTCAGCCGATCGAAGCGATCATCCCGCATCGCGGCAGCATGCTGCTGCTCGATGCGATCGACACGTTCGCCGACACCACGCTGAGCGCCTTCGCCGACGTCGACCCGCACGCATGGTATGCCGACGCCGCCGGCGCGATGCCCGCGTGGATCGGCATCGAGCTGATGGCGCAGGCGATCGCCGCGCACATCGCGCTCGTCGCGATGCGCGGCGGTGGCCATGCGCGTCCCGGCGTGCTGCTCGGCTCGCGCAGCTATCAGGCGTTGCAGCCGGTGTTCCAAAGCGGCGCGCGTTTGCGCGTTCACGTGAGCGAGCTGCTGCGCAGCGACGCAGGCCACAGTGCCTACGAATGCACGATCGACGACGGCGACGCGCGCTGTGCCGAAGCGGTGATCAAGGTGTTTCAACCGCCCGATTTCCAGTCATTCATCGAAGGGAGCATCAGTTCATGAGCCGGCGAGTTCTCGTTACCGGCGCAAGCCGCGGCATCGGCCGCGCGATTGCGTACAAGTTGGCCGCCGACGGTTTCGCCGTGACCGTGCATTGCCGCACCGGACGCAGCGAAGCCGACGCGGTCGCGACGGGCATCGCCGCGCAGGGCGGCACGGCGCGCGTGCTGCAATTCGACGTGCGCGAGCGCGCGGTGTGCCGCGAGGCGCTCGAAGCCGACGTCGCCGCGCACGGTCCTTACTACGGCATCGTGTGCAGCGCGGGTGTCACGCGCGACGCGGCGTTTCCGGCGCTCACCGGAGAAGACTGGGACGTGGTGATCGAAACCGGCCTCGATGCCTTCTACAACGTCGTGCATCCGCTGACGATGCCGATGGTGCGCGCGCGCCAGGGCGGCCGCATCGTCACGATCGCGTCGGTGTCGGGCGTGATGGGCAATCGCGGCCAGGTCAATTACAGCGCCGCGAAAGCGGGACTGATCGGCGCGACCAAGGCGCTCGCGGTCGAACTCGCGTCGCGCAACATCACCGTCAATTGCGTCGCGCCGGGGTTGATCGAAACCGGCATGCTCGAAGAGGTGACGCTCGATCACGCGCTGAAGACCGTGCCGATGAACCGTGTCGGCCAGCCGGCCGAGGTCGCGTCGGTGGTGAGCTTTCTGATGTCGGATGGCGCGTCGTATGTGACGCGCCAGGTGATCGGCGTGAACGGCGGGATGGTCTGATGAAGCGCGTCGTCATCACCGGCATGGGCGGCGTGACCGCGTTCGGCGATAGCTGGGACGCGGTTCAAGCGCGCCTGAAGCGCGGCGAGAACGCGGTGCGGCGCATGTCCGAGTGGGATTACTTCGAGTCGCTGCATACGCGGCTCGCGTGTCCGCTGCCCGGGTTCACGATCCCCGCGCATTACCCGCGCAAGAGAGTGCGTTCGATGGGCCCGGTGTCGCTGTACTCGGTGCGCGCGAGCGAACTCGCGCTCGCCGACACGGGTCTCGCCGACGACACGAGCATCGCGGATGGCCGCATGGGCGTCGCGTACGGTTCGTCGTCGGGCTCGGTGCAGCCGATCCGCGCGTTCGGCACGATGCTCGAAACCGGTTTGATGAGCAACGTCACGTCGAACAGCTACGTGCAGATGATGCCGCACACGACGGCCGTCAACGTGAGCCTGTTCTGGGACCTCAAAGGCCGCATCATCCCGACCTCGTGCGCGTGCGCGTCGGGCAGCCAGGCGATCGGCTATGCGTACGAGGCGATCCAGTCCGGCAAACAGACGCTGATGCTCGCGGGCGGCGCGGAAGAGCTGTCGGGTCCCGCGGTCGCCGTGTTCGACACGCTGTACGCGACCAGCACGCGCAACGACGAGCCGCATCTGACGCCGCGTCCGTTCGATGCCGCGCGCGACGGCCTCGTGGTCGGCGAGGGCGCGGCGACGCTCGTCCTCGAAGAATACGAGCATGCGCTGGCGCGCGGCGCGCGGATTCACGCGGAAGTGGTCGGCTTCGGCTGCAATTCGGACGGCGCGCACATGACGCAACCCACCGCCGACACGATGGCGCTCGCGATGCAACTCGCGCTGCGCGACGCGCAATTGCCGCCCGAAGCGATTGCCTACGTGAACGCGCACGGTACGTCGACCGATCGCGGCGACATCGCCGAAAGCCACGCGACCGCGCAGACCTTCGGCGCGCGCATGCCGATCAGCTCGCTGAAAAGCTATGTGGGCCATACGCTAGGCGCGTGCGGCGCGATCGAGGCGTGGTGGACGATCGAGATGATGAAGCGCAACTGGTACGTGCCCACCCTGAATCTCGACCACCTCGATCCGGCTTGCGCGCCGCTGGATTACATCGTCGGCGGCGCGCGCGAGATCGACGCCGAGTACGTGATGAGCAACAACTTCGCGTTCGGCGGCATCAACACGTCGCTGATTTTCCGGCGCGTTCGATGAGCACAGGCCTGCAACGCGTGGTCGTGACCGGCATGGGCATCGTGTCGTGTCTCGGCAATACGCTCGACGAAGTCTGCGCGGCGTTGCGTGCGGGGCACTCGCGAATCGAGCGTATTGATGCGTGGCGCGAGCGCGGGTTTGCATCGCAAGTCGCGGGCGTGGCGTCGGTCGCGCACGAGGCGCCGTTCGAGCGCAAGCTCGAACGCTTCATGGGCGACACCGCGCGCTTCGCGTGCCACGCGGCGCGATGCGCGATCGACGATGCAAGGCTCGACCTCGCTTCATTGCAGTCGCCGCGCGCGGGTGTCGTGATCGGCTCGGGCGTCGGCACGATGGCGAGCTACGACGCGGCGCTCGCGATCGCGCACACGCGCGGCGTCGACAAGGTGCCGCCGTTCACGGTGCCGCATACGATGAGCAGCACCGCGTCGGCGAACGTCGCGCAGATGTTCGGGCTCGAAGGCGTCAGCTATTCGCCGTCATCGGCATGCACGACGTCGGCGCTCGCGATCGGGCAGGCGATGCAGCTGATCCAGAACGGCCGCCAGCAGATCGTGCTCGCGGGCGGCAGCGAAGCGCTGCACGACAACACGACGCTGATGTTCGACGCGATGGGCGCGCTGTCGCGCCGCTTCAACGACACGCCCCACAGTGCATCGCGGCCGTACGACACGCAGCGCGACGGTTTCGTGATCGCGTCGGGCGGCGGCGTGCTCGTGCTCGAAGCGCTCGACCATGCGCTCGCGCGCGGCGCGCGCATCTACGCGGAGCTGAGCGGCTTCGGCGATTGCACCGATCGCGCGGGCATGGTCGCGCCGCGTGCGGCCGGCATCGCGCGCGCGATGCGCGGCGCGCTCGAGCAGGCGGGCCGGCGTCCCGACTACGTGAACACGCATGCGCCGTCCACACCGCTCGGCGATCTCGAAGAGCTGCACGCGTTGCGCGACGTGTTCGCTGCATCGGCGCAAGGGTTGCCCGCGTTTTCGTCGACCAAGGGCATGACCGGGCATTCGCTCGGCGCGTGCGGCGCGCACGAAGCGATCTATACGCTGTTGATGATGCGTGAGGGCTTCATCGCGGCGACCGCGCTGGTCGATACGCCGGAGCCGCAAGTGCGGGACATGCCGCTCGTGCGCGTGACGCGCGACGCGCGCATCGACACGGCGATGTCGGTTTCTTTCGGGTTCGGCGGGAGCTGCGCGAGCCTGATGTTCGAAGCGTGGCGAGGCTCGCATACGGCGCGGCAACGCACGCAAACCGTTGGAGGAGTGATTTGAACAGCGATTCTTCAAAGCGGACCGTGGTCGACGTCGCGATCATCGGCGCGGGTCCCGCCGGCGCGGTGGCCGCCGCACTGCTGCGTAAGGCGGGCCGCTCGGTGCTGGTGCTGGAGCGTCAGCACTTTCCGCGCTTCTCGATCGGCGAGAGCCTGTTGCCGCAAAGCATGGCGTACCTCGAAGAGGCCGGCATGCTGCAGGCCGTCGTCGAGGCGGGCTTCCAGTACAAGAACGGCGCGCACTTCGTATATCGCGACCAGAGCTCGTCGTTCGACTTTCGCGACAAGCATTCGCCGGGCTGGGGCACCACGTATCAGGTCGAGCGCGCGCTGTTCGACGACGTGCTGATTCGCTGCGCGGCCGCGCAGGGTGCCGACGTGCGGTTCGGCCACACGGTGAGTGCGGTGCGCACGGGCGCGGCACCGGTGCTCGACGTCGTCGATGAAAGTGCCTGCGCGCATCGGGTCGAAGCGCGTTTCGTGCTCGATGCGAGCGGCTTCGGGCGCGTGCTGCCGCGCCTGCTGAAGCTGGAGGCGCCGACGCGCATGCCGACGCGCGCCGCATTGTTCACGCACGTGCGCGACGGCCTCGCGCTCGACGACATCGATCGCAACAAGATCTGCATCGCGACGCATCCCGAGCGTCGCGACGTGTGGTTCTGGATGATTCCGCTCGCGGGCGGCCGTTCTTCGGTGGGATGTGTCGCCGAGGCGAGTTTTCTCGAGGTGCCCGAAACGCAGCGCGAGGCGACGCTGCGCGCGCTGATCCGGCAGGAGCCGACGCTGAACCGGCTGATCGGGCAGGCGCCGTTCCTGATGCCGGTGCGGCAGATCGGCGGCTACGCGGCGAGTGTCGCGAGTCTGCATGGGCCGGGCTATGCGCTGCTCGGCAATGCGGGCGAGTTTCTCGATCCGGTGTTTTCCTCGGGCGTGACGATCGCGCTGCGCTCCGCGCATCTGGCGGCGCGCGCGCTGAACCGGCAGCTCGACGGCGCGACGGTCGACTGGTCAGCCGACTACGACGTGCCGTTGCGCAAGGGCATCGATACGTTCCGCGCATTCGTCGAGCGCTGGTACACGGGCGAGCTGCAGGACATCATCTACTACCCGGAACAGGTGACGCCGATCCGCCGCATGATCTGCGCGGTGCTCGCCGGTTACGCGTGGGACGAGTCGAATCCGTATGTCGCGGATCCGGTGCGGCGCCTCAACGCGTTGCACGAGGTGTGCAAGGCGGGCTGAGGCGGGGCGCCGCTTTGGGCGTGTCCCAGGGGATCGAGGGCAGTTGAGGTTTTGGGCTGTCGCCCATATACGGACGACCCCGAGCACGGTATCTATCTGGATGCTGCCAATCCGGGCAGCAACTTCAAATAGATCGTCGACACGCCTATGTCCTTGTCCGTATTTGAAATGCACTCCGGTGGAGCTGCGCTGTCAAAGGCCCCTTGGTGCCTGTTATGTCATCTGCGATGAGCGGCACTACAAGGCGTGCCTCGGAAGGGCCGCAGACCTTCAGAAGGCCAAGGCGGAGACCCAGGAATTTCTCAGTATTGTCAGATTGAATCAGCGAAAGTGGGAGGAGGACCTAACGCTGGTCAGGCGTCTCATTGATCGTCAGTTGCTGGCGTTTGATGGTGTGCGAAACTGGAACCCCAACACCGATGGCTGGTGGATCATTAATGCGCTTCTCGACGATCTGCGCAGAGGTGCTCGTCTTGCCATTAAAGGCCCTCGGGCCGACCTGTTTCCATCCCCCCACAGCACGCCGTTGAGCAATCTCGGGGCGAGGGCCGTCGGTCTCCCGAACGGGGAACCCATGCTGTCCGGCCGGGCTGATCCAGCCACCCGGCAAACCGGGCTGATCGCTCCACGCGCAGCCACGGCAGCCAGCAACAGCGACGGCGATCTGGCCCACGATGCGGGCGCCTCAACGCTGCTCGGCGATGCCCAGCCGTTTGCATACTACGCTAACGACTTGTCGGGGGATTCGACGGAACTGGCTGGAATCCCGTTTGAGGGTATGCCCAACGCGTGGGTTGAGAACGCGCCGGGGAAAAAGAAGCAATGGCGGATGTACGGTTTACAAGGCACCCCGACCGTTGATATTGACTTCGACAACCATCATGGCCAGCCAAATCCGCACGCCCACAACTGGGACGACCAGGGCCGCGATCACGGCTGGCCGGTCTCCATACTTCCATAGGACAAGCCACCATGACCATCACAGATGCACTGGAACAGTTCGGCGGTTTTCATGACTGGTACCTGGATGCGATTGCGACCAGCAAGGAAGGTGGCGCCAATACACCAAACGTACTAACACTCGGGTTGTACGATGAGAGCCGGCGCGCGACCGTTACCTTTCTTGGAGTGACGCGCGCGAGCATCATTGATGGTGGATTGTTGAACATCGTCAATTCGATTGAGGTGTTGAAACCCGGTGATGAGGCATACGCCGCGGCAATCGAGGTACTCAAGAAATCCGCGCATTTTGGAAAGCGCCGTGCCGACCATATCGCATACGTTTTCTCAACAGTTGGCGCTGAGATTGCCGTCGAATTTGAGACGCTCGAAATTGACACTGAATAGCCAATTTGTGAGCACTCGCGGACCAAGACGCCCACTAGCGTTTCGTCTGCAACTGGGGCGTCTCAACCGAAGCTGGTGTCAAGCCGCGATCTTCGCGCGTCCCGGCACGCGCTGGCGCGCGTCGTCGCGGCGATGCACGCACTTGCCGGCCGCATACGTTTCATATACGGCGCGATCGTCACCGAGCAGCGCGAACGCGAACAGCAGCTCCTCGAGCGATTCGCGCCGCGCGGTGCGGCGCGCGAGCAGCGGCGTCGCCTGCGGATCGAGCACGACGAAGTCCGCTTCCGAGCCGTCCCTCAGCGTGCCGATCTTGTCGCCGAGATCGAGCGCTTCGGCCGCGCCGGCGGTCGCGAGATAGAACGTGCGCGTCGCCGTCAGATGATGGCCGCCGAGGCGCGCAACCTTGTGCGCTTCGTTCATCGTCTGCAGCATCGAGAACGACGTGCCGCCGCCGACGTCGGTCGCGAGCGCGATCGGCATGCCGGCCGAGTCGGCCTTGTCGAAGTCGAACAGGCCGCTGCCGAGGAACAGGTTCGAGGTCGGGCAGTGCGAGGCGAGCGCGCCGGTTTGCGCCATGCGCTTGCGGTCCTCGTCGTCGAGGTAGATGCAATGGCCGTACACCGCGCGACGGCGCAAGAGCCCATAGTGATCGTAGATGTCGAGATAGCTGCGGTGGCCGGGGAACAGCTCGGCGACCCATTTCACCTCGTCGGTGTTCTCGGCCACGTGGCTCTGAACGAACACGTCCGGATGCAGCCGCGCGAGCGCGCCGCATGCTTCGAGCTGCGCCTCGGTCGAGGTCGGCGCGAAGCGCGGCGTCAGCGCGTACATCTGGCGGCCGCGATCGTGCCAGCGGCCGATCAGCTCGGCGCTGTCGTCGTAGCCCGATTGCGCGGTGTCGCGCAGGAACGCGGGGCAGTGGCGGTCCATCAGCACCTTGCCCGCGACCATGCGCAGATTGCGCGCTTCGCTCTCGGCGAAGAGGGCGTCGGCGGATTCCTTGTGGACCGTGCAGTACACGAGCGCGGTCGTCGTGCCGCAGGCGAGCAGTTCGTCGAGAAAAAAGCTCGCCGTGTCGCGGGCGTGCGCGATGTCGGCGAAGCGGCGCTCGGTTGGGAACGTGTACGTGTCGAGCCACGGCAGCAGACCCGGCGCCGGCGACGCGATCATGTCGGTCTGCGGATAGTGGATATGGGTATCGATGAAGCCCGGCAGGATCAGCTTGTCGCGCCGCTCCACGACCTGCGTGCCGGGCGCGAGCCGCGACGCGAGCGCCGCATACGCGTCCGCCGCGACGACGCGGCCGTCTTCCACGATCAGGAGACCGTCCTCGTGAAACACCACGGCGTTCGGCGCGTGCGCCGGATCGCCGTTGAAGGTCAGCAGAGGGGCGCGGAATGCCGCTTGCGCCGCCGCTTGCGCGGTATGAGCCGATTCAGTCATGGAAAAGCTGTCTCCGAATGTTGAAAGCTGGGCGGCGCAGGCAGCGGCAGCGGCTTCCCGGTTCGGGTCGTTGCCGTTTGCCCGAACGAAGCGAAGCCGCCGGCCGCCGACGTCGGTCGAGGCCCGTCAGTTGAAATCCGTCGGCGCGCGGCTCAGTGCCGCCACTCAGTGCCGCCAATACGCGTCGAGCTTACCGATCAGCATGGCGCGTTCCTCGGGCGTCACGAACGACGCCTCGAAGCCGTTGCGGATGATCGTGTAGACCTCGGCGTCGTCGAGCTTCAGCGCGTCGATCGTCGCCAGATAGTTCGCGTTCACGTAGCCGCCGAAATAGGCCGGATCGTCGGAATTGACAGTCACCGCGACGCCGCGATCGAGCAGGTCTTTCAGCGTGTGCCTGGTCAGGTCGTCGAACACGCACAGCTTCAGGTTCGACAGCGGGCACACGGTCAGCGCGACGCGCGTATCGGCGAGGCGCGTGACGAGCGCCGGGTCCTCGATGCTGCGCACCCCGTGATCGACGCGGTCGACCTTCAGCACGTCGAGCGCCTCGTAGATGTAGGACGGCGGGCCTTCCTCGCCCGCATGCGCGACGAGCTTCAGACCGAGCGCGCGCGCCTTCGCGAACACGCGCTCGAACTTCGACGGCGGATGACCGCGTTCCGACGAATCGAGCCCCACGCCGATCAGCCGATGCTCGTACTGCTCGAACAGCGGCAGCGCTTCGTCGAAGGTGGCGAGCGCATCGTCCTCGGACAGATGGCGCAGGAAACACAGGATCAGCTTACTCGACATGCCGCGCTTCTCCGCGTCGGCGAGCGCGCGTTCGATGCCGGCCACGACGGTCGCGATCCGCACGCCGCGCTCGGTATGGGTCTGCGGGTCGAAGAAGATTTCGCTATGCACGACGTTGTCGGCGAGACAGCGCTCGACGTAGGCCATCGTCATGTCGTAGAAGTCCTGTTCGTGCAGCAGCACGCTCGCGCCCGCGTAGTAGATGTCGAGGAACGATTGCAGGTCGGTGAACGCATAGGCGGCGCGCAAGGCTTCCACCGAGTCGTAGGCGAGCTTCACGCCGTTGCGTTGCGCGAGCGCGAAAATCAGCTCGGGTTCGAGCGAGCCTTCGATGTGGATATGCAGCTCGGCCTTCGGTGCGCGCGCGGTTTTGTCGGCGAGCGTAACGGGGGAAGCAGGGGTAGCGGTTGTCGGGTTCATCGTGGTTTGGAATTGTGTGTTGGGTAACGAGCGGCGCAGGCCGCGTATCAAACCGCCTGCGTCGGGTGGCGCGCACCCGCGTTCGCCTCGACGGCCTGCAACACCTGCGCGGCCGCCGAGATCGCGATGACCTCGGGCGACTTGTCGACGATGCCGTCGACGCCGAGCGGACATTTCATCCGCGCGATCCGCGCCGGATCGATGCCGCGAGCCGCGAGCCGATGCTCGAACTGCTTGCGCTTGGTATGCGAGCCGATCATGCCGAAGAACGCGAAGTCGCCGCGCCGCAGGATGCGTTCGGCCAGTTCGAGATCGCGCGCGTGGTTGTGCGTCATCACGACGAAGTACGTGTTCGGCGCGGCCTGATCGATCGCCTCGTCGGGTGCGTCGTTCGCGTCGATCCTCACGTTCGGCGCGTGCAGCGCATCGAGCGACGCAAACTGCGCGTCGCGCTCGTCGACCCAGCGCACCGTGCAAGGCAGTGTCGCCAGCACGCGCACGAGCGCCGCGCCGACGTGACCGGCGCCGAACAGCACGACGGCGAATTCGCCCGGCGCGATGGTTTCGGTCAGGAGCGCGCTGCTGTCGTCGAAACCGGCGCCGTCCCACAGCAGACAGTCGGCGCCGTCGATGCCGGGCTCGGGTTCGGACAGCATCACCGCATCCGGCGCGGGGCCGAATGATACGCTGCGCACCGTCGATTGCCCCGCCGCGAGGCGCTTGGCGAGCGACGTGAGCCAGCCGAGATCGCCGACGTCGAGCCGCTCGAACGCGAGGATCACGGCGCCGCCGCAGCACTGGCCGAGGCTCGGCCCCAGCGCGAAGCGTTCGAGCCGCCGCATGTGCGGCGCGCGCATGCCGTCGCGCAGCACCTGGCGCGCGGTCTCGATCGCCTTCCATTCGAGGTGGCCGCCGCCAATCGTATGCCTGGCCGCCTCGCGCGTGACGATCATCTTCGTGCCGGCTTCGCGCGGCGCCGAACCTTCGACGCGCGCGACCGTCACCAGCACGGCGGCGTCGCCATGCGCGAGCAGATGTTGCAGGTCAGTGAGCCAGGCTTGCATCCGGCGATTCTCCGTGGGGGGCCGCGTGGGGCGTTTCCGCGGCGGGTTGCGTGTTTGTGTCGGTGCTATCGGGGTGCGCGGCGGCTTCGGTCGGATCTGCGGTCTGCGACGCGTTCATCGCATTCAAAGCGTCCAGCGCATCGAGTATCGCCTCGGGCGTCGCCGGCGCGCGCAACGGCGGAGCATGTCGCGCGCCCGGCACTGCGGCCGCGATCGCGTCGCGAATCGCGAGAAACACCGAAAACGGCAGCAGCAAAGGCGGCTCGCCGACCGCCTTCGAGCGGAACACGGTCGGCTCGGCGTTGCTGTTGTCGTAGAGCCGAACGTGGAACGCGGCGGGCGTGTCGCTGACCGCGGGAATCTTGTACGTCGACGGCGCGTGCGTCATCAGGCGGCCGTCGCGGCTCCACCATAGCTCTTCAGTGGTGAGCCAGCCCATGCCCTGAATGAAGCCGCCTTCGATCTGGCCGAGATCGATCGCCGGATTGATCGACTGGCCCGCGTCGTGCAGCACGTCCGCGCGCAGGAGCTTCCACTCGCCGGTCAGCGTATCGACGACGACCTCCGACACCGCCGCACCATACGCGAAGTAATAGAACGGATGACCGGTCAGCGACTTCGCATCCCAATGCACTTTCGGCGTCGCGTAGAAGCCGTCCGACCACAACTGCACGCGCGCGAGATACGCGGCGTTGACGATCTGTTCGAACGGCAGCGCGCCGCCGTTCACCGACACGCTGCCGCGCGCGAATTGCACGTCGTTGGCGTCGCCACCGAGCTGGCGCGCCGCGAGTTCGGCGAGCCGCGCGCGGATCGTCCGCGCGGCGGCTTCGGCGGCCATGCCGTTCAGGTCGCTGCCAGTCGAGGCCGCGGTCGCCGACGTGTTGGCGATCTTCGAGGTATCGGTCGCGGTCACCCGGACGCGCGATAACGGCAAGCCGAACTGATTCGCGACCACCTGCGCGACTTTCGTGTTGAGCCCCTGGCCCATCTCGGTGCCGCCGTGATTGACGAGCACGGAGCCGTCCTTGTACACGTGCACGAGCGCGCCGGCCTGATTCAGGAACGGCACGTTGAACGAGATGCCGAACTTGACCGGCGAAAACGCGAGGCCGCGTTTGAGCACGGGACTCTTCGCATTGAATTCGGCGAGTGCCGCGCGACGCGCGCGGTAGTCACTCGAATCTAGCAGCGCGTCGGTCAGCGGCGCGATGATGTTGTCTTCGACGCGTTGTCCGTACGGCGTCGTATCGCGTTCGCCGACGCCGTAGTAATTCGCGAGCCGCACGTCGAGCGGATCGAGCCGCAGCTCGCGCGCGATGCCGTCGAGCAGCACCTCCATCACGAGCGCGCCTTGCGGTCCGCCGAAGCCGCGAAACGCGGTGTTCGACTGCGTATTGGTCTTGCAGCACAGCGCGACGATATCGACGTCGGACAGGTAGTACGCGTTGTCGACGTGGCACACCGCGCGCGTCGCGACCGCGCCGGACAGATCCGCGGAATAGCCGGCGCGCAATGCGATTTCGACGCGCACGCCGCTGAGACGCCCGCTGTCGTCGAAGCCCGCTTCGTACTCGTAGACTGCATCGTGGCGCTTGCCGGTGATCAGAAAGTCGTCGTCGCGATCGGCGCGCAGCTTGACCGGGCGACGCAGGCGTTGCGCCGCAAGCGCGGCCACGCACGCGAACAGCGCCGATTGCGATTCCTTGCCGCCGAAGCCGCCGCCCATGCGCCGGCATTCGCAGACGACGTTATGCGCGGGCCAGTCGAGCATGTGCGCGACGACCTGCTGCATCTCGCTCGGATGCTGCGTCGAGCTGTAGACGAGCATGCCGTCCATTTCCTTCGGCACCGCATAGGCGATCTGGCCTTCGAGATAGAACTGCTCCTGACCGCCGACCTCGAATCTGCCGGCGAGCCGATGCGGCGCGGCGGCGATCTTCGCGTCGGGGTCGCCGCGCCGCAGATGCAGTGGCGGCAGCACGAACTGCTTCGCGGCTTTCGCATCGGCGACGGTGAGGATCGCGTCGAGCGGCTCGTAGCGGATCACGTCGTCGCTTTTCGCGAGCGCGGCGGCGCGACGTGCGAGTTCGTGGCTCTCGGCGATCACCGCGAAGACCGGCTGGCCGAGATAGAGCACTTCGCCGTCGGCGAGGATCGGATCGTCGTGCAGCACCGGGCCGCAATTGTTTTCGCCGGGGATATCGTCGGCACTCAGCACCGCGATCACGCCGGGCGCGTTTCTCACCGCGTCGAGATCCATCGACACGATGCGCGCATGCGCATGGCGCGACAGGCCGAGCGCCGCGTGCAGCGTGCCGTGCAGCTCGGCGATGTCGTCCGTGTAGGTCGCTTCGCCGCTCACGTGCAGCGCGGCGGATTCGTGCGGCAGCGGTACGCCGATCGACGCGTCCTCGCGTTGATCGGCACGCGCGCCCGCGGGTTCGATAAAGGCATCGGTCCGGTTCATCACGGCGACTCCTTCACGACGATTGCGTTGGCCTCGAACGCGAACGCGTTCACGTCGCAGAGCGCGAGCGGCGCGTCGTCACGCGTTTCGAGGTAGAAGCGCCACAGCAGATTGCGCGCGACCCTCAGCCGATACGCGCTCGACGCGCGCATGTCGGTGAGCGGCTGATAGTCGGCGGTGAGCGCGTCCATCGCGCGACGGGCCGTCGGTTCGTTCCACGCCGCGCCGTTGAGCGCGGCTTCGGCATGCGCGGCCCGCTTCGGCGTCGCCGCCATGCCGCCGAACGCGACCCGCGCCGCGCGGATCGTGCCATCTTCCGCGACGTGCAGCGCAAACGCCGCGCACACCGCCGAGATGTCCTGGTCGTAACGCTTCGCCACCTTGTAGGTGCGAAACCGCAGCGCGCCGGCCGGGCGAGGCACGCGCAGCGCGCTGACGAATTCGCCTTCCGCGAGCGTGGTCTTCTGATAACCGAGGTAG
This sequence comes from Paraburkholderia sp. MM5477-R1, assembly GCF_050436385.1. Taxonomy (NCBI): domain Bacteria; kingdom Pseudomonadati; phylum Pseudomonadota; class Betaproteobacteria; order Burkholderiales; family Burkholderiaceae; genus Paraburkholderia; species Paraburkholderia sp. MM5477-R1. Next base: position 629,844 of record NZ_JBNDMC010000007.1, read on the forward strand.
AACGCGTCGAGCGGCACGGTGCGGGTCGTGCGATCGCGGCGCAACTCGACGTCGGCGCCGAGCGCGAGCAGTGCCGGCATCGAATCGCCGATCGGCGAGCCGTTCGCGACGTTGCCGCCGAGCGTGCCCGCATTGCGGATCGGCAGCGATGCGAAACGCGTCCATAGTTCGGCGAGTTCGGGGTAGTCGGCGGTGAGCGCCGCGTACGCGTCCTCGAGCGTGACCGCCGCACCGATAGTCAGCGTTTGCGCGTCGCGCGCGATCGTCTTCAGTTCCGCGACGTTGCCGGTGTACAGCAGCAGATCGCCGAGATCGCGGAACTGCTTGGTGACCCACAAGCCGACGTCGGTGCTGCCCGCGACGATACGCGCGTCCGGGTGCTGCGCGCGCAGCGTCGCGAACGCGTCGAGCGTGAGCGGGGCGTGGAAGGTGGGCGAGCCGAAGGCGCCGCCGCGGGTGCCTGGCGCGCTGTATTCGAACGTGTCTTCGCGTTGCAGTGTGCGCAGCGTGGCCGCGATCGCGTCGCGGTCGAGCGCGACGCGCGGATGCTGCGCGTAGTCGAACATCTTCTGCGCGGCGTCGATGATCGGCCGGTAGCCCGTGCAGCGGCACAGATTGCCGGACAGCGCGGCGTCGATTTCATGGCGGGTCGGCAGCCCGGCGCTGACGGGCTGGTTCTCGTAGAGCGCCCACATAGACATGACGAAGCCGGGTGTGCAGAAGCCGCATTGCGAACCGTGGCAGTCGACCAGCGCCTGCTGCACCGGATGCAGCGCGCCGTTCTTGGCGCGCAGATCTTCGACGGTGAAGAGGGCGCGGCCGTCGAGTGTCGGCAGGAACTGGATGCAGGCGTTGACCGCCTTCAACGTGAGGTCGCCGCGCGCATCGAGTTCGCCGATCACGACCGTGCATGCGCCGCAGTCGCCTTCCGCGCAGCCTTCCTTGGTGCCGGTGCAGCGCAAGTCCTCGCGCAGGTGCTGCAGCACGGTGCGCGTCGCCGGCACGCCCGCGACCTCGCGGACGGACCCCTGATGGTAGAAGCGGATGGTTTGCGTTGTCATGGCGAATCGGAAGACAGTGCGGACCGGGCGCGCGTTACGCATGGGGTCGCAAAAAGCCGGCCTCGCGCACGTAGATCGCCATCCATACCCGAAGATAGCACTACCCCGGCCCGAAAATATTTCCCGTGTCGCATGAAGCTCATGCGGCGGCGGTCATGATCCGGGTACGATTCGCGCCGAGGCGAGAAGTTGCGTGCGTGGAGCGGGGACCGACAGGAACGGCGCGCGATCGCGGAACGTCGCGCAGAAAAAACGCCGGACTTCGGTGCCCGGCATGGACAACACGAAGTCCGGCGTCATTGGCGATGCGAATCGGTAAGCGCCCTGGCGGCGAGTTCGGCGCTTCAGACGGCGTTCGAAGCTCGCTCGGCCAAGTTGCCCGCCCGTCAGGACACCCGATGGCGATTGCGCACCAGGCTCAGCACCAGTGCGACGAACGCGACGATAAACGCGACGCCCGACCACATCGGCAGCGTCAGCCCGAGAATCGGCGGATAGGCGGTTTCGCACAGGCCCGCGACCTTGAACACGCTCGGCAGCCATTGCGCGGGCGGCAGGCTGTCGACCACTGGCTGCAGCGCGTCGAAGCCGCAGCTGAAGCCAGGATTCGCCTGGATGTACACATGGCGCGCCGCGGTCGCGATGCCGGCGAGCGCCGACAGCGCCGCCATCACTTCGAGCAGGCGCACGCCGCGCCAGTGCCTGAAGCTCGCGCCGAGGAACGCGAAGATCGCGATCAGCAGGAAGAAATAGCGCTGGATGATGCACAGCGGACACGGGTCTTCGCGCAGGCCGAACTGCAGATACAACGCACCGCCCACGAGGGCGAGGCAGATCAGGCCGAGCAGAACCAGCAGGGTGCGCTCGCGGCGCAGCATTGCGGAGTCGTTAGTCATGGATCATCGATTGGTCTGGAGACGAAAGGGCGGGTGCCCGCGATTCTAGCGCGAACCCCGGCCGCGCCACTTATTGCCTGAACATTGGCACGGCGGCGACCGCGCCGGGCGGCCAACCCCGGCGCGCTTTACCGGATCGCTTTCAGCACTGCCTCGGCCGCGCGGCCGATCGCGAGCAGCGCGTCGTCGGCGTGCGGTGCGCCCGCCAGCATCAGGCCGACCGGCGCGTCGCCGCGCAGATGGCACGGCAGCGACAGCGCGCAGCTATCGAGGAAGTTGAACGCGCTCGGATTGCGCAGGATCAGCGCATTGGTGCGGCCGAACGCGTCGTCGTCGTTGAGCAGGTCGGCGAGGCGCGGCGGCACGACCGGCACGGTCGGCGCGACGACCGCGTCGAAACGCTGCCACAGCGTGCGCGCGGCTTCGTCGAGCATCGCGTCGCGCTCGGCGACGAGGTCCAGATAGTCGACCGCGCTGGCTGGCTGCCCCTTCATGATGCGCGCGAGCACGCGCGGATCGTACTGCTCGCGATGCTTGTCGAGCAGCGGACGATGCCACGCATACGCCTCGATCGACGAAAAGCCGAAGCGGTTGATCTCCGGCAGCCGGTCGAGCGGCGCGAAGCGCACCTCGCTGACGATCGCGCCGGCCGCCTCCAGATGCTTGAGCGCGGTATCGATCGCGCGCGCGACTTCGGGCTCGACGCCGTCGGTCACGAAATTGGTCAGCACGCCGAGGCGCACGCCTTCGAGCGGCCGCGCGGCCGGGATGCGCGGCTCGAGCCCGGCGAGCATCCGGTCGACCAGCGCGCAGCATGCGACCGACACGCCGATCGGCCCGAACGAATCGAGCGTCGACGACAGCGGCACGCCGCCCTGCTTCGGGATGCGAGCGGCGGTCGGCTTGAAGCCGGTCAGCCCGCACAAGGCGGCCGGGATGCGGATCGAGCCGCCGGTGTCGGTGCCGAGCGCGACCGCGGCCATGCCGTCGGCGACCGATGCGGCCGCGCCCGACGACGAGCCGCCCGAAATCCGCTCGTCGCCCTTCACGCCGCGCCGGTACGGCGACAGCGGATGGCCGTAGTGCGGATTCAGGCCGAGTCCGGAAAACGCGAACTCGCTCATGTTGGTCCGCCCGACGATCACGGCGCCGGCCCGCTTCAGACGCGCGACCGCGACCGCGTCGGCCTTCGCGGCGGGCGCGTCGGCGAGCACGACGGAGCCCGCGCGGGTCGGCTGGCCTTCGATGTCGAACAGGTCCTTGACCGACACGGGAATCCCGGCGAGCGGCGAGAGCACGGTGCCGGCCGCGCGCAGGCGGTCGTGCGCGTCGGCGGCGGCGCGCGCGGCGTCGGTGTCGACGTGCATGAAGACGGCGGCGCCCTGGCCAGCCGGATCGGCGATCCGGTCCAGCGCGGTTTCGACGAGCGCGCGGCTCGTCGTGCGGCCGGCGGCGAGATCGGCGGCAAGCTGGGCAAGCGGCGGGAAGGGGGCGAATTCAGTGGCCATGATGTCGGTAGAAATCCGGTTGAGCGCAGCGCGGGCGCATGAGCGAGGCAGTGCGGAGCCAAAGGGAAAGGTCCGTCCGCATTGTAGAGCAAGGTTTTGCGGCCGAGCGGCCTGCTACTGGCGGCGCGGCGCGGCGCGCGACTTCGCCAAAAAGATGGTCGGTTCGTTTGCTACACTGCGCTTTCTGAGATTACTGTTTGTAAGGAAAGCGCTCATGCACCATGGCATCGGCTTCATCCAGGATCTGGCCGTCGTGATGGCGCTGGCCGGCGTCGTCACCGTGCTGTTCCATCGCCTGAAGCAGCCGGTGGTGCTCGGCTATATCGCGGCCGGCGTGATCATCGGACCGTACACGCCGCCGTTCCAATTGATCCACGACGAACAGACGATCCAGACGCTCGGCGAGCTGGGCGTCGTGTTCCTGATGTTTTCGCTGGGCCTCGAATTCAGCCTGCGCAAGCTGTTCGAGGTCGGCGCGACGGCGATCGTCGCCGCGCTGTCCGAAATCGTGCTGATGCTGTGGATCGGCTACGAGATCGGCAGCGCGTTCGGCTGGACTCCGATGGACTCGTTGTTCCTCGGCGCGATCCTCGCGATCTCGTCGACGACGATCATCGTGAAGGCGCTGTCCGATCTCGGACTCAAACGCGAAAGCTTCGCGCAGCTCGTGTTCGGCATTCTGATCGTCGAGGACATTCTCGGTATCGCGATGCTCGTGCTGCTGACCGGCATCGCGCAGACCGGGCAGCTGTCGGCCGGGCTCGCGGCCGTCACGCTCGGCAAGCTGCTGCTGTTCATGACGGTGTCGCTGCTGGTCGGCGTGCTGCTCGTGCCGCGCGCGCTGAACTACGTCGCGCGCACGGGCAGCGACGAGATGATGCTCGTGTCCGTGCTCGGCTTCTGCTTCGGCTTCTGTCTGCTGGTCGTCAAGCTCGATTACAGCATCGCGCTCGGCGCGTTCCTGATCGGCGCGATCATGGCCGAGTCGCGTCATCTGCATCGGATCGAGCATCTGATCGCGCCGCTGCGCGACGCGTTTTCCGCGATCTTCTTCGTGACGATCGGACTGATGCTGAACCCGGCCGTGATGCTCGACTACGCGTGGCCGATCGCCGTCATCACGCTCGCGGTGATCGTCGGCAAGATCGTGTCGTGCGGGCTCGGCACGTTTCTGTCGGGGCAGGACGCGCGCACCTCGATGCGCGTCGGCATGACCGTGTCGCAGATCGGCGAGTTCTCGTTCATCATCGCGACGCTCGGTCTGACGTTGAAGGTGACGAGCGGGTTTCTGTATCCGATCGCGGTCGCCGTGTCGGCATTGACGACGCTGACGACGCCATATCTGATCCGCGTCGCCGATCCGCTCACGCGCCGCATCGGGCAGGCGATGCCCGCCACGTTGTCCAACGTGTTCGGCATGTACGGGCAATGGCTGCGCAGTTTGGTCACGGCGCGCGGCGAGCCGACGCTCATCAGCATGACGCGGCGGATCGTATTGCAGATCGCGGTGAATCTCGCGCTCGTCGTGGCCATTTTCCTCGCCGTGTCGTATAGCGCGCCGCATAGCGGCCGGCTGCTCGCGCACTGGCTCGACGACGAGCCGCTGCAACGCGTCGTGCAGTGGAGCGTCGCGCTCGTTGTTTCGCTGCCGTTTCTCGTGGCCGTGTATCGCAAGACCAAGTCGCTCGCGCTGCTGCTTGCCGAAGTCGGCGTGCAGCCGACCACCGCGGGACGCTTCACGAGCCCGCTGCGTCACGCGATCGCCGATCTCGTGCCGATCGTGTCGATGATCGGCGTGTTTGTGCTGGTGGCGGCGCTGTCGGGCAGCATCCTGCCGCCGACTGGCCTGCTCGTCGCCGTGCTTGTGTGCGCCGCGCTGCTGCTCGCGCTCGTGTGGCGCTGGTGCGTGAAGATTCATGCGTCGATGCAGATCGCGTTGCGGGAAACCTTCGAAGAGCGGCCGGATCCTTGACTCATCGGGGTCCGTGTAACGCTTCGCAACAATGTGAGCAATTGTGTGCGGGTTTGCGGGGCCTGCAGCACTGACGGATAATCAGGGCATATTCATTCGTTCGCGTGTAAGGCGCCCGTCCGACAGTCATGAGCGAAAACAAACCCGAAAACGCCGGCACGACCGGCAGTCCGCAGCCGGCCTCCCCCGCGCCGAGCAGCGCGCCGGCCGAACCGGCCGCCTCGCTTCCTCCGTCGCGTGAAGATGCCACCCAGTCGGCCGCCAAAGACACGAGCCCGACGGCCGAGGAGGCGACCGCGAGGTCGTCGACCGACGATCCGCTCAGCGCATCGTCGGTCACGCCCGAAGATCCGCGCACGGCTCGGCTGCGCGACGCGGCCGAGGCGCGCAGCGCCGCCGCCGAATCGACCGCGCGGCAGGAAGCCAAGGTGCACGAGCGCGAAGCGCAGCGCGCTGGTGCGTACGCCGGCGGCGCGACCATGGTGAAACCCGAGCCGCTCGCGAAACCGACGGTGGCCGCCGGCGAGCCGCGCGCGGCTGGCGGCAGCGCGGCGGACCTCGCCACCGAAGACGAAATCGCCACCGAGGCAGCCGCCGCACCCGCGGCGCGCGCGCCCGGCTCGCCGCCGCCCGGTTTCGGCGCGGCACCCGATTTCAGCGCCACGAACCCGCCGCCACCCAACGCGCTGCCGCCGTCGCCACCGCGTTATCTGAAGCAGAGCGACTCCGCGTGGAGCGTGTTCGGCCGCATCATCGCGGCGCGCGCGCGGCAGCTGTTCGATCGCGCGGGGCAGCGGATCACGCAGCGCACGCTGCGCATCGGCGTGTCGGCGCGCATCTTCCATCCGGAACCGGGCGCGAAGGGCTTGCGCGGCAAGACGCTGCAGTATCTGGAGGAGTCGGTCGCGCACTGGGTGATGTCGCGCGACGTGCTGGTGTTCATGATCCCGACCGTTGGTCATCAGGGCATGCTGCACCCGAGCAACATCCGCCTGCGCGACTATGCGAAGCATCTCGATGGCCTGCTGCTGCAAGGCGGCGCCGACGTGTCGCCGCAGACGTATGCGGAATCGGCGACCAGCCACGAATGGCCCGGTGACCGCGTGCGCGACATGTACGAGCTCGAACTGCTGCACGAGTTCGTCGAATCGGGCAAGCCGGTGCTCGGCGTGTGCCGCGGCTGTCAGCTGATCAATGTCGCGTTCGGCGGCACGCTATATCAGGACATCGCGACCGAAGTGCCCACCGCGAACGTCCACGTCAACGAAAACTACGATCAGCACCGGCACGGCGTGCATTTTCCGGATGGCTCGACGCTGGTGAACATGTTCCCCGGACGGCGCGACGCGATCGTCAACTCGATTCACCATCAGGCGGTAAAGACGCTGGGCCGCGATCTCAATATCGAGGCGGTGTCGGCGTCGGACGGCATCATCGAGGCCGTGCGCTACCGGCGCGCGCCGTTCGTGATGGGCGTGCAGTGGCACCCGGAGTTTCATCGCGCGGGCGGCCCGGAGCTGCTCGATTGCACGCCGTTGCTCGATACGTTCCTGCGGGTCGCGCGGGAGACGCGGTTTTAAGCAAGGCGGGTTTGCGTTGGCGCGGCGTGCGCGGTCGAGGTTGAGTCCGCGGCGTGGTTGCGCATCGGTCCCGCGCTTTCGCTGTTTTCCGCAGCCCGACGGAGCCATTCCATCCATCTGACGCACTGTCACGTTATGTGGCAGTGCGTTTTCTTCTCTCGAAATAATCAGGAGTGCGAGCTGGGTGGCGTCTTTATTTTGCGACTGTGATTTTGGATGGAGTGGTTCGCTGCGCCAACCGTCTATCTCGATTTCGAGCGTGTCCATACAGTGCCCACGAGCTTCGCGTCGCGATAAATCCGCGCGATAATCCAACGTCATTCTCGATCGGCGTGGAGCAGGCATATGAAGTACTCCTTGGTTATCCGGCGCGCTATGTTGCTCGCCGGTGTCTATGCGTTGTGGCATACGGGTGTTGCGGTGGCTCAGCAGGACAGCGTGAGCGCGCCGCTGGCGGGCACGCGGCCGGCTCCAGGGGAGTTGGCGCCGCGAGAGGCTGGCCCCCAGTCCGTCGCTGAGCCCGAGGTGTCCGCGAATACGCCCGCCGCCGCGCGCGGCGACGTCGCCGATTTGATCCAGTTGATCCAGGACGCGAACCTCAGCGAACTGCGCACGACCTATAACGGCAGCTATGGTGCGAGCCTGTTCTTCCATCCGCCGCGGATGACGTACTACGTCGCGTTGTTTCAGAACAAGCATTTCTGGCGCGTGATCAGGAGCGATTCGGCAGAGCGCGCGGAAGCGATCTACGCCGGTTTCGCGCAGCAGACGCAGCAACTCGCGGACGTCGAGATTCATCGCACGCGGTTGCAGGCGCAGAATGCGTATCTGCAGGGCAGCATCGCGATATCGCAGCAGCAGGCGCAACGGCTGCAGACCGATCTCGACGTCGCCCGCACGCAGCAGGCGAAGGTCGACGACCGGCAGCGGCAGACGCGCGACGAGGCGCTCGCGCTGCGCGCGGAGCGCGACAACGCGCAGGCGCAATTGCGTCAGCTTCAGAGTGCGGTCACGCGCTTGCAGCAGCAGACGGAAGCGGGTTTGCCTGCGTCGAAGTAACGGCGGCGCTCATTGCGCGAATTGTTCCGGGATTTCGGTGACGCGACGCTGCGATATGTGGTTCATCCACTCGGTGCTATTTACCGGCAGATTGTTCGACATGGTGGAGCGCGGCAGCGGCGCGACGTCGCGCAAAGACATCATGGCGAACGTCGTTACATCAGCGTATCCGTCTTCGCCGAACCGGGTACGAACGCGCGCTTCATGCGATGGGTCATTCGCGGCAGGGCGATTTACCGGAAGCGGATGCGTTTGCACGCGAAGCGCACGACGCGGAGGCGATGAGCGAATCGCGTCACGCGGCGTGGGCGCATGTCGCGTGGCGGTGCCCTGAGGCAAAGCCACGATGCGCGCGGGTGCGGCGGCGGCCACGTCGACAGGTAATGGCGGAAGCACAGGAGCCGGTGTGACGGCCTCCGCAATCACCGGTGCTTCGGGACTCGCAACCAGATGATGCTGCGCACGACGCTTTTCTACCGGCGCCGGCGCATCGCGACGGGGCATCAGAGCTTGCGCCGATTTCAGCATGTCGGAGGCCATATGCCGCGGCGCCGGAGGCTGATCGACGATCCACCACGCCAGCACCGCGACGCAGCCGATTACGACGGCACTCGCCGCGACCGTTCGCCGATGCCGCACAGTGCGCCGCTGCGCGATTCGCGGCGAGCGGGCCTTGAGCGGGATTCGCATTGGACCCTGAGGCACCTTCCGTTGCATAGCGGGATGCGCCGCCGTCGCGGTATTCGACGGTTCCCCGGCAGGCTGCGTGGCGTTCGCGACGGGCTTCTCTGCCGGCCGCTTCATGTCAGTTAGCACGCCGGTCAGCACGCCGTCGATCGACACCCACTGCCCATACGACAGCAACTGCTGATCTCTGATGCACACGGTGCGCAGCAGCGCGGCATACAGCGAATCGAGCCCGGTTCGCCAGGACAGCAACGCCCAGTCGCGGCCGAACGGTTCGGGCAGGTGGTCGAGCGTACGGAAAGGGGGAAGCGCGAATGCGCCTTCGATCAGGATGAGCGGCGTGCTGGTCATCGGTTTCTTCCGGTGTCTCGGACAGTCACACCGGTGCGGCAGTGACGGAATCTGTAGGGGGCCGATGAAGCCATCGGCAACAGAAAATCATGCCTCGAAACTACGTCGTCCACCGTTCAGATGACTCCGAAAACAGGAACACCGCCGGCGCGCGCCGTCCCCGCGACGCCATGCGCTTCACACACACTCAACCGCGGCGTTCAAGCCTTCAACCGGTACACGTAGCGCAACGCGGTGATATCCACGCCGCCCATCTGATCGGGCTCCGCGCCGACCAACTGCCAGCCGTGTCGCTCGTAAAAGCCGATCGCCGCCGTATTGCCCTCGAGCACGTACAGATACAGCTGTGCCTCGCCTTGCGCGCGCGTCCAGTCTACGGCTGCGTGCATCAGTGTTTTGCCGACGCCGATGCCCTGATAACCGGGCAGCGCATGCAGGTTGTCGAGCAGCACGCCCCACGCGGACTCGGGCTGGCGCTCGACACACACGAAGCCGGCCGGCTCGCCGGCCAACTCGGCGATCAGCACGATGCGGCGCTCGCCGCCCGGCGCGCCGAGACGTGCTTCCCAATAGGCGGCGCGTTCGCGCGTGACTTCGCCGTCGAGGAACGCGTCGGGCAACAGACCGCGATAGGTCGCCTGCCAACTGGCGCTGTGGATCGACGCAATCAGCGCGGCGTCCTCGAGCGTGGCGGGGCGCAGGGAAAGAGCAGGGGTGGTTCGCATCGGAGTAATCGACTGAATGGCCTCGCGCGGACAGTCTGCGGCCGCCCGCGGGTGTCGCGCGTAAGCAAACTGTATGCGTTTCGCGTCGACCCTATCAGCAGTAACATTACGTGGCATCAGCCCGGCATCGAGCTCAGCGTTTACCCTCATATCGAATGAGCGCCGTGAGCAGCAAAATGCGGCGCCCCCGGGCGCACTTGCTTATACCTGTGCGTCCGCCTGCGGCATCCGCTTGCCAAACGCAGTGGATCGTTCCAACTGCCCGCTCGTCACCGTCCGCGTCGATCCGTCCGACAGGGCGACGGGCTTATCCGAGAGTGTCATGTCTACAGCGACCCACGCCGCTTCCACCACCCAAGAATCCAAGGTCAAGACAGTGTTCCGCGTTGTCAGCGGCAACTTTCTTGAAATGTACGACTTCATGGTCTATGGCTACTACGCTTCCGCGATCGCCAAGACCTACTTTCCTGGCGGCAGCGATTTCGCATCGCTGATGCTGTCGCTGTCCGTGTTCGGCGCGGGCTTCCTGATGCGTCCGCTCGGCGCGATCGTGCTCGGCGCCTACATCGACCATCACGGCCGTCGCAAAGGCCTGATCCTCACACTGAGCCTGATGGCGCTCGGCACGCTGACGGTCGCGACGATACCGGGCTACGCGACCATCGGGCTCGTGGCGCCCGTGCTGGTGCTGCTCGGCCGGCTGCTGCAAGGCTTCTCCGCCGGCGCTGAGCTCGGCGGCGTGTCGGTGTATCTGTCGGAGATCGCGACGAAGGGCAACAAGGGCTTCTATTGCTCGTGGCAGTCGGGCAGCCAGCAGGTCGCGGTGGTATTCGCCGCGCTGATCGGCGTGGGGCTCAACAAGATTCTGCCCGCCGACCAGATGTTCGCGTGGGGCTGGCGCGTGCCGTTCCTGATCGGCTGTCTGATCGTGCCGTTCCTGTTCATCATCCGCCGCTCGCTGCAGGAAACCGAGGAGTTCACGGCGCGCAAGCATCGTCCGAGCGTGGGCGAGATCCTGAAGTCGATGCTCGCGAACTACCCGATCGTGCTGGGCGGCATGGGCATGGTCGTCATGACGACCGTGTCGTTCTACATGATCACCGCTTACACGCCGACCTTCGGCAGGGAAGTGCTGAAGCTGTCGGCGATCGACGCGCTCGTCGTCACCGTCTGCGTCGGTATCTCGAATCTGATCTGGCTGCCGTTGTCCGGCGCGTTGTCGGACCGCGTCGGCCGCCGTCCGGTGCTGCTCGCGTTCACGATCCTGACGATCCTCACCGCGTATCCGGCGCTGCAATGGCTCGTCGCCGAACCGTCGTTCGCGCGTCTGCTCGCCGTGCAGCTGTGGTTGTCGTTCCTGTACGGCTGCTACAACGGCGCGATGGTCGTCGCGCTGACCGAAGTGATGCCGGTCGAAGTGCGAACCGCTGGCTTCTCGCTCGCGTACAGTCTCGCGACGACGATCGGCGGCTTCACGCCGGCCATCGCCACGCTGCTGATCCACGTGACCAGCAACAAGGCGGCGCCGGGCCTGGTCCTCGGCGTGGCGGCAATCTGCGGTCTGCTCGCGACGCTGTTCCTGTATCGTACGCCGGAGTCACGCAATCAGTATCGGGCGGCCTGACGGTTCACTTCGTGTTCTGAAAACAAAAGACCCCGCGCTAGCGGGGTCTTTTGTTTGCGGCGCGTGGTCTGTGGCTACCCGTGCCGCAATTCGCTAGCGACCACCTCGACGACTTCATCCCACGCGCCCGGCCGCGGCTGACGCACGAGCGTCGCGCCGGGATACCACGGGCTGGGCGTGTCGCCGTCGAACCAGCGCCAGTCGGCGGCGCACGGCAGCATCAGCCACAGCGGCTTGCGCAGCGCGCCCGCGAGGTGCGCGATCGACGTGTCGATCGACACCACCGCGTCGAGCCGCTCGACGATCGCCGCGGTATCCGCGAAGTCGCCGATGCGGTGGTCGAAGCGATGGATCGCGGCCGCGCGCGGATGCGCGTCGAGCGCAGCGCGGTCGTCCTCGGACAGATCGGGCTGCAACACGATCCAGTCGATGCCATCCAGTGCAAACAGCGGCTCCAGCGCGGCGAGCGGCATCGTGCGGGTTTCGTTGCGCTGGATGCGCCCCGACCATGCGAGCCCGATCTTGCGCTTCGCCTGACCGCCGAGCGAGCCGCGCCATTTGCGGCCATAGGCCGGCGGCACGCTCAGATAGGGCGTGCGCGCGTCAATCGTGTCGTAGCGCGTGCCGAGCGCTAGCGGCAGGCTCAAGAGCGGAATCTGCAGATCGGCGGCGGGGCGCGACTGGCCCTGCGCGATCAGCGAGACGCGCCACGTCTTCGCGACGGGCGCGAAGAGCGGCACCAACTGCGGCTGCACTTCGAGCACGACGCGCGCGGCGCGTTGCGCTGCGAGCGGTACGAAGCGCACGAACTGCAGCGTGTCGCCGAAACCCTGTTCGGCATGGATCAGCAGCGTGTATTTTTCGATCGACTCGCCGTGCCAGCGCGGCAACGTCTGGATCACCGGTTGCGCGACGGTTTGCAAGCGCCATTCGTATTCGGGCAGCCCGCGCTCGAAGTCGCGCATCGCGAGCCACGCGAGCGCACGGTTCATATGCGCGGACGCGAGATCCGGGCGCAGCCGCAACGCCTGATCGAGCGCGCGCACCGCGGCCGCGTGCGCGCCGAGCGCCTGGTGCGCGGTGCCGAGCGCAAGCCACGCGAGCGCGAATTGCGGATCGAGCCCGACCGCGCGCTCCAGATACGGCAGCGCCTGTTCGGCACGGCCGAGCGCCGCGAGCGCGTTGCCCATGCCATAGATCGCGGGCGGCAGGTTCGGCTGCAGACGCAGCGCCGCTTCAAATGACGCGACTGCCCGCGCATGGCGGCCGGTCGCATCGAACGTATTCGCGAGATTGAAGTGCGCAGCGACGAAGCGCGGCTCGGCGGCGAGCGCGGCCTCGAAGCAGGGCACCGCCTCGTTCGGTCGATCGAGCGCGTTCAGCGACATGCCCATGTTGTTCAGCGCGCCCGCGTGACCGGGGCGCAGCTCGAGCGCGCGCCGGAACGACGCGATCGCGTCCGCGTGACGGCCGAGCGCGTGCAGCGCGTTGCCGAGATTGTTGTGCGACGACGCGTCGTTCGGCTGCAGGCGCAGCGAACGTTCGAACGCATCGGCGGCGTCTTCGTGACGGCCTTGCGACGCGTACGCGTTGCCGAGGTTGTAGTGCGCCATCGGGAAGGTCGGCGCGAGCGTCAGCGCGTTGCGGAACTGCTCGATCGCGGCGTCGATCTGGCCGAGCGCCCTCAGCGCATTGCCGAGGTTCAGCTGCAGCGCCGCGTCTTCGGGGCGCAGATCGACCGCGCGCCGCACCAGCGCCGCGGCTTCGGCGTGCTGGCCCTGCTGGTGGCGCAGCACGCCGAGCAGATGCAGCGCGTCGACGTGGCTGGGGTCGTGGTCGAGCGTGGCGCGGTAGCCGCGTTCGGCGTCGTCGAGGCGGCCGTCACGATGCGCCGCGAACGCGCGGTCAAATACAGGTTGCATGACGGGGAGGGCATTTGGATCAATCAGACTGAGGGCGCATTTTCCCATACTTGCGCAAGCGGCCCGGATTTGCGCGGAGCGTGAGTTCATGGGCAACGACGGATGGCCCCCCCGCGCGACCCGTCTTGCCGACGCGCGATTGATGCAGCGCACCCGTGCCCGCAAGAGCGGCGGCGTACACTAGAACGCATTGTTGCCTCCGGAGTTCCGCATGGACGCTGCCGCCTACGACGCGTCGCCGGTGCTGATCGTCGGGGCCGGTCCCACCGGACTTGCCGCAGCGATGAGTCTCGCGCGCGCCCACGTCCCCGTGCGCCTGATCGACAAGGCGCCGCAGCCGAACCCTTACTCGCGCGCGATCGGCATTCAGGCACGTACGCTCGAACTGCTCGAGCAGCATCGGCTGGTCGAACCGTTTCTCGAGCTCGGCCATCGCGCGCGCGTGGCGAATCTGTTTTCGAACGGCATGCGGCTTGCGCAGCTCGATTTCGACCCGTTGCACACGCGCTATCCCTATCTGCTGTTTCTCGACCAGTCGGTGACCGAGCGGCTCCTGACCGAGCATCTGGCGACGCTCGGCGTGAAGGTCGAGCGCGGCGTCGAGCTCGTGGCGTTCATGCAAGGCTCCGCGAGCGTTCAGGCGACCTTGCGCCGCGCGGACGGCCGCACGGAAGCCATGCGCCCGTCATATCTGATCGCGGCCGATGGCGCGCACAGTTCGATTCGCCATCGCCTCGACCTGAACTTCGAGGGCAAGACCTTCGACCAGACCTTTCTGCTCGCCGACCTGCATGCCGAAACCGACTGGCCCGACGACGAGTTCCATATCTTCGCGTCGGGCGACGGTCTCGTCGCCCTGTTTCCGATGGGCCACGGCCGCCATCGTCTGATCGCCGATCATGCGGTCGAGCCGTCGGACAGCGCCGCGCCGCCGGCCCCCGCGGTGCTCGGCGAGCCGCCGCTGGAGCGGGCGCCGGCGCCGTCGCTCGAACAATGCAAGGCGCTGATCGCGCGACGCGTGCGCGAGCGCGTCGACGTGTCGGATCTGGCGTGGTCGGCGTACTTCCACGTGAACAGCCGGATGGTCGACCGGCTGCGCGTGGGCCGCATCTTCCTCGCCGGCGATGCCGCGCACGTACACAGCCCCGCGGCCGCACAAGGCATGAACACCGGCATCCAGGAAGCGCTCAATCTCGGCTGGAAGCTCGCGCGCGTGATCGGCGGCGCGGCGCCGGATCGCCTGCTCGACACGTATCACGCCGAGCGACATCCGATCGAGCGCGAGGTGCTGCGGCAGACCGGTTTCATCACGCAGATGGCCGAGGCCGATCACGGACCGATGAAGCTGCTGCGCGAGCGCGTGATGCCGGTGCTGGCCGCGTTCGGTCCGCTGCGCGATGCCGCACGCGCGACGATCAGCGAGCTGTCGATCCAGTACCGGCGCAGTCCGCTGACGCTCGAACGCGTGCTCGACGGCGGCCCGCGCGCGGGCGAGCGCGCACCCGATGCGCTCGTGCACGTCGTCGACGGTCCGCTGGGACGCGCGCCGGGCGTCGGCTGCATTTTCGATCTGCACGATCCGGCGTTCTTCTCGCTGTTTCTGCTGTTGCCGCCGCTGCCCGTCGATGGCACGCCGCTCGATCCCGCCGCGAAACATGCACCGCCGCCGGACCCCGAAGTAGAAAAGCTCGCCGCCGAGGTCGAGCGGCTGCTGCCGAACGCGGTGCGAATCTGGCGCGTCACCGATACGAGCGGCGACGGCGGCCCGGCGTTGTCCGAATCGTATGGGCGCACGCGGCCGTCGTTTTATCTGGTGCGGCCCGACGGCTACATCAGCGCGCGCGGACGTACCGGCTCGGACCTGCACGGTCTCGTACGGCACTGCGAAGCGTGGTTTACGGTTGGGGGAGAGATATCGGAACAGGCGACGTTGTGATCGGCGCCGCCCGTTGCGTGGCATGGGCACGCACGCGGCAGCGGATCGCGCCGCCGCGCCTGGTTGATTGGGGAAACCGCCCGAGCCTAAGCCGCCGGCGCCTGGGCCGGCGCCGGCGTCAACTTCTCGCGATACCTGACGATCGCCTCGCGCGTGAAGTCCGATAGCGCGATGTCATACGTGTCCGGCGCTTCGTCGAGCGTCGCGAGCAGCGCGCGCCGCATGCGCGGCTCCCAGAAGCGGCGGATGTGTTCGGCGACGCCGGTCAGCGCTTCCTCGTGGTCGGGCATCGACTCGAAGAAGTCACCGATCCGGTTCGCCATGTCGATCAGATTCCGATTGTCCATGGCTCGCCTCACTTGCCCGCGGTGACGGCCGCGGCCGCATTGGCCAGCTCGCGCTGCTTCAGCAGTTCGAGCTGTTCGCTATTGAAGCGCGAATAGTCCTTCTGCCATTGCGACGGCTGCTCGACCGGCATCACCTGCACCGCGGTCACCTTGTATTCGGGGCAGTTGGTCGCCCAGTCGGAGCTGTCGGTCGTGATCACGTTCGCGCCCGATTCGGGGAAGTGGAACGTGGTATAGACGACGCCCGGCTGCATCCGCTCCGTCACCTTCGCGCGCAACACGGTCTGCCCCGCGCGCGATTCGATGCCGACCCAGTCGCCGGTTTTGATGCCGCGTTCCTCGGCATCGTGCGGATGCAGTTCGAGCCGGTCTTCGTCATGCCAGCGCGAGTTCTCGGTGCGGCGCGTCTGCGCGCCGACGTTGTACTGCGACAGAATGCGCCCGGTCGTCAGCAGCAACGGATATTTGCGCGTGACCTTCTCCGGCGATGCGATGAACTTCGTGATCACGAACCTGCCCTTGCCGCGCACGAAGGTGTTGACGTGCATCGTCGGCGTGCCGTCGGGCGCGTCCTCGTTGCATGGCCACTGGATGCTGCCCATTTCGTCGATCTTCTGGTACGACACGCCGTGGAAGGTCGGTGTGAGCCGCGCGATTTCGTCCATGATCTCGGACGGATGCGTGTAGTCCATCTCGTAGCCGAGCGCGCGCGACAGCAGCAGCGTGACTTCCCAGTCCGCGTAGCCGCCGAGCGGCGGCATCACCTTGCGCACGCGCGAGATGCGGCGCTCGGCATTGGTGAACGTGCCGTCCTTTTCGAGGAACGACGAGCCGGGCAGCAGCACGTGCGCGTATTTGGCGGTCTCGTTCAGGAAGATGTCCTGCACGACGATGCATTCCATCGACGACAGCGCCGCCGCCACATGATGCGTGTTCGGGTCCGACTGCACGATGTCCTCGCCCTGGCAGTACAGACCCTTGAAACTGCCGTGCAGCGCGGCGTCGAACATGTTCGGAATGCGCAGGCCAGGTTCCGGTTGCAGTGTGACGGCCCAGGCGTTTTCGAACTGCGTGCGCACGAGCGGATCGCCGATGTGACGATAGCCGGGCAGCTCGTGCGGGAACGAGCCCATGTCGCACGAACCCTGCACGTTGTTCTGGCCGCGCAGCGGATTCACGCCGACACCTTCGCGGCCGATGTTGCCGGTCGCCATCGCCAGGTTCGCGATGCCGATCACCATCGTCGAGCCTTGCGCGTGTTCGGTGACGCCCAGGCCGTAGTAGATCGCGGCGTTGCCGGCGCTCGCGTAGATGCGCGCGGCTTCGCGTACCTGTTGCGCGGGCACGCCGGTCGCCGCTTCGGTCGCTTCCGGCGAGTTCTCCGGCAGCGCGACGAAATCGCGCCACTGTTCGAACGCGCGGGTTTCACAGCGCTCGGCGACGAACGCTTCGTCGAGCAGGCCTTCGGTGACGATCACGTGCGCGAGCGCGTTGACGATCGCGACGTTGGTGCCGGGCCGCAATTGCAGATGGTGCGACGCTTTCACGTGCGGCGTATCGACGATGTCGATCCGACGCGGATCGACGACGATCAGCTTCGCACCCTCGCGCACGCGCCGCTTCAGACGCGAGGCGAACACCGGGTGGCCATCGGTCGGATTCGCGCCGATTACCATGATCACGTCGGCTTTGTCGACGGAGGCGAACGTCTGCGTGCCAGCCGATTCGCCGAGCGTCGTCTTCAGACCATAGCCGGTCGGCGAGTGGCACACGCGCGCGCAGGTGTCGACGTTGTTGTTGCCGAACGCGGCGCGCACGAGCTTCTGCACGAGGTAGGTTTCCTCGTTCGTACAGCGCGACGACGTGATGCCGCCGATCGAATCGCGCCCATGCTTCGCCTGGATGCGACGGAATTCGGATGCCGCGTATGAGATCGCTTCGTCCCAGCTGACTTCGCGCCACGGGTCGGTGATCTTCGCGCGGATCATCGGCTTTTTGATGCGGTCCTTGTGCGTCGCGTAGCCCCACGCGAAGCGGCCCTTCACGCATGCATGGCCTTCGTTGGCCTGGCCGTTCTTGTGCGGCACCATCCGCACGACCTGGTTGCCCTTCATCTCTGCCTTGAACGAGCAGCCGACGCCGCAATAGGCACAGGTGGTGACGACCGAGTGCTCGGGCTGGCCGAGCATCACGACGGACTTTTCCTGCAAGGTCGCGGTCGGGCACGCGGCCACGCAGGCGCCGCACGACACGCACTCCGATTCCATGAACGGCTGGTTCTCGCTGGCCGCGACGCGAGATTCGAAGCCGCGTCCGGTGATCGTCAGCGCGTACGTGCCCTGGGTTTCCTCGCACGCGCGCACGCAGCGATTGCAGACGATGCACTTCGCCGGGTCGTACGTGAAGTACGGATTCGATTCGTCCTTCTGGTCCTTCAGATGATTCGCGCCGTCGAAGCCGTAGCGCACTTCGCGCAGGCCGGTCACGCCCGCCATGTCCTGCAGTTCGCAGTCGCCGTTGGCGGGGCAGGTCAGGCAATCGAGCGGATGGTCGGAGATGTACAGCTCCATCACGTTGCGACGCAGCGACTGCAGACGGTCGGTCTGCGTGCGCACCTTCATGCCGGCTTCGACCGGCGTCGTGCACGAGGCCGGACAGCCGCGCCGTCCTTCGATTTCGACGAGACACAGGCGGCATGAGCCGAACGGTTCGAGCGAATCGGTCGCGCACAGCTTCGGCACGTTGACGCCAGCTTCAGCCGCCGCGCGCATCACCGACGTGCCCGCCGGTACGGTCACCGCCTGGCCGTCGATTTCGAGCGTCACGTCGACGTCCGAGTGGCGGGCGGGGGTGCCGTAGTCGGTGTCGTCGGCGAACGCGTCGGCGAACGCGTTGGCGGCGCGTGCCTGGGCTTGCGACTTGCACGCGCAGTTGCCTGAGCCGCAGCCGCCCCCCAGGGGGGCTTCCTTCGGGGCGCCGGCAGGGGGGTTGAACTGGTCGGACATGGTGAACTCCTGGAGTCAGGCCGCGGCCGCTTTGGTGGCGTGGTCGGCAGTGGGATCGGCGGCGAGACCGAAGTCTTCAGGGAAATGATCGAGCGCGGACAGCACCGGATACGGCGTCATGCCGCCCATCGCGCACAGCGAGCCGGCTACCATCGTGTCGCACAGATCGCGCAGCAATTGCACCTGACGCGTCGACGTGTCGCCGTTGCGAATCCGCGCGATCACCTCGACGCCGCGCGTCGAGCCGATCCGGCACGGTGTGCATTTGCCGCACGATTCGAGCGCGCAGAAGTGCATCGCGTATTGCGCGAGCTCGGCAAGATTCGAGGTGTCGTCATGCACGACGAGACCGCCGTGGCCGATCACCGCGCCGACTGCCGCATACGCCTCGTAGTCCATCGGAATGTCCCACTGGCTTGGCGGCAGATAGGTGCCGAGCGGACCGCCGACCTGCACCGCGCGCGCCGGCCGGCCGCTCGCGGTGCCGCCGCCGAAGTCGTCGAGCAGTTCGCGCAAGGTCACGCCGAACGCGAGTTCCACGAGGCCGCCTCGCTTGATGTTGCCGGCCAGTTGGAACGGCAGCGTGCCACGCGAGCGGCCCATGCCGAAGTCTTTATAGAACGCGGCGCCGCGCGCGAAGATGATCGGCACGGTGGCGAGCGTGATCGCGTTGTTGATCACGGTGGGCTGGCCATAGAGACCCACGAGTGCGGGCACCGGCGGCTTTGCGCGGACGATGCCGCGCTTGCCTTCGAGCGATTCCAGCATCGCGGTTTCCTCGCCGCACACATACGAGCCCGCGCCTTTCGCGACGAACAGCTCGAAACGCTGCCCGCTCGAGAGCACGCTGTCGCCGAGCCAGCCGGCTGTGCGCGCACGGGCGATGGCAGCTTCGAGCGTCGCGATCGAGTGCGGGTATTCGCTGCGCACATAGATGTAGCCGACGGTCGCGCCGGTCACGACGCCGGCGATGATCATGCCTTCGATGAGCACGTACGGATCGCTTTCCATCACGAGACGATCGGAGAAGGTGCCGGAATCGCCTTCGTCGGCATTGCAGACGACGTACTTCTGCGCGGCTTTCGCGCCGCGCACCGTGCGCCACTTGATGCCGGCCGGGAAGGCCGCGCCGCCGCGGCCGCGCAGACCGGATTCGATCAGCGCTTCGCAGGCGGCATCGCCGTCGGTTTGCAGGGCGTTGCGTAGGCCTTCGAGGCCGCCGTGCGCGACGTAATCGTCGATGGACAGCGGGTCGGTGATGCCGATCCGCGCGAAGGTCAGGCGCTGCTGCTTCTTCAGATACGGAATCTCGTCGACCACGCCGACGCGCCGCGCATGCTCGCCGCCGCCGACGAAGCCCGCGTCGAACAACGCGGTGACGTCTTCCACGTCGACATTCGCATAGCCGATGCGGCCTTCGGGCGTCGCAACTTCGACGAGCGGTTCGAGCCACAGCAACCCGCGCGAACCGTTGCGGATCAGTTCGATCGCAATGCCGCGGCGCGCGGCTTCGCTGGCGATGGCTTCGGCCAGCGCATCGGCGCCGAGCGCGAGCGCCGACGAATCTCGCGGAACATAGATGCGCGTCATGCCGGCACCTCCACGCATTTGCGGGCAGCGGCGAACAGCGCGTCGAATTTTTGCGGCGACATGCGCGCGTGCAGCGTGCCGTTGAGCATCATCGCCGGCGACAGCGCGCATTGGCCGAGGCAGTACACCGATTCGAGTTCCACCGTTGCGCCGTCATGGTGACCGGCGTCGAAGCGGCATCCGGTGTGCGCCTCGATGTGCTGGGCAAGCGCCTCGGTGCCCATGCTGCG
This sequence comes from Paraburkholderia sp. MM5477-R1, assembly GCF_050436385.1. Taxonomy (NCBI): domain Bacteria; kingdom Pseudomonadati; phylum Pseudomonadota; class Betaproteobacteria; order Burkholderiales; family Burkholderiaceae; genus Paraburkholderia; species Paraburkholderia sp. MM5477-R1. Next base: position 650,337 of record NZ_JBNDMC010000007.1, read on the forward strand.
GCACGCTTCGGCGCGGCACAGCTGCACCGTGACGGGCGCGGCGGGTGAGGTGCGAAAGTGATGGTAGTAAGTGATGACGCCGTGCACTTCCGCTCGCGACAGGTTCAGCGCGCGGGCGAGCGGTCCGACCGCCGCGGGTGGCACAAAGCCGAGTTCGTCCTGGATCGCGTGCAGGATCGTGATGAGTGTGCGGCCCGGCTGCGCGTGACGTTGCACGAGCTGCTCCGGCGCCGTGGCGAGAGAATCGTCCAAAGGGGGCTCCTCCAAAGCGATATATGCACTTGTTATTCATAATACGCGCACGTATGCTTCGCTTATTCGACATGGTATAGCCGAAAGATAGGCGGGCCGACCGGCGCGCGCAATAGGAAACAGTCAAACATATATGGTCAGGATCGAATGTCAGGTCGAGCTGGTGGTGAAGGGCGCGGACGGTCGCGAGGCCAGCCTGTCTGACGTGGTGCCGCTGCTCGCGCTCGTCGATGAATCTGGCAGCATTGCGCAGGCCGCGGCGCTTAAGGGTTTGTCCTATCGGCACGCATGGGGCTTGCTGCGCAGCATCGAGGAGCGGTTTGGTGGTCCTCTGATCGCGAAAGAGCGTGGGCGCGGCTCGGTGTTGTCCGAGCTCGGTCACGCGGTGCTGCGCGGGCAGCGGCTCTGCGGCGAGCGGCTCGACGGCAATTTGCAGGCGCTTGCGAGCGAAGTGGCGAGCGATCTGAACCGCTGGCTTGCGCCCCCCGCCGATGACGTGCGCATCCACGCGTCGCACGGTTACGCGGTGGCCGCGCTTGTTACGGCGCTGGTCGCCAACGATCTGCCGGTCGAGATCAAGTACCGCGATAGCGCCGAGGCGGTCAGTGCGCTCGCGCGCGGCGAGTGCGATCTGGCGGGCTTTCATCTGCCGCTCGGCGAGTTCCGCGCGGTGTGCGCCGATACCTACCGGCGCTGGCTCGATCCGCAACGCCATGTGCTCGTGCATCTGACCCGACGCAAGCAGGGTCTGTTCATCGGCAAGGGCAATCCGAAGCGGATCGGCGGGCTCGGCGATCTGGCGCGCGACGACATCCGTTTCGTCAACCGCCAGCCGGGCTCGGGTACGCGGATGGTGCTCGATCTCGCGCTGCGACAGGTCGGTGTGGACCCGGACCGCGTCAACGGCTATGCGTCGACCGAGCTGACGCACTCGGCGATCGCGGCGTTCGTCGCGAGCGGCATGGCGGACATAGGCTTCGGCGTCGAGCCGGCCGCGCATCATTTCGGGCTCGACTTCATTCCGATCGTCGACGAGGACTATTACTTCGCGTGCGATCGCGCGCACCTCTCTCGCGCGCCGCTCGCGACGGTGATCAACCTGTTGCGCGGCAGCGCGTTTCATCAACGCGTCGAGCAGCTCGCCGGCTACGATCCGTGCGACTGCGGCAGGCTCGTCGATCTGGACGAGGGGCTCGGCGGCGCGCTCGCGTAACGGCGGAGTAAGAGCCTATAACCAGAAAAGCGGTGGCGCTCGGCGTGCGCGGCTGCGCAGCGCGCCGGTTTCGGCTACTCTCTTGGCTTCGTATCCGCCTCTACCGCGCGCCAAGCCGCGCTGAACCGACATGAAAGCTCTTCTCCATGCATGTGCCGCGGCTGCCGCGGCTGGTGTGCTCTGTGCCACCGTCTCCGTCGCTTACGCGCAAAATTCGCCTGGCGTGCCGGGTGGCATCCTGACCGACGAATTCCGCATTAACGAGCATCCGCAGATGCCATTCGCCGCGTCCGCCCCGTCGGACAAGTATCAGCACGGCCGACGTTCGCAAGCGCGCAAGCGCGGCGACATGGGAGACCCGAATGGCTGCAATCTGCAGTGCCCGAAAGACGAATAAGAATTGGCTCGGGCTTCGCTCGAGCTTCGAGGTTTGACGTAACGCCGGCCCTTGGGTCGGCGTTGTGCTTTGTGGCGGGGCGATGGCGGCCCAGTTGCCGGCCGGAGTGGCTTCTTATGGCCTGGCGATGTGCCAGATTTCCTTGAAACCGTCCCCCTTTGCATCGCCCGCCTGCTTGTCGGCCGCATAGTGATACAGCGGATGGACCTTGTACGTCCATTGTTGCTTACCGTCTGCGCTCGGGATCAGCGTCCAGTCGCCAGACGGCTTGTCGGTCGGCGCCGCCGTGGCCGCCGGCCAGTTGCTCATGCAGCCGCCGGTGCAGGCGCTGACGCCGGGCGTGGTGTCCTTGTCGAACGTGTAGAGCGTCATGGCGTCAGTGGTGAGGAAGCGGCCGTCGGACAGTTTGGGCGGATCGGCGAAGGCGCCGGCGTGTAGCACGGCGAGTGCGAGCGGGGCCAGCAGAGCGATGGTCTTGCGCATGACGCAGGCTCCTGTTTTGGCGACGTGGTTGACGAGTGACGATTCGCTTCGAGCTACGAGTATAGGCAGCGGCCGCGGATTTACCGGGGCGTGTTGTGCGTCCCCGCTGAGTGAAGGGGAGACGTGTGGCCGGCCCGCAAAGCGTCGCGGACGGTGCCGAAAATAAAAAACCCCGGCAGCGTTACGCTACCGGGGTTTTTTGGGGCCGTTCATCGCGAACGTTCCAGGTATTTGGTGGAGGCGGCGGGAATCGAACCCGCGTCCAGAAGTCCTCTACGACCAGTTCTACATGTTTAGTTCTGTCTTTTGATTTAACCGCAGCGACGCGGACGAACACGCTGCGCTACGGCGATTCACTAAATTTTCGACCCGGACGTCGTGACGCCGCCAAGGCTTAACTGACGTATATGACCTCTGTCGGTATTGCTACCGGTCTTGCGACACTAGCCCGTCAGTGAACTAGGCAGAGGACGGCGGCCCTTAGGCTGCCAGTGCGAACGTATCGTCGTTTGCAGTTACGTTTTTCCCATTGATTAACGAGGTGACGGGTCCTCGACATGCCCTAGCCGCTTCGCAACCCCTGTCGAAACCAGGTCGCCCCCGCGGTTCGTTGCTCACATATGTGAGCCAAAGGAGATTTTACAATAGATCGAGGGCCGCGTCGTGCGTCTTTGGTGCCTGCTGAATGGTGCAATATTGTTAACAAGAGTGCGGGACGGGCCCTTCAGCCGATCTGTCTGACTTTGTCAGCCGATGTCGCGCAGCAGGGTTTGCAACTCGGCCGTCGATTCGACGACGTGTTGCGCGTGCCACCGTGTCGGCGGAATGTCGTTGCCGCAATAGCCGTACGCCGCGGCGACGGTCTTCATGCCGGCGGCAAAACCGGCCTGCACGTCGCGCAGATCGTCGCCGATATAGACGACGCGCTCCGGCGCGATGTCCAGCTCACGCGCCGCGTGCAGCAACGGCGCGGGGTGCGGCTTCGAATGCGGGGTCGTGTCGCCGCTCACCACGCAGCCGGCGCGCTCCTCGAGCCCGAGTTGCGCGACGAGCGGCTCGGTGAGCCGCGCGACCTTGTTCGTGACGATGCCCCAGCGCACGCCGCGCGCGTCGAGTTCGTCGAGCACTTCCGCGATACCCGGAAAGAGCGTCGTCTCGATGCACAGATCTGCTTCGTAGTTCGCGAGAAACTCCTCGCGCATCGATGCGAATTCGTGATGATCGGGCCCGATGCCGAACGCCCCGCAGATCAGTCCGCGCGCTCCGGCTGAAGCCAGCGGGCGCAGCTTCTCGAGCGGCACCATCTCGAGCCCCCGGTCGTGGCGCATCTTGTTGACGGCGGCCGCGAGGTCGGGCGCCGTGTCGGCAAGCGTGCCGTCGAGGTCGAAAAGCACGGCGAGGCAAAAGCCGAGCGTGTCGTCGTTGTGTTCGCGTTGCGGCAGGGGAGTCGGGTCGCTCATTGTTCGTTTCGGATACGGCGGATCGGGGCGGTTCGGGCAATTCAGGCGTCGCGGCGACAGGCGAGCATATAGTTGACGCTCGTGTCGGACGACAGCGCGAAAAGCTTGCTGAGCGGGTTGTACACGATGCCCTTGATGTCCGCCGTGCGCAGCTCGGCGGCGCGCACGAAGCCGGCGAGCTCCGACGGGCGGATGAAGCGCGCGTAGTCGTGCGTGCCCATCGGCAGCATTCGCGCGATATATTCGGCGCCGATCACCGCGAACAGATACGACTTGACATTGCGGTTCAGCGTGGAGAAAAACACCCAGCCGCCCGGCTTCACGAGATTCTTGCAGGCCTCGACGATCGCGGCCGGCCTGGGCACGTGCTCGAGCATTTCCATGCAGGTGATCACGTCATAGGTGCCCGGTTCGCGTGCGGCCAGCGCCTCAGCCGCGATTTCTTCGTAATCGACGGTTACACCGCTTTCAAGACTGTGAAGATCGGCGACACCGAGTGCCTGCGTCGACAGATCGATGCCCTTCACATGAGCGCCCAAACCTGCCATCGATTCCGACAGGATGCCGCCGCCGCAGCCGATATCGAGCACCTTTTTGCCGGCGAGATGGGCGTGGGCGTCGATCCAGCCTAGACGAATCGGATTCAGTTCGTGCAGCGGCTTGAATTCGGCGTTCGGGTCCCACCAACGATGCGCGAGGTCGCTGAATTTCTGTAGTTCGTGAGGATCGGCGTTGGTCATGGTGAAGGCTGCCTCGATGAAAGCGGTGAGCGGACGCTCGAGGATAAACCCTAAGTATATAGGGCGAGAGAAAGAGCGGCAAAAGCGCGTCGGGTAGCGGGCGCTGATGCAAGCTGCGAGCCGCTGGTAGCTGAGCGGGACCCTCCTGCGTCGCGCATCACGCCAGGCCGCGGTACCCGCGCATAAAAAAAGCCCCGCCGAAGCGGGGCTTTCGATACTGCGGTAATTTTCCAGCTTACTGCTTCGGCGTACCGACAACTTCGACTTCCACGCGGCGGTCCGGTGCGAGGCAGGCGATGAGTTGCTTGCGGTTCTTCTGGTTGCAACCGGTGGTAACCGGGTTGCGCGGACCCTTGCCTTCCGTGTAGATACGGTTGGCTTCGACGCCCTTGCTGACCAGGAAGGCCTTCACAGCTTGAGCACGACGCAGCGACAGACGGTCGTTGTAGGCGACGGAACCGATACGGTCGGTGTGGCCCGTAGCGACGACGACTTCGAGGTTGATGCCCTGGATCTTCGATGCCAGTTCGCTCAGACGTTCCTTGCCGGCCGGCTTCAGGATTGCCTTGTCGAAGTCGAACAGCGCATCAGCTTGATACGTAATCTTTTCGCTGGAGATAGCCGGAGGCGGAGGGACCGGTGCCGGCGGGGTCGGAGCCTGAGCAACCAGAGCGCCGTCGCACTTGGCGTTAGCCGTTGCGGGCGTCCAGAATGCATCGCGCCAGCAAAGCTCGTTCGTGCCGTTCATCCACACGTATTCGCCAGTACCATTCACCCAGTTGTCGTTGGTAGCTTGTCGCGACGCCGGCACCGACTGCGCCATGGCGGATGCAGCCATAACTGCGGTAGCTGCAATGAACGCGAGCTTTGAAAGTTTATTCATATTTCTCCTCTCGAAATTGAGATTACCGCAGGTTTACTGCGAGCCTGTTGACGAAGACCAGTCATACATTGCTCGAAGTATAACATTGGTGCGGAACAAAAACCGTTTGTGTAGACTTCGAGCAGTGTCTGACTCTTTGTGCGTTGGCATTTTGCCATATCGTTCCCTTCCGACGAAAAAAAAATCCGCCCCCGATCAAATCCCCCTCCAATTGTGGTGCATGCGCAACAAATGTTTTCGTCTGAGCGGTCCGCCGGCTCTGGCTGAGCGGCGGATTGGTCCCACGCAGGAATCGAGCCTGACGGGACTGAAATTGTGCGATCGGCGAGGTGTTGGCGGGTGCCCCTCTAATATGTATACGTACCTTCGTCGGGCGTGGATTCGTGGCATGTTAGAATCGCGTGATGCGTTGCGCCTGCAATGCTTACGCGAAGAAGCGGCGAAACCCCGCCTTCGCACGTAAAAGATACGGATAATGGATCAATTCGCCAAAGAGACTCTGCCAATCTCCCTTGAGGAGGAAATGCGCCGTTCGTATCTCGATTACGCGATGAGCGTGATCGTAGGGCGAGCGCTTCCCGATGTCCGCGATGGCCTGAAGCCGGTGCACCGGCGCGTGCTGTTCGCGATGCACGAGCTGAACAACGACTGGAACCGCGCCTACAAGAAGTCGGCGCGTATCGTCGGCGACGTCATCGGTAAATACCATCCGCACGGCGACACCGCTGTCTACGACACGATCGTACGGATGGCGCAGGACTTCTCGCTGCGCTACATGCTCGTCGACGGCCAGGGGAACTTCGGTTCCGTCGACGGCGACAACGCCGCGGCGATGCGTTACACCGAAATCCGCATGGCGAAGATCGGCCACGAACTGCTGGCCGACATCGACAAGGAAACGGTCGACTTCGCGCCGAACTACGACGGCAGCGAGAACGAGCCGGCCATCCTGCCCGCGCGCATCCCTAATCTGCTGATCAATGGCTCGTCCGGCATCGCGGTCGGCATGGCGACCAATATCCCGCCGCACAACCTCAATGAAGTCGTCGACGCGTGTCAGCATCTGCTGAAGAACCCGGAAGCGACGATCGACGAGCTGATCGAGATCGTCCCCGCGCCCGACTTCCCGACCGCCGGCATCATCTACGGCGTGGCCGGCGTGCGCGACGGCTATCGCACCGGCCGCGGCCGCGTCGTGATGCGCGCGCTGACGCACTTCGAGGAAATCGACCGTGGCCAGCGCATGGCGATCATTGTCGACGAGCTGCCCTATCAGGTGAACAAGCGCTCGCTGCTCGAGCGCATCGCCGAGCTCGTCAACGAGAAGAAGCTCGAAGGCATTTCCGACATCCGCGACGAATCCGACAAGAGCGGCATGCGCGTCGTGATCGAGCTGAAGCGCGGCGAAGTGCCCGAGGTCGTGCTGAACAATCTGTACAAGGCGACCCAGCTTCAGGACACGTTCGGTATGAACATGGTCGCGCTCGTCGACGGCCAGCCGAAGCTCCTGAATCTGAAGGAAATGCTGACGTGCTTCCTGTCGCATCGCCGGGAAGTGCTGACGCGGCGCACCGTCTACGAACTGCGCAAGGCGCGCGAACGCGGTCACGTGCTCGAAGGTCTCGCGGTTGCGCTCGCGAACATCGACGAATTCATCGCGCTCATCAAGGCCGCGCCGACACCGCCGATCGCCAAGCAGGAGCTGATGTCGCGCGCGTGGGATTCGTCGCTCGTGCGCGAAATGCTGTCACGCGCCGAGTCGGAAAACGCGTCGGCGGGCGGTCGCGAAGCTTATCGTCCGGAGGGACTGAACCCGTCGTTCGGCATGCAGACCGACGGCCTTTACCGTCTGTCCGATACGCAGGCGCAGGAAATCCTGCAGATGCGCCTGCAGCGACTGACCGGCCTCGAGCAAGACAAGATCATCGGCGAATACCGCGACGTGATGGCGCAGATCGCTGACCTGCTGGACATTCTGGCTCGCCCGGAACGCATTTCGGCGATCATCGTCGACGAACTCGCGTCCATCAAGGCCGAATTCGGCGATGCGCGTCGCTCGAAGATCGAGTTGAACGCGACCGAGCTGAACACCGAAGACCTGATCACGCCGCAGGAAATGGTCGTGACGATGTCGCACGCGGGCTACGTGAAATCGCAACCGTTGTCCGAATATCGAGCCCAGAAGCGCGGTGGTCGTGGCAAGCAGGCCACTTCCATGAAGGAAGACGACTGGATCGACACGCTGTTCATTGCCAATACACACGACCACATCCTGTGCTTCTCGAACCGCGGCCGTGTGTACTGGGTCAAGGTCTACGAAGTGCCGCAGGGTTCGCGCAATTCGCGCGGCCGGCCGATCGTCAATATGTTCCCGCTGCAAGAAGGCGAAAAGATCACGGTCGTGCTGCCGGTCAAGGAGTTCTCGGCCGACAAGTTCGTGTTCATGGCGACCGCGTTGGGAACGGTAAAAAAGACGCCGCTGGAAGCATTTAGCCGGCCGTTGCGCAAGGGTATTATTGCGGTCGGTCTCGATGAGGGCGATTACCTGATCGGCGCCGCGATCACCGACGGCCAGCACGACGTGATGCTGTTCTCGGATTCGGGCAAGGCAGTGCGCTTCGACGAAAACGACGTGCGTCCGATGGGCCGCGAGGCGCGTGGCGTGCGCGGCATGCAACTCGAGGACGGCCAGAACGTGATCGCGTTGCTGGTGGCCGACGACGAGCAGCAGTCGGTGCTCACCGCAACCGAGAACGGCTACGGCAAGCGCACCCCAATCACCGAGTACACGCGTCACGGCCGCGGCACGAAGGGCATGATCGCAATCCAGACGTCGGAGCGTAACGGCAAGGTCGTTGCCGCGACGCTGGTGGACCCGGAAGCGCAGATCATGCTGATTACCACGACGGGCGTGCTGATTCGCACGCGCGTGTCGGAAATTCGCGAAATGGGACGCGCAACGCAAGGTGTTACACTCATCAGCCTTGACGAAGGGACCAAGCTGTCCGGTCTGCAACAGGTAGCGGAGGCCGAGGGCGAGTCGGAAAGCGATTCCGACGGCTCCGCTGAAGGTGATAACGGCGGTGAGGGCGGCGGCGCGGCTTGATCCGTGCCAGCCGGCTTTCAGTCTCAGTTAATACGTTGAAGCTACGCTGCGGGTCACCGCGTATCGGGCCGGTACGCTTTCCCGTGTGGCGTGCAGTTCAAGTTAATTTCTCTTAGGGAGTAGTGATGCAAAAACGATTCAAACAACTGATGTTGCTGGCTGCCATCGTGCCGACCTTCGCCATGGCTCAAGCGCTGCAGAACCAGGCGCCTGCGGCTCCGGCTGCCGCAGCAGCACCGGTTGATCCGGCCAAGCAAGCTGCCATCAAGGAGCTGCTCGACGCCATCGATGCGCAGAAGCTGGTTGGCGCAATCGGCAACAGCGCGCAGATGCAGGCCAAGCAGCTCGTTCCGGCAATCCTGTCGGACGCGCTGACCGAGAACAAGACGATGACGGACAAGCAGAAGCAGGCCGCCGTGCCGACGCTGCAAAAGAACGCGGTACCGAAGCTGGTGGACAGCGCGGGCCAGGTGTTCGCGACCGACTCTTTCCGTCAGGACGCGATGCAATCTCAGTACGACGCGTACGCGAAGTACTACAGCACGTCGGAAATCAAGGATCTGACCACGTTCTACAAGAGCCCGACCGGTCGCAAGTTCATCCAGGTGCAAGACCAGGTTGGTCGCGACGTCGTGAACGGTCTGATGCAGAAGTACATGCCGGAATCGATCAAGGCAACGCGTGACCAGGCCGACAAGGAAGTCGCATCGGTCAAGCCGGCTGCCAAGTAAATTCCGCGCGCAGGCTGCGCTGATCAGCCGGCCTGTCGTCGCGCCCGCAGGGCCACCCGGCGTGGCGGGTTGGCGGCGACAATGCGATAATGGTCGTTTGCGCACTGGCGCAGACGGCCATTTTCTTTTTCGGCGAGCCATTTCGCAGTTCTTTTCGCCGATTCCCGCGCGACTTCGTTATTTCGCGCCCGCTTCCAGGACCTCACATGCGCGTCTTTAATTTCTCCGCCGGCCCGGCGGCCATGCCCGAAGAAGTGCTGCGCCAGGCAGCCGACGAGATGCTGAATTGGCAAGGCAGTGGTATGAGCGTGATGGAAATGAGCCATCGCGGCAAGGAATTCATGTTGATCCACGAGGAAGCGCTGACCGATCTGCGCGAGTTGCTGCAGGTGCCGGCAAGCCACCGCATCCTGTTTCTGCAGGGCGGCGGACTCGGCGAAAACGCGATCGTGCCGATGAACCTGCTCGGCTCGAAACCGCGCGCGGATTTCGTCATCACCGGCTCGTGGTCGGAGAAATCGTTCAAGGAAGCGCAGAAATACGGCAGCGTGCATCTCGCCGCGACCGGCAAGACAGCCGAGGGCTTCACCCGCGCGCCGGCGCGCTCGGAATGGCAACTGTCGGACGATCCGGCTTACGTGCACTTGTGCACCAACGAGACCATTCACGGCGTCGAAACCTTCGAGATTCCCGACCTCGGCGATACTCCGCTCGTCGCGGACGCGTCGTCGCATATCCTGTCGCGCCCGATGGACATCGCCAAATTCGGCGTGCTATTCGGCGGTGCGCAGAAGAACATCGGCATGGCCGGCGTGACGGTCGTGATCGTGCGTGAGGACATGCTCGATCGCGCGATGCCGATCTGCCCGTCGGCGTTCGAATGGAAGACCGTCGCCGAGAACAATTCGATGTACAACACTCCGCCCACCTACGCGATCTATATCGCCGGGCTCGTGTTCAAGTGGTTGAAGAAGCAGGGCGGCCTCCTGGCGATGGAGGCACGCAACCTCGAAAAATCGAAGCTGCTGTACGACACGATCGACTCGAGCAGCTTCTATCTGAACAAGGTCGAGCGTGGCTCGCGCTCCCGGATGAACGTACCGTTCTTCCTCGCCGACGAGTCGCGCAACGAAGATTTCCTGTCCGGCGCGAAGGCGCGGGGATTGGTGCAGCTAAAGGGCCACAAGTCCGTCGGCGGCATGCGGGCGTCGATTTATAACGCCGTCCCGCTCGAAGGCGTCAAAGCGCTTGTCGAATACATGAAGGAATTCGAACAGCGCAGTGCCTGAGTCACACTGACCGGCAGGCGTGCGCATCTTTTCCAGCATTTACCCGGCAAAGCCGTTTTACGCATGGACGACGAACTCAATACACGACTCAAACCTCTGCGCGATCGCATCGACGCGCTCGACGCGCAGTTGATCGCGCTCCTGAACCAGCGCGCGTCGGTCGCGCTCGAAGTCGGGGAGGTCAAGAAGCATTTCAACGCACCGGTGTTCCGACCCGAGCGCGAGATGCAGGTGATCGCGCGCCTGCAGGAGATGAGCGCGGGGCCGCTTGCGGACGAACACATCAGCGCGATCTGGCGCGAGATCATGGCCGCAAGCCGCGCGCTCGAAAAGACCATCAAGGCCGCGTACCTCGGACCCGTCGGCACCTATAGCGAACAGGCGATGCATGAGTACTTCGGTCAGTCGATCGAAGGGCTGCCGTGCTCGTCGATCGATGAAGTGTTCCGCTCCGTCGAGGCGGGCGCTGCCGACTACGGCGTCGTGCCGGTCGAGAATTCGACCGAAGGCGCGGTGTCGCGCACGCTGGATCTGCTGCTGCAAACGCAGCTGACCATCGGCGGCGAACTCGCATTGCCGATTCATCACAACCTGCTCACGCAAAACGGGCTCGCCGGCGTCACGCGCGTGTGCGCGCACGCACAGGCGCTCGCGCAGTGCCAGCGCTGGCTGTCGACCAACGCGCCGCATCTCGAGCGCCAGGCGGTGTCGAGCAACGCGGAAGCTGCACGGATGGCAGCCGAAGATCCGACCGTCGCGGCCATCGCCGGCGACCGCGCCGCGATCCACTACGGCCTGCAGGTCACCAACGCGCTGATCCAGGACGATCCGCACAACCGCACACGCTTCGTGATGATCGGCAAGCAGCCGACCGGTCCGAGCGGCTACGACCAGACCTCGCTGATTGTGTCGGTCGTGAACGAACCGGGTGCGATGGTCAAGCTGCTCGAGCCGCTGGCGCGCCACGGCGTGTCGATGACGCGTTTCGAATCGCGCCCGGCGCGCGTCGGCACGTGGGAGTACTACTTCTATATCGATGTCGAAGGCCATCGCGACGACCCGGCCGTGGCCGCCGCGCTCGCCGGGCTCGGCGAGAAGGCCGCGTTCCTGAAAATACTCGGCTCGTATCCGCGCGCCCGGTAAGGGCTGGCAGCGCAGTCCGGGCGGCGCCAAGTGCGCTGCCCGAACGCATATTTCACTATCCATCGTCGTTCGGAGATTTTCATGACAGCGTCTTTCGGCCCTTCCTATGTGCGTGCGATCGCGCCGTACATCGCCGGCAAGCCGATTTCGGAAGTGGCCCGCGAGTTTGGTCTCGACGAGGCGAGCATCGTGAAGCTGGCATCGAACGAGAATCCGCTCGGCATGCCGGAATCCGCGCAGCGCGCGATGGCGCAGGCGATCGCCGACCTCGGCCGCTATCCGGACTCGAACGGTTTCGAACTGAAGGCGGCGCTCGCCGCGCGCTACGGCGTGCCGGCCGAGTGGATCACGCTCGGCAACGGCAGCAATGACATCCTCGAACTCGCCGCGCACGCGTTCGTCGAGAAGGGCCAGGCGGTAGTGTTCTCGGAGTATTCGTTCGCGGTCTATGCGCTCGCAACGCAAGGCGTCGGCGCGCGCGCGATCGTCGTGCCGGCCGTGCACTATGGTCACGACCTCGACGCGATGCTTGCCGCGATCGACGACGACACGCGTCTCGTGTTCGTCGCCAATCCGAACAATCCGACCGGTACGTTCGTCGACGGTCCGACGCTCGAGGCGTTTCTCGGCAAAGTGCCGCGCCATGTGGTCGTCGTGCTCGACGAGGCGTACACCGAGTATCTGTCGGTGGACAAGCGCTATAACTCGATCGACTGGGTGCGCCGCTATCCGAACCTGCTGGTGTCGCGTACTTTCTCGAAGGCGTTCGGCCTGGCGGGCCTGCGTATCGGCTTCGCGATCGCGCAGCCCGGCTTGACCGATCTGCTGAATCGACTGCGTCAGCCGTTTAACGTCAATACGCTCGCGCAGGCCGCGGCGATTGCGGCACTGAACGACAGCGCATTTCTGGAAAAGAGCGCGGCGCTGAACGCGCAGGGCTATAAGCTTCTGACCGAGGCGTTCGACAAGCTCGGTCTCGAATACGTGCCATCCGAAGGTAACTTCGTGCTCGTGCGCGTCGGCGGTGACGACGAAGCCGGCGCCCGGGTGAATCTCGCGCTGCTGAAACAGGCTGTGATCGTGCGACCGGTCGGCAACTACGGTTTGCCGCAATGGCTACGCATCACGATCGGCCTGCCGGAGGAGAACGGAGCGTTCCTCGCGGCGCTCGAAAAGACGCTTGCCGAGCCTGCCGCTGCGTAAGCATTGCTCCTTGATCCCGCGCGTCGGCCGGCAGGAGCGGCGCGCTTATTGTCCGTATTGTGTGAGCGACGTGGCCGCGTTTTCTTTTAACAAGCTGGTGATTTTCGGTGTCGGCCTGATCGGCGGATCGCTCGCGCGCGCGTTGCGTGAACGCGGCGAGGCCGGCGGGGCACGCACGGTGGTTGGGGTGGGACGGACGTCCGCGTCGAGCGAGCGCGCCTTGGCGCTCGGGGTGATCGACGGCACCGCGGCGCTCATCGACGACGCCGCGCTGCGCGACGCGCTAGCGGGCGCGGACTTCGTGCTGCTCGCGGCGCCGGTCGCGCAGACACAGCCGCTGCTCGAACGCATCGCGCTGCATCTCGACGCCAACACGATCGTCACCGATGCGGGCAGCACCAAGTCCGACGTGGTCGCCGCCGCGCGCGCGGCGCTCGGTGCACGGATCGGCCAGTTCGTGCCGGGCCATCCGATCGCCGGCCGCGAGTCGAGCGGCGTCGACGCCGCGTTGCCCGATCTGTACGTGAACCGCAACGTCGTGCTGTGCCCGCTGCCGGAGAACGCGCCGGAAGCGGTCGAGCGCGTCGCGGCGATGTGGCGCGCCACCGGCGCCTTGGTGCGAGACATGACGCCGCAGCAGCACGACCGCGTGTTCGCGTCGGTCAGTCATCTACCGCACGTGCTGTCGTTCGCGCTCGTCGAACAGATCCTCAGCTCGCCCGACGCCGCTTTGAAGTTTTCGTTCGCGGCGGGCGGATTCCGCGACTTCACGCGCATCGCCGCGTCGAGTCCGGAGATGTGGCGCGACGTCTGCGTCGCTAATCGCGCGGCGCTGCTCGACGAACTCGACGCGTATACCGCGGTGCTCGCGCGCCTGCGCACGGCGATCGAGGCCGGCGACGGCGCCGCGCTCGAAGCGGTGTTCGCGCGCTCGCGCGTCGCGCGCAGTCAGTGGCAGGAGCAGCGCGCGGCTGGCGTGGCCGCCAGCGACGCGTCCAAATAACCGGAAACTGGACACATCATGGAATTCCTCGATCTCGGACCTTTTTCCCGTGCGTCCGGCACGATTCGTCTGCCCGGCTCGAAGAGCATCTCGAACCGCGTGCTGCTGCTCGCCGCGCTCGCCGAAGGCGAGACGACGATCACGAACCTGCTCGATTCCGATGACACCCGCGTGATGCTCGCTGCGCTCGAAAAGCTTGGCGTACGTCTGAAGCGCGACGGTGACACCTGCGTCGTGACCGGCACGCGCGGCGCGTTCACCGCGCGAACGGCCGACCTGTTCCTCGGCAACGCGGGTACGGCGGTGCGTCCGCTGACCGCGGCCCTCTCCGTGAACGGCGGCGACTACCGGATCCACGGCGTGCCGCGCATGCACGAGCGGCCGATCGGCGATCTCGTCGACGGCCTGCGCCAGATCGGCGCGAAGATCGACTACGAACAGAACGAAGGCTATCCGCCGCTACGCATCCGTCCCGCCCAGATCACGGCCGACGCGCCGATCCGCGTGCGCGGCGACGTGTCGAGCCAGTTTCTGACCTCGCTGCTGATGACGCTGCCGCTCTTGCGCACCGCGAGCGGCGTCACCACCGTGCAGGTCGACGGCGAGCTGATCTCGAAGCCGTACATCGAGATCACGATCAAGCTGATGGCGCGCTTCGGCATCGACGTCGAGCGTCACGGCTGGCACCAGTTCGTGGTGCCGGCCGGGCAGCGTTATCAGTCGCCAGGCGCGATCATGGTGGAAGGGGATGCGTCGTCGGCGTCGTATTTCCTCGCCGCGGGAGCGCTCGGCGGCGGCCCGCTGAGAGTGGAAGGTGTGGGCCGCGCGAGCATCCAGGGCGACGTCGGCTTTGCCGATGCGCTGATCAGGATGGGCGCGAACCTGCAGATGGGCGAGGACTGGATCGAAGTGCGCGGCGTCGGCAACGACCATGGCAAGCTCGATCCGATCGACATGGACTTCAACCTGATCCCCGACGCGGCGATGACGATCGCGGTCGCCGCGCTGTTCGCGGACGGCACGACCACGCTGCGCAACATCGCAAGCTGGCGCGTCAAGGAAACCGACCGCATCGCCGCGATGGCGACCGAGCTGCGCAAGGTCGGCGCGAAGGTGCAGGAGGGCGAGGATTTCCTCGTCGTCACGCCGCCCGAAAAGCTCATCCCGAATGCCGCGATCGACACCTACGACGACCACCGTATGGCGATGTGCTTCTCGCTCGTGAGCTTGGGCGGTGTGCCGATCCGCATCAACGACCCGAGGTGCGTCGGCAAGACGTTCCCGGATTATTTCGAGCGCTTCACGGCGCTCGCGCAAGCCTGATGCAATCCAGATTCGCGTGCGAATCGCCCGATGTGCGACATTTTTAGATGAAACCGATCCGTCCCTTTCACCAGACGCCCGTCATTACAATCGACGGCCCCAGCGCCTCCGGCAAAGGCACTGTGGCCACGATGGTGGCCGCCAACCTCGGCTTTCACCTGCTCGACAGCGGCGCGCTCTACCGGCTCGCGGCACTCGCGAGCCTGCGCTACGGCATCGCGGCGGACGACGTCGACGCACTTGTCAAACTGATCGACGACCTCCATATCACGTTTCGCGAGGGGCTCGCGCAGCTCGACGGCGTCGATGTATCGACCGAAATTCGTGCGGAGGAAGTGGGCAGCCGCGCCTCGGCGATCGCCGTTCACGGGCCGGTGCGAACCGCGCTGGTGGCGCGTCAGCGGGCGTTTCGCAAGGAGCCGGGGCTCGTCGCCGACGGGCGCGACATGGGCACCGTGATCTTTCAGGATGCCGTGCTGAAGGTGTTCATGACGGCGAGCGTCGAGGCCCGCGCGACGCGCCGGCATAAGCAATTGATCCAAAAAGGATTTTCTGCTAATATAGATGACTTGCTCCGGGATTTGCGTGAGCGCGACGAGCGTGACAGTCAGCGCGCGGCCGCGCCGCTCAAGCCCGCGGCGGATGCAAAACTGCTTGATACCTCCGCATTGTCGGTCGACCAGGCGGTCGAGCAGGTGGTGCAATGGTATGAAGCGCTGGTCCCGCATGCGTAACTGAAACGGTCATGCGGTAGTGGCCAGACAGCGGCAGTCCTGTTGTTGGTAGGTGCTTCGCGATGGTCGCGAAGCGTTGTTTTTTTAACCCTTTAACCCCGCGTGGCGTTCGCGTATTTGCCGCAGTTGCTGACCAGTCCGGTGAGCCAGGCGTTGCGAAGACCATGCAAACTCTGATTTTTATGTCCGACCTGCAAACCTCTACCCCGAATACCGAATCTTTTGCGGCTCTGTTCGAAGAGTCGCTGACCAAGCAGGACATGCGCGCTGGCGAAGTGATCTCCGCGGAAGTCGTGCGTGTCGACCACAACTTCGTGGTCGTGAATGCTGGTCTGAAGTCCGAAGCCTACATCCCGCTCGAAGAGTTCCTGAACGACGCGGGCGAGGTAGAAGTGCAGGCGGGCGACTTCGTTTCCGTCGCGATCGACGCGCTGGAAAACGGCTATGGCGACACCATCCTGTCGCGTGACAAGGCGAAGCGTCTGGCTTCGTGGCTGTCGCTGGAAAAGGCGCTGGACAACAACGAACTCGTAACCGGCACGATCACGGGCAAGGTCAAGGGTGGTATGACCGTGATGGTCAACGGCATCCGCGCGTTCCTGCCGGGTTCGCTGGTTGATACGCGTCCGGTCAAGGACACCACCCCGTACGAAGGCAAGACGCTCGAATTCCGCGTCATCAAGCTCGACCGCAAGCGCAACAACGTCGTGCTGTCGCGCCGCGCTGTCATCGAGGCAACGCAAGGCGAAGAGCGCGCGAAGCTGCTCGAAACGCTGAAGGAAGGCGCGATCGTCGAAGGCGTGGTCAAGAACATCACCGACTACGGCGCGTTCGTGGACCTCGGCGGTATCGACGGCCTGCTGCACATCACGGACATCGCGTGGCGTCGTGTGCGTCACCCGAGCGAAGTTCTGTCGGTTGGCCAGGAAGTCACCGCGAAGATCCTCAAGTTCGACCAGGAAAAGAACCGCGTTTCGCTCGGTATCAAGCAACTGGGCGACGATCCGTGGGAAGGCATCTCGCGCCGTTACCCGTCGGGCACGCGTCTGTTCGGTAAGGTCACCAACATCACCGACTACGGCGCATTCGTCGAAGTGGAATCGGGCATCGAAGGCCTCGTCCACGTGTCGGAAATGGACTGGACCAACAAGAACGTTGCTCCGTCGAAGGTTGTCCAATTGGGCGACGAAGTCGAAGTCATGGTTCTCGAAATCGACGAAGACCGCCGTCGTATCAGCCTCGGCATGAAGCAGTGCAAGCCGAACCCGTGGGACGACTTCAGCCGCAACTTCAAGAAGGGCGACAAGATCAGCGGCGCCATCAAGTCGATCACGGACTTCGGCGTTTTCATCGGTCTGCCGGGCGGCATCGACGGTCTGGTTCACCTGTCGGATCTGTCGTGGAGCGAAACCGGCGAGGAAGCCGTTCGCAAGTACAAGAAGGGCGACGAAGTGGAAGCGATCGTTCTCGGCATCGACGTCGAGAAGGAACGTATTTCGCTGGGTATCAAGCAGCTCGAAGGCGACCCGTTCAGCAACTACGTTGCAATGAACGACAAGGGTTCGGTCGTCGACGGTACTGTCAAGTCGGTGGACGCGAAGGGTGCTGTGGTCCAGCTGTCGGGTGAAGTCGAAGGCTACCTGCGTGCTTCGGAAATCGCCCAGGACCGCGTGGAAGACGCTCGCAACGTGCTGAAGGAAGGCGACAAGGTCAACGCGATGATCATCAACATCGATCGCAAGTCGCGTGGCATCAACCTGTCGATCAAGGCGAAGGATTCGGCTGAGCAGCAGGAAGCCATCCGCGGTCTCGCTGCTTCGGATTCGAGCGCAGCCGCTACCGGCACGACGAACCTCGGCGCGCTGCTGAAGGCCAAGCTCGACGGCCAGAACCAGTAAGCCTGAGAGGTCTGCTGCAGTATGACCAAATCGGAATTGGTCGCCCAGCTGGCTACGCGGTTTCCGCAACTTGTTCTCAAGGATGCGGATTTCGCGGTGAAGACGATGCTCGATGCGATGTCGGAGGCACTTGCCAAAGGTCATCGCATCGAAATTCGAGGCTTCGGCAGTTTCGGGCTCAACCGCCGTCCCTCCCGCGTTGGACGCAATCCGAAGTCGGGCGAGAAGGTGCTGGTACCTGAGAAGTACGTACCGCACTTCAAGCCAGGCAAGGAATTGCGCGAGCGGGTGGATCGTCGCGCGGGCGAGCCGCTGAAGGCCGAAGAGCCGGATGACGACCTTTAATGACTCCGCTGTGCGTCTTGCAGCGTGGCATAGCTAGCGTCAGCGGCCAAAGCCAGTCGGCAAAAGACCAGGAAAAGCGCCTTCGGGCGCTTTTTTTTCGTCCATCGTTTGAGAAGAGGGCGCTTCCCGGTGCGGCCTTTGCATTTCGCGAATCACCCGTCAGTGCGCCATCCCGCCACTTGCTGTCCGGCCCCGAGGTCATCCATTACAATACGGGTCACTTCGGCGCGGGCAACACCTTGGCGCGACGCGTCATCGAGCCGGCGTCACCCCGCAACTGCCGTCAAGAGATCTATTCATGAAATTTATCGTCTGGCTGATCCGTGTGCTGGTGTTCGTGCTGCTGCTGGTGCTGGCGCTCTCCAACACGCAACCCGCTACGCTGAATTTCCTCGCCGGCTACGTCTGGTCGGCGCCTCTGATTCTGATCGGTCTCGCGTTTTTCGTGATCGGCTTGCTCGCGGGGCTCGTGTCGGCGGTGCCGGCCGTCGTACGTCTGCGCATGGAGAATGGCCGGCTCAGGCGCGAGTTGCGCGTGGCGCGCGAAACTCCAGCCGTCGTCGAGCAGCCGCCGATGCCGCCGCTGATCTGAACTCCGTTGCGCCGCGCGCTCTGAGCGCGGCTTTTCGTTTTCGCTTTCCCGCACATTTGCATTAATCGCATGGATCTAGACTTCTGGTGGCTGCTGGTCATACCCGTCGCATTCGCGTTCGGCTGGATGGCGGCGCGCTACGACCTCAAGACGCTGCTGTCCGAAAGCGCGAACCTGCCGCGGTCCTATTTTCGCGGCCTGAACTTCCTGCTCAACGAGCAGCCCGACCAGGCGATCGACGCATTCATCGAGGTCGTCAAGCTCGACCCTGAAACAGTCGAATTGCATTTCGCGCTCGGCAATCTGTTCCGCCGGCGCGGCGAAACGGATCGAGCGATCCGCGTGCATCAAAATCTGCTGAGCCGCGCGGACCTGCCTGTCAGTGAGCGCGATCACGCGCTGTATGAACTCGGCCAGGACTTCCTGAAAGCGGGTCTGCTCGACCGTGCCGAGGAAACCTTCCGCTCGCTGCAGGCGGGCGATTACGCACTCGGTGCTCAACGCGCGCTGTTGACGATCTACGAGATCGAGAAGGACTGGGTCAAGTCGATCGATACCGCGCGACATCTCGAAACGATGGGCGCACCGTCGCTCGACAAGGAAATCGCGCAGTTCCATTGCGAACTTGCTCAGGAAGCGCTGCAGCAGAAGAAACCGGACGAAGCGCGTCATCAGCTCGGTCTCGCGCTGAAGGCGAACCCGACCAACGTGCGCGCGACGATCCTGTTCGGCGACGTCGACGCGGCCGGCGGCGCGTCCGAAGCGGCGATCGGTCAATGGCGCGGCGTCGAGGAGCAGAACCCCGCGTATCTGCCGCTCGTCGCCGAGAAAATCATGAAGGCGTATGAAGCGCTCGGCCGCGCGCAGGAGGGCGCCGATCTGCTGACCACGTGGGTCGACCATCATCCGAGCAACGATCTGCTCGACGTCGCGTATCAGCACGTCGCGTTGCTGCGCGGCGCCGATGCCGCGCATGCGCTCGCGCGCACGCAGATGCAGAAGTCGCCGAATCTGGCCGGCATGACGCGTCTGCTCGAAGCGCAGCAGGCCGTCGCCGAAGAGCCGCGGCGCAGCGAGCTCGAACTGATGCACACACTGATCCGCCAGCGCACCAAGAATCTGCCACGCTATACGTGCCAGAATTGTGGTTTCCGGGCGCGGCTTTTCTACTGGCAGTGCCCCGGATGCAGCGGTTGGGAAACCTATGCACCGCGCCGCGTCGAGCCGATTACCGCGCCGAGTTGACGCCGCACGCGCGGCTTTGGCCGCGTCGGCGTTCATTGCGACGCAACCGCTCCGCGAATTTCGCAACGAGTTTATCGCCGGCCTCATGAGCGGCATTCATTACCGGAACCTTCCACCGGAAAGCGTATGAAAATCACCATTATCGGCACCGGCTATGTGGGCCTTGTCACCGGCGCGTGTCTCGCCGAAATCGGCAATGACGTCTTCTGTCTCGACGTCGATCAGCGCAAGATCGACATCCTCAACAAAGGCGGCGTGCCGATTCACGAACCGGGCTTGCAGGAGATGATCGCCCGCACGCGCGCGGCTGGCCGCATCGCGTTCTCGACCGATGTCGCCGCGAGCGTCGCGCACGGCGACGTGCAGTTCATCGCGGTCGGCACGCCGCCCGACGAAGACGGCTCCGCCGATCTGCAATATGTGCTCGAGGCCGCGCGCAACATCGGCCGCACGATGAATGGTTTCAAGGTGATCGTCGACAAATCGACGGTGCCGGTCGGCACCGCGCAGCGCGTGCGCGCGGTGATCAATGAAGAGCTCGCGAAACGCGGGCTCGCCGGCAGCGCGCAGCATCGCTTCTCGGTCGTGTCGAATCCCGAGTTCCTGAAGGAAGGTGCGGCCGTCGACGACTTCATGCGCCCCGACCGTATCGTGATCGGTATCGACGAAGACGAACCGGGCGTGCGGGCGCGCGAAATGATGAAGCGTCTGTACGCGCCGTTCAACCGCAATCACGAACGCACGCTGTACATGGACGTTCGCTCAGCCGAGTTCACCAAGTACGCGGCCAACGCGATGCTCGCGACGCGCATCTCGTTCATGAACGAGATGTCGAATCTCGCGGACAAGGTCGGCGCCGACATCGAAGCGGTGCGCCGCGGCATCGGTTCCGATCCGCGCATCGGCTATCACTTCCTGTATGCGGGCTGCGGCTATGGCGGCTCGTGCTTCCCGAAGGACGTGCAGGCGTTGATTCGCACCGCGAGCGAGAGCGGCCACAACCTGCGGATTCTCGAGGCGGTCGAGGAAGTGAACTACCAGCAGAAGGACGTGCTTGTGAACAAGATCACCGCGAAGCTCGGCGAGGATTTGAGCGGCCGCGCGTTCGCGGTGTGGGGTCTCGCGTTCAAGCCGAATACCGACGACATGCGCGAGGCGCCGAGCCGTCGCGTGATCGGCGAGTTGCTTGCGCGCGGCGCGAGCGTGCGTGCGTACGATCCGGTCGCCGTGACCGAGGCGCGTCGCGTATTCGCGATGGATCTGCACGCTGCGCCGGAGCAGCTGGCGCGTCTCACGTTCACGAGCACTCAGGACGAAACGCTGATCGGCGCCGACGCGCTCGTGATCGTGACCGAATGGAAGGAGTTCAAGAGTCCTGATTTCGTGCATCTGAAATCGGTGCTGAAGACACCGCTGATTTTCGACGGCCGCAACCTGTACGAACCGGACGCGATGACCGAGCTCGGTATCGACTACCACGCCATTGGACGCCCCTATGCCCAACCCTCTGAACTTCCGGTCGATGCCTGAGGCCATGCCCGCGGCGCCCGCGTCCACGACGGCGCAGAAGCTCACGGTCGTGCCGCGCGCGCAGCTCAACGCGGCGCGCGTGCTGGTGGTCGGCGACGTGATGCTCGACCGATACTGGTTCGGCGACGTCAACCGCATTTCCCCGGAAGCGCCCGTGCCGGTCGTGCACGTGCAGCGCCAGGAAGATCGGCTGGGCGGCGCGGCGAACGTCGCGCGCAACGCGGTCGCGCTCAGCGCGCAGGCGGGTCTTTTGTGCGTGGTCGGTCATGACGAGCCCGGCGAGCGCATCGTGCAGCTGCTCGGCGAAAGCGGCGTCACGCCGCATCTGGAACGCGATCCGGCCTTGCTGACGACGATCAAGCTGCGCGTGCTGTCGCGTCAGCAACAGTTGCTGCGCGTCGATTTCGAAAACTCGCCGGCACACGAGGTGCTGCTCGCGGGCCTCGCGCGTTTCGACGAGCTGCTGCCATCGTACGACGTGATCCTGATGTCCGACTACGCGAAGGGCGGCCTCACGCACGTCACGCAAATGATCGCGAAGGCGCACGCGGCCGGCAAACCGGTGCTCGTCGATCCGAAGGGCGACGACTGGGAGCGCTATCGCGGCGCGACGCTGATCACGCCGAATCGCGCGGAATTGCGCGAGGTCGTCGGACAGTGGAAGTCCGAGGAAGATCTGATCGCGCGCGTCACGAAGCTGCGCGCCGAGCTCCAGTTCGAGGCGCTGCTGCTGACGCGCTCGGAGGAGGGCATGACGCTGTTCTCCGACGATGGCATCCTGCACGCGTCGGCCGTTGCGCGCGAAGTGTATGATGTTTCGGGCGCGGGGGACACCGTGATCGCGACACTCGCCGCGATGCTCGGCGCGGGTCTTTCGCTCGTCGACGCGGTCGGACTCGCGAATCGCGCGGCCGGCATCGTGGTCGGCAAACTGGGCACCGCCACCGTCGACTACGACGAACTCTTTTCCTGATGCAGCCCGCGGGGCGCCGTCGTCCGACGGACCAGCGGACCCCGCGCGGCGTTGACTGAACGAAGCTCACTACCGCAGGATCACCATGACCGTCATCGTCACCGGCGCGGCCGGTTTTATCGGCAGCAATCTCGTGAAGGCGCTCAACGAGCGCGGCGAACAGCGCATCATCGCCGTCGATAACCTCACGCGTGCGGACAAGTTCAGGAATCTGGTCGACTGCGAAATCGACGACTATCTCGACAAAACCGAATTCGTCGAGCGCTTCAGGCGCGGCGACTTCGGCAAGGTGCGCGCGATATTCCACGAAGGCGCCTGCTCGGACACGATGGAAACCGACGGCCGCTACATGATGGACAACAACTACCGCTATAGCCGCGACGTGCTGGACATCTGCCTCGCGCAGAACGTCCAGTTCCTGTACGCGTCGTCGGCGGCGACGTATGGCGGCTCGAGCCGCTTCGTCGAGGAGCGCGAGGTCGAGCAGCCGCTGAACGTGTACGGCTATTCGAAGTTCCTGTTCGATCAGGTGATTCGCCGCGTGCTGCCCACCGCGAAGAGCCAGATCGTGGGCTTCCGTTATTTCAACGTCTACGGTCCGCGCGAAACGCAAAAGGCGCGCATGGCGTCGGTCGCGTTTCACAACTTCAACCAGTTCCGCGCCGAGGGCAAGGTCAAGCTGTTCGGCGAGTACAACGGCTATGCGGCCGGCGAGCAGACGCGCGATTTCATCTCGGTCGAAGACGTCGTCAAGGTCAACCTGTTCTTCTTCGATCATCCGGAGAAGTCAGGCATTTTCAATCTCGGCACCGGCCGCGCGCAGCCGTTCAACGATATCGCGAGCACCGTGGTCAACACGCTGCGCGCGCTGAACAACGAGCCGGCGCTGTCGCTCGCGGATCAGGTGCAACGCGGGCTGATCGAATACATTCCGTTCCCCGACGCGCTGCGCGGCAAGTACCAGTGCTTCACGCAGGCCGATCAGTCGAAACTGCGCACGGCCGGCTACGACGAGCCGTTTCTGAGCGTGCAGGAAGGTGTCGATCGTTACGTGCGTTGGCTGTTCGGCCAGGTGTGATTCGTACGTCATCCTCTTTAAACTGGAATCTCCTGGCTGGTGATGGTCGCCGGCCAGTGGCAACAGGGAGATTCCAATATGTTTCGAAAAGTACTGGTTACCGCGGCGATGCTCGCCGCTTTCGGCCACGCATATGCGGCGGTCGACGTCAACACGGCTGACGAAGACGCGCTGCGCGGCATCAAGGGCATCGGTCCGGCAAAAGCCAAAGCGATTGTCGAGGAACGTAATGCGCACGGCCCGTTCAAGGACGCGGCGGATTTCGGCCAGCGCGTCAAGGGCATGGGCGGGCACACCATCGAGCGCCTGCAGGCGGAGGGTCTCGCTGTCGGACCGGCTGGTGCGGCTGCTAGCACGCAGGTTGCGGCAGCTGCGGCGGGCAAGGAGCCGGCCGCTACGGCCGCGTCCGCCGCCACGCAGAAGGGCGCCGCCGCAGTGGCGGTGAAGAAGTAAGCGGTCGCGAGCCTTGCGCGTGCCATGCTGACGAGCGGCTTGCGGCGCGCAGGGTTCGCGAACGTTCCATTGCATCGATTGGTACACACGTGTTCCCGCGGCTCGCAGCCGCGGGCTTTTGCGTGGCAACACCATGCATCCATGCGGGCAGAAGGGCTGCAGGGCAGCGGCCGGAGATCGTGGTTTAGAATCGATAGATTGAAGACACTCTTTCGCGCATCGATCGCTAGACCCCATATGGCATACCAAACGATTGAAGACACGATCGGCAATACGCCGCTCGTACAACTCGTCCGGCTTCCCGACGACGAGATCCGTAGCCGCAACAATGTGATCCTCGCGAAGCTCGAGGGCAACAATCCTGCGGGGTCGGTGAAAGACCGGCCGGCGTTGTCCATGATCAAGAAGGCCGAAGCGCGCGGACGCATCAAGCCGGGCGACACGCTGATCGAATCGACGAGCGGCAACACCGGCATCGCGCTCGCGATGGCCGCCGCAGTCCGCGGCTACAAGATGGTGCTGATCATGCCGGAAGATCTGTCGGTCGAGCGCCGCCAGAGCATGGCCGCTTACGGCGCGGAAATCATTCTGACGCCTGTCAAAGGCGGCATGGAGTACGCGCGCGATCTCGCCGAGCAGATGCAGCGCGAAGGCAAGGGCATCATCCTCGATCAGTTCGCGAACCCGGACAATCCGGCCTCGCACATCGAAGGCACGGGCCCGGAAATCTGGCGCGACACGGAAGGGCGCATCACGCACTTCGTGTCGTCAATGGGCACGACCGGCACGATCATGGGCGTGTCGACGTATCTGAAAACGCAGAACCAGCAGATCGAAATCATCGGCGCGCAGCCGGAAGAGGGCTCGCGTATTCCGGGTATTCGCAAATGGCCGGAAGCGTATCTGCCGAAAATCTTCGACCGCAGCCGCGTCGACCGCGTGGAGAACGTCAGCCAATCCGCGGCCGAGGCGATGGCGCGCCGCCTGGCGTCGGTCGAAGGCATCTTCGCGGGCATTTCGTCGGGTGGCGCGTGCGAAGTCGCGCTGCGCATCGCGCGTCAGGTCGAGAACGCGACGATCGTGTTCATCGTCTGCGATCGCGGCGACCGTTACCTGTCCACGGGGGTATTTCCCGCGTAAGCGGGTCGCTGGGCGCCTTCGCGGGCACACGAGCTAATAAAAAGCGCCGGTCGAGCCGGCGCTTTTTTTGCGTCTTTCAACGCGAGGCGCCCGCGGCGACTCGCGGCGTGACTCACTGCGAATCAGAGTTCGACTGATCCGCCTGGGCTTGCGATGCGCTGCCGTTGTTGGCCGCTTTTGCGGCATTCGCCGCGTCGATCGCTTGCATCTGCGCCTTGACCTTCTGACCCAACTGATACACCGCGAGCGCATAGAAGAAGCTGCGGTTGTAGCGCGTCAGCACGTAGAAATTCTTCAGGCCGAGCACGAACTCGGTGCCGCGTCCCGGTGTCGGCAGATCGACCACCGTGACCGGGGTGCCCGCTTCGGAAGCAATGTCGACGTTCGGCTCGTTCAGCACGAGGCCGGCACGCAGCAACTGGTCGAGCGGCCAGTGCGGCTCCGGCTGCCCATTGGCCGCGGCCTGCGCGACACCGAGGCTGCCCGCGTCCGAGCCGATTCGCCATACCACCGGCCGCCCGCTTTCCCAGCCGTTCTGGCGCAGATAGTTCGCGACGCTGCCGATCGCATCCGCATCGCTCGTGCGCAGATCGATGCGCTTGTTGCCTTCGTAGTCGACCGCGTATTGGACGATGCTGCTCGGCAGAAACTGCGGAATGCCGATCGCGCCGGTGTACGAGCCGAGCACCGTGTTCGGGTCGATCTGCGCGTCGCGCGTCCACACCAGGTAGTCTTCGAGATTCTTGCGGAAGGTCGCCTGGCGGTCCGCGCGATTCGCGGTGTTCGGATAATCGAAGCTCAGCGTGGTCAGCGCATCGAGCACGCGGAAATTACCCATGTAGCGACCGTAGATCGTCTCGACGCCGATGATGCCGACGATCATCTCCGGCGGCACGCCGAACTCCTGATACGCGCGCTGCAGCGTGGCCCGGTTCTCGCGCCAGAACTGCACGCCGGCATTGACGCGCACCGGGTCGAGGAAGCGCGCCTGATACGAGCGCCAGTTCTTGACCGACGGCGTCGGTGACGGGGTGACCAGCTTCACCGCGGTCGCCGAGTAGCTGACGCCGGTGAACAGCGCGTGCAGCGACGCTTCGTCGAAATCGTAGCGCGCGACCATCTCGTTGATGAACGCATCGACGTTCGCGTTGTGCGCATAGCGCTGCGGAATGATCTCTTCCTCGAACGTCTGTCCTTGCGGTACCGGCTGCTGCGGCTGGCTCTGCGCGAGTTGCACCGGTGCTTTCCTCGTGGCGCTTTGCGCGCTCGCGGGACTTGCTGCGATGAACATGCACGATGCGACGATCAGTGAGGCGGCGTGGGTGCCGAGGCGAAGACGGTTGCGTGGGGATCCTGCGGACAGAGCAAGCTTGACGGTCATGGTGAGCAGTGAGCGCGATGCGTGAAAGGCTGGAAGCAGTCGGAAAGCTGCAGGAACGAAACGGCGAATAACGGGTCGGGGAAGTATATCCGACGACTTCCGCAAAACCGTGCTGAATCGGCGACAGCGGCGTCGTGTGGTAACTTGACGAATGGAGGCGCGCGGGGGCGCGCGCCGCTCGACGGAGACACGCCGCGCGCGCAGTTCATGCGTCGCGCCGTAGAAGAGACGCACAACACGAACTATGGCAACAGGCTTCTATTCCCACCCCGACTGTCTGCTGCACGACATGGGGCAGTGGCACCCCGAGTGTCCCGCGCGCCTGCAGGCGATCGAGGATCAACTGATCGCAAGCCGCATCGACGCGCTGATCGAGCGCGAATCGCCGCCGCTCGTCGACGAGGCCGCGCTGCTGCGAGTGCACACGCAGGCGCATGTCGACTACATCCGCGGTCGCTCGCCCGTCGAGGGCGTCGCCGAGATCGATCCCGACACGACGATGAATCCGCACACGTGGCAGGCCGCGCTGCGCGCGGCGGGCGCGGCGGTCGCCGCCACCGACGCGGTGATCGAAGGCCGCTACGACAACGCGTTCTGCAGCGTGCGGCCGCCGGGCCATCACGCGGAACCGGCGCGTGCGATGGGCTTCTGCTTTTTCAACAACATTGCGATCGCCGCGCGCCACGCGCTCGACGTGCATGGTCTCGCGCGCGTCGCCATCATCGACTTCGACGTGCATCACGGCAACGGCACCGAGGCCGCGTTCTCGGGCGACCCGCGCGTGCTGATGTGCAGCATCTTCCAGCATCCGTTCTATCCGTTCACGGGCGCCGACAACCAGGCGTCCAACATGTGCAACGTGCCGATGCCGGCGCGTTCGAACGGCATGGCCGTGCGCGAAGCGGTCGATATGCTGTGGTTGCCGCGCCTGCACGAATTCAGGCCGGAGATGCTGTTCATCTCGGCCGGCTTCGACGCGCATCGCGAGGACGACCTCGGCAACATGGGCCTCGTCGAAGACGATTACGCGTGGATCACTGACCAGATGCGCGAGATCGCGCGGCGTTATGCGCGTGGGCGCATCGTCAGTTGTCTCGAGGGCGGCTACAACCTGTCGGCGCTCGGGCGCAGCGTGGTCGCGCACGTGCGGTCGCTGGCGGAGATCTGAGGTTGCCCGACTGCACGCGGCGACAGTGGCTCGAAAGCCAGCGAGCGAAAATCGACATTCACGTACCGAGGAGCGAGCCATGAACGCCAGTCCCGCCAGCACCGGCGACGCGTCGCCGGTCACGATCGAACACGACGCGTATCGCGTAGCGGGCGTCGTGCGCGTGACGATGAACCGGCCCGACGCGTTCAACGCGCTGTCCGAAGCGTTGCTCGACGGACTGCAGCAGACGCTGACCGGGATCGCGAAGACCGATGCCCGCGTGGTCGTGATCGCCGGCGCTGGCCGCGCGTTCTGCGCGGGGCACGACCTGAAGGAAATGCGCGCGGCGCCATCGCTTGCTTATTACCAGCAGCTGTTCGCGCGCTGCACGAAGCTGATGCTGACGATCCAGCGCATGCCGCAGCCGGTGATCGCGCGCGTGCATGGCATCGCGACCGCCGCCGGCTGCCAGCTGGTCGCAATGTGCGATCTCGCGGTCGCCGCCGATACCGCGCGCTTCGCCGTATCGGGCGTGAACCTCGGATTGTTCTGCGCGACACCGTCGGTGCCGCTGTCGCGCAACCTGTCGCGCAAGGCCGCGCTCGAAATGCTGCTGACCGGCGATTTCATCGACGCCGCCGAAGCGCGCAAGCAGGGGCTCGTGAACCGCGTCGCCCCAGCCGATGCGCTCGACGACGAAGTCGCGCGGCTCGCCGCGAGCATCTGCGCGAAGCCGGTCGAAGCTGTCAGCGCGGGCAAGGACCTGTTCTACCGGCAGCTCGAAATGGGTATCGAAGCCGCGTACCAGCTCGCGGGGCAGACGATGGCCTGCAACATGATGGACGACTCGGCGCTCGAAGGCGTGCAGGCTTTCATCGACAAACGCGCGCCGGAGTGGAAGCGCTAGTCGACGGCCAGCAAGCGCCGCGTCTTGTCAACTCGGTCCCACCGCCCGCCTTTCGATCCACTCGACCAACGCCTCGATCACCCGATCGCGATCGAGGTCGTTCATCGTCTCGTGGTAGCTACCCTCGTGCAGCGTGAGCGTCTTGTCCGGCGAGCCCGCGTACTCGCCGAATGCGCGGCTGCCGTCGGGCTCGGTCAGTTTGTCGTCGGTGCCATGAAACACGAGCAGCGGCATGCGCAGCCTCGCGCGTCCGCGTTCGATGCGCGCCATCGCGAGCAGCAGCTCGGCGCCCGTGCGCGCCGGAATCGCGTCGTGATGCACGAGCGGATCGTTGAGGTTGGCTTTGACCACCGCCTGAAGGCGCGAGAGCAGCGCAGGGTCGATCTTCATCGCCGGGAAGGTTGGGTAGACGCGGCTGATCACCTGGCTTAGCGCGAGCATCCACTTCGGCACGTCGCGGCCCGGCGCGAGCGCGGGGCTCGACAGGATCAGGCCGGCGAGGCGCCGCCCGCTCGCGTCGAGGCGCTCTATCGCATACAGCGCCGCCACCGCGCCACCCATGCTGTGACCCATCAGGAATAACGGCGCACAGCTTTGCGCGGCGGCGTCGAGCAGCGCCTGCGCATCGAGCAGGTAGTCGTCGAAGCGTTTCACATAGGCGCGCTTGCCGGGCGCGTGGCCGTGGCCGCGCAGATCGATCGCGACGAGCTCGATGCCCGCCGCGTTGAGCCGGCCCGCAACGGCGGCGTAACGGCCGGCGTGTTCGGCGAGGCCGTGCAGCAGCGCGACCGTCGCGCGTATGGGACCGTTCGGCCGCCAGCGATACAGCGGCAATTCGATGCCATCGCCGGTCGTCACCGACCCGCGCTGCGGCACATCTTTATTGAGACTGCCGGCGCTCGCGCGCACGGTGTGGCTCGGAGAAGTCTGCATGGCGGCGGCTTGTGCTGAAGGAGGGTGGCCCGATCATAGTCGTAGCGGCGCGAAGCGCGTGAGCTTCGTGCATAAGGCGCGGCTCTAATGCCCTCAGGTTATGAAAAGATCGAAATTGATTATTAAAGGGCATGTCGTCGCTGCGGTAGAATGACGACCTCAAATCCCAATAAAAGAAACGGCGGCCGCTTGTCGGGAGCACGATGCTCGCCGGCAGCCTCCGCCGTTTTCGTTTGTCCATGATCGAAATACGCAATGTTTCCCAGCGGTTTGCCGGGCCCCGGGGGTGGGTCGAGGCGCTGCACAACGTCAATCTGACGATTCCGGCGGGCGAGGTGTTCGGCATCATCGGCCGCAGCGGCGCGGGCAAGAGCACGCTCGTGCGCACGATCAACCTGCTGACGCGCCCATCCGAGGGCAACATCCTCGTCAACGGCCGCGATCTGACGACGCTGCCCGCCGCGCAACTGCGCGACGCGCGTCGCGAGATCGGCATGATCTTCCAGCACTTCAATCTGTTGTCGTCGCGCACCGTGTACGAGAACGTCGCGCTGCCGCTCGAACTGGCCGGCCTGAAGCGCGACGAGATCGAGGCGAACGTGCTGCCGCTGCTCGAGCTCGTCGGTCTGTCGGCGCAGAAGGACCGCTATCCGGCGCAGATCAGCGGCGGGCAGAAGCAGCGCGTGGGCATCGCGCGTGCGCTCGCGAGCAAGCCGAAGGTGCTGCTGTCGGACGAGGCGACCTCCGCGCTCGACCCCGAAACCACCCGCGCGATCCTCGATCTGCTCAAGCGCATCAACCGCGAACTGAACCTGACGATCGTGCTGATCACTCACCAGATGGACGTGATCAAGCAGGTCTGCGATCGCGTCGCGGTGCTCGACGCGGGCCGCGTCGTCGAAGAGGGCAAGGTGATCGACGTGTTCCTGCAGCCGCACCACGAAGTCACGCGCGCGCTGATCGGCGACGTGATCGCGCAGGAGCTGCCGCCCGCCATGAAGGCGCGCGTCGCGCAGCGGTTGAAGACCGGCAGCGGCCATCTGCTGCGCCTCGCGTTCACCGGTTCGGGCGTCGATCAGCCGATCCTGTCGGAGACGATTCGCCGCTACGAGCTCGACTTCAACATCCTGCACGGCCAGATCGACGAAATCCAGGGGCAGGCGTTCGGCTCGCTCGCGGTACTCGCGGGCGGCGATCCGGCCAAGGTCGCGCAGGCGATCACGTTTCTGCGCGAGCAGGGTGTCGTTGTGGAGGAGCTCTCGCATGTTGAGTGAAATGTTCGATATGTTCGTCCAGTCGTTCTGGGAGACGCTCATCATGGTGGGCATCTCCGGACTGATTGGCGCTGTGGTCGGCGTGCCGCTCGGCGTGCTGCTGTATTTGACCAACCGCCAGGGCGTGCTCGAAAACGTCGCGTTGAATCGCGTGATGGGCGTGATCGTCAACGCGGTGCGCTCGACGCCGTTCATCATCCTGCTGGTCGCGGTGATTCCGTTTACGCGACTGGTCGTCGGTTCGTCAATCGGCACCGCGGCTGCGATCGTGCCGCTGACGATCGCTGCGGCGCCGTTCATCGCGCGTCTGGTCGAAACGGCGCTGCGCGAGGTCGATCGCGGGCTCATCGAGGCGGCCCAGGCGATGGGCGCGACCACCAGCCAGATCGTCTTCAAGGTGCTGTTGCCGGAATCGCTGCCGGGAGTGGTCGCCGGGTTGACGATCACGTTCGTGTCGCTGGTCGGCTATTCGGCGATGGCCGGCGCGATCGGCGGCGGCGGTCTTGGCGACCTCGGCATCCGCTACGGCTATCAGCGCTTCCTGCCAGAAGTGATGCTCGCGGTCGTGCTGATACTGATCGTGTTCGTGCAACTGGTGCAGTCGTTTGGGGATTGGCTCGTGCGTCGTCTGAGCCACAAATAAACAAGGGCGTTCGGAAGCCCGCTAATAAAGATTCGGAAAAGGTCCATCATGCAACGTCGCTTCATTCTCAAGCTGGCCGCCGCATGCGGCGCGGCAACGCTCTTCGCCACCACCGCGGCGCATGCCGAAGACACGATCAAGGTTGGTGTCACCGGCGGCCCGCATGCGCAGATCATGGACGTCGTGAAGACGGTCGCCGCGAAGAACGGCCTGAACATCAGGATCGTCGAATTCTCCGACTACGTGCAGCCGAACGCGGCGCTCGCGGGCGGCGATCTGGACGCGAACAGCTACCAGCACGACCCGTACTTGCAGGCGCAGGTGAAGGATCGCGGCTACAAGCTGATCCGTATCGCCGATACGGTCACGTACCCGATGGGGATCTACTCGAAGAAGGTGAAGTCGCTCGCCGAACTGCAGCCGGGCGCGAAGATCGCCGTGCCGAACGACCCGACCAACGGCGGCCGCGCGCTGCTGTTGCTGCAGAAGCAGGGCTTGCTGAAGCTGCGCGCCGAGGCGGGCCTGAAGGCGACGCCGCTCGACATCGTCGACAATCCGAAGAAACTAAAGATCGTCGAGCTTGACGCGGCGCAGATTCCGCGTTCGCTGGGCGATGTCGATGCCGCCGCGATCAACACCAACTTCGCGATGGACGCGGGCCTCAAGCCAACGCAGGACGCTATCGCGATCGAGGACCGGAAAGGTCCCTACGTGAACGTGATCGCGATTCGCGAAGCGGACAAGAACAAGCCGTGGGTCGCGAAGCTCGTCGCGGCGTACCACTCGCCGGAAGTGAAGCAGTTCGTCGACAGCAAATTCGGCGGCTCGGTAATCACCTCCTGGTGATGCAACGCCCGCGGACCTCGCAGAACACGACGGCAATGCGAAATTAGAGGTCTGAGTCGGAACCCGGGGTTGTCTCCCGGGTTTTTTGGAGATTAAAATAGAACGATCGTTCGATATTGCCGTTACGCCGCTGAGGAGCGATATCCTCCCGCAAAGCGCCCGCGACACGGCTGTCATGAGGGCAGTCGCTATAATGTTCATCGGGTTGACGTATTCGTAACTTTGGAGCGTGTGCATGAAAATTCTGGTGCCAGTGAAAAGAGTGGTCGACTACAACGTGAAGGTCCGCGTGAAATCGGACGGTACGGGCGTCGATATCGCGAACGTGAAAATGTCGATGAACCCGTTCGACGAAATCGCGGTTGAAGAAGCGGTGCGTCTGAAGGAAGCGGGCGTCGCGACCGAAGTGATCGCCGTGTCGGCCGGTGTTGCGCAGGCGCAGGAAACGCTGCGCACCGCGCTCGCCATCGGCGCGGATCGCGCGATCCTGATCGAATCGAACGAAGACCTGCAGCCGCTCGCCGTCGCGAAGCTGCTCAAGGCGCTCGTCGACAAGGAGCAGCCGCAACTGGTGATCCTCGGCAAACAGGCGATCGACGACGACTCCAATCAGACCGGCCAGATGCTCGCCGCGCTCGCGAATCTGCCGCAGGCGACGTTCGCGTCGAAGGTCGTCGTGGCGGACGGCAAGGCGACGGTGTCGCGTGAAGTGGACGGCGGCGCGGAAACGCTGTCGCTGACGCTGCCGGCCGTGGTCACGACCGATCTGCGCCTGAACGAGCCGCGCTACGTAACGCTGCCGAACATCATGAAGGCGAAGAAAAAGCCGCTGGAAACGCTCAAGCCCGAAGACCTCGGCGTCGATGTCACGCCGCGTCTGAAGACGCTGAAAGTCGCCGAGCCGCCGAAGCGTTCCGCCGGTGTGAAGGTGCCGGACGTGAAGACGCTGGTCGAGAAGCTGAAGACCGAAGCGAAGGTGCTGTGAGGAGACCCGAGAAATGACGAACCTGGTAATTGCAGAACACGACAATGCGTCGATCAAGGCCGCGACGCTGAACACGATCGCAGCGGCACAGAAGATCGGCGGTGATATTCACGTGCTGGTCGCGGGACATAACGCGCAGGGCGCGGCCGATGCGGCCGCGAAGATCGCTGGTGTCAGCAAGGTGCTGCTCGCCGATGCGCCGCAACTGGCCGCAGGCCTCGCGGAAAACGTCGAAGCGACGGTCCTGACGCTTGTGCAAGATGCGGCGAAGCACTACACGCACATCCTCGCGCCGGCTACCGCCTACGGCAAGAACATCGCGCCGCGTATCGCCGCGAAGCTCGACGTCGCGCAGATCAGCGACATCACGGCAGTGGATAGCGCCGACACGTTCGAGCGTCCTATCTACGCGGGCAACGCGATCGCGATCGTGCAATCGGCTGATCCGATCAAGGTCATCACCGTGCGCTCGACCGGTTTTGATGCCGTCGCGGCCGAAGGCGGCAGCGCAGCGGTCGAGAAGATCGAAGCGGCAGCCGACGCAGGCCTCGCGCAGTTCGTGAGCCGCGAAGTGACGAAGCTCGATCGTCCGGAACTGACGAGCGCGAAGATCATCGTGTCGGGTGGCCGTGGTCTGGGCAATGGCGAGAACTACATGAAGGTGCTGGAACCGCTGGCCGACAAGCTCGGCGCGGCACTGGGCGCATCGCGTGCGGCGGTCGACGCGGGGTTCGTGCCGAACGATTATCAGGTCGGTCAGACCGGCAAGATCGTCGCGCCGCAACTGTACGTCGCGGTCGGCATCTCGGGGGCGATCCAGCACCTCGCCGGCATGAAGGACTCGAAAGTCATCGTCGCGATCAACAAGGACGAAGAAGCGCCGATTTTCAGCGTGGCCGATTACGGCTTGGTTGGCGATCTGTTCACCCTCGTGCCGGAACTCGTGAGCGAACTCGGCTAAGCGCCGCGGCGCCTGAAAGAGGCCGCCGAAAGCAAGCGAAGGGCGCAGGACCGACCAAGTCCCGCGCCCTTTTTTCATATCAAGGGAGGAGAACCGAAATGAGCTATACGGCGCCCATCAAGGACATGCTGTTCGTGATGAAAGAACTGGCCGGACTCGAAGACATCGCGAAGCTGCCCGGCTTCGAGGACGCGAACCTCGACACCGCGCGGGCCGTGCTCGACGAGTCGGCGAAACTATGCGGTGAAGTGCTCGCGCCGCTGAACGTCGACGGCGATCGCAATCCGAGCAGCTGGAAGGATGGCGTGGTCACTGCGACGCCGGGTTTCAGGGAAGCCTTCCGCCAGTTTGCCGAAGGCGGTTGGCAGGGCGTGCAACATCCGCTCGACTACGAAGGCCAGGGCCTGCCGAAGCTGATCGCGACGCCTTGCATCGAAATGCTCAATGCGTCGAACCTCTCTTTTGCGCTGTGTCCGTTGCTGACCGACGGCGCCATCGAAGCGCTGCTAACCGCTGGCAGCGAAGCGCAAAAACAGACCTATGTGCCCAAGCTGATTTCCGGCGAATGGACCGGTACGATGAACCTGACCGAACCGCAGGCCGGCTCCGATCTCGCGCTCGTACGCACGCGCGCCGAGCCGCAGGCCGACGGTTCGTTCAAGCTGTTCGGCACGAAGATTTTCATCACGTGGGGCGAGCACGACATGGCGAAGAACATCGTGCATCTGGTGCTCGCACGTACGCCGAACGCGCCCGATGGCGTGAAAGGCATTTCGCTGTTTCTTGTGCCGAAGTTTCTCGTCAACGAAGACGGTTCGCTCGGTGAGCGCAACGACGTTCACTGCGTATCGATCGAACACAAGCTCGGCATCAAGGCGAGCCCGACCGCGGTGCTGCAGTTCGGCGATCACGGCGGCGCGCTCGGTCAGCTGATCGGCGAAGAGAATCGTGGCCTCGAATACATGTTCATCATGATGAACGCCGCCCGTTTCGCGGTCGGCATGCAAGGTGTCGCGATCTCGGATCGCGCATATCAGAAGGCGGTCGCGTATGCGAAAGAGCGCGTGCAGAGCCGTCCCGTGGACGGCTCCGCGAAGCAGTCGGTCGCGATCATCCAGCACCCGGATGTGCGCCGCATGCTGTCGACGATGCGCAGCCTCACCGAGGCGTCGCGCGCGCTCGCCTACGTCGCGGCCTCGCACTGCGATATCGCGCATCGTCATCCGGACGATGCGACGCGCGCGAAGCATCAGGCGATCTACGAATACCTCGTGCCGATCGTGAAG
Organism: Paraburkholderia sp. MM5477-R1; assembly: GCF_050436385.1. Lineage (NCBI taxonomy): Bacteria > Pseudomonadati > Pseudomonadota > Betaproteobacteria > Burkholderiales > Burkholderiaceae > Paraburkholderia > Paraburkholderia sp. MM5477-R1. Next base: position 685,917 of record NZ_JBNDMC010000007.1, read on the forward strand.
GGCTGGAGCACGGAGCTGTCGATCGACGTGACGAGCCTCGGCGTGCAGGTGCATGGCGGCATGGGCTTCATCGAGGAAACCGGCGCTGCCCAGTACTACCGCGACGCGCGCATTCTACCGATTTACGAAGGCACGACCGCGATCCAGGCCAACGACCTGATCGGTCGCAAGACGCTGCGCGACGGCGGCAAGGTCGCGAAGGAACTGCTCGCTGGCGTCGCCGAAACGGTTGAAGCGCTTGGCGCGCAGCAGGGCGCGGCGTTCGCATCGATGCGCACACAGCTCGCGCAGGGCCAGCGCGCGCTTGGCGCGGTCGTCGATTTCGTCGTCGCAAATGCGAAGGGCGATCCGAATGCGGTGTTCGCGGGCAGCGTGCCCTATCTGAAGCTCGCGGGCATCGTGCTGGGCGGCTGGCAGATGGCGCGTGCGCAGCTTGCCGCGGCGACGAAGCGCGACGAGGACCCAGCGTTTCATGACGCGAAGATCGCGACCGCGCGGTTCTACGCCGAGCACGTGCTGCCGCAGGCGGCGGCGCTCGAAGTGGCGATCGTCAGCGCGAAGGGGGGCGAGGGCGTGCTGGCTTTGTCGGAAGACCAGTTCTGAGCATGCCTCGATGCCGGCCGCGATCGCGGCAGCACATTGAAATGCAAACGGCGCCCCGCGAGGCGCCGTTTGTTTGTCCGGCTGCTGTTTGTTGCGGCCTGCGCCGCGGCCAGGGCCGCGTCAGCGCACGCACTCAAACTCACGCATACGCCGGCCGATGCTCGCCCGCGGTCTCGCCGAGATAGCGATGCACCGACAGATCGTCCGCGCGAATCGCGGGCTGCTTGCCCGACATCAAGTCGGCGAGCAGTTGGCCCGAGCCGCACGACATCGTCCAGCCAAGCGTGCCGTGGCCGGTGTTCAGGAACAGGTTCGGCACCGGCGTGCGGCCGACGATCGGCGTGCCGTCCGGCGTCATCGGCCGCAGACCGCTCCAGAACGTCGCCTTCGACGTGTCGCCGCCGCCCGGGAACAGGTCATTCACAGAAAGCTCGAGCGTCTCGCGGCGCGCCTGGCGCAGCGATTTGTCGAAGCCGACGATCTCGGCCATCCCGCCGACGCGAATTCGGTCGTCGAAGCGCGTGATCGCGATCTTGTAGGTCTCATCGAGCACGGTCGACACCGGCGCGGCAGCCGCGTCGACGATCGGCGCGGTGATCGAATAGCCCTTCAGCGGATAGACCGGAATCTTCACTATGCCATCGAGGAAGCGCGTCGAATACGAGCCGAGCGCGACCACGAACGAATCCGCGCGCACGAGTTCGCTGCCGCACTGCACGCCGGCGATGCGGCCGCCCGCCATCGCGAGCGCGTCGATCGACGTGTTGTAGCGGAACTTGACGCCCAGTTCCTCGGCGAGCGCCGCGAGGCGCGTCGTGAACATCTGGCAGTCGCCGGTTTCGTCGCCGGGCAGGCGCAGGCCGCCGGTGAGCTTGTGCGACACCGCGGCGAGGGCTGGTTCGGCCTTGGCGAGTTCGTCGGCCGTCAGCAGTTCGTATGGCACGTTGGCTTCCTGCAGCACGGCGATGTCTTTCGCGGCGCCGTCGAACTGCTGTTGCGTGCGAAATACCTGCAGCGTGCCGCCGGTGCGGCCTTCGTACTCGATGCCGGTGTCGGCGCGCAACGCCTGCAGGCAGTCGCGGCTGTATTCTGCCAGCCGCACCATACGGCCCTTGTTCACCGCATAGCGCGGCGCCGTGCAGTTCTGCAGCATCTGCCACATCCATTGCAGTTGGAACGCGGTGCCGTCGACGCGAATCGCTAGCGGCGCGTGCTTCTGGAACATCCACTTGACGGCCTTCAGCGGCACGCCCGGGGCGGCCCACGGCGAAGCGTAGCCCGGCGAGATCTGGCCCGCGTTGGCGAAACTGGTTTCGAGCGCCGGGCCGGCCTCGCGATCGATAACGGTCACTTCGTGACCGGCGCGCGCGAGGTAATACGCACTCGTCACGCCGACGACGCCACTGCCCAAAACGACGACTCGCATAGCTGCTCCAGATATCCAAAAATTGAGTGAAGGCAAGGCGCTCGTCGGAGCTTCGATCTGATTCGATTCGACGAGCTGCAATGTGAGGTGAAATGCCGTTTGCCCAGTGTTAACCGCTATACTATTAACTGTGAGACAGGTTTTGTTATTGTATTTTCATCATTTTTAGAAAAAACACCATGCGTACCCAGCGCCAGCCCGTGCGGGCTCTCGACAAGCTCGATCACAAGATCCTGCGGCTCCTGCAGCAGGACGGCCGTATGGCGATGAAGGACCTGGCGGAGCAGGTCGGTCTGTCGGTGACGCCGTGCATCGAGCGCGTCAAGCGGATGGAGCGCGACGGCGTGATCACCGGCTACTACGCCCGCGTGAACCCGGCCGAGCTGGGCGCGGCGCTGCTCGTGTTCGTCGAGATCACGCTCGATCACAAGAGTGGCAACATGTTCGATCTGTTCCGGCGCGAGGTGCAGAAGATCCCCGAGGTGCTCGAGTGCCACCTCGTGTCGGGCGATTTCGACTATCTGATCAAGGCGCGCATCGGCGAAATGGCCGATTACCGCAAGTTGCTCGGCGATATCCTGCTGCAGCTGCCGGGCGCGGTGCAGTCGAAGAGCTATGTGGTGATGGAGGAAATCAAGGAGACGCTGACGATCGCGGTGGGCGAGTAGGTGCCGGTTCACTGACGGGGTTGGACGCGCATCAAGCGACCAACGAAGTGCTCGACAAACGGCGTAAACACTGTATATTTATACAGGTATTTTGCGCCGCTTTCCTTTGGCGCCTCCCGTTTGTGTTTGCTTTGCGTGGCCCGCCGTGGATGACCCCGACACCCCTGACATTCCCGAATTTCCGATCGCGCCGCCGGCGCCTCGCAAGGGGCGCGGCGCGGTCACGAACCTGCAAGGCCGCTACGAAGTCGACCGGCGCGAAGCCGTCCACGACGGCTGGCAGACGGCCGACGAAGACGGGGAGCCGAAGGTCCTGCGCACGCAGGTGTTCGAGGAGCGCGCAAAAACCATCCTCACACGCAATGCGTCGCCGGACATTCCGTTCAATGTGTCGCTGAATCCTTACCGGGGCTGCGAACACGGCTGCATCTATTGCTTCGCGCGGCCCACGCACAGCTACCTGGGCTTGTCGCCCGGGCTCGATTTCGAAAGCCGCATCTACGCGAAGATCAACGCGCCCGAACTGCTCGAGCGGGAACTGTCGAAGAAGTCCTATGTACCCGAGCCGATCGCGCTCGGCGTCGCCACCGATGCATGGCAGCCGGCCGAACGTGACTTGCGTCTTACGCGTCGCGTGATCGAGGTGCTCAGCGAGCGCAACCACCCGTTCGCGGCGATCACCAAATCATCGCTGATCGAGCGCGACATCGACCTGCTTGCGCCGATGGCCGGGCGCGGGCAATTCATGGCGGCGATCACTATCACCACGCTGGACGCCGACATCGCGCGCACGCTCGAACCGCGCGCGGCCACGCCGTCGCGCCGGCTGCGCACGATCCGGACGCTCAGCGAGGCGGGCATTCCGGTCGGCGTCAGCATCGCGCCGGTGATCCCGTTCGTCACCGAACCGGATATGGAGCGCGTGCTCGAAGCATGCGCCGAAGCGGGCGCCAGCAATGCGAGCTATATCGTGCTGCGGCTGCCGTGGGAGGTCGCGCCGCTGTTCAAGGATTGGCTGGGCGCACATTTCCCGGATCGGGCCGAGCGCGTGATGAGCCGTGTGCGCGACATGCGAGGCGGCAAGGATTACGATTCTTCGTTCTCGACCCGCATGAAGGGAGAGGGCTTATGGGCGGATCTGCTCAGGCAGCGCTTTCACAAGGCCGTGCGCCGGTTAGGGTTGAACGGGCGCGACCGCGGCATTCTCGACATGTCGCATTTCCGCCGGATCGAGCCGCCGCGCGCCGAGCAGGTGAGCGCACCGGCGCGCGACAATCCGCAACTGAGGCTTTTCTAGCGCGCAGGAACGTCTGCGGGTCCCGCCACGGGGCATTACTGCGAAATCGCTTTGGCCGCTTCGACCTGACTTTCGAAGTAGGTCTGGAACGCGAGCGCGAGACCGGTCATCAGCAGAAACGCACCGATCAGCAGCGAAAAGATCACGACGAAAATGACCGTCCAGCCGGAGCGGCTTTTGCGTTGCGTGTGGGTATTGAATTGCGCATCCCATTTCTGATCAGGACGCAGCCCGTAGACGAGCGCCGCCAGAAACGCGGCAAACAGCGAAACCGCGCCGATCGGCGCGAGCACCCAGCCCAGGATCGACGCGCGCTCGGTCGCGACCAGCAGCATCACGCCGGGAATGCCGATCAGCGTGCCGAGTAGATGCGCCCAGCCGTAGATGTCTCGGGTGCCATACAGATAGAAGCGGTGGGCGCCGAGGCTGCCGAACAGGAACGCCAACGCGGCGGTGAGCGTCTTGGATCTGAAGCGCGGGGAAGTCGAGGCAGCGGTGGGCATGAACGCGTGGGCAGAGTGACGGGCGGTCGAAAGGAGCGGCGCGCCGCGGGGGCGCGGACCGACGCGCATTCTACGCCTGCGGCGCGCGGGTGGTCACGTGGAGGACGATCGCCCAGGCTGAAAGCGGGGCGGCGAGATGCGCCGGACCTGGCTCAGGGTGAGTTCAGCCGGGCATGCGTGCATCCGCGCGTTACGGCGCTGAATACGTGATGCGATAGATTGCGCCGGCGGTATCGTCGCTGATCAGTAGCGAACCGTCTGGCAGCGGCAACACGTCGGCGGGGCGGCCCCAGACCGATTCGCCGGGTTGCAGCCAGCCTTCGGCAAAGACCTGCTGGCGTGCGTGGCTGCCGTCAGGGTCGGTGATCACGCGCACGACGCGGTAGCCGACCTTCTTGCTGCGGTTCCACGAGCCGTGCTCGGCAATGAAGATATTGTTGCGGTAGTCGGCTGGAAACATCGGGCCGTCGTAGAAGCGCATGCCAAGCGCCGCCACGTGCGCGCCAAGCTTGACCACTGGCGGCGTGAATTCGCTGCACGGATGATCCTTGCCGAACTCGGGGTCGGGCGTGTCGCCGCCGTGACAGTACGGAAAGCCGAAGTTCATGCCGACATGCGGCGCGCGGTTGAGCTTGTCGCTCGGAATATCGTCGCCGAGCAGGTCGCGACCGTTGTCGGTGAACCACAGTTCGTGGGTGACCGGATGCCACGCGAAGCCGACCGAATTGCGGATGCCGCGCGCGACGACCTCGTAGTGGCTGCCGTCCGGGTTCATGCGGCCAATCATCGCAAAGCGGTCCGGATCTCTCTGGCAAATGTTGCACGGCGCGCCTTGCGGCACGTACAGCTTGCCATCCGGGCCGAACGCGATGAATTTCCAGCCGTGATGCGTGTCCGTCGGCAGCTTGTCGGTGACAACGACCGGTTTCGGCGGATCGTTCAGGTGCGAGTCGATCGCATCGAAGCGCACGATTTTCGACACGGCCGACACATACAGCGCGCCGTCGCGCCACGCGACGCCGGCGGGCATCTGCAGCCCGGACGCGATCACGTGGTGACCCGTCACGCGGCCGTTCCGCAGCTCGAGCGCATACACATGGCCATCGTCGCTGCCCACGTAGAGAATGCCCTTGGGCGACAACGTCATCGCGCGCGCGCTCGGCACCTCGTCCGACAACACTTCGATGTGAAAGCCCGGCGGCAGCTTGATTTTCTCGATGGGCAGCGCGGCGATTGCCGTCAACGCCTGCGCGGCGATAACCGCGGCCGCTACCGCACGTAGAATCCGGCTGCACGAGGTGCGCGAAAGTCCAGCAAAGCGTACGAAAAAGGCACAAAAGGCGAACGGAAACGGGAGTTTCGGCTGGCGTTGCACAGGCGCTCCTTCAGGTAATTCGGGCGTTTGAACGGGTTCTCGCACCTCTTGTAGAAGGTGGGTGCAGCCCGGTTCCGCAGTTTATCCCGGTAAGTGTTTGTTATGGCGTCGGTTTCCCGCTATAATCGCGTGTTTCAGTCGTTCCGAACCCCGGTTTTCAAGGATTCTAGTATGGTCATCATCCGCTTGGCTCGCGGCGGCTCCAAGAAGCGCCCGTTCTACAACATCGTCGCCACCGACTCGCGCAGCCGTCGTGACGGCCGCTTCATCGAGCGCGTCGGTTTCTACAACCCGGTCGCTACGAAGGGCGAGTCCCTGCGTATCGCTCAGGATCGCCTGACGTACTGGCAAGGTGTTGGCGCGCAACTGTCGCCGACCGTCGAACGTCTCGTGAAGGAAGCGCAAAAGGCGCAGCCGGCTGCTTGATATGGCGGCCCGCAGGCGTATCGTCGTCGGTTCGGCCGGCGGCTCGCGCAACTCGCGTGAGCAGTCCGATGCGCAATTTGTTTTACTGAAGCAGACGCCAAAGCAGGCTGCGAAGTTGTTGTCGAGGTTATTCGATGTCTGAGCGTGATTCCGGCACTTCTGGTAGCGTCAAGGCAGCTTCGCGCGCAAAGGCGTCTGGTCAGGCGTCGTTCGGTGCATTCGTCCGCAAGCCGGTCGAACGAACCGACGGCAAGGCGAAAGAGGCGCAAGCCAATGCCGCGAACGCCGATTTCGAAGCTGCAGAAATGCGCATCGAAACGGCGGCAAGCTGGCCGGCCGATGCGGTCGAAGTCGGCGCAATCGTCGACGCCTATGGTCTCAAAGGCTGGGTCAAGGTAGCCGCGCATGCGGATGCCGGGCAAGGCGGCGACGTCTTGCTGAGCGCGAAACGCTGGTGGCTGCTGAAAGGCCAGGAGCGCAAATCGGCGCCGTCCTTGCAGGCCAAAACACATAGCGACAGCGTGGTCGCCCGTCTGGGTGGCGTCGCTGACCGCGATACGGCGTTGGCTTTGCGCGGTTCCCGCGTATACATCGGCCGTAGCGAATTTCCGGCGCTCGAAGCCGACGAATTCTACTGGGTCGATCTGATCGGCCTGGACGTGGTGAATCTCGCCGGGCTCAACCTCGGCAAAGTCGCCAGCATGATCGACAACGGCGCGCAGTCGGTGCTGCGCATCGAATATCCGGCTATCGACAAAAACGGCAAGCCGGTCGCAGGCGAGCGTTTGATCCCGTTCGTCGGCGTCTTTGTCAAAACGGTGGACCAGGCGGCAAAGCATATCGTCGTCGACTGGGAAGCTGACTATTGAAATCTATCGTTGAGCGGGGAGAGCGATGCAGTTCGATGTCGTGACGCTCTTTCCAGAAATGTTCCGCGCGCTGACTGACTGGGGTATCACCAGCCGGGCCGCGAAGCAGCAGCGCTATGGGTTGCGTACGTGGAATCCGCGCGATTTCACGACCGACAACTACCGCACGATCGACGATCGCCCATACGGCGGCGGCCCCGGCATGGTTATGCTGGCCCGGCCGCTCGAAGACGCGATCAGTGCCGCGAAGGCGGCGCAGTCGGAGCAGGGCATCGGCGCGGCGCGCGTCGTGATGATGTCGCCGCAAGGCGCCACACTGAATCACGAGCGCGTGATGAAGTTCGCGGCCGAACCCGGTCTGATCCTGTTGTGCGGGCGCTACGAAGCGATCGACCAGCGTCTGCTGGACCGTGTAGTCGACGAAGAAGTAAGCCTTGGCGACTTCGTGCTGTCGGGCGGCGAGTTGCCCGCGATGGCGTTGATGGATGCGGTCGTGCGTCAGCTGCCTGGCGTGCTGAACGACTCGCAGTCGGCGGTGCAGGATAGCTTCGTCGATGTGCTGCTCGATTGTCCGCACTACACGCGTCCCGAGGAATACGAGGGCGTGCGGGTGCCTGATGTGCTGCTCGGCGGCCATCATGCGGAAATCGAAGCGTGGCGGCGGCGCGAAGCATTGCGCAACACGTTGAACAAGCGGCCCGATCTGATCGTGAAGGCCAGAAAGAACAGAATGCTGAGCCGTGCCGACGAGGCGTGGCTCGCGAGTCTCGCGAAGGAAGAGCCGAAGGCCTGAGGCCCCGGTCTTTCGAGCGGACACAAGGCGGTGTCGTGCATGCGTGTGCGGTGCCAGATGTGAACCCATCCTCTATCGGGGCCGTAGCCCAACGCAGTAAGCGCGTGAGGCAGGTACGAACGCCGACAAGATGGATCTAGGAGTCAGTGATGAATCTGATTGCAAAACTCGAGCAGGAAGAAATCGCGCGCGTTCTCGGCGAAAAGACCATTCCGGATTTTGGTCCGGGCGATACGGTCATCGTCAGCGTGAACGTGGTTGAAGGCACGCGTAAGCGTGTGCAGGCTTACGAAGGCGTCGTGATCGCCAAGCGTAACCGTGGTCTGAATTCGTCGTTCATCGTCCGTAAGATTTCGTCGGGCGAAGGCGTCGAGCGTACGTTCCAGACGTATTCGCCGCTGCTGGCTAGCATCGTCGTCAAGCGTCGCGGCGATGTGCGTCGTGCGAAGCTGTACTATCTGCGCGAGCGTTCGGGCAAGTCGGCTCGAATCAAGGAAAAGCTGGTCTCGAAAGACCGCGCTGCTTCCCAAGCGTAAATGCTGTAAGAAAAAGCACCCCTCGCGGGTGCTTTTTTGTTGGCCAGGTCAAAATAGCGGCATGTCCACGCTCATCAGAGAGACCCGTTGATCCGCCCCGTCTTTGAGCCCGAAACTCTGCCTGTCATCGCGACAGGCGCCGATCTGCCACCGGTCGCGCGCGAGCGTCTGACGCCCGATGCACTGCGGGCGCGCTTTGATCGGCAGCTTGCCTGGACACCCGAGAAAATTGCCGATGCGCCGTGGCGCAATACCGACCTCGATCCGCGCGTGGCCGCGGTGCTGGTGCCGCTCGTCGTGCGCGCGCATGGTCTTACCGTGTTGCTCACGCAGCGCGCGGACCATCTGAACGATCACGCCGGTCAGGTGAGTTTTCCCGGCGGCCGCCAGGAACCGTTCGACGCTGATGCGACTGCTACGGCTCTGCGCGAAGCGCGCGAAGAGGTGGGCCTCGACGCGTCGCGCGTCGAAGTTCTCGGCGCGTTGCCCGACTATCTCACTGGCACCGGCTTTCGCGTGTCGCCGGTCGTCGCTCTTGTGCACCCGCCGTTCTCGCTGGAGATCGATACGCTCGAAGTGGCCGAGGTCTTCGAAGTGCCGCTCGCGTTCCTGATGGACCCGTCCAACCACGAAGAGCGCCTGTTCCGCTACGAGGGCGGAGAGCGCCGCTTCTTCGCGATGCCGTATCCGCGCGGCGAATTGACGGCGGCTCCGGAGGCCGCCGAGCAGCGGGGCGCGCACCACGCGCAGACGGTCACGCCAGCAGCCGTGCCAGGCGGCCATCATTTCATCTGGGGCGCGACGGCGGCGATGCTGCGCAACCTGTATCGGTTCCTCGCCGCATAAATTACGTGACTCGCATCGCCGCGTCGACGATGCACAGTTGCGCGAACGACGCACTTGTCGGCGCTTTGCCAGCATCCGCGTTCAGACTCATCCGACCCTGTGCTATCGTTATAAAACAATCGTAAAAAACTTAAAAAGCACGGCGCATCGCATGACTTTTTTCTCCGTATTGCTGGCTCTGATCATTGAACAGGTACGCGCGCTGTCGCCGAACAATCCGTTGTCCGCGTTGCTTCAATACCATGCGGAGTCGGCGGCGCACGGATTCGATGCTGGCAAGCAACGTCACGGTCTGCTCGCGTGGCTCGTCGTGGTGGTGCCCTGGACGCTCGCGGTCGCGCTCGTCTACTACGTGCTGTATCACATTCACTTCATGCTCGCGTTCCTGTGGAACGTCGTGGTGCTGTACTTCACGCTCGGCTTCCGGCAGTTCAGCCATTACTTCACCGACATCCATCTCGCGTTGAACAACGACGACGTGCCACGCGCGCGCGAAATTCTCAACGAATGGACCGGGCTCGAGACCGTCGACATGCCGGTCAGCGAGATCGTGCGTCACACGCTGATCCACGCGGTGGTCGCGTCGCATCGTCATGTGTTCGGCGTGTTCTTCTGGTTCCTGATTCCGGTCGGTCCCGCTGGCGCGGTGCTGTACCGTTGCGCGGAATATCTCGCGCGCGCATGGGCGCGGCCGGCCGACGACCGCACCGTCGCGTTTTCGAGCTTCGCGCAGCGCGCGTTCTTCGTGATCGACTGGGTGCCGGCGCGGCTGACGTCGCTGGGCTTTGCGATCGTCGGCAATTTCGAGGATGCGATTTACGCGTGGCGCAATCATGCGCGGCAGTGGCCCGATACGAACGACGGCGTGTTGCTCGCCGCGGGCAGCGGGGCGCTCGGCGCGCGCCTGGCCGGGCCACTCGCGGAGCCGTCGAGCCTCGACGCGCTCGCCACCGGCGACGGCGGTCCGATGCAGGTCGGCGACGACTGCACGCCGCGCACGCTGCAATCGGCAGTGGGGCTGGTGTGGCGTGCAGTCGTACTGTGGATGATCCTGCTGTTGATGCTGACCATCGCGGTGTGGCTCGCCTGAAGCGGCGAGGCCACGCGCGCAGCACAAGAAGAAGCCGGGCAATGCCCGGCTTCTTCAATTCCCGACTCCGCTTCACCCCTTCAACGGATCGCGCACGGTCCCGCATTGCCAGCACACGGTGAACTGCGCCTCGAGCACCTCGCCGCACTGCTGACATTGCCATGGAGGCGCGCCCGGTGCCGGTCCTCGCGAGGCCGCTTCGATCAGCCGCCGCGCGATCGCCTCATCGCGTTCATCGACGAGCCACAACTCCGGCGCGCACTGGTCGGCCGGAATCTCGCCGAGCGCACCGTTCAGATAGCGGTTGTGCAGCTCGCAAGCGATGCCCGCGGTCTCCAGCACGTTGACCCAATGCTGTCCGATGATCAGGTTCGGCGCGCGCATCAGTTTCATGTCAGCGGACAATCTGGCTCGCCTCGTGCACGAGCTGCGCATAAAGCGCATGCCGTTCGCGGCGGATACGCCCGTCGGCGACGGCTTCGAGGATCGCGCAGCCAGGCTCGTGCAAATGATGGCAGTTATAGAAACGGCAGTTTGGCAGCAGCGGCCGGAACTCGGGGAACGCGCGTTCGAGCCGGCCTTCGGTCAGGTGATGCAGGCCGAATTCCTGAAAGCCCGGCGAGTCGATCAGCGCGCCGGCCGCGCCGTTGACGCCATTCACGCCGGTCGTGCCCTCCGACTGCGGCAGCGGATAAAGACGCGTGAACGTCGTGGTATGGCGCCCGCTGTTCAACGCGGTCGAGATCTCGCGCGTCGCGACTTCGGCATCGGGAATCAGCAGGTTCACGAGTGTCGATTTGCCCATGCCGGACTGGCCGAGCAGCAGCGTCGCGTGACCCTGCAGATGTTCGGTCAGCGTGGCGCGTGCCGCCTCGGGCTGCATGCGGATCGACGCTTCGAGCACCGGATAGCCGAGCGCGCGATACGGCTCGAGCCGCTTGCGCGCGCCGTCCAGAGCATCGGTGACGTCGATCTTGTTCAGCACGATCAGCGGCTTCAATTCGTTCGCCTCGGCGGCGACGAGCGCGCGGCCGAGCAGATCCTCGCTGAAATGCGGCTCGGTGGCGAGCACGATCAGCAACTGGTCGAGGTTCGCGGCGAACAGCTTCGACTTGTACTGATCCGAGCGATACAGCAGATTGCGCCGCTCGCCGATCTCGACGATCACGCCTTGATCCGCCGAGGTCGGCTCATAGATCACGCGATCGCCGACCGCGACCTCGCTGCGCTTGCCGCGTGGGAAACATTGCAGCAACGCGCCGCCGTCTTCAGGAGCGACCAGATAGTGGCGGCCGTGCGCGGCCACCACGAGGCCGCCCGTGCGCACGCCGTACATGCCGGATGCGGTGGCCGACGCGCCGCGCGACGCCTTCTTCGGAGCGCGGCCGCTCATGCGTGCTGCAGCAGTCGGTCGATCCGCTGCGAGGCCGGCGGATGCGAATAGTAGAACGCGGTGTAGATCGGATCGGGCGTCAGCGTCGACGCGTTGTCCTCGTACAGCTTGACGAGCGCGTTGACGAGATCGTGCGCGTCGGTTTGCGTCGCCGCGAACGCGTCGGCTTCGAACTCGTGCTTGCGCGAGCTGAGACTGCCAAGCGGCGTGACGAAGAACATGAACACGGGAAGCGCGAGGAAGAACAGCACGAGCGCGAGTCCGCTATTGCCGCCGACGAGCGACGGCCGCACGCCGAGCCCTTCGTAGAACCACACGCATTGCGTCAGCCAGCCGAGCAGCGCGAGCATCGCGAGGCTGATCGCGAACGTCACCAGCATGCGCTTCATCACGTGACGACGCTTGAAGTGGCCGAGCTCGTGCGCGAGCACCGCTTCGATCTCGCGGCCCGACAGGCGCGCGAGCAGCGTGTCGAAAAACACGATGCGCTTGCTCGCGCCGAAGCCGGTGAAGTACGCGTTGCCGTGTGCCGAACGGCGGCTGCCGTCCATCACGAACAGGCCCTTCGCGGCAAAGCCGCAGCGCTTCATCAGCGCCTCGATGCGGGTCACGAGCGCTTCATCCTTCAGCGGCTCGAACTTGTTGAAGAGCGGCGCGATGAAGGTCGGGAAAATCAGCAGGCCGAACATCTGGAACGCGACCCACACGACCCATGCCCACAGCCACCACAGGTTGCCCGCGCGGTTCATCAGCCACAGCACGACGAACAACAACGGCAGGCCGAACGCGATGCCGAGCAGCGCGCCCTTCAGACGGTCGAAAAAGAACAGGCTTTTGCTCATGCGATTGAAGCCGAAGCGTTGCTCGACGACGAACTGCCGGTAGTAATCGAACGGCAGGTCGATCGCGCTCGTGATCGCGATCACAGCGGCAACCAGCGCGATCTGACCGACGTAGCCGCGGCCGAGCCAGTCGGAGATCGCGAGATCGAGCATCTGCACGCCGCCGAGCAGCGTGAGCCAGATCAGCACGGCCGCGCCGACGACGATCTCGACCATCGCGAGCCGCGTGCGCTCGACCGTGTAGTCGGCCGCGCGCTGATGCGCGGTGAGCGCGATGGTGTTCGCGAACTGGCTCGGCACCTGTTCGCGATGCGCGACGACGAAGCGGATCTGCCGCGACGCGAGCCAGAGTTTGGTGCCGACCATCGCGACGACGGCGACGACGAACAGGGCGGTGAAGTACAGGGTAGGCATCCGGGGATTCCGTGGTATCTATGCGAGAATTATATGTTTCTTCCCGCCTCGCGGCGGAGATACGGTTTAAAGCGACGGTTCAACGCAAGAGCTCCGGGTAGCAGTTCAGGGCGGCGCTTTGGCGCGGCCGGCCCGGCTCGAACCGCGCGAATCGATTTCAAACGAACACATGCCGCGCCGCGCGGGTTTCCAGCGAAGCCCGCTGCGCGGCCCTCAGGGTTGCCTTCATGACTGACATCCTCGCATCCACCGAACAACCGCCGCTCGTGCGCAGCGACATGAATCTCGTCTGGCTGGACATGGAAATGACCGGGCTCGAGCCCGACACCGACCGCATCATCGAGATCGCGGTGGTGGTGACGAACTCGACGCTCGACAGGATGGTCGAAGGTCCGGTGCTCGCGATTCATCAGAGCGATGAAACGCTCGCGAAGATGGACGCGTGGAACCAGAACACGCATGGCCGCTCGGGGCTGATCGATCGCGTGAAGGCGTCGACGGTCAGCGAGGCCGACGCGACCGCACAGATCCGCGAGTTCCTCGGCCAGTACGTGCCGCCGGGCAAGTCGCCGATGTGCGGCAACTCGATCTGCCAGGACCGCCGCTTCATGGCGCGCTGGATGCCGGATCTGGAGAGCTTCTTCCACTACCGCAACCTCGACGTGAGTACGCTGAAGGAGCTGTGCCGGCGCTGGCAGCCGGTCATCTACAAGGGCTTCCAGAAGCGCGCGATGCACACGGCGCTGGCCGATATCCACGAGTCGATCGACGAGCTGAAGTACTACCGCGAGCATTTCCTCGTGCCGTCGGCGCCGGACGCCGCCGCGAGCGCTCAGTAAAGCGCGGGCCTGCACGGGCAGGCCCCGAACCTCGAACCTCAGTCTTGCCGCGGCGCGCGTTGCGCGCTTTTCGGCCGGAACGCCTTGACCACGTCGACGTTCGTTTCTACGTAAGGGCCGCCGATCAGGTCGATGCAGTACGGCACCGCCGCGAAAATCCCTGGCACCTTGACCATGCCGTCATCGCGCAGGCCTTCCAGCGTTTCCCTGATCGATTTCGGCTGGCCGGGCAGGTTGATGATCAGCGCGGCGTGTCGTTCGGTTTCGCGGATCACCGCGACCTGGCGCGACAGGATCGCGGTCGGCACGAAATTCAGGCTGATCTGCCGCATCTGCTCGCCGAAGCCGGGCATCTCCCTGGTCGCGACAGCGAGCGTCGCCTCGGGCGTCACGTCGCGGCGCGACGGTCCGGTGCCCCCGGTCGTCAGCACCAGATCGCAGCCCACTTCGTCGACCAGCTCGATCAGCGTCGCCGAGATGGTCGGCGCGTCGTCGGCGATCAGCCGCGTGACCACCTGCCATGGCGAGCTCAAGGCCGCGCCGAGCCACTCCTGCAGCGCCGGAATGCCCTTGTCCTCGTACACGCCCGTCGACGCGCGGTCGCTGATCGACACGAGGCCGATCACGATTTCGTCGGGGTGCTGACGTTGCTTACGTCGATCAGGCGTCGCGGTCGTCATCGTCGTCTTCCGCGGCGAGGTTGGGGTCGTGCGCTTCTTGCGCTTCGTCGTCGGTGCCGGCCGCGCTCTTGATCCACTGGAACAACTCGCGGAAGTAGCGCGGCGGCTTGCTCTGCTCCGCTTCCTTGCGCGCGTTGCGGATCAGCGTGCGGCCCTGCTGCGGGTCGGCGCTCGGGTGCTGGCGGATGAACTCGGTCAGCGCGGCGTCGTCGGCCAGCAGCTTTTCGCGGGTGCGCTCGATCCAATGGAGCTTCGCCGTCTCCGACTTGTTGATGCCCTTGTAGGTGTCGAGCGCGGTGCGCAGCGCGGCGGTTTCGGTGTCGAGCAGCGAGCGCATCACGCGGCCGACGTACTGGATCTGGCGGCGCTTGCCTTCGTGGTCGGTGATGCGGCGCGCTTCGCGCACGGCTTCGTCGAGCTTTTCGGGCATCGGCATGCGCTTGAGCGCGTCTTTCGGCAGCGCGACGAGTTCCAAGCCCAGATCCTGCAACGCCTGCATTTCGCGTTTGACCTGGGACTTGCTCGGACGATCGTAGCCGTTTTCGTCGACTTCCGTGACGACGGATTCGATCGGTTGAATGCGGGTTTTGCGTGTCATGCCGGTATTGTAACTTGCCGCGCCGGCCCGACCCGCGGCGGCGCGTACCTTGCTATGATCGCGGGATGCATCTATCCCGCACCCGCGCGCCTGCCCCGAATACGGTGTGCATACCCAGGGCCGCGCGGCCCCAACAGGACGGCAACCACAATGGCAGCAGACATGGACGTCAAGCAGCGCTTTTTTCCGCATACCCAGGATGAGCTGAAGGAAATCGCCTCGGACATCCTCCGTCACGCGAAGGCGCTCGGCGGCACCGACGCCGCGACCGAAATCTCCGAAGGCGACGGCCTGTCCGTCTCGGTACGGCGCGGCGAAGTCGAGACGATCGAGCACAACCGCGACAAGATGGTCGGCGTGACGGTGTTTATCGGCAACAAACGCGGTAACGCGAGCACCTCGGACCTTCTCGCCGCAGGCATTGAAGGACACTGTCGCGGCCGCCTACAACATCGCGCGCTTCACCGCCGAAGACAATTGCGCGGGCCTCGCCGAAGCGGAGCTGCTCGAAACCGCGCCGCGCGACCTCGATCTGTACCACCCGTGGAATCTGTCCGCCGACGAAGCGGTCGAAATCGCGCGCCGCGCCGAAGACGCCGCGTTCGCGACCGATCCGCAGATCAAGAACTCGGAAGGCGCGAGCGTGTCGGCACAGCACTCGCAGTTCGTGCTGGCGACCTCGCGCGGCTTCCTCTCCGGCTATCCGTATTCGCGCCACTACGTCGCGTGCGCGCCGATCGCCGGCAGCGGCCGCAACATGCAGCGCGACGACTGGTACACGTCGACGCGCAGCGCCGACGAACTCGCCGATCCCGAAGCGGTCGGTCGTTACGCGGCGCAGCGCGCGCTCGCGCGCATCGGCGCGCGCGGCCTCGACACGCGCAAGGTGCCGGTGCTGTTCGAGGCGCCGCTCGCGGCGGGCCTGCTCGGCGCATTCGTGCAGGCGACGAGCGGCGGCGCGCTGTATCGCAAGACTTCGTTTCTGGTCGACAGCCTCGGCAAGCCGGTGTTCGCGCCGCACGTGCAGGTGGTCGAAGACCCGCACGTCGCGCGCGCGATGGGCAGCGCGCCGTTCGACGAGGAAGGCGTGCGCACGCGCCAGCGCTCGGTCGTGAAGGACGGCGTCGTCGAGGGCTATTTCCTGTCCACCTACTCGGCGCGCAAGCTCGGCATGAAGACCACCGGCAACGCGGGCGGCTCGCACAACCTGTCGCTGCTCAGTTCGAACACGCGCCCCGAGGACGACTTCGAGGCGATGCTGAAGAAGCTCGGCACGGGTCTGCTGCTGACCGAACTGATGGGGCAGGGCGTCAATTACGTGACCGGCGACTACTCGCGCGGCGCGTCGGGTTTCTGGGTCGAGAACGGCAAGATCCAGTATCCGGTCGAGGAAATCACGGTCGCGAGCACGCTGCAGGAGATGTTCCGCCATATCGTCGCGATCGGCGCGGATACGATCACGCGCGGCACCAAGCAGACCGGCTCGGTGCTGATCGAGCGGATGACCATCGCGGGGCAGTAAGCCGCACGGCGCGTTCCAGCGCAGCCCCGTATCAAACGAAAACGCCACGCAACTGAACGTTGCGTGGCGTTTTTTATCGCTTGCGCGGCGCGCGCCGTCAGACGTCCTTGCGCTGATACGTGACGAATGCGTAATCGAAGTCGTTGGGCGCATTCGAGTGATGCGCTTCGCGCGCGATTTCTTCCCACACCTGCGGGTCGATCGCGGGGAAGGTCGCGTCGCCGTCGAAGTCGGCGGCGATTTCGGTGACGATCAGCTTGTCCGCATGGCGCAGCCCTTCGTCGTAGAGCTCTGCGCCGCCGATCAGAAACGCCTGCGGCGCCTGGTCCTGCGCGGCGAGCACGAGCGCTTCGTCGAGATTGGTCGCGGTGTCGCAGCCCTGAAAGCGTCGCGAGGCATCGCGCGTGACGACTATGTTGCGGCGTCCCGGCAGTGGCCGGCCGATCGATTCATGCGTTTTGCGGCCCATGATGATGGGCGCGCCCATCGTCGTGCGCTTGAAGAATTTGAGGTCTTCGGGCAGTCGCCAGGGCAACTGGTTGTCTCGGCCGATCACGCCGTTGCTGGCGCGAGCGACGATCAGGGTGAGCGTCGTCATCGAATGGAAAGAGGAGGGTAACCGGGCGATTCTACCCGAGCCGTCGATCCACACCGACGCGTACCCGCCGCTCACGCCCGCGCCGGCCCGTCCGCGGGGAGCGCTCCCTTGTCGTCGGCGCTGCCCGGTTCGCGCAAGCCGTGCACGCCCATCAGCCGATACAGCGTCACGCGGGAGATGTTCAGATCCACCGCCGCCTCGTTCAACCGGTGCCGATGGCGCAGCAGCGCGGCTTCGATCGCGCGCTTCTCGGCAGCCTCGCGCGCCTGCGTGAGCGTCATGCTTTCCTGCTCCGTGTAGCCCGCGAGGTCGAGGTCGTCGGCCGAGATCAGCTTGTTCTCGGCCATCACGATCGCGCGGCGCACGCGGTTGATCAGCTCGCGCACGTTGCCGGGCCAGTTGTAGTTGTAGAGCGCCTCGATCGCCGACGGCGTGAAGCCGCGAATCTTGCGCGCGTTGTCGGTCTTGAACTTGTGCAGCATGTGGTACGCGAGAATCTCGATGTCCCGCCCCCGCGCGCGCAGCGGCGGCTCGTCGACGCGCAGCACGCACAGGCGATGAAACAGATCCGCACGGAACTGGCCCTCGCGCATCGCGCCGTCGAGATCGACGTGGGTCGCCGAGATGATGCGCACGTCGACCGGAATCGATTCGCGTCCGCCGAGCCGCTCGATCTTGCCTTCCTGCAGAAAGCGCAGCAGGCTCGCCTGGCTTTCGAGCGGCAGATCGCCGATCTCGTCGAGAAACAGCGTGCCGCCGTCTGCCGCCTCGACGCGGCCGATCTTGCGCTGATTCGCGCCGGTAAAGGCGCCGCGCTCGTAGCCGAACAGTTCGGATTGAAGAAGATGAGGCGGGATCGCGCCGCAGTTGATCGGCGTGAAAGGCGCCTTGCGGCGCGGCGAGCGCTCGTGGATCGCGAGCGCGGTCAGCTCCTTGCCAGTGCCCGATTCGCCCGCAATGAACACGCTCGCGTCGGTGTTCGCGACCTTGCGGATCGTGCGAAAAAGCTGTTGCATCGCCTCGCAGGTGCCGACCATTTCCTCGTCGCCCGCTTCGCTGACGGGCGGCGGAAGTTCCGGGTCGCACAGCGCGACCATGCCGAACGCGTGGCCGGCCAGATAGTCGATCGTGGCGTGCGCGACGGGCAGCTTCACGAAGTCGAAGCAGTAGTGGCGCACGAGGCGTCGCACGAGCGGATCGTCGAGCCGCTCGTTGGTCGCCAGCGCGATCCAGCCGATCTGCTGCTGACGCAGGCTCGCCTCGAGCCCGCCGATGTCGCGCGGCGCGAAGCTCGCCAGATCGACGATCCCCGCGCATGCGATGTCAGGTTTCACGAGCCGCCCGAGTTCGTGCGCCGAGCGCGCCGCCGCGACCTGCCAGCCGCGGCTTTTCAGATGCGCGATCAGCGTTTCGTCGGGTGTGCGCGCGACGTACAGCAGCTGTCGCGCGACGCCGCGCACCGCGGCACTCGCCGGGGCGCCGGCCTGGTTGCTTGCCGGGGGGGCGACGCCCGGCGCCGCCGCGGACCCAGCGGACGACACCGCGGCGCGCTGCTTCGGCACCGCGAGCGACAGATGCGATCCCGCTGCCGCGACGGAAGCCACACTGGTCAGATGAGGTGATTCACGCACGTTCGACCTCGTATCGTTGGCAAGTCAGAAGGTGTACGGAAAGCGCATGCCGACCACGAAGTTCGGCGCGTCGGGTGTGAGTCCGATCGATACCGAGCCGTTGATGGTCAGATGCTTGTTCACGACGTGGTTCAGGCCAAAATTCATCGCCGCGGCCGTGGTTTCGCTGCCCGGCACCTTCTGATAGCTGCCGCCCGGCGACTTGGTCTGCGACGCGGGTTCGAGCGCCATCGTGAACGACACGCTGGCCGAATCCTTGTCGGAGAACGCGAGCGCGACGCCTCCGCCGAACTGCACGATGTCGCCGAGCTTGACCGTCGCCGGTTCGGTTTGTCCCTGCACCGACGAGATGTCCGCGAACGAACGCGCAAGGTTGTAGGTATAGGAAACGCTGCCGAACAGCACGACCGGGTCGTAGGTCTTCAGCACCGACAGACCCGCCGTGATGTTCCAGAAGCCGGTGCCGGTCGGCAGTCTGGTCGGCGCGACGAGGTTGGTGTTGTCCGCGTCGACCTGCACGACTTTTTCGCCGAACGGCGAGCTGCCGGTCGGCGCCTTCACGCGCAGACTGCCGACCACGTCCGGCAAGGCATTGGTTTCCCTAACGAACTGGTAGTAGATGCCGAAGTTCACGTCGCCGATGTCGTGACTCGACACCGTCGCGTCCGACAGCGTGCTCGCCGCGCCGCCCGCGCCGCCGACGATGAAGGTGCTGCGCCGATACACGTACGGCACGTCGACGTCGACATTGATGCGGTCGGACACGCCGTAGCGCGTGTCGAGGTCCGCCATCACCTGGTGCGACTTGGTCTGGCCGAGGTTGATGTTGCCGAGGAAAATCGCGTCGAGCGCGAGGAAGCCCGACAACTGCAACTGGCGACGGTCGTAGTAGGTGTCGCTGATGCCGAAGTCCATCGTCAGCTTGTGGTCGAAGAGCGGCGCATGCTCGCGTTGCACGACCGCCTGCTCGGCCTGCGTGCGCACCGGTTCGTTCGCGCGCTGGGTCCGGCCGACCGCGCCGCTGCCGTCCGTGGCGGCGGGCAGGCCGCCGGCGCTGGCGTTGCCTGCATTGCTGCCGTCCGGCGTCGGCGGATTGACCGGCACGCCGGTCGCGGTGCCGGTGGTGCCCGCCGGCGCGGGCGCGCCGGGCGCGATCTGCGCGAGCGGCGGCAGCGGCACCGGCAGGCCGTCGGCGCCGGGCTGCTCGGCCACCGTGTCGCTGCCCGCGGGGGCGCCGGCGCCCGGCACGCCGCGTCCGCGCTGCGCCATCTCGAGTTCGGTGACCTGCCGTTCGAGCGAATGGATCTGCCGCTGCTGCTCGTCGACGACGCGCATCAGCGTGTTAAGACGGTCCTCCACGGATTGACCGGCGAGCGCCTGCGCGCTCGCCGACTGAGAAAGAGCCCACAGCATGACGGCGGCCGGAATGGCCGCGAGAGCCATGCGCGGTGCCCTGGTCGATGACACTTTTTTCATTTTTGCTCCCCCGGTGGTCCGGCCGCGCGGTGCTGACTGCGCGGCCGTTTCTTTACTGCTTGTGCTGCAACTGGCGGTGGCGGCCCGCCTCGTCATCTCCTGTTTTGCAGTGCCTGTAGCACGCCCAACTGACGAAGCATCGAAGCCGACATCTGCTGGGTTTGCAGATGCAGTTGCAGGGCGTTGGCGACTTGCTGGTTATTGCCTGCAATCTGCAGCAACTGGGCGATCTGCCCGTTGCTCGGCGCGATGGTCTGGGTGGCGAGCCCAGCGGGTGTCTGCAGCGCCACGTTCACGCCGTTGCTGGCGAACGAAATGCCGGCTTTCACGGAGCCGGTCGAATTGCTGGCCGATGCCGACGGCGCGTTGGCGGAGCCCGTCAGCGTCACGGCGCTGTTGTTGAAGTCGATTAGCGCGGTGTTGGTGCCGCTGTTTCGATCGCCCGCGACCTGGGTGACCTGCGACACGCCATTGACGCCGACGCTCTGGCCGCCGCGCGCCTGGGCATTCGGGTTGGCGCCCGAATCGCCTGGATGGCCGTGCGCGCCGCCGCTCACGCTGGCGAACGTGCTGACGGAGCTCGTGAGCTGGCCGCCGCCGTTCTGCACCGCGCTCAGCGATCCCTGGGCGAGCGCGCTCGCGCCGTTGGGCAACTGCCATTGCGAAATGACGTTCAGCACGAAGCCGGAGATCATCGTCGCGCCGGCGTATTTGCCGGTCTGGGTCGCGAGCACGTCGTCGCCGACGAGTTGCACCCGCAGGGGCGCGGCGCCTGGCTCTGGCGGTATCGAAAGTTCGGGAGCCGGTGGCGAGGCGGCGCCCTCCGAAGCGTGGGCAAGGCCGCCTGCGCCGCAGGCGATGGTGCAGAGCACGAACCCAAGCTGTGTGAAGTGTGACTTCATGGCGGGATCAGAACATGTCTGCCTTGTTCAAGCCGTACTCGAAAAAGGGAGTCGCGGCGGTGCCGGCTGCCAGCGCAGCGGCGCGCAGCTTCAGCGCGAGCGACTCGTTGTCCTGCAACAGTGGTGAATCCTCCCTGAAGGGTTTGCCGAGGACCGCGAACACGAGACCGTTCCAGGTCTTCGCGAAGTCCTCTTCGAGCACGATGCGATTGCCGAGCGCCGGGTCCGCGATGAACACGCGGCCGTCCTGCGCATGCTTGACGATCACGAAATGCTCGTAGCCGTCGATGTTCATCAGGACCATCACGGGGATCTGAAGATGGTGGAGCGCTTCGACGTTGACGCGAAAGCCGCGGCCGCGCAGTCCGATGGTCTCGACGAAGTGCTTCATGTCGAGCATCGAGAAGCCGTTCTTGACGACGACTTCGGGGGTTGAAAAGACCATCATCCGGCGAATCAGTTCGGTTTCCGGAATATCGATGCCGTAGCCGTACTTGAGGAGGGTGGCGAGCGCCGCCGCGCCGCAGCTGTAATCGAATTGCTGATTGACGATGTGGTTGTAGCGCAGGTCCTTCATCGAACGGACCGTCTTCGTCAACGGCACGCCGACGAACGTGGACGTGTCGATGCTCGACTGTGCGGCGGCGTGATCCGCGCACAGCATGCACCCTGCCAGCGCTACGGCGAACGGTAGCGCCGGGAACCCCTTGAACCCGGTCATGCTGGTCTCCTGCCCGATCCGCGCCGGCAGCTTCGATGGCTGCCGGCGCGCCCCTCCGACTGCTTTGTGCTTCTTCTGCCTGCCCGCGCTCGCCGCGTCGTCGGCTTACTTGCCGCTGTTCAGCGCCGCGATGGCGAGGCCGTTGTGCTGCAAGTTGCCCGCGCCGCCGGCGATGTTCACGCCGATGTTTCCGGAGGCGCCTTTCAGCGTATCGGCACCCAGACTCGCGGTGCCCTGGAATTGCCCGTGGACGGTCATCGTCGCGGATTGCGAGTTGTCGTCCGTCGCATCCATCGCGGTGGTCAGCGCCTTGCCCGGCGAGGTCGTCGTCACGGCGCCGGCAAGCGCGTTGTCCTGCGCGTTGCCGATACCGGAAGCGATGTTCACGCCGACGTTGCCCGTCACACCCGACAGCGACCCGTTGCCGACCGACGCGTTCAGATTGAAGTTGTGGATCGTCGCGCTGCCGCCCGAGGACTGCACGTTGAAGGCCTGCGCGTTGCCGAACACGTTGCCGACGTCGACCGAGGCGAGCGACACGTCGTTGCTCTGCGCGTTGTCGATGCCTTCCGCGATGTTGATGCCGAGGTTGCCCGACACGTTGCTGGCTGCGTTGGTGCCGGTGGTTGCATTCAGCGTGGCGGCAGCTTCGTTGTTGATGTGCTGCGTGATCGAGCCGCGCGTCGTCACGTCGGTCGTCGACATGCCTGCGTCGATGCCCCAGGCGGCGCCATACGAGTCGCTCGACGACGAGCGGCTGCGCGAGTAGCCCGACGATTGCTCGCCGACCATCGCATAGCCGGAGCCTTCGCTCGCCCTGAAGCCCCATGAACGGCTTTGCCCGGACGCTTCGCTCGCTTCGAAGCCGCCGGCGACGCCCGACGAGTTCGCGTAGCTCGATTCGCGATAACCGGCCTGCAGGCCGCCGCGGGCGCTGAACGAGCCGCTGCCGTGCGAGAACGTGTTGTGGTCCTGATAGCTGTAGCTGCCGCCGATCGAGCCGCCGGCCGACAGATGGCCGCCCGAGTTCTGACTTGTGTGCGAGAAGCTGCCCGCAATGCCGGCTGCCTGCTGGCTGGTTTCATAGCCGCCGCTCGTCACGCTCGCGCTCTGGCTGCCGTACGCATAGCCGCCGGAGGCTTCGAAGCCCTGCGAGCCCGAGCTCGACGACGTATGGTTTTGCGTCGTGAACGCGAATGCCGAGCCGCCGCCCCTGACCGACGTTCTGCTGTTGTTCAGGGTCGTGGTCACGTTGCCGCTGGTGTAGGTCTGCGCCTGCGGATCGAGCGTCGCATTCACGTTGACGGTCTGATTGTTGTTGATCACCGCGTTAGCCGTGCTGGAGACATGCACGCAGCCAAACAGTCCGACCAGACCTTCGACGCCGACCATCTCGCCGACGACCGTCGTATTGAACAGGTAGGCCTTCTGCGGCGCGGCAAGCACGCTGCCGGACGCGGCAACGAGAACGGCCGTGGCAATAAGAGTGCGCTTCATGATTCGCTCCGATACTTAAGTGTGGTCAGTTAAAAAAAGTGCCCGCCGGGGGACGGAGCACAAAACTGTTTGCCGTGGCATTACCGGCGCCGGCTGCCTGGTTGATTTGCACGATTCCGTTCGCGTCGCGCAAGGCATCGCTGGAAATGCTTGCCTCGCGCACGCCGTGAATCGCGTTCGACTGCCCCGGACTGCCGTTTTTCGGGGCCGTCGCGGATAGCTCCCCATCCGAGACGGTCTCGACTCCGAGCGCCGCAGTCCCGATCTGGGTGCTGTTGCGCTGCAGATTCCCTGCTCCGGCCGACTGGTTCACCAGCACCGCGCCGGATGTGTTCGAAAACGCATTGGCTTCGATCGACGCCTGCGCGCGCGGCACGTTCGCGGCCACCGACGCGCTTTGCACGCTCGCGTTCGCGTTGCCGACCGCGGCGCCGTTCGTCACCGTGATCTGGTTGGCCTGCGCGTTGTCGAGGCCAGCCGTTTCGTTGACCGTGAGCGCGCCCGTCGCGCCCATGCCCGCGCCGGTGCCGATCGTCGCGATGGCGCCGACGATGGGCACCGCTTGCGCCTGCGCGTGAGCCGCGCCGGCGACGAACGCAGCGACGCCCATGCACAGGCACGCGCAGACGCGCAGGGCCGGGCGTGCCGCAGCGATTTGCCGCGAGCGCAGCGAGGGGCGCAGGCGTGTGCTCATTTCAGACCTCCGAGCGCGCCGCCGAGGACGTTGGATAGCGGCGCGAGCGCGCCCGTCACCGACGAGCTGATCGTGCCGCCGACGCCCGTCGCCGGTCCGCCGATGCCGCCCGAGTTCAGCGGGATCGTGTTGCCGGTCGCCTTGCCGGAGAGGATCTGCGTGACGGCCTGCATGCCGGTGCCGCCGAGTACGCCGCCGGCGGCGACGCCGTTCGAGCCGTGCGCGTTCGTCAGATCGGTGTCGCCGACGAGCGTCGCGATCGTCGGATCGAACGAGTTGGCTGGGAACGTGGTGGCGCGCACGGCGACCGGGTCCTGGTCGCGCGGCACGGGGACGAACGCGTCGCGCGGCGTGACGCTGCGCTCGACGACGAGGTCGCCCGGATTGGCAACCTGCTCGGCATAGGCATGGCTCGTGAAGCAGACGGTGACGAGGACGCTGGCGAGAAGGGCGGTGCCGGCCGAGGCGGCGCGCGGCAAGACGGGAGCGTTGCTGAACGACGCCGCCGGCAGCCCGAGGGCGTGCGGCGTCTGTTGGTTCGTACTCATGTCCCGGTCCCTTCTCTCTTGTTGCCTGTGTCCCGCCGTCGTGGGGCGCGTCACTGCTCGCGCGGCCACCGGTCCTGCATTGCCTGGTTATTTGCCGTCTGTTCGTGGCTTTGTCCTGCTTACTTGCGCTGGTATGTCGCGACGTTGCCCTGGGCGGCGCGCGCGGCATCGACGGGCACCGGCAGCGGCGAGGGTGGCGCGATCTCGTCCCACAACGTCACCTGGTTGCCGCCGCTTTGCATCAACCGGGGCGTCGCGGCGACCATCAACATGCCGACCGCGCCGCCGCGTTGCCGCGACAGCATCTGGTCGTCGAGCGAAATATCGTTCATGGATGCAGCATCGGCAGCCGGGGTCGACGGATTGGCGGCAACCTGGCTGTCGTCCTCCGCGGCAACCGGCGTGGTGGCTTGCAGGCTGGCGGAGGCGGGGTCGGCGGCATCGCTGGAATCCGTCAGCGTGGCGAATCGCGCCGGGGCGGCTTGCGCTGTCGGCGTGCCGGCACTCGCCGGCAGGGCGCTGAACGCGAGAGCTGCGCAGATCGCGAAATATGGTGCGCGGCGGCTTATCAGATCGATGCGCAATGCGAGTCGCATGATGTGTCTCCCTGGTGCACGCCAATTAGCGAAACGTGTGCCATCGCTCGCAATCCATTGATACGTCTGGCGCCAACCAGCGCAAACATGACTAATGCGTTCCAAATCGGGAAAAAACGTTGCAACCCTGAAACGGATCAGCAGAAAATACCTATAATTCGTTAATCCGCGAGGTACGAAATACTGTCGCGAGAACGCCACGAAAAGCGCTTCCACTAATGTTTGATTTGTCGGCTGAATAAATCGCGATCGGCCGCTAAGCCTTGATGGGCAACGGATCAATCGATTAAATTCGCATAATTGTTTTCGAAGCGGCGCGCGTATAGTAAGCTCTCGAAAACAGCTTCAGATTTAAAAAAGGCCCATATCGGGCCGTCTCGAACACACACGCCGCTTTCTTGGGGATCAGCTGTCCGCACGGAATGGAATGGCCGTTCGGGTTTTGCGATTCGCGAATCCTGGACGAGTCAGCGTGTCTGAACCGCAATTTCAGGTGCATGCGTCGTCCTTAACGTTCGTTGGCGAGAGGATCTGAATAATGGAACCCGCAACGCGGCAACTGATTTACGTTTCGCGTGACCCGAGCGCGGAACTGAATACGCGTTTTATGCAGCGTGGCTGGCATGTCGAAGTCGTGGGATCGGCGCGCGACGCGCGCCGGGCAGTGCGCACCGGCACGGCTGCTGGCGGCCTGCTCGATCTGTCCAGTGATTTCCAGCCGCACGAAATCGCCGCTTTTGAATCCTGTTTGACCATGCCGAACGTCGGCTGGGTCGCTGCCACTACGCCTGGCCAACTCCAGGACGCCGCGTTGCGCCGGCTCGTGCGCGACTACTGTTTCGATTACGTGACTGTGCCGTCTTCTGGCGACCGTATTGTCGACTCGGTCGGTCATGCGTACGGCATGATCTCGCTGAGCGAAACGGCGTCGCACGACGGCTCGCAAGGCGCCGAGGGCGAGATGGTCGGCTCGTGCGACGCGATGCTCGCGCTGTTCCGCTCGATCCGCAAGGTCGCGATGACCGACGCGCCGGTGTTCATCTCCGGCGAATCGGGTACCGGCAAGGAGCTGACGGCAGTCGCCATTCATGAACGCTCGGCGCGGCGCAACGCGCCGTTCGTGCCGATCAATTGCGGTGCGATCCCGCCGCATCTTCTGCAATCGGAGCTGTTCGGCTATGAGCGCGGTGCGTTCACCGGCGCGAACCAGCGCAAGATCGGCCGGGTCGAGGCGGCCAACGGCGGCACGCTGTTTCTCGACGAAATCGGTGATCTGCCGCTCGAAAGCCAGGCGAGCCTGTTGCGCTTCCTGCAGGAGCGCAAGGTCGAGCGGCTCGGCGGCCATAGCGCGATCGACGTCGACGTGCGCATCATTTCGGCCACGCACGTGGACATGACCGCGGCGATGATCGAAGGGCGCTTCCGTTCCGACCTCTATCACCGCCTCTGCGTGCTGCAGATCGACGAGCCGCCGCTGCGCGCGCGCGGCAAGGACATCGAACTGCTCGCGCGGCACATGCTCGAACGTTTCAAGAAGGATGCGAGCCGCCGCCTGCGTGGCTTCGCGCCCGACGCGATCGCCGCGCTGCATAACTACGGCTGGCCCGGCAACGTGCGCGAACTGATCAATCGGGTGCGGCGCGCGATCGTGATGTCGGAGGGACGCGCGATCACCGCGCGCGACCTCGAACTTGCCGAATACGTCGAGATCGTGCCGGTGTCGCTCGCGCAGGCGCGCGAAGCGGCCGAGCGTCAGGCGATCGAGCTTGCGTTGCTGCGGCATCGCGGGCGGCTCGGAGACGCGGCGCAGGAACTTGGCATCTCGCGCGTAACGCTGTACCGGCTGCTGTGCTCGCACGGCATGCGTCATATGGAAGGTGAGCCGATGGCGCCGCCGCACGGCGATTTGCCGGCGTCCGTGCAGCATCTGTAGGCGGCGCGGGCGAGCGGCGAGACGGGCGACGTGGCATGTGAAGGTCTGGCGCGTCGCCGGGGGTCTCGGGCTGTGCCGGTTCGGACGGATTGACTGTGCCTTCCGGGCGCAGCGACGCC
Organism: Paraburkholderia sp. MM5477-R1; assembly: GCF_050436385.1. Lineage (NCBI taxonomy): Bacteria > Pseudomonadati > Pseudomonadota > Betaproteobacteria > Burkholderiales > Burkholderiaceae > Paraburkholderia > Paraburkholderia sp. MM5477-R1. The sequence goes on from NZ_JBNDMC010000007.1 coordinate 713,352, forward strand.
GCCGGCAAGCGTCGCGTCGAAGCACTTTTGCATGCACGTATTTGCTGCCCGTATATCGCGTACCGCGGTGTTTTCCTTTCCGTCTGATATTTCCCTCGATATTCCCCATGCGGCGCGCCATGCCCCGGCGGCGTGCGGTCGCGCTTGTTAGAATCGGGTTTTGCTCAATTCCGTGTGCGCGCCTGATCGGGTTCGCGCCGCGCCGAAGGAAACTGCATGAAACAATACCTGGACCTCGTCCGTACGATTCTCGACACCGGCACGTGGCAGGAAAACCGCACCGGCATCCGCACCATCAGCATGCCCGGCGCGATGCTGCGCTTCGATCTGCAACAAGGCTTTCCAGCGGTCACGACGAAGAAGCTCGCGTTCAAGTCGGCGATCGGCGAGCTGGTCGGGTTTCTGCGTGCTTCGCGCAGCGCCGCGGATTTCCGCGAGCTCGGCTGCAAGGTGTGGGACGGGAACGCGAATCAGAACGCGCAGTGGCTCGCCAATCCGTATCGCGAGGGCCCGGATGATCTCGGTGATGTCTACGGCGTGCAATGGCGCAAGTGGCCGGCCTACAAGGTGCTCGACGCCAGCGCAAGTGCGCAACTCGCTGACGCGCAGGCGCGTGGTTTTCGCGTGATCACGCAGTTCGACGAAGAAGGCCGCTCGAAGGTGCTGCTTTACAAGGCGATCGACCAGCTGCGCCAGTGTCTCGACACGATCATGCAGAACCCCGCCGATCGACGCATTCTGTTCCATGCCTGGAACCCGGCCGTGCTCGACCAGATCGCTCTACCGGCTTGCCATCTGCTGTACCAGTTTCTGCCGAACGTTACGCGCCGCGAAATTTCGCTATGCCTGTATATCCGCAGCAACGACGTCGGGCTTGGCACGCCCTTCAATCTGACCGAGGGCGCGGCGCTGCTGCATCTGGTCGGACGGCTGACGGGCTATACGCCGCGCTGGTTCAGCTATTTCATCGGCGATGCGCACATCTACGAGAATCAGCTCGATATGCTGCACCAGCAGCTCGAGCGCGAGCCGTACGGGAGTCCGCGGCTCGCGATTTCCGATCGCGTGCCCGACTACGCGAAGACCGGCGTGTACGAACCGGAATGGCTCGAGACGATCGAGCCTGCGGATTTCTCTCTGGTCGGCTATCGGCATCACGAGCCGCTGACGGCGCCGATGGCGATCTGATGTCGGTGGGAGCGGGGCGGTAGCGCTCGCCCTCGTCGTCGTCGAATAACAGAAGCCCCGCGATGGTTTGCATCGCGGGGCTTTATTGTTGCCGGGACGACAGGCGTCCTGCTTAGCTCTTGTGATGCTCGTCGCGATTGCCGCCGCCCTGGTGCTGCTCGGCATGTTGCGGTTGCGGCTGGGGTTGCGGACGTGGCTGCTGCACCTGCTGGGGCCGCGGTTCGGGGCGTGGCTGCTGCATCTGCGGACGCGGCTCGGGCCGGGCTTGCGGCATCGGCTGCGGACGCGGTTCGAAATGCGGCTGCTGCGCCTGCTGGAACTGCGGTTCGGGCCGAGGGGCTTGCGGCATCGGCTGCGGACGCGGTTCGACACGCCGCTGTTGCGCCTGCTGCATTTGTGGTTCGGGACGCCGTTGCTGCGGCGGGACGGCGTGCGGCGCCTGTTGCGTCACAGGCGGATGCCAGTTTGGCACACGCGCCTGTTGCTGCGCGGCCGGGTTGTCCGGCGGGTGGGGCGCACCGGACTGTCGCGCGAAGCTCGGCTGTTGCGGGCCGCCCGGTTGCGCCATGCGCGGTGCCTGCTGCGCCATCGGGGTATGCGGCTGCGTCCATGCCGGCTGAGACCTGCCGACCGCGCCCCATTCCTGCGGCACGCCGGGCTGCCGTGCGTACGCCGCTGTGTTGGCTGAATTCCCACCGGCTGCTTGCGGCGGCCGCGGCACACCATTCGACGGATGGCCCATATTGCCCGCGAGCCCGCTCTCGCCAGACTGCGGCGGACGCGGCTTGCCGACCATCTGCGGCGGCATGCCCGGACGCGCTTGCGGCGCTTCGCCATGCGGCCCCACGACGCCGGCTTCGCCGGGCCGCTGGCCAGCCTGCTCGACGCCATGCGGGCCGTTACCGCCCATTGCGCCAGGCGCGCCAGGCGCACCCGCGGCCATCCCCGGCGGACGTCCCGGCACATGCGATTGCACGACCCGCACGTTCGCCATCGGCAGCGCGCTCGGTGCGCCGGTCATATGCGCCGGCACCGCGGTGCGCACGACCGGCTGGCCGCCGCCGGGCACCCGACCGCCGCTTTGCGCGAAGCGCTGCGCGAGCTCGTCGTGATAAGCGGCCGGCATGACGGGATTGCGAGTCGCGACGACCGGCCGGCCGACGACGCTCGCCGGTGGCCGGTAGTTCGCGCGCCGCAGATCCGACCCGAAGCTTTCGCGCACCGGCGCGATCCCCGGTGCGCCCGGGTTGATCCGCGCGTTGCGCCACTGCGCCGGATCGACCTTCTGCGAAAAGCGTCGGACTGGCTGACCGTGCACGAACGCTGTCGCCGGCACGGCTGTCACACCGCCCGGCACGCGATAGTTCACGTATGTGTTGTGGATGTTCACGTTGCGGCGGTGGCGGTAGTCGTTGACGATCGTCGTGCGGTTCACGCGGTCGTAGTACCCAGCGCTCCAGCGGTCGTGACCGCCCCAATGCGGATGCCACCGCTCGCCCGGCCCGAGCGGAAACCACGCGACGCCCGCCGCGACGACGCCGCCGACCGCCAGGTTCACACCCCAGTCGACGCCGCCGTCGTCGTCGCCGACGAATGCGACCAGCGCCGGCGCATAGACCGGCGTCGCGTCCGCTTCGAGCGGACCTGGCACCCAGGCCCACGTGCCGTCGACCTCGGCCCAGCGGCCGTAGTGGTACGGCGCGAAGCCCCAAGGTTGGTCGTCGACCCAGGTCCAGCCCCACGGCGCCTGCCAGACCCAGTGGCCGTCGTGATACGGCGCCCAGCCGGCCGGCGTCGCGTTCGGCACCCACACTTCGCCGTACTGCGGCGTCTCGCGCCATGTGCCGTTGGCATCGAGGTCCTCGTAGCCGGGGATGTCGCGCGACACGTAGCGCGCCGACAGCGAGCGGTCTTCGGTGGCGTCGCGGCTGGCGGCCCACTGGTCGAGCTCGTCGGCAGCGGGCGCGCGGTTGTCGGCGAGCTGCTGCAGGCTGGTGCCGGCAAAGCGGATCTGCTGACCCGCCGCGACCGGCACCTGGCCGCCGTCGCCGTACGCGATCGCGCTGCCGCTGCGCACGGTGACGGTCGTGCTGCTGCCGTCCGGCGCGACGTCGACGCGGTAGTCGCCGGGACCATTTACGCCGAGCGCAAGGTTCGGCGTGTCGATTTCATACGACGAGCCCGGCGCGAGCTCGCGCACGCGCGTCGATAGCGTGCCTTGCGCGACTTTCAGTTGCGCGGTCGTGTCGTCGAGATTGAGCACGTCGAGGCTCGTGTTCTGGCCGAGGCGCACCGCGGTCGAGCCGATGTGCAGCTCGGAGCGTGCGTTCTGGTCGTTCCATAGCTGGTCGCCGGTCGTCAGCGGCCGGTTGATCTGCGCGTACGACCAGTCGGTCGCGCCGGCCGGCTCGGTGGTCACGGCGCCGGCCGTGTAGTTCAGCCGCGCGACGCGCCCCGGCGGATCGCCCCCCGACGGAGCGCCGCCCGACGGATCGCCGCCCGGCCCGACGGCCGCCGCGGCTTGTGGCGTGGGTGTCGCTTGCTGCGCCAGGGCGCTCTGCGCCGCGAGCGCGACGGCGGCCGCGATCAGCGTATAGCCGCTCATCCGGCGTCGGATCCCGGCATGCTGCACGGGTTGCTTGGCGTGTGTCATGACTGATCTCCGACGGACGTGGCAATGGGCCGGGTCCGTTCACTCACTGTACCCGCCGCCTATGTTTCAAGACTCGCTCATTTGTAAGGTGGATTCGCTGGCGTGTAACAAAAGGTCTCGCCACGTCGGGCCGCCGGCAGGTGAACGGTCTATCCGGCCAAAAACGCATCGAACTGTTGATGGCCGGCCGGCGTGACGCGCAGCACGCGCGGCCGCTCGGTCCGCTCGACCCAGCCATGCGCCGACCACGCATCGAGCAACGCCGCGCCGAGCGCGCCGCCCAGATGCGGCCGGCGCATGCTCCAGTCGAGGCAGGTGCAAGCGAAGCGCCGCCGTCGGGTCTTCTGCGCGGCCATATCGATGCCCCAGTCGGCGAAGCGGGCGACGCCCTGCGCGGTCGCTTCGAGCGATGCGCCGTCTTGCGTCAGCAGTCCGCGCTCGAGCATGCGCTCGAACATGCGCACCGACAGCTCGCCTGCCATGTGGTCGTAACAGGTGCGCGCATAGCGCATTTCCAGTGGCACGGTGCGTGCCGGACGCGGCACGGAGCGCTGTGGCGCGCTGACCTGCGCGACGTTGGCGAGTGCTTCGATCGATGCGGCGATGTCCGCCGACGCGATACGGAAATAGCGATGCCGGCCGCGCACTTCGAGCGCGAGCAGCCCGCCGTCGGTGAGCCGTCCGAGATGGGCGCTCGCCGCCGATGGCGACAGCCCCGCGATCATCGTCAGTTCGCCGGCTGGGCGGGCGCTGCCGTCCATTAGCGCCCACAGCATCGCGGCGCGGCCGGGATCGGCGAGTAGCGCGCCGATGCGGCTCAGGCCGGGGAAGTGGTTCTGGTCGTCTAAGAGGGGGGCGGTCATGGCACGTCTCCTGAATGGGCGGCACAGGGCAGCGCGGTCCAATCGCAAAGCCCGCCGCCACGATTCCTACTCTACGCGCATCAGGTATTCGATGTTTCAGCTTCGCGTGAACAATGAATGCGACGGACGTGTCCGGCTCGGTCCGCGTTTGCGCGTCGTCGCGAGCCGCCAGGCTAGAATCGAAGCCTGTCCTTGCAGGAAATCGATGTGATGAAAACTCTTCTCGCCGTCGCCGCGGCGGTTCTGCTGTCCAGCGCCTGCGCGGGGGGCGGAGCCGGCTCGGGGTCGGCCGGCAGCGGCAGCATCAACATGTACGGCACCGTCGACACAGGGATCAGCGTCCACAACTAGGCCCACCCTCGGCCCCTCGGCCCATCGGCGCGCTTCGCGCAGCGTCCCCAATCGACGCCGCGCCGCGCGCAATATTGCGCTCGTATAATCGCCTCCTTTCAATGCATCCGATTGACCGGAGTCAAGATGAGCACTGTTCCCACCGCACCGCTGGACCGTTCGGAAACCACCTTCCGCTTTCTCGCCGAGCCGACCTCGGTCAACTTCGGCGGCAAGGTGCATGGCGGCGCGCTGATGAAGTGGATCGACGAAACCGCCTACGCATGCGCGGCGGTATGGTCTGGGCGCTATTGCGTGACGGTCAGCGTCGGCAATATCCGTTTCCGTCGGCCGATCCTCGTCGGCAATCTGGTCGAGCTGCGCGCGCGCGTCGTCGCGACGGGCCGCACCAGCATGCACATCCACGTGTCGGTGCACGCGGGCGACCCGAAGGGCGGCGAGCTGCTGCAGACCACCGACTGTCTCGTCGTCATGGTCGCCGTCAACGAGAACGGCCATCCGGTGCCGGTGCCCGCCTTCCTGCCAGAGACCGAAGAGCAGAAACGCCTCGCCAGGTACGCGATGGACGTGAAGGAAGCGCTCGACGCGATCGTCGAGCTGAAGCCGGAAGAAGTCGCGCAGGGAAAGATCTAAGCGCGCATCATCATGCGGTGCGTCCGACCATATCCTTCGGTCGCACCCACTCGTCGAACTGCTGCTCGGTGACATAGCCGAGCGCCAGCGCCGACGCCTTCAGCGTCGTGCCTTCCTTGTGCGCCTTCTTCGCGATCTGCGCGGCCTTGTCGTAGCCGATGTGCGGATTGAGCGCCGTCACCAGCATCAGCGATTCGTTGAGCAAGGTATCGATGCGCTCGTGATTCGGCTCGATGCCGGCCGCGCAGTTGTCGTTGAAGCTGTGCGCGCCGTCGGCGAGCAGGCGCACCGACTGCAGCACGTTGTGCGCGATCATCGGACGGAACACGTTGAGCTCGAAGTTGCCGCTCGCGCCGCCGATGTTCACGGCGACGTCGTTGCCGAACACCTGCGCGCACAGCATCGTCAACGCTTCGGACTGGGTCGGATTGACCTTGCCCGGCATGATCGAGCTGCCCGGCTCGTTTTCGGGGATCGACAGCTCGCCGAGACCGCAGCGTGGGCCGCTCGCGAGCCAGCGGATGTCGTTGGCGATCTTGTTCAGGCTCGCGGCCACCGTTTTGAGAGCGCCGTGCGCGAATACCAGCGCGTCGGCGGCTGCCATCACCTCGAACTTGTTCGGCGCCGACACGAACGGCAGACCGGTCAGCTTGCCGATCGCGGCGGCGACGCCGTCGGCGAACTTCGGGTGCGCGTTCAGTCCCGTGCCGACCGCGGTGCCGCCCTGCGCAAGCTCGTACAGATGCGGCAACGCCGACTCGACGTGCCGGATGCCGTGCTCGAGCTGCGCGACATAGCCCGAGAATTCCTGGCCGAGCGTGAGCGGCGTCGCGTCCTGCAGGTGCGTGCGGCCGATCTTGACGACGTCGGTGAACGCTTTCGCCTTGCCGTCGAGCGTGTCGCGCAACGTCTTCAGCGCGGGCAGCAGATGCTTGACGATGGCATCCGCGGCAGCCACGTGCATCGCGGTCGGAAACACGTCGTTCGACGACTGCCCGCGATTCACGTCATCGTTCGGATGCACCTTGCGCGCTTCGCCGCGCTCGCCGCCGAGCAGCTCGCTCGCGCGGTTCGCGATCACCTCGTTCAGGTTCATGTTGGTCTGCGTGCCCGAGCCGGTCTGCCAGACCGCCAGCGGAAATTCGTCCGGATGCTTGCCGTCGATGATCTCGTCGGCCGCCTGCATGATCGCGTGGGCCTTCTGCTCGTCGAGCACACCGAGGCCGAGGTTGACCTCGGCGGCCGCGCGCTTGATCATCGCGAGCGCGGTGATCAGCTCGGGCGACTGCTTTTCCGTCGAAATCTTGAAGTTCTGCAGCGAGCGCTGCGTCTGCGCACCCCACAGGCGGGCGTTCGGCACCGCGATTTCGCCGAACGTGTCGCGCTCCATCCGTACGTCTTCAGTCATGGTTGACTCCGCTTCTCAAAGTTCCGAGTTGACAGGCAATAACGAGAATAGACCCGTTAGCGCATTCCGGTAAAAACCGGCCTGCGGATCGAAAATGTAGGTGCGTGTCTGGCCGTTCTCGACGTCGGTCCAGACGAGCGGCGACAGGGGCGCGCCGATCGAGCGCAGATAGGCGAGCTGGGCCGCGTCGGCGAGCGTCACGTGGTAGCTGTGATCGGGCTGGATGGCGCGCTCGAAGATGCCGGCGACCTGATTCGCGAGCTCGGGGCTGTGGATCACGAGTGCGAGCTCGGTGTTCAGATTGGCCGAGCGCGGGTCGAGGTTCATCGAGCCGATGACGAGAATCTGGTGGTCGATCACATAAGTCTTCGCATGCAAACTCGCGCGCGAACGCGAGCCGACCAGCCCCACGTTCGGCGTGTCCTGGTATGACCTGAATTCGTACAGTTCGACGCCTGCCTTTAGCAGCGGCACCCGGAACGGGCTGTAGCCGGCCTGCACGGCGACCGCGTCGGTAGCCGCGAGCGAGTTGGTCAGCACTGCGATGCGGATGCCGCGGCGCGTGAGCTCGCCGGCCGCCTGCACGCCCGACGCGTGCGGCACGAAGTAGGGCGACACGATCAGGAAGTCGTGCTGCGCGTCGCGCATCAGTTCGCGCAGCCGCGCGAGCGGCGGGCTCACGTAGTCCGGCGACGGATGCGCGATCTTCTCCGGCAGGTCCGCCCTGAATTCCGCACCCGCCCACGTGAGGCCGAGCTGCTCGCTCGTAATCTGCGCGGCGAGCGGCGTCGCGTTCAGCGGTTTCGCGTTGTACGGATCGGCATGGGTGCGCCAGTGGTGGCGCAGGTCGTCGCGCGTCTGGTCGAGTTCTTTCTGGTCGAATTTCTGCTTGTTCAGCGCACGCAGCGGATAGGCGAGGTCGCTGTTCCAGTAGTCGTCGAAACTCGCTGAGACGTCGGCGACGATCGGGCCCGCCGCGAGCACGTCCATGTCGCGGAACTGCAGCGTTTCGCTGGCGCTGAAGTACTCGTCGCCAAGATTGCGCCCGCCGACGATCGCGACCTGGTTGTCCGCGATCATCGCCTTGTTGTGCATGCGGCGCGTGAAGTGGCCGATCTGCGTGAATACGTTCGTGGTGCGCTCGAACATGCCCTGCTGGGCGCTGCCGAACGGATTGAAGACGCGAATCTCGATGTTGTCGTGCGAGTTCAGCCCCGCCATGATGCGGTCGATGTCCTTGAAGTTCAGATCGTCGACCAGCATGCGCACGCGCACGCCGTGATCGGCCGCATACAGCGCGGCGCCGAGCAGCAGCTTGCCGGTGGTGTCCTCGTTGGCAATGTAGTACTGCATGTCGAGGGTTCTGGTCGCCGCGCGCGCGAGCGCGATGCGCATCTGCAGCGCGTCGGTGCCGCTCGCCAGCACGCGAAAGCCCGACTGCTCCGGATGCTTCGCCTCGAACGGCGCGAGCGCTTCGCGCAGCGGCGTATCCGCGGTGGCGGGGAGTGCGTGCGTGAGCTGGCGGTCGAACGCGGTGGCGGGCGGCTTCGTCGCGCAGGCGGTCACAAATGCCGCCGCACAGCAGAGCAGGAAAAATTGCCTCGTCGTGCTGACTATCGAATGGCGGCGCGCGGCTCGCCGATGTTGTTCGAATTGGCCCTGCACGCTGTTTTCCCCCTTGTTTTGCAAGCTTTTCGCGTGGCGACAGCGAAGGCCTGCGCACGCTGTCGAGAAAACCATTCTAAGGGAATTGGGGCGCGTGTTCGTCGTTCGTCCGCAAACGCAGCAGCGTGCCGCGCGTCGGTCGGGAGCGCGCCGCGGTTCGGTGATCCATCACCTGATGCGAACCGCGGCGCGCCGACGCTCTATCAGACGCGCCCGGCGCGCAGCGCGCGCTCGCCATCGGGATGGGTCGAGCCTTTCGCCGGGCGACCCGCCCACACTCCCGCGAGCAGCGAGCCCGACAGGTTGTGCCAGACCGAGAACAGCGCGCCCGGCAGCGCGGCGAGCGGCGTGAAGTAGAGCTTGCCGAGCGTCGCGGCGAGACCGGAGTTCTGCATGCCCACTTCGATCGCGAGCGTACGGCAGACGGCTTCGTCGAAACCGAGCAGACGGCCGCCCCAGTAGCCGCCGAGCAGGCCGATGCCGTTGTGCAGGATGACGCCGACCATCACGACGAGGCCCACCGACGCGATGCTCTTCTGCGTGCCGCCCACCACCGCGCCGATGATCAGCACGATCGCGACCATCGACACGAGCGGCAGGATCGGTTCGATCTTGCGCACGATCTTGCCGAACAGATGATTGACGACGAGACCGACGACGATCGGCAGCGCGACTATCTGCAGGATACTCATCAGCATGCCGTGCACGTCGACGACGATCGACGCGTCGACGTAAAGGCGCGTGAGCAGCGGGGTCGCGAACACGCCGACGAGCGTCGACAGCGCGCTGATCGTCACCGACAGCGCGACGTCGCCGCGCGCGAGATAAATCATCACGTTCGACGCGGTGCCGCTCGCGACGCTGCCGACCAGCACCATGCCGGCGGTCAGCTCGGGCGGCATGCGCAGCGCCCGGGCGATGACCCACGCGGCGAGCGGCATCACGAGGTAGTGCAGCACGATGCCGGCGATCACCGGCGCGGGCCGCGAAAACACGCGCAGGAAATCGCCGGCCGACAGCGTGACGCCCATCGCCAGCATGATGATCGTGAGGAGCGTGGTGACGTGCGGCGCAACGCCGGAAAACGAGGCCGGCGAGAAGTACGCGGCGACCGAGACGAGCACGGCCCAGAGCGGGAACAGGCGGGTGACGCGGGCAAGCATGGCGGGTGGTCCTTGGTTATGTTGTATCGCGGGAAAGTGGGGCTGCGGCGCGGCCGGGTGTCGGCTGACGGCTGGCGTTGCGGCGTTTGCCGCGCCAAAGCGGGTGAAGCGGCTACGGCAAGCGCCATGTCGAAAGCGCGGCAAAAACGGGCGGCCAATTGAAGCCGCACGCGAAGCGGGCAATGGTGAGCGCGCGAGCGGCGCCAGTCCGGCGCCTGCCTTCGTGAGGCGCGCCGTCGTGCGGTTCGTGGCGCGTGAGCGCGGGTTAGCGCTCGCGTGCCGCGGCGGCCATTTTACCTTTTACAGGGAGTGCTTCAGGAGTGGGGCTTGCCGCTACTTCGCTCAAACCGAGCGCGCGGGCGGCGTGGCCGATGCCGCCGTCGGCGCCTGCCGCCGGCTCAGCCTGTGAAAACGCAGCGTCATCAGCAGCGCGACGCTCGCGAGACCTGCGGCGAGCCCCCACCACAAGCCGCGCGCGCCGAGGCCGGCGTGAAACGCGAGCAGATAGCCGGTCGGAAAACCGATCACCCAGTAGCCGAACGCGGCCGCGATCATCGGCACGCGCGTGTCCTTCAGGCCGCGCAGACAACCGGAGCCCACCGCCTGCATCCCGTCGACGATCTGGAAAATCGCCGCCACGCCGAGCAGCGAACTGGCGAGCGCGATGGTCGGCGCGTTGGCCGGGTCGTCCAGATGCAGATACAGACCGACGATCCAGTGCGGCGCGGTGATCAGCACGAGGCCCGACATCGACATGAAGCCGACGCCGAGTGCGAGCGCGACGAAGCCCGCGTGGCGCGCGGCGAGCGGCTGACCGGCGCCGGCCCAGTAGCCGACCCGCACGTTGGCCGCCTGGCCGATCGACAGCGGCACCATGAACGCGACCGACGCGACGTTCAGCGCGATCTGATGCGCGGCCAGTTGCGATTCGCCGAGCAGGCCGACCATCAGGCCAGTGGCGAGGAACAGCGTCGACTCGACGCCGTAGGTGATCGCGACCGGCCAGCCGATGCCGAACAATTCGCCCATCAACGGCAGCTTCGGCCGCGTCGCGACGACGAAATGGCGGAAGCGCGGCCGCAGATGCAGCAGCGCCATCAGCACGAGCGCGGTCAGCCACACGGTGATCGTGGTCGCGGCCGCCGAGCCGAGAAAACCCAGCCGCGGCAGCCCGTACGCGCCGTGGATGAGCCCGTAGTTCAGGAAGCCGTTCACGCCGACGCTCGCGATCGACACCCACAACAGGCGCCGTGCCGCGCCGATCGCCGGCAGAAACGAGCGCATCAGGCCGACGCCGATCAGGCTCGCGGGTGCGCCCCAGCGCAACACCGCCGCGTATCGGCCGACGTTGTGCGCGAGCAGGCCCGGCTCGCCGACCGCGAGCAGGATCCTCGACGCGAACGACAGCAGGATGAACGCCGGCACCGACAGCAGCACCGACAGCACGAAACCGGTCCAGTAAATATGCGGTACCCGGCCGTCGTCCCGCGCGCCGCGCGCGTGCGCGACGCTGACGCTGACCGAGGTCAGCACGCCCTGCAGCAGCGTGACGACGACGAAAAAGAGGTTCGCGCCGAGGCCGCCGGCGGCGAGCGCATCGGGGCCGAGCGAGCCGAGCAGGATCGTGTCGGTGACGCTCATCGCCATTTGCGACAGTTGCGCGATCGCGAGCGGCGCGGCGAGCCGCGCGGTGTCGGCCGCGTGGCGGGATAGGGTCGGCGGCCGGCTGGCCACGCGAGCGAAGCTGGGTTGAGTCATCGAATGCCTGACGGCGAAAAGTGGCAGCGGTGGCAACAGCGGTGGCAACAGCGAAAGGCGGGCGCAAGCGGCGCCGCATTGCATCTCGCCGCGCGCGCCGACGGGCGTTGGAGCGGCCGGGCAGCGGGCGGGAAAAAACCGCGACGCGGCGCCGAGCCGGTCAGCCGACTCCTCGCCCGTGGCGCGGTCCGTCGCGCGGTCCGTCGTTTACCTGTCGAAACCGACAGCTTATTGCCTCCCCCGGCCGCTGTCGATGGACGACGCACAATTCTGGTGCGTGCCGTCCTGCGATTTTCCGGACTGCCGTCAGCCTTCGTGGATCGCGATCCGCGTATCGCCGAGCAGCACGACCTGGCCCGCGCGGATCTTGCAGGTCTTACGCGTCTCGACCCGGCCGTCGACCATCACGGCGCCGTCGGCAACCATCATTTTCGCGGAGCCGCCACTATCCGCGAGGCCCGTGATCTTCAGCAGATTGTGGAGTTCGACGTATTCGCCGGTCAGCGTGAAATTGAGGTTGGGCATGGCGTTTGCACCTTTGGGCACGGGGTCGCGTTGGGGTTCGCATCATAAGGCAAGCGCACCCGGAGCGGCGGCGCGGCCATCCGGCGAGCCCTTCGCGCAAGCAAATGAAAGTAGATGTTATTCAGTTGTCGGAAAGTGAAACGTTCCGTAACGCTGGTCGCGCCGGACGGATTTCACTCATAGAGTGCAGTTCAGCAGCAAAGCCCGCTGGCTTCCGGGATCGCTCCCCGGCCGCCCATCCAGCGACGCACAGACCGGACGAGGCGCGCGCGACGTCCCGTCATCACGACGCCAGAGAGTCCGCCCGTGTCACAACAACTCCATCCAGAGAGGATAGCCATGACCCAGATTCGTTCGCTCCTGATCGGTACCGCCCTCACTGCTTTTGCCGCGACGGCGGCCGTTGCGCAGACCACGCAGCCGGCAGCAGGCATCGGCGCTCAGGCGCAGATCCAGAACCAGGGCGCCGCCGGCATGGCGCCGCCGTCCGCGGCTGGCGCCCAGCGCATGCAGGTGCCGCCTTCGACGCAGGGCATGCAGCAAGTCCCGGGCGCACCCGCCGCGCAAGGCGTCGAGGCGCCGCCGCCGGCTCGGTTGACGGCTTCGGGCTCCACCGACCCGCTCGTGCAGAAGCGCGACGCCGACGCGAAGGCCAACGCCGAGTATCGCGCGGCCAGGAAGTCCTCGAAAGCGGAATTGAAGGCGGAGCAGAAGGCCGCGAAGGACCAGTACAAGGAGCAGGTACGCGGCGCGAAGCTGAACCAGAAGGCGGACAAACAGACCGCCAATAACGAAATGAAGATGAACATGGAAGGGCAGGCTGCCGCGCAGGGCGACGGCGCGGACGTCAAGCACTAAGCCCTGCTGGATGCCGCGGCGCGCGGGTCTGCGAGGCTCGCGCGCCGCGGGCGTCAGGCGAAGGCCGACAAGAAAGCCGCGCTCGCCCAGGCGAAAGCGGACAAGACCACAGTCGACGCGCAGGCCGACGCCGACAAGGCCAGCGCTGCTGCCAACCTGAAGGACGCGAAGAAACAGTAGTGCGCGGCGTAGACCGGCGGATAGGCGCCCGAAAAAAGGGGCGCTTGTCGCATGAGGTTGTATGGATATACAGTCTGCGTCGCATCCTGAAAATCCATCCAACCCGCGAAACCGATCAGTGTCCACCGTCGCCGAATCCGCTCCGTCGTTCGATACCGCCGCCTGGCTAGCGAAGCTCAACGACGCCCAACGCGAAGCCGTCGAATACGGGACCGACACGCCAGACGCGCTGCCCGGCGCGCTGCTCGTGATCGCGGGCGCCGGCTCCGGCAAGACCAACACGCTCGCGCACCGCGTCGCCAATCTGGTGGTGAAGGGCGCCGATCCGCAGCGCATCCTGCTGTTGACCTTCTCGCGCCGCGCGGCGCTCGAAATGATTCGCCGCGTGACCCGCATCGCGGGCGCTGCGGCCACTACCGTCGGCCCACGCGCCGCGCTCGCGCAAGGGCTCACGTGGGCGGGTACCTTCCATAGTGTCGGCGCGCGGCTGTTGCGCGAATACGCGGATCTGATCGGCCTCGCGCCCGCGTTCACGATCAACGACCGCGAAGACTCCGCCGACCTGATGAACCTGGTGCGCCACGAGCTTGGACTGTCCGCGAAGGAGCGGCGCTTTCCGGCGAAGGGCACCTGCTTCGCGATCTACTCGCGTGTCGTCAACACCGGCGCATCGCTCGGCCAGGTATTGGACCGCGCGTTTCCGTGGTGTCGCGAGTGGGAGGACGATCTGCGCCGGCTGTTCGCCGCATACGTCGACGCCAAACAGAAGCAGAGCGTGCTCGACTACGACGATCTGCTGCTCTACTGGTCGCACATGGCCGCCGAGCCCAGCATCGCGGCCGATCTGTCGGCGCGTTTCGATCATGTTCTGGTCGACGAATACCAGGACACCAACCGCCTGCAGGCGTCGATCCTGCTCGCGATGAAGCCGGACGGCCGAGGCCTGACCGTGGTCGGCGACGACGCGCAGTCGATCTATTCGTTTCGCGGCGCGACGGTGCGCAATATCCTCGACTTTCCCACGCAGTTCGAGCCGCCCGCCAGGCAGGTCACGCTCGAGCGCAACTATCGCTCGACCGAGCCGATTCTCGCCGCGTCGAACGCGGTGATCGAACTCGCGAGCGAGCGCTACACCAAGAATCTGTGGACCGACAAGGCGTCGGCGCAGCGCCCGCGCCTCGTCACGGTCGCCGACGATGCCGCGCAAGCTCGCTACGTCGTCGAGCAGGTGCTCGAAGCGCGCGAGCAGGGCGTGAAGCTGAAGTCGCAGGCGGTATTGTTTCGCGCCGCGCATCACAGCGCCGCGCTCGAGATCGAGCTCACGCGCCGCAACATTCCATTCGTCAAGTTCGGCGGGCTCAAATTTCTCGACTCGGTGCATGTGAAGGACGTGCTCGCGGTGCTGCGCTGGGCCGAGAATCCGCGCGATCGCGTCGCCGGCTTTCGCGTCGTGCAGCTGCTGCCGGGCGTCGGCCCGGCCACTGCGGCGAAGGTGCTCGACGACATCGTCGCGCGCGCGGACGGCGGCGATCCGGTCGCGACTGCGGGCGGCGTGCTGGCCGCGTTTGCGGCGCCCGCGCGCACGCAGGAAGACTGGCATCCGTTCGTCAAGCTGATGTCGAGCGTGTACGGCCGGCAAACGCCGTGGCCCGCCGAGTTCGAGATGGTGCGGCGCTGGTACGAGCCGCATCTGGAGCGTAATCACGAGGACGCCGCGATCCGTCACGCGGACCTGCTGCAAATGGAAAGCATCGCGGGTACGTATCCGTCGCGTGAACGCTTCCTGACCGAATTGACGCTCGATCCGCCCGACGCGACCAGCGACGAATCCGGCGTGCCGCTGATCGACGAGGACTACCTGATCCTGTCGACGATCCATTCGGCGAAGGGTCAGGAGTGGCGCAACGTGTTCGTGCTGAACGGCGTCGACGGCTGTATTCCGTCCGATCTCGGCACCGGCAGCGACGAGGAAATCGACGAGGAGAGGCGCCTGCTTTACGTGGCGATGACGCGCGCGAAGGAAGACCTGCACATCGTCGTGCCGCAGCGCTTTTACGTGCACAACCAGACGCATCTGGGCGACCGCCATGTGTGGGCGTCGCGCACGCGCTTCATCGCCACGCCGATGCTGCCGCTGTTCGACGCCTATGCGTGGCCGCGCATTGCGGTGGCGAGCGCGCCGAGCGCGGCAGGGCTCGCCGCGGCCGCGCAGGCGAAGATCGAGATCGCGGCGAAGCTCAGGAAGATGTGGGATTGAGCGGCTAGCACCGCGCGTTGGGATCGACGCGCGGGCAGGGGGCGCATTTATCCGACGAAGGGACGTGCGCCGCGCGGGTCAGTGGAAGCTCAGCGCGACTGCCGCTGCTGTTGCTGCGCGACCGGAGGCGCCGGCACGAAGAAATTGCGCAGCCATGCCGCGAGCCGCGAGAACACGTCGTACGGCTCCTCGACGAAAATCTCCGGCTTCAAGAGCCGCAGATACTCCATGATCTGCTGCGCTTCCTGCTTCTGGAACGTGCCGTGCGAAATGCCTAGCCGCAACAGCCCACGCAGTTCGCCGAGCTTCTCGCGCGCGGTGCTGCCCACGCTCATCTCGCACGCGACCTTCGCCTCGTAGACGCGCTGGCGCAGCGATTCGACGAGCCGCCATGCCGGCGTCTGCATCACTTCCTCGAGCGCCTGAATGTCCTGCACCGTGCTCTTGATCTGCGAGGCGAGGGGGTCGACCAGCGTCGCGTCGCCTTCCGCTTCCTTGACGATTGCGGCGGCCCAGTCGCGGCATTGCTTGGTGAGTTCCTCGGGCGTCCATTCCGAGCGCGCCGCGAAACCGAACCCGAACTCGCCCGCCTGCCGCATCAGGATCGACACGACGTCCGGGAATTCCTTGTCGAGCGTGCGTTTGGCCCACGCGTACTGGCCGCCTTGCAGCATCCGCTGTACCGCGTGCTCGGTGAGCGGCACCATGTTGTCGAGCAGCTTGGCGCGTAAGAAATCCTCGAACGACGGCGTCGCGAACTGCGGATCGAGCTTCAGCGAGACCCGTAAAAAGGCCTCGAAGTCCTTGCGCAGCGACGCGACGGTCTCGTCCTTGAGCTTCAGGGTGATTTGACCCATGTGTTATCCCGTTTAATGCGGCCGCGCGCGGCGCGCCGTCGCAAGATCGCCCGGCCGCGCGCGGACCGAGGCGATGCGACGCCGGTCGCCGACGCGCTTGATTCCAGCCTGTTGCCGCGTAACCAGCGGGACGACTCCCGATGAGCGGACCTCGACTGCATATCGGCGGGGTGGCGGGAAACTTGAGGGCGGCCCGGCGACGCGCGGGCGCTTCGGAGGGAAGCTTCGGGCAATGGCCCGCTTGGGAGTCGCTTGAACGGGAGTGCGCGGCCCGCGACGCGGCGAGGTGTCGACGGGACCGCTGATGAGTCGATGAGCGTAGAGACAGGGCGCGCTTACTTCAGCACCACGCACTGCCAGACGAAGAACACGCCTAAGCCGACTGCGATCGTCAGCAGCGGCCGGCGCGTCAGCGCGCTAACGACGATCGCGGCGAGCGCGCCGACCAGCTGCGGATTGCGCCAGCTCAGCTCGGCGTTATTTCCGTGCGGTGACACGGCCATCGGGACGATGATCGCGGTCAGCACGGTGACCGGCACGAAGCTAAGCGCGGCGCGCAGAAGCGGCGGGAACACGAGCCGGTCGCCGAGCACGAACACGGCCGCGCGGATCAACCACGTAATCGCGGCCATGCCGACGATCAGAACGACGTAGTTCATCGCGTGGCCTCCGCGGGACGGCGCGCGCCACGCAGGTTCAGACGCGACATCGACAGCAGCACGCCGACCGCGACTCCCGGGAACACCGCGCCGAGCAGGCCGAGCTTATACGGCCATGCCTCCCAGAAAAACGCCAGCGTGCCGGCGGTGACGGCCGCCGCGATATAGCGCAGCGCGACCAGTTGCGGCACGACGATCGCAATGAACGTCGCCACCATCGCAAAGTCGAGACCGAGCGACTGCAGGCCGGGGAAGGCCGCGCCGAACAGCAGGCCGGCGACGGTCCATAGCTGCCAGTTCAGATACATCGCGACGCCGGCGCCGAAGAAGTAGTACGGGCCGACCGTGCCCGGCTCGCGATGCCGGTAGTGCTCCCACGCGACCGCGAAGACTTCGTCGGTGAGCAGCGCGCCGAGCGCCCAACGCCAGCGCTTCGGCAGATGCGCGACGTGCGGTGCGAGCGTCGCGCTATACAGCACGTGACGCAGATTGACGACGAGCGTGGTCGCCCAGATCACGGCGAAGCTCGCATGCCCGGCGATCAGGCCGAGCGCGATGAACTGCGCGGAGCCCGCGAAAACGACGAGCGACATCAACTGGCCGTGCCACAGATGCAGCGGGCTGGAGGTCACGAGCGTGCCGAAAATGACGCCGAACGGCGCCGCGCCGACCATCATCGGGATGATGTCGCGCGCGCCGGCGGCGAATTCTTTGAGATGGCCGCCCCGGGTGGGCTGGCCTTGGGTGGAATCGGTCAATCTAAGCCTCCTTGATGTCGGAAGCATAGCGGCTGACCGGCGTTCGGACTTGTACGTTCTTGCGGCGGGTTGCGGATGGGGTGCTACGGTGTAGCGGGGGATGTCTGATGTCGGGCTGACGGATTGCGGCGGCACGCTCGCGGCGCGCGGTGCAGGCGCCGGCGGTGCCACATCGCGTTACGAACCGCGCTGCGTTCCTTGCCATTGGCCCGGCGGCACGCCGAACATGCGCCGGAAATGCCGCGTGAAATGACTCTGATCGGTGAAGCCGCTCGCGGCGGCGACGTCGGTCACCGGGACGCCGGCGCGCAACGGCGCGAGCGCGCGCTGCAGGCGCACCTGATTGCGCCACGCGTGGGGCGGCAGGCCGGTCGATTGGGTGAATAGCCGCGCCGCGTGGAACGGCGACAGACCCGCTGCCTTCGCGACCTCGGCGAGCGTCACCGGTTCGACGAGGTCGCCGGTCAGACGCTCCTGCATCAGTGCGACGCGAGTGTCGTCGGTGGCGACGCGAGCGGTGGCGGGGCGCGTCCGCGCATAGCGGACCAGCAACGTGGACAGCGCGTCGAGCATCGCGGTTTCGGCGGCGAGCGCGTCGTCGCCGGCTTCGAGCAGACGGTGGGCGTGCGCGAGCCGCGTCGCGAGATCGGAATCGCGGATCACGCCGGGCGCGAACCACGGTAAGGCCTGCGGCTTGCCGGCGACTTCGTCGGCCAGCGCGCAGAGGAACCCGACCGGCGCATACATCACGCGATACCGCCAGCCCGCCTCGACCGCCTTCGACCCCGTATGCAACTCGCCCGGATTGATGACCGGCACGCTGCCCGCTTCGGCGACATGGTGCTCGCCGCTATACCGATAGCATTCCGCACCCGCGACGATCACCGGGATCGTGTAGGCGTCGTGCCAATGCGGCGCGAACTCGTGATCGTGATATTCGGCGGTGAGCAGATCCGCGCCGGGCAGTAGCGGCGTGCGCCAGTAGCGGGCGGAATCGCGGAAACGAGGGGTGGCGGTCATGACGAAAGTCTGGCTGGACCGGTCAGTTTAACGCGTCGTTGTCGGGGACGGCGGCGGGTGTGCAGCGCCGCGCCGCGTGCCGCGGGTGCCGTCAATTGCCGGTACTTGTCCTGACTTGCCTTACTTGACCGGAATCGTCGTGCCAGTGGGCATCGGCACGGCGCTCACGCTGTTTTTCGCGCTGCCGCTGACGACGCGGTCGCTGTAGGTCAGATAGACCAGGGCGTTGCGCTTCGTGTCGACCACGCGCACCACGTGCAGCGACTTGAAGATCAGCGACATGCTGACCGAGAACACGTCGTCCTTCTGCTTGACGGGGCCGGTGAAATGCAACTCCCCGATCTGGCGGCACGCGATCGACGCCTCGGTCGGATCTTCGGCGATGCCGAGCGTGCCTTTGACGCCGCCCGTCCGCGCCCGCGACACGTAGCAGGTGACGCCTTGCACGATGGGATCGTCATAGGCCTCCACGACCACGCGGTCGGAGCCGGTAACGTGAAAATTCGTATTGACGCTGGCGATTTCTTCGCCGCGCGCCGAAGAAAGCAGCAGGGCGCCGGCGGCCGCGAGCGCGATGCGTAGCGAGGTGGATTTCATGAGCGTGCCGGTTGAGTGTCTGGAGTGGGCCGGCGCCAGAGCGGGGCGAAACGTGCGCCGTGAAGGCGCCATCGTATAACGGCGCGCGGCGCGCGTGAGGCTGTCCGTCGTGGCACAAAAACAAAAAGGCCCGCATGGATGCGGGCCTTTCAAAATTTTTGGCTCCTCGACCTGGGCTCGAACCAGGGACCTACGGATTAACAGTCCGGCGCTCTACCGACTGAGCTATCGAGGAACAGCAGTACAACTTGATCTACATAAAAAAAACCCGTCTGATTAACGGGCTTTTGCAATTCTTGGCTCCTCGACCTGGGCTCGAACCAGGGACCTACGGATTAACAGTCCGGCGCTCTACCGACTGAGCTATCGAGGAACAGAACAACAACAGCAGAGAAACGAAATTTTAGAGGCAGCTGAAACGTCTGTCAATACCTCGGCGTTCATCCTGATACTGAATCTGAACGGCCAAGGCAGGTGACAGGCGGCTCGCGCTCAGCGCGAGAGCAGCGCGAGCTTTTCCTTCACATCCTTGAATTCCTCGGCTTCCGGCAGCGGTGCCTTGGTCTTCGTGATGCTCGGCCACGCTTTCGCCAGGTCGGCGTTCAGCGCGATGAAGTCCTGCTGGTCTCCCGGCACGTCTTCTTCGGCATAGATGGCGTTCACCGGGCACTCGGCCACGCACACGGCGCAGTCGATGCATTCATCGGGGTCGATCGCGAGGAAGTTGGGACCTTCGCGAAAGCAGTCCACCGGGCACACATCGACGCAGTCGGTATAGCGGCACTTGATGCAGCTTTCGGTCACAACGTGAGTCATTCAGGCAGCTCCTGCATGCGGAATCGGGGAGGGCGCGGACGCCAAAAACACTATTGTAACGTAACGTCAACAGGCGCATAAAGCATCGGGCCGTGCGTCTTATATGTTTTTGTGATTAGTTTATGGGGTGCCGCGAGCGGCCGCGCAATGGCGGCGAAGGCCCGGTGGCACGCTGGATGCGGACGCATTCGGGTAACATGCATCAGGTTGGCGCGCCGCTCGGCTCAGCGCGTCCGTTGCAAGGGTGCAGTGAGCCCTTTTCGTTTTTCAGCGGTCCAGTTCGTACCATCATGATTATTACTTCGCTGCTCGATACCGATCTGTACAAGTTCACGATGATGCAGGTGGTGTTGCATCACTTCCCCGCCGCCAACGTGGAGTACCGCTTCCGCTGCCGCACGCCGAACGTCGATCTGGTGCCGTACGTCGACGAGATTCGCGACGAAGTGCGCAAGCTCTGCGAACTGCGTTTCGCCGACGACGAACTCGACTACCTGCGCCGCATGCGCTTCATCAAGGGCGACTTCATCGAGTTCCTCGCGTTGTTCCATCTGAACGAGAAGTACATTTCGATCACGCCGTCGCCGAAGGGCAATGGCGAAATCGACATCGACATCAAGGGGCCGTGGCTGCATACGATCCTCTTCGAAATTCCGGTGCTCGCGATCGTCAACGAAGTCTATTTCCGCAACACCCAGCAAACGCCCGACTATCACGTAGGCCGTGGCCGTCTGCTCGACAAGATTCAACTGCTCGGCGCTCGTCCGGAGTTCGCCGACTGCAAGATCGCCGATTATGGCACGCGCCGCCGCTTCTCGAAGCAGTGGCACGAGGAAGTGATCCTCACGCTCAAGGACGGTCTCGGCGAGCAGTTCGCCGGCACGAGCAACGTCTTCTACGCGATGAAGCACAGCCTGACACCGCTCGGCACGATGGCGCACGAGTACCTGCAGGCTTGCCAGGCGCTCGGTCCGCGGCTGCGCGACTCGCAGATCTTCGGCTTCGAGATGTGGGCGAAGGAATATCGCGGCGACCTCGGGATCGCGCTCTCCGACGTGTACGGCATGCAGGCGTTCCTGCGCGACTTCGACATGTACTTCTGCAAGCTGTTCGACGGTGCTCGCCACGATTCCGGCGACCCATTCGACTGGGGCGAGCGCCTGCTCAAACACTACGAGGCGAATCGTTGCGACCCGCGCACCAAGGTCCTCGTGTTCTCCGACGCGCTCGACATCCCGAAGGTGCTGCAGCTATACGAGCGCTTCCGCGGCCGCTGCAAGCTCGCGTTCGGCGTGGGCACCAATCTGACCAACGACCTCGGCTACAACCCGCTGCAGATCGTGATCAAGATGGTTCGTTGCAACGGTCAGCCGGTCGCGAAATTGTCGGACTCGCCGGGCAAGAACATGTGCGAGGACAAGGCGTATCTCGCGTATCTGCGCCAGGTGTTCGGCATCGCGCAGCCGGAAGAAGAGGCGGCCAGGTAGCGCGCTTTGCGGACTGCTTTTCGGTTCATCGCCTGACCATGATCTGCTCGCGTTCGGGGGCACGGCGAACAGTGTCGCCGCGCTGTCGACTGGCGGCAATATGCCGTTCGGCCAGGGTGTTCGCGCGGAGCGCGGCCGGTATAATCCTCGCCATATCGCACGGCCGTCGACACGAGGATTTCGCCCATGGACACATCGATTGCCCGCCGCAACATCCTGGCGCGCATCCGCGCCGCGCAAGGGCGCGAGCCCGAACCGAGCGCCGCCGAGCGCGAAGCCGCGGCGGACTATCTCGCGCGTCATCCGGCCGGCCCGCGTCCGGACATGCCCACCGATCTGCGCGCGCGCTTCATCGAGGAAGCGCAGAAAATGGCGAGTACTGTCGACACCGTTCAGACCTTCGCCGATGTACCCGCCGCCGCGCATCGCTATCTGACGCAACACGGTTTGCCGTTGCAGGCCATCGCGTGGCAAACGCTGCGCGATCTGCCGTGGGCCGCAGCCGGCCTCGCCGTCGAATTTCGCAAACCGCAAGACAATGACGTGGTCGGTCTCACCGGCTGTTTCTGCGCGACCGCGGAGACCGGCACGCTCGTGTTGCTGTCCGGTCCCGAGACGTATGCGTCGGCCGGGCTGCTGCCGGAGACGCACATCGCGATCGTGCCGGGCTCGCGGATCGTCGCGGGTCATGAAGAGGCGTTCGACCTGATCCGCAAGGAACGCGGCGAGCTGCCGCGCGCGGTCAATTTCGTGTCGGGACCATCGCGCACCGGCGACATCGAGCAGACCATCGTGCTGGGCGCGCACGGCCCCTACCGGGTGCATGCGATCGTCGTGCAGGATGCTTGAACGCGTCGCGCGGCGGCGTGCCAGCGCATACGCGACACACGCGTTATCTGTCGTGCGTGCGGTTGCAAGCCGTCGCGCGGCCTGTGTCGGCATGAATTCGCAGGCCGGCCGCGCGGGCCGGTGGCTCGCCGTTGCGTCGATGCTTGCGCTGTGCTCGCCGTCCGTGCAGGCTGAGACGCTCCTCGACGGCGCGCGCTTGTCGGCGTTGTGGGGCTTGCCCTTCGCGGGTGTGCTGCTGTCGATCGCGATCCTTCCGCTGATCGCGCCAGCCCTCTGGCATCACCACTTCGGCAAGATCGCCGCGGCGTGGGCGCTCGCGTTCATCGTGCCGCTTGCCGTGAGCTTCGGCGCGAGCGCGGCGCTCGGCGCGCTCGCGCATGCCATGCTCGACGAGTACATCCCGTTCATCATCCTGCTGACCGCGCTCTATACCGTCGCGGGCGGCATCTGCGTGCGCGGCAACCTGCATGGCACACCGCGTCTGAACACCGCGATTCTCGCGCTCGGCACCTTGCTCGCGAGCGTGATGGGTACGACCGGCGCGGCGATGCTGCTGATCCGCCCGTTGCTGCGCGCAAACGACAATCGCCGCCACGTGACCCACGTGGTCGTGTTCTTCATCTTCCTCGTCGCGAACGTCGGTGGCGCGCTGTCGCCGCTCGGCGACCCGCCGCTGTTCCTCGGTTTTCTCGAAGGCGTGAGCTTTTTCTGGACCACCACGCATCTCGCGCGGCCGATGCTGTTCGTGAGCGGCATGCTGCTCGCCGCGTTCTATGCGCTCGACTCGTACTACTTTCACAAGCGCGAGGAGGTGCGTTCGGCTTTCCTCGATCCGACGCCCGACGGCGCGCCGCTCGGCATCGACGGCAAGATCAATTTCGTGCTGCTCGCCGCGGTGATCGCGTTCGTGCTGATGAGCGGACTGTGGCGCCCGCAAATCACATTCGACGTGCTCGGCACGCACGTCGCGTTGCAAAACATCGTGCGCGACGCCGCGCTGATCGTGGTCACGCTGCTATCGCTCGCGTGGACACCGCGCGCGGCCCGCGCGGGCAACGACTTCAACTGGGCGCCGATCGAGGAAGTCGCCAAACTGTTCGCCGGCATCTTCGTGACGATCGTGCCGGTCATCATGATCCTGCGCGCGGGAGAAGCCGGCGCGTTCGCGGGCATCGTCCATCTGGTCAATGATCCGTCAGGCGAGCCGCGCGACATCATGTACTTCTGGGCGACCGGCCTGCTATCTTCGTTTCTCGACAACGCGCCGACCTACCTCGTGTTCTTCAACCTGGCCGGCGGCGATGCGCAGACCTTGATGACCACCGGCGCGACCACGCTCGCGGCGATTTCGGCCGGCGCCGTGTTCATGGGCGCGAACACCTACATCGGCAACGCGCCGAACTTCATGGTGAAGGCGATCGCGCAATCGCGCGGCGTGCGCATGCCGAGCTTTTTTGCGTATCTGGGCTGGTCCGGCGCGGTGCTGCTGCCGTTGTTCGCGCTGACCGGCTGGCTCTTTTTTGAACGCTGACTCTGCAACGCCGAGACAATCCCTCGACGTGCGATACGGAGACTTGCATTGCAGAAAATCCTCGTTGCCCGTTCGATCTTTCCCGACGTGATCGACCGGCTCAAGCAGTACTTCGACGTCGACTGGAACGAGGGCGACGTGTTGCCCGCCGACGAACTGAAGCGCCGTCTCGCGGACAAGGACGGCGCGCTGACGGCCGGCGAGATGATCGACGCGGGCGTGCTCGCCGCGGCGCCGCGTCTGCGCGTCGTGTCGAACATGGCGGTCGGCTACAACAACTTCGACATGGCCGCGTTCAACGCGGCGAACGTACTCGGCACCAACACGCCGGACGTGCTGAACGAATCGACCGCCGATTTCGGCTGGGCGCTGATGATGGCCGCCGCGCGCCGCATCGCCGAATCGGAGCACTGGCTGCGCGCCGGACATTGGCAGAAGTGGAGCTACGACGGCTTCCTCGGCAGCGACCTATACGGTTCGACGCTCGGCGTGATCGGCATGGGCCGCATCGGCCAGGCGCTCGCGCGGCGCGCGCAGGGTTTCAACATGCGGGTCATCTATCACAATCGCTCGCGCGTCGCGCCGCAAATCGAGGCCGAGCTGAACGCGGAGTACGTGTCGAAAGAGGATCTGCTGCGGCGCGCCGACCACGTCGTGCTGGTGCTGCCGTACAACAAAGGCAACCACCACACGATCGGCGCGGCCGAACTGGCGCTGATGAAGCCGAGCGCGACGCTCACCAACATCGCGCGCGGCGGCATCGTCGACGATGCGGCGTTGGCCGATGCGCTGCGTGACAGGCGCATCGCGGCGGCCGGTCTGGACGTGTTCGAAGGCGAGCCGCAACTGCACCCGGCGCTGCTGAACGTGCCGAACGTCGTGCTGACGCCGCACATCGCGAGCGCGACCGAAACCACGCGCCGCGCCATGGCGAATCTCGCCGCGGACAACCTGATCGCCGGCCTCGGCGCAGGACCGCGCGCCGGTCAGCCGCCGAATCCGATCAACCCCGACGTGATCGGCAAGGCGCGTTCATGACAATGATTCTGGTGGCGGCCGTCGCGGTGCTGGCGGTTGCCCTCGTGATCGCACTGGCCTTGCTGCTACGCGGTCACGACCGCACGGAGCAGCGCGAACAGTTCGAGATGCTGAACGAACGCGTCGATGCCGTCGTCGACGCGCAGGCGCATACCGCCGAGCGGCTCGAGCGGCAACTGCGCAACGACATCGCCGAGACCGCGCGCGTGTCGCGCACCGAGCAAAGCGGCGGCTTCGCGCATTTTCAGCAGACGCTCGCCGCGCAGTTCAGCAGCATGACGACGGTGCAGGGCGGCAAGATCGACGGCTTCGCGCAACAGCTCGACGCCGTGCGTCACAGCCTGCAGGCACAGGCGCAGCAGGCGCGCGACGAGCAGGGCCGCTCGCTGAAGCAGTTCGGCGACACGCTGAGCCTGCAACTCGGGCAACTAACCGAGGCGAACGACCGGCGCTTCGCCGAAGTGCGCGCGACGATCGAGCAGCGTCTGAAGGACATCGAGGCGAACAACGCGACGCGGCTCGAGGAAATGCGCCGCACCGTGGACGAAAAACTGCACGCAACGCTTGAGCAGCGTCTCGGCGAGTCGTTCAAGCTCGTGTCCGACCGGCTCGAACAGGTGCATCGCGGTCTCGGTGAAATGCAGACGCTGGCGGCCGGCGTCGGCGATCTGAAGCGCGTGCTGACCAACGTGAAGACGCGCGGCACGTGGGGCGAAGTGCAGCTCGAAGCCTTGCTCGAACAATTGCTGACCGCCGATCAATACGCGAAGAACGTCGCGACGGTGCCGAAAAGCGCCGATCGCGTGGAGTTCGCGATTCGTCTGCCGGGGCGGCAGGAGCCCGGCGGCGCGAATACGCCGGTATGGCTGCCGATCGACGCCAAATTCCCGCGCGAGGACTACGAGCGGCTGATCGAAGCGCAGGAGCGCGCCGATCCGGTCGCGGTCGAGGAAGCATCGCGCGCGCTCGAAGTGCGAATTCGCGCGGAGGCGCGCACGATCGCGGAGAAGTACGTGGCGCCGCCGCATACGACCGACTTCGCGCTGCTGTTCCTGCCGACCGAAGGCCTGTACGCGGAAGTGCTGCGCCGACCGGGGCTCACGGATCTGCTGCAGCGGGACTATCGCGTGACGATTGCGGGGCCGACCACGCTGACCGCGTTGCTCAATAGTCTGCAGATGGGTTTCCGCACGCTCGCGATCGAAAAGCGTTCGAGCGAGGTGTGGCAGGTACTCGGCGCGGTGAAGACGGAGTTCGGCAAATTCGGCGACGTGCTCGCGAAGACCAAGGCGCAGCTCGAAACCGTCACGCGTTCGATCGAGGCCGCGGAAACGCGCACGCGCATGATGAACCGCAAGCTGCGCGACGTCGAGGCGTTACCGGGCGACGAGGCGAGCGGGTTGCTCGGCGATGCGCTGTCGGGTGTGGAGCCTGATGAGCAATGAGGGGCGAGGCGCTGGAATTCACGCCCTTGCAGCCAGCCGCGCCAGCGCATCGCCCGTCACGCGCACGACGCGCCAGTCCGGCAACACCGTCGCCCCCATCTTCTGATAGAAACTGATCGCCGGCTGATTCCAGTCGAGCACGGTCCACTCGAAGCGCACGCATTGCCGCTCCACCGCCAGCGCCGCGACGTGTCGCAGAAGCGCGGTGCCGAGCCCGCTGCCCCGCTGCGCGGGCTGCACGTAGACGTCTTCGAGATAGAGCCCGCGGCGGCCCGCGAAGCTCGAAAAATTGTGGAAGAACAGTGCATAGCCCACGATGCTCCCCGCGTCTTCGGCAACCAGCGCTTCGATCGACGGCCGCGCGCCGAACAGCGCGTCGCGCAGGCTATGTTTCGTCGCGACGAAGATGTGCGTGAGGTTCTCGAACTGCGCGAGTTCGTAGGTGAGCGCGAAGATCGCGCCGGTATCCGCGGGTTTGGCGGCGCGGATCGTCGCGGGCATTACGCTTCTTCCGGTGCGTCGGCCAGATGGATTTCGATACCACCGAAGCGCGACGCGACCCAGTTGTAGGCGTGGCACGCGATCCACAACAGCACGAAGCCGAGGATCGCGTTCAGCAGCAGCGCGCTGAACACCGTGCTCAGCTCGACCGAGCCATATCGCACGAACGCGACCACCACGCCGAGCAGCACGATCGGCACCGAGAACGTCAGATACACGAGGATCAGCGCTTTGGCCGTCTGTCCCGGTGCGATGAACGAGATCTGTTTTTTCATGTAAGTCAAACCCGTGTGTCGTAGTAGTGATAGTGGGTGGCGTGTCGATGAAGTGCTGCTGTGGTGCCGATGTCGTGCGATCGATGCGCCGCCTGGAACGTCAGATGAGACCGTCGAACAGCATGATCGACACGCGATCGCCGACGTCGATGTCGCCCTCGTCGTGGCCGAGCACGATGAAGCAGTTCGCTTCGCTCATCGAGCTCAGCACGCCTGAGCTTTGCGACCCGGTCGGGCTCACGTGCCAGTGTCCGTGCGCGTCCTGTTCGGCGATGCCGCGCTGGAATTCGGTGCGGCCCGCGCGCTTGCCCACCGCCACGCGGCTCGTCGCGTGAATCACCGGCAGCGGCCGCGGCGTCGCGCCGGCCATCAGCAGCAGCGCTTCGCGCACGATCTGATAGAACGTCACCATCACGGCGACCGGGTTGCCGGGCAGGCCGAAGAATAGCGCAGGTTTGCCGAGCCCGGGCTTTTCGCCGGACCACAGGCGGCCGAACGCGAGCGGCCGGCCGGGACGCATCGCGAGACTCCAGAAGGCGACGTCGCCGAAGGTCTGTAGCAGCTGCTTCGTGAAGTCCGCTTCGCCCACCGACACGCCGCCCGAAGTCAGCACCACGTCGGCGTTGGCCGCGGCACTGCGCAGCGCGGCTTCGAGCGCGGCCGGCTCGTCACGCACGACGCCGAGATCGAGCGCGTCGATGTTCAGGTGCCGCAGCATCGCAAACAGCGTGTAGCGGTTGCTGTCGTAGACCGAGCCCGCGTCGAGCGGCTCGCCGAGCGAGCGCAGTTCGTCGCCGGTCGAAAAGAACGCGACGCGCAAACGCCGCCGCACGCTGACTTCGCCAATGCCGAGCGACGCGAGCAGGCCGAGGTCCGACGCGCGCACGATGCGGCCGGCATGCAGCGCGACGTGGCCGCGCGCGAGGTCTTCGCCGGCGCGGCGGCGGTTCGCGCCCGCCGCCGCCGCGCTGGCGGCGAAGCGGATCGAGGTGGAATCCGCACCGTCGCGCTCCACCTGTTCCTGCGGCACGACGGTGTCGCAACCGGCAGGCATGCAGGCGCCCGTCATCACGCGCACGCACTGGTTCGCCGCGACGCGGCCCGCGAACGGATGACCGGCGAGCGCCTTGCCGGCGACCGTCAGCTCGACGCTGTCCGCGCCGCCTCGCATAGCGGCCGCGAGCGCCGCGTGATTGAACGCGTAGCCGTCCATCGCGGAGTTGTCGTGCGCGGGCACGTCGATCGGCGACACGATGTCGGCGGCTAGCACGCGGTCGAGTGCATCGCGCAACGCCAGGCGCTCGACGGCCGCGACCGGCGTCGCCCACTGCCGGACGATCGCCTGAGCGGCCGGGACGGGTAGCGCATGAGGATCGTACTGCGCGACGCAGCGGGAAAAGTCGTTGAGCGTGGTCATGAATGGCTGGGCGTCGCGACCGGTGACGGGCGCGGCTGTTGCCGTGCGGCCGGAGCGGATGTCAGCCGGGGCCCCGATTGCGTTCGAGGTCGGCGAGTTCTTGTAACGAGTTGGCATTGTAGAACGCGCGCTCGTCGGCAAAGACGACTTCGACCGTCTTGTGGCGCGCGTACCACGCGCGGACCTTGCGCTCGCCGGAGGCCAAAAATGCGGCCAGGTCGTCCGCGACGGCGGTGCGCATCAGCGCGAATACCGGGTGCAGGGAGGTTTCTCCACCGGTGTCGACGGTAGCGACCGTTGCGATGTCGGCGTGGTTCGCGTCGAGCGCATCCGCGAGGCGCGCGGCGAGGTTGGCCGGTAGCCACGGCGAATCGCAGGGCGCGCTCAGCAGGTACGCCGTGCCGGCGGCGCGCAGTCCGGCGAGCATGCCGGCGAGCGGGCCGGGAAAGTCGGGGAGGGTGTCGGCGACGAGCGTTGCGCGATATGGCGCGCCGAGCGCCGCATAGGTGTCGGGATGGCGGTTCACGCTGATCATCAGCGGGCCGGTCTGCGGCGCGAGGCGCCGCAGCACGTGAGCGGCGAGCGGTTCGCCGTGCAGCGGCTGCAACCCCTTGTCGACGCCGCCCATGCGCGTGCCGCGCCCACCCGCGAGCACGAGGCCAGTGATCTGTTCGCGAGGGATGGACATGCGTCGGCCGCTCAGCCGCCGATGTAGGACATTTCCACGCGACGCTCGGCCGGCTCGCCCTGATCGGCCGGCTGGCTGCCGCGCAGCTGCGAGTAGCGGTCGCCGCGGCCCTGCCAGATTTCGGCGATGGCGGTGGCGATCCCGGCATCGCTTGCACCGCCGCGCAACAGCGCGCGCAGGTCATGTCCGGTCGATGCGAACAGGCACAGGTATAGCTTGCCCTCGGTCGACAAACGCGCGCGCGTGCAATTGCCGCAGAACGCGCGGGTGACGCTCGAAATGACGCCGATCTCGCCGCCGCCGTCGACATAACCCCAGCGTTGCGCAGTTTCGGCGGCGCTGTGCGCTTCGAGCGGCACCAGCGGGAAATGCTCGGCAATGCGCGTGACGACCTCGGCGGAAGGCAGCACTTCGGTCATGTTCCAGCCGTTCGAGGTGCCGACGTCCATGTACTCGATGAAGCGCAGCACCGCGCCCGTGCCTTTGAAATGACGCGCCATGGGGACGATTTCGCCGTCGTTGGTACCGCGTTTGACGACCATGTTTACTTTGACCGGCGCGAGTCCGACCGCGTGCGCGGCGGCGATGCCATCGAGCACGTCGGCGACCGCGAAGTCGGCGTCGTTCATGCGGCGGAATAGCGCGTCGTCGAGCGCATCGAGGCTGACGGTCACGCGCGTGAGGCCGGCGTCCTTCAGGCTGCGCGCCTTGCGCGCGAGCAGCGAGCCGTTGGTGGTCAGCGTGAGATCGAGCGGACGGCCCGCAGGCGTGGTCAACCGGGCGAGCCGGTCGACCAGGAATTCGAGGTTTTTGCGCAGTAGCGGCTCGCCGCCGGTCAGGCGAATTTTCTCGACGCCATGCGCGACGAACAACTGCGCGAGCCGCTCGATCTCCTCGAAACTCAACAACGCGCTGTGCGGCAGGAAAGCGTAGTCCTTGTCGAACACTGCGCGCGGCATGCAATACACGCAGCGGAAGTTGCAGCGGTCCGTCACCGAGATGCGCAGATCGTGCAGCGGACGCGCGAGCGCATCGTGCAGCACGCCGCTAGGTGTCTGCACTGGGCCGGTGATGACCGGCGCCGCGCTGAGATCGGCAACAGGGATGATGCGTCGTGACATGAAATGCTTCGTCAGGTGCTTTAACGGACGGGGATGATTTGATTCTATCGGAAATGCCGGTGGCGGCAGATGCGCGACGGACGTTGTCGGGGTATACGGGGAGCGGGCGCGGCTCGCGGCGACAAATGATCGCCTAAAGAAAAAGCCCGCCGGAAAGGGCGGGCTTTTTCACGAACAACGACGCGGCTTACTGCGGATGCTTGATCGTTTCGACCTGTTGCATCGGCGCGTGGTCGTCTGGCGGCAGCGCCTTGCGCTCACGGATCACGCGCGGCGGCTTGACCGTCTGCGCCGCCGCTTCCTGCGCGGCACGCAGCTTGTCGGCGTCGGTGTTCACCCAGATCAGGCCAGCCTGCTCGAGGATCGGCTGCAAGGCGTCGGCCGACGCGGCGGCGGGGGCTGCGCTGCGGACGGGGGCCGGCTGCGGGGCCGCGGCGACGGGCGCCGGTTCGACCACGGCCGGTTCCGTTGCGACGACCGGTTGCGGCTCGACGATTTCGGCCTGCGGTGCCGGCACGGCTGCCGGTGCCTCGACGATCGTGGCCGGAGCCGCGGTGTCGAGCGCAGCCGGGACGGCTCGCGGTTCGGTCGGGACGGTCGGCTGCACTTCCATGGCCGGTTCGACTGCCGGGGATTCGGCATGCGCGGCGGATTCGACCGAAGCGGCCGGCGTAACCGGTTCGCTCGCGGCCGACGCGGCTTGCTCTGCCTGCGCTGGCGCTTCGATAGCCGGCTCCGCCGCCACGGGTTCGATCGACGCCGCCGGGGCCTCTTCCACCGGCACGACCTTTTCGGTCTTCGCGGCATTTTCCGCGGCGAGAGGCGGCGTTTCGGCTGCCGCATGCAGTTTGGCCACGACGGCGCTTTCCGTTGCGACAGCGGCGACCACCACTTCGACCGGGGTCACTTCCTTCGCTTCGCTGGCTGCAGGCGTGTGCTCGACCGGCTGCTGGGTGCGCACCGGCGCTTCGTCGCTGGCGGCAACGTTGTCGCCTTCTGCTTCCGCGACATCCGCCGCGAGATTGCCATTCACGTCCTCTTCACGCTCGCGACGACCACCACGACGGCCGCGGCGACGACGACGACGCTCTTCGCCGTCACGTGCGATTGTTTCCTGATCGACCGGCACGCCGTTTTCACCCGCTGCGGCGCGGTTGCGCGCCAGTTCGTCGGCAGCTTGCGTGTCGGTTTGCGTCAGCGCCGAGGCGGCTTCCGCCTGCGGCTTGCGACGCTCGCCACGCTCGACGCGTTCAGCGCGCTCGCCACGCTCGCGACGCTCACCGCGTGCTGTGCCTTCGACGGCTTCCGCGCGCTCGGCGCCGCGGGTGTCGCGTTCGCGAGCCTCGCGCGGCTCACGCGCTTCACGCGGCTCGCGAGCCTCACGCGGTTCACGGCCTTCACGCGGTTCGCGTTGCTCACGCGGCGCGCGCGGTTCGCGGCCCTCGCGTGCCTCGCGGCCTTCGCGTTCCTCGCGACGCGGCGACGGCTGCTGACCTTGCGCCTGACGGCCGCCGGTCACGCCTTCGCCACGCGCTGCCGCGTCGCGACCGCCTGCGCCGCCACGGCGATTGCGGTTGCGATCGCCGCCGCGCTCGCCGGTGCGCTCACCGCGCTCGGTGCGCTCGCCGCGTTGCGGACGGGCCTGCTTCTCGGTGGTGGCCGGCGCCGCGGGTGCCGGAGCAGCCGGCTGCATGCCGAACAGATTCTTCAGCCAGCCGATGAAGCCGCCACTGGCCGGCGTCACCGCGACCGGAGCGGGGATAGCCGCCGGGCGGGCCGGCGCGCTCGGAGCCGGCTTCTCGGGCGTGATGCCCTTGACCGCCGCTTCCTGCTTCGGCTTCACTTCCTCAGCGCGCTTGCTGTAGCCGGTTTCCGATTCGAGTTCGCGGGCCGCTTCTTCGGCCATCTTCCACGATGCGCGCGGCTCGTCGAGGCGCGCGTCGTCGTGACGCAGACGCTCGAGCTTGTAGTGCGGCGTGTCGAGGTGCTTGTTCGGGATCAGCACGACGTTGACCTTGAAACGCGACTCGATCTTGTTGATTTCGGCGCGCTTCTCGTTCAACAGGAAGGCGGTCACTTCGACCGGCACCTGGCAGTGGATCGCCGCGGTGTTTTCCTTCATCGCTTCTTCCTGAATGATCCGCAGCACTTGCAGCGCGGACGATTCGGTATCGCGAATGTGGCCCGTGCCGTTACAACGCGGACACGTGACGTGGCTGCCTTCCGACAGCGCCGGACGCAGACGCTGACGCGACAGCTCCATGAGGCCGAAGCGCGAGATCTTGCCCATCTGGACGCGGGCGCGGTCGTGCTTGAGCGCGTCTTTCAGGCGCTGTTCGACTTCGCGCTGGCTCTTGGCCGATTCCATGTCGATGAAGTCGATCACGATCAGGCCGCCCAGGTCGCGCAGACGCAGCTGGCGAGCGACTTCGTCGGCGGCTTCGAGGTTCGTGCGCGCGGCCGTTTCCTCGATGTCCGCGCCCTTGGTGGCGCGCGCCGAGTTCACGTCGATCGCGACGAGCGCTTCGGTGTGATCGATGACGATCGCGCCGCCCGACGGCAGCGGCACGGTGCGCGAGTACGCGGTTTCGATCTGGTGCTCGATCTGGAAGCGCGAGAAGAGCGGCACATCGTCGTGGTAGCGCTTTACCTTGCCGACGTTGTCCGGCATCACGATGTCCATGAAGGCGCGGGCCTGGTCATGGATTTCGGTCGTGTCGATCAGGATTTCGCCGATATCGGGCTGGAAGTAGTCGCGAATCGCGCGGATCACGAGGCTCGATTCGAGATAGATCAGCATCGGCTGGCCGGCCGTGCCACTTTGCGACGCGGCTTCGATTGCGCGCCACAGCTGCATCAGGTAGTTCAGGTCCCACTGCAGCTCTTCGGCGCTGCGGCCGATGCCGGCCGTGCGCGCGATGATGCTCATGCCTTCCGGCAGCTGCAGCTGCGCCATGGTTTCGCGCAGTTCCTGACGGTCGTCGCCTTCGATCCGGCGCGACACGCCGCCGCCGCGCGGGTTGTTCGGCATCAGCACCAGATAGCGGCCGGCGAGCGAGATGAACGTGGTCAGGGCTGCGCCCTTGTTGCCGCGTTCTTCCTTTTCGACCTGGACGATCAGTTCCTGACCTTCCTTCAGTGCGTCCTGGATGCGTGCGGAACGCATGTCGACGCCATCGCGGAAGTACTGGCGGGCGACTTCCTTGAACGGCAGGAAGCCGTGACGGTCTTCGCCGTAGTTGACGAAGCAGGCCTCGAGCGACGGCTCGATGCGCGTGATGATGCCCTTGTAAATATTGCCTTTGCGCTGTTCGCGACCGGCGGTTTCGATATCGATATCGATGAGTTTTTGCCCATCGACGATGGCGACGCGCAGCTCTTCCTGCTGCGTCGCGTTGAACAACATTCGTTTCATTGAACGGCTCCAGAGCGGCCTCGCCGGCCCAGCTGCGCGGTTGTCAGTCGCGAGAGCGGGGGGAGTAGGCGTGCCGCGTCTTATTGTGTTTTCACAAACACGCTGGAGCGGGAAAGATGGCGGGAGAATTGCCTGAGAGGGCCCAGCCCGATAAAAAACGGGCACGGTGCCGCAGGGCACATGCGAACACGGCTTCAAATCATGGCCTGACACGCCGCGTTTAGCCAGCAGACCTTCATAAGTCTTCGCCCTCTGAAGCCGGCGCGCCAAATGGGCGCGCGAGCGAAGGGCCGAAGTCCGCGGTCATGCCGCAACGGGAAGTTCGCGCAGGCGGCGCGTCTTTTCCTGCTGGGGGTGTCTCGCCTTCTTTTGACGTCGCCATGTCTTGTACTTTCTACAAGACGCCTTGGGCGCACGCCGTATTTTCGCGACTTGCAGCTTCGTCCAGCTGGGCGTCATACCACCCGGATCACGAAGCTGAAAGCTAAATTCTTTTTTACCAAAATTCCGTTACCGTCGAAGCCGACCTTGACCGAACGCGCCTGCGGGCGCCGTCCCTGCCGGGTGCTGACTTCGTGCGTGCAACTTGTTGCATCTCATTTTCAGGGCGAGCAACCAGACCCCGGCGCAAGTAAAATAACGGTTTATCGCTTGCGCTCGCGCAATCCGCCGCATTCCGGACACTGCGCCGGCCGTCGCGGACTGCTGGGCAAATTATATTCAGAATGAAAGAGTTAGGCAAAACATCCCAGAGATCGGTTGCAGGCGCGGTCGAAGACTCGGTTTCAAGCGACCAGGTTTCGCTGATCGAAATCGACGACCGCTCGGCTGGTCAGCGCATCGACAATTTCCTGCTGCGCGTCTGCAAGGGCGTGCCGAAAAGCCATATTTATCGCATCCTGCGCAGCGGTGAAGTGCGCGTGAACAAGGGCCGGATCGACGCGCAGTACCGGCTCGAACTGGGCGATCGGGTGCGTGTGCCGCCGATCCGCGTCGCGCAGCCGAATCAGGCCGCAGCCCGCGTGCCCGTGCCCGCGCCGCGCTTTCACATCCTGTTCGAAGACGAGCATCTGCTCGTGATCGACAAGCCGGCCGGCGTTGCGGTCCACGGGGGCAGCGGTGTCGCGTTCGGTGTGATCGAGCAGATGCGCGAGGCGCGGCCGCAGGCGAAATTCCTGGAACTCGTGCATCGACTGGATCGAGAGACCTCGGGCATCCTGATGCTCGCGAAGAAGCGCGCGGCGCTCGTCAATCTGCACGAGCAGATTCGCGATAACCGGATGGACAAGCGCTACTACGCGTGCGTGCACGGCGAATGGGCGAGCGACTGGGGTCGCCGCCGCGCGGTAAAGGAGCCACTTCACAAGTACCTGACCGCCGACGGCGAGCGCCGCGTGCGCGTGCAGGCCGATGGCCTCGCTTCGCACACGATCTTCAATCTGGTCGAGCGCTGGCCTGAATATGCGCTGCTGGAGGCGGAACTGAAGACGGGGCGTACGCACCAGATTCGCGTGCATCTGCAGCATCTGGCACTACCGATCGTCGGTGACGCCAAATATGGCGATTTCGCGCTGAACAAGGCGCTTGCGCGCGCCAACGCGAAGCCCGGCATCAAGCGGATGTTTCTGCACGCTTACCGGCTCAAGCTCACGCATCCTGCGACGGGCGCGCCGCTGCAGCTGGAGGCACCGCTGCCTGCCGACTGCCGCGGCTTTATAGAACAACTCAACGAACTACGCACTGGGTTCAACCCGGAGACGACCTTGCATGGCTAGAGAGCAATTCGATCTGATCGTGTTTGACTGGGATGGCACGCTGATGGATTCCACCGCGCATATCACGCGCAGCATCCAGGCGGCGTGCCGCGATCTCCGCCTGCCGGTTCCCGCGGACGAAGCCGCGAGCTACGTCATCGGCCTCGGCCTGCGTGACGCGCTGCAGATTGCCGCGCCGACGCTCGATCCGGCCGACTACCCGCGGCTTTCTGAGCGTTACCGCTTTCATTTTCTTGTAAAAGACCAGACTACCGAGCTGTTCCCCGGCGTGCGCGAGATGCTCCAGGAGTTGCGCGACGTCGGCTATCTGCTCGCGGTCGCGACCGGCAAGAGCCGCGTCGGGCTCAATCGCGCGCTTGACCAGGCGCGCCTGACGAGCCTGTTCGACGGCACGCGCTGCGCTGACGAAACCTTCTCGAAACCGCATCCGGCCATGCTGCACGAGCTCACCCGCGAATTGGGGCAGGATACGGCGCGCACGGTCATGATCGGCGATACGACACACGATCTGCAGATGGCGCTCAACGCCGGCGTGGCGGGCATTGGCGTGACTTATGGCGCGCATCCGGCGAATTCGCTAAATGCGATGTCACCGAAGTTCGTGGCGTCGAGCATCAGCGATCTGTCCGGTTGGCTGCGGGAGAACGCATGAGCGCCGACGGCGTGGATACTGCTACTGCCACGGCTGCGCAGGCAGTGCGCATTTGCGCGGCCGACGAACTGGTCGACGGTGGCGACGGCATCCGGCGCGACGCGCGGCTCGGCGGGCAGGATGCCGTGGTGTTTTTCGTTCGCTATGATGGCTGCGCCTACGGCTATTTGAACCGTTGCGCTCATGTGCCGATGGAGCTCGACTGGCAGGAAGGGCAGTTCTTCGAATCGTCCGGCTTATACTTGATGTGCGCGACACATGGCGCGATTTACGCGCCGGATACTGGCAAATGCGTCGGTGGTCCGTGTCGCGGGGGCAGATTGCGTCGCGTGCAGGTCGAGGAACGCGATACGCTCGAGGGCCGTGCGGTATTCTGGCTGCCTGACGGCGATTTGCTGCCGGTTACGCGCTGATTTCCTCTTCCAATTTTCCACTGTCCGCATGTCCGACAACTTGACCCCCGAAAAAGACCCTGCCTCGGGAGGCGGCTCCCGTGCACCCGCCGACCAGTCCGGCTGGGAAAGGGCCGCGCTCGAGCGCATCGCGCTGGCCGCGATCAACGAGCAACGCGCCTCGCGACGTTGGCGGATTTTCTTCCGCTTCCTGTTCCTCGCAGTGCTCGCATTGGCGGTATGGGGTGCGCTGAACTTCTCGGGCGAGCGGGTCGCCACGAGTGGGCGTCATACGGCAATGGTTTCGCTTGATGGCGAGATCGCGACGGATGCGAGTGCGAACGCCCAAGATATCAACACTGCACTCGATTCCGCGTTTGAGGATTCCGATACAGCCGGCGTGATTCTTTATTGCAACAGCCCGGGCGGCAGTCCAGTGCAAGCGGGCATTATCAACAGCGAAGTTCGGCGATTGCGTGGCAAATATCCGTCTATTCCGCTGTATGTCGTGGTCGGCGACATGTGCGCGTCCGGCGGCTACTACGCGGCCGCGGCGGCGGAGAAGATCTATGTCGACAAGGCGAGTATCGTCGGTTCGATCGGCGTGCTGATGGACGGCTTTGGTTTCACCGGCCTGATGGACAAGTTGGGGATTCAGCGCCGACTGCACACATCGGGTGAGAACAAAGGCTTTTTTGATCCGTTTTCGCCCGAAACGCCGAAGATGGACGAACATGCGCAGGTTATGCTCGATCAGATCCACGCGCAGTTCATCGACGCGGTGCGTGAGGGGCGCGGCAAGCGTCTGCATGAGACATCGGACATGTTCTCGGGTCTATTCTGGACGGGGCAGAAGAGCGTCGAACTTGGACTCGCGGACGGTTTCGGCGATGCAGATTACGTCGCGCGTGAGATCTTCAAGGCGCCGGATATCGTCGATTACACGGTGAAAGAGAGCATTACGGATCGCGTTGCCCGCAAGTTCGGCGCGGCCATCGGCGCCGGCGCGGTTCGGGCGATGGCGCTCGGCGCGAAAATGAATCTGCGTTGAATCCACAGTTTTAAAAAGACGCCCGCGCGGTCGGTTTTGGCCGATCGCGCGGACTTTGCGTTTTGAGTTTCAGGCCCTGGTCGCCCTCAGTTGCCTGGCCGGTGTCTACGTTCAGGCCGCCAGAATCAGAAAAATCGCCGGCCGCTTATGCAGGTCGATCTCCGCCTTCTTTTTCCAGTCGGCGACGCTCCGGCTTGTTATCACTTCGCTCGGCAGCGTCAGATCGACCGCCACGCAGACCAGCGTCGACGGCGCGCAGGTTGCGAGCAAGGTATCGAGCAGTGCGCGATTCCGGTACGGCGTTTCGATGAAGATCTGCGTTTGCTTGCTCTTGCGCGACTGCTGCTCGAGA
The DNA here is from genome assembly GCF_050436385.1 of Paraburkholderia sp. MM5477-R1. NCBI lineage: Bacteria > Pseudomonadati > Pseudomonadota > Betaproteobacteria > Burkholderiales > Burkholderiaceae > Paraburkholderia > Paraburkholderia sp. MM5477-R1. Next base: position 751,550 of record NZ_JBNDMC010000007.1, read on the forward strand.
TCGCGCAGACGTTTGGCGCGCTCGGTGAAGTCGACGGGCAGGTACCCGTGAAACGCGAAGCTTTGGCCGTTCAGCCCCGATGCCATCAGCGCGAGCAGAATCGAACTCGGCCCGACCAGCGGCACAACCTTTACGCCGCGCTCGTGCGCGCGTCGCACCAGCAGCGCGCCCGGGTCCGCGACTGCCGGGCAGCCAGCCTCGGAGACGAGGCCCGCATCGGTGCCCGACAGCAGCGGCGCGAGCAGCTTGTCGATTTCGCCGGCCGGCGTATTGACGTTCAGTTCGCGAATCTCGATTTCTTGAATCGGCCGATCGGGGCCGACTTTCTTCAGGAACGCGCGCGTGGTTTTGGCGTTTTCGCCAATGTAATAGTGCAGCAACGCCGCGCGGGCGCGTACGGGCGCGGGCAGTACCAGATCGAGCGCGCTTGCGTCGCCTTCGCCGAGCGTGTTGGGAATGAGATAGAGCGTACCGGTCATCGGGCCCCCAAAAGCGGGTAGTTGGCCGCGAGCAGCATGTGCGACAGCGCGATAAGCGGCAGGCCGACGAGCGCGGTCGGGTCGTCGGAATGGATGGCCTCCAGCAGCGCGATGCCAAGCCCTTCGGATTTGGCGCTGCCGGCCACGTCGTACGGCGTTTCAGCGTGCAGGTAGGCGTCGAGCGTCGCGTCCGGCAGATCGCGAAAGCGCACGCGGGTGATCACGTCGATCGTTTGCGCGCTGTCCGTCGCGCTGTCGAACAGACACAGCGCGCTGTGGAACAACACGTCGCGGCCGCGCATCGCCTGCAATTGCGCGAGCGCCCTGTCGTGCGTGCCGGGTTTGCCGATCTGCAGGCCGTCGTAGGTGGCGACCTGATCGGAGCCGATCACGAGCGCGTGTGCGTCGGCGGCGAGGCCTTGGGCGACCGCACGCGCTTTGGCTTCGGCGAGGCGCAGCGCAGTGGCTTCGGGCGTTTCGGCGGCGAGCGGGGTTTCGTCGATCGCAGGCACGACGACGTCGAACGGCACGCGCAGGCGTTCGAGCAACTCGCGGCGATACCGCGAACTCGACGCCAGAATCAGGCGTGGCGGGCGTTTGGAGGATTCAGGCATAGTTTGCGGGCAACGGGAGCGGCGGGTCGTACGGGGTCGCGCGAGGCTCCCGTACGTACGGGCTTAAGTGTTTGACTCGAAAAGACAAAACGGATATGATTTTGGGCTTTTCACGGTATGCTTGCACTTGAAGGGTCTCGGCGCGTTCAGCGGCTTTCGGCAGTCGGAAGGTTGAAGAAAGCCCGGCAGGGTGAACGCAACGGCCGCGGGCCCCACTGGCTGCCCCGCACACCGGATTATCTTCGCGGCGGATCTGATCATCCTTCGCGAATCACCCCGGCAACATGTTTGCCGACGCAGGAGCGCACATGACTCAACATCCTGGCAAACCTGCAGGTCTGTCCGACCCGCATGAACTCGATCTGTTCGAATTTGCGCGGAGCGGGCGTCAGGCCGCGGGTGTCGTGCGCGTCTCGCAACTGCCGCGCATGTTAAACGAAGTCCCGGCGGAAGCGCCAGATCGCGACACCGCGTTCACATGGCAGGCCGAAGGGACGATGCAGCCGGAATTGCAGGACGATGGCACCGAAGGTTCCCAGCCTTATCTGCGGCTGGCGATTCACGGTGCCGCGTGGCTCGAATGCCAGCGGTGCTTGACGCCGTATTCGCAGGCGTTCAACGTCGATGCAACTTACCGGATCGTCAATACGGAGGCGGAAGCCGAAGAGTTTCCGCTGGACGAGGATGAAGTCGAGGTGGTCGTCGGCTCGCGCCAGTTCGATCTCATCGACTTGATCGAAGAAGAGTTGCTGCTTTCCTTGCCGCTCGTGCCCAAACACGAGGTCTGTCCCGAAGTGCACGAGAGCCTTGTCTCGGGCACGGACGGTAGCGAAGGCGAGGGCGACGAGGCCGCGCAGGAAGAAGCTGGCGATGCCAGCAAGCCGGACCAGTCCAGCGAGCGGCGCAATCCGTTCGCGGCGCTCGAAAGTCTGAAACGCGACGAACCGGGCGGCAAGAAGCGCTAAACAGTTGCAGGGGGCGCGATGCGGGCGCATTGGCCATTCGGCCAGTGGTTAAGTCCGTGTCGGGCTGTGTTAGAATTCGGAAAATTTTTTGGAGTTTTAGTCATGGCAGTTCAACAAAACAAGAAGTCGCCGTCGAAGCGCGGCATGCACCGTTCGCACGATTTCCTGACGGCAGCGCCGATGGCCGTCGAGCCGAGCACGGGCGAAGTGCATCTACGTCACCACATTAGCCCGAACGGCTACTATCGCGGCAAGAAAGTCGTCAAGACGAAGAACGACTAATCGTTGACTGCGATGCGCCCTGTGGCGTTTCGCGTAGCGATCGGCTCGCTTGACATTTTCCCGGTTCGGCAAAAAGGCGGCATTCAACTGCCGCTTTTTTGTGTCTGAAATTCGTCGCACTCCATGACAGTAAAGCTCACGATAGATTGCATGGGAGGCGACCACGGCCCGTCCGTGACCGTTCCCGCTGCCGTCAACTTCGTTCGTTCGCATCCCGACGCGCAGTTGCTGCTCGTCGGCATTGAAAGTGCGATTCGTGCGCAGCTGAAGAAGCTCAAGGCTCAGGATCTGCCGGCGCTGACCGTCGTACCTGCTACCGAGGTCGTCGCGATGGACGACCCGGTCGAGGTCGCGCTGCGCAAGAAAAAAGATTCGTCGATGCGCGTGGCGCTGAACCGCGTCAAGGAATGCGAGGCGCAAGCCTGCATTTCCGCCGGCAATACCGGCGCGTTGATGGCGGTCTCGCGCTATGTGCTGAAAACGCTGTCGGGCATCGAACGCCCGGCCATCGCGTTTGCCCTGCCTAATCCCACCGGCTATACGATGATGCTCGACCTGGGCGCCAACGTCGACTGCGAGCCGCAGCATCTGCTGCAGTTCGCCGAGATGGGGCACGCGCTCGTGTCCGCGCTCGAAGGAAAAGAGCGGCCCACCATCGGCCTGCTCAACATCGGCGAAGAAGTCATCAAGGGCAACGACATCATCAAGCGCGCCGGCGAACTGCTGCGTTCGAGTACACTCAACTTTCATGGCAATGTCGAAGGCGACGACATCTACAAGGGCACCGTCGACGTGATCGTCTGCGATGGCTTTGTCGGCAATGTCGCGCTGAAGACGTCGGAAGGTCTCGCGCAGATGCTGTCCAACATCATCAAGGAAGAGTTCGGCCGTTCGTGGCTGACCAAGGTGATGGCGGTGCTCGCGCTGCCGGTATTGATGCGCTTCAAGAAACGCGTCGATCATCGGCAATATAACGGCGCCGCGCTGCTCGGCTTGCGCGGTCTCGTGATCAAAAGCCACGGTTCAGCCGATGCCTACGCGTTTGAGTGGGCTATCAAACGCGGGTATGATGCCGTCAAAAACGGCGTGCTGGAGCGCCTTGCGCGAGCGATGGAAGAGAATGCGAGTTCTCTCGAACAGGCGGCGCGCGACGCAAGCGGTGCGGGTCACGCAAGCCCGATCGCAGGCCAGCCGGCCGAGCCCTACGCTGCGCAATCCTCGAAGGCATAATGGCTCAATCCACAATCTACTCCCGCGTGCTGGGCACCGGCAGCTGTCTGCCGCCCAACCGCGTCACCAATCAGGATCTGGCTGAGCGTCTCGCCAGGCAAGGCGTTGAAACGAGCGACGAATGGATCGTCGCGCGCACGGGCATCCATGCGCGTCACTTCGCCGAGCCGGATGTCACGACCAGCGACCTCGCGTTGATCGCCTCGCAGCGAGCGATCGAAGCGGCGGACATCGATCCGCAGTCCATCGACCTGATCGTCGTCGCCACCTCCACGCCGGACTTCGTGTTCCCGAGCACCGCCTGCCTGCTGCAGAACAAGCTCAGGATCAAGAATCACGGTGCCGCGTTCGACATACAGGCGGTCTGCTCCGGCTTCGCCTATGCGGTGGCGACGGTGGACGCCCTGATTCGCAGCGGCCAGCATCGCACGGCGCTCGTGGTCGGCGCGGAAACTTTCTCGCGCATTCTCGATTTCAACGACCGCACCACCTGCGTGCTGTTCGGCGACGGCGCCGGCGCAGTGATCCTGCAAGCGTCCGACGCACCGGGCGTGCTTTCGAGCGCGCTGCACGCGGACGGCAGCCATTCGAACATTCTGTGCACGCCGGGCAACGTGAATGGCGGCGTGGTCGCCGGCAGCGCCTTCCTGCACATGGACGGTCAGGCGGTGTTCAAGCTTGCCGTCAACGTGCTCGAGAAGGTCGCGATCGAAGCATTGGAAAAAGCCGATCTGAAGCCCGAGCAGATCGACTGGCTGATTCCGCATCAGGCCAACATCCGCATCATGCAAAGCACCTGCCGCAAGCTCGGCCTGCCGCAGGAGCGCATGGTCGTCACGGTGGGCGAGCACGGCAATACGTCGGCGGCGTCCATTCCGCTTGCACTCGACGTCGCGGTGCGCGACGGCCGCATCAAGCGTGGCCATAACGTGCTGATCGAAGGCGTCGGCGGCGGCTTCACGTGGGGCGCGTCGGTCATCCGCTACTGAGCGGGACGACGCATTCCGGGGCGTCGCTGGCGGCGCCCGTGCGGCCGGAATAACACCGCGCGCCATCTGGCAGCCGCGGCCGGCCGCCACATCCGATTAAACAGATTTTGGGGACGATATGAAATTCGCGTTCGTTTTTCCTGGGCAGGGTTCGCAGGCGGTCGGCATGCTCAACGCATTCGCCGATTACGCGATCGTGCGTGAGACGGTTCAGGAAGCCTCCGACGCACTCAACCAGGACCTCGGCAAGCTGATCGCCGAAGGCCCCGCCGAAGATCTCAATCTCACCACCAATACCCAGCCGGTCATGCTGACCGCGGCCTACGCTATCTATCGCGCGTGGCAGCAGGCGGGCGGCCCGGCGCCGGCGCTTGTCGCCGGCCATAGCCTTGGCGAATACACGGCGATCGTCGCGGCCGGCGCGCTTGCGTTCCGCGACGCGGTGCCGCTCGTGCGTTTCCGTGCGCAGGCGATGCAAACCGCGGTACCGGTGGGCGAAGGCGGCATGGCCGCGATTCTCGGCCTCGACGACGACACGGTGCGCGCGGTCTGCGCGGAAGCGTCGGCGGCGGGCGTCGTCGAAGCGGTCAATTTCAATGCGCCGGCGCAAGTCGTGATCGCGGGCCACAAAGCCGCGGTCGAGAAAGCCTGCGAAGTCGCGAAGGCGAAGGGCGCGAAGCGCGCGCTACCGCTGCCGGTGTCGGCGCCGTTCCACTCGTCGCTGCTCAAGCCGGCGTCGGATCAATTGCGCGAATACCTCGCGAGCATCGACGTGCAGGTGTCGTCGATTCCCGTCATCAACAACGTCGACGTCGCCGTGGTCAACGAGCCGGCCAAAATCAAGGACGCGCTCGTGCGCCAGGCGGCTGGTGCGGTGCGCTGGGTCGAATGCGTACAGGCAATGGCAGCGCAGGGCGTCACGCACGTGATCGAATGCGGCCCGGGCAAGGTCCTTGCGGGTTTGACGAGGCGCATCGACGGCAATCTCGTCGGCGCGTCGGTGTTCGATCCGGCGTCGCTCGAAGAAACGCTGAAGCTCGTGACGGCAGACTGAGCGCGCATTCGCGAACGGGTATCGACAGAGCAATGCCGCGCTGGCGCGGCATCCCTCGACAGACGAATCAACAAGAATCAATGAGCCCTATTTGAAGGGCATCCGGACTGACAGATGGAAAAGACTCTCGACAAGCAGATCGCAATCGTGACGGGCGCATCGCGCGGCATCGGCCGTGCGATCGCGATGGAACTCGCGCGTCAGGGCGCGACGGTGATCGGCACCGCGACGAGCGAAAGCGGCGCGACGGCGATCACCGAAGCGTTCAAGGCGGCGGGCGTGAACGGCCGCGGCGCGGTGCTCGACGTCAACGACGCGGCCGCGGCCGAAGCGCTGATCGACGGCACCGTCAAGGAATTCGGCGCGCTGAACGTGCTGGTGAACAACGCCGGCATCACGCAGGATCAACTGGCGATGCGCATGAAGGACGACGACTGGGACGCCGTGGTCGACACCAACCTGAAGTCGGTGTTCCGTCTGTCGCGTGCGGTGCTGCGCCCGATGATGAAAGCGAAGGGCGGTCGGATTATCAATATTACGTCGGTGGTCGGCTCGGCCGGCAACCCGGGGCAGATCAACTACGCGGCCGCGAAGGCCGGCGTCGCGGGCATGACGCGCGCGCTCGCGCGCGAGATCGGCAGCCGCGGCATCACGGTCAATTGCGTGGCACCTGGTTTCATCGATACCGACATGACGAAGGCGCTGCCCGAAGAGCAGCAGACCGCGCTGAAAACGCAGATTCCGCTCGGCCGTCTAGGCAGCCCGGAAGACATCGCGCACGCGGTCGCGTTCCTCGCGTCGCCGCAAGCGGGCTACATCACCGGCACGACGCTGCACGTGAACGGCGGCATGTATATGCAGTAACCAATTTCGGTTACTATCCGCGCCTTGATGCGTTTGCGGAAAGCACGAGGCGCATGCGTTGACAGGAACCCGATGCGCCGCTTTTTTGCCGGGTCAAACCTGATAAAATGCGCGCACCTGTATTTTTGAACTTCTTTTCCCTTGGAGGGGTAATGGACAATATCGAACAGCGCGTCAAGAAGATCGTCGCGGAACAACTGGGCGTTGCGGAAGCGGAAATCAAGAACGAAGCGTCGTTCGTGAACGATCTCGGCGCCGACTCGCTCGACACCGTTGAACTCGTGATGGCCCTCGAAGACGAATTCGGCATGGAAATTCCAGATGAAGAAGCCGAGAAGATCACCACCGTTCAGCAAGCGATCGACTACGCTCGCGCAAACGTCAAGGCCTAAGGTCATTCGCGCCTGCGTTTCTGCACGGGCCGCGCATGACGCCCTGCCGTGCCGCTTGCCGGCGCCAGCAGGGTCGACGCTATCGGGCGTGTCCATTGGCACACCATACGTCGCGCCGCTTGCCACGCAGGAGCCAGCGATGTTGACAGCGCAACTTTCCGCGCGATTGCCGACTTAAACAGCCACAGGGCACACAGGGCGATTCCTGTGGCCGCTGTGGCTTTTGCTTTTTGTCATCTATGAAAAAGGGGTTACCGTGAGCCGCCGTCGTGTTGTTGTTACAGGCCTGGGGCTGATTTCGCCTGTTGGCAATAATGTTGCCGATGGCTGGGCCAATCTGGTCGCCGGCAAGTCTGGGATTGCCAATATCACGAAGTTCGATGCGTCGAACTTCTCGACTCGTTTCGCCGGCGAGGTGAAGGGCTTCAATATCGAGGACTACATCCCCGGTAAGGAAGCGCGCCACATGGATACGTTCATCCATTACGGCGTGGCTGCGGGCATCCAGGCGATGCGGGACAGCGGCCTCGAAGTCACCGACGAGAATTCGGAGCGCATTGGCGTAGTGGTCGGTTCGGGCATCGGCGGTCTGCCGATGATCGAAATCACCCAAACCGAATTGCTCAATCGCGGCCCGCGTCGCATTTCGCCATTCTTCGTGCCGGCTTCGATCATCAACATGATCTCTGGCCACCTGTCGATCAAGTTCGGCATCAAGGGTCCGAATCTGTCGATCGTTACCGCGTGTACGACCGGTCTGCACTGCATCGGCGAGGCTTCGCGCCTGATCGAATATGGCGACGCCGACGTGATGATCGCGGGCGGCGCGGAATCGACCGTGTCGCCGCTCGGTATCGGCGGCTTTGCGGCGGCGCGCGCGCTGTCGCAACGCAATGACGATCCGGCCACCGCGAGCCGTCCGTGGGACATGGACCGCGACGGCTTCGTGCTGGGCGAAGGCGCCGGCGTAATGGTGCTCGAAGAATACGAGCACGCGAAGGCGCGTGGCGCGAAGATCTACGCGGAAATCGGCGGCTACGGCATGAGCGGCGATGCGTATCACATGACCGCGCCGCTCGAAGACGGTGACGGCGCACGCCGCTGCATGCTCGCAGCGCTGAAGAACGCGGGCATCAACGGCGATCAGGTGAGCTACCTGAACGCGCACGGCACGTCCACGCCACTCGGCGATCTGGCGGAAACGACCGGCATCAAGCGGGCGTTCGGCGACCACGCGAAGAACATGGTCGTCAACTCGACCAAGTCGATGACGGGTCACCTGCTGGGCGGCGCTGGCGGTCTGGAGTCGGTGTTCACGGTGCTCGCCGTGCATCACCAGGTGTCGCCTCCGACCATCAATATTTTCAACCAGGACCCGGCCTGTGATCTCGATTACTGCGCGAACACCGCGCGGGAAATGAAGATCGACGTCGCGCTGAAGAACTCGTTCGGGTTCGGCGGCACGAACGGCACGCTGGTGTTCAAGCGCGCCGGATCGCCTGATCTCGGGTGACGCGTCGGTTCACGACGCCGGCTTCGCCGGCGCTTTCCCCCGCACCGGCAACGTTGGGTAGGGCAGCGCAGCGGATCACGCTGCGTCGCTCCATCGCAATGCGTGCCGCGGTGGGAGCGTTCGTGCTGATTGCGACGTTAGCCGTTTATACCTGTCTCGCGCCGCGAGTGGGCGCTTGGCAGGCCGCTCCGTTGACGCTCGCCGTCGCAGCACTGCTCATGCTCTGCGCGGCGAGGCATGACGCGGCGCAGGCCATCGCGCTGCATGTCGCGATGGGCGAGATTTCCGCCTGGAACCACGCGGGTGAGTTGCTCGCGCGGGGCCGCATGGTCGGTTGCGCGCAGTGGAGCGGCCGTTTGCTGGTGCTTGAGCTCGATCCCGAGGGTGGTCGAAGGCGCGGCCTCATCCGCGCACCGACGGGTCGCAGGCGCTCCCTGCTGCTCGCCGCGGACGCGCTGCCGTCCACTGTTTTCCGCGAACTTTCCGTGCTGGGCCGGCGTGCGGCCGGCGCCTGACTGTAACGACTGTAACCGCTGTTACCGTAGTAACGTGCCCTCACGAGGGGGACGCTACAATGGTCCCCCGCCATGCGCCCTATAGTTAAGTTAACGGATTTATCAGGTGAGCGAAAAAGAAATTGATCAGGTGCTGGTCGAGCGCGTCCAGAAGGGCGACAAGGCCGCGTTCGAGCTTCTGGTCTCCAAATACCACCGCAAGATTCTCCGCCTGATCTCGCGTCTCGTGCGGGACCCCGCCGAAGTCGAAGACGTCGCGCAAGACGCTTTTATCAAGGCGTATCGCGCGTTGCCGCAGTTTCGCGGCGAGTCGGCGTTTTATACGTGGTTGTACCGGATTGCGGTCAATACCGCGAAGAACTACCTTGCCACCCAGGGCCGGCGCGCGCCGACCTCAACCGAAGCGGATGCTGAAGAAGCTGAAACTTTCTCCGATGCCGACCAACTAAGGGATATCAACACGCCTGAGTCGATGTTGATGAGCAAGCAGATCGCTGAGACGGTCAATGCTGCGATGGCGGTTTTACCGGAAGAATTGCGCACCGCCATTACTCTCCGAGAAATTGAGGGTTTGAGTTACGAGGAAATCGCCGAGATGATGGGTTGCCCGATTGGCACAGTCAGATCACGAATTTTCCGCGCTCGCGAAGCCATTGCGGCAAAATTGCGACCGTTGCTTGACACACCCGAAGGCAAGCGTTGGTAGACGTTTCCGAACGTCCAGCTGGCTTGGCGGGGCAGCGGTGCAATATCTGGATTAGTGGTGTCACTACGGGGTATTTGGAAGATGGGGAGCATCATGGGGTCGGTCTCGATGCAATCGCAAGCAGGCTCGCACGGCGAGCGTCTGTCCGCTTTCGTCGACGGTGAGTTGTTCGGCGAAGAGCATCTGAATCTGGACAAGTTTCTTGCGGAGCTGGGCGGCGATGATCGCGCTGCCTGGTCGAGCTACCACCTGATCGGCGACGCGCTACGTTCCGACGATCTGGCAGTCAGCCCCGCACGGAGCAGTGCCTTTCTGAGCGGGTTTGCCGTGCGTCTTGAAAGCGAGCCGCATGTGCTGGCGCCCGCCGCCGCGTCTGCATCGGTCGCGCGCCGCCTGCTCGGGCTGCGCCGCAGAGTCGTGCCGGCTCTTGCCGTCGCTGCCGCGGCCGCTACGCTGACCTGGATCGTCGTGCCGCAGCTGCAGGGCGTGCCGGGTGGTCCGGGTGCCCAGCTCGCTTCGCTCCAATCGCACGGCGACGCGGTGCAGCGTGTCGCCATGGCCTCGGTGCCCGCGCAAGACTCCAACATCATTCGCGACGCGAGCCTCGATCAGTACCTCGAAGCTCATCAGCAATTCGCGCAACAACCGGCGATGGCAGGCTCGATGCCGGTGATTCGCGCTGCCTCAGTCTCCACGCAGGGCCAATAGTTTGATGCAGACTCCGCGGTTCAATAAAACGACTATCTGGGGGCGGTTGCCAGCATTTCTGTTCTGCGCAGCCGTGTTGTTGTCCGCTGCACCGCGGGTCTTCGCACAAGACGATCCTGCCGTCGCCCGTCGCGCGGCCGCGGAACTGCTCGATCGCATCCATCAGGCCGCCCAGCAGCAGAACTACGAGGGCGCGTTCGTCTATCAGCGCGGCAGTTTCGTGCAGACGTCGCGCATCGCACATTACTCCACGCGTACGGACGGCGAGTTCGAGCAGCTCGAAAGCCTCGACGGCAAGCCGCGCAAAATGCTGCGTCACAACGACGACATGTACACGTTCTTGCCGGAGCGGCGTATCGTGGTCTTCGAAAAACGGCAGAACAAGGACTCATTCCCTGCGCTGCTGTCGGTGAACGGCGAGCAGGTGCTGTCCGTCTACGAGCCGAAGATGCTTGGCGACGACCGCGTCGCGGGCGTCGACAGCCTCGTGATGGAGCTCGAACCGAAAGACGCGTACCGGTTCGCGTACAAGCTGTGGGCCGACAAAAAGACCGGTCTGCTGTTGCGCGCGCAGACGCTCGACCCGAGCGGTCAGGTGCTCGAGCAGTTGTCGTTTTCGCAGGTCCGCATCGGCGTGCCGGTCGACAAGACGGGCATCGTCAACGGCATCCGCAATCTCACGGGCTGGACGGTAGTGCGTCCGCCACTCGAGCCGGTCGACATGGCCGCGCAGGGTTGGCAAATCACGCCGTCGGTACCGGGCTTCCATCTGATCCGCCAGTTGCGTCGTCCGATGGCGTCGCGCGAGGCGGGGCAGCCTCCGATCCCGGTCGACCAGGCCGTGTTTTCCGACGGCCTCGCAGCGATTTCGGTGTTCGTCGAGCCCGTCGAGAAAAATACGCGTAAGGAAGGCACGGGCGATAGCGGCGCGACGCACGTACTGGTCAAGCGTCAGGGCGACTTCTGGATTACCCTGCTCGGTGAAGTGCCCCAAACCACATTGCAGCAGTTCGCGTCTGCCATAGAATACAAAGCTCCGAAGTAACCCTTCCGAATCCTGAAATCCCTCGGCTTGCTACGATATGACGACTTTCTCGGTGCGCAAATTCCTCGCGGCCGTAGTGGTGGCGGCGTGTTTGCCGCTTGTGCCGCATATGGCATCGGCGGCTCCCGCTGCCAACCTGCCCGACTTCACCGACCTCGTCGACAAGGTTGGCCCGGCGGTCGTCAACATTCGCACGACAACGCGCGTGTCGAACGGTAGTTCCCGCGGCGGCCTGCCGCCGGGTATGGACGACGGCGACATGTCGGAGTTCTTCCGGCGCTTCTTCGGGATTCCGTTGCCGCAGTCACCGCAATCGCCGCACGGGGGTGATAACGGGGGCGGCGGCGGCGGTAGTGGCGGCAGCCCGGATTCACCGGACAACTCGGACGCCGAACAGAACAGCGGGGTAGGCTCGGGCTTCATCCTGTCGGCGGACGGCTACGTGATGACCAACGCGCACGTCATCGACGACGCGGACACGATCTACGTGACGCTGACCGACAAGCGCGAATTCAAGGCGAAGCTGATCGGCGTCGACGACCGTACCGACGTCGCGGTCGTGAAGATCAACGCGTCGAACCTGCCGACCATCACGATCGGCGACTCGAACAAGGTGCGCGTCGGCGAATGGGTCGTCGCGATCGGTTCGCCGTTCGGTCTCGAAAACACGGTGACTGCCGGTATCGTCAGCGCGAAGGGACGCGACACCGGCGACTACCTGCCGTTCATCCAGACTGATGTGGCCGTCAATCCGGGCAATTCGGGCGGTCCGCTGATCAACATGCAGGGCGAGGTGATCGGCATCAATTCGCAGATCTATAGCCGCACCGGCGGGTTCATGGGCATTTCGTTCGCGATTCCGATCGACGAGGCGATGCGCGTGGCCGATCAGCTGAAGAGTTCGGGCAAGGTGGTGCGCGGCCGCATCGCGGTGGCGATTGGTGAAGTGACGAAGGACGTCGCCGAGTCGCTCGGTTTGCCGAAGGCGCAGGGCGCGCTTGTGAGCAGCGTGGAGCCGGGCGGACCCGCCGATAAGGCCGGCGTGCAGCCGGGCGACATCATCCTGAAGTTCAACGGTCATTCGGTCGACACGGCGACGGACCTGCCGCGCATGGTCGGCGATACGAAGCCGGGCACGAAGACGTCGATCACGATCTGGCGCAAGGGTCAAACGCGCGAACTGCCGGTCACGATCGCAGAAATGCAGCCGGACAAGGTCGCGAAGGCGGATCAGAAGAAGCCGCAAGCGCCGCAGCAGCGCGCGACCAACGCGCTCGGCATCGCGGTCAGCGACATTCCCGCCGATCAGCAGAAAGCGCTGAAGATTCAGAACGGCGTGCAGATCGACGCGGTCGACGGTCCGGCCGCGCGTGTCGGGCTCCAAAAGGGCGACATCATCCTGCGGATTGGCGATACGGATGTGACGAGCACGAAACAGTTCGACGAGCTGACCTCACACCTCGATTCGCAGAAGATGGTCGCGTTGCTGGTTCGTCGCGGCGACAACACGCAGTTCGTGCCGATTCGTCCGCGCAGCGCGCAGAAATGACGAAGACGGCATCGCTCACGCTCTATGGGCGCGCGTGGTGCCATCTGTGCGAGGACATGCGCGCTGCGCTCGAGCCAATGCTGGCCGAGTTCGGAGCGCAGCTGGCGGTGATCGACGTCGACAGCGATCCGTTGCTCGAAGCGCGTTACAACGAGTTGGTGCCGGTGCTGGTTTGCGATGGCGTCGAACTGTGCCACTATCATCTCGACGAAGCGCCCGTGCGGGCAGCATTGGCTGCACATGCGTCGCGTGTCGCGGCGGCATCCTGATACGCACCCGCGCGGCATCTGGTTTCGCGCGATCCATGCGCATTTTTGCCGCGGCTCACTGCGATGCGCGTGGCATTTTTCTCGCATCCTCTACGCCGTCTTGAGGCCCGCGCTTCGCAAGATGCGCCGGCCGATGGGCTTTTCGGCTAAAATAGATAGGATTTTCACCTACTTACAAGGCGTGCTCCGCTATTGTCCGGGGCGCGCCTTTTCGCTTGATCGGCACTGAATGGATCATATTCGTAACTTCTCGATCATCGCGCACATCGACCATGGCAAGTCGACGCTCGCCGATCGCATCATCCAGATTTGTGGCGGTTTGTCCGACCGCGAGATGGAAGCTCAGGTTCTCGACTCGATGGATCTCGAGCGCGAGCGCGGCATTACCATCAAGGCGCAAACCGCCGCGTTGTCGTATCGCGCGCGCGATGGGCAGCTCTACAACCTGAACATGATCGACACCCCGGGGCACGTCGACTTCTCGTACGAAGTCAGCCGCTCGCTGTCCGCGTGCGAAGGCGCGCTGCTCGTCGTCGACGCGAGCCAGGGTGTGGAGGCGCAAACCGTCGCCAATTGCTACACGGCCATCGAACTCGGCGTCGAAGTGGTGCCGGTGTTGAACAAGATCGATCTGCCGGCGGCGAACCCCGAAAACGCGATCGCCGAGATCGAGGACGTGATCGGCATCGACGCGACCGACGCGACGCATTGCAGCGCGAAAACGGGCCTCGGCGTCGAAGACGTGCTCGAAGCGCTGATCGCGAAAGTGCCGCCGCCGAAGGGCGATCCGCAAGCGCCGCTGCAGGCTCTCATCATCGACTCGTGGTTCGACAACTACGTCGGCGTCGTGATGCTGGTGCGCATCGTCAACGGCACGCTGCGTCCGAAGGACAAGATCCGGCTGATGGTAACCGGCGCGCAGTATCCGGTTGAACATATCGGCGTGTTCACGCCGAAGTCGAAGGATCTCGAATCACTGTCGGCGGGGCAGGTGGGCTTCATCATCGCCGGCATCAAGGAACTCGCGGCGGCGAAGGTCGGCGACACGGTTACGCTCGTGAACCAGCCGGCGGCCGTGCCGCTGCCGGGTTTCAAGGAAGTGAAGCCGCAGGTGTTCGCAGGTCTGTATCCGGTCGAAGCGAATCAGTACGACGCGCTGCGCGATTCGCTCGAAAAGCTGAAGCTGAACGACGCGTCGCTGCAGTACGAACCGGAAGTGTCGCAGGCGCTCGGTTTCGGTTTCCGCTGCGGCTTCCTCGGTTTGTTGCACATGGAAATCGTGCAGGAACGTCTCGAACGTGAGTTCGACATGGACCTGATCACGACGGCGCCGACCGTGGTCTACGAAGTCCTGCAGCGCGACGGCACGACCCTGATGGTCGAGAATCCGGCCAAGATGCCGGAGCCGTCGAAGATCGAGGAAGTGCGCGAGCCGATCGTCACCGTGAACCTGTACATGCCGCAAGACTACGTCGGCGCGGTGATCACGTTGTGTACGCAGAAGCGCGGCAACCAGATCAACATGCAGTATCACGGTCGTCAGGTTCAGCTTACGTACGAAATTCCGATGGGTGAAGTCGTGCTCGATTTCTTCGACCGTCTGAAGTCGATTTCGCGCGGTTATGCGTCGATGGATTACGAGTTCAAGGAATACCGCGCGTCGGACGTCGTGAAGGTCGACATGCTGATCAACGGCGACAAGGTCGATGCGCTGTCGGTTATCGTGCACCGTTCGCAAAGCCAGTACCGCGGCCGCGAAGTGGCGGCGAAAATGCGCGAGCTTATTCCGCGTCAGATGTACGACGTAGCGGTTCAAGCCACGATCGGTTCGAACATTATTGCGCGCGAAAACATTAAAGCGTTGCGTAAGAACGTGCTGGCAAAATGCTACGGCGGTGATATCACGCGTAAGAAGAAGCTGCTTGAAAAGCAGAAGGCAGGCAAGAAGCGAATGAAGCAGGTGGGCTCGGTTGAAATCCCGCAAGAGGCTTTCCTCGCTATTCTGCGTGTCGAAGACAAATAAGTTGAATAACGGAACCCTATGAATTTTGCGCTGATTCTTTTTGTGCTCGTCGTTTTGACGGGTGTCGCATGGGTCGCGGACAAACTGGTTTTCCTGCCGAAACGGCGCCGCGAGGCGGAAGCCGCAGTCGCCGAATTCGATCGTCAGCAGGCACGCATCGGCGAGCGTTTCGCCGATGAAAACGCCGCGCAAACGCGCGCGCGTCTGCGCGACGACAAGCTGCGTCAGCCGTGGTGGCTCGAATATACGGCGAGCTTTTTTCCGGTGATTCTGGTGGTGTTCGCCGTGCGCTCGTTCGTGATCGAGCCGTTCAAGATCCCATCGGGCTCCATGGTGCCGACGCTGCTGGTGGGCGACTTCATCCTCGTCAATAAATTCGAATATGGTCTACGTTTGCCGATTACCAACACGAGGATCACGCAGGGCAGTCCGGTCCATCGCGGCGACGTGGTGGTGTTCCGTTATCCTAAAGACGAATCGGTCGACTACATCAAGCGCGTCATTGGTCTGCCCGGCGACGTGATCGAGTATCAGGACAAGAAACTCACGATCAACGGCAAGCCGGTGCCTGAAACGCCGTTGCCCGATTATCTCGACGAAGAGCGTCTCGGTTATGCGAAGCAGTTCCAGGAAGATATCGACGGCCGCAAGAACGCGATTCTGAATAATCCGGCGGTGCCGCCGTTCATCGTCGGTGCGGAAGATTATCCGTATCGCGACAACTGCCAGTACAACGCGCGTGGCGTGATCTGCAAAGTGCCGCCGGGCAATTTGTTCATGATGGGCGATAACCGCGACAACAGCGCGGATAGCCGGTACTGGGGTTTTGCGCCTGAACGCAATATCGTCGGCCGCGCATTTTTCATCTGGATGAACTTCAGCGATCTGCGGCGCATCGGCCCTTTCCAGTGAGTCGCGTGCATCGATCGCTTCATGAGCGCTTCTCACACGCCGCGCGAATAACCGGCGCCCGGTTATCTCGGCCGCGGCGTGTTGTCATGCTACTTTAAGAACTCGCGGTAACGTCGTTTCACCACGCTTTTTCCGCTGGCGCCCCGTGTTTCCGCCGGGTCAGGCGCCCGCGTTATACTCTGCCCATGCCCCTATCTCCGTTGGAAAGCCGTTTGCGCTACGAATTTCGCAATGCGGAGTTGCTGCGCCAGGCTCTAACACACCGCAGTCATAGCTCCACGCATAACGAACGGCTCGAATTTCTCGGCGACTCCGTTCTGAACTGCGCGGTGGCTGCGCTTTTGTTCCAACGTTTCGGCAAACTCGACGAAGGCGACCTGTCTCGCGTGCGCGCCAATCTGGTCAAACAGCAGTCCCTCTACGAGATTGCTCAGGCACTCAATATTTCGGAGGGCCTGCGCCTCGGCGAGGGCGAGTTGCGCAGCGGCGGCTTCCGCCGCCCATCGATCCTCGCGGATACGCTCGAGGCGGTGCTCGGTGCGATATTTCTGGACGGCGGATTCGAGGCTGCGCAGACGGTCATCAAGCGCCTTTACGTACCGATTCTCGACCATATCGACCCGCGCACGCTTGGCAAGGACGCGAAGACGCTGCTGCAGGAGTATCTGCAGGGCCACAAGATTGCGTTGCCTACTTATACGGTCGTCGCCACGCATGGTGCGGCGCACAATCAGCAGTTCGAAGTGGAATGTACGGTGCCGAAGCTGGACGTCAAGGTGTCTGGCTCCGGCGCGAGCCGTCGCGCGGCGGAGCAGGCGGCCGCAAAGAAGGCGCTCGACGAAGTGATGGCCGCGGCGCCTGCCGTGGTCGCGAAGCCGAAGCGCTCGAAGGGCGCGCGTGCCGCGAAAAATGCCGAGCAGGAAATCGTGCCGGGCGTGACCGGCGTCCAGGCCGCACTGGATTTGCGCGCACCGGATCGCAAGAGCGCGCGCGGTGAAGGGCGCGCGCCTGTCGCGCTGGAGGCGCACGCCGACAAACCTTTCGTGGAAAAATCAGCCGCTGAAAGACCGGCGGCCGAGCGTGCCGCGCCGGGTCCCGCCGGTGCGCCGTTGGCTGTAATTCGTGCCGCGCATGTGGAGTACAGCGGACAGGACAAGCCGGAGCGCGCCGAAAAGTCCGAAAAGACGGAGAGGGCCGACAAGGTTTCGATCCACGCGGGCGAGAAACCTGTCGACAAGCCGGCCGAAAAACCAGCAGCGGACAAAACCCCCGACCTCAAAGCCGACACGTCGTCACACGCTCGCAGCGCAGACCGTCAGCGCAGCCGCGAAGCCGCGCCGGGGACTGCTGCGTCGAGCGTGAGCGCCGCGCCCGCGTCGGTTGTCTCGGTGTCCCCGGCACCTGCCGAACACGAACCCGGCGTCGCCGACGCGGTGCAAACGCGCGTCGCCGATGCGGGCCATTGATTGCCATCGGCGTGCGCGTCGCGCGCGCCGAACTGAACCTGCCGTAGTCCGAATATGAACGCTCCCACTCCCACTGGTTTTCGCTGCGGCATGGTCGCGATCGTCGGCCGCCCGAATGTCGGCAAGTCCACGCTGATGAACGCGCTGGTCGGCCAGAAAGTCAGCATCACGTCGCGCAAGGCGCAGACCACGCGCCATCGCATTACCGGCATCAATACGCTCGAAGACGCCCAGTACATCTTCGTCGACACGCCCGGTTTTCAGACCAAACACAGCGGCGCCCTGAACCGCTCGCTGAATCGCGCCGTTACGTCGACGCTGACCTCGGTCGACGCGATCCTGTTCGTCATCGAAGCAGGCCGCTTCGGCCCTGACGACCAGAAGGTACTCGATCTGATCCCGGCGAAGGTCCCGACGCTGCTGATCGCGAACAAGCTCGATCGCGTGTCGGATAAAGACTCGCTGTTCCCGTTCATGCAGCAGATGAGCACGCTGCGCGAGTTCAACGAGATCGTGCCGCTGTCGGCGAAAAATTCCGACGACATCAAACGTCTGATGGCCACCGTCAAGCCGTTCCTGCCGGAAGGCGAGCCGATCTACGGCGAGGACGACCTGACCGATCGCAGCGAGCGCTTTCTTGCCGCCGAAATCCTGCGCGAGAAAGTCTTCCGCTGGACCGGCGACGAGCTGCCGTACACGAGCACCGTGCTGATCGAGAAGTTCGAAACCGAAGGGCGGCTGCGCCGTATCTTCGCGACGATCCTAGTCGATCGCGACATGCACAAGGCGATGATCATCGGCCAGAAGGGCGCGAAGCTTAAGCAGATCAGCACCGAGGCTCGCCTCGACATGGCAAAGCTGTTCGACGGGCCGGTGTACCTCGAAACCTTCGTCAAGGTGAAGAGCGGCTGGGCCGACAATGAAGCCGGGCTTCGTGCGTATGGGTACGAATGACGCGTGGATGACGCTCAATTCAGACGAGGCTTCGGATCAGCCGGAGCACGAACCGTCTCAGCCCGCGCGTAGCGCGAGGAAATCGTCGGCCGACGCAAAAAGCCCAAAAAGCGCGAAAAGCGCACCCGCCGACGATGGCGAGCCACGCAAAACGCCGGCACGCCGCGCGCCGCGCACCTCCACATCCGAATATCGGATCACCGAGCAGCCCGCGTTCGTGCTGCATAGCTATCCGTATCGCGAGACCAGCCTGATCATCGACGTGCTGTCGCGCGATCACGGCCGTCTCGCGCTGGTCGCAAAGGGCGCGAAGCGCCCGCACTCCGCGCTGCGCGGCGTGCTGCAAACGTTCCAGCCGCTGTCGCTCGCGTGGTCGGGCAAGTCCGAAATGCGCACGCTGACCGGCGCCGAATGGGTCGGCGGCATGCTGCCGCTGACCGGCGACGCGCTGCTGTGCGGTTTCTACGTCAACGAACTGCTGGTGCGCTTCTGCGCGCGCGAAGACCCGCATCCTCAGTTGTTCCATCACTACGTCGTCACGCTGACGCGGCTCGCGCACGATGAGCCGCCGGTGCAGGTGCTGCGCTCGTTCGAACGCGTGCTGCTACGCGAGACCGGTTACGCGATGGCGCTCGACCGCACGGTCGCACGCAAAGCGGTGCTCGCCGACGGCCGCTACGTGTTCGATCCCGAGCGCGGGGTACGCGAGGCATCGGACGAATGGCCCGCGCAGTGGCCGGTAGTGTCGGGACAAACCTTGCTCGATATGGAAAAGGACGATTACCATCGAGCGCAGACCGTCGCGCAAAGCAAAACGCTGATGCGCTTCCTGCTCAACACCTATCTCGGCGGCGCGCCGCTTGCCACCCGCCAGATCCTGATCGACCTGCAGAACCTATGAGCTTCTTCCTGACTTCGCCGACCGCGATCGACCTCGGCGTGAACATCGACCACGTCGCCACGCTGCGCAACGCGCGTGGCACGTCCTATCCCGATCCGATCCGCGCCGCGCTGATGGCCGAAGAAGCCGGCGCCGACGCGATCACGCTGCATCTACGCGAAGACCGCCGGCATATCGTCGACGCCGACGTACACAAGCTGCGTCCGCTGCTGAAAACGCGCATGAATCTCGAATGCGCGGTCACGCCGGAAATGCTCGACATCGCGTGCGAAGTGCAACCGCACGACGTCTGCCTCGTGCCGGAAAAGCGCGAGGAGCTGACGACCGAAGGCGGTCTCGACGTCGCCGGACAGTTCGAGGCGGTGCGCGCCGCATGCAAGCAACTGGCGGACGCGAACTCGCGCGTGTCGCTCTTCATCGACCCCGAGGAGACGCAGATTCGCGCCGCGCACGAAGCCGGCGCGCCGGTGATCGAGCTGCACACAGGCCGTTACGCGGAAGCTCATGATCCCGCGGAACAGCAGCGCGAATACGAGCGCATCGTGCGAGCAGTCGAATTCGGCGCGACGCTCGGCCTCAAAGTGAACGCGGGCCACGGCCTGCACTACACGAACGTGCAGCAGATCGCGGCGATCGACGGCATCGTCGAACTCAACATCGGCCATGCGATCGTCGCGCATGCGATCTTCGCGGGCTGGGACAACGCGGTGCGCGAGATGAAGGCGATCATGGTCGCCGCACGTCTCGGCGCGCGCGCGTAACGCAACCTGGCGACGGACGCACGCATGGCAATCTACGGAATCGGCACCGACATCGTTCAGGTCAGCCGCGTAGCAGCGGTGATGACTCGCACCAATGGCCGTTTCGCGGAGAAGGTGCTCGGTCCCGACGAACTACGCGTGTACCACGCGCGCCACGCCCGTTCGGCGGCGCGCGGTCTCGCGTTTCTCGCGACGCGCTTCTCGGCGAAAGAGGCGTTCTCGAAGGCGATCGGCCTCGGCATGCACTGGCCGATGAGCTGGCGCGCGCTGCAAACGCTGAACCGGCCGAGCGGCGAGCCGATGGTGGTCGCCTCTGGCGAGCTGGCCGACTGGCTCGACGCGCGCGGCATCACGGCGCGCGTGACGATCAGCGACGAGCGCGACTACGCGGTGTCCTTCGTGATCGCGGAGACGCAGCGGCCGGGCGATACGGAAGGCTCGTTGGCGGCGTCGGCGTCGCGGGCTTCGTCCGCCCGTTCCGCCACAGAATGAAAAGGTTGAGAGCGGCCGCTGGCGGTCGCGTTTGTGTTGTCTCACAGTTTTCCCGCGGAATTCGATGAAAACCACACCCGGACCGGTGATGCTCGACGTGGTCGGCAAAACGCTGAACCGCGATGACAAAAGGCGTCTCGCTCACCCGATGACCGGCGGCGTGATCCTGTTCGCGCGCCACTACGAGAGCCGCGCGCAACTGGTCGGGCTGACCGCTGCCATCCGCGCGATTCGCCCGGATCTGCTGATCGCCGTCGATCACGAAGGCGGCCGCGTGCAGCGCTTTCGCACCGACGGCTTCACGGTGCTGCCGTCGATGGGTAAGCTCGGCGCGCTGTGGGACCAGGACGTGCTGCACGCGACCAAGGTGACGACCGCGGTCGGTTATATCCTCGCCGCGGAACTGCGCGCGTGCGGTATCGACATGAGCTTCACGCCGGTGCTCGACCTCGACTATGGACACTCGCAGGTGATCGGCGATCGCGCGTTCCATCGCGATGCGCGCGTGGTCGCGCTGCTCGCGAAGAGTTTGAACCACGGCCTCGCGCTCGCCGGCATGAGCAATTGCGGCAAGCATTTTCCAGGGCACGGATTCGCGCAGGCAGATTCGCACGTCGCGATGCCCGTCGACGAACGCCCGATCGACGAAATCCTCGGCAACGACGTCGCGCCGTACGACTGGCTCGGTCTGTCGCTTGGCGCGGTGCTGCCCGCGCACGTCGTCTATCCGCGCGTCGATGCGAAGCCGGCCGGCTTCTCGCGCATCTGGTTGCAGGACATCCTGCGCGGCAAGCTTGGCTTCGAAGGCGCGATCTTCAGCGACGATCTGTCGATGGAAGCGGCGCGCCAGGGCGGCACGCTGACCGAAGGTGCGCAAGCGGCCCTGGAGGCCGGCTGCGACATGGTGCTGATCTGCAATCGGCCGGACGAAGCGGAGAAGGTGCTCGACGCGCTGCGCGTCACGCCGGCGAGGGAATCGCAGCGGCGGCTGAAGCGCATGCGGCCGCGCGGTAAAGCGCTCACGTGGAGCAAGCTGATGGCCGAGCCACGGTACGCCGAAGCGCAGAGGCTGCTGCGCAGTACGTTTGCATAAAAGGAAATGGCGCCTTGAAGCAATTCAAGGCGCCATTTTTTATCAGCTTCGAACGGTGCGAGCCGCCGTCAAGCTTTGCTTGACAACCGCAGCACGCGCGATCCGATCGCTCAGTTCAAGCGCATGCGCTGCAACTTGTTGTACAGCGTCTTCGGGCTGATTCCCAGCAACGACGCCGCTCGATGCCGCGTGCCGCCGACCGCGTCGAGCGTCGCGCGGATCAGCATTTCTTCGACGTCCGCGAGGGGCGTACCGACGGTCACCTGCACGCGACTGCCGTTCAGATCGCGGCCGTTCGCCGTGCTGGCTTCGTCGGCGCGCAACGACTCGATCACGTCGCCCGATGCCTGATAAGCGCGCCGCACGCGCTCCTGCAGTTCGCGCACGTTGCCCGGCCAGTCGTACGCGAGGCATTCGCGCAGGAAATTCGGCGCCGCCTGCTTCGCGACCTCGGCCGTACCGCGCGCGGTCGCTTCCACATTCAGTTCGTCGACGGCTGCCTGCGCAATCAGCAGCGGATCTTCACCACGCTCGCGCAGCGGTGGCAGCATGACCGCGGCGGCTTCGAGGCGCAGCGAGAGGTCCTGATGCAGCGAGCCGTCCGCGACCGCCGCGCGCGGCGACTTGCGCGTCGACGCGATGAGCCGGAAGTCGGTCACGATCTGGCTGGTACCGCCCACGCGCATGAAGGTCTGCGAATCGAGCGCGCGCAACAGCGCTTCCTGCTGCGTGCGCGGCAGCTCGGTGATTTCGTTGATGAACAACGTGCCGCCGCTCGCCTGTTCGAAGAGGCCCGGCTCGCGCTGCTCGGCGCCGCCGAACGCTCCGCGTTCGTGACCGAGCAGCATGCTGTCGAGCGAGCGATTGAGCCCGCCCGCGGTCGCGCCGCGGCAATCGAACGTGACGAACGGGCCCTTGCGGCGGCGGCTCATGTCGTGCAGCGTGCGCGCGGCGATCTGCTTGCCGGTGCCAGCCTCGCCGGAGATCAGCACCGCGGCTTCTGTCGGCGCGAGACGCTCGATCGTGTCGTACACGTGCTGAATGGCGCCGCTGCGACCGAGCATCGAGCCGAAGCGCCCAAGCTGACGCAGCGCCGCGCGCAGCGCCTGGACCTCCTCGGTCAGCTCATAAGGCCGCGGAATGCGCGCGAGCAGGCTGCGCAGGCGCGGAATGTTGACCGGCTTCAGCAGATAGTCCCAGATACCGTGCCGCAAGCCCTCGATCGCACTCTCGACGGTCGCATTGCCGGTCATCACGATCACCGGAAGCGCGCCGCCCGGCGGATGCGCGGGCAGATGCTGCAACAGATCGAGGCCGCTGCCGTCCGGCAGATTCAGGTCGACGAGCACGACGTCGGGGATGAAGCGCGTCAATGCGCCGCGGGCCTCGGCGAGCGTGGTCGCGGTGTCGACTGAAAAGCCGTCGGCGGCGAGGATTGCCGACAGGCCGGACAGGCTATTGGGATCGTCTTCAACAATCAGGGCGTGTGGCATGGCGAGCGCAATTTTATGAATGGGTTGAATGCCCGGTGCGCCGCCAACGCTGATGGCGCGCACCGCGGACTCTGGGGGCTCGATGACAGGGCTAAACGAACGGTCCCTGGGCGATGAAAAAACGACAGCCGCCGGCACTGCGCCTTGAGTCACGCGGGCCGGCGCCTGTAGTTCCTTCACTGGTCCTGTCAGAAATCCCGGTTGCTATCGAAAAACCGGCGCACTTCGAGTTCCGCCTGTTCACGGGTTTTGCCATAGCGTTCCTGAATCAGACCAGCGAGCTTGTCGGCCCGGCCTTCGGCCTTGGTCAACTCGTCGTCCGTCAGTTCGCCCCATGCGGTCTTCGCCTTGCCGATCATCTGTCTCCATTTACCTTCAGCGATGTCGTTGTTCATGGTGCCTCTCCCAGCAGTGGAAAATGAGCGATACTCGCGTAACTCTCTCCACCTAGCAGAGATCGTGCCAAAGAGCGTGGATGAAATCGATCAAGGGCTTGCCGCGCGCCCAACGCGAAATCCGGATGTCGCGATGGTAATTTTGAGAAA
Organism: Paraburkholderia sp. MM5477-R1; assembly: GCF_050436385.1. Classification (NCBI taxonomy): domain Bacteria; kingdom Pseudomonadati; phylum Pseudomonadota; class Betaproteobacteria; order Burkholderiales; family Burkholderiaceae; genus Paraburkholderia; species Paraburkholderia sp. MM5477-R1. Next base: position 775,364 of record NZ_JBNDMC010000007.1, read on the forward strand.
TTTGCCGGTAAAGTTTTCCTAAACCATACACGGCGCGACAGAAAAGAAAAAGCGCCCAAAAATTGAGCGCTTTTTGTGCAGGCCGGCAGGGCGCCGGCGCTGGCGGGTGACGCAGGCGGGGCGCTTAGGCGCGGCTGCGGTATTCGTGCGTACGCGTGTCGATTTCGATCTTGTCGCCGATGTTGCAGAAGAGCGGCACTTGCAGTTCGAAGCCGGTGTTCAGCTTGGCGTTCTTCAGCACCTTGCCCGACGACGTATCGCCCTTGACGGCCGGTTCCGTGTAGATGATTTCGCGAACCAGCGTGGTCGGCAGTTCGACCGAGATCGCCTTCTCGTTGTAGAACACGACTTCGCAAGCCATGCCGTCTTCGAGGTAGTGCATCGCGTCGCCCATCATTTCGGCTTCGACTTCGTACTGGTTGTAGTCGGCGTCCATGAACACGTACATCGGGTCGGCGAAGTACGAGTACGTCACTTCCTTGCGCTCGAGCACGACGACGTCGAACTTGTCGTCCGCCTTGTACACGGATTCCATGCCTGCGCCGGTCAGCAGGTTCTTGAACTTCATCTTGACGACGGCGGAGTTACGGCCCGATTTGTTGTATTCGGCCTTTTGCACGACCATTGCGTCTGCGCCGATCATCACGACGTTGCCGGTGCGGAGTTCCTGTGCGGTCTTCATAAAACTGTCCTGTACGAGATAGATAGCTTAACTGTTGCTCAACGGCATACGGCGCAAGCGGCTTCGGCGTTTCGCCCACCGCCTGCCGCGCGCCGCGTGAAGCGGCCGCGCAGCCCGGATGCGTGAAACGGGATCGGCTCGCGGTGAAAACCCGGGGGCGTGATGCCTCGGCGTTCCACCTGTCCGTTACCTGATTTTTACCCTGTTCGGGCGTGTACACGAGTGGCGCCGATCTGCAACACGCCCAAACATACGTCCCTTTTTTGACATTCGCGTGCCCGACCGGAAGATTGGGACGCGTGCTGTGTTTTTCGAGGGGACCGGTCAGACGGGCTGACCATGGGATAGTTGGTCTAATCGGGCCGCGCTTGCGTCGTCGGCCGTTGGATAACCGCTTATTTTAACTGAGTTTTTGCGAACGAGGTCAGATTTCCGGCGAGATCGCCGACTTGCGCGAGTTCGACCGCCCAGCCGGCGGCGCGCCGTTTCAGGGCCGGATAGTGGCGCTGGAATTCCGCCCAGTCCGGCTGACCAGCGCCGTTCCACGCGTGCCAGAAGCGCTCGAGCGCGGCGCGCGCGTCAGCTGGGAGCGTGCGGGTGTAGTGCGCAAGTGCGGCGTCGAGCTTTGGCAGATGGGCGTCGTCGGCCTGCGGGTAGATGTGCCAGACGAACGGCTTGGCGGCCCACTGCGCGCGCACGAACGAGTCCTCGCCGCGGACGAAATTGACGTCGCTCGCCCAGAGCAGTGCGTCGTAGCCAGGCTGTTCGGTGAACGCGAGCGCGTGCGCGCTGAGGTTGCCGAGCGTCGCATGGGTGCCCGCTGCAAACGAAGGTAGGCCGAAAAAACGCGCCAGCGCGCCGGAAATGCGTCCTTCGGGCACCAGCAGCACGATCGGGCTTGCGTTGTCGCGCCATTGTTCGAGCAGGCTGTCGACGGCCGGGTTTTCGTAGGCGAACAGCGACACGACCGTCGCGTCGGCGGGCGGCGGCGCGTGGCCCGTGACGTTGCGCCACCAGTCGGTGCGCGCGGCGGGCGATGCTTCGAACGCGGCGCGCGCCGCGTCGAGATCTCGCTCCTTCAGGACGCCACCGGTGCCGGGGCCGAGTCCGGGGAAAAAGAAGGTCTTGCTGAGTGCGTAGCGCGGATGCGGCGACGGCCGCAGATGAAAATCGGCGATCCAGTCCTCGGCGCTCAGATATTCGAGGTTGAACCAGAGCGGCACGCTCGCTCGCTCTGCCATCGCCGCGATATAGACGGGCGGCAGTTCGCAGGCGAACGCCTCGATCACGACGTCGGCGACTTCGAGCGTATCGCCAGCATGAGACGGCTCGTGCCAATGCTCGACGACGATGCCGTCGAGCGTCTGCCGGGCACGCTCCAGCTCGAGCGACGGGCACAGCCTCCTGAACGCATGCAGATCGTCGACGAACACGCGCACCTGCCAGCCGTGCTCGCGCGCGAGTTGGCGCGCAAGGCGCCAGCACACGCCGATGTCGCCGAAGTTGTCGATCACCGCGCAGAAGATATCGCAGGCGATCGGGTTGGCAGGGGCGGCGGGTGATCCGGAATCGGGCGCGACGGAGGACATGGCGGCTCGGCTGGCTCGGTGACTCCGGCGAACGGAGCGGTTCGAACGAATGCGGAATGTTCTAAACTGGCGATTCTAAAGCCTCGCTCGCGATCGCGCGCGCCCTTTGTCCGCCATGCGGGCCGCATCGGCGACGCGCGACATGACGCCCGGCGAACGATGCCGGGCACCCGGCGGCGCAATCGGCGCAATCAGTGCAATCGGTGCAACCGGTGCAACCGGTGCAAGCGGCGAGGCAGCGCGAGACAGTCCCACCCCAATCGATCCCGCATGACCGAACCCGAAGCCAGCGACGCCCCCGACACCTTCGAGCCGAAAACAGTGCTCGCCCAACTGCCGCATCTGCCCGGCGTCTACCGCTATTACGACACGAGTGGCGCGGTGCTCTACGTCGGCAAGGCGCGCGATCTGAAGAAGCGCGTATCGAGCTACTTTACGAAGACACAGCTGTCGCCGCGTATCGCGATGATGGTCACGCGCATCGCGCGCATCGAGACCACGGTCACGCGTTCCGAGGCCGAGGCGCTGCTGCTCGAAAACAACCTGATCAAGGCGCTCACGCCGCGTTACAACATCCTGTTTCGCGACGACAAGTCGTATCCCTATCTGAAGCTGACCGGCCACAAGTTTCCGCGCATGGCCTATTACCGCGGCTCGGTCGATCGCAAGAACCAGTACTTCGGCCCGTTCCCGAGCGCGTGGGCGGTGCGCGAGAGCATCCAGATCCTGCAGCGCGTGTTCCAGCTGCGCACCTGCGAAGACTCGGTGTTCAACAACCGCACGCGGCCGTGTCTGCTGCATCAGATCGGCCGTTGCACGGCGCCGTGCGTCGCGAACATCAGCGAGGAGGATTACGCGCGCGACGTCGCCAACGCGTCGCGCTTTCTGCTCGGCCGTCAGGGCGAGGTGATGAAGGAGCTCGAGCAGAAGATGCATGCGTTCGCGAGCGAGCTGAAGTTCGAGCAGGCCGCGGCGGTGCGCAACCAGATGAGTTCGCTGTCGACGGTGCTGCATCAGCAGGCAATCGAAGTCGGCAGCGACAGCGACGTCGACATTCTCGCGGTAGTCGCGCTGGGCGGCCGCGTGTGCGTGAATCTCGCGATGGTGCGCGGCGGACGACATCTCGGCGACAAGGCGTACTTTCCCACGCACGTGGAGAGCGCGTTGACGGCGGAGGAAGGCGGGCTCGAAGAAGACGGCGATCAGGACGATGCATCGGCGGATGCGCGAGCGGTCGCGCCATCGGCCGCGGCGGCGAGCGCCTCGGCCGATGCGCTCGCGATCGCTCAGGACATGCCGTCGGAAGACGAGGACGCCGATGGTAGTGAAGAAGACGCGATCGACGAGGCTGCCGAAGCGACCCCGGACGCCGTCAGCGACGAAGGCGCGGACGAAGGCACCGACGGGAACGCAGAGTCCGGCCGCGCGGCGAAGCGCCGCAAAAGCCGCGCGCCAGGCGGCATCGAATCCGAAGTGCTCGAAGCGTTCATCGCGCAGCATTACCTCGGCAATCGCGTGCCGCCGGTGCTGGTGGTCAGCCACGCGCCGGCGCGCGAACTCGTCGACGTGCTGATCGAGCAGGCGGGCCACAAGGTGACCGTACTGCGTCAACCGCAAGGACAGCGGCGCGCGTGGCTCGCGATGGCCGAGCAGAACGCGCGGCTCGCGCTCGCGCGCCTGCTCTCCGAGCAGGGCTCGCAGCAGGCGCGCACGCGCGCGTTGACCGACACGCTCGGCATGGAGTGCGACGACCTCGCGCATCTGCGCATCGAATGCTTCGACATCAGTCACACGATGGGCGAGGCGACGCAGGCGTCCTGCGTCGTCTATCACCACCACAAGATGCAGTCGTCCGAGTATCGCCGCTACAACATCGCCGGCATCACGCCCGGTGACGATTACGCGGCGATGCGCCAGGTGCTCACGCGCCGCTACGAAAAGATGGTCGCGCAGGCCGCCGCGAATGCGAGCGACGAAGCCGCCGAATCGCAAAGTGACGCGGCCGCCGATCCCGCGCTCGCCGCCGATGCCGCCGAGCCGGCCGCGGCCGGCGGCGTGCTGCCGACCATCGTGCTGATCGACGGCGGCAAGGGGCAGGTGGAGATCGCGCGGCAGGTGTTCACGGAGTTGGGGCTCGATACTGGCATGCTCGTCGGCGTCGCGAAGGGCGAGGGGCGCAAGGTCGGTCTCGAGACGCTGATTTTCGCGGACGGCCGCACGCCGCTCGAACTCGGCAAGGAAAGCGCCGCGCTGATGCTGGTCGCGCAGATCCGCGACGAAGCGCATCGTTTCGCGATCACCGGCATGCGCGCCAAACGCGGCAAGACGCGCCAGACCTCGCGGCTCGAAGAACTCGAAGGCGTAGGGGCGAAGCGGCGTCAGCGCCTGCTGGCGCGCTTTGGCGGCTTGCGCGGCGTGGTGGCCGCGAGCGTCGAGGATCTCGCGAGCGTCGAAGGCATTTCGCAGGCGCTCGCCGAGCAGATCTACCGGCAACTGCATTGAATTGGCGGGCCACGCCGGGCTGTGATCGGAACGACGGTTCATCGGACCCGCGGCGTCGCGCTGCGGATGCGCTGGCTGCGAACGACGCGCCGGGGGCGGCTCGCTTGCCGCCCCCGCGCGGCCATGCCTGGGCGCGCTTGCTTGTGGCAGACCCTGTGACACGGCACAATTGCAACTCACTCGTCAGACGCTGCGCCTGCCCCATGCCGTTTAATTTCCCGATATTCCTGACCTGGCTGCGGATCGTGCTGATTCCGCTCGTCGTCGGTGTGTTCTATTTGCCCGACATGATGATGAGCCTCGCGCACCGCAATCTCGCGGCCGCGACGATCTTCATCCTGGCGGCGCTCACCGACTGGTTCGACGGCTTTCTGGCCCGCAAATGGAATCAGACCTCGGCATTCGGCGCGTTTCTCGATCCGGTCGCCGACAAGCTGATGGTGACCGCGGCGCTGCTCGTGCTCGTCCAACTCACGCGGATCGATTCCGCGATCGCGCTCGTGATCGTCGGACGTGAAATCGCGATCTCGGCGCTACGCGAATGGATGGCGCAGATCGGTGCGTCGAAGAGCGTCGCGGTGAACTCGCTCGGCAAGTTCAAGACCGCTTGCCAGATGGTCGCGATTCCGATGCTGCTGTTCTATGGCCCGCTGCCGCTCGGTGGCGGCGTGACGGTCGACACGCGCGTGTGGGGCCTGTGGCTGATCTATCTGGCTGCGTTCCTGACGATCTGGTCGATGCTGTACTACATGAAGCTCGCGTGGCCGCAGATTCGCGAGCGCGGCGGCATTGCGTGACGGTGTGAATAGAAGAGCACGGGGCGCAAAAGTGTGTTCGAACCCCGCACTACTACGAGAGAAATATTTTCTTTAACACAGACGGGCAAAGGGGTTGACACGTTTCAGTCGATTCTCCATAATTTCGTTTCTCCGATGCACGCAACGCGAAACACCGGAGACGCAGTAAATGCAGCACAACGCGGGAATAGCTCAGTTGGTAGAGCGCAACCTTGCCAAGGTTGAGGTCGCGAGTTCGAGCCTCGTTTCCCGCTCCAATATTCGAAGCATCGCGTTGTTTGGCGAAGTAAAAAAGGCAGCGCGGTGAAGCAGTTCAATGCGGGAGTAGCTCAGTTGGTAGAGCGCAACCTTGCCAAGGTTGAGGTCGCGAGTTCGAGCCTCGTCTCCCGCTCCATACATCAGGGGAAGCAGCGCTTCCCTTTTTGTTTGGAAGGCCGCTCGTTCTGAACTTCCAGAGCTTCGGTTCTTCTGGTTATCACCAGATAAATCTGCGAACCCGTGTCCAGGTTCCAGTCCGCTTGTGGCGCGATAGCAAAGCGGTTATGCAGCGGCCTGCAAAGCCGTTTAGGCCGGTTCGACTCCGGCTCGCGCCTCCAGTCTTTGATGTAAAGCGAAAGCCCCGACTTGTCGGGGCTTTTCTTTTTCTGTTTCTCTCTTCGCCAGCCTTGTCGATCGTCGTCATCAATGTGAGCGGAGCGGTCGATCCGACTGCGTGCCGCAGACGTTCCTCCGAATCGATCAGAAATTGAGCGCGGATTTGATTGACTGCACGGCAGCGGTGTTCAGGAAGCAGTAGTGCTCTTGCGGCGTACCGCCTCCGAGCGGTGCTATTTGCATCGTTGTGCCGCTCCTGATCATGTAACCCGCGTAGATGCCGCCGTTGTTCTGGTAATACACGCGATAGTCGGTCGTGCTACCCCCGAGCACGCTGTTGGCCACCCATGCGCGAACGCCTTGCAACGTGACGAGCAGGGCGTCGGACTACTGCCTGTCGTAGCCGGTGAGATGCAGTCGTAGGTGTACAACTCGTCTCCGACCATTTGCCGCACCACCTTGATGTAGGCAGCGCCTGCTTGCCAGTTTGCCTGCGGGCTATACAGCGATTGCCCGTTGATCGTATTCGTGATCAGGCCCAACGCGCTATTCGTGAAGAGTTCGGACGGCGTCGCCTAGAGGCAACTGCAGGCGCTGTGGCCGACCGATGGCCTGCTCGCGCCGCTTGAAACACTGCGTCCGTGGGCCGCGCTGATCGTCGCGCCGACGCTGCTGCAGCAGGTCGTCGAGGGTGTCGAGCCGCGCATGTTGCGCTCGGCGCTCGCGCAGGCGAAGCCGTATCGCTATCTCGAGTCCGCGCGGGACGTCGCAGTCGCGCTCGAATCGATTCCGCTCGAAGCCATTGCCGCGGCGCTCGACATGCTGATGGCCGACCGCGGCGAACCGCAGCGCACGCTCGAGCGGATGCACGCGGCGTGGCTGGAGGGCGATCTGCACGCGATACAGCAAATCGCCGTCGAAGCGCCGATGTTCAATCTGGCCGGCATCCGTCTGGCGATTCTCGACGTGCGCAATCGCGCGTGGGCCGCGCGGCTGAGCGAGTTGCTGGACGTTCGCGAGCGCACGCTGGTGGTCGTCGGCGCGCTGCATCTATGCGGCCCCGGCAATCTCCTCGACTGTCTCGCGCGACCCGTGCAAGCGGTGTTCTGAACGCGTGCGCGGCTTTCGCGACTGAAGACAGCCGTGTCGACCGCCCGGATGCCAGGCCTGCGCATGCTCGATGACGAGGCGCGCGGCATAATTGCGGATCGTTGCCCGCGCTGTCGCGCATTGACCCTGAAAGCTACCGATGACTGAACCGCAACACACCGCCGCCGCGCGGCTCGCCCAGCTCGAATGGCGCTGGAAGCCGTTCGGGAACCTCACGAGCGTCGAAGTCTATGAGATGCTGGCCGCCCGCAGCGCGGTGTTCGTCGTCGAACAGAACTGCGTGTATGGCGATATCGATGGGCTCGACGTCGAAGCCTGGCATCTGCTTGCGTATGGCACCGGCGGCGGTGCGGCGCTGCCGCCGTTGGCCGGCTATCTGCGCGTGTTGTTGCCCGATGCGGCGGATGCCGATGTGCGCATCGGCCGGGTGTTGACGACCGCGCCGTTTCGCGGCATCGGTCTCGGCAATGCGATGCTCGAACGCTCGCTCGCGCAAATCCGTGCGCAGTGGCCCGATACGCCGATCCGTCTGCACGCGCAGGCGCATCTGCAAGGTTTTTACGGTGCGTTCGGCTTCATGCCGATCTCGGAAATTCACGACGAAGACGGCATCCCGCATGTGTGGATGCGCGCGCTGTGAACGCGAACGGGTCAGCGGGGCACGTTCGTGGTCGTCGACGCCGCATGCGTGAGCCCGCGCGCCGCTTTTGCATGCCGCTCGGCGCGCAGGCGTCCGCGAGACGACAGCCGCATCCAGTGACGCAGCGCGATCAGCGCGCCGACCACGCTCATCATCGAACCCGGAATCCATAGCAGGAGCCCGCCGATCTGCTGATCGCGCATCGGGCTCAGCCACGTGAACGCGCGGCCACAGATCGAGTAGATCGGATACAGCTCGTGCGTCGTAAAAAAGATGAATGCGCCGAGAACGATCTGCGGCGGAATCGCCGCGATCACGACGAGCACGCGTTTGCCCGGAGACAGACGCGCGGGCGGCGCCGGACGCGGATCGAGTACGAGCCACCAGAACAGCAGGCCGTCGATCGCCATGCTCCAGTTCATGACGCGATAGAGCCGCCAGTCGAGCATCGCGACGAAATGGATCGGCGACAGCAGCCAGAAATAGATCAGCCCGACGAATAGCGTGACCGCGACGACCGGGTGCATGACGACGTCGAGCGCCGTGCGCACGAGCGGTGTTTGCAGCGCGGGCCGCACGAAGCGCTGTCGCCAGCGCAACGGAATTCCCGCGCGCAACGCCGCGCCCGGATACGACAGCGCAATGAAGAACGGCCCGAGATGATGCAGCACCAGATGCTGCAAGCGATGCATGAAGAATTCATGCTCGAAGAAATAATCGAGCCGCGTATGCAGCACGACATACAGCGCGACCAGCCCGAACCAGAATGACAGACGCCGCGCGAACGACAGCCGCGCCTTGCGTGCGCCGCGCACGAACAGGATCGCGGGGATCAGCAACGCGATCACGACGGTCGGCGAAAACTCCCAGGGATCGAGCCAGTAGAGCAGGTTCATGGCGATGGCGCGTGCGGTGGCGGCGGCCCGTCGTGCCGCTTACCTGGTCTGGCCCGGCGACTTGACCGCGAACGGCGCGCTCACTGTTTCGCCGTCGGAGAACTTCAGCGTCAGACGCACGGTGTCGCCCGGCGCGACCTTGTGCTTCGCGTCCTCGAGCATCACGTGATAGCCGCCCGGCGCGATCGCGACCTGGCCATGCGCGGGCACCGACAGCTTGTCGACCATCACCATCTTCTGCGTCGAACCGTTCGATACGGTTTGATGCAGCATCGCATCGCCGTAGTCGTCGCTCGATACATCGACGAGGTCGATCGGCTTGTCGCTCGCGTTGACGAGCGTCGCATAGCCGGCCGCGGGCAGGTTGTTCGGCAGCCAGCGCACCCACGCGTCCTTGATGCTGATCGCGTGAGCATCGGCCGCTTGCGCGGCCGACGCGGCGCCGAGTGACAGCGCGAGCGCGCAGGCGAGGGAAGCGATTGGTTTGAGCTTGATCGTCATGATGGAATGGAGTGGGATCAAAGAAGAATCAGGATTGGTCATCGATGATGCGGCGCAGGTCCTGCGCGATCGCATCGGGCGTGTCGTGATCGGTGGCGAGCAGGCGCGCGCGGCCCCGGCTGTCGAACACATAGACGGCGGAGCTGTGCGTGACCTCGTAGTTGCCGTTCGAGTCGCGCTTTTCCATCTGATAAGCGACACGATAGCGCTTGGCCAGCGACTCGATCTGCCAGTCGGTGCCGCTCAGCCCTTCGGCGTGCTGTGCGTCGAACGCGCCGACATAGTCGTGCAAGGCCCGCGGCGTGTCGCGCGCGGGATCGACGGTGATGAACAGAATGCGCACTTTCTGCGCATCGGGACCGAGCTTGCCGAGCACCTGCATCAGACGACCCATCGTTTCGGGACAGACGTCCGGGCAATGCGTGTAGCCGAAGTAGACCAGCGACGTGCGGCCCCTGAACGACGCGGCGTTGACGGGACGGCCGGTGTCGTCGGTCAAGGTGAAGTCCAGATCCGGCAGGTGGCCGGTCACGTTGGTCAACTGCCACGGCTCGGCGCGCTGTGTGCAACCGGTCAGCGCGGCGAGCGCGACCAGCGTGCCCAGCGCAGTTGCCGCCGCAAACCGGCGTGCCAACCCGTGCATCAAGCGGTGCGTGAGTCGCTTGGGTCGTGAGCGGGACAGGTTCGGCCGCGGGCGCTGGGGTGGCAGGATCGGGAACAAAGCAGGGTTCAATGACTCGATTGAAGAGCAGGCAACACGAATCGATGGAGCAGGGGGCCGCACCGTCGCCCGATCATGCCGCGCAAGATTCGCGCGCGGCACGCGATTGAGCGAGAGCGTGCAATGATGTCCATCACGCCGACGGTCCGCGTGGCAGCGACTGTAGCGCAAAATTGGCGCCAGCGTCGCGCGGCGCGCCGGGCGCACGATTTGCGGGTCAATTGACGCAGCTTGCTGAAAGCCGGTTGAAGCCCGATCGTTGCGCTTTTGAACGCAATCGACAGAAGCGGATGGATAGAGCGCCCATCGGGCTTGAGTCCCAGCTTACTTTCTCGAAAAATTGACGGATGCGCGGTAAGATGCGCACACTTTTCCGGCCATAGATGGCTGAAAGGCGAACCCAGGCGATGCAAGCACTTCCGGCTGTTCTGTCTCCGAGCGAGACGGCATTTTTCTTCGACTTCGATGGCACGCTCGTCGAACTCGCCCCCACACCGGACGGCGTGCTGGTGCAGCCGCGCGTGATCGACCTGCTGCGCGAACTGCGCAGTCTGACGAATGGCGCGGTCGCGGTGGTGTCGGGGCGCGGCATCGACAGCATCGACAGTTTTCTCGGCATGCCCGATCTGCCGGTCGCGGGTCTGCACGGCGCCGAGCGGCGCGATGCGAATGGCGACACGCAGCGCATCGGCTTTCACGACGAGCGCCTGTTGCGCATGGAGCAGGTGCTCGCGCAGGTCGTCAACGAACATCCGGGCATGCTGCTCGAGATCAAGGGCGCGGCGCTCGCGCTGCACTACCGCAACGCGCCGGACCGCGAGCCGGTCGCGCGCGAGGCGACCGAGCGGCTCGTCGCCGATTACCCCGCTTCTTACGTGCTGCAGCCCGGCAAGATGGTCTACGAGATCAAGCCGAAGGACGTCGACAAGGGCCGCGCGACGCGCGCGTTCCTCGACGAGCTGCCGTTCACCGGCCGCACGCCGATATTCGCCGGCGACGATCTGACCGACGAGAAGGGCTTCGCGGTCGTCAACGAGCGCGGCGGTCTGTCGATCAAGGTCGGCGCGGGCGAAACGATGGCGCACACGCGCGTCGAATCGGTGTCGTCACTGCTCGACTGGCTCGAAATCATCGTCGCGGCGGCGCGCGGCGCATGACGCCGGCGGCCCCGTTCAACGAAAACAACATACTGCATCGGGAATCGCGCTTCATGAGCCGACTGATCATTGTTTCGAACCGGGTGGCGCCTATTTCGGAGGGCGGTCCGGCGGCAGGCGGTCTGGCGGTCGGCGTGTACGACGCGCTGAAGGAGACCGGCGGCATGTGGTTCGGCTGGAGCGGCGACGTGCTGAGCTCCGGCCAGCCGCAGATCAAGCTCGAGGAGCGCGGTCCGGTGACCTTCGCGACCGTCCCGCTGATGCGCCGCGATTACGACCAGTACTACCGTGGTTTCTCGAACGCGACGCTGTGGCCCGCGTTCCACTATCGATCCGACCTGCTGCATTACGACCGGCACGACTTCGAAGGCTACTGCCGCGTCAACGCGTGGCTCGCGCAGCAACTCGTGCCGCTCCTGCGCGAGGACGACGTGATCTGGGTGCACGACTATCACCTGATTCCGTTCGCTCAGGCGCTGCGCTCGGCAGGCGTGAAGAACCGCATCGGTTTTTTTCTGCACATTCCGTTTCCGGCCGCGCAGGTGCTGCTGACGGTGCCGCCGCATCGCGAGCTCGTCGAGGCGCTGTGTTCGTTCGACCTGCTCGGCTTCCAGACCGGTCCCGATCTGCGCGCGTTCTGCGACTACGTGATCAACGAGGCGGGCGGCTCGATCGACGCGTCGGCGAAAGGACCGCTGAGTGTGCATGCGTTCGGCCGCACGTTGCGCGCCTCTGCGTATCCGATCGGCGTCTATCCGGACGAGATCGCCGAGCTCGCGAAGGCGGGCGAACGCGGCAAGCCGGTGCGCACGATGAAGGCGACGCTGCATTCGCGCAAGCTGATCATGAGTGTCGACCGGCTCGATTATTCGAAGGGGCTGGTCGAGCGATTCCGCGCGTTCGAGCGCCTGCTCGAGCATACGGCCGCGCAGCGCAACAAGGTGTCGTTCCTGCAGATCGCCCCGCCGACGCGCGCCGACCTGCACGCGTATCAAGACATCCGGCTACAGCTCGAAGGCGAGTCGGGACGGATCAACGGACGTTTCGCCGAGCTGGACTGGACGCCGATCCTATACATCCACAAGCAGTACGAGCGCTCGGTGCTGGCGGCGCTGTTCCGTACCGCGCACGTCGGCTATGTGACGCCGTTGCGCGACGGCATGAACCTCGTTGCGAAGGAATACGTGTCGGCGCAGGATCCGGAGCATCCCGGCGTGCTGGTGCTGTCGCGCTTCGCGGGCGCGGCGCAGGAGCTCGACGGCGCGCTGATCGTCAATCCGGTCGATATCGACGGCATGGCCGAAGCGCTCGCGCGGGCGCTCGACATGCCGCTCGCCGAGCGCCAGGGGCGCTATCGCGACATGATGGCGCAACTGCGCGAGAACAACGTGTCGGTGTGGCGCGATAACTTCATGCGCGATCTGCAGAGCGTCGAGGGCGCGAAGCGCGCCAGAAGCGGGAAAGCGCACGCGGCCACGGGTGCGGCGGGCGCCGCGCGCAAGAGGGCGGCGCGCGAGAGCGTGACCGGCTAAGCCAAGCCGGGCCGCGAGCCAGACAGCAAAAAGCCGCTCCAGGGAGCGGCTTTTTTCAAGCGATGCGCAGCGCGTGGACCAGGCGTGCGTCAGGCTACGTGCTGTTCGTCGACCTTCTTGCCGCCGATATGCAGCGTCTGGCCCTTGCCATACTGCTTCGAGAGCAGGTCGCGATAGAGGCCCGGACGCTGGCGCAGTTCTTCCGGCGTGCCGTCGTCGATGACCTTGCCGGTGCTCATCACGATGATCCGGTCGAAGTTGTTCAGCGTCGACAGACGGTGCGCGATCGCGATCACGGTGCGGCCGACCATCAGGCGGTCGAGCGCCTTCTGGATCGCTTCCTCGGACGCGCTGTCGAGCGCGGACGTGGCTTCGTCGAGCAGCAGGATCGGCGCGTTTTTCAGAATCGCGCGCGCGATTGCGATGCGCTGGCGCTGACCGCCCGACAGCTTCACGCCGCGGTCGCCCACGATCGTGTCGTAGCCTTCCGGCATCGCTTCGATAAAGTCCACGCAACGCGCCTCGCGCGCGGCGGCGAGCACTTCCTCGCGGCTCGCGTCCGGGCGGCCGTACGCGATGTTCTCGTACACCGTGCGATGGAACAGCGAGATGTCCTGGGGCACCAGCGCGATCGCGTGGCGCAGGCTGTCCTGGGTAATCGACGCGATGTCCTGGCCGTCGATCTTGATCGCGCCACCCTGGGTCTCGTAGAAGCGCTGCAACAGCGCGAGCACGGTCGATTTGCCGGCGCCCGACTTGCCGATCAGCCCGACGCGCTGACCCGGTTCGATATCGAGGTCGAAGTGATCGAGAATCGGCCGGCGGCGCGGATAGGCGAACGTGACGCCGTCGAACGTGACGCGGCCGCCCTGCGGCACGAGTTCGGTCGCGTCGTCGCGATCGGGCATGCCGTGCGGTTCGAGCAGCGTGCGGACGGCCTCTGCGAGTCGCGCGACGTGCTGCGTGACGTCGACGAGCGCGACGGCGAGGTCGCGCGTGCCGTGCAGGATCGTGAAGCCGAGCGAGCTGACGAGCACGATGTCGCCCGAGGTCGCGCGGCCCTGGTCCCACAGCCATAGCGCCCAGCCTAGCAGGCCGGCCGACAGCAGCGCGGTGACCACGGCGTGCAGCAGACGCAGCTTTTCCAGGTACAGCAGGCTTTGCTGGCGCGCGTCCATTTCCGACTTGACCGTCGAAGCAAAGCGGTGCTGTTCGCGGAACGTCATGCCGAACGCGCGCACGAGCCCCATATTGCTGATCACGTCGACAAGCTCGCCGTCGACCGATGCCGCCTTGGTCGCGAAATTATGGTGACGCGCGGAACCGCGGCCCGCGAGCTTGTACAGCACGACCGACAGGATCGCCGAGCACAGCATCAGGCCGGCGGCCATCAGCGGGTTCACCGCGATGATCATCACGATCGCGCCGAGCACCGCGATGCACGGCGGCAGCACGTTCCACGCGGTGGTGTTTTCGGCGGTGTAGACGGCGTTCGAGGTCGCGGTGATCCGGCTTGCCAGCATGCCGGGCTGCTTTTCGGCGTAGTAGGTCGGCGAGTGGCCGCTCAGGTACTGAAACAGGTCGCGCCGCAAATCGCCCGTCACGGCGACGAACGTGTGCGCGGCGAACCAGCCGCCGATCCGCCACAACAGGTTGTCGGCAGCGATCAGGCCGACGAGGATCGCGAACGCGCCCCACAGCGGTCCCGGATGATGCCTGCCGCCGCCGAGCACGTCGATCAGATGTTTGATCGCGTACTGCGAAGCGAGTGCACAGCCCACGGCCGCAAACACGCTGCACAACACGATCGCATGCGCGAGCGGATGGCGGCGGATAAAGCGGAAGAGAAACGCAAGTGGCCGGTGCGCATAGCTCGCGAGCTTGGCGTTCTGGGCGTTACGCTGGGCGATGGTCAAGTGTTCCAATTGAGCTGAGATCGATGTGTTGCGGGTTGTGCATGCAATGCGCGGACCACACGGACAAGCATGGCTCTGCGTGAAGCCGATGCTTCGCATTGTAAACATGCAAAGGCGATTGCGCCCTGTGTATCCGGGCTTTGACGCGATTGATTTCGCGATGGACCTCCGCGATCTGCGTCGTCCCGACACACCAGCCGACGGGCCATTCAGGCAGATTGCGGAAAATTTCGAGATATGATTACAGATTGCATTCGACCGCGCTGCGGCAATTTTGCAATTCCTACCGGCAACGCTGATGGGCGAGAGCTAACAGACACGGTACCGCCGCGCCTCCCGAAACCTCGTGCATACTGTAGAACTGTCTTTGAAAACAAGGGTTTGCAAAGTGTTTCGCGTTTGTAACAACGTAAAGACTTTGAAATGCTGTGGTGCTGCAATAATCCAGGCATCGATAATGCGTGCTCGTTAGCCCGGCAATTTTTCTGACAGTTTGTCAACGTCGGTGCAACGGGCGCGTTTACTCGCACATGCCCAGTCGCTGATCCACTTGTCCGGGCTCGTTACCAAGCGATCCATCGCAGGATTTCTCAAAAGAATCAGGCCCGCGCCGGCATTTCCGGCCAGACTGCCCTGGCGAGCAAGCGGGTCGCTTTTTCCAAATGCAGTACTTTTGCCTGATTTTTTACTAGGAGTTCGTCAATATGCGAATCGCTCAAATCGCTCCGCTGCACGAGGCGGTTCCTCCCAAGCTGTACGGTGGTACGGAACGCGTGGTGTCCTATCTGACCGAGGCGCTGGTCGAGCAGGGCCACGACGTCACGCTGTTTGCAAGCGGTGATTCGCAAACCTCGGCGAAGCTCGAAGCTTTCTGGCCGCAGGCCCTGCGCCTCGACCCGACGATCCGCGATGTGATGGCGCCGCACATGCTGCTGCTCGAAGAAGCGCGCCGCCGCGCGGACGAATTCGACGTGCTGCATTTCCACATCGACTACTACCCGTTCTCTCTGTTCGCGCGTCAGCCTGTGCCGTTCGTCACGACGCTGCACGGCCGTCTCGATCTGCCTGAACTGCAGCCGATCTTCAACACGTTCAATGACGTGCCGGTCGTGTCGATCTCGGACAACCAGCGCATTCCGCTGCCGCAGGCGCACTGGCTGCAAACCGTCTATCACGGTTTGCCGGAAGACGTGCTCAAGCCGATTCCCAACGTCGAGCCCGGCTACCTCGCATTCCTGGGTCGCGTCTCGCCGGAGAAGGGGCTTGACAGGGCGATTCGCATCGCCGGGC
Source organism: Paraburkholderia sp. MM5477-R1 (assembly GCF_050436385.1). Classification (NCBI taxonomy): domain Bacteria; kingdom Pseudomonadati; phylum Pseudomonadota; class Betaproteobacteria; order Burkholderiales; family Burkholderiaceae; genus Paraburkholderia; species Paraburkholderia sp. MM5477-R1. Next base: position 791,291 of record NZ_JBNDMC010000007.1, read on the forward strand.
AGGCAGGCATGAAGCTCAAGGTCGCCGCCAAGATCGACAAGGCCGACCGTGCCTACTACGAAGAAGTCATCAAGCCGCTGATGTCGTTGTCGCACGTCGAGTACATCGGCGAAATCGGCGAAGCTGAAAAGCGCGAGTTTCTCGGCAATGCGCACGCACTGGTGTTCCCGATCGACTGGCCGGAGCCCTTCGGTCTCGTGATGATCGAGGCGATGGCTTGCGGCACGCCGGTGATCGCGTTCAATCGCGGTTCGGTGCCGGAAGTGATCGAAAACGGCGTGTCGGGTTTCGTCGTCGAGGACGAAATCAGCGCGGTCGCCGCCGTCAAACGTCTGCACACGCTGCCCCGCGCTGGCGTGCGCAAGGCGTTCGAGGCGCGCTTCTCGTCGAAGGTGATGGCGCAGAACTACGTCGCCACCTATGAAGAGCTGCTGCGCCGCAAACATCGCACGGTGCTGCGCGAAGTCAACGCGGGCTGATTGGCGATTGTTTCGCCGCAGTTGTTTCGCGGTAGATAAAACGCTGTCGGCAGCAACTCGTTGCACGCTTCCTTCGTTGCTCTGAACGCCCCACCGGCACGTCGCCGGCGGGGCGTTGTTGCATGCGCGCTGCGTTTTTCGTCGGTGCACCACTGAAAATACGGGTTTCCGCGCGGCGCGAACGAGCCAGTCTCGGTAATATCCCTATAATTGCCGTGCCGCAAATTGGGCTGCGGTGCCGCCGACGACAGGAGGATGCCTTGGCGAGAACGAAAGAGACGCGCGCGAACGCCGCGCCCGGCGCCGGAACGATTTTTACGTTGCGCGCCATCGGTCTCGTGCTCGCCGCCCGCTGGTTTTTCTCGATGTCCGAGATGAAGCTGACCACCGCGCTGACCGCGATGGCGTCTTCACCGTGGGCATGTATCAACCTCGTTTTTCTGTTCCTGCTGATCTTCCTGCCGGGCGCGCGCGCCGTCGCCGAGCGTCCGTTCCATCCGTTGCCGCAATGGCTGCGTCAGGCGCTGCGCCTGTTCGCGTTCCTCGGGTTTCTGTTTGCGCTGTGGTCGGTCGGCGCGTTCGTCGCGAGCGCAGGCTGGCGTCGCGCGATGCAGGCGGTCGCGGCCAGCAACGGTTGGCTCGTCGCGGCGCCGGTGCTATATGCGGTCGTCTTGTGGATCTGCCGGCCGCTGCCGTTGTGGCGCACCAATGTGGCGGCGCGGCGCTTTGCGATCGGCCGCTATGCGGTGTCGCTCGATCCGCTGACCCGCACCGTCGTCGTGTGGGCCGAGCGGCGCAAGGTCGGGCAATACGATGCGCGCGAATTGTCGGTGCGCTGGGCGAGCGGTTCCAATGCGCGCGCGACGCCGGCGCCCGCGGTCGCGTTCGGCGCGCCGGGCAAGGCCGGCGCGTCAGCGGCGCCGATAGGGTCGGTCGCGGCGCCCTCGCTTGCGCGCAGCGCGTTCGGCGTACGTCCGAAGGTCGAGTTGCTGTGGGATTCGCCGGCCGCCGCGGGTCATAACCGGCAGACCGTTTTCCGCGCCGCGCTGACGACCGAAGGCGATCGCGTCGCCGCTCGCGCGCTCGACACCACGCTGCGCCAGGTCTGACGCTGCATGTTTTGTGCTATCGGTCACATCGCGTGGCCGATGCACGCATCCCGAAGCGACGCTTCGTCGATAATGCAATCAAGGCGCCCGGCCTGCAGGCGGGCGAGTGGGACACTCATCGATCTTCGCAGGAGTCGCCATGCTGGTTCGCTGGTTGCTTGCCGCCCTTCATCTGCTCGCTTATGGTTTTGCGCTCGCGTCGATTCTCAGACGCACGTGGTCGCTGCGTCGCGCGTCGGTGCCCGCCGCGTTGCGTTCGGTGTTCCGCGCCGATTCACGCTGGGGCATCGCCGCGCTGGTGCTGATCGTGACCGGCCTGATGCGCATGTTCGGTAGCTATGAGAAGGGCGCCGACTACTACCTGCACCAGCCGCTCTTTCACGTGAAGATGACGTTGCTGGTGCTGATCCTGATCCTCGAAGTGCCCACGATGCTCGGCCTGATGCGCTGGCGCGCGTCGATCCGCAGCGGCGCGGCGCCGAATCTGAAGAAGGCGCGATCTTACGCGCATTTCAGCGTGATCCAGACCGTGCTGCTGGTTCTGATGGTGTTTGCCGCGACCGGAATGGCGCGCGGCATCGGGTTGCCCGCCGGCGCGGTGTAGCGCGGCGGGCCTTCTATTGCCAGGGGCTGGTGGCGCCAGGCGTGGCATCGTTTGCCGCGAAGCCTGGTGCATGCCTGCGTCGCGCTAGCCGACCAACAAGCCAGAATCGTCGACCCGGTCGGCTTTGACCTTTGCCGACTCGCGCACGAGCTCCGGCTCGCCGAGACCCTTGATCAGCTCCAGCGCCTGACGCTCGAACAAGCGACGGTACAAGCCGTTGTCGCGTTTGATCAGCGCGTCGTGGCTGCCTTCCTCGATCACCTTGCCCTTGTCGAGCACGAGGAGCCGGTCGAGCGCGCGCACCGTCGACAGCCGATGCGCGACCACCAGCGTCGTGCGCCCCTGCATCAGCCGCTCCATCGCGCGCTGGATCAGCACTTCGCTTTCGCTGTCGAGGCTCGACGTGGCTTCGTCGAGAATCAGGATCGGCGCGTCGGCGAGAAAAGCCCGCGCGATCGCGACGCGTTGACGCTCGCCGCCTGATAGCTTGATGCCGCGTTCGCCGACCAGCGTGTCGTAGCCGTTCGGCAGCGCGGCGATGAAGTCGTGCGCGCTCGCGAGCCGCGCGGCCCGCTCGATGTCGGCGCGGGTCGCGCCGGGCCGTCCATACGCGATGTTCTCGGCAAGCGAGCGGTGAAACAGTACCGGCTCCTGCTGGACGATCGCGATCTGGCTTCGCAGCGACGCTTGCTGGACCTGCGCGATGTCCTGGCCGTCGATCGTGATCCGCCCGCCCGAAATGTCGTGAAGGCGCTGGATCAGCTTGATGAAGGTCGTCTTGCCCGAGCCGGAATGACCGACCAGCCCGACGCGCTCGCCCGGCGCGATGCGGATGGAAAAGTCGTCGTAGAGCGGCCGGCTGTGCGCGCCATAGTGAAACGACACCTGCTCGAAGCGGATCTCGCCGTCGCGGATCGCGATGGCGCCGGCGCCGGGACGATCCTCGACGCCGAGCGGCTGACTCTCGAGCGACACCAGTTCCTCCATGTCGTTGACCGAGCGCTGCAGGTTACGGATGTGCATGCCGATGTCACGCAGATAGCCTTGCAGCATGAAGAACATCGTCAGCGCGAACGTGATGTCGCCGACGCTCGCTTCGCCGCGTGCCCACAGCAGTAGCGCCACGCCGAGAATCGCCGCCTGGATCGCGGCCAGCATGCCGCCCTGGAGGCCGCCGTTGAGCGTGCCGCGCACCCACGTGCGGCGTGTGCGTTGCCGCCATTTGCCGATCACGTGCGCGAGGCGCGCTTCCTCGCGCGCTTCCGCGCCGAATGCCTTGACGACGCCGTTGCAGCTGACCGCATCGGCGAGCGCGCCGCCCATGCGTGTGTCCCACGCGTTCGCGAGACGCGCGGACGGCGCGACGAAGCCCAGCGACACCGTCACGGTCACGCCGATGTACAGCAGCGAGCCGATGCCGACGACGTTGCCCATCATGGGCCAGCGCGAGCCGAGCAGCAGGGTCGCGCCGATCAGCATCACCAGCGATGGCAGCAGCGCGATCAGCAGCGTGTCATTCAGCAGGTCGAGCGCCCACATGCCGCGCGTGATCTTGCGCACGGTCGAGCCGGCGAAGCTGTTCGCGTGCCAGTCGGTCGAAAAGCGCTGCACGCGATGAAACGCGCGCGCGGCGATCTCGCTCATCATCTTCAGCGTGAAGCGGATGATGTTGAAGTACACGCCCTGGCGCAGCAGCGTCGCGGTGAGGCCGAGCGCGGCGAGCGCGCCGAAGGCCGCAAGCGCGTGATGCCAGACGGGCGCCGACGACGCCGGACCGGCCGCGATCGCGTCGACGAGACGTCCGGCGAAGACCGGCGTCAGGATGTCCGCGCCCGCCGTGAACAGCGCGAGCGCCGCGATCACGACGATGCGCCCCGGCTGTTGCGCCCAGTGACGGAAGGTGAAGCCGAGGACATCCTTGAAGGCTTGTCCGCGAAAGTCGAGTTTTCTGTTAGCCATTTGCTTTGGGCCCGGGGAAGCACGAGCGCGCCGAGATTCCAGTCAGAAGCGAAAAAGGGGTAGACAGCCAGCGGATGCCGGAATCCGCGCGGGAACGCGCGAAAAAATATGACGGCAAACAACGGCAACGGAACAACGGACTGTCTGGAATGAACGCGGTGCGCCTGCCGAGGCGGCGGCGCATCAGCGACAACGCTGCGGCTTCAAGGTCGTATCGGTCGCGGCGGACGGGCCGGCGGTCGTGGAACCATGCGGGGGAGCGCGCGATGCACTGCAAACATGGGGCGCCTCCCTGAGATGGTTCAAGATGGAGAAACCGGACGGAGCCGGACCGGGCGAATGCCCGTTTGCCGAATATAGCAATAGTGCGGGGCGCTCGCCAACCTACGGAACGACGTGGTTCTATAGCCAACGATATCTCGTATGGCGCATGCGACGTATTTGCCGGCAAATAGAAAAAGGGCTTACGCATTGCTGCGTAAGCCCTTTTGTCTTCGGTGATCGACACACCAAGAATCTGGTGGGTAGTACTGGGATCGAACCAGTGACCCCTGCCGTGTGAACCCGAAAACAGCCCCGGAAATACGACTTCAAAAACCAGTGGTTCGTTATTTTACAATGGTTTGCGGTTGCTGCGCTCCGTTCGGTGTTGCCTGTTGTTGCTTGTCATTGCGCCACTTTTGCGCCAGTCCGGGCGTGCTGCGCGCGCGATTGCCCGCTTTGCCATCTTGGCGCTCTGCACTTCTGCCATCTTGGCCCTACGTTGGCAAGCGGCGCGGTGAATACTGAATACCTCGATGCCTCCGATGCCTTGGGGGGAATCGTTGCCGGTCAGTTCATCATCATGGATAAGACGGTATGGGTGGGCGGAGTATTCACGCCCACCGAACCACAGGTTCAAGTGTCTTACGATGTCCGGGTGATGCAATGGCAATGGCGGTGACGGAGGCAATGAGGCAGCTTCCGCGGCATCAAAGACCGCAAAGTATTCGTCGCGCGCGGCTTCCAGGGCGGCCGCGTCTCTTTCAGCACTGCCGTTGAGCAGCCGGGTGAGGGCAGCATGAATTGTCGCTTTGATCATGAGAGACAAGTTGTCATGCTTGCCGAGTTCAAGTTCGTCCAAGAATTCTCGCGCAGCTGCTAATCCGGCTTCGGACTCCTGTTGGTCTGCCTTTGCAGCCTTCGCAGCCTGCTCGGCCTCCCAGCCCACGAGGTCGAGATCTGCGGCGGTAGGCGGTCTTCGATAGCACTCCCATGTGACTTTGCCTCCCAGGCGCTGAATTTCTGCAACCCATCTTTTGTATTCACCGGCCATTTCACTGCCGTCTTCGGGCTCGCGGAATTCCCGCTGACCACTTGGCCCATGTGTGTACATGGGCAGCAGTCCATCTAGGATGCGGCGCTGACCGTCCACGAACAAGCGAACGGCGGCCTCCCTATCTTTTTTGATGTCGTCGGCGTTCCGGGAGGTCGTTGCTGCATTTGCAAGGCCAAGTTCGCACAGGTCGTCTTGCGTCAGGAAGCCTTGGCGATAGGCGATGCGCACGATTTGCAGTAGTCGCCCCCAAGGCGGCACCTGCTTACCGCGCAGATACCTTCCGTAATTACTCCCGTCGGCCGGTTCGATACCCAAACGGAATTCGAGTTCCGTCTGGGTCAGGCCGCTCCTTTCCAGAATGCATTGAAACAGGCTGCTCGCAGCAGCCTGTTTGCACTTGTATTCGATCGTTTCCCGCTTTGCGGTCATAGCCTAACTCGCGCACAACGCCATTACGGTGACTTGTCGATGATACGTATCGTGACCCCATCTCGCAATAGTCATTGAGGGGAATCAAATGCAAGCAAAATGGTCTGCGCAGGAATCTATCAATAGCCATCCCCAACTCAGCGCGACTAACTCGATACTAAAGGCTCGAGACTTCCGTTCAGAGTTTCATGCTCTGGATCCGCTGGCGCTAATCAACGCAGACGAGTTTGCAGCGCTGCTGCGCATCACCCGCGCGGCCTTCAATTTTCGGCTCCACGTTGGGAAGGTCCCTGATCCCGTGATCCGCGAGCACCGCTGCGTGCGCTGGCGTGTGGCAGACGTGCGCGGGTGGATGGCTGGCATGTTGCCTGTCCCGGCTCAGCCCAATAGCACACTTGGCGCGCATGACTCGCATAGTTCGGGTTCACGCCGCGGTCGCCGACGTAAGTCGGATGCGCAATAAATACAGTGTGAAGAGGCGACGCTCGTGCAGCGAGGTGACGAACTACTACTTCTTCCGGCTGCGGCCGCGGAAGAAGCATCGGTAGTTGCCGACGCGCGATCGCGAGGTAAGCCTGTTGCTGAAGCCCTTCGCCGTGTCCCGCGCGTACTCGAAGCAGCGGCGGCGGCTGAGGCTGCACCGCGTGGAATAGACGGGCGCGACGCTTGGAGAGCCGATAAAAGCGTGGAGTTGGTGATCCAGAAGGGACGCCTTGTCCCCGCCCGTCACCAGCAGCGCGATTTTTTCGTGGCGGACATCTCGGATGCCACGCCGAAGGACGACATGGCGAGTATGGAGCATCCGCTGTTTGCATTGAAGGCAGGTGATAGGCGCGTGCGCAGCTATGGGCGCAACGGCGTGACGGTCAAGGTCATGCCGGGCGCTTACGGTTGCGCGACGATCCACGACAAGGACATCTGGATCTACTGCATTAGCCATCTAGTGGAGGCGATCAATCGGGGTCGCGAGGACGTTGGGCGTGTGGTGCGTTTTACGGCCCACAATTTCCTTGTAGCGACGAACCGGCGTACCGATGGCGACAGCTACAAGCGCATGGGCGATGCCTTGGTGCGGCTCGGCGGTACACTCATCGAAACGAACATAACGACCGACGGCTACCGCGAGAAGCGAGGTTTCGGACTGGTAGAGTCGTGGTGCGTCATCGAGCGTGATCACGACGACCGCATGGTAGCTGTCGAAGTGACTCTGCCGGACTGGCTGTGGCGCTCGGTCAAGAGCATGCAGGTGAAGACTCTCAGCCGTGAATATTTTCGACTGCGTAAGCCGCTGGACAGACGCATCTATGAGTTGGTTCGCAAACACGGCGGCGCGCAGGCCAAGTGGCGCGTGACCCTTGCAGTGCTGCACGAGAAGAGCGGCAGTACCGACACACTGCGCAAATTCCGGGCCGCCATTAAGGCGCTGGCAAAGTCCAATGAACTGCCCGACTACCGCGTGGTGTTCGACACCGCGAGCGACACGGTGACGTTCTACGCCCGCGCTCAGAACGGTGCAACGGCCCAGATAACGGACGTCCTGGTTGGGTTGAGCAAGGACAAACGTCCGTGAAACCACGTGTCGCCTGCCTTGTGGAAAAGTCTGCCGCGTCTGTGGATAGACACGTGGTTTCACGGACGCTTCGCCTGTGGATTGACACGTTGTTTTACGGACGCTCCGATCCGTGGTTTCACGGACGCAAATACCCTGCAAAACGTTATCTGGAAAGGGTCCCAGAAACCGTAACGCGCGCGCGCAGTTAACCAAAACCTTTTTAAACCTTAACGTATTCCGATGGATACAGGTTCGAGCCGACAACACGCCCCCGCAAGCGGGGGCCAAAACGGCGCTCCGCGCCTTGACGGCCCCCCCGGCGGTCAATTCAGTGCCCAGCCGGATCGTCCTTACGGGCCGCCGCTCTTCCCACGCCTACGGCGCGGGTCCCGGTGCGGCTCGATCCGGGCTCGCGGCGCTCCCAATTCACATGGTCGGCCAATGAGGGCTTTGGCTTGCAGAGAGGGGACCTATGGTCGAGTCGACATTCTCGCGTGGGCAAGCCCCGTGGGGGCGCGTCAGGCCGAAGGCAAAACGTCGCGGGGAGCCGGTGGTCGGCTGCGGAACGCCGGCCAACGAGCCGGCGCTGTCCACGCTCTCGCGGGGTGGGCAGCGCAGCCGTCCAGGGGCGGGCGCGGGAATGACAGGCAGCGCACGTCATCACCGAAACCCGGCAGCGGTGGCTACGATTCGTCGAAATTCTTCGCCGCCGAACACCAGTCGATCCCGATTTCCAACATGCCGAAATCGTGTCGGTCTCTTGTCCAGACGGCATGTCGGACAAGAGGGGGCCTGGTCTGTTTCAGCCACAACAACGACATGCGAATGCATGGCTGGTTGTGGCTGAAACAGACCAAGCCCCCAACCCCTCAGGGGTCGAGGCGCGCAGCGACTCGGGGGTGGTGCTGGGCCGATTTCTAACCGTCAAGAAATCGATATCGCCGACACCTACCAAGGACGAATTCACACGCTGTGACAACCTAACCATAGACGCGCACAATGGGAAAAGCGAAAAAACCCGCTCTTAAGCTGCTTCCGCCAGACTGGCGTGAGGCCCTATGGAGGCAGGCATGCGAACCGCAATGGCGGGACTCCAGACCACAACTGCTTCCTGCACTAGCTATTCTTTGGCTCACTGGATGCCGTTCGGCAGAACTCGCAAACGGTGCGCATGTGATTGTGCGCGGCGCTCATCTCCTGATAAAGATAAAGGGCGCGAAGTGCGTTGACGCCGGTCGACGGGAACGGGGGCAGCCGACACGCATCATCGGATTTGCGATCGACAACGATGCCAATCCAGCATTGAAGCTTCTGCATGCCTTGTCTGCTCACCATGCAATCGATGGGACGGCTGAGTTCACGATTGCGCACGACAAGGACTATCTTTACAACAGTGTCGTTCAGCTTGGAAAGAGCACTTTCCCAAGGTTGCGGACGCGTGTCAGTCCCAACTGTTTCCGGCACCAAGTGGCCTCCGATATGAAGGCTGATCCCAGCATCTCGTTAGAGCACGCTGCCAAAGTCATGGGCCATCTGAGCGACTACAGCATCGGAAAGTATGGGCATGCCGCTCACGGTCGGAGAGGACGAGGGGGGCGGGTCACTGCGCCTTTCGTTCAGACGACGAGACCAATCAAGCATTCACCAAAGGTTGATCGTTTGTCCCGCTTTAAGGTAGCAAGTGCGAAGCGGCGCGATCACAAGCCGGCGTGACTGAATGGGACACGCCGATGACCAATGCGTTGATGCTGCGTTGATACGACGAGGTTGAACTCTGTCGTGAGAGTCCCGGCCGACACAATGCGTCGTTTCTGCGTCGTTTTGGGGGAGCGGCCTTTGTTCAGGGAGAACCGGATTTTCACAATGCGTCGTTGCGACGTTTTCGCTCGATGCTGCCGCCTGCCACGCATTCGTTAAGGGAAGCGACGGATGAATCCAAGGACAATGAGAAACTTGTGCAACGGCGTTCGCCGGCCCCCTGAAGGCGAAAGCATATCGAGCGGCTGTGGGAGTAAACGAGGCGGACGCAACGCGCGGGCCGCAAGCTGAACTCGCATACCCGCACTTATCCTCGCTATCGGCGCATGGTGGAGCTTATCGAGCCCATCAGGGCGATGACGAGTCCGGCCGCAAGCCGAGACCCCCAGATTATGAAGCTGCTGCAGCAATGCTGGAGGCCGGATTATGCGTCTTTTCGTCGATACCGAATTCACGGACTTCATCGACTGCGACCTGATTTCGATCGCGCTCGTCGCCGACGATGGCCGCGAGTTCTACGGTGAGCGCTCGGATTACGACGATGCGACCTGTACCGCGTTCGTGCGCGAGGCGGTGATACCGCAACTCGGCCAGCATCCGGGCCGGGTCTTCACGCGCGATGCCTTGCGCGCCGATCTCCTCGCGTGGCTGGCTCAGTTCGACAGCGAGCAAGAGCGCATGCTGTGCTTCGATTATGCGGGCGACTGGGATTTGTTCGTGGATCTTCTCGTCGGCGATGTGCCGGATGGCTGGTTGGCTTGCCATATCGGCCAAGCGCTGCGCCCCGAACGCTCGGAAATGTACTTTCGCGAGCATGGCGGCCGGCATCACGCGCTGCATGATGCGCGCGCGAGCCGATATGCGATGCAGGACTGACCGCGCGCGGCCGATGCGTAAAGGTCAGGTTTCGGGGATGGCTCGACCGGCTCTACGGCGCGAAAGGTAAAAGCTTTTGGGAGACTCGACTGGCGCCGCATCGCGAAAGGTCAGGGTTTCGGGGATGACGCAATCGCCCCGGCAATCAACGAAAGGTCAGGGTTTCGGGGATGACGCGACCGACGCTGCATCGCGAAAGGTCGGAGTTTTAGGGATGGCTCGACCGATGCACGCCGTCAAGGCAGAAAAGCTCGGGCTCGCCGATGAAATTGTCGCCGCGGGTTGCGCACTGGAGGCAGCCCGGAAAATGGCGAAGCGATTTGCCGATGGGCCGCCGCTCTCGCGACCGGGCGCGGACTCAGGCGTTTCTCTCGTGCTTCGGTCCGATTCGGGAAGTACTTCGCGCTGCCTCGACATCAGATGAATGAGGTCGACACTGGGCAAAATTGAAGCGTCGCCTATGTGGCGTCAATGAACGATCGTAGAATCCGATGTCAGTTTTTTTGATCAGGAAAACTACGCATCCTCACAAATTTCGACCTTTCTCTACCAACTTGACATCCATTAGCCGGCCGGAGTTCTAACAGCAGCGTCAGGAGACGATATGTAAGCGCCTCGCGTGGGCCATTCGTTTTTTTCTCGACGACGCGGTGCGAAGCGGGACATGCTATCCCCTTTGGGTATTTTGCATTACCCGGTAACGAGTTCGGACATGTCGTTACCGGGTAACAATGAACGAGGGGAAGCGGATGGCACAAACAACAGCAGAGCGGCAGGCGGCCTACCGGGCGAGGCGGGCGACGGCTGGAAACGATGGCAACGGCGAGCGGCGGCTTGACATGTGGGTGACCACTGAAGCCGATCTCGCGCTCGCACGGCTGGCACGTCGTTACTCGGTAACGAAGCGTGAGATGCTGGAGCGGCTGGTAGTGCGGGCGGACGCGGCGATCGTGCGCAGGCTCGATCCGCACTCCACAGAATGGGATACCTACTTCCAGGTTCCACGATAGCCCTTCATAGTTACCGGGTAACGAATCGCTTCACCGGGTGCAGTCGGCGACTGACTCAGCGCGTGTGAGTCGTTCCGGGCGAGCCGGGCGTGCTCTCGCGCGCTGTTGTTCAATCGGAGCCGCAGGTTGGGGGTGGATTTTGCAAGTATGCGGCAACACGCCAGGGTAGCAATTCGTCAACGCAATTGATCGGTAAGTCCGTATGCGGGGGCCGTTCCCAACGTTACACGCGTGTGAGGCATGATCGAGATGGCGACCTGGAGGGTAACGGGTAGATCGGGGGAGATCGTGTCCATGATCGTCGATCATGGACACGATCTATCTGGATCTCTCCGGCAATCAGACGGTAGGTGCCGGCGGGCTGGCCTGCCTGGGCAGCTTGTCGGCCACGTTCCAGGGCAGCAGCTCATCGATGCGATTGATTTTGTGATCGGCGATATGAGTCAGGACGTACTCCAGGTAGGCGCGCGGGTTGATGCCGTTCAGCTTGCACGTCCCGATCAGGCTGTACATCGCGGCGGCCCGCTCACCTCCGCTGTCGGAGCCGGCGAACATGTAGTTCCGGCGACCGAGGGCGACACAGCGCAGGGCGTTTTCGGCAAGAGCGTTGCTGATCTCCAGGCGACCGTCTTCGCAGTACAGCACGAGCGCGTCCCATTGGTTGAGGGAGTAGCGGATCGCCTTGGCCAGCTCGGATTTCGTCGACAGCGCGGCGATCTTGTCTGTCATCCACGCTTTGATGGTTGCGAGCAGCGGCACGCTCTTCTCCTGTCGTACGCGCTGCCGCTCGGCGGCCGGCTTGCCACGGATGCCGGCCTCGATGCCGTACAGTCCGCCAATCAGCTCGAGCACGTGTCGGGTCGCTTCGGTCGGCGTGCGCACGTGAACGTCATAGATGTATCGCCTCGCGTGATCCCAGCATGCGGCCTCGCGGATCTTGCCGCCCGCGTACAGCTCGTTGAAGCCGCCATACGCGTCCGCCTGCAGGACGCCCTCGAACCCGGCGAGATGGGCCTGGGGATGGATGCCTTTGCGGTCGGGCGAATACGCGAACCAGACGGCGGCCGGCTTCGTCGAGCCCGAGCGGCTGTCGTCGCGTACGTACACCCACAGTCGTCCAGTCTTCGTCTTCTTGTTGCCGGGTGCGAGCACTGGGATCGGCGTGTCGTCCGCGTGCAGCTTGAAGGTCGCCATCACGTAACGGCGCACCGCCTCGGTCAGCGGCTCGCACAGGGCCTCACATTGGCCGACCCAGCGGCCCGTATTGGCCGGATCGAGCTTCACGCCGTCGCGCGCAGCGATCACCGACTGTCGATACAGGGGTTGATGGTCAGCGAACTTCGACACGAGGATGTCGGCCAACAGGCTCGGATGGGCGATACTGCGCTCAATCGGCAGACCGGGCATCGGCGGCTGGGCAAAGTGGTTGCAGCACGGGCAGACCGTCTTGCGCCTGATCGTGCGGATCACCTTGAACATCGCCGCGACCCGGGCGAGTTGTTCGGACACGTCTTCGCCGAGCGGCTGCATGGCGCTGCCGCACTCCGGGCAGGTCGAATCGGGTTCGAGCACCTGCTCTTCGCGCGGCAGATGAGGCGGCAGCGCTTCCTTTGGGGACGTGTCGCCGACGGCTGCGCTCGCGGTCGACGCGCGGGCGCGGCGGACATCGGCAACGCCACGCCCGGCAGTGAGCTCCTCCAGTTCAGTCTCGAGCCGCGCGATCTGCCGGTCCAGCTGCTCGGACTTGCGGCCGAACTGCATGCGCTTGAGCTTGTCGATCTGCGCTGTTCCCCTCCGTCTCCGATTACTTCGACCCTCGCATCATGCGACAGGTCTGCTCGGACTAGGGAACGGCCGTCGCGAGGCGATTACCCTTCAGGCGCTCGATCTCGAGATCCCGCTCGGCCATGTCTCGCAGCAGCCGCTCGATCTCGCAGCGCTGTTCGACCAGCGACGCATGCTGCGCAAGCACGATGGCTTGCAGGGCGTGGACATCGTCGGGGAGATCGGCGCCGTTCGACATGCGGCGCAGTTTACGAGCCTTCCGCGCGGTTTACAACATTGAGAGCGTGGCGGTGCGACGCGGCTGCCGCCAATCGATGCCTTCGAGCAACATCGACAACTGGGCCGAGGTCAGGAAGACCTTGCCGCCATCGGACTGGGGCCAGACGAAACGGCCGCGTTCGAGGCGCCTGGAGAGGAGCCAAAGCCCGTCTTCAGTCGCCCACAGGACCTTGGCGAGATCGCCGCGGCGGCCTCGGAAGATGTACACGTTGCCGCCCATTGGGTTTTCCTCGAGCGCTGTCTGCACCTTCGCCGCCAGCCCCTGAAACCCGCAGCGCATGTCCGTGACGCCCGCGACCAGCCAGATCCGCGTGCCCGCCGGAACCAGGATCACCGCAGGCACTCCTGCAGGAATGATTCGGCGCGCTCCAGTGGCAAGCCGCGGATTCGCACGCGGCGCTTGCCGACCTCGATCTCGATCTCGCAGACCGCTGCTGGCGGGTTGTTCATCGTCTTCGGCGACTCGTTTGCCGTCGGCTGCGAGGTACGCTGCACTGGCGTGGGGAGGTCAATCACGTCGACCGGCAGCAGCTCGGTACGCGACATCGGTGAGGCATCAGACGTTGGTAGCTCCAGTTTGCCTTCCCGATACAGACGTCGCCATTCGAACACGACGTTGGCGTTGATGTCATGCCGCCGCGCTACGATCGAAACCGATGCGCCCGGCTCCAGGGTTTCCTTAACCAATTGCTGCTTGAACTCGAGCGAGTAGCTGCGATGGCTACGGCGTTCCGCATTCGACATGACTGTTCCCCTCCGTCTCCGATTACTTCGACCCTCGCATCATGCGACAGGTCTGCTCGGACTAGGGAACGGCCGTCGCGAGGCGATTACGATCATGGGACGGCAACGCCTTTACCACCGTCGACGACCTGCACGGGCCGTTTACCGAACCTGAAGGAATTTCCGGCATATAGCTACCGCCGTCAGGTGGCGTCCATGTCCCGCACGACGTCGAACCGCAGACCTGACCAGGCAGGGCCCGCAGACGGGCCGGACCTTCTCGCCATCCACACGTAGGTTGTGCCGTCCATCGAGCGGGTGCGGCGGAAATAGCGGTCGGCCCTCACTCCCGAACGCGATACAACATGATCGGCCAGAAAATACGGCTTGCCGGGTTCCAGGATCAGCGCGCGGGCCACGATCTGGAGTACCCCGCTCGCGGTCGGGACATCCATCGTGCCTCGCCGCAGGTACAGGGCTCCCTGTGCGGTTCGCACCGGGACCATCGGGATCCAGTTATCGGGGACCGGAATCTCGGTCGTGTAGTAGATCTTCGGCCTGCCAGGCGTGGCGACCGGTGGGGCAGGCGGGCCGTTCTCCTTCGGCCTCTGCAAATAGGCTTCCTGGGCGTCGGAAGGCAAGTCCAGATCGCTCTGAAGTTGATGCTCCACCGCCCACGCCATGGCTGCAACATCGTCCCGCACGAACGAGACTTCCTCGAGCTCGGCCGCGTCCTCGACCAGGCCCAACGTGGGGGCCATCATGATGAAGTCCGAGCGCGTCCCCGGGCCCGAGAGCTTGTACATCGACCATGGCGTCTCGCCCGCGTTCACCTGCGTCTGCTCGGCGGGGCGGATGAACGTCCTGAGACCGAAATTGTCGGTCACCACCAGGGTCGTGATCCGGCTCAAGTTGCCGATCGGGGTCGGGACGGGGACGGAGAACCAGTCGTTCCCGTACACGAATGCGAACTCCATGACGAGCAGCTTGGCGAGATCGACATGCTGAGCGTCGAGCTGGCCGAAGTCGGTAACGCTGTCCTCGAACATCCACCAGCGCGGATCGTGCATTCCACGGAAGACCACGTGATTCGGGAAGAAGTTGAAGCTGACCGGGGTGACCTGAGCGGGGTTGGCAACCGGGACCTGGCGGCGATCGCCGGGCTCGAGCGTGAACGAGTACCAGTCGAGATGGCCGCCGGGAAAGTCGCCCGCATCGAGCTGCAGGTCGTTGTTCGGCGCCGGGGAGCCGAGCGCGAAGTCGTAGTCGATCGAGCTCGACTGCCACGCTGGATCATGATCGGGCTCGTTGAAAAGGCCTGCCCGATACGCCACAAGATCGGCCAGCACCGCGGGCATGCCGGGATCCACGGCCTCGGGCGGCAAAGGGATGGCCGGGGTCTTCCCTGCGGCCACTGCCACCGCCGATGCGTACAGCGCTTCGCCGTCCAGGGCCTTGCCGGAAGCGAGCGATCGGAACCGAAGGGCATCGATCGGGGCGTAGGTCGGATCCGGCGCATCGGGCGCGATCGGGAACCCGGTTCGAAACGCAGCGATGACCATGTTCGAGCCAGCGATGCCCGCTTTTCGGACCAGCGACTCGAAGTAATAGCCGAGCTGAACCGAGCCCCGAAGCTTTAGGGTCACCGTTTCCCGCTCGACGTGGACCTCCAGCGGCAGTTTCGTGTCCAATGGGACAGTGGCGCTCGGATTCGAGCCCGGGCGGTACGTCGTGACGGTCTGAAGCTCGCCTCCCAACGTGGCCTGAACGGGTGAGCCGGCGTCATCGCCCAGAAACTCTCCCATCTGCCATTGGCGCGCCAGCATCCACGTCGCGTCCCGAATCTGGGCCTGAAGACTGCGCTGCATGGTGGGATCGCGCGGCCAAGGCTCAAGACGCGTCCAGGACGTGATCGACGGCGCTGCCAAACTGGCCTTCGTTACTTCTTGAATGGTCGTCAAAGCAAGTTCCCTTTTTCCATGAAAAAGCGGGTCGAGAAGGTCGCCCCCTGCAGGTTGAGCGCGAAGTAGAGCGCGGGCAGGATCTGGCCGACCTGCTCGACGCTCGCCAGGTCGACGGTCCGGATCTTGGCAAGCTCCAGGGTCTCCAACAGGATCATCTGCAGCAACCCTTCGTCCCAGAGCTCGCGCTGATCGGGGCACACGGCCAGCAGCAGCGCCTGTGGCGCCCGGCCGCTCGCCTCCTTGAAGTGGAAGGCGACGGCCGCGTTCTCCTGCGTGCTCGGGATTCGCTCGTTCCATTCGTCGATGAGCAGTCCCGCACAGGAGCTCTCGGTGGTGGGATCGCCCACCGCGAGACAGGCAAAGGCGATCCTGCCTTTCTGAGGCACGTTGGAAGGATCGAGCGGCAGCGCCAGCCATCGGTCTGGCGGCGCGGCTGCCGGCGGGGACGGCATCTGTCCAAGCAGCAGTTCCGGCGGATAGAGCGACTTCTCCCCGAAAGCCTGGGCCGAACAAAGCGCAAGGTCAAGCCTTGAGACGGCCGGCCGAACATGGGTCAACTGCCGAAGCCAGCGATCCGGCGCAACCGGATCGCTGGCGATCAGCGAGGCCGACTGCCCGAACGCGGTTTGAAGATCTGGAAGGTTCGGGGCCTTGAACCTAGGGAGTACCACCAGATCCCCAAAGATCGAGTTGAATAGGTCCAGCAGGTCGGCGACCGGCGCCGTGGCGATCACAACCGCCGAGGCCTTGGTCAAGCGTGCCTGCAGCACCTTCAAAACGCCTTGGGCTTGACCGCCGAGGCCGGCGTCGGCACCCGTACTCGTGAGCGGGATCGATCCCGTCGCCCCGTAGAAGCTGCACTTGAGCAGGGCCTGCCGCACCGGGTCGGGCGCGCCGGGCAGTGCCGCGATCGCGGTGGTCAAGGCGGCGACATCGTCCCCGAGGGCCTTCACGGCCGCCTTGGCGCGCGTCTGCAGTTCGGCGAGGTCGATCGTCCCGCCCGCCTTTCCGGCATCGGTTTCGGGTGGGGCCATGTCCTGCGGTGTGAGCGTCCTGGCCGCGCCGATGAGACCTCGCAGCTTCTGGGCGACAAACAGCATGTCGGGGAAAAGGATCGAGTTGGGAGGGAGCGCGCTGGACTGGAACACGATTTGAACCTTCGCGGCGTCCGCGGGCAACGAGGCCGCGAAGAGCACACGGTTCTCCAGTTCCGAACGCTGGGGCACTTCGGCCGCGTCTGACATTGCTAACAGATCGAGCGGACCGACGTCCAGGTCGAGCACGCTAACGAGTTGGGAGTTGGAAGCGCCTCCAGAATCGTACTGCACCTCGCAGCGAACGATGGCCGGGTCGGCAAGCACTGACCCCAGCCAAGCGTCGAGCCAGGGCTCGGCGGCGGCTCTTGGCCTCACCGTTACGCCGCTCCAGGCGGGATCCGGCGTCGGGTCACCTGCAAATAGCAGCTCGACCCGATGGGTCATGTCGATCCCACCGCGCGGGGTGTCCACGATATCGGGTTTGGGCGGCCGCGAGCCTCGAGAAATGGCGTCCATCAGGCCGCCGCCGCGCCCGAAGTTTCCGCGCATCACCTGGAACACGGCCTCAGCGATCGAGAGGTCGCCAAGCGCATCGGCGTAGTCGTCGAGGGTCTGGAGGACGGCAATCACCGCGTTCTGATCGGCGCCGGCATCGGGCAATCCGTTGCCCCAGTTCTGCCCGGTCGGAAGCTTCCCTCCGTCCCAGGCGGTCCGCAGGGCTAGACCGTCCACGACATTCGAGGCCGCAACCGATTCGTTCGGAGCGCTCGATGGCGTCAATTTGCTCCCCACGACTGGATAGGCGTCGCGGAACGGTTGGATGTAAGTGTTTAAAGCCTGCGCATGCAAGGCGTCTTCGAAGAGATAGCCGAGAAGCGCATTGAGGCTTTGACCCTCCTGGACGCCCTCAACCAGCAGGAGCGCCCTTCGGACCCGCTCCGAAGAGAGGTCGATCGACAACAACCCTTCCTCGGCCGTCTGCGTGTGGGTCATGTAGCCGCTGCGCAGCACGGCCGCTGCCGCGGCTTGGGTTTGGCTAGGCGCATGAATGTATCCGCCGCCATCGCTGAGCGGCTGAAGTGGAACGTTCAAGCCCACCTGCTTTCGAAAGGCGTCGAGGGCTCTAACCTTTTCCAGTTCGACACCTTGGACCGGCGCCCGGCCGGTTTCGGGCCGGATGTCCTCCAGCCACGCATAGCAGCCCAGATGAACTCCGCTGTTCTGGGCGTCGCGGGTGCGCTTGAGAAGCGCGTGCGCGATCGACGTGGCCCACACGTCGAGCCGGTGGCTGCACGCATCAAGGGTCTCGGTCAGAAGGCGGTCCAGCTCGGCCGTCGGCAGCTTCGACAGGTTGGCAAGGCTGGCCCGGAGGTCATTGAGCTGCGCGAACGGCGACTGGGCCCCGAAGTTCGTGGTCATCACATACTCGGCCCACGAGATCTGGGGGTTGGGAATGGATGGGCGGGCCAGTACCTGCAGCGGCGTCAACGACGCGGTGCTCGGCTGAACCGAAATGATCTCGCTTTCTCGGACCTGCTCGGCCATCAGTCTTCCCGCAGTTACCTCGGCGATCGTGGGCAGATTCGCATAGTCGAACAGGAGCGACTGGCGAAGGATTTTGTACAGAAGTGCGGTCGGCTTCGTCCCCGGATAGTTCTCCTGTTGAAGGTCGGGTACGGAGGCGGCGCGGAGCCAATCGATGTAGTTGCCCTTTTTGCCGCCGCCCAGGTCCGCGTCAGCCTTAAGGGCGTCCGTCTCGGAGAGGGGCCCGTCCTGAACCGTGGGCAGATTGACCGGGAAGCTGTCCTGCGCGAAGCCGAGTTGCAGCAGCCGCGGGTTCCACTGATTGAATCCATACCTGTCCAGCAGGAACCGTCCGAAGAGCGCGTAGTCCAGGAACCACTTGTTTTGGAACTCCTTCGGTTCGCCCAGGAAATTGAAGAGGTTCCACATGAAGTCGGCGCCCAGTACCTGCCGGCCTTGGAACGTCATGGAACTCGCGTCCATCCCGAGCACTGACATCAGGTTCTGATCCGGGTCCCCGCCGCGTTGCATATGGGGAGCGCCGTTCGCGCTAGAGAGCCAGTTGGGCCAGAGCTTCTGCAGGAACGAGGTGATGTTCGGCTCGATCGGCCCCGCAAGGTCCGGATTCGGGCGGTAATGCGCCAGCGACGTGACGGGAAGGACCCCGTACGGTGTTTGTCCGACCCGGAACGCCGGGATCGGTCCCCTGGGGACGGCGTTCGCCAACACGTATTGGCGCGCCTCCTCGATGACCTCGGCCGTGAAAACGTCCGCCATCATCTGGGTCAGGAAGTAGCCGAGCGTTGCAGGCCACAGGGACCGCATCATGTCGGCGGCACTGGCTTCGTTGGTCCCGTCCGCGTATGCGACGTGGTCGACGATCCCGGTCGGGACCCCGATAAGCGAGGTGAACCGTAGGCCATCGCAGTCCGGGTTCGACGTGAGCGCGTCCTGGCGCTCAACCTTGAAGCTCAGCTCCGCATCCGGATCCTTGCGGCCGAATGCCGAGCTTGCGTCTGGTGTGTTGTTGGTCGGGGACCCTTGCGGGACCAGCGCAAAACCATCCGTATAGTGGTGTGCTGTGAGCAGGTCGGCGAAGGTTTGGCTGGCGTTCGGATCGCCAGCACGGACACCGTAGACCAGGATCCGATCGAAGCCGCCCGACCGCTGCGCAGCCGTAAGCGGGATCTTCAAGGCCATCCCGGCGGTCACTGCGGCGTTGAAGTCGACCATCCATTGCAGCCCCGGATCGACAGGCGAGCCCGCCGGCAACGCGGCGGCGGGCGGCGTCAGGCTCACCGCAAGGGGAGTTTGGATCGGCGAACCGCGAAATGTCCCGGTCTGCGTCCCGGAGAAGAGCATGACCGTCCAGGCATCCGGAAGGCAGTCCGCAACCGCTGGTTTCTCCCATGACGATTTCCTGCTCGGAGGCACCGGGAATACGGGGGGCGGCACGGGGGTGCCCCCGCTCGGCGTCGGCGCGGCCGGCTGCTGCGCGGTGTTGGTCGGCGTCATCTGAAGCGCGATCCATGCGGCGCGAGGCGCCCCGTACCGACCGACGAGCGTTCTCCACGGCGCCTTGACGTCGTCGATTTTCGCCGCCGGCTTGCCCGCCGCCCAAGCCGCGTTCCAGTACGCCTGGCCGGCCGCAACCTCCTGATCGGTCAGTTCGGGTTCATGGGAGTTGACCGCGATCTGGTCGGGATAGAGCCTCACCCACAGTTCGGGATCGCCTCGGACGGGATCCACGAACCTCGTCTGAACGTTGACGGGCAAGAGAAGCAGCGGCGTGCGGGCATCGAGGCCCTTGTGACCTACGGTCGAGGCTTCACCCACCGGAGCGACGCCTACAGACGTTGACATATGGACTTCTCCAGTTGAAATGTGCGCCCCAGGCCTACCGAGCTTCGTCCCGGTTCCCTACAGTCACCGCCCCCTCTCGCGGCGCAGAGAGGGGGCCGCGGCGGATCCTCGGTAGCTTCAGTAACCGGCTAAGACCGGAGCGATGCAGACGTGCGAGTTGATCATGGGGGTGGCAGCATCATGTCCGCTGGAACCAGGATCCGGAACGGTAGCCGAAGCAGGATGTAGGCGGTCTGGGCGCTGTTCACCCCCCAGTCGTTGTTGGAGTCCGGGTCTTGCGGGTCCGAGACGATCGCCGTCCCGGTAGGCTTGTTCTCGGGCTTCAGAAAGTCGGGGAGATGGGTGGCTTGCAGGACCAGGCTGAACGCCCGCGACGCCATTCGCCACGGGCTGTTCGCCAGCAACGCGGAAGGAGACGGTGCAAACGTCACGGTGGCGCTGGAGACCGCCTTCGGTTGTGCGACCTTCGGTGCGAGCTCGGCGCCGGCGATCGCGAAGTTGGTCCAGGCCAGATCGAACCAGTGGTTCACCGGACCTGGCGGGGTGGGTTCCAGCCCGAACCGCGGCTCAGACGGCTGCTGCTGGAACACGAAAAAGAATCCGTCCGGAGAGCTCGCGGTTCCTCCTCGCGCGTCGTCAACCGAAAGGTTGAACCCAACGAAGGTCATATCCGGGGGCAGGGGGTTTTTGAACAGCGGATAGTGCTCAACGGTCTCGTCCAGCACGCGATTGCCTTTGTCGTCCTTTTTGGCCTTGCAGGCGTACACGATCGCAGTCGGATAGCGCTTGAACAGTTCGCCCCGCACGAGCAGAACAAGATTGTTCGGGACGATGTCGGTCCGGTTCGGATGATCGCCGAGCGGTAGCGCAAGCGGCCAGGTGTTGATCGGAGGGATGTCCTTGAGAAGCTCCTTGAGCTTGGCCGGGTCGGTCGGGTCGCTCGGGGTGGGCACATAGGCTCGCACGTCCCAGAACTGGCGGAAATAGCTTCCCCGCTGGTCCGTCGGATAGCCGTTCCAGAGCAGTTGTCGCGACATCTCATGGTTGAGACCGACCATGTACGACTCGATGAATCCGTGGTCCGCCTCGAGAAGCCCCATCGTGTCGGGCGGCACCAGCTCCACCCCCGGCAGCAGATACTGTTCCGACAAGGGCTTGTACATCGCTTGCGGGAATTCGGGAGCCGCCATGATCGGCTCAAGCAGGTCGAGCGGATGCCACTGCAGACGTGGGGGGAGCGATATCAGGCCCTGCATCCGACTGGCGACGGTCGTGACCGGATCGATCCGGTTTAGAACAGTAGTCCGAAGTGCGGGGATATCCAAGGGGGGCGCCGGCGGCGGATAGGCGGGCAAGGTCTGATAGAAGCCGAACAGGTCGCTTGTTGCGGTGCGGAAAGCCGCGGCTTGAGGCGAATCGACCGAGCCTGAGCCGGCTGGCGGCGAGGAGCCGACGGGTTCGACCTGGAAGCCGGGCTGCGCTGGCGCCTGATTTAGGAGTTCCGCAGTGAAACTTGGGAACTGAATCTGCTTGGCCGCCGCCGCCGCCGCGATGCCCTTCTGCAGCGTCGCAGAAACAGCCGCGATCGCAGCGCCGAGAACGACGGAAACCGCGATCGCCGCAAGCCATCCAATCGCGAACCCGATCGCCAGCACGAGGATCACGAGCACTGCTATGGCCACCCAGAGGATCCCCGGCCAGTACTTCAAGAGCTGCTCTGCCCAAGCTGGTGCATCCTGATTCGAGACCTGCTCGATCGGTACCATACCTCCGGGCGGTTCAGGCGGCGGTACCATCGTGACATCGCCACTGTTCACACGGTCCAGCAGCGTGGAAGGCCCGGGCGTAGCCATTCCAAGATGCCTCGGCCGCTGGGCGGTCTTGCGAAACGCTCCCGTGAACATCCGATCCGGAACGCGGCTTGAGCGAACGATCGCGTGAACCGTAGTGGGGCTCCCCAGGATCTTCGTGTGAAGCGGCGCGGTGAAGCTCAGTACCGTGTCGGGTCGAGCAGTCACGAAATGCTGTCGGTAGAGCTGTTGGGTCGCCGCCCGAGCAAGCTGGGCCTGCCTCAGCATCTGGTTGGCCTGGATGACGCCCTCGACCTGTTGCCAGGCACTCGCCATGAGCTGGGTCCGCTCGTCTTGCACCACTTGCGTGCCGAATGCCGCCGCGCTGCGATTCCGCGGGTCGAGGTTCAGATCGTTCTCCCAACCGGCGGCCGTTCTATCGACGCTACGGATGGCCGCATGCCATCGGCCGTATATCGGTGGAACCACGACAGGGTCCTGTGGGTTAGGATTTGCGGGATCGTCGATGGGCGGAGCGGTCTGATTGATCCAGTCCTGCAGCGAACTCTGAAAGGCGTCCTTGTCAGCACCGCTCCAAGGCGTAGGTGTCGTCGATACGCTGTGAAGCGCTCCTTCCAGCCCGAGAGGTCCTCCGGCGGACGGAATCCCGGGGTCCGGCTGGCTCACATCCATCGGCCTCTGTCCGATCTCTGCGGGAAGGACCCTCGGTGTAAGCTTTCGAACAAGCGATTCGAAGTCGCCCTCGTCGCTCGTGTGGAAATCGAAGCAGTAGTAGAACGGAAGGGTGAGTGGTGCGGGCGCGTTGTCCGCCCAGGCCGGATCAGACGTATGGGTACCGGACGTGTCCTGCCCAAGCCCAACCATCACACCGTTCGCAAAGGCGGGAACCAGGAACGCCGAATACGAGGTCTCCGGATCGAGACGCCTGGGGCAGATCAGCCGGGACAGCACATTGCCAGGTGCGCTGGACAAATTGTCTGCGAGCGAGTCATCGCCGCTGATCTGCACATGGGCCCAGTTCCAGGATCCCGAGAGGTCCTGGAGGGCGGTGGTATTCAAAACGCTGATCACCGGCAGGGGATTCGGCGCAATATCTTTCGGCGCCGTGAACTCGTCCTGCTTCAACGCGATCAATGCGAGCCAGGGGTGCAAGCGGTCGCCATTCGGCGCCGCCGGCGTGAAGAGCCAGGGGAAATCGGGCGAGTCGAACTCGATGCTGCACAGGTAGTTCGGCTCGTAGTTCACCGTTTCCGTCCCTTGGGGGGGGTCGGTGCGGATGATGTGACGGAGCTCGATACCGATAATGTCGCCCGGGCCGTACAGTTGGACAGGAACCGGTGGCGGAAGCACCGGGTTCGGCTGGGCGCCGCCTTGCACGTTCAGGGCGATCTGAACGTTGACGGTGGCACGATCGGGCAAGGTGCCGGCATCGGGGCTGTCCAAACTGGCGCCGATCCCTCGACGGGCCCAGGCCTGGAAGTGGTAGTTGGCTGTAGTGGGATCGCTCATGCCGTCACCTCGTGGAGGGCCTGGATCTGGAGCGTCGACGATTCCTCCGGGTGAATGGCCAGGTAACTGCTCAGCCTCGCCTGGGCTTGATAGAACGACGTACTTTCGGAAACGATGTCCGATCGGATGGTCAGGTCAACCGCACTGGTGACCACGTAGTGCGCGTCTTGAACGGCAATCGGTTCCACTGGGCCCGCGGAGTATTTCGACATTCCGGAGGTCTTGACCTTCGAGTCGAACCCGGCACCCTGCGCAACCAGCGCACTGTGGACGCGGGCCGGCATCTGATAAATCCGGGTGAATTTGGAGAAGCTGGTGAGCTCTGGGATCTGGTACTCGATGTAGTGCACTTGGCGCGGCGAATCCTGTCCGCTCAGCACCGACGACGAGCCGATATCGACCCCTGCAGCGTACTTTTCGAAGCTGGGCTTGCCGAGCTTGTCGGCATCGCTCAAGGTCGTGAACTGCCCGATGGCAAAGTAATCCGGGATTGCCTGGATGTTCTCGGCGACCGAGTTCAGCTGAACGCTGGCGATCGAGAACTCGGTGCCATCCGACGGAGTCGCGTCGCCGTATCGGGTGATCGGAAGATCGAGCGGCACGACCGACTCCTTGACGCCCAGCGTGCCCATCGGGTGGACGCGTAGCGACTTGTCGCCCGGGGCCGGTGTTGCCAAGGTCACCGCGATCGCAGCTCCTTCGGGCAGGGCCGCCTTCCAGTTGGACGGGTTCTTTAGCGCGTTGGTCAGGTCCGGCAGAACCGGCCTCGCTGGCAGGGTCGCCTGCTTGCTGTCGCCCCAAGTGAGGTCGACCGATGCGCTGACGCTGAAAAACAGCAGCGAGATTGTGGCCTCGCCGTGCAGGTGAAAGGGAGTGGGACCTGACAACAGCCCGCTGACGTTCAGACCTAACAGGGTCATCCCTTCGAACGCGACGTCGAATCCCGCGTAGAAGTCGAACTCGAATGAGAACGGGGAGATGATGATCAGAACGTCGAAACCGAGGTAGCCGTGGATGCTGAACCCGCCCGCAGCGGCGTAGGCCTCGACGTTTGCGCCGAACTGAAACGAGTTGGATGTCACCGCCAGGTAGCTGTTGGAGCTGATCCGAGGGTTGTCGCCGTCTCCGATACTGACTGAGAGCCGGCGGAGTTGCGGAACGTTCAATCCATCCGTGTTGAAGTGCGGATTGAATCCGCCCATCGAATAGACGAAATTCGGGTTGCTTCCCCATGAGAGGCGGAACGCCATATCGCCCGCCATCGAGAAGACCAGAACGCGTGAGTCGTACAGTGACCCGTCGATCGAAAGGTTCTGGGCGCCGAAGTCGATAATTCCGAGCACGTCAACGTGCACTTCGATAAGCGCAAGATCGGTGGTGGGCAACCCGGCATCGATCAGGCCCAGGATTGCGATTCGGATCGGGTCGGGCACCTCCAGGATCACGCCAACCGTCAAGGTGATCAGCTTCGGCGTGCCCCAGCCGATCTGAAGCATCGGACCGAACAGGTAGCGGCCTTGCGCCGGGGGGAAGAAATTGCGGATATCGCTGATGATCCGCGGCGCGTTCGCGATAGGATCGGGCGGGAACATCACCGAGTTCAGTGCGTGAGCCCGGAACCCCGCGCGCAGTGCGTCGACGTTCATGGTCCGGTTCATCCCGCCCAACCCACCGACGCCGGTGAGTGTGAAGCCAAATCCAAGTTGGATCGGAGGCAGGTTGAAGGTGATGACCAGGAGCAGCGAGAAGCCGCTTGAGCCGTCCGGCAAGACCGTATCCACCACGCCGATCACCACTACCTGGATCGTGTCGACGATCGACAACTGGAGAATGCCGGCGTACTGACCCTTGACCGGATCGAAGGTGATATATCCACCGCCGGCCACGATCCCGGCGTCGATAGCGAGACCGAGCCCGTTGGGCGGCTTGAAGGCGATCGCCAGATCGGCTGGCCCCAGGTTGCCGCCGTGGTCGGGGAAGGTCAGGTTGGCTGTGACGCCGAGCCGGTCGATCGAGACCTGTAAAGGACCCAGTTCCAGTCCCAGAGCAGCCGAGATCTCGAGAGGAATGCCTGAATCGCTCACCCCACCGACGATATAGAGCGTGGGCAACGTGACTGGCCCAAGGGTCAGATGCAAGGGAAGGTCTATCTCGAGCTGGGCGCCGCCCTCGATATGCATTCCGGTATCGCCCCGCCAGGTCGCCTTGAGATCGAAGCCGGCCTCGACGTGGATCCCCGATAGCACATCCGCGATGAATCCGTCGGCCTGGGAGGTGTCGATCACGACCTTGCCTCCGGTGACCTGGATCTGGATCAGCGGGTCGACGCTCGCTTTTCCTGCGCCTGCGTCCACGGAGATATTCAGGCCCATCCCGAATGAGAACGAGTCGGTCTGCATCCGGCTGCCGCCAGTCTGCCCGATCAGGATGATCGGCGAGTTCGCATCCGGGGCCTTGGCGATCAGGTTCGATACCATCTGGCCGTTCAACGTCGCATCGATCGAGGCTATATCGACCGTTGCAGGCGGGGTTACGGTCGTTTGAAGGCCGGCGGTCAGCGTGCCCCCGGTCTGTATCTGGATCGACCAGACGCCGCTGAGCGGGATCGTGATCGCGAAGCCGCCTGGAATTGGATAGTTCAGAGCGGTGAGAAGCCCTGGAGGATTCGTGGCCGGGTTGGCCTGGATCGAAACCAAGCCGGCTTCGAGCGAGTGCCCAGGACCGGGCTGGACGTTCGATGTGAGACCGAGCAGATTCAAAGACGTGCTGAGCCGGGGGATGAGAATTGAACCATCGAAGCCGGGATCGCCCCAGCCATACAAGGTCTCCAACAACGCTTCCGGCTTTGAGAGGAGCTTCCCAAGGTTACCGAGCTGGAGCTTCCGGATCGTAAAAGGCGGATGGGTCGGGTCTCCGCTGATGCCCGGCTGCCGAATGTAATCCAGGATGCCTAAGATGTTGCCTACCCCCACCACACCGGGTTGGATATTCTCGAGATAAGAGACCAACAGATAGCTGATCAGGTTCGATGTCAGGTCCCGCGCAAACGTCTGGACCTCGGCCGTGTTCAAGCCTAAGGCGCCGGCCACAGCCTCAAGCTGGTTGCCGATCTGATCGATGCCCGAGATCACCTTCGCGATCTGCTGGATCAGTTGGATCCCGTCCTGCACGATGGCGGCCTCGTTGTCGGCCGCGATGTCGTTCGTGAGTTGAGTGATCAGGCCCGACAGGGCGCCAGCGGAGGTCGCACAGGTGGTCATCGCTCCCGTGACCCCCCCCTGTGCGAGAAGCTGTGGAGGGAACTGCAGCCCCAGCTCCGAGAGGAACGGAATGACGTTGGTGGTGGTGAGCTGCGATTCGAGCGGCTGCAGCGCCAATGCCACCTCTTGGGCCAACGTCTCGAGAGTCCCTGCGCGTCCCGACATTAAAAAGTCTCCAGTGTGTCTAGATGGTCGAGCGCTTGTCCGAACCTCGTGGTTGCCTTCACGCCGAACACGACGTAAGGATTGCTCGTGCGTTGTGCCTCCGCGGCCTGTGCCTGGGCCACGAGCGTGAGCACGCAAAGGATCAGAAGAAGCCGTCGCGGAACCAACTCCCTCGCCGCACCGGCATTTTTGAAGTGATCATGGGACTGGCACCACTGACTGTTGGCCTCTCATTCGCGCAAGCATCTCTGGATAGCTGAGGTTGCTTAGGGCCAGGATCTGTGGACCATAGCGTTCGAGGTCAGCCGACAGTGCTTCGCTACCGTACTTCATCAGCGCGCGCTGGATGTTTCTGAGGCAGTCCGGTAGCGAAATCCCGTCAAGCTCCTCAGGCAGGCGCGTGTCCTTTGCCTGCAAGAAACCAAACACGGCCTCGGCGATCCGCGGCCCGCCGTTCCGGTGCCAGGCAGTCGCAACACGTGGGTTGGTGTTGACCAAGATCTGTACTTCTTCGGCGTGGCGCCGCGCCAGTTCCGCCAATTCCCGGCCAGCGGGAGTCGCAGAAATCTCAGCCTGAACCTCCAGCAGTTGTGGAGTCGCCAAGTCGCCATCGGCCCTCACCATCGCGAGGGCACCTTCGGCGTTGCTCACTGTCAGCTTTTGACCAAGAGCGGTGGCGGTTACTACAGTGACCCCCATGCCAGTAATTATCTGATCGACGGGTGTTACAAAAGTGCGGTCAGCGGCGCCTCCAAATAGCATCCCTACGACCTCACCGCTGTTGTTGAACACTGCAGCCCCTGAATCGCCAGGGGCGGAGAACGCTAATCCTCCGTTGCCCTTAACGACCATTGCCTCGTCATAGTACCGGTAAAACACGCGCCAGCTATCACCGGACTCAGTGTGACCAGAATTGCCAATGACGCCCGAGAAGAAGTCCACCGAATCAACGATGCCGGAAGTATACAAAGTTGTCGCCCCCCGTTTGTGAACCTCGTACGAGGCGTTCACCTCCGCAACTGTCACCCTATGGAAGCCTGTTATCGCGGTATGGGGCTTCGGGATTGAATCGTCGCCCTTGACCTCGTCCATGTAGGCTAGCCCTCTGCGAAGCTGAACTAACGCGACGTCGAGATCCGCATGGGCGTTCAGGACCCTGCCAATCTCATCGCTGCAGCAGAGGCTGCAGTTCGATGAGAAGCCATCCATTGGCTGTCCTACGCGAATATCGCTAGCGATTTGGCACAGCACCGCCGTCGCACCTGGGATAGTCACGGTGGCCCCGGTCGCAGTAGCTGTGGCGCCGCTGATCGAGAGACCGTTGATCGTCGACGCGATGTCACTGGCGGCGGTCGTCAACGCCGAGTTCTTGACTACCGGTGTGAAGCTTCCGTGGCTCGGTTCGCTTCCATTGGTACTCCAACTCGTATAGATCCCGTACTCGCCGTCGGTCTTTCCGGACAGGGTCACCACATTACCGGTAACCGAGGCAAGCAGCTTTGACTCCGGGTCCGGGCTCGGCGGGTCGTAAAGTTCGCAGCTTTTCACGAGTGTATCCGCCGCCGGATTCCTTGTAATGACCACTTTCTCGGGAAGGTCGCCAATCGCGGCCGTCACTCCGGCGTCTGCGATCCCGTTGATGGCAGTTTCCACACTCTTCGCGATCGAACTCAGAGTTTCAGTTTCGGCGGTGATCTGAAACACGTTTATAGTTCTATTTTGGAGAACGCGGACCATGTTAACGACGATCAGCGTCCCCGGAGTGTTCGACCCCTTGAAGGAGATGAGGTACGGGTTCGGCGACGGCAAATTTGGGTCCGGCGCACTCACCTCAAGTTTTGACCTCTTGGCACCCATCGGCGGCGCCACGACATGTTGGCAAGTAATCGCAACAAGCTTCGGCTGAGGTTCGACGGTGTGAGCTAGGAACCCCAGCGTCCCTGTCAGGCGCCCATTCTTTGCCATCGTCTGTGTTCCGAGGATCAATGGTCGCTCCTTTGAATCGTCTCCGTGCAGCGTTGGCACGTCCATTTCGACGATGTCGGTCTTTACTCCATCGATCTCGGGTGGAATAATCTCCTCGGTGGTGAGTTCGGTGAGCGGCTTCTTCCGGATCACATAAATCTTGATCGCCAGTTCGCCCGTTGGTCTGCCGTCGACCAGCTTCGGCCCGATGCCGACCCCATGCACCCCCGGAAGCACGAGGAGCCTCGCCTGAGCCGCACGCTTGACTTCCTGAACCCGTTCGGGACCTGTCATTTGAATCCTTTCATGGCCGATTGCCAATTTGGTCGTTGGCGGCAACATATGGAATGCATTAAATCTTTTGCCAATTCTCCAAACACAGACTAGCCGATATTGCCGCGCCTTATAAGCGCTCAGCAATGCTTATGTGGTCGATCGGCTTGTAGCAATTTTTGCTGATGCCGATTGACTGCGCAAACGCAGAAATATGGCCGATCGACATTACAGACGTCGGCCTGCGGGCAACTGCAATTAAATCTAGGAGATCGCCGGGGGTTGTCAAGGAGTGTTCTCGGAGCCTAGTCCGGAACAGATTGCCCATTGCAGCACGGCCTCGCACTTGTTTGGTGCCGTTGACTCTGCGCTGATGAGCACGGGCTTTCCTCGAACGATCGGTTCAACATCGAACCTCGACTATAGAAACGCATTGAGTGATCTCGTTTGGCTGGACAGTCGTAAGTGTTCTTTGATCGTCTCGGACGGGCCACGAACACTCGAATTTTCGAAACCGGACATTAGCGGCACCCGGGATCGTGCAGCTCGTCGAATGTCTATAATGGCCGATTATTTGTCCGCGAGTTGGCCGTACCGATACGGAGCGACTGCTCCGCACCCGATACCTGCGGTTTAAAGTCTGACGGCTCAACCGGCGGCAACGGGGTCGACTACGGCCGGCCGCGCGAGGGCGGTACACTGCCTACACAGCACTGCCTACACAGCAACCTCTTCTTCGGCATGAGAGAGACGACTGTTGAAGAACTTCCACCGTTCGGCAAGTGCGGCGTTGTCCGGTCCACTGGTGCCGTTCGTGAATAGCGGCGCGCCTTCGAACGAACCGTATCCCATCCCCAGCAGCGCAGGGTGCAATGAAATAGTCATTGTGGCGGGATTGATTGCAAGCAGCCCGAGGTCGAACAGCGTGTGCAGATCGCTTCGCAACAACAGTCCATTGTGAACGCGGGGCCGAGCTAAAAGGCGTGTGCAGGCCGTGTACACGTAGAGGGGCTTGTCTGCCACGCCATCGTGTGTGAGAGAACGGCCCCAGGGGTCTTCATAGGGATGTGGTACGACACGCTGCGGGTGCGGCTGCGGTTGCCCCGGAATGGGCTCATAGAGCCTGCCGCGTCGCGTCCGCGAGACAGTCGAAGGTGTCCTCGCGAAACACCCAGGACAATGGAGACAAAAGAAGACCGCCTGGCAGGCTGTTCCAATCTTGCTGTGTTTCGATCAATTTGGCCTGGGTCACGCTGGGAGTTGGCACCGTAGGCAACTGGGCAGCGTTAAGGCCTTCGTACACGAGGCCAGTTTGTTGATCGATTCCCAGATACATATGTGGCTCCCCATGCCCGATATGATTTGTTTGCGTGTGCGGTATGAGCGCGAATGATGTTTCACGAGAAATACCAATCCCGATAAGGTCCCCGCCAGCCAAGGGAATCGGCGCGTTTGACGCCAGCGTTCCACACGTACGAAGACGAGATGAGGCTGGTGGTCACGGCTGCGAGACATAATAGCGCTTATGTCAGATTACGGCCGCCCATCGTCAAAATCATGACGTTATACGTAATCGTGAATCAGACCGTCATGGTGTGACGACGCGAACCGATGCCGTCTGCCTGGAATAGTCGTAATCCCATCGCCCAACCTTCACCGAGCCGGCCTTTTCCGAACATCGTGAGGTTATTTGGTCGCGCAGCGCTGCTGCGTGACAGTCTGTCTACAACAACGCGTAGAGATTCGCGCGCGCATCGTGCAGCGCATGATGCCGGCCGCCGTACTCACGAAAGTACGTTTCGACTTGATCGAAGTCTATCACCTCGCCGATGTGACACGCCAACCAGCCGGGAGGCACCTCGCCGACGAGATCCACGAGCAATTCCCAATCGCCGGCATAGTCGAAACACAGCATGCGCTCTGCCTCATCAGCGAACTGATCGAGCCAGCTCAACCGTTCGATTACTCGCCCGAATTGTCGAAAAGGACAGTGATCGTGATTGCAGCGGCCAGACGACCTGTCCTGAAGACACCTTGTCTCAGCATTTGCGACCATTGACAGCCAGTAGCGGCAGTGCATGGCGACGCAGGTCCGCAAGAAATTCGAACCATTCCACAGCCCCACCACAGTCTTCAGTGTTCAGCGTCACCGGGGTAGACCAGGCCAGTGCAGCATCGGTTATCCAAGCCAGATTAGATATCTCGGAGAATCGAACTACTTCATTAGCGCGAACGGCTTCCGCCAACTGTGCAAGACGGTCTTCAGTGAAGATCTTTTCCGATCGTTCGAGCGACCGCATGAAGTGCAAAACCTGGATGCGCTCTTCGAAATCGGACCCTCCATCTACCGTGCTCAACGGAGGAAATGAAGTGGTGCGTTCCCATATTGCCTCAGGCGTCGCTCTCCGGTCGATCGCCAGGACAGCTTGAAATGAACGGGTCCAGCCGCTTTTGCGCGCGGCCCAGAGCGTTTTCGCTCCGTCGATTACGCGAAACCAGGGTTGTACCCACGTCACTCGTGGAGAAATGGGAAGGTGCGTACCCAACTTCAAGTAGTCAACCATCGCCGCCAGCACGACGCCCCGGTCCAGCGGTCCCTCGCGAAGGAGATCGGCATCCTCAGGCAATTCGATCTCGGATAGTGCGAGTTCGATAAGTCGAAGCTCTTCGCTCATCATTTGTTACCTCGACTGACAAGCGGTGTACCGGGCCATCTGGCACTGCCCGCTGCTAGCGGCGGCAAGAGGCTCGACAAACTCGGCTGAGCCGCATTCGGATCCCACAGCCGCCACTTTGCGACTGCGTTGAAGTTGGCGCCCGGGCCGGTCGGCGGTTGATTGTTCGGTCCTTCGAACGGAAAGAACGATTCTCTCGAGGCCGGGCTCAATGGAAAGTTCGGTTGAGGTACGCGGATTTGCACCCCTGGCTCACGCCGAAGAAGGGCCAATCGCCATCGTGGAACGCTCGCTTCGAGTACAGACGGGCCGCCTCCTTGCCCTTGTCCTCCGTGGAAATTGGCCCAGTATTCTGCGCTTCCACCAACGTTGGGTGCGCCCGGCTCGGTCGTGAAATAAAGACCCGGGCCGAGTCGTGGAGGAGCTGCTGCCCTGACCTGTCGATTCCTGACGTTCGCAATGTCAAGTCCCGCTTGCTCAGCTTGCAGCGCTTCGTAGTAGGTAGTTCCTCGATAGAAACGCGCGTTTGCAATTCGTCCCGTCATGTCTGCAGCTGCGCGGCCGAGTTCGCCGAACCGGGCGTAGCGTACATTTGCCGTTGCCGAAGGACCGAGCCCGCGTGCTGGAGAGAACACCGAACCCTCGCCCACCATGGCTGAACGGGCTCCCTTCAGGCCGAATGGCAGCAACGACATGGCGACGTCAAACGACCCGCTTTCCCAGTGACCCTGCGAAATTTCTTCGAGCCCTTGCCCTGCTCCATATGCCGCGAGAGGGATTCCAACCTCCGGGGCGAACACCATGACCGGGCCCATTATCGCTCCTCCAGCGGCGGAAAGTCCAAGCTCACCCCAGCTGAATTCCCGACGCGACCCCTCGTGAAGCTGCAAGCCTTGATGGATGGCATCGGTGCCCAAGCCCATCACGAGGCCGATGCCCGCGGCAACCGCAAGTCCAACGAGAATAGCTGCTTCGCCAGTTGCGTCGACGAAACCTATCGGATCGTGATGCGCGTACAAGTACAGGTTTGACGCATCGCGATAACCTAGCGGGTCCGGCTGCAAGAAACGTCCAGTCCCCGGATCGTAGACCCGTGCTCGGGCGTCATACCGGTCAATCGAAAGAAGCGGATGCCCGCCGAACCGCGCGACACCCCCAATCGTACTGGATGCTCGCGACGTCACGCCGTCCGGCGCAAAGATCGACGCGATTCCGAACGGCGAATATCGGTAACGCTCGACCACCTCTCCCGAGGCGTCCGTATAAAGCAGCACGGAGGCAGTCGGGTCCTGCAAGGGGAAGCGATTGATTCCCGTGCTCTCCATGAGGATCTCGTCTACGGCCAGCCCGGGCGTAAAGTGCAAGGTCAGATGGCCATTGCCGTCTGTGCGAGCAAGTGAACGATAACCGAGATGTACCTCGCCGTAGCTTGTAGTACCGTCGGTCCTGTCCATCACTCTGCCGGCCGGATCAAAGCGCTGGGTCAATACCGTCGTCATCGTCGATAGTGACCTGACCTCTACGAGCCGCCCTAGCGCATCGTAAACATAATTGAAGCGGTCGTCCTGCGTGCATCGCCCGTCTGCATCCCAGGCAAACGGGGAAGTTCCCATTCCGCTTCCAGTGCGAACATCTCGTTCAATCTCCCACGCCGAGTTGAGCACATATGTGTGAGTTGTTGAGCTCGCAGGGCTGGTGACTTTCCATTCAGTCCGTACATCGCTGCGGTTGAGAACGTACGACTCAGTCGAGATGCCGGGAACTCCTGCGGCGGCGGCTATTGCCGCATCAGCGGCCATCTGGCTGAGGTTCGCCCCAGGCTCCGCGATCGCAATGCCAAACGTCGCTCCGCGGACACGGTCTACGTCGTCGTAGTCAATCCGACACGTCTGTTGGGGTCCGGGATTCGACCAGACAAGGCGTCGCCGGTCGCCAGCGTCGTACACGTAGCGCACCGTCGAGAGCATTGCGCCGCCAGCGTCTGTATGACGAATCGCCGTCAGCCGGGCCGCACCGTCGTAATCCATGGTCGTGACGACGCCATTGCACAGTTGGCGCCGCGCTACCCTGCGCGGCCCCCGGTAGTCAAATTTCGCCAAGTTAGTCCCGGCAGCTAAGACGCCCGTGAGCGCTGTGGGTGTCATCAACGTCACTGACGAGATTCGGCCGATGGCGTCGAAGGTCATTCGATCGACTCTCCCGTCAGGATAGGTCAGGCGCGCCATTCCGGCCGGATCGTCATACTCGATCCGAGCTGTTTGGCCGTTACAAGACTCCGACGTGAGGCGCAGGCTCGCATCGAACATCCGATCGAGGGTAATGCCGCCCTGCGTAAGGCGCGTTGGTCGGCGCAGGCCGTCGGAGAACAGAGAGATTGTCGACGTGGGCGCGACTCCAGCGCCGGGTGTGAACTCGATCTGCCTGAGGCCTGCGTCGCCGCCGTAAATGTACTTTATCGATGTTCCACCTGGCGTCACCTCCCCATCGGGCTGTCGTCGAATTCCGTAGAGGAAGCGATGAACCCGACCGTCGGGATACGTAATGCCAATCCGTCGGTCCCGATCATCGTAAGCAAATGAGGTGACCTCACCCTCAGGATCACGGTAAGTAGTTTGCCTGCCTGCGGCGTCGTACTCGAACGTGTGCGTCGCGCTCGAGCCAGCCTCGACTTGCGATGTGACTGAAAGCAACTCCCCGCGCATGCCAAAAGATCGCAGCACTGAGCGGCCTAACGGGTCAATGTTTGCCACCTCGAGGTCGCGGGCGTCGTACGTCGACCGGGTGACGCGACCGAGCGGTTCGGTCACGCCAACGCGGCGGCGTCGCGAATCGTATTCGACAGTCCACTCAAAGGTCTCAGTGGCGGCGCCACCAGGCAGCATTTCGCTGCTGCGGATTATCGTAAGATTGCCGGCGGCATCGAACGTCCGCGAAAGAACATTGCCGATCGCGTCCGTCGCCTGCACGATGCGATTTAACCCGTCGTACTGGAAAGTTGTGCTGCTCCCGCGCTGGTCGCTCTGAGCGATTACCCGATCGTCCGCGTCGTACGTCATCAAGGTTGTGCGCGCATCGACCGTGCGCCGCCATGGGCGTCCGCGCTCATCGAAATCGGTGTAGCTGTCGAGGAGGATCCCCTTGAGACCTGGTGCGACGGCGCCAGTGATCCGAACCCGGTCCGCACGATCGAAGCGGTTCAAGGTAAATTCCACACGCGTGCGGTCCGGGTCGGGAGCGCCGGGTAGATCAAGCGCAATGAGCCGATCCCATGCGTCGTAGACATAGTCGAACCGGTGTCCTACGGGGTCAATGACCGCAGTGCGATTGCCGTTTCGGTCGTAGGTGTACGACCAGGCAGCCTCCTGGGAACTCCCTGCCGCCTCGATCATGCCGACCAACAGGCCGCGCTGGTCGTACGTGAGGTTCGTGATACGGCCTAGAGGGTCACGTACCGACACAACCTTGTGCTCGGCGTTGTATTCATACGCATAGTGCAGCGGACGCTCCGTGTTCACTCCGTAGACGGCTGAAGAGAGATTTCCGAGAACGTCGTAGGTATACTCGTGCGCAATATATGGATCTGTGATTACCGCGTCGGAGTATGCGCCGCGTGGCCATTCCTCGCGGCGCACACGCCCTTCAGGTGAGTAGTAGAGATAGATCGCATCGGTTTTACCGGCTACGGGCGGGAGGCGCACGGCCGTGATGCAGTCCAACGCATCAATCGTGGTCTCGGTACGGTTTCCGAGTCCGTCAATAAACGCGCGGCGGTGTCCCTGCGCGTCGTATTCCCACCCCTCGGTTTGCGCTGCGCCGTCAGCGTCCCAGGTTACAGAAATGAGATAGCCGGCCGTCATCCCCACATTGCCATAAGAGAATACGTGACGATGTCCGGCGCCCGTCCGATGTTCGGATAACTGGCCCCACGCGTTGTAGGAGAAACGCTCCACGCGAGCCTGCGATGAGCCGTCCGGCAAGGTCGTGTCCGGGTATTCGATTCGAACGACGTCGCCCACGCTTCCCATCAGGACTTCATAGTCATAGATCCAGGTCGTCACATTGCCGACTTCGTCGCGCAAGCTCTTCGGCCGGTGAAACTGCGGCTCATAGGTAAGAATCTGAAGGACTCGCGATGCGGCGGCGGAAGTCGGGGGGGCGACGAGTTCGAGCTTCAGCAGGTTCCCACGCGCACGCGGGTGCACGTTTGCATTGTCGTACGTGTAAAGCATCCCGAGGCCGTTCGGCTCCCGGCGCCCGGTCAGGTTGCCCTGATCGTCGTATTGATAGCTACGCGCCACCATGCGGTAGCTGCCATCCGATACGAGGCGGTAGCGTTCGTCAAGGAGATCACCGCGGAAATTATAGGTGTAGACATAGTAGAAGCCTGGGTCAATGACCTCAACTCTTAAAGTCGGGATGTTAATGTTCGCCGCGACGCGTGGAACGATCTGCAATTCTGTCGCCGTAAAGCTGGCTTCAAACCTGTCAAAGCGCTGGAAAATAACGCGGTTGAAGTCAGTGTTCAGCGGATCCGCCCCAAAGATGTTTTCACATATCACGCTGCCGCTGGGACCAATAACCTGCGTCATGTTGTGGCGCATTGCGGGGTGAACGTTGTCCCGATCGTAGCGGTAGTGCGTGGTTACCCCCACTGGAAACTCGGCAGTAGGAGGGCTCGTGACAGCAACGAGGTGCTCTACGTCGCTTTCGTGTTCGTAGCGCCACATCCGGCCGGTATGGTCAACCACTTGTTCAAGTAGTCCGCACGTGCCGTAGCGCAAGCGCAGATACCTCCCGTGGCCGTCTGCCACCTGTTGCAAGCGGCCATGTACATCGTAGTCCAGGGACTGGACGTTGCGGTGGCGATCGACGATCCGAACGAGAGGGATGCGCTCAGGCAGCGGCCAACCCGCGGGACGATCGAACTCTAACCGTAGGCCCTCCCGATCGGTCAGGACGTAGAGGTTTGGCGGCGCAGCGCGGCGCTCCAGGAAGCGAAAGACGCCCAAAGGCGGCCGGAACCCGCCTGGGTCCGGGCGGTAGACGTCCTCGTGAAGCGCGCCCATCCAGACTGCAACCGCTCCACCGTCGAGTTCGCGCAGCGTGATGTTGTAGTTGTGATCCCAGTTGAATCCCCATGGGCCGAAGTAGACGACGCCCGACCGGTATGTTCGGGTCAACCGGAGGTCCAATTCGCGTCCCGGGATGGCCACGTCGGTAACCTGAACGACATACTGACCCGCGAAAGGATCGACCGGATCGAGCAACGTCGCGGCGGGGCGCCGGTCGTTCTTGCCGAACATCGGATGAGGCTGATCGGGCGGCGGTTCGTTGTGCATGATTTGAGCGAACTGCTGCTGCGCAGCTTCGGGGCTCAATCCTTGGGCCATTAACTGGTCCAGCACCGCGTAGTCGGGGATCGGGTTGACAGGACGAAAATACTGGTCGGCAAGGGGCGTATCTGGCTCTATGCCAGAGGCCGTAGGTGGTGGCGTCGTGGCAGGATCAATGCTTGGCCCCCCGCCGGGCGTCATCGCTGAATTTCCGCCATCGCTGGACGTCGGCGGGCGGGCCGGCGGTGGCTGTTGCTGGTCTGGCGGGTTGGGCGCTCCAAGCGTCGCGGGAGAATCGCTGCCTTCGGGCTGTGTGCCGTCTCCGGTGGGAGCTGGCCCCGGACCTTCAAGTGCGCCTGGCTCGTGTGGCTGGGCCGGCACCCAGACAAAGGTATCGCCCTGTGCCTCGAGCTTCCACCACCCCGTAGATTCTTCCATGTCGGCCACGCTCGATATGTCGATCGCAAATCAGCGCCGGCGGGTCTTTGTGCCTTTGGTGCCTTTCGTTGCCGGCGGGCCAACCTCGGCGGGTGCGGTGAGGCTTGCACGGAGAGACGAGATACCGAAGGCATGCTCTAGCAGTTCAGCAGTTTCAGGCAACGTGAGCCCGAGCGTGGCGGCGAGTGCATGTCGTGGTGCTTTGGCGGCCGCACACAAGGTAAGGTTGGGCGCGATCCGCCGGATCTTTGCCTGAAGGCCCTGTGGCGCGACCGAGTGAAGCTTGCTTGCCAGCGTTTTGGGGGCAACTTTGTCCAATCCTTGGGTAAGGCGGACGAGCGCGAACTGGCTGCGCAAGAAATCGACGCTCTCCACGGGATAACGAGCACCGGAGCGCACGCTCGAAATGACTTCGTCACGAATCGTTCGGCCAAGCGCGTTGGCGGCAAGGACGTTCTTTGCCCCTTCCCGATTGAAGGCAGCCGTAGCTAGAGCCGCGGCGTTAGCGAGTTGCTTCTCATAAGCCACGTAGTCCGCCACCTTGCCGACAATTTTGATCCGGGAGCCGCGCGGTGGACAGCTAAAGACGCGGCGTCCGGTGAGCATCAGCGTTACATGAGTCTCCGTTGAATCCTGAGCGGCTTGCGTCGGCTGATCCGAGACGCAATAGACGGTCACGTCGAGCGTCCGACTGCCGCCGCTGTGTAGCCCCGTGACGGTGTGCGCGTGAACATGAACGTGGTCCGGATAAAAGTCAAAAACCGGATAGACCTCGTGGACGTTATTGGTATTCTCGCCCACGATCGTGTCGCTGAACGAGAGGCCGGGCGGAACGGGGTAGTCGTAAGCAGGCACGCTACCGCTCCAGTCATAGTGGAACGTACCGCCTCCCTGACTCATGTCGAAATGATAGCCGACCGGAATTCTGAGGTCGCCGTCGATATCCCCTGAATCGCTTTCCGTGATAGCGAGTGAAAAGGCTTGTGTATAGTGCCCGTGAACCTGAATGTGATCGTATTGCGCGTCTTGATGGTGGGAGATTGTCGCAATGCCGAGATGAGCGGTTTCAAGTACCGCCTCGACACAGATGGCTGCCATGTCTTTCGGCCGGCGTACAACCAGAAAAAATTCTTGTACGCCCTCAAGCTGCCGCGGACCCGGAACGAAGGTGTAATCCGACTGGATGAGGTGGGGCCGAGCATTGACAAAGAAGACTGCCCGATTGGTCCCCGCGTGATAACTGTCGAGAAGGTGGTAAAGCTGCGAAAGGTTCGTGGTATGTGAGAAGGATTCGCGTTTTTCGCGTGAGGCGTCGGACTGTGTCACATAGAGGCTGTCGCTTCCGTGACTGCTGCGGGTACCATCCTCGGTTCCGCTCGTTGAAGAGTACGATCCTTGGACATTGGCCCCGGCATAAGAGGCACCGCCCGAAATGCCAACCGTTGAACTGCTTCGGTTGATGTGGCTGTTCTCGATCGAGTCCGCTGACGAACTTCCGCGACGAACGCTCACGCTCTTCCCCGATTGGGTGACGTTCTCTCCAGTGTCGGTCGCTAGCTCGATTAGCTCACGCTTTTTAGGCTCGAAATCGGCGAAATATGGGTAGAGCGCCACGTCCCATTCCGCTTCGTTAGAGGGGAATACTGCAACTTGGACAAGCGCGCTATACGCCGGGTAATAGCTCCCGGCGAGCTGCTCATAGTTGTCGACGATCATGGAGGCCACTGCCCCCCGATTGCCAAACAGATTGCGGTCAAGCTCGCCGCTATCGGGCTGATATCCTGTGATGCTGGCGGTCACTTTGAGGTAAGTGACCTTCTCGTCTGAAGGCGGATCACCCGCCTGTGGCGGCGGTTCGTAAGAGAAGACAGCAATCGAAGGTCGCCATTTGGGAGGAAGCTCGCTCCGGATCGACGGAGCGTACATGTCTTGGCTGATCGCGACGAGTGACCATGGAACGTCAATCGGCAAGGACAGTATGTCGAGAGCCATTACGTTCTCCCTTCTGGGGAAGGCGATGCAATGCTGGCGAAATTTTCAAAACCGTCAAGTTTACCTGCTCTGCCGCGGCGCCCCCTCTGACAAGGACAATGAGTGAAAGTTATCCGAACCCATGCCCGGCGCGAACAGCAATTCAGATTCTGCTCGTCGCAACGAATTTAAAGTAGCATACAAAACCATGAATGCAAGTGAAAGTAGGATGACGCGTCAGAAGAGCGCTTCAGCCTCCAAGCAAGCGTTTTATCTCGTCGGTGGAGTAATCAGACTTGATCGTTATCCCGAGCCGCGCGGCGAATTCGGTCGAACTGACCAACGCGGAATAGTCGAGTTCGCAAAAGTGATTCGAAAATCGCCCCGCCATTTTCGATTTTTTGCCGCGCTTGCATGCTTTCTTACCTACGGTATCAGCATCATCACATCAACAACGACTTGGCAGTCCAGTTGTCTGTTATGACCCGCACGCTTTGGCACCGAAATGGCTTGATTTCGCCTTTCACATGAACTACCGGGCACCCGAGAAACTGGGTAGGCCACAGTTGCTTTTGGAGCTCTCACGTGGCGTTGTACTTCCCGTTGCACGAACGCCGTAAATTCCTCGATCGCCCATGTGTCGGCCAACTCTACGTAGAACTCGCGCTGGCCGTCCTCGGCCACGAGCGCGAGGCTGATGTGCGGGGGCCGGCTTCGGTTTGGTGGGCACACGGTACCGCCATGCCAGCATCTCACTTCGTAGCTGGTTGAGTGGCATCGAGCGGCCCTGAAACTGTCCGGGTTGAAGCCACGCGATTTCGCGCACGAAGTCGCTGCATAGTGGTAGACGCTCGCCGGCAAGGATACAACAGCGGTAGTTACAGCGCGACGGCCCGGCGTGTTAACACGGGAGCATGAAACGAATGGCTGGCGACTGGCCGTATGCCGTCAGGCTACGCCTTTCTTCTCCAGGACGGGTACGTCGGGTCTGCCTCGGTGAGTGATGACAATCTTTCCGCTGTGAAAGATGCTCGTGCGATGCAATCCCGACGCGAAATCGTCCCAATAGCAAGGATCCGACTTCAGATCCTTCCAGTCGCACTCGAATCCGAAAACGTGCATGCGCTCCCGGTAGTCGGTCGCCGGCTTGCCAGAAAACTGATCTTCGACGCTGTTCACGACTGCTTTCATGAGCGCCAGCGCGTCCTCCCGCGATGATGCCGGTCGCTCGTCGCGTAGCCGCCTGACGAATTCGGCCAGTCTCTCGCGCTTGGACCGATAGGCGGCGGGAGCGGTTGAGCTATCAGCGCTTGCTTTGACGGCGGGCTCGACGGCAGCCTCCTGATCTGCCAGCGTGCGACGGAGGTAGTCATTGAAGCTGAATGCACCTCCTTCGCGTAAGGCTGCGGCCACTCTTGCTGGCCGCTTGTCCTCTTTAGAAAGTAGAACTAGATCGGAGTCCTCGTATGGCGGCGGCATCCCGTACACACCGAATGCCGCGCGGTAGGAACGCATCGCATTGTGAAACTCGCCGTATGCGCCGCCGTCCGGGAATACGAACATCTCGTAAAGTTCACACAGCTCGCGGACCATCTGCGCGTTGATCCGATAAGTCTTGAGCTTTCCACTCAGCGGGACAGCCTTGCCGAGGCGCGCTGCGATGTACTTGGCCACGGCGAAGTGATGCGATCCGCCGGAATTGATTAGGAAGATTCGACCGCCTTCCCACATATACCTTGCAAACCAGTCCGACTTCAGGTTGTCGCCAGGGCGGAGGATTCGGATTTCGCTCCACCGGAGATTTTCTGCGAGCTTTGCCTCCGTGCATGGCGCGATCATGAACCGCCCCGGGAATCGTGGAGGCTGGTTGGTTTAAGTTAATGCCGGTTCAGCGGCAGTTGTTTCAAGTTGCCGATAGTAGTTTGCCTCAGCTTCAGCGGGCGGGATATAGCCGAGGGGTTCCATCAATCGATGATGATTGAACCAAGCCACCCACTCCAGCGTTGCCAGTTCAACGGATTCCCGCGTTTTCCAGGTGCGGCGATGAATCAGTTCAGCCTTGTACAAGCCGTTGATCGTTTCAGCCAAGGCGTTGTCATAGCTGTCGCCCCGGCTGCCGATACACCTGCTTTGCACTTCGTCCCATGCAACACCTCCTCGATCAAAGGTGTTGCGACGACCGGTTGAATCCGCCTTGGGACCCTCTGTCCGAATGGTGTATCAAGGTTCCGTCGTCACCCGGGCGCCGCGCGTAAAGCGCCTGTTCGAGCGCATCCAGAACGAAGTCCGTGGTCATCGAGGAGCTGACGCGCCAGCCGACGATACGGCGAGCGAACACGTCGATCACGAAGGCCACATACAGCCAGCCCTGCCACGTCGAAACGTAGGTGAAATCCGAAACCCAGAGCTGGTTCGGCCGTGCCGCCTTGAACTGGCGATTGACCCGATCCAGCGGGCGCGGGGCTATGGCATCAGGAACAGTCGTGCGAACACGTTTGCCTCGCATCACGCCGCGCAAACCCAGTTGCTTCATCAACCGTTCGACCGTGCAGCGCGCCACCGCGATACGCTCCCGGTTCATCTGCTTCCAGACTTTATCCGCGCCGTAGACCTGCATGTTGGCCTGCCACACCCGCTTGATCTCCGGCCGCAGACGTTCATCGCGGATTGCGCGAACACCGCCGCGACGGATCACGAAGCAGCGC
Source organism: Paraburkholderia sp. MM5477-R1 (assembly GCF_050436385.1). Classification (NCBI taxonomy): domain Bacteria; kingdom Pseudomonadati; phylum Pseudomonadota; class Betaproteobacteria; order Burkholderiales; family Burkholderiaceae; genus Paraburkholderia; species Paraburkholderia sp. MM5477-R1. The sequence goes on from NZ_JBNDMC010000007.1 coordinate 833,665, forward strand.
GGCATGGCGCCGGTAGCCCGACGGGGCAATCCGCAAGACCTTGCAGATCGGCTCGACCCCGAAGGTATCGCGATGCTGATCGATGAAGGCCTTCAGGACTTCAGGCGGCGGTCGAGCTCCGCCTGGGCGAAAAACGCACTCGCCAGCTTCAGAATCTCGTTGGCACGACGCAGTTCCTTGTTCTCGCGCTCCAGTGCCTTGAGGCGTTCGCGTTCCGACGTAGTCACGCCCTCACGCTCCCCGCTATCCACTTCCTCTCGCTTGATCCACCCCAGCAATGTCTGGCTCGTGCAACCGATCTTGGGGGCGATGGATTCGATCGCCGCCCACTGCGACGGATACTCGCCGCGATGCTCCTGCACCATGCGCACTGCACGTTCCCGGACTTCAGCAGAAAACTTGTTCGACTTGTTCATGGCTCCATTTTCTCAAGAGTTGGAGCCTCCACCAAATCCGGGGCGGTTCAATCATGCTTCGAGAGTTGGCTTCAACCATATCGTCCGTCGATCGAAAGTCCGACAGTTCAGACTTCGACGCCGCAAAACCTGCAACCGCTCTGATGTCGCACGCCCAATTGGAGGTCGTCGTTTCCTCGATAGAGTGACGCAGGCGGGTCTCGACTCTCCAATCGGCGCCCGCTGGCTCCCACCACTGGACAACCCCGGCATCGTTCTGCGCAACGCCGCCCCACCGGTCCCAGCGAACAATATCATGCACATTTATCGTCTTGAGAGGCGTTGCCAGGTCGATACGAAGCTTTGGGTTCGCGCCAATCCAGCGGTTGGCCGCTGCGGGAACGCCAAGGTCGTGAAGCACTAAATCCGCGAGCCAACGAAAGAATGGGGGCATTTATTGTTCTCTGCAGTATTGTGACGCCCCCTTCATGGAGCCAAGGCACGTTAGGTAGCGGTCCTTTCAACCCTCGCTATATCGGCGCTCCCGCAGGTTTTCTTGAGCGTGATTGAAAATCATCTAGCGGGCCTCCGCCGCCGCCCTGACGGGCTACGGGGTTAAAGTGAGTTTGCCAACAGCGCTTTAACCGGAAGGAGGCCCATCATGAACTATAGCGGCATTGACCTGCATTCGAACAACAGCGTGGTGAGCGTGATCGACGAAACCGACCGCGTGGTCGCAGAAAAGCGGCTGCCGAACGACCTGGCAAGGATTCTGGCGTTCCTTGCCCCGTGGCGAGCCGGGCTGGCAGGCGTCGTGGTCGAATCCACGTATTATGGACGCCCGGGAATTATGCACGGTTTGTCGGTCATGCTGAGGTGCGACGCCCAATTCCTCTGGGTGCCAGGTAGCGCCTCACCATCGGCCAACCTTGCATAACAGATACTGCTCTTCCCAGATGGCTTCATCGCCATCTCTCAGGAGAGCGATCATGATCACGCCAGTCGTTTCTGAAGTTGTCGTGTGCAATCGCGCGCGGTACGGCGCACTTGGACCCGTCGTCGGGAATTTCACCGACTACTTGGGGCGTCACGGATATGCGGGTATTACTAAAGAGAACTATCTGCAATGCGCCTCCCACTTCGGACGGTGGTTGACTGCGCGACGCATCGCTATCAATCACATCGACGAGACGGTGCTGCATCGCTTTCTCACGGAGCACCTTCCCGTCTGCCACTGCAGCAAGCCACGTCCCCGCACCCCCGCAAACCTTCGCCGCGCGCTGCGTCATCTGCTTCACATGCTGCGCTCGGAGGGAATCATTCCCTCGACATCAGCGCCGGTTTCCAGTTTCATAAGTGAAGAACTTCGGCTCTTTGACGCTTATCTTCAGGATGTGCAGGGGCTAGCACCAGCAACGCGTCTCTACCGTCTGCGCTACGTCCGTGAATTCCTCATTGCCCGATTTGGCTGGGGGCCGATTGCGCTTGAATGCCTCAAGCCAGATGAGATCTGTCGATTCGTGACTGATCGCGCCGCGGGCTGCCAACCCCGGACAGCAGGAATCATTGGCGACTGTCTGCGGAGTTATTTGCGTTTCCGTCGCATACACGGACAACCTACCGAACCCCTGATTGCCGCAGTCCCAAGAGTCGCTTACTGGCGTCTAGCGGCGTTACCGGATTCTCTTACCGATTCAGAACTGGCGGGGCTTGTGAATTCCTTCGATCATACGTGTCCAACCGGCCGACGTGACTACGCGATCATTCGCTGTCTGGTGGACCTGGGCCTGCGGGCGAGCGAAGTGGCTTTTATCCAGCTCGATGACTTGAATTGGCGAGAAGGGACGCTCCGGATTGCCAAAGCGAAGGCAAAGCGCACAACACTTCTGCCGTTGCCTTTGGAGACGGGGCGCGCGATCGCTGACTATTTGCGCTTCGGGCGCCCGCGAACGGAAAGCCGCGCACTGTTTGTGCGGCACCGCGCTCCGCGCGATGAACCGGTGGGGCCCAGCCTGGTGCGTAATGCCGTACGCTGTGCCTACGCCCGGTGTGGCCTCGCTCAGCGGTGGACCGGAACCCATGTGCTACGCCATTCGGTCGCATCAAGGCTACTCAGGGAAGGGGCAAGTCTCAAAGACATCGCCGATCTACTGCGCCACCGCAACGTCAACACGACGACCATCTATGTCAAAGTCGATCTACCCAGGCTCAACACCGTTGCCTTGCCATGGCCGGGGAGACGCACATGAAGCGCGCCACTACCATGGTGTCCCTGGTCGAGGACTATCTCGAATGCCGCCGGCGACTCGGCTTCGCTTTGGAGAGTGAGGAAAGGCGGCTGCTGTGCTTTGCACGCTTCGCCGATCAAATCGGTCACCGCGGTCCGATCACGGAAGAACTGGCCTTGCGTTGGGCCTGTTCGTCCAGCCGCACGACAGCCACCACGAGAGCAGGTCGGCTAAGAATCTTGAGCCCGTTCGCCAAGTATCGCCTGCAGTTTGATCCCGCCACCGAAATTGCATCGCCAGGACTCTGTGGACCAGGACATCGACGGTTGACCCCGCATATCTACTCGGAGGAGGAGATCGACGCGTTGCTGGATACTGCGCGACGACTTCCGCCCGCCGGCAGCCTGCGTCCAGTTACCTGTGAAACCGTCTTCGGTCTGCTTGCGGCCACGGGTTTGCGTATCTCGGAGGCGTTGGACTTTCGGCGATCGGACGTGGACTTGGAACGCGGCCTGCTCACGATCCGTCAGAGCAAGTTTCGGAAAGCCCGCCAGGTTCCTCTACATCCGACCACTACCGAAGCCCTCCGTACCTATGTGTGTATTCGGGATAAAAGGCTGCCCGCGTCGACGACCGACGCGTTCTTCGTGTCAGACCGCGGGAGGCCAGTGAACTATCGTCAGATCGCATATGCCTTCGCCCGTCTTCGAGCACAGCTCGGATGGCAGGCCCGAGGAGGTCACCCGCACCCGCGCATCCACGATCTGAGGCACAGCTTTATCTGCCGCCGTCTTATCGGCTGGTATCAGGAGGGGATCGATGTCGGTAATGCGATGCTGGTGCTTTCCACCTATGTCGGACATACCCAGGTCACCGATACGTTCTGGTACATAACGGCAATACCTGAGCTGATGACCATCGCAGGCGATCGCTTCGAGCACTTCGTTCAAGGAGGCAATCATGCTTGACCTGAACTCATCACCGACGTTTGCGCAATTGCTGCAGCAGTTCTTTATGGAGCGCCTGATACAGCAGCGTAACGCCAGCCCGCGAACGGTGGCCGCTTACCGCGACACTATGAGGCTGCTTCTCGAATTCACCGAACAGCGATTGCATCGGAAACCTGAACGCCTGGAACTCAGCGATATTGATGCACCACTGGTTCTCGACTTCCTCAACCATCTCGAAGTGGTTCGCCAAAACAGCATCCGCAGCCGCAACCTCCGGCTTGCCGCCATTCGCTCGTTTCTGCACTATGCTGCGTCCCGAGTACCAGAATCGCTCGGCACGATTCAACAGGTGCTCGCGATCCCGATGAAGCGTTACGAGCGCCCGCTGGTCCGCTTCCTCTCCCGAGAAGAAATATGCGCCTTGCTCGATGCACCCAACCCCAACACATGGTGCGGCCAGCGCGATCGCGTGATGTTGGCGACTCTCTATAACACCGGCGCTCGGGTATCCGAACTTATCGGCATACGCGTTGGCGACGTCGATCTGGATCGAAGCCCTTCTGTACGTCTTCACGGTAAGGGCCGCAAAGAACGTGTGGTCCCGCTCTGGCGCAGCACCGCAAGCCGGATCCGGCTCTGGCTTCGGCAAATTGGCGCTTCACCCGGACAGTGGCTCTTTCCAAATCGTTCAGGCGGACCGATGACGCGAACCGGAATAACCGATCGCCTTAACCTCGCCTACCAGGCTGTGGAAACTGATTGCGCGGGACTCAAGGGCCAACGCATCTCACCGCACCTGGTCCGGCACGCGACTGCCATGCACCTGCTTCAGGCTGGCGTTGACCTCACGGTCATTGCGCTGTGGCTGGGTCACGAGAACCCAGCGACCACGCACATGTACATAGAGGCAGACCTGGCAATGAAGGAAAGAGCCCTCAGTACGCTTCAATTGCCCCACAGCAGGCAACGGCGCTACCGGCCCACCGACCGCGTGCTGCAGTTTCTCGAGGGCTTGTGATTATGCTCGGCCGCGTGAAGTGATCGGATCGGTTGGCCCAGCAATGCTCAGGAATTCAAAAGCTCGCGCGGCACGGTCCCGTACTTCGATTCATATCGGCACCCACGCCGCGCGCTCCGTTGTCCTCAACTACAAACCGTGCATAATTCCGGGGCGTCCATAAAAGGTCCTATAGAAACATTTCTATAGAACGTTCAACTGGTACTGGCTTGTCGACGGCCTGCAGGCGGCCGGCTTCGTGGTCCATCTGGCCAACACCACGGCAATAAAAAAATATGATGGGCTCAAGCACAGCGGTGACGAGACCGACGCGCGCTACCTCGCCCACCTGCTGCGCCTGGGCATCCTGCCTACCGGCACCATTCTGCCAGCGAAGCACCGTGAGGTGCGCGACCTGGCCCGCAAACGCATGCAACTGGTGCGCAGCCGCACCAGCCACATCCTCGCCGTCGAGAACACAACGGCGCGTCAGTACGGCACGCGAATCACGAGCAATCAGGTTATCCGACTCGACGAAGAAACCATCAAACAAATGCGCCTGCCAGAGGACGTCGCACTCGCGCTTCGGGCCAACGTCGCGGTCATCACGACGCTCTCCGCGCAGATCGCTATCGTGGAAAAGCGTCTTCAACAAAAGGTCACGCCAGACGCGGACTACACCCTGCTGACCACGTGCCGGGCATCGGCCAAACCCTTGCAACTGTCATTCTGCTGGAGGTAGGCACCATCGAGCGCTTCGCCAGCGCCGGTAACTTCGCTTCCTATGCGCGGTGCGTGGACAGCCAGCGTATAAGCAACGGCAAAAAGAAAGGCGAAGGCAACACAAAGAATGGCAACTCGTATCTGTCCTGGGCGTTCATCGAGGCGGCCAATTTTGCGCTGCGCTATTGCGCCGAGGCCAAACGTTTCTACGAGCGAAAGAAAGGCAAGACCAATACCATCCTGGCGCGCAAGGCCCTGGCGCACAAGCTCGCCCGCGCATGCTTCCATATGCTGAAGGAGCATAAACCATTCGATATGACGCGCTGCTTCGCATAAGAGTTTCGACGGCGACCGGCAAACCCTGATTGTTGACTGGCGAACAGCCACCGAGATTGAATGGGATGCCGTGCCGCCGTCCCCGATATGCAGTAAAAGCGGATCGCCCGGAATGCGAGCCAGCTGTGGATTGGCGCCGACAATCCACAGCCCACGCAATTGTGCGAACCCCATGGACGCATTACGGCACCAAAGTTCTTCCGGGGCGGCATAGCCGCCAGGGCGAAAGGCACCTGCAGTATTGCCCTTCGCTTGATCCAGAATTGGTAAAGGACTTGCCCGGCCAGCGGAGCGCCAGCCTTCGGTGCGATCATGGGGCCGCTGAGCAACCTTGCTCCAAGGAGGAAGTCATGGACACGATCACCCGCGTCGGCGTTGACCTCGCCAAGAACGTCATCCAGATCCACGCGGTCGATGCCGCCGAGCGCGTCGTCGCCCGCAGGGCGATTGCGCGAAACCGGTTTCTGAGCTGGTTTGCCAATCTCAAGCCCTGCCTGGTCGCCATGGAAGCCTGCAGCGCCGCCCATTACTGGGCCCGCAAACTCCGTGCACTCGGACACGAAGTTCGTCTGATTCCACCACAGTTCGTCGCTCCCTACCGCAAGGGCGGTGCCCGTGTGAAGAATGACGCGCGCGACGCCGAAGCCATCTGCGAAGCTGCCAGCCGGCCCCATATGCGCTTCGTGCCCGTCAAGTCACCGGCCCAGCAGAGCGTGCTCGCGCTTCACCGTATGCGTACCGGCTATGTCGAGGAGCGTACCGCGCTCATCAACCGGTTGCGGGGACTGCTCGCCGAGTTTGGCGTGTTCTTCCCCCAACGTATCAACCAATTGCACAAATACTTCGTCGACTGCGTCGAAGACGCCAGCAACGAACTCGCCGGAGCTGCGCGTGAGGCCCTCATGCGCGCGTGGGAGAAATGGCACGCGCTCGATGAGGATATCGCCTGGTTCGATCGAAAAATCGCCGAGCACGCCAATGAGGATATCCAGGCAAAGCGATGCATGGAGGTGTGTGGTGTCGGGCCCCTCACTGCATCCGCCACGGTCGCGACCGTGGTCGACGCGCGCCAGTTCAGGAACGGTCGCCAGCTCGCAGCCTGGATTGGCATGGTGCCCAAACAGAACAGCAGCGGCGGCAAGCGGCGGCTCGGCCGTATCACGAAACAGGGCAACGACTACCTGCGTACTCTGCTGGTCCTGGGCGCACGATCAGCCATCGCCGCCGCGCCCCGACGCGACGACCGGCTCTCACGCTGGATTCTCCAGCTGCAGGCCCGCGTCGGCTACCAGAAGACACTCGTCGCCATCGCCAACAAGCACGCCCGTGTTCTGTGGGCAATTCTTGCGAAAGGCGAGAAGTTTGATCCATCCCACGCGCCCGTCCGTCCCCGTCCGACGGCGGGCGCGTGAACCGCGAGCAGCATCACACTGAATACCCTCCCAACATAGGACGCAACAGGCAACGATAGCGACAGGTCAGACCGGCAGCAGGCGAACTCGAACACCCATCAGGCGCTACAGCCCCTGTATTCGCCGCATCCCGAATGGAGTCCTGCTGCGCGGTTACTATCCGGGCCCGGGCGCAGCAACCATATCGCCCACCAAGGCCGTTTATAGGTGCGCAGTCTCTCCCGCCGCTACACGCCGCATGTGTGCCGATGACTCAGGAGACGCATTACGGACCAGTACAAGCCCCTTCAACCCCTCTTGCTAAAACGGGCAAGTCCTTATAGATGGGTGTCTGGCGCGTTCCGTCGCAGAAGCGGCTGCTGGTGCAGCCGGGGATGTGGATTGCTCACTTGACACCGGCCCGCTAATGGGTGTCGGCAGTTAGTTGAGCGGACGGGCGCTGGTGCAGGTCGCGTTCGCGCAACATGGGGAGGTGCCACGAGGACCCAGCGTTGCCGCCAAATAGCTTTATGCCGTGTGTAGCTGGCGCACATCGGGATACCGGGTCGCCCGACCGGCCTCCAGGAGCCAAAAGTTCGTCCCGTTCTGCCCGGAGATTGAGATTATTTGGTCGCGCAAGTGCCGGCTCGGCCGCGAATCAACACTTTCGAGGGTCCGGGCAGTCGGCGTATGCTTGTAACAATAGGAGAACACGCCATGCCAGCCGACAAGCTAGGCCGCTATATGAAGAGCTCTAAGTTTCTGGCGCGAGCCAACACGGCCGTTGCCAAAGCCGTGCGTGAATTGGATGCAAAGGGTATCCAACCTGCCTTTCTCGACCGAAAGACGGGCCGAATCGTTGGTCTCAGCGATGACGCCTCGCGCCCAAACGACGCTTGCGAGGGTCGGCGAGCTCCCGATATATCGAACGAAGATCCAGTCCAAGGAGCCAGGAAATGAGCGATAACGGGGCAGCACTTGGCCGGGCGTTCGCCGCTGAGCGGAACGCCGCAGACTGGAGCCCACGCGCTGCAGTTTGACTGCTTTCAGGTTTCATGGTCTTCTGCTCGCCGTAGGTAGATCGCTTGCATACCAGCGGTCTGGGCGCCCTGGTAATCCGCGATCAGCCTATCGCCGATCATGAGCGCGTTTTCAGGGGCAACGCCCAGCCGCTTGCACGTCCATTTAAAAATCCGGCGATCTGGCTTCAGGTAGCCGACCTCGAACGACCAGGCATATGCATCCAGCTCGAACGGCAGTAGCGCAAGCAGAGGGGCCGCGTAGGGCCTTGCCAGATTGGACGCGACGGCGAGCTTGATGCCGCGCTCACGCAGGGTCGCCAAGACATTGTGCACTTCAGGGTAAAGCTCGATGCTCGCCAGCTCCGCGGTAAGGGCGGATTCCAGCGCCTCCATGACTTCAGGCTTTGGGTCGAGCCCCAGCGCGACGGCTCCTTCCCGCAGGTCGAAGGGTTGAGTCATAAGCGTCTTCAGCGCAGCCCAGAACCCAGTTCCCCCGCCGAGATCGACCAGGCGATGGAACGGTCGGCGCAAATCAGTGATCCGGCAAAGGGTTCCGAAGGCATCAAAAATAACGGCCTGTATATCGGGGGCAAACGCCACCTCCGCAAGACTGGACGCGACCAGGGGCTGTCTGAGTGCTTCGATTGCTTTTGCATCTCGAAATTCGGCGATGGCGTTGCGTAGCCGGGTCGCGTTCTTCGGCGATTCGAGCAGATGAAGTGTTTCCCCCATGCGTGGTAGACCTCTCTCGGAGAGGTACACACTGAGGCGAGCATGCTCTGGGAGCTGCTGAAGGACATTTATCAGTTCCGCGGCGGTCATCCGGGTTTCGCGGCCCAAAGACACGTCCTTCAGCGAGCGGAGACTTGCTATTGACTTTTCGCGCCGTTTCGAATGCTTTGTCATTGCTTTAGCATCCCGACGAAATGTTCCCAGTCTCCGCTCCGAGCGAGCTTGACGCGCGGTTCAAGGAGGATGAAGGCGGGTCCGTGCTCACGCAAAAACGCGTCACGAATGACTGGCGGCAATGCGCCGATAATGATGAACCCGGTTTCTTCCGGCTTGTACGTGACGGAGGTGTCGATGGCGCAGCCTGGCGTTCCCGTTGAGTAGGCTCGAATCTGCGGACACGCCAGTAGTTCCGTACGCCCCCTGAGAAGAGCCGCAACCACAGCACCCTGCGCGTCACGCAGGTCGTCTGACTCGAATCCATGTGGGCTCTCGGTAATGTCGATGCCGCATACCTTTTTCATATCCCTTTTCCAGGTTTCCATTCCCGCTCCCGTATCAGACGAAGCCGATCTTCTGTCGCGCAGCAGCCGGTACTGCGACCATTTCGACCATCATGCCGACGTTCATGCGTCCACCAGACTGAAGCGCACGGCCTAAGATCCGGCGAAGCACGCGATCGATGTCGCGGCCGGATTCCATCGCACCGACGAGCGCATCGGACACGTCAGCCGGCAGTTGCTCATCGACGTGCGTGCGTACGCCGGGATTTTCGTCAATCAGGCGCGCGTACATGCGCTGCACGAGCGCGGCCATTTCGTCGGTCGTTAGCCGACGAATCTCGAACGTGTTGAAGCGCGACAGCAGGGCCGGGCTTAGGTCTTCGGTCGAATTGGCGGTCGCAATCCAGTTCACGTGCGACGCGTTTAGATGAACGTCGGGCAGCGCCGCATCGGCAAACTGCCTTGCCGTGCGGCGTTCCAACAGCGTGCACAGACCGGCTAGCGGATCCCAGCGCGGATCCTTGGCGGCTTTCTCGATCTCATCGAGCACCATGATTGGATTGATGACCTGAGAGCGAGCCAGCAGTCTGAACACCGCTCCAGGCTGAGTGTTCGCCCAGTGCTGTTCGGTACCTGTTAAGAACGAGCCGGCCTGCCGCTGGTTCATCGCGACGACCTCGGACGGCACGCCCAACACGTCCGCCAGTTCTAGGCCGAACGTAGTCTTGCCAGTGCCCGGTGGGCCGACGAGCAGCAGCCGCTGGAAGTCGAGACCTCGCCCGGCGACCTTGGCGAATGCCAGCTCCGCTTCGATCCAGCCGATCACCTCAGCAAAGTTCGGGTGATGCTGTGCGAGCTTATCAAGGCGCAAGTCAAGTACCTCTGTGCGCAGTGCGCCGAATGTCTTTCGACCGTTTTCGAGCAGCATGGTGGCCCAGCGACTGACCGTCTTTTCCTCTTCCTTGCCCGGATTGCATCGCTCGAGCAGGCCGACGAATTCGTGCACATCCAGAAATTCCACATGATTCTTCATGGCAACCTCAACCTGCGTGGCACATCGGCGAACCGCCGAACAGGCGCAGCTCGATGAGCCCGCACAGGGACACCGGCTCGACTGGGTAGTCGTTCGAGCAGGCAGTTGCGAGTTCTTCAAGACGTGCCAACGACATGAGCGTCGGATCATCACGCTCGAATATGTTGGCCAGGTCGGCTTCCGGTGGAATGGGCGCCAGCCGGTGGGGCACAACGGATGCAGCCATATTCACCTCGTTGATAGGTGGGTAGTGGTCAGGCCCGCCGGTCGGTTGGCCGCTTCAAAATTGAACAACGCGCTTGCGCGACCTGTAGTGTTTGCGGCTAGGTTCTTGCTGCTCCGCCTGTGTGGCTACATCCAGCAATGCGTAAGCGAGCGCGCGGAGTGTGTCGGGCTTGTTTTCCTGTCCGTTGCCCAACGGCGAATCGAGCGTGATTAGCGGTGTACCTTGATGGGTGCGGCAAAGTGTATATTCCAGCGTCTGGCGCATACGCCTCTCCTATGAGTTGGGGCACGCGAATTGAGTTAAGTCACTCAGGGTTGAGTGGAGTTCAGTCACTCCAGCATTCGATCCCTCAGGTCCTTCAAAATCAATTCCCGCACATACTGCGCGCCGGTGAGCCGCAGATCGGCTGCACGGCGTCGAACTCGTTCATGCAAATCCGGCGTTAGGTCGAGGTTGAGCCGCACCGGTTTCAGAGGCCGTTGCGGCTGCTGCGAGTGGACCATCCCGGCGCCATTTGCGAATTCCTCGGTGTTGGTCGGACGGGGCTCTGCCGTGGCTGCGGGCAGGGGGAGCTTGAATTTGCTGGTCATCGGCGCATTCTGTTAGTTGAGGTCGAAAAATTCCTGGGCCAGAAGCTGGATCTCCGCGCGTGCCTGGCTGTTGTCGAGTTCGGTGACGCCCTTGCCGGCGAGGAGGGCATCGCGGTACACCTTGCGATCCCGGATGACCGTATCGGCGAGCTGAAGCTGCTCGAATTGAGTGAGCAGTTCGCGGGCTTCCTCGACTTCGCGGATTACCGGATTGGACGGCGCGCGCGAGAGCACGGCGGACGCGTTTAAGTCCGGATTCAAGCCGCGTGCGAGCGCGACCAATTCGTTCATCTTTGGGAACGTCTCAAGATCGGCCTGAGATGCTTGCGTGGGGATAATTAGCAGGTTCGCCACCGCCATAGCCGTGCGCATTTCACGGGAATCGCGTCCGCCGGCATCCACGATCACGACGGCATAGCGACGATCCAGTTCACGCAGCGTCGAGGCGACTTCGCCCGAACGTTGGACGCACGGCACGGCGGGCGACCGCTTGAGTTCATCGCGGCGCGCTACCCAGTTGGTGCAGGTCGCCTGGATGTCGGCATCGACCATTACGAGGTCGATCGACTGGCTTGCCAGATGCGCGGCCAGATTCGTGGCAATCGTTGATTTGCCCACGCCCCCTTTTTCTGCGGCGACCAGCAGAATCATCGCTACTTCCCCTGAATGAGTTGAGTGCCTCTCCATCGAGTTGAGTCACTCCGGGTTGGCTCACGTTGAACGCATCCTATGTGTCGGCGCGCGGAACCCTAATGGCTTTGTGGGCGAGTTAGGCTAATTTCAGTGGTGGCGTGTCAATCCATCCGGGGCGCACTAGCCCAGCTTTCTCGCCAGATCCGACGCGCGCGGATGGTAATACCGACGGAGCATCTGGACCGTCTTATGTCCGGTCACGGCTGACAGTTCCAGAATGTTGTCAAGTCGTTCGGCGATGCGGCTTGTAGCCTCGTGGCGCAGGTCATGGAAATGCAGGTCTGCAATGCCTGCACGTTCGCTCGCGCGCACGAAGACCTTCTTCAGCGCGTCGGGTGTCACCGGAAAAACCTGCCCGCTATTGTGACGGGGCAGGTCAGCAAGCGTGGCGGCGGCACGACTGGAGAGCGGCACGTCTCGAGCTTCGCCGTTTTTGGTGTCGTGGAGTCGGACGTATCTGTCTTCGAGAAACACGTCCGGCCAGCGTAGCGAAAGGATTTCGCCGCGGCGCATCGCGGTCTCGAGCGCGATGATTACGACTGGCCGAACCCAGTCGTTCCGGCTACCGCCGGCTTCAAAGCGGCCGTGCTCGTCCCGTGGACTTGGCGCGAGCTCGGCGAGAAGCCGTTGTTCCTCGCCTGGCGAGAGCCGACGAGTGCGAGCGCGGTTTTCGCGCGGGCGGCGAATGAGCGAGACGGGGTTGGCCTCGAAGTGGACGCCCCATTCCATCTTGGCAACATTGAGGACGTGGCTCAACAGGTTAAGGTCGCGATTGACCGTCGAGCCGCTGACCGCACGATGGTTTTTGTCGCCTTTGAGGCGACGATCACGAAATTGCGCGACGACTTGGCTGGTGAGTGCGGTGATCTTGTAGGTGGCGATGGGATCGGTGCGGAGCTTGCGGATCCTCAGGATTTCGCCGTCGCCGCCTTTCTTGCCGGGCGAGACCTTTTCGGCGTATTGCTGAAGTAGGTCGCCAAGGGTGTTGCGCTCTGCTTCGGTGCGATCGACGAAGGCACCGCGGTCCATTTCCGCTTCGATGCGTCGTGCCCACGCCTCGGCGGCTGCCTTCGTGTCGAACGTTTCGGCCTGGTAGGGGTAGCCCTGCCGTCGGATGTACGCGCGCCAGTACGGACCACGTTTCCAGATTGCTGCCATTGATGCTCCAGACGATGTTGGACGTTGTTGTGTCTGGGGCTATTTTCAACTGCGCCCGTGGTGCGCCTAATGGCGTTGTGGGCGAGTTAGGCTCGGTTGCCGGAAAACAAAAAGGCCCTATGGCTTTCGCCGTAGGGCCTTGATTCTTCTGGGCTTTCACACACCATGAATTCTGGTGGGTAGTACTGGGATCGAACCAGTGACCCCTGCCGTGTGAAGGCAGTGCTCTACCGCTGAGCTAACCACCCGAAGAGATCGAAATTATGTCAGGGAATTTAGGGTTCGTCTAGTCTTTTTTAAGCAGTTTGCTCATCAGTTGCCGGCGCGGGTTCAAGACGCCATACGCTTGCGCCTTTGAGCGCTTTGTCGAGATCGTCGAGTACGGCTTCGTGCGCGGTGCTTTCGTCGTCGCTCGCAGCGATCACGACCAGTTCGAGCGAGTCGAGTGCGACACGCGGCGCGTGCGTATCGCCGCCGGCCTGCGCTTCGCCGAGCATGTCGATGACGAGGCTTTCCTGACCGCGCGTCATCGCCAGATAGACCTCGGCGAGCAGTTCCGAGTCGAGCAGCGCGCCGTGCAGCGTACGGTGCGCATTGCTGATGCCGAAGCGGTCGCACAGCGCATCGAGCGAATTGCGCTTGCCGGGGAACATCTGCTTGGCTTGCGCGAGCGTGTCGATGATCTCGCCGCAGTGCATGCTCACTGGCGGCAGACCGAGCAGCGCGAACTCGGCGTCGAGAAAGCCGATGTCGAATGGCGCGTTGTGGATGATCAGGTCCGCGTCCTGGATGAAATCGCGGAACTGGTCGATGATCTCCGCGAACTTCGGCTTATCGCTCAAAAATTCCGTGGTAAGGCCGTGCACCGCGAGCGCGCCGCGGATCGCTGTCGCGCCCGGGGTTGATATAGAAGTGCAGGTTGTTGCCGGTCAGCCGGCGGTTCACGAGCTCGACGCAACCGAGTTCGAGAATCCGGTCGCCGCCGCGGGCGTTCAGGCCGGTAGTTTCGGTATCGAGGATCAGTTGACGCATGTCGGATTAGCCTGCTTCGAAAAAATTGCGGAAAAAAAGCGGGGAGGGCGGCGCGCGGTGTTGCCGATGCGCGCACGCTCTTTACATCTCGGCGAGCGATGCCACGCCGCGATTGGCCAACTGATCGGCGCGCTCGTTTTCCGGGTGGCCATTGTGGCCGCGCACCCAGCGCCATTCAATCTCGTGTTGCGCGACGAGCGCATCGAGCCGCTTCCACAGATCGGCGTTCTTGACCGGCTGTTTCGCCGCGGTGACCCAGCCTTTCTTCTTCCAGCCGTGAATCCACTCGCTGATGCCTTTCTGTACGTACTGCGAGTCGGTGTGCACGATCGCCTTGCACGGGCGCTTCAACGCCTCGAGCGCGGAAATCACGCCCATCAGCTCCATGCGATTGTTGGTCGTGTTGGCCTCGCCGCCGAACAGTTCTTTTTCCTGGCTGCCGAAGCGCAGCAACGCGCCCCAGCCGCCAGGGCCGGGATTGCCCTTGCAGGCGCCGTCGGTATAGATGTCGATGTGATCTGGAGTCATTCGGTGTGGTTTCGTGTGTTCGGGGTGGCGGCGGGCGCGAGGCCTGCCGCGAGCACGGGCTTTTTCACTTTGAGCGGCCCGACGAGATGCATGCCGCGCACGCGCTTGATCGCCTTGATCATGTAGGTGGCGCCGAAAATCGGCCACCAGCGGTCGCCGGCGGCTTCCATGAAGCCGTAACGCGCGAGCCATTGATCGCTCGCGAGCGGCGGACGATAGCAGCCGAAGCGCCCGCGTTCAAGGTCGAAGCCGAGCAGCTTGATCCAGTCCTTCAGGCGCGTGAACGCGATCAGATCGACGGCGGAGGGCACGAACGGGCGGCCTGTCATCTTGCCGATCGACTGCCGTACTCCCCACAGCGACAACGAGTTGAAGCCGAGGATGATCAGTTGGCCTTCAGGCACCAGCACGCGTTCGGCTTCGCGCAGCAGCCGGTGCGGGTCGCTGGTGAATTCGAGCGTATGCGGCATCACGAGCAGGTCGACGCTTTGCGCTTCGAACGGCAGATCGAGCAGGTCGCACCAGACCGCGCTGCGCCCGGCCGGCGCGTGCAGACCAGGGGCGCCTCGCGCGGCGTTCGCGCGGTTGTCGTCGCCAGCGTTGCCCGCGCTGCTGATGCCGCTCACGCTGCCACGACGTGCCCAGCGCGGATACGTGTACGGCGCGCTCGCGCCGCTCGCCGCGTCGAGCACGAGGCCGCGGCACGGCATGCGGTTCTCGCGCAGCGCGTCGAGCTGCGGCAGGCCGAGTTGCAGCGCATGATAGCCGAACACGTCCGACACCACGCGATCGAGCTGGGTTTGCTCCCAGTCGAGCACGTAGCGGCCTGGCGGCGAATCGGTCCAGGCGGGCCAGTCTATAATCGCTCGGTCAGTCATATTAAAAATGCGTCGCCTATGAATGCGCTCGAGTACGTACCGGTCCCGGCGTTTGAAGACAATTACATCTGGGTCATTGCCGACGGACACCACGCGGTCGTCGTCGATCCGGGCGAAGCCGCCCCTGTGCGCGCCTGTCTGGCCCAACGAGGCTGGCGGCTGAGCGCTATTTTACTCACGCACCATCATCAAGACCACGTCGGCGGGGTGGCCGATCTGCTGAACGGCCAGGACGTGCCGGTCTACGGCCCCGCCGGCGAAGCGATCGCGCACCTGACACATCGTCTCAAGAGTGGCGATCACGTGACGATCGCTGCACCCGCACTTGAATTCAGTGTGCTCGACGTGCCCGGACACACGAGCGGACACATCGCCTATTTCCAGGCGGCCGATACGCGCGGCACGCCGCACGTGTTTTGCGGCGACACACTGTTCGCGTGCGGTTGCGGGCGCCTTTTCGAAGGCACGCCGCAGCAGATGCTGAATTCGCTCGATGCGCTCGCCGCGCTGCCCGGCGCAACCGAAGTGCATTGCGCACACGAATACACGCTGTCGAACATTCGCTTCGCGCTCGCTTGCGAGCCGCACAATGCCGAACTGCAGGCGTGGCGCGACAAGGCGAACGAGTTGCGCGCCCGCCACCAGCCGACGCTGCCGACCACGATCGCGCACGAGCTCGCGGTCAATCCGTTCCTGCGCGCAGGCGAGCCGGCGATCCAGTCGAACCTCGAAGCACGATTGCACGAAACGGTGTCTGACCGGCTGAAGGCCTTCACATTGATGCGCGAATGGAAGAACCGCTTCCGTTGATCCGGAGCGCATTCGGCGGTTCTTCACGCGATGAATCGGAAAAATTCGCCAAGCCCCAGATTTGGTTGATTTTTTTCTTGATTTTCCAATTGACGGAAACGTTGACGTTTCGTACTATCGGCTGCAAATTCCAGCCCTTGTGGAAACCGAGACGTTCATGCGATTTATCTTAAGTGCGTTATTGGTCCTGACACTCGCCGCGTGCGCGAGTCAGGGACCGACGACGAATACCGCCACTAACCCCGCCAGCCAGCAGGCCGTAGCCGACGCCCTTCGCAAGAACGCCACCGCTAAAGAAACCATCAACGTCGACCAGAGCTCCGTCAATCAGTTGACGAGCCAGGACGCCGATCTGTGGGGCCGCATTCGCCGTGGCTTCCAGATGCCGGACCTGCAGAGCGACCTCGTCGACATGCAGCTGAACTGGTATCTGCAGCGTCCCGATTACGTGCAGCGCATGACCGAGCGCTCGCAGAAATACCTGTATCACATCGTCGAGGAACTTGAGTCGCGCCATATGCCGACCGAGCTCGCGCTCTTGCCGTTCATCGAGTCTGCATATAGCCCGCAGGCTTTGTCGGTCGCCAAGGCTGCGGGTATGTGGCAGTTCATGCCGGGCACGGGCCGGACCTACAACCTGAAGCAGAACATGTGGCAGGACGAGCGCCGCGACGTGCTTGCGTCGACCAGTGCCGCGCTCGACTACCTGTCGAACCTGCACGACATGTTCGGCGACTGGCAGCTCGCGCTCGCTGCGTATAACTGGGGCGAGGGCAACGTGCAGCGCGCGATCGCGCGCAACGAGGCGGCGGGTCTGCCGACCGACTACATGAGCCTGCGTCTGCCGAACGAAACGCGCAACTACGTGCCGAAGCTGCAAGCGGTCAAGAACCTCGTGATGAACCCGCAGATGTACGGGCTCACCCTGCCGTCTATTCCGAACCACCCGTACTTCGTGACGGTCACGACCTCGCACGACATCGACGTCGACGTCGCCGCGCGGCTCGCCAACATGTCGACGGACGAGTTCCGTTCGCTGAACCCGTCGTTCAGGAAGCCGGTGATTCTCGGCGCGACGCAGCCGCAGATTCTGTTGCCTTTCGACAACGCGTCCGCGTTCGAGCGCAATCTGAAAACGTACTCGGGCTCGCTGTCGTCCTGGACCACCTACACGGTCGACGCACGCGCGACGCCCGCGGCGATCGCACAGAAGATCGGCGTCGACCCCGACACGCTGATGGAAGTGAACAAGATTCCGGTCGGTATGCGCCTGAAGCCGGGCTCGACGATCGTCGTTCCGCGCGGCTCGGACGACGACGAGGACATCAGCGCCGACGTCGCCGAAAGCGCGGTGCTCGCGATGGAACCCGACGTACCCGACACGCGCAAGATGCTGATCCGCGTGCGTCGCAATCAGTCGATGGCGGCCATCGCGGTGCGCTACGGCGTGTCGGTCGGTCAGCTGAAGGCGTGGAACAGGACGCATCGCGATCAGGTTTCGCGCGGCCAGGTGATCGTGCTGCACGTGCCGGTCGGCAAGCCGGTACCCAGCGAGCCGGGTCCGGAAAAGATCGCCGCCGACGTGCAAGGCGGCAGTGTGCAGAAGATTGGCGTCCACGTCGCAGACACACACGGTGAATCGCGCTACGATAAGAAGAAAGGGCGCGGCCACTCCGCCATCGTCAAGGTCTCCGAGCCGGGCGGCAAGGGTAACAAGGCGGCGGCGCCCGTTGCCAGCAAGGGCAAGGTCGAGAAGGTCTCGGCCTCGGAGCCCGGCAAGGCGTCGAAGGCCGCGGCTGAGAGCCGCCCGAAGACCGTGGCCAACGCGAAGAAGAAGGGTAAATAGACCAATAGCGGCTCTCACGGTAGTGACCACATGCGTTGCGGGGGCAGCGCATGGATTGCGCTCCGATCACGTACCGTGTTCATCCAACGCCGTCACCTCAGGGTGACGGCGTTTTTCATTGCGCGGACGATTCCTGCGCGTTTGCGGTATTTACTTTATTGTTCGTGCTTCGGCCGCGTTGGCCGCGGGGTGCCGGTCCGTCCTGATCCGTCCGAACCTCGGGAAAGGTTCTTGAGGTCATTTCCAGGTTTACTTCCTGATTTATGTCGTCGACCCAACTGCGCGTCTTTCTGCTTTTTTCCGCCGGCTACTTCGTCTCTTACGTGTTTCGCGGCGTCAATCTTGGTTTCGCGCCGTTCATCACGCGCGATCTCGGTCTGTCAGCCGCCGATCTGGGTGTGCTGACGAGTCTGTATTTCCTCGGTTTCGCGGGCGCGCAGATCCCCGCTGGCGTGCTGCTCGATCACTTCGGCGCGCGTCGCGTGACGTCCGTCACGCTGCTTTTTGCCGCGCTCGGCATCTGGGTATTCGGCGCCGCGCACAGTCTCGGCATGATGATGGTCGGGCGGCTGCTGATCGGCGTTGGCGTGTCGGTATGTCTCGGCGCCGCGTTCAAGGCGCTCGCGCAGCATTTTCCGGTGGCGCGTTTGCCATTGATGAACGGGCTTGTAATGGCGATCGGCGGTTTCGGCGGCGTGATGGTCGGTTCGCCGCTCACGTGGGTGCTCGGTTTTTCCAGCTGGCGCCCGGTTTGCGTCGGACTCGGTGTGCTGACGGTAGCGGTTGCGCTCGCGCAATGGACGCTCGCTCCGGACGCGCGCGAAACGCATCGCCAGGCGAGCATCGTCGCGCAGTTCAAGGGTACGTGGCACATCCTGCGCAGCGCGGCATTCTGGAAAATCGCGTCGTTCTCGGTCGTTACGCAAGGCGTCTTCTACGCGATGCAGTCGTTGTGGGTCGGAGCATGGCTGCGCGACGTACAAGGCTTCGAGCCGCACCAGGCGGCGGCGCTCGTGTCGATTCTCGGCTTCGCGATGATGGCCGGCTGCGTCGGTTTCGGCGCGGCGGCGCGTAGTCTCGAGCGGCGCGGCCTCTCGCTGTACGCGTTCTGCGGCATCGGCATGGCGCTATATGTGCTGACGCAGATGCTTATCATGTTTAACGCGCCGTTGCCGGCGAGCCTGTTGTGGGCCGCCTACGGCATCTTCGGCGGCACCGGGATTCTGAGCTACGCGGTGATGGCGCGGCATTTCCCGCCGCAGATGATCGGCCGGGTCAACACGACGCTGACGCTAGTTATTTTTCTGCTGATCTTCGGTTTCCAGATCGGCGTTGGCGCGGTGCTGTCGCACTGGCCGGCGAGCGGCGGGCATTACCCGGCGCTCGCGCATCTGAGCGCGTGGGAAATCCTCGTCGCGCTGCAGGTGCTGAGTGCGATCTGGTACGTGTTGCCGGGTCGGCAGCTTGCCCGTTCGGGCGAGATGCGCGCGGAACAGGAGGCCTGAACGGCCGCGCCAGGCCTTGCGTCGGACCCGGAGGAGCCGCTACGGCGGTTCGGTCCCCGTCACAATAGTGGTGTCTCGACAGAACCGCATGGACAGGCGTGGCAAGTACCTGGCGACGCGGCCCGGCAAGGCTTTGAAGGTCCGCCCAGGCACGTCGCCTCAACGCCTCGTCCTATCTCCCATTTGGAGGGAACAGTGGATTCAGGCTATAATTTGAAGGTTTGAGCTTATCCACCCGCACCCTAGCGCCTACCTCCCCCATACCGTTCATCCGCCGCGCGCCATTGGCGTAGCAAGAAGGGCTCCACACCCAGCCGAGTCGTCCACACAATGGACCCATCGCGCCCCTTGCAGCGTCACCGGCAGCTCGCGAGCGAGTCTGCGCGCGCATCCACGATGTGTTTCGCTGCGGCTTGCAATTGGATAGACAGGTGGCAACAGGGTGTTCCCCCAAGGAGTCTCCCGTGTTGCCGTCATTTTCTCCCGCTCTACTCGCGCTCGCCGACGGCACGGTCTTTCGTGGTTATTCGATCGGCGCCCCCGGGCATACCATCGGTGAAGTCGTGTTCAACACTGCCATCACCGGCTATCAGGAAATCCTGACTGACCCGAGCTACGCGCGCCAGATCGTGACCCTCACGTACCCGCATATCGGCAACGTCGGCGTGAACGCCGAAGACGTCGAAGCGACGAAAGTCCATGCCGCCGGCCTGATCATCCGTGATCTGCCGGTTCTCGCTTCGAACTTCCGCATGGAGGGCACGCTCCCGCAATATCTGCAGGACGAAGGCGTGGTCGCCATCGCCGGCATCGACACCCGCAAGCTGACCCGCCTCCTGCGCGACAAGGGCGCGCAAAACGGCGCGATCCTCGCTGGCTCCGACGACGAAGCGAAGGCCATCGAACTCGCGCGCTCGTTCCCAGGCCTCGCCGGCATGGACCTCGCGAAGGTCGTGTCGACCCAGGAAACCTACGAGTGGACCAAAACCGAATGGCGTCTCGGCACGGGCTATGGCGAGCAGAAAGCGCCGACGTACCGCGTGGTCGCATTCGACTACGGCGTCAAGCAGAACATCCTGCGCATGCTGGCCGAGCGCGGCTGCCATGTCACCGTGCTGCCGGCGCAAGCGAGCGCCGCTGACGCGCTCGAACTCAACCCCGACGGCGTGTTCCTGTCGAACGGCCCGGGCGACCCTGAGCCGTGCGACTACGCGATCGCGGCGACCAGGGAGTTCATCGAGCGCGGCATTCCGACCTTCGGCATCTGCCTGGGCCACCAGATCATGGGCCTCGCGGTCGGCGCGAAGACGATGAAGATGAAGACCGGCCATCACGGCGCGAACCATCCGGTCAAGGATCTCGAAGACGGCCGCGTGGTGATCACGTCGCAGAACCATGGTTTCGCGGTCGATGCCGACACGCTGCCCGCCAACGCGCGCGTGACCCACGTGTCGCTGTTCGACGGCACGCTGCAGGGCTTCGCGCTGACCGACAAGCCGGCGTTCTGCTTCCAGGGCCACCCGGAAGCATCGCCCGGTCCGAACGACATCGCGTACCTGTTCGACCGCTTCACCGCGTTGATGGACGCGCACAAGAACGGCAAGAGCGCAGCGGCTTGAAGTAGTACAGGCCGGCCGCAGGGGCCAGCCGGAAACGGCTCGCGGCGGCCGCCGCAGCCCGCGGCGCTACGCGGCGGGCATGCCGCGAAACAGCGCGCGCAACGTGAAAACGGCGCGCGCCGACGGAAAGAATTCAGGAATACATTAGCGAGAGCGTTATGCCCAAGCGGACAGACATCAAGAGCATCCTCATCATCGGCGCGGGTCCGATCATCATCGGTCAGGCGTGCGAGTTCGATTATTCGGGCGCGCAGGCATGCAAGGCGCTGCGTGAGGAAGGCTACAAGGTCATTCTCGTCAACAGCAATCCGGCGACGATCATGACCGACCCGAACACGGCCGACGTGACCTATATCGAGCCGATCACGTGGGAAGTGGTCGAGCGCATCATCGCGAAGGAGCGCCCGGACGCGATCCTGCCGACGATGGGCGGCCAGACCGCGCTGAACTGCGCGCTCGACCTGCACGCGCACGGCGTGCTGGCGAAGTACGAGGTCGAGCTGATCGGCGCATCGCCGGAAGCGATCGACAAGGCGGAAGACCGCCAGAAGTTCAAGGACGCGATGACCAAGATCGGCCTCGGTTCGGCCAAGTCGGGCACCGCGCATTCGATGGAAGAAGCGCTGCAGGTGCAGGCGAAGATCGCCGCGGAAACTGGCAGCGGCGGCTATCCGGTCGTGATCCGTCCGTCGTTCACGCTGGGCGGCTCGGGCGGCGGCATCGCGTACAACCGCGACGAGTTCGAAGAGATCTGCAAGCGTGGGCTCGACCTGTCGCCGACGCGCGAACTGCTGATCGAAGAGTCGCTGCTCGGCTGGAAAGAGTACGAGATGGAAGTGGTCCGCGACAAGGCGGATAACTGCATCATCGTCTGCTCGATCGAAAACCTCGACCCGATGGGCATCCATACCGGCGACTCGATCACCGTCGCGCCGGCGCAGACCCTGACCGACAAGGAATACCAGATTCTGCGTAACGCGTCGCTCGCGGTGCTGCGCGAGATCGGCGTCGACACGGGCGGCTCGAACGTGCAGTTCTCGATCAATCCGGAAGACGGCCGGATGATCGTGATCGAAATGAACCCGCGCGTGTCGCGTTCGTCGGCGCTGGCGTCGAAGGCAACCGGCTTCCCGATCGCGAAGGTGGCGGCGAAGCTCGCGGTCGGCTACACGCTGGATGAACTCAAGAACGAAATTACCGGCGGCCAGACCCCGGCCTCGTTCGAACCGACGATCGACTACGTCGTCACGAAGATCCCGCGTTTCGCGTTCGAGAAATTCCGTGAAGCCGATTCGCGCCTGACCACGCAGATGAAGTCGGTCGGCGAAGTGATGGCGATTGGCCGCACGTTCCAGGAGTCGTTCCAGAAGGCGCTGCGCGGCCTCGAAGTCGGCGTCGACGGTCTCGATGAAAAGACCGCCAATCGCGATGAGATCATCCGCGAGATCGGCGAAGCTGGTCCGGATCGCATCTGGTATGTTGGCGACGCGTTCCGTGTGGGCATGAGCGCGCAAGAGATCTTCGAGGAAACCGCGATCGACCCGTGGTTCCTCGCGCAGATCGAACAGATCGTGCTGAAGGAAAAGGCGCTGGCAGGCCGCGCGCTGGCGAGCCTGACGAAGGAGGAGCTGAAGTATCTGAAACAGAGCGGCTTCTCGGATCGTCGTCTGGCCAAGCTGCTCGGCGCGAAGCCGGCGGACGTGCGCGCGCGTCGTATCGAGTTGAACGTGCGTCCGGTGTATAAGCGCGTCGACACCTGCGCGGCCGAGTTCGCAACCAGGACCGCGTACATGTACTCGACGTACGAGGAAGAGTGCGAAGCGAATCCGACCAGCAACAGGAAGATCATGGTGCTGGGCGGCGGCCCGAACCGGATCGGCCAGGGTATCGAGTTCGACTACTGCTGCGTGCATGCCGCGCTCGCGATGCGCGAGGACGGCTATGAAACGATCATGGTCAACTGCAACCCCGAAACCGTGTCGACCGACTACGACACCTCCGACCGTCTGTACTTCGAATCGCTGACGCTCGAAGACGTGCTCGAAATCGTCGACAAGGAAAAGCCCGTCGGCGTGATCGTGCAGTACGGCGGCCAGACGCCGCTGAAGCTCGCGCTCGACCTCGAGGCGAACGGTGTGCCGATCATCGGTACGTCGCCGGACATGATCGACGCGGCCGAAGACCGCGAGCGCTTCCAGAAGCTGCTGCAGGACCTCGGTCTGCGCCAGCCGCCGAACCGCACCGCGCGCGCCGAAGACGAAGCACTGAAGCTCGCCGACGAAATCGGCTATCCGCTCGTCGTGCGTCCGTCGTACGTGCTGGGCGGCCGCGCGATGGAAATCGTCCACGAGCCGCGAGATCTCGAGCGCTATATGCGCGAGGCGGTGAAGGTGTCGAACGACTCGCCGGTGCTGCTCGACCGCTTCCTGAACGACGCGATCGAATGCGACGTGGATTGCATTTCCGATGGCGATGCCGTGTTCATTGGCGGCGTGATGGAGCACATCGAACAGGCGGGCGTGCACTCGGGCGACTCGGCCTGCTCGCTGCCGCCGTATTCGCTATCGAGGGCGACCATCGCCGAACTGAAGCGCCAGACCGCTGCGATGGCGAAGGCGCTGAACGTGGTCGGCCTGATGAACGTGCAGTTCGCGATCCAGCAGGTACCGCAGGCTGACGGCTCGAAGGACGACATCATCTACGTGCTCGAAGTGAACCCGCGCGCGTCGCGCACGGTGCCGTACGTGTCGAAGGCGACCAGCCTGCCGCTCGCGAAGATCGCAGCGCGCGCGATGGTCGGCCAGAAGCTCGCCGCGCAAGGCGTGACGAAGGAAGTCGAGCCGCCGTACTTCAGCGTGAAGGAAGCGGTGTTCCCGTTCGTCAAGTTCCCGGCGGTCGACCCGGTGCTCGGACCTGAAATGCGTTCGACCGGCGAAGTGATGGGCGTCGGCCAGACGTTCGGCGAGGCTCTGTTCAAGTCACAGCTCGCGGCGGGTTCGCGTCTGCCCGAATCGGGCACGGTGCTGCTGACCGTGATGGACGCCGACAAACCGAAGGCAGTCGAAGTCGCGCGCATGCTGCACGAGCTCGGCTACCCGATCGTCGCGACCAAGGGCACGGCTGCCGCGATCGAAGCGGCCGGCGTGCCAGTCAAGGTCGTCAACAAGGTGAAGGACGGCCGTCCGCACATCGTCGACATGATCAAGAACGGCGAGATCGCGCTCGTCTTCACGACCGTCGACGAAACGCGCGCGGCGATCGCCGATTCGCGTTCGATCCGCATGAGCGCGCAGGCGAACAAGGTCACCTACTACACGACGATGTCGGGCGCACGCGCGGCGGTGGAGGGTCTTCGTTATCTGAAGAACCTGGAAGTCTATGATTTACAAGGACTCCATGCTCGCCTAAACTAAGGCTTCGACTAGCTGTCCAAGATGTAAGTGCCGCGGTTAAGCGGCGTTCCGCAGGTGCTGCGGCCCGGGTTTGTCCACGGGCGGCGGCTTTCGCGGAATGCACTTAACCGCGGTGATTTTTTTTATGGCCGTTTTTTGCCTCCAGAGTTGTTTATGAGCACTATTCCATTGACGAAGCGCGGCGCAGACATGCTGCGCGATGAATTGCAGCGCCTGAAATCGGTTGAACGTCCGGCCGTGATCAACTCGATCGCGGAAGCGCGCGCCCAGGGCGATCTGTCGGAAAACGCGGAATACGACGCTGCGAAGGAAAAGCAGGGCTTCATCGAAGGCCGTATCGCCGAAATCGAGTCGAAGCTCGCGGGCGCGCAGGTGATCGATCCGTCGCAAGTGGAAGCGGACGGCCGCGTGGTGTTTGGCGCGACGCTCGAGCTCGAAGACCTCGAGTCGGGTGCGTCGGTCAAATACCAGATCGTCGGCGACGACGAAGCGGACATCGACCACGGCCTGATCTCGATCAGCTCGCCGATCGCGCGTGCGCTGATCGGCAAGTCGGAAGGCGACGTCGCGTCGGTGCAAGCGCCGGGCGGCGTGCGCGAATACGAAATCATCGCGGTCAGCTACATCTAAGGGTGGCGCCGGTGTCTTTGATGCCGCATCGTTTTTTCCGCCTGTTGACGGTGGTGTGGGTCGGTAGTCTGTTGACTATCGGCTATGCGGTTGCGCCCGTGCTGTTCACGACGCTCGACCGGATGACGGCGGGCGCCGTCGCCGCGCAGCTGTTTCGTATTCAGGGTGTGATTGGCGTCGTGTGCGGCATTTTGCTGCTCGGTCTCGCCAATTTGCTCGTGCGGCGCGGGAGTGGCGCATATCGCCGCTTGCGCTGGCTGCTCGCCGGTATGCTCGTATGCGTGCTGGTTGGCTATTTCGCGTTGCAGCCGTTCATGAACGCGATGCGCGTGGCGGCGCTCGAGGCGGGCAGCGACATCGGGCATTCCGTTTATGCGACGCGCTTCGGCATCCTGCATGGCGTGTCCAGTCTGTTCTACCTGATCGAGAGCCTGCTAGGGGTTGCGCTCGTTTGGCTGCTGCCGGCGCCTGTTGGTGCCGCGGCCGAGGAAGAGGGCGCGCGCGGCGTCACGGGCAAGGTGCCGGGCTGAAGCTCGCGGGTGGCTGATGGTGTGACGGTGCGCGTGCCATGGCCGCCGGGTCGATGCCGATGCCCGCGATGAACCTCACGTTGCGACGAATCGTCGCGATTCCGGTGGCCAACTACGGTTCATTCGCGCTGCTTCGGGCCTCGCGCTCAAGGCCGCCAATGCGCAATGCGGAGTCGGTCCCACCTTGGGCGCGTGTTCTCTTACTTCGACTGATGCGAACGCTTTGCGCTGGTTTGACGCTTCTTCGCGCGCTTGATGTTGCCGCCCTGCGTCACGCGTTCATTGCCGCGCACCAGCACCGCTTTCGCTCGCGGCTTGCGCATCGGCACGTCGGTCGGCTTGGCGACCTTGACGATGCGGGGTGCGCGTCCCTTGGCCGGCCGGGTTTCTTCGGCTGCCGCTTCGCGGGCGCTCGGCAACGCGCCGCGCTTCGCTTTTGCCGCCGGCTGTGCCGATTCTGGCTTCCAGATCACGAGCAGCTTGCCGATATGCTGGATCGGTGCAGCGTTCAGCGCGTCGCAGATTTCTTCGTAGATAGCGATGCGCTCCTCGCGCTCCTCGCCGAACACGCGAATTTTGATCAGTTGATGCGCGGCGAGGTGCACCTTGATTTCGGCGAGCACAGCGTCGGTCAAGCCTTCGGCGCCGACGAGCACGACCGGTTTGAGCGCATGTGCCTGGGAGCGCAACTCGGCGCGTTGGTCGGAAGAGACTTTGAGGGCTGGCATGGAAAGTGGAAGACTCGACTAAAATGGCGGCTCCTGCGTTTTCGTCCGATCGCCGAGCGATTCGGGCGACTCGATTCAGCAGGGCGCGCGTCAGAACAACAGAATCGCGGATCGCCGCCAGTCTGGCGGGGGCCGCGCGAATTAACCGCGTATTATCCCCTAAAGCGCGACCCGACGCAGCAATAGTTAAATCTTTAATGGCAAAAAACAAGTTCAATACCGCGTGGCTGCACGACCACATCAACGATCCGTACGTCAAAATGGCGCAGCGGGAAGGTTATCGCGCCCGCGCGGCCTACAAACTCAAGGAAATCGACGAGCAGGACAAGCTGATCCGTCCCGGGCAGGTGATCGTCGACCTCGGTTCCTCGCCGGGCAGCTGGAGCCAGTACGTGCGCAACAAGCTCGCGGACGGCTCGCAGCGCAACGCGGAGCGCGAAGGTGGCATCGACGGCACGATCATCGCTTTGGACATTCTGCCGATGGAGCCGGTGGCCGACGTGCACTTCATCCAGGGCGATTTCCGCGAAGACTCGGTGCTGGTCCAGCTCGAAGAATTGGTCGGTGCGCGCCAGGTAGACCTTGTAATTTCGGATATGGCGCCCAACCTGTCGGGCGTGGCGATCGCGGATGCGGCGCGGATCGAGCATTTATGCGATCTCGCGCTCGAATTCGCGCAAAATCACCTGAAGCCGGATGGTGCCCTTTTAGTCAAATGCTTTCATGGCAGCGGATATAGTCAGATTGTCGAAAAGTTCAAACGCCAATTCAAGGTGGTGGCGGCCCGCAAGCCGAAGGCGTCGCGGGATAAATCGTCAGAAACATTTATTTTGGGTAAGCATCTGAAGCGTCCCGCATAGGGATGCGGCGAGCCGGTTCCATCTCTGCCAATAATTAGCCCGATGCGTCCGGAGACGGGCGTCAAGCCGGCCCGCTACCCTATTTCCGTGGTAGTGAAACCTTATGGCAGGGGTCTGCGGACTGGATTAGAATGCTTTCGTGGTGCCGCAAGGCAAATGTAGGCGCCCGTCTAAGTGAAGGAGTGGTGCTTTGAACAACAATATGTTTTCGAAAGCAGCAGTGTGGCTGGTGATCGCACTGGTGCTGTTTACGGTGTTCAAGCAGTTCGACAAGCCCCGTGTCCAGGAAGGCGTTTCCTATTCGCAGTTCATGGACGACGCGAAGAACGGCAAAGTCAAGAACGTCATTGTCCAGGGGCGGAACCTCACGGTCACTCCAGCAGACGGCCAGAAGTACCAGATCGTGTCGCCCGGCGACATCTGGATGGTCGGCGATCTGATGAAGTATGGCGTACAGGTGAGCGGCAAGGCTGACGACGAACCCAATGCACTGATGTCCGTGCTGTATTACCTCGGACCGACGATCCTGATCATCGGTTTCTGGTTTTACATGATGCGACAGATGCAGGGGGGCGGCAAAGGCGGGGCCTTCTCGTTTGGCAAGTCGCGCGCGCGACTGATCGACGAGAACAACAACGCAATCAATTTCACCGACGTCGCCGGTTGCGACGAAGCCAAGGAAGAAGTGTCGGAACTCGTCGACTTCCTGCGCGATCCGCAGAAATTCCAGAAGCTCGGTGGTCGTATTCCGCGCGGCGTGCTGCTCGTTGGCCCGCCGGGAACCGGTAAGACGCTGCTCGCGCGCGCCATCGCCGGCGAGGCGAAGGTGCCGTTCTTCAGCATTTCAGGTTCAGATTTCGTGGAAATGTTCGTCGGCGTCGGCGCGGCTCGCGTGCGCGACATGTTCGAGCAGGCCAAGAAGCACGCGCCGTGTATCGTGTTCATCGACGAAATCGACGCGGTCGGCCGTCATCGAGGCGCCGGCATGGGCGGCGGTAACGACGAGCGCGAACAGACGCTGAACCAGATGCTCGTCGAAATGGACGGCTTCGAGGCGAACTCGGGCGTCATCGTGATCGCCGCGACGAACCGTTCGGATGTGCTCGACAAGGCGCTGTTGCGTCCGGGCCGTTTCGACCGTCAGGTGTACGTGGGTCTGCCCGATATTCGCGGCCGCGAGCACATCATGAAGGTGCACCTGCGCAAGGTGCCGATCTCGAACGACGTCGATGCGGCAGTGATCGCGCGCGGCACGCCGGGTTTCTCGGGCGCAGATCTCGCAAACCTCGTCAACGAAGCAGCACTGTTCGCGGCGCGCCGCGGCAAGCGCATCGTCGAAATGACGGACTTCGAGGACGCGAAGGACAAGATCTTCATGGGTCCGGAGCGCAAGTCGGCTGTGATCCGCGAAGAATCGAAGCGTGCTACCGCGTATCATGAATCGGGTCACGCGGTGATCGCGAAGCTGTTGCCGAAGGCCGATCCGGTGCACAAGGTCACGATCATTCCGCGCGGCCGTGCGCTGGGCGTCACATGGCAGTTGCCGGAGCATGACAACGAAACGTACTCGAAGGAATATCTGCTCGACCGTCTTGCCATCCTGTTCGGTGGCCGCGTCGCGGAAGAGCTGTTCCTGAACCTGATCAGCACCGGTGCGTCGGACGACTTCAACAAGGCGACGCAGACGGCTCGCGCAATGGTTGCCCGCTTCGGCATGACGGATGCGCTCGGACCGATGGTCTATGTCGACGACGAGAACGACGCTTCGCCGTTCGGCCGAGGCTTCACGCGGACCATTTCGGAAGCGACGCAACAGAAGGTCGACGCGGAAATCCGTCATGTGCTGGACGAGCAGTACAATCTCGCACGGCGCCTGCTCGAAGAGAACCGCGACAAGGTCGAAGCGATGACCGCCGCACTGATGGAGTGGGAGACGATCGACGCCGATCAGATCAACGACATCATGGCAGGCCGTCCGCCGCGTTCGCCGAAGAGCTCGCCGCCGTCGGCAAGCGACGCCTCGTCGGGCGGCAGCCCGGGCACCGAAGTCAAGCCGGGCAGCGCAACCGCGCCGGCCTGATCGGCAGCCAGTAGAAAGTGCGGGCCGGTGTGCTACACACCGGCCCGTTTTGCATTTATCCGTTCCAAGTGAAGCATTGCTACGTGTCGAAAGTCGATTCTTCTTCCGTACCCCTTCCAGAGCCGCTGCAGTGTGGCCGCTTCAAGCTGACGTTCGAACGCCCGTTGGTCATGGGCATCCTGAACGTCACTCCCGATTCCTTTTCCGATGGCGGCAAGTTCGCGACGCGCGGCGATGCGCTGCGCCAGGCCGAGCGCATGATGCTCGAGGGCGCGGACATCATCGATATCGGCGGGGAATCGACGCGTCCTGGCGCGCCGCCGGTGCCGCTCGACGAAGAGCTGGAGCGCGTGTTGCCGCTCGTCGAGCAACTGCGTGGCGCGAACGTGCCATTGTCGGTTGATACGTACAAGCCGGAAGTGATGCGTCATGCGTTGAACGCGGGCGCCGACCTGATCAACGACATCTGGGGCTTCCGCACGCCCGGCGCGATCGACGCGGTGCGCGACAGCGACTGCGGCCTTTGTGTCATGCATATGCTAGGTGAGCCGCAGACCATGCAGCTGGGCGAGCCGCACTATGACGACGTCGTCGGCGAAGTGCGCCACTTCCTCGAGGAGCGTGTCGCGACGTTGCAGCAGGCGGGGATTGCGCGCGAGCGTATCAGCGTCGATCCGGGTTTCGGCTTCGGCAAGGTCGTCGTCGAGCATAACTACGCGCTGCTCGCGCATCTGCGCGACACGGCCCCGCGCGCCGCTTCGCCGTATCCGATTCTTGCGGGCATGTCGCGCAAGTCGATGGTTGGCGCGGTGACGGGGCGGCCGGCGCCGGAGCGCGTGGCCGGCAGCATCGCCGCGGCGGTGTGCGCGGCCGAACGGGGCGCCGCGATTCTGCGCGTACACGACGTCGCGCAAACAGTCGATGCATTGAAAGTATGGGCAACCCTGCGCGACGCGGACAAGCAGAGCCGCGCGCACGGTTGAACCCGCAGCCACGGACAGGGAGAACAAACATGGCACGTCGTTACTTCGGAACGGACGGCATTCGAGGCAAGGTCGGCGAAGGCCCGATTACGCCGGAATTCGTGTTGCGGCTCGGCTATGCGGCCGGCAAGGTGCTCGCGGGCGCCGATCAATGGGCGAAAACAGGCACCCGTCCGACCGTGCTGATCGGCAAGGACACGCGGGTGTCGGGCTACATGCTCGAAGCCGCGCTCGAATCGGGCTTTTCGGCCGCCGGCGTCGACGTGATGCTGGCCGGCCCGATGCCGACACCCGGCATCGCCTATCTGACGCGCGCACTGCGGCTTGCCGCGGGTGTCGTGATCAGCGCATCGCACAACCCGTACTACGACAACGGCATCAAGTTCTTCTCGGCCGACGGCAACAAGCTGCCGGACGACGTCGAGGCGCAGATCGAGGAGCAGCTCGAACTGCCGCTCGCGTGCGCGGCCTCCGAGCAACTGGGCAAAGCGCGCCGTCTCGATGACGCAGGTGGCCGCTACATCGAGTTCTGCAAGAGCACGTTCCCGGCCGCGTACGACCTGCGCGGCATGAAGCTCGTCGTCGATTGCGCGCATGGCGCCGCGTACGACGTCGCGCCGCACGTGTTCCATGAGCTCGGCGCGGAAGTGATCCCGATCGGCGTCTCGCCGAACGGCTTCAATATCAACGACGGCGTCGGCGCGACCGCGCCGGATGCGCTGGTTCGCGCGGTGCGCGCGAACCACGCGGACCTCGGTATCGCGCTCGATGGCGACGCCGACCGTCTGCAGGTCGTCGACGAGTCTGGCCGCCTTTTCAACGGCGACGAGCTGTTGTACGTGCTGGTCAAGGACCGTATCGCGACCGCCGGCCACGTGGAAGGAGCGGTCGGCACGCTGATGACCAACATGGCCGTGGAGGTCGCGCTGCAGAATGCCGGCGTCAAGTTCGTGCGCGCCGCGGTCGGCGACCGCTATGTGCTCGAACAGCTTCGCGAGCACGGCTGGCAGCTCGGCGCCGAAGGTTCAGGCCACATCCTGTCACTTGATCGCCATTCGACCGGCGACGGCATCGTGTCCGCTCTGCTCGTGCTGGCGGCGATGCAGCGCAGCGGCAAATCGCTCACGGATCTGCTCGACGGTGTCACCCTGTTTCCGCAGAAGCTGATCAACGTGCGCATGAAGCCCGGCTCGGACTGGAAGGGCAGCGAGACGATCCGCAGTGCGATCAAGGTGGCCGAAGGCGCGCTCGACGGCCGCGGCCGCGTGCTGATCCGCGCGTCGGGCACCGAGCCGGTACTGCGCGTGATGGTGGAGGCGCAGAACGTCGCGGACGCGCTCGAGCATTCTGAAGCGATTGCCGAAGCCGTGCGGGTAGCGACGGCCTGATCGATTCCCGAGTCGACGGCGGGCGGTGGCGACCGCTTGCCGCCTGCCTGAGCGTCGCAAGCAGAAGATTCAGCGGGCTCCATAAACTGGGCGGCCGGGCTTTCACACCCAACGAAGGCTCATTCCTCACCCCATCGAATCCACTCCGCAGCCGCCAAAAGGACGGCACATCCCGCACAAAAACGTCCTCCGCGCGCAGCGCAAACGTTCGCGCCCCATCTTTTTTGTCTACCTCGAAAAATGCGATGCAACGGGCATCGGCACAGCGGCAATTCGGCGGCTTCGGCACCTTTCACGGGGTAATATTACTGTCACATCTGATTCATTATCAGTCACGTTTTTGTCATAAAGAGACCCTAAGCTTCGCGGTGTTCGAGTTTCACGCTCACACCACACGCTCACACCCCCTTGGAGGTCTCATGAAATTGATGCAAACCGTGTTCGCTGGCGTCGCTGGCGCGCTCTTCGCAATCGCAGCGCAAGCCGCAGACATCACCGGCGCGGGCAGCACGTTCGCGGCACCGATTTACACGAAGTGGGCCGACGCTTATCAGAAGACTGGCGGCGGCAAGGTTAACTACCAAGGCATCGGTTCGTCGGGCGGCATCAAGCAGATCGAGGCGAAGACCGTCGATTTCGCAGGGTCGGACGCTCCGCTGAAGGACGACGAACTCGCGAAGGCAGGCCTCTTCCAGTTCCCGACGGTGGTCGGCGGCGTGGTGCCGGCAGTCAACGTGCCGGGCGTCAAGCCGGGCGAACTGGTGCTGTCGGGTGAAGTGCTCGGTGACATCTACCTGGGCAAGATCAAGAAGTGGAACGACCCGGCAATCGTCGCGCTGAACCCGAAGGTCAAGCTGCCGGATCTGGACATCGCCGTGGTGCGCCGCGCCGACGGTTCGGGCACCAGCTTCATCTGGACGAACTACCTGTCGAAGGTCAACCCGGAATGGAAGACGAAGGTCGGTGAAGGTGCGACGGTCAACTGGCCGACCGGCACGGGCGGCAAGGGCAACGACGGCGTCGCGGCTTTCGTGCAGCGTCTGCCGGGCGCGATCGGTTACGTCGAATGGGCGTACGCCAAGCAGAACCACATGAACTACGTCGCGATGAAGAACGAATCCGGCGCGGTGGTTCAGCCGGAGACCGACACGTTCAAGGCAGCGGCGGCTGGCGCCGACTGGTCGAAGTCGTTCTATCAGATCCTGACGAACGAGCCGGGCAAGAACGCATGGCCGATCGTCGGCGCGACGTTCGTGCTGCTGCACACGACGCAGGACAAGGCACCGCAAGGCTCGGAAACGCTGAAGTTCTTCGACTGGGCGTTCAAGAACGGCGGCCAGGCTGCGAACGATCTGGACTACATCTCGCTGCCGCAGTCGGTCGTCTCGGAAATCCGCACGCAGTGGAAGCAGAAGGTCAAGGATTCGGCAGGCAAGACGCTCGCCGAGTAACAGGCGTAAGCTGGCGCGGTCGATCTGGGCCGCGCCCTGTAGCACCCCGGCCGTCCTCGTGCGAGGACGGCCTGTGACTTTCACGCGGCATGCGCCGCATGCATCACCGACCGCCCGACATGTGTCGTCCGGCAACTGGAAACAGGTCCCTCAGGCTCTCATGTCCGATATTCATTTAGCGTCCGGCACGAGCCGGGCCACTCCGCCTGGCCGCGCGTCGCAGCAAAAAGCGCCTGGCCGCTCGGGCGATGTGATCTTCGGCGGCCTCGCACGCCTTTCCGCCATCGTCACGCTGCTGCTGCTCGGCGGCATCATCGTGTCGCTGATCGTCGCCTCGATGCCGTCGATTCGCGAGTTCGGTCTCGCGTTCCTGTGGACAGCGGTGTGGGATCCACCCAGCAACCAATTCGGCGCGCTCGTGCCGATCTACGGCACTCTCGCGACGTCGATCATCGCTCTGCTCATCGCGGTGCCCGTCAGCTTCGGTATCGCGCTGTTTCTGACCGAACTGTCGCCCGCGTGGCTGCGCCGGCCGCTCGGCATCGCGATCGAGCTGCTCGCCGCGATTCCGTCGATCGTGTACGGCATGTGGGGTCTGCTCGTGTTCGCGCCGATCTTCGCGGTGTGGTTCCAGAAGCCGCTAGGCGCGGTGCTCGGCGGCATTCCGATCGTCGGCGCGCTGTTCGCCGGTCCGCCGATCGGCATCGGCATTCTGTGCGCGGGGGTGATCCTTGCGATCATGATCATCCCGTACATCGCAGCGGTGATGCGCGACGTGTTCGAAGTAACGCCGGTGCTGCTGAAGGAATCGGCGTACGGTATCGGCTGCACGACGTGGGAAGTGATGTGGAAGATCGTGCTGCCGTTCACCAAGAGCGGTGTGATCGGCGGCATCATGCTCGGCCTCGGCCGCGCGCTGGGTGAGACGATGGCGGTCACGTTCGTGATCGGCAACACCAACCTGCTCGACAATATTTCGCTGTTTTCGCCGGGCAACAGCATTACGTCCGCGCTCGCCAACGAGTTCGCGGAAGCGGAGCCGGGCCTGCATACGTCGGCGCTGATGGAGCTCGGCCTGATCCTGTTCGTGATTACATTCATCGTGCTGGCGATTTCGAAAATCATGCTGCTGCGTCTCGAGAAAGGGGAGGGCGCGAAATGAGCGGGCCGTCCCTGAACATGCCGGGTCTGAAGGACGCCGCGACGCTCGAAACGATGCGCGTGCGTCTGCAAGGGCGCCGTCGCATGACCAACGCGCTTGCGCTGACGCTGTCGCTCGCGGCGATGGCGTTCGGCCTGCTGTGGCTCGTGTGGATTCTCTATACGACGCTGCGTCTCGGTATCGGTGGTCTGTCGGTCGAGCTGTTCACGCAGTCGACGCCGCCGCCGAACACCGATGGCGGCGGTCTCGCCAACGCGATCGTCGGCAGCCTGTTGCTGGTCGGGCTCGCGACCTTCGTCGGCACGCCGATCGGCATCATGGCGGGCGTCTATCTCGCCGAATACGGCCAGAAAGGCTGGCTCGCGAACCTCACGCGCTTCATCAACGACATCCTGCTGTCGGCGCCGTCGATCGTCATCGGTCTGTTCGTCTACGCGCTCGTCGTCGTGAAGATGGGCCACTTCAGCGGCTGGGCCGGCGTGCTCTCGCTGGCGCTGCTGCAGATTCCGATCGTGATTCGCACGACCGAAAACATGCTGAAGCTCGTGCCGAATGCGATGCGTGAAGCCGCGTTCGCGCTCGGCACGCCGAAGTGGAAGATGGTGCTGTCGATCACGCTGAAGGCGTCGATCGCGGGCATCGTCACCGGTGTGTTGCTCGGTGTCGCGCGAATTGCCGGCGAAACCGCACCGCTGCTCTTCACCGCTTTGTCGAACCAGTTCTTCTCGGTCGATATGGGTCAGCCGGTCGCGAACCTGCCGGTCACGATCTACAAGTTTGCGATGAGCCCGTTCGCGCAGTGGCAATCGCTCGCGTGGGCCGGCGTCTTTCTGATCACGCTCGCGGTGCTGGGACTGAACGTCCTCGCGCGCACGATCTTCTCGAACAAGTAAGGGCGGAGTGAATCCGATGAACATGGCAGAAACCCAACTCAATCCGATCGGGCACGCAGCCGCGCCCGCGGGCTCCGACCCCGAACACAGCGCTCAAGCGCAAACCCCGTCGCGTCCGAAGATCGAGGTCAAGGACCTCAACTTCTTCTACGGCAAGTATCACGCGCTGAAGAACATCAATCTGCAGATTCCCGAAGGCAAGGTGACCGCGTTCATCGGCCCGTCGGGCTGCGGCAAGTCCACGCTGCTGCGTACCTTCAACAAGATGTACGCGCTCTATCCGGAGCAGCGCGCGGAAGGCGAGATCGTGATGGACGGCGAAAACCTGCTGACCATGCGCCAGGACATTTCGCTGCTGCGCGCGCGCATCGGCATGGTGTTCCAGAAGCCGACGCCGTTCCCGATGTCGATCTACGACAACATCGCTTTCGGCGTGAAGATGTTCGAGAAGCTGTCACGCTCGGAAATGGACGACCGCGTCGAATGGGCGCTGACCAAGGCGGCGCTGTGGAACGAAGTGAAGGACAAGCTCGGCCAGAGCGGCTACGGTTTGTCGGGCGGCCAGCAGCAGCGTCTGTGCATCGCGCGCGGTATTGCAATTCGCCCCGAAGTGCTGCTGCTCGACGAGCCCTGCTCGGCGCTCGACCCGATTTCGACGGGCCGTATCGAAGAGCTGATCGCTGAACTCAAGAGCGACTACACGGTGGTGATCGTCACGCACAACATGCAGCAGGCGGCCCGCTGTTCGGACTACACTGCCTATATGTACCTCGGCGAACTGATCGAATTCGGCGACACCGAAAAGATCTTCATCAAGCCGGTCCGCAAGGAAACCGAGGACTACATCACTGGCCGCTTCGGCTAATCCGCCGGGCAATACAACGGAGTACGACATGTCCGATAAACATCTGTCCAGCCAGTTCGACGCAGACCTCAACCTCGTTTCGTCGAAGGTGCTCGAAATGGGTGGTCTCGTCGAATCGCAGATCGTCAACGCGATGCAGGCGCTCAACGAATTCGACCTCGACATCGCCGAGCAGGTGATCGTCGCCGAAGACCGTCTGAACAAGATGGAAGTCGAGATCGACGAAGAGTGCAGCAACATCATCGCGCGCCGTCAGCCGGCCGCGCGCGATCTGCGCTTGCTGATCGCGATCTCGAAGACCATCACGAACCTCGAGCGCGCCGGCGACGAAGCCGAAAAGATCGCGAAGCGCACCAAGCGTCTGATGGAAGACGGCGCATCGCGCACCATCAACATCGCCGAGATCAAGCTGTCGGGCGAAATGGCCGTGTCGATCCTGCGCCGTGCGCTGGACGCGTTCGCGCGTCTGGACACGGTCGCCGCCGCGCAGATCGTGCGCGACGACAAGGCGATCGATGAGGAATTCCGCGCGTTCGTGCGCAAGCTGATTTCGTATATGACCGAAGATCCGCGTTCGATCTCGGTGGGCCTCGACTTCCTGTTCATCGCCAAGGCAATCGAGCGGATCGGCGACCACGCGAAGAACATCGCGGAATTCATCATCTACATCGTCAAGGGTACCGACGTGCGGCACCAGTCGCGCGACGCGCTCGAACGCGAAGCGCTCAGCTAATCCAGAGATAAGGAACAGAGGTGCCGATGCCCAGCAGCATTCTCGTCATTGAAGATGAGCCCGCCATTTCCGAACTGATTTCGGTCAATCTTCAACACGCCGGGCATTGCCCGATTCGCGCGTACAACGCGGAGCAGGCGCACAACCTGATCAGCGACGTACTGCCCGATCTCGTGCTGCTCGACTGGATGTTGCCGGGTAAATCGGGTATTTCGTTCGCGCGCGATCTGCGCAACAACGAGCGTACGAAGCATATCCCGATCATCATGCTGACCGCGCGAGGCGACGAGCAGGACAAGGTGCTCGGCCTCGAGATCGGCGCCGACGACTACGTGACGAAGCCGTTCTCGCCGAAGGAACTGATGGCGCGCATCAAGGCGGTGCTGCGCCGCCGCGCGCCGCAGCTGACCGAAGACGTGGTCGCAATCAACGGCCTGAAGCTCGATCCGGCCACGCACCGCGTCGCCGCGCATGCGGAAGGCAGCGAGATCAAGCTCGATCTCGGCCCGACCGAATTCCGTCTGCTGCACTTCTTCATGACTCACCCGGAGCGCGTGCACAGCCGCACGCAACTGCTCGATCAGGTGTGGGGCGATCACGTGTTCGTCGAAGAGCGGACCGTCGACGTGCATATCAAGCGTCTGCGCGCGGCACTCAAGCCGGCCGGGTGCGATGCTATGATTGAAACGGTACGCGGCAGCGGTTACCGGCTGGCGAAGAGCGCCTGATAGCCGTCGGCGGCGCGCTGCATCGCATGGCGCTGTGCCGCCGTACCTCCCTCCTGCGCTGTATTTTCTCTTCGATCGCTAGACCATGAACATCATCTGGGCGCGCTCCATCGTGTCGGTCGTGCTGCTTGCTGTTCTGTGCGCGGTGGTCGGCGCACTGCTGAACGTCAAGGCAGGGCTCGCTCTCGCCATCGTCCTGCTGCTCGCACAGAGCGTCTTCAGTACCTTCCACAAGCAGCGTCTGTGGCGTCTGCTCGACGCGCCGGTGTACGGCGAAGTGCCGAGCGCCCCCGGCATCTGGGGCGAAATCTATTACCGTCTGCACAAGCTCGCGAAGCGCTGGCATGCCCAGGTGCGCCAGGTCGAGCAGCAGCATTCGCGTTTCATCCAGGCGATCCAGGCGTCGCCTAACGGTGTCGCGATGCTCGACGATCATGATCAGATCGAGTGGTGCAACGCGATTTCCGAAAGCCACTTTGGGCTCGATGCGAAGCGCGATCTGCGTCAGCACATCACGCATCTGGTGCGCCATCCGGATTTCGTGCGCTATCTGAATTCGCATCGGTACGAGGAAATGCTGATCATGCGCGGCATGGGCGACAAGCGCCAGAACGTGCTGTCGGTGCAGGTGTTTCCTTACGGCGACAATCGCAAGCTCGTGCTGTCGCAGGACATCACCGAGCTCGAGCGCACCGACGCGATGCGGCGTGACTTCGTCGCCAACGTGTCGCACGAATTGAAAACGCCGCTCACCGTGTTGTCCGGCTTTCTCGAGACGATGCGCGAGCTGCCGTTGGGCGAAGCCGAGCGCGCGCGTTATCTCGAGCTGATGGAGCAGCAGGCGTCGCGCATGCGTCATATCGTCAGCGATCTGCTCGTGCTCGCGACGCTCGAAGGCGACAACAAGCCACCGAGCGATCAGATGATCGACATGCGCGCGGTATTGCGGCATCTGCATGACGACGCGCAGAGCCTGTCCAGCGATCATCACAAGATCGTCTTCGATGCCGACGAAGCACTGACCGTCACCGGCGTCGAAACCGAGATTTTCAGCGCATTCGGCAATCTGGTGACGAACGCGATCCGCTACACGCCGGACGGCGGCTCGATCAAGGTCAACTGGCGTGCGCAGGGTGGCCATGCGGTGTTCTCGGTCACCGATAGCGGCTTCGGCATTCCGGCCGCCGATATCCCGCGGCTCACCGAGCGCTTCTATCGCGTCGATCGCAGCCGTTCGCGCGACACGGGCGGCACCGGGCTCGGTCTCGCGATCGTCAAGCACGTACTGCAACGGCACGATGCGCAACTCGACGTGAAGAGCGAAGAAGGGCGCGGCAGCACGTTCACGGTGCGCTTTCCGGTGTATCGGACGGCGCGCGTTCAAACCGCACAGGTTTGAACGCGGCAGTCGTACGACTGGTCGACGCATAAAAAAACCGCCTGAAAAAGGCGGTTTTTTTATGCGCGCGGATCGTCGGGTGCCCGCCATCGCGGCGAGCACCCGAAACGCGGGCGACTACGAACAGAACTTGCCGAGCAGACTCATCTGAGCATTGCGCGACGCCTTGCCCGGCCGGCGCCGGCGGTAGTGACCGTCGCTCTGCATCAACCAGGCCGACTGGTTGTCGCCGAGAAACGCCGACAGCCCTTCCGCGATCACGCGCCGCTTCAGTCGCCGGTTGTTGACCGGGAATGCGACTTCGACGCGCCGGAACAGATTGCGATCCATCCAGTCGGCGCTCGACAGATAGACCTGTTCCTTGCCGCCGTCGTAGAAGTAGTAGATGCGATGGTGTTCGAGAAAGCGCCCGACGATCGAGCGCACCGTGATGTTCTCGGAGAGCCCTTGCACGCCCGGCTGCAGCGAGCACACGCCGCGCACGATCAGATCGACCTTCACGCCGGCCTGCGATGCTTCGTACAGCTCGGCGATCACCGTCGGCTCGAGCAGCGCGTTCATCTTCGCGACGATGCGCGCCTTCTTGCCCGCGCGCGCATGCTCGGCTTCCTTGCGGATCGCGTCGACGAGCTTCGGATGCAGCGTGAACGGCGACTGCCACAGCTCGTGCAGCTTCAGCTCGCCGCCGATGCCGGTGAGCTGCTGGAACACATGGTGCACGTCCTCGCAGATCTTCTGATCGGCGGTCATCAGACCGAAATCGGTATAGAGGCGCGCGGTGCGCGGGTGATAGTTGCCCGTGCCGAGGTGCACGTAGCGCTTCAGGCTCGCCTTGCCGCCCGCCGACACGCGTCGCACGATCAGCATCATCTTCGCGTGGCACTTGTGGCCGACTACGCCGTAGACCACGTGCGCGCCGACCGCTTCGAGCTGCGAGGCCCAGTTGATGTTGGTTTCCTCGTCGAAGCGCGCGAGCAGCTCGACGACCACCGTGACTTCCTTGCCGTTGCGCGCGGCCTGCATCAGCGCATCCATCAGCGGCGAGTCGGTGCCGGTCCGATAGATGGTCTGCTTGATCGCGACCACGTTCGGGTCCTTGGCCGCCTGCAACAGCAGCTCGAGCACCGGCTGGAAGCTCTCGTACGGATGATGCAGCAGCACGTCGCCCTGATCGATCACGTCGAACATGCTCGCGCTGTTGGCGATCTGCCTCGGCGTCGACGGAATGTGCGGCACGAACTTCAGATCCGGCCGGTCGACCATCTCGGGCAGCTGCATCAGCCGCACCAGATTGACGGGGCCGTTCACGTAGTAGCAGTCCTTGTTCGACAGACCGCTTTCGTCGAGCAGGCGCCGCACCACATGCGTGGGCGTTTCCGCCGACACTTCGAGCCGCACCGCATTGCCCAGATGCCGCGCCGGCAGTTCGCCCTGCAACGCGACGCGCAGATTGGTGATTTCGTCTTCGTCGACGAACAGCTCGCTGTTGCGCGTGATGCGAAACTGATTGCAGCTGCGCACGAAGAGATTCGGAAACAGCTCGCCGACAAAGTGTTGGAGCAGCGAGCTCAGCAGCACGAAGCCATGCGGATAACCCGACAGCTCCTGCGGCATGCGCACGAGTCGCGGCAGCGCGCGCGGCGCCTGCACGATGCCCATCATCGCCTGACGGCCGAACGCGTCCTTGCCCTCGAGCTCGACGACGAAGTTCAGGCTCTTGTTCAGCACGCGCGGAAACGGATGCGCGGGGTCGAGACCGATCGGCGTGAGCACCGGCAGCAGTTCGTTGAAGAAGTAGTTGCGTGCCCATTCGGTCTGCGCGTCGCTCCAGGCTTCGTTGCCGTGGAAATAGATGCCTTCCTGTTCGAGCGCGGTGAGCACCGTGTCGTGCAGCATCGTGTACTGGCGATGCACGAGCTTCTGCGCACGTTCGACCACGAGGTCGTACATGTGAAGCAGCGACATGCCGTCGGGCGACAATGCGCCGGGGTTGTCGCCCATCTGTTCCTGAAGCCCGGCCATGCGGACTTCGAAGAATTCGTCGAGGTTGCTACTGGTGATGCAGATAAAGCGCAGACGTTCGAGCAAGGGGACGGCGGGATCGGCGGCTTGCGCCAACACACGCTCGTTGAAACCCAGAATGCCCAGCTCGCGATTCAATAGGGGATAGCGGACGGACATCGGCGGCGAGATTGGAATGTCTGAAATGGAGACGGAAAGACGCTCGGAAATTCTCACGGTTTGATGACGTCCTGATGACATCGGCGATGTTTTTAACATTTTATGCCGCAATCGTCGTCTGTCGTCAATATGACGCGCTACCTATGCGACGATACCGAACTCCCTGCGCCGCGAGGTGACACCGTGAAGGCTGCTACGCTTAGAATGGCGTCTTTGAACAGTGCGGCTGGCCGCGACGCGCACCATGCGCCGAAGGCGCCGGGCCGGCGCGTGGCGCTGCCGGAGTCCGCCGCCACGCCCTCGGCCGCAGCCGCGGCGCTCGCGCGCATGGAGTACGCTTACCCGATGGTCAATATTCCTCATCTCCTCGCCGCCGTCGATCTCGGTTCGAACAGCTTCCGGCTCATCGTGGGCCGGGTCGAGGAAACCGACGCGGGCAGCCAGATCTATCAGGTCGACGCCTTGCGCGAGCCGGTGCGGCTCGCGGCCGGACTATCGAGCGACAAGATGCTCGATCGCGCATCGCAGGTGCGTGGGTGGGATGCGCTGAAGCGCTTCGGCGAGCGGTTGCGCGATTTTCATCCGGACCACGTGCGCGCGGTCGCGACCAATACGCTGCGCATCGCGAAGAATGCGGCGCGAATTTCTCGGCGAGGCGGAGGCCGCGCTCGGTTTTCCGATCGAAGTGATCGCCGGGCGCGAGGAAGCACGCCTGATTTATGCGGGCGCCGCGCACTCGGTGCCGGCGAGCGCGGGCAAGCGGCTCGTCGTCGATATCGGCGGTGGCTCGACGGAATTCATCATCGGCTCGCACTACACGCCGATCATGATGGAGAGCTTGTATATCGGCTGCGTGAGCCATAGCCGCGCGTTTTTCCCGGCCGGCAACGTCGACGAGTACACGATGCGCCAGGCCGAGCTCGCCGCGCGCCGCGAAATCCAGATCATTTCCGCCGAATACAAGAAGACCGGCTGGGAGCAGGCGATCGGCTCGTCGGGCACCGCGCGCGCGCTCGCCGAACTGGTCGAGGCGAACAATTTCAACGATGCGGGCGTCACCCACGGCATTTCGCGCGGCGGCCTCGAGCGGCTCAAGCGCGCGCTGATCAAGGCCGAAAACGTCAACCGGCTGAAACTGATTGCGCTGAAGAGCGACCGCGTGCCGGTGCTCGCGGGCGGGCTGTCGATCATGATCGCGGTGTTCGACGAACTGGGCGTCGACTATGTCGACACCACCGACGGCGCGCTGCGCCTCGGCGTCATGTACGACCTGCTCGGCCGTTCGCAGCACGAGGACATGCGTACGGTGACGGTCGAGGGCTTCATGCGCCGCTATGGCATCGATCGCCCGCAGGCGGGGCGCATCCGCGATCTGTCGACGAGCTTCTACGACCAGTTCGTCGAACCGGACGAGGAACGCCGCGCGGAAAACCGCATGTTCATCGGCTGGGCGGCGTCGCTACACGAAATCGGCCTGTCGATCTCGCATAGCGCGTATCACAAACACTCGGCTTATATCGCGAGCAATGCCGACATGCCGGGCTTTTCGCGTACCGACCAGGCGCGCCTCGCCGCGCTCGTGCTCGGCCACGCGGGCAAGCTCGGCAAGCTGTCGCAAACGCGCGACGTCGAATGGCCGCTGCTGTTCTGTCTGCGGCTCGCGGCGTTGCTGTGCCGTCGACGCGCGGACGTCGGCCTGCCGGGCATCACGGTTGCTCAGGCGAACGGCGGTTACGAGGTGCGTTTGCCGAACGAGTGGGTCGCCAACAATCCGTTGACGGATTACAGCCTGATCCAGGAGGCGGCGGAGTGGGAGAAAGTCGGGATTCCGTACCGTGTCGTTTATACGGACGATTGACGCGATGCGGATCGACGCACGCGTCGATTCGCGGCGTGTGCACGAACAAAAAAAGCCCTGCAAATGCAGGGCTTTTTCGTATCTCGGCGCAGCTTATCGCGGCAACGCATCGCCGAGGAAGTGCCGCGCATAGCGCGCGTTGATATCGGACAGACGGAACAGCGTCAGGAAATCCGCGGTATTGAAGTCGGGGTCCCACGCCGGTGCGCCGCAAATCTTCGCGCCGAGACGCAAGTAGCCCTTCACGAGCGGGGGCGGCGCGACGGCGGCACCCGTCTGCAGTTCGTCGACCGGCAGCGGCGTATGCGGGAACGCGCGATATTCGGGCGCGGTCAGCGCGTTGTCGCGCAGCGAGCAATACAGGTTCGCCGCATAGTGGCCGCCGTCGGCCATCGCGACGCTCGCGCAGCCGAGCATCGTCTCGTAGCCGTTGTGCTTCATGTACGCGGCGAGCCCAGCCCATAGCGACATGATCACCGAGCCGCTGCGATAGTCCGGATGCACGCACGAGCGGCCGACCTCGACCATCTTCGCGCGCAGATGCGTGAGACGCGACACGTCGAACTCGCTTTCCGCATATAGACGGCCGATGCGCGCGGCCTGATGCGGCGGCAGGGCGCGATACGTGCCGACTACTTTCAACGTGTCGAGATCGCGTACCAGCAAATGGTCGCAGTACGAATCGAAGGCATCGACGTCGAGGCCCGCGGGGCCGCTGAGGCGTGCGCCCATTTCGTCGGCGAAGACGCGATAGCGTAGACGCTGCGCTTCACGCAGCTCTTCGTCGGTACGCGCCCACGACACTTGCAGGCGATGCTGCGCGGTGACCGTTTCCTCGGCGCGCGGCAGACGGCGCGGTTCGAAAAGCGAGGCGAAGGGCAGGGTGGGCGTCGGCAG
The DNA here is from genome assembly GCF_050436385.1 of Paraburkholderia sp. MM5477-R1. Lineage (NCBI taxonomy): Bacteria > Pseudomonadati > Pseudomonadota > Betaproteobacteria > Burkholderiales > Burkholderiaceae > Paraburkholderia > Paraburkholderia sp. MM5477-R1. The sequence goes on from NZ_JBNDMC010000007.1 coordinate 877,636, forward strand.
TTCTCGCATTGGCTGTCCTGGTCGAAAAGAGTGAGGATTTCTTTTTTCGCCAATGTAGTAACGCGCGGTGACGCTCGCATGGCAAAGCCGTGACGATTGGATGACTGCCCGTAAGCCCTCGCGTGGGTGCCTGTAATGTCGGAGGTGTCGCGCGACACGCGCGCTCAGATCAGATCGGGGCTGATGGCGGCGCGCAACACCGCCTCATCTTCGCCGTTGCGCTCGCGGCTCTCGATCCACCAGATGCCGGCTTTTTTCAGTGGCCAGCTCGCGCGGCTGTCGCCGAGCAGTTGCGCGGCGACGTGGCCGAGCGTCGGTTGATGGCCGACGATCACGACGGTTTGCGCGATGCCGCCGGGCCAGCCGGCCGCTTCCAGGACGTCGTTCGCGCTCGCGTTCGGCGCGAGTTCGCGCACGACGCGGTACTGGTCGCTCAACGTCTCGGCGGTCTGGATGGTGCGCACGGCGGGGCTCGCGAGTATGACCGCGTCGTTGGGCAAACGGGCGCGCAGCCATTTCGCGGCGTTCTGCGCCTGCTTGCGGCCGCGCGTGGTGAGCGCGCGGGAGAGATCGCTCGCGGCGACATCTTCTGCTTCGGCGTGACGCCAGAGGATCAGGTCCATGGGAGTCTCCTTTTTGAGCGGCTTGGGATGGCGTTGCGGCGGGCTTGCGCGTCTTCGCAGCGAGGTACCTGCCTCAAGCACTGTCGCATGCGCAGGTGATGATTTGCAAGGCGAGTGCCTGACGGGTCGGCTGTCGGCGTCCACCTGAACGCGAGCCAAAAAAGCAAAAACCCGCGAAGCCGGAGGCTTCGCGGGTTTCGAGCTGCTTTTCGTGGTCGGAGCGATAGGATTCGAACCTACGACCCTCTGATCCCAAATCAGATGCGCTACCAGGCTGCGCTACGCTCCGACGAATCCGAGAGTATAGGGGGTGCGGGCAGGAGCGTCAATCCCTTGGCGGCCCCAACCGCACGGGCAACGACGTTCACCATAGCGGGCTCGCGCCGGCCTCGCGGTGGGCTATATACGCCCCATCAACAGCAGAACGATCACGATGATCAGCACGACGCCGACGAGTCCAGTCGGCCGATAGCCCCAGCCGCTGCTATACGGCCAGCTTGGCAACGCGCCGATCAGCAGCAGGATGAGCACGATTAGCAGGATGGTTCCGACGGTCATGGCGTTCTCCTTTTTGAGGGGGCCGCGAAATCGCTGGCCGCATCTTCACGCTGGTTTGGCGCGCGCGCCGCGACAACAGACGCGCGTGTCGCGCGTCTGTTGCTGGATCGGAACCAGCAAGGCATGTGCCCATCACCCGTTAAGCTCGATGCAGTGAGGCCTTGGACGAAAGCGCAGAAGGAGAGAGCGACGCAGGAAGCGTCGTCGTTCGATGTAGGTATGCCCAAAGAACCGGAAAGGCGTTGCGCACGTCCAGCGGACCTCGATGCGCGCAGGCGCCGCAACGCCGGTCAACGCGTCATCGAGCGGACGCGCGACTGAGGTACCGTGACATGCCGGTGCCGAGGCCAGAGGCCATTCGGTCAGAGTTGAAGATCACCCGCATCAATGCCTTGGACGCCTCCAATGCGGCATATGTAGATGCTGATGCGTCCAGTGATGCAGCATGCCCTCGCCATCGTGTTCACGCCGGTAGGCCCGCGATTCGAAAATCGACAACGCCACCAGCACGATCAGGCCTATTGCGAGCCCGATCAGGCCCGCGATCGATTCACCGTCCATGGCAGTCTCCCGGTAGGTTCAGCCATGAACCCATAGTAGCGCAGGTCCGGTGAAATCTCACGAACTGGAACGGGCGACGCACGAGGTGTGTGATGGCGTCGCCGAACGCGCTTTGCGGTTAGACTCTCGGCGCGATGGCGGACCTCCGCCATCGCTTTGTCCCGGAGACGATTGCAAAATGACCCGCGTTCTGACTCTTGCCTTGCTGTTGTGCGCCGGCGTCGCCGGCTGTGCGGACAATCCGTCCGCGCATCGCGGCAGCCCACCACATGATCCCGCCGACTACCACGGCGTGCCCACCGACGATCGGCCGCCCGCGATGGTGCCCGCGCCCGTCGCGCAGTGAGCGCTCGTTGAAGTGAAAACGAGCGGGAAAGGGCGGGGAAAGCGAAGCACCGGCGCGAGCACGCCGGCACTTCTGACCCGTGCCGACGGTTCGCGCGGAGAGCACGGGCTGAGAGCATTCCAGGACGCGCTCGTTATGCGATATGTATGCGCTTGTTTCAAGCCGTAACGGTCTGTCGTCCGCCGAATAGCCAACGGTGCCCAGCGCACCGCGCTAGGCAGCCGCCATCCCCCGCGACACGCCCGGCAGGTAACGCGTGAGCGTTGCGCCACGCGTGGCCATGAAGATCAGCAGCGCGATCCACAGCCCGTGATTGCCGTGCCACGCGAGCAATGCCGACGACGCCGCCACGAACACCGCAAGCGACACCGCCATCGACATCATCAGCTCGCGCGTACGCGTCGCGCCGATGAACACGCCGTCGAGGAGGAAGCCCCACACCGAAATGACCGGCGACAGCGCCGCCCACGGCAGATAGGTTTCGGCCGCGGCACGCACGGCGGCCTGATCGGTCAGCCGCTCGATGATCCACGCGCCCGCGCCCCAGTAGACGCACGAGAAGCCGATCGCGCCGAGCGCCGACCACAGCGCGGTGACCTTGACCGCCTGCGCGAACGCGTGACGATCGCGCGCACCGATCGCCGCGCCGACCAGCGCCTCGGCCGCGTGCGCGAAACCGTCGAGCCCGTACGCCATGAAGGTCTGGAAATTGAGTAGCAATGCGTTCGCGGCGAGCGTCGCGTCGCCTTGCCGCGCGCCGAGATGCGCGAACCAGCCGAACGACGACAGCAGGCACAGCGTGCGCACGAAGATGTCGCGATTGAGCACGACGAGCCGCTTCAGCGCGGCGGCGTCGAACAAGGCGGCGCGATTCAGCGCGGGCAGGCCGCGCGGCCTGCCGTGCCATAGCAGGGCGAGCCCGAGTACGAAGCCGAGCGCGTCGGCGGTCGCGGTAGCCGCGCCGATGCCGGCCACGCCCCAATGAAACGCGTACACGTACAGCAGCACCGCGGCGATGTTCACGCTGTTGATGAAGACCTGCGACAGCAATGCGAGCCGCACCTGCTGCGTGCCGAGCAGCCAGCCGAGTATCACGTAGTTGCCGAGCGCGAGCGGCGCGGCCCAGATGCGCGCGTGGCAATAAACCTGCGCGTGCCGCTGCACGGCGTCGCTGCCGCCGATCGCCCGCAGCGCATAGTCGATCAGCGGTTGCTGCACGAGCAGCACCAGCGCGCCGATCGCGGCCGCCATCAGCAGTGCGCGCACGACGGTGTTGCGCAACTCGTCGCTGCGGCCCGCGCCGTCCGCCTGCGCGACGAGGCCGGTCGTGCCCATGCGCAGGAAGCCGAAGCCCCAGAACACGAAGTTGAAGAAGAGCCCGCCGAGCGCGACACCGCCGAGGTAAGAGGCACTGTCCAGATGACCAGCGACGGCGGTGTCGACCGCGCCGAGGATCGGTTGCGTCAGATTCGCGAGGACGATCGGCAACGCGAGCGCGAGCACCCGGCGATGCCAGCGCACCGGCAGCGCGGGCGCGCTGGCTGGGTGTGCGGCGGTTTCGGATCGCGCGGCGGGGGGCATACCGGCATCGGGCGTACTCGCGTCGTTCAAGAGCGCTCCTGCACGCACACCCAAGGAGAGACGACGACGGCCCACAGCTCGGGGTCGCGCGCGGCGAAATCGGCGGCCGTCTCCGACTGAACGCGCACGACGAGGCCGGAGGACAACCATTGGGCGACCCGGGTGGTGTCGTCGTTGGCGATTGCCTCGGCGACGCTCACGAGATCGAGGTCGCGCGCGACGTGCAGCAGTATGCCGCGCGCAAAAAAACGTTCGAGTTCGCTCCAGCCGATCTTGGCGGTTTCGCCGAGCAGCTTCGCATAAAGGGGGCTTTGGGAGGCGTCGTTGGAAGTCATCGTGGACAGGGTCGGACGGGGCCGTCACTATAAACTATTGGCAAGGACCGGCGGGCCGCGTGGCGGCCTTGCGCAACGCGCCGGGCGGTTTTTTATGCAGCGCTGACTGAATCGGATTCTGAACCTGGATGCCGGCGGATTCAACGACGGCGGCCCACGAGGCGTGCCGCCCGTCAGCACCGGCTATTAATCGTCCGAATATTCGAAACTGAAACGAGTTTGAATGCGGTTTCAATATTGTCGGCGGAATTGTCAATGTTAAAGATTTCACTATTCGCGAATTTGTTGTGAAAACGTATCGGCGCTTATTCGGAAGAGTTGCCGCGACTAATCGATGCGTTACGTGCGTTTGCGCACCAAGTTAATATTCGCAAGCCAAAGCGGCGTTATTGCCGGATGAGTTAGTGTTATTCGGCCAGACGTCTTTCCTCTGCTGGTTTGGCGGGACTTTCCGCCGATAGCCCAGGAACATTAGCCGGTGCGATACTCCGACATTCCTGGTTTGAATGATTTGGCGTGTGGAGTATCCCAGCTGCGGCGCATTAAGCCGGTCTGATTCCGACATTTCCGATTCACGGATTGCGGAATCCGTACGCCGTGTAACATTGGCCGCAAAATTAATACATTGCGCTTGGAAATGCGGATTGTTAGATTTCGTTCTGGCGCATGGTGAACCGGTCCTTTGCCGATATGCGCCGAACCCCCGTTAGCCCGGCCTCGTGCCGGGCTTTTTTTTGAATGGATTTACGCGGATGTTTAACCTGCCGCAGCGATCTTCACCGCGAATTCACATATGCGGCCGATGATGGCGGATTATTTTTCGGCGCGAGACTCATGACCGGGGTGATCATTTTTGTCGGCGTGTGGCTAATCGCGCTCGCGTTGCTGGTGCGCTTCGCCACGCGCATCGATCCGCGCTCCGGGCGCTGGCGACGCCGCTAAGCGGTGACGCTCTGCCGCTCGGCGGCCGCGCGTGCCGCACGGCGCGCTGCCTTTTACTGCTTGCAGCGGATGACCATCGAACGGTTTTTCACATTCGCGCCGAAAATCCCACCGATCGTGCCGCCCGACGTCGCGCCGTTGTCGACGTCTTTCGAAACCACGTCGTACCCGTAGTTGCCGCAGGTTTCGCCCGCGCGCTTGTAGCACTCGGCCCAGCTCGTGCTGGCGTCGCTGCCGCTGCAGTTGATCGCGAAGCCGGTGTCGCCGCTCGGCAGATAGGTCATCGTGGTCGTGGTCGAGCAGCCGCCGAGGCCGCCGAGCGTCAGGAGGCCAAGACTGATCGTCGCAGCCGCCGCGACGCGCGCCAATGGGCTTTTCATTTCAGATTCCTTGCAAATAACGGAAGGGCGTGGCGCGCAGCCACGCCGCTTCGAATTGAGCGTTTATAGCACGGCGGGTTCCCGCGCCCGCCGCCTAGCGCGGTGGCAGTTGTTTCGACGGATCGATCGAACGGCCCTGGTAGCGCAGTTCGAAATGCAGCATCACGCGATCGGTATCGGTGTCGCCCATTTCGGCGATTTTCTGGCCGCGCTTGACCGATTCGCCTTCCTTCACCAACAGCGCGCGGTTATGCGCGTAAGCGGTCAGATAGTCGGCGTTGTGCTTGAGGATCAGCAGATTGCCGTAGCCGCGCAGACCGTTGCCCGCATAGACGACGGTGCCAGGCGCCGCCGCGACGATGGGCGTGCCGGCCGCCGCGGCAATATCGATACCCTTCGAGTTGCCGCCGTCGAAACGGCGGAACACCGTGCCGTCGGCGGGCCATACCAGCGAGATCGGGACGGGCGCGGTCGCCGACGCAGTGTCCGCGGGCGCAGGACGCGGCGCGACCGCCGCGCTCGCGCTGCCACTGCTGCTATCGCCACCGCCGCTGCGGATCGCGCCGCTCGTCGACGCCGCGCCGCCTGGCGGCGCGACGCGCAGCACCTGGCCGACCTCGATGCGGTCGGGATTGGTCAGGTTGTTCCAGCGTGCGATGTTCTGCACCGATTGCCGGTTGCCGCGCGCGATTTTCGACAGCGTGTCGCCCCGTTCGACCCGGTAGTAGCCCGGCCCCACCGGCGCCGACCCGCACGCGGTGAGCAGCGCGAGCAATGCCGCACAGCCGAGTCGTTTGATTCTTGTCGTTTCCAGCATTGGACCTCGCAAAACACTGCCGCGCGCTGATCCCGATCACGCGGCACAGACAGACAAAGCGTTCGATTCTAACGGTTTTGTGTTGCGCCCCCCGGCGAGGGGAGCGAAGTGGCGGGCGGCCGCTTCGAGCGGCTCGCCGCCGGCGCCGGCGTATCAGCTGGTCTTCTCGACGGTAATGCGCAGTGCCGCCGTTTCGGTTTGTCCCGGCTCGAGCCAGCGCAAACCTCGGCCGTTGTGGATCGCATCGGGCAACCCGAGCCACGGCTCCACGCAGTAAAAGTCCGACTGCGGCGTTTCAGTCCACGTCGTCACCGCGTACCAGGGCACCGAGCCGGGCCGCTGCAGATCGATCGTGATCACGCGATCGATGCCCGGCGCATCGACCCTCACCGGTCGATCGGGCGTGCCGGTCAGGCAATGGAAGCGGTCGTAGATCCGGTCTTCGTCGAGCGTGTAGCTCGCTTCGCCCGGCTCGGCGGGGCTGATCGAGCCGTCCTCGAGCTGACGGCACCGCTCGGTGCGCGGCAGTTCGAGCGTCGTTTGCGCGCGCTGCGTGTGCGGCAGCGTGAAGTAGAAGTGATGGCCGGCGTAGTAGGGCAGGCGCGCGTCGCCGGTATTGGTGGTGGTCAGCGTCACGTCGAGCGTGTGCGGATCGATGAGCTCGTAGGCGGCCTCGAAGCGGAAGCCGAACGGATAGGAGCCGCGGGTCGCTTCACTGTCGGTCAGAACCATCCGCAGGCCGGCGCCATGCACGTCGGCGTGAGGCTCGAACGGCAGGTCGCGCGCGAAGCCGTGCATCGGCAGCTCGCGCACGGTGCCCCGCGCGTCACGCCAATAGCCGATCTTGCCGTCGACGCGATGACGGCCGAGAAATGGAAACAGCAGCGGATTGCCGCCGCGAATCCGCGCGGGCACGCTCCAGTCAGCGTGCTCGGGCCAGTGAATCACCTCTTCGCCGTCGATCGTCCACGACAGCAGACGGCCGCCGGCTTGCGGCGAAAAACGGAGCACCGAGGCGTCCTGGGCGATCTCGAGAATGTCCTGTTCCGGGGAGAGGGGCATGGTCAATAGCTAGCCAGATAGAGGTTGAGGGTCGCGCAAAGCGGCCGCGTGGGTCGGCCGTTGCATCTGCATGGAAGCGGCGTTTTGCGCCATTCGCGGCGACTGCGTCTCGCGCGGCGAAACCGCGATTTTGCGCTGCTTTGCGCTACGGGGAAACCCTTCCCGGGAAATTGCGGGTGTCGGAAAAGGGCGAATCCTATTGATAATCCGTCGGAGCGTCCGGTCCATCCGACTCCCGGGCGAATCGGCTCAGGAGGCATCATGGATCTCGCAACGGCAATGGCGGTGGCCTTATTCGGTATATTCACCGCCAGCACGTACTACTTCTTCCACTCTCTCGAGCGCTGATCCGCTGGTTTTCATTCCCTGCTTTCGCAGCACGCGCGCGACGAATCCGCCGCCCGCTTTCTTGCTCTCGCGTAACAACGGTGTCGAGTTGTGACGCGGCGCGTCAATATCTCTCCGAATGTGAGCCTAACCGCTTGGCGCTGGGTGTGTAGCCAGGCATAATCGGTGCGCCTTTGACGCGCCGGCTCCCCCTTTTGTGCGGCGCGCAGTTCTCGACACTTTGCTTACAAGGACCGCCGCGTGAACCTGTCGTTTCTCATTTTTCTGAGCGTGCTGCAAGGCGTTACCGAACTGTTTCCGGTGAGCAGCCTTGGCCACACGCTGCTCGTGCCAGCCCTGTTCGACATGCATATCGACAAGCATGCGCCGCAACTGCTGCCGTTCCTCGTCGCCCTGCATCTCGGCACCGCGTTCGCGCTGCTGTGGTACTTCCGCGCGCGCTGGTACGCGCTGGTGCGCGGTTTCTTCGCGTCGCTCGGCGGCCGCCGCAACGACGACGGTCACATGATGTGGGCGCTGATCATCGGTACGATTCCGGCGGGCCTCGTCGGTCTCGTGCTGGAAAAGCGCCTCGAGGCGCTTTTTCATGATCTGCGGATCGTCGCGATTGCGTTGATCGTGAATGGCGTGCTGCTGTGGTTCGGCGATCGTCTGCAACGCGCGCGCGCGCATCAACCGCCGGAAAAGCTGACGTTGCGCCAGGCGTTCTTCGTCGGCCTCGCGCAGATCGGCGCGCTGATTCCGGGCTTCTCGCGCAGTGGCCTGACGATGATCGCCGGCAATGCGGCCGGCCTCACCACCGAGAAAGCCGCCGAGTTTTCGTTCTTGCTCGGCACGCCGATCATTTTCGCGGCTGGCGTACTCGAACTGCCGAAGCTGCTTCACGCGCCGAGCCAGCTTGCCGACGCGGTGCTCGGCGGCGTGCTGACCGCGATCGCAGCGTACCTGAGCGTGCGTTTCCTGATGCGCTATTTCGAAGGCCGCGGACGTCTCGCGTCGTTCGGCGCGTACTGCGCGATCGCGGGGATCCTGTTCCTCGGCTGGTTCATGCTGCATCCGCAGCCGGTCTGAGCGCGCCGGGCGATCGGTTATAATCCGGGCCCGTTTGGCTGCAGGTCAGTTAGAATTTTAGTTTGTCGGAAATCGGGCGGCTCGCCGCGAGTGCCGGTTTCATGCAGATATCGATCCATACGGCAGTAGCTCAGCTGGATAGAGCATCGGCCTTCTAAGCCGAGGGTCGGGGGTTCGAGCCCCTCCTGCCGTACCAGAATCATCGAAGGGTTACAGGTTTCGCGCCTGTAACCCTTTTTGTTTTTGTGCCGTGTTGCGGGTCCGGTGGCTGTCAGGCTGTCGCGTGTTCGTACGGCTCGCTTCGGGTGTTTCCCGACTCAGGAAATCGCGCGCGGCGCCGTTAATTCAACAGAACCGTGTGACGCACCGCGATGGAGGAATCAGCGTGAACCGACTTAGCCTCAACACCAAACTCTGGCTCGCGCTGCTGATTACGTGGCTCGGCCTGCTCGGCCTCGGCGGCTGGGCCGCATGGCAGTCGCGCGCGACGATGCTGGCCGAGCGCAAGTCGGCGGTGCAGAACGTCGTGGAAAGCGCGTACGGCATCGTCGCCGACTACGCGCAGCGCGCCGACCAGCACGAGCTGACGCCCGAACAGGCGCGGCAGCAGGCGCTGGCGCGGCTCTCCGCGATGCGCTACCCCGGCAGCGGCTACATGATCGTGTCGACTGCCACGCCGGTCGTGATCATGCATCCGGTGCTCGCCGATCTGCGCAACAAGGACGTGTCGCACTACGCGGACAGCGACGGCAAGCTGCTGTTCGTCGAAATGGTCAAGGTCGCGCAGGCGCACGGGCAGGGCTTCGTCGATTACATGGGCCGCCTCGCCGGCAACAACGAGCGCGTGCCGAAGATCAGCTTCGTCAAGCGCTTTGCCGCGTGGGACTGGTATCTGATTTCGGGTGTCTACGTCAACGACATCGACGCGGCGTTCCGCGCCGACCTGCTGCGCTATCTGCTGACGATCCTCGTGATCGGCAGCTTCAGCACCGTCGCGCTCGTGCTGATCATCCGCAACGTGAAGCGCAGTCTCGGCGGCGAGCCCGCCTATGCGGCGAGCGTCGCGGAGACGATCGCCGACGGCGATCTGTCGTGCCCGGTCACACTGGCCGGCGACGATCAGGAAAGCATGCTGTACGCGATGCAGCGCATGCAAAGCCGCCTCGCCGACGCGATCCGGCGCATTCGCGGCGGCACCGAAACGATCACGGTCGCGGCCGAAGAGATCGCCGCGGGCAATCTCGATCTGTCGGCGCGAACGGAACAGCAGGCGTCGTCGCTCGGCGAAACGGCCGCGAGCATGGAGCAGCTGACGGCGACCGTCAAGCAGAACGCCGACAACGCGCTGCAGGCCAACCGCATGGCGCGCTCGGCGTCGCAGCTCGCGGGCGAGGGCGGCGAGGCCGTGCAGCACGTCGTCGCGAACATGCAGAGCATCGCGGCGAGCTCGGCGCGGGTGGTCGATATCATCGGCGTGATCGAAAGCATCGCGTTTCAGACCAACATCCTCGCGCTGAACGCGGCTGTCGAAGCCGCGCGCGCCGGCGAGGAGGGCCGCGGCTTCGCGGTCGTCGCGGGCGAGGTGCGCAACCTCGCGCGCCGCAGCGCCGACGCGGCCAAGGAGATCAAGACGTTGATCGAGGATTCGGTCGCGCGCGTCGGCAGCGGCAAGACGCTCGTCGAGAAGGCGGGCGGCACGATGGAGTCGCTCGTCGATGCGGTGAAGCGCGTGACCGACATCATCAGCGAGATTTCCGCCGCGTCCGACGAGCAGAGCCGCGGCATCGAGCAGGTCAATCTCGCGATTGCGCAGATGGACGAGACCACGCAGCAGAACGCGGCGATGGTCGAACAGGCGGCGGCCGCCGCGCAGTCGATGCAGGAGCAGGCGCAGATGCTGCGCGACGTCGTCAACACGTTCCGCCTGCAGGGGACGGCCGCCGAGCATTGATGGCCGCGTCGATGGCGCGCTGCCTGCCGAAGTGTGCATGCTATGCTTTTGAGGTCAGGATCAAAAGCCGCTGTGCGCCCGTGCGCGCCGTGCACACTTCGAGGAGAGTCCTACATGTCGACGCGAACCCGTGTGCTGTTCCACCTCAGTGCCGCGAGCCTCCTGCTCGGTGCGGCGATCGGCGCGCAAGCGGCGAACCTCGGCTTTCTGAGCGACACGCCGATCACCTATATGAGACAGCGTGACAACGCCTCGATCAAGCATGCGGTCATGAGCGCGCTCAATGACAGGAAGGACGGCGAGAGCTTCACGTGGGTCAACGACGGCACCGGCAATAGCGTGAAGATCGACGCGACCATCTCGATGGACAGCACCTCGACCGACGGCGGACGCACCTGCCGCACCCTCGGGGTCGTACTCAATGCGAAAGGGCAATCGATGAACCTGCGTCCGAACTTCTGCAAGGAAGGTGGCGCCTGGCAGCTGCAGAAGCGTTGAGCATGCGTGAGCGCGGCGCGAGAGATGCATGCAGTGAGGCTGCGCGATGAGCCCGCGAATCGTCTCGTGCGGGATCGTGCTGCTCGATCCCGACGGACGCGTGCTGCTCGCGCACGCCACCGAAACGACGCACTGGGACATCCCGAAAGGGCAAGGCGAGGACGGCGAGGCGCCGCACGTGACGGCGCTGCGCGAGATGGTCGAGGAAACCGGCATCGCGCTCGAGGCCGATCGGCTGAAGGATCTCGGCCTGTTCGTCTACCGGCGCGACAAGGACCTGCATCTGTTCGCGGCGCGCGCGGGTGCCGGCGAGCTCGATCTGAGCACGTGCACCTGCACGTCGCTGTTTCCGCGCCGCTCGGACGGCACGCTGATCCCCGAAATGGATGATTACCGCTGGGCGTCGATCGAAGAGGTGCCGCGCTATGCGAGCCGTAGTCTGACGCGGCTCTTCGAGACGACGCTGTCGCTCGCGGAGTTGCACCGGTCGCTATAGACGGCGCACGCCGCCTTCAATCGAGCGCGTGGTCGTTCGGATGAGCGAACAACGCGCGGTTCTGCTCCGACAGCGGGAAATTGACGTTGATGCCATGCGGCGGAATCGGCTGCGTGAACCACTGCCGATACAGACGCTCGGCGTCGCCGGACGTCTGCGAGCGCACGATCACGCGATTCACGAGCGCGCGGAACGGCTCGTCGCCCTTGCGGAACATGCACGCATAAACCTCGTAGCCAAGCGGTGTGCCCGTCACGATGAAATCGTCGGGATGCGGGTCGGTCGCCTTGAAACCGTAGACGATCGGCTCGTCCATCACGAACGCCACCGCGTGACCGTCCTTCATCGCGTTGAAGGCGTCCTGATGGTCGCGCACGCTCATGACGCGCATGTTCAGCTGCTTGTCGGTGTTGAGGCTGCGCAGCAGGCGCTCGTCGGACGTGCCCGCGGTCGTCACGACCGGCTTGCCGGCCAGATCGGGGAAATCGGTGATGCCGCTGTTCCTGCGCGTGATCATGCGCACCGCGTACTGGAAAAAGCTGTCTGAAAACGCGGCGACGTTTTCGCGCTCGACCGTGTGTGTGGTCGAGCCGCATTCGAGATCGATCTGGTTGTTCAGCAGCATCGGCATGCGGTTCGACGACGTGACCGTGACTTCGTGAACCCGCAGCTGCGCCATGCCGAGCGTTTTCCTGATTTCATCGACGATCTGCATCGCGATCGCCTGCGAGTAGCCGACCGTGCGCCTGCCGTCGAAGTACGAGAACGGGATCGACGCCTCTCGCACGCCGAGCACGACGACGCCGTCGTCGTGGATCTTTCTCAGCGTGCCGGTCAGTTCATCCGCGCGGGCGGGGCCGGCGAACGCGAGCGCGCCACAGGCGGCCAGCGCAAGCAGCACGCTGTGCATGCCGCGCAGCAGACGCGGGAAGCGTGAGCCGCACGCGCTCCGTGCGACGCGAACCCTACCTTCAGACCCTTCCCCGTGGCGGTCTGCAACCTTCATCGGACCTCCCGGACCGGCGCGCTCAGGCGAGCGCGCAGTGAGTGTCGATCGAAACATCCGGCAACCCGGATGGGCCCGCAACGCCGGGCCCTCGCTGGCGCGGGCTCAGGCCGGCTTGCCCCAACTGTCGCGCAGACTGACGATGCGGTTGAATACGGGCTTACCCGGCTTCGAATCGACGCGGTCCGCGACGAAGTAGCCGTGGCGCTCGAACTGGTAGCGCTGCTCCGGCAGCGCATGGCGCGCGCCGGTTTCGAGGTAGGCCTGGACCACGCGTTTCGAGTCCGGATTCAGCGCTTCGAGGAAGTCGCGGCCGCCGGCGTCCGGTTGCGGTTCCTTGAACAGCCGGTCGTAGATGCGCACTTCGGCCGGGCACGCGGCCGCCGCGCTGACCCAGTGGATGTTGCCCTTGACCTTGTAATTGTTCGCGCCTTCGGTGCCCGATTTGCTGTCCGGGAAGTAGTTGCAGTGCACCGCGACGATATTGCCGTTCTCGTCCTTGTCCGCGTGCGTGCATTCGATCACGTAGCCGTAGCGCAGCCGCACCTTGTTGCCCGGGAACAGGCGGAAGTAGCCCTTCGGCGGCGTCTCCGCGAAGTCCTCGCGCTCGATCCACAGCTCGCGCGAAATCGGAAACTCGCGCATGCCCTGTTCCGGATGATGCGGATGCACCGGTGCGTGGCACGGCTCGGTGAGGCGTTCGGGGAAGTTGTCGATGATCAGCTTGACCGGATCGAGCACGGCGGCGATGCGCGGCGCCTTCTCGTCGAGATCGTCGCGCAGCGCGCCTTCGAACACGCTCATGTCGATCCACGAGTCGACCTTGGTCACGCCGATGCGCTCGCAGAACAGCTGGATCGACTCGGGCGTGAAGCCACGTCGGCGCAGGCCGACGATGGTCGGCATGCGTGGGTCGTCCCAGCCTTCCACATGGCCTTCGTTGACGAGTTGCAGCAGCTTGCGCTTGCTGGTGATCGCATAGGTCAGGTTCAGGCGCGAAAACTCGATTTGCTGCGGCAGCGGACGCCCGAAGACACCGGCCTCGGCGAGTTCGTTCAGGATCCAGTCGTACAGCGGCCGATGGTCTTCGAATTCGAGCGTGCACAGCGAATGCGTGATGTTTTCGAGCGCGTCCGAGATGCAGTGCGTGTAGTCGTACATCGGGTACACGCACCAGGTGTCGCCGGTACGGTAGTGATGCGCGAAACGGATGCGGTAGATGACCGGGTCGCGCATGTTGAAGTTCGGCGACGACATGTCGATCTTCGCGCGCAGCACGTGCTCGCCTTCCTTGAACTCGCCCGCCTTCATGCGGCGGAACAGGTCGAGGTTTTCCGCGACCGAACGCTCGCGGAAGCGCGACGGCGTGCCGACTTCGGTGGCCGAGCCGCGGTTCGCGCGGATTTCCTCGGCCGACTGGCTATCCACGTAAGCCTTGCCGCGCTGGATCAGCAGCTCCGCGAACTCGTACAGCTTGTCGTAGTAGTCGCTCGCGAAGTACAGATGCTCGGTGCGGTCCTTTTCCCATTCGAAGCCGAGCCAGCGCACCGAGTCGATGATCGACTCGACGTACTCGACGCTTTCCTTCTCCGGATTGGTGTCGTCGAAGCGCAGATGACACACGCCGCCGTAGCTGCGCGCGACGCCGAAGTTCAGGCAGATGCTCTTTGCGTGACCGATGTGCAGATAGCCGTTCGGCTCCGGCGGGAAGCGCGTTTCGACGCGCTGGCTCCATTTGCCGGTGCGGTTGTCGTCGTCGATGATGTTGCGGATGAAATTGGATGTCGCGGGCGCGTCGTTGCGTTCGGTATTCATGCGAGAAGATGAGAGTCCGTGGGGGCGCGCAATGCGCCCGTGTAGCCGTCAATTCTACCCGACGAGCCCGTTCGCGGCAGGTGGTTGCGGCGCGCAGCCAACGGCGCAGTGGGTTTGGCGCGGCTGCCGGAGTCAGGGAAGCCGGCGCGCGGGGCTGTAACAGGAGGTAAAACGGGTTGGCGACGCGCGACGCGCCGACTTAGGATGCGCTGCTGCGCGCGGCCCGCGCGCCTGTGCTGGGCCTTCGCGCGGGGCGGGCTTGCCCGAGCCGTCCACGCTGTCCTTCATCTTCCTGCACGAGGCTCCGCTGCTCGTGCGCCATGCTCGCCTCGTTGCCGGAGTTTTATCGGATGTCTGTCCCGACGCACGGCGCGTTTCGCGCGCCCTTTGCCCGCGCTTTGGCTAGCGCCCGATTTTCTTGCCGTAACCGTCGTGTGCTCGCTTCGGCCTGGTTTGCCGCGCTTGCCGTGAACGTGGCCGCGCCGCTGTCCGCCGCCGCGAAAACACCGGCGCCGAAGCCGGCGCTCGATGCGTCGGCCGTCGCCGCGCCGGATAGCTACAGCGCTGACACCGCGCAGCAGATCTTCGCCGCAGGCGGCAACGCGGTCGATGCCGCGGTCGCGATGGCCTTCACGCTCGCCGTCACGCGGCCCGATGCGGGCAACCTCGGCGGCGGCGGTTTCATGACGCTGCTGGTCGACGGCAAGCCGTATTTTCTCGACTATCGCGAGCGCGCGCCGCAGCAGGCGACCCGCGACATGTACCTCGACGACAAGGGCAACGTGGCGCCGGGCATCAGCACGGTCGGGCATCGCGCGGCGGCCGTGCCGGGCACGGTCGATGGCATGTGGGAAGCGCAGCGGCGCTTCGGCAAGCTCAAATGGAAGCAGGTGCTCGCGCCCGCGATCCATTACGCGACCGACGGCTTCCAGGTCGACCCGCGGCTGCAGCAGCGACGCGACGCGGCCGCGAAGAGCTTCGCCGGCAAAACCAATTTCGACGCCTACTTCGCGAACCTGAAGGCGGGCGCGATGCTGCGCCAACCGGAACTCGCGCAGACGCTGGGGCGGATCGCGAGCGACGGCGGCCGCGAGTTTTACGAGGGCCGCACCGCTCAAATGATCGCCGCGCAGATGTACGGCCACGGCCTGATCACGAGCCAGGATCTGAGCCAGTACAAGGCTCTGTGGCGCGAGCCGCTCGCGGCCGACTGGCACGGCTACCGCGTGATCACCGCGCCGCCGCCGAGCTCGGGCGGCCTCGGGCTGATCCAGATGCTGAAGATGCGGGCCGATCTGCAGCCGGCGTTCGACGGCCTTGCGTTGAATTCAGCGCCGTACATCCATCTGATCGCGCAGATCGAGGATCGCGTGTTCGCGGACCGGCAGCGCCATATCGGCGACCCGGACGCATCGCCGGTGCCGGTCGCGAAGCTGATCGACGACGCCTACCTCGCGCAGCGCGCGGCCGAAGTCAAAGCCGACGAAGCGCCGGCCGGCGCGACGGTGAAACCCGGTGTCGACGGCGGCGCGGCGACGGAGAAGGCGCAAACCACGCATTTCTCGGTGGTCGACAAATGGGGCAACGCGGTGTCGAACACCTACACGCTGAACGGCGATTTCGGCTCGGGCGTCGTGGTGGACGGCGGCGGGTTCCTGCTGAACGATGCAATGGACGATTTCGTGATCAAGCCAGCCGTCGCTGGCGCGACGCGCGCGGCGTCGACACCCGGCGCCGCCGATGCCGAGCCGGATGCGATCGCGCCGGGCCGCCGCCCGATTTCGTCGATGACGCCCACGCTGCTGCTGAAGGACGGCAAGATCGCGCTAGCGATCGGCACGCCCGGCGGCTCTCGCATCCTGACGACGATCTTCCAGGTGATGACGAATCTGTACGACTTCAACATGTCACCGACGGACGCGCTCGCCGCGATGCGTTTCCATCATCAGCTGCTGCCGCCAAAGACGATCTACTTCGAGCCGTACCGTCCCGCCCCGGATGAGCTCGCCACGCAATTGAAGGCGCTCGGCTTTACGGTCGAGCAGCAGTCGTTCAACGGCGACGTGCAGATGATCCGCGTGGACGGCACGACACCCGAGCCCGCGAGCGATCCCCGTGGTGGCGGCGTGGCACGCGTGATACGGTAGACGGCCCGCCGCGCTATCCCGCGAGCGGGCGATAAGCCGAACACGGGGAAGCACGATGAGCGAACACCAACCAACCACACTCGTACTGCCGGGCTATCTGGACTCCGGCCCAGGCCACTGGCAAACGCGCTGGGAAGCGCTCGATCCCGCGGTCGTCCGCGTGCAGATGCCGGACTGGGACCACCCTTCGCGCGACGCCTGGTGCCGCACGCTGGCCGCCGCGCTTGACGCCGTGGACGCGCCGGTCGTGTTCGCCGCTCACAGCCTCGGCTGTCTGACCACGGCGTTCTGGGCCTCGCAGTACGCAAGCGCGGCGCAGCTCGCGAAGGTGGCCGGCGCGCTGCTGGTCGCCGTGCCCGATCCGGACGAAGCGCACTTCCCGAGGGACGCGGGCGGCTTTGCGCCGGTGCCGCTCACCCGCCTGCCGTTTGCGACGATCGTGGTGGCGAGCAGCGACGATCCTTATGGCGGCGTGCCGTTTTCACAAACCTGCGCGAACGCGTGGGGCAGCCGCTGGATCGGGATCGGCGCGCGCGGCCACATCAACGCCGACAGCGGTCTCGACGATTGGGACGAGGGGCGCGGCTGGCTGGCTTCGCTAACGGCGATGCGCTGAGTCTCGCCGCCTTCTCGATCAGATCACCGCTTTGCGCTTCAACTCGGCAATCGTCTGCGCGTCGTATCCGAGCACGTCGCTCAGCACCCGCTCGGTATGCTCGCCGAGCAGCGGCGGATGGCTCAGCGCCTGCGGCGGCGTGCCGGTCATGGTGATCGGGTTGCGCACCAGCTTGACCGTGCCGCCCGACGGATGCGGCAGATCGACCTGCAGACCGCGCGCGACCACCTGCTCGTTGTCGAACACTTCGTCGAGGTTGTTGATCGGCCCGCACGGCACGCCGGCCGCTTCGAGCGCCGCGATCCATTGCTGCTTGCCCTGCAGGCGGACCATGTCCGCGAGCATCGGCACGAGCAGTTCGCGGTTGCGCACGCGCGCGGGGTTGGTTGCGAAACGCTCGTCGTCGGCGAGTTCCGGGCGGCCGCCCACTTCGACGAACTTGCGGAACTGTCCGTCGTTGCCGACCGCGACGATGATCCAGCCGTCGCTGGTCTGGAAGGTCTGGTAGGGCACGATGTTCGGATGCGCATTGCCCCAGCGCGCCGGCGGCTGGCCGCTCGCGAGATAGTTCGAGTTCATGTTGGCGAGCATCGCGACCTGCACGTCGAGCAGCGCCATGTCGATGTATTGGCCAACGCCCGTGCGGTCGCGGTGCGTGAGCGCGGTCAGCACCGCGATCGTCGAGTACATGCCGGTCATCAGGTCGGCGATCGCGACGCCGGCCTTCTGCGGGCCGCCGCCCGGCTGAGCGTCACGCTCGCCGGTGATGCTCATGAAGCCGCCGATCCCCTGCACGATGAAGTCGTAACCGGCGCGCTGCGCATACGGGCCGGTCTGCCCGAAGCCCGTGACCGAGCAGTAGATCAGGTCGGGCTTGACCTCTTTGAGCGAGTCATAGTCGAGGCCGTACTTCTTCAACTGGCCGACCTTGTAGTTCTCGAGCACGACGTCGCTTTGCGCGGCCAGTTCGCGCACGATCCGCTGACCCTCGGGCGACGCGATGTCGAGCGTGACCGAGCGCTTGTTGCGGTTCGCCGCGAGATAGTAGGCGGCCTCGCGCGTGTCCGCGCCGTCCGGCGTTTTCAGATAGGGAGGCCCCCAGTGGCGCGTGTCGTCGCCGACCTCGGGGCGTTCGATCTTGATGACGTCGGCGCCGAAATCGGCGAGCGTCTGCGCGCACCACGGACCGGCGAGCACCCGGGTGAGATCCAGCACGCGGATGTGACTGAGAGCGCCCATGTTCCTGAATGTCTCCTGATGGTTGCAGGCCGCGCGGCGAGCTGCCATGCGTTATTTCGCGCGAAGTTTCGTGGAAGTCATCTTAAGCGATTCGCGCTCGCGGGCGCAGTCAGCCGAACGTCATGGCGCGGATCGGACGAGCGGACACGCGAGCGCCAACCAGGCGGCGCGCAGTGCCGCGCGCGCTTGCCGATCCCGTATAATCAGTCGTTTAAAGAAACCGACAGTTGGCGCATCCCACCGACCGCCAGTCTCCGTCAGGAACCGTCAGGACCGTCCCCCGCCCGCTATGAAAGCCGCTGAAATCCGCGAGAAATTCCTCAAGTTCTTCGAATCGAAGGGCCATACGATCGTCCGTTCGTCGAGCCTCGTGCCCGGCAACGACCCGACACTGCTCTTCACCAATTCGGGGATGGTGCAGTTCAAAGATGTGTTCCTCGGCGCGGAATCGCGTCCGTATTCGCGGGCCACGACCGCGCAGCGCAGCGTGCGCGCCGGCGGCAAGCACAACGACCTCGAGAACGTCGGCTACACCGCGCGTCACCACACGTTCTTCGAGATGCTCGGCAACTTCTCGTTCGGCGACTACTTCAAGCGCGACGCGATCCACTACGCGTGGGAACTGCTGACCGGCGTCTACCAGCTGCCCAAAGACAAGCTCTGGGTCACCGTCTACCAGGAAGACGACGAAGCGCACGACATCTGGGCGAAGGAAGTGGGCGTGCCGGTCGAGCGCATCGTCCGCATCGGCGACAACAAGGGCGCGCGCTACGCATCGGACAACTTCTGGCAGATGGCCGACACCGGCCCGTGCGGCCCGTGCTCGGAAATCTTCTACGACCACGGCCCGGACGTGTGGGGCGGGCCGCCGGGATCGCCCGAGGAAGACGGCGACCGCTACATCGAAATCTGGAACCTCGTGTTCATGCAGTTCAACCGCGACGCGCAGGGCAACATGACGCCGCTGCCGAAGCAATGCGTGGACACCGGCATGGGCCTCGAGCGCATCGCCGCGGTGCTGCAGCACGTGCACAGCAACTACGAGATCGACCTGTTCCAGGCGCTTATTCAAGCCGCTGGCCGCGAAACCGGCGTGACCGATCTGGGCAACAACTCGCTGAAGGTGATCGCCGATCACATCCGCGCGTGCTCGTTCCTGATCGTCGACGGCGTGATTCCGGGCAACGAAGGCCGCGGCTACGTGCTGCGCCGTATCGTGCGCCGCGCGATCCGCCACGGCTACAAGCTCGGCAAGAAGGGTTCGTTCTTCCATCGCCTCGTCGCCGACCTGGTCGCGCAGATGGGCGACGCTTACCCTGAACTGAAGCAGGCCGAGCAGCGCGTGACCGACGTGCTGCGTCAGGAAGAAGAGCGCTTCTTCGAGACGATCGAACACGGCATGTCGATTCTCGAATCCGCTTTGGCCGATCTCGACGCCGCAGGCGGCAAAACCAGCGGCAAGACGCTCGACGGCGAACTCGCGTTCAAGCTGCACGACACCTACGGCTTCCCGCTCGACCTGACCGCGGACGTCTGCCGCGAGCGCGAAGTGACGGTCGACGAATCCGCGTTCGACGACGCGATGGCGCGTCAGCGCGAGCAGGCTCGCGCGGCGGGCAAGTTCAAGATGGCGCAGGGCCTCGAATACTCGGGCGCGAAGACCACCTTCCACGGCTACGAAGAGATCGTCTTCGACGACGCGAAGGTCGTCGCGCTGTACGTCGATGGCGCGTCGGTGCAGCAGGCGCAGGCCGGCCAGCAGGCGGTCGTCGTGCTCGATCACACGCCGTTCTACGCGGAGTCGGGCGGCCAGGTCGGCGACCAGGGCGTGCTCGCCAACGCCAGCACGCGCTTTGCGGTCGTCGATACGCTGAAGGTTCAGGCCGACGTGGTCGGCCACCACGGCACGCTCGAGCAGGGCACGCTGAAGCTCGGCGACATCGTCAAGGCCGAAATCGACGCGGTGCGCCGCGCCCGCACGGCGCGCAACCACTCGGCCACGCACCTGATGCACAAGGCGTTGCGCGAAGTGCTCGGTTCGCACGTGCAGCAGAAGGGCTCGCTCGTCGACGCCGACAAGACCCGCTTCGACTTCGCCCACAACGCGCCGATGACGGACGAGCAGATCCGCCGCGTCGAGGAAATCGTCAACGCCGAAGTGCTGGCGAACGCGCCCGGCATCGTGCGTGTGATGTCGTACGACGAGGCGGTGAAGGGCGGCGCAATGGCGCTGTTCGGCGAAAAGTACGGCGACGAAGTGCGCGTGCTCGACCTCGGCTTCTCGCGTGAGCTGTGCGGCGGTACGCACGTGAATCGCTCGGGCGACATCGGTTTCTTCAAGATCGTGATGGAAGGCGGCGTCGCGGCCGGTATCCGTCGCGTCGAGGCGATCACCGGCGACAACGCGGTGCGCTACGTGCAGGAGCTCGAAGCGCGCGTCAACGCGGCCGCGGCCGCGCTGAAGGCACAACCGGCGGAACTCACGCAGCGCATCGGCCAGGTGCAAGACCAGGTGAAGGCGCTCGAGAAGGAACTGGGCGCGCTGAAGTCGAAGATGGCGTCGAGCCAGGGCGACGAACTCGCGGGCCAGGCGATCGAAGTCGGCGGCGTGCATGTGCTCGCGGCGACGCTCGAAGGCGCGGACGTGAAGACGCTGCGCGAAACGGTCGACAAGCTCAAGGACAAGCTGAAGAGCGCGGCGATCGTGCTCGCTTCGGTGGAAGGCGGCAAGGTCAGCCTGATCGCGGGTGTGACCGCCGACGCCAGCAAGAAGGTCAAGGCGGGCGAACTGGTCAACTTCGTGGCCCAGCAGGTGGGCGGCAAGGGCGGCGGCCGTCCGGACATGGCGCAGGCCGGCGGTACCGAGCCGGCCAACCTGCCGGCGGCGCTCGCGGGCGTCAAGAGCTGGGTCGAAGGGCAGCTTTGATTCTGATGGTCGGTTGAGTCCGGCTCGACGCGAAGTCGAGCCGGGTTCGACGAAGGGGCCACGCGGTGCGCCAGCAGGATTGGTGCGTTGCGTGGCCCCTTCGCTTTTGCTGAAGCCGACCGGGTTGCGTCGAACCTGGTCGGCGGGGCGGATTCAACGATCAGACCACGTTCGCATCCGCGGACGCCACCGCATCCACCTCGGCCGTCCCTTCCTGCGACGCCACCAGCGTGCGTCGCAGCGCATTGAGCGCCGACGAAAAATGCCCGCGTCGCCACACCAGCAGCGTGTCGATCTTGCCGATATCGGGCAATTCGTGCACCGCGATATTGCTCGTGTCGGTCTGCAGATCGAGCACCGAGCGCGGTGCGACCGCGACGCCCGCGCCGGCCGCCACGCACGCGACGATCGCGTGATACGAGCCGAGCTCCAGCACCCGTTGCGGCCGCGTGCCGTGCTCCAGATACCACTTCTCGATATACGCGCGATACGCGCAGCCCCGCTCGAACGCGATCAGCGTCGATAGCGCGATATCGCGCACTTCGCGGATCGGCCGATGACCGCGCGGCGTCAGCATCACGAGTTCCTCGCGGAAGATCGGCACGGTCTCGAACAGATCGCCGAGCGTGGCCGGATCTAGCGGCGTCGCGACCAGCGCCGCATCGACCTCGAACTCGCGCACCCGCTCGATCAGCCTGCCGGTCGTGCCGGTCTCCAATTCCAGTTCGACGGCCGGCCATTGCTGGTGATATTGCGCGAGCAGGCCCGGCAGACGCGTCGCCGCGACGCTTTCCATCGTGCCGAGACGCAGACGCCCGCTCGGACGATCCTCGCGCACCGCGTGCCGCGCCTCGTCGGCGAGCGCGAGCAGCCGTTCCGCGTAGGGCAGCAGCGTCTCGCCGGCCGGCGTCAGCACGAGGCGGCGGCCGTCGCGGATGAACAGCTCGGTGCCGAGCTGCTCCTCGAGCTGCTTGATGCGCGTGGTCACGTTCGATTGCACGCGATTGAGCTTCGCCGCGGCGCGCGTCACGCCGTTTTCGCGCACGACCGCGCGAAAGATGGTCAGAGCGGCCAGATCCATGATTCTCTCCTGGCGATGAATAACATTCTAATTATTCATTTTTCGTGATTCAAAGGTCAAGCTAGTATGAATTCACACCATCGCCGATTGACCGTCCGATCATGAACGATCTCGCTTCCCACGCGCACCCGCGCTTCCACGACCCGCACGCCGCCCGGCGCGCGGCGCTCGCCTGCATGGTCACGCTGGCCGTCGCGCTCGGTATCGGGCGCTTCGCATTCACGCCGCTGCTGCCGCTGATGCTGCACGGCGCCGCGCTCGGCCAGCCGCAGATCGATATCCAGCATGGCGGCTGGCTCGCGTCGTTCAATTACGCCGGCTATTTCGCCGGCGCGATGACCTGCGCGGCGCTGCGGGTCGAGCCCGCGCGGATGGTGCGCGTCGGACTCGCCGCGACCGTGCTGCTGACGCTCGCGATGGGCGTCACCGGGCAGTTCTGGGTGTGGGCGCTGGTGCGCTTCGTCGCCGGCGCGGTCAGCGCATGGACCTTCGTGTTCGCGTCGCAGTGGGGCTTGCGGCGGCTCGCCGAACTCGGCGCGCAGGCGTGGAGCGGCGTCATCTATACGGGGCCGGGCTTGGGCATCGTCGGCACCGGCTTGCTGGTCAGCGTCGCGGGCGGCTATGGCGCGGTGGTCGGATGGATCGGCTTTGCGGTGATCGGCGCGGTGCTGTCGGTGCTGGTGTGGCCGGTGTTTGGCGAAGCGCGGCGTGCGGGAACAGCGAAGCCTGCCGCTGTAAGCTCCGCAACCGCAAAGCCCGCCACCGGATCGCGCGCCGGCGCAAACCAGCCGCCTCGTACGGCCGGCATTCAGACGAGCCATGCCGTCCACCGCGCCGACGCGTTCTGGCTGGTCCTGCTCTACGGTATCCCGGGCTTCGGCTACATCATCACCGCGACCTTTTTGCCGGTCATCGCGCGCCACGCGTTGCCGGGCTCGGCGTGGCCGGACCTGTTCTGGCCGATGTTCGGTGCGGCGCTGATCGTCGGCGCGTTGCTCGCCGCGCGTTTGCCCGTGCATTGGGACAACCGCGCGCTGCTCGCGGGCTCGTATGTGCTGCAGGCGCTCGGCATCGCGCTGGGCATCGTGTGGCCGACGGCGGGCGGGTTCTCGCTCGGCAGCATCCTGATCGGCCTGCCGTTCACCGCGATCACGCTATTCGCGATGCGCGAGGCGCGGCGTCTGCGCGGCGACGACGCGGCCGGGCTGATGGGTTATGCGACGGCGGCCTATGGCATCGGTCAGATCGCGGGTCCGTTGGTGGCCGCGCCGATTGCCGCGCACATGGGGTCGTTTTCGCTGGCGCTGTGGCTCGCCGCGGGCGCGCTGCTGGCGGGGGCGGCGGGCCTGATCGCAGTGACGCGCGTGCCGCGCGGCCCGCGCCGTGGCCGCATGCCGGATTGCGGTTGCAGCTAAGACGCGAAAACAAATCTCGCACGAGCGCACTAAAATGACCGCTTTCCGTCATTCCCTCGCGCCTGTCGCCGGGCGCGTCGCTCGACCATGCAACATTTCGCGTCCGACAACTACGCCGGCATCTGTCCCGAAGCGCTCGACGCGCTGATCGCAGCCAACAACAGCGGCCACGAGCCGTCCTACGGCGACGACTCCTGGACCAACCAGGTCTGCGACCGTCTGCGCGACCTGTTTCAGACCGATTGCGAAGTGTTCTTCGTGTTCAACGGCACGGCGGCCAATTCGCTCGCGCTCGCGTCGCTGTGCCAGTCGTATCACTCGGTGATTTGCCACGAACTCGCGCACATCGAGACCGACGAGTGCGGCGGTCCCGAGTTCTTTTCGGGCGGCTCGAAACTGCTCACGGCGCCGGGCATCGCCGGCAAGCTCACGCCCGATGCGATCGAGTCCATCGTCACGCGGCGCGCCGATATCCACTATCCGAAGCCCAAGGTCGTCACGCTGACGCAGTCGACCGAGGTCGGCACCGTCTACAGCGTCGAGGAAGTGCGCGCCATCGCGGCGATCGCGAAGCGTCGTCATCTGAAGGTGCACATGGACGGCGCGCGCTTCGCGAACGCGGTCGCCGCGCTCGACGTGCATCCGTCGGAAATCACATGGCGCGCGGGCGTCGATGTGCTGTGTTTCGGCGGCACCAAGAACGGCTTGCCGGTCGGCGAGGCGGTGGTGTTCTTCGACCGCGCGCTCGCCGACGATTTCGCCTATCGGTTGAAGCAGGCGGGACAGCTCGCATCGAAGATGCGCTTCATCTCCGCGCCGTGGCTCGGCCTGCTCGACAACGACGTATGGCTGCGCAATGCGCGTCACGCGAACGCGATGGCGCGTCTGCTGGAGACGCGGTTGCAGGAAATCCCCGGCGTGAGCATCATGTTTGCGAGCGAATCGAACGCGGTGTTCGCACAGTTGCCGCCGCATGCCGCGAAGGCGATGCGCGCGCGCGGCTGGAAGTTCTACGAGTTCATCGGCGCGGGCGGTTGCCGGCTGATGTGCGCGTGGGACACGCAGCCCGACACGGTCGAGCGTTTCGCCGCCGACGTGCGTGAGCTGTGCGTCGCGTGATGGAAGACGCGTGAGGTTGCTGGAACCCGAGTTACCACCGGCGCCTCGATGCACCACTCGGCACACGCGCAAAGCCACCCAACTACGACCCGCCAGAAAACACGAAACAAAGAGACGTCCCCCGCCATGACCGAGTACCGATTCTGTCCCCGCTGCGCGAAACCCCTGACCGAACGCGCCGACCCCGACCACGAGGGCGGCCGCGTCCGTCAGAGCTGTCCCGATACCGAGTGCGGCTACGTCCATTGGAATAACCCGCTGCCGGTCGTCGCGGCGATCGTCGAGTACGAGGGCAAGATACTGCTTGCGCGCAATGCCGCGTGGCCCGAGGGCATGTTCGCGCTGATCACCGGCTTCCTCGAAAACGGCGAGACGCCGGAGCAGGGCATCGCGCGCGAAGTGATGGAGGAGACCTCGCTGCACGCCGGGTCGGTCGAGCTGATCGGCGTGTACGAATTCATTCGCAAGAACGAGCTGATCATCGCGTATCACGTGAAGGCGTATGGGACGATCGCGCTGTCGCCCGAACTGCTCGAATACCGGCTCGTCGAACCCGCGAAGCTGCGGCCGTGGCGCGCGGGCACCGGCCAGGCGCTCGGCGAATGGATGCGGCGACGCGGGTTGCCGTTCGAATTCGTCGAGCGGCCGGGGCAGTGAGGCGTTCGGCCCATCGAGCCGCAACATTCGCCAGCACACAGACGACGCAGAAATCACAGCCAACATGGAGACAGCCCACAACGCACGCGACACCACACGATTCGGCACATCCATCGACGCATCACCGAACCGATCATCCACGTCAACCGGCGGTCAATGAGCGCACGCTCAGGGAGAAAACGGCATGGCCTACATCTACTACCTGACCCATATTCATCTGGGCTACGACGCACTGTCGCAACTGTCGTCCGAGTGCACGCGCATCGGCATCGAGCGGCCTCTGGTGATCAGCGACAAGGGCGTCGTCGCGGCCGGCATTGCGCGGCAGGCACTCGACGCGCTGAAGCTCGGCGACGTGCCGCTGTTCGACGACACGCCGTCGAACCCGACCGAGGAAATGGTGCTCGCGGCCGCCCAGGTGTATCGCGACGAGCGCTGCGACGGGCTGATCGCGGTGGGCGGCGGTTCGTCGATCGATCTCGCGAAGGGCGTCGCGATCGCGGCCACGCATCCGGGGCCGCTCACGCAGTACGCGACGATCGAAGGCGGCAGCGCGAAGATCACCGACGCCGTCGCGCCGCTGATCGCGATTCCGACCACGGCCGGCACTGGCAGCGAAGTCGCGCGCGGCGCGATCGTGATCCTGAACGACGGCCGCAAGCTCGGCTTTCACTCGTGGAATCTGCTGCCGAAATCGGCGCTGTGCGATCCCGGTCTCACGCTCGGCCTGCCGCCGGGGCTGACCGCCGCGACCGGCATGGACGCGATCGCGCATTGCATCGAGACCTTCCTCGCGCCGGCCTTCAATCCGCCCGCCGACGGTATCGCGCTCGACGGCCTCGAACGCGCGTGGCACAGCATCGAGCGCGCGTGCGCGGACGGCCGCGATCGCGAGGCGCGCCTGAACATGATGAGCGCGTCGATGCAGGGCGGGATGGCGTTCCAGAAGGGCCTCGGCTGTGTGCACTCGCTGTCGCATCCGCTGGGCGGCCTGAAGGTGAACGGCCGCACGTCGCTGCATCACGGCACGCTGAACGCGGTCGTGCTGCCCGCGGTGCTGCGCTTCAACGAGCGCGCGCCGAGCGTGGTGGCCGAGCGTCGCTATGCGCGCATGCGTCGCGTGATGGGGGTGCCCGAGCATGCGGATCTCGCGCAGGCGCTGTTCGACATGACGGCGCGGCTTGGACTGCCGACCGGCCTCAGGCAAATGGGCGTCGACGAAAGCATGTTCGACAAGGTCGTGCAGGGCGCGCTGGTCGACCATTGTCATCGCACGAATCCGCGCGAGGCGAGCGCCGACGACTATCACCGCATGCTGACCGAGTCGCTGTGATCCTCGCCTCCACCCACCGCCACGTCCGATGAACAAACCCGCTCCCGCCGGCCGCGCCGCGTATCCGCACTTCCTGCCGATCACCACGCGCTGGATGGACAACGACGTCTACGGCCACGTGAACAACGTCGTCTACTACAGCTATTTCGACACCGTCGTGAACGAGTATCTGATCCGCGCGCGCGTACTCGATTTCGAACACGGCACGACGATCGGGCTGGTCGTCGAGACGCAGTGCAACTACTTCGCGCCGCTCGTGTTTCCCGATCGCATCGAGGCGGGCTTGCGCGTGGCGCGGCTCGGCACGTCGAGCGTGCGCTACGAGGTGGGGCTATTTCGTGACGGCGACGCCGAGCCCGCCGCGCAAGGGCACTTCGTGCACGTCTACGTGGATCGTGCGACGCGTCGTCCCGTGAACCTGCCCGCCGAGCTGCGCGCGGCGCTCGAACCGTTGTGCGTCGTCGGGCCGGCGGACTAGACGCGTGCAGTCGTTCATCATCACTCTGCTCAACGGCCTGAGCTACGGGCTGTTGCTGTTCATGCTGTCGGCCGGGCTGACGCTGATCTTCAGCATGCTCGGCGTGCTCAACTTCGCGCATGCGAGCTTCTATATGCTCGGCGCGTACGTCGGCTTTTCGGTGGCGTCGCGCGCCGGCTTCTGGAGCGCGCTGGTGGTTGCGCCGCTCCTCGTCGGGCTGCTCGGCGCGGCGCTCGAACGCTGGCTGCTGCGGCGCGTGCGCGGGCGCGGGCACGGGCATCTGCCCGAACTGCTGCTGACGTTCGGCGCCGCCTATCTGCTCGGCGAATTCGTCAAGCTCGGCTGGGGGCTCGGTTCGCTGTCGGCGAGGATTCCGGCGGTGCTCGACGGTCCGCTGTTCTCGCTGTACGGCGCGGTCTTCACGCGCTACCGCGCGTTCATGATGGCGGTGTCGCTCGCGATGCTCGCGGCGCTCGTCGCGATGCTGCGCGTGTCGAAGACGGGCTTGATCGTGCGCGCCGCGCTCACGCATGCGCAGGCCGTCGAAGCGCTCGGGCACGACGTGCCGCGCGTGTTCACCGGCGTGTTCGCGGCCGGCACCGCGCTCGCCGCACTGGCCGGCGTGATCGGCGCGCCGCTGTTCGTCATCGAGCCGGCGATGGCGGAGTCGCTCGGCTCGATCGTGTTCGTCGTGGTCGTGATCGGCGGGCTCGGGTCGCTGAGCGGGGCGCTCGTCGCGTCGCTGCTGGTGGGGTGCCTGCAAACGCTGGCGGTCGCGAGCGATCTGTCGTTGGGCGACGTGGTGTCGCTCGCCGGCGCCGTGCTGCCGCCCGAATGGGACGCGCTGACGCTCGCACAGCTCGCGCCGCTGCTGCCTTACCTGCTGCTCGTCGCGGTGCTGGCGACGAGGCCGCGCGGGCTGTTCGGACGGCGTGACGATCATGCGTAAGCGGAGCGGGTCGTCAAACGCGCTGGAAAGCGAGGTGCCGCCTCGCGGGGGCGGCCGTGCGCTCGCGCCGTGGCTCGCGCTCGTCGCCTTTCTGGCCGTACCGCCTTTCATCTGGCCGCACAGCTGGCTGCTCGGCTATCTCGCGCAAAGCGCGACGATGATCGTGTTCGCGCTGTCGTACAACCTGCTGCTCGGCGGGACCGGGCTGCTGTCGTTCGGGCACGCCGCTTATGCGGGGCTCGGCGCGTTGATCGCCGCGCGGGTGTTCAACGCGGGCGGCATGCCGCTGGTGCTGCTGCCGTTGGTCGGCGGCATCGGCGGCGCGCTGTGCGGCGTGCTGTTCGGCTTCATCGCGACGCGCCGTGCCGGCACCGCATTCGCGATGATCACGCTCGGTCTCGGCGAGCTCGTCGTCGCGGCCGCGTGGACGCTGCCGGGCTGGTTCGGCGGCGAGGCGGGCGTCGCGATCGATCGCGCGAGCGGGCCACTCTTCGGCGGCTGGAGCTTCGGTCCGGCGCGCGAGGCCTATGCGCTGATCGCGCTGTGGAGCGTCGTCGCCAGTGTCGCGCTGTTCGCGCTGTCGCGCACACCGTTCATGCGGCTCGCGAACGCCGTGCGCGACAACCCGGCGCGCGCGGCGGCGATCGGCTGCTATCCGCGGCGGATTCGCTATGGCGTGATCGTGCTGTCGGCGTTTTTCGCGGGCGTCGCCGGCACGCTCGGGCTGATCAATATCGAGCTCGTATCGACTGAGAGCGTCGGCATGATGCGCTCGGGCGCGGTGCTGATCGCGACCGTGATCGGCGGCACGGCGGCGTTCTTCGGGCCGGTCGCGGGGGCGATCGTGCTGACGTTTTTCAGCGTGGTGGTCGCCAGTGTCACGCGGGCGTGGCTGTTCTATCTCGGGCTGTTTTTTGTCGTCGTCGTGCTGGCCGCGCCGGATGGGCTCGCCGGCTTTGCCTCGCGGCAGACGGCTCGGATTGCCGCCAACGGCTGGCGACGTTGCCGCGCCGCGTATTGGTGGAGCGCGGCGGCGGGGTTGCTGTGGCTCGCGGCCATCGTGTTCGCGGTGCAGTGGGCTTATGCGGCGCAGTTCGGCGCGGACGAAGGTGCGGTTTCAGGTGGGTTGTTCGGCGCATGGTTCGGCGCCGGTGCAGGTGCGGGCGCTGGCGCGGGTACCGATGTCACCGTCGCGCTGCCGCTGTCGCCGCTTCCTCTTGCGCTGGCGCTCGTTGCGCTCGCCGCTCTGGCTGCGCTGACCACGCGCCATGCGCTGCGCGCGCATGCGCGCGTCACGGCCCACGCACGCGCGGCACGATTCCCCGGAGCCGCACGATGATCCCCGCACTCGCGCTCCACGGCATCGAAAAGCGTTTCGGCTCGACGCAAATTCTGCGCGGCGTCGATCTCGCGATCGAGCCAGGCGAGCGGCACGCGCTGATCGGCCCGAACGGCGCGGGCAAGTCCACGCTGTTCAACCTGATCGGGGGCGGCGCGCGGCCGAGCGCGGGGCGTATCCACCTGTTCGGCGCGGACATCACGCGGCTCGCGCCGGCCGCGATCGCGCGCCGTGGCCTCGCGCGCAGCTTTCAGAGCACCAGCGTGTTCGCGCGGCTATCAGTGTTCGACAACCTGCGCTGCGCGGCGCAGCTTGCCGAGCGCGATCGCACGCGCTGGTGGCAGCGTCTGACCGGCACGGCCGCGGTCGATGCGCGCGCGGCCGACGTGCTCGACGCGGTCGGCCTCGGCGCGCGCCGCGACGTCGCGGCCGGCACGCTCAGCTACGCGGAGCAGCGCGCGCTCGACCTCGGCATCGCGCTCGCGGGCGGCGCGCACACGCTGCTGCTCGACGAACCGACGGCGGGCATGAACCGCGCGGAAGCGGCACGCGCGATCGAGCTGATCCGCGACACCACTGCCGGCCGCACGCTGCTGATGGTCGAGCACGATATGGATGCGGTGTTCGCGATCGCCGATCGCATTTCGGTGCTGGTGCAAGGGCGCATCATCGCAAGTGGATCGCCGGCCGCGATTCGCGCCGACGCGGCGGTACGGGCCGCGTATCTGGGTGAACGCTTCGACGTCGGCTCAGGCGCGCGGGCGGGTGATGAACCGGACCATGGAGCAGGCCGATGAGCGCGCTGCTCGACATTTGCGACCTGAATGCGTGGTATGGCGCGAGCCAGGCGTTGCACGGCGTCACGCTGAGCATCGAGCCCGGCGAAGTGGTCGCGCTGGTCGGCCGCAACGGCTCGGGCCGCTCGACGCTCGCACGCGCGATCATGGGCCTCGTGCGCTGCGAGGGCGAACTGCGTTTCGCGGGGCGTTCGCTCGCCGGTCGGCGCACGTTCGAGATCGCGCGGCTCGGGCTCGGCTATGTGGCCGAGCATCGCGACGTGTTCGCCGCGCTGAGCGTGCATGAAAACCTGCTGCTCGGCATTGCGCCGGCTGCCGCATCGCGTGCGCGCGGCCGCGCGCCGCGCTTCACGCTCGACGACGCGTACGCGCTGTTCCCAGTGCTCGCCGGGCGCAAGCGCACGCGCGCCGGCGCGCTGTCGGGCGGCGAGCAACAGATGCTCGCGCTCGCGCGGGCGCTGCTCGGAGATCCCGATCTGCTGTTGATCGACGAGCCCGGCGAAGGGCTCGCGAGTCTCGTGATGCAGCAGGTCGCCGCCTGTCTGCACGCGCTGCGCGAGCGTGGCGTCGCGATGTTGCTGATCGAGCAGAGGCTCGTGATCGCGCGGGACATCGCGTGCCGCGTCGCGGTGATGGGGCACGGCGAGATCGTGTTCGACGGCGCGCTGGCGTCGTTTATGTCGCGCGACGACGTGATGCGCGAATGGCTCGGGGTTGGCTGACGCGCGACTACGAACAAATTAGTCAAGCATCCTTGTTGATGATCCATTCGTGCGCCGGATCGTTATGGAAATGCCAGACCCGCTGGCTGCCCGCCATCACGTTCAGATAATACGAGTCGTAGCCGTACGGCACGACGACCGGGTGATAGCCGCGCGGCACCATCACGACGTCGTGATCCTCGACGGCCATCGATTCGTCGATATCGCGTGAGTCGGTGTACACGCGTTGGAATGCGAAGCCTTGCGGCGGATCGAGCCGGTGGTAATAGGTTTCTTCGAGCGAGCTTTCGAGCGGGATATTGTCGGTGTCGTGCTTGTGCGGCGGGTAGCTCGACGCGTGACCGCCCGGCGTTCTCACTTCGACCACCAGCAGCGATTCCGCCGGCTCGGTGTGCGGAAGAATGTCGCACACGTAACGCGTATTCAGCGACTTACCGCGCGTCGAGCGCTTCATCGACGCCGGCTCGATCAGCCGCGCCGGATACTCGCCCTTGGCCGGCGCGCTCGCGACACCGATCTCCGCGTCGCGGCATGCGCGCACCGTCGCGCGCACATTCGGCGGCACATACACCGCGTACGGCGCCGCGTCTTCGAACACGCTGTCGCGTGAACCGAGCGAGCTCCACGTCGTGCCCGGCGTTTCGATATCGACCGCGCCGCTCAGCACGACGATGCAAGCTTCACGCGCCGGCTCGAACACGTAGACGAGTTCGTTCGCGCCGAGCCGGTACGCGGCAAATCCCACATAGCGCCAGCAGGCCGACTGCGGCGTCACGCGCGCGATCGTCTGGCCTTCGCGCTCTGCCTTCACCAATAAGCTCATGCTGCCTCCTTGCCGAGGGGCGCATCGACGAGCGCCCGCAAAGTTCCGTATCCCTTCTGCGCATAGTCGAACGGCGGCGCGACCACCGGGTCCTGCTCCGCCTCGACGACGAGCCAGCCGCAATAACCGTGCCGCTTCAACCGGTCGATCAGCGCCGGAAAATCGACCGCGCCGTCGCCGGGCACCGTGAACGCACCGGCGATCACCGCATCGAGAAAACTCCAGTTGCGATTGCGTGCGAGCTTCATCACGGCGGGGCGCACGTCCTTGCAGTGCACGTGGCAAACGCGCGCGATGTGTTGGTCGAGCACGGCCAACGGATCGCCGCCCGCCAACGTGATGTGCCCGGCGTCGAACAACAGGCCGACCGCGTCGCCTGTGCGCGCCATCAGCTGATCGACGTCGGCAGGCGTTTCGACGTACGCGCCCATATGATGATGATAGGCGAGCCGCACGCCGCGACTCAGCGTATAACGCGCGAATTCATCGACGCGTGCCGCGTAGCCGGCCCATTGCGCGTCGCTGAAAAAGCGCGGCCGTTGATACAGCGGGCGCGGCGCGCCCTGGATCGAATCGGCGACTTCACCATACACCATCACGGTCGCGCCGTTCTGCGCGAGCAACTCCAGATGCGCGCCGACCGCGTCGATTTCTTCGGCGACGCTGCGCCTGGCCAGTTGTCCCGAGTACCAGCCGGACACGAGCGCAAGGTCGTATCGTGCGAGCAGCATTTTCAGCGCTTGCGGCTCGCGAGGAAACTTGTTGCCGAGTTCGAAGCCCTGATAGCCGATCTGCCGACCCTCGGTCAGCGCGACTTCGAGCGGCGTCTCGCCGCCGAGCGACGGCAGGTCGTCGTTCATCCACGACAGCGGGTTGATGCCGATGCGTACGTCGAAAGCAGTCATGCCGGAGTCCTCATGGTTCTCAGTCGTGATCGGCGCCCTGTGACGGCGCAGGCGTCGCGGGCGGCGCCGCGCGCGCGGCGAGCTGCGCGTCGTACTTCGCGCGGGCCTCGCGCACCTCGGTGCGCGTCGATACTTCGGGCACCGCGACTTCCCACCACCAGCCACCGTCTTCGGTGGTGCGAGCCGGGTCGGTGTCGATGCTGATCACGTACGTGCCTCGCGCCGCGCGCGCGCGTTGCAGTGCCGCTTCGAGCTCGGCGAGATTGCGCGCATGCTCGGCTTGCGCGCCGAGCGCGCGCGCATGCGCGGCGAAGTCGATGCGCGGCGCGCCTTCCGGTGCGTGCACGCAATCGTCGAGCAGATTGTTGAACGGTGCGCCACCGCAAGCCTGTTGCAGTCGATTGATGCAGCCGAAGCCGCGATTGTCGAGCACGACGACGATCAGCTTCGCGCCGAGCATCACCGAGCTCGCGATCTCGCTGTTCATCATCAGATAGCTGCCGTCGCCGAGAATCACGATCACCTCGCGCTCGGGCCGCGCGAGCTTGACGCCGAGGCCGCCCGCGATCTCGTAGCCCATGCACGAATAGCCGTATTCGACGTGATACGCGCCGGGCCGGCCCGCGCGCCATAGCTTGTGCAGATCGGCGGGCAGCGTGCCGGCCGCGCAGACGACGATGTCGTCGGTCGGCGAGTGCGCGCTCGAACGCTGCACCGCGCCGATCACGTCGCCCTCGTAGGGCAGTACCGCGTCGCGTTGCGGCGCATGGGTGAGCGTTTGCACGGTGTCGCGCCAGCTCGCCGCGAGCTTGTGTGCGCGCGCGGTCCAGCTGCGCTCGGCGTGCCAGCCATGCAGCGGCCCCGTTAGCGCATCGAGCGCGAGTTTCACATCGGCTTCGACGACGAAGCCGCGATGCTTGAGCGCGTCGAATCCGTTCGCGTTGATCGCGATCACGTCGGCTTGCGTGAACAGCGTGTTCGAGCCGGTCGTGAAGTCCTGCAGCCGCGTGCCGAGCGCGAGCACGCAGTCGGCGTCATGCGCAAGCGCGTTGGCAGCCACTGAGCCGGTCACCCCGAGCGCGCCGGCATTCAGCGGATCGTTCCACGCGAGCGAGCTTTTGCCGGCCTGCGTTTCCGCGACCGGCACGCCATGCGCGCTCGCGAGGCGGTGCAGCGCATCTGCCGCGCGGCTGTACAGCACGCCGCCGCCCGCGACGATCAACGGACGCTTCGCGTGCCGCAAGCGCGCGCACGCGGCGTCGATATCGTCGCTACGCGGCGCGGGTGCATGAAAGCGCACGACACGCTGCGTGAAAAAGTCCTCCGGGAAGTCCCACGCCTGCGCCTGCACGTCCTGCGGCAGCGCCAGCGTGACGGGGCCGCACAACGCGGCATCGGTGAGCACGCGGATCGCGCGCGGCAGCGCGCTCAGCAATTGCGCAGGATGCACGATGCGGTCGAAGTAGCGCGACAGCGGCTTGAACGCGTCATTCGCGGACACGCCGCCATCGTTGAAATCCTCGACCTGCTGCAAGACCGGATCGGGCGCGCGCGACACGAAGATGTCGCCGGGCAACAGCAGCACCGGCAAACGGTTCACGTGCGCGAGCGCGGCCGCGGTCAGCAGATTGGTGGCACCTGGGCCGATCGACGTCGTCACGGCCATCATGCGGCGGCGAAAGTGCGCCTTCGCGTAGGCGATCGCACTGTGCGCCATCGCCTGCTCGTTGTGCGCGCGCAAGGTCGGCAGCGCGTCGCGATGCTGATACAGCGCCTCGCCGATGCCCGCGACGTTGCCGTGACCGAAAATCGCGAACACGCCGCCGAACAGCGGTTCGACGTTGGTGCCGTCTTCGCTGGCGACGCGTTGCGCGGCCAGATAGCGCACGAGCGCCTGCGCCATCGTCAGGCGAATCGTGCCGCCGGTGCGCGCAGGCGCGTGCGCTTGCGTCGCGCCGCTGGCGGATGGGGTGTCGTCATCCATGATGCGCTCGTTCATGCGGCCTGCTCCTGATGAGCGTGATGAGGTGTGCCTTGCGCCGCCGGTTCGCCGCGCGCACCGCGCCACGCGGCGATCAGCGTTTCGAACGTGAGGCGCACGCGCGCGATCAGTTCGTCGTCGCCGATTTCACCGGCGAGCCACGCATGGCTCGGTTCGTGAAAGATCGTGCGGCCGACCGTGAAGCCGCGGCACGTCGCCGCTTGCGCGGCCGCGCGAAAGCCCTCGCTCAATTGCTCGACCGCCGCCGATAAACCGAGCAGCACGACGCCACGGCAATACGGATCGCGCTCGGCGATCAGCGCGTCGATGGCCTGCCATTGCGCGGCGTCCATCGGTTCGAGCTTCCACCACTCGGGGTAGATGCCGAGGTTGTAGATGCGCTTTAACGCGCGATACACGATATCCGGCCCCTGCGGCAGCGACGCCTGCTTCGGTGGAATCACTTCGAGCAGCAATTCGTGGCCGCTTGCCTGGGTCGCGTCATACAGCGTGCGCAGTTGCGCTTCCTGTTCGAGCCGCTGCTCGATCGGCTCGTCGGGATGAAACTGCACGAGGCATTTGACGACGTGTTCCTGCGGCCACGCGATCAACGTGGTGCCGATCGAACGACCATGATCGAACACGAGCGGCACGGAGCCGGGCAGTTCGACCGGGCGGCCGATCCACCAGCCGCGACCGGTCGCGGCATTCAGCGCGTCCTGACCATAGCGGTCGTCGATCAGTACGCCGATGCGTCCCTGCAAGTTCAATGCACGTTCGGTTTGCGCGACCGCTTCGACGAACAAGCCCTTCAACCGGGCAATGCGCGCTTCGTCGGCACCGGTCTGCTGCGCGAGTTCGAAGAACGGGTTGCGATGATCGAAAGCGAAGCCGAGCACCTCGTGCCACGCTTTGCGCGCCGGCGACACGCGATGCAGTCTTGCGAGCTTCGCATCGCGATCGGGGCGGCGCATGCGTTGCGGATCGGCCTGCGCTTCGCGCAGGAAGTAGTCGAGTTCGGCCGGTGTCGGCATCGCCGGGGCGCAGCCGTGCCGGGACACGACCAGCGCGCCGCTCGCATTCGCGGCGCGCGCGCAGGCGTCGAGCGGCTGATCGCGCAGCCAGCCGGACAGGAAGCCGGAAGCGAACGCGTCGCCCGCGCCGAGCACGTTCAGCACTTCGACTTCGACGCCGCCATGAACCGGCGCATCGTCGAGCGATGCAGGCACCTCGCCGTCGATGATCTGACAGCCGAGCGGCCCGCGTTTCAGCACGAGCGTGGCCGGCGTCACCGCGCGCACCATCGCGAGCGCGTCGGCGAGGTCGGCCTTGCCGCCGGCGATGCGAAACTCTTCCTCGGTGCCGATCACCAGATCGAACAGCGGCAGAATCCGCTGCAAATGCGCGCTGACGCCTTCGCTCGCCACGAAACGCGTCTCGCCGTCGGCCTTGCCCGTGAGTCCCCACAGCACCGGGCGGTAGTCGATGTCGAGCACGGTGCGCACGTCGTTGCGGCGCGCGTAGTCGAGCGCGCGACGGCTCGCGCGATTGACCTGCTCGGTCGAGAAATGCGTGCCGGTGATCAGCAGCGCTTTCGACGACGCGATGAAGGCCTCGTCGAAGTCGGCCTCGTCGACCGCCATGTCCGCGCAGTTCTCGCGGTAGAAGATCAGCGGAAAGGTGTCACGGTCCTTCAGGCCGAGCAGCACGAGCGCGGTCAGCCGATCGTGATCGATGCGCACGCGACTCACGTCGCAGCCTTCCTTCGTGAGCGTCTCCGTCAGGAAGCGCCCCATGTGATCGTTGCCGACGCGTGCCAGCATGGCCGCGGCAAGCCCGAGCCGCGCGCAGCCGAACGCGATGTTCGCCGACGAGCCGCCGAGATACTTCGCGAAGCTCGACACGTCTTCGAGCCGTGCGCCGACCTGCTGCGCGTACAGATCGACGGCCAGCCGGCCGAGGCACACGATGTCGCGGGCGCGCCCCGGCGCGAACCGGCTGTCCGCTGCGTTACCGCTGGAGGTGCTGGAGTGAGCCATGAATAGTCCTGAGTAACAGTGCGCGGTAGGTGCGCGTCGGCCAGCCGGGCGAAACGCGCCGAGGCTGGACGTGCCGCGCGAATCGGTCAGATCGTCGCGCCTTCGAGTTCGCCGATCATCTTCTGCATCTCGGCGCCGCCGGCCATCATGTCGAGCACTTCGTTCTTGCTGATCGTCTGTTTGGTGAACGTGCCGAGCGAGCGGCCGCGATTGAGCAGCGTGAACGAATCGCCGATCGGATACGCGTGGTGCACGTTGTGCGTGATGAAGATCACCGAGATGCCTTTGGCGCGCGCCTTGTGGATCAGCTTCAGCACGTTGAAGCTCTGCTTGACGCCGAGCGCGGCGGTCGGTTCGTCGAGAATCAGCACGCGCGCGCCGAAGTGGATCGCACGCGCAATCGCCAGACATTGACGCTCGCCGCCCGACATCGTGCCGATCGGCTGATGCGGGTCGCGCACGTTGATGCCCATTTCGGCGAGCTTGTCGCGCGCGGTGGTTGCGCAGGTTTCGAGGTCCATCACGTTCAGAAGGCCGAACAGCTTTTTCTGCGGCTCGCGGCCCATGAAAAAATTGCGCGCGACCGATAGCAGCGGCACCAGCGCGAGATCCTGGTAGACGGTTGCGATACCGAGATCGAGCGCGTCTTTCGGCGACGTGAAGTGCACCGGTTTGCCGTCCACCCGGTAGGTGCCTTTGCTCGGCTGATACACGCCCGCGAGCGTCTTGATCAGCGTCGACTTGCCGGCGCCGTTGTCGCCGAGCAGGCAATGCACTTCGCCGCGTATGAGGCGCAGCGTGATGTCGTTCAGCGCGATGATGTTGCCGAAATAACGGCTGACGTTTTCCAGCGACAAAATGATGTCGTCGGTGTTCTGTTCGGGGGTGCTCATCGTGAACCTCCGTCTAGCGCGATGCCGCGACGCGGCCGCGCACGTAGTGGTTGAACAGCACGGCGAACAGCAGCATCACGCCGAGGAACACGCGGAACCAGTCGGAATCGACGTTGGTGTACGTGATGCCGATCTGCACGACGCCGAAGATCAGCGCACCGAAGCATGCGCCGATCACCGAGCCGTAGCCGCCTGTCAGCAGCGTGCCGCCGATCACCGCGGCGATGATCGCCTCGAACTCCGCCTGCAAACCGCGGTCGGCCGCGGCCGAACCGATGTCGCACACCTGAAGTACCGCATACAGGGCCGAGCAGAACGCGGTCAGCACGAACAGCGAAATCTTCACGCGACGCACCGGCACGCCGACGTTCTTGGCCGCGTTGGCATCGCCGCCGACCGCGAAAATCCAGTTGCCGAAGCGCGTCTTGGCGAGCGTGAACGCGCAGACCACGGCGAGCACGAGCCACCACAGCAGCACCTTCGGAATGCCCGGCACGAGCGGCGTGCCGTTGTCGAGCAGCTTCACGAGGCCGAGGTGGCCGAGCCACACGAACAGACCTTTGAACGCGACGCCCTGGAAGAGCGTGTGCGCGAACCAGTCCTGACGCGCGACGTCGCCGACGCCGGAGATGATGGTGCGATCGGCGAACATCACCGATAGCGCGAGCGTGAGACCGCGCAGTATGAACAGGAACGCGAGCGTGACGATGAACGACGGCAGGCGCGTGCGTATCACCAGATAGCCGTTGAGCGCGCCGAGCAGCATCGAGCCGACGAACGCGAACAGGATCGCCAGCCAGATCGGCCAGTGGAAGTACATGGTCGGCAGCGCGACCATCATGCCGGCAAAGCCGATCATCGAACCGATCGACAGATCGAACTCGCCGGCGATCATCAGCAGGCACGCGCCGACCGAGATCAGACCGAGATAGGCGGCGACCTGCGACCAGTTCATCACGCCGTCGAGGTTGAACATCCCCGAGTTGCCGGCCGCCACGCCGAACACGATGAACACCATCACGGTGCCGGCGAGCGCCGCGAATTCCGGTCGGCCGAGCAGATGGCGGAACCAGGATTCCTCGCGCACGCGTTCGTCGACGGCAGCGGATTGCGAGGCGGTCGTCGCAGCGGACTTCGCCGGGTCCTGCGGATCAGGCGGCGGTTGCTTGCGGTGATGGGGATGAAACAGGTCGGCGACACCCATTGAAGCTCTCCTTGATACGCCCGCGACCGGCGGCTCGGCGCAATGCCGTGGGCGTTTGCGAATCCGCTGAGCGGGCGGGCGCCGGCAAGACGCCATGCGTCCCGCCGGTCACTGCCTTTTAACCTTGCCGCCGGCGCGGCGGCTTAGGCGCGCGATGCGATGCGATGCGTTGCCGTGCGTTCAGCGGTACTGACCCGCGTACTTCAGCACCTTGTCGACGTTGGCCTTCGTGATGAAGCCCGGGCCCGAGCCGATATTGCGCGGCCCGTAGGACGGCGTGAGCCCATAAGTGGCAAGACGCTCCTTGAACTTCGGATTCGCCTGCAGGATCTCGCGGATTTTGGCCGGATCGGTGGTGTGGTCCTTCTTCACGATCGCGAGTACGGCAACCGGGATATAGCCCTGCAAGTACGGTTGCTGGTCGATCGCGAACTGGATCGTGCCGTCCTGGATGCCCTTCGCGATGTCGCTGTCGAAGTCGAACGTCGCGAACCAGATCTTGCCGGCGAGGCCCATCTGCTGCAGCGCCTTCAGCGTCGGATCGGCCGACAGCGGACCGAGCGTCAGCACCGCCTGGGTATCCGGATGATTGCGCAGGAACGCGCTGACCTTCGACTGCACGCCGGTCGGGTCCTGACCCGTGTCGAGCGTCGAGGTTTTGAAGTTGGCGCCGATCGCTTCGGCGAAACCGCGGCAGCGTTCGAACGAAGCCGGGTTCGTCGCGTAGTGGTTCACGCACAGGAACGACTTGATGCCGGCGGCCTTGGCCTTTTCTCCGGCGGCTTTGCCGGCCGCGAACTCGGGCTGGCCGACGTGCATGATCGCGCCGAGCTTCGCGCTTTGCTCCTCGGTGCCCGAATTGATCGTGACGAGCGGAATGTGCTTCTCGGTGACCTTCGCGATCGAGCTCTTCAGCACGTCGAAGTCGGCGATCGACACGATCACGCCGTCGTAGTTGCGCGCGGCCGCCTGCTCGACGAGACGCGCCATGTCGGCGATGTCGCCGTTCGGCGGGTTGCGGTAGTCGGTCTGAACGTTGAAGTCCTCGTCGGCCTGCTTGATCGCGTTCTTGATCGTGTTCCACCACGAATCCGAATCCGGCGCGTGGCTGATCAGCACGAAGTGCGCGTCCGCCGCGCGGGCGGCCGAGGTCGCGCCGAATCCCGTCGCCAACGTCAACGCCGTCACCAGAATCCTGAGCGTTGCCTTGCCTCTGCAAAGTCTCATTGTCTCCACCTTTCTCGGTCTGTCGTTCGTTATTGAGGGAGCGACTGGCGGGCGGCTTTCCATTCCGATGACCCACACAACGAGGCCGAAGCGCCATCGCTCACGACCAAGAGTAGGTCATCTTCCGAAGCCTTGCAAAGAAAATTTCATGACAAATAAAAATGGAAAATACGTTCCATTTGACGGGGCGGCCGCCTATACTCGGCAACGTCGGATGCACGTTGCGGCGGGCCGCGGGCGCGTCTGCCGCATTGCAGGAAACCCCGAGAGGCTGTCATGGCGGAACAGATCACCGAAGAAGCGGTGCCGAGCGTCGACGAATTGATGCAGCGCATCGCGGATACCTACGAGTCGCTGCCGCGGCAGTTGAAAAGCGTCGCGACGTACATCGAGCAGCATCGCGCGAGCGTGATGATGGATCGCACGAGCGATATCGCCGCGAGCTGCGGCGTGCATCCGTCGGCGGTCGTGCGCTTTGCGCAGCGCTTCGGCTTTTCCGGGTTTTCGGATCTGCAGGCGGTGTTTCGTCAGGCGTATACGGGGCAGGGCGTGTCGTCGTCGAGCTATCAGCAGCGCATCCGCAAGCTGATCGACGAGAAGCCCGGCACCTTGTCGGGCGGCGCGGTCGCGCGCGAGTTCATCGCCGCGTCGCGCGGCGGCCTCGAAGAACTCGAAGCGGGCCTCGACGACAAGCAGTTCGATGCCGCCGTGAAGATGCTGCAGCAGGCCGACAACATCTACGTGATCGGGGTGCGGCGCTCGTTTCCGGTCGCGAGCTACATCGTCTATGCGTTGCAGCACACGCACAAGCGCGTGCATCTGGTGTCTGGCTTCGGCGGCATGTATCGCGAGCAGATCCGCAGTGTCAGGAAGGGCGACGTGGTGATTGCGATCAGCTTCGCGCCGTACGGCAAGGAGACGCAGTACTGTCTGCGCGTCGCGCATCATCTTCAGGCGAAGACGCTCGTCATTACGGATAGCCAACTATCGCCGCTCGCACGCTACGCCAGCACGCAGCTGTACGTGAAAGAGGGCAGCGCGTTCGCGTTCCGCTCGCTGACCAGCACGATCTGCCTGTGCCAGGCGCTCTTCATCGCGCTCGCGTACAAGCTCGAACTGAACGTTGAAGAATCCAACGACACTGGAGGCTACGATGACTGACGCGGTAAACACGATCGACGTCGCCGTATTCGGCGCGGGGCGCATCGGCAAGATCCATGCGGCGAATCTCGCGCGGCAGCCCGGCGTGCGGCTCAAATACGTGGTCGACGTGAATCGCGAGGCGGCCGCCGCGCTCGCCGCGCAGCATGGCGCGCAGGTTGCGGATAGCGACGGCGCGATCGGCGATGCAT
Organism: Paraburkholderia sp. MM5477-R1; assembly: GCF_050436385.1. NCBI lineage: Bacteria > Pseudomonadati > Pseudomonadota > Betaproteobacteria > Burkholderiales > Burkholderiaceae > Paraburkholderia > Paraburkholderia sp. MM5477-R1. The sequence continues at coordinate 919,268 of NZ_JBNDMC010000007.1, forward strand.
CGATCGGCGCGACCGTGATCTGTTCGAGCACCGACACGCATGCGGACCTGATCGTCAAATCGGCCGCGCAGAACAAGCACGTGTTCTGCGAGAAGCCGGTCGATCTCACGTTGGAGCGCGCGCGGATGTGCGCAGAAGCGGTGGAGCGCGCCGGTGTCGTGTGCATGATCGGTTTTCAGCGACGCTTCGATCCGACGTTTTCCGCGTTGAAAGCGCGTCTCGACGCGGGCGAGATCGGCACGCCGGAAATGCTCGTCGTCACGAGCCGCGATCCGGGCGCGCCGCCGGTCGAGTACATCCGGCACTCGGGCGGCATCTTCAAGGACATGCTGATTCACGACTTCGACATCTGTCGCTGGATTCTCGACGACGAAGCCGACACGCTGCACGCCACCGGCAGTTGCCTCACCGACCCCGCGATCGCCGACGCGGGCGACATCGATTCGACCGCGGTGACGATCCGCACGAAGCGCGGGCGGCTGTGCCAGATCAACACCGCGCGGCGCGCTGCCTACGGCTACGACCAGCGCTTCGAAGTGCTCGGCAGCACCGGCATGCTGCAGGCGGGCAACGTGCGGCCGACCGAGGTCACCGCTTACTCGAAGACGGAAGTGTCGACCGACGTGCCCGAGGCGTTCTTTCTCGAACGCTATCGCGCGGCCTACGCGCTCGAAATCGCGCATTTCTTCGACGCGGTCACGCATGGCAAGCCGGTGCGCACGACCGTCGCGGATGGCCTGAAAGCGCTCGAACTCGCGGAAGCCGCGACGCGGTCGTGGCGCGAGGGCCGCGCGGTCAAACTCGGCGAGGCAGCGTGATGAAGCCCGCCATGGAGCGCTTGCGGATCGGCGTGGTCGGCCTTGGGCGGCTTGGCAAGCGGCATGCGGAGAATCTCGCGTATCGCGTGCCGGGCGCGACGCTCACGGCCGCGTGCAGTCCGCTCGAAGATGAACTGGCATGGGCGCGTGATGCACTACCCGCACCGCGTCTCTACACCGATTACGCGGACCTGCTCGCCGATCCGCGCGTCGACGCGGTATGGCTCGTCACGCCGTCGTCGCTGCACGCGCAGCAGATCGTCGACGCATTGCGCGCCGGCAAGCATGTGTTCTGCGAAAAGCCGCTGTCGCTCGATGTCGCCGAATGCGAGCGCGTGCTGGCCGAAGCGGCGCGCTATCCGCACCTGCAGGCGACGATCGGCTTCATGCGCCGCTTCGATCCGAGCTACCGCGACGCGTTCGATAAAATCGCCGCCGGCCAGATCGGCCGGCCGTTCCTCGTGCGCTCGCAAACCACCGATAAAAACGACGACGACGGTTTCTTCGTGCGCTTCGCGGCGACCTCGGGCGGCATCTTTCTCGACTGCACGGTGCACGACATCGACGTCGCCCGCTGGCTGCTCGGCAAGCCGCGCGCGACGCGCGTGTTCGCGGCGGGCACGGTCGCGCTGCACGAGGGTCTGCGCGAATTCGGCGACGTCGACAACGGTGTCGCGATCTGCGAATTCGAGGGCGGCAAGCTCGCGATGTTCTACGCGTCGCGCACCCAGGCGCACGGCAACGATACGCACAGCGAAGTGATCGGCACGGCGGGCGCGCTGACGATCGGCCGCAATCCGCGTGCGAACCGCGTCGAGATCTACGATGCGACCGGCATTCGCAACGAGTGCACGCCGAACTTTTTCGACCGGTTCGAGGACGCGTTTCTGCACGAGGCACGCGCGTTTGTCGCATCGGTGCAAAAAGGGCCGGGGAAGGGCGATGCGGCACAGCGTGGCGCGACGCTCGCCGATGCGCTCGAAGCGACGCGTATCGGCGTGGCGCTGCGCGAGTCGCTGCAAAGCGGCGGGGCGGTGACGCTGTAACGGCGCGCGGCACGGCTCGCGCGTGGAAATGGGCGTCGTGGCGATGCCCGGCGCCGCTGCTCCGCCTGCTGTAGAATTTGACCCTCTGTCCGGCGTCGTCAGCGACGCCCCGTCCCGAAGGTCATCGTCGATGCAAATTCAGATTCACAAGGAAGTCGATGCGCGCGGGCTCATGTGCCCGCTGCCCATCCTGCGCGCCAAAAAGGCACTCGCCGACATGGAAAGCGGCCAGATTCTCAAGGTGCTCGCCACCGATCCCGGCTCGCAGCGCGATTTCGCCGCGTTCGCGAAGCAGACCGGCAACGAGATCGTCGAAAGCTCGGTGCATGACAAAGTATTTACGTTTCTGATGCGGCGTCGATGAGCTGCATTCGGTAAAACTGTCGGTCCGATGTAAAAAAGAAGGCGCTGTCCCCATTATTCGGGGTACAGCGCCTTCTTCGTTTCAGCCGGACTTTCGACGTCAGCCTTCGAGAACCGGTGAGCGGGTACGCAGATATTCTTCGAAATCGGCGGCTACTTCCGGGTGACGCAGGGCGAACTCGACGGTCGCCTTCAGGTAGCCCAGCTTGCTGCCGCAGTCGAAACGTGTGCCGTGATACTTGTACGCGAGCACCTGTTCGTCGGCGAGCAGCGACTGGATCGCGTCCGTCAGTTGCAATTCACCGCCCGCGCCCGGCTTGATGGAGCGCAGGTGATCGAAGATGCGCGGCTTCAGCACATAACGGCCCACCACGCCGAGGTTCGACGGCGCCACGCCCGGCTCCGGCTTTTCGACGATGCCCGACATCTTGATGATCGAGTCTTCCCATTCCTTGCCGTCGACGATGCCGTACGATTTCGTATCTTGCGGCGGGATCTCTTCGACGCCGATCACCGAGCTGTGATAGTGATCGAACACCTCGATCATCTGCGTCATCACGGGCGGCGTGCCGTACAACAGGTCGTCCGCGAGAATCACGGCGAAAGGGTTGTCGCCGACCAGCTTCTCGGCGCACAGCACGGCGTGGCCGAGGCCCAGCGCCTCGGCCTGGCGCACGTAGAAGCAGTCGACGTGGCTCGGCTTGATGCTGCGCACGAGTTCGAGCAGCTTGTCCTTGCCGCGCGCCTCGAGTTCGGCCTCGATCTCATAGGACTTGTCGAAATGGTCTTCGATCGCGCGCTTGCTGCGGCCCGTGACGAAGATCATTTCGGTGATGCCGGCCGCCATCGCCTCTTCGACCGCGTACTGAATCAGCGGCTTGTCGACGATCGGCAGCATCTCCTTCGGGCTAGCCTTCGTGGCGGGGAGGAAGCGGGTGCCAAGACCGGCTACCGGAAAGACCGCCTTCGTAACTTTTAGCATGTGAATACCCTGAGTCCTCTGGTTAAATCCTTGCCCGCCGTTGAGGGGGGCGGGCGCGTCGGTCAGGCCGGCAAGCGGGCCAGTTGGGCTTTCAGCTTGCCGACGGTGGCTTCGAAATCGGCCAGCCGCTTCTGCTCCTGTTCCACGACCGCCGCCGGCGCCTTCGCAACGAAGGCCTGATTCTGTAGCTTACCGTTGCACTTGACGATTTCGGCGCTCAACCGCGTGATCTCTTTCGACAGGCGTTCGCGTTCGACCGCTGCGTCGATTTCGACCTTCAACACGAGCTTGTCCGTTCCTACGATAGCAATCGGCGCGCCATCCGCCTGGGCGTCGAGCGCGGCCTCGTCGGCGATGATCTGCACCTCCGACAGACGCGCAAGTGCCTGAGCGTAAGGCGCGAAAGTACGAAGACGCTCCGCATTGCCGGTGGCGAGCAACGGCACCTTCACCGCCGGCGACAGGTTCATTTCACCGCGCAGATTACGGCATGCATCGATCACCGCTTTGAGGTCGGTCGCCCACCGCTCGGCGTCTTCATCGAGCTTCGACGGCTCCGCGACGGGGTACTGCTGCACCATGATGGACGCCTCGCCCTCGGCCTTGCCTTCCGGGTAGCGTCCCGCGAGCGGCGCCACTTTCTGCCACAGCGCTTCGGTGATGAACGGGATCACCGGATGCGCGAGGCGCAGCACCGTTTCGAGCACACGCAAAAGCGTCCGCCGCGTGGCACGCTGCTGGTTCGGCTGCCCCGTCTGGATCTGCACTTTGGCGAGTTCGACGTACCAGTCACAATATTCGTCCCATACGAACTTGTATATGGCGTTGGCCACATTGTCAAAACGATAGTCGGAAAAACCCTTGACGACTTCCGCTTCCACGCGCTGCAGTTGCGACACGATCCAGCGGTCGGCCTGCGAGAAATGCAGATTGCCTTCTGGCCCGCATTCGCCACATTGCGCCGGCTGGCCGACACCGCAGTCGTGGCCTTCGCAGTTCATCAGCACGAAGCGCGTGGCGTTCCACAGCTTGTTGCAGAAGTTGCGATAGCCTTCGCAGCGCGCGAGGTCGAAATTGACGTTGCGGCCGAGCGTGGCCATCGACGCCATCGTGAAGCGCAGCGCGTCGGTGCCGAACGCCGCAATGCCGTCCGGAAACTCCTTGCGGGTCTTCTTCTCGATCGACGCGGCCAGCTTCGGATTCATCAGGCCGGTGGTGCGCTTCGCGACGAGCGCGTCGAGGTCGATGCCATCGACGATGTCGATCGGGTCGAGCGTGTTGCCCTTGCTCTTCGACATCTTCTGGCCTTCGGCGTCGCGCACGAGACCGTGCATATAGACCGTTTCGAACGGCACCTTGCCCGTGAAGTGCGTGGTCATCATGACCATGCGCGCGACCCAGAAGAAGATGATGTCGAAGCCGGTGACGAGCACCGACGACGGCATGAAGTGCTTCAGCTCTTCGGTTTCGTTCGGCCAGCCGAGCGACGAGAACGGCACCAGAGCGGACGAGAACCACGTGTCGAGCACGTCTTCGTCGCGCTTCAATGCGCCGGTGTAGCCGGCCGCGACGGCCTTCGCGCGCGCGTCCTCTTCGGTCTTGGCGACGAACACTTCGCCGTTCTCGCCGTACCACGCCGGAATCTGATGACCCCACCACAGCTGACGCGAGATGCACCAGTCCTGGATGTTTTCGAGCCACTGGTAGTACGTGGTGGTCCAGTTTTCCGGCACGAATTTGATCTGGCCGTTGCGCACGACGTCGAGCGCGGTTTCGGTGATCGACTTGCCCGGATTGAACGTGCCTTCGGGCGCCGGCTTGCTCATCGCGACGAACCACTGGTCGGTCAGCATCGGCTCGATCACGACGCCGGTGCGGTCGCCGCGCGGCACCATCAGCTTGTGCGGCTTGACCGATTCGAGCGCACCGAGCGCCTCGAGATCGGCGACCACCAGCTTGCGGGCTTCGAAACGGTCGAGGCCGCGGTATTTTTCGGGCGCGTTGTCGTTGATCTTCGCGTCGAGCGTGAGGATTTCGATTTGCGGCAGCTGGTGGCGCAGGCCGACCTGATAATCGTTGAAATCATGCGCGGGCGTGACCTTGACGACGCCTGTGCCGAATTCGCGGTCGACGTAATCGTCGGCGATGATCGGCACTTCGCGGTTCGACAGCGGCAGCGTGATGGTCTTGCCGATCAGGTGGGCGTAGCGCTCGTCTTCCGGGTGCACCATCACGGCGGTGTCGCCGAGCATGGTTTCCGGACGGGTGGTGGCGACGGTCAGATGGCCCGAGCCGTCGGTCAACGGATAGTGGATGTGCCACAGGTGGCCGTTTTCTTCTTCGCTGACCACTTCGAGGTCGGATACGGCGGTGAGCAGTACCGGGTCCCAGTTCACGAGGCGCTTGCCGCGATAGATCAGGCCCTGTTCATACAGACGCACGAACACGTCGCGCACGGTGGCCGACGTCTTGTCGTCCATCGTGAAGTATTCGCGCGACCAGTCGATCGATGCACCGAGACGACGCACCTGATTCGTGATCGTGGAGCCGGATTGCTGCTTCCACTCCCACACGCGCTCGACGAACTTCTCGCGGCCGAGGTCGTGGCGCGACACGCCCTGCGCGTCGAGCTGGCGTTCGACGACGATCTGCGTGGCGATGCCTGCGTGGTCGGTGCCCGGCACCCACAGCGTGTTCTCGCCGAGCATGCGGTGATAGCGGGTCAGGCCGTCCATGATGGTCTGGTTGAACGCGTGGCCCATGTGCAGCGTGCCCGTGACGTTCGGCGGCGGCAGCTGGATCGAGAAATCCTTGCGGTTCGCGTCGAAGGAGGGCGCGGCGTAGGTGCGCTTTTCCCATTCAGGGCCCCAGTGGGCTTCGATGGTGTGGGGTTCGAAGCTTTTTGCAAGCGTCGAGGTCGGGTCGCTCGGGGTGTCGCTCATGTTTCTGTTAAAGGCAGGATTTTGGAGGCGGGGAAGGGTTGATTATAGCTGGAGGAGGTTTTTTGCCGGCCGGCGGCCGGTGTGGACAGGGGTTATGCTTTTTTCGTTGTTCTGGCTTTGTTGGCCTTTCCTTGTTGTCTTATCGGTCTATTAGCGTTGCCCCTGTGCGGGGCGGGGCTTTTTTCGTTGTTCTGGCTTTGTTGGCCTTTCCTTGCTTTGTTATCGGTCTATTAGCGTTGCCCCTGTGCGGGGCGGCACCTACTTTCTTTGCTGCTGCAAAGAAAGTAGGCAAAGAAGACAGCTCAAACCGCCAGCTCTTAAGCGGGTCCCCTGGCTTGGAGGGGGTAGTGGTGCGTCTGGAATCCGTGCCCCCGCACATTCCCCGTTCGTGACAAAGCCGTCATCCCTCCCACTCCGCACTACGTGCGTCGCGGACGGGTCTGCCTGGGAAACCAATGGTTTTGCCCGCGCAGCGGGGGCCGTCGGCTGCGCCTCGGCGACGCGCCGAAACAACCAGTGGTTTTTGAGCGGGGATTCGGCGCGCGTAGCGCCGCCGGAAGAATGACTGCCTTGTCACTAGCGCGGAATGTGCGGGAGCACGGATTCCAGATGCACCACTACCTCACGCGGACCGAGGGACCCGCTTAAGAGTTGGCGGTTTTAGCTGTCTTCTTTGCCTACTTTCTTTGCTGCTGCAAAGACGGATTTGAGCCTGAAACCCTTATGCAGAGGGATTTACAGGAAAATTCCTGCTTTTCCATCCAACAGTCCATCCAACAGTCCGGCGCCTGACAGCCTTCGGCTTCCCGGAGTCTGCCAGAAACCCTGCACAACGGGGCCTTCACAGTCTGCCTGAGCCTGCCGGACGCTTGCCTGGAGCTTTCCCCGAGCAGCGGCTTGCACAGCCTTATCGGGCGGGCCTTGGTCCTTTCCATACCCGTATAAAATCAGTTGCGCATTATCTCGTTCAGGTTGCGTTAGCAAAATCCGTTGTCTAGGATTCCGACTCGCAAGGCTGATATGAAAATGCCCTCTGATTTATCTTGTTACGAAGGGACACAAAAATGTATGGACTTGATCTTGACGTGATCGAATATCTGACTGATCGCGACGGAAACCGGATTAAGGCAGTCGTGCCGACGACCATGCTATCCAGCCTCGTAGAATTCTGGTGCGCTGCGCGCCGTGCGCAGACCGCCGACATCGAGGCGAGCGCGAGGCCCGGCATGTTCCGGACCTCGCTCGCAGGCCTGCTGCCAGCGGGCTTCGAGATACCGACGACCACACCGCCGTCCTCGAAGTCCGACCTGAGATGGTCCGCCTTGCTCGACCGTTTGCCTGCTTCCGCCACTCCCGATTCACCGTCCGAAGTCATTACGCCGAATGAGTCCCGCGATATAAAGCGGAAGCCTGCGCATATGCGGCAGACATTTTTCGCCCGGGAGTTTATAAGCCCGCCGCCTGAGGAAGTGATTCAGGCGATTAATAAAGGTGTCTATTTTCTCCATGCGTGGCGCGATTATCGGAAGCTGACCCGGAAGGACGTCGCCGAGTTAATGGGCAAGACGGTCGACACGATTAACTGGCACGAGAACGGCTACACGCGGCCGACCGCCATCACGCTCGCACGCTTCGCCGATATTTTCGATTGCCCGGTCGAGCAGCTGACCGTCCGGCCCGACAGCAATACGCAGCCGTGGCTGACGCTGATCTCCAATCCTGACGTGCCGCAGGCCCCGAAGGAGCTCAGGCCGGAACCGACCTCGCCCGAGGAAACCGACTACCCGGACGCCGTGCTCGCGCATCTGCTCGACGGCAAGGCACCGCTGACCGCCTGGCGCCTGTTCCGCGGCCTCACGCTGTCGCAGCTTGGCGAGCGCTACGGATCGAGCCCCGGCAATATCAGACAGATGGAAGCGGCGACCTTCCTGCGGCCGAAGTCAATCGCTAAGCTGTGTCCCATCCTGAAGTGCAAACCCGAACAGCTTTTGCGACCCGAGGGCCTGACAATACGCGAGCGGGACGAATCCCCGGAAAGCCGCCGCATCAAACAGGTCATGAGGGCACACGCGTGAATACGATGACGAAGGAAGCGAAGGATTTGCGGGTCGGCGATGTGCTACTGCTCTCCGGAATGCAGCAGCATGAGGTCTTCGCCGTGACGCCGATCGGCCACACCGGCGGCTATGTGGAAGTCAGCAGCCGCCAGCCAGGGAAGCCCGACAACGTGAGCGTCGCGACGATGCCCGCGAATGCGCCTGTGAAAGTTCTGGCATGAACGCCCGCTACGAATTTTTCATCGCCGACCGGTTCGTCTGCCTGATTGACCGCGACGAGACCGGTTGCCGCTCGGTCACGAACGACATTGAACGCGTCGTTGCGCACGACCTTGGCTATCTGCTCACGCCGGGGCGCCGCCTCGTCTACCGTGACTCGATGGGCGTGTGGGACGAAGTCCTGCTGTCGTTCAGTGAAGGTATCGCCCGCTTCGAAGTCTTCCGCACCCTGAAGGACGACCAGCATCTGAAGGACATGCTCGACCTGCTGACGCCTGCGTTCTTCGGCGAGCCGTCCGACGCAGACCTGCTCCGGGCTGGCTACAAGCGGCCGTTCCGGGTACTCGCCGATGGTCGTGTCGCGGCGATCATGATAATCAACTCGAGTATCGTTGCGGTCGCAGTCGGCATCCATGCGTTCGGGCAGCAAGATGCGTTCTACTACCGCAGCCACGAGCAGGCGGAGCAGGCCCTTGAACAGTGGCGCAAGGGTCCCGAACCGGCTGGCTGGTTCCGTCACCCGCAGAGCGGCCGGCGGCGCGAGAATGGCGACCCGGCACGCGAGTACTACCAGCCATGAGGACCTGAGCCATGCGTCGATCCGGCCGTCCCCGCTTCACGCCCTTGAACCTGAGAGATTAAGGATGTACGTCATCGCAACCCCGATGCGCGAGCGCGGCCAGCAACGCCCGAAGCGTGACATCGAGCATGCGCAGGGTGTCAGCGGCGACATGCTGATTACCCACGAGCACTCCGAAGCGTACGGACGTGCCACGAAGATCGCGAGCTTCCTGATGGCGGGCGCGAGTGACGAGCCGCCGCTGCCGCCGCTGCACGATGTCGAACTAAGCTGGATGGGATCGAACGGGTTCCTGCTGACCGGTATCGAGTTCATCGGGCAGACGGTCTATGCGCAGTCGTGGTGGTGTCGCGCGCCTGTAGCGAAACATGATGAATGAGAGCGACCATGAAGCTATCTGAACGCAATGACCTGACAGCGACCTTTGACAGGGCCGCAGAGGTCGGCAACATGCTCGACGTGCTGATCCCTGACGGCGAGCCTGACGATGCCCCTGTGATGGTCACAGTCGGCCTGATGAAGCGTGCTGCACTCCTGCTCGCGTTTATGAGCGGCTATGCACGGGCGACCTTGCCGCCCGTCAGCGAGTGCAGTGATGACCCGAGCACACAGCACCAAGGCAGTGACGCACACGGCACAGGGCACGACATTGGTTAGAGGTCGGCATGAGTGATCGACCGTGGGAGACCGAGCCGCACGAAGCTGCGTTCATCGCGAACGGCCTGCAATGCTTCATGATGCGCAACGACATGCAGGTCTGGTGCGGCTATGTCGGCGTACCCGCTTCACACGTTCTCTACGAGCTCGATCGTCTTGACCTCGTGCCGTTCCCCGAGACGTGGCGCGATCGTCATGTCCTGCCCGACGAGCAGGGCATCGTGAATGTGTTTCTGTCGATGTTCCGCGACGCGCGCAACGAGATACCAGAGTCGCACGCACCGCTCGCGATGGTCCTGAGCGCGCACGGCGGCCTGAGCTTTTCCGGTAGGCTGTCGTCGTGGCCCGACCTGTGGTTCTTTGGCTTCGACTGCGGCCATGCCGGTGACTACTCGCCGGGCTTGCATCAGGTCCTGCTCGGCAGCGGGTATCTGCAACGCGGCCCCGACTTCGCAGGCCCTTTGTTCAGTACCTATCGCACGTTTGATTATGTGCAATCCGAAGTTATCTCGCTGTCTGATCAGATAGCCAACTTCGGTGACCTTCCGGCCTCATAACGCGTCTATCAAACCCCTGTGGCATAAGGCTTTGATGGATTAGAGCGGTTCGCCAAGTTTGCCCCGTTTACCCCATCTGATGGGGCAAATAGTATGGAGTCCTGCCCTGTGCTTTCAGACCTGAAAGACAGCGAGGCAAGTCTACATACAGGCGAAAACATGAGAGTTGAAGAACTGATGGAAGTGCTCGAAGGCCTTCCCCCGCACGCAGAGGTCCGCCTCGCACAGCAACCGAACTGGCCGTTTGAATACTCGATCGGTGACATCGCCGAGCTTGTGACTGATGACGGGTTCGTGGTCTATCTCGGTGAAGGTCAGCAACTCGGGTATCTGTCCGGCGAGGCCGCCGAAAGTCTCGGATGGAAGTGAAGGAGCAGACCATGACGAACCCCATCAAGGCCTATGTGATTGACCCGTTCACGTGGACCGTTACAGAGGTCCAGCGGCCCTCAGGCGGTCGCAGCAACGGCGGGTCTCTCAGGGAGATTTACGACCTGATCGCCTGCGACTGCGTTACCGCCGTCTACCCGGAGAACTCCGGTTCCGATGCGCTCTATGTCGACGACAACGGTCTCGACCGTGCCGATCAGGCCTACTTTTTCTGCACCCTGTATCCGCATCAGCCGCTCGCAGGCAAGGGCCTGTGGGTCGGCAGCACGCCTTCAGGGAATGACACGAGCCCCGAGATGAGCATCGAGTACGTCCGGGCACACATCCAGTGGTTGCTAACACGATGAGGCTGGCAATGAGTAGAGAGACCGTTCGCGAGGTGCTGGGCACGTTGCACACAGGCTCACTCGCCTGGCGGCTGACCCGGCTGAAGCCAGGTGAGTTCCTGCTCGAATCGGATGCTCACGAGCACATCCGCAAGCACTGCATGCGCGCGATGACCCAGGCGAGCCAGCACGAAGCGGGAGCCGCTTTCGACCTGACGCTCTGCTACGGCATGAAGCACGACGCAACCGGCGGCAACTTCCGCTGCTTCAAGATCACGCGGACATCATGAAACTGTCCGACTCATGGACCGAGACAGCACGCGGCGAGCTTGCCGCAACTGGCTTACCTGCAAGGAGTTAACCATCATGGGATGGAGCTTTAGAAGATCGATCAAGGTCGCACCCGGCGTGCGGATCAACCTGAGCAAGAGCGGGACAAGCATGTCTGTCGGCGGCAAAGGATTCACCTACAACACGCGCGGCCGGACCACCGTGAGCCTTCCCGGCACAGGCATCCGCTATACAAGCACGAGCACGCGGCACCGTTCAGCCGCACCCGTTGCGCCGCCTCTCGGCTTGAAGTTCCGGTCGCAGTACTGCCAGCTATGCGGCACGAACACACCGCACGCCTATGAGCCGATGTCGTTCCTGCTGGCGCTCATCCTGTCGTGCTTCTGGCTTGTGCCGGGGCTGCTCTATATCTGCTACGCCGTGCGCCGCGAGAATCGGACGGCCGTCTGCGTAGCAAACCACGCGAGGGTGAAGTGATGCCTAAGTCTGGACTGAGCAACGGGCGAACGCGCTGCTCGACGAGTATCTGTACTCAAAGGACCCCGAAGCCTGCACGAAGGCATACGACACGATGATGCGCCGCTTCCTGTACGGCACGAAGGGCGCGGTCCGGCGAGCGTTCACGCAAAGGGAGCACGAGCAGTGGCTTGAACGCTGCAAGTACAACGTTAGCTGGCTGGCGGAAAGCGAGAAGTGTGCGGCTGATCCTGACGACTCGTACACGGACGACATGCTGTTCCGGCTGAAAAAGAAAATGGGCTATCTGAGGAACAAACTGATTCGCCACCTGATGGACCCCAAGAGCAATTAAGCGCCCGCCGACCTGCGGGCATTTTTTTAGAAGTGAAGTGATGAAGACGTTTTTGCTTACCGGCCTGCTGGCCGTTTCCCTGAGCGGCTGTGCCGCCTTCTGCGACTCCAACGATATTGGCTGCATCAACAAGGCCAACGCAGTCAGCGCGAGCATTGCGGCTGGCGGTATAGCCGCCCTTGGCGCCGCTGCCGCCTATCAGGCCTCGCGCCCTGTCTATGTCGAGCCTGTCGTCGTCGTACCGGTCCGCCGCTGCTACGGGTACTACTGCTATTGAAGGAGTGAAGTGGCGCCACGATGACTGGCGCAAAGATTGACCAGCCCGCCTGAGCGCGGGCTTTTTCTCGTGCTGACCTGCTAGGGCCTCGCCGCTCCCGGCCCACCTTCGTCTCCTTCCTCTTCGTCGTCATCGATCTCCCGCAGTTCGATGACGCCTTCGTCGTCTGCCTCGAAGACCTCTGTCGCGCCTGCTTCGAGCACCGTGTCGCTGACGATGTCGTTGTCCGTGATGACGCGCACGTCTGCGTCGCCCTGATTCTCGATCCTGACTTTCATCGCTGGTTGCTCCCTTGCTGTTGCTGCTGGTGGAAAAGCGGTTGCACGCACGGCCGCTCGGGTCTGCTGTCGGCGTCCTGTGGGAACGGCAGGCAGGCGCGCGGCGTCGTGACAAGTCCAACGTTGCCGCCGATGTCCGTCAGGACGTTGTGATCGCCTGTGATGCGCACGCAGGTACACCCACTTTCGATCGTCAGGACAACCACCATCGCGGCACGCAGACGGATCACTCCGGCCGCTCCGGCCAGTCGATGTCGAGCGGGAACCCCGGCTGCTGCGGCACGTCGCGCAGTGCCTGCCGGTAGTCGTGCCATGCCTGCGCCATGTTGGCCGCTTTGGACCCTGCTGGTGCATCCGTCACAGTGGCGCGGCCATCGCTGGCATCAAGGCAGGCATCACGATACTTGCGCGCGAAGGTGGCGCGGTAACTGGCTTCGTTCGCCTGAAAGTGTGCCTTCAGATCAGCGATATCCGGCTTGAGCTTTTCATCGAGCGCCCAGGACATAAAGTCAGGGTCCCCAATCTGTTCACCCGTGGCCGGATCGATAGGATGACCAATCGTGTAGTCTCTCCCGGTCTTCAGTTCCGGGTAAAGATCCTGCATCACCATATACATCAGGTCATGCGAGTAAAGGCCATTGACGACAAGGTTCTTCATGATCATTGATTCCTTAACCAGACCGCTTGCAGGTACAGCCACCCGGGTCCGGTAGTGGTCCTGATGCCGACCATCACCCAGGGATCACCGGAAACCACGGTGGTATCGGCCGCGCCACCGGACGCCTGGCCGAACTCCCATAAGCCACTATTATGATGGACCTGTGCTCCCGCGCCCGCCTTGCCACCGAGCACATTACTGAGCCAGTCACCAGCCCATGTCATATAGAGGTTGCCGTCCGTCGAGACTATGCCGCCACCTATGTAGGCACTACCGCGTGTTCTAATGCTCTCCACGGTCATGTTTGCCACATCGTCCATGCTGGCGACGACCGAGTTATAGGCGTTATTGACCCACTCCATGCCGCCGGCACTAAGACGACCACGCATATACATCACGGTACCATCAGCGGAAAACATGCCGATCTCGCCATAGGCACCAGGCTGGCGACAGTTAAGCCGCCCGGTCAGATTGATGCCGCCTGCGTTGATGTTCAACGTATTGCGCAGCGTGACCCGACCATCGTCATAGATCATCATGTTCCAGCTGGCGCCGGAACTGTTGACGAAGCCACACCCAGGCATACCCGTATCGCCACGCAGAAACGTTGCGCCACCGCCATAACCGAGGTTGATAGCGGCTTGATTCGCCATCGTGAGTGCGCCCGTCATCGTGTCGCCCGTCTTCAGTACACACTTGCCCGCCTCGGCCGCGATCTGCGAGCGGAGGTCTCCGAGGAAGTCATCGAGCGGGCCAATGTCGATCCATGCATCGTTCGCGTTGGTGCGGCGCTTCAGGCGCATCGCGGTCGTGTCGCCCCACATCATGCCGGGATACATCTCGGGCGGATCAAGCGGTCCCACGTTGTCACCGAGCAGCGCGAGCACGATCACATTCAACTGCGTGCGCATGTCCAGACCTGACGGATGCGCGGGAACCTGATAGCTGACTGGCTGCGTCATGACTCATACCCCTTTCTGTAATTTCGGACCGATGCGTGCGCGCCTCGCGGTCAGCGCCGGCAGATCAATTGACATCAACGCGCTGTAGCCGATCCCGTCGAGGTCGGTATGTTCATAGCCGTAGCCGCGCGCGATCCAGTCGCACGTCTTCGCGATACTTGCGCCCGTCGAGTCCTGGAACTGGATGCGGAAGCCCGTTGCGCCCTGCTGGTCGATCAGCCATTTGTCGCCGGTCGCAAGCCCTTGCGCCACGATGCTGATTGCGGGTGCGTCCCTGAACGGCACATTGAAGTTCACCACCGTTCCGCCTGCGGCGACGGGCACGTTATTGCGGCTTTCGATGCGATCAGGCACATCGACCGTCGCGCCGAGTTCGGTCACGCCGATGCCGTATGTCGTGTCCTTCACATGCAAGGCCAGTGCGAAGCGCGCCGCGCGGAACGTGAGGTCCGCAGCGACGAGGCGTGTCCACGGCCCCCAATCATCGTCCGCGGCGGTCGCGGGATCAACGTTTGTGAGCGACGCGAGAACAAGCCCGCCCCCTTCGTCAATCTTCGATCCGTCGACATCGGGGCGTGCATCCCAATCCGGCCACGTATCCACGTCATCGAACAGGTCGTAGACCGAGCCGTCGAGATACGAGGTGCATCGCACCGTATAGACCTTGCCCATGTCCACAACATGATCGAAGTAATACCCGGCATCGGTGGACACGGCATAGCGGTCTTCGTCCTGCGAGATATACAGCACGCCGGTCCGCACTTCGGTATTGACTTTATCGCCTGCGAAGTCCGGCTGCTGCGCGATGTCTGCGATCAGGTTGTAATCGCGCAGTGGCCCGGTCGTGCTCACGACATAGGCGGCATTCATTGAATACGCACCAGACGAGTTCACGAACTTGGCGAGATAGGTTCCCTTCATCAGCGGCGCGAAGCCGTTTGATTGACCGCCTGCGAAGCGGCCGATCTCGTTTGCCTCTTCCCACGTCACCGAAGTGGACATCGCCGTCGAGTAGCGAATGATGACCTGACCGCCAACGATAACGTCAAGATTCTCGGCCGGACGCCAGGTAAGGTTCGCCGCGTCGTTGTAGATATCAAGCTGGAACCCCTGCACGTCTTCAGGCGGCTGGTTGAGTGCCCGCAGTTGCACGGTGATCGTTGCGGGGCCGCTGCGGATGCCGAGAGAGTTGATCGCCCATACGGTGAAGGTCCACATGCCTTCCTGCGTGGGCTCGATGTCAATGCTGCTCATGAACGCATCGGCATACTGCGGCGAGTTGCTTTCAAATTGCCACGCAACGGCGTAGCGCACCGCGCCGAGCGGTGCGAGCCATGAGAACGTGGCCCGCGCACCGACGACGACCGGCGAGATGAGGTACAGGCTCTCGGTCACGTTCAGTTCGGTGCATGGCGCGATATGGAACGGGTCGATAATGCCGGTCGGGATCGGCTCAAGCGTCAGGTCATTCTCGATCGCAGCGAACTTGTCGGCACGATAGGCGATACCGGCGATGGCATAGTTGCCGCTTTCGTCTTCGGTGTTGCTGATGCAGCGCCACTGCTCGTTCTGTGCGGCCGACGAGGAGAGCGACCAGACCGCCATGCGTGATGGAATCACCGTGAAGTCGGGAGAGACCACAAGCGTCGTGGTCGTGCCCGCACCGCTGAGCACATTGCTGGTCTGGATCGTGCCGTCAGGAAGGGTGACCGTAACGGTATTGGTCTCGCCGCCCACGAGCTCCACTTCCGCATCGAGTGTCAACGTCGAAGCCGTAGCATCAAGGATGCGACCGCCTGCGCGCATGCCTGCGCGTGCGCGGTCGGTCGTCGTGAAGACCTCGCCGGGGCGCGTGAACGCCGCATTGATGCCGGTCGCGAAGCTGACGGTCTCGGACAGCATCTGCTCGGTGAGCAGGGCCCAGCGGCCGACCCGATGTGCCTGGCCGCGCGAGGTACACCCTAATGCGTTGATCTGAAGTTCGCGGACGCCCCACTGGCTGATCGCGTCGCGATCTTCGACATACTCGATCGCCTGCTGGTAGCGGTTGGCCGGATCATTCCACGTCACGAGCGCGGTCGTGTGCCGCTGGTTCAGCGGCGTACCGACATAGGTAAAGAGCCCGTCGACCACGTTTGCGGGTGTGAAGATCATGACCGCATCGGCGGGCTTGTCGGCCGTCACCGTGAGCATGCCGCCCGACCAGAACAGCATCGCATTGAAGATGCTGGCGATCTGCTGTAGCAGCGTGATCGCGTCGGCGCGAGTCTGGATGTAGATGTTGCAGGTATAGCGCGGTTCGACCCCGCCGAGACCGTCGCTTACTGTGCCGTCGCAGTACTGCCCGATGTCATACAGGGTCCACTTGTCGACCTGCTCGGGTGAGAGATACGCACCGAGCCCGAAGCGCTCTGTCGTCGCGAGGTCGTAGAGGACCCATGCGGGATTGTCAGACCATGCCGTTTTAAAGGTTCCGTCCCAGATGCCCGTATAGGTCCGTGTGGCCGGGTCGTAGTTCGATGGGACCTGAATGCGGCGGAGCTTCGTGTCGAACGACAGCTTCGGAATCTGCTTGAACGTCGAGGCGTCGACCTGCACGCCGACCACCGCCGAGTAGGGATAGTTCAGTTGGGAGTCGACGATCTCGGTCATGGTCTCCCACTGGAAGGCATTCACGATGTACGTCGAGGTCGAGTCAGGCGTGAGGCGGCGCACGCGGATGTCGTAGGTGCCGCCCGCCGTGCCGAAGCGTGACAGGCCAAGCCGGTAACTGCGCTGGTAGCGGCTGGTCGTCTTGCCGGTGATCGTGTCGACGATCATCTGCTGGAAGCCCGCGCCGTTGCGCTGAATGTCGATCGCGACCTGTACGGTTGAGCCATACAGGTTGCCGTTGGTGGTGTCCTGCTCGGTCATCTGCGAGAAGCCGAGCGTTATGCGGATGGCGTTCAGGTTCGGGTTCGTCACGCTGCGCACGACCGGCGCGGCGGCGGTCACGATCACGCCTATCGTTGATTCGCTCTCGGTCGCAGGGAAGCCCGCGATAGGCGGCTGGTACGGCGTGCCGCTTCGCCATTCGATACCGGCGCCCGTGAGGTTCCATGTGCCGTCCGCATTCGCGAGCGGCGTGTCGTCGACGTAGATGCCCTGTGCGTCGCCGACGATGCCCTCGATCTCGCCTTCACAGAGCAGGTTGATGACACGGGCGTACTGGATCGAGCGCAGCGAATCCGGTGCTTCGGTGGGTGAGCTCGACGAACCGCTCCCGCCGCCCTTGCCACCGCCGCCGCCTGCGCCGATGACCGGGACCGCGAGAGGCGTTTTCATGACACGATGATTTCGTTGTTGGTCGAGAAGCCGACGCTGATGATCTGTGAGCCGATCAGCATGCGACCGTAACCAAGTGGCACTGGTCCGCCCTGGCCGGTCGTGTTGACCGCACCGTCGAATGCCAGCGACGGCTGGTTGTCGGCCTTCTCGGGCGTGGCGGTGGCAGCGGCGCGCGGCGCGAGCATCTGTGCGACGCCGGACAGCGCGAGCGACAGGCCGATACTGACGAGCGCAGGCATGAGGGTGCCGCCTGACAGGACGCCGATCGCGACGATGCCGATACCGGCGAGAACCTTGCCCCATGCGCCCGCACCTTCGACCAGCGGAACGACTTTCAGCACGCCTCTCGAAAGTGGATAGCTGATGTCGCTCCCGTCATAGTCCTGATGCGGCCCACGGACCCGGAAGGCGCGCGTCGCGTACTGGCGGAAGTAGGCACGCAGGCCCGGCACCATGACCTGCAAGGCGTGAAGCGCTTCGCCGGGCGAATGCACATCAAGGCGGAAGGAGCGGCCGAAGCGCTGGCCGAGGTCACCGTAGAACTTCACTTCGAGCATGGCGGCTCCTTCATGAACGCGTGATGACGAAGCACGGTAGTCGTGCGCTTCTGGTAGAACTCCTGCCAGGCCTCGCGGCGTGATAGCTGTCCGATCAGGTGGTGAAGGATCACACCGCCGCCGAGATAGACCGCCATATGGTTTTCACGCGGCGCACGAATCTGCATCAGGATCAGGTCGTGCTCGCGCAAGGTCTCGCGTGGCACTTCGACGAACCCTTCCTTTTCGAAGTTGTCGCGATAGAGGTCGGGACCGTTCGCGCCTTCCCACCAGCCCCACGAGCGGCGGTAGTCGCTGAGTTCGATACCCTGTGTCGCGTAGTAGTCACGCACCAGCGCATAGCAGTCGTGGACGCCATGCACGAACGGCCGGCCGATGAGCGGCGCGACATACCCCGAGGGATGCGTGAGCGTGAAGGAGCCAGTCGGATAGTTCACGATCAGCCAGGGCACGCCGGTCCGCTCGATGCCTGCGAGGTCCGCTTCAGTCGGCGTCGGCTCGGTGTACGGATGTGAATGCGCGAAGCCGATGACCTGTCCGGTTTCCTCAGCACGTACGAGGTCGCGCGGCTCGATCACGAAGTGTTCCGCAGTCGCAGCGATATTGCGGCAGGCAACGTAGAGCGGTGAACCGTCCACCTGCGCGATGATCGCGCCGCAGCACTCACGCGGCGCTTCTGCCTGCGCGTGGATCAGCACGAACGGAACAACGGCTTCGAGGTTGTGCGCGTCCATCACTTCACCTGTACTGGCCTGCACCGGGGAACGCGCCGTAGGGCATCGTGCCCGAGGGATAGCGCAGCCTGCACGACGCGAGGCGCTTGCCGCACTGGTCGACGGCCGGGTCGCTGGTTGGCCTGTCGTTGATGTCGGCAACAGGCGGGCCTGCATAGCCGCAACCGTCGCCGCGATACTTCCACGGACACGAGTTGCAGATGACCTGCCGACGCGGTAGCTGTTCGCCTTCCACGTCGAACGCGACCGCGAGTTCGAGCTCGACCGCCTGTGCGCTCTCGTGAACCTTCTGATTCACAAAGAACACGTCATCGGCGAACTGTTCGTTCGGGTCCGCAGTCGGGTTGCCGTCCGCGAAGTTCACCGCATCGAGATAGCGCGCGAGTGTCCGCTTGCGCGTGACTTTCGCGCCGACCATGTCGCGATAGAGACGGCAGAGGGCGGACATGATGCCGGGCACGTTCGACACGATGAAATGCGGACGCGGCAACGTGCCCTGACTTTTCCACTCGAAGCCTGTCGCCTGTACCGGATAGCGCTGGTATGTGAGGCCCTGCCAGATCACGTCGCTGTCGAGTTCGTTCGTGCCCGCGTGAAAACAGACGACCGGCGTCGGTGCGTTAAAGCGTGAGAGGTCAAGCTGGAACAGGATCACGACCGCGCCCGGCGACAGGCCCTGAATGTCTCCGCGCAGCGTCATTGATGCACCTGTTCGAACGTCATGGTGATGTTCATGAGCCGGGAGCCGTCCGCGACCTGATCGCCATACGCCAGCGACCACTTCGGGCAGATCACGTCTTCGGCGCTCGCGGTGCGCGGCGGTGTCCAGTTGAAGACATCGACACCGTTGCGGGCTTCAAGGAAGGCGATCACGGCGTCGGCGACGCTCGCCGCCTGGTTGCGCATCTGCACCGACCACACACGATCCTGCGTGTTGATCCCGTCCGGGCGGCGTTGCGCATAGCTGTCGCCAAACTGTGCCTTCATGACGCGAGGCTCAAGGTCGTAACTCGCGTCGGTCACGCACCAGTAAAAAACCGCGCCAGCGGCGCGGTCTGTCGGAGGCGCGAGGTGCGCAAAGTCGATGTCGGATTCTTCGATCATGATGCGAGCATCCCGCCAGTGCGCTTCTCGGTGGCGATGACCTGACGCACGACCGCGCTGATGCGCTTGCCGAGCTCAAGCGCCTTCTGGTCGTCGCCCTTCGAGTCTTCGCTCTCGCTGTTCCGGTTGATGTTCACGTTCACGGTCACGCCGCCGCCTGAGGTGTCACCGGTAACGACCTTGCCCGGCACGTTCGGCGCGAAGTACTCGGCGTGCAGCGGTGTTTCATTCACGCGATAGAACTGGCCGGGCGAGACAAAACCGCCCGCCATGCGAGCGCCGCCGAAGATTCCGGCAAGTGAAGACATCCAGCCGCCGCCCGACATGCCGCCACTAATCGAACTCACCAGCGGTTCGAACACGTTCTTGTAGACAAGCAGCTTCGCGATGTCCTTCAGCATCGACGTCACCATTTCGGAGAACGACACGCTCGCATCCTTCGTGCTGAACACGAAGTCGACCAGTGCATCGGACGACTTTTTGCCGAACCCTTCGATTGCCTGCTGGATCG
This sequence comes from Paraburkholderia sp. MM5477-R1, assembly GCF_050436385.1. Taxonomy (NCBI): domain Bacteria; kingdom Pseudomonadati; phylum Pseudomonadota; class Betaproteobacteria; order Burkholderiales; family Burkholderiaceae; genus Paraburkholderia; species Paraburkholderia sp. MM5477-R1. Next base: position 939,715 of record NZ_JBNDMC010000007.1, read on the forward strand.
ACTTAAGCTGGTCCTTCATCGGGTCGGTCTTCTGGATCGCGTCGGTCATGCGCTTCGCTGCGGCCTCGGTCGCCGCTGCGACCTGATCGGCGGTCATCAACTGATCTGCCAATGCCTGCTGAAGTTCTTCGACCGTGCGGATGTATGCACGCGTCGGGTCGATGGCGTCGAGTTGCGTCGCCGCGAAGTCCTTCAGCGATTCACGTTGCTGGATCAGCGCCTTGTCTGCATCGTCGCGTGCCTTCTGTTCGTTCTCCTGTGCCTGCTTCTGCTGCTGCTGTGCGGCGGTCAGCGTTTGATACGCCTGTTGCAGTTCGACCAGTTGGGCCTGCTGTACCTTCGTGAACTTCTGGAACTTCGGATCGGTGAGCAGTTCCTGCATCGCGTCGCCATCCGCAGCGGCCTTGCGAAGCTGTTCCGATAGCGTCTGAAGCATCTGCGCATACTCATCGACGCCTTGCTTCGCGCGCTTGCCTGCCGCAGCGTTTGCATCGAGCGTCGCCGTAAACTTCACGACCGGCTTTTCGTCCCAGCCCGCAGTCGGATTGCCGAGGTCGAGCGGGTTGTCGGCCATCTCACGCTGTAGCGCCTTCGCCTTCGTCATGCGGCCGGTGAGTTCATCCATCGACGCATTCGATTCGTCCATCGCGGAGCGCGCCGTATCGAGTGCCGCCTTGAAGTCTCCCGCAAAGAACTGTTTCGCCGCCGCGCCGTAGCCCTGGAGCTCCTTCCATGCAATCGCAATCTCGCCCGCCAGCGAAGCGACATCCAGAATCAGATCGCTAATGATCGTGCCGATTCCGACCAGCACCTGATGCCATACATCGCCTTCCTGATGCGCCTGCGTGATCGAGCGGACCAGCGTATCGATGGCGGGCGTTAGCTGCTGCGCGATGATCGCGAACGCGCCTTCGGTCGCATTGTGCAGGCGCGTGAGGTCATCATTCAGGTCCGCCATTGCCTGCGCGGTGGTGCCTGAAATAATCAGCCCGAGCGATTCCGCTTCCTGACGTGCGGCAATCAGGCCGTCGCGTCCACCGTCAAGCAACGGGATCAGCGCCTGGCCCTGTTTGCCGAATAGCTGCGTGGCGACCGCCGCTTTTTCCGCGCCATCCTTGAACTGCGACATCGCTTCCGCAATGTCTTCGAACGCCTTTGCCGGGTCTTCATTGCGAAGCGTGTTGACATCGAGCCCAAGCGCCTTGATCGCAGCGGCCGAATCGGAGAGCGGATCGCGCGCTTCGAGTAACGCCTTGTTCAACCCCTTGAATGCGGTCGTGAGGTCATCGGTCGTGACGCCTGCGAACGCGCCCGCGTATTGCAGCGCGGAGAGCGCTTCGGTCGTGGTCCCGATGCGTTGTGAGAGCTTGCCGAGCGCATCGGCGTTGTCGATAGCGGCCTTGATCTTGTCCGCGAAGCCCTGCGCGAAGCCCTGCGCCCACTGCGCGCCGGCCAGCACAGCGGACGCCGAAGTCGCCTTTGCAATCGTGTCGAGTGATGACTTGATTTCGGTCTGCGCCTTCTGCATGTCGGTGCGCAGACGCGACACATCGGCGGCGAGCTCAAAGATCAGCGAACCAGCGGAAGCCATGCGTTACCCCCATGCGGCTATTTCATCGTCGACGTCGAGCAGTTCCGCCGCGTTCTCGTCCACCTCGGGCGGAAAGAGCAGATACGACCAGCAGAAAAGTTCGTGTGAATCCATGCGCGCCCTCACGTCCCCCGCCGTCATATGCAGATGCGAAGCCACTGCAAAGACAAGGCGCGTTACGGGGTTCGTCAGGTGTTTCCCACGTTCTCCCGACTCAGACCGCAGACGCGCACCGCTGCGGCGCGCAGATCGAGCCAGTCGACGTAGCATTGGCCCGGCAGTTGGGAGAGCAGTTCGGACGTGAAGCGCTCGCCGTGCTCGCCCGTCGCGCACAGCGCCACCAGCGCGCGATACGGAATGTCCGCATCCTTCGACTTCTCGACCGTGCCGACAATGCGCTCGATGTCCGCAGGCGCGGCGGCTGTCAACGTGACCGTTCCGAAGTGCCGCGTCCTGACCTTCTCCGACAGCGGCTTCGGAATCGCGAACATCGGTGCGGGTGGCTTGCTCATGTCGTTCATCCGTTCCCCCTGTTAGCTGACGGTGACGGCCTGGGCGCTCACAGGACTTTGAGCAACGCCGCCGACAGTCGGCGTGACAGCGGCCGTGTACGAGCCCAACGCCTGATAGTCGTGATTGCCAGTCAGCGTGCCGCCCGGAATCGTTTCGCCGCTCGTGCCGTCGCCCCAATCGACTTCGAACGAATCGGCCGCACCGCCCGTTTCACTGAGCGTCAACGTCACGGTGAGCGGCGCGGCTCCCGTCAGCGGCGCAACGCTGGCCGTCATTGAGTAAGGCGCTGCGCTCACGGTCACGGTGTTCTGTGACTTGAAGGGCGCGGTGTCGCTGCCTGCGATGGTCGCGACGACCGCAGGCTGATACGATCCGGCCGCGTTGTAGGTGTGCTCCGCGACGTTGGTCGTGACTGCCTCGGGCGGGGTTCCATCTTTCCAGTCGACCGAGTACTTCGTCGCGTGTCCGCCTGACTCGTTGAGCGTCAGCGTCACAGCGAGCGGCGCGGTGCCCGAGGCCGGACTTGCAACCGGCAGCAGCACGTACGAGTCGGTCATCTGACCGGGCGGCATGGTGAGGATAGATGCACCCGTGACCTTCAGCGTCGCGGCGCCCTGTACGGCCTGATCGACACCACCCGATTCGTTGATGGACTGCACGATGACCGGCAGCGTGCGCATCGCGCCATTGCGATAGATGATCTCGAACATGCGTTCAAGGCCGTCTTTCTGCGCTTCGATGAGGGCCTGATAGTCGGGGTCGGTCGGGTCGATGAAAAAATCGAACGTCAGCGTGCCGGGATCGGTGAAGCCGATCAGATAGGATTTTTCGTCATCGCACAGCGTCGTGGTGTCGATCTGCGCGGCGGCGTTCTGGTTGATCTGGTAGGAGACCGCACACACGTCGATGAACGCATGCAGCACATAGTGCGCGTTCGTGGCGTTGAGGTCCGTGGTCTCGCGCGACGTGTCGCTGTTCGCGAGCGTCGCCGTTTTCGTTTCGGCGTCGATGTTCTGAAGCACGAACGTCTGCCCGTCGAGACTTGACCAGCCGGTGCCGGTGACGAGGACCGGCACGCCGTTCGTGAGCTTGCCCACGTCATCGAAGACGGCGACGCAAGGCGCAGACTTGCTCGCGTTCGTCAGGGAACCCGTCGCCGCATCAGCGGCGGTCAGGTCTTCGAGATACATCTTCGTCTTCTGCGCGCTGATCGCCTTCTTCATTGCGTCACCTTCTCGGGTTCATACCACGTTGAAATGTCGATGGTCGTTCGATGAATTCGGGTGTCCTGCTCGTACAGGTCCTGCTCGTTCTCGACGTTCGGCGGGTCAGGACATGCACGCAGGGCCGCGAGCACCGCTTCCATGTTCATGAGCGCGTCGCGATGGGTGCGCGCATAGCTGTCGATCTGGTAGCGCACGAGGTCGGTCTGCGCGTAGCCGTCCATCGTGTTTTGCGGCGTCTGTGAGATGCGCTGGAACACGACATAGGGTTCGCGCACGTCCATCGGCACGACCATTAAAAAAGCCCTTCCGGGAAGGGCTTCGTCGAGTACGGCGTAGATTTCGGATTCGGTCATGGCGTCCCCGGCTTGTAGGTCACGCCGTTGGCCTTGCACCACTTCGCCACCTGTTTTTGCAGCGCCTCGTTGAGCTTGCGACCGGCCTCGTCCTGCTTCGCCATTGCAGCGGGACGCAGCCAGGGCTTGCTGTTCATCTTCGACGTTCCGAACTCGAGAAAGCGACCATAGAACGGGTCGTCACCGTACGGCTTGATGACCTTTCCCTTGCGGGTCTTCGCCTGGTTCTTCGGGCGCTTCAGCTTCACGTCGACGCGCGCCGCGAGCCCGGTTTTCTTCATGCGGCCCCGCGTGATCCCTTTCGCCAGCGTGCCGGTGTAATGCACGCTTCCGCCGAACTGCCGCTCGACGTTCTGCTTCGCCTGATCCATGATCGGCTTCGCAGCGGTCATCAGTGACGAATAGAGCATCTTTCGCTGCATCTGCTCGGGCAGCGTGCGCAAAAATTCATCCAGTTCCCTGAGTCCCCGCACTTCATTGACGTTCACGTTCACGGCTGTCCCCCTTCGGTGACGCTGCCATCGGTACACATGAGCCACATTTCAGGCTTGCCGAGCACGGTCGGGAGCACGACATCGATGCCGTAGACCTTCGTACCGAAGACGACCCGCATCGACGCATCAACGCCTTCGAGCCAGCGGATGCGGATTTTCGAGATGACATTGGGCCGGTACTCGGCCGACATCAGCCACTCGCGGCCCTTCAGCGGGACGATCTCGGCCCACACTGTCGCGAAGGGTTCCCACTGGTCGGCGACCGCCTCGCCGGTCGGCTCCTGAGTTACGACAGGCCGCTCGATGTTCACGCGCTGCTCAAGGCGTGCTGCGTCCGCGCCGGTTGTCCTGCGTGTCATGACAGCGCCGGATCGCGAAGCGGATACAGGATCGCGACGACCGCGTTAGGCGGATAGCCTTGCAGCCATGTCTGTGACTCGGCCCCGTCCGGGTCACGCAGGAAGGTGCCGACCATCAACAAGGTCGCCTGCTTGACTTCGGCAGGCACGACATCAGGTGTCGGCCACGGGTTTTCCTTCAGCTTCAGATAGTTCACGACGACGCTCGATGCACCGGCAATCGCGAGCGCGATGTCCGCGTCCATTGCTTCGCCATCGATGCGCAGGCGGGCCTTCACTTCGTCAGGCGTTACGAGGTCAGTCATCAGCGGCTCCCATCACGCGACGCGGCCGAGGTCGCGAAAGTCCTTGCCATCGCGCCCGCGCTTCACCGCGAGCGTCCATGCGTCCGGCGCCGTGTCGGGCTTCGCATCGGTCGGCGCATCGCAATGCCAGAGCGACCCTGCCCACGTCACCACATCGCCCGGCTCGTAGATGCGGCCCGGCACGTAGACACCGCGATAGAGCATCACCGGAAAAGCGAAGGTCACGTTCTGTTGCGCGCCGCTTGCGAACTGGATCGTGAAGGCGATACCGCGTTCGCCGTCGCGTTCAATGGCGAACGTGTTTATCCCTTCGACGATGCAGGCCCAGCCGTTCTCGCCATCGGTGTTCGCATGCGCGCGCCAGAGCCCGCCGCGATGACTTGCGACCGTGCCGCGTGCGTAGGCCCTGCCAAAGTCGATCGCAGGCAGCACATCAAGGTCTGCCGCGTCGCGGCCGTCCGCACCGTCACGACCATCCTTGCCGTCGCGACCGTCGCGGCCATCCTTGCCGTCAGTCCCGTTGTGGCCATCCTTGCCGTCAGCCCCGTTGTGGCCATCCTTGCCGTCAGTCCCGTCGCTGCCATCCTTGCCTTCAGTCCCGTTGTGGCCATCCTTGCCGTCGATACCGTTTCGGCCGTCTTCGCCTTTGTGCCCGTCCACGCCGTTGACGACCGGGCGGTCTTCAAGGGTCTTCACGCGGGATTCGAGCGGCCCGAACAGTGTCGCGACGTGTGAGCGGATCGCCTTCGCGATCACGTCAAGCCATGCGTCGAGGTCTTTAACCATGATCCGGTGCGCTCCCATTCAGTCGCGCCATCAGCAGCGCGTAGACCTTTTGCGGGTCCTGCTCGTCGGCGGGCTTCGCCGGTTCATCGGCGGCGGGCAGTGCGGGCGTGGGCGTGGTCGCGGGCGTCGGCGCGGGCTTCGCGAAGGGTGCGTTGCGGTCGCGTTCATCGAGCGCCGCGAGCGAGTAATTCTGCTGTTGCAGGTACGGCGTCTGTCCGCCTTTGACCGGCTTCATGTTCAGCTTGCGGCGGGCTTCGTTCGGCGCGACGATGCCGCCGCCGACGCCATCGGTCAGTGTCTTGACCATCGTCGCCGTATCCATGCGGAGCAGGCCGTCCAGATCGCATTCCGTGCGGTACTGCGGTTGCACCGCGAGGCCTTCGTCCATGCACAGTTCCAGCGACTCGATCAGCGATTGCAGGCACTGCGAGTAGTAGTTCTGGCTCAGGGCTTCGATGTTGTTATAGGTCGGCGCGGTGCCGATGCCGACCATGTAGCCCGGCACATGGAAGACCGAGCAGACGATCTCGGCGGTCATCTTCAGTTGCTCGATTAGCTGCGCATCGACCGCGTTCATGGTCAGGGCTTCGTACTTCAGGCCGTCGCCGAGCACCGCGAGCCGGCCCCGGTTCACGCCGCCAAAGTTTTCCTCCCACTTATCCTTGAGCCGCTTCGCCGTGTCGTCACCGATCGCACCGGGTGCGACCAGCACGCCCCCTGGCTGCGCGCCGTTCTCGAAGAACGAGGCCGAGTTGTTCTGGATCGCAAGGCCCTGACGTGCAGCCAGGGCACACGCGAATAGCGGCGACGTGCCGACGAGCGGATGGAACAGGCAGTTCATCCGGTCGTGGATGATTTCGGACGCCGGTACGACGATCTCGTCGGGCAGGTTCGCGAGCTTGTCGGAGTTCAGCCGGTAATAGACCGAGCCGTCATCAGTCACGAGCGGGAGCACTCGATACGGGTCGAGCACGTAGAGGCCGACCACGACGCCGCGTGCGTCGCGTTCCTTCAGCACGTACGCATTGCCGCGCGTGAGCTTCGACATGATCCAGTTTTCGATGAACTGGATGCGGTTCTGGTAGCTGTTCGGTTTGCGCAGGACCGGCGAATAGGCCGCGTTCTGTGTCACGTACCAGATGTCGTCGCCATCGCTCTGCATCAGCCGGATACCGAGCTTGCCGATGTCCGCACTGATGAGCGTGATACACGCATACACCGCGTGATAGGCGAGCACGGTTTCGGGTGCGAGTTCCCTGTTCTGCTGCCACGCACCCGAAAACGGCTCGCGGATAATAAGCGGCCACCAGCCACCATTGCCACCCGAATTGACAGGCGACACGTTCTGCGGCATCACCTCGCGCGGTGCGGCGCGCGTGATCTGAAGGCCGAGAATCCGCATGTTATGCCCCGGTAGTGTCGTCGTCGGCGCGCTGGTCACGGCGGCGATAGCGGCCTTTCTTCGGCTTCGCGTCGCCGTTTGAATCCCCGCCCTCGGCGCGCACGTCGCGCGGCGTCGTGCCCGGTTTGGAGCTCGGGCTGGCGGTCGCGGCCTTCGCCGCCTTCGTTGCGATCAGCACGCGCGCATCGCTGTCCTTCGCGTCAAATTCATCGCCCGGCTTGCGGTCGCGGCCTGCATAGCCGAAGCGCCGTATCGCAATCAGTTTCATGTCGCGCCCCTGAAAAGAAAAAAGGACGAACCCGGAGAGGATTCGCCCTGTTACCGCGTGAAGCGTTACAGCGGTGCGGCTTCCGGCGCACCGTAGTTCGCGCCACGGATGTAGGCGCAGGCCAGCGCGCGGCGCGGCTTCCAGTTGATGAAGCGCTCGGCCCGCAGCGCGATCATGTTCTGTTGCCAGAGGCTGACAAGGCCCGTTCCGCCGCCGCTCGGCGCGGAATCCATCTGAAGCGAGGCTTCGCGCGAGGCGTCGAGCGTCACGCCACCGTCATCCGCGAGCAGCACTTCCTTCGGCTGCACAAGGATGATGTGATACAGACCGCCCGCGTCCTTCGGCACATTGGTCGAGCAGATCACCGGCAGACCGAAGAACGTACCGCCGTTCATGTCGATGCCGGGGAACTCGGGCTGACCCAACGCGTTCTGCATCATGCCGAGCGTGAGCGCCATCACCGGGTCCATGATCCAGTACGCGCCTGCGACCGAAGCATTGTTCGCAGTGAATGCGGAGAACACACCACGAATGTCCGCGCGCACTGCCTCGCCAGTCGTGCCGCTCGCGTCGATATACGACGCCTGATGCGTGATCGAGTCGGGAGACACGCCCGGAACCTCGGCCTTTGCCGGATCGACAAAATCGTGATCGAGCAGTTGCGTGATCGTTTCGATCAGGTCCTGCTGAACGATCGGTTCGGCTGACGGATTCGAGAATCGGACCAGTTCATCGGTCATCACCACGATCCCGGCGACCTTTGCAAAGCCGAGCGTCATTGTTTCGAAGCCGAGCGCGCTGACGGGCTTCGCCTGACCTTCACCGACCCATTGCGCCGATGATGGCGTGGTCTGCGCGGGCATCTTCACGTTGAACGGCACGCGACGGAAGCCGCTGATGCGTCCGATGATCGTGGCCGGCCGCAGCAGTTCGATGAACTCGCCCGCCATGTTCTGGTACTGGACGAGCGGCCCGGCCCATGCCGGGTCGGTCGTGGTGCCCGCAGCCACGGCAGCGCGCAGCACGATTTCGACTTCCGGCGTGCTGTCGTGCCAGCCGCGTGCGATCTCTGCGGCTTGCAGCAAGTTGCCTTTGGAGCGGGCGAGCGCGATTGCATAGCGCGTGAACGCCGTGCCCTTGGCGAGGTTCGGCGTGACGCGAATGACCGGATCGGCTCCCGCGCCGACCGCGCGCACCGTCGATGCGCGTTGCGGGCTGGTTGCGCCGTCGACCGGCGTCGCGGTCCTGACCTGTTGCGCCTCGACGAGCTTCAGCCGGCGAAGGTGTTCGTCGATCGCCTTGATGTCGAGTTCGAGCGTGTCGAACTCTTCCTGTTGCGCGGCGTCGAGCGTCGCGCCGTCTTTGGCGGCAAGTTCGATCAGTTCGGACATGCGCGCCTGCGCAGCGGCGCGCTTCGCCTCGAACGCCGCGATCATTTCTGCGAGATTCATTTGTTGCTCCGATGGATGGTCTGAATCACGAAGGGTTTTGCGCAGGCGCGCGCGAGGGTGTGATCGAGTCGCACGACATGACCGCCGCCAATGCCGAGCGCGGCGCGGGTGGTCGTATCGATTGAACGGATCGTGTTGATGGTGGCTTCGGCATTGGCCGGAATCGTGACGAGCGAGAGCTCGATCCACTCCCATGACAGGTAGCGGATGCCGCCTTCGTCCATGTACGAGTATTCGAGCGGGCGGAAGCCAATTGACACGGCCCGCACGAGCTTCGCTTTCACGCTCTGCCAGGCCTCGTCGAGCCGGTCTTTCAGCGTGCCGGGGTCGTCGACCTTCGCGACGGTCGCGCGAAACGGAATCCCGTCTTGGGTGAGCTTCGCGAACTCGACCGTGCCGACCGGCGCGGTGTGCTCGTGCTGCCAGAGCAGTGGCATCGGAACGGCGAACTTCGCGCCGAGCGGTTCAACGATGTCGCCATAGCGGTCAGCGGTGGGCGTCGATGCGATGCCCTCGATCACGCGGGCGTCGTCGTCCGCGCTGCGGATGGTCAGCAGCGAATAGGCTCGTTCCATGATGGGTGCCCCTAGAGGAAAAACATCTGGTACTCGGGCTGGCGCTCGGTCGCGCCGTCGAGTGCGAGAGCGACAGCCATCGTCAGGGCGACGAGGCCGTCGATCTTGTTCTTGCCGATCTTGCGTTTGGTGAAGACGCGGTTGTTCTTCGGGTCCGTCTCGATCACGGCGCTGTTCACGTTCCAGCGCAGGCACGGATTGAAGGCGACGCGCAGCTTGTTGTCGAAGACAAGCTGTTCGATCTGCTCGATCGAGCGCGGCATCCACAGGCCGGACTCCGCGGCGCGGTGGAAGCCCTGACCGTGCGGGACCAGCTTCAGCACGAGCGCGGCGTCGTCGAGGTCCTTTTCGAAGTACTTGATGCGGTACGGGTCGAAGGCGATGCCCCCGATCGTGAGTCGCGCCTCCAGTTCGGCGAGCCGCCGCACCACGTCGCCGTAGTCGACGGCCCGACCTTTCGAGGCGTGCACGAATCCCGCCTTGACCCACACCGGGTACGGCACGGCGTCACGGCGCGAGCGTTCCTGCATCGTGTCTTCCGGCGACCAGAATTCGACGAAGGCGTCGACGCTGCCATCGTCCTGAACGCAGGCCGCAGCGAGCGCGGTCAGGTCGCGGGTGCCGGACAGGTCGAGTCCGCCGTAGACATTGCGGCCCTCCATGCGGCCGATCAGGGCATCGCGTTCGCATGCGGCGTGGGCGACGACCTGCTGCCACAGGCCCGAGCCTTCGACCTCGGCGGCGGCCTGCTGCGTGATCGTCGGCGCGCCGACTTCGCAGCTGCGCCACAGGTCGCTACTGATCCACGGATCAGCGGCATCGACCCACTGGCAGAAGTTCAGCCGCCGCACGGTGGATTCGAGCGACGGCATGCCGCGCGCCTGCCGGACCTGTTCGTCGAGATAGGAGTGCTGGATCGTCTGCCCGAGCGAAGGATTCGCTTTCACCCAGCAGGCCTCGTCCTCGAATGGGTCTTCGTCCTCGTCGAGTGAACAGATGAAGGCGAAGAACGCATCGTCGTCGAGTGTCTGTGCGGCGATCTTCTGGCCGTACTCGTGTTTCTCGTAGCAGAGCGAAGTCCGGTCGAAGCCCGAGTTCGTAATCATGAAAATGAGCGGCTGGCGTCGGCCTTTCTTGCCTGCCTGCATCATGTCGATGACGGTGCGGTCCTTGTGCTCGTGAATCTCGTCGATCAGTGCGCAGTGCGGACGTGGGCCGCTCTGTCCGGTCGAATCACTCGCGATCGTGCGGAAGAACGACGCCGTGTGCAGATATGCGAGGTTGAACGTGCGCTCGGCACGGCCTGACTTCGTGATGCGTACGCTCAGGGCGGGCGACAGGTCGACCATCGCGACGGCATCACGGAACAGGATTTGCGCCTGTTCCTTTTTCGTCGCGGCGGCGTAGACCTCGGCGCGTTCCTCGCCATCGGCGACCAGCATGTACAGGCCGATGCCTGCGGCGAGCGGTGACTTGCCTGAACCCTTCCCGGACTCGACATAGGCCTCGCGGAAACGTCGTGTACCGTCGGTGCGCTTCCAGCCGAACAGACTGCCGACGACGAAGGCTTCCCACGGCAGCAGGCCGAAGGGCACGCCTTCGAACTGTCCGCCGTTCAGACGCAGCACGTCAGGGTAGAAGTTGATGACGCGCATCGCGTCTTCGAGGTCCCACGTCAGGCCGCGCGCGCGGCCGTGCCGCAGGTCGTGCAGGTGTCGGCGGCAGGCTGCGCGAACGTCAGGGCCGGCGACGATCGCACCGTCGCTGACGTCCTTCGCGTACTGCGTGACCGGATCGGCGGCAGGCTCAGAAGTACGCTTTCGCGAGGTCCTGCTGGTCATCAGGCTTCACGCGGATGTTCGCGCGTGCCGAAGGTGAGAGACCGAACTCGGCGGCAAGGTGGACGTACTGGTACGCGGCGCGGTTCGCCGTGCCGATCAGCGGGTGCTGTATCCAGTTGCCGTTGGTCGTCTTGTAGAGCAGCGGCCGACCCATTTTCTCGAGCGCTTCCTCGGCGTCGACCCACCGCCCGTACGCGGCGCACACCGCTGCGAGCGCACCACGATCGAGTTGCGTGAGCAGGCCGAGCATGAATAGCTGCTTCGATAGCCGGTCCCACTCGGCGCGTGCCGACTTCGACAGATGCGTCGGCGGGTCGGGAATCGCGGGGTCGGGCTTCGGCTCGTACGGGTTGCGGTTCTTGTGCGTCGTGCCTTCGATCACCCTAAGGTGCGTCGGCTTTCGGGGCACGGTTCCGCGACCTTTGCGGATGCTTCCGGGCATGGGTCACCGTTTTGAGGATGGAGCGCGAGGGTCGGTGTTGCGCCGCCGCTGTACCGGTGGAACCGGTCATCGCCTGCTTCTCGCGCGTGATGGGTTTTGGGTAAGGCTGTGCGAACGGCAGAATCTGCTCACGCATGGCGTCGTCCAGCGGGAGCAGGTATCGGTGTTTGTCGCCGCCGTCGATGCGTTCGGCCTTCGGGTCGATGTGTGCCCTGAGCCACGGGATGCTGTTGCCGTTCTTGCCCCAGCGGTTCTCGGCGGACTTGCCATGCAGCACCTCGCCATTGACGACGACGCGCCTGGTCTTCGAAGCCCCGGTGTAGATCCAGTTCATCGCCTGGTAGATGCCGCCGTGATGTCCCTGCGCGGCGTCGGCATAGCTGATTACGAGCCGCAGGCCCGGCGAGGCCTTGCGCAGGAACCGGATCGCCAGCGACACGATCCGCGAGACGGGTGTCGTGTGGTCACGCAGGGCGACGCGGGTCAGTTCGCACACGCCGGTCTGTGTCAGGCCCCACGGACTGCCGATGTAGCGGCAGGCGCCGCGAGAGAACAGGACCGCGCCGATGAAGCGGTCGTTCTCCCACGCGCCGATCTTGACGTTCGTGCCGAACGGGACCGAGCGCGAGTAGTGCCAGTGCGCGCAGGCATAGTCCACCGCCTGCGCAGTGGCCCAATCCACCCGCAGGGCAGTTTTCGCTACCGGTGCTGGCGACTGGCGTGCGGGCGTGCTCATGAGCGCGGGACTTCGCCGCCGCAGTGCGGGCAGATCAGCGGTTGCAGACGCGAGAGGTCGCCCTGTTCGCCCGCGCTGCCGGGGTTGAATTCGCCAGCCTTCGCGAGCGCATCCATCTCGTCGTTCGTGAACCCGAGCAGGCTCAGGTCGAACTTGTCGGCTGCGAGCGCGTCGAGTTCGATGGCGAGCAGATCGTCGTCCCACGGTGACTCTGCGAGACGGTTGTCGGCGAGCACGTAGGCGCGGCGCTGTGCGTCGGTCCAGCCCTTCGCGACCATGACCGGCAGCTTCTGCCACTGAAGTTGTCGCGCGGCCAGGACCCGGCCATGTCCCGCGATGATGGTGCCGTCTTCAGCGGCGAGTACCGGCACCGTGAAACCCCATTCCTTCATGCTTGCGGCAAGCTGCGCGATCTGCGTCGCCGAGTGCTGTTTCGCGTTGCGCGCGTAGGGAATCAGGCGCTCGATGTCCCATAGCTGCACCTTCGCGGCAGGCCACTGCGCAGGCGCTGGCGCTGACGGCTGATCCATTGAAGACTCCTATCGAGGCAAGCCCGGCGATGGAACGAATTTATGGAAAAAAAGGAGGGCTCGGGGTTTCCTCTGAAACCGGGCAAAACATTCGGACGACCCCCACGGCGGTCCCCGAGGTCGGCGCGCGGCGTTATCGCGATTCGAGTGGCGAGCCGAACAGGTCACAGCCGCTCTGACGCTGGCCGAAGTCGTCGCGGGTCTTGGCTTCGTGACACGGCACGCAGAGCGACTGAAGGTTGCCGGGCGCGTCGGTGCCGCCCCTGAACAGCGGCACGATGTGGTCGACCTCGGCGGCGGCGGTGACGAAACCCTGCTTCATGCAGACCGCGCAGAGCGGATGGTCCCGCAGTTGTCGCTGTCTGATCCTGAGCCAGGCACGGCCTCGGGTACGGGTTTGTACGCGGGGCTGGGCAGAAGGAGACATGACACTTGGCCAAAATGCTAGGAGCCTCTGGCAGGCTTCATGGCTGTCCTACTACCTGCTGACCGTCACCAGAGGCTTCTAGCTGTCTGGTCCCGGCTTCTCGCCGCTGTTTCTCGTCCTTCAGAAGGTCCTGAGCGGCATCAGTCATCCGGGACGCGACCCAAAACCCTGACTTATTCAGGGACATACCAGTCGCCAGCATCTCTGTCGGAGTCAGGCAGCGGCGGGCAGCAGGCAGGCCGTCGCCTGTGCCGAAGGTCCCGGTGCGGTGCTTCTCGAAAGCGCCGCATGAGTTGAACAGCAGACCGCACGCGGCGCACTGGTTGCGGTCACCGGACAGGGTTTTGCCTTCGCGCATCGCGCGGGCCTGAGCCATCGTCACCATCAGGAAGTCCTCCGGCCAAAAAAAAAGTCCGCTCCTTCGCCGGAAGGAAACAGACTTGGAGCGGGACGTGCACACGACGCCCACCCTGGCATCAGGATAGGTAATTTGTCCCACGCCTTCAAGTCACGTTGGCACGGTCTGCGCTTCGCACAGACCGTCAGGCACGAAGGCGTGTTCCAGCGTCGCGAGCGCATGCCGTTCCAGTTCATCGAGCAGCGTGTCGAGTTCGGCCGCACGGCGTGCGAGTCCCGAGCGGCTGGTATGCGTGCGGCGGGCGATCTCCCGCAGCGACAGGCCATCGCCGTAGCGCGGCGGCAGATAGCGACGCCAGAGCAGGTCCCACACGGGATCGGCGAGCCAGTCGGTCGCCGGGGCGGGAGCCGGACTGGTGGCCGAGAGCAGCACCACCAGCCCGGACACACCCAACTGCTTCTCGCCGGGCGTCTGGGAATAGCGCGCGAGGACCGCATAGGCCTCGGGGTCCGGGAGCAGTCGCAACACGGCCTGCCGCACGAGCGCGCACTGCGCGCGGGCTTCGAGCCGCGTGAGGCCCGAGAGGTCGACGACGCGCGACGGCCTGCCGAGCAGTTGCCGGACCCAATCGGCCTGGATGCGGCTGCGACTCGGCCGGACGGCAGCGATCATGATGAGCGCGCGGCGGGTCGCACCCGCGTCGATCACGGGTGTCACCGCCATGCGATAGCTGGTCGACAGCGCTACGCTCACGTCCCGGAAAGGCTCACCGTGCATCTGCTTTCTGCTCCTTCGGGTCAGTTGCCGGCTGCCGCAGTGCCGTGTTCCCGGCCGCAGCGCTGACGAGCGCATTGCGTGCGAGGCGCGCGATGTTCGGCAGTGAACCGGCAGTCGTGCTGCCTTCGGCGATCTCGGCGATCAGTCGCAGTGCTTCGCGCAGACGGTCATTGTCGGCAGCGAGGTGGTGGCGGATCGCGTCGAGTCGAACGGTCATCAGTCGTTCCTGATTTTTCATGGTGTGAACGGGTCTTCGGCAGACACCTGTCGCGGCATCGTGTCGAACAGGTGCAGTTGCGGTTCGTGATACGGCAGGCGCGCGACCGTCACGACAACATGCGCCTCGGCCTTCGGTTCGCCGCGTCGTGCGTCGATCTTCCACACGAAGCGGTCATCGAGAAAGACGCGGTTTTTCATCGCATCGAGCAGGACCTTCAGCGAGTTGTCCAGGTCGATGCAGGCGACGTCGTCCTCCCACCTGTCGCCGAACTTGCGCATGCGCTGCACGGCATCCTGCGGCAGCTTCGGATGCAGGACGACCGTGATCGAGACACGACCGTCGATCGGCTCGCGGACCTTCGCGAGCTTCAGCAGCCACGCGACTTCACGGCGATAGGCCTTCGCTTCGGCGGACACGACCGTCTGTGCGTGACCTGCGACGACATAGGTCCGCCAGTAGCGGTTCGAACTCACCGGATACGGCAGCGTCAGCGTGACCGGCTGCTCTGCGGTCTCCAGGAGCGCGGCGGTCTTCACGGCAGTTCCTCGAACATGACCATCGCGTAGTAGCCGCAATTGCTCGGGCGCACCGGCAGATCGGCGAGCATGTGCAGGTAGTCCGCGCTCCAGTGATTGCGCGGCCACGCATCGCACAGGAACGCAAGGACGCTCTGCGGGTCGGCGACGACACCCTGTGCGATCAGCACGCGGATCGCGGCGAAGATCATGCCGTGCTGGTCGTGCGAGAAGTGTCGCGGTATCAGTCCCGCGCAGTGCAGCAGCGACTGGTTGCGCTGAAGCAGGCAGGCCAGCACGCGCTGCTCACCACGCGTACGGCGATCAGTCTCGAACTTCATGGCCGTTCTCCGTCGACAAGGGCAGCGACCAGCACCGGCAGCGCGACGGTCAGGTCGATGCCGGGTTCAATGTCGCCGATCAGATGGGCGATGCGATGCAGTGCGTCCTGTGCGCGGCCGAGGTCGTGATCGAGCACCTCGATCAGCGTCGCGACCGACAGCCGTTCGTGGTCGGTCAGCGGTGCGCTCAGGTTGCGCAGACGGCGTGCGCTGATGATCGCGAAGTGGCTCATGCTGTCACCTCTTCGTCGTCGGTGCCGGGTTCACGATCGCCGTGCTCGCCGTAGATGTGCGGCGACGGTACACGCGGCGGCAGGTCACCGGCGACCAGCGAGTGCGGCACGGTCACGGTCGGCAACAGCCTGCCGAAGTCGTCAAGCTGATCGCGGCGGACGGGATGCGACGCGCACCAGTTCGCGATGGCCTGCTGGGCGAACGTGAGCTTATGCAGGGGAATGACACGTTCGTCGGCTTCACGCAGGATGCGGAAGGCCCACTCGATCCCGGTCGAGCCGGTCGGGACCCGTGCGCGTGTGGCGACCGGGCGGAGCAGTTCGCGGATTTTCGCGAGGCTGTCTTCGCCGGCCGGCGTCAGGCAATGCTCGTGCGTGATCGCCGCTTGCTCGTGCCGCACGTACATCGGATCGATCGAACAGAGTTCGATGAAGCGCGGCAGCGTCGGCGGATACTTCTCGTGGAACAGCGCTGCGACACCGCGCTTCAGGCCTGCGTCGCTCACGCTCGCGAGGCCTTCGCGCCACGTCGCCTTGACGCCTGCGATGTCGATGCCGCGCCACAGGTCGAGGAATCGCGAGCCGTAGATCGACGACATGCGATCGAACAGCCGTTCGACCCAATGCTCAGGGATGCTTCGTGTCATCGCTGACCTCCCGCATCGGCACGTCGATGACACCGCTCCGGCGTTTGTCCCGTCCGGTCAGCCCCTTGTAGGTCGCCTGGCGCTCCTTCCCCAGCGAATCGAAGTTCGATGACGGGTGCCCGTTGACGGCATGCGGCGAATGGCCTTCGCGAAGCCAGTTGCCGACGATCCCGGCGACGTAGTTCGCGCCGACCGGCAGGCCATGCTTTTCCGCAATGGCGACGGAGCAGGCTTCGTCGAACAGGGCGGCGGTCGCGCCTGCTGTGACAGCCTTCCCGATGCGCTCGGCAGAGCGGGTGACGTAGCGCACATCGCGGGCACGCAGGTTCGCTGCGATCGTGTCGGCGACTGCCTGCGGTGGCTGCTGCGTGCCCACGGCGTTCGGCGTGAGGGTCTGTGCATCGTCAACCGGCATGCTCGCGGACGACGACAGCGATCGCGACAGCGATCGTGACGGCGACAGTCCGCTCGGGCTGCTTCGTGCGCGCGCGCGAGGTTTACCGTTGTCGTCTTTAGAGAGATTGGTTTTAAGGTTTTTGGTGTTAACAGAGACAGAGACAGTCTCTGTTCCTTTCCCTTTCCCTTTCCGTCCGTGAGTACTCAGTGAGTGTTCCTGCTCGGCCTTGTCCGGCAAGGGATACAGCGGTTTCGACGGACGATTGATCAACTGGTGTTTTGTGAACGTCGGGATGTGCAAAAAGCGCTCTGCAAAACTGCCAAAATTTTCCGGAGCACTCACGGAGTACTCCGTGAGCAATCCCTGAGCGATCAGTGAAACCAGCAGCGGCTCGACCTCGATCGTGTCGCCCGGAAAGACCTGCATTTTCAGCTTCTCGGGGTCGCGCGGCAGGTTGCCGTGGTCGTCGGCGAACGACCACGTTCCGATGAACAGCAGCCGGGCTGCGAACGATACCCGCGTGACCTGCGGGTTCGTCCAGAACTCGGGCTTGATCGTGCGGATGCGGGCCATGATGACCTTATGCCGCGTCGTCGAAGATGCGCTGCGCCTGCGGCACGTCCGCAAGCTGCTGCCACTGTGACGACTGGTTCTTCGTGATGCCGTGATCGGCAAGCGTCTGTCCTACCGGTCCAGTGGATTGACCGGTAGCCTGATACGGCTGGCCGCCCCTGGCCTTCGTCATCGCCTTCAGCAGTTCCCCGGCGCGGCGCTCTGCGCGAACGCGGACTTCCTGCGCCTGCCGCTCGGCGTCGAAGTTCTGGGCCTGCTTCGCATAGACTTCGAGCGCGACGGCCTTGTCACGCAGGTCCTTCACTTCGTCGATCGCCGCACACTCGGCGATCGCAGTACACATCGCGACATATCGGGCGTCGACGACTTCGTGCTTCACCTCGCGAAGGGTGGTCATGGCAGCGGCTCAGTCGTCACCGCTCATGGGCAGCGGCGTGACCTGCACCGCGTTGAAGCTGCGAAGCTGATCGGCAAGCGTCGGCTCGCCCGTCTCTGTGATGCGGCCTTGCGCGCGCATCGAGCACCACCAGACGAACAGGTCACCGACCTGCTGTTCGGCGCGTTCATGGGCATCGCACCATTGCTGCTGGCGCGGCGTGACGATCGATACGACAGGTCCGGCGTTCATGTCGTTTCCTCGATGGCAGGAGTCGGCGGGAAGTGAAGCGCTAGCGCCTCGTGCGGCTTGTCCGGCAGGAGCCTTTTTGCATTCGGCGTGCATTAAGGCTGCGTTGAGAGGTCGGGCGGGGTAAAGAAAAGATTAGATACGCCGTGGTGATTAATGCAAGCAGAATTTTTTTTGAATAACCGGATGGTCCGCCCAGTGGCTTTTTCCCAGAGTGTGGTGAATGGCGATCTCACGCAAGTGCCGTCAGCCTGAGAGCCGAGTTAATACCGTCTAAGTGAAAACCCGTAATCGCGCCAACGGGCTTGCGTTATGTACTTCACACCCTAACGGACTGAAAGAAATATGGTGGTCGACGCCTAAGGGTAAACACTATAACTTCGCGGATCGTTGAGCCAAATCGCCTTTGCACGGGTGTTTACCCTGTGTTAAACGTTTGCATCAAACTGATATTCTCTCGGCTTGTTACCGGAAACACTTCAGACACCACCACAAGCGGGCACCGACCCCGCCCGGCGACTTCTGCATTCGCGTCCAAATAAAATACCTTCCCTTTATGTTGATTCAGGTCTATTTTTCGAATCCTGCATTAACGCTTATTCACCTATCGTCAATGCGAGGCATTATCTTCATTAGAGTTTTCACTGATTTTTTCCGCTAATTCCATATTAGAGCTTTCACTGATTCGCGGTCTGAAAAGCCCTGCCGGTATTGAATGGGACAGCCCCGATCGCGCGAATAGAACTTGTGAAAATGTCCATGAAAAAACGCACTTCCGTAACGGTCGGCACCTACAGCACACTCGACCAGTTACACAGCGCCCGGTCGCTGATCGACGAGCTTATCGCCAGGGCTAGCGAACCCGGCGCCGAGCCCACCCGTAAACCCCGTCCGCGTTCGCTCACCGCGCTCGGCCTGCCGAAACAGGTCATCAACGCGTTGCACGCGGCCAGCATCCGCAGCCTCGA
Organism: Paraburkholderia sp. MM5477-R1; assembly: GCF_050436385.1. Classification (NCBI taxonomy): domain Bacteria; kingdom Pseudomonadati; phylum Pseudomonadota; class Betaproteobacteria; order Burkholderiales; family Burkholderiaceae; genus Paraburkholderia; species Paraburkholderia sp. MM5477-R1. The sequence continues at coordinate 958,668 of NZ_JBNDMC010000007.1, forward strand.
CCGGCTGCTCGACGAGTCGGCGCCGAGCCTGCTCCAGATTCCCGGTCTTGGCCTGCGCTCCGTCAGTAACCTGCAAGCCGTGCTCGCCGAGCACGGCCTATCGCTTGCAGAGGCAACCAATGAACAGGATCGACAGGACCGCATGGCTGGCAGAGCGTCGGCTCGGAATCGGCGGCTCTGACTGTGCAGCCGCGCTCGGTGTGGACCCGCACGTCACGCAACGCGAGTTGTGGGAACGCAAGCTCGGCCACCTGCCCGAAGTCGAAGACAACGAGCGGATGGCCGCAGGCCGTCATATCGAACCGGCGATCGCGGCGTGGGCGTCCGAGAAGTATGGCCTTCAGCTTCGCCAGCGCCATCAGTCACTCGTGCATCCGAAGTACAGGTGGATGCGCGCGAACATCGACAGGCTGGTCGTCGGCGAGCGGCGCGGTGTCGAGATAAAGAACGTCGACTGGCTGGTCGTGCGCCAGTCCGCCGAGTGGGGCCCGGACGGGTCCGACTGCGTGCCTGAGCGGTTTTTTCTGCAATGCCATCACTACATGGCGGTCGTGAACTACCCGGCGTGGGACCTGATCGCCTGCGTCGGCGGCAACGAACTGCGCCGCTATCACATCGACCGCGATCCTGAACTGATCGAGCTCGTCGTCGAACACGAGCACGACTTCTGGCTGCACGTCGAGCGCGAGGAACCGCCCGAGTTCGACTACGACAGTCCCGCCACGCTCGACCTGATAAAGAAACTGCATCCCGGTACGGGCGGTGGTGTCATCGACCTGCCCGACGAAGCCGTCCACTGGCACGGCGCGCTGCTCGAAGCACAGTCGAAGGCGAAGAACTACGAAGCCGTCGCCGATGGCTGCAAGGCCCATCTGCTCGATCTGATGGGCGACGCTGCGATCGGGAAGCTGGCGACCGGTGGTGAATACCGGCGGAAGATCGTCCAGCGCAGAGGCTACACCGTCGAGCCGTGCCAGTACACCGATCTCCGTTTCTCAAAGGGAGCCAGCCATGACGAATGACGTGATCGAAGTCCAGCAGGACAGTGCCGACCTGTCACCGCGCAACTTCGGCGAGATGATGCAGTTCGCCGAGATGATCGCGGCGAGCGGCCTCGCACCGAAGGATTATCAGGGCAAGCCCGAGGCCTGTGCAGTCGCGATGCAGTGGGGCAACGAGCTTGGCCTGAAGCCGATGCAGAGCCTTCAGAACATCGCCGTGATCGGTAACCGTCCGGCGCTATGGGGCGACGCCGTGCTTGCGCTCGTGATGTCCAGCCCGGCGTGCAAGGACGTGATCGAGTTCTACGAGCACGAAGACACGGCGGACGCCGTCGCGGTCTGCATCGCACAGCGTCACGGCAAGGCCGACCGGACCGCGCGCTTCAGTCTCGCCGATGCGAAACAGGCGGGCCTGCTCGGCAAGGACGTCTGGCAGAAGTATCCGAAACGCATGTTGCAGATGCGGGCGCGCGGCTTCGCCCTGCGTGACCAGTTTCCGGACGTGCTGCGTGGTCTGCCGATCGCCGAGCTTGTCCGCGAAGCGATCGACATGGGGCTGGTCGAGCAGGTCGATGCGGCAACAGGCGAAGTGAGCGGCCGGCACGAAGCGGCCGGGGCGGCATCACGCGCCGAGGCGGTGAAGGGCCGGTTGCGCAAGCCGCCGAAGCTGCGGGACGTGCTCGCGGCAATCGACAGCGCGAGCGACGCACAGGCCCTCGCCGCTGCTGGCGATCTCGCGGGGCGGCTGACTGACGAGAAAGAAAAGCAGCAGGCCCGCGAGCACTATCAGGCGAAGCTGAACGCGGAGAAGACGAAGTCGCGCAGCGCGCCGCCGTCCGGCACAAGCCCGCAGGCCGATGTGTTTTCACCGAGCTACGCCGATGTCGCAGCTGCGATTGATGCGGCCGAGCGGCGTCGGGATGTCGAGGCGCTTTCTGCTGCACGGGACCTGATCCGCTCGGTCGCCGATGAAGGACAGCGCAACGAACTGAACACGCTGTTCGAAGCGGCGATGCAGCGGCTCGATGGCAGCGAGACCGAGGCCGCATCATGAACGTGACCGACCCTCATGTGCTCGGCACCGAGTTCGAGCGCTTCGCGAAGTCGAACATTCCGCCCGGCGCGAGCCTCGCCCAGCACTCCGATGTGCAGCGCGCCTTCTTCGCGGGCGTGCTGGTCCTGTTCGGCATTCATGACGTGCTCGCCGAGATGCCGGAACAGCAGGCGGTCGAAGCACTCGACCGCATCCGTGAAGAGGCGTTCGCGTTCGCCGTCACGCAACTCGTGATCAACGGACGTCTTTCAGAGAGAGGGCCACTGCCATGACTGACTTCCAGCGGCATGAGAGCGGCGACGAGCGCTTCATAAGCAGCATCGAAGACCTCGCGGACCGGATCACGCCGATCAGCACGGCACTCGTTGAAACCGCACAGGCGTTAGATGACCTGACGACATGGATTGACGAAGACGACCTGTTCTTTCGCGAGTATGAGCGACGCAGGCAGATTGCCCGGGAAGCGTTCGGCGGAATGGAGCGAGACATGACAGACGACGATCTGATCGAAGCGCTAACGAATTTCGAGGATATCTTCCGGCTCGCCGATGCCATCAGGCATAACGTCGCTGCGGGCAATTACGATGTATTGCAGACCAACGTCGACGTGCTCTGTGCGGAACTGACGGACGGCCTGCGACATATGCGTCCGCTTATCGTGCGCGCTGCGTCATCCATTGCCGGGCATCACATCCCGAATTTCTTTACTGGCCTGCTCGAACTGGTCGACGCGCCACAACCGAGGGAGAACTAACGATGATCGACTTCCAGCAGCACGAGCTACGCATCACGCACGTCAACGTTCGGACCGAGGTCTGCGGCGACGACGAAAAGCTGGCGATGGACCTGAAGCTCGAGACCGACCTACCGGCCACGAGCCTCGACCGGCTCGACACGAACCTGCGGCCATCGCTGTTCTGCGGCGACGACGACCCGGACCTGCTCGGCAAGGATGACGGGCATCTGCCGCATCTGCGATTCCCGCAACTCGGGCCGCTGTCGTGGAACGGCAGCATCGCGCCGGTCTCCCTGACGCTTCACCTCGGCACGAAGAAAAACGAGGTGCAACTCAGGGACGGCAAGCTGAACAAGCTGCGTGTGCTGCCGCGTGAAGGCGGGACCTGCGGCTATATCTGGCGCTTGCAGGTCCATCCGAACGAGGACGAAGCCGCCAAGGTCATGAGTGTGCTGCGGCATGCGGTTCGGGGTACGCTCGACGTCAGCGCCGCGCAGAGCGAAGACGGGACCAGCGACGATGAATGACAGGCCACGCCTGCGGCTCGTTCAGGTGCTGGGCTTGCTGATGACGCTGCTCGTGATCGTGCTGCTGCTACTCGCGATCACCGCGGCGTTGTGGGCGATCCTGTATCTGATCCACACGGCGCCCTGAACGCAGGGGAACGACATGAGTGAAGTCACCATCAACGCAGTACCGAAGCGCGGGCCGGGTCGCCCGCGCAAGCAGCACGTCGACGCGCAGTCGGTGCCGGATGCAGTCAGCGCGCCGCCGCCTGTGCCTGCTGCTGTGCTGCCCGAGGACGTGCCGCCGCGCGCGGTGACCGCGCCGCCGCCACTGACCGACGAAGATATCGCGATGGTCGACCGCAAGGGAGCCGCGAAGATGCTCGGCAAGTCGCTCGTGACGATTACATGGCTCGAAGTGAACGATCCGGACTTTCCGGCACCGTTCACGCTTGGCAAAAACAACTTCTACTTCCTGACACACGACCTGCGGGTCTACGTGCTCACAAAAGCAGCACAGGCGAAGGCCCGCAAGCAGGAAAAGCTGCAAGGCACGCCGAGATAAGGAAGGTTCTTCGCGGATTTCCGGGGAAAGGCGCTTGCCGACCCTGTATGGACGTTGGGCTAGGCGCCACCCAATCGGCCGCTTCCGGGATAGAACGGTCATGCTTCCGGGATAGAACGGTCATTTAAGCCTTCGATCTGGTCAGAAGGAGATCGGCGATAGCGGTCATTCCCGCCCGGCGCCCCACGGTGTCAAGGTTCTGCGCACGGCTGCTTAAACACTTAAACGCCGAAGCAATCGGTAGTGAACAGGCTGCCGGGTGTTTTGTGAGTGCTAGGCACTCCAGGACCTGCGACGCCCTTGTCGCCGTCGATCCTGATGGCCACCTTCTCGTTCAAGTCGAGGACCTGCTGTAGCAGGTCCTTCTTGCTTGAAAAGCCATAGGCCTTAAGCACAGCCACGTCGAGAGCGTCATGTGCGTCTTTTAGCGGGTTCTTGCCCGGAAGGTCCAAGGTCCGGTACAGGACGCGAAGACCGGTGCCATGGTTGTTGGCAGCGTCAGCTCGAACATGCCGCAGTTCACGCCCCGCAACAGCGATAGCGTCTACCTGTGCATCGGTGGGCGCTTGTGGCCACGGGAACGTGTGAAACACCGACTCCGACGTGTACCTCGGATCCGACTTCATATTTGAGCACTTCGCGTGAAACCAAAGATAGTGCGCATTCGACTGGAGGACACCAAAGCTGTAGTCGTCTGACAACGCGAACGCCTGCAAAGCGTCGCCGGGTCTCACGATGGGGCTCACGAATGCGAAGAGCGGACGCTTAGTGACCCGTGAGCACACGAGATAGCGAGGCAGGCTACCGATAGAGCTCAGCAGCTCCTTGCGGGGTCGCCAGTGCTGCCACCACGTGCTTAAGGATGAAGACCTCTCTGACTCGTCTTCCTCCGCGGACGCTTGCATAGCTGGCAAAACTTCCTCCTTCAGACGCCGAAACGGCAGCGGGTAGGCTTGAGCGTCGAGAATCGATCTAGACCCGAAATCGATTAACCATCTTGTTGCCTTACCCGGACCAAGGATGTCGTCACCAACCATGTATGGGTGGATTACCGCCTGGTTCTTGGCGTCGGCCGCCACCAGCTCAGCACGCTCGGCCGGCGACAAGACGAAACCGGCATGGCCGGGCGTAATGCCCTGGCACACGACCGCAGTCTCATTGACGGAGAGCACTTGCGCCTTCGATACATCGACCTTGTCTGAGAGGGACGAACTGATGTGTGATACCTCACGCATGTCCAACTCGTACTGCTTGGCCGCGGAACCCGTGCCGTGCGGGCGCTTCTTCCCGCCCGGCGTTGGTGGCGCCTTGAACCAGAGGCGCAGCACCTTGGGCAGGAGTTTCTTGTCCTGCGTCTTGACCCAGTTGGCGATCGACACATGCACGTTCGCTTCACCGGACCACGTCTGATCGTCCACCGCGTCGATGATTGTGCCCGTCGCAGCGATGTGATCGAGACCGCCAATGCGCGACGCGTTGCTTCGTACGTTCTGAGTGCCAACAAGACCTGCACGGCCTGCCAGGGGATCGGCAGTCGTGCATGGCTTGAGTTCATCGTGGGCACGTCGGAACCAATGGACGCAGAGGTCCGCCATGCCGGGAACATCAGGGTATGCTTTACGGAGGGCATTGACGTAGCCGGCGCCGTAATTGGGCTTCAGCAGCTTCGCGCCTAGGAACGGTGGATTCCCAACGATAACATCAGCCTTGAACCATTGGGCACGTGACCCGTCCGCGTTGATGAGTGCGTCGCCAGCACGGAAGTTGGCGTCGAGGTTGTCGAGAGGAAGAGCGGACTCGTTGATGTGCAGCTCGTCAATCGAAAGCTTGTGCGCGAGCATCATAGTGACCTTCGCGATATCGACGGCAAAGGGGTTGATGTCCATGCCGTAGAAGTTGCCCGTCGACACAAAGCCAAACGGGCGCTGCTTGGCGTCCACGCTTTTGTACTCAGCAGCCATCCTCTCGTAGATGCGGGCCTCCAGGCGCTTCAACTCGCGGTAGGCGATGTAAAGGAAGTTACCGCTGCCGCAGGCTGGGTCGAGCACGGTGAAGTTCTCAATGCGAGCAAGCAGCTCACGAAGCCGCCCAAGCGTGTCAGCCGATTCGATGAGTTCGGTCCAGGGCGCGACGATGGTCGGTCCGACCACTTTCATTATGTCCACGGCGCTGGTGAAGTGGGCACCCGTCGCATGGCGCTGCTCCTTACCCAGCGAGTGCTCGAAGATGGTCCCGAATATCTCGGGGCGCACCTTCGACCAGTCGAACTGCGCCGCCGCCTTAAGCAGCGTCCGCTCCTCGGCCACTAGCTCGACACGGGCCGGCTCGGCAAACAGCCCACCATTGAAGTAGGGTACGCCCTTAAAGCGTCCGCCCTTTACACCACCCTTGGTATTCATGGCGTCGAACAACCCGCCTAGCAGATCATGCGTATCTTGAGAAGTCTTACACTCGTCGAGCACTTTTGTGACGAGGTACTTGTCAAGTAGGCCGATGTCCTCGGAAAACAGGGCCATGAGCATCTGCAGCGTGAAGCGCTGTGCTAGGGGCTGCTCGACCCCCCGCTTGATCATCGCGTTGAAGCAGGCGGCCAGCTTGTCAGCAGCCTGACGCGTCACAGTTTCCTGATGGTTGCCGAAGACGGGCACCACGTCGCCGGGGTACATGAAGTTGAGCGGGCCAAACTTGGCCGGCAGCTCGGTCAGCTTGACGGTGTCGACTGGCGTGTCCAGCTGAGTCTCGAAGTCATACACCCAAAACTCGTCGAAGTTGCAAAGCACGACGTAACGCGGCCGATTGGGCACTAGGCGCGTCCAGTAGGTAAACGCTTGGCTGTAATGCTTGCTGAGGTCGGCGCCCCGCCTCTTCATTTCGACGACGACAATTGGCTTCCACACGAGGTCAGCGAACGAGGTGCCACCGGTGGTATTTTTCACGCGCAGCTCGCAGTCTGCACCAGCCTCCTTCAGCCCAGGCCAACCAAAAGCTTGGAAAAAGCGATCGAGAAACACCTGGGCCTCACCCTTTTCGTCCCCTTTGATGTGCTTGGCAGCCCACTCGGTGAAAGCTTTGAGCTTGGCGGTCTTGTCTATCCCTACGGTCATGCTTTTCCTTAGTCATTGTTTTTGGCCGAGTCCAGCCTATCAGGTCCCGACTTCTTCCGGCATATAAGGACGACGCAATGGTTCCGTGCTATTTTCGCATGATGGCCAGTTTGTCCCATGAATTCAGGCGCTTTGCAGACTCCGGGCAAGAAAAGTATCACTGTGCAGCTTGGACTTGTGGCTGTACCAGACGAATCCGGATTGGCGTCCACCGCCGAAGCGCGGTACGTGACTGCGTACTGGCCCCGGCGAGTCGTTCCATGATGAACAGTGGCAAAATTGCACCACGTCAGCGATCGCAATAGGAACGCCGGCACAATCGCCCTCAACGTGAGTCGCGTTCGCTGGCCTTCTGAAATGCCGTTCGGCGAACGGCCGCTATACATAGCCAATGAGGGAACGAATGCAATCGGTATCGCAGCATCCTATTGTTTTTTGCTTCGCGTCAGCTTGACGCCTCCCCTGTTAATTTCCACGCCTTCCCAGTCTGTAAAAATCGAGATAACAACCGTCCCACCGATGGCAATGCAGAGGCTCGCGATCGTCGTGGCCGCAGCTAATTCCGCGGAAGATAGTGCACCAACAGCCCCTAGAGATAGACCGCCGGTTAAAGGTGCCACAATTATCGCCGCAGTTAGTGCTGCAAGTGTCACTGGTCCCCATTTCTTCGCGAGCAGAGCAGCCTTGATGGACGTCGCCACCGCAGAATCATAGACTTCGATCTCGTCCGCGCCGGATTTGAGCGCTGCTTTGAGTTCTTCGAACGAATTTGCAATATATGCCATCTCTTGAATCCAATGTTTTTTTGAGATTTCCGCAAACTCACACGTTGCGGATTGTTTATCGACTTAATATATGCAAAGCTGCATCATATTATTATCAACTAGATTCGCTCTGAATCACTCCCGATAAATCGATTTGACGAGCTCTGCATCGCGCGCCGTGCCGGTAGTTTCGTAATTCGCGTCGATTGCAGCGGAAACGCTATCAGCAACCTCGGCGAAGGCCTTCTCGTCTTTAATCTTTTCGGCATTTGCAGGTCCTTTCAGAGCAACCTCCGTCCAAATCAAGGTCGAGTTCACTACCGGCGCGCAAAGTATCGTCAGGTAATCCAGTCCCTGCTTCGCTGCTTCTGTCGAGAACGCGGCTTCAGAGAGGTTTACTGCCTTGCCTAAGTGTGCTTCTAATGTTGCGCCGATCACGGCCAGCAAGAAATTCTTGAAACTTAGATAGCCGAACAACGCAAGTTGCGATTCTTCCTTCCTCGTCCGCTCGATTTTTTGAGTCAATGTAATGCGCCGGTGGTCGATGGCCCGGCTAAAGCAGTAGGCCAGAAGGAGCTTCTTTGCATTCCGACCTTGAAACGCTCGCCGATACAGCTCCGGACTATCAAAAACAGCGTTCTTGCCGCGATTCGCGTCGGCGAAAAATCCTTGAAAGGCGAGCGATGGCTGCGCCAACATTTCAATCCCGAGATCGGAATCCGTAGAGTCAAATCCACGCTTCAGGCTGTATCTATACGCCCCCAACTTGGCGAATTGCTCAACCAAGTTACCTTGCTCTACGTCGTTTGCGTACTGGTCCCACGAGGTGATCTCGTTTTGAGTATTGTTGTACTTGACGATTTCACGCGCTTTCTCCGGATCTTTACAGATAACCGCGCGGCAAAGTACTTTCACGTCAGAGAGCGAGACATTTTTGTCGACGCTCCCCAACGCACCGGTCGTCTGCGCGCCGTTAATGACGGAAATTCCCCGCAGTTTCTTTCCAGGGTCGGCGGCAACGATTTCGTGCGTAAGAATGGTCACCCCGTTGTTGAACGCCCAGAAGTCACCCTGCTTCTTTTCCGCAGTAGTCATAATTGCGCGGTTAATCTTGTTCCGTTTCTTCCCATGCCCTAAAAATCCACGATAGTTCGCAGAGAAAAGCTGATCCCCATACTTAACGAACAACTCTCTTAGCCAGTCACCATTTACCGTAAAAACTTGCGCATCCCAATCCGGCCCTTGCTCATGGAAATGAGGCATCCCGATTGAAATCTCATCTTTCACAAAAATGTGCGTCTCCTTCTCCACGAAGAGACGCTCCTGCTCCAGAAGGCCAAATTCAAACCCAGTGACGACTATGCCTTTGCCAAGGAGCGCCTTTTCCAGCTGACTCGCGCAGGTCGTCAGTTCTACGTCGACGTTCATCGACTCTTGGATGTTATGGATATATACGATTTCGATCGTATCGATCTCGCCTTTGTCTATTTTTTCACGGGCGGCCCTTATAGCCCCCCGAACCTTCTCATTGAGCGTAGGCTCATTCTCGACGTCGCCGGAGATCAGCCACGCTCCGGCCGTATTCAAATCGGAAGCTTTATTTGCGGATGCTTTGTCTGTATCCTTTTGTGCGTAATAACCCTGACCAAGAATGATCTTCTTATTTTCGCTGTCGATCTCTAAAAAATCGATCTTCTTGTCATTCCCGCCATCCGTCAATGCGCGGCTTGCCAAGCCGAATAGATCGCTAGCGTCTGTCAACATCCCCAGCGCCCAGATCATGTGTGCATTGCCCTCGCCAATTTCCGCGATTAGGGCGCCTTGCTGTGCTTTGAAGGAGTCTATAGCTTTCATTTCTTGTTCATTGTGCGTGGTCTCAGCCCTGCCGACCGAGCGTGATCGTTATCTCATACCCTCGAATCGAGTGATGATACCGTCTTTACGGTAATTGACCGCGGAACTTGAGACAGCGATTGAATGGCTGCTATTCCGACATCCTCGACGCTTGAACGTCCGGGCGATGCGTCTGGCGAACGTCGCATCGTGGCCGAGGAGCGCCTCATGCGAATTGCATACGCAGCCTGAACCACAGGAAGCTGTGTCCGGCGGCACGTGACCCTGAACCGCCGTTCGGACTCGGGTCACAGCAACGACCGTTTCCGAAGCTTTGCTGCAACTGCCCGACTCGGTAAAACGGTCTATTCGACTGGAAACCTGCTCACCGAGCAAGTCTACCTATACCTGACACGTTGAAAAGGGCGTCCATCAAACTCCGGCGCACGCTTGACGCGCCGCGCTCATACACTGCAGGAACGTGCTTCGCCGACAAACCAACGACGCCTAGCGCGTTCACCTAAAACTCGTCGGCGGCGATCAAATAGGTACGGTCGTCACGGCACTTGTCAACCACGTACCCGTGTAAGGTTGAGCGATCGGCGCCTGATGTCAACGGCCCAAACATGTCATCGAAGAACCGCACCAATTGCCGCCTCGTGACCAGCACACGGATCTCCAGATCGTCGTCGCCTGGGTATTTAATCGCTAACCCCTCCTTCTTTGCCCACCCCCGTACGTGATTGATCCAATAGGGACTTGACGGCGGGGGGAGAACGCGGAAGCGCGGTGACTGTGTCAAGAAAGCGGCAAACTCCTCATCGTCGACTGAGTCGATCCAAGCATCGCTGAAAGTCACGGTGATTCCCCTAATTTAGTATCGGCTTGATGTGCCTGCGAACACGGGCTAGTCTACCGCGCTTTCGTTCTATCTGAGCCGCACTTATGATTGTCATCGCGAGCAAGCCAATAGAGCCCCCATGAACGGAAGTCGAAAAGAGCATCGAAATTTCCTCAAATGTCTTTTTCTCTTTCGACAGTCCCAAGGTTCCTCGTAGGCTGTGCGCCGAAGTGCTCGCATCGGAGACGAAAGCACGCTGGACGTGGTCAGTCGATTTGGTGTGGTCAACACGCAGTGGTCCGCTGTAAAGGCGAAGCAGTCACCCAAATGTCCGCGTGCCGGTAGAGGCCAACGTCTCTTCCTGGCCGCTCTAAGCCTTACGGCAGGCAGCTTGCTTTCGTGCTGACTACAAATGAGGCGTCTCTTGTGTGTTTATAGCGCTTAAGGTCGGTCGCAAGGCGCCCCGACTACGGCGACGGAACGCCATCAAGTGAATTGGACGAAAAAGACGCCTCTTTTCCATGAATTAGACAACGTGCGGACGTGGGAGTCTGAAAAAGACTTGGAAAAAAAACCACTGCGGATTATCCCCGCTAGCCCAGCGAAATTGCTCTACGAATTCAAAGAACGACGCACCTATGAAACTCACGTTTATATTCCTAACGGTTGTAGCCGCAATGTCGGGGTGCGCTACCGTGCACGAGAGTTATTCCTCTGACGGCCGGAAGGCCTACACACTTAACTGCAGCGGGCTCGCGCGGGGCTGGGACAAATGCTTTCAGGCGGCCGGCGATCTCTGCAAGTCGTCCGGCTATGATGTTCTCGACCGAAGCGATGAAAACGCGTCAATGGTCAGCGGCGGATTCTCTGGAGGTTCGGGGGGGGTCTCTGGGGCACACACCCATGAGCGCTCCATGGTCGTAGCCTGCAAAAAGCCTGCAGCCTAGCTCATTCTGCTTGTCGCAAACCTTTCCGCCGGGCTCGACGCCCCGCTTGCCCTTGAAGGGCGAAGCGCGATAGGTCTGGCGGCGGCGTAGCGACGCGAAGATGCCCCGCCCCCAACCACCAAGCCCCGCGCACTCTAGCCGTAATTCAGACGCCTACCTTAGCCAGCCCGGAAAAAACCTGCCTCAATGTGGGCAGCGGCCGACCGGGCCCTGGCTGCCTAGCTCCCTCTCGCTGTGCGCAGTTGAATTTGTCGGGGCATTCGCTGAAATTGGATGCTGAGAGAATTGCCCGATTGCCAGCGATTCTGGTGCTCACGTCGATGGGCCGCTCCTGGCCGCTCCTGGCCGACCTCCGCCTGCCAGCGATCGGCCGCACGCGACCCTGAGCGGTCTCCCGCGTTTCTTAATAGCGGTCGTCCAAAGGGAGCGGTGATGAGGCGCTTGGATCCCGGGAAACTGCATTGCCACGTGAGTTGTGCAACCTTCCCAATGCGACTTGTAGGCGCCAACGAGTGGGTGTTACGTAACACCCAGCAGCTGTCCGCTACGCCTGGATCTAAAGATCGAGATGCGGGGGCCGTTATACCGTATGAGTACAGCGACTTTGGCGAGTCGCTAACGCTTCCGACTCCGACCGCTAACAACCTCAAGGATCCGCTATGCCGAACGTTGCAGTAACGTACAAATACAGTGGGAAGGGGCAAAAAACAATGACTGCTCAGACCACGAAAACTTTCCGCTGCTCCGGGCAAACCGAGAGCGCAGTCATGAGCGAACTCCGACGACTACAGCCGAACGCCAATGAAATTGTGATTTTGAAGATCGAGTGGAAGTAGTCGCTATAGCGTGGCTGCACACGCAGTCACATTGTTTCCCAAATGGCCTTGTACGCATGCACGACAATATCGGTCATTGCGCGATGGAGTCTCGATCTTGAACGGCGATGAAGTTGAGAGTGTTCTGGCAGTCGTGGAAGACGCGTGGAAGGCTACATGTGCCGACTATGATTCGCGGACACTGAATTCCGAGCGATGCCTTCAGGCGGCATTCTATTTTCACTTAAGAAGCAATCTCAACCAGCATATTGGCTACGTCATCTTTGTGGAAGCGACGGTAACGCTCCCAAAGACAGCCGAGGATGAAAACGCCTCCTTTAGCGCGAAAGGGGGGAAGCGAATTGCAATCGATACACTTGTTTGCAAAGACGATCGGATATTGATCGCAATTGAGCTTAAGTATGCACCTCGCGGTTTTCCCGGTGGAGACGGTATCCGCAAGGATCTCCTAAGTCTTTCGCGAATCAGAAATCATTCCGCGAAGGCTAAGCGCGTAGAGATCGAAATTGCACGCCATCACGAAACAAATTCCGGCAATCGGCTCGTCCTAACCATCAGTCCCCATGCGAAAATGCTACTAGGTATCTTCTGTAGGGCCCCGCGCCAGCCAAGACAAGCGGAGGAATTTTGGAATTTATACCGTCCGAGCGAAGGTCCATGGTCCGGTCGAGTCAGGGGAGCCCCTCCAAGACTTGGTTTGTGTTTTGGGTATGCTCCCGAACCCGGGACTAGTAAGCCTGCAATGGTGCACTTCGTGGGTCAGCCTTTTGGAGCCACCGACCTGTGCCCAGCAGTCAGACCGGCGGCCAACAGATAGATTGTTGCCAATCTGGCTGGCGACGCTCAATGTCTATTTTTGGCCGAACCGAGCCGGATGACCTTCGGCGCACGATTGCGGAAAGCTATTTATCTACGCTGCGTCCTTTGCGAGTTTCACGACCCTTTGGACCCGCTCGTCCGTGAAGTTCGCCCACCTCGTCATGAGGCCGACACGCTCGTCATAGAAGCGCGTGCGCTCATAGGTCTTCGTGATCCGCTTGCGCGTGTCGTGCGCGATGACTGCTTCGGCGACATCATGCGGAGCCTTGCAGACTTCCCGCACGTAGGTCCGCAGGGACGACCGCATGCCGTGCGTCGTAACCTGCTCGGGTGTATAGCCGATCTCGCGCAGCAGATCGAGCAGCCTGTCGCCGTAGAGCTTGCCACCACGCGGCGCGGTGAACACGAAGGCGTCGGGGTCGGGGTTGCCGTTCTGGCACCTCGGCAGGGCCTCAAGCAGGTCGATCGCCTGAGCCGACAACGGCACTTCCTGCTTCACGCCGGTTTTCATGCGGCTCTTGTGAACGGTCCACTTCTTAGCCTTCAGGTCAAGCTCCCGCCATGTCAGTTGCAGCGCCTCTTCGAGCCGCGCGCCGGTCAGGATGATGTACTCCATCGCGCGGGCGGGCATCGTGCCGACGGCGCGGACCTTCGTCATACAGGCAGGCATGTCGGCCCACGGCAGCGAAGCCCGGCCGCTGTTCTCGTCGTCATCGTCGTCCGACTGCTTCGTGACCTTCGGCAGAAGCTGTTGCAGTTTGTCGATCTCGGCCGGGTTCGTGTCCGCCAGTTGATAGCGCACGATCGCCCACTTGAACAGGGCATGAAGGCGGATCATGTTCTCGATGGCGGTCGGGTTCTTCGTGATCCAGTCCCTTTCGAGACAGGCGATGATGTCCTGACGGCTGACCTCGTGCATATAGAGGCCGTCGAGCTTCGCGCCAGCGAGCGCGAAGGTGCGGGTCCAGCTTTTGACCTGCTTCTCTGTTTTGAGAGTCGCGCTGCGGGCTTCCGTGAAGGCGGCGCAGGCCTCCTTGTAGGTGACCCGCCTCGCGGTCGCCTGAGCCGCCTGTATGCGGGCGTCACGGTGATGCTCGATCGGGTCGATGCCGGACTTCACGAGGCGGGCGAGTTCGTCACGCCGCTCGCGCGCCGCCGCCAGGGTGATAAGCGGATACGGGCCGATGCCCTTGTCGCGGCGTACGTTGTTTAGCTGGTAGCGATAGGTCCAGCTTTTGCCGCCGGTCTTGGTGACCTGAAGCAGCAGGCCGCCGCCATCGCTCATGTTGCCGCTCTTGGTGCGGGCCCGGCAGGCGGCATCAGTCAGATTGTTGATCGTGCGCATCGTGGAATCCTGTCCTTGGAAGGGTTGTTTTCCATCCAACATTCCATCCAACACTTTGCTTCAGTTCAGTCTAGGTCAGATCAGGTTGGAAAACCCTTGTTCAGCTTCGTTTATTGTACCAAACCCTTATTGGGTAAGGCTTTGCAGAGACTGAACCGGACTGAACGGTTTTTTTCTGATCCGTCCGAACAGGATACTTTCTTTGCAGCAGCAAAGAAAGTAGGTGCCGCCCCGCACAGGGGCAACGCTAATAGACCGATAACAAAGCAAGGAAAGGCCAACACCGCCAGAACAACGAAAAAACCCAACCCATATCCAGAAGAACAAAAAAAACCAAAAAAAGCGCCGCCCCCGCCGGGGCATATAATGTCCCCCGAACTGCGCCTAAGCAAAAAAATGCCCGACCTCCTCTCGAATCTAAACCCCGAACAACACGCCGCCGTAACGCTCCCGAATCAGCCCGCCCTGATCCTGGCGGGCGCCGGCAGCGGCAAAACCCGCGTCCTGATCACCCGCATCGCGTGGCTGATTCAGCAAGGCCTCGCGTCCCCCGCGACCGTTCTCGCGGTGACCTTCACGAACAAAGCCGCCCGCGAAATGATGGCGCGCCTCTCGGCGCTATTGCCGATCGACACGCGCGGCATGTGGATCGGCACGTTCCACGGCCTGTGCAACCGTATGCTGCGCGCGCATCACCGCGACGCCGGGCTGCCCGCCACGTTCCAGATTCTCGATACCGCGGACCAGCTGTCGGCGATCAAGCGCCTGATGAAGGGCCTCAACATCGACGACGAAAAGTACCCCGCGAAAAATCTCCAGTACTTCATCAACAACGCGAAAGAGCAGGGCCTGCGCCCCAAAGACGTCGACGCCACCGACAATTTCAACCGCAAGTTCGTCGAACTCTACGAAGCCTACGATCAGCAATGCCAGCGCGAAGGCGTCGTCGACTTCCCCGAGCTGCTGCTGCGCTGCTACGAACTGCTCGCGCACAATCCGCCGCTGCGCGCGCATTACCAGGCGCGCTTCAGGCACATCCTCGTCGACGAGTTTCAGGACACCAACAAGCTGCAATACGCGTGGCTGAAGCTGCTCGCGGGCCAGCACAACGCAATCTTCGCGGTCGGCGACGACGACCAGTCGATCTACGCGTTCCGCGGCGCGAACGTCGGCAACATGCGCGACTTCGAGCACGAGTTCAACGTGCGCAATCTGATCAAGCTCGAGCAGAACTATCGTTCGCACGGCCATATTCTCGATGCCGCCAACCAGCTGATCGCGAACAACTCGCGACGCCTCGGCAAGAATCTGCGTACCGACGCGGGTCACGGCGAACCGGTGCGCGTCTACGAATCAGCGACCGATTCGCAGGAGGCCGGCTGGATCGTCGAAGAGATTCGCGCGCTGATCAACACCGGCCTGTCGCGCAGCGAAATCGCGGTGCTCTACCGCAGCAACGCGCAGTCGCGCACGATCGAGCACACGCTCGTCAACGCGGGCATCGCGTATCGCGTGTATGGCGGCCTGCGCTTTTTCGAACGTCAGGAAGTCAAGCACGCGCTCGCATACCTGCGCCTGATCGACAACCCGAACGACGACACCGCGTTCGGCCGCGTCGTCAATTTCCCGACTCGCGGCATCGGCGCGCGTTCGATCGAACAGCTTGCCGACGCGGCGCGTCTGTACAACTGCTCGATGGCCGCGGCGATTCCCTACGTCGCCGGCAAGGCCGGCTCGAGCCTCGCCGCGTTCGCGAACCTCGTCGGCAAGATGCGCGCCGACACGCAGCAGATGAGCCTGCCGGAGACCGTCGAGTACGTGGTCCGCGCGAGCGGTCTCGCCGACTTCTATCAGAACGAGCGCGAAGGCCAGGAGCGGCTCGAGAACCTGCAGGAACTCGTCAACGCGGCCGCCGCGTTCGTCAGCGAGGAAGGCTACGGGCTCGATACGCCCGCGCGCTCGATTCCGCTGCGCCCAGGAGCCAGCGCCGCGCCCGAACTCGCGGTCGCGACCGACGATCCGACCACGGTGGTCCTCGACGCACCGGGCGTCGCCGATCCGGCGCAAAACCCCGACACGATGACGCCGCTCGCGGGCTTTCTGTCGCACGCATCGCTCGAAGCGGGCGACAACCAGGCGCAGGCCGGCCAGGAAGCGGTGCAACTGATGACGGTGCACGCGGCAAAGGGGCTCGAATTCACCGCGGTGTTCATCACCGGCCTCGAAGAGGGGCTGTTCCCGCACGAGAACAGCGCGATGGAGGCCGACGGCCTCGAAGAGGAGCGGCGTCTGATGTACGTCGCGATCACGCGCGCGAAGGAGCGGCTGTACCTGTCTTTCGCGCAGAGCCGGATGCTGCACGGCCAGACCCGCTACAACATCCGCTCGCGTTTCTTCGACGAATTGCCGCAGGAAACGCTGAAGTGGCTGACGCCGAAGGTCGAGGCGGGCTCGCGCTGGGGCGGCCGCTCGGACAACGCCGGCTACGGGCGCGACTGGTTCGCGCGGCCGGGGTACGGCGGCGGTTCGGCGTCGACGGCGGCGGTGAGCTCCGCGCCGGCGCCCGCGTTCGCGAACGAGCAACGCGCGGCCGACACGGGCTTCCGCGTCGGCCAGCAGGTGTTCCATACCAAGTTCGGCGAAGGCACGATCACCGCACTCGAAGGCAACGGCACCGACGCGAAAGCGCAGGTCCGCTTCAAGCGGCACGGCGAAAAGTGGCTGGCGCTGGCGGTGGCTAAATTGCAGGCGGTCGAATGAGCACGCCCTTGAATCTCAGCCACGATGCGCGGCGGCCGCTCGGCGTTCTGGCCGCGTTGCCGCAGGAACTCGGCGACCTGATCGAAGCGATGCGCGCCGAGTCCGGCGTGCGCACGGTCACGCACGGCCAGCGTGACTACCACGTCGGCACCGTGCACGGCACGCCGTGCGTCGTCACGCTCGCGCGCGTCGGCAAGGTCGCGGCGGCCGCGACGGTCAGTGCGCTGATCCACGCGTTCGATGTCGAGGCGATCGTGTTCACCGGTGTCGCGGGCGGTGTCGGCGGCGACGTGCATGTCGGCGATATCGTCGTTGCGAGCGCGCTGATGCAGCACGATGTCGACGCGTCGCCGCTTTTTCCGCGCTTCGAGGTGCCGCTGCTCGGCATGTCGCGCTTCACCACCGATGCGGCGCTCGCCGACCGTCTAACCGCCGCATGCGAGCAGTTCGTCGCCGAGGAAGGCGCGGCCTGCGCGGCGCGCTTCGGCACGCGCGCGCCGCGCGTGCATCGCGGCTTGATCGTCAGCGGCGATCAGTTCGTCGCGAGCGCGGCGGCCCTCGCGGCGTTGCGCGACGCGCTGCCCGACGCGCTCGCGGTCGAGATGGAAGGCGCGGCGATCGCGCAGGTCTGCTACGAGTACGGCGTGCCGTGCGCGGTCGTGCGCACGATCTCCGATACCGCCGACGACCACGCGCCCGGATCGTTCATGTCGTTCCTGACCGGGATCGCGGGCACGTATTCGAACGCGATTCTCGCGCGCTTTCTCGGCACGCGAGACACCGCGGGCTGAGCGCCCGCTTGTTCGTCCGCCTGTTCGCCCGCTGCTTGGCCCGCTTATTCCTTCCTGCCGTCGCCGAGCGCGTCGCGCACCTGCTGCAGCGCGGCCGGATCTTCGATCGTCGGCAAATCGCCCGGCTCGCGCCCTTCGGCGAGCGCCGCGATAGCGCGGCGCAATAGCTTGCCGGAGCGCGTCTTCGGCAGCATCGATACCATCACCACGCGCGCGGGCCGCGCAATCGAGCCGAGATGGCGGTCGACCGTCATCGCCAGTTCGGCTTCGAGCCGCGCGCGCTCGCTCGGGTCGCCTTCTTCCTGCGCGCCGCGCAGCACGACGAAGGCCATCGCCGCCTGACCCTTGACCGGATCGGTCACACCGACCACCGCGACTTCCGCGACAGCCGCATGGCTCGACAGCGCCTCCTCGATCTCGCGCGTGCCGAGGCGATGGCCCGCGACGTTGATGACGTCGTCGGTGCGGCCGAGGATCGTCACGTAGCCGTCCTCGTCCTGCACGCCCCAGTCGAACGTCGAATACACCTGCTGGTTCGGCACGCTCGACCAGTAGGTGCCGACGAAGCGCTTGTCGTCGCCCCATACCGTCGACATGCAGCCCGGCGGCAGCGGATAGTCGAGCGTCAGCACGCCTTTCTCGCCGTGCGCGCAGGGCTCGCCGGTCAGCTCGTCGCGCACGGTCAGGCTATAGCCGATCGAGGGCACGCCCGGCGAACCAAGCTTGGTCGGCAGTGCCTCGATGCCGCGCGGAATCGCGAGCATCGGCCAGCCGGTTTCGGTCTGCCAGTAGTTGTCGATCACCGGCTTGTTCAACGCGTTGGAGATCCATTCGGCGGTCGGTTCGTCGAGTGGTTCGCCGGCGAGAAACAGCGTGCGCAGGCTCGACAGATCGGCTGCCTTCATCAGCGCCGGGTCCTGCTTCTTCAGCACGCGTATCGCGGTCGGCGCGGTGAACATCAGGTTGATCTTGTGCTGTTCGACGAGCCGCCACCAGATGCCGCCGTCCGGACGAATCGGCGTGCCTTCGTACATCACGGTGGTCAGCCCCGCGATCAGCGGCGCGTACACGATGTAGCTGTGGCCGACCACCCAGCCGACGTCGGACGCGGTGAACATGGTGTCGCCGGGCTTGCCCTCGAAGATGTATTCCATCGATGCCGCGAGCGCGACCGCATAGCCGCCGACATCGCGCTGCACGCCCTTCGGTTTGCCGGTCGTGCCCGACGTGTACAGCACGTACGACGGCTCGTTCGATTCGAGCCACTCGCACGGGACGTGGGCGTCGAAGAACTGTTCGCGCAGCGGCTCGTAGGCGACGAGGTAGGGCGCGTTCAGTCGCGCGGGCGCGAGTTGCCGGTCGATCAGCAGCACATGCGGTGTCTTGTGCATGGCGCGCGCGAGCGCTTCGTCGACGAGTGGCGTGTAGTCGACCACCTTGCCGCCGCGCGCGCCGGCGTCGGCCGTGACGATCAGCACGGGCTTCGCGTCGTCGATACGCGTGGCGAGGTTCGGCGCCGCGAAGCCGCCGAACACGACCGAGTGGATCGCGCCGAGCCGCGCGCAGGCGAGCATCGCGAACAGCGCCTCGGGGATCATCGGCAGATAGATCAGCACGACGTCGCCGCGCTTCACGCCGAGCGAGCGCATGACGGCGGCCATCCGGTTGATTTCGGCGTACAGATCGGCATACGTGTAGTGCCGCTCGATGCCGGTTTCGGTCGATACGTAGACGAGCGCGTTCTGCTGCGCGCGTTCGGCCAGATGCCGATCGACCGCGTTATGGCAGAGGTTCGTGCGACCGCCGACGAACCAGCGCGCGAACGGCGGCTTCGAGCGGTCGAGCACGGTGCCGAATGGCGTGTGCCAGTGAATGCGCCGGGCTTCTTCGCGCCAGAAGGCTTCGGGGTGGTCGATCGAGCGGCGGTGGAAATCGCGGTAGCGGGTCATCGGCGGCGATCCTCGTGCGGCGGGAGTGGACGGGGTTGGATGAAACGGAATCGCAAATTGCGCGCCCGGTGCGGCGCTGGTTATGCGCACAAGCATAGCCACGGGCGGGAGGCGGGGCAAGCGGGTTCGCCGTAAGGGCGAAGGGCAACAGAAGAAAGTCGTTGTTCGTCATTTTCATCCGTCGCCCATTTGTTGTTTCTGCACCGCGAGGTAGGGTAGAGGCGATCAACGTGACAGGTCGTTTTCCCCCAGGATGGTGAGGCTTGCATGTTCAATCGATACGCTTATGAGCGTGGTAGAGCGGGCGTTCCAGCCTGCGCGACCTGAAGGAGGGGGCTACGCCGTCGCCAGATTGCTACATTCCATTAACGGTCAGGTACTGACATGCGCAAGTCCAGCATCGCCCGTTTTCTCGCTGGCGTAGTTCTGCTTGCCCTTGTCGTTGCGGTTGCTGCGTTTAACGTGATTAACCTGGACGAAGCGTATGGAAGCGGCGAGCCCTATTATTCGCGCACGACGAACATGGACAAGTGGAGCGATCCTTTGCCGGTGCTGGCTGTTGTCGACGGTGTTGCGGTTATCGTCATTGCGGTGGGTTTTTTGCTGTGGAGGCGGATGCGGGGCTAAGGCGAGGGTGGTGTTCTTTGCGGTGTTGGCCTTTCCTTGCTGACTTATCGGTCTATTGGCGTTGCCCCTGTGCGGGGCGGGGCTTTTTTCGTTGTTCTGGCTTTGTTGGCCTTTCCTTGTTGTCTTGTCGGTCTATTAGCGTTGCCCCTGTGCGGGGCGGCACCTACTTTCTTTGCTGCTGCAAAGAAAGTAGGCAAAGAAGACAGCTCAAACCGCAAACTTTGCCGCGGCTCCAGTTTTTCTGGACACAGATTTGGGGTAAAACGTGGGTCCCAAACTGGAGTTGTTGATGTTGAAGAAAGCGAATGTGAATGGGGTTGCGCCGGAGGTGCTGGAAGGAGCGCGTAGCGCGACTGAAAGCGCCTCCGGCGCCGCCGTCGAAATCAAACGCTGGTCGACCGGTCGCAAACGTAGCGTGGTCCTTCGGTTGCTGCGCGGTGAACCCGTCGACGCCGTGTCCCGCGAAGTCGGCGTGACGATCGCCGAGCTTGAGCAATGGCGTGAGCTGGCGCTGGCCGGCATGGACGCAGGCCTGAAGGCACGGACCAGCGATCCACTGGAGGCCCGGCTCAACGACGCCGTCCGCCACGTCGGTGAGCTCACGATGGAAATCGAGATCCTGCGCAAGGAACGGGAACTGCAGGCCCGTCGCCCTTTGACCGGTCGGAGATCGTTGACATGAGCCACGCGATCTCCGACAGTGCGAGCAGGCCCTTTGGATTGCAACGGGTCTGCCAGGTGCTCGAATTCCCCCGCTCGACGATCTATGCTGTGCGTGCGAGGGCGGCGGACAACGTGGTGCCGATCATGCCGGGCCGCCGTGGGCCGAAGCCGAAGATGCCCGATGCCGACCTGCTGAAGGCTATTCGCGACGATCTGGCGGCTTCGCCATTCATCGGCGAGGGGCATCGCAAGGTCTGGGCGCGGTTGCGCATCGTGCACGACATCCGGGTCTCCCGGACCCGCGTGCTGCGGCTGATGCGCGAGCACAGCCTGCTGTCGCCGCACCGGCGGGCGCAAGGCGAACCCAACCTTCACGACGGCCGGATCACGACCGATTGCCCGAATGAGATGTGGGGCACCGACGGCGTGCGGATCGCGACCGTGGATGACGGCATGGTGTGGATCTTCTCGGCCGTCGATCACTGCGACGGCATGTGTAGCGGCATTCATGCCGCGAAGATCGGTGACCGCTTCGCGGCCCTTGAGCCGATCTCGCAGGGGCTGCTGCACGAGTACGGCTCCGTGGTCGCCGACGCGGGGCGCGGGTTGTCGCTGCGCATGGATCACGGTTCGCAGTACACGTCGGACGACTTCCGCGAGCAGATCAAATTCTGGGGTATTGCGGCAAGCTACGCCTTCGTCGCCGAGCCACAGACCAATGGCGTCGCCGAGCGGTTCAACCGGACACTGAAGGAGCAGGCCATTCATGGGCGCATCTTCAAAAACCTGGAGGAAGTTCGGGCTGCCGCCGTCGCGTTCAAGGATCGATACAATCGCGAATGGCGTCTCGAAAAGCTGGGCTTCAAGTCACCCCTCGAAGCCCGTCAGGCAAGGCTGATGAAGCTCGCCGCCTGAGCGCAAAAGTGTGTCCAGACAACCGGAGCCGGTACACAAACCGCAAACTTTTAAGCGGGTCCCCTGGCTTGGAAGGAGTAGTGGTGCATCTGGAATCCGGGCCCCCGCACATTCCCCGTTCGTGACAAAGCCATCATCCCTCCCACTCCGCACTACGTGCGTCGCGGACGGGTCTGCCAGGGAAACCAATGGCGTGGCCCGCGCAGCGGGGGCCGTCGGCTGCGCCTCGGCGATGCGCCGAAACAACCGGTGGTTTTTGAAGGGGTTTCGGCGCGCGCAGCGCCGCCGGAAGAATGACCGCCTTGTCACTGGCGCCGAATGTGCGGGAGCACGGATTCCAGATGCACCACTACCTTATGCGGACCGAGGGACCCGCTTAAGAGCTGGCGGTTTTAGCTGTCTTCTTTGCCTACTTTCTTTGCAGCAGCAAAGAAAGTAGGTGCCGCCCCGCACAGGGGCAACGCTAATAGACCGATAAGTCAGCAAGGAAAGGCCAACAAAGCCAGAACAACGAAAAAAGCCCCGCCCCGCACAGGGGCAACGCTAATAAACCGATAAGACAACAAGGAAAGGCCAACACCGCACGATAAGGAAAAAGCCCCAACCCCGCGGCACGCGCTCACCCTTTAACCCGCTTCCCCTCAACATCCGGCAACAAAACAGTCAGCACCCCAATCAACGGCAAAAACGAACAAACCTTATAAACAAACGCAAGACTGGTAGCATCAGCGAGTTCCCCAAGCACGGCGGCGCCCACCCCCCCAAGCCCAAAGGCAAATCCAAAGAACAACCCAGCCACCATCCCAACCTTCCCAGGGATCAACTCCTGCGCATAAACAAGAATCGCCGAGAACGCCGAGGCGAGCACCACCCCAATAACAACCGTCAGCACACTAGTCCAGAACAGATTCGCATACGGCAACAGCAGCGTAAAAGGCGCGACGCCAAGAATCGACACCCAGATCACGTACTTGCGCCCGATCCTGTCGCCGATCGGCCCGCCGATCACCGTACCCGCCGCGACCGCCGCGAGGAACACGAACAGATGGATCTGCGCGGCCTGCACCGACAGATGGAACCTGTCGATCAGATAGAACGTGAAATAGCTATTGATGCTGGCGAGATAGAAGTACTTGGAGAACACCAGCAACACCAGCACGCTCATCGCCAGGATGATCTTGTTACGCGGCAGCGTCACATGCGCGCCCTGGCCGCGCGCCTTCCTGACCGACGGATGACGCTTGTACCAGCGGCCGATCTGCGTGAGCACGACGATCGCGACGAGCGCCGCCGCCGAGAACCACGCGATGCTGCGTTGCCCGTGCGGAATCACGATCAGCGCCGCGAGCAGCGGCCCGAGCGACGAACCCGCATTGCCGCCGACCTGGAACAACGACTGCGCGAGCCCGTGACGGCCACCCGAGGCCATCCGCGCGACTCGCGACGACTCCGGATGGAACACCGACGATCCGCAGCCGACCAGCGCCGCGGCGACCAGCAGCACGCCGAAGTTCGGCGCGACCGACATCAGCAGCAGCCCGGTCAGCGTGAAGCCCATGCCGACCGGCAGCGAGTACGGCTTCGGATGTTTGTCGGTATAGCTGCCGACGAGCGGCTGCAGCAGCGACGCGGTGATCTGGTAGGTCAGCGTGATCAGACCGATCTGCCCGAACGACAACGAGAAGTTGTCCTTGAACATCGGGTAGATGGCGAGGATCAGCGACTGGATCATGTCGTTGAGCAGGTGCGAAAAGCTGATCGCACCGAGCACGGAATACACCGTGCGCTGGACCTTGGCGGCCGCCGGCGCAGCGGCGGCCGGGGACGCGCTCGCCCCCGTGGCGGATGCGCCGGCAAGGGCGCTTTTATCGAGGCTCGTTTCCATACGCTAGAAAAAAAGATCGGGAAAACGGTGGAATGAAACATCGGCACCGAAAACCGGTGCGGGCAGCACGCCTCGTAGGCGCGTTCCGCGAAGCACTACGGCGTTTCGTCGCGGCAACCGGCGTTTTGAATATTTAGCCGAAGTTTAATGTGGCCGGAGCGAATTGTAAGGACAAGTTTTGTCGCGAATCGGACAGGGGGGCGGATGACTTTTCATTCGGCGGTGAAAGGACGAATCGTCAGCTCTTTGCCTGAAGAAACTTTTTTTGGCGAGTTTTTGGCCACGGTATAAAGCGCTCGCGATTGCGCGGCTCACGAAGCAGCGCGTCGAACATGGAACCGGGAACGGCAAGCGGCGCACGACCCGCCCCGGCCTGCACAAGCGAAATTCAAGATCGCGGGGCGCGCTGCCGTAGACCCGGAGAGATAAGTGGTGATGCCGGAACCGACTGTCCGGCGCGTCGACATGTGGGGACGGGGATTATGAAAGCAGTGGCACGCAGCGCAGCGGCAACGAAGTTCAACGGCCTGTCGGTCAAGGCGACGCTGCGGATCGCGTTTGCGATTCTGCTCGCCGGCACGCTGCTGATCGGCGTGTTTTCGCTGCTGCAGATCGGCCGGCTGAACGCGTCCGCGCAATCGATCTACGACCAGGGCCACGTCGCGAGCCGCGCCGCCGAGGAAGCGCGCGGCCACATGCTGCGCGCGAGCCGCGCGCAAAAGATGCTGCTGACCGCGACCACCGCGAAGGAGCGCGACGAACTCGGGGCCGACATCGAGCGCGGCCTCGCGGGTCTCAACGAGCAGCTGGGCACGCTCCAGCAGTACGTCGATAAGTCGGACGCGAAGGCGGTCGGCGCGCAGAAGGCGTTCACCGCGGCGGTCGAGGCATGGAGCGGTCACCTGCGCGACTTCGTCACGCTCGTGAAAGCGCAGCCGCTCGATCTGTCGCAGATGAACTGGCAGGTCGGCACGCAGGACGTGTCGCTGCTCGTCGAAACCGGCAAGCTCGAAAAGCTCGTCGACGAACTCGTCGCGCAGCGCGGCACCGCCGCGAAGGCGACGATCGACGCGTCCGGTTTCATCTATCACTCGTCGTTCGTGATGATCGCGGTGATGACGTTCGCACTGATCGTGCTCGCGATCGGCATCGCCGCGTGGGTCGTGCGGCGGCTCACCGCGCAGCTCGGCGGCGAGCCCGCGTACGCGAAGGAGATCGCGCGCCGCATCGCCGCGGGCGATCTGTCGAATCGCATCGCGCTCGGCGGCAAGGACCGTGCGAGCATGCTGTTCGCGCTGTCCGACATGCAAAGCGGACTCGCGACGACGGTTGCCGACATCGCGTCGAGCGCCGATGCGATCGCGACCGCGTCCGCGCAGATTTCGATGGGCAACCTCGATCTGTCGCAGCGTACCGAGCAGCAGGCGCTTGCGCTCGAGCGCACCGCGAGCAGCATGGAGCAACTGACCTCGACGGTGCGTCAGAACGCCGACAACGCAAAGCAGGCGAGCACGCTCGCGAACAACGCGTCGGCGATCGCCGAGCAGGGCGGCGCGGTCGTGAGCCGCGTGGTGGCGACGATGAACGACATCAACGACAGCGCGCGCAGCATCGGCGACATCATCGGCGTGATCGAGGGGATCGCGTTTCAGACCAACATCCTCGCGTTGAACGCGGCCGTCGAGGCGGCGCGCGCGGGCGAGGAGGGGCGCGGCTTTTCGGTCGTCGCGGCGGAAGTGCGCAATCTCGCGCAGCGCAGCGCGGCGGCCGCGAAGGAGATCAAGGGCTTGATCCAGACTTCGGTCGAGCGCGTCGGCAACGGCTCGACGCTCGCCGCGGACGCCGGTCAGACGATGGACGAAGTCGTCAAGGCCGTGAAGCGCGTGACCGACATCATGGGCGAGATTTCGGCGGCGTCGTCCGAGCAGAGCGCCGGTATCGAGGCGATCAGTCTCGCGGTCACGCAGATGGACTCGGGCACGCAGCAGAACGCCGCGCTGGTGGAGGAGGCCACCGCCGCGGCCCGCTCGCTCGACGATCAGGCGCGCGGGCTGAAGGCGATGGTGGGGCAGTTCAGGCTATAAAAGGCGGCGCGGGCGTCAGCTCGCGTTGGCCGCCGAGGAGCCGGAGCCCGTCCCCGGCCGCACCACCACCGTGCAGGTCGTGCCCGCCGCCAGCATCACGTCGGGCGGCACCGAGTCGATCCGCACGCGCACCGGCACGCGCTGCGCGAGGCGCACCCAGTTGAAGGTCGGATTCACGTCCGCGAGCAGCTCGTGGCTTTGCGGATTGTCGCGGTCGTAGATGCCGCGCGAGATGCTCTCCACGTGGCCTTGCAGCGTGCCGCCGCTCATCAGCCGCACTTCGGCCTGATCGCCGACGCGCACGTGCGGCAGCTTGGTTTCCTCGAAGTAGCCATACACCCAGAACGAGTGACTGTCGACGATCGCGAGCTTCGCGGCGCCGGCCGTCGGATAGTCGCCGCGGAACACGGACAGGTTCATCGAAGCTGTGGAGATTTTGGGCGGTCGCCCATGTACGGACTGCCTGTCGCACGGTAATCATCTGACTGCTGTCAATCCTGGCAGCGACTTCAGATAGACCATCGACACACCTATGTCCCTGTCCGTATTTGAAATGCACTCCGTGGAGCTGTTCTGCCAGCGGCCACCGGGTACCTGGTACGTCATCTGCGACGAATGGCACTATAAAGCGTGCCTCGGCAAGGCCGCAGACCTTCAGAGAGCCAGGGCGGAGACCCGCGAATTTCTTGCTATCGCCACACTGAATCGCGGAAAGTGGGAGGAGGACCGGAAGCTGGTCAAGAATCTCATCGACAGTCACTGGCTGTTTTTTCATGATGTACGGGACCGGAATCCTGACTCCGATGGCTGGCGGGTCATCGTTGCTCTGCTCGAAGAGGTGCGCCGGGGCAAACTGCTTGCCGTTAAAGGTCCGCGTAATGGCCTGTTTCCGTCACCGTACAGCAGCACGCCGTTAATGAATCCCGTAGCGAGGACAGGTAGTCACCCGGACGGCGAACCCATTTTGTCCGTCCAGTATGATCCGGCCACCTGGCAAACCCGGCTGGACGCTGCGCGCGCAGCCCGGGCGACACCGCCGCGCATCGAGATACCACAGGCACTGACCAAGGCGCAGCGGTGGCAGACGCGCAAGGCGCTGATTGCGGCGGGCAATGCAGCCATGTCAGGGCGCGTGCGGACAGCCGCTGAGCGGCTCGCCCGCAACAATGTCGCGGTGGAGAAGGCCAGACTCTCCGATCATGTCTACGAGCCGTCCAGGCCGGTGCCCGAAGGGTGGGCGAACCGCAGCGGGGATATGGAATTTCTGGATCGGTATGGCTTAAAGCCGAAAGACCTGAAAATCAAGGGTTCCAATTTTGGAGCGCAGGTGTATGAACCGGATGCGGCGGTCTTCGGCAACGATATGAAGCCCACCCTTGCCTTCAAGGGAACCGAAATGACGAGCCTGCCCGACTGGTCGAACAATGTTAACCAGAGCGTGAATATCGAATCGGAATATTACGCACGGGCAGTAAGGAGTGGCACCAAGCTAACTGAGATTACCGAACCTATCGACATAACAGGTCACTCCCTGGGCGGCGGCCTGTGTTCGGCTGCATCCGTCGCCAGCGGCAAGGACTGCTGGAGCTTCAATGCCGCCGGTCTGCACCCGAAGACGGTCGAACACTACGGCGGCCAGGTCACGCCATCGAACATCAATGCGTACCATGTGAACGGCGACATTCTGACCGTGGCACAGACGTGGACGCCGCTGCCCGCTGCAGCCGGTACTGCCTATCCGCTGCCCGGCAGCGGCTCGCCCGTGTCGCGGCACTTCATCAGGCAGGCAATAGACGGCATCGAGCAGCAGAAGGCGGAGGACATCTCCGTACTCGAAACATTGTCATAACGGGGCTGAAAGCGATGAAAATACTCAGCCGCATCCTTATCGTGCCGGTGCTATTACTGGCGCTATCCCCTGTGGTTCATGCAATGAAAAAATTTCCCGCCACTGATTTTTTTAGCGGCCCGCAACTCGAACTGGCGCAGGCCATCGAGCGAGGCGACATGGAGCAGGTCCGTCGACTGGCACCGGAGACAGACCTGAACACGCCCGGGCGCAAGAACATGACGATGCTGTTTTTTGCGTTTCAGGAGGCATTGCAGCGCGACCCGCATCGGCTTGCGGTTATGTCGGAGGTGGTGAAGGCCGGAGCCGATCCCTTGCAGGAAGTGCCGAATTTTGGCGATCCGCTCGGGGTCGGGCTCAACAGCTCGCACCCGGAATTCCTGCGTGCGATGCTGGACGGCGGTGTTGATCCAAATTTGATATCAGAAGGCACCCCGATAATTTTTGATGTTGCAAGCGATCGTAAATTGGGCTCGCTCAAGTTGCTGGTGGAGCGTGGCGCGGATGTGAACCGGCGCGATTCATTGCACAACACATCTCTCTACGAAGCGCTAACTGGCTACGACACCGGGGCAGTCAATTACCTTCTCGATCACGGAGCCAACCCCAACACTTACAACATCAATGGAATCTCATTCCCAAGACAATTGGAATCGCAGATAGAACATATAGGCTCCACCTCTGAATCAGGTGTCAAACTGGTCGAAATCCGAGACCGCATCATCAGGATGGGCGTGAAATGGCCTCCGGAGACTCCGGAACAGATAAAAGCACGTTGGGGAGCCAATCCTCCGCGACGGCTCGATGACAGCAAGCTTCCGCTGCCTTGAAGCCGAGACCGAAAGTGCTACATCCGGGTAGCCCTCAGACTGCTGACCAACCCCACGTTTTTCGGAGCGTGGGGTTTTGTTTTTCAGGCAAGAAGCGATGAAAACACTCAGCCGAATTCTTATCGTGCCGGTGCTGTTACTGGCGCTATCCCCTGTGGTTCATGCAATGAAAAAATTTCCCGCCACTGATTTTTTTAGCGACCCGCAACTCGAACTGGCGCAGGCCATCGAGCGAGGTGATATGGAGCAGGTCCGGCGACTGGCCCCGAAGACAGACCTGAAGACGCCTGGGCGCAAGAACATGACGATGCTGTTTTTTGCCTTTCAGGAGGCGTTGCAGCGCGACCCGCACCGGCTTGCGGTTGCGTCGGAGGTGGTGAGGGCCGGGGCCGATTCCTTGCAGGAAGTACCGGATTATGGCAGCCCCCTCGGGGTCATGCTCAACAGCTCCCATCCGGAATTCCTGCGCGCGATGCTGGACGGTGGGGTTGACCCCAACACCATGATCGAGGGCCGCAGACCCATCATTTTCTTTGTTGCAAGAGAGTCGACATCTGGTTCGCTCAGGCTGCTGGTGGAACGTGGCGCGGATGTGAACCGGCGCGATTCGTTACGTAATTCAGTGCTGTATCAAGCGCTGGCAAATCGCGCGCTAGATCAAATTGACTACTTGCTGGACCATGGGGCAAACCCCAACACCTACAACATTAATGGCGAGTCATTCCCACTAGGGATATGGGATGACATTAATACCTTCGCGCCCAATTCCCCGACCTACAAAAAGCTAATCGAGATTCGGGACCGCATCATCAAGATGGGCGTGAAATGGCCTCCGGAGACTCCGGAACAGATAAAAGCACGTTGGGGAGCCAATCCTCCGCGACGGCTCGATGACAGCAAGCATCCGCTGCCTTGACACAGAGACCGAAAGGGCAACCTTCGACTGGAAGTCCGCAATGAACCAGTTTGTCATCCTGTTTGGCGAGCGCTTCACGCTGGCGAGGGGGTAGGATTTTTTAAACCGACTCGCACACGAAAAGGCGGATAGGCTCCGGGCACGCAGCAGAACGCCGCGCTGGTGGAGGAGGCCACCGCCGCGGCCCGCTCGCTCGACGATCAGGCGCGCGGGCTGAAGGCGATGGTGGGGCAGTTCAGGCTATAAAAGGCGGCGCGGGCGTCAGCTCGCGTTGGCCGCCGAGGAGCCGGAGCCCGTCCCCGGCCGCACCACCACCGTGCAGGTCGTGCCCGCCGCCAGCATCACGTCGGGCGGCACCGAGTCGATCCGCACGCGCACCGGCACGCGCTGCGCGAGGCGCACCCAGTTGAAGGTCGGATTCACGTCCGCGAGCAGCTCGTGGCTTTGCGGATTGTCGCGGTCGTAGATGCCGCGCGAGATGCTCTCCACGTGGCCTTGCAGCGTGCCGCCGCTCATCAGCCGCACTTCGGCCTGATCGCCGACGCGCACGTGCGGCAGCTTGGTTTCCTCGAAGTAGCCATACACCCAGAACGAGTGACTGTCGACGATCGCGAGCTTCGCGGCGCCGGCGCTCGCATAGTCGCCGCGGAACACGGACAGGTTCGTCACGTAGCCGTCGACCGGCGACACGACGCGCGTGCGCTCGAGGTTCAGCTTCGCGGCGTCGAGCGCGGCGAGTGCCTGCTGATAGGCGGCATCGGCGGCGGACGCGGTATGCGTCGCGTTTTCGCGGCTTTCCTTCGACACCACCTGCGAATCCATGTCGGCACGCCGTTGCGCGTCGTCGCGCTTCATCTGCAATTCGGCCTTGCGCGCGGCAACGGCGGCCTGCGCCTGCTCGACCGCGATCTGGTAATGCGACGGATCGATCTGCATCAGCAGGTCGCCCTTCTTCACGAACTGGTTGTCCTTGACCGGCAGATCGACGATCGCGCCCGACACGTCCGGCGCGACGTTGACGATCTCGGCGCGCACGCGGCCGTCGCGGGTCCACGGTTCGTCCATGTAATGGACCCACAGCACGCGGCCAATCACGATCGCGACGATGAAAATGACGGCTGTCGCGATGAAGCCCACAAGATTTCGGATGGTCATGTTTCGACTCTGATCAACGATAAACGGCGAGGCCGAGAAGGCCGCACACGGACACGAGCAAGCTGGCCCGGAACAGGGAGGGGTGCCACACCACGCGATAGAGGCCCGTATAGGCGATCACGCGATCGACGAGCCAGGTCAGCGCGGCGCCCGCGATGAACAGCAGCACAATGGCCGGCACATAGGCATCGAGCACGGCGATATCACGCGGCATGAGGAACTCCTTCTTCTTCTGATGCGTCCGCGCGCGCGCCGATCGCCAAGGCAAGCGGCGACTGCGGATCGAGCAGCGCGGTACGGATGAAATGCAGTTGACTGAGGATGCGCAGCAGCTGATGGCGTTCTTCACGCGATGGCGTGAAGCCGGCCATCAGCTGCTGCACTTGCGCGATCGCATCGGCGGTCGCCGCGAGCGCGCGCGCGAAGTGCTGCTGCCGCGGCCGCTCGAACAGCGCCGCGAGCGCATCGCGCAGCGCGCGCAGCGCGACGCGCCACGGTGCCGCTTTGTGGTAGCGCGGCTCGTTGGGCAGCGTCGCGATTTCGCGGCGCAGGTCGATCACCGCGTTGCCGACCTCCAACACCGAAAACAGCCAGCGCAGCGTGTCGCGCTTCGTTTCGGGCTCGTTCTGCGACAGCGCGTCGATCTGGAACATCAGATCGCGCGCGCCGCTTTCGAAGCGCGAGCGCACGCGTGCCAGACCCGCGCGGCCGGCCAGCACCACCTGGCGGCGCAGGTCGACGAGCAGACGGTTGCGCAGCCACGGCGTCGACGGCGGCAGCAGCACCGCGAACGCGATCGACGACACCAGCATCGACAGCACCAGCGCGAGCGCGTCGTTCATGAACGCACTCGGGTCGTAGTGAATCACGTTGTCGGGGCCGGCGAGGAAGCAGAAGAAGATGCAGTAGCCGACGCCGTAGCCCGCGAGCGTCGCACGCGTGGTCATCAACACGCCGAGCAGCAGGAACGGCGTGAGCGCGACGCACAGCATCACGAAGCCGTCGATGTGCGGATACACGCCGAACACCGCGATCATGCCCATCAGCGTCGCGAGCACCGTGCCGCCGGCCATCTTGAACGCGGTGCGCTTCGGATCCGGCGACGCCGACGCGAGCGCGCACACGGTCGCTGCGACCAGCGTCAACGTCGAGCCGCTCGGCCACGCGGTGGCGATCCAGAACGCCCCGAGCACCATCATCACGATGGCCGCGCGCAGGCCCGCGACGCCGGCCGCGATCGCGTTGGTTTTCGGCTCGTAGCGCTCGATCCAGCGTTCGCGCGCGTGCCTGTCGACGGCGAGCGACGCGTAGGTCGCCGCGTACGCATGCAGGTCGTCGATGAAGCGGTACAGTAGCTCGGCGCCCGTGTCGAAATCGAGCAACGGCGCGTCGGGGTGCGTTTCGAGCTCGTCGCGCGTCGCGCGCACGCGTTTGGGCAACTCGCTCCTGTAGGTGTCGAGCTGGGCCGCGGCGTGCGCGGCGTCGGCCGCGCTCAGCACCGGCTCGCCCGACTTCGCGAGCAACGGCGCGATCTCCTTGAAGTACGGTTCGAGCGCGGCGATCGCGATCGCCGCGCCGTGCGTGCCGCTGTCGCGCAGACGGTTCATCAGCTGATGCAGCGCGTGAAAGCGCGTCGACGCGGTCATGAACTCGCTGTTCAGACGCGCGAGGCGCCCGCCGCGCATCCGCGAATCGGGGCCTTCGAACACGGCGATGCTGCGCGCGGCCTCGAAGCCGACGATGTCGGCGACGAAGCGCGCATTGGTCGCCTCGATCTGGGCGCGGTCGTTGCGCCCGGCAAGCGACGCCGACACGTACTCGACGAACGCCGAGAAGCGCGCACGCACGGTGCTGCGCATCTGCAGGCCGGCGAACTGCGGAAACACGAGGCCGCTGACCGCGCCCGCGCAGATGATCCCGATCACCACTTCCGCGACCCGCGTGAGCGCGCTCAGGAACGCGCCGTCCGGATGCTGCGAAGCGGGGATGCCGATCAGCGCGGCCGTGTAGCCCGCCAGCACGAAGCCGTACGAACGGAAGTTGCGATTGCGCGCGGCGCCGGCGGTGCAGATGCCGACCCAGATCGCGGTCGTGACGAGGAACAGCTCCGGCTGCTGCGCGAACAGTCCGATCAGCGCGAGCATCACGACGAGACCGACCAGCGTGCCGCAGATCCGATAGAAGCTCTTCGCGAACACTGCGCCGCTTTGCGGCTGCATCACGATGAACACGGTGGTCATCGCGGTGCGCGGCTGCGGCAGATCGAGCTTCATCGCGATGCCGAGCGCGAGGAAGCACGCGGCGAGCGACTTGAACAGATAGATCCATACGAGGCCGTCGGTGCGCGCCCAGTGGGCGGCGGCTTCGTAGAGCGCGGCGAACGAGGCGGGGCGCGCGCTCGACGGGGAGGGCGAGGAGGACATGGCCTTCCTTACTCGGACGCGGGCGCGTTCGGGGCGCGCGAGGCGGTGGTGGCGGTGATGGCTGCGTTGGTCTTGGCGTTCGCATCCGCTGTTGCCGTGTCGCTACTCGCCGCGCCGCTCTTGCTCTCGCCGCTGCCCTTGCCATGCGCCGGCAACGTTTCGTTATCCCGCGGACCGTTGGCCGGATCGTCGAGACCGCCGCCGAGCGCCGTCATCAACGACGCATGCGCGCCGAGCCGCTCGGCCTGCACTTTGGCGACACCTTCCTGCGCGCGCAGCAACTGGTTTTGCGCGACCAGCACGTTCAGATAGTCGGTCAAGCCGCGCCGGTAGCCTTCGCGCGACAGCTCGTAGTTCCTGCGCGCGGCGGCGACCGAGCGGTCGGCGTCGTCGGCCTGGGTGGTCAGCGAACGGATGCGGATCACCTGGTCGGAGATGTCCTTCAGCGCGCCCACGATCGACTGGTTGTAGCGCTCGATGGCCTCGTCGTAGCCCGCCGACGCCGCGCCGAGCTGCGAGCGCAGCCGGCCGCCGTCGAAGATCGGCAGCGTCAGCGCGGGACCCACGCTCCAGCTATGCGACGGACTCTTCAGAAACTGGAACAGCGGCCCCATCGCCGCATAGCCGCCGATCGACGCGAGCAGGTTGATGTCCGGATAGAACCCGGCCTTGGCGACGTCGATGCCGCGCGCCTGCGCGGCGACCGTCCAGCGTGCCGCGACCACGTCCGGCCGGTGGCCGATCAGATCCGCGGGCAGCGCGGCCGGCAGGCCGGCGGGCGCGGCGAGCGACAGCGCCGGGCGCTGGATCGCGTCGCCGGCGCCCGGACCCTTGCCCGCGAGCGCGGCCAACTGATTGCGGCCGAGCGCGATCTTCTCCTCGATCGCGTCGATCTGGCGCTCGTACTCGGGCATCGGTGTCTCGGCCTGGCTCACTTCGAGCTGCGTGCCGATGCCGCCCTTCAGGCGCCGGTTCGCGAGGTCGACGATCTGCTGCTGTTGCTGCAGCGTGGCCTTCGCGATGTCGAGCAACGCGTAGTTCAGCGACATCTCGATATAGGTGCGCACGACGTTCGCCTGCAGTTCGAGCTGCGCGGCGCGCGCGTCGGCGGCGCTGGCGTGCGCGAGGTCGAGCGCGCGCTCGGCGGCGTTCTTGTCCTTGCCCCAGAAGTCGAGGTGATAGGCGAGGCCGAGCGTGCCGGTGTTGTTCCACGACTGCTCGCCGGCGAGCGGGCCCGGGCCGTAGTACACGTTGTCGGCCCACTGCTGGCGCTGGATCGACAGGCTGCCGTTGACTTGCGGCGCGAGCGCCGCGCGCGCGACGCCGGCCATCGACGCCGCCTCACGCACGCGCGCCTGGGCGAGCGCGAGACTGGGATTGCCGGCTTGCGCGTCCGCGATCCACCGGTCCAGCTGCGGATCGTCATAGGCGCGCCACCAGTCGGCGGCGGGCCACTGCGCGTCGGCGTTGGCGGCGCGGATTGCGTTGCCCGCATCGAGCGACGCAGGATTGATCGTGTGCGTTTGCGGCGCGACGCCTCCGGTACTTGCGCATCCGGCGATTGTTAATAGGATCGTAAGAACCGCGGCCGCGGCGATCCCTTTGAGTACCGGAGACTGCACGATTTCCTCCAAATTTGACTATAGAAGCTTGTGCGCAATTATATTTTTTGATCGATTGCGGAATAACCGGTAAAGATGCAAGGCATTTTTACCAGACATGAGACAATCGCCATTGCTGATCGTGTAACAATCGATGCCGATTTCTGAGGATAGGTATGGACACGCTTCAAAACATGCGCGTTTTCGTCCGCGTCGTCGAAGCGGGCAGCTTCACGGGCGCCGCACAGCATCTGAATACGACGACGGCCTACGCGTCGCGCGCGGTTTCCGATCTGGAAGCGCATCTGCGCACACGGCTTTTGAACCGGACCACGCGCCGCATCGCGCTGACCGAAGCTGGCGAGCGCTATCTGCAGCGCTGCGAGCAGATTCTCGCGTACGTGGATCAGGCGGAGGCCGAGGCGAGCGACGCGCACGCGCGTCCGTCCGGCAAGCTGAAGGTTCACGCGATGACGAGCTTCGGCCAGCACTACGTGGTGCCGGCCGTGGGCCGTTACCAGCAGCGCTACCCGGACGTGCATATCGAACTCACGCTCGCGCAGCGCATGCCCGATCTGCTCGACGAAGGCTTCGACGTGTCGCTGACGCTCGCGACCGGCCTGCCGGATTCGGGGCTCGTGTCGCAGCGCCTTGGCAGCGCGTTCAGCATTGCGTGCGCGTCGCCGGCGTACCTCGAACGGCGCGGCGTGCCGCAAACGCCTGCGGACCTCGCGCAGCACGTCTGCCTGCAGATGGTGACGCCGGTGAATCCGCCGGACAAATGGACCTTCGACGGCCCGAACGGCGAGGAAGTGGTCTCGCTCGGCGCGGCGACGTTTCAGGTGAACGTGGCCGAGGCGATGGTCGTGGCCGTCGCCCAGGGCATGGGCGTAGCGCTGATTCCGATCTACTCGGCGATCAGCCGTTTGCGCAGCGGCGAACTGGTGTGGCTGATGCCCGGGTACACGTCGCAGCAGATGAATCTGTATGCGCTGTATCCGTCGCGGCAGTATCTCGATGCGAAGATCCGCACGTGGGTCGAATTCCTGCGCGACGAGTTGCCTTCGACGCTGGCGGCGGATCAGGAGGAGTTGCGGCAGTTCGCGCGGACCTGACCGATCTGCTTGTCATGCATTGACGTTCGAGCGGCACGCGGAGTGGGGCACGCGGAGTGGGTACGCGGCGTGACAGCCTGTTACACACGCGCCGCGCCGCAACATTTCTTTACTTCTGCCGCGCAGCCGATTTGTTAACGTGTCGGTCACGCGTCGCCGCTCTGGCCGGACGCGCTGGATTCGCCGCCGTTCGGCGCCTCGCAACCACTGAAGGACGACACATCCATGGATACGCACCTGATGATCGGCTTGGCCGTCATGTTTGGACTGATCGGCGTCGCCGCCTCGCGCGATCTGCTGCGCCGCATGCGCGAACAGCAGCCGCAGCTCGTGCCGGTCGAGGTCGAGTCAAAGGATGCGCCGCGGCGCGAGCGGTGAGCGGTGAGCGGCGGCGGGTTGATCTGATGCAAGAGGCCCGCACCCGCTAGATCTCGACGACCTTGTCCCACGCAAACAGCGGATTTTCCCACTCGCGCGTGCGCCGGTCGAAATAGCCGCGCGGATTGCACACGACGCGGGTGCCGTCCACCACGTAGTCGAACGACGTATGCGTGTGGCCATGAATCCACAACGCGACAGGCGCGCGCACGAGCTCGGGCAGATGGTTGACGAAGCCCGCCGACACGCGGTCTTCGGCAAAACGCCCGGCCAGGCTCAGCCGATGCGGCGCGTGATGCGTGACCACGATCGTTTGGCCGGCGAACGGTTTGGCAAGCTCGCTTTCGAGCCACGCGCGCGCATGCTGGTGCAGCGCGAGCGAATCGGCGGGCGTGAAGTCGCGCGCGGCGTCGCGCGCGTCGTGCGGCCAGTTCATCTGGATCAGCCCGCGATAGTCGAGCATGACCCGGCGCGCGGCGACGATCGATTCCTCGATTGCATCCGGTGTGGCGCCGTACAGCGCGAAGTCGGTCCACAACGTCGTGCCGAGCACGCGCCAGCGGCCCTGGCTGTCGACCAGCGCGGCGTTGTTCAGCAGATGCACGTTGTCGACCTGCGCGGCCGCGTCGAGCATCGCGCTCTCCAGCGCGCCGAATTCACCGTCGTAGTACTCGTGATTGCCCGGCACGTAGACGACCGGCACCGCGTCGTCGAACGCCTGCGCGGCCCAGCGCGGGCCGGCCGCATGATTGTGGATGTCGCCCGCCAGCACCACGAGATCCGCCTGCGCATGCGGGATCAGTTCAGGCTCGTCGTTTTCCAGATGCAGATCGGACAGCACGCGAATCTTCACGGACGCGACTCCTGCAAAACGCCTGCGCGCCGGATCGCGCAGGCTTCAGATATTAGCGTAGCACCTTGCCCGGATTCATCAGGTTCAGCGGATCGAGCGCCTGCTTGATCGCGCGCATCATCCGCACCTCGACGTCCTGCTTGTAGCGGGCGGCTTCGTCGATCTTCAACTGGCCGAGTCCGTGTTCCGCGCTGATGCTGCCGCGATGCGCATCGACGCTGTCGTAGACGATCCGGTTGATCGGGATCTGGTACTGCCGCAGAAACGCCTTCGCATCGACGCCCTCGGGCGCCTGCACGTTGTAGTGCAGATTGCCGTCGCCGAGATGGCCGAACGTGACCATGCGCGCGCCCGGCGCGGCTTGCGCGATTGCCGCATCGGTCGTTTCGATGAAGTGGCCGATGCGTGAAATCGGCACCGCGATGTCGTGCTTGATGTTCAGGCCCTCCTCGGCCTGGGCGAGAGGAATGTGCTCGCGCAGATTCCAGAACGCGCGAGACTGCGCGAGGTTTTCCGCCACCACGGCGTCTTCCACGAGACCTTGTTCGAGCGCGGTTTCCATCAGCCCCTCGAACAGCGTGCGCGCGTGCACTTCGCTTTCGCTGTCCGACAGTTCGAGCAGCACGACCTGCGCATGCGGTTCGGCGAACGGATAACGCATCTGCTCGAAATGCCGGCCGACGAGGCGCAGGCAGAAATCCGACATCAGTTCGAAGCCGGTCAGGAGCGGCCCGGCGACGCGTTGCGTGAGCGCGAGAAAATCGAGCGCCGCATGCGGCGATGCGAGCGCGGCGAGCGCGGTGACGCGCGCGGCCGGCTGCGGATGCAGCTTGAGCACCGCCGCGGTGATCAGGCCGAGCGTGCCTTCCGCGCCGATGAACAGGTCCCGCAGATCGTAGCCGGTGTTGTCCTTGCGCAGCCCGCGCAAGCCGTCCCACAGTTCGCCTTGCGGCGTCACCACTTCGAGGCCGAGGCATAGCTCGCGCGAGTTGCCATAGCGCAGCACGCCGGTGCCGCCCGCATTGGTCGACAGATTGCCGCCGATCGTGCAGCTGCCTTCGGCGGCGAGGCTCAGCGCAAACAGACGCCCGGCCGCTTCGGCGTGCTTCTGCACGTCGGCGAGGATCACGCCGGCTTCGACCGTGATCGTGTTGTTGTGCGGATCGATGTCGCGCACGCGATTCAGGCGGCGCAGGCTGATGACCGCCTGCGCGCCGCTCGCGTCGGGTGTCGCGCCGCCCGCGAGGCCGGTGTTGCCGCCCTGCGGCACCAGCGCGACGCAATGTTCGACCGCGAGCCTGACGAGCGCGGCGGCTTCCGCGGACGTGGCCGGGCACAGCACCGCGCAGGCCGCGCCGGTGTAGCGGCGGCGCCAGTCGGTCAGAAAGGGAGCGGTGTCGTGCGAATCCGTCAGTACGTAAGTCGCGCCGATGGCGTCGCGGCAGGCGGCGAGAAAAGCGGTGTGGGTCATGTGGATCGGTTGACGGTGTTGGGGCCTGGGCGTCAGGCGGGCGGGATCGGTTCGCTGGCGGCTTGCTTTGCAGCCTGCTTCGCGGCTCGTTTCGCCGCGCGCTTGAACGGTCCGACATACGCGAGTGCGCAGGTGAAGAAGATCATGGCGAGCGCCGCTTGAAGCCAGCCGAGCCGCGCGCTCAAGCCATGATCGCTCCAGCCACGCACGACGCCTTCGGCGAAATACAGCAGGATCAGCATCGACGCCCATTGCATCGTGTAAAGCCGACGTCGCCACACGCCCGGCAACGCGCAGAGTAGCGGCAACGCTTTCAGCACGAGCAGCGAGCCGCCAGAGCGCAACGGCGCGAGCCACCATTCCCATGCGACGGCAAGCACGATCATCGAGACCAGTGTGAAAGCGGCGACGAGCGCAGCGGCAGCTTTGGGTTGCACGGGCACGACGATTGTAGATGCCGACGCGTTGGCCGCGAGGCTTGCGGGCGCCGCGTTCGCGTGGCCCCCGGAATTCGTGGCCGCGAGTTCAGCGCCACCCGCGTCACGACGGGCGTCGTCGCGTTCGGTGGGTTGCGGATCCGGTTCGTTCACGGCTTTACGCTCACGGCCTTTCGGACATCGACGCCGCCGTGCGCCCAACGCGCGCACCAAGCGCAATCGCCAGCGTCCGTTCGTCGGCGGAGATGCCATGGCCGGTCGTGCCCGCGCGCGCGTAATGCGACGCGCCGTACGGCGTGCCGCCGGTCTGCGTGGTGGACAGCGCGCTCTCCGTGTATGGAATGCCGACGATCAGCATGCCGTGATGGAGCAGCGGCAGCATCATCGACAGCAGCGTGGATTCCTGGCCGCCGTGCAGGCTGCCGGTCGACGTGAACACGCAGGCCGGCTTGCCCGACAGTGCACCGGATAGCCACTGCGGCGTGGTGCCGTCGAGAAAGTATTTGAGCGCGGCAGCCATGTTGCCGAAGCGGGTCGGCGAACCGAGCGCGAGGCCCGCGCATTCTTCGAGATCGCGCAGCTCGACGTACGGTGGTCCTTCGGCGGGAATGTCCGGCTCGCTCGCCTCGCAAACCGTGGAAACCGCCGGCACGGTGCGCACGCGCGCCTGCATGCCGGGGACGCTGTCGACGCCGTGCGCGATCGCCAGCGCGAGCTCGCGGGTGGCGCCGTGACGGCTGTAATAAAGCACGAGAATGTCTTTCATAGGCCTCATCATTGAACGGGTATTATAGGGGTTCGGTCAGTTGCACAGGCCGCTCATAGCCGTTCGGCCAGCAGCTTCGGCCAAACGCCGCGCGGAGTTCCCGCAGTCCCGGTCTGATGGTTCAGCAAGCAAGGAGGCAGGTTTGTTGGTTAGGGTGCGTTTCGATCTCGACACGCTCAAACGGCTCGCGCAATTCGCGGCGCAACGCATCGGCGAGGACCGGATTCCGCAGGTCGCGGGCAGCCTGACGTTCACGACGATGCTCGCGCTCGTGCCGCTCGCCACCGTCGCGTTTGCGCTGTTCACCGCGTTTCCGATCTTCAGCTCGTTCCAGGCGTCGCTGCAGTTTTTTCTTGCCGACCACCTGATGCCCGCGCAACTGAACGATCAGATCTTCAAGTATCTGAACCAGTTCGCATCGAAGGCCAAAGGGCTGACCACGATCGGCATGATCATCCTGTTCGTCACCGCGG
The DNA here is from genome assembly GCF_050436385.1 of Paraburkholderia sp. MM5477-R1. Classification (NCBI taxonomy): domain Bacteria; kingdom Pseudomonadati; phylum Pseudomonadota; class Betaproteobacteria; order Burkholderiales; family Burkholderiaceae; genus Paraburkholderia; species Paraburkholderia sp. MM5477-R1. Next base: position 998,960 of record NZ_JBNDMC010000007.1, read on the forward strand.
TGATGACGATGATGACCGTCGAGTCCGCGTTCAATGTGATCTGGCGCGTGCGCAAGGCGCGGCCCGTCGCGCAGCGCATTCTCGTGTACTGGGCGATCATCACGCTCGGTCCGATCCTGATCGGCGTGAGCCTGTCCATCTCGTCGTATGTGTTCACGCAATCGATGTCGTTTAGCGCCGCGCAGCGCATCACACCGCTGATCGAATGGGCGCTCGCGAGCGCCTCGCTGCCGTTCACGATGCTCGCGTTCACGATCCTTTACGTCTATCTGCCGAACTGCCGTGTCGAATGGCGCGACGCGGTGGTCGGCGGCGTGATCGCCGCGGTCGCGTTCGAGCTCGCCAAGCGCGGCTTCGGCTACTACGTGCGCCGTATTCCGACCTATACGGCGGTGTACGGCGCGTTCGCAGCGGTGCCGCTGTTCCTGTTGTGGATGTACCTGTGCTGGTTCATCACGCTGACCGGCGCGATGATCGCATCGGCGTTGCCGGCGATTCGCATCGGTCAGTTTCACCGCCCGGTGTTCTATGGCAGCAATCTGTTCGATTCGCTCGAATTGCTCGCGCGGCTGTGCGAAGCGCGTGAGGGTGGCAGACGCGGCTACACGATGCCCGAGCTTGCCCGGATGCTTCGCCGCGACAAGGATACGACGCTGATGCTGTTGCAGCGTCTCGAGGAGATCGAGTGGATCGCGCGGCTGGAGGAGGACCATACCGGCCCGCACTTCGTGCTCCTCGCGAACCCGGCGCAGGTGACCGTGCAGCGCCTGTACGACCTGTTCGTGATCGACCGCGCGGAGCTTACGTATCAGCTCGAACTCGACTCCACATGCGTGGACGGCGGCATGCTGCTCGCCGCGCTCGACAACGACCAGCTGAAGGTGACGCTCGCCGCGTTGCTCGCCTCGCGCGCGGCGGCACGGGCGGCGCGACCCGGCGATGGCGAGCGCGCGGCGGCTTCGATGCCGCACCAGGCAGCGTGATAGGGCGGCCAGACTTCGAGCCGCCCCGATAAAACTACAACGAGATCTTCCCCACGCAGATGTCCTTGAACATCACCCAGTCGCCCATCAGGCTGTAAAACGGATGACGGAAGGTGGCAGGCCGGTTCTTTTCGAAGAAGAAATGGCCGACCCACGCGAAGCCGTAGCCGCACACCACGGCCGCCGGCAACCATAGCCAGTCGCCGGTGGCGAGCGCCATCGCGAGGCAGCCAATGACGCCGAGCGAGCCGACGAAATGCAGCCGCCGCGACACGAGATTGCGATGCTCGCTCAGGTAGTACGGATAAAACTCCGCGAAGTTCGCGAAGCGATCGGTATGTGCTGTATGAGCCATGACGGCCTCCCGAGGCTGAGAAAGACAGCTTCAATCATTCTCCGGCGATCGCCTGCCTGGCGCAACCTGGCCATTCGGCAGATGGCGCGGCGGGTTCGGCGTGGGTATCGTGGTCGTTCGGTAGTGATTCGGTGGCGATTCGCAACGGCATTCGCAACGGCATTCCCGACGGCCGCCCGCGGAGCACCGAGGCGCGCGGCGAGCGGCCATCGCGCGCCCCATCAGCGCGCTTCGTGCGGCGGCCGCGAAGCGAAGCCATAGAGCGCATCGAGCGTCGCGTCGGGTTGCTCGGTCATCAACGCGTGGCCCGCATCGAGCGTGACGGTGTCGACCGGCGTGCCCGCCTGCGCGAGCGCATCGGCAAGCGCTTTCGCCGCGCGCGGCGGCGTCATCGCATCGCGCCGGCCAACGATCAGGCGCGTGGCGCAACGCACCTGCGCCGCGCGAGCGTGGCCGTCCGCATAGGTATGGCAGGCGGTGAAGTCGGTGTGGAACAGATGCGGCTCGCCGCTGGCGGACACGTGCTCCATCAGCCGCTGGTTCATGCCGTGCAGCCAGAAACCGGGGCCGGGGCACGAGGGCTTCGCGGCGAGCGTCGAATGCGACCACTGGTTGACCATGGCGATTGCCTCGGGCTCGCGATTGAGCGCGGCGTCGAGCAGCGCGTCGGAGACCGTCATCGGCAGCGCGGTGGCGAGCAGCGCAAGATGCGTTGCGCGCTGCGGATAGCGGCCGGCGAAGTCGAGCGCGATCAGCGAGCCCATGCTGTGACCGGCGACGAACGCACGCGTGACGCCCACGGCGTCGAGCAGCGCAGCGAGCCAGTCGGCCAGCGCGGCGATGCTGGCGAGCGCGGGGCCGGCGCTGCGTCGGTGGCCCGGCAGATCGACCGCGAGCACGCCGAAGCCGTGATGCGCGAAGTAGCGGCTTTGCAGCGCCCACACGCTGTGATCGTGCTCGGCACCGTGGATGAACACGCCGGTTGGCAGGCTCGCGTCGAAGGGTTTGCCGCCGGTGTAGGCGTAGGCCGGTTTGCCTTGAACGGTGACGATCATGCGGACTCCGGGCGGGCAGGGGTGCTCGTGGCGGCGGGCGCGGCAGTGGCGGTCTGTTGCGAGGCGCTGCTCGGCGTTGCGGTACGACCGCCGCTCGCCGCTTGCGCGGTTTTTTGCGCGGCCTTCAGCGCGCGCTTGAGATCGTCGATCAGGTCATCCGGATCTTCGAGCCCGATCGACAGGCGGATCGTGCCTTCGGTGATACCGGCCGCGGCGAGCGCGGCGGCATCCATGCGGAAGTGCGTCGTCGATGCCGGGTGAATCACCAGCGAGCGCGCGTCGCCGACGTTCGCGAGGTGCGAGAAGAGCGTGAGCGCTTCGATGAAGGCGCGCCCGGCCGCGCGGTCGCCGCGCAGGTTGAAGCTGAACACGGCGCCCGCGCCGCGCGGTAGCAGCCGCCTGGCGAGCGCGTGGTCGGGATGCGTCGGCAACTCGGGATAGGCGACCGATTCGACCGCCGCATGACCGGCGAGAAACTCGACCACGCGCCGTGTGTTGACGACGTGACGCTCCATGCGCAACGGCAGTGTCTCGATGCCTTGCAGCAGCTGCCACGCGGCCTGCGGATGCAGGCACGCGCCGAAGTCGCGCAAGCCTTCCCGACGCGCGCGCAGCAGGAACGGCGCGACGGTGCTTTCCTCGGCGAATACCATGCCGTGGAAACCGTCGTACGGCTCGGTAAATTCGGGAAAGCGGCCGGAAGCCTCGAAGTCGAACGTGCCGCCGTCGACCAGCACCCCGCCGATCGTCGTGCCGTGGCCGCCGAGAAACTTGGTCGCCGAGTGGTAGACGAGGTCGGCGCCGTGCTCGAAGGGGCGCAGCAGGTAGGGCGTCGTGAAGGTCGAGTCGACCAGCAACGGCAGGCGGTGCGCGTGCGCGATCTGTGCGAGTGCGGCGATGTCGAGCACGTCGAGGCCCGGATTGCCGAGCGTTTCGCCGAATAGCAGGCGCGTGTTGGGGCGCAGCGCGGCGCGCCACGCGTCGAGGTCGCCGGGCTTGACGAAGGTCGTCTCGATACCGAAGCGTCGCAGCGTGTAATGCAGCAGATTGTGCGAGCCGCCGTACAGCGCGCTCGACGCGACGATGTGCGAACCCGCGCCCATCAGCGTCGCGATCGCCAGATGCAGCGCGGCCTGGCCGCTCGCGGTGCCGATCGCGCCGGCGCCGTTTTCGAGCGCGGCGACGCGCTCCTCGAACACGGCGACGGTCGGATTCGAGATGCGCGAGTAGACGTGGCCGGCGCGCTCCATGTTGAACAGCGCGGCGGCATGATCCGAGTCGCGGAACGAAAACGACGTGGTCTGGTAGATCGGCGTCGCGCGCGCGCCGGTGGCAGGGTCGGGGGCTGCGCCGGCGTGCAGCACAAGCGTATCGAAACGGTTGGCGGACATCGTGGGCGGCGGGCCGCGAGCGGCCTCGCGAAAGATCGGGGTGGGCGGCCATCCTACCATTGGCGCGCGCCGCTTCAAGCGCGGTTTTCCCGCGGGTTCCTGCGGCTCGTGCCGGGAGCGGGGCATGCTCGCAATCTGGAAGTCAGACGAATTCGAGTCTCCGAAGCCCGCCGCGCCTTGGCTGGCGGGCCGCTTTCCTTTTATGGGCCTTTCCGATAGGATCGAAAAAACATTTCATGCACTGCAAGATTGGCGGTATCAGGAGATAGATCATGCGAGTCAGCGACATTCTTAAAGTCAAGGGCAATACCCTTTTTACGGTCACGCCGGATACCACGCTGCATGACGCCGTCAATACCATGGCCGAGCACGACATCGGCTCGCTCGTCGTGATGGAGTACGGCGACCTCGTCGGCATGCTGACGTTTCGCGAAATCATTCTGACCTTGAGCGAGAACGGCGGCAGCGTCGGCACCTCGACGATCCGCAAGGTGATGGACGACCATCCGCTCACCTGCACGCCCGAAACCGACGTCAACGAAGTGCGCCGCATGATGCTCGAGCATCACGTGCGCTATCTGCCCGTCATGGAAAGCCGCACGCTGATGGGCGTCATCTCGTTTTACGACGTCGCGAAGGCGGTGGTCGAGGAGCAGGGGTTCGAGAACCGCATGCTAAAGGCCTATATCCGCGACTGGCCGGAAGAGCAGGAAGGACAGGACCAGCAGCCGGCGCGTTGATGCGCGTGGCTCGAAGGTCGCGCTCCGGCCGTCGCCGCGAGCGCGAATCCGCCGACAGGGCGCGCGCGCAAGCGGGCGCTTTTTTTGTGTCTGGAGCTGGTGCGGACGGATTGCGGCAGCCGCGTGCGCGAGTCGCGGCGATCCGCTTGCCGGCCGTGCCGCCCGCGTCATCGCCATTTTTCCGCGCCGTTCTCCTGACTTCATGAACGATCGTCCGTTGCCCGCTGCCCGCCGCGCCGCTCGCGCGCACGAAGCGCACGAATCCCAGTTCCGCCTGCTCGGCCAGCGCCGCTTCGCGCCGTTCTTCTGGACACAGTTTCTCGGCGCGATGAACGACAACGTGTTCAAGATCGGCTTCACGTCGCTCGTCACGTATCAGGCGGCGCGGTTTTCGGGCGTCGACCCGAAAACCGCGGCGTTCCTGATCTCCGCGATTTTCATTCTGCCTTTCGTGCTGTTTTCGGCCACTTCCGGCCAGATCGCGGACAAGTACGACAAAGCGTTGCTCACGCGCCTCGTCAAGACCTTCGAGATCGCGGTGATGCTGGTCGGCGGCGCGGGGTTCTGGCTGCATGGCGCGCCGTTGCTGTACCTGTGCACGTTCCTGATGGGCGTGCATTCGACGGTATTCGGGCCGGTCAAGTACTCGTATCTGCCGCAGCATCTGTCGCAGGCGGAGCTGGTCGGCGGCAATGGCATGGTCGAGATGGGCACCTTCGTCGCGATCCTGATCGGCACGATCGTCGGCGGCGCGGGCGCGGGGTTCGCCGAGCATGGCGCGGTGGTGCTCGCTTGCGCGTGTATCGCGATCGCGCTGATCGGGCGCGCCGTGTCGGGCTTCGTGCCGGCTACGCCCGCGCCGCAGCCCGGGTTGCGCATCAACTGGAACCCGGTCAGCGAAACGTGGCGCAATCTGAAGCTCGCGCGCGAAAACCGCACGGTGTTTCTTGGTCTGCTCGGCATTTCGTGGCTGTGGTTCGTCGGCGCGACGTTCCTCGCGTCGTTCTTCAACTTCGCGAAGGACGTGCTGTCCGCCGATCCCGACGTCGTGACCGTGCTGCTCGCCACGTTTTCGATCGGCATCGGCATCGGCTCGCTGTTGTGTGAACGGCTCTCGAAGCGGCGGATCGAAGTCGGCCTCGTGCCGCTCGGCTCGATCGGCATGAGCGTGTTCGCGATCGATCTTTTTTTCGCGAGCCACGCGCTGCCGCCGGCGGGGCATCTGCTCAGCGTTGGCGAATTTCTCGCGCGGCTAGCGCATTGGCGCGTGCTCGCCGATCTGTTCCTGCTCGCGATGTTCGGCGGCTTTTACAGCGTGCCGCTGTATGCGCTGATCCAGAGTCGTAGTCAGCCGAGCCATCGCGCGCGCATCATCGCCGCGAACAACATCCTCAATTCGCTGTTCATGATCGTGTCGGCGCTGATGGCGGTGGGCCTGACCGCCGCGGGCTTCAGTATTCCGGCGATCTTCCTCGTCACCGCGCTTCTGAATGTGGTCGTCGCGGGCTACATCTATTCGCTCGTGCCGGAGTTCCTGCTGCGCTTCATCGCGTGGCTGCTCGTGCATACGTTCTACCGGATCCGGCTCGTGCACGCGGAGCGGATTCCGGAGCAGGGCGCGGCGGTGCTCGTGTGCAACCACGTCAGTTTCGTCGATGCGATCGTCATCATGGCCGAAAGCCCGCGGCCGATCCGCTTCGTGATGGACCACCAGATCTTCCGCTCGCCGTTCGTCGGCTGGCTGTTCCGGCACGCGAAGGCGATTCCGATCGCGTCCGCGCATCAGGACGCGGCGCTGCTCGCGCGTGCGTACGACCTGTGCGCGCAGGCGCTCGCGGACGGCGAGCTCGTCTGTATCTTTCCCGAAGGGAAGCTGACGCGTACCGGCGAGCTGAATCCGTTTCGCCACGGCGTCGCCGAGATCGTCAGGCGGACGCCGGCGCCCGTCATTCCGATGGCGCTGCGCGGGCTGTGGGGCAGCGTGTTTTCGCGCGCGGTGGACGCAACCTGGCCGCGGCCGATCAGCAAAGGTGTGATGAGCCGGCTGAGCCTCGCCGTCGGCGAGCCGATCGACCCGGCGCTCGCGACGCCGGAGACGCTGCAGCGGATCGTGACCGAGCTGCGCGGCGCCCGCAAGTAGCCGTGGGCCGGTGCGCGGACGCCGAGATGGCGGGCTCGCCCACCATCACCCGCTTTCGGCCGAGTGCGCCCTGGCCGATCGGCCATCGCCGTCGCCAGGCCCGGCTTCGAGACGAGCGGACTGGCATAATAGCGTTCTCCCCGTATTTCTTTGGACGACGCTCATGTCCGGCAACACGCTCGGTACGCTTTTCACTGTCACGACCTTCGGCGAATCGCACGGCCCCGCTATCGGCTGCGTGATCGACGGCTGCCCGCCGGGCATGGCGCTCAACGAAGCCGACATCCAGTTCGAACTCGATCGCCGCAAGCCGGGCACGTCGCGCCACGTGACGCAGCGCCAGGAAGAAGACAAGGTCGAGATCCTCTCGGGCGTGTTCGAAGGTCAAACCACCGGCGCGCCAATTGCGCTGCTGATCCGCAATACCGACCAGCGCAGCAAGGACTACGGCAACATCGCGGAAACGTTCCGCCCCGGCCACGCCGACTACACGTACTGGCAAAAGTACGGCATTCGCGATTACCGCGGTGGCGGCCGCTCGTCGGCACGGCTGACGGCGCCGGCGGTCGCGGCGGGCGCGGTCGCGAAGAAGTGGCTGCGCGAGAAGTTCGGCACCGAAATTCGCGGCTATATGGCCGCGCTCGGCGAGATCGACGTGCCGTTCGTCGATTGGGCGCAGGTGCGCGAAAACCCGTTTTTCGTGCCGAATGCGGAGATCGTTCCGCAACTCGAGGCGTATATGGACGCGCTGCGCAAGGACGGTGATTCGATCGGCGCGCGCATCAACGTGGTTGCCTCCGGTGCGCCGGTCGGCCTCGGCGAGCCGCTGTTCGACCGCCTCGACGCCGACATCGCGCACGCGATGATGGGCATCAACGCGGTGAAGGGCGTCGAGATCGGCGCCGGCTTCGCGAGCGTCGCGCAACGCGGCTCGGTGCATGGCGACGAGCTGACGCCGGAAGGTTTCGTCGGCAATCACGCGGGCGGTGTGCTCGGCGGTATTTCGACGGGGCAGGACATCACGGTGTCGATCGCGATCAAGCCGACGTCGAGCATTCGCACGCCGCGCCGTTCGATCGACAAGGCGGGGAACCCCGCGATCGTCGAGACCTTCGGGCGGCACGACCCCTGCGTCGGCATTCGTGCGACGCCGATCGCCGAGTCGATGCTTGCGCTCGTGCTGATCGATCACGCGCTGCGCCATCGCGCGCAATGCGGCGATGTGGCGGTGAGCACGCCGAAGATCGCGGCGAGCGCGCCGTAACCCTGACGCGGTCCCGCGATTGGCGGCCAACGAGCCGCCATAAAAAAGAATAGGGAAGGGGACCAACGAAACGCGCAAGAATGCGCGCAGACGAAAGCGCGAGCGCGCTATCGGAATTTGCCTGCGCGACGCTGCCGGTTATCGCGCAGCGCCGCACAGGCAGACGGCACATCCATCACATATTCGGATAGTTCGGACCGCCACCGCCTTCCGGCGTGACCCACACGATATTCTGCGTCGGGTCCTTGATATCGCAGGTCTTGCAGTGCACGCAGTTCTGCGCATTGATGACGAGCCGCTCGCTGCCATCGTCGTTCTTCACGAACTCGTACACTGCAGCGGGGCAATAACGCGCCTCCGGTCCCGCGTAGGTCTGCCAGTTCACGTTGACCGGCACGGTCGGATCCTTCAGCGTCAGGTGCGCCGGCTGATTTTCCTCGTGATTCGTGTTCGAGATGAACACCGAGGACAGCCGATCGAACGTCAGCTTGCCGTCCGGCTTCGGATACGTAATCGGCTTGCACTGCGAAGCCGGCTTCAGCATCTCGTGATCGGAATGCTGATGATGCAGCGTCCACGGCACGTTGCCGCCGAGCAGCTTCTGCTCGAGACCGACCATCAGCGTGCCAAGGTAGAGACCCTTGCTCATCCACTGCTTGAAGTTACGCGCGCGATACAGCTCGGTGTAGAGCCACGACGTCTTGAACGCTTCCGGGTAGGCGCTCAGTTCGTCCGACTGACGGCCGGCCTGCACGGCGTCGAACGCGGCATCGGCGGCGAGCATGCCGGTCTTGATCGCGGCGTGCGAACCCTTGATGCGCGACGCGTTCAGGAAGCCCGCGTCGTCGCCGACCAGCGCACCGCCCGGGAACACCAGCTTCGGCAACGACATCAGGCCGCCCGCGGTGATCGCGCGCGCGCCGTAGGACACGCGCTTGCCGCCTTCGAGAATCGCGCGGATCGCCGGATGCGTCTTGTAGCGCTGGAATTCCTCGAACGGCGACAGATACGGATTCGAATAGCCGAGGCCGACCACGAAGCCGACCACGACCTGGTTGTTGTCCATGTGGTAGAGGAACGAGCCGCCGTAGGTGTCGTTTTCGAGCGGCCAGCCGGCCGTGTGCATCACCAGACCCGGCTTGTGCCTGGCGGGATCGATCTCCCACAGCTCCTTGATACCGATGCCGTAGACCTGCGGATCGACGCCGTCGCGCAGCTTGAACTTCTCGTTCAGCTGGCGGCCGAGGTGGCCGCGCGCGCCTTCGCAGAACAGCGTGTAGTTCGCGTGCAGCTCCATGCCGAGCTGGAAGTTCCCGGTCGGTTCGCCGTCCTTGCCGATGCCGAGGTTGCCGGTCGCGACGCCCTTGACCGAGCCGTCGTCGTTGTACAGCACTTCGGCCGCCGGAAAGCCCGGGAAAATCTCGACGCCGAGCGCCTCGGCCTGCTGACCCAGCCAGCGCGTCACGTTCGCGAGGCTGATCACGTAGTTGCCGTGGTTCTTGAAATTGTCCGGCAGCGCCCAGGTCGGCACGCTCTTCGAACCGGTTTCCGTCAGGAACAGGAAGCGGTCTTCGGTCACGTCGACCGTCAGCGGCGCGCCTTTTTCCTTCCAGTCCGGGATCAGCTCGGTCAGCGCGCGCGGGTCCATCACCGCGCCCGACAGAATATGGGCCCCGATCTCAGAGCCTTTTTCGAGTACGCACACGCCAATGTCAGCGCCTCGTTCGGCGGCGCGCTGCTTCAGGCGAATGGCCGCCGACAGGCCCGCAGGGCCGCCGCCGACGATGACGACGTCATACTCCATCGACTCGCGCGGGCCGTACTGCTCAATGAGACTTGCGGGGGTCATTGATGCTCCTCTTACCGTTAGAATGCTTTTTTCGGGTTCGTATTGTGGGCGATCGATTCCCGCGCCGCAACCCGAAATCCGCAGATTAGCACGACCGTACTATTTCATGATACGGTATAGACCCTGAGTCGGGTCCTACCGAACCCGTCAACCGCAGTTGTCACCACAACCGAACAAGGAAAGACAATGGGCCGTTCGATCAATCTGGAAGGCAAGGTCGCGCTGATTACGGGCGCCTCGAGCGGGCTGGGCAAGCGCTTCGCGCAGGTGCTGTCGCAGGCGGGCGCGAAGGTCGTGCTGGCGAGCCGACGTACCGAGCGGCTCAAGGAGCTGCGCGCGGAAATCGAGGCGTCCGGCGGCGCCGCGCACGTCGTGTCGCTCGACGTGACCGACTATCAGAGCATCAAGTCGGCGGTCGCGCATGCGGAGACCGAGGCTGGCACCATCGATATCCTGGTCAACAACTCGGGCGTGTCGACCACGCAGAAGCTGTCCGAGGTCACGCCGGCGGACTTCGAATACGTGTTCGACACGAATACGCGCGGCGCGTTTTTCGTGGCGCAGGAAGTCGCCAAGCGCATGATCATGCGCGGCAACAACGCGCAGAAGCCGTCGTACCGGATCATCAACATCGCGTCGATGGCGGGCTTGCGCGTGCTGCCGCAAATCGGCCTGTATTCGATGAGCAAGGCCGCGGTCGTCCACATGACGAAGGCGATGGCGCTCGAGTGGGGCAAGCATGGCATCAATGTGAACGCGATCTGCCCCGGGTATATCGACACCGAGATCAACCATCACCACTGGTCGACCGATCAGGGCCAGAAACTCGTGGCGATGCTGCCGCGTCATCGGGTCGGCAAGCCGGAGGATCTCGATGGGCTGCTCCTGCTGCTCGCGGCGGATGAATCGCAGTTCATCAACGGCTCGGTGATCGTCGCCGACGACGGCTTCGGACTCGCGTGAGCGGGTCGTCCAAAGTTTCAAAGGTCAGGCAGAAAAAGGAAGAACGGAAGTACGGAATGAGCGATTTTCACGCAGTTTTCGAAATGACGATGCCGATCCGCTGGGGCGACATGGACGCCTTCGGTCACGTCAACAACACGGTTTATTTCCGCTACATGGAGCAGGTGCGGATTTCCTGGTTCGAGCACATGGACTTTGTCGGCCAGCGCGCGCACGGGCAGGGGCCGGTGATCGTCAATGCGTCGATGGAGTTTCTGAAGCAGCTGCACTATCCGGGCGACGTGATCGGCCGGATGTCGGTGGCGACACCGGGGCGCAGCAGCTTCGATACGGCTTTCGAGCTCCTGCGCGCCGATGAGCCGGATACGCTCTATGCGCGAGGCGCCGCGCGATGCGTGTGGATCGACTACGCGGCGGGCAAGTCGGTGCCGGTGCCTGACGTACTGCGCGCGGCCATTGAGAGCGCGGCGCTCGTCAAGGCGGCCTGAGCGCGCGGCTTGACAGCGCTGTCGCGCGCTTCAAACGCCCTCTCTCAATCCCCGAGCAGCCGCTGCAACAGCTCGGTCGCATTGCCCGTATCGTATTTGCGCATGAGCCGCGCGCGGTAGACGTCGACCGTGCGCGGGCTGATGTCGAGCACGCGGCCGATCTGCTTGCTGGTCTTGCCCGTCACCAGTTGCGCGGCGATTTCGCGCTCGCGTGGCGTCAGTTCCACCGCGACCCGCCGGGTTGCGCTCAAATCCTCGAAGGTCCAGACACCCGCCGCGTGCGGGTCGGTGCGCTGCTGCGCGCGGCCCGTCACGTGACACCAGAACAGCTCGCCGTTCGCGCGCTTCATGATCCGGTCGTCCGCGTAGCTGCCTTGCGCGGTCATGATCGGCGGAATGCGCGCCCCGATCCGCTCGAACTCATCCGCCGATGGATACAACACCTGGAACGACTGACCGATCAGCGCGTCGCGCGCGTAGCCGAATATCGACGCTAGCTCGTCGTTGCAGTCTTCGATGGTCCGCTCGCGGGACAGCACGAGTCCGATCGGCGCGAGGTGAAACGCAGTGCGGTAATCCAGGGCGGGCATGGGCGGGAGGCAAGTACTTATGTATTTTTGCGTATTGTGCCGCATGGCGGGCCCAGCGTACTCTTTCGGGCGGATGACAACGCGGCTCAAGCCGCGGATGACTAGAATGACGTAGCGGTATCGTGAGGCGACGTGAAGTTCGCCCGTTGCGATATCAGCCGCAATGATCCGGCGGCCTGCGTACACGTTTCGGGTTTCCATAGAGGAAGGGACATACAGATGAACAAGGTCTATCCAGGCGCCGCCGAGGCGCTGAAGGACATCGTCAAGGACGGGCAGACGTTCGCCGTCGGCGGCTTCGGGCTGTGCGGCATTCCTGAGGCGCTGATCGCAGCGCTGCGCGATTCGAAGGTGCAGGGCATCACCTGCATCAGCAACAACGCGGGCGTCGACGGTTTCGGCCTCGGCCTGCTGCTCGAGACGCGTCAGATCAAGAAAATGATCTCGTCGTACGTCGGCGAAAACAAGGAGTTCGAACGCCAGTACCTGGCCGGCGAACTCGAGCTCGAATTCACGCCGCAAGGCACGCTCGCCGAGAAGCTGCGCGCGGGCGGCTCGGGCATCCCGGCGTTTTTCACGAACACCGGCTACGGCACGCAGATCGCCGAGGGCAAGGAAACCCGCCAGTTCGGCGAGAACCACTACGTGCTCGAACATTCGCTGACCGCCGATGTCGCGCTCGTCAAGGCATGGAAGGCCGACAAGGCCGGCAACCTGATCTATCGCCGCACCGCGCGCAACTTCAATCCGATGTGCGCGATGGCGGGCCGCATCACCGTCGCGGAAGTCGAAGAGATCGTCGAAGTGGGCGAGCTCGATCCGGACGCGATCCATACGCCTGGCATCTTCGTGCAGCGCATCGTGCTGAATGCGCATCCGGAAAAACGCATCGAACAACGCGTCGTCCGCGCGAAAGGAGACTGATCATGGCATGGACTCGTGACGAAATGGCCGCGCGCGCGGCGAAGGAACTGCAGGACGGCTTTTACGTGAACCTCGGCATCGGCTTGCCGACGCTGGTCGCGAACCACGTGCCGGCGGGCGTCGAAGTGTGGCTGCAGTCGGAGAACGGTCTGCTCGGTATCGGCCCGTCGCCGACCGAAGACGAAGTCGACGCCGACCTGATCAATGCCGGCAAGCAAACGGTGACGACGCTGCCCGGTTCGTCGATTTTCTCTTCGGCGGATTCGTTCGCGATGATTCGCGGCGGCCACATCAATCTCGCGATTCTCGGTGCGATGCAGATCAGCAGGAAGGGCGATCTCGCGAACTGGATGATCCCGGGCAAGATGATCAAGGGCATGGGCGGCGCGATGGACCTGGTCGCGGGCGTCAAGCGCGTGGTCGTGCTGATGGAGCACGTCGCGAAGGGCGATCAGCACAAGATCCTCGAAGAATGCACGCTGCCGCTGACGGGCGTGGGTGTGGTCGACGAGATCATTACCGATCTCGGCGTGATCGAAGTGACCGAAAACGGCTTGAAAGTGACCGAACTCGCGCCGGGTGTGAGCGTCGACGAAATCAAGGCGAAAACCGGCGCGCCGCTCGATGTGAGCGCGGTGAGCTGACGCGGCTTGAAACACCGCTGCGCGCGTCGGCGCGACCGCGCGGCGGCAACGGTGTGTTCCGGACGGGCGAGACGTGAGTCTCGCCCGTTCTGTTTTTGGCGCGCGGCGGCGGATGCGCCGGACGGTTGGATCGACCTTCCTAAGCCTTCTGGCCGATGCTTGCCGGGCGACGAAGCGGTTTACAATCATTCGCAGCCCAATCCGCAGCGTCTTTGCAAGGACACCAGATGACCGCAACGACTTCCGCTTCCACCATCGGGCGGCCCGCGCCGCGTCAACGTTACGTGCGGTGCGCGAGCGCTGCCGGCCTGCATCGCGTCGCCTATACCGAGTGGGGCGACCCGGACAATCCGCGCGTGTTGCTGTGCGTGCACGGACTCACGCGATCGGGGCGCGATTTCGACCGCCTCGCCGCCAACTTCGCGGACACCTATCGCGTGGTGTGCCCGGACGTGGTTGGCCGGGGCTTGTCGTCGTGGCTCGCGAACCCCAACTTATACGCGGTGCCGCAGTACGTCGCCGACATGGTCACACTGATCGCGCGGCTCGACGTCGACACCGTCGACTGGTTCGGCACCTCGATGGGCGGCCTGATCGGCATGGGGCTCGCCGGCCTGCCGGACACGCCGATCCGCAAGCTGCTGCTGAACGACGTCGGGCCGCATCTGGAGTCGGTCGCGGTCAAGCGCATCGGCGATTACCTTAGCAAGCCCGCACGCTTCGAAACGCTGCAGCAGGGCATTGACTATGCCGCGCAGCTCGCGCAGAGCTTCGGACCGCTGACTCCGGACGAATGGCGCGAAATCAATACGCCGTTGCTGCGCGAAGAGGACGGCGCATGGGTGCTGCGCTATGACCCGCGCATCGCGCAGCCGTTCGCGGCGGTCACCGAGGAAGCGGCGAAGCTCGGCGAGGCGGCGCTGTGGCATTCGCTCGCGTCGTTCCAGGGGCCGGTGCTGGTGGTGCGCGGCGAGCAGTCGGATTTGCTGTCGCGTGAAACGGTCGCGAAGATGGTGTCGACCGCGCGTGCCGCATCGAGCGTGGAGATCGCCGGCGTCGGGCATGCGCCGGCGTTCCTGGCGGCGGACCAGATCGCGCTCGCGAGGGAGTTCTTCATCGGTCAGGCCGCGAACGCGTCATAATATTGAGTTCCGCATGACGATTTCATCGGCAGTGTCGTGTGGGACGTAGTTCGATTAACCCCTCAGCTCAGGACTTTTCATGGCAGTCATTCGTTATCACGTCGGCAAGCGTCTCTCGGAAATGGCCGTGCACAACGGCACCGTGTACCTCGCGGGTCAGATCGCCGAAGACGACGATCAGGACATCGCCGGCCAGACGCGCGAAGTGCTCGGCCACATCGACCGTCTGCTCGCCGAAGCGAACAGCGACAAGTCGCTGTTGCTGTCGGTGCAGATCTATATCTCGGACATGGCGCATTTCGCCGGCATGAACGCCGTGTGGGACGAGTGGGTCGCGCAGGGCGACACGCCGCCGCGCGCGACCGTCGAGGCAAAGCTTGCGAATCCGAAGTGCCTCGTCGAAATCGTCGTGATCGCGGCGCAGCGCAACTGAGTCGCGGCCGTCCGGCAGCACCGTGGTTGATTTTCCGTTGAATCGTCTGGCCCGGCGGGCCGTCGCACCATGAACACCGATACCGTTCCGAGCGCGCCTCATCCCCATCGTTCCTTCGACGAAGCGATGGCGTTCGTGCGCGAACATGCGGGCGAGGTGCGGCTGTCGTCGGGCGAATTGCTCGCGGATCACGCGGCGGGCACCGCGTCGATCATGCGCAAGCTCAACGTCGATCCGCCGGCGGTGCTGGCCGCTGCGCTGTTTGCGCTGACACCGCATCTGCGCGATCCGGAGCGCGTGATCGCCGACGACTTCGGCGAAGAAGTCGCCCAACTGGTCGGCGACGTACGCAAGCTGCTGCGGCTCGGCACGGTCAGTTTGCGCGCGGCGCAAAACGCGATGCCCGAGGCCGGGCGTGACGCGCAGGCTGCGCGCCGCGTGCAGGTCGAGGCGCTGCGCAAAATGCTGCTCGCGTTCGCGCAGGACATTCGCGTCGTGCTGATCCGCCTCGCGTCGCGGCTGCAAACGCTGCGTTATTACGCGGCCGCGAAGCTCACGCCGTCGCCCGACGTCGCACGCGAAACGCTCGATATCTACGCGCCGCTCGCGAACCGCCTCGGCATCTGGCAATTGAAGTGGGAGCTCGAGGACCTCGCGTTCCGTTTCGAGGAGCCGGACACCTACAAGCGCATCGCGAAACTGCTCGACGAGAAGCGCGTCGAGCGCGAGAGCTATGTCGCGCAGGCGATCGAACGCCTGCAGCAGGAGCTGGCCGCCGCGCATATCCGCGCGGAAGTGAGCGGTCGGCCGAAGCATATCTACAGCATCTGGCGCAAGATGCGCGGCAAGGAGCTGGACTTCGCCGAGTTGTACGACGTGCGCGCGTTTCGCGTGATCGTGCCGGACATCAAGGACTGCTACACCGTGCTCGGCATCGTGCACAACCTGTGGCAGCCGGTGCCGAAGGAGTTCGACGATTACATCTCCCGGCCGAAGCCGAACGGCTACAAGTCGCTGCACACCGTCGTGATCGGCGACGACGGCCGCGCGTTCGAAGTGCAGATCCGCACGCAGGAAATGCATCGCTTCGCCGAATACGGCGTGGCCGCGCACTGGCGCTACAAGGAAGCGGGTGCGCGCGGCTATGGCGGCACGTTCACCGCGAGCGAGAAATACGACGAGAAGATCGCCTGGCTGCGACAGTTGCTCGCGTGGAAGGACGAAGTCTCCGAGGGCGAGCATGGCGAAGCGGGCTCGGCACAGCCGTGGGAGCAGTTGCGCCAGGCCACGCTCGACGACGATCACATCTACGTGCTGACGCCGCAGGCGCGCGTGATTCCGTTGCCGCACGGCGCGACGCCGATCGACTTCGCGTTTCACCTGCACAGCGAGCTTGGGCATCGTTGCCGCGGCGCGCGCGTCGACGGCGCGATGGTGCCGCTCAACACGCCGCTGCAGAACGGCCAGACGGTCGAGATCGTGGCGGTGAAGGAGGGCGGTCCGTCGCGCGACTGGCTTAATCCGCAACTTGGCTATCTGCAAAGCCCGCGCGCGCGGCAGAAGGTGCGCGCATGGTTCAACGCGGTGGAGTTACAGGAGCACATCGCGAACGGTCGCGCGATGGTTGAAAAAACCCTGCAGCGCGAAGGCAAGACCTCGGTCAATCTCGATCAACTGGCCGCGCGGCTCGGTTTCAAGACCACCGACGACCTGTTCTCCGTGGTCGGCAAGGAGGAGTTCAGTCTGAGGCTCGTCGAGCAGGCGTTGCACGATGCGCCGCCGCCCGAGCCCGAGGTCGATGCGCCGGAGAAGTTCGAGAAACGCAGCAGCGGCGCGAGCGTCGCGCGCGGCGCATCCACGGGGGTGCTGGTGGTCGGCGTCGATGCGTTGCTCACCCAGCTCGCGCGCTGCTGCCGGCCGGCGCCGCCCGACGACATCTGCGGATTCGTTACGCGAGGCAAGGGCATGTCGGTTCATCGCAGCGACTGCGCGACGTTCCGCCGGATGGCGGAGCGCGCGCCGGAGCGCGTGCTTCAGACGGCGTGGTCGGCGGACGTGATGAGCGGCCGCGGCCATTCCGTCTACCCGGTCGACCTCAGCATCGAGGCGACGGACCGGCAAGGTCTGCTGCGCGATATCTCCGAAGTATTCGCGCGGGAAAAGATGAACGTGATCGGCGTAAAGACGCAATCGCGCCGCAATGCCGCGTTCATGCAATTTACCGTCGAGGTGTCGAGCTCCGCGCAGATTCAGCGCGCGTGCACGCTGCTGGGCGAGATCACGGGTGTCGTGCGCGCGACGCGCAAGAACTGAGGCGCGGGCGGTTGGAAAAAGCCCCGCTAGTGGCGCGACGGACTAAAGTCGCTGCATAAAAGTACTTGCCAAGCCGCGCTATACCCCATATAATCTCGTCTCTTCAGGCTCGTAGCTCAGCTGGTTAGAGCACCACCTTGACATGGTGGGGGTCGTTGGTTCGAGTCCAATCGAGCCTACCAACGAAAATGAAATTCCGGCCTCGCTGGGGTTTCGCAAACTGCAGTAAGCGCTTTGAGCGCAAAAAGGCGAATACGGTTATGACACCGCGAACGTTGACCGAAACCACTTCGGAACGACGCTAGTCGAGGACCACTTTCGCCAGTGAAGTTTGCATAAAATGTGAATGCGGCCCCTCGAAAGCGGGGCCGCATTTTTTTTATCTTTTTGACCCTGGTTGTATGTGCCGCCGCCGGTCGGCACCACGGAGAACGCAATGGTTTCGATACGTTTGCCTGACGGTTCTGTTCGACAGTACGAGCATCCGGTGACCGTCGCCGAAGTGGCCGCCTCGATCGGCCCCGGTCTCGCGAAAGCCGCGCTCGGCGGCAAGATCGACGGGGAGCTGGTCGATACGTCCATGCTGATCGATCACGACGTGGCGCTCGCCATCGTCACGGAGAAGGACGCAGACGGTCTCGATATCATCCGCCACTCGACGGCGCACCTGCTCGCGTACGCGGTGAAGGATCTGTACCCGGAAGCGCAGGTCACGATCGGCCCGGTCATCGACAACGGTTTCTATTACGACTTCTCCTATAACCGTCCTTTCACGCCGGAAGATCTCGAAAAGATCGAAAAATGCATGCAGGAACTCTCGAAGAGGGATGAGCCGGTGTCGCGTCGCGTGGTGTCCCGCGACGAAGCGGTCGAGTACTTCAAGAGCATCGGTGAAAAGTACAAGGCCGAGATCATCGAATCGATCCCCGCTAGCGACGAAATCAAACTGTACTCGCATGGCGGCTTCACGGACCTGTGCCGCGGCCCCCACGTGCCGTCCACCGGCAAGCTGAAGGTCTTCAAGCTGATGAAAGTCGCGGGCGCGTACTGGCGTGGCGACTCGAAGAACGAGCAACTGCAGCGCATTTACGGCACGGCCTGGACGAAGAAGGAAGACCAGGAAGCGTATCTCCACATGCTCGAAGAAGCCGAGAAGCGCGACCATCGCAAGCTTGGTAAGCAGCTCGACCTGTTCCACATGCAGGACGAGTCGCCGGGCATGGTGTTCTGGCATCCGCGCGGCTGGACGCTGTGGCAGCAAGTCGAGCAGTACATGCGCCGTCGCGTGAACGACGCCGGCTACCTAGAAATCAAGACGCCATTGATCATGGACCGCTCGCTGTGGGAAGCTTCGGGCCACTGGCAGAACTATCGTGAAAACATGTTCACGACGGAATCGGAAAAGCGTGACTACGCGATCAAGCCGATGAACTGCCCCGGTCACGTGCAGGTGTTCAATCACGGTCTGCGCTCGTATCGCGATCTGCCGCTGCGTTACGCGGAGTTCGGTTCGTGCCATCGCAACGAATCGTCGGGCGCGCTGCATGGACTGATGCGTGTGCGCGGCTTCGTGCAGGACGACGCGCATATTTTCTGTACCGAAGATCAGTTCATCAGCGAATCGATCGCGTTCAACACGCTGGCAATGAGCGTCTACCGAGACTTCGGCTTTGATAGCGTCGAGATCAAGCTGTCACTGCGCCCGGATGCGCGCGCCGGCACCGACGAAACTTGGGATCGCGCGGAGCAGGGACTGCGCGATGCGCTGACGGCCTGCGGCGTCACGTGGGAAGAGTTGCCCGGCGAGGGTGCATTCTACGGCCCGAAGGTCGAGTATCACATCAAGGACGCGCTCGGCCGCTCGTGGCAGTGCGGTACGCTGCAGCTCGACATGGTGTTGCCGGAGCGGCTGGGTGCCGAATACGTTGCCGAAGACAACAGTCGCCGTCGCCCGATCATGCTGCACCGGGCGATCGTCGGATCGATGGAGCGTTTCCTCGGGATTCTGATCGAGCACCATGCTGGTGCAATGCCCGCTTGGCTCGCGCCGATGCAGGTCGTAGTGATGAATATTGCGGAAAGTCAGGCCGAATACGCGCAGGCGCTAGCCCAATCGTTGCAAAAACA
The DNA here is from genome assembly GCF_050436385.1 of Paraburkholderia sp. MM5477-R1. NCBI lineage: Bacteria > Pseudomonadati > Pseudomonadota > Betaproteobacteria > Burkholderiales > Burkholderiaceae > Paraburkholderia > Paraburkholderia sp. MM5477-R1. The sequence goes on from NZ_JBNDMC010000007.1 coordinate 1,018,361, forward strand.
AGGGGTTAGAGTCGAGGCCGATTTGCGCAACGAGAAGATTAGCTATAAAATACGCGAGCACACGCTGGAAAAGGTCCCCTACCTGTTGGTGGTCGGCGACAAGGAGCGTGAAGCGCAAACGGTAGCCGTGCGTGCCCGTGGTGGTGTCGATATGGGTGTAATGCCTGTTGACGCCTTCATTGAGCGTCTGCGCCAGGACGTGCAGTCGTTCAACTGAGCCACTTGGTACCCGGCTCGTTTTTTTTAATTTTTAGAGGAAACGTAACATCGCTACTGATAAGTCTGCGCACCGCATCAACGGTGAAATTACAGCACCCGAGGTGCGACTGGTCGGCGTCGAGAACGAACCGCTCGGCATCGTGAAACTCGCTGATGCGTTCCGCATGTCGGAACAGCAGGACGTAGATCTGGTCGAAATCGCTCCGCAAGCGGTTCCGCCGGTTTGCCGCTTGATGGACTACGGCAAGTTCAAGTACCAGGAAGCGAAGAAGCAACACGAGGCCAAGCTCAAGCAGAAGGTCATCCAGGTCAAGGAAGTCAAATTCCGCCCAGGTACCGACGACGGTGATTACAACGTCAAGCTGCGCAACCTCGTCCGCTTCCTCGAAGACGGCGACAAGACGAAAATCACGTTGCGTTTCCGGGGCCGCGAAATGGCTCACCAGGAAATCGGCATGCGCATGCTCGAACGCCTGCGCACCGACCTCGACGAAGTCGGTCAGGTCGAGCAGATGCCGAAAATGGAAGGGCGCCAGATGATCATGGTGCTCGCTCCGAAGAAAAAGAAGTAAGCGCGAAGCAGTTGGCCGGAGCGACGGCGTGCCATGTGGCGCGCGCTCCGGCGGCGCAAGGTTGTTTGATGCTGTGCTGGGTGTCCGGCTTGGTGTCGGAAGGTTTCGGAACGTCGCGCATGCAAGTGCGCAGTGGTTCCCGAAAAGCGGCCGCTGGCGGTATCGGCGGTCTGCATACCAAGTGGAATGGGTTTCGAAGGGCGGGAAATGGCCATCTGGCCGACCGCACACCCATGTCCATCTAATAATGGAGTTGTCATGCCGAAGATGAAGACCAAGAAGAGCGCTGCAAAGCGCTTCGTGGTGCGTCCGGGCGGTACCGTCAAGCGCGGTCAGGCCTTCAAGCGTCACATTCTTACCAAGAAGACCACCAAGAACAAACGCCATCTGCGCGGCTCCACGGCAGTTCATGATTCCGATCTGAACTCCGTTCGCGCAATGCTGCCGTTCGCTTAACCCTTAACCGACACTCATAGGAGCGAAACATGCCTCGAGTAAAACGTGGGGTTACCGCACGGGCCCGTCACAAGAAGATCATCAAGCTGGCCAAGGGTTACCGCGGCCGTCGCAATAACGTCTATCGCATCGCCAAGCAGGCGGTCATGCGCGCAGGCCAATACGCCTACCGCGACCGCCGCAACAAGAAGCGTGTGTTCCGCGCACTGTGGATCACGCGTATCAACGCGGCGGTGCGTCAGCACGACATGACGTACAGCGTGTTCATCAACGGCCTGAAGAAGGCATCGATCGAACTGGACCGTAAGGTGCTGGCCGACATGGCTGTGTTCGACAAGGCTGCTTTTGCTGCGATCGTTCAGCAGGTGAAAGCCGCCGTTGCAGCCTGATTGCGCTTCTGGCAATTAAAACTGCGTGGTTCGTTGCAGCGAACATCCGGTAGTCTCGGTGACGCTGCAACAAAAACGGGGCTCCTCACCGAGCCCCGTTTTTGTTGGTAGAACCAGTTTTGTTTCGATAGAACACTGACGTTGAAATGATGGGATCAATGGATCTGGACCAGATTGTCGCCGACGCGCAAAAAGCCTTCGCAGAAGCCCCCGACGTCACCACCCTCGAGAACGAGAAAGCGCGCTTTCTCGGTAAGGCGGGTGCGCTGACCGAGCTGTTGAAGGGCCTTGGCAAACTCGATCCCGAAACGCGCAAGACCGAAGGCGCACGGATCAACCTCGTCAAGCAACAGGTCGAGGCCGCGCTGACGGCACGTCGTCAGGCGCTCGCCGACGCACTTCTGAACCAGCGTCTCGCTGCTGAAGCGATCGACGTCACGCTGCCGGGCCGCGGCGCCAATGCAGGTAGCCTGCACCCGGTGATGCGCACCTGGGAGCGCGTCGAACAGATTTTCCGTACGATCGGATTCGACGTGGCCGACGGTCCCGAGATCGAAACCGACTGGTACAACTTCACCTCGCTGAACAGCCCGGAAAACCATCCGGCGCGTTCGATGCAGGACACCTTCTACGTCGACGGCAAGGATGCCGACGGCCGCCCGCTGCTGCTGCGCACGCATACGAGCCCGATGCAGGTGCGCTACGCGCGCACCAACACGCCGCCGATCAAGGTGATCGTGCCGGGCCGCACGTATCGCGTGGATAGCGACGCGACGCATTCGCCGATGTTCAACCAGGTCGAAGGCCTGTGGATTGACGAGAACATCAGCTTCGCGGACCTGAAGGGCGTCTATACCGACTTCCTGAAGAAATTCTTCGAGCGCGACGACATTCTCGTGCGCTTTCGTCCGTCGTATTTCCCGTTCACCGAACCGTCGGCCGAGATCGACATGCAGTTCGAAACGGGCAAGAACGCGGGCAAGTGGCTCGAAATTTCGGGCTCCGGCCAGGTGCATCCGACTGTGATCCGCAACATGGGTCTCGACCCGGAGCGCTACATCGGCTTCGCTTTCGGCAGTGGCCTCGAGCGTCTCACGATGCTGCGTTACGGCGTGCAGGACCTGCGCCTGTTTTTCGAAAACGACCTGCGTTTCCTGCGTCAATTCGCGTGACCCGGCGCGCGCGAGCGCGACGAAGCATAAATCGCGACAGCGCACCTGGTGCGCGCTGCGAGCGTCCCCGGGAGAGCTCGCTGAACCGGCGCAAGACCACCGGGCTTTACGAAGCATCTGCCGGACGTGGACCTAACCTGATCACAACGTACACAGAACCATGCAATTTCCGGAATCCTGGCTCAGAACTTTTGTCGATCCGCAACTGACCACCGACGAGCTGTCGCACGCGTTGACGATGGCGGGTCTCGAAGTCGAAGACCTGCGGACGGCCGCGCCGCCGACCTCGAAGATCGTCGTCGGCCAGGTGCTGGAAGTCGTCAAGCACCCGGATGCGGACAAGCTCAACGTGTGTCAGGTCGAAGCTGGCACCGGCGCGACGCTCAACATCGTGTGCGGCGCGCCGAATGTTGCGCCCGGCATCAAGGTGCCGGTCGCGCTGGTCGGCGCGCAACTGCCGCCGGCCGAAGAGGGCGGCGCACCGTTCGCGATCAAGCTGTCGAAGCTGCGCGGCGTGGAAAGCCAGGGCATGCTGTGCTCGGCGCGCGAGCTGAAGCTCTCCGAAGATCACAGCGGTCTGATGATCCTGCCGGAAGACACGCCGATCGGCCAGGACATCCGCGACACGCTCAATCTCGACGACACCGTTTTTGAAATCAAGCTGACGCCGAACAAGGCCGACTGTCTGTCGGTATTCGGCGTCGCGCGAGAAACGTCGGCGATTACCGGAGCGCCGCTGCGTCCGCTCGAAATCAAGCCGGCTCCGGTCGCGCTCAACGAAACGCTGCCCGTGAAAATCTCCGCGCCCGATCTGTGCGGCCGTTTCTCGGGCCGCGTGATCCGCGGCGTCAATGCGCGCGCGAAGTCGCCGCAATGGATGGTCGAGCGTCTCGAGCGCTCCGGCCAGCGCAGCATTTCCGCGCTCGTCGACATCTCGAACTATGTGATGCTCGAGCTGGGGCGTCCGTCGCACGTGTTCGATCTCGACAAGATCCACGGCGGCATGGACGTACGCTGGGGCCGCAAGGGCGAAACGCTGAAGCTGCTGAACGGGAACACGGTCGAGCTCGACGAAACGGTCGGCGTGATCGCCGACGAGCAGCATATCGAAAGCCTCGCGGGCATCATGGGCGGCGACAGCACCGCGGTCACGCTCGACACCACCCACATCTATCTCGAGGCCGCCTTCTGGTGGCCCGACAGCATTCGTGGTCGCTCGCGCAAGTACAACTTTTCGACCGATGCAGGCCATCGCTTCGAGCGCGGCGTCGACTACGCGACGACCGTCGATCATATCGAGCGCATCACGCAGCTGATCCTCGACATCTGCGGCGGCGAAGCGGGTCCGGTCGACGATCAGATCGTCAACGTCCCGAAGCGCGCGCCCGTGAAGATGCGCGTTTCGCGCGCGAACCGCATCATCGGCGTCGCGATCGGTGTCGATGAAATCGCGCAGATCTTCACGCGCCTCGGCCTCTCGTTCGAGCGTGACGGCGATACGTTCTCGGTGATGCCGCCGTCGTACCGCTTCGATATCGAAATCGAAGAGGACCTGATCGAAGAGGTCGCGCGTATCCACGGCTTCGAAAAGATTCCGGCGCGCCCGCCGGTCGCGACCAGCGAAATGCGCGCGACCAACGAGACGCAACGCTCCATCCACGCGATCCGTCATGCGCTCGCCGCGCGCGACTACGCGGAAACGGTGAACTTCAGCTTCGTCGACGCGGAGTGGGAGCAGGACTTCGCAGGCAACAGCAACCCCGTGCGTCTGATCAACCCGATCGCGAGCCAGCTGTCGGTGATGCGCACGACGTTGTTCGGCAGCCTGATTCATGTGTTGCGCACGAATCTGAACCGTCGCGCGGCGGACCGCGTTCGCGTGTTTGAAGCAGGTCGCGTATTCCTGCACGATCCGTCGATCAAGGCCGGCGAGCTGACCGTCGAAGGTTTCGCGCAGCCGAAGATGATCGGCGCGCTCGCCTATGGGCCCGCGCTCGACGAGCAGTGGGGCGCACCGACGCGTGCCGTCGACTTCTTCGACGTGAAGGGCGACCTCGAAGCGCTGGTCGCACCGGCGCTCGCGCGGTTCGTACAGGCCGAGCATCCGGCGCTGCATCCGGGACGCAGCGCGCGGATCGAATTGAATGGTCGCGCAGTGGGCTGGATTGGCGAATTGCATCCGCGCTGGATGCAAAAATATGATTTGCCGCATGCGCCGATTCTGTTTGAAATCGAAGCGGAAGCATTAATGCAACGGGTATTGCCGATTCCGTCGGAAGTTTCAAAATTCCCGCCGGTACGACGTGATATCGCGGTGGTCGTCGATCAGAAAATCGAGGTTCAGGCGCTGCTCGACGAGCTTCAGAAGGCCCAGTCCGAACCGGCCTGCAAGGCTGTCCAGAAGGTTGCACTTTTCGACGAATTTCGTCCAAAATCAAACACTTCCGGTGGTCTGGCCGCGCACGAGAAAAGCCTTGCGTTCCGGGTGACCTTGCAAGATACTGGCGGAACCCTTCAGGATGAAACGGTCGATCTGGCTATTCAAACTCTGGTGGAACGTCTAGCTCGAGTATATGGCGCACGGTTGCGCGGATAACCCGCATTTAACAATTGCACGGCTGTTTCCGCATCCATTGTTTTACGCTTGGCGCGCCATTTGATAGATATGAATGAAATGAACTCGAGTGATTTCGAAGCCCTTCTTACGGCGCAACGCAGCGCCATGATTCGAGATATTCCGACATCATCCGCCGTCGTTTCCAATGAAACGCCGACACTCACCAAGGCGGAACTTGCCGAGTTGCTGTTCGACAATGTCGGGCTCAACAAGCGGGAAGCGAAGGACATGGTCGAGGCGTTCTTCGAGGTGATCCGCGATGCGCTCGAGAGCGGCGACAGCGTGAAGCTGTCGGGCTTCGGCAACTTCCAGTTGCGCGACAAGCCGCAGCGTCCCGGCAGAAATCCGAAGACGGGCGAGGCGATTCCGATTGCGGCACGTCGCGTGGTGACGTTTCATGCAAGTCAAAAACTGAAGGCGCTCGTCGAAAACGGCGCCGAAGCGAGCTTCTCGCGCGCTGATTGACTGGCGCGCTTTCGGGCAACCCATCACGGCTAACTGACGATGACAGCGACGATCGAAAAAGTCGTCTTGCCTCCGATTCCGGCGAAGCGGTACTTCACGATTGGTGAGGTCAGCGAACTTTGTGGGGTAAAGCCTCACGTGCTGCGTTACTGGGAGCAGGAGTTCACCCAGTTGAGGCCGGTCAAGCGGCGCGGCAATCGTCGGTATTATCAGCATCACGAGGTGCTGCTGATCCGGCGGATTCGAGAGTTGCTGTACGAGCAGGGTTTTACGATCAACGGGGCGCGCAACCGGCTCGATTCGCATGGCGGCGGTGGGCCGGATGCGGTGCTCGAAGAGGGTGAGGCTACCGCCGGAGTCGCGGGTCAGGTGCAGGCATCGGCGGCAACGGTTGCGGTCGATGTCGAGAAGTTGCGCAAGGAACTGCAGAACGTAATCGATCTGCTGGGCCACTAGTTCATGGACTTGTTCGCTTTGTTCGTGTCGAGCGGTTCTAATCGAATGAAGTGTCTGTTATAATTTTCTTCTGTTCGGGGCGTAGCGCAGCCTGGTAGCGTACCTGCATGGGGTGCAGGTGGTCGGAGGTTCAAATCCTCTCGCCCCGACCAAAAAGATCAAAAGGACTTACGGTGAAAGCCGTAAGTCCTTTTTTCTTGCCCGTCGCGCGGGGCAGCGTTTCCCTCTGTCAACGCTTCGCCCACGCTCATCTGCATCCCGAAGCCTCGATTGCTTTGCTTATGCGCTCGGTTTCGGCTGTCTTGCACATCGCGACCGCCGTGGGCAGCATCGACCCGCCGCCCCATTCTCGAGAAGCCGATTTTTTGCAGTTGGCGTCACGCCGCGTTTTCCACGCGGTGAGCCTCTTCTCGATCGCCGCTTTGCAACTCGCCGACACCGCGGCCTTGCCCTTGACGACCTGCTCCAGCTTCTGCTCCGCGACGATCTGATCGCGCCACGCGCACAGATTCATGCTCATCTGATTCGCGTCGCAATGCGACAGGGCCGCGTCGACCTCACTGGCGGGCGGTCCACTGCGGGTTGCGATGACGTGGGCTGGATTGGATGCGGTTGCCCTTGCTGCGAGTTGAGCGTTGACATCTGCCAAGGTCACCGGTCGCCGCATTTCGTCATTGGTGCATCGGCCAAAGTACGCAGGCGTGCCTATCCCGAAGGTGCAATTGTTCGCTACGTCGTTGTCGTAGCGAAGGACAGCGCCCTCGTGCATCCGCAATGCAGTCCATCCGGCATCGGTCAACTTTTTTGATTCGTTTGGCAGGCTCAGCTCCTCAAGAATAGGCGAGTGCAATCTGGCAGACTTGTCACCGGCACGGGTTCGCATTCGCAAGCGCACACGAATCACCGCCCTTGAGCCCCCAACGCCACAAACCGCTCCAGATGATGATCCTCATCCCCAAGCTGATGATCGATCATCACGAGCCGCTTCGCGTAATGCGCGAGCGGCAGTTCCCACGTCATACCGATCCCGCCGTGCAACTGGATGCATTCCTCCGCGACTCGCGTGCCGATCCGGCCGATGCTGTACTTCGCCGCCGACACCGCGCGCTCGCGCGCGTTTCGTTCACCGTCGAGCGCCGCCGCCGCGTTGATCACCGCCGAGCGCGCCTGCTCGATTTCGAGCAGCAAATCGGCCATGCGATGCTGCAACGCCTGGAAGCTGCCGATCGGCACGCCGAACTGCTTGCGCGTGCGCAGATAGTCGAGCGTGTAGTCTTTCGCGACGTCCATTGCGCCGACCGCTTCCGCGCACAGCGCGAGCACGCCGCAACTCAGCGCATATTCGAGCGTCGCAAAGCCGTGATCCACTGAGCCGAGCACGGTGTCGTCGCGGAGCGTGACGTCGTCGAACGTCACTTCGGCCGCGCGTCCTCCGTCGATCTTGCGGTAGCCGCGCACGCTCACACCCGTCGCGTCCCTCGGCACCAGAAACAGCGTGATGCCGGCTTCGGCATCGTCCTCGCCGCTCGTGCGTGCCGAGACGAGGAACACCTGAGCATGCTCGCCATGCTGAACGACGGCCTTTGCGCCGTGCAACGTCCACACGCCGCTGTTGCCATTTACGCTGCGGCGCGCGCGCGTCGTCGCGACCCGGGCAAGCTCGTAATGACTGTCCGGTTCGCCATGCGCGAGCGCAACGATCCGCGAGCCGTCGATCAACGAACCCAGCGCCGCATTCTGCACGTCACCGCCGCTGCGAGCGATCGCCCGGCCGACGACCAGCGCATCGAGAAACGGCTCGACGACGAGCCCGCGGCCGATACTCTCGAACACCACGGAAATATCGAACCCGCCGCCGCCAAAACCGCCGCTCGCTTCGTCGAACAGTGCGCCGATCACGCCAAGCTCCGCGAAGCGTGCCCATAATTCGGTGCTGAAGCCTTGCGTCGAGCGTGCGATTTCATCGCGCGTCGCGAAGCCGTACTGCTCGCTGATAAACCGATTCAGCGTATCCGCCAGCATGCGGCGCTCTTCGGTGTGCTGGAAATTCATGACGTGCGCCTCTTACAGTCCGAGGATCATTTTGGAAATGATGTTCTTCTGGATTTCGTTCGAGCCGCCGAAGATCGACAGCTTGCGATTATTGAAGTACTGCGACGCGGCACTCGCGGCTTCGTCGGGGCCGACCGGCACGCCGTCGAAGCCTTCGTGCAGCGCTTGCTCGACGAATGGCTGCGCATAAGCGCCCATCGCACGCCGCGTCAGCGACGAGATCTCCTGACGGATCTCGGTGCCGCGAATCTTCAGCATCGAACTCTCGGCACCGGGCACGCCGCCGCCCGCCACGGCCGCGATCACCCGAAGATTGGTCGTCTTCATGTTCTCGAGATCGATCTCGACGCGCGCCATGCGTGCCGCGAACGCCGGATCCTCGGCGAGCGGCCGGCCATTGCGCAGCTGTGTCGCGGCGATCTTGCGCAGACGGTTGAAGGCGGCGACGGAAAAGCCGACGCCGGCGATATTGGTGCGCTCGTACGTAAGCAGATATTTCGCGTAGGTCCAGCCCTTGTTTTCTTCGCCGACGAGATTTCCGACCGGCACGCGCACGTCGGTGAAGAACACTTCATTGACCTCGTGCTCGCCGTCGAGCGTGATGATCGGCCGGACTTCGACGCCCGGCGTGTTCATGTCGATCAGCAGAAAGCTGATGCCTTCCTGTTTGCGCACGTCGGTCGCGGTGCGCACGAGGCAGAAGATCATGTTCGCGTAATGACCGAGTGTGGTCCACGTCTTCTGGCCATTGACGAGGTAGTGCTCGCCCTGCGCGTCCTTGCCGCGCACTGCCGTCGTCTTGACCGAAGCGAGATCGGAGCCCGCGCCCGGCTCCGAATAGCCCTGGCACCACCAGTCGGAACCATCGAGAATGCGCGGCAGCCAGTGACGCTTCTGCGCCTCGCTGCCGTACTTGATCAGCACCGGCCCGAGCATGTTGACGCCGAACGGCACGACGCGTGGCGCGCCGGCGAGTGCGCATTCGTTTTCGAAGATGAATTTCTGCACTGCGCTCCAACCCGGGCCGCCGTACTCTTTCGGCCAGTGATTCGCGAGCCAGCCTTGCGCGTTCAGAATCGCGTGCCACTCGGCCATGTCGCCGCGCGTCAGACGCCGCCCGCCGTGCACCTTGCCGGCGAGACGTCGCGGGAGCTTGTCGCGCAGAAACGCCAGCACGCTGGCGCGAAAAGCTTCTTCCTCGGAGGTGAAGTTCAGATCCATCGCAGTCGTTCCGTCAGTGTTCGTGGTGGTTCAGGCCGTCGTGTTCAGGCTCGCGAAATCCGCGCCGCGCTCGACCAGATCGACGAGCAGCGGCGACGGCCGCCAGAACAGCGGGTCTTCCTTCGCGAACTCGCGGATGTCGGCGAGAATCGTCGGCAGGCCGACGCTATCCGCGTATTTCATCGGACCGCCGCGGTAGCGCGGAAAGCCGTAGCCGTACAGCAGGGTCACGTCGACGTCGAGCGGGCGCAGCGCGATACCTTCGTGGACGACGTTCGCGCCTTCGTTGATCATCGCGGCCAGATAGCGGCGCATGATCTGCTCGTCGGTGAAGCTGCGCGGCGTGATGCCCGCGCGCGCACGCTCGGCGTCGATGATCGCCTCGACTTCGGGATCGGGCATGCCGCCGCGCGATCCTTCGGGGTACAGATAGAATCCGCGGCCGGTCTTCTGGCCGAACCAGCCGCGCTCGCACAGGCGGTCGGCGATCTGCACGTAGCGCGCGTTCGGGTCGCGCGTGGCCGCGCGGCGTTTGCGCGCCCGCCCAGCCGATGTCGCCGCCCGCGAGATCGACCACCTGAAACGGGCCCATCGGCAAGCCGAACGCCCGCACCGCCGCGTCGATCTGATACGGCGATGCACCGTCTTCCATCAGCGCGTCCGCGGCGGCGCGGTACACGGCAAGCAGGCGATTGCCGATGAAGCCGTCGCACACGCCGGCGCGCACCGGCGTCTTGCGCAGCTTCTTCGCGAACTCGAACGCGGTCGCGACGACGTCGGCGCTGACCTGCTTCGGCACCACGACTTCGAGCAGCTTCATGATGTTGGCGGGCGAGAAGAAGTGCAGGCCGATTACGTCGGCGGGGCGCGAGATGCTGGCTGCGATCGCGTCGATGTCCAGATACGACGTGTTGGTCGCGAGCACCGCACCGGACTTGCAGACGCGATCGAGCTCGGCGAATACGGCCTTTTTGACGTCGAGATCTTCGAACACGGCTTCGATCACGAGGTCGGCGTGAGCAAGCGCATCGTACGACGTGCTGCCGCTCCAGCGCGCCATGGTCGCGGCTTTCTTCTCAGCGGTGAGGCGGCCCCTGGCGATCAGCCCGTCGTAGACCTTGTCGATGTGCGCGCGGCCACGCGCGAGCGCCGCTTCGTCGCGTTCGATCAGCGTGACGGGCAGCCCCGCGTCGAGCACTGCGACCGCAATGCCCGCGCCCATCGTGCCGCCGCCGATCACGCCGATCGCCTCGAGCGCGCGCGGTTTCGCGTCGCGCGTTTCGGGCGCCTTCAGCACTTCGCGCTCGGCGAAGAATGCGTGAACCAGGCCGGCGCGCTGCGGGCTGTCGAGGCATTGCAGGAACAGCTTGCGTTCGAGCTTCAAGCCCTCCTCGAAGGGCTGTTCGATCGCGGCTTCGACGGCATCGACGATTTTCAGCGGCGAGAACAGGCCGCGCGCTTTCTTCGCGGTTTCGTCACGCGCTTTCGCGACGGCGGCGCGATCGATCAATGCGGCGGCGTCGCGCGTGCGGCGTACCGGCGCGTGCGCGGCGAGCAGCTCGTGCGCGTAGGCGAGCCCTTCGGCGAGGATGTCGCCGCTGTCGCCGAGACGGTCGACGAGGCCGAGCGCGAGCGCCTCCTTCGCGCTCGCGTGACGGCCGCTCAGCATCAGGTCGAGCGCCGCCGGCGCGCCGATCAGACGCGGCGTGCGTTGCGTGCCGCCCGCGCCAGGCAGCAGACCCAGCTGCACTTCGGGCAGGCCGAGCTTCGCGCCGTCGACGGCGATCCGGTAATGCGCGGCGAGCGCCACTTCGAGCCCGCCGCCGAGCGCGGCGCCATGCAGCGCGGCAATCACGGGTTTCGTGCATGCCTCGATGCGGTTGCACACGTCCGGCAGCGAAGGCGGCACCGGCGGCTTGCCGAACTCGCGAATCTCGGCACCGGCGATGAAGTTGCGCCCCGCGCCGACGATCAGCACGGCTTCGACCGCGCGGTCGGCGTCGGCGGCTTCGATCGCGGCCAGCAGGCCGCGTCGCACGTCGGCGGATAGCGCGTTGACCGGCGCGTGGTCGATCGTGACGAGCAGGACCTTGCCGTGCAATTCGCGCGTGACGACCTCGGCTGAGGAAGAAAGGGTCATCGTAGGTGTCTCCATTCGAGGATGGCGAGGCGCGCCGGATCGTCCCATTCTGGAGTGGTCAGCGTTCATTGACAATTACACCGTTGATTGACAGACTGTCAAAATTATTTTGACAAAGACTGGGCGATGGACGTCAACTCGCTGACCCTGCTCGTCGACATCCTCGACGCCGGCAATCTGAGCGAAGCGGCACGCCGGCTCAAGATGAGCCGCGCGAACGTCAGCTATCACCTGAATCAGCTCGAGCGTTCGCTCGGCCTGCAATTGGTGCGACGCACCACGCGTCGCGTCGAGCCGACCGAGATCGGTCTGCGGCTCTACGAGCACGGCCGCACGATCCGCAACGCGCTGCTGGCCGCGCGCGAGTCGGTGACGACACTGGGCCAGAGCCTGCAGGGGCGCGTGCGGCTCAGCGTGCCGAGCGGCTATGGCCAGCTCGTGATGTCCGACTGGCTGATCGCGTTCAAGCGGCTGTATCCGGGTATCGTGCTCGATGTGATGTTCGAGAACCGTGTCGAGGATCTGATGCGCGACGAGATCGACATCGCGGTGCGCGTGATGTCGGAGCCGCCGCAAAACCTCGTCGCGCGGGATATGGGGCCAGTCCGGTACGTGGCCTGCGCATCCCCCGAATTCGCGCGGACACACGGCCTGCCCGCGACGCTCGACGACCTGCGCACCGCGCCGCTGATTACCGCGGCCGTGATCGGCAAGCAGTTGCGGCTCGCCGCGTATCTGCGCGACGAGCGTCATGAAGTCCTGCTCGAACCGACGATTATTTCGGAAAACTTTCTATTTTTGCGCCAGGCGGTGCTGGCCGGTCTCGGTGTCGGACTCGTGCCCGACTACGTGGTGCAGGACGATCTGAAGCTCGGCGCCGTGCTGACCGCGCTCGATGCCTGGCGGCTCAGCATCTTCGGCACGCACATGTACATGCTGTACATGCCGAATCGGCATCACACGCGCGCGGCGGCGACTTTCATCGACTTCGTGCTGGAGCAGGCGCAGGGCTCGGGCAGGGGCGGCGCGAACTGAAGCTGCGAACTCAGGCGCCGAGTCTGCGCGCGATGGCCGTCGTGACCATCGGCACGCCGACGCGCAGCAGCTTGCGCACACCTTCGTCGCTACCGACTTTGCCCACCGCGTTGTCGATCATCGCCTGCATCACGCTCGCCGGATAAAACTCGCGAAACAGCGTGTTGGCGCCGGTTTGCTCGAACACGTGGTGCAGGAACGACCCAACGGGGGGGCCGATGCGCTTGAACAGGCCCATCTTGACCACCCGGTTGTTCCACAGATGCAGCGTGTACGCATTGGAACAGAGCGCCGCGCACTCGTCGAAATAGCGCGGCAGGAACACCTTGTAGTAATCGTTGAAATGCACCGGATAGAACAGACTTTCGGGAAGACCCGCCTTCACGCCGTAGACGGCGGTCAACAGACGCCGGCCCGTGTCGCCCCACTTCAGTGCCGTGCCCTTCATTGCTTCGACACGTTCGATTAATTCGTGCAAGCGCGGCTGATCCGGGTCGAGCCGCAGCATCGCCGTGCAGATGCTCGATGAGGTCTCTCGCCCGATCAGGTCGCCCTTGGCGTTGAGATCGAAATCGCGTAGCAGCAGCATGTCGGTATCGACCCAGATCTCATCGGTCTTCGTGAACATCACGAAGCGGAAATAGTCGGTGAAATGCTGCATCGACGGCACGCCGTGAATCGGGAAGTCGTTCAGCGAGTCGCGCGGCAGTATCGTGGTCGCGTCCTTCGCGATCACGCCGGGCGGCAGAGTGTCGATCGGCTCGTAGCTATAGAGCGCGACCTCGCTGCCGTACAGCGTGAACGAATTCAGACAGGCGATCTCGTAGGGAGAAAGTTCCGGGCCATGCCAGAACGATGCAAACCTTGCCTTGCGCATATGTCATCCGGTAGCGATCGTGCGGCGCAACATGCGCGCCGAACCTGTGTAACGATCCTAGACGGGCGCGGCACAGGTCAGATGTAAAGGGCTTGAATCGCACAGGAGTTGTCGCAAAACGTTGAGTTCAGCGCCACGAGTCGGCGATTATGAGCGGGACTATGTCGTATCTGGCGAATTCAGTTGCGCACGGCAATGCATCAAACCGAGTGCGCGAGGTCGTGGGCTAAACTGCGGAACACCGGCCATGCGCGCAGAGGCAGCAAGCGACGGACCATGCATCACGCCATGCAGCGGCAACGACGATATCCAGGAGACCCGATGAACCTCGACGGCGAGACTTACGATTCGCTCACGGCCAGATTCGCGTGGCGTATTCCACCGCGCTACAACATCGGCGTCGACACATGCGACAAGTGGGCCGATGGCTCGGGGCGTCTCGCGCTGATCTACGAAGACGCCGACGGCCGCGCGACCCGCTATACGTTCGACGAACTGAAAGCCCTGTCCGACCGCTTCGCCAATGCGCTGCTCGCGGCGGGCGCGCGGCGCGGCGAGCGCATCGGCATCTTTCTGTCGCAATCGATCGAAACGGCCATCGCGCATCTCGCGGCCTACAAGGCCGGCATGGTCGCGGTGCCGCTGTTCGCGCTGTTCGGCGTGGACGCGATCGAGCATCGGCTCGGCGACAGCGGCGCGCTCGCGCTGATCACCGATCACGCCGGCGTGCAAAAGATCGCCGAAATTCGCGGCGCGCTGCCCGGGTTGCGACACGTGTTCAGTGTCGATATCGAGCAGGATGACGAAGCATCGGACGCGCCCGTGCGGTCGTTCTGGCAGGCGTTGAATGGCGCTTGCGCCGAGTTCACGCCGGCCGCCACCGCCGCGGACGATCCGGCGATCATCATCTATACGTCGGGCACGACCGGAAAACCGAAGGGCGCGTTGCACGGGCATCGCGTATTGCTCGGGCATCTGCCCGGCGTGGAGATGTCGCAGCAGGGCTTTCCCGCGCGCGCGACGCTGATGTGGACGCCCGCGGACTGGGCGTGGATCGGCGGTCTGTTCGACGTGCTGCTGCCATCGTGGCATCACGGTGTCGCGGTGCTGGCGCGCCGTTTTGCGAAATTCGACGGCCACGCCGCGTTCGATCTGCTCGCGCGTCACGCGGTCTCCCATGCGTTTCTACCGCCGACCGCGCTGAAGATGATGCGCGGCGTCGAGCGGCCCGCCCATCTGCGTCTCGCGTTGCAAGCGGTCGCGAGCGGCGGCGAATCGCTGGGCGAGGAACTGATCGGCTGGGGGCGCGACGCACTCGGCGTGACGATCAACGAGTTCTACGGGCAGACCGAGTGCAACGTCGTGGTGTCGTCGTGCGCGGCGCTGTTCGAGCCGCGCTTCGGCGCGATCGGGCGCGCGGTGCCGGGGCACCATGTCGCGATCGTCGATGCCGCCGGCAACGAGCTGCCGCCCGGCGCGATCGGCGATATCGCGGTGGCCGCGCCCGATCCGGTGATGTTTCTCGGCTACTGGCGGAACGTTGCGGCCACCAACGACAAATTCCGCGGCAGGTTTCTGCTGACCGGCGATCTCGGCACGTGCGACGCGGACGGCTTCATTCGCTTCGTCGGTCGTGGCGACGACGTGATCACGAGCGCCGGTTACCGGATTGGGCCGGCGTCGATCGAGGATTCGCTGCTGCGTCATCCGGCCGTCGCGATGGCGGCCGTGGTCGGCGCCCCCGATCGCGAGCGCACCGAAATCGTGATGGCGTTCGTCGTGCTGAAAGCGGGTTTCGTCGGCGACGATGCACTCGTGCGCGAGATCCAGCAGCACGTGAAGACGCGTCTGGCCGCGCACGAATATCCGCGCGAGATTCGCTTCGTCGAAAGCCTGCCGATGACGGCCACCGGCAAGGTGATCCGCAAGACGCTGCGCGAGGCGGTGACGCACGGTCCGGACGCGATCTCACCGGCGAAAAACTGAGTCTGCTACGATGACCAACCCACGATGGGAATCACAGCGGAGAGATTGGATGCGCCCCGAGAGTGCAATGCGTTTCGATCAGGAGTTCGCGCCGCGCATTGCCGAGGCGATCGCCGCGTGTATCGCAAAGACCGTGCACACCGACGTGTTGCCGCATGGCGAACAGGGTCAGCCCACCCGCGTGCGGATTCACGCCACGCCGCTCGATGAGCTCGGTTATTACCCGCATCCGTTGAATCTGTATCTGACCTGGGACAGCGACGAAATAGAAAGGCTGATGGGCGAGCAGGGAGCGACGCGTTTCGCCAGATATCTGGCCGCGCTGCCGCGCAAGCTCAATGCGTGGACCCAGGCGCGCGAACTCGATTTCTCCACGCACACGCAGGGTGAGCCGGTCACGTTGATCGGCGGGCTCGATTTCGAATCGTAGACGCTCGCGCGCGATTGCGGGCTTGCGTTCGGGAGCTGGATAAAAAACGGCCGCTGTGCCCGAAGAGCCAGCGGCCGTTGCTTTTGCAGCGTTGGGTTACAGCGACGCTCAGCCGCCTAGCGCCGGATCGCTCATGCTGTTGTTTGCCGTCTCGACATGACCGGCGATGCGGCGCGCGAACGTCGGGTCCGTATCGACGGTGATCGCGAGATCGTACCAGCCGTATGCGTTGCGCAGATCGAGGTACAGATTGTCGGTGTCGCCGCCGCGTACCGAACGCTTGATCACATGGCTCGCGTCGTACGCGTTGACGATCGTGAACTGGCAACGCGCGCTGCCGACGTTCTCGAGCCGCAGTTGCAGATTGCCGTTCGCGACATCGTAGCCTTCGGCGACGGCCGGCCGTGCGGTATCCGAACCATTCCACCAGTTCCGTGCGACCACCTTGCCCGCGAAGCGGCGCAGGAAGCCGTTCGGCCCGTGCACGCTGAAGTCGTAGCTGCCGTCGGCGTTGAGCAGCAGCGCGTCCTGCAGATGCTTGCCCGCTTCGACGGTATAGCTGCGCGGCGCGTCGGCGCTATTGGCCGCGT
Source organism: Paraburkholderia sp. MM5477-R1 (assembly GCF_050436385.1). Classification (NCBI taxonomy): domain Bacteria; kingdom Pseudomonadati; phylum Pseudomonadota; class Betaproteobacteria; order Burkholderiales; family Burkholderiaceae; genus Paraburkholderia; species Paraburkholderia sp. MM5477-R1. Next base: position 1,035,038 of record NZ_JBNDMC010000007.1, read on the forward strand.
ACACGAGGAATACCGCGCCCGCGCGGCCCGTGTTGACGAAGCGCATCGTCAGCTTGCCGTTCGAGCCTTCGTCGACGCGCACGAACAGTTCGTACGGCAACGCGCGCGCCGGGCGCACGCCCGCTTCCTGCTTCGGCACCGTCTGCACCGTCGGCGGTTGCGGCACGTAGTCCGGGTGACGGTTCCGGTCGGCCGGCACGTAGCCGCTCGTGCCCGGCAGCGACGGCACCGACGCGTTCGGATTCGCGAAGTTGAACGCGGAGGTCAGATCGCCGCACACCGCGCGACGCCACGGCGTGATGTTCGATTCGCCGAGATTGTGCTGCTGGCCGAAGCGCTTTTCGATGAAGCGGATCACCGACGTATGGTCGAACACTTCCGAGCACACGTAGCCGCCTTTGGACCACGGCGAGACCACCAGCATCGGCACGCGCGGTCCGAGCCCGTACGGCCCGGCGACGTTCTTCGCGTCGCCCGCATAGATTTCGTGCGTGATGTCGACGCTCGACAAACCGTTCGCGCTCGACGCGGCCGCGAACGGTGCGGCGATGTGATCGAAGAAGCCGTCGTTTTCGTCGTAGTTGATCAGCAGCACGGTCTTGCTCCACACGTCCGGGTTCGACGTGAGGATCTGCAGCACCTGATCGATGTACCACGCGCCGTAGTTGGTCGGCCAGTTCGGATGCTCGCTGTACGCTTCGGGCGCGACGATCCATGACACCTGCGGCAGCGTGCCGTTCTGCACGTCGCGCTTCAGAATGTCGAAGTAGCCGTCGCCGTTGGCCGCGTTGGTGCCGGTCCGCGCGTTGTCGTACAGCGGGTTGCCCGGCTGCGCGTTGCGGTACTGATTGAAATACAGCAGCGAGTTGTCACCGTAGTTGCCGATGTACGCGTTCTGCGTCCAGCCCCACGAGCCGTTCGCGTCGAGCCCGGTGCCGATGTCCTGATAGATCTTCCACGAGATGCCCGCGTTCTGCAGCACTTCGGGGTAGGTCGACCAGCCGTAGCCGAGTTCCGAATTGTCGATTACCGGACCGCCGCCGCTGCTGTCGTTGCCGACCCAGCCACTCCACATGTAGTAGCGATTCGGATCGGTCGGGCCCATCAGCGAGCAGTGGTAGGCGTCGCAGATCGTGAATGCGTCGGCGAGCTGATAGTGGAACGGGATGTCGTCGCGCGTCAGGTAGGCCATCGTGGTCGCGCCTTTCGACGGTACCCACTGATCGTTGCGGCCGCCGTTCCATGCGGCGTGCGTGGAGCTCCAGTCGTGCGCGAGATCCTGCAGGAATTGCAGGCCGAGGTTCGGCGCGCTCGGACGGAACGGCAGCACGTAGCTGGCACCGCTGGCATCGGCGGTTTGCGGCTGATACCACACCGGCTGGCCGTTCGCGAGGTTGATCGCGCGCGTGTCGCCGAAGCCGCGCACGCCTTTGAGCGTGCCAAAGTAGTGGTCGAACGAACGGTTCTCCTGCATCAGCACGACGATGTGCTCGACGTCGCGGAGCGTGCCGGTCCGGTTGTTGGCCGGAATCGCGAGCGCATTGCGGATGCCCGGCGGCAGCATGCTCAGCGCGGTGAAGGAACCGGCGGCTTGCGCGGCCGAGCGCAGAAAATCACGACGATTGTTTGAGGTCATGGTTGGGGCGGTGGTGGCTTTGATCTTCGGTGGAGGAAAAAGGCACGGGGACGACAAATTGCGGTACTGAAACGGCGATGCTGCGTCGGACGCGCGAAGGCGGGCTAGCCGCCGCGCGCGGTGCGATTCTCAATCAACGGTATGGATGACGGGGCTGGCCAGCGGCGGCGAGGTGGCGGACAGCGCCGTGCCGGCTTCGGATGCGGGTGCCGCCGGTGTCTGGATCGTCAGCGTCGGCGGCGCGGAGTCGGCCGGCGGCGGGGCGATCGATGGGTCGCCGGGGTTAGCGGCGAAATGGTCGGTTGAACTGATCGTATTCGTGCCGGCGGGCGGGGCGTCGTCGCTGCACGCTCCCGCTAGCGCGCACAGCGCGATCACCGCGATGGCGCCCGTCAAACGTTTGCGATGGGGCGCACGAACCGGCTTCGACACGAAGGGCATGGCACTGTCTCCGGGCGGGGAAGGGATGCCTCGCAATCGATGTGCCGAGGTCAGCGATGCAGCAGCATAATCGCCGATCCGTGTAATTTTTATGAAGTATCGGTAACAGACGGGCGCCGCTTATCGTTGTGCGCGCACGAACGCCGCGATGGCGTCGTTGAGCGCGGCGGGCGCGTCGCGATGCGGCGAGTGTCCGCATGCGTCGAGCTTCACGAGTTGGGCGTGCGGCACGCGCGCGGCGATCGTGTCGATCTGCGCCATCGTGCCGTAGTTGTCGTCGTTGCCCTGGATCGCGAGTAGCGGTCGACGGATCGGCGCGAGCGCCTCGACGATCGACCACCGCCTGAACCCAGGGTCGAGCCAGATATCGTTCCAGCCGTAGAACGCGGAATCGACGTCCGCGTGATAGCGGGCGAGCTTCGCGCGAAGATCGGTGGTTTCGTAAAGCTGCTTCGTTTGGGCGATGCTTTGCACCGAGATGTCTTCGACGAATACGTGCGGCGCGATCACGACCGCGCCCGCGAGCGCATCGGGGTACAGCGCCGCATACAGCAGCGCGATCGAGCCGCCGTCGCTATGACCGATCACCCACATGCGTTGGCGTTGCCGCAGGTCGATATCGAGCGCGTCGAGCAGGGTGGGGAGGATGTCGCGCGCCTGGGCGGTCATGAAATCGACCGGCCATTTGTCGTCAGGCGCACGCGCTGTCGAGAGTCCGTAGCCTGGCCGCGAATAGACGAGCCCGCGCATGCCGAGTCGCGCGCACAACGTCTGCGGCCAGTCGCGCCACATCGCGATCGAGCCGAGACCTTCGTGCAGGAATACCGCCATCGGCGAATCGTCCTGCTGAGCATTCGCCTGCTCGTTGACCCAGCGGTACTCGATGCGCAGCGGTCCATGCGACGCGCTCGCCGGCAGTGCGGCAAAGCGGCTGGCGGCAACCGCGGAGGAAGTGGCAGGGGCGGTACCTCGGTTCTGCATCAATGAATCACCTATGACTGTTCGCGTAGCTTGAAGCGTTGAATCTTGCCGGTGGCGGTCTTCGGCAGATCGTCGGTGAACACGATATCGCGCGGGTACTTGTGCGGCGCGAGCCGTTCCTTGACGAAGGTCTTCAGTTCCTCAGCGAGCAGGTCGGACGGCATGAAGTCGCGCTTGAGCACGACGAACGCGCGCGTTTTCACGAGCCCGCCATGATCGACGCCGACCACCGCCGCTTCGAGCACCGCCGGATGCGCGACGAGCACCATCTCGACCTCGACCGGCGACACATATTGGCCGCTCACTTTCAGCATGTCGTCGCTGCGGCCCGCGTAGACATAGCAGCCGTTCGTGATACGTCGATATTTGTCGCCGCTTCTGATCCATTCGCCGAGAAACGTCGCGCGCGTTTTCTCGCGATTGCTCCAGTACATCAGCGCCGCGCTCGGCCCCTTGATGAACAGATCGCCGACTTCGCCATCGGGCACCGGCCGCCCGGCTTCGTCGCGCAACTCGACTTCGTAGCCCGGCACGGGGCGCCCGGTCGTGCCGTATTCGACTTCGCCCGCGCGATTCGACAGGAAGATGTGCAGCATTTCCGTCGAGCCGATCCCATCGAGAATCTCGGCGCCGAAGTGCGCGGTGAAGCGTTCGCCGACGTCGCGTGGCAACGCCTCGCCGGCCGACGCGCACACGCGGATCGCGACGTCGGCGCGCGCGGGCAGGTTGGGCGACACCAGCATGTTCGCGTACAAGGTCGGCACGCCGTAGAACACGGTCGGGCGGTGCTGCACGAGGCGCGCGAAAATCGCCTCGGCGGTCGGGCGCTCGGCCATCAGGATCGCGGTCGCGCCGACCGACAGCGGAAACGTCAGCGCGTTGCCGAGCCCATATGCAAAGAACAGTTTCGCCGCCGAAAACACCACGTCGCTCTCGACGATGCCGAGCACCGGCTTCGCATACAGCTCGGCGGTCCAGTACAGATTCGCGTGCGTATGGACGGTGCCTTTCGGCTTGCCGGTCGAGCCCGACGAATAGAGCCAGAACGCGATGTCGTCCGCGTTGCCTGCACAGCCTTTGACGGCGGGTAGCGCGGTGTCGACCAGCGTTTCGAAGCGGGGCGCCGCAAGCGGCGCTTCGGTGCAGGCGTGAGGCTGCGAGACGATCGGTTGGCAGCCGTCGTCGTCGATGCTGCTCAGCGCCTCGGTCACGTTAGGTAGCAACGGTTCCGATACGATCACCGCTCGCGCGTGGCTGTGCGTCAGCATGTACGTATAGTCGGCGGCGCTCAGCAAGGTGTTCGCGACGACCGGCACGATGCCGGCGTAAAGCGCGCCGAGAAATGCGACCGGCAGCGATACGGTGTCGAGCATCACGAGCAGCACGCGTTCCTCGGGATGCACGCCGAGCGCACGCAGTGCGCTGGCGCAGCGCCGCGCGCGCTGTTCGAGTTCGCCGTAGGTCATCGCGCCGTAGTCGTCGATATAGGCGACTTTGCTCGCGCGCGCTTCGTTCAACTGGAACAGATGCCTCGCGAAGTTGAACAGCGGGGGCGGCGGCGCAACCGGCTCGCGTGCGCTCGTTTCCAGCAGGGCTTCCATATGTCTCCTCCATCCGTGGACACGGTCCGGCTCTTGTGTGATCGTGACCTGCTCGCGGCTCACGCGCGCGTGAATTCGATCGCCCCTTGCGGCAGCAGATACAGCACCAGCGCCCGGCCGTTCGCGACGCTCGGACGATGCGCCGAGCCGGGGCTGTACACGCACCAGCCGGCCGGATGGCCGTCGAACGTCGCGCCGTCGGTGAGGGGCATGATCAGATCGATCTCGCCGTGCGGATGGACGTGGTGCGGACCGGCAATGTCCTGCATGTCGACGACGTCGACGGAAAAGCCGTGCGTGTCGGGCAGCGCTTTGAAGATGCGGCCGTAGCGGATGCCGCCGGCCTCGCGGTTGCACAGCCAGCCTTCGGCGACGCCGCTGCGGCATGCGTTCGCGAGTTCGTGAAAGGTGGGGCTGCCGGCAGGCCAGGTGTCGTTCAGCCAGTCCGCGAGCGCGGCGTCGAGCGGCCGCCCGGCGAGTTGCCCAGTGACGCCTGCGATCAGGCGCCGGAATTCCTGTGGGGACATGCGAGCCTCCAGAAGCGCGCCTCACGCAGGCCGGCCGCCGGGTCGCCGGCCGCCGGATCGCCGGCCGCCGGAACTTGGGTGCATGCGTATTGCGGCGCCGTCTCCGTGACGCGGCCGGAATGCCAAGGCGGCGCGCGACTGTGTTTGTGATTGGATCAGCTTTTGGCGAAAATTAAACCGTTCACCTGGTGCGTGTCAAGCACTATAGTACATGTATCGTAGTCACGAGGTCGCAAAACATGAATCAAAAGTACCCTCCCGCACCGTTGGACGAAACCGACGACGACGCGGCCCGCGCCGAACGCACCGAGCGCGCGGGTGAACGCACGGCCGAACGCGGCGGCGAGCGCGAAGAACGCGATCCGTTCCTGACCGCGATGGGCGAGCGTGTGCGTCTGCTGCGCGCGCGCCGCGGCATGACACGCAAGACGCTGGCGGCCGAAACCGGTTTGTCGGAGCGGCATCTGGCGAACCTCGAATCGGGCGTCGGCAATGCGTCGGTGCTGGTGCTGCGGCAGCTCGCGGCCACGCTGAACTGCTCGCTCGCCGAGGTGATCGGCGACGAAACCACCGCGTCCGCCGAATGGCTGCTGATCCGCGAGCTGCTGCAGGGGCGCGACCAGGCGGCACTGCAGCGCGCGCGCATCGCGCTCGCCGAGATGTTCGCGCAGGCGCCGCGCGACCCGCACCGCAAGGACCGCATCGCGCTGATCGGCCTGCGCGGCGCGGGTAAGTCGACGCTCGGGCGCATGCTCGCGCAGGAGCGCAAGGTGCCGTTCATCGAGCTCACGCGCGTGATCGAACAGCTCGCGGGCTGTCCGCCGTCGGAGATTCATTCGCTGTACGGCGCGAGCGCGTATCGACGCTACGAGCAACGCGCGCTCGAGGCGGTGATCCACGAGCATTCGCACGCGGTGATCGCGTCGCCGGGCGGGCTCGTGTCGGAATCGGGCACGTTCAACGTGCTGCTGTCGCACTGCTTCACCGTGTGGTTGCAGGCGACGCCCGAGGAACATATGCGCCGCGTCGTCGCGCAAGGCGATCTGCGGCCGATGTCCGGCAACCGCGAGGCGATGGACGACCTGAAGCGCATCCTCGCCGGGCGCGCCGAGCTGTACGGACGCGCGGACATGTCGTTCGACACCAGCGAAAAGACGCTCGCCGATGCGTACCTGCAGTTGCGCGACCGTCTCGCCGCGCGTCTCGCGGCGGAAGCCCCCGACGAGGCGCGCGTGAACTGACCGATCGCGGGCGGCCAGGGTTTCCCCGTAAAAATGCACTAAAGTGCTTTACGCTGGTATGACGATGCACTATTGTTCAAAAAACAGATTGCATCGTCCAGTCAGGAGACGCCCCATGTCCACAGCACCCACCGCCGTTGCTCAGGCCGCGCCGGTCGACTATCGCACCGAGCCGTCGCAGTACAAGCATTGGAAGCTCAGCTTCAACGGTCCGGTTGCGACGCTCGGCCTCGACGTCGCCGAGGACGGCGGCATTCGCGACGGCTACAAGCTGAAGCTCAATTCGTATGATCTCGGCGTCGACATCGAGCTGCACGACGCGATTCAGCGCATTCGCTTCGAGCATCCGGAAGTCCGCACGGTGGTGGTGACGAGCCTGAAGGACCGGGTGTTCTGCTCGGGCGCGAATATCTTCATGCTGGGGCTGTCATCGCACGCGTGGAAGGTCAACTTCTGCAAATTCACGAACGAAACGCGCAACGGGCTCGAAGATTCGTCGCGCCATTCGGGGCTGAAGTTTCTCGCCGCGGTGAACGGCGCGTGCGCGGGCGGCGGTTATGAACTCGCGCTGGCCTGCGATGAAATCTATCTGATCGACGATCGTTCCTCTTCGGTGTCGCTGCCGGAAGTGCCGCTGCTCGGCGTGCTGCCCGGCACCGGCGGACTCACGCGCGTGACCGACAAGCGCAAGGTGCGCCACGATCGCGCGGATATCTTCTGCACGGTGGTCGAGGGCGTGCGCGGCGAACGCGCGAAGGCCTGGCGTCTCGTCGACGAAGTCGTGAAGCCGAACCAGTTCGAGCAGGCCATTCAGGCGCGCGCGCTCGAACTCGGCGCGCACAGCGATCGTCCGGCCGGAGCGCCGGGCGTCGCGCTCACGCGCATCGAACGCACGGATCGCGAAGCTGGCCTCAGCTATCAGACGGTCGAGGTCACGATCGATCGCGCGAAACGTGTGGCGACCTTCACCGCGCGCGCGCCACAGACCGCGCAACCGACCGGCATCGCCGCGATCGTCGCGGCGGGCGCCAACTGGTGGCCGCTGCAATTCGCGCGCGAACTCGACGACGCGATCCTCTCGATGCGCACCAACGCGCTCGACATCGGCACCTGGGTGTTCAAGACCGAAGGCGACGCGCGCCACCTGCTCGCGGTCGATGCGACGCTGCTGCAGCACCGGGATCACTGGTTCGTGCGCGAAACGATCGGCATGCTGCGCCGCACGCTCGCGCGCCTCGACGTGTCGTCGCGCTCCATCTTCACGCTGATCGAGCCGGGTTCATGCTTCGCCGGCACGTTCGCGGAACTCGCGTTCGCCGCCGATCGCACCTACATGGCCGCGCTGCCCGACAACGAGGACGAGGAGCCGGCGATCACGCTGTCGGAAGTCAACTTCGGCCTGTATCCGATGGTGACGCATCAGTCGCGGCTCGCGCGGCGCTTCTACGAAGAAGCCGAGCCGCTCGACGCGGCGCGCGCGCTGGTCGGCCAGCCGGTCAAGGCGCTCGACGCGGAGCGCTTTGGTCTCGTCACCGCGTCGCCTGACGATATCGATTGGGCCGACGAAATCCGCATCGCGCTCGAAGAACGCGCGGCGATGTCGCCCGATGCCTTGAGCGGCCTCGAAGCGAATCTGCGCTTCAATGGGCCGGAGACGATGGAGACGCGCATTTTCGGCCGTCTCACCGCCTGGCAGAACTGGATCTTCAACCGGCCGAACGCAGTGGGCGAGAAGGGTGCGCTCAAGGTGTACGGCAAGGGCAGCAAGGCGCAATTCGATGTGTCGCGCGTGTGAGATGCGCCGCGCTCACTCCGACTAAACGACGCCGCCTGCCGATACGCGCCTCTCGCGACTGCAGCTTCCGAACAGGGAATTGACCCAGGGAACCGACCATGTCCTCGATCAACTACAGCGAAAAGATTCCGAACAACGTCAACCTCGCCGACGACCGCGCGCTGCAACGCGCGCTCGAACAATGGCAGCCGAACTTTCTGTCATGGTGGGGCGACATGGGCCCGGAAGGCTCGCACGGTTACGACGTGTATCTGCGCACCGCGGTCAGCGTCGATGCGGGCGGCTGGGCGCACTTCGACTACGTGAAGATGCCCGAGTACCGCTGGGGCATTTTCCTCACGCCGGGCGAGCAGGATCGCAAGATCCAATTCGGCGAGCACAAGGGCGAAGCCGCGTGGCAGGACGTGCCCGGCGAGCATCGCGCGAACCTGCGCCGCATCATCGTCACGCAGGGCGATACGGAACCGGCCTCGGTCGAGCAGCAGCGTCACCTCGGTTTGACCGCGCCGTCGCTGTACGATCTTCGCAACCTGTTCCAGGTCAACGTCGAGGAAGGCCGCCACTTGTGGGCGATGGTGTACCTGCTGCATCGCTACTTCGGCCGCGACGGTCGTGAGGAAGCCGAAGCCTTGCTCGGCCGTCGCTCGGGCGACGAGGACAACCCGCGCATTCTCGGCGCGTTCAACGAGAAAACGCCGGACTGGCTCGCGTTCTACATGTTCACGTACTTCACCGACCGCGACGGCAAGTTCCAGTTGTCGGGCGCTTGCGGAGTCGGGTTTCGATCCGCTCGCGCGCACGACGAAGTTCATGCTGACCGAGGAAGCGCATCATATGTTCGTCGGCGAATCGGGCGTGTCGCGCGTGATCCAGCGCACCGCTCAGGTGATGAACGAACTCGGCACCGGCGACGTCGCGAAGATCCGCGCGGCCGGCGTGATCGATCTGCCGACCATCCAGCGCTATCTGAACTTCCATTACTCGGTCACGATCGACCTGTTCGGCGCCGATCATTCGTCGAACGCGGCGACGTTCTATAGCTCGGGCCTGAAGGGCCGCTACGAGGAAGGCAAGCGCGACGACGATCATCGCCTGAACGAGCATGCTTACAAGCTGCTCGACGTGCAGGACGGCAAGCTCGTCGAGCGCGAAGTGCCGATGCTCAACGCGATGAACGAAGTGCTGCGCGACGATTACATCAAGGACTCGGTTGCGGGCGTTGGGCGCTGGAACAAAGTGCTCGAGAAGGCCGGCATCGACTTTCGCATGACGGTGCCGCACAAGGCGTTCAACCGGCAGATCGGCACGTTCGCGGGCACGCGCGTGTCGCCCGACGGCCGCGTCGTCAGCGAAGCCGAATGGGCCGCGAACGAAGCGAACTGGCTCGCCACGCCGGAAGACCGCGCGTTCGTCGCTTCGCTGATGGGCCGCGTCGCCGAGCCGGGCAAGTTCGCGAACTGGATCGCGCCGCCCGCGATGGGCGTGAACCGTCAGCCAGTCGATTTCGAATACGTGCGCTTCAACTGAAGCAGGCGAGGAAGTCATGAACGGGCCAGTATCGGTCGAAGTTCTGCGGCAGCATCTGATCGATCCGGAGATCTGCATTCGCTGCAATACCTGCGAAGAGACCTGTCCGGTCGATGCGATCACGCACGACGCCAACAACTACGTCGTGAAGGCCGACGTCTGCAACGGCTGCATGGCCTGCGTGCCGCCGTGCCCGACCGGCGCGATCGACAACTGGCGCACCGTGCTGAAGGCCGACGCCTATTCGATCGACGAGCAGTTTACGTGGGACCTGTTGCCGGAGCAGAACACGATGGCGGTGCCGGCTGAAGAACCGGTGGCCGCGTCCACCGCGGACGACAGCGCCGCCGAAGCAGACGGCCTCGAAGTGGATACCGTGCGCGGCGCGCTCGTGCCGCCGTGGTCGGCCGCGAAGCCGTACGTGAATCTCTACACGCATAAGGCGCCGACCACCGCGACGGTGGTCGGCAACTACCGGCTCACCGACAGCGCGACGTCGAGCGACATCCATCACATCGTGCTCGATTTCGGCTCGATGCCGTTTCCGGTGCTCGAAGGCCAGTCGATCGGCATTCTGCCGCCCGGAGCTGCCGCCGACGGCCGCGTGCATCACGCGCGCCAGTACTCGATCGCGAGTCCGCGCGATGGCGAGCGGCCCGGCTATAACAACGTGTCGCTGACGGTGAAGCGGGTGTCGCAGCAGCACGGCGACGCGATCGACGGCGTGTGCTCGAACTATCTGTGCGATCTGAAGAAGGGCGACGTGGTCAACGTGATCGGTCCGTTCGGCAGCACCTTCCTGATGCCGAATCATCCGAACTCGCATCTGCTGATGATCTGCACGGGCACCGGTTCCGCGCCGATGCGCGCGATGACCGAGTATCGCCGCCGCAAGCGCCTCAAAGGCGCGACCGGCAAGCTGATGCTGTTCTTCGGCGCGCGTACCAAGGAGGAGCTGCCGTACTTTGGACCGCTGACGAATCTGCCGAAGGATTTCATCGACACCACGCTCGCGTTCTCGCGCACCCCGGGACAGGCGAAGCGCTACGTGCAGGACGCAATGCGCGAACGTTCGGCCGACGTCGCGAACCTGCTGAAGGACGACAACACCTATATCTACGTGTGCGGCCTCAAGGGCATGGAGGACGGTGTGCTGCAGGCGCTCAAGGATATCGGCGAGCAGCATCAGCTCGATTGGGAAGCGTTGTGGGCGAAGCTGAAGCGGGAAGGGCGGCTGCATCTGGAGACGTACTGAGCGGCGCGCCGACACGCCGACCCACACCGAAAGCTGCGCGAAAAGGCTCCGCAAAGGCTCGTGAAAGCATGAGCGCTTGCGGGGCCTTTTTGCCTGCGCCATATGCTTGACGGCAGAGCGCCGCGGCTGACCTGTGCGGATCGATGCACCGCGCGCGAAGCGCTTTGAAAATCGCGGACGGTTTGCTACAGTCGGCCCACACAGCCGGTCGCACGCCGGCACTCCCCGCCAAACGCGGCAGTCCGCCACCCGCGCAGGCACTCAGACGGAGCCGTCCGATGAAGCCGATTCGTTCACTTGCGATGATTGCGCTGTTGCAGGCAGCACTCGCGCATCCGGCTAGTGCCGACGATCTCGCGCGGATCAAGGCATCGGGCGTGTTCCGGATCGGCACCGAAGGTACGTACGCCCCGTTCACCTACCACGACGACGCGGGCAAGCTGACCGGCTTCGACGTCGAGCTTGGGAGCGCGATCGCGCAGCGTCTCGGCGTCAAGCCGCAATTCATCGAAGGCAAATGGGAAGGACTGATCGCCGGTCTCGACGTCAATCGCTACGACGCGGTGATCAACGAGGTCGCGATCACCGACGAGCGCAAGCTCAAATACGATTACTCGGACCCGTACATCACGTCGCACGCGGTGCTGATCGTCGCATCGGAGAACACGACGATCAAATCTTTCGACGACCTGAACGGCCGCAAATCGGCCAATACGCTGACCAGCAACGTCGGCAGGATCGCGGCCGCGCACGGCGCGCAGGTGATTCCGGCGCAGGGCTTCGACGAATCGATCGAGCTGCTCCTCGCGGGCCGCGTCGACGCGACCGTCAACGATTCATTGTCGTTTCTCGACTACAGGAAGCGCGAGCCCGAGGCGAGGATCAAGGTCGTCGCGGTCGATACGTCGCCCGATAGCAGCGACAAGTCGGCCGTACTGATCCGCAAGGGCAATCCGAAGCTGCGCCTGGCGATCGACGACGCGCTCGCCGGCATGAGAAAAGACGGTACGTATCAGCGGATTTCGCTGAAGTACTTCGGCCGGGACGTGTTTCATTGACCGTCGGCCGAAACGTTGACGCGGATAAATCCACATTAAAAAAGAAGGGGCGTCGAAACGCCCCTTCTTGGTTGTCGTCAGCCCGTCGAACATGCGGCGTGCCGCACGTTCAACGCGTCAGACGCTGGCCTCACACCGTCGCGTCGCTCAGCGCGGCGTCGAAGAAGCGCTCCTGGGCATCCGTGTTCACGCGTGCATACGCGCGGTTCACGCCGCTGATCACCGCGCGGATCGACGCGGTGATCAGGTTCGCATCGACACCGACGCCGAACGCGCTGCCGGCCACATCGGTGCCGGCCATTTCGGCGATCGCGATCGCGCGCGCATCGGCGCCCTGCGTGAGCGCGCGTTCCTCGTAGTGCTGGATGCGCACGGGCACGTCGAAGGCGTGCATCAGCGCGTCGAGCGGGCCGTTGCCGGAGCCGCCCAGCACGCGCGGCGTGCCGTTGATTTCGACGTTGAGCTTGATGTGCTCGCGGCCGTCATGCTCGGACAGGCTGTGGCTGATATAGCGGACCGGCTCGGCCGTGCGCACGTATTCCTGCTGGAACAGTTCCCAGATCTGCGCGGGCGTGACTTCCTGGCCGCTCTGGTCGGTGAAACGCTGCACGGCCGAGCTGAAATCGACCTGCAGACGGCGCGGCAACACGACGCCGTAGCTCTGCTCGAGCAGGTACGCGATGCCGCCCTTGCCCGACTGGCTGTTCACGCGAATCACGGAGTCGTAGGTTCGGCCGAGGTCGCTCGGATCGATCGGCATGTACGGCACTTCCCAGATCGCGTCCGGTTTCTGCGCGGCGAAGCCTTTCTTGATCGCATCCTGGTGCGAGCCCGAGAACGCGGTGAAGACGAGATCGCCGACATACGGATGACGCGGATGCACCGGCAACTGCGTGCATTCCTCGGCCGTGCGCGCGACTTCGTTGATGTTCGAGAAATCGAGCTCGGGGTCGACGCCCTGCGTGTACAGGTTCAACGCGAGCGTGACGAGGTCGACGTTGCCGGTGCGCTCGCCGTTGCCGAACAGACAACCTTCGACGCGATCCGCGCCCGCCATCACCGCGAGCTCCGCGGCCGCGACGGCCGTGCCGCGGTCGTTATGCGGGTGGACGGAGACGATCAGCGAGTCGCGACGCGCGAGATTGCGGTGCATCCATTCGATCTGGTCGGCGTAGACGTTCGGCGTGGCCATTTCGACGGTGGCCGGCAGATTGACGATCGCCTTGTGCTCGGGCGTCGGTCGCCAGATGTCGAACACCGCGTCGCAGACTTCCTTCGCGAATTCGAGTTCGGTGCCGCTGAACACTTCCGGGCTGTATTGCAGCGTGAAGTGCGTGTCCGGTTGCGCGTCGGCGAGGCGTTTCATCGTGCGCGCGGCCTTCTGCGCGAGTTCGATCACGCCGCTCTTTTCGAGGCCGAACACGATCTTGCGGAATTCCGGCGCGGTCGCGTTGTACAGGTGGACGATCGCGCGCGGGGCGCCGCGCAACGATTCGAAAGTACGCTCGATCAGATCGTCGCGCGCCTGCGTGAGCACTTCGATCGTCACGTCGTCGGGAATATGGCCGCCCTCGATCAACTCGCGCACGAAGTTGAAATCGGTCTGCGACGCCGACGGAAACGCGACTTCGATTTCCTTGAAGCCGATCTGCACCAGCGTCTTGAACATGCGCATCTTGCGCTCGGCGTTCATCGGCTCGAACAGCGCCTGGTTGCCGTCGCGCAGATCGGTGCTCATCCAGATCGGCGCGCGCGTGATGGTGCGCGACGGCCACTGGCGATCCGTCAAATTGATCGGCTTGAACGAACGGTACTTGGTAGCAGGGTTTTTCAACATTTTCATCATCCGGGGGAGAGACCGTGGAATGGGTGTCGACCGGACGACGAAAACGCGATACTGGGCCGCCGGTCGGAAACCGGGGCTGGGTCAGTTACTGGGGATTCAAGCGATGCTTCGGTGTATCAGAGAGAAGCGGACGCGCGCAGCAGCAGACCTAGCCCGGTAGAGCGGGCTAGTAGTAGCGATAGGGTGGTCTGGGCGCGGTACATAGTGCGCAATGGGAACATATTATTGAGAAAGCGTCAAGGGCCGAGGTGGAGTGGGCCGCGGCCTGCTCGGCTGCAGAAGGGGGCGAGCGGCCGCTCGCATGAAAGGTGCCGTGGGACGCTCGCGCGGCACTCGATTCAGGGGTGAGCTCACGAGGCGTCGTCAATTCACAGAGCAGGAGGTGAACATGAAAAGGGTAGCGAAGATATCCGGCCTCGCGAGGATCTGCGCGTGCGCGGCGTTGGCATGTGGGTTCGTCGGGCAGGCCGGCGCGCAGGGGCTCAGTGCGCAGAACGACATGAACGCGCCGCAAAACAGTACGCGTCTGATGCCGCAGGCGGCGCGCGGCAGCGAGTATCCGACGCATGGCAACCAGCAGGCGGGCGAGCTGAATCTGAATCCGACCGATCCGCGTGCGCAACTGGTCAACGGCTTGCCGAACAACGCGACCGCGGGCGGCTATGGCGCGCCGCTGGCGGGCGTGCGTACTTACGTGCAACCGCCCCAGCCGGCGAATTGAGACTGGCGAAGCAGGATCGGCAGACGAAGACTACGACGCTGAAGGCGGCAAGCCGAAGCCGTTGCGTGCCGCGCAGTCTTCGTCGACGCCCCGCGTTGATCACGCGCCGGACCAAAGTCGCAACGTATCGCCGTTCACCATCACCGATACGCCTATCGCGAGCAGGATCAGCGGCAGCAGCGCCGAGCCGTAGCGCCGGATCGGCGCGCCGAGCAACGGGTGGTCGACCAGCCATGCCGCGCCCGCGCACCAGAGCCCGATCATCACGACGAACACGAGCGAAACCAGCGCGTTCTCGGCGGGCGTACGACTCGCGTACAGCGGCACGTAGACGGCGAGGTTGTCCGAGCCGTTGGCGATGGCGACGCTCGCGACGGTCCAGCTCGATGAGCCGCGAACGGATGGCGGGGCGCTTGCGCGGCTGTCCTCGCCATCTTCGCTGGCGTTGCGCCGCGCGTGGCCGGGACCGAAGCGCTGCCAGGCCTTGTGCAGGCCCACGACGATCGGCAGCAAGCCGAGCAGGCCCACATAACCGGCCGGCAGGCGCGTGAGCAAGGACGCGAGCACGAGCGCCGCGGCGACGAGGATCAAAGAGCCCGCGTACTGTCCCGCGACCACGCGGCGCCGCTCCACGCCCGTTTCGGTCAGAAAGCCGAGCAGCACGAACAGGTTGTCGATATTGGTCGCGGCGTAGGCGACGATCGCGAGCAGGACGAGGCTGAGCATGAAGAAGCCGAGATCGTTACCGGGGGTAGAGTCGTTTTGAATTCGCCGCGCAATGTGGGCAACCGGGCTGCCGGCTGCGCCATCGAGGGCGCGACCGGTCAACACAATGCCGATGCACTGGGTCAAGGTCAAGCGGCAGGCGGCCGCGAAGCCGGGCGACGGGGTCGTAAGCTACAATGACCGAGGCTTGGAACAACGGAACATCGATGAAGATTCGCCTTCTCTCTATCGCCTGTGTCGCGAGCGCCGCGGCGCTGCTGGCGGCCTGCACGATCGGTACCCGCAACTCGAGCGCATGCGAACAATTGATGCGCAGCAAGCTGGCCGAGGCGCCGTCGGGGATGTCGTCGGATACGCTGCGGGTCACGCATCGCGGGGCCGCGATTCGCGGCTCGCGCGTCGTGGTGGAGGGGACGATCGAGCATCGGGTAAGCGCGTCCGAGGTGGCGGTCTCCGCGCCGCTCGCGGCATCGGCATCGCAAGCGGCGATGGACGTCAACGTGGCCGCGAAGCAGGCCGAGCCGAAGAGGGTCAGCACGCCGGCCGCCGCCGAGTGCACGTTCCACGGCGAAGAGCTGGACGTATTCCGCTGGCTCGCGCCGGCAAAGCTGGCCGCGCCGGCTGCGCAACCCGCCAGCGCGGCGGGCTGAGTTCCCGTCCGCGTCTCGCGCCATCGCTGCGCATCCAACCCAATCAACCTCAGAACGCGTAATACGGCCCCTGGCCGGCCGACGTATTGCGCGCCGCAATCGCCGTGTAAATGCGTTTGCCGTAAAAGAACGGCAAGCCCCAGCCGAAGCCCTGACTCGAATTGCCGGCGAGATTGTCGAACGCGTTGTTCGACGATGAGAACAGCGTGCTCGAATTGGCTATGTCGAATGACACCGTGCTCGACACGCCATCGATGCCGGTGATCGACGCGCTCGCCGACTGCGTCGAAGTCGGGCAGTACCACAAGCCGCACAACGGGAACTGCGTCGAGTGGAAGAACAGGCCGTTCGAGCCGCTGTCGAGATAGCTCACCGCATAGGTCTGACCGCCCGAGTTCGTCGTCACGTAGCCGGTCGCGGCGTTCGCCTTCAGGACGTTCGGGCTCGTCAGCGTGTTGTTCGACTGGGTGCCGATGCCGAAGATCAACGAGCCCGACACGCTGGCCGCGCCCGCATCGGCGACGGCCGGCAGCTCGATCACGACGCCGTTGTTGTCGAGCGGGAAGCTGCTGACCGGGTTGGTCACCTGCTGTGCGAGCGGCTGCGCGGTTGCGGTGCAGCCGCTCGTCGTGCAGCTGTAGTACCAGCGCGGCAGTGCGGAGTTCGAGCAGCCGTTGCCGCAGTCGACCGGGAACAGGCCCACGCCGAGGATCCCGTTCGAGTGCAGGCTCGACACCGTCAGCAGCGACGCGCCGGAGTTCGCGCAGTCGGTGGGTGCGGCGGGCAGCGCACTGTCGGCGATTACCTGGATCGGAATCGATGACGCCTGTTGGCCAGCCATGCGTACGTCCGCGTTGCGGATCGAGCCCCACGCATAACCGCTGCCGAACACCGCGCATTCGGCGCTCACGCCGCCGCCCGCGGCGATGGTCGGCAGCGACAGGGTCGTCGGCAGCGCCGATGCGAGGATGCGCAGGCCGTTCGAGCCGGTGTCGACCTGGATGTCGTCGATCGTCGCGCAGTTGCTGGTGCCGGCCTGGCAGACGGTGACGCTCGTCGTCAGCATGTTGCGCGTACTGCCGGGCGATACGCCGACCGTGACCAGCTGCACGTTGGGCGTGGTCGATTGCGGCACGTTCGCGCTCTGCGTCGTGTTCGACGCGCTCGTGGAACTGGTCGACGAGGTCGGCGCGGTCGCGGACGGCGTCGAGCCCGAGCCGGACGAGCTGGACGAGGAACTGCCGCCTCCGCCGCCGCAGCCGACGAGGGCCGCGCAGACGATCAGAAGCAGGGCATGGAAACGCAAGGCGGATTTCATGGCGTGGCGATCCGTCGGGTGGAACTTAGACGTGAAGGGGCGCGAGCGACGCGTGCGGGGCGCACGCGTTACTGGATGTCGTCGGAGGTGACGCCGGCGGGCAAAGCCGCCGGCAGCCACGCGCGGCCGACGTAGCCGCGCATCGGTCCGCCGGACTCGACGATCACGTCGGCGCCCGTGACCCGCGACGAATGCAGATTGCCGCTGCCGGCCGCCGCCGCGGCGCCTGTCTTGTACGAGTCGCCGTATTTGCCGAGTAGCGCGTGCAGATCCGGCATCGTCGGGCCTTGCCACGCGTAGGCGACGATCAGGCCGGTGCTGGTCGCGTATTCGTTGATGGTCGTATTGCCAGCGTCGGTCCACGTGCGCTCGCGCAGTGCGCCATTGAGCAGCGTGCGCGGCGCGCTCGCGCCCGACACCGCCTGGCTCGGCATCGTGCCGCCCAATTCGGCATGCGCGCCGAAGCTCGCGCAGCACGCGACGATGGCGATCGCCGAGGCGATCGCGGATGGATTGAGACAGGACTGGGACATGAGGCCTTCCTCGTTTGGCGCCGGATTTTTTATTGAGATAACTCGATTAATCTAGCGCTGGTTTTTTTCTGGTCTTTGCACATCGCGGCGGACAGGACCGCGCGCCATGTTTAAAAACAAGCCGCATGCAGACCGGAAGCCCTTATTCGGCGGGCCTCCGGCAAAGACTTTGGAATACTCCCAAGGTCAACTCGAAAGTGTTATTTAGTGTTAAATTTACCTCATAAGAAGGCAAATAGCATGATGGGCGCGGACTTTTTTCCCGTGGTCGCTTCATAGCCGTGGCATGCGGCGATTCGCGGGCAAACCCCAGTTTTTGCACAGGCCTCGCCGGGACCGGTAAAATGTTGGGTTGATCCACGGAAACTTGCCGTGGCGTAGCGGAAGGATTCCTCGAACATGACTGATTTTCGTCTCACCAAGCGGTTTGCAGTAATGCTCATGGCAGGCGGGCTGGTCGCCGGCTGCGGCACCTCGTCGCCGACCAAAATCGACTATAGGAGCGACTCCCGTTCGAAGCAGGTATCGCTTGCCGTACCGCCGAACATGATCGACGAGACGGCCGATCAGCGTTCGCTGCCGCCGCAGGGCGGCGAAACCTCGCTGTCCACGCTGAAACAGGTGCAGGCACAGGCGCCGGCCGGCGACGCGGTCGCGGTCGTGCCGCCCGTCCAGGGCATCCACATCCAGCGCGACGGCACCGAGAGCTGGCTCGTGATCGACAACAAAACGCCCGATCAGGCCTGGCCGCAAATCCGCCGCTTCTGGCAGGAGCAGGGCTTCCTGCTCGTCGTCGACCAGCGCGACAAGGGCGTGATGGAAACCGACTGGAACGAAACCCACGCGCAGATCAACGACGGCTTTATCCGCAACACGCTGTCGAAGGCGATGGGCAACAGCTACGTGAGTTCGGAGCGCAACAAGTTCCGCACGCGTCTCGAAGCGGCGCCGAACGGCGGCACCTACGTGTTCGTCAGCCAGAAAGGCATGCGTGAGGCGATCACCGGTACGAACAACGAGTCGACCCAGTGGCAACCCAAGCCGAACGACCCGGCGCTCGAGCAGGAATACCTGAAGCGCCTGATGGTCTCGCTGGCGCGGGCCGATTCGGGTGGCAACGCGGGTGGCACGCAGAACGCCGAGCTGTCGCCCGCGGGCACGCAGATCGCGCCGAACGCGGCGACGGCGGGTGCGAAGTCGGCGACGGCCGCCGTTGTCGCGCAGAACGTCGCGCTCGCGGCGCAACCGCCTATGCCGGACGCGGATTCGGCCAACAACACGTCGGCGCAGCTCTCATCGACCGAACTCACGCTCGGCGAGCCGTATGACCGCGCGTGGCTGCGCGTGGGCCTCGCACTCGATCGCAGCAATTTCACGGTCGACGATCGCGACATGAGCCGCGGCCTCTATTTCGTGCGCTACGTCGATCCGAAGGATATGTCGTCGGCCGAGCAGGGCTTCTGGAGCCAGGTCTTCCACGGCAAGAAGGAGAAGGTCGCCAGGCAGTATCGCGTGAACGTGCGCGCGGTGACGCCGAACCAGACCCGCGTGGCCGTGGTCGACGACAAGGGGCAACTCGACGAAAGCTCGCAGGCCAAGCAGATCATGAGCCTGATGGCCGACCAGCTGCACTGATACGAGAGGCTCGCGGCCGACGCCGCCGGTTCGACGAAACCGCCCGGAGAAATTCGGGCGGTTTTTTTTGACTATGCATTTGACGCGCGAACGGCGCGCGCGTGAGCCGATGTAACGTGACCGGATCGGCAAGCCGCGACCCGGCGCGGTTGCCGATTGACTCCGTGCGCTCAGGTATCCGCGCGCCGCGTCCCCATCCACGGCAAGCGCTTGACTACGCCGGTCGCCAACGCGGTGCCGACCAGAATCACAGCGCACCCTTCGAGCATGCCGGGCGACACCGTCTCGCCGAGAAACAACGCGCCCCACAGAATGCCGAAGATCGGAATCACGAAGGTCACGGTGATCGCGCGCGTCGGCCCGGCGACCGCGATCAGATGGAAGAACAGCATGTACGCGATGCCGGTACAGGCGACGCCGAGCGCGATCACCGCGCCCCACGCGCGCAGCGAGATCGGCGCGGCGGGCCAGTAGATGACCGCGAGCGGCAGCAGCACGATCGTCGCGCCGATCATCGTGCCGGTCGCGACGGTCAGCGCGTCGACGCCAGTCAGGTGACGCTTCGTGTAGTTGGCGGCGATGCCGTAGAGCAGCGTGGCGCCGAGCGCGGCGCCGGCCGCAAGCGCGACGCTCAGCGGCGAGGCGGCCGAGCCGGCCGGCGCCGCGATCTGATCCCACACGAGCATCAGCACGCCGAGAAAGCCGACCACGAGACCGAGCGTGCGCAGTGCGCTGAGCCGGTCGCGCAGCCACAGGAAGCCGACCAGCGCGCCCCACAGCGGCGCGCACGCATTGATCACCGACGTGACGCCCGCCGACAGTGTCAGCTCGGCATACGCGAACAGGCAGAACGGTGCCGCCGAATTGACGATACCGACCACGAGCAGCGGCACTGCGTGCGTGCGCAACACGGTGGCGGACTGTTGCAGCGGCCGTCGCGCGATCAGCACGATCGCGAGAAAGAGGGCGCCGATGCCGACGCGCAGCGCCATCAGCGGCGCGACGCCGAAGTCGGTCACGCCGACGCGGATGAACAGGAACGATGCGCCCCACAGGGCAGCGAGGATCAGCAGTTGCAGCAGGTTTCTGGTTTTCATTGGAATGGCGCCGCGCGCAGTTGAGTCGGGACGCCAGCTCATCGTAACAGTGCGATCGCGCGAATCGTTTCAGTACAGGATGAAACGGCAAGATCCGGGAGACAGCCGCGTCCGATGAGGTCGATGGTAAGCGCTGCGAGGGCGCGCGCCAAACGAGCAATTCTCGCCGATATGTGAGAAAAATTGCGATCAGGCGGAACGGCAGTGGGATGGGATCGGAAACGGCGCCCGCGATGCGCGGGCGGCCGTCCGAAAAGATGTGAATTGCATTGCGCCGTTACTGGCGCGACCTCAATGCGGAATCATCCATTGCAGGACGTTCTGCTGCGCCCAGACGAGCACGCCAAGCAGCACCGTCAGCAGAATCGAATGTTTGAAGGTCTTGGCGAACACGACGCCTTCCTTGCCCTTCAATTCGGTGGTCGCGACGCCGGTCGCGATGTTCTGCGGCGAGATCATCTTGCCCATCACGCCGCCCGACGAGTTGGTCGCCGCCATCAGCACCGGATTCAGATTGAGCTGGTTGGCCGCGACCACCTGCAGATTGCCGAACAGCGCATTGCCCGACGTATCGCTGCCCGACAGGAACACCGCCACCCAGCCGAGGAACGCCGACACGAGCGGAAACAGCGGCCCGACCGACGCAACGCCGAGACCGAGCGTGTAGGTGAGTCCCGAGTAGTTCATCAGGTAAGCGAGGCCGACGATCGTTGCCACGGTCAGGATCGCGATGCGCGTTTGCACCCACGTATCGGAGATCGCCTTGCCGAACTCGGCGGGCGAGAGCCGTACGACGAACGCGGTGATGAGCGCGGCGACGAGGATCGCGGTACCGGTCGCGAGCGGCTGGAAGTCCCAGACCGCGCCGTACGGCGTGTTGTAGAGCGTGATGAACACGACCTTGTCGAGACCGGGCCACGACAACTTGATGTCGCCGATCGTGAAGATCCTCGCGATCGTCCAGATGATCACGACGACCGACACGATGATCCACGGATACCAGCCCTGTGCGCCGCCGATCTTGCCGCGCACCTCGCTGATGCGATCGACGTTGATCGCGAATTTCGGATCGACGGCGGGCTTCCAGACGCGCAGGAACGCAACGGTGAGGATCAGCGAAACCAGCGACGACAGCACGTCGGTCAGGCTGTAGTTGATGAAGTTCGAGACGACGAACTGGGTCAGCGCGAAGCTCAGGCCCGAGACCAGCAGCACCGGCCAGATCCGCAGCATGTTGCGAAAGCCCGCGTACACGGCGATCACATAGAAGGGCAGCAGGACCGCGAAGAAAGGCAATTGCCGCCCGACCATCTTGCCGAGCACATCGGACGGCAGATGCGTGACCGCGCCGAGCACCGTGATCGGCACGCCGAGCGCGCCGAACGCGACCGGCGCGGTGTTGAAGATCAGCGTGAAGGTCAGCGCTTCGAGCGTCGGAAAGCCGAGCATGATCAGCAGCGAGCTCGTGATCGCGACCGGCGTGCCGAAACCCGAAATGCCCTCGAGCAGCGCGCCGAACGAAAAGCCGACCACGACGAGCACGATGCGCCGGTCGTTCGGCAGGTTGTCGATCATCCACAGGCGGAAGGCCTCGAAGCGTCCCGAGCGCTGCGCGATGTTGTACAGCAGGATCGCGGTGAACACGATCCACATCACTGGCCAGATCGCGAACACGACGCCAGCCGCGACCGAGTTGAACGCGAGCCCGAGCGGAAACTGCCAGACGAAAATCGCCACGATCAAACCGATGATCAGTCCCGCGAGCGACGCTTGCCACGCGGGCCTGCGCGCCCAGCCGAGCAGCGCGAGCACGGCGATGATCGGCAGCGCGGCGACGATGAACGACGGAAAAAGCGAATTGCCAACCGGCGTGAGTAGTTGATGAAACATCACGTCTCCTTCGTTGTTGTGTAATTCGACGCGGGGATTGCGCATGACGGCGCGTCGCTCTGATTCGGCGGACGCTCGCAACTGGCCTCGACAAAGCGGCGTCGCCCGATTTAAGCGGGTGCTGCATGAAACCTTCCAAGGATAGAGCGCCTTACCGGCGCGTCAAGCCGGGAAAGTACGGGCGGGGTATGCGCGGTGGAGGGCGATACGCGCGGAAAAACGACTCATGAAGAAGCGCGCGCGCCGGCAGTTGAAGTGCCGGCGCGTGCACGCTCCGCGACGAAAGAGGACAGGTCAATGCGAGTGGCCGCCCCAATGGCCACCCCAATGGCCGCCCCAATAACCGCCAATGCCGATCGCAATCGACGGTCCGTAGTAGGCGGGGTAGCCGTAATAAGCGGGATAAGGCGGCGGATAGTAGGCGGGATAAACCGGCGGCGCCGCATACACGGGCGCGGGGACCGCATAACCGGGCGGCATGTCTTGCGGTGCGACCTGCATTTGCGCCTGGGCTTGAGGCGGCTGCTGTTGATCGGTCGCCGGCGCGGTTTGGTCGGCTGTGGTCGCGGGCGCGGTCGAATAGTACGACGGATAATAGCCGGCGGGATAGTAGCCGGCCGGGTAATAACAGCCTGCAAAAAAGAGACTCGAGGCGAGCACGCAAATCGCGGTGGCGGGCCGCGCGAACCTCGCGGAAAAACTGGACGAATCGCGTGGCGTCGAGAGGCGCACCACGCAAAGATGGGTGACGACGCGGGACTTCATGGCGCGCTCCTCGATGAACCGATGCCGCCTTGCGCGACGTCGTTATGAGGAGCTTACGCTCTTGCCGCGGCAGCGCTGTGGCAAAACCGCAACCGCATATTTCAGCCTATTTCCACGCGCGCTGTCGGGACGAGGGCGCACTGCATCCGCCGCCCTCGGCAGTCCGGATCGTGGTCCGAAAAAAATCGTTTGCTGTCCTGTATGAATCGTTGGACGCGTCATCGGACGCAACGCTCACTTGCCGACCTGGTTACCGATGACACCGCCTACCGCCGCGCCGCCCAACGTCGACAAGCCGTTGCCGCCGATTGCCGCGCCAGCGGCGCCGCCGACACCCGCGCCGATCGCGGTGTCGCGTGTGCGTGGGGACATGTCGCCGCATGCCGCGAGACCCGCGACAAGTGAAAGGGCGGCTGCGACCGTACCAAGACGAGTACCGAGATGACGGATCGATTTCATGATGCTGACTCCGCTCGTTGTTGGAAACAGATGTTTCCTTCTCTCAGCACGCAACGTGCCTGCTCGATGCGGTGGAAAAGAAAAGCCCGCCATGCCGGCGGGCTTCGATACTGCAGTGCTGGTTCGCGCGAATCGCGCAACCCGCTCATTGCCGCTGATAAATCTCCGCGCCTTGCTTCATGAACTCGATCGACTTTACTTCCATGCCTTTCTTCAGCGCTTCGTCGTCGGTGACGCCTTGTTGCGCGGCGAACTCGCGTACGTCCTGGGTGATCTTCATCGAGCAGAAGTGCGGGCCGCACATCGAGCAGAAATGCGCGACCTTGGCCGAATCCTTCGGCAGCGTTTCGTCGTGGAATTCGCGCGCCTTGTCCGGGTCGAGACCGAGATTGAACTGGTCTTCCCAGCGGAATTCGAAGCGCGCCTTCGACAGCGCGTTGTCGCGCACCTGCGCACCCGGATGACCCTTCGCGAGATCGGCGGCATGCGCGGCGAGCTTGTACGTGATGATGCCGGTCTTCACGTCGTCCTTGTTCGGCAGACCGAGGTGTTCCTTCGGCGTCACGTAGCACAGCATCGCGGTGCCGAACCAGCCGATCATCGCGGCGCCAATGCCCGACGTGATGTGGTCGTAGCCCGGCGCGATGTCGGTGGTCAGCGGCCCGAGCGTGTAGAACGGCGCCTCGTCGCACCAGTCGAGCTGCAGGTCCATGTTTTCCTTGATCAGCTGCATCGGCACATGGCCCGGACCTTCGATCATCACCTGCACGTCGTGCTTCCACGCGATCTGCGTGAGTTCCCCGAGCGTCTTCAGCTCGCCCAGTTGCGCTTCGTCGTTCGCGTCGTAGATCGAGCCGGGACGCAGGCCGTCGCCGAGCGAGAAGGCCACGTCGTAGGCCTTCATGATTTCGCAGATCTCTTCGAAATGCTCGTACAGGAAGCTTTCCTTGTGATGCGCGAGACACCACTTCGCCATGATCGAGCCGCCGCGCGACACGATGCCGGTCATCCGGTTCGCCGTGAGCGGCACATATTGCAGACGCACGCCCGCGTGGATCGTGAAGTAGTCGACGCCTTGCTCGGCCTGCTCGATCAGCGTGTCGCGGAAGATTTCCCAGGTGAGGTCTTCAGCCTTGCCGTTGACCTTTTCGAGCGCCTGATAGATCGGCACCGTGCCGATCGGCACCGGGCTGTTGCGGATGATCCATTCGCGCGTTTCATGAATGTGCTTGCCGGTCGACAGATCCATCACCGTGTCGCCGCCCCAGCGGATCGCCCACGTCATCTTGTCGACTTCCTCGCCGATCGACGATGTCACCGCCGAGTTGCCGATGTTCGCATTGACCTTCACGAGGAAGTTGCGGCCGATGATCATCGGCTCGCTTTCCGGGTGATTGATGTTGTTCGGGATGATCGCCCGGCCGCGCGCGATTTCCTCGCGCACGAATTCCGCGGTGATTTCGGTGAGGCCGTTCGGACCGAACGCGCTCGCGCCGAATGCCTGGCCGGGGTGCTGACGGCCCATCATCGCGGCGAGCTTGGCGCCGTTCGGGCCGCTCGTCTTCAGGGTCTCGAGGTACTCGGCACGGCGCTGGTTTTCGCGAATCGCGATGTATTCCATTTCCGGCGTGATGAGGCCTTGCTTCGCGTAGTGCATCTGCGTCACGTTCCTGCCGGCAATTGCACGGCGCGGCGTGCGATGCAGTCCCGGAAAGCGCAGCTGCGCGGTGGCCGGATCGGCGGCGCGCTCGCGGCTGAAGCTGCTCGACAGACCGGTCAGCGGCTCGGTGTCGCCGCGCTCCTCGATCCACGCCTCGCGCAGTGCGGGCAGACCCGCGCGGATGTCGATCTCCGCGTCCGGGTCGGAGTAGGGGCCCGACGTGTCGTACACGTAGATCGGCGGATTCTTTTCGCCGCCGAAGCTGTCGGGCGTGTCGGCCTGCGAGATTTCGCGCATCGGCACGCGGATGTCCGGGCGCGAGCCGGTCACGTAGACCTTGCGCGAATTCGGCAACGGCGCGACGGCGGCCTCGTCCACATGGGCTTCGGCGGAAATAAACTTCGGATTGGCGTTCATGTAAGTCTCCGTACAAAGTGGGGCGGCTAAGCAGGAGACCGAGATGGAAGTAGTCGGAAATCGCGGAGAGGTGAGGCCCTTGAGGCTGGAGCGAAATCCGTACGCTTCCCTGCGCTGGCATTATCCAGATCAGGTTCAAAGGGTATTTCTCACCCACGCAACACGGACCTCCAGCTCCGCGCTACGCAGGACCCCCGCGTTAGCAGCGCACACGATACACCGCCCGCCCGCGGTTTGGCAACCTGTCTGAATGACTCAAAAAAACTGGTCCGGATGAAACCAGACATCTCCTATGCTTGATTCGAGACCGCATCAGACAAGGCAACTTACAGCGAGGGAACGGCCGCCTTACAGTGAAAAATCGTCGGCGGCTTCAGGCTGATACAGGATTTTGTCGAGCTTGAGCACTTTCTGATCGCCGCTGGGTGGCGTGAAACGGATGCTCTCGCCGCGGCGCGCGCCGAGCAGCGCGAGGCCAGCCGGCGAGAACACATTCAGGCGCCCTTGCGCGAAATCGGCGTTGGGCGGATAGACGACAGTCCACGTCATCTGTTCGCCGCTCGCTGCGTCGATCAGCGTCGCTTGCGAGTTCATCGTGACGACGTCGGCGGGGATGTCGTGCGAGTCGACGATTACCGCGCGTTCGAGCACATCGTCGAGCATGTGCTGCAACTTGGCGTCGGTGGCCGCGTATTTCTCGAGGCGGGTTACGTCGAGTTCGGTCAGGTAGCAGGTTTTGATCTTCTTCATCATCAGGACTCCGGATAAGGCGGTCATGGATGGCCGCATGCAACGACCCATGGGGTGGTCGGCGGATGAGTGGACGAATGGGAGAGCCCGGTGCCCGGCGACGCGGCCCTGGGTATTGGCGGGCTGCGTCAGCGAGGGCGCCGGGCGGCGTGAAGCGGGACCGTTCGGGACGTCTCGCCGGGGCCGTGCGACGCGACGTCCGCGCGCGCGCACTCGCCTGCGCGGCATGGGCGCAAGCGGGCGAGAGCACGGAAAGTCGGACGACGCAGAGAAGTCACGGGCAAAACGACCAGGTGTTGGGGAAAAGCGATCGAGAGGTGCCGGGCGACAAAGCGTGAGGCCGCGCGGCAGCAGCGAGACGAAAGTTCGATGTTAGCACGCTGTCTCACGCAGCTCCGTTTGCGACGTCGCGCCCGTCGATTGACCGTTTTTGTGCGGTGCGAGAAGAAAGCGGGGTGGTCCGCATTGCGTTCAAGCCAGTCAGAGGATTGCCGTTAAACAAAGTGCAGCGAAGGCCGCACTCCAGCGAAGCGATTCGCGGGATGGCGCGTGAATGGCGCGAGGCGACTCGCGCCGATTGACAAAGAGGTGCACATGAAAGCGGAAAGCAGGCGGTGGCGAACGTTCGGTCGCACAGTCGCGGTGGTGGCATTGCTTGCCGCGCCGCTGGCGGCGCCGGCGGCATCGACGGTGACGGGCGGCGTGATCCGGTTCGTGGGGATGATCGTTGCACCGCCGATGCAGATCAGCGTGGATACGGCGCCCATTGGCGTCGCCGTCGGTAGCGCGAGCGTGGCGGGTCAGCGCTTCTCGCGCACGGTGACGTTCAGCGCGCCGCCGGGCGTCGTCAGCGGGGCCGATGTCGCGCTCGAAGTGAGCGGCGGCACGCAGTCGCGCGATCTGGTGGCGGCGCGGTTCGTCGATGGCACCGGGCGCGTCGCGACGGCCCGCGACGGCCACTACGCGGTCGATCGCGCGGGCGGCGTGCTGTCGCTGAGCGCGAAGCGCACCGATATGGACACGCGCGTGACGGTGGTGGTCAGTTACGACTGAGTCGCGGGCGAGCTTTGGCTGGCTCGTCCCGCGCCGGAAAAAAATTAAAAGAGGCTTGTCATAACCGGCCGCGCGGCTCGACAAACGTGCAGATTACGATCGGAGCACGTCATGTCGACCGCGCACAATCGCTCGATACTTCAGCGCTTTACGACTTTTTCGACGCCCGCCGTCGGCCTCGCGCTTTTTCTGCTGAGCGGTTCCGGCATCAGTGCGGCCGACGCGGCCGGGCCCCTATGCGCCACGCACAGCCCCGCGCACCGCGTCGCGCTCGTCGAGCTGTACAGCAGCGAGGGCTGCGATAGCTGCCCGCCCGCCGACCGCTGGCTCAGTCAATGGAAAAGCGACGGCGCCGCGCACGGCATCGTGCCGCTCGCGCTGCACGTCGACTACTGGAACAGCCTCGGCTGGACCGACCGCTTTTCCCAGCATCGCTTCACCGAACGTCAGCAGACGCTGACGCGTCTCGCGGGCGCGCACACGCTCTATACGCCGGAAGTGTTCGTCGCGGGCCGCGAGCTGCGCGACTGGTCGCAACGCGACAGTTTCGAGCGCCGCATCGACGAGCTCGTCGCCGAACCCGCCCAGGCGAGCGTCGCACTTGCGCTGAGCCCGCGTGCGCCCGGCGCGTTCGATGTCGATGCGCAGTTCAGCACGACGGCAGCCGCCGCCACGGGTGCGTTGAGCGCCTATCTCGCGATCTACGAGAACGCGCTGACGACGCAGGTCGGCGCGGGCGAAAACCGCGGCGCGACGCTGCATCACGAGCGCGTCGTGCGCGCCTGGTTCGGGCCCGTGCCGCTCGTCTCCGGTCACGCGCGGATCCATCAGGACATCGATGTACACGCTGCGAGCGTCGATGCGCAAGCCGATCCGAGCGCCAACGCCGCCGGCCGCTTCGGCGTGGTCGCGTTCGTCGAAAGCGACGCGAGCGGCGACGTGCTACAAGCGACCGACCTTCCCGCGTGCCGTTGATCGACCTCGCGCGCGCCGCATTCACTACCGCTGCTCGAGGAGAGCCCCATGTCCACACCCCACGCCTTGCGCCCCAGCGCACCCGCCGCGCCCACCGCGCCGAAGCGCGGCGCCATTCATCCGCTGTGGCTGCGCATCACGCATTGGCTGAATGCGCTCGCGGCGATCGTGATGATGCTGTCGGGCTGGCGCATCTACGACGCGTCGCCGATCTTCCCGGCGTTCACCTTCCCGACCGCGATCACGCTGGGCGGCTGGCTCGGCGGGGCGCTGCAATGGCACTTCGCGGCGATGTGGCTGCTGGTGTTCAACGGCCTCATGTATGTCGCGCTGAATCTCGCGAGCGGGCGTTTCGTGCGCAAGTTCCTGCCGCTGACGCCGCGCGCGGTACTGCGCGATTTCGTCGCCGCGTTGCGCGGGAAGCTTTCGCATGGCGATCTGCGCGTCTACAACGCGGTGCAGAAATTCGCCTACCTGTTCGCGATCGCCGATCTGATCGTGCTCGTGCTATCGGGGCTCGCGATCTGGAAGTCGGTGCAGTTTCCGCTGCTGCGCGAACTGATGGGCGGCTACGACAACGCGCGCATCGTGCACTTCAGCGCGATGTCGCTGCTGGCCGCGTTTCTCGCCGTGCATCTGGCGATGGTCGCGCTCGTGCCGCGCTCGTTGCTCGCGATGTTGCGCGGACGTTGAGCCCGCGGCTACCCATGCGCATGCTCACGCTCATGAAATCGCAACGCGAATTCCAAACGGATACCGAATCATGAACAAGCCGATAGAGAAACCAGCGGACCCATCCACACATCGTGTGAGCCACAAGCTCGACCGCGCATCGATCCTGCTCGATGCGAAGCGCGAACTGGCGATGCCGTCGCGACGCCTGTTCGGCAAGCAGCTCTTGACGCTCGGCGGCCTGTCGATGCTGACCGGCTGCTCGTTGACCGACGACGCTTCCGTGAACCGTTTCCTGACAGCCGTGTCGCGGCTGAACGATCGCGCGCAGGCCGCGCTGTTCGATCCGAAGCAGCTCGCGCCGACCTACACCGAAGCGCAGATCACGCGGCCGTTTCCCTTCAACGCGTACTACGGCATCGACGACGTGCCGCACGTCGACGGCTCAGATTATCAATTGAAGCTGAGCGGTCTCGTGACCGGCCAGCGCGTGTGGACGCTGCCCGAGCTGTACGCGCTGCCACATGGCGAGCAGATCACGCGACATATCTGCGTCGAAGGCTGGAGCGCGATCGGCCGCTGGGGCGGCACGCCATTCGGCGATTTTCTGCGGCGCGTCGGCGCGGACACGACGGCGAAGTACGTCGGCTTCAAATGCGCGGACGACTACTACGAAAGCATCGACATGCCGACCGCTTTGCATCCGCAAACGCTGCTGACGTTTTCCTACGACGGCGAACGGCTGCCCGCGAAATACGGCTACCCGATGAAGCTGCGCATGCCGACCAAGCTCGGCTACAAGAATCCGAAGCACATCGTCGAAATATTCGTCACCAACACGTATCCCGGCGGCTATTGGGTCGACCAGGGCTACAACTGGTTCGGAGGCTCCTGACGCATGCGGGCGCACGCGCGCTTGCGGCAGCGGCTTCGGAAGCACGCCGGCTCTCGCCGGCTTCGATTCATCCACCACCAAGGAGTCATCCCATGAAGAAGATTGCAGTTACCACGATCGCGTTGTTGATGCTGGCAAGCGGCGGCGCGGCCTTCGCGCAGGCGAGCGGCGCGATGTCGAACGATGAGATGTCGAAGAATGCGATGTCGAAAGATTCGATGTCCAAAGACAGCATGTCGAAGGACGGCATGAAAAAGGACACGATGAAGCACGGCTCGATGAAAAAGGGCGGCGACGCGATGAAACACGAGGCGTCGGGCGCGATGGGCAACTGAGTCGGCGCCGAGGGCGCTTAGCGATCCTGCCGATGCACGGCCGCGCATCGAACGGATCCGACACCGCAAGCCGGGGATGCGTCCCCGGCTTTTCTGTTGCAGGAAACCCAAAAGTTACGATTCTCTCGCGTGGCGTTCTCGGCGCTTACTGCATAATGCGGTGCGCGCCGGGGCTTTGCCAAGCTTGCGGCCGCGCAGCGCGGCCGCGTTGCATCGTGTCGTTCTGACCGGCGCGGCCGCCACCGCCGTTTCTGGCGCTTCCGGCGCCGCCCATCGTCTTCCCGTTCCACCGACATGTCCGCCAGCCTCGCCCGTCCGACCGCATCGCCGATGCGGTGCCCGCCATCCCGCCCGAAAGGTATCGACGCAGGCTCGGCGCCTCGCGGGCATCGAGCGCATCGCGCGGGTCGAGTGGCGACGGCGGACTGAAGCATGTCGCTGCAACGTTCAGCTTTTTCTCCGCGCGGCTGGCCGCTGCGTCTGCCGCAGTCGCGCAACGGGCGGATCGCGCTCGCGCTTGCCGTCGTTTATCTGGTGTGGGGCTCGACGTACCTCGGCGTGCACGTCGCGCTCGGCTCGTTCCCGCCGCTGCTGATGTCGGGCTTGCGCAACCTGTTCGCCGGCATCGGTCTGTTCGTGTTCGCCGCGCGCCGCAAGCCGATCTGGCCGAGCTTCGCCGAAATCCGCAACGCGGGCCTCGTCGGCACCATGCTGGTGGGTCTGTCGAGCGGCATGCTCGCCTACGGCATGCGCACGGTCGGCACCGGCACCGCGGCCGTGATGGTCGCGACCGTGCCGCTGTTCGCGACCGTGATCGCGGTCGTCGCCGGACGCAAGATCGGCCGCGGCGAATGGTTCGCGGTCGGGCTGGGGCTCGCCGGCATCGTGATTCTGAGTCACGGCGACAGCACGCCGGGCTCGACGGGCGGCAGTCTCGCGATTCTGTGCGGCGCGCTGTTCTGGGCCGGCGGCGCGCATCTGGCCGGGCAGCTGAAGCTGCCGTCGGACCTGTTTCTGTCGACCTCGCTGCAGATCGGCCTCGGCGGCGCGATGTCGACGCTGGTCGCATGGGCGTCGGGCGAGCGGATGCTCGAGCTGCATTTTCTGCCTCTCGTCGCGTTCCTGTATCTGATGTTGATTGGGACGATGGCGGCGTACGTCGCCTACGGTTATCTGATTCGCCACACGAGCCCGATCATCGCGAGCAGCTGCATGTACGTGAATCCGGTCGTCGCGGTCGCGCTGGGCGCGCTGCTGCTCGGCGAGCCGGTCACCCGCTCGACGGTAATCGCGACGATCGTGATTCTGATCAGCGTCGGCCTGTCTTTCTGGTTCGATTACCGGAACAAGCGCAGCGCCTGATAGCGGCGCGGTTCTCGTCGAACCGCGCGCCCGCTGTCAAAGCCTTGCCGCAAGCTCCGCGCCCTCGCGGATCGCCGTGCCGTTTCATCGCGTTCTGAAAACGCGTCGCGTCGAGTGCCAGCCAGCACGCAATCATTCACGAAAAAAAAGCCCGCAGCGGCATCCCGCGACGGGCTTTGCAAATCCTGCTGCCATGTGCCGGCTTATTTCGCCTTATCCGCCTCGTTCGTGATGGCGTGGCCGCCCTTCGAAATATCTTCGCCGGCGCCCGCCATCGTGTTGCAGCCGGTGACAAGCATGGCAGTTCCTGCGAGCACAAGCAAAGCGATCAGTCGAGTCATGAAACTTCTCCTTGTCGAGAATGCATCGGTTGATGTCGTCCGACCGGGGCCATGCCAGTCGATCAGGTCTCGATCCGGTTTCGAACCGGCCTGTTTGCATGGTAAAAAAAGGGCGGGGGCGGCGCTGTCGGCCGTGCCGCGATTTTGTCGTAGGCGTGCTCCGGTGTTTGCGTCGGCGCACTCCTACAACGGCTTGGGGGTGCTGCGGCGAGCATCTGTCAGACGGGGCTTTGCGACGAAGTGGGCGGCGTGGCCGGCGAGGTCAGCGGCTGATCGACCGAAGGCGTCGCGGCGCTCGCGCTCGGCATCACGACGTCGATGTCGGTGCCGTTTTGCGCGCCACGGCGGATGTCGAAGCGCCCGCCGTGCGCGGCCACGCGCTGACGCATGCCGAGCAGGCCGTGCGTATGTGTGCGCTTCAGGTCGGCCGGCATGATGCCGACGCCGTTGTCCGCGATATGCAGGGCGACCTCGCCGTCGCCGACCCGCAATGCGATTCCGACCTTCGAGGCCCACGCGTACTTGGCGGCGTTCGTCAGCGATTCCTGTGCGACCCGAAACAGCGCGATTTCGGTCTGCTCGTCGAGCTGGATATCGTCGGCGGGCAGGTGCAGCTCGAGCGTCCAGTTGTTGCGCTGCGCGGCTTCGTCGGCGAGCGTGCGCAGCGCGGTAACGAGCCCGAAATTGGCCAGCACGGTCGGTCGCATGTCCTCGATGATGCGCCGCTTCAACGCGATGCCCTGGTCGAGATTGGCGAGCGCGCGCTGCAGCTTGTCGGCGATGTCCGGCTCGCTGTCCTTCAGCTTGCGGCGCGCCCATGCGACGTCCATCCGGCATGCGGTCAGAATCGCGCCGAGTTCGTCGTGCAACTCGCGCGCGAGCTGGGTCTTTTCGTTTTCGCTGACCGCCTGCAGATGCCAGCCGAGCGCTTCGAGCTGCCGCGTGCGCTCGTTGACGAGCTGGTCGAGTTCCTCCTGCTGCGTGATCAACTGACGCTGCGCGCGCGCCTGCCGGTCGATCTGGATGCCGAGATTGCGAAACAGCAGGATGAACAGCACGATGTTCAGCGCCGACAGACCCGCCGCGCACAGCGTCGACAGCCGCTGGTCGGCGCGGCTCGCGGCCAGCGCGTGCTGAGCGCGGCGCTCCTCGTTGTCGCGCAGCAGCGCGAGCGTACTGTCGATCAACGACGCGTCCGCCGGGTTGATGTCGCTCGCGCTCCCGCATGCGCCGAGATCGAGCGGATGCGGCGCGGCGTGCTGCATGGCGGCGGCGCCCGCGCCGATGCGCGCGTCGATCAGCGCGAGAATCTGCGTGAAGCTCGCGAGTTCCGCGCTGTCCGCGCGGCCGCCGCGATAGAAGTGGTCCAACTGCTGGGTGGTGTCGCGGATGCGCGCGGCGCTCGCGCAGAACGCGTGGCCGGACGCGTCGTCCTTCGTCAGAAGAAACTGGTTTTGTTGCGCGGTGAGGCGCGACAGCTCGCTCGCGAGTGTGCTCAGTCGCACGGTGACGTCGCGCGCTTCAAGCGCGGTCTCATACTCGGCGGTGATGCGCTGACGCGCGGTCTCCAGAATCACGAGGCCTCCCACCGTGATCACGATCGCCACCGTCATCGCGATCGCCCAGCTGCGATTGCGCATCCACTCGGCGAGCCGCGCCGTGGCGCGCGCGCCAGCTTGTTCCGGCGGGTTCTGCAGATTCGACACTTTCGGCTCCGGAAAGAGGGCATCGACACCGGCATCGGCTCCGGCATCGCGCGAAGCCGCGCGCGTAATGTCGTCGTAACCCAATGTAAGCGGATTCTCACACGAAAAACGGCGAGCGTCGGAATGCGCGCGGCGCCGCGCATCGATAGCATGGACCCGATCGTTCATGCAATGTTTCGGGAGGAAACCATCATGTTGAAGTGGGCACTGTTCTTCGCGATCGTCGCGGTGATCGCCGGTCTTCTCGGCTTCACCGGCATCGCGGCCGGCGCGGCGGCGATCGCGAAGTTCCTGTTCTTCGTCTTTGTCGTGCTGTGCGTGGTGTTCCTCGTGCTGGGCTTCGTCGTGACGAAGAAAATGATCGATTAGCGCGGCCATCGCAGTGGCGGCAAGCCGCGCCCTCACAGCAGGCGAGCGATTTGCTGGTAGTCGATTGGAAGGCCAACAAAAGGGAGAAATGCCATGCTTCACTATGCCATCGTTTTCTTCGTGATTGCGATCATCGCAGCCGTGTTCGGCTTTACCGGCATCGCGGCCGGCGCGGCCGAAATCGCGAAGATCCTGTTCTACATCTTCCTCGTCGTGTTCGTGGTCACGTTGCTGCTCGGCGTGTTTCGAACCTAGCCGCGCGAGCCGGATGAACGCAACATGAGGTAGGCAGCGAAGTACGCAATGTAGGAACAGGTAGTCAACAAGGCGCGTGAACGCGCGGCGTTTGAATCCCCGATGAGCCGCCCGCGTTCGAAGCGCGCTGTCATTCCACCCTGGGCGCATCAGGCGCGATTCGTGCTGATGCGCGATTCACCCAATACCGGATAAAGGAGAAGTTCGATGACGAAGCAATCTGGCGACACGTTCGTGATGGACATCACGAAGATCCGGGAGGACGCGCGCAAGCATATGTCGGATGGTCCGGTCACGCAGAGCTATGGCGCGAATCGCGAGACGGTGCTCAAGCTGCTCAACGACGCGCTCGCCACCGAGATCGTCTGCACGCTGCGCTACAAGCGCCATTACTTCATGGCGAAGGGCATCAATTCCGAAGCGGTCGCGAGGGAATTTGCCGAGCACGCAACCGAGGAGCAGGAGCACGCCGATCGCATCGCCGAGCGCATCGTGCAGCTTGGCGGCGAACCGGATTTCGCGCCGGACGGCATCAAGGCACGCGCGCATTCGGAATACAAGGAAGGCACCGATCTGACCGACATGATTCGCGAGAACCTGATCGCGGAGCGCATCGCGATCGACACGTACCGCGAGATCGTACGGTATCTCGGCGAGAAGGACGTGACCACGCGCCGGCTGTTCGAGGAGATTCTCGCGGTCGAAGAAGAGCATGCCGACGATATGGCGGATCTGCTCGCGGGGCGCGAGTAGCGCAGCAGGCGACAGGGAGGCGTCGAAGGACCGGGTCGCGGGCGAACTCGGGAATGCCGGCGGCTGCGGTGCGAAGCCGCCCTCGCATTGCGCGTCCGGCCGTGGCCCCGGATCATTACCATGTCCGCATCGGAGCGACTCCCTTTGCACGGAACCCAACCGATGATTCGAGTGCTGATAGCTGACGATCATGCGATCGTTCGAGGTGGATTCAGACAGTTCGTCGCCGACGAGCCGGACATGTGCGTCGCCGCCGAGGCCGCCACCGGCGAGGAAGCGATCGGCCTCGTGCGCGAGCAGGCATTCGACGTCGTGCTGCTCGACATCGCGATGCCTGACAAGAACGGCATCGATACGTTGCGTGTGATCAAGCAGGTGCGTCCCGAGCAGGGCGTGCTGATTCTATCGGGCTATCCCGAGAGCCAGTACGCGATCAATCTGCTGCGCGCGGGCGCGAGCGGCTATCTGAACAAGGACTGCGAGCCGGAAGAAATCGTGCGCGCGATCCGCTCGGTCGCGCGTGGGCATCGCTATCTGTCGGAGGCGGTCGCCGATACGCTTGCCGACAATCTCGACAAGCCTGCCGCCGGGCGTCCGCATGAAGCGCTGTCGGAGCGCGAATTCCAGATCTTCTGCAAGCTCGCGGCCGGCCAGTTGCCGACCGAGATTGCCGAAGAGCTGCATCTGTCGGTCAAAACGGTGAGCACGTATCGCGCGCGGGTGCTCGAGAAGATGCGTCTCGCGAACAACGCGGACCTCACGTATTACGCGATCAAGAATGGCCTGATCGAATGACGGACGATCGAGATATCCCGATGAACAGCGAACCGAACCCCGCTACCGAGTCAGCCAGCCGCGCGCCGTTGCGCGTGCTGCTGATCGAGGATTCGCCGCTGATCCGCCGCAGCCTCGTGGAGGCGATCGATGCGTCGGGCCTGCTGCGCGTGGCCGCTTATGCCGATTCCGCCGATCAGGCGATCGCGCTGCTCGGCGACGAAGCGTTCGACGCGGTGATCGTTGATTTGCAGCTGAAGCTGGGCTCGGGCGTGCCGGTGCTCGCATATCTGCAGCGCGAGGGGCTGATCGATTCGATGTTCGCGGCGGTGCTGACCAATCACGCGTTGCCCGCGTACCGCGAGCGCTGCGAGCAGTATGGCGTGCGGCACTTTTACGACAAATCGTTCGAGTTCGATCGCGTGCTCGATGCGCTGCATGAGTATGCGTTGGGGCGGGGTGGCGGGGTGTGAACGTTTCCCGCGTGGGCCCAAATTGTGCGGCCTCCGAGTGGCGCCGGCATCGATCAGAGATCGAAGCGGACGCTCAATGCCCAGCCCGCGCCGGCAACCGCAAATGATTCCACGCGCCGAGCCCGGCAAACGCGATCCCCGCGATAGTCACGCCAATCCACCCGAACACCGGCCACACGATCGCGCCGACACCCGAGCCCAGCGCCCCGCCGATGAAATACGCGACCATGTACACGGTATTCACGCGGCTGCGCGCATCGGGCTTCAATGCGTAGATGCGCGACTGATTCGAAATCTGCGCGGCCTGCACGCCGATGTCGAGAATGATCACGCCGACCACGAGGCCCGCGATGCTCTTCGCCGACGCACCGAAGATCACGAACGCGATCACGACCAGCACGAGCGACACGGTGATGATCGCGCGCGGTCCACGCCGGTCGGCGAACTTGCCGGCGAGCGGCGCGGCCAGCGCGCCGGCCGCGCCGACGATACCGAACAGCCCTGCCGCCTGCGGCCCGAGATGAAACGGCGCGCCCGCGAGCAGCAGCGCGAGCACCGACCAGAAAATGCTGAACGCGCCGAACAACGCCGCACCGGTCAGCGACGCCTCGCGCAGCGCGCGATGCTCGGTGACCAGGTGCCACATCGACACGAGCAGCTTGCCGTACGGCAACGTCGAGGTCGGCTGACTCTTCGGCAAACGCAAAATGATGACGACCGCGAGTGCGAGCAGCGCGACGACCGATGCGCCAAACACCGCGCGCCAGCCGAAGTATTCGGCGACGATGCCCGCCGCGGTCCGGGCGAGCAGGATGCCGAGCAGCAGGCCGCTCATCACGGTGCCGACCGCGTGGCCGCGCTCGGACGGCGGCGCGAGTTCGGCCGCGAACGGTACCGCCTGTTGCGCGATCGTCGCGAGCACGCCGATCGCGAGACTCGTGACGATCAGCACCGCGAGCGTCGGTGCCGACGCCGCAATGACGAGCGCGACGCACAGGCCGGCGATCTGCAGCAGGATCAACAGACGCCGGTCGAAGCGATCGCCGAGCGGCGCGAGCAACAGCATGCCGGCGGCGTAGCCGAGCTGCGTGACGGCCGGCACCGCGCCGACCCATGACGCGCTGCCCGGAAACGACTGGCGGAAGTTATCGAGCAGCGGCTGGTTGAAATAGATGTTTGCGACCGAGACACCGGCGATCGTCGCGAGCAGCAGCAACACGCCGCGCAACGACCGGGCGGAGGAAGCGGAAGTGGAAGCGTCGGAAGTGGACATGACAGGGGCGGATCGACGGACCGGCCCATGCGCGGTCCTCAAGCGTGCCGATCATACCGGAGCGGCGGTGTTCGTGCTGACGGCCGCGCGAGGCTCGCCCGCGCATCCGGTATCAGGCGGTTGCGAAGTGTGTCCGGCGGTTCAGTCGATCAACGCGCCGGCGTCGTAGAACGGATACGGGCCGTCGGCCGCGTCGACATACGCATGATGCGTGACGATGCCCGTCGCGGGATCGTAGTAATGGAGCGCATACGCGGGCGGCTCCATCACGAACGCCGACGGTCCGTCCTCGCGAAAATCGAGCGCCACCTGGTGCGCGGGCGCTGGAATCGCGCTCGCGATCGTGCCGCCGAAGCGCACGAACATCGACCGATGCACGTGCCCGCAGAGCACGCGCTCGACGTTGGGATGCTGAGCGATCAACGCCGCGAGCTTGTGCGACGCCGCCCGGTCGAGCCGGATCTCGTCCATATGCCCGATGCCGCACGCGAACGGCGGGTGATGCAGCGCGACCACGACCGGCTTGCCGCGCGCCGCATCGAGCTGCCGCTCGAGCCACGCGAGCCGCGTGTCGCACAGCATGCCGGCGCTCGAACCGGGCACTAGCGAATCGAGCGCGATCACGCGCAGCGGGCCGACGTCGAGCGCGTACTGCACGAACTCGCCGCCGCTCAGCAATTCCTCGCGCTCGGGAAACGCCGCGCGCAGCGCGTTGCGTTCGTCGTGATTGCCGACCATCAGGAAGTAGGGGATCGCGAGCGGCGCGAGCAGTGTTTTCAGGCGCGCGTACTGCTGGGGGGCGCCCTGATCGACGAGGTCGCCGGTGATCAGCACCGCGTCGGGGCGCGGGGTGAGCGCGTTGAGCGCGTCGACGCAGCGCGCGAGGTAGGGGGCGGTATCGACGCGGCGATACGCGAGTGCGCCGGGTTGCTTGATATGCAGGTCGCTAATTTGAGCCAGCAGCATGACAGAGGTCCTTCGGGTTGCTTCGTGTCGGGCGCCAGGATGCGGCGCTGTTTTTACCTACGATAGCGCAATCAGTGCGTCCGGCTCGATCGAGATGCCGACCGGCGTGCCGCGCGCAAGCTCGATGCGGCCCGCGACGTCGACGAAGAGCGGCTCGGGCGCGGCACCGCCAATCGTCAGACGCGTGCGTTCGCCGAGGAACGCGGTGCTTTCGATCTGGCCGCGCAGCTGCGCGAGCGCGGGGTCGGTGAGCCGGGCATCCTCGGGGCGAAAGAAGATTTCGTGCGCGCCGCGTGCGTTCGACGCATGCGCGGGCAACGGCACTGCGCCGCCGCTCGTCGCCAGCATGCCGTCGCGCGGCTCGCCCGCGACACGGTTGATCGTGCCGACGAACTGCGCGACCGTGCGATTGGCCGGACGATAGTAGATGTCGCGCGGCGAACCGATCTGCTCGATGCGTCCCGCGCTCATCACGACGATGCGATCGCCGAGCTCCATCGCTTCGGCCTGATCGTGCGTCACGTAGACGGTCGTGATGCCGAGTTCGCGCAACAGCGCGTTCATCTCGCTGCGCAATGCGTCGCGCAGACGCGCGTCGAGCGCGGTCAGCGGTTCGTCGAGCAGCAGCACGCGCGGCTGCACCGCGAGTGCGCGCGCGAGCGCCACACGTTGACGCTGGCCGCCCGACAGTTGATCGATCGGTTTGTCGGCGTGCGCGTTGAGCCGCATCATGCCGAGCAGTTCGTCGACGCGTTGTCGCGCGACTGCGGCCGGCACGCGTTTGATCTTCAGACCGTAGCCGATGTTGCCGCGCACGGTCAGGTTCGGAAACAGCGCGTAGCTCTGGAACACCATGCCGACCGCGCGTTTTTCGATCGGCAGCGTGGTCACGTCGTCGTCGCCGAATGCGATGCGGCCGCCCGCGTCAGGTGTTTCGAGGCCCGCGATCAGGCGCAGCGTCGTCGTCTTGCCGCAGCCCGACGGTCCGAGCAGCACGAGGGTTTCGCCCGCGCCGATCGTCAGGTCGAGCGGTTCGAGCACGCGCGTGCCGCGAAACGTTTTGGCGCACTGCGTGAGCGTGATGGGAACCGAGGTCAGTTTCATGGCGTGTCGATGGGCTTCGCGGAAGAGGCGGCGCCGCGCTTCTTCGACGCGCTGCGCTGGCCGGTCGCATCGACGCCGAGCCATTGCATCGCGACGAGCAGCGGCATCGTCATGATGAAGAACAGGATCGTGTACGCGCTGCCGATCTCGATGCGCATCGACGCGTAGGTGTCGGCGAGGCCGACCGGCAGCGTCTTCGTGTCGGGCGTGTGCAGCATCCACGTGAGGTTGAATTCGCCGATCGACAGCGTGAGCACCGCGAGCGCGCCCGCGACGATGCCTGGCCGCGCGTTCGGCAGCACGATCGTGACGAAGCGCGTGAAGAAGCTCGCGCCGAGGCTCGCCGCGCCTTCTTCGAGCGTACGCAGATCGCTGCTCGCGCAGACCGCCGCGACCGCGCGCACCATGAACGGCAGCGTGAACACCACATGCCCGACGACGATGAACGCCGCGCTCATCCGAAACGCCGTGAAGCCGCCGTAGATCACCAGCAGCGCGAGTGCCGATGCGAGGCCGGGCAGCGCGATCGGCAGCACCAGAAACTCTTCGACGATGCGTGCGAAGCGCGTCTTGCTGCGCGCGAGCACATAGCCCGCGGGCACGCCGGTCAGCAGCGTGACGACGAGCGTCGCCGCGGCCACTTCGAGCGACAGCCACACCGAGTCGTGATACTGGGTCCACACTTCGACGAGCCAGCGCAGCGTGAGTCCGCTCGACACGCCCTTGAAGTAGTTGACCGTCAGCCCGGCGACGATCGACATGACGACCGGCACGATCAGGAACGCGCACAGCAGCAGTGTGACGAACCATTGACCCGCGGCGAGCCATGTTCGTGTGGAAGGCCACGCGCGTCGCGCGCGCGGTCCCGCTGCCGGTTGCGACGGAGATGAGGGCGAAGGGGCCGTGACTGAGTTCATGGATAGGTTGTCGTTGTGTGCGCTCATGCTGGCTTCAAGCGACGCGCCGTTCACGCGCTCGCCGCCACGCCCGAACCGCTCGCGCTGCGCGCGATCGCCAGCACCGCCCACGTGACGATGCCCAGCACGATCGACAGGCCCGCGGCCGTCACCATGTTCGCGTTCAGCGTGAACTCGGTATAGATGGTCATCGGCAGCACGTCGATGTCGGTGGCGAGCGTGAACGCCGTGCCGAACGCGCCCATCGCGGTCGCGAAGCACACGGCGCCCGCCGCGATCAGTCCGGGCGACAGCGCCGGCAACACGATGTCGCGCATGATGCGCCACGGCGATGCGCCGAGCGAGCGCGCGGCCTCTTCGAGCGATGCATCGAGCTTGGTCGCCGAAGCCATCACGGTGACGATCACGCGCGGAATCGAGAAGTACAGATAGCCCAGAAACAGGCCGCTCATCGAATACGCGAACACCCAGCGATCGCCCGCGAGTTTCAGCGACAGCGCGCCGATCAACCCTTGACGTCCCGCGAGCATGATGACCATGAAGCCCACGACGACGCCCGGAAACGCGAGCGGAAACGTCAGCAGCGCGAGCAGCGGGCGCTTGCCGGCGAACTCTCGACGCGCGAGCAGCAGCCCCGCGATCACCGACAGCACCAGCGTGGCCGCCGTGACCCCCGCCGACAGCACGACGGTCGCGCCGAGGCTCGACATGTAACGCGCATTCGTCAGCATTGCGCGATAGGTCGCGAACGCATGGCCGCCGCCGGAGAGCTGCGCGAGCGCGACCATCGGCAGCAGCCAGAACGCGATGAAGACCGCGAGCGCGGGCGCGAGCAAGGCGATGCGCCAGCGCAGCGGGAACGTGACTTCGTTCAATGCATCACCTGTAGATAGCGCTCGCCGAAGCTCGACTGCTTGTCGGCCATCTTCGCGAAGTCGACCGGCTTCGCGCGCGCGTATTCGCTCGCGGGCAGGAACTGCGCAGCCGTCTCGGCGCTCATCGCGCTCGCGCGCACCGGCCGCAGATACGCCTGCGCCCACAGCTTCTGGCCTTCGTCGGACAGTACGAAATCGAGCACCTTCTTGCCGTTCGCTTCGTGCGGCGCGCCTTTCACGAGGCTCATCACGTACGGCACCGAGATCGTGCCTTCCTGCGGAATCACGAACTCGACGTTCGCGTGATCCTTATACTTCGCGCGGTACGCGTCGAAGTCGTAGTCGAGCAGGATCGGAATTTCGCCGGACAGCACGCGCGCGTACGCGGTTTGCTTCGGCACGATCGGCGCGTTCGCCTTGAGCTTTCTGAACCAGTCGAGACCCGGCTCGAAGTTGTCGAGCGTGCCGCCGAGCGCCTGGTTTACCGCGACCGCGCCCGCATAGCCGACGAACGCGCTCGACGGATCGAGATAACCGATCATGCCTTTGTATTCGGGCTTCAGCAGATCGGCCCACGAGCGCGGCACCGGCTTGCCTTCGAGCGCGTCCTTGTTGACGAAGAAGCCGAGCGTGCCCGAGTGGATCGTGAACCAGTAGCCTTGCGGGTCTTTCAGGCCGGCGGGAATGTCGTCCCAGTGCGCGGGCTTGTACGGCTGGATCACGCCCTTGTCCTTGGCCTGGAACGCCGACGATACGCCGAGATACACGACGTCGGCGACCGGGCTTTTCTGCTCGGCCATCAGTTGCGCGATCGATTGTCCTGAGTTCTTGTTGTCGAACGGCACGCGAATGCCGGTCTTTTGCTGGATCGCCTTGATCTGGCTCGCCCAGTCGGCCCATTCGGGCGGGCAGTTGTAGCAGATCGCGGTTTCGTCGGCGCGCGCGGCTTGCGGCGCGAGCGCGACGAGCGCCGCGCCAGCGACGAGCAGGCTCGCCGGCAGTGCGGTCGCGGCGGCGCGCGAGAGTTTCTGCCACAGCGGTATGAGCGGGGATGCGAAGCGTGAGGTTGAGCGGGGCACTGCGGGTCTCCCTGTGTCGGATGGGTTGCGCGGGTTGGGAATGACAGCCAGGGCGCGCGTATGCGCGTGCCTTCATTGGGCTTCTTATGCGAGCGGTTTTTCGGTGGCGGCCGCAGCGCTCGGGACGTGGGTCGGCGACGCTCCGTCGAGATTCGCGTGCGAGCCGAGTGCCGCGATCGTCGCGCCTTCGCGCAGGCTGTGCGGCAGCGTCAACGCGCGCGAGGTTGCGCAGAACGCGCGCTCGTCGCGCGCGCCGCCGATGCGTGCGAGCAAGCGCTGCCACGCCGCACAGCCGATTTCGCGATTCGGCGCGCAGA
The DNA here is from genome assembly GCF_050436385.1 of Paraburkholderia sp. MM5477-R1. Classification (NCBI taxonomy): domain Bacteria; kingdom Pseudomonadati; phylum Pseudomonadota; class Betaproteobacteria; order Burkholderiales; family Burkholderiaceae; genus Paraburkholderia; species Paraburkholderia sp. MM5477-R1. The sequence goes on from NZ_JBNDMC010000007.1 coordinate 1,078,061, forward strand.
TGCTCGCGAGCGCCGGCGACAGCAGTTCGCCCATTGCGAGGCCGTCGAAGCCGAGAATCGACATGTCCTGCGGAATCCTCAGACACGCGCGGCGCAGGCCGCGCATCACGACCATCGCGAGCAGATCGTTGCTGCAGAAGAGGGCGGTCGGACGGTTTGCGCCGTGCGTCAGGTGCGCGAGCACGGACGGCGCGAGTTCGTCGGCGTTGAAATCGACTTCGAGCGCGGGCGCGGCCGTGAGGCCGGCCTGCTGCATCGCCTGCGTGTAGCCGAGATGCCGCTGACGCGCGCGATCCGAGGCCGCGAACGAGCCGGCCAGCATCAGAATGCGGCGATGGCCGTGCGCGATGAGCCGGCGCACGCCGTCGTAGGCGGCGAGGCGATTGTCGACCGACACCGACGGTCGGCGCACTGTGTCGTTGTGCATCAGCACGTATAGCAGGCCGTCGCGGTCGAGTTCGTCGAGCAGCGGATGGGTGTCGGCATCGGCGACGGTCAGGATCAGTCCTTCGACGCGATGCTCGCGCAGCGTTTCGATTGCGTGACGTTCACGGTCCACGTCGTACTGCGTGGTCATCAGCATCAGCCGATAGCCTTGCGCTGACGCGAGATCGTCGATGCCTTGCAGGCATTCGGCGAACACCGGGTTCGCGAGCGTCGGCAGAACGACGCCGACGAGGCGCGTGCGCTCGCCGCGCAATTGCCGGCCGAGCGGGCTCGGGCGGAAGTTCAGCGCGTCGATCGACTGACGTACCTTGTCGAGCGTGACGGGGTTCACGGTGTGCGGCGCGTTGATCGCGCGCGATACCGTGGCGATGGAAAAGCCCGCGTGGGCGGCGACATCCTTGATCGTCGGCGTCATCGGTTTTCGGCCCGCTGTAATCGTTTTCGTGAGCGGATTATCGGCAACGTTTGTGACTTGGGGATGAATGCGGGTGTCGGGCGCTTTTTTGGGGCTGCCGCGAGGCGATGGTAGAATTCGCGACCACGCGCGATTGCCACCTCTGCCGGGGTGATGAAATTGGTAAACATAGCGGACTTAAAATCCGCCGCCTTCGGGCTTGCCGGTTCAAGTCCGGTCCCCGGCACCAAATACTCGCCAACGGATTTCAACGGTTCACCACGAAGCCCCGACAGCTAGCGCTGAGCGGGGCTTTTGTTTGCTGTAGTCTCCAAGGGTTCACCAGCGATTACAACCCAGGGGGTCGTTTCGGGGGTTGCCACGATTCAAGCGCCCGTCGGATTTCAAGCGCCCGTCGGATGGAAAACGACCCCCGCAGCGGCGCGACAACCGGAGACGCAGACATGGCGCTGACCGATGCCACGATCCGTAACACGAAGCCGGGTGAAAAACAGCAGAAGCTGTACGACGGTGGCGGCCTGCTGCTGCTTGTCACGCCAACGGGCAGCAAGCGATGGATTTTCAAGTACCGTTTTGCCGGAAAGGAAAAGAGCCCCGCACTTGGCGTCTATCCAGACGTGCCGCTTGCCGATGCCCGCAAGCGTCGGGACGACGCCCGCGAAAAACTGGCAGCAAACATCGATCCGGGGGAAGCCAAAAAGGCCGGGAAACGCGCCGCCCGCCTTGCTGCAGCCAATTCATTCGAAGCCGTTGCGCTCGCCTGGATGGAAGAGCGCGGTCAGTCCGTTGAAAGCGGGCAGTGTGAAAAAACGCTTGCGCGTTTCAGGAATGACGCGTTTTCCTAGCTTGGCAAGCGACCCATCGCGGAAATTGACGCACCCGAGATTCTGGCAGTCCTTAAACGCGTGGATAGCCGGGGCGCCCGCTTTACGGCTCACCGTCTGCGCAGCGAAACAAGCCCCGTGTTCCGTTTCGCGATCAAGGAGGGCTATTGCAAAACCGATCCGGCACGCGATCTGGTTGGCGCAATACCGCCTGCACAGACAACGCATTTCGCCTCGATCACCGAGCCCGCCAAGGTCTCGGAGATGTTGCGGGCCTTCGATGCCTTTTCCGGCACGTTCCCGGTTTTGTGCGCGCTCAGGCTCGCGCCCATGCTGTTTGTGCGTCCCGGCGAACTGAGACAGGCTGAATGGGCGCAGATCGATCTGGACAAGGGGGAATGGCGCTACCGCGTCACGAAAACCAACACGGATCATCTTGTGCCACTGGCGGCACAGGCCGTCGCGATCCTGCGCGAACTGCGGGCGCTGACGGGTAGCGGCCGCTACGTGTTCCCAGGCGCGCGCGACGCGCACGCCGTACCGGATAACCTTGGTTCGGCGTACAACCGCACAAAATTCATTCGCGAGCGCCGCGAGATGATGCAGGAGTGGGCCGATTACCGTGACCGGATCAAGGCCGGGGCCGAAGTCATTCCGATCAAAGGCGGGACGGTCGCCTGACTACCTCAGCGGGACAATCTTTTGGAACAGCACCTCCCGATGATGGAAGCGTGGGCGGCGCATGTCTTTGCTCACTGAGACCTACGTGACGTTAAACAGAAAGTCCCGCCGAAGCGGGACCACTTGTACTCATCGGCTTCGCGAACTACCGGTTAATAGTCGTCGCGGTTATCCTCAAACACCGGAAAATTAAGGTCGAGGGTAATCAGGTAGCGCTCGTCGTTTGGTCGGCCGTCTGTCCGAAAGCATCGGATATTGAGGGAAACCTGATATTTGTTGCCGGCCTGCCATCGTGTCGTGGGTGCGTCGCACGCCCGAATTGTATTGCGTGTCGCCTGAGTGTCTTCGATGGGGCGATTGGCCGAAGAGTGAAAAGGTTTCCACCCGCCCCGCCTGAATTGGTTCTGTAGGTCCGTAAGGATCGCCATTGATTCATCAAGCGGTAATGTTTCGACTTGCGGCGAGAGTACAAGCGATTCGACCTTGCCTTTCTGGTCGTACTGAACCATGAAAAACTTCGCGGCCGGCGTTACGAAATCATAGTGTGGATCAACAAATCGGAGTTTTGCAGGGCGTATCAGCACCCCAGCCCAGCTTGTATTGGGTTCAATCGGCGGTAACGTCGAGTGCGATTGCTTACGCACCTGTTCATAGGGTTCCCCTAGCGTCAGCACGACCTCATCAACAGGCTTTGCCATTGCGAGCAGTCCCCATAAGGCAGCGCAGCCAACTACGGTGCAAACGAGATATCTAAACCCATCTCGTTATACAGAAGTGGCGCAGTAGCAGACGTTTGTCCGAAAGCGCATTGAGCAATGAACATGCGTGATGGGGGTTGTTAACGGCCTGAATTTCGCGTTTACTCTCGACTTTTCGAATGCAGATTCGTAATGAGCCGGGAGCGTGGGTGGACGAGGAATTTGAAACATTGGATCTTGGTGACCCGCGGCGGGACCGTCGGGCGAAGGAATTGCTGAAGCGGTTTGCCGCGCGTCCCACTGCGAGTATTCCGGGTGCCTGTGAGGGCTGGGCCGAGACCATGGCGGCGTACCGCTTTCTGGGCAATGAGCACATCGACTGGCGCGACATGATGCAGCCGCACTGGGAGCGCACCGCTGCGCGCATGGGCGAGTTACCGGTAGTCCTGTGCGTGGCTGACACAACGGAGCTGAACTTCAACGGCCAGGACATCGAGGGGGCCGGCCCGCTCAGTTATGAAGCGCAGGTTGGCATGTATCTTCACGCGACCTATGCGGTCACACCGGATCGCGAGGCGCTGGGTGTCATGAACGCCTGGATGTGGGCACGCGAGCCGCGCGACGAAAACGGCCAGCGTGGCGGCGTGTGCGAGAGCGTTCGATGGATCGAAAGTTATGAGATCGTGGCGCAGCAGGCAGCAACCCTGCCGGGCACGCGGCTGGTATATGTGGCCGATCGCGAGGGTGATATCGCGGCGCTCATGCAGCGTGCGCAGGAGTTGGGCGAACCGGCCGACTGGCTGATCCGCTCCCAGCACAACCGCGCACTCAAGGATGAAGCAAAACTGTGGGAAACGGTACACGCGAGCGAGGTGCTCGGTCATATCAGCTTCGTGCTGCCCGGGCGGGGTGGCCAGAAGGCGCGTGAAGTGAAGCAGGAGCTGCGTGCACAGCGCGTGACGTTACCCGGGCGCGGCGGCGTCGAGCTGAGCTGCATTGAGGCATGTGAAGTGGATGCGCCCACTGACGTGAAGCCCGTCGTCTGGCGCCTGCTGAGCAACCGCGAAGTGCACGATACACATGCGCTCACCGAACTGATCGACTGGTACCGCGCGAGGTGGGAGATCGAGATGTTCTTCAACGTGCTGAAGAACGCCTGCCGGGTTGAAACGTTGCAGCTCTCGCAGATGGAGCGCGTGGAGAAGGCGCTTGTGCTGTATATGGTGGTGTCCTGGCGTATCGCACGGCTTATGCGGCTGGGCAGGACCTGCCCGGAGCTGGATGCTTCGCTGTTCTTTGAGGCTGACGAGATACACGGCGCTCACGTGCTCTCCAAGAAACCCCGCCCGAAAAAGCCACCGACGCTTAACCAGATGATACGGATGATTGCATCACTGGGCGGATTCCTCGGACGCAAGGGTGATGGTGAACCCGGCGCGAAGACACTGTGGATTGGCATGCAGCGTGTCATGGATGCGGTGATCACCATCCAGATCCTGCGCGACGGCTACGATACTTCTGTATAAGGAGATGATCTAAACCACCTGATTTTTCGACTCAGCATGTTTACCTTGCATGCGCGATGAGATAAAGGGAATTTTCTACGTCATATTTCTTAAGCGGATCGTGTAGCAGTTGATCGAAACGCTGTGCGGCTCGCAAAACAAATGTCATGCGCTGCTGTGGATCGGCAAGATTTGCGAGAGGCTCCTTGCTGAATCTCTCGTTCTTGGCGTTGGCCCCCGTCACCGTACACTGATTCGCAAAGGCAAGCTGGATTTCCCGCGCCGATCCAGTCGGAATATGCAATGCCCATGCGAACTGGTTGGCGCGCATCAGCAACGCGAATGTTGGATCGTTGTACATGGCCGGTTGCAAGATGTTGATTTGCTCGTGTATTGCCAAGTCTTTGACACCATCTGCAATGTGGCCACTATCAATTGCGGAGAAGGCGCTCAAAATCTGAGGCCTTTCCTCCGCGAACGGAACACTGTTCTCAATCGGCCACAGGACGGAACTGCGCAAGAGTTTGCGTTCGGGTAAGCATCGCTTTAATCGCGCAAGCCCAAACTTCTTGTAGAACATATGCAGCGGCCAAACGTCGAGAAACAGCGACGTGTTGCCCTTTGCCAGCATCTGATAGACCTTGGCACCGCTTTCGGCGGTCGCAGCACTCACCGCCGACTGTGCCCCGTAGGCCGTCATCCATGCAGCCGGGCCAACACTCGCTACCTTGCGCAAATTGGCAACGCTGTCCGAAGCCGATTTGCCGATCATCTCGGCGGCATTGAGCAGCCCGCATCCTACCTGCTTCGACGCGAACGCCGCGAGTCCGGCCCACTGGAAACGTCGGTCATCCCACCAGAGTTGTGCATACGCCGCATTGATGCTGCGGTTACGCGCAATCGGATCGTCAACGGATACGATGGCCTCGGCCTTCTTCTGATAGAAGCGCCAGCAGTCGATACAGTCCTACTTGTCCTCTTCCGCTCGCTTTTTTGCCGCGGCCTCTTCCTCTTTCCAGTTCGGGTAACAGACCGGACACCTTGGGTTATCGCACTTTTGCATCTTCGTTATTCGCGTTGGTGTTGTACTGACGCCGCGCAAGGCCGATGCCATATTTCGGCGCGCAGTTCTGGGTGAGGGCATGCCGACTCTCTCGGCTCTCCGCTTCGTGAGCGAATCATAAAATGGCCTCACCTTCGACGGGTGAGCGCTGTGGATCACCCTGCGCCAAGCTAGCGCAAACAGGAGGGGGCATTCAATAGGACAGGGTCGATATTTTGTTTAACGATTGTCAAAACAATGGTGATGGTGACCATCGGGTTTAGTGAGTTGTGAGCGGCGGCGCGATAACAAGGAGCCAGCGGTCGCTGTCGCCGTTGTCGGGGGGAGTGACAACCGCTTTCATATGTACAGGATGACCAACCATCAGGTCGCCAAAGCCCTGTACGACGAAGTAAAGAACGGCAACCTGCTGTTTGTGCCCGAGCGGGACGACATGCGCAAGTGTGTGGAGGCGATACGCAAGCAGCGGGAAAAAGGTTCGGGTCCAGCGCCTGCCCGCACACAACAACCGGCCGAGGCGGACATCGCAAGCTCGCTCCATGGCAACAGTCCGCGCGTGCCGCAGAATCTCGGCAATGCAAAGCCGTTGGAGTACGCACCGGACGCGCCGAGCGGCGATGTGCAGCAGATCGCGGCGCGCGGAGTCAGCGCGGCCGAGGAAACTGAGTGCGACGCGATATATCATGCGGAAATGACAGCCTGTTCTGCTGCTGGCGCAATATTCCAAGACCCGCGCACTTATGCGCTGTGCGCGCAACGGGCATTCGCGAATTACCAGACCTGTAGAGGTTATTGATGAGTCAACGACAAACCGCGTTTATCAGTTTTTTCGACGAACACACGGGACAGGTGAAATTCTGCGTTGTGCCGCGACAGTTCGTTCAAACCGCGATTGATCGCGTCATGGCAATCAGCGTGCCGCCGGATGCCGCTGAACACTCCGACGCTCCATTTACAGACGAGGACGCGCGGAAGCTGGGGGGCTTGGCGGTCCTGAGCCTTGCCGCTTCGAATCCTGACTTGAGGTCTCGCTTGCAGATCACGACTGAAGCCCCGATGGTCTGGACAAGAGCGAAGCCGTCTGGCGAATAGTGCATTCTTGTAGTCGCTCGACGTCAAGCATGCAGGGTGATTGATGCGATGAAGCGAGCGAATCAATTGCGCGGTGACGACAACGCCATCTTGCACGACGATGGAGGCGTTGAATCAGGCGGTGAAATCATCGACAACATGCACGCCTACGCGCCTTAAGTCGTCCGGAAAGAATCAAACTTGTCGCCAGGCCGGACCATGCGTAACATCACCCCCGCCAACCTCACTCCGCCTTCATGTCCCCCCTCAAATACCTCACCGGCTACCCCGCACCGTTGCAAGACAAGGTGAGAAAGCTGATCGCCGCCGATCAGCTCGGCTCCTACGTCGCGCAGAAGTACCCGAGCACGCACGAGGTGCAAACCGACCGCGCGCTCTACGAGTACTGCGCGGAACTCAAACGCGAACACCTGCGCAACGCCGAGCAGATCGACAAGGTCACTTACGACAGCAAACTCGACGTGATGCGTCACGCGCTCGGCCTGCACACGAGCGTTTCGCGGGTGCAGGGCAGCAAGCTGAAAGCGAAGAAGGAAATCCGCATCGCGTCGTTATTCAAGGCCGCGGCGCCGGAGTTTCTGAAGATGATCGTCGTGCACGAACTCGCTCATCTGAAAGAAAGCGACCACAACAAAGCGTTCTATCGTCTGTGCGAGTTCATGCAGCCGGGTTACCAACAGATCGAATTCGATCTACGTCTGTATCTGACACATCGCGATCTGGCGAAGAAGACCGTGTGAGGTACGCCGCGCGGCGGGCGCGGCAGACGTGACAAACGGAGCTGACTTCAAGCCGCCATTTCCGCGGCATCCTCCACCATCGACGCCGTCAACAACACCGGAATCGACTTCGACGTCGGCGTACCCGCGCCATCTGCGACCGAGGAGAGCGGCACCAGCGGATTCGTCTCCGGATAATAAGCGCCGAGGCAGCCGCGCGGAATGTCGTACTCGACGAGCAGAAAACCGTCCACGCGTCGCTCGATGCCATCGGCCCACACGCTCGTGATATCGACGCGCTGACCAGCCGCGAACCCGAGCATCGCGAGATCGTCCTTGTTGGCGAACAGCACGCGCCGCTGTCCGTAGACGCCGCGATAGCGATCGTCGAGACCGTAAATCGTCGTGTTGTACTGATCATGTGAGCGGGTGGTCATCAACGTCATCAGGCGTTCGCCATGTTGCTTCTTCGCCTGATGAATCGGCGTGTCGAGCGCGATCGCGTGGACGATGAACTGTGCCTTGCCGCTCGGCGTTTTCCAGATGCGATCGCGCGATGCGACGCCGAGATGGAAGCCGCCCGGCTTCTTCAGACGCTCGTTGTAGTCGTCGAAACCGTCGATCACCTTCGCGATGCCCTCGCGAATCAGCGCGTAGTCGGCCGCATGGGCGAGCCAGTCCACCTTGCCGCTGCCCAAAGTTGCATGCGCCATGCGCGCGACGATCGCCACTTCGGAAAGCAGATTGTCCGACGCCGGTTTGTTCATCCCATACGAGATGTGCACCATGCTCATCGAATCCTCGACGCTGACGCCTTGCGCCACGCCGTTCTGAACATCGATCTCGGTGCGTCCGAGCGTCGGCAGGATCAGCGCGTCGCGGCCATGCACGAGGTGGCTGCGATTGAGCTTCGTCGTCACGTGCACGGTCAGATCGCATGCGCGCATCGCGTCCCACGTGCGCGGCGTGTCCGGCGTCGCGATCGAGAAATTGCCGCCCAGCCCGATGAAGACCTTCACCTTGCCGTCGAGCATCGCCTGAATCGTGTTGACGACGTCGAGTCCGTGCTCGCGCGGCGGCGCGAAGTCGTATGCTGCGCCGAGCTTGTCGAGAAACGCTTCAGTAGGCTTTTCTTCGATACCGACCGTGCGGTCGCCCTGCACGTTCGAGTGGCCGCGCACCGGGCACAGCCCCGCGCCGCGCCGGCCGATATTGCCGCGCATCATCATCAGATTCGACAGCAGCTGTACCGTCGCGACCGAGTTCTTGTGCTGCGTGAGACCCATGCCCCAGGTCGAAATCACCGCGCGGCCCTTCACGTAGATATCGGCGAGCTTCAGCACCTCATCGAGCGGCACGCCTGCCTCGGCGACGATCGTGTCCCAGCGCTCGGCGCGCAGATCGTCGGCGAAGGCAGCGAAGCCGACTGTGTGCTGGGCGATGAAGCCGAAGTCGAGCACGCGCTCGAGGCCCGACACGAGCGCTTCGTCATCCAGTTCGAGCACGCGTTTGGCGACGCCCTTGATCAGCGCGAAATCGCCGCCGACCTTCGGACGGATGAATACCGAGCTGATTTTCGTGCTGCCCATCGTCAGCATTTCGACCGGATGCTGCGGGCTCGCGAAGCGTTCGAGGCCGCGCTCCCTCAGCGGATTGATCGACACGATCGTGGCGCCGCGCTTCGCGCATTCGCGCAGCTCGCCGAGCATGCGCGGATGGTTGGTGGCCGGATTCTGGCCGAAGATCAGCAGCGTATCCGCGTGTTCGAAGTCATCGAGCGTGACCGTGCCCTTGCCGATGCCGACCGTGTGCGGCAGGCCACGGCTCGTCGCCTCGTGGCACATGTTCGAGCAATCGGGAAAATTGTTGGTGCCGTACATGCGCACGAACAGCTGGTACAGGAACGCGGCTTCGTTGCTCGCGCGGCCCGAGGTATAGAACGCGGCGCGGTCAGGATCGTCGAGACGCTTCAGATGGCTCGCGATCAGCGCGAATGCGTCGTCCCAGCCGATCGGCACATAGCGGTCGCGCGCGGCGTCGTAGACGAGCGGATCGGTCAGGCGGCCGTGCTGCTCGAGTTCGAAGTCGGATTGCATCATCAGCTCCGTGACGCTGTGCCGCTCGAAGAACGCGGGCGTCACGCGCTTGCCGGTGGCCTCGGCGGCCACGGCCTTCACGCCGTTTTCGCAGAACTCGAATGTCGACGCGTGCTCGCGATCCGGCCACGCGCAGCCGGGGCAGTCGAAGCCGTCAGGCTGGTTCTGCTTGAGCAGCGTGCGGTAGTTGCCGCCCGCGACCTTCTCCTTGAGCAAGTTGATGGCGACATACTTCAGCGCGCCCCAGCCAGCGGCGGGGTGCTTGTACGGCTCGATGCGGGCTTCGGCTTGTGTTTCGTTCTTCTTCATGACGTGGCGGTGGAAAGATTCGACAGGGTTTGCAGACCAATGCCGGAGAGCGTACTGTGTTCCATAAACTACGTCGGGTACAGAAAATTGGAAAGAACAGGAGTACAGTTGCGCGACGATGCCTGAAGCCGCCCGAATCCACCCGAATCGCATGAAGCTCTACGAAAAACTCGCCGACGAAATCACCGAAGCCGTGCGCCGCGGCGTGTTCGCGGCCGGCGAGCGGGTTGCGTCGGTGCGTCAGGCGAGCCAGCAGCACGGCGTCAGCATCAAGACGGTGCTGCACGCGTATGCGCTGCTGGAGAGCCGCGGCATCGTCGAGAGCCGGCCGCAGTCGGGCTATTTCGTGCGCGACGCGGCCGCGCGGGCGCTCGCGCCGGCGCCCGCCGCGGCCCGCGCGGGCCGCAAGTCCGCGCCGCCGCCGGTGCCCGCGACGGTCGACGTGAGCCGGCTCGTGCTGTCGACGCTACGCAGCATCCGCGCGCACGACGCCGTGCCGTTCGGCTCGCCGTATCCCGATCCGTCGCTGTACCCGTGGCGGCGTATCAACCAGTACGCCAACGCGATCGCGCGGCGGCACGCGAGCTGGAATCTGATCGACGATCTGCCGCCGGGCAACCCCGAGCTGATCCGGCAGATCGCGCGGCGCTATGCGGAAAACGGTCTGCCGGTCGATCCGGGCGAAATCGTGATCACGCTCGGCGCGACCGAGGCGATCAACCTGAGCCTGCAGGCGGTCGCCAAGCCGGGCGATACCGTCGCGGTCGAGTCGCCGACCTACTACGCGATGCTGCACGCCATCGAGCGCCTCGGCATGCGCGCGATCGAGGTGGCGACGCATCCGGTCGACGGCATCGACATCGACGCGCTCGCGAAGGCGATCGCGCGGCAGAAGATCGCCGCGTGCATGGTGATGCCGAATTTCCAGAATCCGCTCGGTTTCTGCATGTCCGACGAGCGCAAGCGGCAACTGGTCGAACTGCTGGCCGCGCACGAGATTCCGGCGATCGAGAACGATGTCTACCAGGAGCTGTATTTCGGTGACACGCGGCCGTCGACGCTGAAGACCTTCGACACCCAGGGGCTCGTGCTGCACTGTGCGTCGTTTTCGAAAAGCCTGACGGCGTCGTACCGGATCGGCTGGGCGCTGCCGGGGCGCTATCGCGCGCAGGTCGAGAAGCTCAAGTTCCTGAATACGCTGACGACGCCGTCGGTGCCCCAGATCGCGGTCGCCGATTATTTGCGTCAGGACGGCTACGACCGCCATCTGCGGCACCTGCGCCGCGTGTACCGGCAGCAGGCGAGCATCATGAGCGCGCTGGTGCTGCGCTTTTTCCCGGTCGGCACGCGCGTGTCGACGCCGCAGGGCGGCTACGTGCTGTGGGTCGAGTTGCCCGTTGCGATCGATTCGATGCGGCTTTATCAGGCGGCGCTCGAACGCGGGATCACGGTCGGGCCGGGGATGATGTTTTCGACGCGCAACGATTTTCGGCACTTCATCCGGCTCAACTACAGCTATCCGTGGACCGCGCAGGCCGAAGCGGCGTTGAAGACGCTCGGTGAGCTGGCTACGGCGATGGCGTGACAGGCGCTACGGCGATGCCAAACGACACATCACGACAGGTAGACCGACATGGATGACGACGACATCGACCCGCAACTCGCCGCGATACTCGCGCAGCTATGGCGCGCGCATCGCGAGACACCCTGGCGCGCGTGGTCGCTCGCGAAGCTGTCGAAGCAGGCCGGCGTGCCGATGAGCAGCTTGCGGCGGCAATTGACGGCGCTCTCGGGAAGCGGTCTCGTCGATACGATGTGCCACGACGATGGCACCCGAGCCGCGTCGCTGAGTGAAATCGGCGCGCAGCTTTGCGCGGAGCTGTTCGGCACGAGCGAGGGCGGCGAGCCGTCGGCCGCCGGCTGAGCGTCCCGGCACAACTGCCACCGGCGCGCAAATGATCCGGCGCACGGGTTGATTGTTGTCGTAGTCAGCGCGCTCCGCCGTCTCATTGCCCGACGCTCGCCTGCACCTGCGGTTGTGATCGCGATGTCGCCATGTCCGCCGCCTCGAGTGTGGCGACGCCGCAGAACCAGTCGGCATCGCCTGGCTGATACTTCCACCGCTTGCTGGACTGCCCGATCACGCTCGCACACTGCTCGTTCACCATAAGGTCGGACTGCGCGGCCGTGCATTGCAGCGTCGACGGGTCGGAGTGCGCATCCGCATCCACGGACGCCGCGTGCCGCGCGCCGCTCGGCAGGCTCGCCAGCAGTCGCTGCAATTCGTCGATACGCGTCGCGTACCACGTCCGCAGACACGCGGCGTCGCGGCAGTTCGCTTCGCGCCAGGCCCACTTGCTGTCGCTGTCGTCGATGAACGCGCGGCGCTGGGCGACTCGCCGACGTGCCTTCCAGTAGAGTTGGCCCAACGTGTCGTCGAGCGTCGACAGGGCGGCGTCACCGCAAATCATGCGCTCGGCCGGCGAGCGGCCGCGCTGGCAATCGAAACTCGCAGCGTTGGCGTACGGATGCGCGAGCAGCAGTCCGGCGATCAGGAGGGAGCGGAAGAGGGTCATCAGGGTCCGGGCGGTGCATCGGTTGATCATGCCGCCGATGATCGACCGGTCGCGCGCCTCGCGGACGTCCGAACAACGCGGGAATTCGGGCGGGTCGTTACCAGATGTTGCCGCGCGGGCTGCCGGCCCAGGTCGGCGCTCGCGCACCTTCGCGTGTCATGAAGTAGGCGCAACGTCTATATGATGGAAGTGGGGGCACTTGGGCCGGCGTGGTCAAAGGCGGCCATCGAAAGAGGGAGAACGAATGCAACGACGACTCGTGATCGGTCTTTGCATGGCAGCGGGCCTTCTGACTTTACCCGGCGCGGCCAGCGCGCAGTCACAGGCCTATACGAACAGCGGGTCCAACCTGCGCGCGGGCCCTGCGGCCGACTACCCGGTCGTCGCGCAACTGCCGGCCCAGCGTCGAGCCGCCGCGGCGCCTGCGGGCCACGAACAGACGGCGCCCGCACTGCCGTCGCCCGTCGTACCGGCATCAACCGATGCTGGCACGCCACACCGGAGCCGTCCGCACGCGATGCATGGCAGATTTTCACGCTGGACTTAGCGTAAACCCCGGTGTGCCGCGTACACTAACTTGCCGATGTTGGGTTGGGGGGCGCAACTATGATTTGCGAAGCAACATCACGTGGCACAACGACAGCTGCGCCGGAGGGCGGCCGCTATCGGCCGGAACGGGCCGAGGAGGTACTCGCGTCCGAGCGCGGCGTGTTGCGGCTGATCACCCGCAACACGCCGCTGCCCGAACTGCTCGACGAAGTCTGCCGTCGCGCCGAGGCGCTGCTCGGCGACGGCGCGTGCTGCTCGATCCTGCTGCTCGACCCGGACGGCGTGCATGTGCGCGTCGGCGGCGCGCCGTCGCTGCCGCCCGCGTACAGCGCCGCTATCGAGGGCGCGGCGATCGGTCCGGGCGTCGGCTCGTGCGGCACGGCGATGTTCGAGCGGCGTCTGGTGATCGTCGACGACATCGAATCCGATCCGCTGTGGGAAAACTTCCGCGATTTCGCGTTGCCGCACGGCTTGCGCGCATGCTGGTCCGTGCCCTTCGAAAACGACGCGGGCATCGTGCTCGGCGCGTTCGCCGTTTACTACCGCGCCACCCGCTGTCCGACCCCCGAGGAAGAGGCGATGCTGCGCGACATCGGCGGCAGCGTCGGCCTCGCAGTCCATCAGGACGCGATGGCGCAGCGCCTCGCGCATAGCGAGGAGCGTCACCGGCTGGTCGTCGATCATCTCAGCGAGGGCATCGTCGTGCAGTCGCGCACCGGCATCGTGCTCGCCTGCAATCCGAGTGCGCAGCGCATGCTGCACGTGACACCGGAGGTCGTCGGCAGCAGCATGCGGACCGTGATGACACGCGCGTTCGGCGAGGACGGCTCGGTCATCGGCGAAGTCAACCGTCCGGTCTCGCAGGTCTTTGCGACCGGCAAGCCGATGCTCGGCGTGACGGTCGGCCTCGAACTGATCGGCGGCGAGGTCGTGTGGATCACGCAGAACGTCGTGCCGATCCTGCGGCCCGGCGACAGCGAGCCGGACTCCGTGCTGATTTCGTTTTCCGACATCGGGCCGGTGCGCGAGGCGCAGCGCCAGCTGAAGTACCTCGCCACGCGCGATTCGCTGACCGGCCTCTACAACCGCGCCTACCTGACCGAGCGGATGCGCGACCTGTTCGCGCCGTGCGCCGCCGGCGACCATGACGGCGAGCTCACCAGCGTCGCCGTGCTGTTCGTCGATCTCGACAGCTTCAAGAAGGTCAACGACACCGCCGGTCACGAAGCCGGCGACGCCTTGCTGTGCAGCGTCGCCGAACGGCTGTCGGCCTGCGTCGGGTGCGGCGACACGCTGGCGCGCGTCGGCGGCGACGAGTTCGTGATCGTCGCCAGTGCGTACGGCAATACCGGCGAGCTGATCGGCCTCGCGCACCGCATTCTGGACATGATCGCGGTGCCATTCGCGGTGGCGGGCAACGAGTACTACCTGGGCGCGTCGATCGGCATCAGCCTGTTTCCCGAAGACGGCCAGGACGTCGCGACGCTGATGCGCAACGCCGATTCGGCGATGTATCACGCGAAGCAGCGCGGCCGCAACAACTTCCAGTTCTTCACCGCCGAGCTGAACCAGCATCTGCAGCGGCGTTTCACGATCGAACAGTCGCTGCGGCGCGCGCTTGCGGCCAACGAGCTGAGCCTCGTGTACCAGCCGATCGTCGATAGCCAGAGCGGCCGCACGATCGGTGCGGAAGCACTGCTGCGCTGGTACAACAGCGAGCTGGGCAACGTGTCGCCGGGCGAATTCATTCCGGTCGCCGAGGATGCCGGGCTGATCGTCGAGATCGGCGACTGGGTGCTCGAGCACGCCTGCCAGCAGGTCGCGCAGTGGCGGCGCTCGCTCGCGCCGCATCTGATCGTCGCGGTCAATCTGTCGCCGCGGCAGTTCAACGACGGGCTGCTCGAGCGCATCGAACGTTCTCTTGCGCAGTCCGGGCTCGAACCGGCCGCGCTCGAACTCGAGATCACCGAGCGATTGCTGATGAGCGACAGCGATACCGTGCTGCCGATGCTGAGCGCGCTGAACGCAATGGGCGTGCGCGTCTCGGTCGACGATTTCGGCACCGGTTATTCGTCGCTGTCGTACCTGAAGCGCTTTCCGCTGCATAACCTGAAGATCGACCGCTCGTTCGTCGCGGGGCTGCCCGATCATCGCGATTCGGTCGCGATCACGCAGGCGGTCGTCGCGATGGCGCACTCGCTCGGCATGAACGTCACCGCCGAGGGCGTCGAGACCGCCGAGCAGGCGGCGTTCCTGCGCGCGATCGATTGCGACAAGCAGCAGGGCTACCTGTACAGCCGGCCGGTCGGCGCGAGCGCGTATGCGCGCACGCTGTACGACGCGCAGCTGATCGGCATGGCGAAGGCGTCCTGACGCGATTGTTCAGATTGCCGAACAAGTGACTTCGCGTTGCCGCTATTTATCGGCGGCGACGCACTCCCTAAAATTCCCCCATCGAAACATTATTGGTGCGCGGTGCCGAAGCGGCGCCCCGCGTTTGGGGGTCGTCATGTCAGAGTTGATCAGAAACCAGTTTTACCGGCCAGCGGTCGTACTGCCGATGGTCGCGCTGATGCAGGTGATGGTGTCGCAGGACTTCAATCTCGGCCAGGTCGGCTGGGTGTTCGCGGCGCGCGGCGCGCAGGCCGCACTGCAACGTTCGCGCGAGTTGATTTGCGCGGTTCATTGCCACGCCTGAGATTTCCCGCGCAGCATACGCAGTAATCCCAACTGATTGGCGCCGGCTCGCGCGCGGCGCGTGGGAAGACGGGCCGTCGCCAAAGCGCCCGCACAACCAGACATGACATGGCAGCGCGTGGCACTAAGCGTAAGATGCTACGACCTGCACCCAGCCGGGGAGAGTTGCCATGCCACAGCACTTCGACGCAGTCGTGATCGGTACCGGACAAGGCGGTTCGCCGCTCGCCGTGCGCCTCGCTCAAAGCGGGCGCCGCACCGCGGTGATCGAACGCGCGGAGTTTGGCGGCACTTGCGTGAACGTCGGCTGCACGCCGACCAAATCCTATGTGGCGAGCGCCCGCGCGGCGCACGTGGCGCGCCATGCGGCGGAGCTCGGCGTGCAGGTGGGCTCGGTCGGCGTCGATCTGGCGGCCGTGAAGGCGCGCAAGGACCGGATCATCGGAGAGTCGCGCAGCGGCGTCGAAAAATGGCTGCGCGGCACGGAAAACATCACGGTGTTCAACGGCCACGCGCGCTTCACCGGCGCGCGCACGCTCGCTATCTGCGGGCGCGACGGGGAATTGCTGAACGAGCTCAGCGCGTTCGAAATCTTCATCAACACCGGCACACGCGCCGTCGTGCCGCCGCTCGAAGGCATCCAGCGGATTCCGTACTACACGAACTCGACGCTGCTCGAACTGACCGCGTTGCCGGATCATCTGGTGATCGTCGGCGGCAGTTATATCGCGCTCGAATTCGCGCAGGTGTTTCGCCGCTTCGGGAGCCGCGTCAGCGTGCTGGTGCGCGGCGAGCGCGTGTTGAACCGCGAGGATGCCGATTTCGCGGAGTCGGTGCAGAAGGTGCTCGCGCGCGAGGGCGTCGAGTTTCATTTCGGCGTGCAGCCGACGCGCGTCGAGCCGCATGCGCATCACGCGAACGACGTGTGCATCGGCTTCGAGCAGAACATCCCGGCCATGGAGGCGTCGCACCTGCTGTTGGCCACCGGCCGCCGGCCGAATACCGACGATCTCGGCCTCGACGTCGCCGGCATCGAGACCGACCGGCACGGCACGATCATCGTCGACGGCCAGTTGCGCACCAGCGTGCCGGGCGTTTGGGCGATCGGCGACGTGAACGGTCGCGGCGCGTTCACGCACACGTCCTACGACGACTACCAGATCGTCGCGGCGAACCTGCTCGACGGCGGCGCGCGCAGCGTCGACACGCGGATCATGACGTATGCGGTGTTCGTCGATCCGCCGCTCGCGCGCGTCGGCATGTCGGAGGAGGAGGTGCGCAACAGCGGCCGCGAAGCGCTGATCGCGACGATGCCGATGTCGCGCGTGGGCCGTGCGCGCGAGCGTGGCGAGACCGACGGCTTCATGAAGGCGCTCGTCGATGCGAACAGCAAACAGATACTCGGCGCGGCAATTCACGGCATCGAGGGCGACGAGGCGATCCATACGTTCGTCGACATCATGACGGCAGGCGCGCCGTATCCGACTTTGCAATACGCCATGCACGTGCATCCGACCATCAGCGAACTGGTGCCGACGCTGCTCGATGGGCTCAAGCCGATGCAATGAACTGCCTTGACGCTGGCGCGACACGCTGATGACAAGCTCGCTCAAACCCGCACGTAACAGCGGCAATCTGTTCGACCTCGTCGCGCAGTTGGGGACGACGCCCGAGGAGCAGGTCGACGCGCTCGTCGAGCGGGGCGACGTGACGATCGAGCGGATCGTCTCGACCGGGCAGGCGAGTCCGCCCGGCTTCTGGTACGACAGCCCGCGCGCCGAATGGGTCGTGCTGCTCACCGGCGCGGCGATGCTGGAATTCGACGGCGACCCCGAGCCGCATCGGATGAAGCCCGGCGATCACGTGCTGATCGAGGCGCATTGCCGCCACCGCGTCGCATGGACGAGCGACACCGAGCCGAGCGTGTGGCTCGCCGTCCATTACCCGTGAGCCGCGGCGGATCGAGCCATCCGCGCGTCCGGCTCTCGCGCATCGACAAATCCTCACACCATCACCGATAATCGGCAGCGGCGCGGCCCGCGCGCAAGGCGAAGGCGGGCTGTGCGCCCCACCGCATTGATCTTCGGGACTCGCATGGGCAAGGGACGCGTCGAAGCCTTCAGCGATGGCGTAATCGCCATCATCATCACGATCATGGTGCTCGAGCTGAAGGTGCCCGAAGGCCACGATCTCGCGGCGCTGCGCCCGGTCGTACCGGTGTTCTGCGCATACGTGCTGAGCTTCGTCTACGTCGGCATTTACTGGAACAATCACCATCACATGTTCCATGCGGTGCAGAAGGTCAACGGCAAGGTGTTGTGGGCGAACCTGCATCTGCTGTTCTGGCTATCCCTCTTGCCGGCCGTGACGCACTGGGTCGGCGAAAACCATCTGGCCGCGTGGCCGACCGCGATGTACGGCATCGTGCTGTTCATGGCGGCGATCGCGTATTTCATTCTGACGCGCACGCTGATTTCGCAGCATGGACACGACTCGACGCTGGCCAAGGCGCTCGGCAACGACTTCAAGGGCAAGGTCTCCGTCGTCATTTACCTGACCGGCATCGGGCTCGCGTTCGTCGTGCCGTGGGCGTCGGCCGTGCTGTACGCGCTCGCCGCCGCGTGGTGGTTCGTACCGGACCGTCGCATCGAACACGTGCTGGAGGCCTGAGCATGCTGCTCGCGCTGAAGCTCGTGCTGGTGCCGGCCTTTCTCGCCGCGCTGACGGCGGCCGCGCGCGTCTGGGGGCCGTCGGTCGCGGGATGGCTCGCGGGACTGCCGGTCGTCGCCGGACCGATCATGCTGCTGCTCGCAGTCGGGCGTGGGCCGGCGTTCGCGGCGCAGGCGTCGGCGGCGTCGGTTGCGGCGATCGCCGCATCCGAGGCATTCAATCTTGCTTATGGATGGAGCTGCCGACGCTTCGACTGGCCGCTCGCACTGGTCGCGGGCATGGCCGGCTGGCTCGGCGCGGGACTGCTGATCGTGCGGATGCCCGGCTCGCTTGGGTGGGCGCTGGCGGCGGCGTGCGTGGCCGTCGCGGTGTCGCAGAGCTGCTTGCCGCGCGCGACGGGCCATGTGCCGGCGGCGCGCGTTGGGCGCGCGGATCTGGCCGTGCGGATGCTCGCGGGCGCATTGCTGACGCTCGCGGTGACGGCTGCCTCGGCATCGATGGGCGCGGCGTGGAGTGGCGTGGTGTCGGTGTTCCCGCTGCTCGGCATCGTGCTCGCGGTGTCGGCGCAGCGTGCGCATGGCGCGGACTTCGTGGCGCTCTTGATGCGCGGCATGGTGGTCGGGCGCGGCTCGTTCGCGGCGTTCTTCGCGGTGACGGCGATGCCGCTGCCGCAGTACGGTGTGGCGACGGGGTTTGCGTGCGCGGCGGTGGTGTCGGTCGTCGTGCAGGGGTTGACGCGGCGCATGCTGGCTGGGCAGCGCCGTGCCCAGGCGGCGGCGCGAGAGTTGGCGCAGCCGCAGACGGAGTAAGGCTGCGCATGGCTTCACATCGCTCACCTTCGACCGCTACCCGCATCGGGCTCATCTCGGATACGCACAACCTCGTGCGTCCGGAAGCGTTGCGCTATCTCGACGGCTGCGACGCGATCATTCACGCGGGCGATATCTGCAACCCGGACGTGCTCGACGCGCTCGCGCGGATCGCGCCGCTGACCGCGGTGCGCGGCAACAACGATACCGGTGACTGGGCCGCGTCTCTACCGACGCATGCGCGGCTGACGATCCAGCAGGTGACGATTCTGGTCGTGCACGACATCGCCGAGCTGGGCTGCGTGCCGCAGCACGATGGCATTCGCGTCGTGGTGAGCGGCCACTCGCACAAGCCGTCGATCGCCGAGCGCGACGGCGTGCTGTACGTCAATCCTGGCAGCGCGGGACCGCGGCGCTTCAGGCTGCCGGTGTGCGCGGGCACGCTGACCGTCGAAGGCGCGCAGGTTGGCGCGACGTTCGATTCGCTGCTGACGTAAAAAAAGCGGGCCGACGAATGTCGCCGGCCCGCTTCAGAAACTACGCCTGGCGTGATGACTGCGCAAGGTCAGGCACGCGCGGTCGCCGCCGCCGCGAACCGTTCATCCATCTCCTCGGCCTCGCGCTCACCGCGCAGCACCGCGTGCGCTTCAGCGCGCGTCGCGACGCACGGACCCGAGCCGAGCAGCGGCTTGCGCGCGGTTTCGCGCAGCGCGAGTACCGACACGATGCCGATCAGCGATGCGCCCATCAGGTAGTACGCGGGCATCATCAGATTGCCGGTCCGGTCGACGAGCCATGCGGTCACGAGCGGCGTCGTGCCGCCGAACAGCGACACCGAGATATTGAAGCCGATCGCGAGCGCGCCGTAGCGGATCCGGGTCGGGAACAGCGCCGGCAGCGCCGACGGCATCACCCCGGTGAAGCACGACAGCAGCACGCCGAGAATCATCAGACCGCCGAACACCGGCAGCACCGTGCCCATCCGAATCAGCAGCAGCGCGGGAATCGACAGCGCGAACAGACCAACGCAGCCGAGCAGCATCACGGGCTTGCGGCCGATCGCATCGGACAGACGGCCGGCGGCGAGCGTCATCGGCATCATCAGGATCATCACGAGCAGCACGAGGAACAGACCGTGTGTTTCGTTGAAGTGCAGCGTGGCGGACAGATAGCTCGGCAGATACGACAGCGCCATATAGTCGGTTACGTTGAAAATCAGCACGAGGCCGACACACAGCAGCAGCGGCTTCCACTGCTGCACGAGCAGCTGGCGCAACGACTGGCTGGGCAGCGCGCGGTCTTCGGCTTCGCGCTCTTCGGCCTGTTTCTTGAACGCGGGCGTTTCCTCGAGCTTCATGCGGATGTAGAGACCCACCAGGCCGAGCGGTCCGGCGATCAGGAACGGTACGCGCCAGCCCCAGGACAGCAGCGCGTCATTCGACAGCGTCGCCGTCAGCAGCGCGACCGTGCCCGCGCCGAGCACGTAGCCGATCAGCGTGCCGAACTCGAGAAAGCTGCCCATGAAGCCGCGGCGCTTGTCGGTCGAGAATTCGGCGATGAAGGTCGCGGCGCCGCCGTATTCGCCGCCGGTCGAGAAGCCCTGCACGAGGCGCGCAAGCAGCAACAGCGCCGGCGCGAGAATGCCGATCGTCGCGTAGTTGGGGATCAGGCCGATCGCGAAGGTGCCCGCGGCCATCATGATCATCGTCATTGCCAGCACGCGCTGACGGCCGATGCGGTCACCGAGCGGCCCGAATACCATGCCGCCGATCGGCCGCACGAGAAACGCCGCGGCAAACGTGCCGAAGGTCGCAATGAGTTGCGCCGAAGGGCTCGACGAGGGGAAGAACACCTTGCCGAGCGTGACCGCGATGTAGCTGTACACGCCGAAATCGAACCATTCCATCGCGTTGCCGAGCGCCATGGCGCCGACGGCCCGTTTCAGGAGGGAGTGATCGACGACGGTGATGTCGTCGAGGGAAAGACGCTGTTCCGGTTTGTGATGTCGCCAGAAGCCGTTGCTGGAAGCGGTCAAGGTTGAAACTCCAATGACTGCGACGAAACTCGTGATGCGTTCCGCCACGGTTTTGCTGGGAAGTGTAATTTCGTGAGCAAGGCGAGACTATTCGCGGCACCGGTTATCCGGCGGCGCAACGGATGGCGAAAAGAAGCAAACGCCCGTGCCTCGCGGTAAGTTCGCGAAAAAACACTCGACTAGATTGTGCTGACTGTTGCACCTGCGTGGCCGTGGAAGGGGGGCAGATGCATGAGGGACGCGGGGCTGGCGGGAAACTGACCCATGCGCCACTGAAGGCTTGAAACGAAAAAGGCCGGTCTTGAATTTTCCGCTTTAGGCGGGGAAACGACCGACGAGCCTTCTTGTTTAAAAACAGTTCAATTCAGGATGGCGCGTGCGCGGAAAAACACACGATGAACCAACTTGAAAGAACACGAATGAAGGTGAATTGCGGCTGAAACGAGGGCACATGTTAGCACGATGCCAGAGGATCATGCAAATCGGCAGTGCGAGGCAGGGCCGCCAATGGGACTCGATCCGTTGCGGGACGGGAGATCTGGCGGGGTCGGAACGGCCCTGAAAAACGGACCGCTTAGAACATTGGCGAGCGCTTTTTGAGGCGAAGACGACGCGAGCGGCGGGCGCGATGCGCGGCCGATGTTGGTGCGAAAAAAATCCGCGCTTGCGGCGCGGACTTTCAGGCGTGTGTTTGCTCGGTTTGGGCGACGCGTTGTGTCGTGTCGTCCTCGACGAGGCAAGCTCAGGCCGACGGCGGCACGTAGCCCGACGCGGTATCCGCGCCTTCGCCGAAGAAGAACTTTTCGGTCTGCTTCATCAGATACTGCCGCGCGCGCGGATCGGCCATGTTCAGGCGGTTTTCGTTGATCAACATGGTCTGCTGCTTCAACCAGCTCTGCCAGGCTTCCTTCGAGATACTTTCGTAGATCCGCTTGCCGAGTTCGCCCGGCAGCGGCGGGAAATCGAGGCCTTCGGCTTCCTTGCCGAGCTTCGCGCATTGAACCATACGAGTCATGCTGTGCTTCTCCTGTAATCGATGTGGGGCGGGCAGACGCCGGTTCGGATCAGATGGGGGCGATCACGAAGTACTCAAAGCTGTTTCATCAGCACGAGCGATTTGCGCTGCCAGTTATAGAGTCGGCGGCGGTCTTCGGGCAAGTCGTCGACCGTAACCTTGACGAAGCCGCGCTTCAGGAACCAGTGTTCGGTGCGCGTGGTGAGCACGAAAATGCGCGTGAGGCCGCGTGCCCGCGCGCGCTGTTCGATGCGCTTGAGCAGGCGCTCGCCGTCGCCGGTGCCTTGAGCTTCGGGCGCGACGGTCAGGCACGCCATTTCGCCGATGCGCTCCTGCGGATACGGATACAGCGCCGCGCAGCCGAACAGCACGCCGTCGTGCTCGATTACCGAGAAATGGTCGATATCGCGTTCGATCTGGTGACGGCCGCGCCGTACCAGCGTGCCGTCTGTTTCGAGCGGCTCGATCAGGGCGAGAATGCCGCCGACGTCGTCCGGCGTTGCTTCGCGCAGGCTTTCGAGGTTCTCGTACGAAATCATCGTGCCGACGCCATCGTGCAGGAACAGTTCGAGCAGCAGGCTGCCGTCGAGCGCGTACGGGATGATGTGCGCACGCGGCACGCCGCCGCGGCAGCCGCGGATCGAATGCTTCAGGTAGAACGCGGCGTCGCCAGTCACTTCGCCGCTTTCGTGCAGCTTGTAGGCGTCGTCGAGCGACAGTTCGCGGATCAGCTCGGTGCCGCTTTCGCCGGTTTCCATCAGGCCCGGCGTTTCGGTCAGGAACACGATCTTGTCGGCGCGCAGCGCGATCGCCGCGGCCGAGGCCACGTCTTCCATCGACAGATTGAATGCCTCACCGGTGGGCGAGAAGCCGAGCGGCGACAGCAGCACGAGCTTGCGGCTCGCAAGCGAGTGTCGGATCGAATCCGCGTCGATCTTGCGCACGAGGCCCGTGTGCTGGAAGTCGACGCCGTCCAGAATGCCGACGGGGCGCGCCGTCACGAAGTTGCCCGATACGACGCTGATGTGCGCGTGCGCCATTGGCGTGTTCGGCAGACCCTGGCTGATCGCGGCTTCGATGTCGAGACGCACTTCGCCGGCCGCCTCCTTCGCGGACTCGAGCGCGCGCGCGTCGGTGATGCGCATGCCGTGTGAAAACTCCGATTCGACGCCGTGCAGGCTCATCTGCTCCTCGACCTGCGGGCGCGAGCCATGCACGAGCACGATCTGGATGCCCATTGCCTGCAGCAGCGCGATGTCGGACACGAGCGCATTCAGCAGCCCCTGATGCACCACTTCGCCGCCGAAACCCACGACGAATGTCTTGTTTCGGAACGCGTGGATATACGGGGCGACGGAACGCATCCAGTCGACGAATTGCGCGTGCTGGGCGAGGGTTTCCGGCGAGTCGGCGGGGGCCGGGACGCTCGCGGGCGCGGGGACGAGGTCGGTTTGGGAATTCATGCCGGGGATTATAATGCGCCCCCATGTCGAATGTACCCAAAAGTCCCGCTGGGGCGAACGAGAAACCGGCGTCGGCCGGCGAGCCGGCCAACCCCGGCGACACGATGCGCCGGCCAGCGCAGGATGCGAAACCCGATCAGGCGCGTGACGCGCGTCGGGGGGCGGGCGCGTCTGCGCGAAAGGTGCCGCCTGAAGGGAGCCGCAATACGCCTTCGGCCGCGCCTCGCGGTGAGCATGGCAAGCAGGCTCGCGACGAGGGAGGTGATGCGCGGCAAAGCGAGCAGCGCAATGAAATCCGCGACGCGCGCTCGGACACGCCTCGTGTTGAACAGCGTCGTGCGTCTCGCAACGAACAGGGAGATCGCGGGCCACGTAGCGAGCAACAACGCGGATCGACCCGAGGCGAGCAACGTCACGGATCGCGCGACAAACAATCGGGCGAGCCGCGCAAGGAACAACCTCGCGCGCCGCGCGAAGCGCGGCCGTCGCGGGTCGTCGAGCCGAATCCGATTCCACCGGTCACGTTTCCCGAAGCGCTTCCTGTCTCCGGTCGTCGCGACGAGATCGCGCGGGCGATCGCGGAGAATCAGGTCGTGATCGTGTCGGGCGAAACCGGCTCGGGCAAGACCACGCAGTTGCCGAAAATCTGCCTCGCGCTTGGCCGTGGTTTCGGTGCCGGCGGCAATGGTCTGATCGGCCATACGCAGCCGCGCCGGATCGCTGCGTCGGCGACCGGGCGCCGTATCGCCGAGGAACTCGGCACGCCGTTCGGCGAAGTGGTCGGCTATAAGGTGCGCTTCAACGACAACCTCGCGCCGGGCGCATCGGTCAAGCTGATGACCGACGGCATTCTGCTTGCGGAAACGCAGACCGATCCGCTGCTGAATGCCTACGACACGCTGATCATCGACGAAGCACACGAGCGCAGCCTCAACATCGATTTTCTGCTCGGCTACCTGAAGGAGATTCTTCCCAAGCGTCCCGACCTGAAGCTGATCGTCACCTCGGCGACGATCGACGCCGACCGTTTTGCGCGTCATTTCGGCAGCGACGACAAACCCGCGCCGGTGATCGAAGTGAGCGGCCGGATGTATCCGGTCGAGGTACGTTACCGTCCGGTCGTCGAGGACAGCCCGGCGGTCAAGGCGGCGCAAGGGACCTCGGGTGCAACCTCGTCTGGCCGCGAGCGCCCGAAGACGCAGCGCGAGACTGATCGTGATCTGATGGAGGCGATCGTCGACGCTGTCGACGAACTGTGCCGCGAAGGCCCCGGCGACGTACTGGTGTTCCTGCCCGGCGAGCGCGAGATTCGCGACGCCGCCGAGGCGCTGCGCAAACATCATCCGCCCCACACGGAGATCCTGCCGCTGTTCGCGCGGCTCTCGGCCGCCGAGCAGGAGCGCGTGTTCCGCGCGTCGAACGCGCGCCGCATCGTGCTCGCGACCAACGTCGCCGAAACTTCGCTGACGGTACCCGGCATCCGCTACGTGGTCGACACCGGCCTTGCGCGCGTGAAGCGCTACTCGTATCGCAACAAGGTCGAGCAGTTGCAGGTCGAGTCGATTTCGCAGGCCGCCGCGAACCAGCGCGCAGGGCGTTGCGGCCGGGTCGCCGATGGCATCTGCATTCGTCTGTATGAGGACAGCGACTTCCAGGGCCGCGCGCGCTTCACCGATCCGGAAATTCTGCGCTCGTCGCTTGCTTCGGTGATTCTGCGCATGAAGTCGCTGCATCTGACGGCGATCGAAACCTTCCCGTTTATCGAACCGCCGCCGGGCCGTGCGATTTCCGATGGCTACCAGTTGCTCAACGAGCTCGGCGCCGTCGACGACGACACCCACCTGACGCCGCTCGGCCGCGAACTCGCGCGACTGCCGCTCGATCCGCGCGTTGGCCGCATGATCCTCGCCGCGCGCGACCAGCAGGCGCTGAAGGAAGTGCTGATCATCGCGAGTGCGCTGTCCGTGCAGGACCCGCGCGATCGCCCGATCGAAGCGCAGGAGCAGGCGGACCAGGCGCATCGCCGGTTCGCCGACGAGCGCTCCGAATTCCTGCAGTGGCTGAAGATCTGGAACTGGTTCGACGAAGCGATCGCGCACAAGAAATCGAACCGGCAGCTGCAGGACGAGTGCCGCAAGAACTTCCTGTCGCAACTGCGGCTGCGCGAATGGCGCGACGTCCACTCGCAGCTGCTGACGGTGGTGCGCGAGCACGGCTGGCGGCTGAACGAAGCGGAGGCGACATTCGAGCAGATCCATCTGGCGCTGCTGACCGGTCTGCTCGGCAACATCGGCCTGAAAGCCGACGACGAGCCGTACTACCTCGGCGCGCGCGGCATCAAGTTCTATTTGTGGCCCGGCTCGGCGCTCGTGAAAAAAGCAGGCAAGTGGGTGATGGCCGCCGAGCTCGTTGAAACGAGCCGTCTGTACGCGCGCTGTATCGCGAAAATCGAGCCGGAGTGGGTCGAGAAGGTCGGCGCGCATCTGCTCAAGAAGTCGTTGTCCGAGCCGCATTGGGAAAAGCGCGCGGCGCAGGTGTCCGCGTTCGAGCGCGCGATGCTGTACGGCCTGCCGATCTATCACCGGCGGCGCGTTGCATTCGGCAAGCAGGACCCGGCGCGGGCGCGCGAGCTGTTCATTCGCGGTGCGCTCGTCGAAGGCGAGTTCGACACGAAGCTTGCGTTCTTCGCGCACAACCGCAAGCTGCTCGCCGACATCGAGCAGCTCGAGCACAAGTCGCGCCGCCAGGACGTGTTGGTCGACGACGAATTGATCTACGCGTTCTACGATCAGGCGCTGCCGGACGGCATCCATACCGGCGCCGCGTTCGAGCGCTGGTATCGCGACGAGGTCGAAAAGAGCGGCCAGGCGGAGGACAAGCTGCGGCTGTTGTATTTGTCCCGAGACGATCTGATGCGGCACGAGGCGGCGGGTGTCACGACGGATCTGTTCCCTAAGCGGCTGACGATGGCGGGCATCGAGATGGCGCTGACCTACCACTTCGAGCCGGGCACGCCGCGCGACGGCGTGACGCTCGCAGTACCGCTGTACGCGCTGAACCAGGTCGACGCGCGCCGCTGTGAGTGGCTCGTGCCCGGGATGCTGAAAGAAAAGGCGCAGTTGCTGCTGAAGTCGCTGCCGCAAAAGCTGCGTCGGCATTGCGTGCCGCTCCCCGAGTACGCGGCGGGCTTCGCCGAACGGCACGGCGCACAGCGCTTCGGAGGAGGAGGCTTGCTCGAGGCGCTGATCGCCGACCTGCGCGAGCAGACCCAGGTCACGATGAAGCAGTCCGACTTCAAGCTCGAGACGCTGCCCGCGCATCTGTTCATGAACTTCAAGGTCATCGACGAACATGGCCGGCAGCTCGCGATGGGGCGCAATTTGTCGCAACTGCGCGCCGAGCTCGGCGCTCAGGCGCAGCAGCATTTCCAGAAGCTCGTTTCGGGCGCGGCGGGCGCCGCCTTGGCCGACGCGGGCGGCGGCGGTGTTGCGGCACCTGCACGCTCTCCAGATTTGGCTCAGAGCGGCGCGTCGCGCGGCAAGGGCGCGGCCACGCCGCAACCCGCGACACCCGAAGGCGCACCAGCCACCGCACTGTATGAAAACCTGACCACGTGGAATTTCGGCAAGTTGCCCGAGTTGCTCGAAATTCGCCGTGGTGGTCAGACTCTGTTTGGCTACCCGGCGCTCGTGGACCGTGGCACCCATTGCGACGTCGAGGTGTTCGATTCGCCGGAAGAAGCCGCGCGGATTCATCGGGCGGGCTTGCGTCGGCTCTTCGCGCTGCAGTTGAAGGAGCCGATCAAGTATCTGGAGAAGAATCTGCCCGGCCTGCGCGAAATGGCCATGCAGTTCATGCCGCGCGGCACGCAGGAGGAACTGCGCGATCAGCTGATCGACACCGCACTCGACCGCGCGTGTCTGCAGGATCCGCTGCCCGACGACGATGCGAGCTTCCATGTCCGCCGCGACGAAGGGCGTAGCCGCCTCACGTTGCTCGCGCAGGAAATTTCGCGGCTGGTCGGTCAGATTCTTGGCGAATACGCGAGCCTGACGAAGAAGCTCCTGCAGGCGAAGCCATTCGTGGCCGCGTACACCGATCTGCAGAATCAGCTCGATGCGCTGATCGGCAAGCGTTTTGTCGTCGATACGCCGTATGCCCAACTCGCACATTTCCCGCGTTATCTGAAGGGGATGGCGCTGCGTATCGACAAGCTGCGCGCGGACGCCATACGCGACGCGCGCCAGTTCGCCGAATTCCAGCCGCTGCTGCAGCACTATCAGCGCGCGGTGTCGCAGCGCGGCGGCGTCGTGGATCCGCGGCTTGCGGAATTCCGCTGGCTCCTCGAAGAATTGCGCATCTCGCTGTTTGCGCAGGAGTTGCGCACCCCGATGCCGGTTTCGGTGAAGCGCCTGCACAAGGTGTGGGAGTCGATGCAGCGCTAAAGCCTGGGCGCTCGCTCGCGGACGCTGGACACTGGGTGTGCACCGCGGCCGATGAGCGGGCCCGCGCACCGGTGCGCGCGGGGTACACCGAGCGTCCTCTGAGCGCCGTCGCGGCCGGACTCGGTCCGATACGTTCACTCGAGCTGATTTCACCAATGCATCCCCGCGCCGATCGATGCGCCGAACTGTCGGCGAGAGTCGGTGCTGCCTTGGACCTTGTAGATCCATTTGCCGGTGTCCGACAACTGCGACACGCTGATTGCGAGCGCAGATTGACCGCCGTACGTGCCACCCGCCATGGCGACCATGCCGTGTCCCGGCAGCACCGCTTGCGGCAAAGCTGCCATCGCGAGCGCCGATGCCGTGCCCCCGTAGCTGTCCCGACGGGCGGAGCGGATCTGGTCGTCGGTATAGCGATTCGACGCGCTGATCGCGCCGCTCACGCTTTGCTGCAACTGATTGACGTTGACCGCGTCGGTGCCTCGCACGCCGGCCGCGACGTTGGCGATCTGGCGTTCCTGGCCCGCCGCGCCAACCGATACCGTGTTCGCTCGGTCGGCGACGGAGCCCTGGCCTAACGCCACCGAGTTGTCGGCGCTCGCGCTGGCTGCGGCACCGACCGCCGTCGCGTTGTTGCCGCTGGCGATGGCGTTCGCTCCGATGCTTGCCGCGTTGGCGCCGCTTGCTTGTGCATTCGCTCCGACGGCAATCGCGTTCGTGCCGGCCGCCTCTGCGTTCGCACCCTCGGCGACCGTGTTGACGCCGCTCGCCCGCGCGTTCGCCCCGGCCGCAATCGCGTGCGCGCCGGACGCATGCGCGCTCTCAGTCGCGCTATCGCCTGCCGCGCTGAACAACGCGTCGGCCGTGCCGATCGTCGCGTTATTGATCGCGCCTTCGAGCGCCGCGTTCAGCTGACCGAGGTTGACCGCGTCGGACGCCTGTACGCCGTCCGCGACGTTGTGGATGACGGTGCCCTCCGTGGTATCGCCGCCGAGCGTAACGCTGTTCCGGTTGATGCTGCCGTCGGCGTTCGTGTCGTACATGACCGCGCCGTCGAGCTTCGCTGCGGTCGCGCTGCTCTGGTCGCTCACCGCTTTCAGCTGGGCGACGTTGACCGCATCGGTGTCGGCGGTGCCAGCCGCGACGTTGGTGATCTGGCGCTCGTTGCCCGTTGAACCGACCGACACGGTACCCGCGCGATCGGCGATCGAGCCCTGGCCGAGCGCGACGGAGTTTGCAACTAGCGCGCTCGAGTTAGATCCGAGCGAAAGTGCGTTGTCGGCGGCTGCGCTGGCACCGGAGCCGAGCGCGAGGGCGCCGGCGCCGTTCGCCGTGGCGTTGGAGCCGAGCGCCGTCGCACCGGAGCCGTAGGCCGACGCTGAGGCGCCCAGCGAGGTCGCGTCGGCCGTGCCGGCGACGGCGCCCGCGCCGATCGCGGTCGAGTCGGTTGCGCTGGCGCGGGCGCTGGTGCCGAATGCGGTTGCGTTGCTGCCCATAGCGCTGGCGTTGCTGCCCGCGGCAAGCGCGTGCGTGCCGTCTGCGAGCGCCTCGTTGGAGCCGTCGACCGGGTCAGCGGCGCTGAAGTAATGCAGCGCGCTGCTTTGAGCGAGTGCATCGACCTTGTTGTCGACCGCGCTCAACTGGCTCACGTTGACCGCGTCGGTGGGCGCGGCGCCCGCGGCGACGTTGGTCAGGCGACGCTCGTTGTTCGCCGAGCCGAGCGAGACTTCGCCCGTCGCGCTGGAGGCCGCGATCGGGGTGGCGCCCGTTCCCACGGGCACAAACGCGCTTTGCGACAGATCCGTCGTGGTGCTGGCGTTGGCGCCTAGCGCGACGCTATTGTCGGCGCTCGCGTTTGCGTTGCTGCCGAGCGCGATCGCGCCGGCTCCCGCGGCCGTTGCGCCGAAGCCGATTGCGCTGGCGTAGGCGCCGCGTGCCTGCGCGGCAACGCCGAGGGCGATGGCGCCGACGCCGCTGACGACGGCATTACTGCCAAGCGCGACGCTCGAGTCCGCGAGCGCCGAGGCCCATGCTCCGGCGGCGAGCGAGTTGGCGCCTCCGGCCTGCGCGACATAGCCGAGCGCGGTCGATCCGACGCTGGTTGCCGTGGATAGGGAGCCAAACGCGGAGGCGGCCGAGTCCGCCGCTATTGAACCGGAGCCCGCTGCGACCGAGTCGACGCCAAGCGCCGACGCGTTCAGACCGAGCGCGGTCGCGCGTTCCGCTTGCGCATTCGCATAAGGCCCGAAGGCGCTCGCGCCTTCGCCTTGTGCGGAAGAGGAGAGGCCCATGGCGACGGCGCTATCGCCGTGCGCCGTGGCGTTCGCCCCTAACGCGATCGTGCCGTCGTTTTGCGCGTTCGCCTGCGAGCCGACCGCCAGCGATGAGTCGCCGCTTGCGGTGGCCTGTGCGCCTATCGCGACCGCGATGTCGCCGGGCGCGCTGGCCGTGCCTACCTCGACGGAATCGACGCCGGCGCCTGTCGCTTCCGTGACGTAAAGGGCCGCCGCCGCTATTGCAACACCCGCGGTACTTCGAACCGCCCGTGCGATGCTTTTCTGGCGCGCGGAAGCACGGTGTGTTTGCAGGCAGGCAGTTCGCGGCGCTGCGACTTTTATTTGAGACGTGGTATGGCGAATTATCGAAATATTCTTGTTCATCAATTAAAAATCCTCCGCATTATTGTAGTTAGTGGCACGTAGTTAGTGGCGCGCAGCGCGTATTCCGACTTTGACGTGAAGTTATTGCCTGGTGGGTTTGAAAATATTGAAAATACAAAAACGCCGGTCATTGGTAAGGCTTGCGTTATTTGGCCGAGCGCGCGTCAGCCCGGCGATGTACGCTCGGGATTCATGGGGGAGGCGCTACCGGGGCGGCGCGTATGGAGAATTCTCCGATGTCCGCGTGCAATTCAGATATCAGCAAACTCCGAAATTCAATCGGGCTAAAAAATATATTAATACGGCTAGGTTTTTATTGATAAGGAAAGAGGAGTATTCTTATTGTTCCCGCTAATCATTTGCGCGATTTTAACGTGTGGCTGATGCATGATTGACCCTGACAGGGAGAGCACATTGATTCCTCACTCGAAAACCCGCGGCGCGAGCATCAAACCGGACGTGGCAGACGAAACCTCCCGCACGCGGCCGCGCTTCATCGCACCCGTCATTTTTCGGTCGTCGCCAGTGACTTACGTCAACCGCCCGGACCGGCAAACGTTCTACAATGACCGTTGTTCTCCGAAGCGAGTTTTCATGCGTCAATTTTTTCTTCCCGGCTTGAGTGCCACGTTCGCCGCGACCGCGGTGCTGGTCGCCGCCGCAGGCTTTTTTTCTCCAGCGGCGCACGCCAATAACGTGATCGTGCTCAATTCTGGCGAGGCCACGCTGAGCCTGATCGACGAGAACAGCCACCAGGTCATCGGCACCGTGCCCACGGGCAAGGAACCGCATCACCTGATGGCCACGCCGGACAATTCCTCGCTGATCGTCGCCAATTCGGTGTCGAACAGCCTGATGTTCGTCGATCCGAAAACGGGGCAGTTACAGCGCTGGGTCGAGAACATCGAAGATCCCTATCAGATCGGTTTTTCGCCTGATCGCAAGTGGCTCGTCACTACGGGACTGCGGCTCGATCGACTCGACATCTATCACTACGACAACCAGAAAAACCAGATGACGCTGGCTTCACGGCTGCCGCTCGCGGTGATGCCGAGCCACATGGCGTTCTCGAATGACAGCAAGACGGTGTTCGTCTCGCTGCAGATCTCGGGCGAGCTCGCCGCCATCGACCTGCCCACGCAAACCGTCAAATGGAAGATGAAGGTCGGCAAGGTGCCCGCGGGTCTGTGGATGACGCCGGGGGAAAAGTACCTGCTCGTCGGCATGACCGGCGAGGACTGCGTCGCCGTGGTGGACTGGCGCAACCAGAAGGTCGTCAAGACAATTCACACGGGCAAGGGCGCTCACAATTTCCGCTCGCTCGCCGACGGCAAGCATGTCGCGGTGTCGAACCGCGTCGCTAGCACGATCAGCATCATCGACGAAGACACGCTCACCAACGTCGGCGACATCACCGGCCTGATGCCGGGACCGGACGATATGGAACTTTCCGCCGACAAACGCTATCTGTGGGTGACCTTCCGCTTCGCGAAGCATGTTGGCATCATCGATCTCAACACGCGCAAGCTGATCCAGACCATTGCGGTGGGCCGCTCGCCGCACGGCATCTATTTCTTCGACCGCGCGCCGGTGACGGCGCCGAACGGCGCTTGAGGGGCCTGAGGGCGCCCGACAGTGCCTGAGGGCAACAGGGCAGAGCCAGGACGCCACGAGCCACCAAGGATGAAGTAACAGGCCAGCATCATGTTCCATCTGATTTTCTCCTCACTCGACAGCTTCGTTTCAGCCGCGCAGACGTGGCTGTACGTCGACGTGGTGCAGCCGCTGCTGTTCCGGTTCGATCTGATGGACTACGACGAGGACACCTACGACAGCCTGTACTGGGTCATCGTCGGTGTGCTCGAGGTGCTCGCGATGTACGCGATCCTGCGTCCGCTCGAGGCGCTGCGCCCGGTCGAGCAATGGGAGAACCGCAAGGCCGTGCGCGTCGACGTGCTGTACACGTGGATCGCCAAGCTCGGCATTCTGAACCTGTTCTTTTTCTTCGCGCTGCAACCGTTCTTCGACAACGTGCAAGGCTGGCTGCGGCTGCACGGCATCGCGAACCTGAACTTCGACAACCTGTGGCCCGGCGTGACCACGCAGCCGCTCGTCACGTTCGTCATGTATCTGCTCGTACTCGATTTCGCCGGCTACTGGTATCACCGCTGGCAGCACCGCGTCGGCGTGTGGTGGGAGCTGCATGCGGTACACCATAGTCAGCGGCAGATGTCGCTGTGGTCCGACGATCGCAACCATCTGCTCGACGATCTGCTGCAGGCGTCGTTCTTCGCGATGATCGCGCTCGCGATCGGTGTGCCGCCGTCGCAGTTCGTCGTGCTGGTTGCGATCACGAATCTCGCGCAAAGCGTGCAGCACGCGAACATCCGCCTGTATTACGGCTGGCTCGGCGAGCGGCTGCTCGTCAGCCCGGCGTTCCACCGCCGTCACCACGCGATCGGGTACGGTCATGAAGGGCTCAATTACGGTTGCAATTTCGGCGTGCTGTTCCCGTGGTGGGACATGTTGTTCCGCAGCGTGTCGTGGAGCCGCGATATGGAGCCGACCGGTATCAGCGATCAGCTCGAAGGCCGCCGCTATGGCGATGGATTCTGGGCGCAGCACTGGTTCGCCTTCGTGCGCATCGCGCATCGCCTCGTATCGAAGCGCCGCGCACCCGGCAACGACACCGCTGCCGTTTGAGTCGGTTCAGAGTCCGTTCTGAGTCCATTGCGGATCCATTCGAGCGCGCACTCCGCCGCGCTGCTCGCTTCCGCCGGCGGCGCGTTCCTTGGTTTATGCTGTGCACGTTCGAGCGCACCCTCCAGTGCCCCAGCATGCCTGGCCCGGGCGCGGCGCGATTCTCCCGTCCATCGTTTCGTTCGCAGGCACTGGCTCGCATGAATGATCTGTTGCGCTCGTTTGGGCGCGCACTCGCAAGCGCGTTGCATCCGCGCATGCTCTGGCTGACCTTCAAACCGTTTATCGTCGCGACGGTCGGCTGGGGCGTACTCCTGTGGTTCTTCTGGCAGACGCTGACCGGCGCGACCCGCACCTGGCTCGACGACTGGTCTTTCACCGCCACGCTTTATCATCTGTTCGACGTGCTCGGTTTTTCGACGCTGCACGCGGTCATCGCGCCGTTCATCGTGATTGCGATGGCGATCCCGCTGATCGTCGTCACGGTGCTGCTGCTGATCGCCATGCTGTCGATGCCGGCCGTGATCCGCTTTCTCGCGGCCCGCCAGTTCGCCGGGCTGGAGATGCGCCACGGCGGAACGTGGTACGGTAGCCTCGGTCAGGCGCTCTGGACCACGCTGCTGTGTCTGGCGCTGCTGATCGTCACGTTGCCGCTGTGGCTCGTGCCGCCGTTCTTCGCGTTGATTCCGCCGCTGCTGTGGGGATGGCTCACGTATCGCGTGATGACCTACGACGCGCTCTCGTTGCATGCGACGCGCGACGAGCGGCGCGAACTGGTGCGGCGCCACCGGCTGCCGTTGCTGCTGATCGGTATCGTGAGCGGCCTGCTAGGTTCGCTGCCGACGCTGTTGTGGGCGTCGTCGGTATGGCTGATTGTGCTGTTCCCGGTGATCACGACGGTGACGATCTGGATTTACGCGTTCATCCTCGTGTTCTCGGCGCTATGGTTCGGCAACTACTGCCTGCGCGCGCTGCAGCGCATGCGGGCGGAAGCGCCTGGTGGCGCGCGCGAGGTCGCGCCGGTTCCCTATTGATCAAACGAAAGAGGCGGCAATGGCATTTGGCGTCATCATCATCGGCGATGAAATCCTCTCGGGCAGACGCGTCGACAAGCATCTGCCGAAGGTCATCGAGTTGCTCCGCGGGCGCGGGCTGTCGCTCGGCTGGGCGGAGTACATCGGCGACGATCCGGAGCGCATCACGGCGACGCTGCGGCGCACGTTCGCGTCGGGCGACGTCGTGTTCTCGACGGGCGGTATCGGTGCGACACCGGACGACCACACGCGCCAGTGCGCGGCGGCCGCGCTCGGCGTGCCGCTCGAGCTGCATCCGGAAGCCGCGAAGCTGATTCAGGAGCGTATCCGCGACATGTATCCGGCGAACTCGCCGGCGCCGCTCGATCTGAACTCGCCCGAGAACCGGCATCGCCTGAATATGGGCACGTACCCGCAGGGCGCCGACATCATTCCGAACGGCTACAACAAGATTCCGGGCTTTTCGATCCGCCAACACCATTTCGTGCCGGGTTTCCCGGTGATGGCCTGGCCGATGATCGAGTGGGTGCTCGACACGCGGTACGCGCATCTGCATCACACGACGCCGCACGCTGAAAAATCGCTGCTGGTGTTCGAGTTGCCGGAGTCGCGCGTGACGCCGCTGATGGAGAAAATCGAGCGCGATTTTCCGGGCGTGCGGGTGTTCAGCCTGCCGAGCGTCGGGGATGCGGAGCGCGGCGGCGTGTATGCGCGGCATCACATCGATCTGGGTGTGAAGGGTGAACCGGAAGCCGTCGCCGCGGCGTTCGTGAAGCTGCGAGAGGGGGTGCATCTGCTCGGTGGCGATATCGTCGAGCCTGAAGCGGCGGCAGCGGCTTCGGCAGCGGCCACGGGTAAGCCGTGAAGCTGAGCGGGCCCTCAATACGATTCAGGTAAGTAGTCAGGACACGACTGCGCTGACGAAGTTTTATACGGCGTTCTATCACGCGCTGTGGGCGCCGAGCGTATTCAGCGATTCCAACGGCCAATATATCGGCTTCGACCAGCAGGTCCATACGGTTAGCGCGGGCCACGCGGCGCAGTACACCAGCTTTTCGGGCTGGGACATCTATCGCTCGCTGATTGCGCTCAAAGCCACGCTGTTTCCTCAGGAAACCAGCGATATGGTGCAGTCGCTAGTCAACGATGCGGATCAGTGCGGCGCGATTCCGCATTGGGTCAACGACAACGTCGAGGATGGCGTGATGCCCGGCGACGCCGGCTCGCTGATCGTGGCGGGCGCCTATGCATTCGGCGCGCGAGCGTTCGATACCTCGGGCGCGCTGAAGCACATGATCAAGATGGCCAACGTTCCCGGAACGGCGTGCAATGGCGTGACCACGAACGGCGGCCGCGCCAGTTATCTGCAGTTCGGCTACATCACGAATGGCGAATGGGGGCAGGCATCGTCGACGCTCGAATACGCGAGCAGCGATTTCGCCATTTCGCAGTTTGCCGGCCAACTGGGCAATTCAACGATCCAGAAGATGCTGCTGAGCCGCTCGGCCTATTGGCAGAACCTGCTCAACACGTCGCTGCCGCCGCCTCTGATCGCCGCGCGCAACTCGGACGGAAGCTGGATTGCGCAGACGCAGAGCAGCACCGACAACTACGTCGAAGGCAATGCCGGGCAGTACACGTGGATGGTGCCGTTCAACCCGGTCGGACTGTTTGCGCAACTGGGCGGCAACGCGGCGGCGGTGTCGCGCCTGAACGCGTTCTTTACGGTGTTGAACGCGGGGATGAGCCTGCCCAATTTCTATATGGGCGACGAACCGACCTTCGAGGTGCCATGGCTATATAACTGGGCGAGCGATGGCGGTGGGGCAGACCATGGCGATGCCGCCGGGCGAGCTCGTGGCGAGCGTCACGCTGCCGAAACAGGTCAGCGCGGGCAAGTTGCACGTGTTCGGGATTTCGGCCGCGCCCTGAACACAATGGAGCGCCGCGCGCGCGCGGCGCTCGACAAAACAAGCGGTCCGCGCCTGAGGGTCAGGTTGGCGCGAACCGCGACATCGCAGTGTCACAACCCGCGCCGACGATGCAATCAATCCGTGGTCGGCGCGAACCGTTTCAATCGGCGTGCTTCAGCGCCGCGCCACGGGCTTCCGCAGATGCGGGCAGTGCGCCACGCGCCATCAGGCTCCGATCCACGGCAAGCCGCGAAAACACCATCCCGACACCGTCTTCCGATGCCCCTGGCCGTCCTTGTCGCCTTCGAAGCCTTCCAGCAGGTCATACGCCTTCGTGAAGCCGGCCTGGGTCGCGGCGATCGCGGCGAGCTTCGAGCGTGCGGCGCTGCGGCACAGGAACAGCACCGGCGTGTCGGGCGAGGCGACCTGCGCGAGTTGCTGCACGAACTCCTGATTGGGCACCGCGCCCGGATAGCGCGTCCATTCGACATGCGCGTATTGGCCATCACCGATCACCGGCCGGCCGACCCAGTCGAGCTCGGCGCGGGTACGCACGTCGACGAGACGCGTGCGCGGATCGAGTTCCAGCAGTTCGAACGCCTCGGCCGGCGATACCGCGCCCGCGTAGGGCAGTTGGTTCTCGGTGCGGCGGGCGTCCGCCTTCGCGTAAAGCTGTTCGAGCGTGCTCATGAGCGTCAATCTCCTTCGGACCAAATGATCATTCTAGCGCGCTGCAGGCAGCGCACAGACCTGTGTAGACTGGACGACGCCGGGCAGTCGCGGGCGCCGTCCCAACCTCGATGCGCAAATTTGGTGCATTTCCTGCTGAATGCACCACAATGGTAGGGACCGTCGTTTCCAAAGCGGTGAATGCGCGAAATTGGTGCGTTGCAATGCCCGCACGTTTGTTTGCGAGTCTGCTCGCGCCTCGTGCGTGGCCGGCAAACGTAAGCGGCGTAATGGTGTGCGCCGGATTTGCCCATGCGAGGCCCAGAGGTGGCACACTATCTGCTTTATTGGTGCCGATCGATTTATCCCGGCAGAATTTTCCGCCCGCGACGCCATATAAGTGGACGTTCCGGGATGGGTCAGCTAGATTGGGCGGCGGCTGAATCCGCCGAAATTGTTAATCAGGAGATAGGTTATGAGTAAATCCGTGGCCGACGTCATTCAACTCGTCAAGGACGAAGACGTCAAGTTTGTCGACTTCCGTTTCACCGACACGCGCGGCAAGGAACAACACGTTTCGGTGCCGGTGTCGGCATTCGATGAAGACAAGTTCGAAAGCGGCCATGCGTTTGACGGATCGTCGATTGCCGGCTGGAAGGGCATCGAAGCATCGGACATGTTGCTGGTCCCGGACGCGAACACGGCCTTCATCGACCCGTTCTACGAAGAATCGACCCTCGTGCTGACCTGTGACGTCGTCGAACCGGCTGACGGCAAGGGCTACGAGCGCGACCCGCGCTCGCTCGCGAAGCGCGCCGAAGCGTACCTGAAGAGCTCGGGGCTCGGCGACACCGCGTACTTCGGTCCGGAACCGGAATTCTTCATTTTCGACTCGGTCCAGTGGAACACGGACCAGTCGGGCTGCTTCGTGAAGATCGGTTCGGAAGAAGCACCGTGGTCGTCGGCGAAGGAATTCGAAGGCGGCAACACCGGCCACCGTCCGGGCACCAAGGGCGGCTACTTCCCGGTCGCGCCGGTCGATTCCTTCCAGGACATCCGTTCGGAAATGTGTCTGCTGCTCGAACAGATCGGCATTCCGGTCGAAGTGCATCACCACGAAGTGGGGGGCATGGGCCAGAATGAAATCGGCACGAAGTTCTCGACGCTGGTGCAGCGCGCCGACTGGACGCAGCAACTGAAGTACATCATCCAAAACGTCGCGCACACGTACGGCAAGACGGCAACGTTCATGCCGAAGCCGGTCGTCGGCGATAACGGTTCGGGCATGCACGTTCACCAGTCGATCTGGAAGGACGGCACGAACCTGTTCGCAGGCAACGGCTACGCAGGTCTGTCGGAATTCGCGCTCTTCTACATCGGCGGCATCATCAAGCACGCTCGCGCGCTGAACGCGATCACGAACCCGGGTACGAACTCGTACAAGCGTCTCGTGCCGCACTTCGAAGCGCCGGTCAAGCTCGCTTACTCGGCTCGCAACCGTTCGGCATCGATCCGAATTCCGCACGTGTCGAACCCGAAGGGCCGCCGTATCGAAACGCGCTTCCCGGATCCGCTGGCGAATCCGTACCTGTGCTTCTCCGCGCTGATGATGGCGGGTCTGGACGGCGTGCAGAACAAGATTCACCCGGGCGAAGCCGCCGACAAGAACCTGTACGACCTGCCGCCGGAAGAGGATGCAAAGATCCCGACCGTGTGCGCGGGCCTCGACCAGGCTCTCGA
This sequence comes from Paraburkholderia sp. MM5477-R1, assembly GCF_050436385.1. Taxonomy (NCBI): domain Bacteria; kingdom Pseudomonadati; phylum Pseudomonadota; class Betaproteobacteria; order Burkholderiales; family Burkholderiaceae; genus Paraburkholderia; species Paraburkholderia sp. MM5477-R1. Next base: position 1,116,885 of record NZ_JBNDMC010000007.1, read on the forward strand.
CTCGCTCGACGCGGACCGCGAGTTCCTGACGCGCGGCGGCGTGTTCACGGATGCGATGCTCGACGCGTACATCGAACTGAAGACGACGGAACTGCAGCGTTATCGTCAGGCGGTGCACCCGATCGAATTCGAAATGTATTACTCGCTGTAAGCGGCCATGGCGCTTCGCCCTTCACCCGGCGAAGCGCTTTGCCCGACGCTCGCGATCGGTCACAAAGGGACGGCGGCGCCGTCCCTTTTTCGTTAGGCCGTACGCACGGCCGGCCGCGCGCGGGCAACACGGCATTCGGTGAAGCACAATAAAGCAGCACTCCTGATTTATCACCATCTCCTACCGGCCAGACTGCAAGATGGTTCTCAAGAATCTGATCAAGGCAAGGAAAGGACACGAACAGACGCTGTCGGACGACATGCAACTCGTGAGTTCCGGCTTGCTGCCAGGCTTCGAGGCGCTGCCGACCGTCTTGCTGGTGCTCGAGAAGCGCACGCTGCGCGTCGCGTTCGCGAATCCGTCGGCGGAGTCGATGCTGGAGATGTCTCGCAAGCAACTCACGCAGATGGCGTGGCCAGACATCTTCTCGAACGCGGACGAACTGGTCGCGACGATCACCGCGATCGCCGCGCACCGCTTTCACGCGACGCATCTGGACGCCGTGCTCGAGCGTCCCGGCCACGAGCCGCTGCACGTGCATGCGATCGTCGGTTTTCTGGAAAGCGCGCAGGACTACGTGTTGCTCGAACTGTTCGAGAACGAGCGGCATCTGCGCACCGACCGCGAAGAGCGCATCAACGACCTGACCGCCGTCAACAAGCATCTGATCCGCAATCTCGCGCACGAAATCAAGAATCCGCTGGGCGGCATTCGCGGCGCCGCGCAACTGCTCGAGTTCGAACTCGGCGAACGTGAGCGCGACGAGTTGCGCGAGTACACCCAGGTCATCATCAAGGAGTCGGACCGTCTGCAGACGCTGGTCGACCGCTTGCTCGAACCGCACCGGCATCCGCATATCGTCGGCGACGTGAATGTTCACGAGGTGTGCGAGCGCGTGCGTCAGGTGATTCTCGCGGAGTTTCCGCGCGGCCTGACGATCGAGCGCGACTACGACGTCAGCGTGCCGGATCTGCGCGGCGACAAGGAGCAACTGATCCAGGCGCTGCTGAACATCGTGCGCAATGCGGCCGAGGCGTTGCGCGAGCGGATCTCGCAGGGCGATGCGCGCATCGAATTGCGCACGCGCATCGCGCGCAAGGTCACGATTTCAAAACGCCTGTGCAAGCTGGCATTGGACTTGCATATCATCGACAACGGCCCAGGCATTCCCGAAGAGATTCGCGACCGCATTTTCTATCCGCTCGTGTCGGGGCGCGAGGACGGCAGCGGTCTCGGTCTCACGCTAGCGCAGACCTTCGTGCAGCAGCACGAAGGTCTGATCGAGGTGGACAGCCGGCCGGGCCATACCGAGTTTCAGATTCTGCTGCCGCTCGACCTCTAGATAACACAAGCACCTCAAGACTTCTGACCGACCTATATGAAGCCGATCTGGATAGTAGACGACGATCAATCAATTCGCTGGGTGCTCGAGAAAGCGCTGGCGCGCGAGAACTTCGCGACGCGCAGCTTCGCGAACGTGCGCGAAGCGTCGGCCGCGCTCGATCACGACAGCCCGCAGGTGCTGGTCTCCGATATCCGCATGCCTGGCGGCTCCGGGCTGGAGCTGCTGCAAACCGTACGCGACAAGGTGCCGGGCTTGCCGGTCATCATCATGACTGCGTTCTCGGATCTCGATAGCGCGGTCGCCGCATTCCAGGGCGGCGCGTTCGAGTATCTGGCGAAGCCGTTCGACGTCGACAAGGCCGTCGAGCTGATTCGCCGCGCGGTCGACGAAAGCATGCGCGGCGAGCAGACGTGGGACGACCGCGTCGCCGAAGCGCCCGAGATGCTCGGCCAGGCGCCCGCGATGCAGGACATGTTTCGCGCGATCGGCCGCCTGTCGCATTCGGCGGCCACCGTGCTCATTACCGGCGAATCAGGCACCGGGAAGGAACTGGTCGCGCGTGCGCTGCACCGACATAGCCCACGCGCGAACGGCCCCTTCATCGCGTTGAACACGGCCGCGATTCCGAAGGATTTGCTGGAGTCCGAACTGTTCGGTCATGAGCGCGGGGCGTTCACCGGCGCGCAGGCGATGCGCCAGGGACGCTTCGAGCAGGCCGAGAACGGCACGCTGTTTCTCGACGAAATCGGCGACATGCCGTTCGATCTGCAGACGCGTCTGTTGCGCGTGCTGTCGGACGGGCAGTTCTATCGCGTGGGCGGCCACAATCCGTTGCGCGCGAATGTGCGGGTGATCGCGGCGACGCACCAGAATCTCGAATCGCGCGTGCGGCAGGGACTGTTTCGCGAGGACCTGTATCACCGTCTGAACGTGATCCGTCTGCGTTTGCCCGCGTTGCGCGAGCGCAACGAGGATATCCCGCTGCTGACGCGGCATTTCCTGCAAAAGAGTGCGCGCGATCTCGGCGTCGAACCGAAGCGCGTGTCCGAGGAGGCGCTCGCGTATCTCGCGTCGCTGCCGTTTCCGGGCAACGTGCGGCAACTCGAGAACCTCGCGAACTGGCTCACGGTGATGGCGCCCGCGCAGACGATCGAAACCAAGGATCTGCCGCCCGATCTCGGTCCCGCGCACGGCGCCGGGAGCGAGCTTGGTGCGGGCGCCGCTGCCGGCGCGACGACGGATGGCACCGTGGCGACCAATGCGGGAATCGCGGGCGGCGTGCCGCTCGCTGGCACGAACGGCGGCGCGCTCGTGCATCCGGGTGGGGCGGCCGGCGCGTCGGTCGCCACCGCGCTGAGCGCATGGGAAGGCGGCTTGCGCACCGAAGTCGCGCGTATGCTGCGCGAAAACGCGGCCGACGTGATGGACGAACTCGCGCGCCGCTTCGAAGCGGCCGTGATCCGCGAAGCGCTCGACTTCACGCGCGGCCGCAAGGTCGAGGCGGCCGAGCGGCTCGGCATCGGGCGCAATACGATTACGCGCAAGATTCAGGAGCTCAATCTGGAGCCTTGACTGGAGCCTTGACGCGCTCGTTCTGAGCGATGCTCCATGGCAGGCGGGGGCGGCTCAGGCCGCCTTCGTCGTTGTTGCATCGCGCCCCGCGGCAAACCGTCAACCACCGCGCACGAGGCATAATCAACGCTGTTCCGATCCAACAGCCGACGATGCCAGCTTCTTCAGCTTCTCCCGCCCCGTTCGAGTGGCCGCTTTCCCCCGATCCTTTCCTGTCGCTCGAAGAGCTGTACGACGCTGACGCACTCGCATGGGTCGACGCGCAGAATGCGCGCACCCGCGTGGCGTGGTGCAGCGGCGAGTCGTTCGACACGCTCAGACGGCGGCTCGCCGATGCCTATCTGCCGCGCGAGCGTCCGGTGATTCCGGATCGCTGGAAGGACTGGGCCTACGATTTGTGGCAGGACGAGCGCAATCCGCGCGGTATCTGGCGACGCACTTCGTGGGCCGCATGGCGCAACGGCGCGCCGGTGTGGCAGAACCTGCTCGACTTCGACGCGCTCGGCGCGGCCGACGGCACGCCGTGGGTCTGCGTCGATCTCGACATCCTTTATCCGGACGGCGACCGCGCGCTGATCACGATGTCGCCGGGCGGTTCGGATGCGCTCGTCGTGCGCGAGTTCGATCTCGACGCGCGGCGTTTCGTCGACGATGGCTTCGCGATTGCGAAGGCGGGCAAGCACACGGTGTCGTGGATCGATCGCGATACGCTGTACGTCGGCTGGGACAATGGGCGCAAGACGCTGACGCGCTCCGGTTATCCGCGCGACGTGCGGCGCTGGACCCGCGGTACGGCGCTCGCCGATGCGCCCGTCGTGTTTCGCGGCGAGTTTGGCGACATCGGCGTGGAGGCGCATTACGATCCGGTCGATCGCCGGCATACGGTGACGAGCAGCGTCGACTTTTTCGATTCGCACACGTATTACCTCGACGACGCTAGCGACGCCTGGCATCGTTACGAAGTGCCGTCGCACGTCGCGGTGGGGGCTTGGCAGGGCTGGCTGTTGCTCGAGCCGCGGCTCGATTGGGAATGCGAGTGGGACGGCAATCTCGCGCGCTATCCGGGCGGCGCGCTGCTCGCGATTCGCGAGGACGCGTTTTTGCGCGGCGAGCGCGACGTGACGCCGCTCTTCACGCCGACGCCGCTGACCTCGGCCTGCGAGTGGTCGCATACGCGCCATCATCTGATCGTGTCGTATCTCGACGACGTGCGCGGCAAGACGCTGATCTGGACGCCGTCGCAGCGCGAGGACGGCACCTGGCAGTGGCGTGAGCGCGTGTTCGCGTCGCGCGGCGATGCGCAGGTCGACGTGTCGCCCGTCGAGTCGACATTGAACGACGAAGTGTTCGTCGACACCGACGATTATCTGCAACCGCCCGCCTACTGGCTCTCCGATCTCGCGCTCGAGGAGCCCGGCGAATGGGAGTTGCTCGACCGTTGGCCGACGCAGTTCGACGCGACGCGCGTTGCGGTGACGCGCGGACATGCGGTATCGGCCGATGGCACGCGCGTACCCTACACGGTGATTGGGCCGAAGGAAGCGCAATCATCGCCGGGCGATGAAAGCCCGACGCGCCCCTGTCTGCTGAGCGGCTACGGCGGCTTCGCGATTCCGCTGCTGCCGAGCTATCTGACGGGGCAGGGCATCGGCTGGCTCGAACGCGGCGGCGTGTACGTGGTCGCGCATATTCGCGGCGGCGGCGAGTTCGGCACGCGCTGGCACACGGCGGCGCAAGGCGAGTATCGCCAGCGCGCGTTCGATGATTTCATCGCGGTCGCCGAGGCGCTGATCGCGACCGGCGTGACGAGCGCCGCACAGCTCGGCATTCAGGGCGGCAGCAACGGCGGTTTGCTCGTGGCCGCCTGCATGGTGCAGTGGCCGCAGCTATTCGGCGCGGTCGTCTGCGAGGTGCCGTTGCTCGATATGAGCCGCTATCACTTGCTGCATGCGGGCGCCTCGTGGATCGACGAGTACGGCGACCCCGACGAACCCGATGAAGCGCGTGCGCTCGCCGCGTATTCGCCGTATCACAACCTCGCGGCGGGTGTCGCGTATCCGCCGGTGCTATTCACGACGTCGACCGCCGACGATCGCGTGCATCCCGGCCACGCGCGCAAAATGGCCGCGCGCATGCAGGCGCTGGGCGCGCAGCACGTGTGGTATCGGGAGAATACGGAAGGCGGCCACGGCGGCTCCGATGAGCTGGAGCAGGCCGAGCATGATGCGATGGTGTTCGGGTTCCTGTGGGGTGTGCTGGGCGGCGCTTGAAGCAATAGGGACGCGAGGCAGCGCTGCCTCGTTTCGTCGCTGTATTCCGGATCAGCCCAGCTGCGCGAACACTGGCGCGTGATCCGACGGCTGCTCCCACTTGCGCGGCACCTTGTCGATGTCGCACGCTGAGCAGATGTCGGCCAATGCCTTCGACAGCAGGATGTGATCGATGCGCAGTCCCGCGTTGCGACGGAACGCCATCATCCGGTAGTCCCACCACGAATAGATTTTTTCCTGCTGCTCGAACTGGCGGAACGCGTCGAGCAGGCCGAGGCCGATCAGTCGCACGAACGCCGCGCGTTCCTCGGGCGACACCAGATTCTGACCTTCCCATGCCTTTGGATCGTGCACGTCGCGATCGTCGGGCGCGATGTTGTAGTCGCCGAGCAAGGCGAGCTTCGGATGCAGCGTCATCTCGGTTGCGAGCCAGTCGTGCAGCGCGTCGAGCCAGCGCAGCTTGTACGCGAACTTGTCGGTGCCGGGCGCCTGGCCGTTGGGGAAATACGCGGAGATGATGCGCACGCCATCGATGGTCGCCGCGATCACGCGTTGCTGCGGGTCCTCGAAACCGGGGATGTTGCGCACGATGCTGCTTTCGTCGACGTTCAAACCTTCGCGCACCAGAATGCCGACACCGTTATAGGTTTTCTGACCCGCGTACCAGCTTCGATAGCCGACCGCCTCGAGTTCGGCGCGCGGAAATTTTTCGTCGGGAAGCTTCAGTTCCTGCAGGCACAGCACGTCGGTGCCGCTGCTCGCGAGCCAGTCGATGACGTGTTGCTGGCGAACTTTGAGGGAGTTGACGTTCCAGGTGGCGATTTTCATCAGTTGCACAAATTGTTGATTTTCAATAAATATTTGACTTGATGTGGTCGTGATATACGTATCGATATACCATTTCGCGAGTGGTGTTCCGCGAGTGGTGTTCCGTTACTCAGGAGTCACACGCCATGCCAGTCCGGCGTCGCAGCCTATATGATACGGCCTGTCACGCCGGGGGGCGCGGGTTCGTGTCCCGTCCACTCCGCCAGACAAAGCCCGTTCATGGGAACTTGAACGGGCTTGTTGCTTTTGGACCATCACCAGACCATCAGCTCGGGCCGGTCGAGCGTGGGCTTTCGCCGCTGTCCCGGTTGTTGAACTCCCTCCCGCCCATGAAACAGGCGCTATTCGGTAGGAACGGGAACCAGGATGCACGCAACTCGCCGTGCATCACCTTGCTGGGAAACCGCTTGCGGTTGCGCATCGCCGCATGCGTCGATCGCGGCGGGGCAGCGCGTGCGGAACGCGCATCCCGACGGCGGTTGCAAGGGCGACGGAATCTCGCCTTGAAGCAGCAGATGCCGTCGCGCGCGCTCGACGGTCGGGTCGGGAACCGGTACGGCCGACAGCAATGCACGGGTATAGGGATGCGCAGGTGCCGCGTACAGCGCGCGTTTTTCGCCGAACTCTATCACGCGCCCCATATACATCACCATCACGCGATGGCTGATTGCTTTCACCACGGCCAGATCGTGTGCGACGAACAGCAGCGACAACGCCAGTTCGCGTTGCAAGTCGCGCAATAGATTAACGATTTGCGCTTGAATCGACACGTCGAGCGCGGACACCGGTTCATCGCAGATCACGAGTTGCGGCTCGCTGATCAATGCCCGTGCAATTCCGACGCGCTGACATTGCCCGCCCGAAAACTCATGCGGATAGCGCCGCAGATGCTGCGCATTCAGGCCGACGCGTTCGAGGATGGCCAGCACGCGAGCGCGCACATCGGCGCGCGCGACATCGGGCCGATGCGTGATCAACGGCTCCGCGACGATCTGCTCGATCGTCATGCGCGGATCGAGCGACGCCAGCGGGTCCTGAAAGATCATCTGCACGTCGCGCCGCAAGATGCCGAGATCGCGCTTCGCGCCTTGCACGGTTTCGACGCCATGAAGCTTGACGCTGCCGCCCGACGCAGGCGCAAGACCGACGATCGCGCGCGCGAGCGTGGACTTGCCGCAGCCGGATTCACCCACCAGCCCGACGGTTTCGCCGCGCCGTACATCGAACGACACGCCGTCGACAGCGCGCAGCGTGGCCTTGCCGGACCACGGTAATTTGCCGCGCGGCACGCTGAAATGCACCTTCAGTTCGTTCACCGACAGCAGCGGTTCGGTACTGTTGCAAGCGGAATGCTGGTTCATCGAACGGCCTCCAGAATGGCTGAAACCGGACGGTGGCACGCGCGCAATGCACCCGCCAGATCGCTACGCGCATCGAGCGACGGCACTGTGGTGCGGCAAGTATCGTCTGCAAACGAACAACGCGGTGCGAACGCGCAACCCGCGCCGATTTGCCCCGGCAAAGGCGGATTGCCCGGAATGGTTTGCAACGGGCGGTCGTCGTCGTCGGTGATGCGTGGCAGCGCGTTCAGCAGGCCGATCGTGTACGGATGGGTCGGCGCGGCGAACAGCGCACGTGCGTCTGCCTGCTCGACCGTGCGCCCTGCATACATCACCATCACCGTATCGCACAAACCGGCGACCACGCCCATGTCGTGCGTGATGAGGACGATTGCCGTGCCGCGCTCGCGATTCAGTTCGCGCAGCAATTCGATGATTTGCGCCTGAACGGTGACGTCGAGCGCGGTAGTCGGTTCGTCGGCAATCAAAATTTCCGGTTCGGACAGCAACGCCATCGCAATCATCACGCGCTGCCGCATACCACCGGAAAACTCATGCGGATACATGCCGATGCGGCGTGCGGCATCGGGAATCCGCACCGTGTCGAGCACCTCGATGGCACGCCGACGCGCTTCGCGACGCGACAGCTTCTTGTGCAATTGCAGCGATTCCGTCATCTGCCGTTCAATGGTCAAAAACGGATTGAGCGCCGTCATCGGGTCCTGAAACACCATGCCGATCCGGTTGCCGCGAATCCTGTTCAGCGCTGCGTTGTTCATCGTCAGCAGATCGCCGCCGTCTTTGCCACGATACAGTGCGGTGCCCGACACGCTGCCGTTCGACGACAGCAAACCGAGCAGCGCCATCACGGTCTGACTCTTGCCCGACCCCGATTCGCCGACGATGCCCAGCGTGCTGCCCGCGTCGAGCGAAAACGACACGCGTTGGACCGCATCGACCGGCGGTCCTTCGCGGCGTGTGAAGCGCACACTCAGGTCCTTCACTTCGAGTAGCGCCATGTCAATGATCCTTGGGGTCGAGAGCGTCGCGCAAACCGTCGCCGACGAAGTTCACGCAATACAGCGTCACGCACAGCATGACGGCAGGGCAGAGCAGCAGCCACGGCATCGATTCGAGTTTTTGGGCGCCGTCTTCGATCAGCACGCCCCAACTCGTCATCGGCTCCTGGACGCCGAGTCCGAGAAACGACAGCACCGATTCCGTCAGCACGATCGACGGCACTGTGACCGTGGCATACACGACCACCACGCCGATCAGGTTCGGCACGATATGCCGCGCGATGATGGCGCGGGTGCTGACGCCAGTCGCACGCGCCGCGTCGACGAATTCGCGCGAACGCAGCGACAGCGTCTGACCGCGCACCACGCGCGCCATATCGAGCCACGAAAACGCGCTGATGGTCAGCACGACCAGATAGAACGCGCGGCCGAACAGCGTCATCATCATGATCGCGATCAGCATGTACGGAATCGCGTACATCACGTCGACGACGCGCATCATAACGGCATCGACGCGTCCGCCCATGAAGCCGGCTGTCGCGCCCCACGCGACGCCGATCAGTCCGGACACCAGCGTGCCGAGCAACCCGACTTCGAGCGATACGCGCCCGCCCACCAGCGTGCGCGCGAGCAGGTCGCGACCGAGTTCGTCGGTACCGAACAGATGCATGCCGAGCCACGACGGCGGCAGACTGATCGATCCCCAGTCGCTGTCGACCGGATTGTTGGGCAGAAACAGCGGCCCCGCAAAGCATGCGACGACGATCAGCAGCAGGATCACGAGACTTGCAAATGCCGCGCGATTACGCAAAAAGCGCATGCCGGCAATCGCGAACGGTCCGCGCGAAGCCTTCGTGACGATGCCGCCGGACAGACAGCCGCCTGCGGACGCCGCATCGGCCGGCGGCGCGACGAACGCACGCGCGGCCAGGTTGAATCGACGAATCTTCATGTCAGTACCGGATGCGCGGATCGAGCCATGCGTAAGCAAGATCGACCAGCAGATTGAACAGGACCGCGAATGCCGTGATCAATGCGACCAGACCGAGCACCAGCGTGTAGTCGCGATTGATCGCGCCGTTCACGACCAGTTGCCCGAGACCGGGCAGCGCGAATACGGATTCGGTGACGACCGCAGCGGTGATCGACGAAATGCACAGCGAGCCGAGTAGCGATACGACCGGCATCAGCGCCGGTTTCAGCGCATGACGCAAGACGATGGTGCGGCCGGCCAGACCTTTCGCGCGCGCGGTCCGGATGAAGTTGCCGGACAGCACTTCGATCATGCTGCCGCGCATCACGCGCGCAATCGTCGATACGTTGATGATCACGAGCAGTACGATCGGCAATACGCGGTAGTGCCAGTCGCCATCACCCCAACCGCCAGCGGGCAGCAGACCATGCTCGCCGCGCTTGATCAGGATCGCGAAGACCCACACCAGCACGGGGCCGAGGATGAATGGCGGCACCACACTGCCGAGATTGCCGAGCAACATCACGCCGTGGTCGATCACCCCATTGCGGCGCACCGCCGCAACCGTGCCGAGCGCCACACCGATCACCAGCGCGATCGGCACCGAAATGCCGCCGACGCCGAGGCTGACCGGTAGGGCTTTCCACACCAGTTCGCTGACCGACCAGTCCGTGTAACGGAACGACGCGCCGAGATCGCCGTGCAGCAGCGAGTCGATGTACAGCAAATACTGCTTCCACAGCGGCTGATCGATGTGGTATTTCGCGTCGAGATTGGCAAGCACGGCCGCCGACAGATGCTTCTCCGAATCGAACGGGCCGCCGGGCGTCAGGTGCAGCAGCAGGTAGCACGCGGTGATCACGGCGAGAATCGTCGGGATCGCCCATAACGCGCGGCGCAATGTATAAGCCAGCATGGCAAGGCTCCTTGCGCTCAGTGCTTGATGATGTACATGTCCTGCGACTGCCGCTGATCGACGTAGTTGGTCGGCGAATAGCCGCCCACATACGATTTCACGAGCCGCACCGCCGAGTACTGGAACATCGGAATCAGCGGATAGTCGTTCATCGCGATGTCGTGCGCCTGCGTTAGCATCGCGGTGCGCTTCGCTTCGTCCATCTGCTGGTTCGCCTGATCGATCAACGCATCGACCTTCGGATTGCAGTAGTGCTGGTCGTTCTGCACGCTGTTGCAGCGGATCAGGTCGAAGAACGACATCGCGTCGTTGTAGTCGACGAACCAGCCGTCGCGCGACGCCTGCACCTTGCCGTCGTGGCGCATTTTCAGCAGCACGCGGTTCTCGACGTTTTCGAGCTTCACGTTGACGCCGAGCTTGGTGCGCCATTCCGACGTCGTGAATAGCGCGACCTTCTTGTGCAGGTCGTTGGTGTTGTATGTCAGCGTGAACGTCAACGGCTTGGCAGCGGAATAGCCCGCCTGTTTCAGCAGGTCTCGCGCGGTTTCGATGCGTTTCGCCATCGGCCACGCGGCCCAGTCGGGCTGGAATTGCGCCGCGCCTTGCGTGCCTTTTGCAATCAGGCCGTACAGCGGCAACTCGCCGCTTGCGGTCAGTTTGGACGTCAGCAGGTTGCGGTCGATCACCATGGACAGCGCCTCGCGCACGCGCTTGTCCCTGAAGGCCGGGTCGGCGTTGTTCAGCGAGTAGTAGTAGGTGGCGATAAACATCCCGGTCTTCAGTTCGGAGCCGAACTGCTTGCTGACCTGGTTATAGATGCCGGACGGAATCGAATACGTGTAATCGAACTGGCCGGCCTGATACATCCGCATTGCCGTTTCGTCGCTTTCGATCGGCAGATAGGTGACTTTCGTGATCGCGACCTTGCTCGCATCCCAGTACTTGTCGTTCTTCACCATCACGAGACGGTTGCCCGGTTGCCAGTCGCTCAACGCATACGCACCGTCGCTGACCATGTGGCCGGGACGGGTCCATTCGTCGCCGTACTTCGCGACCGTCGCGCGGTTCACCGGCGCCATCGTCGACATGGCGGTCAGTTGCGGAAAGAACGCGGTCGGGTCTTCGGTCTTGACCTCTACCGTGTACGGATCGACCGCGCGCACGCCGAGACTGGAGAGCGGCGCCTTGCCCGCCAGAATCGCCTTCGCGTTCTTCACGAACTCGACCAGGATCGTGTATTTCGAGCCGGTCTTCGGATCGACCACGCGTTGCCATGAATAGACGAAATCGGCGGCCGTGACCGGCTCGCCGTTACTCCAGCGCGCATTGTGGCGCAGCTTGAAGATCCATGTATCGGGCGCGCTGCGGCTCCACGATTGCGCGACGCCCGGCACGACCGCACCGTCGGCGGCGATTCGCGTCAAGCCTTCGAACAGGTCGAGGCCGATCGTATTAGCGGCCCAGGATTCGATATGCGCGGGGTCGATCGATTCTGCCTCGACGGGTGTTTGCCGCGTGAGTTCCTGGGTGGCTGCGAGCGTGACGCCGGGCGGAATCGTCACGGCGTGGGCGGGAGAGAGAAGGGCGAGCGCCAACGCGGCCAACGCCGCCCGAGTGGCGTGAATCGGTTTCATTGCGTATTTCAAGTGGCATCCGAATAGCAAAAAAGCTGGCGGTGCGCGAGGCACCGCCGCCAATCCTCTTCAACAACGAAGAAGAGGCAAGAGGAGACCTACGGTCCTGCGATAAAGCCCGCTGCGACGATCAGAAGCGGTAGGTCGCACCGATCTGGAAGAAGCGGCCCAGATTCGTGTACAGCGACTGGTCGTAGCCGGTGATGTCCGGCGTTGATTGCCACTCGACGTCGAACGGCGGCTCCCTGTCGAAGATGTTCTGGATGCCGCCATAGATCGTCCAGTTCTTGAAGCCGCGATACGTCATCATCAGGTTGAACTGGCTATACGACGCCACCGAACCCGTGCCACCGTCGCCGAACTCGGCTGCCACTGCGTTGGTGTACGGACCCGTGTACTGCCAGCTCAGCGTCGTGGTCATCTTGCGGTAATCCCAGGTCAGGCTCGTGTTGCCCTTCCAGCGGGGATTCGACGCACCGAACGGTTGCAGCAGCGCGAGGTTGTTACCCGCGAAGTCCTGCGTTGCAGCGCCCGGGCTATTCAGCTTGAAGTGCCACACGTACGCCCAGTCGCCCGACAGCGTGAACGTGCCGTACTTCGTGCCGACCGACTTGCGGAAGTTCATGTCGAAGCCGTCGGTATCCAGCGAGCCGAGGTTGACGAACTGTTGCGCGATGTAGCGGATCGTGCCGTCAGGATTGCGCACGACCTTCGACGGGTCGTTGGCATCCAGCACGGCATTCGGATCGTCGGTACCGATCACGCCGTCGATATGAATCTTGTAGAACGCTGCACCGATATCGGTCGACGCATCCGGCGACAGTTCGAAGCCGATGTTGTAGTTCTTGGTGTGCTCCGGTTGGAGGTTCGGATTGCCGTTGATCTGTTCCGTCGTGAAGTGCTTGGTCGGCACGCCGCTCGGGTCGTTCGGATCGACGAGGTTCTGGTGAGCGAGGTAGGTTGCCTGCGAGTTTTCGACCAGCGTCGGCGCGCGGAAACCGCGGCTGTACGACGCGTACGTCGTCAGCATCTGGACCGGTTGGAAGCGCAGTGCGAAGTTCGGCGAGAACGCGCCGCCGAAGTCGCTATAGTGGTCGTAGCGGCCCGCTTGCGTGAACGTCAGGTTGTGGATGATCGGAATATCGATCTGGTAATACACGGCCGCGATGTTGCGTTCGCCGTCGACGGACTGAACGTTCGCCGGCACGACGATCCCTTGCGACGAGTACGTGCGCGGGTTGATCAGCGAGCTTTCGTGACGGAATTCCGTACCGAAACCAATGCCGACCGGGCCAGCCGGAAGGTTGAACAGATTGCCGGTCGAGGTCTTCGCCGTCACGCTGTCGAGCTTCGAGATCGCCTGCTGGTTGTCGTCCTGGAACAGGCCGTTCAGACCGTTCGGTGTCGATGCCGGGTTCGCGAAGTTGTAGCCGCCGTTCGGGCCGAGGATGTTTTCAAGCGCGGCCGTGTTGATCATGTTCGAGTACGTCGTGTCGACCGTGCTCTGCGAATGACCATAGTCCACCGACCAGTCCCAGTCGCCGACCTTCGGCGTGGTGAACGAACCTTTCACGCCCGTCGAGGCCTTCCAGAACGTCGATACCGTGTCTGCGCGCTGCGCAACGCCCGGGAAGGTCAGGTTGATCGGCGTATCGACACCGTACGGGTTGTACGGATTCAGCGCCGACACCGTGCGGTCGAGTTGCGACACCGAGCCGGTCAGCGGATTGAACACGTTCGACGTGCTGCTGATGGCCGGGCTGCCGAAATACTGGACCGTCTCGTTGCGGCTCGCCCACAGGTCGGCGTAAGCCTGTATGTCGTCGTTGATCTTGAAGGTGCCGCGCACCTTCGCGTTCATTACCGAAATCAATTTGTTTTGCTATACGCGTGCGCGAGCGCGACGCAAGCCTTCGGGATGCGAGTTTTTGTTACGCTACGTAAGGCTATGAAATAAAAGGCAAAGCGTTCCATGTAAGGGATTGGCGACGTCTTTACGGAGCAATCAGGCGCTCGATCTGGTACGGGCTTTGCATGGGTGACAGGCCTTTTTAGCTGGCGACCCATAAGGCAGCCGGCATCTCGATACCCACCGTTATTCAACGGCCGCTTGAGCCTGTACTAACCGGAGTCCGCAGTGCTGAATACCCTCATTAACTACTCGATCCAGTCGATGGGTCTGATCCCTCTCCTCGCGTTCATCTTCCTGCTCGGCATCGCGATCATCATCGAACGATTCATGTTCTTCTCGCGTGCCGTGCGTGCCGGCAAGACCCTCGAACATGACCTGAAACTCGTCGATGCAGCCAATCCCGACGATGCCGCCAAAGTGGCCGAGCACTACAAGCAGACCGTGCAAGGCGAACTCGTGAAGTCGGCGATGAAAGTGAAGGGCAAGAGCGAAGCCGTGGTCGAACGCGAGATCGAGGAAACGATCATGTTCCAGTTGCCGCGTCTCGACCGTAACCTGTGGATTCTCGATACGGCCGTGACGCTCGGCCCGTTGCTGGGTCTGCTTGGCACGATCATCGGCATGGTCGAATCGTTCAACGTGCTCGGCACCAGCGGCACCGCGAACCCGAACGGTGTGACGGGCGGCATCGGTCACGCGCTGACGGCCACCGCGTGCGGGCTGACCATCGCGATCATCTGCGTGATCTTCCTGAACTACTTCAACAAGCGTATCCGGATGACGGTCAACCAGTTCGACCTCATCAAGTCGCTGCTCGTATCGCGCTTCGCAGTCTGACGCCCGCACTCAAGGAGACGGACCATGCGAAACCATCGCAGCCATTACCTCGGCGGTGAAGAGAAAGCGCGCATCGAGATCATCCCCATGATCGACATCATGATGTTCCTGCTGGTGTTCTTCATGCTCGCGACGCTGAAGATGATCCAGGGCACAGGCATCAAGCTCGACCTGCCGCAATCGAGCACCGCCGAGCAGTTGCAGCAGACCGTCAAGCTATCGATCGGCGTGACGAAGACGGATGAAATCTATCTGGATTCGAAGCCCGTGACGCCCGACGAACTGACCGCGCGTCTGCAAGGTCTGGTTCACGACTCGAAGAAAGTAGATGTCGCGATTGCCGGCGACGAAGGCACGAGCTACAAGAATATCGTCAAGGTGATGGACCTGGTGCGCGCGGCGGGCATCAGTTCGGTTGCATTGGCCACGAACCCGACGACATGAGTTCACCGGCCATCGACATGAAAGATCCGCAAAACCGCCTGCACGGTGCACTCTGGGCATCGACGACGCCGGCGCATCACGGTCGCATGCCCATGAAGCTGGCGATCGGCGTTGCGGTGCTGGTCGAGGCGCTGGTGATTCTGGGCGTGTCGCACATGAAGTTCCAGCCGCCGCCGCCTCCGCCGCCGAAGGAGATGCGCGTGCAGATTGCGCCGCCGCCTCCGCCACCGCCGCCGCCCGAGGTGAAGAAGCTGGAGCCGCCGCCGGCGCCGCCCAAAGCGCAGCCGAAGCACGAAATACCGAAGCCGACCCCGACGCCGCCGCCGCCGCGACCGACGCCGCAGCCGGTGATCCAGCCCACGGCGAATCCGGCTCCGAACGCTCCGGCGATCGCCTCGCCGACGCCTGCGCCGGCACCCGCTCCGGCACCGGCCGCACCGCCGGCGCCGCCCGCGCTGCATGGCGTGGTGGACGGCCGCGGTCATTGTCAGTCGGTGCAGCCGGTGATTCCGCGCAAGGCATTGACGGACGGTATTTCGGCGGACGTGATCGCGCATCTGACGATCGGTACGGACGGCAAGGTCAGCGACGTGAAGATCATGCGCGTCACGCCGCCGACGTCGGTGTTCAACGAAGCCGTGATTGCCGCAGGCAAGGCGTACAAGTGCGAGAAGAATGCCGAGCCGTATGTCGGCGAAGTTCAGTTCTCGTTCAAGACCACACCGTCCGACGACGAGTAACCACGACGAGTAACGACGACGAATAAGCTCAGCTTCGACGCGAACTTCCGGCCTTCGCAATATACCCATCCGGCCTTCAACCCGGAACCGCGCGAGCGGTGGCTACCCGCCGCCGCCCGCGCGGTTTCGAAGCATCGCGCATCGGCTACGAGCCGATTGCGTCCAGACACGCATGATGACAACCGACAGGTTTCGAGGCCCGCGCGCGCGCGTCGTTACGGCGTTCGCGGCGCGGGTTGCGATGACGCTCGTCGCGGGGCTGCTGGTCGTGCCGTTGACGACCGCGCCCGCGTTGGCGAGGGCGTCGATCGCGCAGTACGACGCGCCGAAGTATCCGTCCGGGTTCACGCATTTCGATTACGCGGACCCGAATGCGCCGACCGATGGCACACTGGTTTTCCAGAACTACGACGAAAGGCAAAGCTACGATTCGCTGAATCCGTTCCTGACGCGTGGTGCGCCGGCGCCGGACATCCTGCATCTGATGTTCGATACGCTGATGCAGCGCAGCTGGGACGAGCTCGCGTCGGAATACGCATTGATCGCCGACGACGTCGAGGTGGCGCCGGATGGCAAATCAGCGGTGTTTCATATCGACCCGCGAGCGCGCTTTTCGAACGGCGATCCGATCACCGCCGACGACGTCAAGTATTCGTTCGATACGCTGACCAGCCCGCAGGCATCGCCGCTGTTCAACTCGCAGTTCGCGGTGATCAGCCGCGCCACGGTGCTCGACCCATCGCGGGTGCGCTTCGACTTCAGGCACGTGGAACGCGACGCGCCGTTGATCGCAGGCGACCTGCCGGTTTTCTCGCGCAAGTGGGCAATGCAAGCCAACGGCACGCGCATCGCGTTCGATCAGTTGACCAACGTGCCGCCGGTGTCGAGCGGCCCGTATCTGATCGAGCAGCGCAAGAACGACACGCAGATCGTCTACCGTCGCAATCCGGCTTACTGGGCGGCCGATTTGCCATCGCGGCGCGGCATGTACCATTTCGCGCGCGTCGCGTTCAAGCTCTATCACGATCATTACACGCAGCTCGAATCGCTGAAAGCGCTCGATACCGACGTGATGGTCGAATACAGTTCGATGCAATGGGCGCGCCGTTATATCGGCAAGAACTTCGATAACGGCGCGTTACAGCGCAAACTCTTTCCGGATCACGGCGCGCAGATGCAGGGGCTGATGTTCAACACGCGCAGGCCGATGTTTTCGGATGTGCGGGTGCGGCATGCCCTTGCACTCGCGTTCGACTACGACTGGCTGAACCGGATGACCTTCTACGGCCAGTACCGGCGCACCAACAGCTACTTCGACGATAGCCCGTTCGCCGCGCAAGGCGCGCCGACCGATGCCGAACTCGCGCTGCTCGACCCGTATCGCGCGAGTTTGCCGGCGGCCGTGTTCGGTCCAATGGTCAGGCAGGCCGACACGATTGCGCCGCACACGTTGCGCGAGAACCTGCGCGAAGCGCGCGGCCTGCTCGCCGAAGCGGGTTGGACGGTGCGCGACGGCCAGTTGCGCGACGCGCACGGCAACCCGATGTCGATCGAAATCATCGACGATCAGCCGGGCATGGATCGCGTACTGCTGGCGTATATGCGCAACCTGCAACTGCTCGGCATCGATGCGCATATGCGCGAGATCGATAGTGCGTTGTATCAGAAGCGGATCGACAACTTCGAGTTCGATATGACGACGTTCATCTATCTGCGCGTGACGATTCCCGGTTCAGAACTGGAGCGTCGTTTCAGCAGCGCATCGGCATCGCAGGTCGGCTCGGAGAACTATCCGGGCGTGAGGTCGCCGGCGGTCGACGCGCTGGTGCGCGCGGTGATGCGCGCGAGCACGCTGAACGAACTCGAAACCGCGACCCATGCGCTCGACCGCGTGCTGATCAACGGCTATTACCTGGTGCCCGAATATTTCGCGCCGGATACGCGCATAGCGTACAAAAGCGCCCTCGGCTACCCGTCGGTGACGCCGGTCAGTTTCCAGGGCGAGGACTGGATCGTCAGCTACTGGTATCGCAAGCCGCCGTCCGCTGCGGCCAACACCGCCGAGGCGAAGTGAGGGGCTTATGTTTATCTACATCGTCAAACGTCTGCTGCTGATGATCCCGACGCTGATCGGCGTCGTTACGCTGACTTTCTTCGTGACGCAGTTCGTGCCGGGCGGCCCGGTCGAACAGATGATGACGCAGTTGCGTCACGGCCAGCAGCGCGGCGGCGAAGGCGGAGGCGGCGGCAACGCGTATCACGGCAGCCAGGGCGTCGATCCGCAGCAGATCGAGCAGATCAAGAAGCAGTTCGGCTTCGACAAACCGCCGCTGACGCGCTATCTGAAGATGCTGAGGGACTACGCGCGTTTCGATCTCGGCCAGTCCTACTATCACCATCAGAGCGTGTGGGCGGTGATCCGCTCGAAACTGCCGGTGTCGATCACGCTCGGGTTATGGACGGTCGTGCTGACCTACATCGTGTCGGTGCCGCTCGGGATCGCGAAAGCGGTGCGCAATGGCTCGCGCTTCGACACCGCCACCAGCGTAATGGTGCTGACCGGCTACGCGATTCCGGGCTTCGTGTTCGGCGTGCTGCTGCTGATGCTGTTTGGCGGCGGCACGTTCTGGCAGATCTTCCCGATGCGCGGCCTCACGTCCGA
Source organism: Paraburkholderia sp. MM5477-R1 (assembly GCF_050436385.1). Taxonomy (NCBI): domain Bacteria; kingdom Pseudomonadati; phylum Pseudomonadota; class Betaproteobacteria; order Burkholderiales; family Burkholderiaceae; genus Paraburkholderia; species Paraburkholderia sp. MM5477-R1. The sequence continues at coordinate 1,135,528 of NZ_JBNDMC010000007.1, forward strand.
TAACTTCGACGAACTCAGTGCGTTCGGCAAGGTGCTCGATTATCTATGGCACATCGTGTTGCCGGTGACGGCGTCGGTGGTTGGCAACTTCGCGATCGTCACGATCCTGACCAAGAATACGTTTCTCGAAGAGATTGGTCGTCAATACGTGCTGACCGCGCGGGCGAAAGGCGCGCCCAAGCGTGACGTGCTGTGGAAGCACGTATTGCGCAACGCCGCGATTCCGCTGCTGACCGGGTTGCCCGCCGCGTTTATCGGCGCCTTCCTGAACGGCAACCTGCTGATCGAAACGCTGTTTTCGCTCGACGGCATGGGCCAACTGTCTTATGACTCGGTGATCCGCCGCGACTATCCGGTCGTGCTGGGTTCGCTGTTCCTGTTCACGCTGATTGGTCTCGTGACCAAACTCATTGCTGACGTCTGCTATGTCCTCGTCGACCCCCGCATCCAGTTCAACAGCCTGGACCGATAAGCTGCCGCCCGGCGCGTTGCCGGTGTCCGTGTCGCCTGGGCGACGCGTGTGGCAGCGTTTCCGCCGGCAGAAGCTCGGTTACTGGAGCCTGATCGTGTTCGCGACGCTGTTCGTGCTGAGCCTGCTCGGCGAAGTGCTCGCGAATGACCGGCCGCTCATGGTCCGTTACGACGGCCATGACTATTTTCCGATCGTGAAGGACTATCCGGAAACGATGTTCGGCGGCGATTTTCCGACCCGCGCGAACTATCTCGATCCGTTTATCCGCAAGCAGTTGACGGAGAAAGGCAACTTCGCGATCTACCCGCCGAATCACTACCACTACGACACGATCGATTACTTCGCGACGCGGCCGTTTCCGGCGTCGCCGTCCGCGACCAACTGGCTCGGCACCGATCAATACGGCCGCGACGTGCTGTCGCGATTGCTGTACGGCTTCAGGCTGTCGGTGTTGATGGCGCTTGCGCTGACGGTGTCGGGTATCGTGCTGGGCGTGCTGGCGGGTGCGTTGCAAGGCTTTTACGGCGGCCGCACCGACCTGATCGGGCAGCGCCTGATCGAAGTATGGAGTTCGATGCCGGACCTGTATCTGCTGATCATCTTCGCGTCGATCTTCGAGCCGAGTTTGTGGCTGCTGTTTATCCTGCTGTCGATGTTCGGCTGGCTGGTGCTGTCCGACTATGTGCGCGCCGAATTCCTGCGCAACCGTTCGCTCGATTACGTTCGCGCCGCGCGCACGATGGGTTTGAGCAACTGGCAGATCATCTGGCGTCATCTGCTGCCGAACAGCATGACGCCGGTGATCACCTTCCTGCCGTTCCGGATGAGCGCCGCGATTCTGTCGCTGACGAGTCTGGACTTTCTGGGGTTGGGTGTCGCACCGCCCACGCCGAGCCTGGGCGAACTGCTTCAGGAAGGCAAGAACAACCTCGACGCATGGTGGATTTCGGTATCTGCGTTTGCCGCGCTGGTGATCACGTTGTTGCTGCTGACGTTCATGGGCGACGCGTTGCGCAATGCGCTCGACACGCGTTCGCGCGGGTCGGCGTTCGGCGGGAGGAAGTGATGGGCGACGCAACGTTGCACAAGCCTTTGCTGGAAATCGACACGTTCTCGATCCGTTTCGGCGACAAGGTCGCGGTTCGCGAACTGAATCTGACGATCGGGCGCGGCGAGCGGGTTGCGCTGGTCGGCGAATCCGGTTCGGGCAAGAGCGTCACGGCGCTGTCGATCCTGCGCCTCGTTGAACATGCGCAGACCAGCGGCCAGATCCGTCTCGACGGCGTCGATCTATTACAGAAAACCGAGCAGCAGATGCGCGGGATTCGCGGCGCCGACGTCGCGATGGTGTTTCAGGAGCCGATGACCGCGCTCAATCCGCTGTTCACGATCGGTCAGCAGATCGCCGAAAGCCTGCGTCTGCACGAGGGTTTGTGGTCGAACGCGGCGCGCGCCCGCGGCATCGAACTGCTGCGCCGTACCGGCATTCCCGAGCCGGAACGGCGGATCGACAGCTACCCGCATCAACTATCCGGCGGACAACGCCAGCGCGCGATGATCGCGATGGCGCTCGCGTGCCGTCCCCGCCTGCTGCTCGCCGACGAACCCACTACCGCGCTCGACGTCACCGTGCGTCAGCAGATCGTCGATCTGCTGATCGAGTTGCAGGAACAGGAAGCCGCCGATCGCGGCATGGCGGTGCTGCTGATCACGCACGACCTGAATCTCGTGCGCCGCTTCGCCCAACGCGTGGCGGTAATGGAAAAGGGTGTGCTGGTCGAAACCAATACGACCCAGGCGCTGTTCGCAGCGCCGCAGCATCCTTACACGCAGCGCTTGCTCGACAGCGAACCGCATCGCGAGATCGGGCCGATCGAACCGCACGCGCGTCGGGTGCTCGAGGTGCAAGGCCTCGCGGTCGATTACCGGACGGCCGCGAAAGGCTGGCGCTCGCTGTTCAGCGGTTCGACGTTTCGCGCAGTGCACGACGTCGATCTGACGCTGCGTCGCGGTGAGACGCTCGGCGTGGTCGGCGAATCGGGCTCCGGAAAATCGACGCTGGCGGCGACGCTGCTCGGTCTGCAACGGCCCGCCGCCGGTCATATCCATATCGACGGCGCGCCGTTGTCGGCTTTGCGTGGCGCGAACTCGCGCCGCGCGTTGTACTCGCGGATGCAGGTGGTGTTTCAGGACCCGTTCGGGTCGCTATCGCCGCGTATGACGGTCGAGCAGATCGTCGGGGAATGGATCGAGGTGCACCGGCCGGAAATCGACGCGCGCACGCGCCGCGCGCGGGTGGGGACGATGCTCGAAGAAGTAGGCATGCCGCAAGAATCGATGCTGCGCTATCCGCACGAGTTTTCCGGCGGGCAGCGGCAGCGCATAGCGATCGCGCGTGCGTTGGCGGTCGAACCGGAAGTGCTGATTCTCGACGAGCCGACCAGCGCGCTCGATGTGTCGATCCAGCAACAGGTGCTTAAGTTGTTGGCGGGCTTGCAGAAGAAGTACCGGTTAAGCTACCTATTGATCACCCATGATCTGGCGGTGATGCGTGCGATGGCGCATCGCGTGATCGTGATGAAGAACGGCCGCGTGGTCGAGGCGGGAGACACGCCCGACGTGCTGCATGCGCCGTCACATCCTTATACGCAGTCGTTGCTCGCAGCGTCGATGATCGCGCCGGAGCACGACGAACCCGAGGTGCTGCAATGAGTGAATCGCGCTGGACGCAGGCCGCCCGTGCGTTGAAGAGCAATGCGGCGTTCTGGTCCTTACGGATTTGCGAAGAGCAGGTCGACGACCACGAAGTGCGCAACGACGTCGCGCAGCCGCTGCGCACGCAGCGCGAACGCGGCGCCATGCTGACCGCGTGGGCCGGCGCGGGCGCGGGCTATGCGGCAACCACGGATCTGTCCATCGCGGGCTTGCAGGCTGCGCTCGATATCGCGACGCAACGTGCGCTGGCGAGCGCCGGCGCATCGCTGATCGACCATCGAGCGGTGTCGCGCGAAGCGCTCAGCGGCGCGTATGTCTCGCCCAATGCCGACCGGCCGCTGCCGACGCGCGGCGAATGGCTCGCGCGTCTCGCGCACGAATGCGCCGCCGCGAAAATCGACGAGCGGATCGTCGAGCGCACGGCATCCGTGCAGATCACGCGCACCGAACAGGTTTATCTGACCAGCGACGGCGCGCGAATCGAGCAGCGCTTTTGCCTCGTGATGCCGGAAATGAGCGTCGCGGCGCACGCGAACGGCGACACGCAGGTGCGCACGCTCGGCGGCAACTACGGCACGCTCGCGCAAGGCGGCGTCGAAGTGCTGGACCGCTACGCGTTCGACGGCGCAGGCGTGCGGCTCGCCACCGACGCGCTGACCTTGCTGGCCGCGCCGAACTGTCCGTCTGGTCCTCGCGACCTGCTGCTGATGCCCGATCAGATGATGTTGCAGATTCACGAATCGATCGGGCATCCGCTCGAACTCGACCGGATTCTCGGCGACGAACGCAACTTCGCCGGATGGAGTTTCGTGAAGCCGGAGATGTTCGGCACTTACCGTTACGGCTCGGAACTGCTCAACGTGACATTCGATCCGTCGTTGCGCGAACAAGCCGCGTCGTACGCATTCGACGACGACGGCACTGAAGCGCGCAAACAGTATCTGATTCGCGATGGCGTGCTCGAACGTCCGCTCGGTGGCGCGCTGTCGCAACAGCGCGCAAAGATGGCGGGCGTCGCGAATTCGCGTGCGTCGAGCTGGAATCGCGCGCCGATCGACCGGATGGCGAACCTGAATATCGAACCGGGAACCAGCACGCTGGGCGAAATGATTTCCGGCATCGAACACGGCATCCTGATGCGCACCAATACGTCGTGGTCGATCGACGATCACCGCAACAAGTTTCAATTCGGCTGCGAGTTCGGCCAGTTGATCGAAAACGGCAAGCTCACGCAAATCGTCAGGCAACCGAATTATCGCGGCATATCCGCGAATTTCTGGCGCAGTCTGAGCGCGGTCGGCAATGCCGGCACGCGCGAAGTGTTCGGCACGTCGATGTGCGGCAAAGGCGAACCGGTGCAGCTGGTGCGCGTCGGCCATGCGTCGCCGCCGTGCGTGTTCACGCATGTCGATGTATTCGGAGGCGCGCGATGACCACAACCCATGCAGTCAATGCATCGAGCGGCTTCGATTTCGCCTCGAACGCGCAGTCGCCGGATTGGCACGCGCATTTCGCGCTGCTCGCCGATGCGATCGACACGTTGCTCAGCGGCGACGAAGTGGCGTTGACGCGGCTGTCGGCGGAGCAATCCGACTTTATCCGCTTCAACGGTGGCAAGGTTCGGCAGATCGGCCAGGTGTCGCAAGGCAAGCTGACCGTCCGCCTGATCGACGGCGCCAGGCAGGCGTATTCGAGCTTCACGGTATGCGGCGATCCAGCGACGGACCTGCGCGATATCGCCGATGCGCTGAATACGTTGCGCGACGGCTTGCGCGATGCGCCCGACGACCCGCATCTGTTGTACGACGCCACCCAATGGACCCAATCGACGCGCCGCAGCGGCAAGCTGCCCGCGCCCGACGCACTGTTGCGGATCGCCACCGAAAGCGGGCGCGGACTCGATTTCGTCGGCTTCTATGCAGGTGGCTCGATGGTGCGCGGCTTCGCGTCGTCGCGCGGCAGTCGCGGCTGGTACGAAGTCAGCAACTTCAGCTTTGGCTGGTCGTTGTACGACCCGAGCGGCCGTGCGATCAAAAGCACGTACACCGGCGACCACTGGGACGACAGCGTGTTCGCCGCGAAGGTCGAACAGGCCGCCGCACGTTTGCCGGTGCTTGGACACACGCCGCGCGCGTTGTCGCCGGGGCGGTATCGCACGTATTTGGCGCCGGCGGCGATGCTGGAACTGGTCGGCACGGCGTCGTGGGGCGGGTTTTCCGCGCGCGCGAACGCCACCGCGCGCAGCCCGTTTTACCGGCTGCACAGCGGCGAAGTCGCGCTCGATCCGCGCGTGTCGATGACCGAAGACCTGAGCCTGAATATCACGCCGCGCTTCAACGAAGACGGTTATCAGCGCGACAGCGTGCCGTTGATTCACGACGGCCGCAACGCCGGGCAACTGACCAACGCCCGTAGCGCGCGCGAATACGGATTGACGCCGAACGGCGCGCTCGCCAGCGAAACGCCCGAGTCGCTGGCGATGGCTGGCGGCGATCTCGACGCCGCCGATATCCTTGCCGCACTCGATACCGGGCTGTATGTCGGCAATCTCTGGTACGTGAATTTTTCTGACCGGATGAATTGCCGGTTGACCGGCATGACGCGTTTCGCGACGTTCTGGGTCGAACGCGGCCAGATCGTCGCGCCGGTCGACGCGATGCGTTTCGACGACAGCCTGTACCGTTTGCTGTCGAGCGAGCTCGAACGTCTCGACGCCGAGCCGGAACTGCTGCTGAACGATGGAACGGAGGGCGAGCGGCAGACCGGCGGCTGGAAACTACCCGGCTTGCTGGCACGCTCGTTCGAACTGACGCTGTGAGTGAGTTTCCGATGACAGACCGAACGCCATAACAATGACAGAACCAAAGACAATATTTGAGAGCACGACCCGGTTCGGGGCCGAACCGGTCGAGATGAGCATTCGGCCGCTGCATCCGGACGACGCCGCGCAATTCCACGCGCTGCGTTCATGCCCCGGTGTGATGCGCCAGAACCCGATGCGTCCGTATCCGACCTTGCAGCAGACTCAAGGCTGGCTCGCGAAGCTCGCGGCGCCGTCGATGGCGATTGCAGCGCTGGTGGGCGATACGCTGGTCGGCGCGGCCGATCTGCATCCGGGCGCGCTGCGTCGCGCGCATAGCGGCTGGCTGGGTATCAGCGTGCACGACGACTGGCAGGGCAAGGGCGTCGGCACGCGGCTGATGGCCGAACTGATCGATGCCGCCGACAACTGGTACGGGCTGCGCCGTCTCGAGCTGAATGTGTTCGCCGATAACCATCGCGCGATTGCGCTGTATCGCAAGTTCGGTTTTTCGCACGAAGCGACCTTTCGCGGCGCCGTGCTGCGCGACGGCATGCTGATCGACTCGATGTTCATGGGCCGCTTACGCGCGCCGATGGGTCATCTGCAAGCGGAAATCGAGGCGACCGTATGAACGTCTCGTTGAAACCCGACATGGCGCATGTGATTATCCGCGCCCGCGAAGCGTCCGACCTCGACGCGATCACTTCGTTGATGAACTGCCCCGGCGCGCGGCATGGCACGTTGCAGACGCCGTATCGCTCGAACGCGACGGTCGGGAGCTGGCTCGAAAAAATGCCCGCGAACACGCTCGGACTGTGCGCGGAGGCGGGCGCTCGCGTGGTCGGGATGATCGACGTGTTGCCGCACATGCACCGGATGGCGCATTGCGCGGGAATCGGTCTCTGCGTGCATGACGATTACGTCGGGCGCGGCATCGGCACGGCGCTGCTCGCGGCGGCCGTCGAGTGCGCGGATACGCTGCTCGGCCTGCGTCGGCTGGAGTTGACCGTGTTCGTCGACAACCACCGCGCGATCGCTCTGTACCAGCGCTTCGGTTTCGTCGAGGAAGGACGCTCGCCAGCGTTCGCGATGCGCGACGGCAAGCTGGTCGATGCATTCCATATGGCCCGTTTCGCCGATGCGCCGGTGTTCGCTTCGCCGGTCGCGCTCGCACCGAACCCACACGCGTGAGCATGCCTTGGCCGCCTTTTTTATCGACCGACCGGTCTTTGCGTGGATTCTGGCGCTTGCGGTAATCATCGCGGGCGCGCTCGCGTTGACGCAACTGCCGGTCGCGCAATATCCACGACTCGCGCCGCCGCGTATCGTGATCGACGCCGTCTATCCGGGTGCATCGACGGAAGCCGTGGATGCGAACGTTGGCAGCGTCATCGAAGAAAGTCTCGACGGTGCCGACGCGATGCTTTACTACGAAACCGCCAGCGACGGCCTCGGCAACCTTGAAATCGCGGCGACCTTCGCGCCCGGCACCAACCCCGATATCGCGATGATGGACGTGCAGAACCGGCTCAAGCAGGTCGAGCCGCGTTTGCCGCAACAGGTGGTGCAGCAGGGTATCAGCGTTTTCAAGGCCGCCAACACGTTCCTGATGCTGGTCGCGCTGACATCCACCGATGGCACGCGCGATTCCGCGCAACTGAGCGACATCCTCAGCCGCGACATCATGCGCGAACTGAAGCGCGCGCCGGGCGTCGGTTCCGCGCAACTGTGGGACGCCGACGAAGCGTTGCGCGTCTGGCTCGATCCGATGAAGCTGCGCGAATTCGGCCTCGCCGCGTCCGACGTCAACGCCGCGATTGCCGCGCAAAACGCGAGCGTCGCGGCAGGTACACTCGGCGACGCGCCGCTGGTGGACGGCCAGCAGCTGAGCGCGTCGGTGAACGTCAAAGGGCAGTTGCTGTCGCCGGAGGAATTCGGCCAGATCGTGCTGAAAGCGCACCCCGACGGCTCGGCAGTGCGGCTTGCCGACGTCGCGCGGGTCGAGATCGGCCGCGACAACTATACGTTCTGGTCGCGCCTGAACGGCAAGCCGTCGGCGACGGTCGGGATTCAACTCGGGCCGCGCGGCAACGCGCTCGAAACATCGGACGCGATTCGGGCGCGGCTCGCGGAACTGGCGAACCGTTTGCCGCCGGGCGTCGCGGTTCAGGTGCCGTTCGATAGCGCGCGCTTCGTCAGCGTTGCGATTCGCGAAGTGCTGATCACGCTGGCCGAGGCGATCTTGCTGGTGTTTCTCGTGATGTGGCTGTTCCTGCGCGATCTGCGCTACGCGCTGGTGCCGACAGTGGTGATTCCGGTCACGCTGATGGGTGCGTTTGTCACGATGTACGCATTCGGCTTGTCGATCAACGTGTTCACGATGTTCGGCCTCGTGCTGGCGATCGGCATTCTGGTCGACGACGCGATCGTGGTGGTCGAGAGCGTGCATCGCGTGATGGACGAGGAGGGCATGGCGCCGCGCGACGCGACATTGAAAGCGATGAAACAGATCGGCGGTGCGATCGTCGGCGTGACGGCGGTGCTGACCGCCGTGTTCGTGCCGATGGCGTTCTTTCCTGGCGGCGTCGGTGGGATTTACCGGCAATTCGCGGTCGCGATGATTGCGTCGATGCTGGTGTCGTCTTTCATGGCGCTGTCGTTGACGCCCGCGTTGTGTGCGAACCTGCTGAGCGCGCCTGCGCAATCGGTCCGTCAGCGTGACGCGCGACGCGGTTTGCGTGGCGTTGCCGCGCGCCTCTCGACGCGTTTCGAACAGGGCTTTGATCGCGCGTCGCGCGCCTACCGGGCCATGACGGCCGCCGCGATGCGCAGGGTCGGGCCGCTGCTCGCGCTGTATGCCGTATTGCTGCTGCTGTGCGGCGCGTTGTACTGGCGGATGCCGGGCGGCTTCCTGCCCGTCGAAGACCAGGGCCAACTGCAGGTGATGATCCAGTTGCCGGCCGGCGCGACGCAGGCGCGCACGCTCGCCGTCGTCGAAAAGACCGAGTCGATTTTGCGCATGCAAACGGCGGTGGCGAACGTGACAAGCGTGATCGGCTGGAGTTTCGAGGGCAGCGGACAGAACGTAGCGATGTCATTCGTCGCGCTGAAAGACTGGGGCCGGCGCGGCGTTGATGCGATGACGCTGCGCGACACGTTGAACCGGTCGTTCAGCCGGTTTCTCGACGGCAACGTGCAGGCGCAATTGCCGCCGTCGGTGCCGGGCGTCGGGCATTCGGACGGCTTCACGTTCCGGCTCGAAGATCGCGGTGGCTTGGGCCGCGACGCGTTGAAGGCCGCCCGCGACCAGCTTGCCGAGCGCGCGAAGGCCGATCCGTCGCTGGCGTCGATTCATTTCGAGGATCTGCCCGACGCGCCGCGTATCGAACTCGACGTGGACCGCGCGAAGGCGTACGCGCTCGGCTTATCGTTCGACCGGATTGCGGACGTGCTCGGCAGCACCTTTGGCTCGTACTACGTCGACGATTTTCCGGCGGGTGGCCGGATGCGCCGCGTCCTGGTGGCGGGCGATGCGTCGACGCGGATGACGGAAACCGATCTGCTGGCGTTGTCGGTGCCGAACCAGTCGGGCGCGATGGTGCCGCTGTCGTCGGTTGCGACGCGCCGCTGGACCATCGGGCCAGTCGCATTGACGCGCTACAACGGCTATCCGTCGCTCGATCTGAACGGCCGTGCGGCGAGCGGTGTCAGTTCGGGGGCGGCGATGGAGGCGATGGAGCGGCTCGCGGCGAGCTTGCCTGCGGGCATCGCGTTCGACTGGGTCGATGCGGCGCGCGAAGAACGCGCGGCGGCGCGGCTGACGCCGTTGCTGCTCGGACTGTCGCTGCTGGCGGTGTTCATGGCGCTGGCCGCACTATACGAAAGCTGGACGATTCCGCTCGCGGTGTTGATGGTCGTACCGCTTGGCATAGTCGGCGCCATTGCGGCGATGCTGATGCGCGGCATGCCGAACGACGTCTACTTCAAGGTTGGGATGATCACAGTGATCGGCTTGTCCGCGAAAAACGCGATTTTGATCGTGCAATTCGCGCGCGACCTGAGCCTACGCGGCGTGCCGCTGACGCGCGCGGTGATACGCGCGGCGGGCGCGCGATTTCGCCCGATCGTGATGACGTCGTCGGCGTTCCTGCTGGGCGTCGTGCCGCTGGTGCTGGCGAGCGGCGGCGGTGCGGAAAGCCGCCGGTCGATCGGTACGGGCGTGTTCGGCGGCGTCGTGACGGCGACCTTGCTCGGGCTGGTGTTTGCGCCGGTCGCGTTTCAGGCGGTGGCGGTGGTCGCGCAGCAAGGGCCGCGCGGCGCGCTGCGGCGCTTGCATGGCTATCGGCGTCAGTCGCGCGAGTTGATTCGCGATGTCAGCACATGATCGGCTCACGCGCTGTCGATCTTCAGATACGCACGCGCGAGGCCTTCGTTTTCGAAGCCGAGCCGCTCGAGGGCGGCTCGATGAATGAAGTCCCGGCCAGTTGCTCCGATTCGTGGTAGTCCCGCATCTTATCGCGTGCGCGAGCGGGGAGTGTGCAACTTGCCGTTGCGATGTTTCGTAGCGCGTGCGACGCATCGCGCCGCGCGAATGTGCCGCTTGCTCGACCGCACTCGATATGTATTTCGCGCCAACATTTGACGTTGTGTCAGCGATCCGATATACTCTCTTTTCTCTGACGCGGGGTGGAGCAGTCTGGCAGCTCGTCGGGCTCATAACCCGAAGGTCGTAGGTTCAAATCCTACCCCCGCAACCAAAGCATTGTTGAAAGCCCGCATCGCGCAAGCCATGCGGGCTTTTTGACTTTCGGCGCTACGTTTTGCTTGTGGCGCTCGCTGCGTATGCTGCGCGCGTGAATAGATGCAACACGATTCGCGCGGGATCGAGGCCTCGAGCCCATCGTCACTCTCCTCCAATCGCCCACTGCACTGCCGCCTCGTCATGCAACGCGGCGGTATCGAAGCCGGGCAGCACTGAATCTTCCGGCTCGTGTTCGTCGCGAGGATCATGAGATCGGCGCCGCTGCTGTCGAGTTGGCGCGCGGCGTTGGTCATCCGTTCGCCGAGCGCGAGTCAGTATCCGAATCTTCGTTGACCGATGGGACGCAAGAATCATCCATCGCCCATATCCGATGTCTAAGCCGACGGTTAGCGCGGTCGTCCCAACGACCAGGAGTAGGTTTCAGACGTCATATGAACAGGATTCAGACAGCGTGCGCGTGGTGCTGAGCGCCCCGCAACTGTCGGCCGTGCTGGCTCGCCACTCGATTAACCCCACCGAAATGCTTTCCAACCGTCTGTGGGGCGGTTTGCAGGTTGTCGGCGGGGTGCTTGAAATGGCTGGAGCGGCAGCGCTGTGCGTGTTGCCCGAACCGACGATGGCAAGCAAGGCCGGGTGTGTAGTGTTCGGGGCGCATGGTTCGGACACGGCCGCGGCGGGCCTGCGTCAGGTCTGGACAGGGCGCGATACCGCCACCTTGACTCAGCAGGGCACGGCGAAGCTGGCAGAGGCGATGCGGGTCAGCCCTGACATGGCAGACCAGATCGGCCTGTCTATCGATATGGCCGTGCCGTTCGGCTTTGCTGGCTCGATCAAGGCTGCACGCGCGGCCAGCGTTAGGACGGGCCGGATCCATCTGCAAATGCACGAGGCGAAAGCGCTCAATCCAGGGCTCGGAGGGCACACGCTCCAGAAGCACGTTGGCAAGGACGAAGCATGGCTCAGGGAGCGGCTGAAACGCGAGTCCGGGCGAGACATCGTGTCGTCATTTACAAATCTCGAGCAGGCCGAACGTGCCATTTCTGAAGCAGTGGATGCCAATGCTGCAAGAATCAGGACGTGGGCGCAGTCTTCGACTCGAAGCGCGACGATCATGGTAACCAAAGTCGTCTCAGGCGACATTGGATATGGAGTGACGCGGGAAACAGGCACACTCACGCGCCTGAACCAGGTGTTCGTCGTCCTGAAATACGAAACCTATAACGGCATGCCATATTACGTCCTTACCGCCTACCTTGAATGAGAAATCAATGAGTTACTCCGAGCGCTATCCAGCAATGGAGCATATTTTTAATGTGTATTTCGGCCAGGACTTCGACCTGTTCGGGGAGAACGTGCAAGAAATTGTCGCGTGTTACAGGAAAGACAGCCCTTACGATTATGAAAATTTGATTCGCGAAATTGACTCGTTCAGGAGCGAACATCCGAGTGACCTGGACGCCACTTTCAAACAGGTGTTCAGGAGGGGGTTTCGTCCCGAAGGCTGGGGCTACACAACCGCCTCTTTTCTCGACGAGATCCAGCGCGTTCTGAGCGAATAATCGGCTTGTAGCCAGTTGCGCACAGTTCCGTGCGGTCCGACGTCTATGCACGGGACGTCGATCTATCGCTTTCGACTCGCGCCTTCTCTCACCGCCAAAGGGAGGCGAATCTGTTTTCCTTCCGGCGCAAAACCAGAGCCCCGCGCCCATTTTCACTCCGCCCCGATCGCCCACTCCACCGCCGCCTGCGCATGCAACGCAGTGGTATCGAACACCGGCAGCACCGAATCTTCCGGCTTGATCAGTAGCGTGATCTCCGTGCAGCCGAGTATCACCGCCTGCGCGCCACGCGCGGCCAGATGCTCGATCACGCGTTGATAAACCTCGCGCGACGCGTCGGCCACGTTACCGTGGCATAGCTCGTCGTAAATGATGCGGTGCACGTCCGCGCGTTCGTCCTCGTCAGGCACGTGCGTGTCGAGTCCATAGCGCTCGCGCAGCCGGCCCATATAGAACGTCTGCTCCATCGTGTAGCGCGTGCCGAGCAGGCCCACCCGCTCGACGCCCGCCGCGCGCAGCGCCGCGCCGGTCGGATCGGCGATGTGCAGGAACGGTACCGTGATCGCCTGCTCGATCGATTCGCACACGCGATGCATCGTGTTCGTCGCAAGAATCACGAGATCGGCGCCGCCGCGTTCGAGCTGGCGCGCGGCGTCGGCCATCTGTTCGCCGAGCGCGTGCCAGTCGCCGGCGCGCTGGTTTGCCTCGATCGACGCGAAATCGACGGTCAGCAGCAGACTGCGCGCGTTGTGATGGCCGCCGAGCCGCGCCTTCGCGTGGCGGTTCAGCAGCCGGTAATACTCGGTGGACGACTCCCAGCTCATTCCGCCGATCACGCCGATCGTTTTCATCTGTACGCTCCGTCAATGCATGGCCGAAACGGCGAGTATAGGCGCGTCGCATTGCGCGCAGCCGGTACGGATTTCGGCCTGCGCGCCGGTACGCATCGGTGCCCGCATTTTTCTGGCGCCGATAGAATCGTAGCGAGTCCGAACGCGATCAACCGGAGCGAACATGGATCTGATCATCCGCCACGCGACGCTGCCGCGCAGTGCCGCCCAGCTGTCCCCGCATCACCAGTCCCCAGTCGACATCGGCATCGACGCGGGCCGTATCGTCGCCGTCGAGCCGAACCTGGCCGCGAGCGCGCGCGACGAAATCGACGCGGCCGGTTCGCTCGTCACGCCGCCGTTCGTCGACCCGCATTTCCATATGGACGCGACGCTGTCGTACGGTTTGCCGCGCGTGAACGCGTCGGGCACGCTGCTCGAAGGCATCGCGCTATGGGGCGAGCTGAAGCCCGAGCTTACGCAGCAAGCGTTGGTCGAACGCGCGATGCAGTATTGCGATTGGGCGGTCGCGCGCGGCCTGCTCGCGATCCGCAGCCACGTCGACGTGTGCGATCCGCGTCTGCTCGCGGTCGAGGCATTGCTCGAAGTGAAGCGCCGCGTCGCGCCGTATCTCGATCTGCAATTGGTTGCCTTCCCGCAAGACGGTTTGCTGCGCAGCGCCGGCGCGTTCGATAATCTGAAGCGCGCGATCGACATGGGCGTCGACGTGGTCGGCGGCATTCCGCATTTCGAGCGGACGATGGCCGACGGCGCGCAGTCGGTGCGCATGCTGTGCGAGTACGCGGCCGAAAAGGGCCTGCGCGTCGACATGCATTGCGACGAATCGGACGATCCGCTGTCGCGCCACATCGAAACGCTCGCGGCCGAAACGCACCGGCTCGGCTTGCACGGACGTGTCGCCGGCTCGCACCTGACGTCGATGCATTCGATGGACAACTACTACGTGAGCAAGCTGTTGCCGTTGATTCGCGAGTCGGGCGTCGCGGCGATCGCGAATCCGCTGATCAACATCACGCTGCAAGGCCGCAGCGACACGTACCCGAAACGGCGCGGCATGACGCGGGTGCCGGAGATGCTGGCCGCGGGCATCACGGTCGCGTTCGGCCACGACTGCGTGATGGACCCGTGGTACAGCCTCGGTTCGGCCGACATGCTCGAAGTCGCGCAGATGGGTCTGCATGTTGCGCAGATGACCAGCGTCGACGGCATGCACGCCTGTTTCGACGCGGTGACCGTGAACGCGGCGCGCATTCTCGGTCTGGAAGACTATGGCATCGCGCCAGGATGCGCGGCCAATCTCGTCGTGCTCGATGCGCGCGACGAGCTCGAGGCGATCCGTCTGCGCGCCGCGCGGCTCGTGGTGGTGAGCCGGGGCAGGGTGGTCGGCCGCGCGCCGGCCGAGAGCGTGTCGTTATCGCTCGAAGGACGGCCTGAGCAGGTCGATTTCAAGCTGCATCGCGCGTAGCGACGTATCTCGCGCATCAATGACAAACCGGCGGCCTGCGCGAGCAGACCGCCGGTTTTTCTATCGGCATCGTTCATTCAGCGCCATCGCATCCAGGCCGAACGAACGATCATCGCGACGTTTCAATCGCTCAGTGCGCGGCACCCGGCGCCATGCCGTTATGCCGTAGCAGCGCATCGATATTCGGCTCGCGGCCACGGAACGCCTTGAACGATTCCATCGCCGGACGGCTGCCGCCCACTTCGAGAATCTCGCGACGATAACGCATGCCGGTCGACTGATCGAGCACGCTGCCCGCGGCTTGCGCGGCTTCCTCGAACGCCGCGTACGCGTCGGCCGACAGCACTTCAGCCCACTTGTAGCTGTAGTAGCCGGCCGCGTAACCACCCGCGAAAATATGGCTGAACGTATTCGGCCAACGCGAGAACGGCGCTTGCGGCACGACGTGGAAGCGTTCGTTGATTTCGCGCGCGAGTTCGTTGGCGCTCTTCGCGCCGTTCGCGTCGAAGCCGGTATGCAGTTGCATGTCGAACATCGAGAACACGATCTGCCGCAGCGTGCCGAGGCCGCTCTGGAAGTTCTTCGCGGCGAGCATCTTGTCGAACAGCTCGCGCGGCAGCGGCTTCGCGGTATCGACGTGCGAGGTCATGTCGGACAGCACGTCCCACTCCCAGCAGAAGTTCTCCATGAACTGCGAAGGCAGCTCGACCGCATCCCATTCGACGCCGTTGATGCCCGACACGCCGAGCTCATCGACGCGCGTGAGCATGTGATGCAAGCCGTGGCCGAACTCATGGAACAGCGTGATCACTTCGTCGTGCGTGAAGCAGGCGGGCTTGCCGCCGACCGGCGCCGAGAAATTACAGGTCAGATACGCGACCGGCGTTTGCACCGCGCCATGCGCGAGCTTGTGACGGCCGCGCGCGTCGTCCATCCAGGCGCCGCCGCGCTTGCCTTCGCGTGCATACAGGTCGAGATAGAACTGCGCGACGAGGCCGCCGTCCTGATTCTCGACGCGGAAGAAGCGCACGTCCGGATGCCAGACGGCCGCTTCGTCGCGGCGGATGCGCACGCCGAACAGCGTCTCGGTGACCTTGAACAGGCCCTTGAACACCGCGTCTTCCGGGAAGTACTGCTTCACTTCGTTTTCCGAGAACGAATAGCGCTTCTGGCGCAGGCGCTCGGCGGCGAACGTCATGTCCCACGGCTGCAGATCGGTCATGCCGAGTTCGCTCGCGGCAAATTCGCGCAGCTCTTTCCAGTCCTGCTCAGCATGCGGACGCGCGCGCGTCGCGAGGTCTTCGAGGAAGGCCATTACCTGCGCCGGCGATTCGGCCATCTTCGGCGCGAGCGACACTTCGGCGAAGTTGCCGTAGCCGAGCATCTGCGCTTCTTCGGCGCGCAGCTTCAGTTCGTCGGCGAGCACCTGGGTGTTGTCCCACTCGGTCTTGCCGTTGCCGTATTGCGCGCCGAGCTCGGACGCGCGCGTCACGTATGCGCGATACATCGCTTCGCGCATCGGACGGTTTTCCGAGTACTGCATGACCGGGAAATAAGACGGGAAGTGCAGCGTGAACTTGTAGCCAGTCTTGCCGTCTCGCTCGGCGGCTTCCTTCGCGGCTTCGATCACGTCTTCGGGCAGTCCCGCCAGTTGCGTTTCGTTGCCCGCATCGACGATGTACGCATACGCGTTGGTCGCATCGAGCACGTGATCCGAAAACGCCTTCGACAGCGCCGCCTGGCGCTCCTGCAATTCGGCGAAACGCGGCTTCTGGTCTTCCGGCAACTCGGCGCCCGACAGACGGAAATCACGCAGCGCGTTGCTGAGGATCTTCTTGCGTTCGCCGTTCAGCGATGCGAATTCGTCGCTGGCGTTCAGTGCCTTGTACTTCTCGTAGAGCGCGAGATTCTGGCCGACGCTCGACCAGAACTCGGTCACGCGCGGCAGGTTTTCGCCGTACACGGCGCGTAGCTCGGGCGTATCGGCGACGGCGTTGAGATGACCGATCACGCTCCACGCGCGCGACAGCGGCTCGGTGGCGCGCTCGACCGGTTCGACGACGTCGGCCCACGACGCGGGCGTGGCCGGCAGCGCGGCACGCTCGACGGCGGCCGCCGCGTCGGCGAGCAGCACGTCGAGGGCGGGCGTCACGTGTTCGGGTCGGATGGAGCCAAAGCGCGGCAGATCGGAAAAATCGAGGAGCGGGTTGTCTTGATGCGTGGCGGTAGTGGACATAAGGCTTCCTGTCTGACGCGGGTGAAGGGGGCGGTGCGGCGCTTGCGCGTGCCGTCTCGTGCTGGGTCGCTCGACGCCCGGCGCATGGCGGCACCGGCTACGGACATTATTGGGGCGGGGGCGCCGATTCCAATCCATCGGCTGACAAATTAACAGATGTTGCGGCGCGTTGGGCGCGCGTTGGGGCAGGGCGTGGGCCGCGGGATCCGGCGACGCGGTAAGGAGGCGGTGGTTCTGCGAGAGAGAAGGGCGGGTGATGACCCGGTGGACGAGACAGATGAGTCGCCTCACTCCGCCTCGCGCTCACCGCCCGGCGGTTACGCCTTGGCCGCGTCCGCCTCGCGCTCGGCCGCTTCGATCGTGTTGACGAGCAGCATCGTGATCGTCATCGGGCCGACGCCGCCCGGCACCGGCGTGATATGGCCGGCCACTTCCTTGACACCCGCGAAGTCGACGTCGCCGCACAGCTTGCCGGCGTCGTCGCGATTCATGCCGACGTCGATCACGGTCGCGCCCGGCTTCACCATGTCCGCGGTCAGGATGTTGCGCAGACCGGTCGCGGCGACCACGACGTCGGCGTTGCGCGTGTGCGCGGCCAGATCGCGCGTCTTGCTGTGGCAGATCGTGACGGTCGCGCCCGCTTCGAGCAGCAGCAGCGCCATCGGCTTGCCGACGATGTTCGAGCGGCCGATCACGACCGCGTTCGCGCCCTTCAGATCGATGCCGTAGGCCGCGAACATCTTCATCACGCCGTACGGCGTGCACGGACGGAACAGCGGCTGACCCGTCATCAGCGCGCCCGCATTGGCGACGTGGAAACCGTCGACGTCCTTCTCGGGCGCGATCGCCTCGATCACCTTGTGGCTGTCGATGTGCTTCGGCAGCGGCAGCTGCACGAGAATGCCGTGGATGGCCGGATCGCGATTCAGCTCGTCGATGCGCGCGAGCAGGTCGGCTTCGGGCAGATCGGCCGGATAGCGGTCGAACGACGAGCCGAGGCCGTTGTCGTGGCAGGCCTTCACCTTGTTGCGCACATACACTTCGCTGGCCGGATTGGCGCCGACCAGAATCACGGCGAGGCCCGGCTGATGACCGCGGGCGGTCAGGGCGGCGGCGCGCGCCGCGACGTCGGCGCGCAGGGTCTTGGAGAGGGCGAGGCCGTCGATCAGTTTGGCTGTCATGGTCGGTCGAACGTTGGGTCGAGATTGGGATCGGGAATCAGGTCGGGACAGGCGATTTGGCAGGCGGGGCGAAGCGCTCGCGCGGAGGGGCGCGCGACGGCGTGCTTCGGCTGGCTGACGGAGCCACGTCGCCCTGCGACAGGCGCGCTGCCGGTTCGGGCAAGGCGCCGCTGCGAAGTCCGACATTATACCGGCGCGGGGGCGCGCTTTCGCAGTGGATTCGGGGCGCGCGGCGCGCGTGGGAGCGTCCGGGATGTGAGGCGGCGGCCCTGTGGCGGCCAGGAAGCGCACTGCGAGCGGCGGGGCAGGCCGCTCGCACGCCACCCGCACGCGGGACTCGGCGTCGGTCAGGCCGTCGCGAACCGGCGACGCAACCGCCACGCGTGGCGGTTGCGTACCAACGGCCCCTCCGAACGAAGGGCCGCCCGTGCCTCTGTTACTGCGCCGTTTGCGGCTTGTTCGACAGCGCGAGTCGCAGCAGATCGGCGACCGTATTGACGTTCAGCTTTTCCATGATGTTCGCGCGATGCGCTTCGACCGTCTTGATGCTGATGCCGAGGTCGTCGGCGATCTGCTTGTTCAGGCGGCCCGCGATGATCCGCTCGAGCACCTGATGCTCGCGCGCGGTCAACTTGCCGAGGCGCTCGGCCGCGGCGCGCTGCTGCTGGACGCTGGTGCTTTCGCTGCGTGCCTTGTCGAGCATGCGCTCGACGAGCTTGCGCAGTTCGGCTTCGTCGAACGGCTTTTCGATGAAGTCCATCGCGCCTTTTTTCATCGTCGACACCGCCATCGGCACGTCGCCGTGGCCCGTCACGAAGATGATCGGCAGCGACGCGTTGTCGGCGATCAGGCGTTCCTGCAACTCGAGCCCGCTCATGCCGGACATCCGCACGTCGAGGATCAGACACGCGATCTGGCCCGGATGCTGATGCGGCTGCCATGCGTCGATGAACTGCTCGGCGCTCGAGAAGCACTGAACGCGGTAGCCGTTCGCCTCCAGCAGCCAGCGCAGCGAATCTCGCACGGCCTCGTCGTCGTCGACGACAAAGACGGTTTCCTGTGTGGTGACTGGGCTGTTCATAGCTCTCCCGTAACGGTTTGTGGTATCGGCGCCTCGGACCCGCCGTTGCTCGGGCCGTCAGGCTCCCCAATGGGCAGACTGCAATGGAACGTGGCGCCCGTGATGTGGCCGTCGGATTCGACGTTGTTGACCACCCACAGACGGCCGCGGTGCGATTCGATAATCGAACGGCAAATGTTCAGCCCCATGCCCATGCCATCGGACTTGGTGCTGTAAAACGGTTCGAACAGACGCTCGGCGGTCGCTTCGTCGACGCCGGGCCCCTGGTCGACGACGCTGATGCAGACGAAGCCGCTCTCCAGTCGCACGACCACGCGGATGACTGGGTCGACCGCGTTCGGGCGCGCTTCGGCCATCGCTTCGACGCCGTTCTTCAGCAGGTTCACGAGCACCTGCTCGATCAGCACCGGATCGACGTAGATCACCGGCAGCCGCGAGCGCAGATCGGTAACGATGCGAATGCGCCGCTTCCTTGCCTCGATTTCGGCGAGACCCACCGCGTCCGCGACGATATCCGCGACCCGCGTGGCCTGCCGCTTCGGCTCGCTGCGCTTCACGAACTCGCGGATACGCTTGATGATCATGCCGGCGCGCACCGCCTGCTGCGCGGTCTTTTCGAGTACCGGCAGCAGATTGTCGGGCGTCGTTCGACCGGATTTAACCAGTGCGACGGTTCCGGAGCAATAGTTATTGATGGCGGCGAGCGGCTGGTTCAGTTCGTGCGCGAGCGACGAGGCCATTTCACCCATCGTCATCAGGCGGCTCGTGAACTGCAGCTTCTCGTCCTGCTGGCGCGCGAGTTCCTGCGCGCGCTTGCGGGTCGTGATGTCGGTCGCGATCTGCATCTGCGCGAGATGGCCGTCGACCCACTG
This sequence comes from Paraburkholderia sp. MM5477-R1, assembly GCF_050436385.1. Lineage (NCBI taxonomy): Bacteria > Pseudomonadati > Pseudomonadota > Betaproteobacteria > Burkholderiales > Burkholderiaceae > Paraburkholderia > Paraburkholderia sp. MM5477-R1. Next base: position 1,155,525 of record NZ_JBNDMC010000007.1, read on the forward strand.
GATGTACTGGCGTCGCACCTCGAACCACTTCTGGATGCCGGGGATGTAGATTTCCTGCGCGTCGGCGGCGCTTTCGGTCAGCGCGGCGGCGGGCAGGCCGACGAAGGTGTCGACCATGTCGATCGAATCGGACGACGCCTGCGAGGCGTCGAAGCCGCCGCCCGCGAGTTCGAGGTGGCCGTCCGGGCGGATGCCGAACAGATGCCGGTAATAGCGGTTCGCGAACAGCAGCTCGGCTTCGTCGGCGGCGAGCACGGACACCGCCGCGTCGAGGCTTTCGAGCACGGTCGTGAAGCGTTCGTGGGCGGCGGCGAGCTCTTCGCGCGCGCGCTTCGGCTCGGTGATGTCGGTCATCGACGACATCCAGCCGGTCTGGCGGCCCGAGCTGTCGATCAGCGGCGACACGTAGAGCCGCGCGTGGAACGTCGAGCTGTCCTTGCGCCGCACGCGCAGCTCGAAGCCGGACGAGGGCGCCTTGCCGCGCAGCGTCATGTCGAGCTGACGCTGCATCTCGGGGTACGCGTCGCGCGGCCAGTAGGCGAACGGCGCGCTCTTGCCGACGAGGTCGCTTTCGTCCCAGCCGGTCATGCGGCAGAACGCCGGGTTCACGTGCGTGATGCGGCCGTGCATGTCGAGCACGCGCATGCCGATCAGCACCGAGTTTTCCATCGCGCGGCGGAAAAACGCTTCCGCGTAGAGCGCCTGCTGCGCCTCGAAGCGCTGACGCGTGTGCTTCCACAGACTCCACAGGCTCCACAGTACGAAGCAGGAGAGGCCGGCCACCAGCCACACCAGCGTGTTGTTCGTGAAGTTGGTGATCTGCGGGAACGCGTACACGCGCACCGAAATGCCCTGGCCCGGCGGGTCGAGCGGCAGGTCGTAGAACATGTCGCGCGGCAGGCGCGGGCGGGTCGACGTGGTGGTCAACTCGCGGTTGTTCGCGTCGATGATCGAGATCTTGTATTTGGCCGACAGCTCGGGCGGGATGTCGCGCTTCAGAATGCCTTCCACCGAGAACACCGCGGCGATGGTGCCGAGGAAATCGCGGTCGCGGAAGATCGGCGTTTGCAGCGTGATGAAGCCGTTGCCGAGGTCGTCGTAGATGAGCGGCGAGTACACCTGGCGGCGCGTGTTGCGCGCCTCGGCGAAGCCGGCCTTGACAGCTTCGTCCATCTGCGCGTCGTTCGGACGCGCGAGCCGCTGGCCGAGCACCGGCGGCGCGGCGTTGGGCCAGCGCGGCTGCTGCTGGCCCGTGTACCAGTTCATGTAGAGGATCTCAGGATGCCCCTGCATGATTTCCGTGGTGCTCACCTGGAACGAATGCTCGTCGGCATGGCCGGCGGCGAGGTCGCGCGCGAGTGCCTGGATCTGCTCTTGCGCGCCCGTCATCGACAGGCGGATCTGCTGCTGCGCCCACGCGACGTTGCGGTACAGCGTGTCTTCCTGCTGTTGCTGCTCGCGCCGGTTCAGACTCCACAGAATCAGGCTCATGACGACCAGGAACACCAGGATCGACAGGAGCGGCGTCAGCAAATAGGAATTGGACCACCAGGGTCCGTGGTGCCAGCGCGAGGACGGCGACGAATCCGCCGGCGAACCCGCGGTGCGCGCCGAGCGAGAGAAGAGCCGTTCGGTCAACATGCGTGGCATTGTAGCTCAGCGCGTCCCCGACAAATGGCGCAAAAAAGCACGGAAAGTGCAGTTAATCGGCGCAAACTAGCCGGCGGATCAGTCGATCGGCAGTCAAACCAGGTTGCGTCGCAGCAATTTTCCGCATTATGAGAATTGATCTCGTAATTTGAAAATTTGGTTGCGCTGACGTCGGGACCCTTATTACAATCGGCCGGAGCTGCCGCGGCCATTCCTGCGTCCGCGTCGTCTGTTCAAAGTGCGTTCCCCATACCCAGGAGACGAGCATGTCCGCTGTACCCGACGAAGTCATGAAATATGTCGCCGCCGATAAAGACGACGATCCCCAGGAAACCGGCGAATGGCTGGAAGCGCTGGATGGCGTGATTTCTGCAGTAGGCCCTGACCGTGCCCACTACCTGATCGAAAAACAGATCGAATTCGCACGCGTGCACGGCGAACATCTGCCGTTCTCCGCTAACACCCCTTACATCAACACGATTCCGGTCGCGCGCCAGGCCAAGAACCCCGGCGACCAGGACATCGAACACCGTATCCGCTCGTACACACGCTGGAACGCGATGGCGATGGTGCTGCGCGCCGGCAAGGAAACCAACGTCGGCGGCCACATCGCGTCGTTCGCATCGGCCGCCACGCTGTACGACGTCGGCTACAACCACTTCTGGCACGCACCGTCGGCCGAGCACGGCGGTGACCTCGTGTTCGTGCAGGGCCACTCGTCGCCGGGTGTCTACTCGCGCGCGTTCCTGCTCGGTCGCCTGACCGACAAGCAGCTCGACAACTTCCGCCAGGAAGTCGGCGGCGAGGGCATCTCGTCGTATCCGCATCCGTGGCTGATGCCGGACTTCTGGCAATTCCCGACCGTGTCGATGGGCCTGGGCCCGATCATGGCGATCTACCAGGCGCGCTTCATGAAGTACCTGCAGGCGCGCGGCATCGCGAAGACCGACGGCCGCAAGGTCTGGGCCTTCCTCGGCGACGGCGAAACGGACGAGCCGGAATCGCTCGGCGCGATCGGCATGGCCGGCCGCGAGCGTCTGGACAACCTCGTGTTCGTGATCAACTGCAACCTGCAGCGTCTCGACGGTCCGGTGCGCGGCAACGGCAAGATCATCCAGGAACTCGAAAGCGAATTCCGCGGCGCCGGCTGGAACGTGATCAAGGTCATCTGGGGCAGCCGCTGGGACGCGCTGTTCGCGCGCGACAAGTCGGGCGCGCTGATGCGCCGCATGATGGAAGTCGTCGACGGCGAGTACCAGACGTACAAGTCGGAGTCGGGCGCGTTCGTGCGCGAACACTTCTTCAACACGCCGGAGCTGAAGGCGCTGGTCGCCGACTGGTCCGACGACGACATCTGGAATCTGAACCGCGGCGGCCATGATCCGCACAAGATCTACGCGGCGTTCACGGAAGCGACGAATTCGAAGGGCCAGCCGACCGTCATCCTCGCGAAGACGATCAAGGGCTACGGCATGGGCGAAGCCGGCCAGGCGATGAACATCACCCACCAGCAGAAGAAGATGCAGGTGGAGCAGCTGAAGAAGTTCCGCGACCAGTTCCGTCTGCCGATCACGGACGAGCAGATCGTCGACGTGCCGTACCTGACGTTCGAGGAAGGCTCGAAGGAACTCGAGTACATGCGCCAGAAACGCATGGACCTCGGCGGCTATCTGCCGGCGCGTCGTCAGAAGGCCGAGTCGCTGCCGGTGCCGGAACTGTCGGCATTCGAGCCGCTGTTGAAGGGCACGGGCGAAGGCCGCGAGATCTCCACGACGATGGCGTTCGTGCGGATCCTGAACATCCTGCTGAAGGACAAGACGCTCGGCAAGCGCGTCGTGCCGATCGTGCCGGATGAATCGCGTACGTTCGGCATGGAAGGTCTGTTCCGTCAGATCGGTATCTGGAATCAGGACGGCCAGAAGTACGTGCCGGAAGATTCCGACCAGCTGATGTTCTACCGTGAGTCGGAGACCGGTCAGATCCTGCAGGAGGGCATCAACGAAGCCGGCGGCATGGCCGACTGGATCGCGGCCGCGACGTCGTACTCGACGCACGGCGAGATCATGATCCCGTTCTACATCTTCTACTCGATGTTCGGTTTCCAGCGCATCGGCGACCTCGCATGGGCCGCTGGCGACATGCGCTCGCGCGGCTTCCTGCTGGGCGGCACGGCGGGCCGCACGACGCTGAACGGCGAAGGCCTGCAACACGAAGACGGCCACTCGCTGATGTGGGCGGCTTCGGTGCCGAACTGCATCAGCTACGACCCGACGTTCGGCTACGAACTCGCGGTCATCGTGCAGGACGGTCTGCGCCGCATGGTCGCCGACCAGGAAGACGTCTACTACTACGTCACCGTGATGAACGAGAACTACGAGCACCCGGCGATCCCGCAGGGCGAGACCGTGGCGGCCGACATCATCAAGGGCATGTACTCGTTCAGCAAGACCGCAGCCGATAAAAAGGCGCCGCACGTGCAGCTGATGGGCGCGGGCACGATCTTCAACGAAGTGATCGCCGCGGCCGACCTGCTGAAAAACGACTGGGGCGTCAACGCCGACCTGTGGAGCGTGCCGAGCTTCACCGAGCTCGCGCGCGAAGGTCACGAAGTGCAGCGCTGGAACCTGTTGCACCCGACCGAAGAGAAGAAGCTGTCGCACGTCGAGAAGCTGTTGAAGGATGCGCCGGGCCCGGTCATCGCATCGACCGACTACGTGCGCGCGCTGAGCGAGCAGATCCGCGCGTTCGTGCCGCAGAAGTTCGTCGTGCTGGGCACTGACGGCTACGGCCGTTCGGACACGCGCGAGAAGCTGCGTCACTTCTTCGAAGTCGATCGCTACTGGGTCACGGTCGCCGCGCTGAACGCGCTGGCGGACGAAGGCACGATCGAACGCAAGGTGGTCGCCGAGGCGCTCAAGAAGTACAACCTTGATCCCGCCAAACCCAACCCGATGACCGTCTAAGGCATCACCCGTGTGCCACGATGCACGCGCTTGCTCCTCATCGCGAGGGGCCGGCGGCGTGCGCGGCCCAGGAGACACTAACAATGAGTCAAGCGATCGAAGTCAAGGTGCCGGACATCGGCGATTACAAGGACATCCCTGTGATCGAGGTGCTGGTGAAGGCGGGTGACACCGTCGAAAAAGAGCAATCGCTCGTTACGCTGGAATCCGACAAGGCGACGATGGATGTGCCGAGCTCGGCCGACGGCGTCGTCAAGGAAGTGAAGGTCAAGGTCGGCGATGCGGTGTCCGAAGGCACGCTGATCATCGTGCTGGAAGGCGCCAACGCCGCTGCCGCTGCCGCGGCGCCCGCGCCGGCTGCCGCACCGGCTCCTGCTCCTGCGCCGGCGGCAGCTCCCGCTGCGGCGCCCGCACCCGCGGCAGCAGGCGGTGGCGTGCAGGAAATCAAGGTGCCGGATATCGGCGACTACAAAGACGTTCCCGTGATCGAGATCGCGGTGAAGGTCGGCGATCGTGTCGAGAAGGAACAGTCGCTCGTCACGCTCGAATCCGACAAGGCGACGATGGATGTGCCCAGCTCGGCCGCCGGCGTCGTCAAGGAAGTGAAGGTGAAGGTTGGCGATACCGTGTCGGAAGGCTCGGTCATCGTCGTGATCGAAGCGGAAGGCGGCGCTGCCCCGGCACCCGCGCCGGCACCGGCCGCGAAGGCGCCGACTGAAAAGCCGTTCGACGCGCCGGCCACGCCGACCCCGGCACCGGCCGCGCCGTCCGCGCTCGCGCAGGCGCCGCTGATCCCGGCTGGAGAAGGCGGCTCGCGTCATCCGAGCCATGCGTCGCCGTCGGTGCGCAAGTTCGCGCGCGAACTCGGGGTGGACGTCGGCCAGGTGAAGGGCACCGGTCCGAAGGGCCGCATTACGCAGGCCGACGTGACCGCGTTCGTGAAGGGCGTGATGACGGGCCAGCGCGCGGCGCCGGCTGGTGCGGCCGCGCCGGCCGCCGGCGGTGGCGAGCTGAATCTGCTGCCGTGGCCGAAGGTCGACTTCACGAAGTTCGGTCCGATCGATCCGAAGCCGTTGTCGCGTATCAAGAAGATCTCGGGCGCGAACCTGCATCGCAACTGGGTCATGATCCCGCACGTCACGAACAACGACGAAGCGGACATCACCGAGCTCGAAGCGCTGCGCGTCAAGCTGAACAAGGAACACGAGAAGGCGGGCGTCAAGTTCACGATGCTCGCGTTCGTGATCAAGGCCTGCGTGGCGGCCCTGAAGAAATTCCCGACCTTCAACGCGAGCCTCGACGGCGACAACCTGGTGTTCAAGCAGTACTACCACATCGGTTTTGCCGCCGACACGCCGAACGGCCTCATGGTGCCGGTGATTCGCGACGCGGACAAGAAGGGCCTCGTCGACATCGCGAAGGAAATGGCCGACCTGTCGAAGGCCGCGCGCGAGGGCAAGCTGAAGCCGGACCAGATGCAGGGCGGCTGCTTCTCGATCTCGTCGCTGGGCGGTATCGGCGGCACGCACTTCACGCCGATCATCAATGCGCCTGAAGTCGCGATTCTCGGCCTGTCGCGCAGCGCGATGAAGCCGGTGTGGGACGGCAAGCAGTTCGAGCCGCGCCTGACCATGCCGCTGTCGCTGTCGTACGACCATCGCGTGATCGACGGAGCGGAAGCCGCGCGCTTCAACGCATACCTCGGTTCGATTCTTGCCGATTTCCGGCGTGTGATTCTTTGACCGTCTGGTGAGGTCCGCCGGCGCGGGCGCGGATGGTTTCGACCGATCCGCGTCGCGCCGTCCGCGCGTTCGCGTGCGCTGTGCGCGTCGAAGGCGCCGCTCATCATCGATCAATAAGAGAAGGGGACACCATGAGTCTCGTCGAAGTAAAAGTGCCGGACATCGGTGACTTCAAGGACGTCGACGTCATCGAAGTCAACATCAAGCCGGGCGACACCATCGAAAAAGAGCAGTCGCTGCTGACGCTCGAATCCGACAAGGCGTCGATGGAAGTGCCGAGCGATACCGCCGGCACCGTCAAGGAAGTGCGTATCAAGCCGGGCGACAAGGTCTCGCAGGGCACGGTCATCGCGCTCGTCGAGGCAACGGCGGGCGGCGCGGCTGCGGCCGCTGCGGAGCCGAAAGCGCCCGAGAAGGCGGCTCCCGCGCCGGCGCCCGCCGCTGCGGCGCCGAAGGCCGCCGCAGCGGCTGCGCAAGCCGGCAGCTATTCGGGCAGCGCCGACATCGAGTGCGACATGCTCGTGCTCGGTTCGGGCCCCGGCGGTTATTCGGCCGCGTTCCGCTCCGCCGACCTCGGCATGAAGACCGTGCTGGTCGAGCGTTATCCGACGCTCGGCGGCGTGTGTCTGAACGTCGGCTGCATCCCGTCGAAGGCGCTGCTGCACACCGCGCTCGTCATCGACGAAGCGGCTGATCTTGCCGCGCACGGCATCACGTTCGGCAAGCCGCAGATCGATCTCGACAAGCTGCGCGATTTCAAGTCCGGCGTGGTCAAGAAGCTGACAGGCGGTCTCGCCGGCATGGCGAAGGCGCGCAAGGTCGAAGTGGTGGTCGGTACGGGTGCGTTCGTCGATCCGAACCACATGGAAGTGCAGACCGAGGGCGGCAAGAAGGTCGTCAGGTTCAACCAGGCGATCATCGCAGCGGGCTCGGAAGCGGTGAAGCTGCCGTTCATTCCGGAAGATCCGCGGGTCGTCGATTCGACCGGCGCGCTCGAACTGCGCCAGATTCCGCAGCGCATGCTCGTGATCGGCGGCGGCATCATCGGTCTCGAAATGGCGACCGTGTACTCGACGCTCGGCGCGAACATCGACGTGGTCGAAATGCTCGACGTCCTGATGGCCGGCGCGGACCGCGATCTGGTCAAGGTCTGGGAGAAGTACAACAGCAAGCGTTTCGCGAACGTGATGCTGAAGACCAAGACCATCGCCGCCGAAGCGAAGGACGACGGCATCTACGTGTCGTTCGAGGGCGAGCAGGCGCCGGCCGAGCCGCAACGCTACGACCTCGTGCTGGTGGCCGTCGGCCGCTCGCCGAACGGCAAGCGGATCGGCGCGGAAAAGGCCGGCGTCGCGGCGACGGATCGCGGCTTCATCGAAGTCGACAGGCAACAGCGCACGAATGTGCCGCACATCTTCGCGATCGGCGACATCGTCGGTCAGCCGATGCTCGCGCACAAGGCCGTGCACGAAGGCCACGTGGCGGCGGAAGCCGCGCATGGCGAGAAGGCGTACTTCGACGCGCTGCAGATTCCGTCGGTGGCCTACACCGATCCGGAAGTGGCTTGGGCTGGCAAGACGGAAGACCAGCTGAAAGCCGAAGGCGTCAAGTTCGGCAAGGCGGTGTTTCCGTGGGCCGCATCGGGTCGCGCGATCGCCAACGGTCGCGACGAGGGCTTCACGAAGCTGCTGTTCGATGAGGAAACGCATCGCGTGATCGGTGGCGGTATCGTCGGTCTGAATGCGGGCGACCTGATCAGCGAAGTCTGTCTCGCGATCGAGATGGGCGCGGACGCAACGGATATCGGCAAGACGATCCATCCGCATCCGACGCTCGGCGAATCGATCGGCATGGCGGCCGAGTTGTATGAAGGCGTCTGTACCGATCTGCCGCCCGTCAAGAAGAAGTAACGAGTAACGCGGTGCGCCGCGCCTGCATGACGACATGCGGGCGCGGCAAAGCCGGTCGAGCCGTACGGCAAAGAAAAACGGCGCGCTCCATGGCGGAGCGCGCCGTTTCTGTTTTCGTGGCGGCCAGTGGCGGGCAAAAAAATCCCGGCTTGGCGGCCGGGCAAACGATACGTCATTGCAACGTATCGGAGCGTTCGGCTCATCAAACCGTATAAGCGGCAACGGCACGACGCTGTTGCTTGCGATAACGCCGGCGCAGCGCATAGGCTGGGCCGGCGTGAAAGACGACACGAGGCATAAAGCCTGGCGTGTTGACGCGTGAAGCTTAGACGGCCTTCTTGGCGGCGGCGCGCGATGCTTGCGCAGCGGCTTGCGAAGCTGCCTTCGAAGCGGCCGTTGCAGCTGCGTTGAAGTTGCTTTCGGCGATTTCGACAGCCTGGCGGGTTGCCTTGTGGACCGTTTCGTACGTGGTGTTGGCGGCGGTGATAGCCGACTTCATCACGGCGACAGCGGTTTCCGAACCGGCCGGTGCGTTCTTGGCGACGTTTTCGACGAGCGCCTGAACCTTGCGGTTTTGCTCTTCGAATTGCGCTTCCGCGACGCGGGTGAATTCACCCTGCGTTGCCGAAACGATTTCGTACACATGGCGGCCATACGACAGCGCCTTTTCAGCCACCGGCTGCGCGAGGCTTGCTTGCAGTGCCAGCAGTTCCTGCGCGTCCTTCACGGACAGCGCGCGTTGGGCATTTTCCTGGCTTTCGGCGAGCGTCGACTTCACAACTTGCAGGTTCAGTTCGACCAGCTTTTCGACACCTTCAAATGCTTTGGTCGTCAGGCCGAACAGGGTTTCGAAGTTGGCTTTCTGGGCTGCGGCGAATTGCTCAGGGGTCAGCAGAGTCATGGTTTACGCTCCTGGATTGCGGCCGGTCTGTGCGGACCGCATTGGGTGGGTGGCGAGACGCAGATTCATCGTCTCCCCGGACCGCGATGTTTTGTGCATCGCAGCAATGGTTCCCATTTTAGGATGCCCACAAGGAATGTCAAGCGTTTTTTGTGCGTTGCACAATGTTAAGAAAATGCCGACAAAACAATAGGTTATACAGTAGGCATGTCATTAATATGACGTGGAACGATTGCTCGTTGCCCCGTGCTGGTGCGACATAAACCAACCGTTCAGCAGGCCGTCGGGAGATTATTTTTCCGTGTGGCAGCGATTCGCCCCTGAAAGACCGATCATCATCAATTCGATGTAAACCACAAGATGACAAGGAACGTTAAAGAACGATGGCAGTCGAACGCGCGTTAGCGACTTTCGTCGGACACTTAAAAAAGTCCGTCGCACGCTCGCAACGCCTTCATGGCGCGGCGCGGTAGTTTCCGCCTGTGCTCTGACAGTATTTCCCCGAATCAAGGTTGTCTCAAAATTGCCGTTATCCTGCAATGATCTGCTCGATTGGGCCGGGCGGCGATGGCGAGGCTTGCTGGCGACGATCGTTTTTTTCGATCGAGGCGCGGCACTTATTCGTGTTTTCGCGATCGGAGCTGACAAGCCGGTTTAAGGAGCGCGTATAAGTGCTTCAAATTGCTAATTTTTCGTTGCTTTACTACACTTGCGGAAACCTCTCGCCGCTCCCTATCGAACACCCATGAAAACCGACATGTTTTCGTCGCTAAAAGTGCTCCACGGCGCGGCGCGCAGCACCGCTCTGTCGGTGGCCGTCTCGCTGGCCGTCGCAGCGGCGTTCGCTACGCCTGTCAGCACTTTTGCAGCTACGTCTGCTGCATCCGCAAAAATTTCCAAACACGCTAAAACTGCCAGGAAGCCGGCGCAGGCGGCCGCCACCGGAAAGGTGCCGAGCCATGCGGCGAAAGCCGGCAAGGGTGAGGCCGTGAAAGCCGCTGCGGCGGATGAAGATGCCCCGCACGCCGTCGTCAAACGCAAGCGCGTCACGTTCACGGCGAACGGCCGACACCGTTCGGTGATGCGACGCGTCGCGTACGAGCCGCGCCAGCCGAGCGTCGGCCAGGCATTTGGTCTGCACGAGACGCCGGACGCGCTGATGCTGCGCTCGAGCGTCGCCTATGTGATCGACCAGAACAGCGGCGAGACGCTGTTCGACAAGAACTCGCGCGCGGTGGTACCGATCGCATCGATCAGCAAGCTGATGACGGCGATGGTGGTGCTCGATTCGAAAGAGCCGATGACCGATCAGATCGAAGTCACCGACGAAGACCGCGACTACGAGAAGAACACCGGTTCGCGTCTGTCGGTGGGCTCGGTGCTGTCGCGCGAGGACATGCTGCACATCGCGCTGATGGCGTCGGAAAACCGCGCGGCGGCGGCGCTGTCGCGCTACTACCCGGGCGGCCGTCCGGCGTTTCTCGCGGCGATGAACGCGAAGGCCAGGCAGCTCGGCATGAACGACACGCACTTCGAGAACCCGACCGGTCTGACGAGCATGAACGTGTCGAGCGCGCGCGATCTCGTGAAGATGGTCAACGCGGCGTATCAGTACCCGTTGATCCGCAAGTTCTCGACCGATCACAGCTATGAGGTGTACACCGGCAAGCGCACGCTCGCGTACAACAGCACGAACGCGCTGGTGCGCAACCCGACGTGGGACATCGGTCTGCAGAAGACCGGCTTCATCAACGAAGCGGGCGAGTGCCTCGTGATGCAGGCGACCATCCACGGCCGGCCGATGATCCTGGTGCTGCTCGATTCGTCGGGCAAGTACTCGCGTTTCGCGGACGCGACGCGTCTGCGTACGTGGCTCGACAACGGCGGCGACCAGCCGCGTATCACGAGCGCCGATGCCGGCGGTCCGGGTACCTGAAGCCGCAACGCATACTCAGCCGGTGGTAGTCAGTCCGGCTGCAGCTGACGTGCAAAGAAAAAGCCTCGCGGATGCGAGGCTTTTTTCATGGCGCCGGCGGGAGGGCAAAGGGTGCAACGGCGGTTGGGCGGCCGCCCCCTTCACTTCACTAATGCTGGCCGTGCGAGCCATGTGAGCCGTGCCCGCCGTGCGCATGGTCCTGCTGCGGCTGCGGCCGGTAGCCGAGCGATTCCGAAATCATCAACGCGGTCTGGCTCAACTGCCCGAGCCATGAATCCTGCAAACGATCGGCCGGCGCCGACAACGACAGTCCCGCGACCAGCTTGCCGGTATCGTCGTAGATGCCGGCGGCGATGCAGCGCACGCCCAACTCCAGTTCCTCGTTGTCGCGCGCGCAGGCCTGCTGGCGCACATGCGACAGCTCGCGCTCGAGTTTCGCGAGATCGGTGATGCTGTTCTGCGTGTGGCCCGACAGACCGGTGCGTGTTGCGTAGGCACGCACGCGGGTGGCTTCGTCGGCCGCGAGGAACAGCTTGCCGACCGAGGTCAGATGAAGCGGCGCGCGCCCGCCGATCGCCCGCACCACCTGCATGCCCGAGCGCTCCGAATACGCGCGTTCGATATAGACGATTTCGTCGCCCTGACGCACCGACAGGTTCACGGTCTGCCCGGTCTCGCGGTGCAGCTCGCGCATCGGCGTGAGCGCCGCGTCGCGCACCGACAGGCGCGCCTTGACGAGATTGCCCAGTTCGAGCAGGCGCATGCCAAGACGGTAGGTGCCGGGGTCTGAACGGTCGACCAGCCGGCACATCACCATATCGTTCAGGATGCGGTGCGCGGTGGATGGATGCAGCTCCGTGCGGATGGCCAGTTCTTTCAGGCTGACCGGGTCGCTATGCGCCGCCAGTGCGTCGAGCAGGCGCATCATGCGTTCGATCACCTGGATCGAAGTTTTGGGATCCGGGTTCGTATCGCTCATATGAGAATCGGTGGATGCGTCAAACAGCGAAAACTGATTGTATCTCGTATTGTGAAAAAAGCGAACGCTTCGAGGCGCGCTTCGAATCCGGCGCGGCGTGCTTCCTATGCCTTCCGGCCGTTGGTATTGCACCGGCAAACAGCGGATAATCAGGGACGTTTCCCCGCAAGGAGGGCTCATGCGAGTCGGATTGTTCGTCACTTGCCTCGTTGACCTGATGCGTCCCGAGATCGGTTTCTCCGTCATCAAGCTGATCGAAGGCGCCGGTTTCGAGGTCGTAGTGCCGCCCGCGCAAACCTGTTGCGGGCAACCTGCGTATAACTCGGGAGACCGCCACCTCGCGCGCGACCTTGCCGAGAAAACGCTGCGCGAGTTCGAACAGTTCGACTATGTGGTGGTGCCGTCGGGCTCGTGCGGCGGCATGATCCGCGCGCACTACGGCGACCTGTTCCGCGACGATCCCGAGCTGATGAACCGTTTCGGCCGCCTGCGCGGCAAGGTGTTCGAGCTGACGGATTTCCTCGTCAACGTCGCGAAGGTGCAGTTGCAACCGGGCGAGTTCGCGGGACAGGTGACTTATCACGACTCGTGTTCGGGCTTGCGCGAACTGGGCGTCAAGGAACAGCCGCGCGAACTGCTCGCGCAGGTCGGCGTCGCGGTCACCGAGATGAAAGGCTGCGAGCATTGCTGCGGCTTCGGCGGCACTTTCGCGGTCAAATACGGCGATATCTCGACCGCGATCGTCGACGAAAAGTGCGCGAACATCGCCGCGAGCGGCGCCGGTGCGGTGGTGCTCGGCGACCTCGGCTGCATGTTGAATATCGAAGGGCGGCTGCGCCGCAACGGTGACTCGACGACGCGCGTGCTGCATATCGCACAGGTGCTGGCCGGCGACGTGTAATCCCCGCGCGGCGAACACCGCCATTGTTCGCGTCACGTTTATCTTGTCTGTCACGCATTGCGTCGGGCGCGAATGCGCCGCGCCTTTCAATGCGATTTCATCAGGGCCGCCATGCAAGTCCAATCGATGCAGTTCAAGGCTCGCGCCGGTCAGAAACTCGCCGACCAGCGCCTGCAGCAGAACCTGACCAAGCTGTCCACGAAGTTCGTGTCGGCGCGCGCGAGCGCGATGACCGCGATCGATTTCCCCGCGACGCGGGCCGCGCTCAAGGAGCGCCGTGATCGCGCGCTCGAGAATCTCGACGTGTGGCTCGAAACCTTCGAGCGCGAGGCGACCCGGCGCGGCGTGACTGTGCTGTTCGCGGAGACCACGCAGGAGGCCGCGCGGCTCGTCGGCGACATTGCGCGCAAGCACGGCGTGAAGAAGGTGATCAAGACCAAGTCGATGGTCACCGAGGAAATGCGTCTGAACGAAGTGCTCGGGCAGATGGGCGTGCAGTCGATCGAAACCGACCTCGGCGAATACATCCTGCAGATCAACGACAACGAGCCGCCAAGCCACATCATCGCGCCGGTCGTTCACAAGGATAAGGACGAGATCGCCGATCTGTTCGCGAAGACGCACGGCCGGCCGCGGCTCACCGAGATTCCCGACTTGACGCGTGAGGCGCGCGAGATGCTGCGGCCGCATTTTCTGAGCGCGGACATGGGCGTGACGGGCGGCAATTTCATCATCGCGGAAACGGGCTCGGTCGCGCTCGTGACCAACGAGGGCAACGAAGGTATGTGCACGGTGATGCCGCGCGTGCATGTCGCTGTCACCGGCATCGAGAAGGTGCTGCCGACGCTCGAGGATCTCGCGACGGCTATGCGCCTGCTGCCGCGTTCGGCAACCGGCCAGGCCACCTCGAACTATTTTTCGATGCTGACCGGGCCGCGTGGCGCGGGCGATCAGGATGGGCCCGAGCATATGTACGTGGTGCTCGTCGACGGTGGCCGCACAGGGCTGATCGGCGGCGACTTCCAGGAGATGCTTCGCTGCATCCGCTGCGGCGCGTGCATGAACCATTGCCCGGTGTATCAGAAGGTCGGCGGGCACGCATATGGCTGGGTCTATCCGGGGCCGATGGGGTCGGTGCTGACGCCGAGCTATGTCGGCATCGACAAGGCGCTCGACCTGCCGCAAGCGGCGACGTTATGCGGCGAATGCAATAGCGTGTGTCCGGTCGGTATCCCGCTGTCCGATCTGTTGCGCAAGCTGCGCGAAAAGCAGATGGAGCGACACCTGCGGCCGTGGAAGGAGCGCGCCGGGTTGGCGCTGTGGGGCTGGTTCGCGCTGCATCCCGATGCCTATGCGCTCTTTACCAAACTCGCCGTGCGCGTGCTGGAGCGCATGGGTGGGCGCAATCGGTCGATCGCCAAACTGCCGCTCGGCGGCGCGGGCTGGACCGATACGCGCGACATGCCGGCGCCGGTGGGTCGTACGTTCCGCGAGTTGTATGCCGCGCAGCGCAGCCATATTGGCTGAGCGGGCGGCATTGGGATTGGTTTGACGGCTGCGCGCTCGCGCAGCCGTCGAAATGGGCGAAGAAGCCGGCGGGATGCTTCAGCGCCGCTCCGTCTTCAATGTTCGGTCATCTGCCCCGGCTGACGCGCGGGCGCATTTCTCCCCGAATCGTTGCCTCGTCCACCGCCGTTGCCGGCTTGCGGGTGGCCCGGCGGCGGGCCGCCCGCGCCGGGGTGCGGGCCGCCATTGGCACCACCAGGGCCGTGCGGACCGCCCGCTGCGCCCTGCGGCGGCGGGCCGCCGTGCGGTTGTCCAGGACCGCCGCCATTGTTGCCATGTCCGTTGCCGTGATCGCCGTGGTGCCAGTCGTTGTCGTTCGGATGACCGCGATCCGGATAGCCGCGATAGCCAGAGCCCGGCGCTGGGCCGTAGTAGCGTCCCGGACCGTAATCGCCGTAGCCGAGGTACACATTGGTTTGCGGCACGACCGCGGCACCCGGCGCGTATGCGGAATCGTCATAACCTTTGTAGCCGCTATAGGCGCCGTAGCCGTTGCCGTACATCGGCGTGCCGTCCGGATAGACCGCGCAGCCGCCGAGCAGCGCGGCGGCCACCAGGCCAGCGAGAGATGCAATGCGTTTCATTTTGTGGGACCGATGCCAGTGCAAAGAAATGTAAGGGTAAGAATAAGACCGTGATTGTCGCCGTCCGTCGCGGCGGCTTTGTATGCATTTGTAAGCTTCACTTTTGTGTGCCAGCGATGCGCCACTCGTTCCCGAAAGAGGTCTCAATTGACTGTTTCGTATCAAGCAACGATCTATCTCGCGCGGGCCGCTTTTTCCCGATTGTGAATTCCTATAGCATTTCGTTAGGGCATAGTGCGTCATAAGCTCATGCGCCCCTAATTGAAAAACACATCATGAAAAAGACAATATCGGTGTACTGGCCCCTAGCCATCGTTGTACCGCTCGCGGTGCTCGCCTTTCTGCACGTCAACGGCCAAACCGCTTCGCGCGCTTCGCAGATGCCGCTCGACGCCAACCATCTGACCGCCGAACTCGCACGCGCGGTGTCGTACGGCATGATCGACACGGCGTCGGCATTGCCGGCCAAGCCGATGCGTGCAGCCACGGCGACGCCGCTCGCCGAGGCATCGTAAGCCGGCGCGGCGGACCGCGACGCTCCGAAGCCGCTGATCTTGCTGGCTGCGCCCCGCTCGGCGCGAATCTGTCGAGATTTGTATAATCGCGGCGCAGTCCGCTGACTGTCTGACGACCTCACGCGCGGCGCCTCGGGCGTCGAAAATCCCTGATGAAAACTGTGTCCATCTGTTTCGTTTGCCTCGGGAATATCTGCCGTTCACCGACGGCGGAGGGCGTGATGCGTCATCTGGTCGACGAGGCGAAGCTTGCGGACTGCATCCTGATCGATTCGGCCGGCACCGGCGATTGGCACATCGGCGCGGCGCCCGACGAACGCGCGCAACACGCGGCCCGCCAGCGCGGCTATGCGCTCGACGCGCTGCGCGGCCGCCAGATCACGGTCGCGGACTTCAAGCGCTTCGATCTGCTGATTGCCATGGACGACCGAAACGTCGCCGCGTTGCGTCAACTGTGCCCGCCCGCACAGCGCGACAAGATCCGTCTGCTGATGGAGTTCGTGCCTGAGTCGGATGGCCGCTGGAGCGGCGCGCGAGAGGTTGTCGATCCGTATTTCGGCGGCGCGGAAGGCTTCGAGTTGGTGCTCGATCAATGCGAAGCAGCCTGCCGCGGGCTGATCGCCGCGCTGCGCCCGCAGTTGCTCGCGTAGGCATCGGGCGAAGAACGCAGACGCACCACACGGGTGGGGGCGCGGCGTCGACGTATGGCGATCAATTAAGCGAATGACACAAAATTTACCGCCCATACTTGACTAAATTGCTCATGTATTTATACTTGACCAAACTTGTCGAGAATTGCGGTTCCCACATCATATGAGACTCACCACGAAAGGCCGTTTCGCCGTCACGGCGATGATCGACCTGGCGCTGCGCCAGGAGCAGGGCCCGGTGACGCTTGCGGGTATCAGCCAGCGCCAACACATCTCCCTGTCGTATCTCGAGCAGCTGTTTGGCAAGCTGCGCCGTCATGAAATCGTCGAATCCGTGCGCGGACCGGGCGGTGGCTACAATCTCGCGCGCCGTGCCGAAGAGGTGACGGTAGCCGACATCATCATCGCGGTCGACGAACCGCTCGACGCCACCCAGTGCGGCGGTAAGGGCACATGCGAAGGCACCAAGCAGCACGACGGCCACTGCATGACGCATGAGCTGTGGTCGACGCTGAACCAGAAAATGGTCGAATATCTCGATTCGGTTTCGCTAAAGGATCTGGTGGATCAGCAGCGTTCGCGCGAAGGCACGCCGGCCGTGCTGCGCGACAGGCGCAACGACGCTCCGGCGGTCGAACCCGTCCGCGTGGCGCCCAAGGGTCCCAATTCCGTTTTCAACATGGCCGGTTCGTGAAGCGCGGCACGCAATAGAAAACCCTCGCCGCAGCCCCATATCGAACCCAGAAGCCAGAGCACATGACGTCCCCGGAGCAATTGATGAACAACGACTCTCTCCATCTGCCCATCTACATGGACTACAGCGCCACGACGCCGATCGATCCGCGTGTGGTGGAAAAGATGATCCCGTATCTGCGCGAGCAGTTCGGCAATCCCGCATCGCGTAGTCACGCTTATGGCTGGACCGCCGAGCGCGCAGTCGAGGAAGCGCGCGAGCAGGTCGCCGCGCTCGTGAACGCCGATCCACGCGAAATCATCTGGACCTCGGGTGCGACGGAGTCGGACAACCTCGCTCTGAAAGGTGCCGCGCACTTCTACAAGAGCAAGGGCAAGCACATCATCACGGTGAAGACCGAGCACAAGGCGGTGCTGGACACCACCCGCGAGCTCGAGCGCGAAGGCTTCGAAGTCACCTATCTGGATGTCAAGGACGACGGTCTGATCGACCTCGACGCGTTCAAGGTGGCGCTGCGCCCGGACACGATTCTGGTGTCGGTGATGTCGGTCAACAACGAGATCGGCGTCATCCAGGACATCGAGGCGATTGGCGAGATTACGCGCGAGAAGGGCATCATTTTCCACGTCGACGCGGCGCAGGCCACCGGCAAGATCCAGATCGATCTGCAGAAGCTGAAGGTCGACCTGATGTCGTTCTCGGCGCACAAGACCTACGGCCCGAAAGGCATCGGCGCGCTTTACGTGCGTCGCAAGCCGCGTATCCGTATCGAGGCGCAGATGCACGGCGGCGGTCACGAGCGCGGCATGCGTTCGGGCACGCTCGCGACGCACCAGATCGTCGGCATGGGAGAAGCGTTCCGTATCGCGCGTGAAGAGATGGCGACCGAAAACGAGCGCATCCGCATGCTGCGTGACCGGCTGCTGAAAGGCCTGTCGCAAATCGAGGAAGTGTATGTGAACGGCGACATGGAAAAGCGTGTGCCGCACAACCTGAACATCAGCTTCAATTTCGTCGAAGGCGAATCGCTGATCATGGCGGTGAAGGACGTCGCGGTGTCATCGGGCTCGGCGTGCACATCGGCGTCGCTGGAGCCGTCGTACGTGCTGCGCGCGCTTGGCCGCAACGACGAACTCGCGCACAGCTCGATCCGCTTCACGGTGGGACGCTTCACGACCGAGCAGGAAATCGACTACGTGATCAACCTGCTGAAGTCGAAGATTTCCAAGCTGCGCGATCTGTCGCCGCTGTGGGAAATGCACAAGGACGGGATCGATCTGTCGACCATCCAGTGGGCCGCGCACTGACGCGCCGGCTGGACGAAGCGGACATCGAACGTTCATCGCATTGCAGGTTGAAACGAATCAAGGAGTGTAATCATGGCTTATAGCGACAAGGTCCTCGACCACTACGAAAACCCGCGCAACGTCGGTTCCTTCGCGAAGGACGACGACACGGTCGGCACCGGCATGGTCGGTGCGCCGGCCTGCGGCGACGTGATGAAGCTGCAGATCCGCGTCGGCGCGGACGGCATCATCGAAGACGCGAAGTTCAAGACCTACGGCTGCGGCTCGGCCATCGCATCGAGCTCGCTCGTCACCGAATGGGTGAAGGGCAAGACGCTCGACCAGGCGATGTCGATCAAGAACACGCAGATCGCCGAAGAACTGGCACTGCCGCCGGTGAAGATCCACTGCTCGATCCTCGCGGAAGACGCGATCAAGGCAGCGGTCGCCGACTACAAGCAGCGCCACGGCGAAGCAGCGCTTGCCGAAGACGGCAACGCCGCCTGAGCAACAGGGTAAGAACGGAGTAACCGGTGAGCGCGGCGCGGACACGCGCGCCGCGCGCTCTGGCAACTGAGAAACGTTATGGCAATTACGTTGACCGAAAAGGCAGCACAGCACGTCCAGAAGTATCTGACCCGCCGCGGTAAGGGCATCGGGTTGCGCGTCGGCGTGCGCACCACCGGTTGCTCGGGCCTCGCCTACAAGCTCGAGTACGTGGACGAAGTCGCGCCTGAAGATCAGGTGTTCGAGACGGGCGGCGTGAAGGTCGTCGTCGACCCGAAGAGTCTCGCGTATATCGACGGCACCGAGCTCGACTTCGCACGCGAAGGGCTGAACGAAGGCTTCAGGTTCAACAACCCGAACGTGAAAGACGAATGCGGCTGCGGCGAGTCGTTCCGCGTCTAGGTTCGATACTTTCCGCGTGCGGCGGATCAAAGGCGGCGCGGGCCGCCTTTTTAGTTTGATCTGCGGGCGACTGAAGCGGTCGCGCCTGACAAGGCCCGACGTCTCCATACCAGTTTTCATCAACGGACTTTAATCCGATGGCCTCGCTGAACGACAGCCACTTCGATCTGTTTGGTCTGCCGGCGCAATTCGCGCTCGACGCGAGCACGCTCGATCACGCGTACCGCACCGTGCAGGCGCAGGTGCATCCGGATCGCTTCGCGGCGGCCGGCGATGCGCAAAAGCGCATCGCGATGCAGTGGGCGACGCGCGCGAACGAGGCCTATCAGACGCTGCGCGATCCGCTCAAGCGCGCGACCTATCTGCTGTCGTTGCGCGGCATCAACGTCGGCGCGGAGAACAACACGGCGATGGAGCCCGCGTTCCTGATGCAGCAGATGGAGTGGCGCGAGAACATCGAGGACGCGGCCGCGGCGAAGAACGTCGACGCGCTCGACGCGCTGCTCATCGAGTTGCGCGACGAGGAGCGTCGGCGCTTCGACAAGCTCGGCGCATCGCTCGATCACGGCGCAAATCAGGCGGCGGGCGAGGCGGTGCGGCAGCTGATGTTCATCGAGCGCGTCGCGTCGGAAATCGATGCCCAGATCGAGCGGCTCGAAGGCTAGCGCGGTTTCGCGCGACGCGCGCAAAAGCGCGGCGCGGGCAAGCAGCAACAGCAGGCAGCGACGTAGTAAGCGACAAACAAAAAACCAGAGCGGCCGCGAGCCGCGGCATCACCCCAGCAACGCGAATATTCAGGACGGGGCACAACGTCCCCGAGAAGATCCAGATGGCCTTACTGCAAATCTCCGAACCCGGCATGGCGCCGGCGCCTCACCAGCGGCGTCTGGCGGTCGGTATCGATCTCGGCACCACCAACTCCCTCGTCGCCGCTGTGCGCAGCGGCGTGCCCGATGTGCTGCCCGACGAAGACGGGCACGTGCTGCTGCCGTCGGTGGTGCGTTACCTGGAGCAGGGCGGCCGTCGCATCGGCCGCCGGGCGAAGGCCGAAGCCGCGACCGACCCGCGCAACACGATCGTGTCGGTCAAGCGCTTCATGGGCCGCGGCAAGGCCGAGGTGGAGGGCGCCGAAAACGCGCCGTACGACTTCGTCGATGCACCCGGCATGGTGCAGATCCGCACCGTCGACGGCGTGAAGAGCCCGGTCGAGGTGTCGGCTGAAATTCTCGCGACGCTGCGCCAGCGCGCCGAAGACACGCTCGCCGACGAGCTCGTCGGCGCGGTAATCACGGTGCCCGCTTACTTCGACGAAGCGCAGCGCCAGGCGACCAAGGACGCCGCGCGCCTCGCGGGGCTGAACGTGCTGCGTCTGCTCAACGAACCGACCGCTGCGGCGATCGCCTACGGTCTCGACAACGGCGCGGAAGGTTTGTACGCGGTCTACGACCTCGGCGGCGGCACCTTCGACCTGTCGATCCTGAAGCTCACCAAGGGCGTTTTCGAAGTGCTCGCGGCGGGCGGCGATTCCGCGCTCGGCGGCGACGACTTCGACCATGCGCTATATCGCCATGTGCTCGAACAGGCCGGCATCGCGTCGCAGACGCTCGCGCCGCACGACGTGCGCCTGCTGCTCGATAGCGTGCGCGAGGCCAAGGAGGCGCTGTCGAGCGCGTCGCAAACCACCCTCAAGCTCACGCTTGCCAACGGCACCGCGCTCGATCTCACGATCGACGAAGCCACTTTCGAGACCATCACGGCCGCGCTGGTGCAACGCACGCTGGGCCCGACGAAAAAGGCGCTGCGCGACGCGAAGGTCACCACGAAGGAAATCAAGGGCGTCGTGCTGGTCGGCGGCGCGACGCGCATGCCGGTGATCCGCCGCGCGGTCGAGGCGTTCTTCGGCCAGCCGCCGCTCGTCAATCTCGATCCGGATCAGGTCGTCGCACTCGGCGCCGCGATCCAGGCCGATCTGCTCGCCGGCAACCGCGGGGCGGAAGGCGACGAATGGCTACTGCTCGACGTGATTCCGCTGTCGCTCGGCGTCGAGACGATGGGTGGCCTCACCGAAAAGATCATTCCGCGCAACTCGACGATTCCAGTCGCGCGCGCGCAGGATTTCACGACCTTCAAGGACGGCCAGACCGCGATGGCGATTCACGTCGTCCAAGGCGAGCGCGAGCTCGTCAGCGATTGCCGTTCGCTCGCGCGCTTCGAGCTGCGCGGCATTCCGCCGATGGCCGCCGGCGCCGCGCGCATTCGCGTGACCTATCAGGTCGACGCCGACGGCCTGCTGTCGGTGTTTGCGCGCGAGCTGGCGTCGGGCGTGGAGGCATCGGTCGTCGTGAAGCCTTCGTATGGCCTCGCCGACGACGACATCGCGCGCATGCTCGAAGACAGCTTTTCGACCGCTGAAATCGACATGCGCGCGCGCGCATTGCGCGAGGCGCAGGTCGAAGCGCAGCGTCTCGTCGAAGCGACCGACGCGGCGCTCGCCGCCGACGCCGAGCTGCTCGACGACAGCGAACGCGCCGAACTCGACGCGCTGCTCGCCGCGCTGCGCAACGTCGCGCCAGGCGAAGACGTCGGCGCGATCGAAGCCGCGACGAAGGCGCTCGCCGAAGGCACCGACGAATTCGCCGCGCGCCGCATGAACAAGGGAATTCGCCGCGCGCTGTCGGGCCGCAAGCTCGACGAGATCTGAACGGGCGAGCGTAGCGACAGCAACGTGCACGCGACGCGCGCTCAGGCCGCGCACGAATTGCGCCCCCCACGAACCACCGATCGCGCCCGCGCGGACTTAAAAAGTCCGCGCGGCGCCAGTAAAATGGAACGGAGCCTGCACCCGGCATTGCTGGCAGCCGCCGTGCCTCAGACCCAAACGGAAACTGTATGCCTCAAATCGTTGTGCTGCCTCACGTCGAACTGTGCCCGGAAGGCGCGGTGATCGACGCCGTTCCCGGCAAGAGCATCTGCGACAACCTGCTCGATAACGGTATCGAAATCGAGCATGCGTGCGAGAAGTCGTGCGCGTGCACGACCTGCCACGTAATCGTGCGTGAGGGTTTCGCCGCCTTGACGCCATCCGAGGAAGACGAGGACGATCTGTTGGACAAGGCATGGGGGCTGGAACCGGCTTCGCGCCTGTCGTGTCAGGCGGTCATGCCGGACGAGCAGGATCTGGTCGTCGAAATTCCGCGTTACTCGATCAATCACGCGAAGGAAAATCACTAACAGGAGGGTGCCGCCATGAAGTGGACCGATACGCAAGACATCGCGATGGCTCTGACGGACAAGCATCAGGACGTCGATCCACAGCAGGTGCGTTTCACCGACCTGCACCGCTGGGTGACCGAGCTCGAAGGCTTCGACGACGATCCGAACCGTTCGAGCGAAAAGATTCTCGAAGCGATTCAGGCGGCATGGATCGAAGACGCAGATTATTGAACGCGTGTTCGAACGGGTGCATTGAACTCCAAAGAAAAGGCGATTCCGATGGAATCGCCTTTTTTCATGGCGCGTCGACGAACGTTGGGCGCCGAGCTCAGCTCAGTCGGCGACGAGGCCGCCGTTCTGAACGCGCACGCGCTCGCCGTCGCGCAACGGCGGCGCCTCGCTATAGGTGAAGTAGCGCGTCTTGCCGTCTTCCATGTGCACGCGCACCGAATACGACGTCGTGCTGCGCAGATGTTTTTCGACCGAGTTGCCGGCGAACCCGCCGCCCAGCGCGCCGAGCAGCGTCATCGCGGTACGCCCGCCGCCGGCGCCGAATTGATTACCGACGACGCCCCCGGCCACCGCACCGCCGACCGCGCCAATGCCGGTGCCATGTCCTTCATGCCGAACCGCCGAGATCGCGACGACGGTGCCGCAGGTCGCGCAATAAGCGGCATGCGGCGCCGGCTGCTGCGCATACTGCGGCGCGGCCTGTGCCTGCTGTTGCTGCGCGTATTGCTGCAGGGTTGGAGCGGCGGCAGGGGCGGCCGGCACCGCTTGCTGAGCCTGATCTTGCCGCTGTTGCGCAGATGGCTTGACCGGCGCGGCCGAATCGACGACGCCCGGCGCTTGCGTGCTGACCTGCGCGGCCTGCGTCTGATCGTTCTGTGCGCCGTTACCCGACGCCTTCGGGAACACGCCGGTGATCGCCGCGGTAGCGACGAGACTCGCGACGAGCACCGCGCCGGCGGCCACCGCGATCAAGGGATGAAGACGACGTGGCTGCGTGGGTTGATGAGTAGGGGTGTCCATGTAGGGCCTCCGTTTCTGACAGAGCCGACTTCTTGTGAGACTGATTGTCGGGCAATTCGATCCGGGCAGCGTTTCTATTTGTAACCGCTCAGATGGCGCCCTCGGGCGTGGGTAGGCGCCCTTTACGCGGTGCGCTTTGGTGTCAACAAACTTCTAAGACCATCGAGTCCGCGGCGACTTGCGCGCGAACGAGCAGCTTTTACCGCTGGTTACAAACGATCAGAAGCAGAAAACGGTCCCGCAAAGTGAAAACGCGCGCATAAGAAAACGCCCGGCATCAACCGGGCGCTCTTCAAACCATCGCATTGCTCGCGAAGCACAACGCGCGCTCGCGCCCAGCGTCGCTCAGTCTTCGCGCCGCAGATGCGGGAACAGAATCACGTCGCGGATGCTCGGGCTATCGGTCAGCATCATGACCAGACGGTCGATGCCGATACCGCAGCCGCCCGCCGGCGGCATGCCGTACTCGAGCGCGCGGATGTAGTCGGCGTCGTAGAACATCGCTTCCTCGTCGCCGGCGTCTTTCTGGTCGACCTGCTTCTTGAAGCGCGCGGCCTGATCTTCCGGATCGTTGAGCTCCGAGAAGCCGTTGGCGATTTCGCGGCCGGTGATGAACAGCTCGAAACGCTCGGTGATGCCTGCCACCTTGTCCGACGCACGCGCGAGCGGCGACACCTCGATCGGATAGTCGATGATGTAGGTCGGCTCCCACAGTTGCGACTCGGCGGTCTCTTCGAACAGCGCCAGTTGCAGCGAGCCGATGCCCGCGTTGAGGAACTGCGGCTGCGACGCATCGACGCCGAACTTCTTCAGCTCGGCGCGCAGGAACGTGCCGTCGGCGAGCTGCTCGTTCGTGTATTGCGGCGCGTATTTCTGGATCGCCTGCGTGATCGTGAGCCGATGGAACGGCTTCGACAGATCGAGCTCGCGGCCCTGATAAGTGATGGTGGCCGTGCCGAGCGCATCGATCGCGGCCTGGCGAATCAGCTGCTCGGTGAAGTCCATCAGCCACTTGTAATCGGTGTAGGCCGCGTAGAACTCGATCATCGTGAATTCCGGGTTGTGGCGCACGGATACGCCCTCGTTGCGGAAATTACGATTGATCTCGAACACGCGCTCGAAGCCGCCCACCACCAGCCGCTTCAGGTACAGCTCCGGCGCGATGCGCAGGAACATCTGCATGTCGAGCGCATTGTGGTGCGTCGAGAACGGCTTGGCCGCCGCGCCGCCCGGAATCGGGTGCAGCATCGGTGTTTCGACTTCCATGAAGTTCGCGTCGGCCATGTACTTGCGGATCGACGAAATCGCCTTCGTGCGCGCGACGAACGTGCGGCGCGTTTCCGGCGTGACGATCAGATCGACATAGCGCTGGCGGTACTTCATTTCCTGGTCGGCGAGACCGTGGAACTTGTCCGGCAGCGGACGCAGCGACTTCGACAGCAGACGCAGCTCCGTGCAGCGCACCGATAGCTCGCCCTTGTTGGTGCGGAACAGCACGCCGCGCGCGGCGACGATGTCGCCCATGTCCCACTTCTTGAATGCGTCGTAGGTCTCCTGACCGACGTCGGCCGGTGTGATGAAGAACTGGATCTGACCCGAGCCGTCGCGCACGGTTGCGAAACTTGCCTTGCCCATCACGCGTTTCAGCATCATGCGGCCAGCGATCGCGACTTCGAGCGGATGCGCTTCGAGCGCTTCCTTGTCGGCGTGCTCGTACTGCGCCTGCAGATCTTCGGCGTGGTGCGTGGGACGGAAATCGTTCGGATAGGCGACGCCTCGCTCACGCAGTTCGCGCAGCTTTTCGCGGCGCTCGGCGATGATCTTGTTGTCGTCCGCTTCGGGCACGACAGTCGGCTGGGTCGGTTCAGTCATGATGATTTGGTATTCGGTGGCCCGCCGCGGAGTGCTCCGCTGGCGGGAAGCCAGTCAGTGTAAAAACCTCAGGCGGTACTGGAAAAACGGCGAATAAATAGCGTGGAAGCAACGCAAAAGCAGCAACGAAGAAGGTGCGGTCCCGATCGGTGAACGGGGCCGCGCCGTGCGCGCCTAGACGCCCTGTTTCAGGCTCGCGCTGATGAACGGATCGAGGTCACCGTCGAGCACGCTCTTCGTATTGCTGATTTCGACGTTGGTGCGCAGATCCTTGATGCGGCTGTTGTCGAGCACGTACGAGCGGATCTGATGGCCCCAACCCACATCGGTCTTGCCGGCTTCCAGCTTGTCCTGCTCGGCCTGACGCTTGCGGATTTCCGCTTCATACAGGCGCGATTTCAGCATCGCCATGGCTTCGGCGCGGTTGCGGTGCTGCGAGCGGTCGTTCTGGCACTGCACGACGATGCCCGACGGCATGTGCGTGATACGCACCGCGGAGTCGGTCTTGTTGATGTGCTGGCCGCCCGCGCCCGAAGCACGGTACGTGTCGATGCGCAGGTCGGCCGGGTTGATGTCGACTTCGATCGAGTCGTCGATTTCCGGGTACACGAACACCGACGAGAACGACGTGTGACGACCGCCCGACGAGTCGAACGGCGACTTGCGCACGAGCCGGTGCACGCCGGTTTTCGGTACGCAGGAAGCCGTACGCGTAGTCGCCTTCGATCTTGATCGTCGCGTTCTTGATGCCGGCGACGTCGCCTTCGGTCTGCTCGAGCACTTCGGTCTTGAAGCCCTTGCGCTCGCAATAACGCAGATACTGGCGCAGCAGCATCGACGCCCAGTCGCACGCCTCGGTGCCGCCGGCGCCGGCCTGGATGTCGAGAAAGGCGTTGTTGGGATCGGCCGGGTTCGCGAACATCCGGCGGAATTCCATGTCGGCGACGCGTGCCTCGATGGCCTGGGCGTCACCCTCGCAGGCGAGCAGCGTGTCGTCGTCGGCTTCTTCGCGTGCCATCTCGAACAGGTCTTGCGCGTCGCGCACGTCGTTCGCGATCGACGTGAGCTTGCCGACCGTGTCGTCGAGCAGCTTCTTTTCCTTACCGAGCGCCTGGGCGTGCTTCGAGTCGTTCCAGACGTCCGGGTCTTCGAGTTCCCGGTTGACTTCGATTAGACGCAGTGCTTTGTCGTCGTAGTCAAAGATACCCCCGTAGGTCGTCCGCGCGCTTGCGCAGGTCGGCCAGAGAGGCTTCGATCGCGTTGAGACGTTCCGCTTCCATGTCGATCTTCTATTCTGCGTAAAAAGCAGAAATTATAGCCGATCGGCACGCCGCGCCGGAGCCTCGCGGGCGATCTGGCGCGTGTTCGCGATTGATTTTGCGGAAGATTTCAGCTCACCGCGTGCTCGACGATCAGTTGCACGCGCGACACGCCGTTCCATGTATCGCTCGCGAGCCGATAGGCGACGGTGGTGCGCGCAGGCAGCGTCTCGGTGTGATTGAACCAGATCGCGTTGAAGCGCTGGCGGCCGCGCAGCAGTTGCAGCTTCAGGTGCTTGTCCTTCACCAACGCCTGCGAGGCGACCTCGAATTCGCCGGAGAACACCGGCGCCGGAAAACCCTGGCCCCAGACGGCCGCGTCGAGCATTTCGACGAATTGCGGCGTGAAGTACGCGTCTTCGAGCTCGCCGTCGGTTTCGATCGTGCGCGCGAGCGCCTGCGCGGACAGCCATTCGCGGCCGACCGCCTCGAACGCGGCGGTGAAGCGCGGCACGTCGGCGGCGGCGATCGTCAGGCCCGCGGCCATCGCGTGGCCGCCGAATTTGACGATCAGGTCCGGCTCGCGCTTCGAGATCAGATCGAGCGCGTCGCGCAGGTGGAAGCCCGCGATCGAGCGGCCCGAGCCCTTGACGAGCACGCCCGTATCGTCGGCCGGCGCGAACGTGAACGACGGGCGGTGGAACTTCTCTTTCAGCCGTCCCGCGACGATGCCGATCACGCCCTGATGCCAGCCCGGATTGAACAACGTGATCGTGGTCGCGCCGTCGGGATCGACCGTCGACAGGTCGTCCAGCGCCTGCTGCTGCATGCCCGCCTCGATTTCGCGGCGCTCGCGGTTCATCGTGTCGAGCTGCTGCGCGAGTTCCCATGCGCGGCCGACGTCGTCGGTGGTCAGGCATTCGATGCCGAGCGACATGTCCGACAGCCGTCCCGCCGCGTTCAGGCGCGGTCCCAGCGCGAAGCCGAGGTCGAAGCCGGAGGCGTTGCGCGCGTCGCGCGCGGCGGCGCGAAACAGCGCGGCGATGCCCGGCTGCATGCGGCCGCGGCGGATGCGCTGCAGACCTTGCGCGACCAGCACGCGGTTGTTGCCGTCGAGTTTGACGACATCGGCGACGGTGCCGAGTGCGACCAGATCGAGCAGGCCGTCGAGGCGCGGCTCGGGCAGCGCGTCGCCGAACGCCCCACGGCGGCGCAGTTCGGCGCGCAGCGCGAGCAGCACGTAGAACATCACGCCGACGCCGGCGAGGCACTTGCTCGGGAACGTGCAGCCCGGCTGATTCGGATTGACGATCGCCCGCGCGGCGGGCAGTTCGTCGCCGGGCAGGTGGTGGTCGGTGACGAGCACGTCGATGCCAAGGGCGTTGGCCGCTGCGACGCCGTCGACGCTCGCGATGCCGTTGTCGACGGTGATCAGCAGATCGGGCTTGCCGGCCGCGCTACGCACCGCCAGCTCGACGATGTCCGGCGTGAGCCCGTAGCCGTGCTCCATGCGGTTCGGCACCAGGTAGTCGATGCGCGCGCCGAACATGCGCAGCCCGCGCACCGCGACCGCGCAGGCGGTCGCGCCGTCGCAGTCGTAGTCCGCGACGACCAGCATGCGGCGCTGCTGCTGGAGCGCGTCGGCGAGCAGCGCGGCGGCCGCGTCGCAGCCCTTCAGTTCGGCTGGCGGCACGAGCCGCGCGAGGCCGGTTTCGACGTCCTCGGGCAGGCACACGCCGCGCGATGCGTACAGGCGCGCGAGCACCGGATGCAGGCCGCAGCGGGTCAACACTTCGGCGTCGACGGGGGAGCAGGGGCGCGTAACGATTCGGGTCATGCGGAAGGGCCGTGGATCATTCGATGAAAAGCGAGGCCAGCACGCGCCGCCGCCAGAATTTGCGCAGATCGCCGCGCGTGACCGTCAGCGTCACCGAGCCGGTGTCGCCGCACAGCGTGAGGCCGAGCTCGGCGAGTTCGCCCGACTGCAATGCCGCGAGCGCGGGCGCGAACCAGTCGGTCTGCAGCGCGGCGAATGCCTGGTTCCAGCGCGCCCAGTCCTGTTCGATGTAGGGCGCGGAGAAGGGGTCGAGTTCGACGAGCGTTGCGCCGCTGCCGTTGGCGGTACCGCGCAGCGCCGCGGCCAGTTCGCGATACGACGCCGGCGGCGCACCTGTCGCGACCCCCGCGCTGAGCGCGAGACCGCGCGTTGCGGCGGCATCGGACAGCACCTGCGCGAACGGACTGCGCACGCTCCGCGCGACGCCTTGCGCGTGAAACCAGATCGAGTTGACGGCCGGCAGCCCGCGCGCCTCCCGCGCTTCGTTGACCGGATGCTCGAACCACGCCATCTGCACTTCGTTCTGCAGCTTCATCCACGCGCGAGAGCGTTCGCCGGAATGCGCTTCGTGCGGCAACCAGATCTCGATGTTGCGGCCGCTCGCGCGCAACGGCGACGCGCCCGCGAGCGAGCCGAAAGCGTCGCTCGACAGATACCAGCGGATTGGCTTGGGCGCCTCGATGCGCACGCCGAGTTCCTCGATCAGCGGACGCGCAAGCGCGAGCAGCGTGCTCGCTTCGTCGTCCGACAGGTTGAGCGACGCCGGGTCGATCAGCACCAGATGGTCGTGCGCGATGTGCACGTGTACCGGCTGCACGCAGGCCCACGTCGCGTTGCCGGGTTCGCCGCCGTCGGCGCGCAGCATGTAGGGCGCGAGCGGGGCTTCGTCGGCGGCGGCCGAGGCGCCGTCGGGCAGCGCGCCGAATTGTCGCGCGACCCAGCGCTCGTGCGGCAGCGTGCGCTGAAAATCCTCGCCGATCACGCGTTCGATCAGCGTCGCGCGCGCGATCAGCCTGTCGAGAGCGGGGCACTGGATGTCGTGAAGCGCGGTGGAGGCGTCGGCCGCGGCAGGCAGCGCGAAGGGCAGCAGAAGATGGAGGCGGTCGGCAGGCATGATGCTGCGCATTGTAGGGCAAACGGTGCGAGTATTTCGACGAAGCGCGGCCGGTTCGTCGATGGCGCGGCCAAGGCACGTCCTTTGCGCGAGCCGGCGGCATTGTGTGGCAAACTTCGCGCTTGATCGCTGGACCCGGCAGGGTGGCGCACCGCGGCGCCGCGCCTCTATGCGCCGGCAGAGCCGCACAGCGGCCGGGCGCGCGAGGAACGATCCGCGCCGCCGCGAGCCCAACGATCACGACGTTCGGGCCGCACGGCGGACGCTCGATGTCCGCCGGTCCCGACATACAGTCGAAGAACGCACAAAAGGATTCGCTTGAAATTTCCCTACGAATGGCAGATTGGCTGGCGCTACACACGCGCCGGCAAACGCACGACCGGTAACGGCTTCATTTCGTTCATCGCGCTGGTGTCGATGTCGGGCATCGCGCTTGGCGTCGCGGCGCTGATCGTCGTGTTGTCGGTGATGAACGGCTTTCAGAAAGAGGTGCGCGACCGCATGCTGTCGGTGCTCGCGCACGTCGAGATCTTTTCGCCGACCGGTTCGATGCCCGACTGGCAACTGACCGCGAAGGAGGCGCGCCAGAACAAGGAGGTGATCGGCGCGGCGCCCTACGTCGAGGCCCAGGCGCTGCTGACGCGCCAGGACGCGGTGAGCGGCGTCGCGTTGCGTGGCATCGAGCCGACGCTCGAGCCTGAAGTGTCCGACATCGGCAAGGAAATGAAAGGCGGCAAGCTGGCCGACCTCGTGCCCGGCGGCTTCGGCATCGTGCTCGGCGCCGATCTGGCGGCCAATCTCGGCGTGCAACTGAACGACAAGATCACGCTCGTCGCGCCCGAAGGCACGATCACGCCGGCCGGCATGCTGCCGCGCCTGAAGCAGTTCACGGTGGTCGGCATCTTCGAGTCGGGCCATTACGAATACGACAGCACGCTCGCGCTGATCAACATCAAGGACGCACAGGCGCTGTTCCGGCTGCCCGCACCGACCGGCGTGCGGCTGCGCCTCACCGACATGCAGCGCGCGCCGGAAGTCGCGCATCAGCTCGCGCGCACGCTGTCGGGCGATCTGTACATCCGCGACTGGACCCAGCAGAACAAGACCTGGTTCTCGGCGGTGCAGATCGAGAAGCGCATGATGTTCATCATCCTGACGCTGATCATTGCGGTGGCCGCGTTCAATCTGGTGTCGTCGCTGGTGATGACGGTGACCAACAAGCAGGCCGATATCGCGATCCTGCGCACGCTCGGCGCGCAGCCCGGCTCGATCATGAAGATCTTCGTCGTGCAGGGCGTGACGATCGGCTTCATCGGCACGGCGACCGGCGTCGTGCTCGGCTGTCTGATCGCGTGGAGCATTCCGTGGCTCGTGCCGATGATCGAGCATCTGCTCGGCGTGCAATTCCTGCCGCCGTCGGTGTACTTCATCAGCGAGCTGCCGTCGGAGCTGGTTCCGGCGGACGTCGCGCGCATCGGCATCATCGCGTTCGTGCTGTCGGCGCTCGCGACGCTCTATCCGAGCTGGCGCGGCGCGAAGGTCCGTCCGGCGGAGGCGCTGCGCTATGAATGACCGCCTCGTCCATCCCTCAACCGATTCATCCATGACCGCTCAGGACTCCGCGTCGCATCCGTTCGTGCTCGAAGCCACCGGCATTTCCAAAGCGTTCGTGCAGGGCGGGCTGAACGTGCAGGTGCTCAACAATGCGCAACTCGCCGTGCGGCGCGGCGAGAAGCTCGCGATCGTCGGCGCGTCGGGCTCCGGCAAGAGCACGCTGCTGCACGTGCTCGGCGGTCTCGACGATCCGAGCACGGGCCACGTGTCGGTGCTCGGCAAGCCGTTCACGAAACTCTCCGAGCGCGAGCGCAACGTCCTGCGCAATCGCGCGCTCGGTTTCGTGTATCAGTTTCACCATCTGCTGCCGGAGTTTTCCGCCCTCGATAACGTCGCGATGCCGCTGCGGATTCGTCGCGAGACGACCGAAGTCGCGCGCCGCGAGGCCATGGCGGTGCTGGAGCGCGTCGGCATGGGGCATCGCGCGAAGCATCGGCCGGGCGAGCTGTCGGGCGGCGAGCGTCAGCGTGTCGCGATCGCGCGTGCGCTCGTCACGAAGCCCGCCTGCGTGCTCGCCGACGAGCCGACCGGTAACCTTGACGGCGGCACCGCCGACACGGTTTTCAACCTGATGCTCGAACTGTCGCGCACGCTCGAGACGAGCTTCGTGATCGTCACGCACGACCCGGAACTGGCGGGCCGCTGTGATCGCATCATGCGGTTGCGCGACGGCGTGCTGCACGAAGAGCCGCCGGTGCCGGTCTGAGTGCGGGCCGCCTTCGGGCCGCCTTCGGTCCGTCCTCTTGCCAGCGAGATAACCCATGTGGATCGATACGCACTGCCATCTCGACGCTTCGGAGTTCGACGCCGACCGTGATGCGGTTGCGGCGTCCGCGCGCCATGCGGGGGTGTCGCGCATCGTGATTCCGGCGATCGGGCGACAGAACTTCACGGCGGTGCGCGAGCTCGCGCATCGCGTCGACGGCGGCGCGTACGCGCTCGGCATTCATCCGCTGTTCACGCCGCACGCCGTCGATGCCGACCTCGACCTGTTGCGCATGGAGATCGAGGCGAGTCTCGACGATCCGCGCTTCGTCGGCATCGGCGAGATCGGGCTCGACTATTTCGTCGACGGCCTCGACGATGCGCGCCAGCAGTTTTTCTACAACGGCCAGTTGCAGCTCGCGCGCGAATTCGATTTGCCGGTCATCTGCCATGTGCGCAAATCGCAGGATCAGGTGATCAAAGGGCTGCGCAGGCATCAGATTCATCGCGGCATCGCGCACGCGTTCAATGGCAGTTTCCAGCAGGCGCAGGCGTACATCGATCAGGGCATGCATCTTGGGTTCGGCGGCAACCTCACGTTCGAGCGCGCCCGGCAGATCCGGCGACTCGCCGAACAGCTGCCGTTCGATGCGCTGGTCGTCGAGACCGACGCGCCGGACATCGCGCCGTCGTGGATGTACAGGCAGCGCAATTCACCCGAGCAGATTCCGGCGATCGGCGCGAGCCTCGCGCGACTGCGCGGTGTCACTTCCGACGCAGCCGCCCTTGGCACAACGGCTAACGCGCTCGCCGCGCTGCCGCGACTCGCGCTTTCCTCTGCATAATCGATTCCGTTGATCGAAAGGGTTCGCGTCGGGCGATCCCCACGCCCGGCGGGCTTGCTGCTGCCCGTTCGCTGGCGCGGTGACGAGGCCCGGCACCAGCGGGTACGGAGGGCGGATGAGGGCGGTCTGGTGTGGATTTGCGTTGGGCGTGGTCTGGCTGCAGCGACAGGCGGTGTTGCCGGATACAGGCGCATGGTGCGCGTTGATACTGCTCGGCTGCACGGCGGCCGGCGTTGCGGTGTGGGGTTTGCGTGGCGGCGGAGCGGCTGCGGCGGCGGGTATGACAGGTGCGGCAGGTGCGGCCGGTGCGGCGCTCCAGCGCGAACACGAGCGGGGCTTCTCGCACCAGCTCGCTAGCCGCGTATGGCGCGACGCTCGCATGCGGCGGGTGGCCGGTTGGGGCGCGTTGTGGTGCGCGGCGATCTGCGTCGGCTTCGGCTACGCGGCCGTGCGCGCGCAAACGCGGCTCGCGGTGAGCCTGGCGCACGAGTGGGAGGGGCGCGATATCGAGGTGGTCGGCACGATCAAGGGATTGCCGACGCGTGACGACAAAGGCGCGCGCTTCCTGTTCGACGTCGATACGAACGGTGCGCGGCTCGCCGCTTTCCCGCGCGTGATCCAGCTAGCCTGGATCGCGCGCGGCGCCGCGACGCCGCGGCTCGAACCGGGCGAACGCTGGCGTCTGACCGTGCGCCTGAAGCGCCCGCACGGCAACGCGAATTTCGGCGTGCGCGATGCAGAGGCGAGTCTGCTCGCGCGCAACGTCCGCGCGACCGGCTACGTGAGCGTGCCGGACCATGCGCGGCGCCTGACCGGTCACGCGCGCGGGCTCGCCGTGCTGGTCGACCGCTGGCGCGCCGGGTTGCGTGCGCGTATCGACGCGGTGCTTGCCGATGCGCCGCATCGCGGCATCGTCGTCGCGCTCGCGATCGGCGCGCAGGACGAAGTGAGCCCCGCCGACTGGCAATTGATGCGCGGCACCGGCACGAGTCATCTGGTGGCGATTTCGGGCTTGCATCTCGGCTTGGTCGCGGCGCTGACCGGCTGGCTCGCGGCGGCAATCTGGAGACGGTCGGGGTGGCTCGGCCGCAACTGGCCGCTGCGCTTGCCCGCGCAGCTCGTCGGCGTGACGGCGGGTGCGATGTTCGCCGCACTGCATGCCGCGCTCGCGGGCTTCAACGTGCCAGCGCAACGCGCGCTGTGGATGGCCGCGCTCGTCGCGCTGGCGTTCGTCGGCGGCCGGCAGCTAGCGCGCTCCACGGTGCTCGCGTGGGCGCTCGGGCTCGTGCTGCTGGTCGATCCGTGGGCGGTCGTGTCGGCCGGATTCTGGCTGTCGTTTTGCGCAGTCGGCGCGATCCTGTTCGCGATGTCGGGGCGGCCGCGCGTGCGGGTTCCACTGGCGTCCCGTCATCATGAAGACGAGGAGGGCAGCGCGGCGCGTCCCGTATCGATCCGGCGTCTGCGCGCGCTCGCCGAACGGTTGCGCAGCGCCGCTCACGCGCAGGTCGCGGTGACGGTCGCGCTGGCGCCGCTGACCGCCTACTGGTTCGCGCAAATTCCGCTCGCCGGTCCGCTCGCGAACGCGTTCGCGATTCCCTGGGTGAGCCTGCTCGTCACGCCGACGGTGCTCGCGGGCGTCGCATTGCCCGCGCCGCTCGACGCGTTCGCGTGGCGCGCCGCGCACACGCTGCTCGATGGTCTCGCGGCCGGCCTGCAACTGGCGTCGGGACCGCGCTGGACGCTGTGGTGGCTGCCGCAGCCGCATGCGTGGGCGCTGGCCGCGGCGGCGCTCGGTGTGCTGTGGTGTCTCGCGCCGCGCGGCTGGCCCCTGCGCTGGGCGGCGCCGCTGTCGTGGCTGCCGCTGCTGATGCCCAGCGCAAGCGGCGCACTCGCCGAGCCATCGGGCGCGTTCCGTCTGACTGCGCTCGATGTCGGGCAGGGCTCGTCGGTGCTCGTGCAGACCGCGCATCACGCCTTGCTGTTCGATGCGGGTCCCGGTCCGGAATCGAGCCACGCTGGCGAGCGCGTGGTGGTGCCGTTCCTGCGGGCGCAAGGCGTGACGACGCTCGATACGCTGATGATCAGTCACGCTGATTCGGATCATGCGGGCGGCGCCCCTGCCGTTTTCGATGCGATCGAGGTGCGTCAGCTGGTGGCTGCTCTGGCGCCGGACAATCCGCTGTGGCCGAAGGCAAAACAGCATGGCACGCAGACGCTGCCGTGCATGGCGGGGCAGCGCTGGCAGTGGGATGGTGTTGAGTTCGCCGTGCTGTGGCCTGACGTCGGGGCACTCACGGGCAAGGCGAACGAGCATTGCTGCGTGTTGAGGGTCAGCACGTTGCCGCCCACCAACGCAAGCCAGGCGGCGGCGTTCGTCGGTGCGAACGCGCCGCGTTTCACGGCCCTGCTGACCGCCGACATCGAAGCGCCGACCGAACGCGCGCTGCTCGCGCGCGATCCCGCTATGCTGCGCGCGCAAGTGTTGATGGTGCCGCATCATGGCAGCAAAACGTCGTCGACCGAGCCGTTCCTCGACTCTATCGATCCGTCCATCGCGTTATTTCAGGTAGGCTACGAGAATCGCTTCCATCATCCGAATGCGGGCGTGTTCGCGCGCTACGCGGCGCGTCATATCGAACTCGGGCGCAGCGATCGCGATGGCGCCGTGAGGGTCGACGTCGATCCGGGCGCGCGCGGTGAGGAGGGCGCCGCGCTCACGCTCGAGCGCTATCGGGACACGCAGCGCCGCTACTGGATGGAGCCCTGAGCGCGTCGCGGCCCGATGAGCGCAACAGCGCAGACAACAGGCGCAAGCAGCGGTATAAGCAGCGGCACAGGCAAAGCACCGCCCACGCGTAAAAAACACAACGGAGATCGCCGCAGTTGAAAAACATCATCCATTTCACGCATGCGAACGGCTTTCCGGCCTCGACTTACCGGACGATCTTCGCCGAGCTCTCCGACGACTACGACGTGCGCTCGATCGAGCGGATCGGCCATGATCCGCGCTTTCCGGTCACGCAGGACTGGCCCCATCTGGTCGAGCAACTGCTTGACGACATCGCCCGCAAGTACGAGCAGCCGGTGTGGCTCGTCGGGCATTCGCTCGGCGGTTATCTGTCGCTGATGGCGGCGCTGAAAAAGCCGCAGTGGGTGAGGGGCGTCGTGATGCTCGACTCGCCGGTGATCGCCGGCTGGCGCAGCAGCATGCTGCGCGTGTCGCAATGGACCGGGCTCGACGAGCGGCTGTCGCCCGCCGCCGCGACGCGCAAGCGGCGCACGCAATGGACGAGCCGTGACGAAGCATGGCGGCACTTCCATTCGAAGCCCGCGTTCGCGCGCTGGGACGAGCGCATGCTGTCCGACTACATCGACTTCGGCATTCCGCAGAGTTCGCCCGACGGCACCCGGGTGCTCGCGTTCGATCGTCGCATCGAATACCAGATCTACCGGACGCTGCCGCATACGCTCGGCGCGCGGCTCGCGCGCGGCGCGCCGGTGCCGGTCGGGTTCATCGCCGGGACACGCTCGAAGGAAATCCGCCAGGCCGGGCTCGACGCGACGCGACGCGCGACCGGCGGCCATGTCGAGTGGATCGAGGGCAGCCATCTGTATCCGATGGAAAAGCCGATCGAAACCGCGCGCGCGGTGCAACGCATGCTGCGTGAGCTGGAGCGAACCGCCTGACGTGCTGCGCGCACGAAGCGGGCCCCAAACCGCTGCGCCGGCTGCCACGCGAGGCGGCCTCGGCACGCGTGGGTCGGCCGTTTTTTGCTGGGTCGGGACCATCCTTTACGGTATAATCCGTTTTTCCCGCGAGCATCCAGCGATGACCAAATATGTTTTCGTCACCGGCGGCGTAGTATCTTCCCTCGGCAAGGGTATTGCCGCCGCTTCCCTCGCCGCGATCCTCGAATCGCGCGGTCTTAAAGTCACCCTCCTCAAACTCGATCCCTACATCAACGTCGACCCCGGCACGATGAGCCCGTTTCAGCACGGCGAAGTGTTCGTGACGGAAGACGGAGCGGAAACCGACCTCGACCTCGGCCACTACGAGCGCTTCATCAGCACGAAGATGCGCAAGGCCAACAACTTCACCACGGGCCAGATTTACGAGTCGGTAATCCGCAAGGAACGCCGCGGCGATTATCTCGGCAAGACCGTGCAGGTCATCCCGCACATCACGAACGAAATCCAGGCATTCGTCGAGCGCGGCGCAGCGTCTGCGACGTGCGGCGAGCCGGATGTCGCGATCGTCGAAGTGGGTGGCACGGTGGGTGACATCGAATCGCTGCCGTTCCTCGAAGCCGCGCGCCAGATGAGCCTGCGCCTCGGCCGCAACAGCGCGTGCTTCGTGCACCTGACACTGGTGCCCTGGGTCGCCACGGCCGGCGAACTCAAAACCAAGCCGACCCAGCACAGCGTGCAGAAGCTGCGCGAAATCGGCATTTCGCCGCACGTGCTGCTGTGCCGTGCCGACCGCCGCATTCCGGACGACGAGCGCGCGAAGATCTCGCTGTTCTCGAACGTGCCCGAAGACGCGGTGATTTCCGTGTGGGACGCGGACAGCATCTACAAGATTCCGCAGATGCTGCACGACCAGGGTCTCGACGCGATCATCTGCGAAGAGCTGAAGCTCACGCCGAGGGCGGCGGACCTGTCCATGTGGTCGGACCTCGTCGAGAAGCTGCAGAACCCGAAGCACGAAGTGACGATCGGCATGGTCGGCAAGTACGTCGATCTGACCGAGTCGTACAAGTCGCTGATCGAAGCGCTGCGTCATGCGTCGATGCATACGTCGACGCGCGTGAACATCGAGTACATCGACTCCGAAGAGATCGAAACGCAAGGCGTCGGGAGCCTCAAGCATCTCGACGCGGTGCTCGTGCCGGGCGGCTTCGGCCGTCGCGGCACCGAAGGCAAGATCGCCGCGATCCGTTATGCGCGCGAAGCGAACGTGCCGTATCTCGGCATCTGCCTCGGCATGCAGCTCGCCGTGATCGAATTCGCCCGCGACGTCGTCGGCCTGAAGGACGCGAACAGCACCGAATTCGATCAGGAAACGAAGAACCGCGTGGTCGCGCTGATCACCGAGTGGTACGACCGCGAAGGCCGCGTCGAGAAGCGTACCGAAGAGTCGGATCTCGGCGGCACGATGCGCCTCGGCTCGCAGCGCTGTCCGATCAAGCCCGGCACGCTCGCCGAAGAGATCTACGGCACCGATGTGAACGAACGCCACCGTCACCGTTATGAGGTGAATAACCGTTTCGTGCCCCAGCTCGAAGGCGGTGGCCTCATCATTAGCGCCCGTACCCCGAGCGAGGATTTGCCGGAAATGATGGAGCTGCCGCGCAGCATGCACCCGTGGTTCGTCGGCGTCCAGTTCCACCCTGAATTCACGTCTACGCCGCGTGACGGTCATCCGCTGTTCAAGTCGTTCGTCGAAGCGGCGCTCGCGCATCAGCAGTCGAGGGTCGAGGAGAAAGCATGAAACTGGGCGATTTCGACGTCGGGCTCGACAAGCCGTTTTTCCTGATCGCCGGTACCTGTGTCGTCGAATCCGAACAGATGACGATCGACACGGCCGGCCGCCTGAAGGAAATCTGCGCGAAGCTGAACATTCCGTTCATCTACAAATCGTCGTACGACAAGGCCAATCGCAGCAGCGGCAAGTCGTTTCGCGGTCTGGGCATGGACGAAGGTCTGCGCATCCTGTCGGAAGTGAAGCGCCAGCTCGGTCTGCCGGTGCTGACCGACGTGCACGCCGAACACGAGATCGAGCAGGTGGCGTCGGTCGTCGACGTGCTGCAAACGCCCGCGTTCCTGTGCCGTCAGACCGACTTCATCCACGCGTGCGCGCGCTCGGGCAAGCCGGTCAACATCAAGAAGGGCCAATTTCTCGCGCCGCACGACATGAAGAACGTGATCGACAAGGCGCGCGACGCCGCGCGTGAAGCGGGTCTGTCCGAAGACCGCTTCATGGCGTGCGAGCGCGGCGTGTCGTTCGGCTATAACAACCTCGTGTCGGACATGCGTTCGCTCGCGATCATGCGCGAGACCAACGCGCCGGTCGTGTTCGACGCGACGCATTCGGTGCAGTTGCCGGGCGGTCAGGGCACGAGCTCGGGCGGCCAGCGCGAATTCGTGCCGGTGCTCGCGCGCGCCGCGGTCGCGGTCGGCGTCGCCGGTCTGTTCATGGAAACGCACCCGAATCCGGCGCAAGCGAAGTCTGACGGGCCGAACGCGGTGCCGCTCAATCGCATGGCCGACCTGCTCGAGACGCTCGTCACGCTCGACCGGGCCGTCAAGCGCGGGCCGTTCCTCGAAAGCGATTTCAACTGATTCAGGTGTGCGCCGCGTGTCACGATTGCCCTCGATAATCGACCCGCGGCGTTTTCGCATAATGGTCGTTGAACGTATCGGCGCGCGAGCTGTTTGTCGGGGAGACCGGCAGGTGCGCAATGCAAGGCCACAGTAAAGAATTCAACGTCATCCTTTGAGGAAACCATGAGTGCTATCGTAGACATCATCGGTCGAGAGATTCTCGATTCGCGAGGCAACCCCACCGTCGAATGCGACGTGCTGCTCGAGTCGGGCACGATGGGGCGCGCGGCCGTGCCGTCGGGCGCGTCGACCGGCTCGCGCGAAGCGATCGAACTGCGCGACGGCGAAGCCGGCCGCTACGGCGGCAAGGGTGTGCTGAAGGCCGTCGAGCACATCAACACGGAAATCTCCGAAGCGATCATGGGTCTCGACGCTTCCGAGCAGGCGTTCCTCGACAAGACGCTGCTCGAGCTCGACGGCACCGACAACAAGTCGCGCCTCGGCGCGAACGCGATGCTGGCCGTGTCGATGGCCGTCGCGAAGGCCGCGGCTGAGGAGGCCGGTCTGCCGCTGTACCGCTACTTCGGCGGCTCGGGCGCCATGCAACTGCCGGTGCCGATGATGAACATCGTCAACGGCGGCGCGCATGCGAACAACAGCCTGGACATCCAGGAATTCATGATCGTGCCGGTCAGCCAGCCGAGCTTCCGCGAAGCACTGCGCTGCGGCGCCGAAGTGTTCCACGCGCTGAAGAAGATCCTGTCGGACCGCGGCATGAGCACGGCAGTCGGCGACGAAGGCGGCTTCGCACCGAACTTCGGCAGCAACGAGGAATGCCTGTCCACTATTTTGCAAGCCATCGAGAAAGCAGGCTACCGCGCCGGTGAAGACGTGCTGCTCGCGCTCGACTGCGCGGCGAGCGAGTTCTACCACGACGGCAAGTACCAGCTCGCGGGCGAAGGCCTGCAGCTGTCGTCGACGGAATTCGCGGACTACCTCGCGAACCTCGCCGACAAGTTCCCGATCGTGTCGATCGAAGACGGCATGCACGAGGGCGACTGGGAAGGCTGGAAGACGCTGACCGACAAGCTCGGCAACAAGGTCCAGCTGGTCGGCGACGACCTGTTCGTGACGAACACGCGCATCCTGAAGGAAGGCATCGAGAAGGGCATCGCGAACTCGATCCTGATCAAGATCAACCAGATCGGCACGCTGACGGAAACCTTCGCGGCGATCGAAATGGCCAAGCGCGCGGGCTACACGGCGGTGATTTCGCACCGTTCGGGCGAAACTGAAGACTCGACGATCGCGGACATCGCCGTCGGTCTGAACGCCGGCCAGATCAAGACAGGTTCGCTGTCGCGTTCCGACCGCATCTCGAAGTACAACCAGCTGCTGCGTATCGAGGAAGATCTCGGCGATATCGCGAGCTACCCGGGCAAGTCGGCCTTCTACAATCTGCGCTAAGCGGTCTTCGCCAGATTGTTCACGCCGATCGATGAGCCGGTTATCCTTCGTTTCTGATTGACCTCGCCGCCCTGCGTATAGCGCAGGGCGGCGCGTATTTATTGTGCTTACTTCATGCGGCTTGTCACTGCTGTCCTGATCGTTCTGCTGGCGTTGATCCAGTACCCGCTCTGGTGGGGGCACGGCGGCTGGCTGCGCGTGCATGAGTTGCAGGGACAACTCGCGCAGCAACTGCAGAAGAATGCCGACGCGAAGCTGCGCAACGAGCGCATCCAGGGCGAAGTGCAGGACCTGCAGAATGGCACGGCCGCGGTCGAAGAGCGGGCGCGCTACGAAATGGGCATGGTCAAGGACGGCGAAGTGTTCGTGCAGTTCGTGTCGCCGAACCAGCCGTTGCCGTTGGCGAATACGCCGTCGGCGAACACCTCGACACGCGGTGAGGTGTCGGCCGCGCCGCTGCATGTGGTGCCGAATCCGGAGTCGCGCGCGAAGCCGGATCGCAAGCATGGCGGGAAGGCAGCGGCTGCGAAGGAGAAGAAGCCGGTGCACTGAGGTTCGATATTTCGCATCGGCCTCGCAGGAAGGCGCAAAAAAAGCGCGGTTCATCCTGAACCGCGCTTTTTTGTTTTTATGCTGCCGTGTTCGCCCTACCAGCCCCAATACGGCCCGAACCCGACGCCGATCCCGGTTCCCCAGCCACGTCCCCAGCCGCCGCTCGAGAAGCCCGCGGAAAACCTCACGGGCGGCGAACGCGAGTAGTAGCGCGACCAGGCTTGCGCGGCGGCGTCCGCGGCCATCGTCTGATTCTGTTCGAACATGACCTGTTGCTCGATCGCGTCATAGCGCGCGCGTTCCTCCGGTGTCAGCGTCTGCGTATGACTGATGGCTTCGGCCTGATCGGGCGGCAGACGGCTCAGAATCGGCGCTGGGCCACGCGGATCGATCGAGCAGCCGGCCAGCACCGCGCTGCCCGTGAGGACGGCAAGGATCAACGAAAGCGTGTGCTTCATGGTCGAATCTCCATCGGTCCGAGGCTCGAGCAAGCGTCTTCCAACGCGCAGTACCGCATCCTTCGAAAGTATCAACGCCGCGCTCAAAAGCAACGCGCCGCCCGAGCCGTGACGAGGCATGGGGCGGCGCGGTCAGGACTTGCGTTGAAGAGCCCGATCAGTTCACGGGCACGTACTCCGCTTCGGCGAAAGCGCGGTCTAGTGCCGTTGCGCGGCCGCCGGCGTCACACCCTGTGAGAGTCCGCCGGCCACGAAAAGTTGCGCGACGTCGACCGGGTCGAACTCGTAGCGCTGATTACAAAACTCGCAGTGAATCTCGACGTGGCCGCGTTCCTCGATCACGCTGTCGACTTCATCGCGGCCAAGCATCTTCAGCATCGCGCCGACTTTTTCGCGCGAGCACGTGCATTCGAAGCGCGCGGTAACCGGCTCGAAATGCTGGACGTTTTCCTGCCAGAACAGGCGTCGGAACACCGTCTCAGGTTCTTCCTTCAGCAGCTCGTCGTGCGACAGCGTGCCGCCGAGCGTGCACACGCGTTCCCACGTATCCGCGTCGAGCTCGCCCGGATGCGGGACGATGCCGCCGTCGCCCGGCAGTTTCTGCAGCAGCATGCCGACCGCGCGCTCGGTGTTCGCCGCGAGCCACATGCGCGTGTCGAGCTGCTCGGAGTGATGCATATAGTGCTCGAGCACCTCGGCGATCGACTTCAGCGCTCCGTCCACGCCCGACAGCGGCACGATACTCTGGTACGGCTGCTGGCCGGGCTGCTTGGCGGTCGGGTCGAGCGTGATCACGCAGCGGCCGTAGCCGCTCGCGTTCACCAGATCGATGAGCGAGGTCGTGTCGTCGATCGTATGGGCGGCTTCGCCGGACAGCTTCGCGGTGGCGCGCATCGTCAGGTTCGAGCTGCACTGCACGACCAGCATCTTGACCGGGCCATCGCCGAAAATCTGCATGACGAGCGTGCCGTCGAACTTCAGGTTCGCCGACAGCAGCGCGCACGCGGCCATCATTTCGCCCAGAATCGTTCGCACGGGCGCCGGATAATCGCGGCGCATCAGCACGTCCTGCCAGGTATTGCGCAGGGAAACGATCTCGCCGCGCACCGGCGCCGCGCTGAACATGAATTTTTGCAACTGGTCGCTCACAACTTTTCCTCACTGGAATGACGCGGCATGACGCCGCGCCTTTGCGCACCGCGCGCCGGCCGTCTAGCCGATGCGTACGAGCTGCGCCTTGAAATACTCGCGGCGCCCGGCATAGCTTGCCGCGCCGCGCTGCATGTTGGCGATATCCGCTTCCGTCAGTTCGCGTACCGCCTTCGCGGGCGCGCCGAGGATCAGCGTATTGTCGGGAAACACCTTGCCCTCGGTGACGATGGCGCCCGCTCCGACCAGACAGTTGCGGCCGATCACCGCGCCATTCAAGACCACCGCCTGAATTCCGATCAACGCGCCTTCCTTGATCGTGCAGCCGTGCAGCATCGCCTGATGGCCGATCGTCACGTTCGACTCGACCGTCAGCGGATAGCCGGGGTCGGTGTGCAGCACCGCGCTTTCCTGCACGTTGCTGCCGGCGCCGATCGTGATCGGCTCGTTGTCGCCGCGCAGTGTCGCGCCGAACCACACGCTCGCGTTCTCCTCGAGCGTTACGTTGCCGATGATGTTCGCCGAATCCGCGACGAACACGCTTTCATGAATGATCGGGGCGGCTTCGCCCAGCTTGTAAATCGTCACAATGTCTCCTGGTTGGTCAGAGCCGGGCCTTCGGTGACTCCGATCCTGTTCACGATGATGGTCTGATCGGTTGCCACGCATGGGCGGGGCGGCGCGCAGCCGGCGCGGCGCGAGGTTGGCGGTCTTGCGTCGCCAACTGACGGGCGTGCCCGAAAGCGCGCCGGTTGGTCGAATCGGGTATTGTAAACGGTTGTGTGCATGAGCCGCTTGGCCGCTCGCGCGCGGCTCAGCCGCCGTCTGTCCGCCGTGTTTACCGCTTCCAACGCCGATCCGTTTGTCATGACGTCCGCCGCTTCGCCCGTTTCTGTCGCTTCTCGCGCATCGAATTCTCACGACGAGCCGCCGTGCGCGCGCCGCGCCGCGCTCGCGGCGTTGCGCGAGCGGGATCCGGCCGCGAAGGCCGCGGCGGCCACCGAGTTGTACGCTGCGGTACTCGACGGTCGCGCGCTCTGTGACTCCGGCCTCGATCTCGCCGAGCCCGCTGGCCTGCCGGGCCGCCCCGAACGGCCCGAACTGGTCGAACCGCGCCAACTCGGTCGACGCAGCATGCAGTCGCCGCAGGGCCGCGCGGTGCTGCTCCACGCGCTCGCGCACATCGAGTTCAATGCGATCAATCTGGCGCTCGACGCCATCTGGCGTTTCCCCGGCATGCCCGCCGGGTTCTATACCGACTGGCTCAAAGTCGCCGCCGAAGAGGCGTATCACTACTCGCTGCTCGCCGCGCGTCTCGCCGAATATGGCCACGCGTACGGCGACTTCCCGGCGCACGGCGGCCTATGGGACATGTGCGAGCGCACCCGTGGCGACGTGCTCGCGCGCATGGCGCTCGTGCCGCGTACGCTCGAAGCGCGCGGCCTCGACGCGTCGCCGCCGATCCGCGCGCGTCTGCAGCAGGCCGGCGATCACGCGTCGGCGGCGATTCTCGACGTGATCCTGCGCGATGAAATCGGCCACGTGCTGATCGGCAACCGCTGGTTCCGTCACCTGTGCGACGCGGACGGCCTCGATCCGCACCACACCTATCTGCGTCTCGCCGACCAGTATCACGCGCCGAAACTGCGTGGCCCGTTCAATTTCGAAGCGCGCCGCGACGCTGGTTTCGACGACGCCGAACTCGCCGCGCTCGCGAGTCAGGATGCGCAGCAAGCCATGCAGGCAACGGACGACTGAGCATCGCGTCAATAAACCGTTACCACTTCTTGCGCCGCTGTTCCTATAATCGAACGACCATTCTTTTTTACGGGTGCGCCGTTCATGAATACATCCCGCTCTGAGTTCGTTGCCGCGCGCGGCGTCCGGCTGCACGTGCGGCGCTGGGGCCATCCCGATGCGCGGATACTGTTCATGCTGCACGGCTGGATGGACGTCGGCGCGTCGTTCCAGTTCGTCGTCGATGCGCTCGGTGGCGACTGGCAGGTGATCGCGCCCGACATGCGCGGCTTCGGTCTGTCCGACTGGCCGGTCGCCGAGCGCGGCGGCGGCAGCTACTGGGTGCAGGACTATCTCGGCGATCTCGACGCGCTGATCGACCACTGCGCGCCCGACGGCCAGGTGAACCTCGTCGGTCACAGCATGGGCGCGAACGTCGTGTGCCTGTATGCGGGCGTGCGGCCGCAGCGGGTACGGCGCGTGGTCGATCTGGAAGGCTTCGGGCTCGCGCCATCGCATTCGGCGCAGGCGCCGAAGCGCCTG
Organism: Paraburkholderia sp. MM5477-R1; assembly: GCF_050436385.1. NCBI lineage: Bacteria > Pseudomonadati > Pseudomonadota > Betaproteobacteria > Burkholderiales > Burkholderiaceae > Paraburkholderia > Paraburkholderia sp. MM5477-R1. Next base: position 1,200,432 of record NZ_JBNDMC010000007.1, read on the forward strand.
CTCAATTGGCTCGACGAATTGCGCGATCCACCGCAGCTCAAGCGCTACGCGTCGCTCGACGAGGTCGCCGCCCGCCTGATCAAAACCAATCCGCGCCTCGTTCCGCGGCGTGCGCAGTTTCTCGCGCAGCACTGGTCGAAGCCGGATGGCGAAGGGCGCTTCATGCTGCTCGCCGATCCGGCGCACAAGGTCCGCGGCCCGACGCTGTATCGCCTCGACGAGGTGATGGCGGTATGGCGTAAGGTCAGCGCGAAGGTGCTGCACGTCGAGGCCGCCGGCTCGCCGACGCTCGCGCAGATCGCCGGCGACATTCCGCTCGACGAATTCAAGGCGCGTTTCCAGGCGTTTCCCGATTGGCGCGAGAAGATCATCGACGGCGCGGGGCACATGGTGCATCACGACCAGCCGGAGCAGATCGCCGCGTTGATCGAGGGGTTCTGCGCCTGACACCGCGCCTGAAGCTACGTTTGAAACGGCGCTCGTGGGTCGCCCGGAGGTCGCGGGATCGGCGCTGACTGGTCTTGACCTCGCGGCACGCCGGCAACCGGCACTGGCGTCGCGAGATACCCCTGCGGCCCCTTACTGCATTGCAGTAAAATGACCGCAGAACCCTTCCAGGACCACGATGAACGCCGATCTTCACTGCCACTCCACCGTTTCCGACGGCCAGTTCGCGCCGGCCGACGTCGCGCGCCGCGCGCACGCTAACGGCGTGACGCTGTGGGCGCTCACCGATCACGACGAAGTGGGCGGCCAGCACGAGGCGCGCACCGCGGCCGAGGCTCTCGGCATGGATTACCTGAGCGGCGTCGAGATTTCGGTCACGTGGGCGGGGCGCACCGTGCACATCGTCGGACTCGGCATCGATCCGGGCAGCCAGATCCTGATCGACGGTCTCGCCCGCACGCGCGACGGCCGCGCCGCGCGCGCCGAAGCAATCGGCGAGCAACTGGCCACGCTCGGCATTCCAGACGCGTACGAGGGCGCGCTGCATTACGTATCGAATCCCGACATGATGTCGCGCACGCATTTCGCGCGCTTCCTGGTCGAGCACGGCCACTGCGCAAACACCCAGGAAGTGTTCGACCGCTATCTCGGCGACGGCAAGCCGGCTTACGTCGCGCACCGCTGGGCCAGGCTCGCCGACGCACTCGGCTGGATCCAGGCCGCGGGCGGCGTCGCGATCGTCGCGCATCCCGGTCGTTACGCATATTCGCAACTCGAATTCGACGCGTTCTTTGGCGAATTCATCGACCTCGGCGGCGAGGCGATCGAGGTCGTGACCGGCAGCCACACGCCCGACCAGTACCGCGAATATGCGGACGTCGCGCGTCGCTATGGCTTCGAGGCCTCGCGCGGTTCGGACTTCCATGCGCCTGGCGAAGGCCGCATCGAACTCGGTGCACTGCCGCCGCTACCCGCCGATCTGAAGCCCGTTTGGGAACGCTGGCTGTGACCGCGCGCCGTGCCGGAGCGGCACGGCGCGCGCGCGGGCCGGCTGGATGCGGCACGCGCTCTGCTCGCCGCAGCCCATCCGCCGCAGTTCGTCTGCCGCCATCGTGAGTCTCCATGTCCCAATACTTTCGGCTTCACCCCGACAATCCGCAACCGCGTCTCGTCAAGCAGGCCGTGCAGATCATCAACGGCGGCGGCGTGGTCGCCTTGCCGACCGATTCGACCTACGCGCTCGCCTGCCGTCTCGACGACAAGGATGCGGTCGAACGCCTGCGGCGCATCCGCGGACTCGACGAAAAGCAACTACTGTCGCTGCTCGTGCGTGATCTGTCGGAGCTCGCCAATTTTGCTATGGTGGACAACTGGCAGTACAGGCTCCTTAAGTCGGTGACCCCGGGTCCGTACGTGTTCGTGCTGCAGGCCACCAAGGAAGTGCCGCGGCGCGTGTCGCATCCGTCGCGCAAGACGATCGGCCTGCGCGTGCCGGATCACGCGATCACGCTCGCGATTCTCGAGGAGCTTGGCCAGCCGCTGCTCGGCTCGACACTGATCATGCCCGGCGAAACCGAGCCGCTGAACGACCCCGAGGAAATCCGCGCGCGGCTCGAAAAGCAGCTCGATCTGGTGATCGACGGCGGCGCGTGCGTGTGCGAGCCGTCCACCGTGATCGATCTGACCGGCTCGGAGCCGGTGCTGGTGCGGGCAGGGCGCGGCTCGCTCGCGCCGTTCGGTCTCGAGGAAACGGCGTGAGCGTCGTGAGCGAAAGCGGACAGACACGCGCGAGCGCATTGTTACAATAGCGAGCTATGGATTCTTCCCTGATACAGACGATTGCGGTGTACGCGCTGCCGGTGATCTTCGCGATTACGCTGCACGAGGCTGCGCACGGCTACGTCGCGCGCTGGCTCGGCGACAACACCGCGTACGTGCTCGGCCGCGTGTCGCTGAACCCGATGCGGCACATCGATCCGCTCGGCACGATTGCCATTCCGCTGCTGCTGTACTTCGCGACGAGCGGCGCGTTCGTGTTCGGCTATGCGAAGCCGGTGCCGGTCGCGTTCGGCAATCTGCGCAACCCGCGCTGGGGCAGCCTATGGGTCGCGGCGGCCGGGCCCATGTGCAATTTCATCCAGGCGCTGTTCTGGGGCGTGTTCGGCGTTGCGCTCGCGGGGCTCAATGTCAACGAACCGTTTTTCACGCGCATGGCGGGCGCGGGCGTCGGCGTCAATCTCGTGCTCGGCGTGCTGAACCTGTTTCCGCTGCCGCCGCTCGATGGCGGCCGCGTGGTGATGGCCCTGTTGCCGCCGAAGCAATCGATCGCGTTGTCGCGGCTCGAGCCGTACGGCTTTTTCATCGTGATGGCGCTGGTGATGACGGGTACGCTCACGCGTTTCTGGTTGAGGCCACTCGTGACGCTCGGGTATAGCGCGATCACCGCAATTCTGACTCCACTTGTTTCGCTTTTCTAAATAACCATGTTCCCAGACCGTATCTTCTCCGGCATGCGGCCCACCGGGTCGCTGCACCTCGGCCACTATCACGGCGTGCTGAAAAACTGGGTGCGGCTGCAGTCCGAATACCCGTGCTTCTTCTGCGTGGTCGACTGGCACGCACTGACGACGCACTACGAAACGCCCGAAGTGATCGAAAAGAACGTGTGGGACGTGCTGATCGACTGGCTCGCTTCCGGCATCGATCCGGCGCAGGCGACGCTGTTCATCCAGAGCAAGGTGCCCGAGCATGCCGAGCTGGCGCTGCTGCTCGGCATGAGCACGCCGCTCGGCTGGCTCGAACGCGTGCCGACCTACAAGGAGCAGATGGAAAAGCTGAAGGACAAGGACCTGTCCACCTACGGCTTCCTCGGCTATCCGGTGCTGATGGCGGCGGACATTCTGCTGTATCGCGGCTCGCTCGTGCCGGTCGGTGAAGACCAGGTGCCGCACGTCGAGATGACGCGCGAAATCGCCCGTCGTTTCAACTACCTGTACGGCCGTGAGCCGGGCTTCGAGGAGAAGGCGAACGAAGCCGCGAAGAAGCTCGGCGGCAAGCGCTCGAAGCTGTATCACGAGTTGCGCAACGCGTATCAGCAGGAAGGCGACGACGAAGCGCTCGAACGCGCGCGGGCGATGCTGCAGGAATCGCAAAGCCTGTCGATGAGCGATCGCGAGCGCCTGTTCGGCTATCTCGAAGGTTCGCGCAAGATCATCCTCGTCGAGCCGCAGGCGATGCTGACCGAGGCGTCGCGCATGCCGGGTCTCGACGGCCAGAAGATGTCGAAGTCGTACGGCAACACGATCGGCCTGCGCGAAGACGCGGAAACCATCACGAAGAAGGTCCGCACGATGCCGACCGACCCCGCGCGCGTGCGCCGCACCGATCCGGGCGACCCTGACAAGTGTCCGGTGTGGCAGTTGCATCAGGTCTATACCGACGAAGCGACCCACGAGTGGGTGCAGAAGGGCTGCCGCTCGGCAGGCATCGGTTGCCTCGATTGCAAGCAGCCGGTCGTCGAAGGGATTCTGCGCGAGCAGCAGCCGATGCTCGAGCGCGCGCAGAAGTACATGGACGACCCGTCGCTGTTGCGCGCGATCGTCGCCGATGGCTGCGACAAGGCACGCCGGTTCGCGACCGAAACGATGCGCGACGTCCGTGAGGCGATGGGGCTGTCGTACAGCTGATGCACACCCGACGCGCCGCGGTGCAGCGATGAGCACGCCCGTTACCAGTGGCTTGCATGGCCTCGGTGAACCGTCGCGCTGGGTGCGTCACTGGGCGCACCTGATCGCGCCGGGCGGCGCGGTGCTCGACGTCGCGTCGGGGGCCGGGCGGCATGCGCGCTTTTTTGCGTCGCTCGGCCATCCGGTCACCGCGATCGATCGCGACGCGGTTGCTCTCGACCTGCTGCGCGACGCGCCGCTCGTCACACTTCTCGTGGCCGATCTCGAAGGCGCGACGTGGCCACTACCGGCCGATGCGGCGTTCGCCGCCGTCGTGGTCACCAACTACCTGCACCGGCCGCTTTTTCCGCAGTTGCTGCGCGCGCTCGCGCCCGGCGGCGTACTGGTTTACGAGACCTTCGCGCAAGGAAACGAAAGCGTCGGCAAACCCTCCAATCCGGCGTTTTTGCTCGCGCCTGGCGAGCTCCTCGACACCGTGCGGGGCCACCTGCGGGTGATCGCATTTCAGGACGGATTTCTCGCCGAGCCGCGTCCGGCCTACGTTCAGCGCATCTGCGCGGTTCGGGAAACGGCCAGGGCGCATGATCCCGCACGGGCAACAGCGCCACCTTGTTACGAGTTGGCTGGCTAATCCGCTACAATCGCGGTTTACCTGATCATATTCATGGCGTTTCATGACTAACGGCAACCACAGCGGTCACCAGGACGGCGTTCAGATCCGCGGCAGCATTCCTGCCATCATCACTCCGATGCTCGAAGACGGCAGCCTCGATCTGCCGGCGTTTCGCAAACTGATCGACTGGCACGTCGAGGAAGGCACGAATGCGCTCGTCGTGGTCGGCACGAGCGGCGAGTCGGCCACGCTGTCGGTCGAAGAACACGTGCTCATGGTCAAGACCGCAGTCGAGCACACCGCTGGACGCATTCCTGTCATCGCGGGCGCGGGTGCCAATTCCACCGCTGAGGCGATCGAACTCACGCAACACGCGAAGGACGTCGGCGCGGATGCCACGCTGCAGGTCGTGCCGTACTACAACAAGCCGACCCAGGAAGGCATCTACCGCCATTTCGCGAAGATCGCCGAAACCGTCGATCTGCCAGTGATTCTGTACAACGTGCCGGGCCGCACCGTCGCCGACATGAGCAACGAGACCATCCTGCGCTGCGCACAGGTGCCGGGCATCGTCGGCGTGAAGGAGGCCACGGGCAACATCGACCGCGCCGCGCATCTGATCAAGTCGGCGCCGGCGCATTTCGGCATCTATAGCGGCGACGACCCCACCGCGATCGCGCTGATGCTGCTCGGCGGTCACGGCAATATTTCGGTCACCGCGAACGTCGCGCCGCGCGCAATGAGCGAACTGTGCAAGGCCGCGCTCGCCGCGGACGTGAAGACCGCGCGCGAGATTCATCTGAAACTCCTGTCACTGCACAAGTACCTGTTTGCCGAAGCGAATCCGATTCCGGCGAAGTGGGCGCTGCAGCAACTGGGGCGTGTGCAGGGCGGCATCCGCCTGCCGCTCACGCCGCTCGACGCGCAATACCACGAAGTGGTGCGCGGCGCGCTGCGCGAAGCGGGCCTGCTCGGCTGAACGGGCGACCGTCCCGCCGCCCACGCAAGACCGCCACCGGCATTTCATTAACCGACGTCGCTTCAGCCCACGTTCCCGGCAGATCGAACGAGGCATCGCGTTCCAGCATCACGAAGGACCTCATGAAACGTTCCGCACTTTCCCTCCACGCAACCCGCATGGCGGCGCTGGCGCTTGCCCTGTCGACGCTCGCCGGCTGTGACACGCTGAACGACTGGTTCGCTTCCGACCGCGTCAACTACAAGGCGACCTCGAGCGCGCCGCCGCTCGCCGTGCCGAGCGATCTGAGCACGTCGCCGAACGACCAGCGCTATGTGGCACCGCCGGCCAATCTGGCGCTTGGTGGCACGCCGACGCGCGCTGTCACGGCGGCCGGCAACGCGACCGAAGGTCAGCCGAACGCGCAGGATCCGCTCGGCATGCATATCGAGCGCGACGGCGACCGTCGCTGGCTGGTGGTAGACGGCCGTTCCCCGGAACAGCTCTGGCCGCAGCTGCAGGAGTTCTGGCAGGAAAACGGCTTCGTGCTGAAGACCGATGCGCCGGCCACCGGCATCATGACGACCGACTGGGCGGAAAACCGCGCGAACATTCCGGACGACTGGTTCCGCCGCACGATCGGCAAGGTCATCGACTTCGCCTATTCGTCGGGCACCCGCGACAGTTTCCGCACGCTGGTATCGCGCGGTCCGGACAGCGCGACCGATATCTCGATCACGCACAGCGCGATGGAAGAGGTGATGACCGGGCAGGACAAGACGTCTTCGCGCTGGGAAGAGCGTCCGCGTGATCCGGCGCTCGAGGCGCTGTTTCTCGCCAAGCTGATGCAGAAGTTCGGCCTGACTGAAGCACAATCGAAGCAGTTGCTGACCGACGCGCGCACCGCCGCCGCGCCGACCACGATCGAGCAGAACGCGGGTGCGTCGACGCTCGATCTGCAGGAGTCGTTCGACCGTGCCTGGCTGCGTGTGGGCCTCGCGCTCGATCGCACCAACTTTACGGTCGACAACCGCGATCGCGAGAAGGGCATCTACTACGTGCGCTACGCGGATTCGATGCAGGAACTGAAGAAGGAAGGCCTGTTCGGCAAACTGTTCTACAGCGGCAATTCGACGCGCAAGCCGGGCCAGGAATTCCTCGTCAACGTGCGCGCGAAGGGCGACGCAGTGACGCAGGTCGCGGTCGTCGACGCGAATGGGCAGATCGACACGTCGTCGGACGCGCAGCGCATCGTGTCGCTGCTGCACGCGCAACTGAACTAAGGCGGGTCGTGCGCTTCGCAAGTCTCGGCAGCGGCAGTGAAGGCAATGCGCTGCTGGTGGAGGCGCGCAGCGGTGCGGTCACCACGCGTGTCCTGCTCGATTGCGGTTTTTCCGCGCGCGAAGTCGAGCGGCGTCTGACGCGGCTCGGCGCGAGTGCCGAGCACCTCGACGCGATCCTGATTACGCATGAACATAGCGATCACATCGGCAGCGCATTGACGCTGGCGCGCAAGTGGTCGATTCCGCTGTACATGAGCTGGGGCACCGCGCGCGCGGTGGGCGCCGACGAAGCCGATGTTGACCTGCAGGTGCTGTGGGGCGACGAGGCGGTATCGATCGGAGAGCTCAGCGTTCTCCCTTATACCGTTCCGCACGACGCCCGCGAACCGCTCCAATACGTGTTCTCGAACGGCGCGAGCCGGCTTGGCGTGCTCACCGACGTGGGCACGTCCACGCCGCATATCAGCGCGGTGCTGAGTGGCTGCGACGCGCTCGTGCTCGAATGCAATCATGACGTGCAGATGCTCGCGGGCAGTCGTTATCCGCCGTCGCTGAAGGCGCGTATCGGCGGCAATCACGGGCATCTGAACAATCACGCGGCGGCTGAAATCCTGGCGTCGCTCGACCGCTCGCGCTTGCGGCATCTGGTCGCGGCGCATCTGAGCCAGCAGAACAATCTGCCGGAACTTGCGCAGGCGGCGCTGGCGGGCGTGCTTGACGCGGCTCCCACGGAGGTGGTGGTTGCGTCGCAGAGCGAAGGTTTCGCGTGGTTGACGGTGTGACTGTGTGACGGTCTGACTGTGGCGCCCGGTTGGCGTCCAGTCGCGCTGCACGCCATGCACTGGGTGGGCAGGTAATGAAAAGGCCCATAACGAGCAATCGTTATGGGCTTCTAATTTGAGCGTCGAGTGCGGCGTGGGGCACGCCGCACGACCGGGCAAACTTAATTGCGGTTGCCGCCAAAAATGCCGAGCAGCGCAAGCAGATTGACGAACACGTTGTACAGATCCAGGTAGATCGCCAGCGTCGCCGTGATGTAATTCGTCTCGCCGCCGTTCACGACGCGCTGCACGTCGAACATGATGTAGGCGGAAAAGATCACGATTGCCATGACTGAAACCGTCAGCATCAGCGCCGGCAGTTGCAGGAACACGTTCGCGACCGAAGCCAGCAGGATCACGATCACGCCCATGAAGAGCCACTTGCCGAGGCCTGAGAAGTCACGTTTGCTGACCGTGGCGATGGTCGCCATGGCCGCGAAGATCACACCGGTGCCACCAAAAGCGAGCATGATCAGCGACGGGCCGTTCGAGAAGCCGAGCACGAACGCGAGAATGCGCGACAGCATCAGCCCCATGAAGAACGTGAAGCCGAGCAGTACGAAGACGCCGACGGCGCTGTCCTTGGTGCGCTGGATCGCGAACATGAAGCCGAAGGCGATCGCGAAGAATGCCAGCATGCTCATGGCGGGGCTGGTGGCGGCGAACAGTGAGAAGCCGGTGGCAAGACCCACCCACGCGCCGAGCACGGTCGGAATCATGGACAGCGCGAGCAGCCAGTAGGTATTCCGTAGCACGCGGTTGCGTGTTTCGACCGTGCTGACCGCGCCGTTGCGGCCAAACATATACGGATGTTCGTTCATGATCTCTCCTTACCTCGGAAGCGTGTTTCGTGATGGTGATACGGCAATTTGCGAAGCGCCGGCGGGCGCACCGTTCATCCGTAAGATTAGCGCGGCAGCACGGAGTTTCAATACCTCCAGTCGCCCACATCGCCTACGCTACCAGTATTTCGCGCCCTTTGCTTTGATCCTTTCAGTGCTGTAAGGGTTCAATCGCAATGATGCACGGGAACATGCTACAATAGCGGATTCATTTGAATCTGTAACTTCTTAATTTTTTGGAGTTTTTATGGCGATCGAGCGCACCCTGTCGATTATCAAACCGGACGCAGTGGCCAAGAACGTGATCGGCCAGATCTATACCCGTTTTGAAAACGCTGGTCTGAAGATCGTGGCATCGCGCATGGTTCATCTGTCGCGTGCTGACGCCGAGAAGTTCTACGCCGTGCACGCAGCACGTCCGTTCTTCAAGGACCTCGTTGAATTCATGATCTCGGGTCCGGTGGTCGTGCAGGCGCTGGAAGGCGAAAACGCGATCCTGAAACACCGGGATCTGATGGGTGCGACTGACCCGAAGAAGGCAGAAAAGGGCTCGATCCGTGCCGACTTCGCGGACAGCATCGACGCCAACGCGGTGCACGGCTCGGACGCACCGGAAACGGCCGCGATTGAAATCGCATTCTTCTTCCCCCAAGTCAACGTCTACTCGCGTTGAGCGCCTCGCGCTGAGGTCAGGCGGTGGCCTCGGTCGTAAGCCGTGTCCGCCTGGCGCGTTTCGTGCAGCCGAGTTGTTTTATCGCATGAATCGCGCGCGTTGCACGGCAAAGTAGTAAGGTAAAAGCAGCAGGAATGGGCGCGAACGGGCACGGCGTTCATGCAGCTTGTTGCATGAACGTAGTCTCGCAATGAAATGGCAGGATTCGATATGACGAGCAGTCCCTCCGTCAACCTTCTCGACCTCGACGCCCAAGGGCTCGTCGCCTATTGCGACAGCCTGGGCGAGAAACCGTTTCGCGCCAAGCAATTGCAGCGCTGGATTCATCAATACAACGCTGCCGACTTCGACGGCATGACCGATCTCGCGAAGTCCTTGCGCGAAAAGCTCAAAGGGCGCGCCGCGATCACGATGCCGGGCGTTGTCAGCGACCACGTTTCGTCGGACGGCACACGCAAGTGGCTGATCGACGTCGGAAACGGCAACGCCGTTGAAACCGTCTACATCCCCGAAGAAACGCGCGGCACGCTGTGTGTGTCGTCACAGGCTGGGTGTGCGGTCAACTGCCGGTTCTGCTCGACCGGCAAGCAGGGGTTCTCCCGCAATCTCACCACCGGCGAAATCATCGGCCAGTTGCGCATGGCTGAGTTTGCGCTGCGCGCGTCGCGTGGTGATGCTGGCGGCCGCGCGATGGGCGGCGACGGCAAGGGCGAGCGCGTCGTCACGAACGTCGTGATGATGGGGATGGGCGAGCCGCTGCTCAATTACGACGCGGTCGTGCCGGCCATGCGCCTGATGCTCGACGACAATGCGTACGGCCTGTCGCGCCGGCGCGTCACGTTGTCCACTTCGGGTGTCGTACCGATGATGGACCGGCTCGGCGCGGATCTGCCCGTGGCGCTCGCGGTGTCGCTGCATGCCTCGAACGACGCGCTGCGCGACGTGCTGGTGCCGCTCAACAAAAAGTATCCGCTGCGCGAGCTGATGGCGGCGTGCGAGCGCTATCTGAAAGTCGCGCCGCGAGATTTCATTACGTTCGAATACTGCATGCTCGATGGCGTGAACGACAGCGAGGCGCACGCGCGCGAGTTGCTCGCCGTCACGCGTAACGTGCCGTGCAAGTTCAATCTGATTCCGTTCAATCCGTTCCCCGAATCGGGCCTTATCCGTTCGAAGCCGGAACAGATCAAGCGGTTTGCGCAGGTGTTGATGGACGCTGGCGTGGTCACCACTGTGCGCAAGACCCGCGGCGACGATATCGATGCTGCCTGCGGTCAGCTGGCCGGCGCGGTCAAAGACCGCACGCGTCTTGCTGAGCGCACCGGGAAGGCGGCGAAGGTGATTGAGGTTCGCGCCGTGTAATCGCGAGGGGCGGCAGGGCGTCGGCGTTCGGCGGAAAATACCGCGAGCGCAAAAATGCTCCCATGCCACCGGCGATTAAAAGAAAGTTTGCAGAATCGATCGGGAGCGGTACACAAAGCCGCACATTTTGTTATAAACGGTCTGCGATTTGGACGTGACGCTCGAGCCCGTCCGGTCGCACGATTAAAAGAATCGACGCGAAAGGATTTGGGATGAGTGAGCCGCAGCACCCGCAGCCGCACGAGACAGACACGAGCGATGGCCATCCGGCACCCGTTGCAAGGGCGGTGGTCCAGCCTGTCGTGCAGCCGGCCCTTGATTCGTTGGCAGCGGTTGGCGCGCGCTTGACCCAGTTGCGCGAGTCGAAAGGCTGGACTATCGAGGACGTGTCGGCGCGGCTGAAGGTGTCGGTCGTCAAGCTGAGCGCGCTCGAGGCGGGCGACGTCAACCATCTGCCGGACACGACGTTCGCACTCGGCGTCGTGCGCAGCTACGCGAAAATGCTGGGCGCCGATCCGGCGCCTTTTACGGCGGCGCTGCGTCGCGAGAAGGGCGTGCCGGCGCCGAATCTGTCGATGCCGGCGTCATCGGGCAAGGATCTGCCGCGCGGTAAGGTTTCGCTGTCGCTCGGCGACAGCGGGCATAAGAGCCGTTCGTGGCTGTGGGGCATTGCGGCGATCGTCGTCGCGGTCATCGCACTCGGGATGTGGCGCACTAACGGCGGTGATTCGTCCGCGTGGCTCGCGCGCCTGAAGGCAAGCGCGAATAGTTCGACTATCAGCGACACGGCGGCTTCGGGCGCGGTCGCTCAGGGTCCGGCGACGGCGGCGGAAGGGGCATCGGCGCCCGACGCGGCGGCCACGGCTGACAACGCGGCGAGCGCGGATAATGCGGTGTCTGCGTCGGCAACGCCGATGCCGGCTCCGCTTGCCACTGGCACCGCGCCGGGCTCGGCCCCGGCAGCGAATACAGCGGCAACGCCGGCACCGACGGCCGGCTCGCAGGCTCGGGCACAGGCCGCCATGGAGAGCGCAATTGCACCGGCGGTCGTGGCGAACGCGTCGGCACCGGCGGTCACGCCAGCGCTCGGCGAGGCGGTCGTCGCGCTGCGCGTGACGCAGGACAGCTGGTTCAGCGTGCGTGACAAGAACGGCAAGGAACTGTTCTCCGGCCTCGTGCATGCCGGCGATCCGAAGCAAGTGACGGGTGTCGGTCCGTTCAAGGTCACGGTCGGCAACAAGGCGGGTCTCGAGTCGGTGACGCTCGACGGCCAGCCGGTCGATCCGTCGAAATATGCGACAGCCAAGGGCAACGTGGCGCGCTTTGCGCTGCCTTGACAGATACGGTACGCGCCGCGGTCAACCGGTCCGCGGCGCTTTTTCAATTCAGGCGCTGCGTTTTTGCATAGCGCGTGCGGCGTAAATGGGTTTTTCGATGCAAACCGAAGCTCAATCCCAATCCTGTAGCAAGATCGTTTCAGACGAGCCGGTGTTCGGCGGCCCCGCGATGCGGCGCAAGTCGCATGCGGTCAACGTCCGCTGGGGTGGTCAGCTCGTGACCATCGGCGGCGATGCGCCGGTGCGCGTGCAGTCGATGACCAACACCGACACCGCCGACGCGATCGGTACCGCTATCCAGATCAAGGAACTGGCGCAAGCCGGGTCCGAACTGGTGCGTATCACCGTGAATACGCCGGAAGCGGCGGCGGCCGTGCCGGCGATCCGCGAGCAACTCGACCGCATGGGCGTGATGGTGCCGCTCGTCGGCGACTTCCATTACAACGGCCACCTGCTGCTGCGCGACTATCCGGGCTGCGCGGAATCGCTGTCGAAGTACCGGATCAATCCGGGCAACGTCGGGCACGGCGCGAAGCGCGACACGCAGTTCGCGCAGATGATCGAGACGGCGGTCAAATACGACAAGCCGGTGCGCATCGGCGTGAACTGGGGCAGCCTCGACCAGGACCTGCTTGCGAAGATGATGGACGAAAACGGCTCGCGCGCCACTCCGTGGGAAGCGCAAAGCGTGATGTACGAAGCGCTGATCCAGTCGGCGATCGGCTCGGCGGAACGTGCGGTCGAACTCGGCCTCGGGCGCGACCAGATCATCCTGTCGTGCAAGGTTAGCGGCGTGCAGGATCTGATTGCCGTGTACCGCGAACTCGCGCGCCGTTGCGATTTCGCGCTGCATCTTGGCCTGACCGAAGCGGGCATGGGCTCGAAGGGCATCGTCGCGTCGACCGCGGCGCTGTCGGTTCTGCTGCAGCAGGGCATCGGCGATACGATCCGTATTTCGCTGACGCCGGAACCGGGCGCGTCGCGCACAGGCGAAGTGATCGTCGGTCAGGAGATTCTGCAGACCATGGGCCTGCGCTCGTTCACGCCGATGGTGATCGCGTGCCCCGGCTGCGGGCGCACCACGAGCACGCTGTTCCAGGAACTCGCGTCGCAGATCCAGACCTACCTGCGTCAGCAGATGCCGGTGTGGCGCGACCAGTATCCCGGCGTCGAGCAGATGCACGTCGCGGTGATGGGCTGCATCGTCAATGGTCCGGGCGAATCGAAGCAGGCGAATATCGGCATCAGCCTGCCGGGCTCGGGCGAGAATCCGGCCGCGCCGGTGTTCATCGACGGCGAAAAGGTGAAGACGCTGCGCGGCGAGAACATCGCGCAAGAATTCCAGCAAATCGTGAGCGACTACGTCGAGCGCCGCTATGGCCGCGCCGACGCGCTCAACTAAAAACCGGCTATCGAAACACAGATGACTGAACAGAAGAAAAAGCTCGAGAAGCTGTCTGGCGTGAAGGGCATGAACGACATCCTTCCGCAGGAAGCCGGGCTCTGGGAATTTTTCGAAACCACCGTCAAGTCGATGCTGCGTTCGTACGGATACCAGAATATCCGCACGCCGATCGTCGAGCATACGCAGCTGTTCACACGCGGTATCGGCGAAGTGACCGACATCGTCGAAAAAGAGATGTACAGCTTCACCGACGCATTGAACGGCGAAAACCTGACGATGCGCCCGGAAAACACGGCGGCCGTGGTGCGCGCGTCGATCGAACACAACATGCTGTACGATGGCCCGAAGCGTCTGTGGTATATCGGTCCGATGTTCCGTCACGAGCGTCCGCAGCGCGGCCGTTATCGCCAGTTCCACCAGGTCGGTGTCGAGGCGCTCGGTTTCGCGGGTCCGGATGCGGACGCGGAAATCATCATGATGTGCCAGCGTCTGTGGGACGATCTCGGCCTGACTGGCATCAAGCTCGAAATCAACTCGTTGGGCCTCGCTCAAGAGCGCGCCGCGCATCGTGTCGAACTGATCGCGTATCTCGAAAAGCACATGGACGTGCTCGACGAAGACGCGAAGCGCCGTCTCTATACGAACCCGCTGCGCGTGCTCGATACGAAGAATCCTGCGCTGCAGGAGGTTGCGCGGAACGCGCCGAAGCTGATCGATTTTCTTGGGGAAGAATCGCGCGCGCACTTCGAAGCTCTGCAGCGTCTGCTGAAGGCGAACAACCTTCCGTTCACGATCAATCCGCGTCTCGTGCGCGGTCTCGATTACTACAATCTGACCGTGTTCGAGTGGGTGACCGACAAACTCGGCGCGCAAGGCACGGTCGCGGCGGGCGGCCGCTACGATCCGCTGATCGAACAGCTCGGCGGCAAGCCGACGGCTGCGTGCGGCTGGGCGATGGGCGTCGAGCGGATTCTCGAGCTGCTGAAGGAAGAACAGCTCGTGCCGGAAGACGAAGGTTGCGACGTGTACGTGGTCCATCAGGGCGACACCGCGCGCGAGCAGGCGTTCATCATCGCCGAGCGTCTGCGCGATACCGGTCTCGACGTGATCCTGCATTGCAGCGCGGACGGTCAGTCGGCAAGCTTCAAGTCGCAGATGAAGCGCGCCGACGCGAGCGGCGCCGCGTTCGCGGTCGTGCTCGGCGAAGATGAGATCGCCAACGGCACTGTCGGCGTGAAACCGCTGCGCGATACGCAAGCCCACGGCGGTAAGAACGAGCAACAGAACGTGCCCGCCGAAGACTTGACCGAATATCTAATCAATGCGATGGTTGCATCCGCCGAAGACGGCGACGACTGATCGCGATGTCGTTGGGCCGGCTGGCTCGACACGCACACGTAGCAAGAATGAGGAAATCGCCGGGCGATGAGTTACCACGACGAACAAGAATCGATTGAAAGTCTGAAGGCATGGTGGACGCAGTGGGGCAATGCGACCACGTGGATCGTGCTGGTGGTGTTGCTGGCAGGCGCGAGCTGGAACGGCTGGAATTTCTGGCAGCGTCGTCAGGCCGCGGAAGCCGCGGTGCTGTATGACCAGGTTCAGCAAGCCGCGGCATCGGGCGATAAGGCGCAGATTGCGCGCGTCGCCGCCGACATGGAAGACAAGTTCGGCCGTACTGCCTACGCGCAGATGACCGCGCTCGGCGCCGCCAAGGCGCTGTACGCCGCTGGCGACGAAGCCGGCGCGAAAGCGCAGCTGCAATGGACGATCGATCACGCGAAGGACGACGAGTTCAAGCAGATCGCGAAGCTGCGCATGGCATCGCTGCTGCTCGACGACAAGGCATACGACCAGGGCCTCGCGCTCCTGGCCGAGCCACAATCCGATGCCTTCAAGGGCGTCGTGGCGGACCGCCGCGGCGACCTGCTCGCCGCCCAGGGCAAGCGCGACGACGCGCGCGCGGCCTACAAGCTCGCGCTCGACTCGCTGTCGAACAGCGACAGTTCGGCGCGCCAGCTGATCCAGTTCAAGCTGGATGCGCTTGGCGGCTGACCGTCCCGCGCGGCGCGCCGCGAGCCACGACCGCAAGGCGGTCTCCTTTAATCCAATTTCCTGAATGCTTCGTCCACCGATGAATCTGCTGAAACGTTACGCCGTGCCCGTTATCTGTGCGATGACCGTTCTCACGCTGGCGGCTTGCTCATCCACGAAAGACGAGCGCCGTGTGCCGACGCCGCTCACCGAGTTCAAACCCGTGCTCGACGTGCAGCAGTCCTGGTCGGCGAGCGTCGGCAAGGCGGGCCGCTACCTGTTCTCGCCGGTTGCGCTCGGCAATGCCGTGTATGCTGCCGGCACGAATGGCACGGTCGCCAAGATCGACGCGCAAACGGGCAAGGACGTGTGGCGCGTCAAGTTGCACGATGATCTGTCGGCGGGCGTCGGCAGCGATGGCACGCTCACCGCGGTCGGTGGCTTGAAGGGCGACGTTTACGTGCTAGGCGCGGACGGCAAGCAGCTGTGGACCGCGAAGGCGCCGGGCGAGATCATTACGCCGCCGCTCGTCGGCAACGGCCTCGTGATCGTGCGCACGATCGACGGCCAGATCGTCGCGTTCAACGCGCAAACCGGCGAGCAGAAGTGGAACTTCCGCAACCGCGCGGTGCCGCTGAACCTGCGCGTGTCGTCGGGCATGACGTTCGCAGGTGACGCGGCCGTGCTGGCCGGCTTCCCGGGCGGCTCGTTCGCCGCGATCAACTTGCAGACGGGCGACGCCTACTGGCAGACGCCGGTGTCGTATCCGAAGGGCGTGACCGAGGTCGAGCGTATCAACGACGTGACCGGCCCGCCCACGCTGGTGGGTTCGGAGACCTGCGCGGTGACGTTCCAGGGCCAGATTGGCTGTTTCGACGCCAACTCGGGCCGCGCGCTGTGGGGCAAGCCGTTCTCGAGCACGACCGGCCTCGCGCAGGATGAGCGCAGCGTGGTCGCCGCCGACGACTGGTCGGTCGTGTCCGCATTCGACGTGAACAACGGCTCGGTGCTGTGGAAGAACGACACGCTGAAGAACCGCGACCTGAGCGTGCCGACGCTGCTCGGCCGCGCGGCCGTGTTCGGCGACTACAAGGGCTTCGTGCATTTCCTGTCGACCGTCGACGGCACGCTCGTCGCACGAGTGAAGACCGACGGCAGCGCGATTACCGCGGCGCCGGTGCTGGCTGGCGACACGCTGGTCGTACAGACGCGCGACGGCGGCCTGTTCGGCTATCGTCCGCGCTGATCGCGATAGATGATGTCAGGCGCGCAGGCCGGCTTTGCCGGCCGCGCGCTTTTTAATTGAAGTCTGCGCCGGCTTTGGCGTGCGGCTCCTGCGTCGGGTTGCCACGCTGCCCGTCGCGTGATCGGGCAGGCTCAATAGAAAAAATCGCCGGACGGGCTGGTCCGGCAAGTCGGATCGAGGCTGTGGCCGCCGGCACGCAAGGCGGCGCGTGCGCTTCGTCGACGGCCTTGCAAATTAAAGACGCCCTCGAACACGAGCGCGTCAGCCGTCGAGCAGCCCGGTCTGAAGCAGGCGCCCCCGGCGGCGTCTGTGCAGCCCACGCCCGTCCGCCTGGATGCGCATATCGATCGCGCATCCGGAGCAGGCTGAATTCGTGATAATTTCGTCAGAACGCCACCCCGTGGCGCCCGCCTGGCGTCGCTACGCGCGCGATCGGTTGCGATCCCGCGTTTCACCGTGAACAACATCAGATGAAACCCGTTATTGCCCTCGTTGGGCGCCCCAATGTGGGGAAATCCACGCTGTTCAACCGCCTTACGCGTTCGCGTGATGCGCTGGTTGCCGACCTGCCCGGTCTCACGCGCGATCGCCATTACGGCGAAGGACGCGCCGGCGAGCGGCCGTATCTGGTCGTCGACACCGGCGGCTTCGAGCCGGTCGCGAAAGACGGCATCCTGCACGAGATGGCGCGCCAGACCCGCCAGGCGGTCGAAGAGTCGGACGTCGTCGTGTTCATCGTCGATGGGCGCAACGGTCTCGCGCCGCAGGACAAGTCGATCGCCGACTATCTGCGCAAGGTCGGCCGGCCGATCTTCCTCGTCGTGAACAAGGCCGAGGGCATGAAGTACGCCAACGTCGCGGCCGACTTCTACGAACTCGGTCTCGGCGATCCGCGCGCGATTTCGGCCGCGCACGGCGACGGCGTCACCGACATGATCAACGAGGCGCTCGAAGTCGCGTATGCCGGTCAGCCGGAAGAGAGCGAGGAAGACAAGGGAGCGCGCGGCGTGAAGATCGCCATCGTCGGCCGGCCGAACGTTGGTAAGTCGACGCTGATCAATGCGCTGGTCGGCGAAGAGCGCGTGATCGCGTTCGACATGCCCGGCACTACGCGCGACTCGATCTACGTCGATTTCGAGCGCAACGGCAAGCCGTATACGCTGATCGACACGGCCGGCCTGCGCCGCCGCGGCAAGGTGTTCGAGGCGATCGAAAAGTTCTCGGTCGTGAAGACGCTGCAGTCGATCTCCGATGCGAACGTCGTGATCCTGCTGCTCGACGCGCGTCAGGACATCTCGGATCAGGATGCGCACATCGCTGGCTTCGTCGTCGAGCAGGGCCGCGCGCTGGTGGTTGGCGTGAACAAATGGGACGGTCTCGATCCGCATGTGCGCGAGCGCACCAAAGCCGACCTCGAACGCAAACTAAAATTTCTGGACTTCGCCAAATTCCATTTCATTTCCGCCGCGGAAAAAACCGGAATCGGGCCGCTGATGCGTTCGGTCGACGACGCGTACACGGCCGCGATGTCGAAGCTGCCGACGCCGAAGCTGACGCGCGCGCTGATCGAGGCGGTCGAATTCCAGCAGCCGCGCCGTCGCGGTCCAGTGCGTCCGAAGCTGCGTTACGCACACCAGGGCGGACAGAATCCGCCGATTATCGTGATTCACGGCAATGCGCTCGACGCGATCACCGACACGTATAAGCGGTACCTCGAAAATCGCTTCCGGGAAACTTTCAAGCTGACGGGGACTCCATTGCGAATAGAGTTCAGATCGTCGACGAACCCTTACGCGGACAAAGGCTGAAGCAAGCTGAAGCTGGTCTTAAACCTGGGCTGAAACCCGCGTGTATGCTGGGTTTGGCCGGGGGTCCCGGGCCCGCGCGTCGAAATGAAAATCAGCTATAGTGTAGCGGTTGGCGGCGGATCTCTTTTTCTTCGCCGTCAATTCAGTCAACCTGCAAAAAAATACGGAGTTTGCTATGAGCAACAAAGGGCAATTGTTACAAGACCCGTTTTTGAACGCACTGCGTAAAGAGCATGTGCCGGTGTCGATCTACCTGGTCAACGGCATCAAGCTTCAAGGGAACATCGAATCGTTCGACCAGTACGTCGTGTTGCTCCGGAATACGGTCACCCAGATGGTCTACAAGCACGCCATTTCGACGGTCGTGCCTGCCCGTCCGGTGAATTTCCACCCGGATTCCGAACAGTCCTAACCCTCGCCGCGGCCGGCACACTGTCGCCCGTTGGCGATCACTCCCGGCCGCGTCATTTTGATACCCTCCAATTTGATCAATGCAGCGCTCGTTGGCATCGACTTCGGCAAGATCGATTTCGAAGCCAGTCTCGAAGAACTCAGCCTGCTCGCGCAAAGCGCGGGCGCGAACCCCCTGGTCACCCTCACCGGACGCCGTTCCAGTCCCGACGCGAAGATGTTCGTCGGCAGCGGCAAGGCCGAAGAATTGCGCCTTGCGTGCGAAGCAAACGACATCGAACTCGTGATCTTCAACCATGCTCTGGCGCCTGCGCAGCAGCGCAATCTGGAGCGGGCGCTTAATCGGCGCGTGGTCGATCGCACCAGTCTGATCCTCGACATTTTCGCGCAGCGCGCGCGCAGCCACGAAGGCAAGCTGCAGGTCGAACTCGCGCAGCTGCAATATCTATCGACCCGGCTGATTCGCGCGTGGACCCACCTCGAACGTCAGAAGGGCGGTATCGGATTGCGCGGTCCAGGCGAGACGCAGCTCGAAACCGACCGCCGGCTGATCGGCGAGCGCATCAAGGCGCTCAAGATCCGCCTCGACAAGCTGCGCCGCCAGCATGGCACGCAACGCCGGGCGCGGCATCGCAACCAGACGATGTCGGTGTCGCTCGTCGGCTACACGAACGCCGGCAAATCGACGCTCTTCAACGCGCTGACCAAGGCGCAGGCGTATGCCGCCGACCAGTTGTTCGCCACGCTCGATACCACCTCGCGGCGCGTGTATCTGGGCGACGAAGCGGGGCAGGTGGTGGTGTCCGATACCGTCGGTTTCATCCGCGAGCTGCCGCACCAGCTCGTCGCCGCGTTCCGCGCGACGCTCGAGGAAACCATTCACGCGCACCTGCTGCTGCATGTCGTCGATGCATCGAGCGCGGTGCGGCTCGACCAGATCGATCAGGTCAACGAGGTGTTGCACGCGATCGGCGCGGACACGATCCGTCAGGTGCTCGTGTTCAACAAGATCGACGCGGTGCCAGAGCTGGCAGCCCCTGGCGACGCGGTCGAGCGGGACGAGTATGGTAATATTTCGCGCGTCTTTTTGAGCGCGCGCACCGGGCAGGGGCTGGATGCATTGCGCGCTGCCATCGCCGAAATCGCTACAGCCGAACCGCTTGCCGACATGCCGTTCGATGCGTCGCAAGATGACCGCGCGGCGCAACTGCGCGACGACCACAAGGTTCCAGAACTCGGGCACTGACCCGTTCCAATTGCACTGACCCGCTGTCTACTCTGGTGAACGAACACAGGTGAACGATTACAACGAGCGGAGTATCTGGCTGCGTATGCGCGCCTTGCTTTCACTGAACGATCCGCGTTGGGGCCGGGGCGACGGCAACGGCGACCGGCAACGGCCGAACGATCCGAAGCGACCGGCACGCGACGGTGAAGGTCCGCCCGACCTCGACGAAATGTGGCGTGATTTCAATCGCCGTCTGTCCCGGATTTTCGGGCGCAGGGGCGGCGGTGTCGGCGGTGGCCGTCCTGACAACGGCCGTGGCGCGCGCATCGGCGTCGGCATCGTGATCGGCGTGCTGATCGCGATCTATCTCGGCAGCGGTGTGTTCGTCGTGCAGGATGGCCAGGCGGCCGTCGTGCTGCAGTTCGGCAAGTATCGCTATACCGCGGCGCCGGGCGTGCACTGGCGTCTGCCGTTTCCGTTCGAGTCCCACGAGTTCGTCAATGTCGGGCAGATCCGCCAGGTCGAGATCGGCCGTAGCAATGTGGTGCGTCTCGCGAACGTGAAGGACGCGTCAATGCTCACGCACGACGGCGACATCGTCGACGTGCGCTTCGCCGTGCAGTACCAGGTGCGCAAGCCGAACGACTTTCTGTTTCGCAGCGTCGATCCCGATCAGAGCGTGATGCATGCCGCGCAGGCGGCGGTGCGCGGTATCGTCGGCGCGCAGAGCACTAGCGATATCCTCGATCAGGATCACGAAACTTTGCGCCAGCAGCTGATCGCGGCGATCCAGCAATCGCTCGATCAGTACCAGTCCGGTCTGGCAGTCACGGGCGTGACGATCCAGAGCGTGCAGGTGCCCGAGCAGGTGCAACCCGCGTTCGCCGACGCTGCGAAGGTGCACGACGAAAACGAACGCGCGAAACGCGATGCGCAGGCTTATGCGGCCGATCTTCTGCCGCGCGCGCAGGCCGACGTCGATCGTCAGGTCCAGGAAGCCAAAACCTATAGCCAGACCACGGTCGCGCAGGCGCAGGCCGAGGCCGAGCGCTTCAACCAGGTCTACGCCCAATACGCGAAGGCGCCGGCCGTCGTGCGCTTCCGCCTGTACATGGAAACCATGCAGCAGATTTACGCGAACGCGACCAAGGTGTTCGTCGACGCGAAGAACGGCAACAACGTGCTGTATCTTCCGCTCGACAGGCTCGTCGAGCAGAACCGCGAACGCCAGGCCGCGGCGGCGGGCGCCGCCGCTTCGGGTCCTGCTGTCGCGGGCGCGCCGCAAGCGGCGAGTGCGGCCGCGCCGTCGGCCGCGTCGGCCGCTGAGACCGGTGCCGCGGCAGGCTCCGCCGCCGCTGGCGCATCCGCACCCGCCGCTTCCGCGCCTGCGCCAGCGAGCCGGCCGAGCGCCGCGTCGCTGCGCTCGCGCGAAGCGTTCCGCAATCGCATGCGCGAAGACGACGTTCAATAAGGAGCGCACAAGAATATGAACCGAATCATTGCGCTCGTCGTCGCGCTCGTCATCGTGCTGTTCGCGGCAACGTCGATGGTGTTCGTCGTCGATCAACGGCATATGGCTGTGTTGTCCGCGCGCGGCGACGCGACGCCCACGCTGCTCGGCCCGGGGCTGCACGTGAAGCTGCCGCCGCCGCTGCAAACGGTCGCGTTCGTCGACAATCGCATCCAGTCGCTCGACGCACCCGACGAAGATCATTACGTCACGTCCGACAAAACCGATCTGCTGGTCAACCCGGTGATCAAGTTCCGCGTGACCGATCCGCTGAAGCTGATCGCCGAAACGAAGGGTGATCCGCAGAGTCTGCCCGACCGGCTCGCGCTGCTGTCGCGCGGCGCGCTCGGCGACGCGTTCGGCAAGTTCACGCTGTCCGACGCGCTCGCCAAACAACCGGCGATCGCCGAACAGGCCCGCGGTGCGATGGACAAGGGCGCGGCATCGCTCGGCGTATCGGTCGTGGATGTGCAACTCACGCGCGTCGATTTCCCGGCAGCGGTGGCCGACTCGGTATTCAAGCGCATGATCGCCGCGCGCCAGCAGGTCGCGGCGGACGAGCGAGCGAAGGGCGCCGCCGAAGCGAACCAGATCCGCGCGGACGCGCTCGCGAAGCAGCAGGCGGTGCTCGCCGACGGCCTCGCGCAGGCGCAGGGCATTCGCGGCGAAGGCGATGCAAAGGCCGCGGAGATCGCTGCCGAAGCGTTCGGCAAGGATCCGCAGTTCTACCAGTTTTATCAAAGCATGCAGGCGTACCGGAAGACCTTCAAGCCGGGCGACCTGATCGTGGTCGACTCCAGTAGCGAGTTCTTCCGCTTCATGCGTAGCCCGACCGGCGGCGTCGCCCCGGACGCTTCCGCGCCTGCTGCGCGCAAACGCTGATTACCGAAGGCCGCGGCATCCGCATCGCGGCCGCTTCACTCGCATGGACATAGCTGGTTCGTTATTGCTCGCGATCGCGCTGATGCTGATTATCGAGGGGATGTTTCCGTTCGTTTTTCCAACCGCCTGGCGCGACACGTTCCGTAAAATAGCGGAACGACCGCCGCATCAGATTCGTGTCGGAGGGCTCATCGTGATGTTGCTCGGGCTGGTTCTACTGTTCATCGCGACCTGAAGCCGGCTTGCTTGTCTGATGAACGCCGCGTGTTGCGGCGTGTTTTGCCGGCCCGAGCAAAACGCGTACTGACCTGCCACGCCGCCGCGCGTCGCGCGCGTGCCGCAAAGCGCCGCCCGAGCGTCTGTGTCAGCCGCCAGAATCAAGCCGCTCTACGTCATTCACACTCATCATCGGCGCTGCAAGACGCCGTGTTCAACGCCGTAGGACTGTATCGATGTCGACCTGGTTGCTTCCTGAGAATATCGCCGACGTGCTGCCGTCGGAGGCCCGCAAGATCGAAGAATTGCGGCGTCATCTGCTGGACCGTTTCCGCTCGTACGGCTACGAGATGGTGATGCCGCCGCTGCTCGAATACCTCGAGTCGCTGCTGACGGGCGGTGGGCACGATCTGAATCTGCGGACCTTCAAGCTCGTCGATCAGCTGTCGGGCCGCACGCTCGGTCTGCGCGCCGACATCACGCCGCAGGTCGCGCGCATCGACGCGCATCTGCTGAACCGCCAGGGCGTCACGCGTCTTTGCTATGCGGGCAACGTCGCGCATACGCGCCCGCGCGGCCTGCATGCGACGCGTGAGCAGATCCAGATCGGTGCGGAAATCTACGGCCACGCGGGGCTCGAAGCGGACCTCGAAATCCAGCAGCTGATGCTCGACGCGCTGCGTCTCGCCGGCCTCGCGAAGGTGCGTCTGGACCTGTGTCACGCGGGCGTGCTGGCGGCGCTGATCGAAGCCGAGCCGGCCGCCGAGGAACTGGGCCCGGCGCTCTACGACGCGCTGGCCGGCAAGGACGTGCCGCGCCTTGTCGAGATGACCGCGCAATTCTCGCCGGTGATTCGCGATGCGCTGCGCGCGCTGCCGACGCTGTACGGCGACGCGTCGGTGCTCGAAGAGGCCCGCGCGCGTCTGCCGAATTCACCGGCGATCACCCGCGCGCTCGACGACCTCGCGTTCCTCGCGAGCCAGGTCGACGGCGCCGAAGTGATGATCGACCTCGCCGATCTGCGCGGCTACGCGTACCACAGCGGCGTGATGTTCTCCGCTTACGTGGACGGCGTGCCGAACGCGGTCGCGCGCGGCGGCCGTTACGACCACGTCGGTCAGGCCTATGGCCGCGCTCGCGCGGCAACCGGCTTTTCGCTGGATCTGCGCGAAGTCGCGCGGATCTCGCCGGTCGAAGCGCGCAGCAGCGCGATCCTCGCGCCGTGGCGGCACGACGAAGCGTTGCGCGTGGCGGTCGCGGCATTGCGCGATGGCGGTGAAGTGGTAATCCAGGCGCTGCCTGGCCACAAGCACGATCTCGATGAATTCGCGTTCGACCGGGTGCTGGTCGAGCGCAATGGCGCATGGGTGGTTGAACCGCGCGCTTGAGCCGCGCGTTCCGATCTACGCTGCCGGGGACCCGTCCCCCGACGTTCGCCCGAGGGCGGCGCAACCACCGCCCGAATCGCGCGCGGTCGAGCGACTCTGCGCGGCCGCGCATCCCTTCCAATACTCAACATAACGTGCATACCGTTGAGCGGAAACGGAAAAATTCCGGAAGCTTCCGCGAACCCAGGTAAAATACGTTTTTAACCAGCTTACGAAACAACATGTCTGCCAGCGCAGTGAATGTGAACCCCGGGCGCAACGTCGTCGTCGTGGGTACCCAATGGGGTGATGAGGGCAAGGGCAAGATCGTCGACTGGCTGACGGACCACGCTCAGGGCGTCGTTCGCTTCCAGGGCGGTCACAATGCCGGTCACACGCTTATCATCGGCGGCAAGAAAACCATCTTGCGTCTGATTCCGTCGGGCATCATGCATCCCGGCGTCGCGTGCTACATCGGCAATGGCGTCGTGTTGTCGCCGGAAGCGCTGTTCAAGGAAATCGGCGAACTCGAAGCCGCCGGCATCGACGTCCAGAAGCGCCTGTTCATTTCCGAAGCCACCACGCTGATCCTGCCGTACCACGTCGCGATCGACCAGGGCCGCGAAGCGCGCCGCGGCGCGAGCAAGATCGGCACGACCGGCCGCGGCATCGGCCCGGCCTACGAAGACAAGGTCGCGCGCCGCGGCCTGCGCGTGCAGGACCTGTTCGACGCGCCAGCCTTCGCCGAGCGTCTGCGCGAAAACCTCGACTATCACAACTTCGTGCTCACGCAGTACCTCGGCGCCGCCGCGGTCGACTTCCAGCAAACGCTCGACACGATGCTGAGCTACGCCGACCGACTGAAGCCGATGGTCACCGACGTGTCGCGCCGTCTCTACGACGTCAACGCGAACGGCGGCAATCTGCTGTTCGAAGGCGCGCAGGGCACGCTGCTCGACATCGACCATGGCACCTATCCGTTCGTCACCTCGAGCAACTGCGTCGCGGGTGCCGCGACGGCGGGCGCGGGCGTCGGTCCGCAGAAGCTCAACTACATCGTCGGCATCACGAAGGCGTACTGCACGCGTGTCGGTTCGGGCCCGTTCCCGAGCGAACTGTACGATGCGGACAATGCCTCGCGCCAGGACCCGATCGGCCTCGAACTCGCCACCGTCGGCAAGGAATTCGGCTCGGTCACCGGCCGTCCGCGCCGCACCGGCTGGCTCGACGTCTCCGCGCTGCGTCGCTCGATCCAGATCAACGGCGTGACGGGGCTGTGCATGACCAAGCTCGACGTGCTCGACGGTCTCGACGAAGTGAAGCTGTGCGTCGGCTACACGATCGACGGCCACGACGTCGATCTGCTGCCGCGCGGCGCGACGGAAGTCGCGCGCTGCGTACCGGTCTACGAAACCTTCGCGGGGTGGAAGGAAAGCACGGTCGGCATCAAGGAGTGGGACAAGCTGCCCGCCAACGCGCGTGCGTACCTGACGCGCGTGCAGGAAGTCGCGGGCATTCCGATCGACATGGTCTCCACCGGTCCGGACCGCGACGAAACGATTCTGCTGCGTCATCCGTTCAAGGTCTAAGCGATGCAAGGTGTACCCATGATCGCGATGAAAGATCCGCGCAACGACGACAAGAACCTGTGGGTCGGCTGGGACGAATATCACCGGCTGATCGAGATGCTCGCACTTGCCGTGCACGAATCGGGCTGGAAGTTCGACAAGATCCTGTGCCTCGCGCGCGGCGGTCTGCGCGTCGGCGACCAGCTGTCGCGCATCTACGATCTGCCGTTGGCGATTCTGGCAACGAGCTCTTATCGCGAGGCGGCCGGCACGCAGCAGGGCGAACTCGACATCGCGCAATACATCACGATGACGCGCGGCGAACTGCACGGTAACGTGCTGCTCGTCGACGACCTCGTCGATTCGGGCGTCACGCTCGCGCGCGTGCAGCAGCATCTGAAGGAACGCTATCCGGCCATCACCGCGGTGCGCTCGGCCGTGCTGTGGTACAAGGGCTGCTCGAAGGTGAAGCCCGATTACCACGTGCAGTATCTGCCGACCAACCCGTGGATTCATCAGCCGTTCGAGGAGTGGGACACGGTGCGTCCGCATAACCTCGGCGCGTGGATCAAGCGCGGCATCGCCCAGGCCGATGAGGCGTCGGGCAATTGACGCGAAGCCGCGCGCCTCACGCTTTGTCGCATCGGATCTCGTGCGGCATCGCGGTGTCACAAAACGGAGCCCAGTCGGGCTCCGTTTTTTTATGCGTCACGCGCGGCGCCAGGACGTCCGCACCGCGACAGGCGCGTCCATATCGCAGTGCTACACTGCGCGGACATCCACGTGGCGTATCCACAACAAGCCGGGCGGTACCGGATGGGCAGTTTAAAATAGCGGTCGTTTTTTCCGCCCCGGAACGGATTTCCTCGCGTCCATGACAGATAACAATCACGTACACAAACAGCCACTGCCTTCCCTTGCGATTGCCGCGATCGGAGTGGTGTTCGGCGACATCGGTACGAGCCCGTTGTACGCGCTGAAGGAAGCCTTCAGTCCGTCGCACGGCATCCCGTTGACCGATCAGTCGATCCTTGGCGTTATTTCGCTGCTGTTCTGGGCGATCGTGATCGTGGTCGGCGTCAAGTACGTGCTGTTCGTGATGCGCGCCGACAACAACGGCGAGGGCGGCGTCCTCGCGCTGATGGCGCTGGCGATGCGCTCGGTCGATCAGAAATCGAAAATGGCCGGCCTTCTGATGATGCTCGGCATCTTCGGCGCCTGCATGTTTTACGGCGACGCGGTGATCACGCCGGCAATCTCGGTGATCTCGGCGGTCGAAGGTCTCGAAATCGCCGCGCCGCATCTGGCGCATCTGGTGATTCCGCTGACCGTCGTGATCCTGATCGTGCTGTTCTGGATCCAGCGGCACGGCACGGCCACGGTCGGCCGTCTGTTCGGGCCGATCATGACGCTTTGGTTCCTCGTGCTCGCCGTGCTCGGCCTGTGGCACATCGTGCAGTCGCCGAATGTGATCCAGGCGCTCAATCCCTACTACGCGTACACGTTCATGGCCGCGCACGTGCTGCAGGCCTACGTGGTGCTCGGCTCGGTCGTGCTGGTGCTGACCGGCGCGGAGGCGCTGTACGCGGACATGGGCCACTTCGGCGCGCAGCCGATCCGCATGGCGTGGTACGTGCTCGTGATGCCTTCGCTCGTGCTGAACTACTTCGGCCAGGGCGCGCTGCTGATGCACGACCCAAAGGCGATCGAAAATCCGTTCTTCCTGCTCGCGCCGGACTGGGCGTTGTTGCCGCTCGTCGTGCTGTCGACGGTCGCGACGGTGATCGCGTCGCAGGCGGTGATTTCGGGCGCGTACTCGCTGACGAGCCAGGCGATCCAGCTCGGCTACGTGCCGCGCATGAAGGTCCTGCACACGTCCGAACTCGCGATCGGGCAAATCTATGTGCCGGTCGTGAACTGGATGCTGCTGTTCATCATCCTGTGCATCGTGATCGCGTTCAAGAGCTCGGACAATCTGGCGGCCGCGTACGGTATCGCGGTGACGGCAACGATGGTGATCACGACGATCCTTGCCTGCGTCGTGATGGTGAAGGTGTGGAACTGGAACAAACTGCTGGTTGGGCTCATCATCGGCGTGTTCATGGTGGTCGACCTGGGCTTTTTCGGCGCGAACCTGCTGAAGGTCGAAGAGGGCGGCTGGTTGCCGCTGTGCATCGGCGGCCTGCTGTTCTTCCTGCTGATGACGTGGTTCAAGGGCAGGATGATCGTGAAGGAACGCACGGCCGCCGACGGTATTCCGCTGATGCCGTTCCTGCAAGGCCTGCTCGCGCATCCGCCGCATCGCGTGTCGGGCACCGCGATCTATCTGACCGGCAGCGATTCGCTGGTGCCGGTGAGCCTGCTGCACAATCTGAAACACAACAAGGTGCTGCACGAGCGCACGATCTTTCTGACCTTCGTCACGCGCGACATTCCGTACGTGAAGGACGCCGATCGCGTGACCGTGAAGGACATGAACGGTGGCCTGTGGCTGGTGAAGGCAGCCTACGGCTTTAACGAAACGCCCGACGTGAAGGCGGTGCTGCTCGACGTCGGCCGCACGCACGACATGAGCTTCGAATTGATGGACACGTCATTCTTCCTCGCACGCGAAACGGTGGTGCCGACGCAATTGCCGGGCATGTCGGTATGGCGCGAGCGTGTGTTCGCGTGGATGCATCAGAACGCCGCGAAGCCGACCGACTTCTTCAGCATCCCGGCTAACCGGGTCGTGGAACTGGGAACGAAGATCGAGATTTGACGGCTCGCGCGTGACGTGCGGGTGCGCAAACAAAAAGCCCACGCAATGCGTGGGCTTTTTGTTCATGCGCGCGTGCAAGCGGTTGAGCGCGCGACGCAGTCATGTCACGGACCGGAGCGCGTGCGACGACGTGCTCCGGTCCGTGACGCTCACTTCTGCTTGAGCTTCGCAAACGCAGCCGCCATCGCGCCGCCCGGCTCCGGTTCGCGCGAGCGTTGCGGCGCACCGCGTCCCGCTCCGCCGCGATTGAAGCTGCCGCCCGAGCCACCGCGATCCTGCTGCGCACCGCCGCCGCTGCGCGCGGCCGCTGCACCGGGTTCGTCGTCGAGACGCATCGTCAGTGCGATACGCTGGCGCTTCACGTCGACTTCGAGCACCTTGACCTTGACGATCTGACCGGCTTTCACGACCTCATGCGGGTCCTTCACGAACTTCGTCGACATCGCCGACACGTGCACGAGGCCATCCTGATGCACACCGACGTCGATGAACGCGCCGAACGCCGCGACGTTCGTCACGACGCCTTCGAGCACCATGCCCGGGATCAGATCGCTGACCTTCTCGACACCTTCGCGGAACGTCGCGGTCTTGAACTCGGGACGCGGATCGCGGCCCGGCTTCTCGAGTTCGACCAGGATGTCGCGCACGGTTGGAAGACCGAAACGCTCGTCGACGAATTCGGTGGGTGACAGTCCGCGTAACGCGTCGCGATTGCCGAGCACTTCGCCGACCTGCTTACTGATCTTCGCGAGGATGCGCTGGACGACCGGATACGCTTCCGGGTGCACCGACGAACGGTCGAGCGGATTCTCGCCGTTATTGATGCGCAGGAAGCCGGCAGCTTGCTCGAAGGTCTTGTCGCCGAGACGCGGCACCTTGCGTAGATGCTCGCGCGACGGGAACGGCCCGTTCGCATCGCGATAGTCGACGATGTTGCGCGCGAGCGTTGCGTTTAAACCCGACACCCGCGCGAGCAGCGCGACCGACGCGGTGTTCGCATCGACGCCGACCGCATTCACGCAGTCTTCGACGACCGCGTCGAGCGAGCGCGCGAGTTCGCGCTGGTTCACGTCGTGCTGATACTGGCCGACGCCGATCGCCTTCGGCTCGATCTTCACGAGCTCGGCGAGCGGGTCCTGCAGACGTCGCGCGATCGACACGGCGCCGCGCAGCGACACGTCCATGGCGGGGAATTCCTTCGCGGCAAGCTCGGACGCCGAGTACACCGACGCGCCGGCTTCGGACACGACGATCTTCTGCAGCTTCAGCTCCGGATGACGCGCGATCAGCTCGCTCGCGAGCTTGTCCGTCTCACGCGACGCGGTGCCGTTGCCGATGCTGATCAGCTCGGCCTGCGTTTGCGCGGCGATTCGCGCGAGCTTCGCGAGCGAGCCGTCCCAGTCGCGGCGCGGCTCGTGCGGGTAGATCGTGTCGGTCGCGAGCACCTTGCCGGTGCGGTCGACCACCGCCACCTTCACGCCGGTGCGCAAGCCCGGATCCAGACCGATCACGGCCTTCGGACCAGCCGGCGCCGCGAGCAGCAGGTCCTTCAGATTGCGCGCGAACACGCGGATCGCTTCGTGTTCGGCTTCGTCGCGCAGATTGGTCAGCAGCTCGTTTTCGAGGTGCGGCTGCACCTTCACGCGCCAGCACCAGCGGCACACGTCGGAGAGCCACTTGTCGGCGGGGCGGTTCTGATTGGCGATGCCGAAGTGCCGCGCGATCAGCGCTTCGCCCGGGTGCGGCACCTGCGCGTCGAGCTCTTCGCCGAGGCCGAGCTTGATCATCAGCACGCCGGCATTGCGGCCGCGGAACAGTGCGAGCGCGCGATGCGACGGCACCGTGCGGATCGTTTCGGCGTAGTCGTAGTAGTCGCGGAATTTCTCTTCTTCCGCGGTTTCCTTGCCTTCCACGACCTTCGACGACACCACGCCCTGGTTGAACAGATAGTCGCGCAGCTTGCCGAGCAGTTCGGCGGTCTCGCCGAATTGTTCGGAGAGGATGTCGCGCGCGCCGTCGAGCGCGGCCTTCACATCGGCGACGCCTTTGTCCGCGTCCACGTACGCCGCGGCTTCGGCTTGCGGATCGAGCAGCGGATTGCCGAGCAGCGCGTCGGCGAGCGGCTGCAAGCCGGCTTCGCGCGCGATCTGCGCGCGCGTGCGGCGCTTCGGTTTGTATGGCAGATAGAGGTCTTCGAGCACCTGTTTGCTGTCGGCGCCTTCGATCGCGCCGCGCAGCTCGTCGGTGAGCTTGCCCTGTTCGTCGATGCTCGCGATGATCGCCGCGCGCCGGTCTTCCAGCTCGCGCAAATAGACTAGGCGTTCCTCGAGATTGCGCAGTTGCGTGTCGTCGAGATTGTCGGTCACTTCCTTGCGATAACGCGCAATGAACGGAACGGTCGCGCCTTCGTCGAGAAGTCCCACTGCGGCCGCGACCTGGCGCGGCTGGACGGACAGTTCGGTGGCGATGCGCTGGACGATCTTGAGTGCTACGGTTTCCGTCATAAGGTCTTGGTGTTCCTGCGGACTCAGTGATGGGCCGCGCGCGGGCGGCAAATCGGGGCAGGCCGGGCGTGCGCCGCGACCAGGTTGCTAGAGCGGGGCATTTTGCCATAAATGCCAAAGGGCTCAACCGTGGGGTGTTAGAATTTCGGGCATGTTCCGTTGACCCTCTACGACGTTGCCAATCTCCTTGTCCCTCAACCGCCTGGTCTCTTCGCTGGCGTCAGGTTCACTGCCGGGTTCACCGCCGGGTTCGTCTCAATTGCCGCTGGTTTCTTTGCGCTCGTTCGGTCGGTCGGCTTTAACGGCTGCCGCGTCGTGCGTGATCGCCGCAGCGCTCGTTGTGCCGGTGTCGGCCGCGGCGCAAAGCGCGACGCCCGCGCAAGGTACGGCGCCCGTCGCGGGCTCGGGCCCGCAAGCCGCCGCAACCGCCGACGGCCCTCAAAGCGCAAGTGACGTAGCCGTGCTGGACAAGTCGTTCGACGAGCGGCAACAGGTGCTCAATCAGCGCACCGACGACAACAACTATCAATTCGCTGTCGCGCAACACAACTGCTACAGCCGCTTCTTCGTCAATCACTGTCTGAACCGCGCACGCGACGCGATGCGCAGCGTGCAGGCGGACATCCGCAAGGAACAGCTCGCGCTTGACGCCGAGCAGCGTGCGCAGCGCGCCCGTGAACGCGACGAACGCACCGCGTTGCGGCGCGCGCAAAACGAGGCGGAAGCGCCGCAACGTGCCGCCGAAGACGCGCGCAACGAGCAGGCGTATCAGGAAAAGCAGCGTCAGCACGCGCTCGATCAGGCGCAGCACAACGCCGAGGCGCCGCAGCGCGAAGCCAATGCGCAGGCCTACGCGGAGAAGCAACGTCAGCACGCGCTCGATCAGGCGCAGCGCAACGCCGCGGCACCGCAGCACGAAGCCAATGCGCAGGCCTACGAGGAGAAGCAGCGCCAGCACGCGCTCGATCAGGCGCAGCGTGGTGTCACGCCTGCGCAGGCGGCGGCCAATCAGAAGGCCTACGACCAGAAGCAGAGCGACTACCAGCGCAAGCTCGAGGAAGCGCGTCGGCAGGGTGCGCAAAAGGCCGCGGAGCGCCAGCAGAAACAGGAGACTTTCGAGCGGAAGCAGGCCGAGGCCGCGCAGCACAGGCTCGATGTCGAAGCACGTCAAAAGCAGGCCGCCGAGAAGGCCGGGCAGAAGCGTCAGGACGAGTTGAAGCAGCAACAGCTCGAAGAGCAGCAAAAGCAGCAACAAGAGCAACAGTAAGCGTGCTGTAGTGGCTGTATCGTAGAGTAAGCCGTGGCGGTCGTGGCCAGGGCCGCCGTAGTCGCCGTAATGCGTTTTGAGGCGGACAGCAACCTCAGGCATCGGACCGCGCGCACGCGGTTCGTGCCGCCGACCAGAGGAGGCGAGCATGCGCGATCGTCATCACGTCATCGACGCAAACACACTTCGCGACCGCATTCTGCAACTGGAATCGGAGCATAGTGGACTCGACCGGTTGATCGACCGGATGTCGGATGAACCCGGCATCGACGACTTCGAGTTGCAGCGCCTGAAAAAGCGCAAACTTAAAGTCAAGGACACCATCATCTTGCTGCAATTGCAGCTCGAACCGGACGCGCGCGCCTGAGTTCGCGGCCTGGCAGGCGCCGGGCGCGCAGCGCGCGAGCCGGACTTAGCAGGAACGCTTGCCTTGAATTCATCGCATGACACTTCATCCCGGGCCGCGCCGGACAACGCATCTGCTTCGGGCACGCCCGCGCCGCGCGCGGCAGCACCGGTGCCAGGTGTGTCGCTGAATGGGCGCCGCGCGAGCGAGCTCGACGACATCTTCGCCGACAACGGTCTGCTCGCACGGCAGATCGACGGTTATCGGCCGCGTGCGTCGCAGATCGAGATGGCGCGCGCGGTTGCCGCGGCGATGGAGGCGTCGGGCCGCGCGATGCCCGAGCCCGCGATGTTCGAGACGCAGAAGCGCCCGGCGCGGCGCCTGCATCAGACCGGCGCTGAAGCCGTCTCTGAGTCGACCGGGAGCAACGCGCAAGCCGATGGCGTCGACGGTGGTGAGAATACGCTGATCGTAGAGGCGGGTACCGGCACCGGCAAGACCTATGCGTACCTCGTGCCGGCCATGCTGTGGGGCGGCAAGGTGATCGTCTCGACCGGCACCAAGCATCTGCAGGATCAGCTGTTCCAGCGCGACATTCCGACCGTGCGCGACGCGCTCGCGGTGCCGGTGTCGGTCGCGATGCTGAAGGGCCGCGCGAACTACCTGTGCCATTACTACCTGCAACGCACCGCGGACAACGGCCGTCTGCCGTCGCGCCAGGAGACCTCGTATCTGCAGGACATCGTGCGCTTCGCGAAGATCACGCGCACTGGCGACAAGGCCGAACTCGCGAGCGTGCCGGAAACGGCGCAGGTGTGGTCGATGGTCACGTCGACGCGCGACAACTGTCTCGGCCAGGAGTGTCCCCACTACAAGGACTGCTTCGTGATGCAGGCGCGCCGCGAAGCGCAGCAGGCCGATATCGTGGTGGTCAACCATCATCTGTTTTTCGCCGACATCATGCTGCGCGATACCGGCATGGCGGAGCTGCTGCCGACTGCGAATACGGTCATCTTCGACGAAGCGCACCAGTTGCCCGAAACCGCGACGCTGTTTTTCGGCGAGACGCTATCGACCGCGCAGTTTCTCGAACTCGCACGCGATTCGGTGGCCGAGGGCCTCGGTCACGCACGCGATGCGGTCGATTGGGTCAAGCTCGGCGCGACGCTCGAGCGCGCCGCGCGCGACGTGCGGCTCGCGTTCAAGGAAGACTCGGTGCGTCTGTCGATCGGCCAGCTGCCCGACGATCACCCGCTGTTCGCCGCGCTCGAGACGCTCGAGGCCGAGCTCGACGCGTTGGCCTCGGCGTTGGCGGGCCAGGCCGAGCGAGCCGAATCGCTCGGCGCGTGTTTGCGTCGCGCGCGCGAGTTGCAGGACGTGCTGAGCGGCTGGACCACGCCACCCACGAGTGCAGAACGCGACGCGGTTGCGACCCGCGAGGGTGACGCCAGCGCGGAGCGCGCCGATCCGAATGAAAAGGTGCGCTGGATCGAGGTGTTCTCGCACACGGTGCAACTGCACGAAACGCCGTTGTCGGTCGCGCCGATTTTCGCGAAGCAGCGCGCCGGCGTGCCGCGCGCGTGGATCTTCACATCGGCGACGCTGTCGGTGCGCGGCGACTTCACGCACTATGCGGCGCAGATGGGCTTGAACTCGAAGCGCTCGATGACATTGCCGAGCCCATTCGACTATCCATCGCAAGGACTTCTGTACGTACCGCGCAATCTGCCACAGCCGTCATCGCCGATGTTCACCGACGCCGTGTTCGATGCCGCATTGCCCGCGATCGAAGCCTCGGGCGGCGGCGTCTTCATGCTGTGCACGACGCTGCGCGCGGTGGATCGTATCTCGGCGAAGCTGCGCGACGCGATCGAGTCGCGCGGCTGGGACTATCCGCTGCTCGTGCAGGGCGATGCGAGCCGCACCGAACTGCTCGACCGCTTTCGCGCCTACGGCAATGCGATCCTGGTCGGCAGTCAGAGCTTCTGGGAAGGGGTGGACGTGCGCGGCGACGCGCTGTCGCTGGTCGTGATCGACAAGCTGCCGTTTGCGCCGCCGGACGATCCCGTGCTGGCCGCGCGGCTCGACGCACTGACGAAGAAGGGCTTGAGCCCGTTCGCCGTGCATCAGCTGCCGCAGGCCGTCATCACGCTGAAGCAGGGCGCCGGCCGGCTGATTCGCGCGGAGACCGATCGTGGCGTGCTGATGATCTGCGATACACGTCTCGTCGATAAACCTTATGGCCGCCGCATCTGGCAGAGTCTGCCGCCGTTCAAGCGCACCCGCGAGATCGACGTGGTGCGTGAGTTCTTTGAGGAGAGCGCTGGGCCAGCGGCGCCGGTTCGATAGGGGGATGTGTTCCACACATGCGACGAGCTCCGCAGCGGAAAGCGGCCCTGAATGACAAAACGCCACGGATGTGAATCCGTGGCGTTTTTCTTTGCCCGTTTGCGGCCCGCGCCGTTTCCGGCCAGCCTCCAAACGTTTCGTGCGCAGGCGCTGTAGCGGGAGCGCCGCTACAGCGCCGAACCGTTGCGGCTTACTGGCTTGCGCCTGCTGCCGGCGATGCTGCTTCAGCCGGCGATGCTGCCTCGGCCGGCGATGCTGCTTCGGCCGGCGATGCTGCTTCGGCCGGCGATGCCGCAACTGCCGGCGATGCTGCTTCAGCAGGCGATGCTGCCGCCGGTGCGGACGCAGCTTCCGACGGTGCAGCAGCCTGATCGTTGCTCTTGTTGCATGCAGCGAGTGCCACAACTGCCAACAGGGATGCTACGAGGAGGGATTTCTTCATGATCACGTCCTTTTATGGTTTAAAGGTAAGCAACAGCGCAAAATAAAACCGGTAATGTGCTCCAACACCGACCTGGGCCGCTGGTGGAGATGCTCTTTTGACGAGCTGGAATCTTCCCTACGGCTTGGGCGGAAATTATATGCACTTTCGTACTGACAGTCGATAAATGCGGGTCAATACGTTGTCTTTCTCATACAAAATTTCACCGTACGGTATAACAGGCGGGCAGAGTTACGCAATCTCGCCTACCTGTATCCAGCCCGCACAATACCACTCGTGTAGCAGTGCTGTCACCGATGAATCGTGTGATAGTGTTACAAAGCGTATCGCACTCATGCACCGCAGATTTGCGAGTTCAAACAGCCATTTTTTCACGCCGGTCCACGATATTTCTTCTCCATTTACGAAGAAAAAACGTCGTTCATACAACAGGTTAGTCTTGCGATCGAGCCGTAGACCGGATCTCGACGCCGCGCCGATGAAACGGGCTTCGTTGAGCGGCCGTTGCGGCGGATCGAAGACGACACTCGGCTTGGGTTCGCTGAGGTACGTGCCAAGGAACGACGCAATGTCCTGCTCATTCCATCGCACTTTAGCAAGCATCGCGCCCACCCGTTCGACGAGCGCCGCGGGCAACTCGGCCGGCTGTTCGACGGCGGCCTGCCGTGGGTCGCGATAAAGGGCGCCCGCCTTGCCCGTGGCCTCTCCGCGCTCGGCCAGGTGGTACAGGAACTGCGCGGTCAGCTCGCTTTCGGAGGGCGCGCGAAAACCGATCGAGCAGGTCATGCATTCGCCCTCGGCGATGCCGTCGTGCGCGATGTGCGGCGGCAGGTACAGCATGTCGCCGGGCTCGAGTACCCACTCCTGTTCGTGCTCGAAGTGCTGTAAAACCTTCAACGGCAAGCCGGGCTGCAGCGTCAGATCTTTCTGCGCGCTAATGCGCCAGCGGCGCTTGCCTTTTACTTGCAAAAGAAACACATCGTAGGAATCGAAGTGCGGGCCGACGCCGCCGCTATCGGTCGCATACGAAATCATCAGGTCGTCGAGACGCGCGTCCGGCACGAAACGGAAACGGTCGAGCAACGCGCGCGCGCGGTCGTCCTGCAGATCCACGCCCTGCACGAGCAGTGTCCATGCGCGCTGTTTGACGGACGGCAGTTCGTCGGGCGCGAACGGGCCGTGCTCCAGCTGCCATTTGTTGCGGAAGTGCGTGATCAGGCGCGCTTCGACGTCGTCCCGATCGGCCAGCTCGAACAGCTCGTCGCGCGACAGCGGCGCTTCGATGTCCGGAATCGCCTGACGGATCAGCAGCGGCTTTTTCTGCCAGTAGCGGCGCATGAATTGCGACGGGCTCAGATGGCCGAGAAGTGCGGTCGGAACGTCGGGCGAGGGCGGAAGAATGGGCCGCGTGGCCGGCTTTGCAGCAGACGGCGAATTGCGTGCCGAACCTGCATCGGCCGGGAGGTGGGTGGGCCGCCTGGGCATCGTATAATGTGAGTTGTATTCTGGAGAATCGAATGAAAATCGCAAAGAACACCGTCGTGTCGGTCGCCTACAAGCTGTCGGATGCGCAGGGCAATCTGATCGAGGAAAGCGAAGAGCCGATGGTCTATCTTCACGGCGGCTATGATGGCACGTTCCCCAAGATCGAGGAAGAGCTCGACGGCCACGAGGCTGGCTTCGAGACCCAGATCCAGCTTGAGCCGCAAGACGCGTTCGGCGAATACGATCCTGACCTTGTGAAGATCGAGCCGCGCGATCGCTTCCCGGAACCGCTCGAAGTCGGCATGCAGTTCGAAGGCACCCCCGAAGATGGCGACGAGGAAATCGATGCGCTGGTGTACGTGGTGACCGACGTCGCGGAAGACAAGGTCGTGCTCGACGGCAATCATCCGCTCGCCGGCATGGCGCTGCGTTTCGCGTTGACCGTCAAAGACGTGCGTCCGGCAACTGAAGACGAAATCCAGCACGAGCACGCGCATGGCGCGGACGGCCTCGAAGTTCTCGACGACGATGAAGACGAGGACGAAGAAGACAGCTCAAAACCGACCCTGCACTGAGCTTGCGGGCATGCGCGGTGTCGTCGCGGGGGCAGACGGCACCGATGCGGGCAACGCAGGCGAGGCTGGCAGTATCGAACCCGGCGGCATCGAGATAGCGGGCCCATAGTCGCCGCCGCCCTGGTCGGACGGGATGCGCGGCTGCTGCTCCTGCGACTCTCCAGGTGTCTGCAATACGGGCGGCAATTCCGACGCCGGCCCGAAACCTTCCACATTCGGCATCTCCGGCGCAACCGGCATCGACGCGCCGGATTCGCCGCGCGGCGATGCGGGCGGCAAGACCGGCGGCGTGGTGGGCAGCGGCATCTGCTTCGGCACGTCGCGCACGCTGACTCTGAACGGCGGCTTCCTGCCGAAATCCGCTTCTATCTGAATCCATTGGTTGAGACGATCATGCGGCGCGAGCGCAATGCGCGTGAGGTTCGTCACGACCGTCCCCTTGTCGTTGCGTAGCGGCTGATCGATGACGAAACCGCCGGCCGGCCGGTCCTCGTCTGCATGAATGACGACCACGGGTCCGGGGAAAATCTGCGCGAGCCTGAGCAGACTGCGCTTGAATTCCAGAAAGCCGTCGCGGCGCGAGCTATGTGCGAAGTGCAGCCAGGCGAACCGTTCGGGTCGCTCGTAGCGCTCCGGGTCGAAGTCGCCTTGAATGAACACGACGATCGCGCGCGCGTCGCGGCGCTTCGCGTATTCGGCCGCGTGCTCGAGCCAGAATGCGTTGGCGATCACGCGATCTTCGAACTCGCCGTTGCGGCCGCCCGCGCTCAGGTAGCGGTTGTTCGGACCCGGCGCGTTCAGGCCGATGAAGACGATGTCGCCGGCTTTGGTGTTCGCTTTGTCGTTCGTTTTTTCGTTGACCACCCAGCGCACGTTTTCACGGAACGGGCGGAAGCGCGACACCTCGCTCTCCCGCGTCAACGCGATCGGGTTCTGCCCCATCGACGTTGGATCGGCGAACAGCGTTTGCCGCAACTGGTCGAGCCGCTCGACCGGATCGAAGCCGCCGGCTTCCGCCGTGCCGCAATCGACCCAGTCATGCTGGCCGGGGATAAAGAAGAGGGCAGTGCGCGAGCTGTCGAGCAGCGCGTGGCGGCGCTCGAACAGCGCGTCGCGGCAAACTTCCTTTGGCCCCTTCAGATTGCCGTCGTAGACGATGAAGCGCACATCGTGCTCGCGGCCGATCGCCTCGAGCAGCCGTTGCGTGGCGGCTTCGTCGGCGGGGCTGTGCATCGTGCCGGAAATCACCGCGAACGCGAAGCGCGAGGCCTCAGCGTGCGCCGGCACGGTCCATGCGCACACTGCCACGAGCACGACGATGCCGCCTGCTGGTGCGAGCACGTGGCGCAGCGCCGCGCGAAGCCCGCGCGGGCGCGGCGGGTGTCCCGGCGTGTCAGTGGTCCGCATCCGGCGCGACGGCCAGTTCATGCAGTTCGTACAGCAGATCGAGCGCTTCGCGCGGCCGCAGATCGTTCGGATCGATGCCGCGCAGACGCTCGACGAGTGTCTGCATCGCGGGCGACGCGGGCGACGCGGGCGTTGCGTCGCTCGCCGCCTCGTGGTCGTCGTCCGCATCTTCAGCGAGCATGGCAGGCTGCGTCGCGAACAGATCGAGTTGCGGCGCGGGCTGCGCGGCCGATTGCTGCTCCAGATGCGCGAGATGCTTGCGTGCCGCGCGGATCACCGCGTTCGGCACGCCGGCGAGTTGCGCGACCTGCAGACCGTAGCTCTGATTGGCGGGCCCTTCGTCGACCGCGTGCAGGAACACGATGCCGTGCCCGTGCTCGACTGCCGACAGATGCACGTTGGCCGCGTGCGGAAACTCCGCGGGTAGTTGCGTCAGCTCGAAATAGTGCGTCGCGAACAGCGTGTAGCAGCCGTTGTGGGCGAGCAGGTGGCGCGCGATCGCCCACGCGAGCGCGAGGCCGTCGAAAGTCGACGTGCCGCGGCCGATCTCGTCCATCAGCACGAGGCTTTGCGATGTCGCGTCGTTGAGGATCGCGGCGGCTTCGGTCATCTCCACCATGAAGGTCGAGCGGCCGCCGGCGAGGTCGTCGGCCGCGCCGATGCGCGTGAAGATGCGGTCGATCGGTCCGAAGGCCGCGCGCCGCGCTGGTACATAGCTGCCCACGTAAGCGAGCAGCGCGATCAGCGCGGTCTGGCGCATGAAAGTCGACTTACCGCCCATGTTGGGACCGGTGATCAACAGCAGCTTGCGCTCGGTCGCGAGTGAGCAATCGTTGGCGATGAACTGCTCGACTTGCGCCTCGACCACCGGATGACGACCCTGCTCGATGTCGATACCCGCGTTCGCCGAGAACGTCGGCGCAACCCAGTCGAGCGCGCGAGCGCGTTCGCCGAGCGCGGCCAGCAGATCGAGTTCGGCGAGCGCGAGCGCAACGCGCTGACAGTCGGGAATGAACGGCAGCAACGATTGCAGCAACGCGTCGTACAGTGCGCGTTCGCGCGCGAGCGCGCGTTCCTGCGCGGACAGCGCTTTGTCCTCGAAGGTTTTCAGCTCGGGCGTGATGTAGCGCTCGGCATTCTTCAGCGTTTGCCGACGGCGATAGTCGTCCGGCACCTTGTCGGTCTGGCCGCGCGTGACTTCGATATAGAAGCCGTGCACCTTGTTGTACTCGACGCGCAGATTGCTGATGCCGGTGCGCGCGCGTTCGCGTGTTTCGAGATCGATCAGGAACTGTCCGCAGTTCTCCGAAATATCGCGCAGTTCGTCGAGCTCGGCGTCATAACCACGCGCGATGACGCCGCCGTCGCGCACCATCGCGGCCGGCTCTTGCGCGACCGCGAGCTTCAGCAAATCGGCGCACGCGTGCGGCGGTTCGAGCGCCGCGTCGATGCGCGCGAGCGAATCCGCGTTCGAGGCCACCGCTGCGAGCTGCGCGCGCAATGCAGGTAGCGCGATGAAGGTATCGCGCAGGCTCGACAGATCGCGCGGCCGCGCCGACAGCAGCGCGAGACGTCCGGTGATCCGTTCGATGTCCGAAATCTGCCGCAATGCGCTGCGCAATGTATCGAGGTCGGCGCCCGGCGGCGCGTCGAGCAACGCGCCGATCGCCTGCTGACGTGCCTGCGCCACCGCCGAATCGCGCGGCGGATGATGCAGCCAGTGCCGCAGCAGGCGGCTGCCCATCGTCGTGCAGCAGGTGTCGAGCAGCGAGCACAGCGTCGGCGATTCGGTGCCGCGCAGTGTCTCCGTGAGTTCGAGGTTGCGGCGCGTGGCCGGATCGAGGCCGATGTATTCGGATTCGTATTCAACCTTCAGGCTGCGCACATGGCGCAGTTGCTGGCCCTGCGTGGACGCCGCATACAGCAGCAACGCGCCGGCCGCCCCGCACGCGCAACCGAGCGAATGCGCGCCGAAGCCGTCGAGGCTCGCGACTTCGAGCTGGTCGCACAGGCGCTTCGTGCCCGAGGTGATATCGAAGTGCCAGGCCGGTACACGCTTGAGCGCGCTGGCGTTGACAGGCGGTGTCCAGCTGGTCGAATCGGCGGTGGCGTCGGCGACCAGAATTTCCGCGGGACGGATGCGCTCCAGCGCGGCGGCGACCTGATCGGGCGCGACTTCGGCGAGGCGCAGCGCGCCGCTCGCGAGATTGAGCCATGCGAGACCGACGCTCGTGGCGACACCGCGGCGATTGTGCGCGACGCCCAGCGCGAGCAGATAGACGTCGCTCTTGTCGGACAGCAGCGCGGCGTCGGTCAGCGTGCCAGGCGTAACCACGCGCATGACCTTGCGCTCGACCGGGCCTTTCGAGGTGGCCGGGTCGCCGATCTGTTCGCAGATCGCGACCGATTCGCCGAGCTTCACGAGCTTGGCCAGATACTGTTCGACAGCGTGATGCGGCACGCCGGCCATCTTGATCGGATTGCCCGCCGACGCGCCGCGCTGCGTGAGCGTCAGGTCGAGCAGGCGCGCGGCTTTTTCCGCGTCGTCGAAAAAGAGTTCGTAGAAGTCGCCCATCCGGTAGAACACCAGCGTGCCCGGATGCTCCGCCTTGATGCGCAGGTACTGCTGCATCATCGGCGTGTGTTGTGCGACGTCGTTGGCCGCTGCGGTTTGAATACCCATCCTTCGTGTCTTCTTGCGGTAGATGCTCAGGGCGTGAGTTTAACCCGCCGGCGCGGCGAGCGGACCCTGGCCGAACGGACGATGCCCAACACAAGAGCTGAATGTCAGCATGACCGATTCGATCAAAGCGGGGGGTGCGCGCCGTCGCGGCGGGTTACGGCCGTCGAGCCGAGCCTCGCGCTGTCATTGCTGGAGCACCGTGATGCATTCATTCCTCGATCATCGCCCGCATGTCCACCCTGCGTTCGTTCGCCGCGCTGCGGCGTTTCGCGAGCCACATCAGCAGCGTGATGAAGGTGCCGAACACGACGATGATCCACTGCGCGGGCATCTTCGCCGTGAGCAGCAGCGCGTACACGCCGAGCATCAGCAGCACCGCGAGGTTCTGGTTGAAATTCTGCACGGCGATCGAGTGACCGGCCGACAGCAGCGTCGCGCCGCGATGCTGCAGGATCGCATTCATCGGCACGATGAAAAAGCCCGACAACGCACCGAGCACGATCATCAGCGGATAGGCCAGCAGAATGTAGTAGGGCGCGACGTGCGTGCCGAAGCGCAGGCCCGCGCCCGCCGGGAACAGGTCCTTGTTGTAAAAGGCCATCGCGATCGCCACCGCGCCCGTCAGCACGCCGACCGGCAACACCTTCAGCGAGTGGCGCAATGGAATCAGCGCGGCCGCGCCCGCCGCGCCGATCGCGATGCCGAAGCCGGTCACGCCTTGCATCACCGCCGCCTTCGACAACGACAGCCCGAGGTTCACGTTCGCCCATTTGAGCACCAGCAGCTGCATCGTCACGGCGGCG
Source organism: Paraburkholderia sp. MM5477-R1 (assembly GCF_050436385.1). Lineage (NCBI taxonomy): Bacteria > Pseudomonadati > Pseudomonadota > Betaproteobacteria > Burkholderiales > Burkholderiaceae > Paraburkholderia > Paraburkholderia sp. MM5477-R1. The sequence goes on from NZ_JBNDMC010000007.1 coordinate 1,242,751, forward strand.
CCCCACATCAGCGTGGTCACCCACAGCGCGATCTGCGCGAGCTTGTCGGCCCACAGCACCCGGAAGCAGTGATGGAAATCGCCGACCAGCTTATTCGGCTCGGTCAGCCGGTTCGGATAGCGCGCGCCAGTGTCCGGAATGAAGATGTTGATCGCGGCGGCGATCGCGTAGGTGAGCATGACCGCGCCCATCGCGAGATCGGCGGCCGAGCGGATCAGCGGCATATGCGCACGCGTGACGAAATGCTCGAAGACGGTGCTGATCAGCGCACCGCCGAGCATCGTGCCGGCGATCGTCGACAGCACCGTCGCTGATTCGAGCCACGCGTTCGCCTGCACGAGCTTTTCGGCGGGCAGCAGCTCGGTGAGGATGCCGTACTTGGCGGGCGAATACGCGGCTGCGCCGAAGCCGACCACGCCGTAGGCGATCATCGGATGAACGCCCAGAATCATCATCAGGCAGCCGCTCGCTTTCAGCGCGTTGGAGATGAACATCACGTGACGCTTCTGCATCGAATCGGCGAACGCGCCGACGAATGGCGCGAGCAGCACGTACGAGATCGTGAAAAAAATCTGCAGCAGCGGCGTAACCCACGCGGCCGAGCGCATCACGGAAAGCAGGGCGATGGCGGCGATCAACAGCGCATTGTCGGCCAGCGACGAAATGAACTGTGCCGCGATGATCGTATGGAAGCCTTTTTTCATGGGGCAGATTGGAGGCTGCGCCCGGGGCGAAAGTCGGGCAGGGTCAAAGCGGCATGGAGCAGGGAACGGTCCCGGCCGAGTACCGCCCCGAATGACTTCCCGCTTTTTAGCACGACGCTCCGGACACTGGAGCGCCGCCAACAGAAAAGCGGCCGAAGCCGCTTTTCTCTGCAACCGTTATGCGTTGCCGCGGACCGGCCGCGGCGGCGCACCTTACGCCGACTGCTGACGCGTGCGGCTGTAGCGCGACAGGATTGGAACCATCTGCGCGTAGACCTTCGGGTTGCCCGCGACGACTTCGCCGACGTGCAGGAACTCCGAATCACCGGTGTAGTTGCCGACCAGGCCGCCGGCTTCGGTGATCAGCAGGCTGCCCGCCGCGACGTCCCATGCGTTCAGGCCCTGCTCGAAGAAGCCGTCCATGTGGCCGGCCGCGACGTTGGCCAGATCGAGCGCGGCGGCGCCCGGACGGCGCAGGCCGGCGCAGGCTTCGGTCATCTCGGCGAACTGACGGCCGTACGATTCGAGGCTGTCCTGCGCGCGGAACGGAAAGCCGGTGCCGATCAGGCAGTCGGCCAGGCGGTCACGCTTGGCGACGCGGATGCGGCGATCGTTGAGAAACGCGCCACGGCCGCGCGATGCGGTGAACAGATCGTTGCGGGTCGGATCGTAGACGACGGCCTGCGTGACGACGCCCTTGTGCGCGAGCGCGATCGACACGCAGTAGTAAGGGAAGCCGTGGATGAAGTTGGTGGTGCCGTCGAGCGGATCGATGATCCACTGGTATTCGGAATCGTGGTCCGACTTGCCCGACTCTTCGGCGAGGATGGCGTGATCGGGATAGGCGGTCTTCAGTGTTTCGATGATCGCCGCTTCGGACGCTTTGTCGACTTCCGTGACGAAATCGTTGTGCTGCTTTTTGCTGACCTGAATCAGGTCGAGATCGAGCGATGCGCGGTTGATGATCTGAGCTGCGCGGCGCGCGGCCTTCACAGCGATATTGAGCATGGGATGCATAAACTGATCCTTGTGCCGGGGCAGCACGGCTGCCGGCCGGTAAATAAGCGCGAAACTGCGCTGACGGGCGCCGCAACGACGCAAAAACAGCACGGAACAGCAGACCGGCTATCAAACCGGAGAGCATTCCGTCGACGGAGACGAATTGAATAAGAACGGTGCGACCGGTTCGACGCAAGCTTCAGCAAACGTCGGCGCCGGACGCGAAATGCGGTATTTTACCTGAGTCCGGGCGCCCTCGCGCAGGTGCTCGCTCACGTGCGGCTGATGTACCGCACAGGCGCCCGCCGGTGCCGGTCCGATGCTGCGCCCTCGTCCGCGCGCGTGGCTCGCGCGTGCGCCTGATTCGGCATAAGTGCCCGTTGGCGCTACCATACGCGTCTTGAGTCCTAGCCAGCCGAGTTTCATCGTGGATCACACCCACCATTCCTCCGACCCCGCCGTGGCCGATTTGCGCGGCGGCTTCACGTCGACGCGTTTCGTGCTGGTCGAGCCCAGCCATCCGGGCAATGTCGGCGCCGCGGCGCGCGCGCTGAAAACCATGGGCTTTTCGCGGCTCGTGCTCGTGTCGCCGCGCGTGCCGAACGTGCAGAACGACCCCGAAGCGATCGCGATGGCGAGCGGCGCCGATGACGTACTCGCCTCCGTGCACGTGGTGCCGTCGCTCGCCGATGCACTGACTGGCGTGCACTGGTCGATTGCGCTCACCGCGCGGCTGCGCGAATACGGTCCGCCGCAATGGACGCCGCGTGCGGCTGCCGCCGCCGCGCACGCAGAGGCGATGCACGGCGAGATCGCGCTGGTGTTCGGCAACGAGCGCACGGGCTTGTCGAACGAGGACGTCGAGCGATGCAGCGCGATCGCGCATATTCCGGCCAATCCGGCCTATAGCTCGCTCAATCTCGCGCAGGCGGTGCAGGTGCTCGCCTACGAGCTACGCACCGCGTACCTCGGCGCCGACGAAGCGAGCGACGGCGCACCCACCGCGGGAGCACACGCGGCGCCGGCCGAATCCGCCGCTCCACGCGCGCAGATGGCGGCCAGCGACGAGATCGAGAGCATGTTCGCGCATCTGGAAAGCGCACTGGTCGCGCTCGAGTTTCTCGATCCGGCCAATCCGAAGAAGCTGATGTCACGGCTGCGGCGGCTCTTCGCGCGCTCGGGCCTCGAGCGCGAGGAGGTCAACATCGTGCGCGGCATCGCCAAGCACATCCTGCTCAAGACCAGGCGGACCGGCTGACGGTCCGTTGACCAGCCCGTGACGGCGCACCTGATGCGCCGCCTTCGTCTGACGACAACCTTGCAGGTGACGGGGACTTCCGGCAGGTTTCGCGCAATCGCCCTACAATCCACGAAACGTTAGAAGCAAAGCTGCCGCCGTGCTAAGCGGCAGCGATGCCGTTAGCTATGGCGCGAAACGCAGAGTCCCGCATGCGCAAACCGCGCGGATTCGCTCACGCAGACGGTTTTCCCCCAACAATACAGTCCCTGCCATGTTCACGAGACTTCGCGAAGATGTTGCCACCATCCGCGAGCGCGATCCCGCCGCCCGCAGCGCATGGGAAGTGCTCACGTGTTATCCGGGGCTGCACGCGCTCGTGCTGCATCGGATCGCTCACGCGTGCTGGCGCGCGAAGCGCCGCTGGCTCGCGCGTTTCGTGTCCCAGATGGCGCGCTTCATGACCGGCATCGAGATTCATCCGGGCGCGAGCGTCGGGCGGCGCGTGTTCATCGATCACGGCATGGGCGTCGTGATCGGCGAGACCGCGCAGATCGGCGACGACTGCACGATCTACCAGGGTGTGACGCTCGGTGGCACGTCGCTCACGCGCGGCGCGAAGCGGCATCCGACGCTCGAGCGTGGTGTGATCGTCGGTGCGGGCGCGAAGGTGCTCGGCGGCTTCACCGTCGGCGCGGACGCGAAGATCGGATCGAACGCGGTCGTGACGAAGCCGGTGCCCGCGCGTGGCACGGCGCTCGGCAATCCGGCGCGGATCATCGTGCCGGCCGCGGCGGCTGCGAACGATGCGAACGGTGCGAACCCGAATGCGAACAACGCCGCGCGTGACGCGAAGCGCGGCAGCGAAATCAGCGCGTTTTGCGCATACGGCATCACGCCCAACGCGGACGATCCGGTTTCGCTCGCGATTCACGGTCTGATCGACCATGCGGCTACTCAGGCGCGACGTATCGATGAAATCGTCGATGCGCTCGAGCGGCTCGGCACGAGCCTCGAAGGTCTGCAAGGCGCGGATGCCGCGTTGCTCGATTTGCGGCGGCTATCGGCGGCGATCGCGGGGAAGGTGGAGGGGCTGGCGGGGGAGCGCTAGGTATCGGCGCCTCGGCAGCGCGAAGCGCACGCCGTACCCACGAGGTCAATCCAGCGGCAACGCTCGAATCCCGTCGGCATCGATCTTCAGATAGCCGCCCCGGCGCTCGCCGTGATCGAGATCCCAGTCGGGCAGAACCCAGCGCGTGCCGCCCGGCTCGCGATGTCGTGCGGGCAGATGGGTATGCCCATGAATGATCGTCGCGGTCTTCGATTTCCTGAACAGCGCGGCGACACCTTGCGGGGTCACGTCATACTTGATCGGCATCGGCCGCGTGCGGCCATGCTCGCTCTTCGAGCGCATGTTCTCGGCGAGCTTGCGACGCCAACGAAACGGCCACGCGAGAAACAGAATCTGCGCGAGTCGATTGCGCGCGAAACACCTGAACAACTGATAGCCGCGATCCGCGGTGCACAGACCATCGCCATGGGCGAGCGCAATGCGCGTGCCGAACGCGGTAATCACGAACGGATCGGGCAGCCAGATGGCGCCGGCCGCTTTCATGAAGCGCTTGCCCAGCAGAAAGTCGCGGTTGCCGTGCATGATGTAAAGCGCGATGCCGCGCTCGGACAGCGTGTGCAGCAGCGCCGCAATATGGGCGACGAACGGCTCGCTCAGCATGTCGTCGCCGACCCAGTACTCGAACAGGTCGCCGAGGATGAACACCGAGTCGGCCGCTTCCGCGCTCACGCGGATGAAATGCTCGAACGCGGCGACCGTGCGCGGAATCGCCTCGCTCAGATGCAGATCGGAGAGGAAGAAAAAAGGGCGCGCGGCGTGCGGGCGTTGGCCCTCGCCTGGCACGCCCGCGGCGACGCTTCGCAGCGGCGTCTCTTGCAGCATTGAAGGTGCCTGATTTCAGTTCAAAGGAGTCGACGCCCGCATGAGGCGCGACTCACTCACGGTTTAGCCGACGACGACAGCTTTTTCGATCACGACATCATCGACCGGCACGTCCTGATGGAAGCCCTTCGAACCGGTCTTGACCTTCTTGATCTTCTCGACCACGTCCATGCCTTCGACGACCTTGCCGAACACCGCATAGCCCCAGCCTTGCGGCGTCGGCGACGAGTGGTTCAGGAAGTCGTTGTCGTTCACGTTGATGAAGAATTGCGCGGTCGCCGAATGAGGGTCGTTGGTACGCGCCATTGCGATCGAGCCGTTCTCGTTCTTCAGACCGTTGTTCGCCTCGTTGGTGATCGGCTCGGCCGTCGGCTTCTGCTTCATACCGGGTTCGAAGCCGCCGCCCTGGATCATGAAGCCGTCGATCACGCGGTGAAACACCGTGTTGTCGTAGTGGCCGGCCTTCACGTAGTTCAGGAAGTTCTCGACCGACTTCGGCGCCTTTTCGGCATTCAGCTCGAGTTTGATGAGGCCGTGGTTCGTATGCAGTTCAACCATGATGGAATCCTTTGATGAACAGGTGGATAAAAGGCGCGGCGCGTCGTCATGTGCTGACGACCGGCCGCGCCGGGGCGTTGGTTGGGGCCGGACTTCGGCCGCGCGGGTTCGCTTGCCCGTTCGTTTTTACTTGCTCACCACCGTCGCCGACTGGATCACGACCGGCTTCTGCGGCACATCGCTCATCGGGCCGCGCGTGGTGGTGGGCGTGGCTTCGATGCGTTTCACGACGTCCATGCCGCTCGTGACCTTGCCGAATACCGCGTAGCCGTTGCCGTCCGGATTCGGGTAGTCGAGATTGGCATTGTCCACCGTGTTGATGAAGAACTGCGCGGTGGCCGAATTCGGGTCGCTGGTGCGCGCCATCGCGATCGTGCCAGCGGTGTTCTTCAGACCGGTGCGGCTCTCGAGCGGAATCGGCGCGCGCGTCGGCTTCTCGACGAAGCTCTGCGTATAGCCGCCGCCCTGGATCATGAAGCCCGGAATCACGCGATGGAAGATCGTGCCGCTATATTGGCCGGCTTTCACGTAGTCGAGGAAATTGGCGACCGTCTTTGGCGCTTTCTCGGGATACAGCTCGACGCGGATGTCACCCTCCGACGTCTTCAGCAGCACGGAAGGATGAGCGGCCTGCGAACCGGACTGCGCAAAGGCGGGTGCGTTTGCGATCAGGGCGGCGCTGCCGAGCGCCAACATCAACCATTTCATGAAAGTCCTCGGGGTTGGAGAAAACTTGCGGCAGGCAACGAGCCCGGCGCTCAGCGCGACGGCGCCATGTACGGCGGCATGGCGAGCGAGCCATTCGGGCCGCCGAACTGGAAGCTCGGGCTGTCCGTGATGTTCGACGTGGGGTGCGCGGCGGGCACGGTCGTCTGCTCGGCGGCAGGCTGTGACGCCGCGGCAGCGGGCGTTGCCGGCGACACGACCTTCTGGATATCCGTGAGACGCTGCGCGGTCCTCGGGCTCGCCTTGCCGAGGCTCTCCGCGCGACGGTACGCGGCATCGGCGAGGCGCAGATAGAGGTCACCGAGGTTCTCGAACGCGAGGCCGTAGTTCGGATTGACCTGGGTGGCCATCTCAAGCGCCGCGCGCGCTTCGGTCAGCCGGCCTTGTCTCGCGAAGAGTGTGGCGAGGTTGTTGTACGGCTCGGGCAACTCGGGATACAGCTGCGTGAGTTCGGTGAACGCCGTGATCGCTTCGTCGTCGCGATTCAGATGCACTAGCACGTTTGCGCGTTTGAACTTCGCTTGTGCGTCGCGCGGATTCGCGGCGACGCGCGCATCGAGTTGGGTCAGCGCGGCTTGCCAGTTTTTCTGCGCGATCGACGCGTCGATTTCCGGCGTATTGTCACGCACGGCGGGGCCTTGCGGCATCACCGCGGTCTTCTGCGCATAAGCGCTCGCGACCGGCACCGCGGCAAGTGCGGCAACGACGGTGACGCGCCACGCGAGGGCACGCGCCGCTTCGAAAGTAACGCCACCGACAACGTTGCCAAACGCAGTCGCGGCGAGGGTCGCAGCGCTGTGCGCGCGGCCGCTGGAGTGTTTCATAGGCTCAGGTCTGGATGTTATACTCCGAGCCATTCTAACAAAAGGTCTGCGCGTTCCGTCGAACCGCCGACTGTCTTTTCGCCACTCGTGGCCGTCTCCGCCCGGTTCGCAGCCTCGTCTGCAGCCTGATCGCCGCACGAGGTGCGCCGGTTTCAGCTGTATGCGATGCACCCGTTATCCTGTTCGTTTCGCGGGTCGCGGCGCGCATGAAGCACAATGCGGACTTCTTTCGGCCCACGCACCGCTCTCTATGGAATCTCTGCGCATTTACAACACGCTCGCGCGTGACAAACAGACTTTCGTGCCGCTGCGCGAAGGTGTCGTGCGGATGTACGTCTGCGGGATGACCGTGTACGACTATTGTCACGTCGGTCATGCGCGCGTGATGGTCGTGTTCGACATCGTGCAGCGCTGGTTGCGTGCGCTTGGCTACAACGTGACTTACGTGCGCAACATTACCGATATCGACGACAAGATCATCAAGCGCGCAGTCGAGAACGGTGAAACCATCAAATCGCTGACCGATCGCTTCATCGCCGCGCTGCATGAAGACGCGGACGCGCTCGGCATCGAGCGTCCGGACATCGAGCCGCGCGCGACCGACTTCATTCCGCAGATGCTCGGCATGATCGAGACGCTCGAGAAAAACGGCTACGCCTACCAGGCGAGCGACGGCGACGTCAACTACGCGGTACGCAAATTCGCAGGCTACGGCAAGCTGTCGGGCAAGTCGCTCGAAGACCTGCGCGCGGGCGAACGCGTGGCGGCCAACGACGCGAAACAGGACCCGCTCGACTTCGTGCTGTGGAAGCAGGCGAAGCCCGAGGAACCGGCCGACAGCGGCTGGGATTCGAAGTACGGGCGCGGTCGTCCCGGCTGGCACATCGAGTGCTCGGCGATGGGCTGCACGCTGCTCGGTGAACAGTTCGACATTCACGGTGGCGGCCAGGATCTGCAGTTTCCGCACCACGAAAACGAGATCGCGCAAAGTGAGGCCGCGACCGGACAAACATTCGTCAATTACTGGATGCACAACGGCTACGTACAGATCGACAATGAGAAGATGTCGAAGTCGTTGAACAATTTTTTTACGATTCGCGAAGTGCTCGCGCAGTACGATGCAGAGGTGGTGCGTTTCTTCATCGCGCGCGCGCATTACCGCTCGCCGTTGAACTACAGCGACGTACATATCGACGACGCGCGCAATGCACTCGCGCGTTTGTACACAGCGTTGAAAGACGTGACGCCCGATAGCGCCGTGCTCGACTGGAACGAAGCGTACGCGCAGCGTTTCCAGGCGGCAATGAACGACGACTTCAACACGCCGGTGGCCGTGTCGGTGCTGTTCGAGCTGGCCACCGAAGTGAACCGCACGCGCGACCCCGCGCTGGCCCGTCAATTGCGCGCGCTTGGCGCGGTGCTCGGGCTGCTCGGACGCGAACCGCGTGCATACCTGCAGCAGGCAGCGGGTGCTGCAGCCGAAGGCGCGCTCGAGCCCGTCGCGATCGAAGCGAAGATCGCCGCGCGCATCGCCGCCAAGCAGGCAAAGGACTATGCGGCAGCAGACCGGATCCGGGCCGAATTGCTCGATGCCGGCGTTGCCCTTGAAGACAAACCCGGCGGGTTGACCGAGTGGCGGCGCGTGTGAGCGCACCTCGTACTTCCCTCTGAACGACTCGCCAGGCAGGAGGCAGGATGGCAACGGCCACGAAGACGCCGGCTAAACGCGCGGCGTCTCAAACCAGTGCGGCAGCCGCAGCGTCGGCTGCCGCAGCATCGGCTGCCGCAGCTCAGTCGACTCGTGCGGGCGGCGGCGCGGTAGACAAAGCGCCCTCGAAAGCGGGCGGGGCGGCGGCGAAAGCCGACTCGGCCGCGGCAAAGAAGAACGCGGCCAAACGCTCGCTCAATGGCGCGGGCACTGAAGCTGCGCACGCGCCTGCGAAACGCGCGAAAACGGCGTCGCGGGCGAAGGGCAACGGTGCGTTGCCGGCCAAACTCGCGGCCGAGCTCGCCGGCGACGTGCAGGAACTCGCGCGCGACAAGAACGCGGGCGAAGTCGTGCGCAAGACGCGCGTATCGGCCACCTCGGCGAGCACGGAAAGCGCGGGCGGCGAAGCGGCCGGTGTCGCATCGCTCGCGAACGAAGTCGCGGTGCCGGTGCAGATCGGCGGTCTCGCGCCTGAGGTCACGCGTCCCGCGTATTGGGACAAGGCGTGCGCGGATCTCGTCAAGCGCGATCGCATTTTGAAGAAGCTGATTCCAAAGTTCGGCCCCGTGCATTTGCTGAGTCGTGGCGATCCGTTCGTCACGCTTGCGCGCTCGGTGGTCGGCCAGCAGATCTCGGTCGCCTCGGCGCAGGCCGTGTGGGCGAGGGTCGAAGTCGCGTGTCCGAAGCTCGTGCCGCAGCAGTTCATCAAGCTCGGTATCGAGAAGCTGACCGCGTGCGGTTTGTCGAAACGCAAGGCCGAGTACGTGCTCGATCTCGCGAGGCATTTCGTGTCGGGCGCGTTACACGTCGGCAAGTGGACGTCGATGGACGACGAGGCGGTGATCGCCGAACTCACGCAGATTCGCGGCATCGGCCGCTGGACCGCGGAGATGTTCCTGATTTTCAACCTGTCGCGTCCCGATGTGCTACCGCTCGACGACCTCGGCCTGATCCGCGCGATCAGCGTCAACTATTTCAGCGGCGAACCCGTCACGCGCAGCGAAGCGCGCGAGGTTGCCGCGAACTGGGAGCCGTGGCGCACGGTGGCGACCTGGTACATGTGGCGTAGTCTCGATCCGTTACCGGTCGACTACTAAAGAAGAACAGGAAACGAAGCCGTTTCAAAGACTATCGCGTATATGATATCGATAGTTGAGAAATGGTTTTGACATCGGCGCACGCGGTTAGAATACGCGCTGCCCGGTAAGTCCAAGGATTACAACCAATGAAGACCACGTTTCTGGATTTCGAACAGCCGATCGCTGAACTCGAAGCGAAGATCGAAGAATTGCGCTTCGTGCAGGACGACTCGGCCGTCGATATTTCGGAAGAGATCGAGCGGCTGTCCAAGAAGAGCCAGCAGCTCACCAAAGATCTGTATGCGAACCTCTCACCGTGGCAGGTTTCGCAAATCGCCCGTCATCCGCAGCGTCCGTACACGTTCGATTACGTAAGCGAGCTGTTCACCGACTTCCATGAACTGCATGGCGACCGCAACTTCGCGGACGATCTGTCGATCGTCGGCGGTCTCGCGCGATTCAACGGCCAGGCGTGCATGGTGATCGGTCATCAGAAGGGCCGCGACACCAAGGAGCGCGCGCTGCGCAACTTCGGCATGCCGCGTCCGGAAGGCTATCGCAAGGCCGAGCGGCTGATGCGCCTCGCCGAGAAGTTCGGCCTGCCGATCTTCACGTTCATCGACACGCCGGGCGCGTACCCAGGCATCGGCGCGGAAGAGCGCGGCCAGTCCGAAGCGATCGGCCGCAATCTGTACGTGATGGCCGAGCTGAAGACGCCGCTGATCGCGACGATCATCGGCGAGGGCGGCTCGGGCGGCGCACTCGCTATCGCGGTGGGCGACAGCGTGCTGATGTTGCAGTTCTCGACCTACTCGGTGATCTCGCCGGAAGGCTGCGCATCGATCCTGTGGAAAAGCGCCGCCAAGGCACCGGAAGCAGCGGAGGCGCTCGGCCTGACCGCGCATCGTCTGAAGGCGCTCGGTCTGATCGACAAGATCGTCAACGAGCCGCTCGGCGGCGCGCATCGCGATCCGAAGGGCATGGCGGCGATGCTGCGCCGTGCGCTCGCCGATTCGCTGCGCCAGTTCCAGGGTATGAGCACCAACGACCTGCGCGAACGCCGTTTCCAACGGCTGATGGCGTACGGCAAATTCAAGGAAACGACGCCGGGCGCATAAGCCCGCGCGTTGGCCTGTCTCTTTCGTCCACCGGCGCTTTCCGCGCTAACGACGTGACCACCACCGCCGACTCATCCGCCGAGCGCCTCGTGATCGAGGCGCTCGGCGCCGCGCTGTCCGGGCTCGATTCGAACGCGCGCATTGCGGTGGCATTCAGCGGCGGCGTCGATTCGAGCGTGCTCCTCGATGCGGCGGTGCGCGTCGCGGGTGCGTCGCGCTGTATCGCGCTGCACGTGCATCATGGTTTGAGTCCACATGCCGATACGTGGCTCGCGCACTGCGAGGCTTTCGCGCGCGAACGTGGCGTCGAATTCGACGCGCGACGCGTGGATGTTTCGCGCGCGCCGGGTCTGAGCATCGAGGCCGCGGCACGCGACGCGCGTTATCGCGCGCTCGAAGCGATGTGCGCAACGCACGGCATTGGCACGCTATGGCTCGCGCAGCATGCGGACGATCAGGCCGAGACCGTGCTGCTGCAACTGCTGCGCGGCGCGGGGCTCGCGGGTCTCGCGGCGATGGCGCCCGGCTCGCTGCCGACAGGTGCGTCGACGACACGCGTGCGGCCGCTTTTGCATCTGCTGCGCGCGCAGCTCGAACACTATGCGAGCGCGCGCAAGCTGCGCTGGATCGACGACGAATCGAACGCGGACACGCGTTATGCGCGCAACGCCTTGCGTCATCAGGTGATGCCGGTGCTCGCGGTGCACTTCCCGGGCTATCGCGATGCGCTCGCGCGCACGGCCGCGCATTCGGCATCGGCGCAGCGATTGCTCGACACGCTCGCGCGCGCCGATATGGAAAGCGCGTCGCGCGATGAAGGACGCGCCCTCGCGCACGACGTGCTGCTCGCTCTCGACGACGATCGCGCGCTGAATCTGCTGCGCTACTGGATGCGTACGCTCGGCTTCGTCGCGGCATCGAGCGCGCGTGTCGCGGATGCACTGCGGCAGTTGCGCGAAGTGGCAGCGGGGCAGGACGGACATCGGCTGCGCATCGATCATGCGGGGCATGCGTTGCGCAGCTATCGCGGCCTCGTCTACTGGGAAGCCGGCGATAGCAGCGAACCCGCCGACGAAACCGCGCTCGTCGAGCGCGAGATCAGTGAACTCGCGTGGCAAGGGCAAGAGATCTGGCATTTGCCGCAATGGCGCGGCACGTTCGTGTTCGCGATGGTGGATGCAGCCGCTGCTTCCGACGTAGCCGACGCAACGCACGCAGCGCCACGTAACGAAGCATGCGACATGGTTCCCGTCAGCGTCCTGCAACGAGCCTCTCTAAGCGTGCGGGCGCGCCGCGGCGGAGAACGCATGCGCATCGGTGTGCCGAACACGCCCAGCCGCACGCTGAAGAACCTGTTTCAGGAGCGCGGCATTCCCGCATGGAAGCGCGACGTGCCATTGCTTTACGTTGGCGATGAACTGCTGTTCGTGCCGCTGATCGGCGTGAATCGCGGGACTGTGCGCGACGCATCTCCGGAGCGCGAAGCGTGCCTGAAAATCGTCTGGCGCGAGGATCTGCTGATCGCCTGAGCGCCGGTCGGACAGTCGCGCAAGCCGTGCGTGCAGATGTCGAAAGCGTGAAACAGGCGCAAATCAACGATAAAACAGGCCATTGCAGGCCTGATTCGACGCATTTGAGCGCTCGTTGCGTCTTGTCTTTTTGCGCCTAATCAGGTACTTTAGCTTGTTTGCCCGACCCGATTTCGCCGTCGCTTTTGTCGCTATCGGTCGTTAGTGCCGGCAGGCGTGCGTGATCCGTCGTCGCCGTTCAATTCCGATCAGCCATTTGCGATTTCATCCCGGGCAAATCCGCGCGTGCTGCACGCGTGCTGCATCTACGCCGCCACACACTTTGCCGCCGTTCACGAGACGTTGCGCCCCTGTGCTTTCTGTGCGGTCGTCTCCAGCGCGCCAGCGCGGTTTCTCTTCCAGTTCAGAACGACAATGGCACTCATCGTACATAAATACGGCGGCACCTCGATGGGCTCGGTCGAGCGCATCAAGAACGTCGCCAGTCGGGTCGCGAAATGGCACAAGGCCGGCCATCAGATGGTCGTCGTGCCGTCGGCAATGTCTGGCGAAACCAATCGCCTGCTTGGCCTCGCGAAAGAAATCACGACTCAACCGAGCCCGCGTGAACTCGACATGATCGCCGCCACCGGCGAGCAGGTCAGCTCGGGTCTGCTCGCGATCGCGCTGCAGGAAGCCGGCGTCGAAGCGGTCAGCTACGCAGGCTGGCAGGTGCCGGTCAAGACCGATAGCGCGTTTACGAAAGCGCGCATCAGCGACATCGACGGCGAGCGCGTCATGCAAGACCTCGCAGCCGGCAAGGTGGTCGTGATCACCGGCTTCCAGGGCATTGACCCGGACGGCCACATCACGACGCTCGGCCGCGGCGGCTCGGACACGTCGGCAGTCGCGGTCGCGGCCGCGCTGAAGGCCGACGAGTGCCTGATCTACACGGACGTCGACGGTGTGTACACGACGGACCCGCGCGTCGTTGAAGAAGCGCGCCGGCTCGACCGCGTGACGTTCGAAGAAATGCTGGAAATGGCCAGCCTGGGTTCGAAGGTGCTGCAGATCCGCTCGGTGGAATTCGCCGGCAAATATCAGGTGAAAACGCGCGTGCTGTCGAGCCTGACCGATCCGCTGATGCCACTCGACGAAGAAATGAAGTCGGGCACCCTGATTACTTTTGAAGAAGACGAGACCATGGAAAAAGCAGTCATCTCGGGTATCGCGTTCCAGCGCGACGAAGCTCGTATCGCCGTGATGGGCGTGCCCGACAAGCCGGGCATCGCGTATCAGATTCTCGGCCCGGTGGCGGACGCGAATATCGATGTCGACATGATCATCCAGAACCAGAGCGTCGAGGGCAAGACGGCATTCACGTTCACGGTTGGCCGCGGCGACTATGCGCGTGCAATGGAAATCCTCACCGGCACGGTAAAGGCGCACGTCCAGGCCGAGCAGGTGCTGGGCGACCCGAAGGTGTCGAAGGTGTCGGTGGTCGGCGTCGGGATGCGCTCGCACGTCGGCATCGCCAGCAAGATGTTCCGCACGCTGTCGGAAGAGGGCATCAACATTCAGATGATCTCGACCTCGGAAATCAAGATTTCGGTGTTGATCGACGAAAAGTACATGGAGCTCGCGGTACGCGCGCTGCATAAGGCCTTCGAACTCGATCAGGCATAAGTGGCGGGAAAAACGGGGCGCTCTAGAGCGTCCTGTTTGTTTTGTGGCGTTCATGTGAATGAATTGCGTGATGAGACGCCACGTTGGCACAAATAATGTTCGTCAGACATTGACCTTATCGGCCCGGCCCGCTATGATCTTGGCTTCGTCGCACTGACTCCCTGTGCGACAGAAAGTTTGGGAGACGTGGCCGAGAGGTCGAAGGCACTCCCCTGCTAAGGGAGCATCTGGGCCAAAACCTGGATCGAGGGTTCGAATCCCTCCGTCTCCGCCAGCAATGGTGGCGAAACCCCGCAGAGTCTAGGCTCTGCGGGGTTTTTGTTTTTGCGCGGCTTGATTTTGATCTCGCTCGATACTTCAGCGATGTCAGCGGCATTCCCAGCCCTCCAGCGTGTGACCACGTCCTACGTGAATAGGCAGGTCTGCTGATCAATGCATGGCGCCGTTAGGCCGCCACGCTGGTCCGCAGAAAACCGCGCCAGATCCAGCGCGGCAGGCAAGGAGTCCGCATGACTGATCCCGTCGTGCCGCTGACCGAGACCGCCTCGCTTAGAACGCGTGCCGCAACCCCACCATGCCGACGAACTGAGACGGACCCGATGACGGCGTCGTGTTCTGCGAGTCGCCGACCACCGCGACCGCGTCGGCGATGGTCACACCGCTGCCCGACGAGATCAGCGACTTGCCGCCTGCATGCTGATAGGCCTCGATCGCGTACAGCGTGGTGCGCGTCGACAGGTTGTAGGTCTGTTCGAGCGAGATCTGATGATAGTGCGCCGGATCGCTGATGCCGTTCGCCTTGCTTGCCTGGGTGAAGCTATAGCCGCCGCCGACCGTCACGCTCGGCGTGATCCGGTACGTCGCGATCGCACCGTACGTGTTGAACACGGCCTTGTCGAAGAACAGCGAGCCGTGGCCCGGCGCGTACTGCACATTCGAGTAGTTGAGGCCCACCATCAGATCGTGCCACGTATAGCGACCCGCCGCGGCGAGCAGTTGCGCGCTACGCGCGCTCGCGTAACCGTTGTTGACCGGCGAGTTGATCGCGAAGCTGCCGAGCGCCGCGCTCGTCGAAATGTCCTTCAGCTTCACGTAGCCGGCTGCGAGCGACACGGGCTGGAAGTCATAGCGCAGCGCCGCGCTGAACAGGCTGCCGTTCGCGACGCTGCCGGGCACGCCGCCGAGACCATACTGCGCGCTTGCCTGCAGGCCCCCGATCGTCGGCGATAGGTAGGTTACCGAATTATTGAAGCGCAGCGTCGTGTCGAGGGCGTCGAGATCGCCGGGGTGCGCGCCGGTCGCGCCGGTCAGCACGCCGGTCGGTCCGAGCGCGCCGACCATCTGGAAGTAGGGTGTGTACTGGCGGCCGAGCGTTACCGTGCCGTAGCGGTCGTTCGCGAGGCCGACATAGGCCTGGCGGTTGAACAGGTAGCCCGCGGTGCTTTGCGCGCCAGTCAGCGAATTGAAGCCGCTCTCGAGCCGGAAGATCGCCTTCGTGCCGCCGCCGAGATCTTCCGAGCCGAGTAAACCGAACTTGCTCGCCTGCAGGTTGCCCTGGCTCATATAGAAATTCGAATGCCCCTTCTGGTTGCTGGCATAGGCGAACGCATTGTCGACGACGCCATACAGCGTGACGCTGCTTTGTGCCGATGCGCTGGTGGACAACGCGGTGCCCGCAAACGGCAGGCAGCAGAGGACGAACGCGCGGGTGCGCGCGCGCTGGTTTATTTTCATGATTGGGATGTCTCCAGACTGATGGGACGGCCTGATCCCTCAGGCCGGTGCGGTGGGTAGTTCAGTGCGGCACCGAAATCGTCAGGCAGCGCCAGCCGTTCGCGGTGTGATCGGCGACGAGCGTGCCGTTAGCGCAGACGACCGCGCGTGTTTCGCGCATCGGCACGAACACGCGCACTTGCGGCTGCACGCGCGGCATCCATTGCGAACGCTCTAGCGTCACCCGCAAAGTGTTTGCGTCGCCCGTCAGCGTGACGTTCCAGCGGCCTTGCTCGCCGTTGCGCCAGGCTTCGGTCTCGCCGTCGTCCTCGATCGAGCCGCCTTGCGCGGTGCCCGCGTCGGCAGACGGCACCGCGAGGAATGCGCGTTCGTCGGCAGGGCGGCCAAAATGCTGCTCGGCGATGTTGAGCGGAATCACGCTGCCTTCACGCAGCAGGAACACCGGCCGCTCGAACGGCGCGGGCAACGTGACGGTCTGGCCGCCGTCGAACGTTTCGCCGCTCCAGTACGACACCCAGCGCGAACCGGCCGGTAGATACACGGCGCGCGTGCTCTGGCCCGGATCGACCACTGGCGCGACCAGCATCGACGAGCCGAGCATCATGTCGTCGCCATCGACGAGGCAGCGCGGATCGTGCGGAAACTCCGCGAACAGCGGCCGCAGCACCGGCTCGTACGCGCTATGCGATTGCCACAGCAGCTCGTAGAGATAAGGGATCAGGCGATAGCGCAGCTTGATCAGGTCTGCCACGTGCCGCGTGACTTCGGGATGCATCCACGGCTCGTTGACGGTGCCGTCGTCGTTCCACGAGTGAATCGAAAAGCGCGGCAGGAAGATGCCGAACCCGACCCAGCGCGCCAACAGCTCCGGCTCCGGCGCCGGACCCGAGAAGCCGCCGATGTCGTGACCGCTATTCGACACGCCCGACATCGCGAGCCCGAGACCCATCTTCAGATTGAAGCGCAGCGTTTCCCACGACGTGTAGTTGTCGCCCGACCACGTCTGCACGTAGCGATGCATGCCGACGCCGCCCGAGCGCGACACGAGGAACGGGCGCCTGTCAGGCGCGTGCTCGCGCTGCGCGTCGTGCGACGCGCGCATCATCAGCTGCGTCTGCAGCACCTTCGCCTGGTGTGCCGGATACGGCTTGCCGAAGCCGCGCGCGATCGCATGCGGCGACCAGATCTCGAACTCGTTGTTGTCGTTCCAGGTGGCCGCGATGCCGTATTTGAGCAGTGCGTCCTTCACGCGAGCTTTCCACCAGTCGATCGTCGCGGGATTCGTGAAGTCGAGGTACGCGCCGACTTCGTCCCAGAACTGCACCCATGCGGGCTCGCCATCGGGCGCTTCGATCAACAGGCCGGCGTGGGCGACGTCGTCGAACGCTGGGTGGTCTTGCAGCAGACACGGCTTGATGTTCGCGCACAGACGCACGCCGTGATCGAGATAGCTCCGCACGAAGCCGTCGATGTCCGGAAACTTGTCGTGATTCCAGTTGAACACGTAGCGCTTCGGCCCGATCGACGTATAGCCCGACGACAGATGGAACGAATCGCACAGCACGTCGTGTTCGCGGCAACGCTCGATGAATTTGCCCATCTGCTGTTGCGCGTCCGGCGCGTCGGTATAGCTCATCGTCGAGCCCGAGTAGCCGAGGCCCCACTTCGGCATCCACGTGGGACGTCCGGTGAGCCACGTGAAGCGGCGCACCGCGTCGAGTGGCGAGCCGGGCGATGCGATGAAGTAGTAGTCGAGATCGCCATGCTCGGCGATGAAGTGCCGATAGTGGCCGTGATAGTTGTCGAGCTCGCGCCCCATGTCGAAGCGGCAATCGGCGAGCGTGTCGTAGAACAGGCCGAAGCCCGTCGACGTCTGCGGCTGCCACGTCACGTAGAACGGGATGTGCTTGTACAGCGGGTCCGTGGTGCGCGCGCTGTAGCCCATCGCGTCGATGTTGCGCATCTCGTAGCTTTGCCGCGCGCGATCGAGCGAGCCGGCACGCTCGCCGAGGCCCACGTACATTTCGTCGCGGCGCCGCTCGACGTAGTGATAGACGCGCGAGTCCCACCAGCCGAAGTTGTACGCCTGGGTCTTGCGATCGCTCATCACGCGATGCCATGTGCCTTCGTGCAGGATGTCCCAGGCGCAGGCGCCGCATTCGAGCGCCACGCTCACGCGCACGCGCGCCGTTTCGATCACGATGTGACCGGCTGCTTCGTTCACCGTGAACGGCGGCGGCGTGAAGCCGCTCAGGTCGCGGCGCTCGCGGCCTTCGAGCGGCACGTCGTCCATCCCGGGCGCGATCGCCCATGTGCGCGGGCCGCGCGTTTTGCCGTCCGGCAGCACGAGCACGCGGATGATGTCCTCGGCGAGCACGAACAGCTCGATGCGGCAATTCGGCTGCGCGCTTAGCACGACCGGGTTGGCCGCCGGGTTGCCAGCGTGGGAGACGAGCGCGAAGCGCGGCGGATATTTGAGATTGATATGTGAACGCATGATGAGTCTTCCAGGAAGGTCAGGCAGCCGTGTTGACGCTCAGTTCGGCGCGGCGCGCGCGGCCGTGGCGCGGCACACCGCGCATCAGGATGATCAGCAGCGTCGCGCCGATGATGTCGAATGCGCCGAGCGCACCGAACAGCGGCGTGTAGCCGATCGAATCGGCGAGCGCGCCGACCATCAGCGAGAAGCCGAGGCCGCCGATCCACGCGGCCATGCCCGCGAAGCCGGCGACGGTGCCGACTTCGCCCGGATCGAATACGTCGGCGGCGAGCGTGTTGACGAGCGCCGAGATCATCTGGTGCGCGAAGCCGCCGACGCAGAAGAGGGCGATGGCCTGGTAGGGCGACGCGACGAGACCGATCGATGCCGGCCCGATCATCATCAGCGCGCCGAGCACGACGCCCGAGATGCGCGACCAGATCAGCGGCACGCGAAAATGCTTCATCAGGAATGGCGACAGATAGCCGCCGAACAGACCGCCCAGGTCCGCGGCGAGAAACGGCAGCCACGCGAACATCGCGATCTGCTTCAGATCCATATGACGCTGCGTGGCGAGATACAGCGGAATCCAGAAGCTGAACGTCTGCCACGCGGGCTCGGCGAAAAAGCGCGCTTGCGCGATCGCCCAGAAGCGGCGCGTGCGCAGCACTTCACGCACGCTCGCGCGGCGCGCGGCGGGCGGTGCCTGGCCTTCGACGATCGCGGCGCGCTCGGCATCGCTCACGCGCTTGTGCTCGGCGGGCGAGCGGTACAGCACGAACCATGCGGCGGCCCACACGAAGCCGAGCGCGCCGGTCACCGCGAACGCGCTCTGCCAGCCGTAGCGCAGCGACAGGAAAACGACGAGCGGCGGCGCGAGCAGCGAGCCGAGCGAGGTGCCCGCATTGAAGTAGCCGACCGCGACGGATTTCTCGCGATCGGGAAACCATTCGGCGACGACCTTCATGCCGGCCGGAATCGCGACCGCTTCGGACAGGCCCATGAAGCCGCGCAGCGCCGCGAGCGAAAACCAGCTGCCCGCGAAACCGTGGAACACGCCGGTCAGCGACCACAGGCACGCGAACAGCGCGAAGCCGAGGCGCAGGCCGATCAGATCGATGATCAGGCCGCAGACGGGCTGCATCACCGTATAGCCGACCTGGAACGCGCCGACCACGTACGAGTACTGCCGCGTGTTCATGTGCAGCAGTTTCATCAGCTCGGGCGCCATCACGCCGAGCGCGTTGCGCGACAGATAGTTGACGATCGTCCCAACGCACACGAGGGCGATGATCCACCAGCGCAATCCCTTGATCGTTTTCAAAATCAGTCTCCGTGGCGCATTGAGCGGTTGCTTCCGACGCAGTGCTCGGGCATGCGCGAATTCGAACATTTATTGGTTTTCAATGGCAGTCATCCTATCACTTGGAAACGACCTGGATATCGGGGAAAACCATAGGCGGTGCCACGTGTTTCCTTGATTTTTCTCGATAATTTAATATTTTTTTTGCCACGTCTCCGAGCGGTGATCGGATGACTGTGGTGAGGAATATCGAACAGATATGTTCTTTCGAACTTTAAAATGTTCGTTTTCGGGATGTCAGTCAGGCCGCGAGCCGGCGCCCGCGCGGAGGGTGCTTTTCACCGCCGTCTGGCGTGTGTAACCAGACATTACGCGCCGCCGGCGAGGCGATTTTCAGCATCAGTTATTACAAAGTTGAAATACGCGTGTTGCTGCCTTTGCGTTATATTTCCGCCAACAAAACATGTTCCTACAAAGGTGATCAATGAAGTCCGCTCGTCTTGTTCCGCTTGTGTTCGGCGTGTTGACGTTGGCTGCATCGGGTGCCGCGATGGCCGCGGGGCTCAACGTTGGGGTCAATATCGGCATTCCCGCGCCGGTCTACGTCGCACCGGCGCCGGTCTACGCACCGCCGCCGCCTCCGCCGCCGCCCGTCGTCTATCAGCCGGCTCCCGTGTACTACGGCGGTCCGCAAATCGTGATCGGCTGGCATGGCGACCGTTACTGGGACGGCCATCGCTACTGGGCGCGCAACGACTGGTATCGCCACCATCCGCCGGGCCGCGGCGACTATGCGCGGGGTCACTACGACCAACATCGCGGCTGGCACTGAGTCGCCACTGCGTCAGCGCTGAAGCGCGCCAACCGGCCGCAGCGATGACAGAACCGCCCTTGGAGGGCGGTTTTGTTTTTTGTGCTGAAACATCCGTCGCTGACGCATTTCGTCGCAGTCGCCCGCCAGATCGCGCAAGCTAATTGGGTAGAATCCCCCACATCGCCACTGCCCATTTACCAGCACGACTCCATGACAACTGGCTCGCGACGGGTTCAAACGCCTGAGGGACTTCGACACAGCGTGATCCACGGACCCTTGCGCGCCGCGCTCGCCGTCGCGTTGCTGTGCGCGAGTCTGCTCGTCGCGCCGCACGCGCATGCCGCGCATGCGATCGCGCAATACGGCGAGCCCAAATATCCGGCCGGCTTCAAGCACTTCGACTACGTCAATCCCGATGCGCCGAAAGGCGGCACGCTCGTGCTCGCGAACCCGAGCCGTCTAACGAGCTTCGACAAGTTCAATCCGTTCACTCTGCGTGGCAATGCGGCGCCCGGCCTCGAATTGATGTTCGAGAGCCTGACGATCGGCAGCAGCGACGAAGTCGCGTCCGCCTACGGGCTGCTCGCCGACGACATCGTCGTCGCGCCCGACGGCCTGTCGGTCACGTTTCACATCAATCCGCGCGCGCGCTTTTCGAACGGCGACCCTGTGACCGCCGACGACGTCAAGTTCTCTCTCGACACGCTGAAGAGCCCGCAGGCCGCGCCACAGTTCGCATCGCTTTTCAGCGAGATCAAGCGTGCGGTCGTCGTCGATCCGGCCACGGTGCGCTTCGAGTTTCGCGATCGCGATCGCGAGTTGCCGCTGCTCGCGGGCAGCATGCCGGTGTTCTCGCGCAAGTGGGGGATGAAGCCCGACGGCAGCCGTGTTCCATTCGACCAGCTCGCATTCGAAAAGCCAGTCGGCAGCGGGCCGTATCTGATCGACAGCTACGACAACGGCCGCACGATCACGTTCAAACGCGACCCGCACTATTGGGGCGCCGATCTGCCGGTGCGCGTCGGCATGAACAACTTCGATCGCATCGTCTACAAGCTGTATGCCGATAGCACCGCGCGGCTCGAGGCGTTCAAGGCTGGCGAGTACGACGCGCTGGTCGAATATATCGCGCGCAACTGGGTGCGGCGCGACGTCGGCAAGAAGTTCGACAGTGGCGAGTTGATCAAGCGCGAGTTTGCGCAGCACAACGGCACCGGCATGCAGGGCTTTTTCCTGAACACGCGCCGGCCGCTGTTCCAGGATGTGCGGGTGCGCAAGGCGCTCGATCTCGCGCTCGACTTTCAGTGGCTGAACCGCCAGCTGTTTTTCAACCAGTACACGCGCATCGACAGCTATTTCGCCAATACCGAATGGCAGGCGAAGGGGCTGCCTTCGCCTGGCGAACTCGCGCTGCTGGAGCCGTTTCGCGCCCAACTCGACCCGGCGGTATTCGGGCCGCCGCCGAAGCAGCCCGATACCGATCCGCCCGGCTCGCTGCGCGCGAATCTGCTGCAGGCGCGCGATCTGCTGCAGCAGGCCGGCTGGACCTATCGTGACGGCGCGCTGCGCAACGCGAAGGGCGAGCCGTTCCAGTTCGAGATACTCGACGACTCGGGTTCGGCCTCGTCGATGGAGCCGATCATCGCGACCTTCACGCGCAATCTGCAAAAGCTCGGCATTACCGCGAACTTCCGCACCACCGACTTCGCGGTCTATCAGAAGCGGCTCGACGCATTCGACTTCGACGTGACGACGATTCGCATGCCCGACGTGCAGGTGCCGGGCTCCGAGCAGATCACCCGCTTCGGCAGCAAGGCCGCCGATACCCCCGGCTCGGACAACGCGATCGGCCTGAAGTCGCCGGCCGTCGACGCGGTGTTGAACGCGCTCGTGCATGCGCAAACGCGCGAGCAACTGACCGATGCCGCGCACGCGCTCGACCGTCTGCTGATGCATGGCTACTATGTGGTGCCGCACTGGTACAGCGGCACCCATCGCGTCGCGTTCAAGCGCGGGCTCGCGTGGCCGAAGACTTTGCCGCTGTACTATGGTGCGGAGGGCTGGATCACGACGATGTGGTGGTACGAGGATCCGCGGGCGCGCACGCCCACGGGCAGCGCCGACTGATCCGCAGATCCATCGCCCCCACCAACGCGTTCGCACTGGAACACCGCCTATGTGGAGCTACATCCTCAAACGCCTGCTGCTGATGATCCCGACGCTGCTCGGCGTGCTGACGCTGACCTTCGTCGTGATCCAGTTCGTGCCGGGCGGCCCCGTCGAGCAGATGCAGCACGAACTGCGCAAGGGCGCGGAGGGCGCCTCGCCGTTCGGGCTGCGCTCGCATAGCGGCGTCGATGCGCAACAGATCGCGCAACTGAAGCAGCTGTACGGCTTCGACAAACCGCCGCTCGAACGCTACGTGCTGATGCTCAAGCGCTTCGCGACCTTCGATCTCGGCCAGAGCTATTTCCGTCACCAGAGCGTATTGTCGCTGATCGTGTCGAAGCTGCCGGTGTCGATCAGCATCGGCCTGTGGACGTTCTTTCTCACCTATCTGATATCGGTGCCGCTCGGCATCGCGAAGGCGGTGCGCAACGGCTCGCACTTCGATATCGCGACGAGCCTCGTCGTGCTGGTCGGCTACGCGATTCCGGGCTTCGTGCTCGGCGTGCTGCTGCTCGTGCTGTTCGGCGGCGGCACGTTCCTGCAGCTGTTTCCGCTGCGCAACCTCACTTCCGACAACTGGGACCAGTTGAGCCTCGTCGGCAAGATCCTCGACTATCTATGGCATATCACGCTGCCGATCACGGCGTCGGTGGTGGGCAGCTTCGCGGTCGTCACGATGCTGACGAAAAACGCGTTCCTCGACGAAATCCGCAAGCAGTACGTGCTGACCGCGCGTGCCAAAGGTTTGTCCGAGCGGCGCGTGTTGTGGAAGCACGTGTTTCGCAATGCGCTGCTGCCGCTGATCGTCAATTTCCCGGGCGCGTTCATCGGCGCGTTCTTCACCGGCAGCCTGCTGATCGAAACGCTGTTCTCGCTCGACGGGCTCGGGTTGCTGTCGTATGAATCGGTGATGCGGCGGGACTATCCGGTCGTGCTCGGCACGTTGTATCTGTTCACGCTGATCGGCCTCGTCACGCGGCTGATCTCCGACCTTTGCTATGTGTGGGTCGATCCCCGCATCCAATTCGAACAACTGGAGCGCTGATGAATCGAGCCCGCCTTTCCGCCGACGCGGCGGCGCGCACCGAACCTGCGCGGGCACTGATGTCGCCGTCGCCGGCGCGTCGCGTGTGGCAGCGTTTTCGCCAGCAGCGTCTCGGCTACTGGAGCCTGATCATCTTCGTCGTCGCGTTCGCGGCGAGCCTCGTGGGGCCGCTGTGGTCGAACGACAAGCCGGTCGTCGTGCGCTACGACGGCCATCTGTATTTCCCGCTCGTCAAGACCTACGCCGAGACCACCTTCGGTGGCGACTTCCCCACGCCGGCCGATTATCTCGATCCGTACATCCGTCACCGCTTCGATGCGCCGGGCAACTTCGCGCTGTATCCGCCGAATCACTACTACTACGACACGCTCAATTACTTTTCGAAGACGCCCAACCCGGCGCCACCGTCGCGCGAGAACTGGCTCGGCACCGACGACCGCGGCCGCGATCTGTTCGCGCGTCTGCTGTACGGCTTCGGCGTGTCGGTCGTGTTCGGCCTCGTGCTGACCGTGATCAGCACGATCGTCGGCATCGCCGCGGGGGCGGTGCAAGGTTACTTCGGAGGGCGAACGGACATCGTCGGGCAGCGTCTGATCGAGATCTGGAACGCGATGCCGCAGCTCTATCTGCTGATCATCTTTTCATCGATCTTCGAGCGCAGCTTCGCTCTTTTGATCGTGCTGCTGTCGCTGTTCAACTGGATCGGCCTGTCCGACTACGTGCGCGCCGAGTTCCTGCGCAATCGCCAGCAGGACTACGTGCGCGCCGCGCGCGCGATGGGCCTGTCGCATTGGCAGATCATGTGGCGTCACGTGTTGCCGAACAGTCTGACGTCGGTCATCACGTTCCTGCCGTTCAGCATGAGCAGCGCGATTCTCGCGCTGACGAGTCTCGACTTCCTCGGCCTCGGCGTGCCGCCGCCGACGCCGAGCCTGGGCGAACTGCTCGCTCAGGGCAAGGCGAATCTCGACGCGTGGTGGATCTCGGTGTCGACCTTCGGCGTGCTGGTGGCGATGCTGCTGCTATTGACCTTCATGGGCGACGCGCTGCGCAACGCGCTCGACACGCGTATCTCCGATGCGATACACGCCGGAGGTGGTCAATGAGCGCGCTGCCGCAAATCGATCCGCAATCGACGGACATGCCGCTGCTCGAACTCGACCATCTGCGTATCGCGTTCGGCGACACGGTGGCCGTCGACGACGTCACGCTCGCGATCGCGCGCGGTGAACGCGTCGCGCTCGTCGGCGAGTCGGGCTCGGGCAAGAGCGTGACCGCGCTGTCGGTGCTGCGCCTGCTGAACGACGCGCAGGTGAGCGGGGCGATCCGCTTCGATGGCAAAGATCTGCTCGCGAAGAGCGAGCGTGCGATGCGTGGCCTGCGCGGCTCGGACATCGCGATGATCTTCCAGGAACCGATGACCGCGCTCAATCCGCTGTATACGATCGGCGACCAGATTGCGGAAACGATCGTCGTGCATGACGGCGTCAGCGCGACCGAAGCGTGCAGGCGGGCGGTCGCGCTGCTCGCGCGCACCGGCATCACCGAGCCGGAGAAGCGCATCAACAGCTACCCGCATCAGTTGTCGGGCGGGCAGCGGCAGCGCGCGATGATCGCGATGGCGCTCGCCTGCCGGCCGCGCCTGTTGCTCGCCGACGAGCCGACCACCGCGCTCGACGTGACGATTCGCGCGCAAATCGTCGAGCTTCTGCTGGAACTGCAGCGCGACGAAGCAAAAAAGCGCGGCATGGCCGTGCTGCTGATCACGCACGACCTGAACCTCGTGCGTCACTTCGCGCAGCGCGTCGCGGTGATGGAGCGAGGCGTGCTGGTCGAAACCGGCACGGTCGAGCAGGTGTTCGAGGCGCCGCGCCATCCGTATACCCAGCGGCTGCTCGCGAGCCGGCCGCAGCGCGAGGTCGTGCCGGTGCTGCCGATCTCGCCGGTGCTGCTCGAAGCGCGCGATGTGGCGGTCGACTTCAGAACGAAACTGACCGGCCTGCGTGGCTGGTTCGGCGCGGGGCGGTTTCGCGCGGTCGACGCGGCGAACGTGTCGGTGCGCCAGGGCGAGACGCTCGGGATCGTCGGTGAATCGGGATCGGGCAAGTCGACGCTCGCGATGGCACTGCTCGGTCTGCAGCGCACCGCGCATGGCGAGATCCAGTTTCAGGGCAGGGCGCTCGCGAGCTATCGCGGCGCCGAAAAGACCGCGCTGCGCTCGAATATGCAGGTCGTCTTTCAAGACCCTTTTAGTTCGCTTTCGCCGCGGCAGACGATCGAGCGGATCGTCGGTGAGGGGCTCGCGCTGCATCGGCCGCAGATGACTCCGCAGGCGCGGCGCGACAAGGTCGTCGCGGTGCTGCGCGAAGTCGGCATCGACCGGACTGCGCTGTATCGCTACCCGCATGAATTTTCGGGCGGGCAGCGGCAGCGCATCGCGATCGCGCGCGCGCTGGTACTGGAGCCGCGCGTGCTGATCCTCGACGAACCGACCAGCGCGCTCGACGTATCGATCCAGCAGCAGGTGCTCAAGCTGCTCACCGGTTTGCAGCACAAATACAACCTCGGCTTCGTATTCATCAGCCACGACCTGGAAGTGATCGGGGCGATGGCGCACCGAGTCGTGGTGATGCAAAACGGATCGATCGTCGAGACCGGCGAAGTCGAGAAAATTTTTGCTGCACCCGTGCATCCTTACACGCGAAAGCTGCTGAAAGCGGCGCTTGATCGTTGATTTTTCACCCTTTCCCCAATTGAGTGCGTCTGTCGATTGATTTTTCCTATTCCTTTTGACAGGCAAATACTTACTGGCTAGTATCGAGCAAACTTTTTTTCTAGACCCCTGATTTTTTGGCAAAAACTACCGACCAATGCAGCACAGAAACTTCACCCAGGCTTGCACGCGCGTCGTCGCCGGGATGTTCATTGGCGTCTTGATGGCAGCAGCTCCCGGCGCGTTCGCCGACGAAGTAAGCGGTTTTAATCAGAATGCCTCATATCCGCCCACCAACGGCTCGGATCCTCTCTCCCTTCTCACTCCCCAAACCAAGGCCGCAGGCGGCGAAAGCGGCAGCGCCAAATCGTTCCTTTCGGGCATGGCCGGCAAAGCGGGCGACGTGGTGGTCGGCGCGTTGAACATGATCGGCGTTCGCTACCGTTGGGGCGGCAATACGCCTGATTCGGGGCTCGATTGCAGCGGTTTCGTGCGCTACGTGTTCCAGGACACGCTCGGTCTCGCGCTGCCGCGCCGTGCCGAGGAAATGAGCCGCCTGGGCGAGAAGGTGCGGGTAAGCGACCTGAAGCCGGGCGATCTGGTGTTCTTCAATACGATGCGCCGCACGTTCTCGCACGTCGGCATCTATATCGGCGACAACAAGTTCGTGCACTCGCCGTCCACCGGCAGCACGATCCGCGTCGACGACATGGATGACGGCTACTGGGAAAAGCGCTTTACGGGTGCGCGTCGGATCGAGACCTCGTATCAGGCCGACGATCTGCGCAAGCGCGTGACCGCGACGATCGGCGGGAATAACTGATTCGGCGCCAGGCCTGGCGATAAAAAAGCCTGCTTCGTTCGAAGCAGGCTTTTTGCGTTTGATGCGCGCGTTTTTGCCATGGCGACGCACAGCGACCGTGCGTCGCCGGGCTTTCAGGCTCCCATGCGCCGCGCGGCGAGCTTGCGCTGCAACTCCGGCATCATCTTCGCGACTGCTTCCTCGCCGGCGAGGATCGCGGCGTTGCGCTGTGAGAAATCGCTGCCGCTCATCGCCGCGAGATTCGGCCGGATCACCACGTCGGCATACTTGTCGAGCTCGTAGGCCTTGATCGTCTGGCCCATGATCGTGAAGGTCTGCATCAACACGTCGAACGAGCTTGCCGTGACGCCGTTTTCCGGTCGCTGGGAGATATCGACGGCGATCACGAAATCCGCGCCCATCTTGCGCGCGAACGACGCCGGTACCGGACTCACGAGACCCCCATCCACGTACTCGTGACCGCCGATCTTCACCGGCTCGAAAATCGACGGTACGCTGCACGACGCGCGCACCGCGATGCCGGTGTTGCCACGCTGGAACAGGATCGGCTGGCCGGTTTGCAGATCGGTCGCGACCACGCCGAGCGGCCTAGCCATCTTCTCGATCGGGCGGTTGTTCAGCGTCGTGTTCAGGTAGTTCTGCAGCGCGACGCCCTGCAGGAAGCCGCGCGTACGAAACGGCATCGCCCAGTCGCTGATCGACGCTTCGTCCATCGACAGCGCGAGCTTGTTCAGCGCGAAGCCGTTCATGCCCGACGCGTACAGCGCACCGACGACGGAGCCGGCGCTCGTGCCGGCAATCAGGTCGATCTGGATATTGCGCGCCTCGAGAGCCTTGATGACGCCGATGTGCGCAAAGCCGCGCGCGGCGCCGCCGCCGAGAGCGAGCGCGACGCGAACCGGCTTCTGTTGCGCTTTTTCAGGCGGCGGGGGAACGGCGGGCGTCGCGGTGATCGGCGCGCCATCGAGTTTGCCGGCGGTCGTGGTGCAGGCGGCAAGCACCGCGGATGCGGCCGCTAGCGAAAAGCTGCGGCGGCTCAAGTTCGGGGATGAGGGTTTCAACGAGTTCTCCAGCAACGGCGCGCGCGACGCGAGCGGCGTCGCGCGTACCGCGATCAGGCTGAGGTCAGACCGGGCGGATCGCCGACGGCGATTGCGCGCGCTTGCAGCGGTGTTCGCTCCGGATCGGATCGAGGTGCGGTAAGCCCGCATCGCAGCGCGCGCACATCTTAATGCAAACGATCGGCTCGCGCGGTCCGCTGTAATGAAACGTTGCAGAGGAAGTATTCGGAACTGACGCGGCGCTTTTTCAAGATGAGTTGGGCGAGCGCCGGGAAGGTGCGTACGCAGATGTCCGGACGCCGTTCGCCCATGCGCCATAGGCCGTTCGGACGAGGGCGGCAACCCGCGTGCGGAAGGTATAATTCGGCTCTTGCACTTATTCCCTCGTGGCCGTGCGCGACGTCGCGCGCAGCATGGGCACGCTTCGCTGCCGCGCTTCGCAGTCGTGTTCGCCTGAGCGCCGGCGCCTGTTTTCCGAGTAACCGCTAATGACCACCTCCGTTCGTACCCGTTTCGCACCGAGTCCCACCGGCTTCATCCACCTGGGCAACATCCGCTCCGCGCTGTATCCGTGGGCGTTCGCGCGCAAGATGAAAGGGACCTTCGTGCTGCGGGTCGAGGACACCGACCTCGAGCGCTCCACGACCGAATCCGTCGACGCGATTCTCGAAGGCATGGCGTGGCTCGGCCTCGATTTCGACGAAGGCCCGTTCTACCAGATGCAGCGCATGGACCGGTACGGCGAAGTGCTGAAGCAGATGCAGGAGGCGGGGCTCGTCTATCCGTGCTACATGTCGACCGAAGAGCTCGAAGCGCTGCGCGAGCGCCAGCGCGAAGCAGGCGAAAAGCCGCGCTACGACGGCACGTGGCGCCCGGAGCCGGGCAAGGTGCTGCCGGAGCCGCCCGTGGGCGTGAAGCCGGTGCTAAGGTTTCGCAATCCGCTGACCGGCGTGGTCGCGTGGGACGACGCGGTGAAAGGCCGCATCGAAATCTCGAACGAAGAACTCGACGACCTCGTGATCGCGCGTCCGGACGGCACGCCGACGTATAACTTCTGCGTCGTCGTCGACGATCTCGACATGCGCATCACTCACGTGATTCGTGGCGACGACCACGTCAACAACACGCCGCGCCAGATCAACATACTGCGCGCGCTCGGTGGCGAGCCGCCGGTGTATGCACACCTGCCGACCGTGCTGAACGAGCAGGGCGAGAAGATGAGCAAGCGCCACGGCGCAATGAGCGTGATGGGTTATCGCGATGCGGGGTATCTGCCGGAAGCGGTCGTCAACTATCTGGCGCGCCTCGGCTGGTCGCATGGTGACGCGGAGATTTTCACGCGCGAGCAGTTCGTCGAGTGGTTCGATCTCGAGCACCTCGGCAAGTCGCCGGCGCAGTACGACCATGACAAGCTGAACTGGCTCAACGCGCACTACATCAAGGAAGCCGACAGCGCACGCCTCGCCGAACTGGCGAAACCGTTCTTCGCGGAGCTCGACATCGACGAAGCCACACTCGCCCAAGGTCCGGATCTGACGGGCGTGGTGGGCCTGATGAAGGATCGGGCGTCGACC
Organism: Paraburkholderia sp. MM5477-R1; assembly: GCF_050436385.1. Taxonomy (NCBI): domain Bacteria; kingdom Pseudomonadati; phylum Pseudomonadota; class Betaproteobacteria; order Burkholderiales; family Burkholderiaceae; genus Paraburkholderia; species Paraburkholderia sp. MM5477-R1. Next base: position 1,272,567 of record NZ_JBNDMC010000007.1, read on the forward strand.
GTGAAGGAGATCGCGCAGAACGCCGCGATGTTCTATCGCACCCCGGCACCCGACGCTGAGTCGCTTGCACAGCACGTCACCGACGCGGTTCGTCCGGCGCTCGCTGATCTGGCCGCTGCATTGAATACGGTCGAATGGACCAAGGAGGCGATCGCCGCCGCGCTGAAAGCGACGCTCGGCACGCACAAGCTGAAGATGCCGCAGCTCGCGATGCCGGTGCGTCTGCTGGTGGCGGGTACGACGCATACACCGTCGATCGATAGCGTGCTGATGCTGTTCGGTCGCGACGTCGTCGTTAGCCGCATCGAAAAAGCGCTTGGCTAATCCGTTGGCGGCGTGCGTCAGAGGTTTCGCATGCCGCCGGAAAAATCCGCATGTAATCGCTCAAAGGGTATTTACAAAGCGCAGATCGCCCTCTAAAATCTCGTTTCTCTGATGTGCGCGGGGGTATAGCTCAGCTGGGAGAGCGCTTGCATGGCATGCAAGAGGTCAGCGGTTCGATCCCGCTTACCTCCACCAACAGAGCAAAGAGGTGAAAGTGGTTAAGAAGTCTGATAGTTGTAGAAAAAAGACTTCACAAATCGCTGAAATGTAGTTAAAGTAGCGGTCTTCGCTGTTGACCTGAAAATAGCTTGGCGAATTAACTGAAAAGTTAGCGCGAGTTGATCAAGTCAAAAGCGAATTGAGACGGATCTGAAAAGATTTTGTCCCCTTCGTCTAGAGGCCTAGGACATCACCCTTTCACGGTGAGTACAGGGGTTCGAATCCCCTAGGGGACGCCAAACATCAGCGTCGCTTTAGTATTCGAGTAGTAGTAAAGCAGCGCAGCTTGCAGAGAATTAACCGACGCTCGCAAGCAGGGTGTAAAGACTGGAGTGGTAGTTCAGTCGGTTAGAATACCGGCCTGTCACGCCGGGGGTCGCGGGTTCGAGTCCCGTCCACTCCGCCAGACAAAGCCCGTTCACACATACTTGAACGGGCTTTTTCATTAAAGGTGTAAGCAGTACGTTGTCCCCTTCGTCTAGAGGCCTAGGACATCACCCTTTCACGGTGAGTACAGGGGTTCGAATCCCCTAGGGGACGCCAGAACATCGGCGTCGTTCGGTTGGAAGTTTGAACGGTGCAGCAAGCTGAGAGTATGGCTCGCAGGCTGCGATGCAAAATCTGGAGCGGTAGTTCAGTTGGTTAGAATACCGGCCTGTCACGCCGGGGGTCGCGGGTTCGAGTCCCGTCCGCTCCGCCAGATTTGAGAAAGCCCACTTCGCAAGAAGTGGGCTTTTTTTATTGTGCGCCCAGCATGGGCGCACTCCTGCGAGTGCAAGTCCCGCCATGAGCTGGTCACAGCGAATGAAGTGAAGCGCAACTGCATGACGGCGGCCGAATGTGGGAAGGAAGCGTGGAGCGTAAGTCGCGAGCCGATAAACAAGAACCGCATAGAAGGCGTTGCCAAGCAGGGCGGGCGGGTAATAGACCGCGAAGCTCTCGTGACCAGGACGAAGCGGCGTAAATGCGGCGGCTGTGCCATGAAGGAGTGCGCTCTTACCTACGGCTTCCGGCCCGGACGGCGTGCGCACGACGCGGCGATTTATGAACAGTTGCAGAGGGGACGTACCGGCCCGCTCCGGTATGTCGGGTGACGATCCCCAAACCGGTCGGAGGTCAACCACGACATCCTGATTGACCGTCTACAGAAAACGAATTGGGGAGGCCCGCGTGATCCGGCTGATCCGCCGTTGCTGGCCAACGTGTTGCTCGACGTGGTGGACAAGGAACTGGAACGGCGCGGCCACTGCTTCGTGCGCTGTGCCGACGATGCGAACGTGTATATCCGCAGCCGTCGTGCTGGTGAGCGGTTGATGGCGCCTGCACATAGGACCGTAACCGCTCCGTTTCTACTGCCGTTGCCGGCCGCCCCCCGGAAGGCTCGGGACAAACAGCCATTGCCAGCGCGCGCGGCCTGTTTTACCGTTTATCCGACTCATCCTCGCGGTCCTGCCATGTTCGATCCCACCGAAGCTCCGTCACCGTTTCATCTGCGCACGGCCAGCATGGACGATTTCGAGTTTGCCGAGGCGCTGACCCGCAACAACATGGGCGGCTACTATCGCCGGCATCATCTGGTGTGGCGCAGCGATCTGTTTCTCGGCAGTTGGCGCGAATCGGAGAATTTCATTCTCGAAGTGGATGGCGTGCCGATGGGCGTGCTGCGTATCACCGAAGAGGGTGATTCGCTGCATATCCGCGACGTGCAGATCGCCGAAGGATATCGTCGGCTTGGCGCCGGTACGTTCCTGCTCGACATCTCGCATCAATGGGCGCGCGAGCGCGGGCTGCGCGAGTTGCAGTTGCGCGTGTTCGTCGACAATCCGGCGGCGCGGCTCTATCTGCGCAAGGGCTATAAGCTCACCGGGCCGCGGCTCGCGCAGCTAGGCGCAATCCGTCATCTGGCGCGGCGGGTTTGAGGCGTGCCCCGCATTGATGGCCGACGCGCACCGCTAGTTGTCGCCATTCACCGCTCGGCGACGTCCGTCGAACCGGCTTGATCCTGTGCCGTTTCTTCATCCGTTTGCGCGTCATCATGCTCGCCGTTGCTCGCGCGATGCTCGGCGCCTCGTTCGATAAACGCGCGTGGACTCGCGCCGAACGCACGCCGGAACATCGCGGAGAAGGCGCTCTGGCTCTGATAGCCCAGTTCCTGCGCGACGTGCGACAGCGGCCGTCCCTGGCTCAACAATGGAATGGCGCGCGCGAGAATCGCCTGCTGACGCCACTGCGAAAAACTCACACCCAGTTCCTGGCGGAACAGCCGCGCGATCGTGCGCGTGCTCGCGCCCACCGTCGATGCCCACTGCTCGAGCGACTCGCCATGCATCGGGTCGGCGATCACGGCCTCGCACAGCGCGCGCAGGCGCTTTTCGCTGGGCATCGGCACGGACAGCGGCAACGGCTCGGAGCGCGTCAGTTCATCGAGCGCGAGCGCGCCGAGCAGCTGCTCGCGCGCGGCGGACAGGCCAGGCGTATCGAGCGCGGCAATCACCTCGCGCAACAGGTTCGATACTTCGACGACGCGCGGCGTATCGAGCCCGGCCGGCACCGTACTCTCGGTGATGTACAGCGTGCGCAGGAACGCATCCTCGACGGCGACCACTTCGTGCGTCACATGCGGCGGCAACCAGATTGCGCGCGATGGCGGCACCATCCATGTCGTGCCCGTCGTTGCGACCCGCAGTACGCCGCGCGACGCATACGCGACCTGCGCCCAGGCATGCGTATGACGCGCGATATGCCAGCCCGCCGGCATTGGCCGCGAGCGCACGCGGATCGGATGCATCTCGTTCGGCGCGAACTCGGGCGGTATGTCGGCGAAACGCACGCGGCTCAACAAGTCGGAGTCGGAGGACGAGGTCATGGCAAGGTCGGTTCGGATCACGGAGCTGGCAACGGCGAAGCGCGGTCGAGGCCATTCACCGCCGCGGGCATCAAGCATTGTAGGCCGTGCCCAGTTTCTGTTGCCGACGGGCCGCCGTTGCATAATGTCCCGATGGCCTCCGAGCCACCGACATCACCTCTGACCATGGAGACTCAACGACGATGCAGACCGTCTTTGTCTACGGCACGCTGCGTGCCGGTGAAACCAACGACATCAGCGAAGCCGCCGCGCGCAACGACATCCCCGCACCGAGCCTGCTCGGCAGTACCACCGTGCGCGGCCATCTGTTCGATTTTGGCGACTATCCGGGTCTCGTCGTCGACGAAGCGGGTATCGACGTGCTCGGCGACGTCTATGAAATCGACGATGCGCTCGTCGCGGTGCTCGACGAAATCGAAGCCGTGTATCCGGGCGTCGAGGATCGTTTTCTGACACGTGAGGTGATGGTCAAAGTGGACGGCAACGTCGTGAATTGCCGCTTCTATCCGGTCGCGCCGAGCGCCGTAAAAGGGCTGCCCGAGATCCGTTCAGGAGATTGGGTCGAACATCGGCGCACGCGCTGAGCTGGTGCACGAAGGCGAGCAAAAAAAAGTGCGCCACGTATGTCCGCGGCGTGCCGTCGTTCAAGCCGATGCGATCACCCGGCTCGAGCAGGCCCAAGGCGCTCGAGCCCGCATCATCAACACCATCAAATCTCTTCGTAAAGCGGCAGCGTCAGAAAATCGGTGAACTGCTCCGCGGTCGACATCTGCTCGAAGATCTGCGCGGCACGCTCATACGGCTTCGTATCTCCGCCCACCGTCTGTTTGACCTTGTCGAGCTCCTGCGCCGCGAGCTCGCGCACCAGTTCGACCGTCACCTTGCGACCGTCGTCGAGTTTGCCCTTCGGCGAGCGGATCCACTGCCAGACCTGCGAGCGCGAAATCTCGGCGGTGGCCGCATCTTCCATCAGGTTGTGAATCGGCACACAGCCATTGCCCGCGAGCCACGAACCGAGGTAGTGAATGCCGACGTTGATGTTGTTGCGCAAGCCCGCTTCGGTGATCGGCGCTTCCGGGCGGAAGTCGAGCAGGTCGGTCGCGCTCACGAGCACGTCGACGCGCTGCTTGCCGATCTGGTTCGGCCGATCGCCGAGCACCTTGACGAACTCTTCCATCGCGACCGGCACGAGGCCCGGGTGCGCGACCCAGCCGCCGTCGTAGCCGTCGCCCGCGTCGCGCGCCTTGTCTGAACGCACGCCGGCCATCGCCTTGTCGTTCGCGGCCGCATCGTTCCTGATCGGAATCAGCGCGCTCATGCCGCCGATCGCCGGCGCGTTGCGGCGATGGCAGGTCTTCAGCAGCAGCAACGCGTACGCGCGCATGAACGGCGAGGTCATCGTGATCTGCGAGCGATCGGCGAGGCAGAAGTCGCGGTCGCTCTTGAACTTCTTGATCGCCGAGAAGATGTAGTCCCAGCGGCCCGCGTTCAGGCCCGAGCTATGTTCACGCAGCTCGTACAGGATCTCGTCCATTTCGAACGCGGCGACGATCGTCTCGATCAGCACCGTCGCGCGAATCGTGCCGCGCGGCACGCCGACCGCTTCCTGCGCGGCGACGAAGAGGTCGTTCCACAGCCGCGCTTCGAGGTGGCTCTCCATCTTCGGCAGATAGAAGTACGGACCCGAGCCGCGCGCGATCAACTCCTTCGCGTTGTGCACCATGTACAGCGCGAAATCGAAGATGCCACCCGACACGCGCTGGCCGTCGACCTTCACGTGCTTCTCGTCGAGATGCCAGCCGCGCGGACGTACGATCAGCGTCGCGGTCCTGTCGTTGAGCCGGTACGACTTGCCGTTCTGTTCGAGCGAGATCGTACGGCGCACCGCGTCCTTCAGATTGATATGACCGGTGATCTGATTGTCCCAGCTCGGCGCGTTCGAATCCTCGAAGTCGGTCATGTAGGAGTCGGCGCCCGAATTGAGCGCGTTGATGATCATCTTGCGCTCGACGGGGCCGGTGATCTCGACGCGCCGGCACTGCAGATCCTGCGGCAGCGGCGCGATCTTCCAGTCGCCTTCGCGCACGCTCTTCGTGGCGGCGAGGAAGTCGGGCCGCTCGCCCGCGTCGAGCCGCTTCGCGCGCTCGACGCGCGCCTGCAGCAACTGCTGACGGCGCGGCTCGAAGGTACGGTGCAAGGCCGCGACGAGTTCCAGCGCTTCGCGGGTGAGGATCGCTTCAAAGCCGGGCTTGATGTCGCCGGTGATTTCCATGCCTTGCGGCAACGACAGCGGATTAGCCATGTTTTTTCCTTGGTCGGTCAGATTGCAAAAATGCGAAGGTTGAAAAGGGGGAAGTGGATTGCCGAATGCGAGGGGCGCCGTCATACGCGCGGGCCGGCGCGCTTGCGACTGCCACTGCCAGGAACTTTCGTTCGACGGCCGCCGCTCGAACGTGACGACGTCGCGAGTGTGCGCAGAAAGTCCAGCAGATCGTTCATGCCGCTACCGGTGCCATGCGGCGTCACGCCGAGCTCTTCGACGGGCAGGTTCTGCCGGTTCAGCCAGAACGTCGTGAAGCCGAACCATGTCGCGCCCGCGACGTCCCAGCCGTTCGACGACACGAACACGATCTCGCGCGCGGCCACGCCGAACGCGTCGGGGCCGAGCGCATACGCGGCAGGCGAGGGTTTGTACGCGCGCACGGCGTCGACCGACAGCACGTGATCGAAGAGGGTGTTCATGCCGGCGCTCTTGACCGCGATATCGAGCATTTGCGGATTGCCGTTTGACAGAATCGCGAGCCCCACGCGTGGCGCGGCGGCGGCCTCGCGCAACGCACGCAGCACGGGCACCGCGTCGGGAAATGCGGACAGGCACGCGTATTCGTCCATCAGCCGCTTTTCGGCCGCGCGGCCGAGCGTGAGCTGCAGTCTTTTCGCGGCGAAGCGCAGTGCGTCGAGCGTGATGTCCCAGAACGGGCGGTAGTGTTCGCCGGGGGCGTCGCTGCGCGCGGCGAGCGTGCGCAATTGCGTGTATTCGATCTGCTTCTGGCGCCACAGCTGCGACAGCGCGTCGCCGTGGCCGGGGAACAGTTGCTCCGCGGCGGCGATCACCGAATGCACGTCGAACAACGTGCCGTAGGCGTCGAAAATCACTGCTCGCGGGGAAGGTGTCGTTGTGGCCGACATTGCCATGCACTCCTGTCAGAGGTCGGGATCGATTGTATTGCTGACCTTGGGTGCTAAAAAATAGGCTAACAATCACTTGATCTTTTACTTTTACGTACCTAATCTGACGCGCACTGCTCACTTTTCCGCCTCGCCGCGGCGCGTATCGTTCATGGACCGTTTCAAGCAGATCGAGACCTTCGCCACTGTCGCGGCCAAAGGGAGCCTGTCCGCGGCGGCGCTCGCCGAGGGCGTCGCGCCCGCGATCATCGGCCGGCGCATCGACGCACTGGAGGAGCGCCTCGGCGTCAAGCTGCTCGTGCGCACGACGCGCAAGATCACGCTGACCTTCGAAGGCTCGGCCTTTCTCGAAGATTGCCAGCGCATTCTTCACGACATGCAGAACGCCGAGGCGAGCGTGTCGGCGGGCGGCGTGAAGGCGAGCGGCCATCTCCGGCTGTCGGCGCCGGCCGGCTTCGGGCGCCGGCACGTGGCGCCACTGGTGCCCGCGTTCACGGTCGCGCATCCGGACGTGTCGATCACGCTCGATCTGTCCGACCGCCTCGTCGACCTCGTCAACGAAGGCTTCGATTGCGCGGTGCGGCTCGGCGAGTTGCCCGATTCGTCGCTGGTGTCGCTGAAGCTCGCGGAGAACCGGCGCGTATGCGTCGCGTCGCCCGCGTATCTGAGCCGGCGCGGCGCGCCGCACAGCCTGGCCGATCTCGCGCGCCACAACTGCCTCGCGCTCGGCGCCAGCGCGAACCAGCAGCGCGGCTGGATGTTTCAGCACGACGGCAAGGTCGCGTCGATCAAGGTGTCCGGCACGATGGAGTGCTCGGACGGCGCGGTGCTGCACGAATGGTGTCTCGCCGGACACGGGCTCGCGTGGCGCTCGTGGTGGGAGGTCGGCGCGGAGATCGCGGCGGGCCGCCTCGTCAGCGTGCTCGACGAATTCGCCGCGCCGCCGATCGGCATCCACGCGGTGTTCCCGCAGCGCCGTCATCTGCCGCTGAGGGTGCGGCTGTTTCTGGACTTTCTCAAGCATACGTACGGCGAACGCGGTTACTGGGACTGATGCGCCAATCTCCAGACAGACGCGAATACCCGCATTCATACGCATTACAATCGTTTCGAGCAGCCTGCACCCTGGGCTGTGTTGAACGCTGACGCCGTGCTGCGGGCAGCCGGCGACGGAGGGGATCATGTTCAGGCACATCCTGGTTCCGACCGATGGTTCAGATCTGTCACGCAAGGCGATAGCGGGCGCGATCGACCTCGCGCAGGCCGTGGGCGCCCGCGTTACCGCATACGCCTGTCTGCCGCAATATCCGTACTCGCCGTTCTCCGATGTCGTGGTCGAACCGCCCGGCGAGTTCCTGCAACGCAGCGAGCGCGAGGCGCGCGTGCATCCGCGCGAAGTCGAGCATGCGGCGCGCCGCGTCGGCGTCAGTGTCGAGAGCCGCACGAGCGTGCATCCGGCGCCGTATCTCGGCATCATCGAAGCGGCCGAGCAGGGGCGCTGCGACGTGATCTTCATGGCATCGCATGGGCGGCGCGGGCTCGGCAGCCTGCTGATCGGCAGTGAAACGCAGCGCGTGCTCACGCATACGAAAATTCCTGTGATCGTCTATCGCTGAATCGCTTGGCACTGCCGGCAGCGTGCCGGCAGGCACCGCCTTCGAAAAAAAGCGCGCCGGCGGCGCTGCCGGCGCGTTCAGGTTCGCCGCACGCTTGCCGCGCGCTGGCTCTTTGAGACTCTCCGGCCGTCGGCGTTCGCGCTGACGCTCCTGCCAATCCAGCACGGCACGGCCCTCCCTGCGTCGGCGGCACTCTGGTGGTGCCGCTCGACGTTTGCCGATCGTTCCTGCGCTCAGGCCACGGGACTGCATAACCCGACTGGCTGATCTCAGGCGACCTTCTTGTCGAAGAACTGCTCGTTTTCCGTCGAACCGTGCAGCGCGGTCGTCGATGCTTCGCGCTCGACCGTCTGCGTGACCGCGTCGAAGTAGCCGGTACCGACTTCGCGCTGATGCTTGACCGCGGTGAAGCCCTTTTCGGCCGCCGCGAACTCCGCCTGCTGCATTTCGACGAACGCGGTCATCTGGTTGCGCGCATAGCCGTACGCGAGGTTGAACATCGAGTAGTTCAGCGCGTGGAAGCCGGCCAGCGTGATGAACTGGAACTTGTAGCCCATCGCGCCGAGTTCGCGCTGGAACTTCGCGATCGTCGCGTCGTCGAGGTTCTTCTTCCAGTTGAACGACGGCGAGCAGTTGTACGACAGCAGTTGGTCCGGGTACTCCTTGTGGATCGCGTCGGCGAATTTCTTGGCGAACTCGAGGTCCGGCTTGCCGGTTTCGCACCAGATCATGTCTGCGTACGGCGCATAGGCGAGGCCGCGCGAGATTGCCTGCTCGAGACCGGGCTTCGTGCGGTAGAAGCCTTCGACGGTACGCTCGCCGGTCAGGAACGGGCGGTCGTTGTCGTCGATGTCCGAGGTCACGAGGTCGGCGGCTTCCGCGTCGGTGCGGGCGAGCAGCACGGTCGGCACGCCCGACACATCGGCGGCCAGACGCGCGGCTGTCAGCTTCGCGACGGCTTCGCGGGTCGGCACGAGCACCTTGCCACCCATGTGACCGCACTTCTTGACCGATGCGAGCTGGTCTTCGAAGTGCACGCCGGACGCGCCCGCTTCGATCATCGCCTTCATCAGTTCGAATGCGTTCAGCACGCCGCCGAAACCGGCTTCCGCGTCGGCCACGATCGGCGCGAAGTAATCGACGTAGCCTTCATCGCCCGGGTTCTTGCCTTCCGACCACTGGATCTGGTCGGCGCGCGTCAGCGTGTTGTTGATGCGCTTGACAACGAGGGGCACCGAGTTGGCCGGATACAGCGACTGGTCCGGGTACATTTCACCGGCGACGTTGGCATCGCCCGCGACCTGCCAGCCCGACAGATAGATTGCCTTCAGACCAGCCTTCACCTGCTGCATCGCCTGGTTGCCGGTCAGCGCGCCGAGCGAGTTGACGAACGGCTCGTTGTTGACGGCGGCCCACAGCTTTTCCGCGCCGCGCTTCGCGAGCGTGTGCTCAGGTTGCACCGAGCCGCGCAGACGCACCACGTCTTCGGCCGAGTAGGTGCGCTTGACACCTTTCCAACGCGGGTCCGATTCCCATTGCTGCTTGAGTTGCTGCACTTGCTGTTCGCGGGTCATGGTCATGATGTGCTCCTTCGATGCCAGTTATGGAGGATGGGTGACTCTGTCTTCTCGAAGCGTCGGGCCCGGAGAGGCGTTCTGTTTCGTGAAGTCTTATATAAGAGTCTAGGCAAATCGAAGGACGCACAATAGACGCCGCAAAGCGTTTTTCCAATATTTATTTTTATATAAAATCAATGACTTGATGCCTGCTTTTCGCGATAAGAAACGATATTTTCCCTGTTGCAATAGTCCTTCTTGTGCTTTGCAGCATGATTTTTTACGACGCAAAAAAATTTTTTACATCGTGAAATTTGGGGCGGCCAGTCGATAGACGAAAAAAAACCGGCGCCCGAGCGCCGGTTTTCTTCTGTGTCACGGACGGCGCGAAGCCATCCGGTCGGTCAGGTGGGTCGCTATTAGCTGCCGCGACGTGCCGAACGGGGACCGTCGTTGCGGCGCGCGCCGTAGCCGTCACGCGAGCCACCGCCGAAGCCTTCGCGCGAACCGCCGTGGCTTTCGCGCGAGCCGAAGCCTTCGCGCGAACCGCCGGCCGACTTGTTGCCCCAGCCGCCGCCGTTGCTGTTGCCAGTGCCGTTACCGTTGCGCGAGCCGCCGTAGCCGCCCGGCTTGCCCGAGCCGCTGCCGAAGCGACGGCCATTACCACCGCCAGGACGGCCGCGGCCGCCGAAGCCAGGACGGCCGTTGCCCGAGGGCGCCGCCTTGCGCGGCTCGAAGCCTTCGACGACGTTGACCGGAAGCGGCGTGCGCACGAAGCGCTCGATGCGCTTCAACGCGCCCTGTTCGGCGTGATGCACGAGGCTCACGGCGATACCGGAGCGGCCCGCACGGCCGGTACGGCCGATACGGTGCACGTAGTCTTCGGCGAACTTCGGCAGGTCGTAGTTGAACACGTGCGTGATGCCCGGGATGTCGATACCGCGAGCGGCGACGTCGGTCGCAACCAGCACGCGCACGCGGCGCTCGCGCAGTGCGCGGATCGTGCGGTTACGCGCGCCTTGCGGCAGGTCGCCGTGCAGCGCGGCCGATTCGAAGCCGGCGTCGGCCAGACGGCCCGCCAACTGGTCGGCGTCCATCTTGGTGGCCGTGAAGACGATGGCCTGGTCGAGGCCGTCGTCACGCAGCAGATGGTCGAGCAGACGGTCCTTGTGATCGCGGTCGTCGACGTAGTGGACGGTTTGCGCGATGTTGGTGCGCTGTTCCAAGCGCTGGACGATCTCGATCCGCTCCGGGTCCTTCAACAGACGGCCGGTCAGCGAGCCGATTTTGCCGTCGAGCGTGGCGGAGAACAGCATGGTCTGACGCGTAGCCGGCGTTTGGGCGACGATCGTGTCGATGTCGTCGATGAAGCCCATGTCGAGCATGCGGTCGGCTTCGTCGAGCACGAGGATCTGCAGTTGCGACAGATCGATGCGGCCGCGCTCGAGGTGGTCGATCAGACGGCCCGGCGTCGCGACGAGGATTTCAGGATTCTTCGCGAGCAGCATCAGCTGCTGGCCATAAGCGACGCCGCCGAGAATGCTGACGGTGCGCAGGCGCTTCAGGTGCTTGCCGTACGTCGCGGCGGCGGTCGTGACCTGCATCGCCAGTTCGCGGGTCGGGGTCAGCACCAGCATGGTAGGACGCGCGACCGGCTGCGGACGACGGCCGCGGCCACCGTCGGCCGGGCGCGGCTCGCGCGGCTGGCTCGCCTGCGTCTTTTGCAGCTGCGAGAAACGCTCGATGGCGGGCAGCATGAACGCGGCGGTCTTGCCCGAGCCGGTCGGGCTCGAAACCAGCAGATCGCGGCCGGCGATCGCTGCCGGCACCGCGCGTTGCTGCACCGGCGTCGGGTGCTCGTAGCCGGCGGCGGTCAGCGCGGAGACGACGTCCGCGGACAGGCCGAGCGACGCGAAGGTCGGCTTGGCGTCAGCCTGCGCGACGGCTTCGGGAGCGGCGGGCGTAAGACCGAGTGCTTCGTCGGCGACGGCGTTCAACGGGCTGCTGGGGGTGTTGCTCAAAGTCATGTGAATCCTTGAAAACGATCCTGGGTGGTTCATCGGATGAAAACGTCAACGCCAATCGGCATACCCAAGTCGTCGGATTCAGCGAGCAAAACAGCAGCGAGCAAATCGAAAAACGGGGGCAACTCGCGACAATGAAGGCGAGTTTTTCGTTAGAAGCTGTATCGGATGCGACGTGCCAACATGGCGAGTCGCCAGCCTGGGACTTGAGCCCGGAGTGGGCTAGGCAGAAGGGGACAGGTTCTAAACTGGATTGGAGCAAACGCTATGGACGCTGCGCCGCGAGGACCGCTGGAAAAAACGGGCAAAGCAGTGAAGCGCAGGCGGCATTGTAGCGACATTTGCTGCACTGCGCCACCATTCAGGCAATTCCGACAGAAGAAAGTGTCGGAATGAAGTAGGCGAGTGAGGGCGGCGGCCCGGAGCTTCGTGTCCGAAACCGCCGCGAGGCGGTCGCAGCATTGCCAGACGGCCATTTCGGCAGATGATTGGCGCGCCGGAAACTCAGGCCGCGGTGCCGCTCTTCAGCGATTCGACGAGTTCGACGTATTGCTGCTTCGCGGCGTCCTGCGCGGTGCCCTTGAGCGCCGCCCACGCATCGTACTTGTATTTGCCGACGATGTCGGTGAAGCCCGGCTTGTCGCCGTGCACGTCGCCTTCGCTCGCCTGCTTGAAGAGCGCATAGAGACGCAGCAGCGTCAGGTTGCCCGGACGCTCGGGCAGTTGCTTGACGTCTTGCTGGGCTTGCTCGAACTGGGAATTAATGTCGTTCATGGTCGTTTGGCCCGCGTGGCGGGATAGATGAGATCGGCCGAAAATCATAGCAATTGCCCGCCGCCCCGGGACCGAGGGCTTATTCCAAACGATGACGGCCGCGAAGCCGGGCAGCGCGGCCGCGCAAACCACCATTCACGCGCACCGCGCCGATTACAATACGGTCCATGACTCAAACAGTGCTTCTTGCCCTCGATACATCGACCGAGTTCTGCTCGGCGGCGCTCGTCTCCGCGTCCGTCGATGCCGCCGGTCAGCCCAGCGCCGAACCGCGCGTCTGGGTTCGTCACGAACAAACCGGCGCGGTGTCCAGTACCCGCCTGCTGCCGGCGATCCGCGAACTGTTCGACGAAGCCGGCCTCACGCTGGCGGATTGCGACGCGATCGCGTTCGGCTCGGGTCCGGGTTCGTTCACCGGACTGCGTACGGCGACCGGCGTCGCCCAAGGCCTCGCGTTCGGCCTGAACCTGCCGGTCGTACCGATCGGCACGCTGCTCGCGTGCGCGGAGAGCGCCCGCCTGCGCGATCCGTCGACGATGCGCGTGCTCGCCGCGCTCGACGCGCGCATGGACGAAATCTACTGGGCCGACTACGCGTGGGACGACACGCAACACGAATGGCGCACCGTGCAGGCGGCGACGCTCGATGCACCCGAGCGGCTCGTGCTGCCCGACGTGCCATTCACACTCGCCGGCAACGCGGCCGCCGCGTTCGGCGAGCGCTTGCCGGCGGTCGCGGCCGCGCGGAGCGTCGATGGCCAAGCGTTGCCGCATGCGTTGCCGCTCGCGTACGCGGCGCTGCGCGCGTTTCATGCGGGCCGCACGGTGCGCGCCGATCAGGCCGCACCCGAGTACGTGCGCGACAAGGTCGCGCGGACGACCGCAGAGCGCATGGCCGACAAAGCGGCGAAATCAGCCAAAGCGGCTCATAGCGCCGAGCAGTCCGCGCAGCACGCGCCCGATGGCGGCTCCGGCCAACCGTCCCACGACGAGGCGCGCCCATGAGCGGCGTGCTGCTCACGGACCGCTACATGTCGCCGATGACCGAAAGCGACCTGGACGAAGTCGCCGCGATCGAGAAACTCGCGTATGAGTTTCCGTGGAGCCGCGGCAACTTCGGCGACTCGCTGCGCAATGGCTATTTCGGCGTCTGTCTACGTCACGTGACGGGGACGTTGATCGGCTACTGCGTGCTGATGCCAGTCGTCGATGAAATGCATCTGCTGAATCTGTGCGTCACGCCGCAAGCACAAGGCGCCGGCGCAGGCCTCGCGCTGCTGCGCGAGGCGGTGCGCATCACGCACGCGGAGAGGCTCGAGGGGCTGCTGCTCGAAGTGCGGCCGTCGAATCGTCGGGCGATCCGGTTGTACGAGCGCTTCGGCTTCGCGTCGATCGGCCGGCGCAAAAATTATTATCCGGCGCGGCATCGCGGCCGGGAGGACGCGATCGTGATGCGTCTGTCGTTAGCCACGGAGGGCGCAGATGGCGCTGCATGAATCGGTGCTCGAAGAATTCGGACTCGCGCCGTTGTGGGTGCGTCGCGGACTCGCGGCGCGAGAGGAGGCCGGGCAGAGCGATGCGCTGCAGTCGCCGCGGGAACACGCGGAAGACTTGCGTCGCGCGGAGCCTGCGACGCAGACCTCGCGCGAACCGCTGCGCGCGTCCGCCGAGGTGCAGCCGCCGCAAGTGCAGCGCGAATCCACGCCGCGCTTCGACGAAACTGCAGCGCGGCGCGAAACATCAGAACCGCAAACTGACTTTTCAGCCCCGCCGACTTTCGACGCCCCTTCCGAGGACGACTTCGCGTGGTTCGACGATCCGACCGCATCGGCCGCCGCGCCCGCCGAAGCGCGCCGCGACGCGCCCGCGCTGCCGTCTATCCACACACTCGACTGGGACGCGCTCGCCGAGCGCGTCGCCGGATGCGAGGCGTGCCGGCTGTGCGAGAAGCGCGCGAACACGGTGTTCGGCGTCGGCGATCGCGAGGCCGACTGGATGCTGATCGGCGAAGCGCCCGGCGAGAACGAGGACCGACAAGGCGAACCGTTCGTTGGCCAGGCCGGCAAGCTGCTCGACAACATGCTGCACTCGCTCGCGCTCGCGCGCGGCACCAACGTGTATATCGCGAACGTGATCAAGTGCCGGCCGCCTGGCAATCGCAATCCGCAGCCGGACGAAGTCGCGCGTTGTGAACCTTATCTACAGCGTCAGGTGTCGCTCGTGAAGCCGAAGCTGATCGTCGCGCTCGGCCGTTTCGCCGCGCAAAGTCTGCTCAAGACCGACGCGAGCATTTCGTCGTTGCGCGGCCGCGTCCACACGTACGAGGGCGTGCCGGTGATCGTCACCTATCACCCGGCCTATCTGCTGCGTAGCCTGCCCGACAAGGCCAAGGCCTGGGCGGATCTGTGCCTCGCGCGTGCCACGTGGCTCGCGAACGGCGGCGTGCCGTCGAACCAATCAAAGTGACGATGCCCGAGGGACCGGCGGCGCGCATGCCCGCCGCGTCTGTCAGCCGCGCGGCGCTTCTCGATACCTTGCTGGGTTTGCGTGGCGATGCTTCAGTCGATGCGTTGCGCGATCCCGCTGTCCGCGATCTCGCGTGGCTGCTGCTCAGTCCCGATCTGTTGCGCCCTCAGCTTCCCACAGGCGCGCTCGCCGATCCTTTCGGCACACCGCAGGAATTGCAGGCCACGCTCGACTGGCTGCGCGCGCTCGACGCCGCGCCGGCACTTCTGCGTCAGGATCTCGCGGCCACGCGTATCACGCGCCTTGGCCGCTACGCCGAACGCCTGCTGGGCTTTTTCCTTCGTCATGGACCGGCGACGCAACTGATCGCAGCGGGTGTGCCGCTACGACATGCGGGCCTCACGCTCGGTGAATGCGATTTCCTCGTGCGCACGCGCCAGGGCGCGCGACTGCATTGGGAACTCGCGGTGAAGTGCTATCTGCATGCGGGCGATGCGAATGGGGCAGAGGCGGCGCGTCTCGCCGATTACGTCGGCCCCAATCTGAAAGACCGCCTCGATCTGAAGCTCGCGCATTTGCTCGATCATCAGTTGCCGCTCAGCGCACGCGAGGAATTTGCCTCGACGGGCTATGCGGGCGCGTGGACGCCGCAGATGTTCGTCAAAGGCTGGCTGTTTTACCGGCATGGCGAGATGCCCACCGATCCTGCCGAACTCGATCCCGCGCACGGTCGCGGCTGGTGGGTCACGCATCGCGACTGGCCGGCTTTCGCGTGCGCGCATGCGCACAGGTGGCGGGTGTTGGCGCGGCTCGAATGGCTCGCGCCGCAATATCGAACGCAAGCCGGTGCGGACGACACGTGCTACGTCGACGCAAACACGCTCGCCGCGCGGATCTCACCGCAACACGGCCCGACGATGGTCGCCGGATTCATCGAAGACAACACGGGGCGTGTACTTGAACGCTCGCGCGGTTTTATCGTGCCCGACGACTGGCCCGAGCACGCGCGGCGTTACGCGAAGCAATGACGTCGCTCACCACCACCGATGAAAGTGATGCACCGGCCCCACGCCGTGGCCGACGTCGAGCCGCTCGCTCGCCTGCAACGCACCCGTCAGATAAACCTTCGCATCGGCGACGGCGCTAGCGAGATCGTCGCGCTGCGCAATCAAGGCCGCGATCGCCGACGACAACGTGCAGCCCGTTCCGTGCGTGTTCTTCACCGGCACGCGCGGACCGCCGAGACGCAGCGTGCCGCTTTCCTGCACGAGCCAGTCGGGGCTATCGGTCGCGCTCAGATGGCCGCCCTTCATCAGCACCGCGCGCGCGCCGAGCGCGCGCAACGCTTCGCCTTGCTCGACCATGCCGGCTTCGTCGGCGGCGGGTTGCATGCCCAGCAATGCGGCCGCTTCCGGCAGATTCGGCGTCAGCAGATCGGCGAGCGGCAGCAGTTCGTCGCGTACCACCGCGACCGCATCGGGTAGTAATAGCGCGTGATTGCTCTTCGAGATCATCACCGTGTCGAGCACGATGTGTTTGGGCTGATGACGGCGCAGCGCGTCGGCGACCGCACGCGCGATCGGCGCATTCGCGAGCATGCCGATCTTCACCGCGTCGATGCGGATGTCGTCGAACACCGCGTCGAGCTGCGCGGTGACGAAGCCCGGGTCCGGCGCGTGAATCGCGGTCACGCCGCGCGTGTTCTGCGCGGTCAGCGCGGTGATCACGCTCGCGCCATAGGCGCCGAGCGCGGAGAAGGTCTTCAGATCGGCCTGGATGCCGGCGCCGCCGCCGGAGTCGGAACCGGCGATCGTCAGCACATTGGGAATCGATTGAGTCATGGTCGAGCGAGGAAGAAGGGGGGGCGCGCTCGTGTGTGCCGCGGCCGGCCCGGCGCAGCCGATCAGTGCTTGGCTTCGCCGATCAGCGCGACCGAATCGAAGGCGCGCTGGTTCGCCTGATGGCGTCGCATCACGAGCCACATCATCAGGCAGACGAAGGTGCCGAACAGCACGATCACGATGGTGACCGGCACGTCGAGCCACACGAGCACCGCGTACAGGCACAGCATCACGAGCACGGACAGATTCTCGTTGAAGTTCTGCACGGCGATCGAATGGCCCGCCGACAGCAGCACGTGCCCGCGATGCTGCAGCAGCGCATTCATCGGCACGACGAAAAAGCCCGACAGGCCGCCCACGAACATCAGGAAGATATACGCGAAAATCAGATAGCCCGACACGTGCATGCGGCCAAAATACACGCCCCAATGCGGGGGAAACAGATCGCGCGTGTAGAACGCCATCAGCATCACGGAGATACCCATCATGATGCCGACCGGCAAGACCGACAGCGACTTCTTCAACGGCACACGCGAAGCCGCGAAAATCGCGCCGAACGCGACGCCAACCGCGACCACCGCCTGCAGGATCGCCGCCTCGGACAGCGACATGCCCAGCGACACTTCGGCCCACTTCAGCACGATGAATTGCAGCGTCGCGCCCGCACCCCAGAACAGCGTCGTCACGGCGAGCGAAATCTGTCCGAGCTTGTCACGCCACAGCACGAGAAAGCAGTCGGCGAAATCGGTGATCAGGCGGATCGGCCCGTGCTCCTGTCGCGGATAGCGCGCGCCGGTGTCGGGAATGCGCAGATTGAACAGCGCGGCGATCACGTAAATGGCCATGATCACGACCATCGCGGCTTCCGCGGGCGTGTTCACGGTGGGGATGTGCCATTTGAGAATCGGCGCGGCGATATGCGGGCTGATCAGCGCGCCGCCGAGCACCGTGCCGAGAATGATCGAGCCGACCGTGGTGCCTTCGATCCAGCCGTTCGCGGCAACGAGCCGGTCAGGCGGCAACAGTTCGGTGAGAATGCCGTATTTGGCGGGCGAGTAGGCCGCCGCGCCGAAGCCGACGATGCCGTACGCAATCAGCGGATGCGCGCCGACCAGCATCGTTATGCAGCCAACCACCTTGATCGTATTGGTGATGAACATCACGCGTCCTTTCGGACGGGAGTCAGCGAATGCGCCCACGAAGGCGGCAAGAACGACGTACGACAGCACAAAAAACAGCTTGAGCAGCGGCGTCATCCAGTTCGGAGCGTGAAGATCTTTCAGCAGAGCGATAGCAGCGATCAGAAGCGCATTGTCGGCCAGCGACGAAAAAAACTGCGCGGCCATGATGGTGTAAAAACCTTTTTTCATCTGATGCGATGCTGTCCTCGCTGCGGTCTGTCCGCCCCGGCCGTTTGTCATGTGTCCGGGCTTATGCCGATCGAAATGGGTTGTGCGCACGGCTTTATATCATGAAAATAGCTGAATTCGGACTAGCAGAATCCTTGATCGCACCGCCCAGCGGGCCGCCGAGCGCTGAAAACGCCCTGTAAGCCGCTGATTCGCAAGTGTCTTTACGAAAAAATCCCATGCCGCGCCCCCTTTCCGCCACGATTCATACCGCTGCTCTCGCCAATAACCTCGCTGTCGCGCGGCGCTATGCGCCGAAATCGAAAATCTGGGCCGTCGTCAAGGCTAATGCCTACGGGCATGGCCTCGCGCGCGTGTTTCCCGGTTTGCGCGCTACGGACGGCTTTGGGCTGCTGGACCTCGAAGAAGCGGTGAAGTTGCGTGAATTGGGCTGGGCGGGCCCAATTCTTCTGCTGGAAGGCTTTTTTCGGCCGACCGACATCGACGTAATCGACCGCTACAGTTTGACCACGGCGCTGCATTCGGACGAGCAACTGCGCATGCTCGAAATGGCGCGTCTGTCGAAACCGGTCAATATTCAGTTGAAGATGAACACCGGCATGAACCGGCTCGGCTACACGGTCGAAAAATTCCGTGCCGCGTGGGAACGTGCGCGCGCCTGTCAGGGCGTCGGCCAGATCACGTTGATGACGCATTTTTCCGATGCCGATGCCGAGCGCGGCATCGCGCATCAGATGGAGGCGTTCGAGCGCGGCGCGCAGGGCATCGCCGGTGCGCGCAGTCTGTCGAATTCGGCCGCGACGCTGTGGCATCCGGAAGCGCATTTCGACTGGGTGCGTCCGGGCATCATCCTGTACGGCGCGTCGCCGTCCGGCGTGACGGCCGCGATCGACGGCACGGGCCTGCAGCCCGCGATGACGCTCGCGTCGGAACTGATCGCCGTGCAGACGCTCGGCGAAGGCAGCTCGGTCGGCTATGGGTCGAGGTTCACTGCGCGCGCTCCGATGCGCATCGGCGTGGTCGCGTGCGGTTACGCGGACGGCTATCCGCGCGTCGCGCCGGAAGGCACGCCGGTGATCGTCGATGGCGTGCGCACACGGATCGTTGGACGTGTGTCGATGGACATGCTGACCGTCGACCTGACCCCGGTGCCGACCGCCAACGTCGGCTCGCGCGTGGAATTGTGGGGCACCGCGCTGCCCATCGACGACGTCGCGCAGGCCTGCGGCACGATCGGCTACGAGCTGATGTGCGCGGTCGCGCCGCGTGTGCCGGTTCGGGCGGAGTAACGCGTGGCGAAAGCGAAGACGTTGTACATCTGCGGGGAATGCGGCGGACAGTCGCCGAAGTGGTCCGGTCAATGCCCGTCCTGCCAGACGTGGAACACGCTCGTCGAATCGGTCGCGGAGGCGCCGTCCGGTCACCGTTTCCAGTCGCTCGCGAAGAGCACGCCGGTACGGCGCCTCGCCGACATCGACGCGTCGGACGTGCCGCGCTTTTCAACCGGCGTCAGCGAATTCGACCGCGTGCTCGGCGGCGGCCTCGTGCCGGGCGGCGTGGTGTTGATCGGCGGCGATCCGGGCATCGGTAAATCGACGCTGTTGTTGCAATCGCTCGCGGAAATCGCGGCGGACAAACGCGCGCTCTATATCAGCGGCGAAGAATCTGGCGCGCAGATCGCGTTGCGCGCGCAACGGCTGGCGTTGCTCGAACCCGGCTCGAAGGCAAGCGAGCTGCAATTGCTCGCGGAAATCCAGCTCGAAAAAATTCAGGCGACGATCACGGAGCAACGGCCTGAAGTCGCCGTGATTGATTCGATCCAGACCGTCTATTCGGATGCTTTGACATCGGCGCCGGGCTCGGTCGCGCAGGTGCGCGAGTGCGCGGCGCAACTCACGCGCATCGCCAAGCAGTCGGGCACGACGATCATCATGGTCGGGCACGTGACGAAAGAGGGCGCGCTCGCGGGACCGCGCGTGCTCGAACATATCGTCGATACGGTGCTGTATTTCGAGGGGGATACGCACTCGTCGTACCGTCTCGTGCGCGCGATCAAGAACCGTTTCGGCGCGGTCAACGAACTCGGCGTGTTCGCGATGACCGAGCGTGGTTTGCGCGGCGTCGCGAATCCGTCGGCATTGTTTTTATCGCAGCACGAGCAGTCGGTGCCGGGCTCATGTGTGCTCGTCACGCAGGAAGGCACGCGGCCGTTGCTGGTCGAAGTGCAGGCGCTCGTCGATGCGGCCAACGCGCCGAATCCGCGACGCCTTGCGGTCGGCCTCGAACAGAACCGGCTCGCGATGCTGCTCGCGGTGCTGCATCGGCACGCGGGCATCGCCTGTTTCGATCAGGACGTGTTCCTGAACGCGGTGGGCGGGGTGAAGATCTCCGAGCCCGCCGCCGACCTCGCGGTATTGCTCGCGATCCATTCGTCGATGCGCAACAAGCCGCTGCCGAAGGGGCTCGTCGTATTCGGCGAAGTGGGCCTCGCCGGCGAAATCCGGCCGTCGCCGCGCGGTCAGGAGCGCCTGAAGGAAGCAGCCAAGCTCGGCTTCTCGGTAGCGGTGATTCCGAAGGCCAATGCGCCGAAACAGCCAATCGAAGGCTTACAGGTCGTTGCGGTCGAACGGATCGAACAGGCCATCGACCGCGTCCGCACGCTCGAATAGACGGGGGCCGGGACGGCTCGCCGGTACTTTGTACGCTTGCGGTACCGTAATGCCCGGTAAATATCTTCATATTGGCTGTAACCTGGTCGCCATACCTTTTTTCTAAGCTGTAATGATATGCATCCCGTCTGATGCTCGAAAAAGGATCGCGCCTTGAAACAGTCTCGTGAAACCGCTGCCCACCATAACATCCAGGTGCGCGGCTGCCGGGTCTCCGCACCGATTCATCAGCCGTGGGGCGGCGCTTGCCGGATCGTCGAGTGGATCGACACCGCGGGTCAGATCTCGCGGCGGGTGGTGGCCGAAGACGTAACGGCCGCCGAAGTGCGTGCCACGATCAGCCGCCATGTGGAAGGCCGCAAGCACCTGCTGTACGACGACGAAAAGTCGCCGCGGCAAACGCTGCCGAGGCAGACGCCGACGCGGCGTTGACGGCGGCGGGTTTTTCGATTGACCGGGCCTTGATCTTCATTGCGCCCGCGTCGCGGCTGCGCCACGCGCATTAGGCCGCGTCGTCGTGTGAGTCGGCGGCGCTCGCGGCCACCGCCGCATACGCGTGCGGATTGAACAGCGGATGCTGCGCCGCTTCAGCGGGCGTCAGCACCGGCGACACGCAGCAATCGAGCGATTCCAGCGATTCCACCCATTCGCCGAGCGTGCGCGTCGCAATCAGATTGGCGACTTCCTGAATGAGTGCCACGGCATCGGGACCGCCGATCGCCTGACCCAGGCTCCAGTGACGCGTCGCCCATTCCGGCCGATCGAGCGCCATGCACAGCGTTTCCCAGAACTTCAATTCGAGCGCGCCGACCGCGAGCCAGCGTTCATCGCTGGTGGGGTAGAGGTTGTAGCAGGGCACGCCGCCGTTCAACAGACCACTGCCCGCGGCGGGCGCCGCACCTTCGTTGACGAGCGACACCTGCGCGACGAAGTTGTGCGCATAGCTCGTGTGCGTCATCGATACATCGACGAAGCGGCCCGCGCCGCCTCGCGCGACATGCCAGAGCGCCGCGAGAATCTGCGTGACCGCGCTCAATGCGCCGCCGAGCAGATCGGCGATCTGGAAGTTCGGCAGGATCGGCGCACCGTCGCGGTTCGCCAGTTGATCGAGCACGCCTGCATAGCCGAGGTAATTCAGATCGTGGCCGGCATGGTCCGCGAACGGACCGCTCGCGCCATATCCGCTGATCGCGCAATAGACGAGCCGCGGATTGGCTGCGCTGAGCGTCGCGTAGCCGAGGCCGAGCCGCTCCATCACGCCGGGCCGGAAGCTCTCGATCAGCACGTCGGCTTCAGTCGCGAGTGCGCGCAGCACCTGGCGTCCTGCTTCGGACTTGAGGTCGAGGCGCGTCTCGCGCTTGCCGCGATTGACCATCCGGTAAAACGCGCCGGGTCGGCCCGCGACACGATCGCTCGACGACTGCATCATCGTGCGAGTCGGGTCGCCCGCGCCGGGCGCCTCGATCTTCAGCACATCGGCGCCGAGCTCGGCGAGGCGCAGCGCGGCCACCGGACCCGGCAGCAGACGCGTGAGGTCGAGCACGCGCAGTCCTTGCAACGGCGGCGCATCGGCTGCCGATGCAGCTACGGATTCTGGGGCCAATAACCCGGACGATGAATTCGCAAATGACAAAGCCAAGCTCCCCGTGGATGCCGGCGCGGTGCCGCTAGCCGATCTGTTCGAGTTCCTCGTGCGTCCCGAGCCATTCGGCTTCGAGCGTGTCGAGGCGCGCGTTCACGTCTGCCTGACGGCGGATCGCCTCCGTCAGCTTGCTCTTCTGCTCCGGTTCGTAACTCGCGGGATCGGCGACGAATGTATCGAGCGTCGCTTTCTCCGCGTTGAGTGCGTCCATTTCCCTTTCGATCTTCGCGATGCGGCTTTGCAGCGGCTTCTTCAGATGCGCGAGCTTCTGCCGCGTTTCCGCTTCGAGGCGGCGCTGTTCCTTGCGATTGACGTTGCTGTCGCCACTTGCCGCGCCGTTGGACGCTGCGTCCGACGCACCGGAAGCATTGGCCTTCAGCGCGGCGCGCTGCTCGGCCGCATGCTGCAGCAGCCAGTCGCGGTAGTCGTCGAGATCGCCGTCGAATTCCTGCAGACGATGCTTCGCGACCAGCATGAACTGATCGGTCGTCGCGCGCAGCAGATGCCGGTCGTGCGAGACCAGGATCAGCGTGCCTTCGAATTGCGCGAGCGCCATCGTCAGCGCGTGGCGCGTTTCGAGGTCGAGGTGGTTGGTCGGCTCGTCGAGCAGCAGCAGGTTCGGCTTTTGCCAGATGATCAGCGCGAGCGCGAGGCGTGCCTTCTCGCCGCCCGAGAACGGCGCGATCTTCGCGGTCGCCATGTCGCCGGAAAAGTTGAAGCTGCCGAGGAAGTCGCGCAGCTCCTGCTCGCGCGTATCGGGCGCGAGACGCGCGAGGTGCTGCAACGGGGTGTCGTCCGGACGCAGCGTTTCGAGCTGATGCTGCGCGAAGTAGCCGATGCGCAGACCCTTGCCTTCGCGTACGTGGCCGCTCAACGGTTCGAGCGTGCCCGCGAGCGTCTTGATCAGCGTCGACTTGCCCTGGCCGTTCGCGCCGAGCAGGCCGATGCGCTGACCATTCTGGATCGACAGCATCACGCGCTCGACGATCGGAATCTCGCTGCCGTCTTCGGCATGGTAGCCGCAGCGCACGTCTTCCATCACCATCATCGGATTCGGCGCGGAGTCGGGAGTGCGGAACTCGAACGTGAACGGCGACCCGACGTGCGCGGGCGCGATCAGCTCCATCTTCTCGAGCGCTTTCACCCGGCTTTGCGCCTGACGCGCCTTGGTGGCCTGCGCCTTGAAGCGGTTGATGTAGCTCTGCAGATGCGCGACCGTGCGCTGCTGCTTTTCGTACGCGCTCTGTTGCAGCGCGATCTGCTGCGCGCGCAGCACTTCGAATTGCGAGTAGTTGCCGCCGTAGCGTTTGATCTGCTGGTTCTCGAGATGCAGCGTGACGTTGCAGACGGAATCGAGAAACTCGCGGTCGTGCGAGATCACGATCAGCGTGCCCGCATAGCGATTCAGCCAATCTTCCAGCCAGACGATCGCGTCGAGGTCGAGGTGGTTGGTCGGTTCGTCGAGCAGCAGCAGATCGGAGCGACACATCAGCGCCTGCGCCAGATTCAGGCGCATGCGCCAGCCGCCCGAGAAGCTGCTGACCGGCTCGCGGGTCTGGTCGAGCGTGAAGCCGAGGCCGAGCAGCAACGCTTCGGCGCGAGCCGGCGCGGTGTAGCCGTCGGCGTCGGCGAACGCGGCGTGCGCTTCGGCTTCTGCCGCGCCGTCGTGCGCCGCGGAGGCCGAAGCGATGCGCGCTTCGATGTCGCGCAGCGCGGCGTCGCCGTCTAGCGTGTAGGCGAGGGCGGTTTTGTCGACGGCGGGCGTTTCCTGCGCGACGTGCGCGATGCGCCAGGTCGGCGGGATCGAGAAATCGCCGCCGTCCGCATGCAGCTCGCCGAGCAGCACGGCGAACAGCGTCGACTTGCCCGCGCCGTTCGCTCCGACGAGGCCGGCTTTTTCACCGGGGTTCAAGGTGAACGTGGTGTTGTCGAAAAGCGGCTTGGTGCCGCGCGCGAGGCTGAACTGGTTGAAGCGGATCACGACGTGGCCGGCTGAAGAAAACCGCTATTTTAGACTGCCCGGCGCGTTGCCGGGCGCGCGGCGCCGATTGCCCGTCTGTCACTTCGCGCGCAGCGCTCATCGGCCATCCGGCCGACTGTATCGGTAGCGCTTTTGGCATAGACTGACGGCTTTCACGGGAGGGCACATGACATCGATCTTTTCGTTTTCGGCACGCACGCTCGGCGGCGAGGAAGCGAGTCTCGCGCAGTACGAAGGCAAGGTGATGCTGATCGTCAATACCGCGAGCGAATGCGGGTTCACGCCGCAATACGCGGGCTTGCAGAAACTGTATGACGCGTACGCGGCGCGCGGGCTCGCGGTGCTAGGTTTTCCGTGCAACCAGTTCGGCAAGCAGGAGCCGGGCGACGCCGCGCAGATCGGCAGCTTCTGCGAGAAGAACTACGGCGTGACGTTTCCGATGTTCGACAAGATCGACGTGAACGGCCCGAACGCGCACCCGCTGTTCCGCTATCTGACGATCGAGGCGCCGGGACTGCTCGGTCTCGAGGCGATCAAGTGGAATTTCACGAAGTTTCTGATCGGCCGCGACGGCAACGTCGTCAAGCGCTATGCGCCGCTGACCAAGCCCGAGGCGATCACCGGGGATATCGAAGCGCTGCTGTAAGCGGGCACGCCTACAGGATCGGCGAAAAGAGCCGCGCGACGTGCATCAGCATGCGTCGCAGCGCGTTCGACTTGCGGTACTCGTCGCGGTCGATTTCGCGCGACTCGGCAAAGTCGTCGAGCAGCATCGTCTCGACTTCGAGCGCGAAGCCGCGGTCGACGGTCAGCACCATGATCTCGAAGTTCAGGCGAAACGAGCGGTTGTCGAGATTGGCGCTGCCGATCGCGGCCGCGCTGCTGTCGATCAGCACGACCTTCTGATGCAGGAAGCCCGGCTGATAGCGGAAGATGCGAATGCCCGCGCGCAGCGAGTCGTACGCATAGAGCTTCGACGCCGCGAACACCACGAGGTGATCGCGCCGGCTCGGAATCAGGATGCGCACGTCGACGCCGCGCAGCGCAGCGAGGCGCAACGCAGCGAATACGGCTTCGTCTGGGACGAGGTAGGGCGTCGTGATCCAGATGCGTTCACGTGCCGCGTTGATTGCTTCGACGAAAAACAGCGAGCAGGTCTCCTGCTTGTCGGCCGGGCCGCTCGGCAGCACGAGGCAGTGCATGTTGTTCGCGGCGCGCTCGTTGGCGCCGTGGTCGCCGGGCTGGTCGAAGGATGGGGTCACGGAATCCGCGGCCGGCGCGTCGAACTTGGGCAACTGCTGCGTGGCCCAGTACCAGTCCTCGATGAAGACGAACTGGATGCTTGCGACCGCCGGACCACGCACTTCGATGTGCGTATCGCGCCACGGCGACAGTGGCGGCTTCGCGCCCAGATATTCGACCCCGACGTTATGACCGCCGACAAACGCGCGCTCGCCGTCGACCGCCACGATCTTGCGGTGATTGCGGAAATTCAGTTGCAGACGGTTGACGAAGAGGCGGTTCGTGGCGAACGGCTGCATCTCGATGCCGGCGGCGCGCAGCGCCGCGACGTAGCGGTGCGGCAGATCGAAGCTGCCGATACTGTCATACAGGAAGTAGACCCGCACGCCCTGTTTGGCTTTGGCGATCAGCGCGTCCTTCAGCATGTCGCCGAGCGCGTCGTCGCGCACGATGAAGAATTGCACGATCACATAGCGGCGCGCGTTCTCGATCGCCTCGAAGATCGCCTCGAAAGTCGCCGTGCCGTTGACCAGCGTGCGCACGGTATTGCCGGGCAGGAACGGCATGCCGCCGAGGCGCGTCAGCGACTGCACGAGCCGCGAGCCGAGCTGCTGCGTCGGCACCCCGGCCGACGACGCCTGCGTGTCCCACTCCAGCGGATGCGCGCGCGTGCGCAGCAGCTCGTTCTCGACGCGGCGCGCGTCCGCGTAGCCGGCGAACTTGCTGCGGCCAAGGAACAGGTAGGGTATGAGCGTCAGATAAGGCATCGCGACCAGCGACACGGCCCACGCGATCGCCCCTTGCGAGGTGCGGGTATGGAGAATCGCGTGAGCGGCCGCGATGATGCCGAGAATGTGGGCAACAGCAACCAGCGTGCCGACGTGAAGCAGGTCGAATGACATAAGCTCGCGAACAGTTGGCGAAGCGCCGTGGTTCAGGAAACGGAGGCGGGCAGGGGCTCGCTCCGTGGTCTGCGGCGAACGCGTCGGGCAACGGGCTCAGGCTGCGGTTGCGGGCAAGGCCACGCGCTGTCGCGGCGATTGCTCGTGCCCCTGCCTGAGAAACGCGCTTGAAACGACGATCAAACGCTCAGCATGCCGGACTCAGACCGGCAAGTCGCTGGCCTGGATCAGAAACACGTTGTCGTCGCCGGCGCTGGTCGACAGCCACACGAGGTCGAGACCGCCGAACGCGGCCTCGACGTGCTCGCGTTCGTTGCCGATCTCGATGACGAGCACGCCGTCTTCGGTCAGCCAGTTGCGCGCGTCGGCAATGATCCGTCGCACGATGTCCATGCCGTCGGCGCCACCGGCGAGCGCCATCTCCGGCTCGTGCTTGTATTCGGCCGGCAGCTCCTGCATCGACGTGGCGTTCACGTACGGCGGATTGCTGATGATCACATCGTAGCGGCGCTCGGCGAGCGGCGCATACAGATCGCCTTCGAACAGCGCGATGCGCTCGTCGAGGTGGTAGTCCAGCACATTGCGCGTCGCGACTTCGAGCGCGGGCGCGGACAGATCGACCGCGTCGACGTCGGCGTTCGGGAACGCGTGCGCGGCGAGGATCGCGAGGCACCCGGAGCCGGTGCACAGTTCGAGCACCGCGCCGACCTGCTCGGGGTCCTCGACGTACGGCTGCAGGCCGTCCTGCAGCAGCTCGCCGATGAACGAGCGCGGCACGATCACGCGCTCGTCGACGTAAAAGCGATAGCCGTGCATCCACGCTTCCTGCGTGATGTACGCGGCCGGCACGCGTTCGGCTGCGCGTCGCTCGATCACTTTCAGCACCGCCTCGATTTCGGCCGTGGTCAGGCGCGCGTCGAGAAACGGTTCGAGCAGGTCGAGCGGCAAATGCAGCGTGTGCAGGATCAGATAGGCGGCTTCGTCGTAGGCATTGGCCGAGCCGTGGCCGAACGACAGTTTGGCCTCGCTAAAACGCGACACTGCATAACGCAGCAGGTCGCGGACGGTGCAAAAAGGAAGCGTCATCGCAAAGTTCCAGGTTACGCGATCAGTTGTTCGAGCACGCGGCGATACACGTTCTTCAGCGGCTCGATATGGGCGACTTCGATATGTTCGTCGATCTTGTGGATGCTCGCGTTCAGCGGACCGAACTCGATCACCTGCTTGCAGATGCGCGCGATGAAGCGGCCGTCCGACGTGCCGCCGGTGGTCGACAGTTCGGTGTCCACGCCGGTTTCGTCCTTGATCGCCTGCGCGAGCGCGCTCGACAGCTCGCCGCTCGGGGTGAGAAATGGCAGGCCGCTCACGGTCCATTGCAGTTCGTATTCGAGGCCGTGTTTGTCGAGAATCGCATGCACGCGCTTTTGCAGTCCTTCGACGGTGCTCGCGGTCGAGAAGCGGAAGTTGAACATCACGTCCGCGTGGCCGGGGATCACGTTGGTCGCGCCGGCGCCGCTGTGGAGGTTCGACACCTGCCAGGTGGTCGGCGGGAAATATTCGTTGCCTTCGTCCCAGCGCTCGGCGACGAGTTCGGCGAGCGCTGGCGCCAGCAGGTGCACCGGATTCTTCGCCAGATGCGGGTAGGCGATATGGCCCTGCACGCCCTTGACGATCAGCTTGCCCGACATCGAGCCGCGCCGGCCGTTCTTGACCATGTCGCCGAAACGCTCGCTCGAGGTCGGCTCGCCGACGATGCAGTAGTCCATGCGCTCACCGCGCTGCTGCAATGCTTCGACGACCTTGACGGTGCCGTCGGTGGCGGGGCCTTCCTCGTCGCTCGTGATCAGGAACGCGATCGAGCCGCGGTGCTCGGGGTGCGCGGCGACGAACTCCTCGCTCGCGACGACGAAGCCGGCGATCGACGCCTTCATGTCCGCCGCGCCGCGGCCGTACAGCTTGCCGTCGCGCTGGGTCGGCTCGAACGGCGCCGAGCGCCACTGTTCGAGCGGGCCGGTCGGTACCACGTCGGTGTGGCCGGCGAACGCGAGCAGCTTGCCTTGCGTGCCGTCGACGCCGCGTTTGACGGCCCACAGGTTGGTCACGCCGTTGGATTCGATCGTCTCGTGCTCGAAGCCGAGCGCGGCGAGGCGCTCGATCAGGAGACGCTGGCAATGCTGATCGTCGGGCGTGACGGACGCGCGCGCGATCAGTTGTTCGGTAAGGGCGAGGGTGCCGGACATGGATTCAGTACAAGCCACTTTGAAATGAAAAAATGCCGGCTCGCGGTGAGGCACCGCAGCCGGCAACAGCCTTTGAACGACGCGGCGCGAGGCCGCGCGTTCGACTACCTCGTGCTGGAGCCTGGCGCTTCAGCGCCGCGCTCAGACAAACAGCGCCGCGTACTCGTCCGCCGAAAAGCCGAGCGACTTCACCCGCCCGTTCACGACCAGCACCGGCCGCTTGATCACCGACGGCTTGTGGATCATCAGCGCGATCGCGCCCGGCTGCGTTTCCGCGGCCGCCTTCATGTCGTCGGACAGAGCGCGCCACGTCGTGCCGCGGCGGTTCAGCAGCGCCTCGAGCTTGACGTCCTTGAGCCAGTCCTGCACGAGCGGCTCGGTCACGCCGGCCTTCTTGAAGTCGTGGAACTCGAACTCGACGCCGTGCTCTTCGAGCCACACACGGGCCTTCTTCACGGTGTCGCAGTTCGGAATGCCGTAGACGACGGTTTTGGTGCCGCGCGCCATCAATCGCCTCGCAGCAACTCGTTCAGGCCGACCTTCGCGCGCGTCTTCGCGTCGACCTTCTTGACGATGACCGCGCAGTACAGGCTGTGCGTGCCGTCCTTCGACGGCAGGTTGCCCGCTACCACGACCGATCCCGCCGGAATGCGGCCGTACGTGACTGCGCCGGTTTCGCGGTCGTAAATTTTGGTGCTCTGGCCGAGGTACACGCCCATCGAGATCACCGAGTTTTCCTCGACGATCACGCCTTCGACGACTTCCGAGCGCGCGCCGATGAAGCAGTTGTCTTCGATGATGACCGGGTTGGCCTGCAGCGGCTCCAGCACGCCGCCGATGCCGACGCCGCCCGACAGGTGCACGTTCTTGCCGATCTGCGCGCACGAGCCGACGGTGGCCCACGTGTCGACCATCGTGCCTTCGTCGACGTACGCGCCGATGTTGGTGTACGACGGCATCAGCACGACGTTCTTCGCGATGAACGAGCCGCGGCGCGCGATCGCGGGCGGCACCACGCGGAAGCCGCCGGCGGCGAAGTCTTCAGCGGTGTAGTTCGCGAACTTCGACGGCACCTTGTCGTAGAACTGGCTGTAGCCGCCGGCCGGCATCGGCGCGTTGTCTTCCAGACGGAACGACAGCAGCACGGCCTTCTTCAGCCACTGGTTGACGACCCAGTCGCCGTCCTTCTTTTCGGCGACGCGCAGCGCGCCCTTATCGAGTTGCTCGATCGCATGGGCGACGGCTTCGCGCACTTCTGCCGGCGCGGCCTTCGGCGACAGTTCGGCGCGGTTGTCCCAGGCGGTATCGATGATGCTCTGAAGTTGTTGCGACATATGCGTGATTATCTGAAGGGTTGAAGTCTGAAGAAGGGGATGCCGTGTAGCTCGAGCGAGGCTCAGGCTGCACTCAGTTGACACTGAGCGAGCGGCAGAATTCGACGATCCGCTGCGCGCCCGCCGTGCATTCGTCGACGTCGGCGACGAGCGCGAGGCGCACGAAATTGCGGCCGGGGTTCACGCCGTGCGCGGTGCGCGCGAGGAACGAGCCCGGCAGAACCGTCACATTATAGTCGGCGTAGAGGCGCTGGGCGAACTCGGTGTCCGTGAGGCCGGTGCGCTCGACGTTGGCCCACAGGTAGAACGCGGCGTCGGGCAGGCGCACGTCGAGCACGTCGGCGAGCATCGGCGTGACGGTCGTGAACTTCTGCAGGTACTTCGCGCGGTTCTCGCGCACGTGCGTCTCGTCGCTCCAGGCGACCACGCTCGCGCTCTGGAACACGGTCGACAGCGCCGTGCCGTGGTACGTGCGGTACAGCAGGAATGCCTTGAGAATCGCGGCGTCGCCGGCGACGAAGCCCGAGCGCATGCCCGGCACGTTCGAGCGCTTCGACAGACTCGACAGCATCACGAGGCGCTCGAAGCCGCGTCCGAGCTTGTGCGCCGCTTCGAGGCCGCCGAGCGGCGGCTTCGACTCGTCGAAATAGATTTCCGAGTAGCACTCGTCCGACGCGATCACGAAGCCGTAGCGGTCCGACAGCGCGAACAGCTCGCGCCAGTCGTCGAGCGTGAGCACGGCGCCGGTCGGGTTGCCCGGCGAGCAGACGTACAGCAGTTGCGTGCGGGCCCACACGTCGGCGGGCACCGCCGAGTAGTCGCACGCGAAGTTGCGCGCCGGGTCGCTGTTGACGAAGTACGGCTGCGCGCCGCCGAGCAGCGCCGCGCCTTCGTAGATTTGGTAGAACGGATTCGGACAGAGTACGATCGCAGGCTCGCCGTCAGCATCGCGGCGCGGATTGAGCACCGTCTGCGCGAGCGCGAACAGCGCCTCGCGCGAGCCCGCCACCGGCAGCACCTCGGTCAGCGGATCGAGCGGCGGCAGGTCGTAGCGTTGCGCGACCCATTTCGCGATCGACTCGCGCAGCGGCGCCGAGCCGAGCGTGGCCGGGTACGCGGCGAGGCCGCCGAGCGAATCGATGACGGCGTCGCGGATCAGCGGCGGGGTTGGATGTTTCGGCTCGCCGATGCCGAAGCTGATGTGCGCAAGGCCGGCCGGCGGCGTGACGTCCTTGAAAAGCAGGCGCAGCTTTTCGAACGGATAGGGCTGAAGGGAGTCGAGTAGCGGATTCACGGACGAAATGGCCTGATCGGGATGGACGCGGACGAATGGCGGGACAACCGGGCACGCGCGCCGGCGGGCGGCGGCGAACGGACGATTATAGCGTGGCGCGCCCGCGGACCAGGCGGGAGCCGGGCGCGCGGCGCGGGAGCAATCCGCGAGGCGGCACACCGGGGCGCCGCGGCGGGAACGGCGCGAAATCCGCCACGGTTCGCGTAAAAGAATACGCAGGAGCAGCAATGTACGCAGCAGTTCAGGAGACGGCCGGCTGGACCCTCATACGACCCCCCCACGACGTCCGTCGGAGTCCCGCCCCATGACCAACTGGCTTCGCAACGGCTGGCCGACGCTCGCGATCATGCTGGGCGCGTCGGTCTGGGGGATGGTCTGGTATCCGCTGCGGATGCTGGCCGCGCTCGGGGTGACCGGCACCGCCGCGAGCGCGCTCACGAGCGGCACCGGCTGCCTGTTCGTGCTGCTCGTGCGGAATGGCGCGCTGAAGACCGTGCGGTGGCACTGGCTGCTGCCGGCGCTCGCGCTCGCCGCGGGCGTCACGAATCTCGGCTTCGTGTGGGGCGCGATCCACGGTCAGGTGATGCGCGTGCTGCTGCTGTTTTATCTGACGCCCGCGTGGACCGCGCTGTTCGCGCATTTCATCCTGCACGAGCGGCTCACGTGGTCGGGCGCGGCGCTGGCCGCGCTGTCGCTCGCGGGCGCGATGACGATGCTATGGTCGCCGCGTCTCGGCATTCCGGTACCCGGCAATCCCGCCGAATGGGCCGGGCTCGCCGGCGGCATGGGCTTCGCGATGAGCAACGTGCTGATCCTGAAGACGAGCCGCGTGCTGCCGGACATGAAGCCCGAAATGCGCACCGCGGTGATCTTCGGCGGCGCGGCGCTGTTCGGCGCGCTCGCGTCGCTGTTCGAGCCGATGCCCGCGCCGCCCGTCGGCGCGCATCTGGGCACGGCGGCGCTGCTGGTGCTCGGTCTCGGTCTGCTGCTCGCGTCGAACAACATGCTCGTGCAATACGGGCTCTCGCGCGTGCGGGCCAATCGCGCGTCGATCATCATGCTGTTCGAACTCGTCGTGACGGCGCTGTCGGCGTGGTTGTTCGCCGGCGAAGTACCGGGCCCGCGCGAATGGGCCGGCGGCGCGTGCATCGTGCTCGCGTCGGCCTTGTCGAGCTGGGTGCATCGGACGAAATTGGCGCCGCCCGATCCCGCCATCGGGGACACGGAGGGGCCCGGCGGCGACGATGGACGCGGTGGTCAATGCGGTAGCAAACGCGGCGACCAACGCGGTGACGAACACGGCCCTGACGGCGACAGTGACGACCGCCGAAAGGGCGGTAAGAATCGTCCACGCGCGATGGTATGATTCCCCCTCATTAGCCGGCGCATGCGTATCTGCGTGTGCCTCAGATATGCATGAGCGCATGCAGCCGGCAACCAAATTGCGAAGGCTCGCGAGGTTGCGCGGGGCCGTCCCGCTGCGGCGGTGAACGACTGGCGCAACCTCGCGAGCCACCTATCACTCTCTCTTTTCAAACAGCGAAATCGCCGTGCGGCTCACCTCGATCAAACTCGCTGGTTTCAAATCCTTCGTCGATCCCACGCATTTCCAGGTCCCAGGCCAGTTGGTTGGCGTGGTCGGTCCGAACGGGTGCGGCAAATCCAACATCATCGACGCCGTGCGCTGGGTGCTCGGCGAATCGCGCGCCTCCGAATTGCGCGGCGAGTCGATGCAGGACGTGATCTTCAACGGCTCGACCGCCCGCAAGCCCGGCAGCCGCGCGAGCGTCGAACTCGTGTTCGACAACGCGGACGGCCGCGCCGCCGGCCAGTGGGGCCAGTATGCGGAGATCGCCGTGAAGCGCGTGCTGACGCGCGACGGCACGTCGAGCTACTACATCAACAATCTGCCGGCGCGGCGCCGCGACATCCAGGACATCTTCCTCGGCACCGGCCTCGGGCCGCGTGCGTACGCGATCATCGGGCAGGGCATGATCGCGCGGCTGATCGAGGCGAAGCCCGAAGAGCTGCGCGTGTTCCTCGAAGAAGCCGCCGGCGTGTCGAAGTACAAGGAGCGCCGCCGCGAGACCGAGAACCGTCTGCACGACACGCGCGAGAACCTGACGCGCGTCGAGGACATCGTCCGCGAGCTCGGCACGAATCTCGAGAAGCTCGAGGGGCAGGCGGTCGTCGCGACCCGTTATCGCGAGCTGCAAAGCGACGGCGAGGAAAAGCAGCGTCTGCTGTGGTTGCTGCGCAAGAACGAGGCGGCCGGCGAGCAGCAGCGCCAGCAACGCGCGATCGAGCAGGCGCAGATCGACCTCGAGGCGCAAACCGCGAAGCTGCGCGAAGTCGAGGCGGAACTCGAAACGCTGCGCGTCGCGCACTATTCGGCGAGCGACGCGATGCAAGGCGCGCAGGGCGCGCTGTACGAGGCGAACGCGGAAGTGAGCCGGCTGGAAGCCGAGATCCGCTTCATCGTCGAATCGCGCAACCGCGTGCAGGCGCAGATCGCCGCGCTGACCGCGCAGCGCGAGCAGTGGCAATCGCAGGCCGACAAGGCGCAGGACGATATCGCCGACGCTGAAGAGCAACTGGCCGTCGCTGAAGAAAAAGCCGTGCTCGCCGAAGAGGACGCCGCCGCGAAGCACGATGCGCTGCCCGCCCTCGAAGCGCGCTGGCGCGACGCTCAGGCGGAACTGAACACCGAGCGCGGCGGCATCGCGCAGACCGAGCAGGCGCTGAAGCTCGAAGCCGCGCATCAGCGCAATGCCGATCAGCAGTTGCAGCAGCTGCAGCAGCGCCATGAGCGGCTGAAATCGGAAGAGGGTGGCCTCGACGCGCCCGACGAGGCGCAGCTCGAAGAATTGCGCATGCAGCTCGCCGAGCACGAGGAAATCCTTCACGACGCGCAGAGCCGCCTCGCCGACGCGCAGGAAACACTGCCGCGGCTCGACGGTGAACGCCGCGCCGCGCAGGAGCGCGTGCAGGCCGAAAGCGCGCAGATCCATCAGCTCGACGCGCGCCTCGCCGCGCTCAGGCAGTTGCAGGAAAACGTGCAGACCGAAGGCAAGATCCAGCCGTGGCTCGACAAGCACGAGCTGGGCAGCCTGCCGCGTCTGTGGAAGAAACTGCATGTCGAGGCCGGTTGGGAAACCGCGCTCGAAGCGGTGCTGCGCGAGCGCCTCGCCGCGCTCGAAGTGTCGAATCTCGACTGGGTCAAGGCGTTCGCAACCGACGCGCCACCGGCCAAGCTCGCGTTCTACGCGCCGCCCGCGGCTGGTCAGCCTGCCCCGGCGGCGGGCGCGCTGCGCTCGCTGCTGTCGCTCGTGCGCATCGAGGACGCGGGTATCCGCGCGGTGCTGACCGACTGGCTCGGCCTCGCGTTCGTCGCCGACGATCTGCAGCAGGCGCTTTCGATGCGCGCGCAGCTGCCCGAGGGCGGCGCGTTCGTCGTCAAGGCGGGGCACGTGGTCACGCGCGTCGGCGTACAGCTGTATGCGGCCGATTCCGAACAGGCCGGCATGCTCGCGCGTCAGCAGGAAATCGAAAACCTCGGCCGCCAGGTGCGCGCACAGGCATTGCTCGCCGACGAGGCGAAGGCCGCCGCGATCCGCGCCGAAGCCGCGCACACGCAAGCCGCGCAGGCGCTCGCCGAGCTGCGCCAGCAGGCCGAACGCGCGACGCAGCGGGTGCACGCGTTGCAGATGGACGTGCTGAGGCTCACCCAGGCACACGAACGCTACACGCAGCGCAGCACGCAGATTCGCGAGGAACTCGAAGAAATCGCCGCGCAGATCGACGAGCAGCGGGCGCTGCGCGCCGAGTCGGAAGCGAACTTCGAGCGTCACGACGGCGAGCTCGCCGAACTGCAGGCGCGCTTCGAAGATCACCAGCTCGCGTTCGAAGCACTCGACGAAGAACTGACGACCGCCCGCGGCGAAGCACGCGAGCTCGACCGCGCCGCCACCGACGCGCGCTTCGCCGCCCGCAACATGGCGAACCGCATCGACGAATTGAAGCGCAGCATCCAGGTCGCGCACGAGCAGAGCGAGCGCGTTGCGGGCGCGCTCGAAGACGCGCGCGCCGAACTGGAAACGATCAACGAGCAGACCGCGCACACCGGGCTGCAGGACGCGCTCGACATCCGCGCCGTGAAAGAAGAGGCGCTGCGCGCCGCGCGCGTCGAGCTCGACGACCTGACCGCGAAGCTGCGCTCGGCCGACGAAACGCGCCTCACCGCCGAGCGCGCCCTGCAGCCGCTGCGCGACCGCATCAACGAATTGCAGTTGAAGGAGCAGGCCGCGCGCATCAGCGGCGAGCAGTTCGTCGAGCAGCTGGCCGCGGCCGGTGTCGATGAAGCCGAACTGCAAGCCAAGCTGACGGCGGACATGAAGCCGTCGTACCTGCAGGGCGAAGTCACGCGCATCAACAACGCGATCACCGCGCTCGGGCCGGTCAACATGGCCGCGCTCGACGAGCTGAAGGCCGCGACCGAGCGTAAGAGCTTCCTCGATTCGCAGTCGGCCGACCTGACGAGCGCGATCGAAACGCTCGAAGACGCGATCCGCAAGATCGACGCCGAAACGCGCACGCTGCTGCAAAGCACGTTCGACGAAGTGAACCGTCATTTCGGCGAGCTGTTCCCGCGTCTCTTTGGCGGCGGCCAGGCGAAGCTGATCATGACCGGCGACGAAATTCTCGACGCCGGCGTGCAGGTGATGGCGCAACCGCCGGGCAAGAAGAATTCGACGATTCACCTGCTGTCGGGCGGCGAGAAAGCGCTGACCGCGACCGCGCTCGTGTTCGCTATGTTCCAGCTGAATCCCGCGCCGTTCTGTCTGCTCGACGAAGTGGACGCACCGCTCGACGACGCCAACACCGAGCGTTTCGCGAATCTGGTACGGGCGATGTCCGACAAAACCCAGTTCCTGTTCATTTCGCACAACAAGATCGCGATGGAGATGGCGCAGCAGCTGATCGGCGTGACGATGCAGGAGCAGGGCGTCTCGCGGATCGTCGCGGTCGACATGGAAACGGCGGCGGGTTTCGCCCAGAATATCGTTTGAGTTAACGCCTTCGCGGGCATCCGCATCCAGCGCAGCGGCCTCGATGAGCGCCGCGCGGTACGTGGAGCGGACGACAGGCCCGCGCGGATAGAAGAATTGCTGATGGAGCATGCATGGACGAGTTGACACTCGGTTTGATCGGCGCGGGTGCCGTGGTGGTGGGGGGCGTGGTCGTGTACAACGCGTGGCAGGGCGCGAAGGTGCGCCGCAAAATGCCGCGGCCGATGCCGGCCGACACCGCCGAGAGCTTTGCGCGGGACGAGCATGAGGAGCAGAGCCCGTTCATCGAGCCGGCCCGGCCGACCACGCGGCGCGAGCCGAGCGTGAGCGCCGAGGCGGCCGCGGACCGGAGCGCGGCGCGCGTCGAGCCGACGTTCGGCGCGGGCGCCGCACCGCTCGATACACCGGCCGATATCCAGGCCGAGATGACGTCGCCGAACGGTTATCCGTCGGCGGACGCCGATACCGTGGGCGAAGGCGAACCTGCGGCGGCGCCGGGCGCGCACGCGAAGCCGCCCACGGCCGAAACGCCCGCGGCCCAGCCCGCGTCCGCCGGGCACGAGCGGGTCGAACCGATCCTGCCGGCCGCCACGACGATTTCGTCGGCGCCGCCCGCGATCGTCGATCGACGCATCGACTGTATCGTGCCGATCCGGCTGAACGGCCCCGTGGCCGGCGACAAGGTGCTTCCGCTTGCGCAGCGCTTGCGTCGGGCGGGCAGCAAGCCCGTGCACATCGAAGGCAAACCCGAAGGCGGCGGCTCGTGGGAGCTGCTGCAGAACGGCACGCGCTATGAAGAGCTGCGCGCGGCCGCGCAGCTCGCGAACCGTAGCGGCGCGCTGAACGAGCTCGAATTTTCCGAGTTCGTGACCGGCGTACAGCAGTTCGCCGATGCGCTCGACGCGGCGCCGGAATTCCCCGACATGCTCGAAACCGTCGCGATGGCGCGCGAGCTCGACGGCTTTGCCGCCCAGTGCGACGCGCAGTTGTCGATCAACGTGCTGTCGGACGGCGCGCCGTGGTCGGCCAACTACGTGCAGGCGGTCGCGTCGCAGGACGGTCTGCTGCTGTCGCGCGACGGCACGCGCTTCGTCAAGCTCGACTCGCGGCAAAGCCCGGTGTTCATGCTGCAGTTCGGCGACACCAACTTCCTGCGCGACGACCTCACGTACAAAGGCGGCGAGATGATCACGCTGGTGCTCGACGTGCCGGTCGCCGACGAAGACATCCTGCCGTTCCGGCTGATGTGCGATTACGCGAAGTCGCTGGCCGAGCGCATCGGCGGACGCGTGGTCGACGACGGTCGCCGGCCGCTGCCGGAAAGCGCGCTGCTCGCGATCGAAAAACAGTTGATGACGCTGTACGCGAAGCTCGAACAGGCGGGTATTCCGGCGGGTTCGCCGGCCACGCGGCGCCTGTTCAGCCAGTAAGCCTTTTGCAGCGTTCTACGCGTTTTGACGACGGCCGCACGATGTGCGGCCGTCGTCGTTTCCGGCTTGCGTCGCAGCGCGGCCCGCCCCGATTCAGCGATGTAAAGGGGCACGCTTCCTGCGATAATCCGATGTCCGACTTTCTTCTCGAGAAGCTTCCGACAGCATGGCCCGATCCTCCGTCCCTCCTTCCGCAACCAGCGCTCCGGCCGAGCGGGCCGTGTGGTTGCGCGCGGAACTCGAACGCGCGAACTACGCGTATTACGTGCTCGATCAACCGGACCTGCCGGACGCCGAGTACGACAAGCTGTTCAAGGAGCTGGAGCGCATCGAGGCCGAGCATCCCGATCTGATCGTGCCGGACTCGCCGACGCAGCGCGTCGGCGGCGAGGCCGCGAGCGGTTTCGAGCCGGTCGTGCACGATCTGCCGATGCTGTCGTTGAACAACGGTTTCGCCGACGAAGACATCGTCGCGTTCGACAAGCGCATCGGCGACGCGCTCGGCAACAACGCGAGCGAGCCGCCGGTTCCCGTCGACTACGCGGCCGAGCTGAAATTCGACGGCCTCGCGATCTCGCTGCGCTACGCCGACGGCGTGTTCGTGCAGGCCTCCACGCGCGGTGACGGCACGACCGGCGAGAACGTCACCGAAAACGTCCGCACGATCCGCTCGATTCCGTTGAAGCTGAAGGGTAAGCGAGTGCCGCGCGTGCTCGACGTGCGCGGCGAAGTGCTGATGTTCAAGCGCGATTTCGAGCGCCTGAACGAACGCCAGCGCAGCGCCGAACAACGCGAATTCGCGAACCCGCGCAATGCGGCGGCGGGCAGCTTGCGGCAGCTCGATTCGAAGATCACCGCGCAGCGGCCGCTGTCGTTTTTCGCGTATGGCATCGGCGTGCTCGAAGGCATCGAGATGCCGGCCACCCATAGCGAACTGCTCGACTGGTACAAGGAGATGGGCTTGCCGGTCAATGGCGAGCGCGCGGTCGTGCAGGGCGCCGAAGGCCTGCTCGGCTTCTTCCACGCGGTCGGCGAGAAGCGCGACAGGCTCCCCTACGACATCGACGGCGTGGTCTACAAGGTCAACCGGCGCGACGAGCAGGATGCGCTCGGTTTCGTGTCGCGCGCGCCGCGCTTCGCGCTCGCGCACAAATTCCCCGCGCAGGAAGCGCTGACGAAGCTGGTCGCGATCGACGTGCAGGTCGGCCGCACCGGCGCGATCACGCCGGTCGCGCGGCTGGAACCGGTGTTCGTCGGCGGCGCGACGGTCACGAACGCGACCTTGCACAACGAGGATGAAGTGCGCCGCAAGGACATCCGCATCGGCGACACAGTGATCGTGCGGCGCGCCGGCGACGTGATTCCGGAGGTGGTCAGCGCGCTGCTCGAGCGTCGTCCGGCCGACGCGCGCGAGTTCGTGATGCCGACGCAGTGCCCGGTGTGCGGTTCGGCGATCGAGCGGCTGCCCGACGAGGCGATCGCGCGCTGCACGGGCGGGCTCTTCTGTCCGGCGCAGCGCAAGCAGGCGTTGTGGCACTTCGCGCAGCGGCGCGCGCTCGATATCGACGGCCTCGGCGAGAAGATCATCGATCAACTGGTCGAACAGAACCTGGTGCGCACGCCGGCCGATCTGTTCAATCTCGGCTTCACGACGCTCGCGGAACTCGACCGCTTCGCCGAAAAGTCCGCGCAGAACCTGCTCGACTCGCTCGACAAGGCCAGGCACACGTCGCTCGCGCGCTTTATCTACGCATTGGGGATTCGCCATGTCGGCGAATCGACCGCGAAGGATCTCGCGAAGCACTTCGGCTCGCTCGATCCGATCATGGATGCGTCGCTGGAGGAACTGCTCGAAGTCAACGACGTGGGGCCGGTCGTCGCCGAATCGATCCACCAGTTCTTCGCCGAGGACCACAACCGCACGGTGATCGAACAGCTGCGCGCGCCGGGCAAGGTCACGTGGCCCGAGGGGCCACCAGCGCCGAAGGCGCCGCAGGGCGCGCTGGCCGGGCAGACGGTCGTGCTGACCGGTACGCTGCCAAACCTGTCGCGCGAGGACGCGAAGGATATGCTCGAGGCGGCCGGCGCGAAGGTGGCGGGGTCGGTATCGAAGAAAACCAGTTACGTGGTGGCGGGGGCCGACGCGGGCAGCAAACTTTCGAAGGCCGAGGAACTCGGCATCCCCGTACTCGACGAAGATGGTATGCGCAAGCTCCTGGAGGGGCACTGATGATTCACGACATTCTGAAGATGGGCGATCCGCGCCTGCTGCGAATCGCCGAGCCGGTCGATCACTTCGACACGCCCGAGCTGCACCGGCTCGTGGAAGACATGTTCGAGACCATGCACGCGGCGAACGGCGCGGGTCTCGCCGCGCCGCAGATCGGCGTCGATCTGCAGGTGGTGATCTTCGGCTTCGGTTCGAACGAGCGCTATCCGGACGCGCCGCCGGTGCCCGAAACGGTGCTGATCAACCCGACCGTCACGCCGGTCTCGCAGGACATGGAAGAAAGCTGGGAAGGTTGCCTGTCGGTGCCGGGGCTGCGCGGCGTGGTGAGCCGGTTTTCGATGATCCGTTATCACGGCTTCGATCAGTTCGGCAATCCGATCGACCGGGTCGCCGAGGGTTTTCACGCACGGGTTGTGCAGCACGAATGCGATCATCTGATCGGCAAGCTGTATCCGATGCGGATTACCGATTTCTCGAAGTTCGGCTTTACGGAGGTCCTGTTCCCGGATCTCGATACGAATAGCGACGACTGACACAGCTGCCGCCAACAAAAAACCCACGCCAAAGTGCGTGGGTTTTTTGTTGTGCCGATGCGCCCGCTCTCAGCAAGGAGGCGCATTGGACAGACCTCAGAACGACTCGTCTTCCGACAGATAGCGCCACTGTCCCGGCGGCAGCGCGCCGAGCATCACCTGGCCCACGCGCACACGCTTCAGGCCCACCACCTCGAGACCGACCAGTTCGCACATGCGGCGAATCTGACGCTTCTTGCCTTCGCGCAGCACGAAACGCAGCTGCTCGCCGTTCTGCCAGCTGACCTGCGCGGGCTTCAGCGCGACGTCGTCGAGCGACAGGCCGTGGCGCAGCAGCGCGAGTTTTTCGGCCGGGAAATGGCTTTCGACGTCGACCGTGTGATCGCCGTAGGCGACGCGCACCAGATACTCCTTGTCCACGTCCGAGTGACCGCCGATCAGTTGCTTCGCGATGCGGCCGTCCTGCGTCAGCACGAGCAGGCCCGTCGAATCGATGTCGAGACGCCCGGCCGGCGCGAGCTGGCGCAGATGCGACGCCGAGAAGGGGATCCCCGAACGGTCGCCTTCCCAGCGATTCTCCGGCGTGATGAGCGTGATGGCCGGCTGATAGCCGTCCTCCGCCTGGCCCGACACGAGCCCGACCGGCTTGTGAACGATCACGGTCACCTGGCTCGACTGAAAGGCTTCGGCGGCCGGGTCGATGTCGATGCGCTGATCCGGGAACACCTTCGTGCCGAGCGTATCGACGCGCTCGCCGTCGACCATGACCCAGCCTTTCTCGATCCATTCGTCGGCCTCGCGACGCGAGCACAGGCCGAGCTTGGACATCAGCTTCGACAGACGCAGCATGCCCGGCGCGTCTTCGCGATCGCGGCGGGGCGGGTGCGGAGTGTCGATGGTGGTGTCGACGGGGCGGGCGGTTGCTGATGCCGAGGCTCGCGGCTTGGCGGCGCGGGCTGGTCGGTCGTCGCCGAAGCGGCGGTTCGCGGCCGGCAACGTGCCGTCGAAGCTGCGCGCAGGGCGCTCGCGACGCTCGGTGCGTTCGCCGTAGCCGCCTTTTGCCGGCTTCGCGAAGCTGCGCTCGCCACGCTCGCTTTCGAAGCGGCGCGAGGTGCTGTCGCTGCGCGCGCCTCGATCGCCACTGCGACGCTCCTGCGGCTCACCGCGATCGCTACCGAAGCGCGGACGGTCGGCGGCCTCGCGCTCCCGGCGCACCGGACGATCGCCACGCGCGCCGCCTTCCGGCGGCCTGCCTGTGCCTGGACGCGGACCGCTGAACGGACGGCGTTCGCCGGCGTCG
This sequence comes from Paraburkholderia sp. MM5477-R1, assembly GCF_050436385.1. Classification (NCBI taxonomy): domain Bacteria; kingdom Pseudomonadati; phylum Pseudomonadota; class Betaproteobacteria; order Burkholderiales; family Burkholderiaceae; genus Paraburkholderia; species Paraburkholderia sp. MM5477-R1. The sequence goes on from NZ_JBNDMC010000007.1 coordinate 1,314,677, forward strand.
CGGCCCGGTGCGCGCTCACCGAAACCGCGCGGTGCGCGCTCGCCGCGCTCCGCATTGCCCTCGAAACGACGGGGTGCGCGTTCTGCACGCTCGCCGAATTCGCGCCGAGGAGCGCGTTCGCCACGCTCAGCGCTGCCTTCGAAATGACGCGGCGCGCGTTCAGTCCGTTCGCCGAATTCGCGTCGAGGAGCGCGTTCACCACGCTCAGCGTTGCCTTCGAAACGACGCGGCGCGCGTTCAGTCCGTTCGCCGAATTCGCGTCGAGGAGCGCGTTCGCCACGCTCAGCGTTGCCTTCGAAACGACGCGGCGCGCGTTCAGTCCGTTCGCCGAATTCGCGCCGAGGCCCGCGTTCGCCACGCTCAGCGTTGCCTTCGAAACGACGCGGCGCGCGTTCAGTCCGTTCGCCGAAATCGCGCCGAGGCCCGCGTTCACCACGCTCAGCGTTGCCTTCGAAACGACGCGGCGCGCGTTCAGTCCGTTCGCCGAATTCGCGCCGAGGAGCGCGTTCGCCACGCTCAGCGTTGCCTTCGAAACGACGCGGCGCGCGTTCAGTCCGTTCGCCGAATTCGCGCCGAGGCGCCCGTTCGCCACGCTCGGCGCCGCCCTCAAAACGACGCGGCGCGCGTTCTCCGCGCTCGCCTCGCTGAGCCGCACCTTCGAAGCGGCGCGGTGCGCCCGCGGCAGCCGTGCCCCGTTCGCGCACGCCCGACCCTTCGGCACGCGGCGCGCGTGCACCGGCGCCCGCCGGCTTCGCACCGACCGGCCGCTTCGCGCCACCACCCGTCGATGCCGCGCCTTCGCGCTTCGCGCCGGCCTCCGCCTCGAATGGCTTCGGCCGCGCTGGACGGGTCGGCTTACGCGCCGACGCGCTGCCGGGGCGGACAGGGGCGCGTTCGGACGCCGCCGGCCGCGGATGCTTCGCTGTTAATTTGATTCGCATGAAATCTCACATTGCGATCGCGCGCAGTAGTTCGGTCTCGACCTGAATTTGCAGGCGGTTGTCCGACAGGCTGTGTCCTTCGAGCAGAAACACGTCCTCGACGCGTTCGCCGAGCGTATTGATCCGCGCCGAGGCGACGCCGACCCGGTGCTCAGCCAGCACGCGCGCGATCGAATAAAGAAGGCCCGGCCGGTCGTTCGCCGACACGGACAGGATGTAGTATTGGCCGCGCTCATCGGCCCGCAGGTCGACGCGCGGCGTAATGGGGAAGGTGCGCGACAGCCGTGACAGCCGGCCCTTCGACGGTCCCGGCAGCAAGGTGCCGTGGCCCCCGAGGCGCGCGGTCAGCTCCTGCTCGACCAGATTGGCGATGTCGCGATAGTGCACGTCCTCTTCGGTGTGCGCGACGAGGAAGTTGTCGAGCGCGTAGCCGTGACGCGTCGTACTGACGCGCGCATCGAGCACCGACAGGCCGTTGCGGTCGAAATACGCGCAGATGCCCGCGAACAGATCGGGCTGGTCCTTCACGTAGACGAGCACCTGCAGCGCCTCGCCGATCGGCGACGGCCGCGCGCGTACGAGCGGCGTCGGCGTTTCGACGTGGCGGTACAGCACGCGCGTCTGCCACGCGATGTCCGCCGCGTCGTGACGCAGGAAATAGCCGACGTCCAGCTTGTCCCACAGCGCCCGTTGCGCGCCTTCCGGCACGGTTTCGAGACGCAGCAGCGCGAGCGCCTCTTCCTGGCGCGACTTCAGCTCGGAATGCGCGTCCGGCTGGGCACCGCCAAGCACGGCGAGCGTGGTCCGGTAGAGGTCTTCGAGCAGCTTGCCTTTCCACGTGTTCCAGACCTTCGGGCTGGTGCCGCGGATGTCGGCGACGGTCAGCAGATAGAGCGCGGTCAGGCGGCGCTCGGTGCCGACCAGCTCGGCGAAGCGCTTGATCACTTCAGGGTCGCTCGTGTCCTGCTTCTGCGCGACCTGGCTCATCGTCAGATGCTGCTGCACGAGCCACACGACCAGCTCGCCATCCTCGCCTTCGATGCCGTGCTGGCGGCAGAAGCGCCGTGCGTCGGCCATGCCCAGCGTGGAATGATCGCCGCCGCGGCCCTTCGCGATGTCATGAAACAGCGCGGCCACGTACAGCACCCACGGCCGGTCGAAGTTGACGATCAACTGACTGCAGAACGGGTATTCGTGCGCATGCTCGGCGACCGCGAAGCGGCGCAGATTGCGCAGCACCATCAGGATGTGCTGATCGACCGTGAACACGTGGTACAGGTCGTGCTGCATCTGCCCGACGATGCGCCGGAAATTCAGCAGATAACGCCCGAGCACGCTCGTCTGGTTCATCAACCGGAACGCATGCGTGATACCGGCCGGCTGCTTCAGGATTTCCATGAAGAGCCGGCGATTTTCCGGATCGCGCCGCCAGTGCTGGTCCATCACGTCGCGGGCGTTGTAGATCGCGCGCAGCGTGCGCGCCGACAGTCCCTTCACGCCGGGGGTGCGCTCGTATAGCAGGAACGCCTCGAGGATCGCATTCGGCTCGCGCTGGAACACGTCGTCGGAGGCGATTTCGAGCATGCCCTGCTTTTCGACGAAGCGATCCGACAGCACGCGCGTGATGCCGCTCGTGCTCGGAAACAGCTGCGCCTCGATGTTCTGGATCAGGATCGTCGCGAGTTGCGTGACCGCTTTCGCGGCCCAGTAGTAGCGGCGCATCAGCTGCTCGCTCGCGCGCTTGGTCGCGGTCGGCTTGAGGCCGAAGCTTTCCGCGACCGGCGTCTGCAGGTCGAACACCAGGATGTCCTGGCGGCGCCCGGCGATCACGTGCAGCCGCGCACGCAGCGACTTCAGGAAGCCTTCGTTGTGGCGCAGCTCGCGCGCCTCGCGCTCGGTGATGAGTCCGCGTGCTTCGAGTTCGCGCCAGCTGCTGCCGAAGCCGGCCGCCTGTGTGATCCACAGGATCAGCTGCAGGTCGCGCAGCCCGCCCGGGCTTTCCTTGATGTTCGGCTCGAGCGCGTAGGGCGTGTCCTGAAACTTCGCGTGACGCTGGCGCATTTCGAGCACCTTCGCCTGGAAGAACGCCTTCGGGTCGAGCGCCGCACGGTAGCGCCGGGCGAAATCGTCGAACAGTGCGGTGCTGCCGGTGATGCGGCGCGCTTCCAGCAGCGAGGTACGCACCGTGACGTCGTTGGCCGCTTCCTCGATGCATTGCGACACGCTGCGCACGCTGCTGCCGAGTTCCAGCCCGAGATCCCACGCGAGACTGATGAAGCGCTCGATGCGCGCGTCCAGATGCTCGAGCCGCGCGTCGGGCAACAGCACCAGGATGTCGATGTCGGAGTGCGGCGCGAGTTCGCCGCGCCCATAGCCGCCAACCGCGACCAGCGCGAGGTCGTCGGGCAGCTCGCAGGTGTCCCAGGCGGCGCGCAGCGAATGGTCCGTGGCGCGCGCGAGGGCGGCCATCAACGCGTCGACGTTGGTGGACGTTCGGAAGCGTTCCAGCAACTGGGCTTTGGCCACTTTGTAGTCCGCCTTGAGCGACGAGGCATGGGAGGGGGCGACGGCTGGAACGCTACTCATTGGCAGGAAGGCGGTGTGGTCGGAATCGGTCAGGCCGTGGCCGCGACCACGGGCGGACGCGCCGGCGTGCCGGCCGACACGGTCAGCACGTCGTGACCGGTCTCGGTGACGAGCACCGTGTGCTCCCACTGCGCGGACAGGCTGCGGTCCTTGGTCTTGACGGTCCACTGGTCGGGCATCGTGCGGATGTCACGGCGGCCGGCGTTGATCATCGGCTCGATCGTGAAGATCATACCGGCCTGCAGTTCGAACCCGGTGCCGGGGCGACCGTAGTGCAGGATCTGCGGATCTTCGTGGAATACGGTGCCGATGCCGTGTCCGCAATATTCGCGCACCACGCTGTAGCCGAGGCCTTCGGCGTGCTTCTGGATCGCATAGCCGATGTCGCCGAGATGCGCGCCGGGTCGCACCTGGTCGATGCCGAGCCACATGCATTCGAAAGTGGCTTGCACGAGGCGCTTTGCCATGATCGACCCTTCGCCGACGATGAACATGCGGCTCGTGTCGCCGAAATAGCCGTCCTTGATCACGGTGATGTCGATGTTCAGCGCGTCGCCGGTTTTGAGTGCCTTGTCGCCCGGAATGCCGTGGCAGATCACGTCGTTGACGGAAATGCAGGTGGCTTTCGGGTAGGGCGGGTAGCCGGGCGGCTGGTAATTCAGCGGCGCGGGGACCGTGCCCTGGTCCTTCAGCATGTATTCGTGACACAGACGGTCGAGCTCGCCAGTGGTGACGCCGGCCTTGACGAACGGCGTGATGTAGTCGAGCACTTCGCTCGCGAGCCGGCAGGCGACGCGCATCTTCGCGATATCGTCTTCGTTTTTGATGGTGATAGCCATGGTTTCCTCGGAAGCCTTGCTGGATAAGGCCTGCTGGGTGTTGCGGTGGCCGGGCGGAGGGGCGTCTGCCGGGCACGGAATGCCGGTCGATCCTTAATGCCCCCCGCGCGTGGCGGAATCGAGCCATTTTACAGCAGTGGGGGCCGGGTCGTTGCGCTGGATCGGGCGGCAATGGGCGAAAAGCGCCAGAATCGGCAAATTGGCGGCCCAAAGGACGCCAGGCCGGGCTTCGGGCCCGGCGGCGCGGTCCCGTGCGTAGGACCATCGGCCGGTGGTCGGGCCGGTTGAGTCAGCCGGTCCTCGCGTGCTATAATCTTTGGCTAAGTCGATCCTAGTCCGCTTTTGTTCGCGAGTCCGCAAATTCGCGCATGGCAGCTGGGCGGAACGGCTTCTCGCGGCACTCCGGTTGTTGGGTGTCGTGAGTGAGAGAAAGTCGTGTCAGGCAACCAATTCGCAAGCCGGCGCACCCAGGGTGTCGTCGCGTTCCAGCCAAGGTAGAGGCGGGCGCGGCCGATACGGCAGCCGGTTTAAGACCCAACCCTCGTGGAGAATTTCATGGCAGTTACGATGCGTCAAATGCTGGAAGCAGGTGTCCACTTCGGTCACCAGACCCGCTTCTGGAACCCGAAGATGGCCCCCTTCATTTTCGGTCATCGCAACAAGATTCACATCATCAACCTCGAAAAGACGCTGCCGATGTACAACGACGCGCTGAAGTACGCGCGTCAGCTGGCATCGAACCGCGGCACGATCCTGTTCGTCGGTACGAAGCGTCAATCGCGTGACACGATCGCCCAGGAAGCGCAGCGCGCTGGTATGCCGTTCGTGAACGCGCGCTGGCTCGGCGGCATGCTGACCAACTTCAAGACGCTGAAGGTTTCGATCAAGCGCCTGAAGGACATGGAAGCGGCGCTGGAAGCCGGTGAAACCGAGCGCATGAGCAAGAAGGAAGCGCTTCTGTTCGAACGTGAAATGGCCAAGCTGCAGAAGTCGATCGGCGGCGTGAAGGACATGGGCGGCATTCCGGACGCGATCTTCGTGGTTGACGTCGGCTACCACAAGATTGCCGTGACCGAAGCAAACAAGCTCGGCATTCCGGTCATCGCCGTGGTCGATACGAACCACTCGCCGGAAGGTGTGGACTACGTGATCCCGGGTAACGACGACGCCAGCAAGGCCGTCGCCCTGTACGCGGCTGGCGTGGCCGATGCGATCCTCGAAGGCCGTGCCAACGCGGTCAACGAAGTGGTCCAGGCTGCGCGTGGCGGCGATGGCGACGAGTTCGTCGAGGTCAACCCGGAAGCGTAAGGCTGCCCAGTGTCCGGCATAAAAGGGGGCTTTCTACAGGCCCCCTTTTTTTAAGTCGCGATGTCTATGACAGTTGTTGTAACGGGCATCTGGCAGAGTGCTCGAGGCGACGCGGGCGCGTCGCTCGCAAAAAATGCGCGAAAACGCTGAAACGAATTCCTGCCGCCGGCATCGAAATGCGGGCGGCGTGTGACAGACAGAACTCAAGGAGCAAATGATGGCGGCAATTACCGCAAGCATGGTTGCAGAACTGCGCGCGAAGACCGACGCGCCGATGATGGAATGCAAGAAGGCGCTGACGGAAGCCGACGGCGATCTGGCGCGCGCTGAAGAACTGCTGCGCGTGAAGCTCGGCAACAAGGCGAGCAAGGCGGCATCGCGCGTGACGGCCGAAGGCGTCGTCGCATCGTTCATCAACGGCAACGCTGGTTCGCTCGTCGAGCTGAACTGCGAAACCGACTTCGTCTCGAAGAACGACGACTTCCTCGCGTTCTCGAAGAAGATCGCCGAACTCGTCGCGACGCAAAACCCGGCTGACGTCGCGGCGCTGTCAGCCCTGCCGCTCGACGGCCAAACCGTCGACGCAGTGCGCCTCGCGCTGGTCGGCAAGATCGGCGAAAACCTGTCGATCCGCCGTTTCGTGCGCTTCGACACCGCGAACAAGCTGGCGGCGTACCTGCACGGCACGCGCATCGGCGTGCTGGTCGAGTACACCGGCGCGGACGAACAGGTCGGCAAGGACGTGGCGATGCACATCGCTGCGATGAAGCCGGTCTCGCTGTCGTCGGACGACGTGCCGGCGGACCTGATCGCCAAGGAACGCAGCATCGCTGAACAGAAGGCCGCCGAATCGGGCAAGCCGGCTGAAATCGTTGCCAAGATGGTCGACGGCACCGTGCAGAAGTACCTGAAGGAAGTGTCGCTGCTGAACCAGACGTTCGTGAAGAACGACAAGCAGACGATCGAGCAGATGCTGAAGGCGGGCAACTCGAGCGTGCAGAAGTTCGCGCTGTTCGTGGTCGGCGAAGGCATCGAGAAGAAGCAGGACGACTTCGCAGCGGAAGTGGCCGCCCAGGTCGCTGCTGCAAAGCAACAATAAGCGTTACCCAAGCTTCACCGCCGTACCGTTTGGACCCGCGGCGAGGCAAGACCTCGCCGCGGTCGGCAGCGCCGCAAGGCCGCGCACGAGTTGACCCTCGCCGCGCGGCCGCCGCTGGCGAACCTCAGGGTTCGCCAATTTGGCGGTGCTTGCCCGAATCAGCATTTCACCCCTACATTAGTCCCTTGTTGTTGCCCTGTTCTGCGCGATCTGGATACCCCTATGCCCACTGCCTATAAACGCGTCCTGCTCAAACTCTCCGGTGAAGCTCTGATGGGCGACGATGCCTTCGGCATCAATCGCGGAACCATTGAACGAATGGTGGCGGACGTGGCCGAAGTGGTCCGTCTCGGAACGCAACTGGCCGTGGTGATCGGCGGCGGCAATATTTTTCGCGGCGTCGCGGGCGGTGCGGCGGGTATGGACCGCGCAACGGCCGACTACATGGGTATGCTCGCCACGATGATGAACGCGCTGGCGCTGCAGGACGCGATGCGTCACGCCGGCATCGAGGCGCGCGTGCAATCGGCGCTGCGCATGGACCAGGTCGTCGAGCCGTACATCCGGCCCCGCGCGATCCGCCAGCTCGAGGAAGGCAAGGTCGTGATCTTCGCGGCCGGCACCGGCAACCCGTTCTTCACGACCGACACGGCCGCTGCATTGCGCGGCGCGGAAATCGGCGCGGAAGTGGTGCTGAAGGCGACCAAGGTGGACGGCGTCTATTCGGCCGATCCGAAGAAGGATTCGAGCGCGACCCGCTACAGCACGATCAGCTTCGACGAGGCAATCGGCCGCAATCTGCAGGTGATGGACGCGACGGCTTTCGCTCTGTGCCGCGACCAGAAGCTGCCGATCCGCGTGTTTTCGATCGTCAAACCCGGTGCGCTCAAGCGCATCGTGCTAGGTGAGGACGAGGGCACCCTCGTCCACGTGTAAACTTCGTTTACATTACGTGGGCTTTGACGCGAGCCCGGGCCGCCGCATCGCGCGTGCCGGGCGGCTCGCACCGTTTTGAAGGTTCGGAGGTTTAAAAATGTCTGTGGCTGATATCAGGAAGGGCGCTGAACAGAAGATGCAGCGCTCCATCGACGCGTTCAGGAACGACCTGTCGAAGATCCGCACGGGCCGTGCGCACACGGGCCTGCTCGATCATATCCAGTGCGACTACTATGGCTCGCCGGTGCCGATTTCGCAGGTCGCGAACCTGACGCTGATCGACGCGCGCACGATCGGCGTGCAGCCGTGGGAAAAGAAGATGGTCCAGGTCGTCGAAAAGGCGATCCGCGAGTCGGATCTCGGTCTGAACCCAGCTACCCATGGCGATGTGATCCGCGTACCGATGCCCGCGTTGACCGAAGAGCGTCGCCGCGAGCTGACCAAGGTCGTTCGCAGCGAAGCCGAAACGGCCAAGGTGGCCGTGCGCAACCTGCGCCGCGACGCCAACGAGCAACTGAAGAAGCTCGTCAAGGACAAGGAAATCTCGGAAGACGACGAGCGTCGTGCCGGTGACGACGTCCAGAAGCTGACGGACAAGTTCGTCGCCGAAATCGACAAGCTCGTCACAACGAAAGAAGCCGAGATCATGACGGTCTGACGCCGTTCGGCTCAGCACCTTCTGATTTCCACTTCTTTACTGGCATTACTGTCCCGACGGCCATGACCTATACCAGCTCAACCGTGCGCGTGCCTGAAGTCGCCGCGGTGCCGCGACATATCGCGATCATCATGGATGGCAACGGCCGTTGGGCCACGCAGCGGCGTCTGCCCCGCGTGGCGGGCCATACGCGCGGCGTCGACGCGGTGCGGGCGGCCGTCGAGGCGTGCGCGCGGCGGGGTGTCGAATATCTGACGCTATTCGCGTTCAGCTCGGAGAACTGGCGCCGTCCGAACGAGGAGGTATCGTTCCTGATGCGCCTGTTCGTCACCGCGCTCGAGCGCGAGATCGGCAAGCTGCACGCGAACGGGATCCGTTTGCGCGTGGTCGGCGATCTCGAGCGTTTCGACGACAAGATCCGCGATCTGATCAAGCGCGCGGAAACCAAGACCGCGCGCAACACCCGTCTCACGCTGACCATCGCCGCGAACTACGGCGGGCGCTGGGACATCATGCAGGCCGCCCGCAAGCTCGTCGAGCAAGCGGCGGCGGGCAAGCCGGTCGAGGTCAACGAGGACGCGTTCGCCGAGCACCTGTCGATGGCCTACGCACCCGAGCCGGACCTGTTCATCCGCACCGGCGGCGAGCGCCGCGTCAGCAACTTCCTGCTGTGGCAGCTTGCCTACACCGAGTTCTATTTCACCGACACGTTCTGGCCGGATTTCGACGCCGACGCGCTCGGTCACGCCATCGCTTCGTACACGGAGCGGGAACGCCGCTTCGGCCGCACCAGTGCTCAGCTCGAGCCGCAATCGCAGAACGTCGATTCGCTTCCATGCTAAAAACCCGTGTCATCACGGCGATCGTGTTGCTGGCAGTGTTCCTGCCTGTCACGCTGTTCGCGCCTGTCGGCGCATTCGGCGCGCTGATCGCTTTCGTCGTCGTGTTCGCAGCGTGGGAGTGGGCGCGCCTGCTGAAGCTCGGTGGCGCGGGTCCGGTGCTGTACGCGCTCGTCGCGGCACTCGGACTCGTCACCAGTACGCGGGTGGGCATCGGCACCGAGCCTGCGCGGCCGTTCTTCCAGGCGGCGGCGATTTTCTGGGTGATCGCCGGTCCATTCGTGCTGCTGCGCAAGCCCGTGCTCGCGCAGGGCGCGTGGCGCGCGTTTCTGTTTCTTGCCGGAATCGTCGGTTTCATCGCGTGCTGGCATGCTCTCGTCGCCGCGCGCATGCAGGGTGTGCCGTTCGTGCTGTCGCTGCTGCTATTGGTATGGCTCGCCGATATCGGCGCATACTTCTCCGGGAAGGCATTTGGCAAGCACAAGCTGGCGCCAGCGATCAGTCCGGGTAAAACCTGGGAGGGGGCGATCGGCGGCTGGCTGCTGGTCATGATCGTCGCGGCCGCGGCGATCTTTTTGCACGCGTTCGAGCCGACCCTGTATTCTGCGCTGCTGGCGCAACTGGGTGCGCTGCGCACGGTGCTCGCGCTGACCCTGCTGGTGGTTTTCAGCGTGGTCGGTGATCTGTTCGAATCGCTGATGAAACGTCAGGCCGGCGTCAAAGACTCGAGCGGCCTGTTGCCGGGGCACGGCGGCGTGCTCGATCGCATCGACGCGTTGTTGCCGGTGCTGCCGCTCGCCATGCTGCTGCTCGGCTAGAGAAAGAGATATGCAAAAACGTCTGACATTGCTCGGTTCTACGGGCTCGATTGGAGACAGTACGCTCGACGTGGTCGCGCGTCATCCCGAGCGGTTTTCGATTTACGCGCTGAGCGCGCATCGCAACGGCGACAAGCTCGTCGGGCAATGCCTGCGGTTCGCGCCCGAAGTGGCGGTGGTCGGCGACGCCGACACGGCCGCGAAGGTCGCCGCGAAGCTGCGCGAAGCGGGCAGCAAGACCGAGGTCACGTACGGGCCGCAGGCGCTCGTCGACGTCGCGAAGAGCGAGGGCTGCGACACGGTGGTCGCGGCGATCGTCGGCGCGGCCGGTCTCGCGCCGAGCCTTGCCGCGGCGCGCGCCGGCAAGCGTATCCTGCTCGCGAACAAGGAAGCGCTGGTGATGTCCGGCGCGATCTTCATGGACGCGGTGCGCGACCACGGCGCGGTGCTGCTGCCGGTCGACAGCGAACACAACGCGATTTTCCAATGCCTGCCGCGTGAAGCGTCGCTGCATGGCGGCGTTTCAAAGATCATCCTGACCGCATCGGGCGGCCCGTTCCGCACGCGCGAACCGGCCACGCTCGTCGACGTGACGCCTGACGAAGCCTGCAAGCATCCGAACTGGGTGATGGGCCGCAAGATCTCGGTCGACTCGGCCACGATGATGAACAAGGGCCTCGAAGTGATCGAGGCGCACTGGCTGTTCAACCTGCCCGGCGAGCGCATCGAGGTGCTGATCCATCCGCAGAGCGTGATTCATTCGCTGGTGTCGTACGCGGACGGTTCGGTGCTCGCGCAGCTCGGCAACCCCGACATGCGCACGCCGATCGCGCACGCGCTCGCGTTTCCGGATCGCGTCGATTCCGGGGTCGCGCAGCTCGATCTCGCGGAGATCGCGTCGCTGTCGTTCGAAAAACCCGACTACGCGCGCTTCCCGTGCCTGGCGCTCGCCATGAAGGCGCTTGCGGAAGGCGGCGTCGCGAGCGCGGCGTTGAACGCCGCGAACGAGATCGCGGTGGAGGCATTTCTCGCGCGCCGCATCGGCTTCATGGCGATTGCCGAGGCGGTCGACTCCGTGCTGAACGCGTTGCCGAACCGCAGCGCGCACGCGCTCGACGACGTCATCGAAGCGGACGCCGCCGCGCGCCGAGCTGCTACCGAATTCATCGCGCGTCTGCCTGACGGCGCCCGTCGCACGGAACGCGCCGTCCAGTGAGGCGTTTATGAATCTGCTGATCGAACTGCTCGCTTTCGCGGTTGCGATTGGCGTACTCGTGGTAGTCCACGAGTACGGGCACTACAGCGTCGCGCGTCTGTGCGGCGTGAAGGTGCTGCGCTTCTCGATCGGCTTCGGCAAGCCGCTCGTTCAGTGGGTCAGTCCGAAGACGGGCACCGAGTGGACGATTGCCGCGCTGCCGCTCGGCGGCTACGTGAAGATGCTCGACGAGCGCGAGACCGGCCCCGGTTCGATTCCCGAAGCGGATCTGCCGCATGCGTTCAACCGCCAGTCGGTGTGGCGGCGCTTCGCGATCGTCGCGGCCGGTCCGGTCGCGAATTTCCTGCTCGCGATCGTGCTGTTCGCGCTCGTGTTCGCAACTGGCGTGACCGAACCGGCCGCCGTGATCGCGACACCCGCGCCGAACACGCCGGCCGCGCTGGCGGGCTTCGAGGGCGGCGAGACCATCGTCGGTGTGCGCACCGGCCATAGCGATGAGACCGAGCCGGTGCGGTCGTGGTCGGATCTGCGCTGGAAACTGCTCGGCGCCGCGTTCGATCAGCAGCGCGTCGTGCTCAGTGCAAAAGACGCGCACGGCACGTCCGATTTTCCGATGGACCTGCGCGGCCTCGGCGAGAAAGACGTCGACGACGATCTGATGTCGCGCCTCGGCTTCGAGCCCGGCGGCGGCAAGCTGACGGTGGCGGGCGTGCAGGCGGGCAGCGCCGCGCAAAAGGCGGGGCTCGTCGCCGGCGACCGGCTGCGCGCGATCAACGGCACGCCGACCGATAATGCCTCGGCCTTCATCGCTTTTGTAAAATCGCACGCCGGCGTGCCGGTCACGCTGCGGGTGGAGCGCGGGGGCCGTGGCGGTCATGCGGCGGGCGCGCTCGAAGAAATCACCATCGTGCCGCAACTGCAGCGCGATGCGGCGAGCGGGCAGCAGATCGGCCGCATCGGCGCGGAGCTGGCGACCCAGGTGCCGTCGATCGACGTGCGCTACGGGCCGCTCGAGAGCCTCCACCTCGGCGCGCGCCGTACCTGGGATCTCGCGGTGTACTCGGTCAGGATGTTCGGCCGGATGATCGTCGGCGAGGCATCGCTGAAGAATCTGTCCGGTCCGGTGACGATCGCCGACTACGCGGGAAAGAGCGCACGTCTGGGTCCTGCCGCGTTTCTGTCGTTCCTGGCCCTTGTCAGCATTAGCCTCGGCGTGCTGAACCTGCTACCAATTCCGGTATTGGATGGGGGTCATCTGTTATATTATTTGGTTGAAGCTGTGACCGGTAAAGTTGTCTCCGATCGCTGGCAACTCGTTTTTCAGAGGGCGGGGCTTGCCTGCATCGTCGCGTTGTCGGCGATTGCGCTGTTCAACGATCTGGCTCGTTTAATCCATTTTTAAAGTGTCCGGCGGCGTTCACGAGGGCGGCCGCCAGGCCTGATGCAGCTATACATACTGGGGAAGCACGTTGTTCAAACCTCATCGCTTTGGTCCAAAGACGGTTGTAGCCGCGGCGTTCGCCGCGCATGGGCTGGTTGCTCACGCAACGACGCCCTTCGTGGTGCAAGACATTCGCATTGAGGGATTGCAACGCGTCGAACCGGGCACGGTGTTCGCGTACCTGCCCATCAAGCAAGGCGATACCTTTTCCGACGACAAGGCGTCCGAAGCGATTCGCGCGCTGTACGCGACGGGCTTCTTCAACGACGTCAAGATCGCGACCGAAGGCAACGTGGTGATCGTGCAGGTGCAAGAGCGCCCGGCCATCGGCACGATCGACTTCGCCGGTATCCACGAGTTCGACAAGGACAATCTGATCAAGGCTCTGCGCGCGGTCGGGCTGTCGCAAGGTCGCTACTACGACAAGGCCCTCGTCGACAAGGCCGAGCAGGAACTGAAGCGCCAGTATCTGACGCGCGGTTTTTACGCGGCTGAAGTCACCACGACGATCACGCCGATCGACCGCAACCGCGTCGGCATCCTGTTCTCGGTGGCCGAAGGTCCGAGCGCGAAGATCCGTCAGATCAACTTCATCGGCAACAAGACATTCAGCACCGGCACGTTGCGCGACGAAATGCAGCTGTCCACGCCGAACTGGTTCTCGTGGTACACGAAGAACGACCTGTACGCGAAAGACAAGCTCACCGGCGACCTCGAGAACGTCCGCTCGTACTACCTGAACCGCGGCTATCTCGAGTTCAGCATCGAATCGACCCAGGTGTCGATTTCGCCGGACAAGAAGGACATGTACCTGACGGTCACGCTGCATGAAGGTCAGCCGTACACGATTTCGAACATCCGCCTCGCCGGCAATCTGCTCGACCGCGAAGCGGAACTGAAGAAGCTGATCAAGATCAAGCCGGGCGACCGCTTCTCGGCCGAAAAGCTGCAGGCCACCACGAAGGCGATCGTCGACAAGCTCGGCGAGTACGGCTACGCGTTCGCGACCGTCAATGCACAGCCGCAGATCGACCAGAACAACCACACCGTCGACCTGACGCTTCAGGTCGACCCGAGCCGTCGCGTGTACGTGCGCCGCATCAACGTGGTCGGCAACACGCGCACGCGCGACGAAGTGGTGCGCCGCGAGATGCGCCAGCTCGAAAGCTCGTGGTTCGATTCGAACCGCCTCGCGCTGTCGAAGGACCGTATCAACCGTCTCGGCTACTTCACCGACGTCGACGTGACCACGGTGCCGGTCGAAGGCACGCCCGACCAGGTCGACATCGACGTGAAGGTCGCCGAAAAACCGACCGGCGCGATCACGCTTGGCGCGGGCTTCTCATCGACGGACAAGGTGGTGCTGTCGGCGGGTATCTCGCAGGACAACGTGTTCGGCTCCGGCACGAGCCTCTCGGTGAACATCAATACCGCGAAGACGTACCGTACGCTGACGGTCACGCAGGTCGACCCGTACTTCACGGTGGACGGCATCAAGCGGATCACCGACGTCTACTACCGCACGTACCAGCCGCTGTACTATTCGACCGATTCGAGCTTCAAGATCGTCACGATTGGCGGTGACCTGAAGTTCGGCATTCCGTTCTCCGAAGTCGACACGGTGTTTTTCGGCGTCGGTTTCGAGCAGAACCAGCTCGACATCGACTCGAATACGCCGCAAAGCTATATCGACTACGTGAACCAGTTCGGCCGCGTGTCGAACAACGTACCGCTGACGGTCGGTTGGTCGCGCGACGCGCGTGACAGCGCGCTGGTGCCGAGCCGCGGCTACTTCACGCAGGCGAACGCCGAGTACGGCACGCCGATCGGGGGCACGCAGTACTACAAGGCCGACATCAACGCGCAGTACTATTACTCGTTCGCGCGTGGCTTCGTGCTGGGCTTCAACTTCCAGGGCGGCTACGGTAACGGCCTCGGCGGCAAGCCTTATCCGATCTTCAAGAACTACTTCGCCGGCGGTATCGGTTCGGTGCGCGGCTACGAGCCGAGCTCGCTCGGTCCGCGAGACGCGAAGACCAACGACCCGATCGGCGGCTCGAAGCTGCTCGTCGGCAATATCGAGCTCACGTTCCCGCTGCCGGGCACGGGCTACGATCGCACGCTGCGTGTGTTCACGTTCCTCGACGCCGGTAACGTGTGGGGAACGGAAGGTAACAGCATCGGCGCAAATGGCCTGCGTTACGGCTACGGTGTGGGTCTCGCGTGGATCTCGCCGATCGGCCCGCTCAAGTTGAGCCTTGGCTTCCCGCTCACGAAGCACACTGGCGACCAGTACCAGAAGTTCCAGTTCCAGATCGGGACGGCGTTCTGATCGGGCGGCGGGTGTTCCCGGCGGCCGGCGTTGCCGGCGGCCGGCTGCGGCGGCGGACCCGGCCAAACTACAGTATCGAGAGGATGACTTTGCTAACCGGTATGTTTTCGAAACGTGTAGCGTGCGCATTGGCGCTGGCAATGACCCTCGGGGTCGGCATGGCGCACGCGCAGGAGGCGAGGATCGCCGCGGTGAATTCCGACCGCATCCTGCGCGAATCGGCGGCGGCGAAAGCCGCGCAGCTGAAGCTCGAGGCCGAATTCGCGAAGCGGGACAAGGATCTCGCCGACATGGCGCAAAAGCTCAAGTCGATGTCCGATGCACTCGACAAGAATGGCGCGACAATGTCGGCGACCGATCGCGCGCAAAAGCAGCGCGACCTGTCGCAGCTCGACTCGGACTTCCAACGCAAGCAGCGTGAGTTCCGCGAAGACCTGAACCAGCGCCGCAACGAGGAACTCGCGGCGGTGCTCGATCGCGCGAACAAGGTCATCAAGCAGATCGCCGAAACGCAGCACTACGATCTGATCGTCCAGGAAGCGGTGTACGTGAGCCCGCGCATCGATATCACCGACCAGGTGCTGAAGGCACTTGCGGCATCGGGCAACTGAGGGCAACTAAGGGCAATGAGGGCGACTGAGGGCGGCGCACGGTCGCCCCGCACGCCTCGGCGCGCGCCCTCGCAATGATTTGAATGGGACCAGAGTAAGCGCTAAAGCGCCAACTCTGGTCGACATTGGAGACAGGATAGGCATGGCATTTACGCTCGAGGACATCGTCCAGCGGTTCGGCGGTGAAGTAGTCGGTAACGGGGCGCAGCGCGTGAGCAGTCTTGCGCCGCTCGACCAGGCCGGCCCGGACCAGTTGGCGTTCCTCGCCAATCCGAAGTATCTGTCGCAGGTCGAAACGACCCGCGCCGGCGCCGTGCTGATCAATGCCGGCGACCTTGCGAAGCTCGCCTCGCGCGAAGCTCGAAACTTCATCGTCACGCCGAATCCCTACGCTTACTTTGCGCGCATCGCGCAAACCTTCATCGACCTGGCCGCGCCGAGGGCGGTCCCCGGCGTGCATCCCAGCGCAACCATCGATCCTTCCGCCCAGGTCGCCGCGAGCGCGGTGATCGGTCCGCGTGTCACCGTGGAAGCGGGCGCAGTGATCGGCGAGCACGCGCGGCTCGACGCCAACGTCGTAATCGGCCGCGGCACCCGCGTCGGGGCGAACTCACATCTGTATCCGAACGTGACCGTGTACCACGGCTGCAAGCTCGGCGAGCGCGCGATCGTCCACGCGGGCGCGGTGATCGGCTCGGACGGCTTCGGCTTCGCGCCCGACTTCGTCGGCGAGGGCGACGCACGCACCGGCAGTTGGGTCAAGATTCCGCAGGTCGGCGGCGTGTCGATCGCGAACGACGTCGAAATCGGCGCGAACACCACGATCGACCGCGGCGCGATGGCCGACACGATCATCGAGGAGTGCGTGAAGATCGACAACCTCGTGCAGATCGGCCACAACTGCAAGGTCGGCGCCTACACGGTGATCGCGGGCTGCGCGGGCATCGCGGGCAGCACGACCATCGGCCGTCATTGCATGATCGGCGGCGCGGTCGGCATTGCCGGACACGTGACGCTCGCCGATTACGTGATCGTCACCGCAAAGTCGGGCGTGTCGAAGTCGCTGCTGAAGCCCGGCATGTACACGAGCGCGTTCCCGGCCGTGAACCACGCGGACTGGAACAAAAGCGCCGCGCTGCTGCGCAATATCGACAAGCTTCGCGATCGCATCAAAGCGCTGGAGAACGCCACCGTCGACAAAGCCGGCAATGCCAGCTGACGGCGCCGCGGGTCAACCCGCAGGCAACAAGATCTGACAGTTATCCCGGCGACCCATCCGCACCGCGTAAAATAGTGGTCGAGCATCGTGAAGCAAAGCCGGTGGCCGTGACCGGGTGGCACGACCACCGGTCATCAGAGGCGCCGGTCGTGCGCGTTTTCAACCCACCTGCACCCAGCATCCGCAGTCATCATCGCGCAGTCAATGCGTGAGCAGAAACACCATGAGCACCGAAAAAATCAATCTCGACATTCATAAGATTCTCACGCTGCTGCCGCATCGTTATCCGATCCTGCTGGTCGACCGGGTGCTCGAACTCGAACCGCACAAGAGCATCAAAGCGTTGAAGAACGTGTCGATCAATGAGCCGTATTTTCAGGGACATTTCCCGACGCGGCCGGTGATGCCAGGCGTGCTGATCCTCGAAGCCCTCGCGCAGACCGCGGCGCTGCTGACGTTCTCGGAAGAGCCGAGCGATCCGTCGAACACGCTGTACCTGTTCGTCGGCATCGACAACGCGCGCTTCAAGCGCGTGGTGGAACCGGGCGATCAGCTGATCCTGAACTGCACGTTCGAGCGTCACATGCGCGGCATCTGGAAGTTCAAGGCGCGCGCCGAAGTGGATGGCGTCGTCGCGGCGGAAGCCGATCTGATGTGCGCGGTGCGCCACACGGACAAAGACGCGTAAAAGCCCGCGTCGGGGCAGGTCGCGGCGCGGCAAGGCACGCGCGCGGCGGCCCTGACGGCAAGGCCATCCACACAACGCAACAGAATCAGAAGCGAGGACGCATGAGCAGGATCCATCCCACCGCGATCATCGAAGCGGGCGCGCAGCTGGACGAATCCGTCGAAGTCGGGCCCTATGCGGTGATCGGCGCACACGTGACGATCGGTGCGCGCAGCACGGTCGGCTCGCACAGCGTGATCGAAGGCTATACCACGCTCGGCGAAGACAACCGCATCGGCCATTACGCATCGGTCGGCGGCCGTCCGCAGGACATGAAGTACCAGGACGAGCCGACCAGGCTCGTGATCGGCAACCGCAACATGATCCGCGAGTTCACGACGATCCACACCGGCACGGTGCAGGACGCGGGCGTCACCACGCTCGGCGACGACAACTGGATCATGGCCTACGTGCACATCGGTCACGACTGCCACGTCGGCAACAACGTGATCCTGTCGAGCAACGCGCAGATGGCCGGTCACGTGACGATCGGCGACTACGCGATCATCGGCGGCATGTCGGGCGTGCATCAGTTCGTGCGCATCGGTGCGCATTCGATGCTCGGCGGCGCCTCGGCGCTCGTGCAGGACGTGCCGCCGTACGTGATCGCCGCGGGCAACAAGGCCGAGCCGCACGGCATCAACGTCGAAGGGCTGCGTCGCCGCGGCTTCTCGGCCGACGCGATCTCGGTGCTGCGCACCGCGTATCGCGTGCTGTACAAGAACGGCCTGTCGCTCGAAGAAGCGAAGGTGCAACTGAAGGAACTCGGTTCGGCCGGCGGTGACGGCGACGCCCCGGTGCAGACGCTGCTCGCGTTCGTCGAAGCGTCGCAGCGCGGCATCATCCGCTAACCGATGACGTTGCAACCCAGTCCGCTGCGCGTCGCGATGGTGGCCGGCGAGCCGTCCGGCGACCTGCTCGCTGCGTCGCTGCTCGACGGCCTCGCCAGCCGGTTGCCGGCCGCCACGCAGTACTACGGCATCGGCGGTCCGCGCATGATCGCCGCGGGCTTCGACGCCCACTGGCCGATGGAAAGGCTGACGGTGCGCGGCTATGTCGAAGCACTGCGGCACATTCCTGAAATCCTCGGTATCCGCAATGAGCTCAAGCGTCAGTTGCTCGCCGAACCGCCGTCCGTGTTCGTCGGCGTCGACGCGCCCGACTTCAATTTCGGGCTCGAGCACGCACTGCGCGACGCCGGCATTCCGACCGTGCACTTCGTTTGCCCGTCCATCTGGGCGTGGCGTGGCGGGCGCATCAAGAAGATCGCCAAGGCCGTCGATCACATGCTGTGCGTGTTCCCGTTCGAAACCGCGCTGCTCGAAAAGGCGGGTGTCGCGGCGTCGTACGTCGGGCATCCGCTGGCCGATCAGATCCCGCTCGAACCCGACACCCTCGGTGCGCGCCGCGCACTCGGTCTCGCGGAAAGCGGGCCGGTGATCGCGGTGCTGCCGGGCAGCCGGCGCTCCGAGATCGACCTGATCGGCCCGACGTTCTTCGCGGCGATGGAGATGATGCAGCACCAGGAGCCCAGCGTGCGCTTCGTGATGCCGGCGGCGACGCCCGCGTTGCGCGCGTTGCTGCAGCCGCTCGTCGATGCGCATCCGGGCCTCGTGCTGACCATCACCGAAGGCCAGTCGCAACTCGCGATGACCGCCGCCGACGCGATTCTCGTGAAGAGCGGCACCGTCACGCTCGAAGCCGCGCTGCTGAAAAAGCCGATGGTGATTTCGTACAAGGTGCCCTGGCTGACCGGGCAGATCATGCGCCGCCAGGGCTATCTGCCGTACGTCGGCCTGCCGAACATCCTGGCCGGGCGTTTCGTGGTGCCGGAGATCCTGCAGCACTTCGCGACGCCGCAGGCGCTCGCCGAGGCGACGCTGAAACAGTTGCGCGACGAGGCGAACCGGCGCACGCTGAAGGAAATCTTCACGGAGATGCATCACGTGCTGAAGCAGAACACCGCGCAGCGCGCGGCCGAAGTCGTGGCGAGCGTCGTCGAGCAGCGGGCGGGGCGGCCATGACCGCCGCGGGCGCGCCTCGCCGGAAGATCGCGGCCACCGTTCGGGTAGTGGCGCAAGCCGGCCTGAACTTCGAGAGCGCCGACGACATCGTCTGCGGCGTCGACGAGGCAGGGCGCGGACCGCTGGCCGGTCCGGTCGTCGCGGCGGCGGTGATTTTCGATCCCGCCAAACCGATGATCCGTGGCCTCGACGATTCGAAGGTGCTGAGCGCACTCAAGCGTGAAGCGCTGTACGACAAGATCGTCGAGCGTGCGCTCGCGTACTGCGTCGCGTCGGCGACAGTCGAGGAAATCGATTCGCTGAACATCCTGCACGCCACCATGCTCGCGATGAAGCGCGCGGTCGAGGGCCTGTCGGTCGTGCCGACGCTCGTGAAGATCGACGGCAACCGTTGCCCGACGCTCAGCATCCGTAGCGAGGCGGTGATTGGCGGCGACGCGCTCGTGAAGAGCATCTCGGCGGCGTCGATTCTCGCGAAGGTCACGCGCGACCGCATGCTGGTCGAACTGCACCAGGCGTATCCGATGTACGGCTTCGACGCGCATGCCGGTTATGGCACGCCGCAGCATCTCGCGGCGCTGCGCGAGCATGGGCCGTGCGAGCATCATCGGCGATCGTTCGCGCCGGTGCGCGAAGCGCATTTGAGGTTCGGCACTGGCGTGCCGTTGCCGTCGGCGGACGCCGTCATCGTGGCCGACGCGCTGCTGCTCGACGACGATGCGTTCGGCGAAGCCGGCTTCGCGTGACCGACCCCATCAGCGCGGCTCGAGCGCGCTCCGCGCTTGCGTGCCGTTGATTGCCGCTGATTCCTTTTCCCTTCTCACCGCCTTCGCTGCCTGTGAAAGCCATCACCTCGCGGGACAATCCGCTCTACAAGCGCCTGAAGGCACTGGCCGGCTCGACGCATCAACAGCGCCGCAGCGTCCACGCGCTGCTCGAGGGCTTCCATCTCGCGAGCACGTATCTCGACGTCGCAGGTCAGCCGGAGCTATGCGTCGTCACCGACGGCGCGTTGGGTCACGACGAAGCGCAGGCGATCGTGTCACGGATCGACGAGCATCGGCTCGTGACGCTGCCGGATGCGTTGTTCGGACAGTTGTCGAATGTCGTGCATGGGGTCGGGATTCTGCTGCTCGTCGAGAAGCTCGACGCACCGCTGCCCGAGCGCGTCGAGCAAAACTGTCTCGTGCTCGACGGCGTGCAGGACGCGGGCAACGTCGGCTCGATTCTGCGCAGCGCAGCGGCTGCGGGTATCGAGCACGTGTTCTGCGCGCCGGGCACCGCATACGCGTGGTCGTCGAAGGTGCTGCGTTCCGGGATGGGCGCGCACTTCCTGTTGCAGATTCATGAGGATGTCGAAGCGCGTGCGCTGATCGAACGGCTCGCGGTACCGATCGTCATCACCGATTCGCATGGTGCCGAAGCGATCTATGACAGCGACCTGAGCAGGCCGCTCGCGTGGGTGTTCGGCAACGAAGGGGCGGGCGTGTCGCAGGCGTGGCGCGATGCCGTGTCGTTGCGGGTGACGATTCCGCAGCCCGGCGGTATGGAGTCGCTGAACGTGGCGGCCGCGGCGGCGGTCTGCGTGTTCGAGCAGTGCCGGCAGCAGCGCGGGCGCAAAAAGTAGACTTAAGTGGCGTTGCGAGGGCTCTGGCCCGGCAACGCAACGCCTGCTCGGCCATCCCTCAATACGACGGCCGATCCAGCTTGATCTCCTGCAGGATCGTCGTCGCGATTTCCTCGATCGACTTGTGCGTCGACGACAGCCACTTGATCCCCTCGCGCCGCATCATCGTTTCGGCTTCGTTGATCTCATAGCGACAGTTTTCCGGCGCCGCATACTTGCTGCCCGGCCGCCGCTCGTTACGGATCTCCGACAGCCGCTGCGGATCGATCGACAACCCGAACATCTTCTGTCGATGCTCGCGTAGCGGCGTCGGCAGTTTGCCGCGTTCGAAATCTTCGGGAATCAGCGGATAGTTCGCCGCTTTCACGCCGTACTGCATCGCCAGGTAAAGGCTCGTCGGCGTCTTGCCGCTGCGCGACACGCCGACGAGGATCACGTCGGCGTCTGCGAGATTGCGATTCGATTGACCGTCGTCGTGCGCGAGCGAGAAATTGATCGCCTCGATCCGGTTCTTGTACTCCTCGGTGTCCGCGTTCTGGTGGCCGCGCCCCATCGCGTGGCTCGACTTCAGTTCCAGTTCCTGCTCGAGCGGCTCGACGAAGGTCTGGAACATGTCGAGCACGAGCGCGTTCGAACCCTTCACGATCTGATTCGACGAGCTATCGACCAGCGTGGTGAACACGATCGGTCGACGGCCGTCCTGCACGACCGCTTCGTTGATCTTTTCGAGCGTTGCGTAGGCCTTCTCGGTCGAGTCGACGAATGGCACGCGGACCAGGCGGAATTTCTGGTCGAACTGGGAGAGGATCGAATGCGCGAAGGTTTCGGCAGTAATCCCGGTACCGTCTGAGACGATGAATACGGTGGGCGGCATCAGAGGAGTTGTGAACGTGAAAGGCAAATGAGCCGGAAAGCGCGAGCGCGACAACGCGCTCGAATCAAACCGCGCGGCGGCGGGCGCGCCACACTCGTGTCCCGCGCGGGCGGTCCCGCAAAAGCCCGCTGGCTCGGTCGGCGCGCGATTCGAGGCGCAATTCTCGACCGACTGCCACATTTCAGGAGTCGGCACGGTAGAATAGCGGCAACCTGTTGGATAAGCAATTGCAGGCGATTGGCCGCTAACTTGCCGCGAACGGTCGTTCAACGTCACGTTATCTAATGTCAATATGCGTTGAACGCAACAGATCGAGCGGTAAGTCCGCTCAACCGCGTTCTTCGGTGCTCCGCCTCGTGCGCCACGGCCGGCGCGCCATGCAACGCATCTCCGCCGTCCAGGCGATTGCTTATCTAACAGGTTGTGCAAGACACGGGGTCGAGGCTTCCAATGGGCTGCCCGTGTTCAAGCCCACTTGCACAGTCGTGAATTTCTTTCACACTTAGGGGCTTGTATGACTAACGCAGTTACCGTCGCAAAGGACAAGGCGTATGTAGTTCCGTTCGAGCAGTTGCGGATGACCGACGTGGAGATCGTCGGCGGCAAGAACGCGTCGCTGGGCGAGATGATCAGCCAGCTCGCGGAAGCCGGCGTGCGCGTGCCGACCGGCTTCGCGACCACCGCGCTCGCGTTCCGTGACTTCCTGCAGCACAACGATCTGACCGAGCGCATCGCCAAACGTCTCGAGACGCTCGACGTCGACGACGTGAAGGCGCTCGCCGAAGCGGGCAAGGAGATCCGTCAATGGATCGTCGACGCGCCGCTGCAGCCGCAGCTCGAGGCTGACATTCGCGCGGGGTTCGACACGCTGCAACAGAGCTCGCCCGAGGAGCTGTCGTTTGCCGTGCGTTCATCCGCGACCGCGGAAGACCTGCCGGACGCATCGTTCGCCGGTCAGCAGGAAAGCTACCTGAACGTGGTCGGCATCGACGACGTGCTCGATCGCATGAAGCACGTGTTCGCGTCGCTGTATAACGACCGCGCCATCTCCTATCGCGTCCACAAGGGCTTCACGCATGCTGAAGTCGCGTTGTCGGCGGGCGTGCAGCGCATGGTGCGTTCGGACGTCGGCGCCGCGGGCGTGATGTTCACGCTGGACACCGAATCGGGCTTCAAGGACGCCGTCTTCATCACGTCGAGCTATGGCCTCGGCGAAACCGTCGTGCAGGGCGCGGTGAATCCGGACGAGTTCTACGTGTTCAAGACCACGCTCGCGCAGGGCAAGTACCCAATCATTCGCCGCTCGATCGGCTCGAAGCTGATCAAGATGGAGTTCACGAAGCCGGGCGAGCCGGGCCGCGTGAAGACCGTCGACGTCGCGCACGAACAGCGCAACCGCTTCTCGATCACCGACGAAGACGTGATCGAGCTCGCGAAGTACGCGGTGATCATCGAGAAGCACTACCAGCGTCCGATGGACATCGAGTGGGGCAAGGACGGCCGCGACGGCAAGATTTTCATCCTGCAGGCGCGTCCGGAAACGGTGAAGAGCCAGGGCGGCGGCAAGGCCGAGCAGCGCTTCAAGCTGAAGGGCCAGTCGAACGTGCTGGCAACGGGCCGCGCGATCGGTCAGAAGATCGGCGCGGGTCCGGTGCGCGTGGTCCACGACCCGTCGGAGATGGACCGCGTGCAGCCGGGTGACGTGCTCGTCGCCGACATGACCGACCCGAACTGGGAGCCGGTCATGAAGCGTGCGTCGGCGATCGTCACGAACCGTGGCGGCCGCACCTGCCATGCGGCGATCATCGCGCGTGAGCTGGGCGTGCCGGCCGTGGTCGGCTGCGGCGACGCGACCGACGTGCTGAAGGACGGCGCGCTCGTCACCGTGTCATGTGCGGAAGGCGACGAAGGCAAGATCTACGACGGCCTGCTCGAAACCGAAGTCACCGAAGTGCAGCGCGGCGAACTGCCGCCGATTCCGGTGAAGATCATGATGAACGTCGGCAATCCGCAGCTCGCATTCGACTTCTCGCAACTGCCGAACGCAGGTGTGGGTCTCGCGCGGCTCGAGTTCATCATCAACAACAACATTGGCGTGCACCCGAAGGCGATCCTCGAGTACCCGAACGTCGATCAGGACCTGAAGAAGGCGGTCGAAAGCGTCGCGCGCGGTCACGCCTCGCCGCGGGCGTTCTACGTCGACAAGCTGACCGAAGGCATCGCAACGATCGCGGCGGCGTTCTATCCGAAGCCCGTCATCGTGCGTCTGTCGGACTTCAAGTCGAACGAGTACAAGAAGCTGATCGGTGGTTCGCGCTACGAGCCGGACGAGGAAAACCCGATGCTGGGTTTCCGCGGCGCGTCGCGCTATATCGCGGAAGACTTCGCCGAGGCGTTCCAGATGGAATGCGTCGCGCTGAAGAAGGTGCGTGAAGAGATGGGCCTCGACAACGTCGAGATCATGGTGCCGTTCGTGCGTACGTTGAAGCAGGCGGAGCGCGTGGTCGGGCTGCTCGCGAAGTTCGGCCTGAAGCGCGGCGAGAAGGGCCTGCGTCTGATCATGATGTGCGAAGTGCCGACGAACGCGATCCTCGCGGAAGAGTTCCTGCAGTACTTCGACGGATTCTCGATCGGCTCGAACGACCTGACGCAGCTCACGCTCGGCCTCGACCGCGACTCGGGCATGGAACTGCTCGCGGTCGATTTCGACGAGCGTGATCCAGCGGTCAAGTTCCTGCTCAAGCGCGCGATCGAAACCTGTCTGCGTCTCGACAAGTACGTCGGTATCTGCGGCCAGGGGCCGTCGGATCATCCGGACTTCGCGCAATGGCTGACTGACGAAGGCATCAAGTCGATCTCGCTCAACCCCGACACGATCATCGATACGTGGCAGCAGCTGGCAAAGGCGAAGCAGTAACTCGCGAGGTATCGAATGCCGCTTTCGCAGGCGGCATTCGGCACGCGTTAAAGGCACGTGCGCTTCGTGCTATAAACACCCCGGTAGAACCGGGGTGTTTTGCTTTGTGGAGGTCGACGTGGCGCCTGGTGGACTGTTCTGGTGGATCGGGGCGGGTGTGCTTGTCGTGCTGGAACTGATGAGCGGCACCTTCTATCTGTTGATGATCGCGTTCGGCTTCGTCGCGGCCGCGCTTGCGCGCATTGCCGGCGCCGGGACCGATCTGCAATTCGTAGTGGCGGCGCTGGTTGCACTCGCGGCGGTCGTGGTGCTCAGACGCTCGCGCTTCGGCCGTCGTAGGCGCGAGCAGGCGTCGCGCAATCCGGATGTCAATCTGGATATCGGGCAGACGCTGAACGTGCCGGCCTGGCAGGGGCGCAAAGCACGCGCGACCTATCGTGGCGCGGCATGGGACGTCGAGCTGGCCGCGGGCGAACCCGAAGACGCGCAGGTCTACGAGATCAGGGAGTTGCGGGGCAGTTGCCTCGTCGTCGTCGCGAGCCGGCAGCCGAAGGCGCGCGCGAGCGCGACCTGACGATCTGAGCGCCGGCCGCCCAAGCTGAAAACGCAGGCCCGACCAACCTGCGCACAACTATTCGAAGCAGAATCGGAGGGTAGCGATATGGATTCAACCATCGTCGGGGCAGTGCTGCTGATCGTCGTGATCATGCTCGCGTCGCAGACCATCAAGATCGTGCCGCAGCAGCATGCGTGGGTGCTCGAGCGCCTCGGCCGTTATCACGCGACGCTGACGCCGGGTCTGAGCTTCGCGTTCCCGTTCGTCGACCGGGTCGCGTACAAGCACGTGCTGAAGGAAATTCCTCTCGAAGTGCCGAGCCAGGTCTGTATTACGCGCGACAACACGCAACTGCAGGTCGACGGTGTGCTGTATTTCCAGGTCACCGATCCGATGAAGGCATCGTACGGATCGAGCAACTTCGTGTTCGCGATCACGCAGTTGTCGCAGACCACGCTGCGCTCGGTCATCGGCAAGCTGGAGCTGGACCGGACCTTCGAGGAGCGCGATTTCATCAATCACAGCATCGTGTCCGCGCTGGACGAGGCGGCCGCGAACTGGGGCGTAAAAGTGCTGCGCTACGAGATCAAGGACCTGACGCCGCCAAAGGAAATCCTTCACGCGATGCAGGCGCAGATCACCGCCGAGCGCGAGAAACGCGCGCTGATCGCGGCATCGGAAGGGCGCAAGCAGGAGCAGATCAATATCGCGTCGGGCGGCCGCGAGGCGGCGATCCAGAAGTCCGAGGGCGAGCGTCAGGCAGCGATCAATCAGGCGCAGGGGCAGGCCGCGGCGATTCTGGCGGTGGCCGAGGCGAACGCGCAGGCGATCCAGAAGATCGCGGCGGCGATCCAGCTGAACGGCGGCATGGACGCGGTGAATCTGAAGGTGGCCGAACAGTACGTGAACGCGTTCTCGAACCTGGCCAGGCAGGGCACGACACTGATCGTGCCGGGCGACATGTCGAACATGAGTTCGATGATCGCGTCGGCGCTGACCATCGTGAACAGGAGCAAGGCGGCAGCGGAGCCGCCGCGCGGCGACTTGCGCTGACGAACGGGCAATGCATGCGCAATGAGTGCGTGACGTAAAAGCAAATGGCCCGCACATCGATCGATGCGCGGGCCATTTTTGCATGAGCCGGAAACGAATCGCGTTCAGGTCGGCGAGCGCATCAAGCGCGCCTTCTCGCGCTCCCAGTCGCGCTTCTTCTCGGTCTCGCGCTTGTCGTGCATCTTCTTGCCCTTCGCGAGACCGATCTCGCATTTGACGCGACCGTTCTTGTAGTGAAAATTCAGCGGCACGAGCGTGTAGCCGCGCTGCTCGACCTTGCCGATCAGCTTGCTGATCTCCTCGCTATGCAGCAGCAACTTGCGCGTGCGCACCGGGTCGGGATGGATGTGCGTCGACGCTTCGGGCAGCGGGCTGATGTGCGTGCCGATCAGGAACAGCTCGCCGTTGCGGATCACCACGTAGCCTTCCTTGATCTGGCCGCGCCCGGCGCGCAACGCCTTGACCTCCCATCCTTCGAGCACGAGGCCTGCCTCATAGCGTTCCTCGACCGAGTAGTCGTAGAAGGCTTTTCTGTTGTCTATGATGCTCATGAATGGAAAGTGCCCAACTCGTTTAAAATCACGATTTTAGCAAAGCGGGGCAAGGAAAGCCCGCGGCGCTCGTCCACCGTTGCCACGCGCTGTTCAATTTATGGCAGATGTCCAGAAAACCGTTTTGATTCGCCACTCGGCGGAGCAGATGTTCGACCTCGTCACCGACGTCGACGATTACCCCAAGTTCCTGCCATGGTGCGGGGGCATCGAAATTCGTCACCGGGACGACACCAGCATGGAGGCGAGGATCGATATCAACTTCAAGGGCATCAAGCAGCATTTCGCCACGCGTAACTCGATGGAGCGCCCCACGCGCATCGACATGGAATTCGCCGACGGTCCGTTTCGCAAGTTCACCGGTTTCTGGCGCTTCACGCCGCTGCGCGCCAATGCGTGCAAGATCGAATTCGCGCTGCACTACGAGTTCACCAGCATCCTGCTCGAGAAGATCATCGGGCCGGTGTTCAATCACATCGCCAATACCTTCGTCGAATCTTTCGTGAAGCGCGCCAACCAGCGCTATGGTCAGTCATGAGCGCGCGGCTAACGGTCGAGGTCTGCTATGCGCTCGCTGCCGAGCAGGCGCTGATTGCGGTCGAGTTGCCCGCGGGCGCGACGCTGCAACAGGCGATCGGCGCAAGCGGGATTCTGCAGCGCTTTCCGTCGATCGATCTGAACACGCAGAAGGTGGGCGTGTTCGGCAAGCTCAAGCCGCTCGATACGGTGCTGGCCGACCATGATCGCGTCGAGATTTACCGGCCGTTGCTGGTGGATCCGAAGGTGTCGCGCCAACGCCGCGTCGAAAAGACACGCAAGGCGGGGTCGATCGAGGGGCGGCGTTGGTTGAACAAGGATTCGCGCTAGGCGGCGCTAGTTGGGGGGCGGCGGACTTTTTTTGCGCGCCGCCCGTTTTGCATCATCGCGTCACGTCACCTCAAGGCGCCGCCGTCTGCGCCTTATCGTTCATGCCCTCGATGCGCGCCGTACCCGACGAATCGTCGTCCGAATGCCGGCGCACCGACCACCAGACCCCCGCCACCAGCAGCAGGATCGCCGCGAGTTCGAGCGGGCGCGGCAGGCGCTCGTCGTAAATGAACGCGTAAAGCAGCGCGAACAGCGTCTCGAACACGATCATCTGGCCGGACAGCGTTAGCGGCAGCCGTTTTGCCGCGGCATTCCACAGGCCGTTGCCGAGCCACGACGCGCCGATCGCGAGTGCGAGGTTGAGCAGCCAGAACGTGTGCCAGCGCGGGTCGGCCAACTCACCGTGCGGGCCGCCCGACGGCAGCACCGCGACCACGAGCCACAACGCGCCGCCGAGCGCGCCAGTCACGACGCCCCACAGCACCGACCACTCATTGCCGCTGAAATGCGTCTGACGCTGCAGGTAACGGGCGTTCTCGACCGCGAACCAGGTCCAGCAGATGAGCGCGCCCACCGCGCAGGCCACGCCGAGCAGGCGCGTCGCGATGCTCACCGGCGCCGCGCCGGCCACCGTAAAGACGTCGATATTGATGCAGACGATGCCCGCCATCACGGTCGCGAGCGGCCATGCGAGGCGCGCGAGCGGCACCGCGCCGTGATCGCGCCGGCCGACCAGCGTGACCGTGACCGGCAGCACGCCGACGATCAGCGAGGCCGGCGCGATTCCGATCAGGTGCACGGCGGCCGTCAGCAGCAGGTAATAGACGATATTGCCGGCCAGCGCGAGCTTGACGAGCGCGATCAGATCCTCGCGGCTCAGCCGTTTGGCGAGCGAACGCGCGATCGGCAGCGCCGCGGCGAGCGACACGACGCCGTACATCGAGTAGCGGCCGGCGACGAGCAGGAGCGGGGAGAAGTCGGGCAGCACCCGCGGCACCAGAAACACCATGCCCCACAAGGCTCCGGCCATGACGCCATATACGACACCGCGCTGCATCGACTGCCTCTGCTGGATAAACTGGAATGGCCGGCAGAATAGCGGTTTTGCGAGCAGGGCGTCTTGTTCGATCCTGCATTCGGACCGCTCGACCGCCGCTCGACAGGGTACGTGCCGCGAAAATGCCGCCGGCTCTGCTCCGGTTTCGCCTGCGAACGCGCAAACGAAACCCGTTCGAACCTGACGCGAACAGGCGAGCGAAATCGACGCAGGCGGGAGCGGCAAAAAATCGTCTGAAATTCGCTAAGCTGCTGTTCGCGCAGTGAAAACCGGGGTGGTATCGCGTATAATTCGCTTTTGCGCCTATAGGATTTGCCATGCGTCTGATCCAAACAGCACTCACGTTCGATGACGTGCTCCTCGTCCCGGCCTTCTCCGATGTTCTGCCGCGCGACACCAGCCTCAAGACCCGGCTGACCCGCAACATCTCCCTCAACATGCCGCTCGTGTCCGCCGCGATGGACACGGTCACTGAAGCACGTCTGGCAATCGCCATGGCGCAAATGGGCGGCGTCGGCATCATCCACAAGAACCTTACGCCGGCCGAGCAGGCGCGTGAAGTCGCGAAGGTCAAGCGTTTCGAGTCGGGCGTCGTGCGCGATCCGATCACCGTGCCGCCGCATATGAAAGTGCGCGACGTGATCGCACTGTCGCGCCAGCATGGCATTTCGGGCTTCCCGGTCGTCGAGGGCTCGCAGCTCGTCGGCATCGTGACGAATCGCGACCTGCGCTTCGAAGAGCGTCTGGACGAGCCGGTGCGCAACATCATGACGCCGCGCGAGCGCCTCGTCACCGTCAAGGAAGGCACGCCGCTCGCCGAAGCGAAGGCGCTGATGCACAGCCACCGCCTCGAGCGCGTGCTGGTCATCAACGACGCCTTCGAACTGCGCGGCCTGATGACCGTCAAGGACATCACCAAGCAGACCGAGCACCCGGATGCATGCAAGGACGAGCACGGCAAGCTGCGCGCGGGCGCGGCGGTCGGCGTCGGCGCGGACAACGAAGAGCGCGTCGAGCTGCTCGTGCAGGCCGGCGTCGACGTGATCGTCGTCGATACCGCGCATGGCCACAGCATGGGCGTGCTCGAGCGCGTCAAGTGGGTCAAGCAGAACTTCCCGCACGTCGAGGTGATCGGCGGCAACATCGCAACCGCCGCGGCCGCCAGGGCGCTCGTCGAATACGGCGCGGACGGCGTCAAGGTCGGTATCGGCCCGGGCTCCATCTGCACGACGCGAATCGTCGCAGGCGTCGGCGTGCCGCAGGTCACCGCTATCTCCAACGTGTCCGAAGCGCTGAGTGGCACCGGCGTGCCGGTCATCGCCGACGGCGGCGTGCGCTTCTCGGGCGACGTCAGCAAGGCGCTCGCGGCGGGCGCCAGCGCGGTCATGATGGGCAGCATGTTCGCCGGTACCGAGGAGTCGCCGGGCGATGTATTCCTGTACCAGGGCCGCCAGTACAAGTCGTACCGTGGCATGGGCTCGGTCGGCGCCATGAAGGACGGCGCGGCGGACCGCTACTTCCAGGACAACTCGGCCAACATCGACAAGCTGGTGCCGGAGGGCATCGAAGGTCGCGTCGCGTACAAGGGTTCGGTCAACGCGATCCTGTTCCAGCTGATCGGCGGCGTGCGCGCGAGCATGGGCTACTGCGGCTGCCGCACCATCGCCGAAATGAACGAGAAGGCCGAGTTCGTGCAGATCACCGGTGCGGGCCTGCGCGAGTCGCATGTGCACGATGTGCAAATCACCAAGGAAGCGCCCAACTACCACGTGGACTAAACGCCCATGAAGCCACTGCTGCGCGTTGTACTGATCCTCGATGCGTTGTTGCTGCTGGCGTTCGGCCTGCTGTTCGTGCTGACGCCTTGGACCTCGCTGTACGACGCGTTGCAACTGGTGCCAACGGAGCCGATGCTGGTCGGCCAGGCGTTCGGCGTCGCGCTGATCGGGCTCGCGTGGCTCGCGGTGCATGCGTCGTTCGACGGGGCGCTGACCTCGACGGTCGCGAAGGTCGTCGGTCATGTGCACTGGCTGATCGGCGTGCTGATGCTGGTCTGGCTGCTGGGGCTGCATACGCCGTCGCTGACCGGTATCGGCCAGATGGTGGCGGTGCTGGCCGGTGTCGTGCTGGTGGTGATCGGGCTCGGCGGCGTGCGACTGTCGGGTGCGGTGCGGCGGCGCGAGAAGGGGATCGTGGTCAAGCCCTCGTCGAGCAAGGCCGACAGTCGTGCCGATAAGCGTGCCGCGAAAGAGGCCGAAAAGGATGCCGCACGGCAGCGTGAACCCGAACGCGACAACGCGCGCGAGCCACGTGCCTCAGCGGGCTTTCCGGTCTATCACGCCGAGCCGGTGCCAGAGCCCGTCGTGCCGGTCACGCGGCCGGCCAATCCGGCTTCCGCGGCTTCCGTTGCCACTCCCGCGCCGCTTCATCCGGCCGCAAGCGAGCCCGGCCAGAGCGAGTCCGAACGCGCCGCGCGCGACACCAGCAACGACGTGCCCGGCGCACCCCGCCCGCCGTTTCATGGTTGAAGCGCCGCGCGCCAGGCCGTTTGCCGAAGCTAGCGGATTTCGTTCGCGCGCATCGCAGGCGGCGAGTTCCGTGGTTGGCCGCGCCCTTGTGCTTCATCGTAATGTTGGCGGTCCGCTCCGCGCCAAGACCGTCGCCGCGCGGACCGCTTTGAATTCGACGCCGCGCCTCGCGCGCGGCATTCCGTATCCGCTCACTTCTGATTCCGTCCGCTGCCATGCATGACAAGATCCTGATTCTCGACTTCGGTTCGCAAGTCACCCAACTGATTGCACGTCGCGTTCGCGAAGCCAACGTGTATTCGGAAATCCATCCGTACGACGTCGACGCGTCGTTCATCCGCGACTTCGCGCCGAAGGGCGTGATTCTGTCGGGCGGCCCGAGCTCGGTCACCGAGGAAGACACGCCGCGCGTGCCGCAAGCCGTGTTCGAACTCGGCGTGCCGGTGCTCGGCATCTGCTACGGCATGCAGGCGATGGCGCAGCAGCTCGGCGGCAAGGTCGACATCGGTCATCTGCGCGAATTCGGCTACGCCGAAGTGCGCGCGCGCAACCATACGAGCCTGCTCGAAGGCATCAGCGACTTCACCACGTCCGAAGGCCACGGCATGCTGAAGGTATGGATGAGCCACGGCGACAAGGTGCTGGAGATGCCGCCGGGTTTCGCGCTGATGGCATCGACGGAATCGTGCCCGATCGCCGCGATGGCCGACGAGCAGCGCCGCTTCTATGGCCTGCAATGGCATCCGGAAGTCACGCACACGGTGCAGGGCCGCGCGATGCTCGAGCGCTTCGTGCTGCAGATCTGCGGCGCGAAGGCCGATTGGGAAATGGGCCACTACATCGACGAAGCCGTCGCGAAGATTCGCGAGCAGGTCGGTAACGAGCACGTCATTCTGGGCTTGTCGGGCGGCGTGGATTCGTCGGTGGCGGCGGCGCTGCTGCACCGCGCGATCGGCGATCAACTGACCTGCGTGTTCGTCGACCATGGCCTGCTGCGCCTGAACGAAGCCGAGCAGGTGATGGCGCTGTTCGCCGATCACCTTGGCGTGAAGGTGATTCACGTCGACGCGAGCCAAGCATTCCTCGGTAAGCTCGCCGGCGTGACCGATCCTGAAGCGAAGCGCAAGATCATCGGCGCGGAGTTCGTCGAAGTGTTCCAGGCCGAAGCCGGCAAGCTGACCGACGCGAAGTGGCTGGCACAAGGCACGATCTATCCGGACGTGATCGAATCGGCGGGCAAGGGCAAGAAGGCCGCGCAAACCATCAAGAGCCACCACAACGTCGGTGGTCTGCCGGAGACGCTGAACCTGAAGCTGCTCGAACCGCTGCGCGAGCTGTTCAAGGACGAAGTGCGCGAGCTTGGCGTGAAGCTGGGTCTGCCGCACTCGATGGTGTATCGCCATCCGTTCCCGGGTCCGGGTCTGGGCGTGCGGATCCTCGGCGAAGTGAAGCGCGATTTCGCGGACCTGCTGCGCCGCGCGGACGCGATTTTCATCGAGACGCTGCGCGACACGATCGACAAGGAAACCGGCAAGTCGTGGTACGACCTGACGAGCCAGGCATTCGCGGTGTTCCTGCCGGTCAAGAGCGTCGGCGTGATGGGCGACGGGCGCACCTACGAGTACGTCGTCGCGTTGCGCGCGGTGCAGACGCTCGACTTCATGACCGCGCATTGGGCGCATCTGCCGCATGAACTGCTTGGGCATGTGTCGAACCGGATCATCAACGAAGTGCGCGGGATCAACCGGGTCGTCTACGACATCTCGGGGAAGCCGCCTGCGACGATCGAGTGGGAGTGAGGGTAAAAATATCTCAATTAAATCAATGGCTTACGAGGTGTGTTCGGATTGTCTATCAGAGTGCAACGTTGCCTCTAAGTATTTGATTTTTAATGAATATATCCACCATTCCGTAGAAAGCTGGGCGTCTTCGACGGTATCAAGGACGGTACAAGTATCGCTAAACCGGACGGTATGGTTCCGTTCGAAATTCGGGTTTCAATTGTTACCGTCAATGCGATTCCGGGCATGACGGTAAAGTTTTCCCCGAAAAGCTAGACTCCGCGTGGGTTTGCGGGCGTCTGTAGGTCTTGTGGTTGGTGACGGTAAAAAGTCGTCCCAACCACGCGCCTGTAGTGGCGGAAAGTTGGCCAGGTGAAGAAAAGCCGCACCCTGCGGCTTTTCTGCGCACTCGTCATGCCAGTCGGAGCATGAGTGTGAGGGTATGAATCGGAGACGGTGTGAGCCCGTACGACTCATAGAAAGCCGCTGCGTGTGCGTCAATCGCATGCACAAGCATCGCACGTACGCCAAGATCTTTTGCGATCGAGCTAGCGCGATTGAGGGCGTCCTTCAAAAGGGCAGCGCCGAGTTGGATGCCTTTTGTATTTACGTCTCGCGCTAGCCGGCCAAGCACAACCACCGGAATTGGATCCGGCATATTTCGACGAACGTTGCCGGTTGCATCGACATGGGCAACGGCTCCAGCCGCGAGGGCATAGGAGCCGTAGACGCGGCCGGTATCATCGGTCGTTACAAATACACGGCTTGTCCCACTGTTGTGGTTATTCAGGGCGCGCCGCTTCAGCCCAGTCGTCAAGCTCCGGCCTTCCGCAGGAAAAGCTGGCAACGTCGTGCTCGGCCAGCAGCGGCTGCGGAGCAGAAAGCTTCCGATTCATTCGCTGTTTTCATTCCAAGGTGTTTTCACGTCCATAAGACGTGCAAGACCCGCGTTTGCGACTTTCGGTGCGTCTAGCAATTCGGTGAACTGCTTAAATTTTTCCGAATCAAGCCCAAAGAAAGTGCGATCCAGGACGACGGCCTGAGCGCGCTCGCAAGCGGCCTCCAACATAAAGTCAGAGCGGTTTTTGCCAAGCAGGCTCGCTGCGTAATCGATCAGATCACGTTGCTCTGGCAAGGCGCGAAGATTAATAGGTGCGTCGCGCATGATGCACTCCATACTGTATATACGATAGATATACGTATGATGGAGCAATGTATATCTGATGTCAGTACGCGCCGTGGCTGAATCAGTCAGGTTTCAGCCTGGCGACTGGATCGAGAATTGCCTGGATCGACGGGTAGAGCTACGTGCCGAAACTATTGCCCGAGAATGTGGTAGTGCCGGTGCTGAGTGCCACCTTGTGTGTCGAATCTGCGGGCGATGGAGGACGAGGCCCGGGATATTCTGTGTGGCCTCTTTTTTACCGAGCCGGTAGGCAATCAAGGACGCCTTACGGACTCGATCCGGGGGGCGGATTCAGCCGTTGGCGGATTGACTTGACTGGATCTGCCCGCGTGGGAGGCAATCCGAGACCCGCTGGACTTCGCATTGTTTGAGCGGGTCGGTCGCGCAAATATCACGTCAAGTCATGACTAGCAAACACTCTTCCACCAAGTCACGTCGATCCTCGAAGCTTTCCCGCATCCACGCCCCCGATCACATGTCGCCCGCCGACTGGCAGCGCGCCTTGCGTCGGCAATTCGGGCAAGAGCAAGCGTTCTCGCTGGAGAATCTCGGGACGGAGACGTATTTCTCCGAATTCCGCGTCGGCAATCCGGAGTCGAACTTCAGCTATCGCGTGTCGATTCGTGGGACCTGCCCGGGCGACAACTTTTGCGACTGTCCCGATTACGCCACCAACGAACTCGGCACCTGCAAGCACATTGAATTTACCTTGTCGCGACTGCTGCGCAAGCGAGGCGCAAAGGCGGCCTTCGCCCGTGGTTATCAGCCCGCATTCTCGGAGCTGTATTTGCGAAACGAGGGAGGGCGAGCGGTCCATTTTCGCGCCGGCGCGGATTGTCCGGCAAAGGTAGCCAAAGCGGCCGCCGCTTTGTTCGACGAGTCTCGGCGATGGCATCTGCCGGAGGACCGTTTCGAAGATCTCGGGCGCTTTCTCTCCAGGGTGGCGAAGGCCGGGCACGAATTGCGCGCCCATGACGACGCGCTCGACTTCATCGCTGGCCGAAACGATGCGGCGCGCCGTGCCAGGATGCTCGACGGGCAGTTTCCGCAAGGAGGGGCGACGCCCTCGCTGAAGAAGCTGCTCAAGGTGCCGCTCTATCCGTACCAGGCCGAAGGCGCATTGTTCGCCGTGCGTGCCGGGCGCGCCTTGATCGGCGACGAAATGGGCCTCGGCAAGACGGTGCAGGCCGTCGCGGCGGCGGAAATCCTGATCCGGCATTTTGGCGTGTCGAGAGTGCTGGTGATTTGCCCGACTTCGCTCAAGTATCAGTGGCAGAGCGAGATCACGCGGTTCTCCGGCCACGCTTCGAGGGTAGTCGCGGGCGGCCTTGCCCAGAGGCGGGGCGAATATGCGGCCCAGGATCTCTACAAGATCACCAACTATGAGAAGCTGAAATCGGACCTTGACATGATTTCCGCGTGGGCGCCGGAGCTGGTCATCGTCGACGAGGCGCAGCGCATCAAGAACTGGAACACCATTGCGGCGAAGGCTCTCAAGCGAATCGACAGCCCCTATGCCGTCGTGCTGACGGGAACGCCTCTCGAAAACAAGCTGGAGGAACTCGTTTCCATCGTTCAATTCGTCGACCAGCACCGTCTTGGGCCCACGTGGAAGCTGCTGCACGAACATCAGGTCAAGGACGAGGCGGGACGCGTGACGGGATACACGGGCCTCGAGAAGATCAGCCAGACCCTGGCACCGATCATGATACGGCGTCGCAAGTCCGAGGTGCTGCTGCAGTTGCCCGGGCGCACCGACCAGAATCTGCTGGTGCCCATGACCGAGCTGCAGATGGCGTATCACACGGAAAACGCGGACATCGTGGCCAAAATCGTCCGGCGCTGGCGTAACACCAGGTTTCTGTCGGATCAGGACCAGCGGCGCCTCACCTGTGCTTTGCAGAACATGCGCATGTCGTGCAACAGCACCTATCTGCTGGACCAGGAAACCGATCATGGCGTGAAGGCCGACGAGCTGGCGACGTTGTTCGAGTCGCTTTTCACGCAGCCGGACGAGAAAGTCGTGGTGTTCAGTCAATGGACGCGCACGCATGAGATAGTCATTCGCCGGCTCAAGAAGCTCGGCATCGGCTACGTCAGCTTCCATGGCGGCGTGCCGTCGGAAAATCGGCCCGCGCTGGTGCAGCGCTTTCGGGACGATTCGGACTGTCGGGTATTTCTGTCGACGGACGCAGGTAGCACGGGGCTCAACCTCCAGCACGCGTCGACGCTCGTGAACATGGATCTGCCGTGGAACCCGGCGGTGCTGGAACAGCGCATCGCGCGCATCTATCGGTTGGGCCAGAAAAAGCCGGTACAAGTCGTCAATTACATCGCGAAGGGAACGATCGAGGAGGGCATGCTGTCGGTGCTGGCTTTCAAGCGCTCGCTGGCGGAAGGCATCCTCGATGGCGGCGCCAGCGAAATTCTGCTCGGTGGTTCGCGCCTGACCCGCTTCATGAAGGATGTCGAAAACGTCGCGGGGCGCATGGGAGAGAGCGAGGTCATGGCCGCGGCGGAGGAAGCCGCGAGCGGCGCAGTCGTGTCCGGCGACGCGGCGCGTGACGCGAGCGTCGTGGAAACCGACCTCGCCGGTACCGGCGAGCGGCTTCAAGCTTCGACCATCGATACAGCGCAACGAGGCGCGTCCATCGAACCGTGGTCAGGGTTGCTGCAGTTCGGCGCGGCGCTAGCGTCGGCGTTGAATGAGCCGGGCGATGGCGCGGTGTCCGCACACCCGTGGGTCGAGCGCGATGCCGTGACGGGCGCGCGAAGTCTCAAGTTGCCGCTGCCATCTCCCGAGACGGCAAGACGACTGGCTGAGGTGCTGTCGACGATCTCGGATGCTCTGCTGCGCAACGGCAGCGCAAACTAAAGTCGCTGAACGTGGGAGTCGGGGCAGGCATCTTCGAGGCGGCCTGCTTCGAGTCGTATTCGAGTTGTACCTGGCGGTGAGATGGGGAAGTTCTAAGCGCAAGCCCGCTCTTCGAGCGCCGCCCTGACCCACCCGAATCCCACGCGCTCCTGCTCGAGCCGCAATCCATGGCGAATCCGGTTGTCGCGGAGGTCATCGAAGAGTTCCCGCTCTCTGGCAGTGAGCCGCGGCAGATCGCGCGTGACCTGATCGCCTTCTTCTCCCCAGAACGCTTCATGCGCCACCAGCGTCGCGCGGTCCATCAAGAACGATCCAACATGCGGGAGCCGGCTGCGCAATTGATCGAGAATGGCGAAGCCGTGCGTGTCGATGTCGCCCCAGTAGTGGAGCGCACAGTCCGTGAGCCATCGCGCCGGCTCGAGAGCTTCCCAACCGTAGCCCGCCCCGAAGAGCACGATCGACTGTGGAACGTCGGGAAACGCCAAAAAATTTATCTCGTTTTCCGTAATGAACACGTGGCGGCATGGCAGTGTGAGGCGCGCGAAGCTGTCAGCGTCGAGTGCGATGTCGGGCCGGCCCATGCCAGGCAGAACGGCGAGCCTGTCATCGAGCGCGCGAAATCGAATCCGAGGCGGCTTCTCGCGGAACCCGTAGCGAGCAGCGAATTGGGCGGCGGCTGTCCGGCTGCTGTCGATTGACTCCGACGGCAGCACGAGATCGAGCCATTGGGCGAGGACGCCGCGCCGCGCCTCGATGAATTTCGTGTCGACGTTGGCGATTTCGGCCTGGCGAAGATATACGCCCGGCTGCGGATGTGCTTGCAGCCAATCGACGACTGCCAGCAGTCGTTCCCAATCGCCTGCGAATTCGAGTGCTTGCAACGGGCGCTGCGCAAGCCACGTGGTGAGCTTCGGCTGGCGCGAGCGTGTGATTTCGAGCAGCCGCTCGAACTGCGCTGCGTCGCGGCGCTTGCCGGCGACCGCGAGCGCATCGTCCAGACTGTCCACCCAAGCTGCTTGTGGCAAACGCTGCAGGCCGAGAATGCGATGATTGATTTCTCGCCATTCGATGCGTACGCGCGGTGTCGCGGCAATCTCCGCGATCCATGCGCGTACCGCGTCGAAGCGTTCGGCCAATTCGGACGAGCTCGGGCCTTTTATCGTTAGACGTAGTGGGAACAGCCCCTCGGTGCCGTCTACGAGGCTCCGCAGCCATTCGCCACGCTCCCATAGGCGCTGGAGGCGAACGCGCAGTTCGGCGGTCGTGGTCCAATTCATTGCTCGAACTCCGCCTTGCGCGCGCGGTACTCCTCGATCGACAGGTTGCGCAGCTTCGAGGCGCGTCCGCCCTCGTTCTGAACGAATCCGACGCTCGAAACGAACGGCTCGATGATGTGAATCTTCTGCAGCGGCGTGACGATCAGCAATTGCAGGTTCAGTTTTTGAAACAATGTGAGACCGTATTGCGCCGATTCGTCGGAGCCTCGTCCAAACGCCTCGTCGATGACGACGAAGCGGAACGATCGAGAACGCACGGCGCCCCATTCGAGGCCGAACTGATAGGCGAGACTCGCGGCAAGGATCGTATAGGCGAGTTTTTCCTTCTGGCCGCCCGATTTACCGCCCGAGTCCGAATAGTGCTCGTATTCGCTGTCGTCCTCACGCCAACGCTCGCTGGCGGCGAACAGAAACCAGTTGCGCACGTCGGTCACTTTGGCGCGCCAGCGCCGGTCCTGCTCGGTCAACCCTTCGCGGCCGCGGAAGCGGTCAATGATCCGTTTGACTTGCAGGAACTTGGTCTCCGAGTATTGGCTATCGTCCGAGCCGGTGAGTTCGCCCTCGGTGCAAGCACGCAGGTCGCTCTGGAATTCGCGGATCTCCGCGTCGGGGCTGGACTGACTCTCGAGGACGATGTATCGGCCCGCGTTGTAGTCGATTTGTCGCAACGATTCGTTGATGCGTTCGATACGTTCCTTGATCGTTTGCCGTTCGCGGGCGAGCTGGCCGTGGAAGTTGGCGATCTCGTTGATCGTATTGACGTTGAGCAGCTCTTTGAAACGCGCTTCGAAGCGCGGCAGATCGTCCGCTTGCAGCCGCGCGAGCATGTCACGGTACTCTGAGGTCGCGTCGAGGCTCGCATCGAAGTCGGCCGTTTCGAGCTTGTAGGCATCCTTGAAGGCCGCCATGGCCTTGACGATTTTTTCGGCAAGGCGGCCGAGCGACTTCGTTTCGTTGTCGATACGGGTTGTCAACGTCTCTCGCACGTCCCGCTCGCGGTTGTCGCATGACTCGACGGAAAGCTGGTGTTCGCCGAGAATCTCCGCTCGCAGCGCCTCGATTCGCTCGGCAAGTTCGGCATTCACTTGCGCAACGAGCGCGTGCGTCTCGTCGCGCAACGTTTGCGCTGCCTCCCGCCTGGCCAGGATACCGCCCAGTTCCGAGTCGGTTTCCGAGATCGCCGCTTCACTCTCTGTCAACGACGCTTGCGCCGAGTCCAATTGGGCCGTTAGCTCCGCGAGGGCGTCGCTTGCCGCTTCGAGGCGGGCTTTTTCGTCTGCCAGACGTGCGATCGCGGTCGCGCAGCTTCCCCAGTCGATGTCGCGGAAGTCGACGAACTCGCCGATGCGCGCAAGCGCTTCGAGCTGCTCGCGCACCTTCGCGTGCTCGCTTTGAGCTTCTTCAAGCTTCTGTCCGATCTCGCCAAGCCGAACCTCGAGCGCTCGCCGTTGGGCTTCGAGGGCGGCAATTTTGGCCGTGTTGCTCCAACCCAGCACGTAGCGGCTGCGATCGTCAAGCGCGCGGCGGTCGTCTTTTTCGTGGCGCTCGCCAAGCGCTTTCGCCTGGCCCGCACGCGTGATCGCGCGCATCTCGCGCCGAAACTGCTCCTGCGTATCGCAGCATGCATAGTCGAACCGGCGGCCGATTTCGCGCTCGAGCCAGCCATAGAACAGCGAATCGGGCTTGATCGCGAGTTTGTGCGCGAGCGAGTGGCGGTGTAGCTCGATGGCCTCGGCTGCGCGCGCGGCGCGTTCAGAGCGCACGCGAAAGTAGACGAGCCGCCCCCGGAGATGAGTGCGATCGACCCACGCCGCGACGTTCGCATAGTGCTCGTCGGGCACGAGCAGCGACAGGCCGAAGTTGTGCAGGACGCGCTCGGCGGCGCCCTCCCAATCGCGCGCATCCTCTTGCACCTGAATGAGTTCGCCGGCGAACGGCAGGGCGTCTTCCTCCAGACCGAGCGCCGAGCATAGGCTCGCCCGCATCGCGACTTGTTCCTTCGGGATGTTGTTACGTCGAGCTTTCAGGCTCGCGATTTCGTCCTCTAGCAGATCACGCTGCGCTTTCCCTTCGCGAAAGGCCACGCTCCATTCGGTAATCGCATTTTGCTCTTGCGCTTCGTCGTCGACGAGCGAGCTGCGCCGCTCGGCCAGACGTTGGCGTTGGGAAGCGAATGCGGCCTCATCCGTGGCCTCGGTTTCGCCGAGCAGCGTAACGATGGCGGCATAGCGTTGCGCGCGTTCGCGGCGACGCGCGCTTTCTCGCTCGTGCTGGCGGATTTCGACCTCGAGTTGCGCGATGCGATCGCCGCCTTGCTCGGCCACGGCGCGGCGCAAATCGTCCACGCGCTGGCGCGCCTGGTCGCGCGCTTCTTCGTGCCGCGCCTTGCGTGATATTGCACGCGCGTGGTCCTCGTCGAGCAATTGGAGGCGGCGCTCGATGAGGCCGAGCTTGAGCCCGGCGAAGTAGGGTTTCAGTGCTTCACGGCACGCTCGCCAGCCTTCGAGAACGTGTCCTTGCTCGCTGTGGCGATCGCAGTCGTCGACGAGCGGTGTCAGCAGTTCCACCTGGCGCTTGGCTTTCAGTACCGCCTCGTGCGCGCGATTCAGATCGTCGAAGTGCGTGATCAGTGCGTCGACGCGCGGTGCGACGTCGAACGGCTCAAGCATGTGGCTGCGTACGAAGTCGGTGAGATTGCCCACCGATTTCATCGATACCGTTTGATGGAAGAGCTCGAGCGCTTGCTCGTTTTCGATTCCAAAGCGCCGCCGGAACCAGGCGCTGTATTTCGGAAATGTGTCCTCGATTTCGGCACCCAGCCCGCGCAGCTTTTTGCGCAGCTGTGCGATGTCGGTGCCGAAGCGCGAGAAGTCAGCGGCGATCGAGAGGTCGCGTTCGGCACAGACGAAGAATCGCGCGGGTTGAGCGTGTGCGTCTTTCATCCAGAACACCTGCGCGAGTGTGACTGTGGCATCGTACCCGGCGTTACGAAACACGCCCAAAACCACCGAATAGCTGTTATGGTCGCGCAGGCTCACGGGCCTGGCCGTCCCCGTGACCTCGTTGCGCTCCGACTTGTAGTAGCCAAGCACATACGAGCGTAACGTACGTTCCTTGCTGTCCGCGCCTGCCGCCTTGTTGTAGGCGATGCGCTGCGCGGGCACGAGGAGGGTGGTGATGGCGTCGACGAGCGTCGACTTTCCGGAGCCGATGTCTCCTGTCAGCAGGCCGTTGCGGCCATCGACCCGCAGCACCCAGACTCGTTGGTCGAAGGTTCCCCAATTGAAAACCTCGAGCCGCTCGAGGCGAAAGCCCGTCAGGGCGTCGTCGACGGCAAAATCGAGGCCGAGCGTGCGCGGCTCATTCATCGCGACTCTCCTGTTGGTCAGAAACCGTCGAATCTTGAAGGTGGTGCGCCCGATAGCTCGCGAGCCGCGCGTCGAAATCGAGCAGCCATTGCGCATCGACGAACGCCTTGAGAATGCGCCGCACCTCGAATGTGGGCGGTCCGCTCGTGGTCTTCATCCGGCGTAGGAAGCCGAGCTCGACGATCTTGTTCACGTGTGTATCGATTTGATCGACCAGGCGCGCCTCGTGTGGTGCTCGCGGGAAGGAATACGCGTACGAGCTCGACGATGTCCTCGCGCGCAAGGACGAGCCGCGTGTCGCCGCCGCCAGCATCCCATTCCGCCAGCTTCTTTCGCAGCAGCGCGAGCAGCAGGCTCACGGGGAACGAGAGTGGACGCCGGGCAACGAGCCGGGGTAGCTGAGCCTGTTCCCCATCGACTTCGGCGTCATGCGCGGCGCGGCTTTTTACGAAGGCGTAGCCTTCCGCCTCGTCCACGACGAGCTCGAGGCCAAGCACGGCGACGTAGTCGCGCGCGTGCGTCTGCAATTCGAGCAGTGCGGCCCAGAGGCGCTCGTTTCCATCACGATAAACCACGCCCTTGAGCAGCGCGATGGCAACTGTCGACAAATCACCTCGACCAGGCGACGAGGCTTGCTGTTCTTCCGTCATCTCTACCTTGTGAAAATCACACGCGGCATCGTCGTGCGCTTAATGATTGGTGTTCCGTTGGCGTCGTTCGCCTGCCACTCGATCGTATCGGAAATGGTCTCGTCGACGGTCGCGCGAAATGATCCAGCTTCGGCGCTCAGTTGCAAATAGGCGACGAGCTCGGCGAGCCCATGCTCGAGAGGCTGCGAAGCGGTCAGTTCGGCTAGCGTCACTTGCGGCCGATCTTGCAGGCATCGACGGATATGGCCTGCGAGGCGCGCGCGATCGACGACGATCTGCGTGTAGAGTGCCGAGGCATCGAGGTTCGCCTCACCGGTTTCGATTGAGACGTTGGCAATGAGAGGGCGCAGCGCCGGCGCGTAAAGCGGGCGTTCCATCGGCAGCTCGATGTCAGTGGATGCGGTCTCGATCTCCATGACGGAGCCTGGTGGGGGCCCTTCGCGCAGCGCAAGCGCTTTCGTTTCGATACCGCGCAGAATGTCCATGATGCGGCGGTTTT
The DNA here is from genome assembly GCF_050436385.1 of Paraburkholderia sp. MM5477-R1. NCBI lineage: Bacteria > Pseudomonadati > Pseudomonadota > Betaproteobacteria > Burkholderiales > Burkholderiaceae > Paraburkholderia > Paraburkholderia sp. MM5477-R1. The sequence goes on from NZ_JBNDMC010000007.1 coordinate 1,357,937, forward strand.
CGAGCCACGCTTGATCGTCGAGGAAGCGTCGAAGCTGCTGCGAGAGCTGAGCTACCGTGCGCTGCGTATGCTCGCCGGCTTCCAGCCAGTCATAGTGGACGCGCCGCGTGCGCGCGTCGGGCCTCATTTCCATGACCGCCGGCAGCGCCAGCACGCGCTCGAGCCGTTTCGAGAGTTCCTCTTGACGGCGGCTCGACATCAGGAAGTCCCAAAACGCCCGGAAGCTGCTGCCCTGGTCCGAATCGGCGATCGCGTCGCGCTCGCCCATGATTTCCTCGATGAGCGCACCCTTCGATCCTTCCCAGAGCGCGATTCGCTCGCGCACATGTCGGTCCAGCAGCCGAAAGTTTTGTTCGACTTCACGGAAATCCGTGAGCAGGTCGCGCGCCATTTGCATGAATTGCTGAAAGCGGTCCTTGAGCGCGGCATCGTCGAGCAGCCGAACGTCACCGGCCTCCACGCGGGCGATTTCTTCATCGATCTGGCCGCGCCGCGTGTGGAGCTCGGCAAGACGCTTTTCGGGGTCCGCCTCGCTGCCTTCGCCCATCTGCCGCAGCAGCTCGAAAAGTGTCAAGAGCCTCGATTCCGTGCCGACAAAGCTGCGTTCCGTCAGCGTGCCGAGCCACGCGATCGCTTTCTCCGTGGCGGGTGTCAGGTCGAACTGCGGTTCATCGGAACCTTGGCGATAGTACTTGCGCAACCATCCCTTTTCAGGGCTGGCCCAGTCGTTCAGATACTCGAGCGCCGGCTTCGGGAAGGCGTCATCGCCGAGTTGTTCGCGCAACGCGTAAAGCTCATCTTCGAGTGCTTCGGCAAGAAGCGGAGCCGCCACCACGCGCACGTTTGGCGCGACGAACACGCGGTGCAGGAAGCTGACAGCGAGCGGCGCGTGGTCGGAGCGTAACAGGCGCCAAGCGGGATGGCGCGTGCGCAGCGCATCGAGGGTAGGGTAGTCGAGGGGCATCGGTGCGAGATGACGGGTTCGGCACCCCTGAGGAGATCGCCGAACTTTGGCTCAAAAGGCCAGTATCCTACTCCGACTATCATCCCAATTTTGCAAGGCTCCGCTCTGGAATGAGTCTCACGGTGTTTCTGGCGGTGTACGTGGACGCCCGCGCAGGGGTTCGCTCACGGTATCGACGACGGTATCGAATCGGCTTCAGATGCTCGGTCTTGCTGGCTTTTTTAACGGAGCGGGTGCCGATTGTCCAATGCCGTGCAATGGAAGCCATTAACTGCCGAGCCAGAATTTCGGTATGACTGACGGCATCGACGCCGCGTGACCAGGCGGAAACGCCGTTCCCACAAGGCTCCAGCCGGCTGATTGACGATCGAGTGGGAGTGATTGGACGCCCCGCACGTACCGGCACGATCGGAGGACCTGATGCGCCGGGATACGCTGGCAATTCTGTTCTCGCAACGACACCTCGCCCTTGCACCGCGCGCGACGACTACCGCGGCGCTCGCGCGATCAGATCGTCGAGCAGCGCCGCGTAGGTGGCGACCAGCTGACGGTTCCTGGCAGGTAGCTGCCGCCGCGACTCGCGTCAGAACCCGAAGACCCGCAGCGCGTTGTTGCCGCGGATCGCGTCGCATTGCTCCTTCGGCAGACGCGCGGTGTTGGCGAACGCGCCGCGAATGTCGTACACCTGATGCGGCCAGTCGGTGCCGAACATCACGCGATCCGCGCCGACCACCGAGACGAGAAATTCGAACGACGCCGGGCTGTACGTGATGCAGTCGTAGTAGATATGGCGCAGATAATCGATCGGCTTGCGCTTCATCTTGCGACGTTGCGGGATCTCGACCTCGTTGCCTTTCTCGAAGCGGCCCGCCAGATAAGGCAACGCGCCGCCCGCATGTGACGCGATGAGCTTCAGATTCGGATACTGATCGAAGAAGCCTTCGAAGATCATGCGCGTGATGGCGAGCGTCGTGTCGAACATGAAACCGACCGCCCAGCTCAGATCGAACTTCGTCATGTCCATCAGATCGACGCCGGGCGGATCGGTCGGATGCACGAGCACCGGCAACGCGCGACGGTCGATCTCGGCCCAGATCGGCGCGAACATCGGATCGGTGAGGCTGCGTCCCGCGATGTTCGCGAGCACCATCACGCCGCTCGCGCCGTTCTCGCAGGTGCGGTGCAGTTCTTCGAGCGCCGCTTCCGGATATTCCCACGGCAGCGACGTGAACCAGCGGATGCGGCCGGGATATCTGGCCTGTGCTTCGGCGATCGTGTCGTTCGATTCGCGCGCGGCGAGGCAACTGGTTGCCTGATCGCCCCAGTACACGTTCGGGCAGGTCAGCGACACGACCGAAATATCGATGCCCGATTCATCCATCTGGCGGATCCGCATGTCGAAATCGAAGTGGCCTTTTTGCGGAATCACGACCGGCGTGTTGCCGCGAAACACTTCCTGCTGACCGTCGGGGCGCGTCTGAATGTTGTACGCACCGCCGCGCTGCCGCAGCAGTTCGAGCCATTTGTGCGTGAAGATGTGCGTATGAACGTCAATGACAGGCATGCGGGATCTCCCGGAGAAAGTGCGGGTAAGAGGAAAACGGGGATGAGCGGGCTACTGGGTGGCGAACTCGTTCACCGGCGCGGCGCGGCGTTTCAGCATGAACGCGCCGATCAGGCCGAGCGCGAAGAACACCGCGCAGAAATGCGCAGGCATCATGTTGTTGCCAGTCACGTGCAGCAGCCACGTCAGCACCATCGGCGAGAAGCCGCCGAAAACGGCCGCGCCGATGTTGTACGAGATCGCGAGGCCGGTCGAGCGCACTTCGGTCGGAAACAGGCCGGCGAGCGCGGTCGGAATCGGCGCGTTCGACGCGCTGATCAGCAGCGCGAAGCCGAGTTCGACGGACATGATCGACGCGAACGACGGCGCGTTGACGATCCAGTAGTAAGCGGGGTACAGCACGACGAGAAACAGCGCGAGCGCGACGCGAATCATGCGCTCGCCGCCGATGCGATCCGCGAGATGACCGAATAGAGGAATCGTCACCACGCGCAGCAGCACGCTCGCGAGCAGCACGGAAAACGGCAGCGTCACCGGCATATGCAGGTTCTGCACCGCGTAAATCGGCAGATACGTGATGATCACGTAGGCCATCACGTTGAGCGCGGCCGACAGCGCGGTCGCGACGAACAACTCGCGCGGATAGTGCATCACGACGCGCGAGAACGGCACCTTCACACGCGCGCCAAGCTTCTGGAACGCCTCGGTTTCGGGCAGGTTGCGGCGGATATAGAAGCCGACCGGGCCGATCAGCAGACCAAGCAGGAACGGAATGCGCCATGCCCACGACTCGAGCGCCTCATGCGTGAACAGATGCGTGAGCGCGCTGCCCATCGCGACCGCGAGCAACGCGCCCAGGGCCTGCGCGAACATCTGCCAGCTGCCATACAGATTGCGGCGCGCTGTCGGTGCATATTCGATCAACATCGCGGTCGCGGTGCCGAATTCGCCGCCGGCCGAAATGCCCTGCAACAGACGCGCGCACAGCACGATCGCCGGCGCGATCAGGCCGATCTGCTGGAAGCCGGGGGTGAGCGCGATCATCGCGGCGGCCACCGTCATCATCGCGATGACGAGCGTGAGGCCTGCCTTGCGGCCTTTGCGGTCCGCGTACATGCCCAGCAGAATCCCGCCGAGCGGCCGCACGACGAAGCCCGCGCCGAACGTCGCCGTGGTGAGCATCAGCGCGGCGTACTCGCTGTGGCTGGGGAAGAACTGCTTCGCGATGATGATCGACAGAAACCCGAACACGACGAAGTCGTACCACTCGAGCACATTGCCGAGCGTCGACGCCATTGCGCCGATCAAGCGTTTGCGCGAATCGATTGCTGTCACGACTGTCTCCTGTCGTTTTTTGAACGGCTGTGCGCTGCGTAGGAGAGCAATGTAGGGTACTGTCCGAATGAAAACAATCGAACAAAATCAATGGTCCCATAAAGTAACTTTATGATTGCGCTTCCATGACTCCAACCATCAAACAGTTGCGTGCATTCGCGCTCGTCTGCCGTTTCGGCGTGCTGACGCGCGCTGCCGACGAGATGTTCATCACCCAGCCCGCGGTCAGCGTATTGATCCGGCAAATGGAGGTGGCGCTCGGCCTGCGGCTGTTCGACCGCACGTCGCGCTCGTTGCGGCCGACCGCGGCCGCGCATGAAATCCTGCCGACCGTCGAGCGGATGCTGCGTGATCTCGAGTCGATCCAGTCGAGCGTGAAGGAGCTGGCCGGGCGCGAGCGCGGTCGGCTGCGCTTCGCGGCGACGCCGTCGATCGCGGCGGCGATCGTGCCGAAACTGCTCGCCGAATATCGCGCGCTGTACCCGAATATCGAGGTCTCGGTCGACGACGCCGCGCCCGATCGCCTGACCGCGTCGACGCTGACGGGCGACGTCGAGTTCGGCATCGGCACGATCAGCGAGCGCCCCGAGGGCATCACGCTGCAATGCCTCGCGCGCGACAACTTGTGCGCGATCTGCCGCAAGGATTCGGCACTCGCGAAAAAGCGGCGTGTGAGCTGGAAGGATGCGCTGCAGTATCCGTGGCTCGGCATCAAGTCGACGAGCGGCATCCGCAAGTTGATCGACGAAACGTTGTTCACGCTCGGCATGCGCAAGGCGGTCGAGTACGAAGTGTCCTATATGACGACCGGGCTTTCGATGGTGCAGGCCGGTCTCGGCATCGCGATTTTTCCGGGCATTCTGCTCGGGTCGTTTCCACATCGCGATCTGGTCGCGCGCAGGCTCGAAGCGCCGCTCGTCACACGCGACGTGAATCTGATCCGACGCGCCGAGCATTCGCTGTCGCCGGCGGCCGAGTCGTTTATCGAGCTTTGGTACAAACGCATCGGCAAGCCGGCCGATCTGTAGCGCGTCGCAGTTGCACACGGCCTGTCATACTGTATGAATATACAGTATCATGACTGCAATGGGCCGCTTGTGCGGCGGTGTGCGCATCGACGGAAAGAATCAGCGAAGGAACGAGGCGCGATGCCTGAACAACTGTGGTTGCCCGGGCTCGAGGCGCCGTCTCCGCCCACCGACGGGCTCTTTTTCGCGGTCTATCCCGATGCCAATACCGCGGCCGGTATCGCGAAGTTCGCGCAGCAGCTTTGTGCGGAGGCACGCATGCGCAGCGGCGTGCGTAGCGGCGGGCACAGCGGCGTGCGCGGCAAACCGCTCGCGGCGAACCGCTTGCACGTCACGCTCAGGCATCTCGGCAATTTCGCGGGCGGCTTGCCGGCGAATGTGGTCGAGGCGGCGAAACGGGCGGCCGCGGCGGTCAGCATGGCGCCATTTACGGTCGAATTCGACGCGGTCGCCAGCTTCGCGAAAAGGCCGCGGCATGGGCCGGCGGTGCTGGTGGGCGAGCACGGTGTGCACGGACTGCAAGCGCTTCACGATGCGCTCGAAGCGGGCTTGCGCGACGACGGCATCGAGCCCGACGCACGTTTTACGCCGCACATGACGCTGGCGTACGGGATGCAGTGGATCGAGCGCCATACGGCCGAGGCGGCGTGCTGGAATGTGCGCGAGTTTGCGCTGATGCACAGCCTGCTGGGACGGACCAGACATGTCGTCCTCGCGCGTTGGCCGTTGGTGGGGCCGAGCTGAGGGAGGGGCATAGGCCACCTCGGTAACGAATTCGCGGCTGTTTCGCGAGGCGCCGGCTAGAACCGCACGCTCGTCCCGCAGCCCCCGGCATAGGCTCCGCCGCTCGCCGCGGCGCCACCGCAAAAAACGCCGCAGCCGGAAAGCAGCGCGGCCGCGGTAATCGCCGCCAGCGCGCTACGCACGCCGATCCGCCGAGACGCTTGGACGGGAAGAGCACTGGGACGGCCGATCGGTTTGAATGGCATGGCGGCGTCAAATTCGACGAGAGGGAACCTCTGCGTGCCGCGCCGGTTAAGCGCCGCGCGCGTTGTGCGACTTGATGACTTACTCTAAGTCCACGCTGAAGCACCGTCAAATGCCGGGTTGCCGGCAAATCGGCGCCTTTATGCCGTCAAGTGAGCACGGAGCGTCCGTGCGCTCCCTGATAGAATGCTCGGGCCGCAACGTTGTGGATTGCAGATGAAATTGCTTGATGCGCTTGTCGAACAGCGTATTGCCGCCGCCGCTGCGCGCGGAGAATTCGACGACTTGCCGGGAGCGGGCGCGCCGCTGGCCCTTGACGACGATGCGTTGGTGCCGGAAGAGGTGCGCGTCGCCAACCGGATTCTGAAAAATGCGGGCTTCGTGCCGCCCGCCGTCGAGCAGCTTCGCGCGTTGCGCGATCTGCAAACGGAGCTGAATGCCGTGAGCGATCAGCCGACCCGTTGCCGTTTTCAGGCGCGCATGCTCGCGCTCGATATGGCGCTCGAATCGCTGCGCGGCGGCCCGATGGTCCTGCCGCGCGAATATTGCCGCCGCATCGCGGAGCGTCTCTCTGAGCGCGTGGGCAATGTCGATGTGGCCGCCGCGGGTTCGCAGTGAACGAGCCGCTCCCGTGTGCCGCCTCGATCGGCTCTTCTGCGCAAGCCGAGGCCGGTGAGAAATCCGTTGGCGCTTGCGTCGGCGCGGTCTTCGCACCGGCGGCTGATCACCCGATGGCCGCTGCCGCCATCCCTCCCGGAAATTCCGACGCTCCCATCATCTCCGAACGCGACCTGCGCTTCATGACGCTCGCTCAGGCCGCCGCCGAAGAAGCGCGCGCAGCCGGCGAAGTACCGGTCGGCGCGGTGCTCGTGCGCGGTGACGAAGTCATCGCCACGGGCTTCAATCATCCGATCGGCGCGCATGACCCGTCCGCGCACGCCGAAATGGTCGCGCTGCGCGCAGCCGCGCAGTCGCTCCAAAACTACCGTCTGCCGGGTTGCGAACTCTATGTGACGCTCGAGCCTTGCCTGATGTGCGCCGGCGCGATCATGCACGCGCGCATCGCCCGTGTCGTGTTCGGCGCGCGCGATCCAAAAACCGGCGCGTGCGGCAGCGTGGTCGATGCGTTCGCGAATCCTCAGTTGAACCATCACGCGACGGTCAGCGGCGGCGTCCTCGAAGCCGAATGTGGTGCCGCGCTCAGGTCGTTTTTTGCCGAACGGCGTCGGACGAGTCGCGCAGCCCGCGCGGCGGCGCGTGACGAAACGGCTGAAGCGGCCGTTGACACCGCCACACCCTCCAGCAGCGAACCGCCCCCAACCACGCCGCTCTAAAACAACAACGCCCAACGGGTCTCGCCATGACCGCTTCTCGCACCATCGAACTGATTGCGCCATCCGGCTATCCGCATGATCCGGAGGTGCTGCATCGCGCGCTGCATCGGCTGCGTGCGCAGGGGCATCGAGTCGACGGCGAGGAGGCCGCGAAGCGCCGCTACCAGCGCTTCGCCGGCACCGACGGCGAGCGCGCGGCCGATCTGAACCGGCTCGCCGATCCATCGCGTGAGCTGCCCGATGTCGTGTTGGCCGTGCGCGGCGGCTACGGCGCGGTGCGGATTCTGCACGGTCTCGACTACGAAGGGCTGCAGCGGCGGCTCGCCGATCAGCCGATAGCGCTGGTCGGTCACAGCGACTTCACCGCGATCCAACTGGCGCTGCTCGCGCGGGCCGGCTTGAAGACCTTCGGCGGCCCGATGCTGATGAGTGATTTCGGCGCCGAGCAGCTCAGCGAATTCACGATGCGGCATTTCTGGTCGGCGTTGACGCAGCCGACCATCACGGTCGCGAGCGACACGCCGCAAGCGCAGAGCGTCGACGTAACGGGCACGCTGTGGGGCGGCAATCTGGCGGTGGTTGCGTCGCTTGTCGGCACGCCGTACATGCCGCCGGTGCAGGGTGGAATCCTGTTCGTCGAGGACGTCAACGAGCAGCCGTTCCGCATCGAGCGGATGATCTATCAACTGCATCTGGCCGGCATCCTCGCGCAGCAGAAGGCGCTCGTGCTCGGTGATTTCTCGGGCGGCAAGCCGTACGACTACGACAACGGCTACGACCTGCACGCGATGGTCGAGCAAGTGCGCTCGCTGATCGGCATTCCTGTCGTGACGGGGCTGCAGTTCGGGCACGTTCATAACATGGTGACGCTGCCGGTCGGCGCGGCCGCGCATCTGGTCGCCAATGCGCATGGCTTCAGGCTGACGGCGTCGGGCTATCCGAGCATTGGCTGAAGCCGTCGTGGGCGGGGCGGAGGCGGGCGGATCGCTCGCTTTTTTTTGCGTCAGTAACGCAACTAACTGTCAGCATTTCCACACTCACCACCTCCCACACCCATCGCCAATGTTTTCAGTTTTTGTTGACAAAAACTGGCTGCCAGTACTCATCTTGGCACTATCAAAACCGGGTAAGATTCCCGCCAGACAGCCGCGCAGCTTGGCTCACAGCCTTCCGCTGACGCAACACAGCACAAAAACTGTCGAAAATCGACGCAAAAATTGTTGACAATATTTGTGTCCGTCCTATGATGACCAACATACCGAGACGCCAATCATGTCCGACACCGAATCCGTCGCGAACAGTTCGAAGCCCGAAGCAATCGCCGAGCGCATCCGCGCGGCGATCCTCGAGCACCGGCTGGCACCCGGCGCGAAGCTCACCGAAGCTCAGCTATGCGAAGTATTCGGTGTGAAGCGCGGCCCCATCCGCCAGGCGCTGTCGCAGCTGGCGACTGAGCGCCTCGTCGATCTCGAGCCGAATCGTGGCGCGTTCGTCGCGAGTCCGTCGTTGCAGGAGGTGCACGAGGTGTTCGAAATGCGCCGCATCATCGAGCTGGCCGTCGTCGAAAAGATCTGTAGCGGACACGGCATGCGGCGTCTGAAGAACATCGGCGGCATGATCGGCCGGGAACGCAAGGCATTCGAAACGCGGGATTTTCCGGCATGGATCCGCTTGTCGGGCGAGTTTCATACGGAGCTCGCGAACCTGACCGGCAACTCAGTGCTGTGCGATTGCCTGAACGGGCTGGTCGCGCGTTCCACGCTGATTTCCGCGCTGTACGAATCGCTCGGACGCAGCCCGTGCTCGTTCGAGGACCACGAAGCGATTCTCGCCGCGCTCGACGCCGGCGATGCGAAGCAGGCGGCCGCGCTGATGTCGCGCCATCTGCAAAGCGTCGAGTTGAAGATGCTGGAGCGCCCCGCGCGCGGGGCAGCGGATCTGCATGAAGTATTCGGCGCGCTTGCGTCGAAAGAAGCATCCACCTAGACAGAGCCGAAGCCGACTCCACCCCAGGCTGAGGCAAGCAGCAGGCGAGCGCCCGTTCGTGGTGCGCGCCGCACTGAATTGAACTGAACCGATAGATGCACGGCCAGGCGGCCTCGCGTGAGCGCCGCCGGCCTGAACACGCACGTCCGTCGCGAGACGACGGAGCTCGGGTAGCGACGCATCGCCGGAAAGCCGCGGCGGCTGGCGATGCGACAACCACAAGTACGTCAGTACGGAGACACGCGCGGCACGGTCCGGAACCACGACGCCGACTTCTTCGACCCACGCGGGACGAGAAGCGAGCAACTGGCATGGCCGATGCAATGTCCGTCGATGCTCTTTCGACGGTCCCTATCCAAAGGAGGAATCATGGCTCAGTTCAGTGCAGCGCCAGGCAGTCACCCCATCTCCAACTATCCGGACGGCACGGCTCAAACCGATCCGTCGATGCCGGCCGGCTACAGCGAGCGGCTCTACAACAAGGACCTCGCGCCGCTGCGCGCGCAGAACTGGAGCGCGTACAACATCTTCGCGTTCTGGATGTCGGACGTGCATAGCGTGGGTGGTTATGTATTCGCGGGAAGTCTGTTCGCGCTCGGCCTGACGAGCTGGCAGGTGCTGGTGTCGCTGCTGATCGGCATCACGCTCGTGAACGTGCTGTGCAACCTGATCGCGAAGCCGAGCCAACTGAACGGCGTGCCGTATCCGGTCGCGTGCCGCGCGACCTTCGGCGTGCTCGGCGCGAATGTCCCCGCAGTGATCCGCGGCCTGATCGCGGTCGCGTGGTATGGCATCCAGACCTATCTCGCGTCGAGCGCGCTCGTGATCGTCGTGCTGAAGTTCGTGCCGCAACTGCTGCCGTATGCGGACGTGCATCGGCATGGTCTGCTCGGTCTGTCGACGCTCGGCTGGGCGGGCTTCATGCTGCTGTGGGTACTGCAGGCGCTGGTGTTCTGGCACGGCATGGAGACCATCAAGAAGTTCATCGACTTTGCCGGGCCAGCCGTCTACGTCGTGATGTTCATTCTCGCCGGCTACATGGTGTATCGCGCGGGTTGGCGCAACATCGGCATCAACCTCGGCGGCGTCAAATATCACGGCATGGAAGTGGTACCGGTGATGATCACGGCGATCTCGCTGGTGGTGTCGTACTTCTCCGGACCGATGCTGAATTTCGGTGACTTCTCGCGCTACGGCAGGAGCTTTCGCAGCGTCAAGCGCGGCAACTTCTGGGGCCTGCCGATCAACTTCCTCGCGTTCTCGCTCGTCACGGTGATCACCACCGCGGCCACGCTGCCGGTGTTCGGCGAACTGATTACGGACCCGGTCGAGACGGTGGGCCGCATCGACTATCCGATGGCCGTGATTCTCGGCGCGCTGACCTTCACGATCGCGACGATCGGCATCAACATCGTCGCGAACTTCGTGTCGCCGGCCTTCGACTTCTCGAACGTTGCACCGCGTCTGATCAGCTGGCGCGCGGGCGGCATGCTCGCGGCGGTTGCGTCGGTGTTCATCACGCCGTGGAACCTGTTCAACAATCCGGCCGTGATCCACTACACGCTCGACGTGCTCGGCAGCTTCATCGGGCCTTTGTACGGCGTCCTGATCGTCGACTTCTACCTCGTCAAGCGTCAGAAGATCGTGCTCGACGATCTGTACACGGTCGCGCCGAGCGGCTCGTACTGGTATCGCAACGGCGTCAACTATCGCGCGGTGGCCGCGTTGCTGCCGGCCGCGCTGATCGCGGTGATCTGCGTGATGGTGCCGGGGCTCGACGGCTGCGCGAATTTCTCGTGGTTCATCGGCGCGGGACTCGGCATGCTGTTTTACCGGATGCTCGCACGCTGAGTTTCACTGGCTTTCGTCGCTGCAATAACGAGTCGAACAGGAGTCGCCATGCGTATCAAACTGATCAATCCGAACACGACGCGCCGCATGACCGAGGCGATGGGGCGCTGCGCGCGCGACGTCGCCGCGCCCGGCACCGAAGTGATCGCCGTCAATCCGACGATGGGGCCGCCGTCGATCGAGGGCTATTACGACGAAGCGCTCGCCACGCCCGGTCTGCTCGCCGAAGTCGCGGCGGGCGAACGGGACGGCTGTGACGGCTACGTGATCGCGTGCTTCGGCGACCCCGGTCTCTATGCGGCCCGCGAGTTGGCGCGCGGCCCGGTGATCGGCATCGCCGAGGCGGCGATGCACGCGGCGAGCGTGCTCGCGCCGGGCTTTTCGGTCGTGACGACGCTCGCGCGCACCTGCGGCATGGCCTGGCATCTGGCCGAGCGCTACGGCATGAAGCGCTTCTGCCGCAACGTGCGTGCGACCGACGTCGCCGTGCTCGATCTAGACCAGCCGGGCTCGGCGGCGCGCCGCATCATCCTCGACGAATGCCGGCGCGCGCTCGCCGAGGACGGCTCGGACGCGATCGTGCTCGGCTGCGCGGGCATGGCCGAACTGTGCGCGGAGATCGAGGATGCGCTCGGCGCGCCGGTGATCGAAGGCGTGACGGCGGCCGTCAAATGGACCGAGGCGCTGGTGACGCTGCGTCTCGCGACGGCCAAGCGCGGCGACTACGCGCGGCCGCTCGCGAAGCGCTACGACGGCGCGCTCGCGTCGTTCAGCCCCGGTCCGCTGCGGGTAAACGCCGAGTCGGCGGACACGCACATACACTCGCTGTAACACGCACTATCTGCCCGGCTGTATGGGCGCACCGGGGTGTTTTCGCTACACTTGGTCAACTCGGCGCTGCGGTTTCCGCAGCCGCCGAAGCCGCCTGTTGCGTGGCTACACGTGTGAACCCCGCACCGTTGCCGAGGGGTTTCGAACCGCGTTCACGCGCATTCCTGGTCTCGTCACTACGCATCCGTCAAACCATGCCACTCGACCCGAACTACCCGCGCGATCTGATCGGCTACGGCCGCCACCCGGTGCATCCGAACTGGCCGGGGCGAGCGCGCGTTGCGGTGCAATTCGTCCTCAATTACGAAGAGGGCGGCGAAAACTGTGTGCTGCACGGCGATCCCGCTTCCGAGCAGTTCCTGTCGGAGATCGTGGGCGCGGCGGCGTATCCGGCGCGGCACATGAGCATGGAGTCGATCTACGAATACGGCTCGCGCGCGGGCGTATGGCGCATCCTGCGCGAATTCGAAAGGCGCGACCTGCCGCTGACGGTGTTCGGCGTCGGCATGGCGATCGAACGGCATCCAGAAGTTGCGCGGGCGTTCGTCGAACTCGGACATGAGATCGCGTGCCACGGCTATCGCTGGATTCACTATCAGGACATGTCGCCGGAGCAGGAAGCGCAGCACATGCGCCTCGGCATGGAGGCGATCGAGCGCGTGACCGGCGTGCGGCCGCTCGGCTGGTACACCGGCCGCGACAGTCCGAATACCCATCGGCTGGTCGCCGAATATGGCGGCTTCCTGTACGACTCCGATTACTACGGCGACGACCTGCCGTTCTGGATGGACGTCGAGGTGGCGGGCGGCAAGACCGTGCCGCAGCTGATCGTGCCGTACACGCTCGACACCAACGACATGCGCTTCGCCACCCCGCAAGGCTTCAACACCGCGGACCACTTCTTCACCTACCTGCGCGACGCGTTCGACGTGCTGTACGAAGAGGGCGACGAAGTGCCGAAGATGCTGTCGATCGGCATGCACTGCCGGCTGCTCGGGCGGCCGGGGCGTTTCCGGGCGCTGCAGCGTTTTCTCGATCACATCGAACAGCACGATCGCGTGTGGGTGTCGCGGCGCGTCGATATCGCCCGGCACTGGCACGAAACTCATCCTTACCAGCAAGACAACCGCGAGGCTGCGGCATGAAGGCGATGCAATACACCCTGGACCAACTCAACAGTATCTCGACCGACGCGTTCGTCGCGGCGCTGTCGGGCATCTTCGAGCACTCGCCGTGGGTCGCCGAAGTCGCGGCGCGGGAGCGGCCGTTCGCGAGCATCGACGAGCTGCATCGCAGGATGTCGCAGATCGTCGAAACGTCTGGCGAGGACAAGCAGCTCGCGCTGATCAACGCGCACCCGGAGCTGGCCGGCAAGGCCGCGGTGCGCGGCGAGCTGACCGCCGAGTCGACGCGCGAGCAAAGCGGCGCGGGTCTCGCGCAATGCACGCAGGAAGAGTTCGACAAGCTGCATGCGCTCAATCTCGCGTATCGCGAGAAATTCGGTTTTCCGTTCATTCTCGCGGTGCGCGGCTACGACCGCCACGGCATCATCGCGGACTTCGAATCGCGCGTGAACAACAGCCGCGCCGACGAACTGCGCGCGAGCCTCGATCAGATCTATCGCATTGCACGTTTGCGGCTCGACGACCTGATCGGCGCGTGACGCGCACTGCGTCACGCAGCGAGCCGTAACGTTTTTCCCGCACCAATCGATCTCAAGGACGACAAAGATGGCACTTCCGATTCTCGACCCCAACGCACCGGAATTCACGCGCCGTTACGTGAACCTGGCGGACCCGCGTCTGGGCGCGCAGGCGCTCGAGGCCAGCGACGAATTCTTCGCGCCGAAGGACCGCATGCTGAATCCGGAACCGGCCGTCTTCATTCCGGGCAAGTACGACGACAACGGCAAGTGGATGGACGGCTGGGAAACGCGTCGCAAGCGCACGACCGGCTACGACTGGTGCATCGTCAAGCTCGCGCGGCCCGGCGTGATCAAGGGACTCGACCTCGACACGAGCCACTTCACCGGCAACTTCCCGCCGGCGGCGTCGGTGGAAGCGGCGCGCGTTGCGGATGGCGAGCCGAATCAGGCGACGCAATGGACCGAGATCGTGCCGTCGACCACCTTGCAGGGCAATAGCCACCACTACCTCGAAGTCGGCGACGCGAGCGCGTACACGCATCTGCGCGTGAACATCTATCCGGACGGCGGCATCGCGCGTCTGCGTGTTTACGGTCAGCCGCAGGTCGACTGGGCCGGCGCGAGCCGCACCGAGCAGTTCGATCTCGCGGCGATGGAAAACGGCGCGTATCTGGTCGGCGCGAACAACCAGCACTTCGGCGCGGCCTCGACGCTGCTGATGCCGGGGCGCGGCGTGAATATGGGCGACGGCTGGGAAACGCGTCGTCGTCGCGAGCCGGGCAACGACTGGGCGATCATCGCGCTCGCGCAGCCGGGCGTGATCCGCAAGATCGAAGTCGACACCGCGCACTTCAAGGGCAATTATCCGGATCGCTGTTCGATCCAGGCCGCGTACGTGAAGGGCGGGACCGACAGCTCGCTCGTCACGCAGGCGATGTTCTGGCCGGTGCTGCTCGGCGAACAGAAACTGCAGATGGACGAGCAGCATTTCTTCGAGAGCGAGATCGCGGCGCTCGGGCCCGTTACGCATGTGCGCTTCAACATCTATCCGGACGGTGGCGTGTCGCGTCTGCGTCTGTGGGGTACGCTCGAATGAAAACGCTCGCCATCGAAGCGCTGACGAAAGCGGCGTTCGCCGCATTCGGCGACGTGATCGAACTCGAAGGCGCGAAGCAGATTCCGATCAACCTCGGCACGACGATCCGCTATCACGACCTCGCGAAAGTCGACGTGGCCGACGAGCACGGCCGCACGCTCGTCAATCTGTTTCGTGGCCAGCCGCGCACGCTGCCGTTCGAAGTGAAGATGCTCGAGCGTCATCCGCTTGGCAGCCAGGCGTTCGTGCCGCTCAACGACAAGCCGTATCTGGTCGTCGTCGCGCCCGCGGGCGAACTCGACACGAAGAAGATCCGCGCGTTCGTCACCACTGGCTGGCAGGGCGTCAACTACGCGAAAGGCGTGTGGCACCATCCGCTGATCGCATTGGGCGAGACGAGCGACTTTATCGTCGTCGATCGTGGCGGCGAGGGGCTCAATCTGAACGAGCAGGATCTGGCGGAGTCGCTGTGGCTCACGGAAGATGCGCTGAGCGCGGTGGCGGTTTGATGGCGATGCAGCTGCCGGGTCGCCGGCAGCGTTGTGGTTCGAAGAACAGGCCCGCGATGTGCGTTACGTCGTGGGCTTTTTTGCATGGATGGCGATCACTTGCGCCTGCCAAGCAGCGGCGAATGCCCAATGACTTCCCTTGACCGTTCGGGCGGCTCCGGCGCCGAAAATCCCGCTGCTTCGATGGCCGGCTTGAGCCCCCTGAATTGCAGGCTTTTCTTCGGCGAGCGCAGCGATGTCATGCCGTCGTCCCATGCATACAGCATCTGCTTGGCGACCGCACGCCACTGCGGTTCGTTGCGCGCTGCTTCGATCAACTCGTGGCCGACGTCGACAGCGGAGTCGCACAGCGCTTCAACCATCTGCGCATATTGCCGCGGGGCGATGCCCATGCGCGTATTGAAAAATCGTTCCAGCGTTTTACCCGCTGCCCAGGTTTTGCGGCCGTCGACAGGCAGCCCGGGCGGATTGGCTGCGAAGCGCGGATAAGCCTGGGTCGTCACGACATCGTAGACGGGCGTGAACGCGACATCGTCGACCGAGGTATAGAACAGTGCGACGTTCTTGGTGTGGCAGTCCGCATTGCGCACGACGTAGTTCGTCAGCAAATGCCAGCCGAGCTGCTGGAGTTGCATCCGCATGGTGTCGCGATCGAGCAGATACGCTCTTGCCGCGTTGAGCATTTTCTCGCTCGTCGAATTGTATTTTTCGTGCGGTGGCAAGCCGAGCAGACCGCACAAGTCTTCGACGCCATACGCCGGCAGTCCCTGCGCGTCGACATCGAAGCGCTCGACGACGAGCGCCCTGCCATCGTCCGACATCCGCGTGCGCGCAACGTGCGCCACCCCCAGCCGCTCCAGCACCCGCATCGAATGGAACTCGTTGAAACCGAGAAAGGGCGTGTTGTCGTCCGAACCTTTGACGATGTGACGGCTCGTTCGAATCGTCGGCTTACCGAGCTGCAACGGTGTCGATGCGGCAGACTGCGCCTGCGGCGCGATGAACTTCGGCACGACGCCCGAAATGGCCGCTCGCGCGTATTCACGTACGAGTTGCGCGAAATGGTCGGCGGTGTTGTCGCCGTGCAGGATGTGCTGGACGTCGAGCGCCTGGAGTTCGGTGCCCGGCGCCACGCCTTCGGGCGTCACGGTGACCCGGCCGATCCCCATCGAGCCCACGACGGCGAGCAGTGACAGGTCGGTTCCGTCGAGCAAGGGCCCGAATTGCTCGCGGATCAGATTCAGCAGATAGCCTTCGGGCAGGTTCTGCCGGAAAAACGGATGCAGGTCGCGTGGCCAGCGCCAAGGCTCTTCGCGCACGGGCATCGTCAGGCTGACGAAGTCGGCCGCGCTCGCATCGCCGTGATATTTGAGGACATAGTCGTCGCGCTCGCGAAACAGCGTGGCAACGTTCTTGCCTAGCACCTGAACGTCGAGCTTCATGGCTGCGCGTCCGGGTTGCGCTGTTCAGCGAGGATGTCTTCCAGCGTGCGGCCATGTCCATGCGCGACGAACTTGAGGTCGTAACCGGCAGCCTCGAGCAGGCGCACGAGCACGGACACGCTCATATCGTTCCTGGCGAGCGTTTCCATCCGCGCGACGGTCGTGCGGGCCACGCCCGCGCGGCGCCCAAGTTCTTCCTGCGATAGTTTGCTGTCGCGTCGCACGGCTTTCAGCATGTCCGAGACATCGGCGAGGTTGGTCATTTGTAGCCTCAGGGCGTCAAATTCAGCGTATTTGGCATTTATTGTAGCCCAAGAGACACAACAAGGTTATTCGTATTTGTGTCTCCAAGGCTACATTTTATGTATCTTTGGCGATTTTTGTGGCCCAAGGGCGACAAATTCCGATTATCGATCTCGCTCACCGCGCACGTCACCTTCCCCAAACAACAACGGGCTTGCCGCTCTCGCGACAAGCCCGCTTCGCACTCCAGCCTCTGCCTCGGCACCGGCTCCGTGATCCGGACAGAGGTCCTTACTTCGCCGCGCCGCCTTCGAACCACGCGGCGATCTTCATCCGCTCGTCGTCGGTCATATGCGTGACGTTGCCGAGCGGCATCGCCTTCAACGTGACCGCCTGCTGGTAAATGCGCTGCGCGTTCTGCGAAATTTCGTCGGGCGTATCCATCAGCACGCCGGCGGGCGCGCTGCCCATCATCGTCGGATGCGCGGAGTGGCAGGCCACGCAGCGCTGCTGCAGCACCGGCGCGATGTCGGCGACCTTCAGCGTCGGCGCGTTGGCGGCCTGCGCCTGCGGCACCACCGGACGCGGCATGGTCCACACGAGCGCCGTGCACATCAGCGCGACGCCGACGATCGGCAGATACCACAACACCTGGCCGCGATGGCGCATCACGAAGAACTGACGGATCAGCGCGCCGGCCAGCATGATGACGACGAGCACCGCCCAGTTGTACGGATGCGTGTAGGTCATCGCGTAGTGGTTCGACAGCATCGCGAACACGACCGGCAGCGTGAAATACGTGTTGTGCACCGAGCGCTGCTTGCCGCGCTTACCGTAGATCGGGTTCGGCGTGTCGCCCTTCAGCATCGCGTCGACCATCTTGCGCTGGCCCGGAATGATCACGAAGAACACGTTGGCCGACATGATCGTCGCGAGCATCGCGCCCATGATCAGATACGCTGCGCGGCCCGCGAAGATATGGCAGGCGAGATACGCCGCGATCAGCACATAAACGCCGACGCAGATGCCGAGAAGTTTGTCGCGTGTGCCGAGAATGCGGCACAGCGAGTCGTAGACGATCCAGCCGGCCGCGAGGAAGCCGATCGCCGAGGCGACGGCGACCACCGGCCCCATGTCGAGCACGTTCCTGTCGATCAGGTAGGTGCTCGGCGAGAACAGATACAGCACGGTAAAGAGACCGAAGCCCGACAGCCACGTCGTGTACGACGGCCATTTCGACCAGTGCAGGTCTTCGGGCATTTCGGGCGGCGCGACCGTGTACTTCTGCATGTTGTAGAAGCCGCCGCCGTGCACGTGCCACAGTTCGCCGAACACGCCGCGACGGCGCTGGTTCGGATCGGTCGGCGGCTTCAGGCTGTTGTCGAGCGCGACGAAATAGAACGATTCGCCGATCCATGCAATGGCGGCGACGACGTGGAACCAGCGAATCGCGAGGTTCAACCAGTCGGTGATAAAGCCTTCCATGAAACTCCTCCACTTCTGATTCGTTGCGCGCGCGATGACGTTCGACGTCGTCGGTCATCGCGCCGACTGCGGATAGAAGACGCAGCGCGGGTTGTTATGGGTATCGCGGGGCGTTGTGCCTGTCCAGGTCTATTCGTGCCGGTTCGGACGCGGCTCGCATCCAGCAGGGCTAGCTGCCCCGATACGTGCTGTACGAAAACGGCGACACCAGCAGCGGCACGTGATAGTGCGCGTCGGCATCGGCGACGCCGAAGCGCAGCACGACGCGATCGACGAAGCGTGGTTCCGGCACCTTCGTGCCGAGCGACGCGAAGTAGTCGCCCGCGCTGAACACGAGTTCGTACTCGCCCGCGACGAGCGCGTCGCCTTCGAGCAGCGGCTCGTCGCAGCGGCCGTCGTGATTGGTGACAGTGGTTTTGAGCGCGCGGCGCGTGTCGCCCGCGAGCGCGAAGAGTTCGACCTTGATGCCTGCGCCGGGACGGCCGTTCGCGGTGTCGAGCACGTGGGTAGTGAGCTTGCCCATTCGCAATTGTCCTTGTGTGAATGCGAGGTGTCGGCGGCGGCCCGATCCATTACGTTTGCGGCGGATCGAGGCTCCACGTCAGTGGCTACATACCCGTCGGCGAATCGAAGCGAGCGCCGTGGCAGCCATTGTAGAAAGGATGCTCTGTCCCGAGCGCGAGCGATAGGAAAGATAATAGTTCGCGCATGATGGACAGCCAGACGAAAGCCGCGCCGGCTCATCGGCCGATCGTACCGGCGCCAAAAATGCACCACTATATTGGCGGTGTGAAGTTGGGTATCGCAACCGCGCGGGTTGTCAGCGGGATTTTGGCTACCGAAGGTAAGCGCTGTGCGTCGCGACACACCCGTGCAAAGGCAGGCCTTTGGCACGGACAACCCCGAAGACGGCGACTCACGCTGGGTAACCGGGCCAATGGCGTTCAACGGAACGCGACGGCACGGTGGCGTGCCGCCGCATCGCGTTCGAACGGCTTTGCATGCAGGCAATCAGGCGGACAGACGAATGACGATGAATGAAGCACTGAAACAACCCGGTAAAACGATGCTCGTGAAGCACGCGGACGTGCTGGTCACGATGGATGACGAGCGGCGCGAACTGCGCGACGCCGGGCTGTATATCGAGGACAACCGGATCGTCGCGGTCGGACCGACCGCGCAACTGCCGCAATCGGCCGACGAGGTACTTGACCTGCACGGCCATCTCGTGATTCCGGGCCTCGTCAACACGCATCACCACATGTACCAGAGCCTCACGCGCGCGATTCCCGCCGCGCAGAACGCCGAGTTGTTCGGCTGGCTCACGAACCTGTACAAGGTGTGGGCGAACCTCACGCCTGACATGATCGAAGTATCGACGCTGACCGCGATGGCCGAGCTGCTGCTGTCGGGCTGCACGACGTCGAGCGACCATTTGTACATCTATCCGAACGGCAGCCGTCTCGACGACAGCATCGCGGCCGCGCGCCGAATCGGCATGCGCTTTCATGCGGCGCGCGGCAGCATGAGCGTGGGACGCAAGGACGGCGGCCTGCCGCCCGATTCGGTGGTCGAGCGCGAAGCGGACATCATGAAGGACACGCAGCGTCTGATCGAGACGTATCACGACGATGGGCGCTACTCCATGCTGCGCGTCGTCGTGGCGCCGTGCTCGCCGTTTTCGGTGAGCCGCGACCTGATGCGCGAATCGGCGGCGCTCGCGCGCCAGTATGGCGTGTCGCTGCATACGCATCTGGCGGAGAACCTCAACGACGTCGCGTACAGCCGCGAGAAGTTCGGCATGACGCCGGCCGAGTATGCGCACGATCTCGGCTGGGTCGGCCATGACGTATGGCATGCGCACTGCGTGCAACTCGACGACGCGGGCATCGCGCTGTTCGCGCGCACCGGCACCGGCGTCGCGCACTGTCCGTGCTCGAACATGCGGCTCGCGTCGGGCATCGCGCCGGTCAAGCGCATGCGGCTCGCGGGCGTGCCGGTCGGGCTCGGCGTCGACGGCTCGGCGTCGAACGACGGTGCGCAGATGGTCGCCGAAGTGCGCCAGGCGCTGTTGCTGCAGCGCGTCGGTTTTGGGCCCGATGCGATGACCGCGCGCGAGGCGCTCGAAATCGCGACCCTGGGTGGTGCGCGCGTGCTCAATCGCGACGACATCGGCGCGCTCGCGCCCGGCATGGCCGCGGATTTCGTCGCGTTCGATCTGCGTGAGCCGCATTTTGCCGGCGCGCTGCACGATCCGGTGGCGGCTCTGGTATTCTGCGCGCCGTCGCAGGTCAGCCATAGCGTGATCGACGGCAAGGTGGTGGTGAAGAATGGGAAGTTGGCGACGCTCGAACTCGGGCCGGTGATCGAGCGGCATAACGCGCTCGCGCGGCAGCTTTACGAGGCGGCCGCTTGAGCTCAAGCGGAAGGGGCGGCACTCGCGCCGCGCCGCGCGCAAGCCGCGAGTCGCTGATCCGTGAGCGGCGGCGCCAGTGCGAACGGCGCCGCATGCGGCGTCAGGACTTGTCGATCAACGTCCGGGTCGCCTCGCCAACCACGCCGCGCAGCCAGCGCACTTCATCGGAATAATGCACGCGCTCGTGCCACAGCTGGTAGTACTGCATCGGCGGAAAGTCGAGCGGCGCGGGCATCACGGTCAGCGGCAGAAAGTTCGCGTAGTAGTCGGCAAAGAGGCGCGTCGTCGTGAAGATCAGATCGGATTTGATCAGCACGTACGGCGCGAGATTGAAGTAGGGCAGCGTGACGACCACATGGCGCTTGAGCCGCTCGCGCGCGAGGTGCACGTCGATCGCGCCGCGCTGGCCGACCGAATACGGCGTCGGCGCGAGATGTGGCGCGTTCAGGTACTGGTCGAGCGTGAGCCCGCCGCGTTTGGCGAACGGATGCGTGTTGCTCATCAGGCACACGATCTGATCGACGAACAGGTTCGACAGATGCAACTGCTCGGGCGGCTCCGGCCAGTTGCCGACCACGATGTCGAGCTTGCCGTCCTCGAGCGCGAGTTCGTAGTCGAACGCGGGGCCGAGCGAATGGAATTCGAGCGTCGCGTTCGGTGCGGCCTTGCGGAAACGTTCGACGACCGTCGGCACGAACAGCACGTTCAGGTAGTCGGGACAGCCGATCCGGTAGCAGCGGATCGACGTGGCCGGATCGAAGTTGTGCTGCTGGAACTTGATGCGCTCGATTTCGCGCAGCGCGTTCTGCACCGGTTCGAGCAGGCGCAGACCGTACTCGGTCGGCACCATGCCGGACTTGCCGCGCACCAGCAGCGGGTCGCCGGTGATGTCGCGCAGACGGCGCAGCGCCGCGCTGATGGCGGGTTGGGACTGGTTCAGTTTGACGGCGGCGCGGGTGACGCTGCGCTCCATCAGTAGCGTGTGCAACACGCGCAGCAGGTACGTGTCGATCGCCTCGCGTTGCTGGCTCATGGATTCTCCGAATATATGTGCAGGCTGATCGAACGAACGTGGGGGTATATGCGTTTTAATATGGACGAAAAACGGCGTCAAGGGCGATATACCCGCAGAGCTTGTAGCGGCGGGGGTTTGCGGGAATTTTGTCAACTCGACTGAGTGGGGCGAATTAGGTATTGTCATCCGGTTGTGGTGACGGATCGCCCGCCGGCGGCAAGCAGCGTCACGAACGCACTACGGAATCTCATGAGCGACACTCCACTTAGCGACGGCGCGCAACTCACCGGCCAGGCGGTGCCTCGGCTCGCGCTGACGGGCATCACGAAGCAGTACCCGGCCGTGCGCGCCCAACGACGACGTCACGCTCGTCGTCGCGCCCGGCGAAATCCACGCGGTGCTCGGCGAGAACGGCGCGGGCAAGAGCACGCTGATGAAGATCATCTACGGCGCCGTGCGACCCGACGCCGGCGAGATCCGTTGGGAAGGCGAGACGGTCGACATCGCGAGTCCGGCGGCCGCCCGCAAGCTCGGCGTCGGCATGGTGTTCCAGCACTTCTCGCTGTTCGAGACGCTGACGGTCGGCGAAAACATCGCGCTCGCGCTCGACGAACCGTTCGATCTGAAGACGTTGGCCAAACGCATTCGCGAGGTGTCGGCCGACTACGGGCTCGACATCGATCCGCAGCGGCATGTCCACAGCCTCACCGTCGGCGAGCGGCAGCGTGTCGAAATCGTGCGCTGCCTGCTGCAGAATCCGCGTCTGTTGATCATGGACGAACCGACCTCGGTGCTGACGCCGCAGGCGGTCCGCAAGCTCTTCACGACCCTGCGCCGGCTCGCGGCCGAGGGCCGCAGCATCCTCTACATCAGTCACAAGCTCGACGAAATCCAGGAGTTGTGCGACACCGCGACGGTGATGCGCGGCGGTCGCGTGACCGGCCATGTGACGCCGAAGAACGAGACGCATGCATCGCTCGCGCAGTTGATGGTCGGCCACTCGCTGCCGGACTACACGCGGCGCGAGCACAAGCCGGGCGCGGTGCTGCTCGACGTCAGGCAGTTGTCGGTCGCGAGCGACGATCCGTTCGGCACCTCGTTGCGCGACGTGTCGTTCAGCGTGCATGCGGGCGAGATCTTCGGCATTGCCGGTGTGTCGGGCAACGGGCAGGCGGAACTGCTCGCGGCGTTGTCCGGCGAGAAGCGCGCTGAAAAACGCAGCCTGCCGGCCGACGCGATCACGATCTGCGGCAAACCGGCCGCGCGCCTCGGCGCGGGCGCTCGGCGCGCGCTCGGCTTCGGCTTCGTGCCCGAAGAGCGGCTCGGCCGCGGCGCGGTGCCGGCGATGAGCCTTGCCGACAACGCGCTGCTCACCGCGCATCGGCAGAGCATGGTCAACTCGGGCTGGATCAAAACGGCTGTGATGCGCGCATTCGCGAAGCGCTGCATCGACGCGTTCGACGTGCGCTGCGGCGGCCCCGACGCGCTCGCGCAAAGTCTGTCGGGCGGCAATCTGCAGAAATACATCATGGGCCGCGAGATTTTGCAGGCGCCGAAGGTGCTCGTGGTCGCGCAGCCGACGTGGGGCGTCGATGTCGGCGCGTCGGCGTTCATCCGTCAGCAACTGCTCGATCTGTCAGCGCGCGGCGTTGCGATTCTGGTGATCTCGGAGGAACTGGAAGAGCTGTTCGATATCTGCGATCGCATCGCGGTGCTCGCGGGTGGGCGGCTTTCGCCGGTGCGCGCGACCGGTGCGACCAACGCCGAGGAAATCGGCCGCTGGATGGCGGGGCTGTTCGGCGACCGCGAGGGCGCGGCGCCCGCGGCGGATCAACCGGCGCATGCATGAGGCGAGGCGTTGCCCGCCGGCCACGCCAACACGCTAACACGCTAACCACGCACGCGAATGCGGACCCTGAAGAACAGAACCCGAACAAATACACGCTACCCATGATGCTTCCCTATCGACTCGAAGCCCGCACGTCGCCGTCGCGCACGATGCAGCTCGCCGTGCCGCTGATCGCCGCGTTGCTGACGCTCGCGATCGGCTTCCTGATCTTCGGCCTCGTCGGCCGCGACCCGTTGCAGGCGATGCACGGGTTTTTCATCGAGCCGCTGTCGAGCATCAACGGCTGGTCGGAGCTGCTGCTGAAGGCGTCGCCGCTGTGCCTGATCGGCCTCGGTCTCGCGATCGGCTATCGCGCGAACGTGTGGAACATCGGCGCCGAAGGGCAGATGCTGCTCGGCGGCATCGCGGCGAGCGGCGTCGCGATCTATTTCGATCAGGCGAGCGGCTGGTGGATCCTGCCGACCATGATGGCGGCCGGCATCCTCGGCGGCATGGCGTGGGCCGCGATTCCCGCGTTTCTGAAGAGCCGCTTCAATACCAACGAGATTCTCGTGAGCCTGATGCTCACGTACGTCGCGACGCAACTGCTGATCTATCTCGTGAGCGGCCCGTGGCGCGATCCGCAGGGCATGAACTTCCCGCTGTCGGAGATGTTCAGCGGCGACGCGCTGTTTCCGACGCTGTATGGCGACTGGCACTGGAAATTTCTGCGTGGCACGCGCCTGAACGCGTCCGTGTTCCTCACGCTGATCGCGATTCCGCTCGTCTGGCTGTTCATGCGCAAGAGCTTCGCGGGCTACCGGATGAACGTTGGCGGACTTGCGCCGCTCGCCGCGCGCTACGCCGGTTTCTCCGACAAGAAGACGATCTGGACGTCGCTGCTGATTAGCGGCGGCCTCGCGGGCCTCGCCGGTATGGGCGAAATCGCCGGTCCGATCGGCCAGTTGCAGGCGACGTGGTCGCCGGGCTACGGCTTCACCGCGATCATCGTCGTGTTCGTCGGCAGGCTGCATCCGCTCGGCATCGTGCTCGCCAGTCTGCTGATGGCGTTGCTGTATCTCGGCGGCGAAGCGGTGCAGACCTCGATGCAATTGCCGCAGGCGCTCTCGGGCGTGTTCCAGGGGCTGCTGCTGTTCTGCCTGCTCGGCGCCGACCTGTTCGTGAACTACCGCGTGCGGCGCCGCTCGGCCGCAGCAGTGGCTCGTTAAGTTTGCCAATCAGCTCGCCAATCCGCTTTCAGACTCGATATGGATATCCAGCAAGCCAGCGCGCTCACGTCGAGCGCGATCACCGCGTCGATCCCGTTGATGTTCGCGGGCGCCGGCGAACTCGTCGCCGAAAAATCGGGCGTACTCAATCTTGGCGTGGAAGGGATGATGCTGATGGGCGCCGTCAGCGGCTACGCGGTCACGTCGATCACCGGCAGCCCGTGGCTCGGCGTGCTCGCCGCGATCGGCGCCGGTCTCGCGATGTCGCTGCTGTTCGCGTTCCTCACGCTGACGATGCTCGCCAACCAGGTCGCGACCGGCCTGTCGCTGACGATCTTCGGCATCGGGCTGTCCGCGTACGTCGGCAAGCCGTACACGTCGGCGGCGGTGCGCGCGACGATCGATACGTGGACGATCCCCGGGCTGTCGAACATCCCGGTGCTCGGCCCCGCGCTGTTTACCCTCACGCCGCTCGATTACCTCGCGTTCCTGATGTTCGCCGCGATCGGCTGGTTCCTCTATCGCACGCGCGCGGGACTCGTGCTGCGCTCGGTCGGCGAATCGCCGCAGGTCGCGCATTCGGTCGGCTTTCCGGTGGTCGGCGTGCGCTATGGGGCGGTCGCGTTCGGCGGCGGCATGGCGGGGCTCGCGGGCGGCTACTATTCGATCGTCAATCTGCACCTGTGGCAGGAGAACCTGACCTCGGGCCGCGGCTGGATCGCGCTCGCGCTCGTGGTGTTCGCGACGTGGCGCCCTGGGCGACTGCTGATCGGCTCGCTGCTGTTCGGCGCGGTGACGGGGCTGCAGTTCTATGCGCAGGCGATCGGTGTGCCGGTGCCGACGCAGTTCCTCGCGATGCTGCCGTACGTCGCGACGATCGTCGTGCTCGCGCTGATCTCGCGCAATCCGAACACGATTCGCCTGAATGCACCCGCGTCGCTCGGCAAGCCGTTTTTCTCGGCGGGCTGACGGCGACACAGGTCCTTTATCGATCCGCTCAAACTATTCGCTCATCACGACAGGGGAGAAAACATGAAGAGAAGAAATCTGCTGACCGCTTTCGCTTGGGGTGCGGCGTCGCTGGCGCTTGCGGCGCCGCTCGCGCAAACCGCGCAGGCCGCTGACGTTCCGGGCGTCGCGTTCGTCTATCTCGGCAATCCGGGCGATGCTGGCTGGACCTTCGCGCACGATCAGGGCTCGCGGGAAGCCGAAGCGAAGTTCGGCAACAGGATCAAGATCACGCGCGTCGAGAACGTGCCCGAATCGGCCGACTCCGAGCGCGTGTTCCGCGATCTCGCGAACAAGGGCAACAAGATCATCTTCGGCACGAGCTTTGGCTACCAGGACTTCGAGTTGAAGGTCGCGAAGGACTTCCCGGACACCATCTTCCTGCACGCGACCGGCTACAAGAAGGCGCCGAACTTCGGCACCTACGACGTGCGCATGTATCAGGGCGCGTACCTGGCCGGCGTCGCCGCAGGCTACGTGACGAAGAGCAACACGCTCGGCTTCGTCGCGTCGGTGCCGATTCCGGAAGTGGTGCGCAACATCAACGCGTTCACGCTCGGCGCGCGCTCGGTGAATCCGAAGGTGCATACGAAGGTGATCTGGATCAACAGCTGGTTCGATCCGGGCAAGGAAAAGCAGGCCGCCGAAACGCTGATCGGCCAGGGCGCCGACGTGCTGCTGCAGAACACCGATTCGAGCGCGACGCTCGCGACCGCGTCGGAGAAGCACGTGCACGCGTTCGGCTGGGATTCGGACATGAAGAAGTTCGGTCCTGACGCGCATCTCGGCTCGGTGGTCGCGCACTGGGGCGTGTACTACAGCGCGGTGATCCAGCAGGTGCTCGACGGCAAGTGGACGAACGCTCCGGTGTGGTGGGGCATTCCGCAGAAGGCCGTCAACCTCGAGGACCTGAACACGTCGGCGATTCCGCCCGATGGGCAGAAGCAGGTTGCCGCGAAGCGCGACGAACTCGCGAGCGGCAAGCGCGACGTGTTCACGGGCCCGATCAAGGATCAGTCGGGCACGGTGAAGGTGCCTGAAGGCAAGACGCTGACCGATCCGGAACTGCAGCGCCTGAACTGGTACGTGGAGGGTGTCGACGGGTCGCTGCCGAAGTAAATCGGGCGGTCCGTTGTTGAAAAAAAGCTGCGTCCAGCCCCGCCTGGACGCAGCTTTTCTGTTTGCGGCTTGCGCGTGGCAAGGGGCAAGCGTGTCGTGCGGTCGCCGCTCAGTCCTCGATGCGCAGGCCGACCTTCAACGTTACCTGCCAGTACGCGACCTTGCCGTTCTCGATCTGGCCGCGCGTTTCCGTGACCTCGAACCAGTGCAGATTGCGCAGCGTTTCCGACGCTTTGGCAATCGCGGTGGTGATCGCGTCGTCGATCGATTTCTTCGACGAACCGGTCAGTTCGATCTTCTTGTAAACGTGTTCTGACATGAGTTCCTCCTTGGTGTGCGCCGCTGGTCAGTAAAACGCTGCTCGGAAACGTGCATGGAAAAAAGTATAGGCAACGGTTCGCGCAGTCCGACGGACATATGCGTCCTCGCCAGCGCAATCGCCTGCGCGGCGGACCAGACGTCGCCGCTCGAACCATCGATACTGCACATCGCATGCCCGGTATCGCGCGACTTCAGCGCGGGGCGCGGTCGCTATCATCTGTACGCAACATAAGCCATTCAATCTGATAACCGACGAGATTCGAACGTGGAAACTGGTTTTTGCGGCGCCGGCCTGATGGGCGCGCCGATGATCCGGCACCTGCTGCGCCGCGCCGCATGCGCTGGATCGTCGATCATTCGAGCATTGCGCCGGCCGCGACGCGCGCGCTGGCGCGGCGGGTGGCGGATTTCGGCGAGGCGGGCGGGGGACGGACGGCGCGGCGGGGGAGCGCCTACGAGACCGGCACGCCGATGCCGGTCGCGTCGACGGTCCAGCAATTGCTGCGACAGGGTGCCGCGATGGGCTCGCCGACGCGGATTTTTCGGCCTTCATCGACATTCTGCAGACGCCACGCGGCGGCTCGAACGGGTGACGCGGGCCGCGCCGGACCAACTGTCGGGTTGAAATCTCTAAACCTGCTAAAATATTGGGTTTTTCGCCGATATCACATTCAAAGGGACGCGCTGTGCTGTCTACTGCCAATATCACCATGCAATTCGGGCCGAAGCCCCTCTTCGAGAACATTTCGGTCAAATTTGGGGGAGGGAATCGCTATGGCCTGATCGGTGCGAACGGCTGCGGTAAATCCACCTTCATGAAGATTCTCGGTTCGGATCTCGAGCCCAGCTCGGGCAACGTGATGCTCGAGCCGAACGTGCGTCTGGGCAAGCTGCGCCAGGACCAGTTCGCGTACGAAGACGTGCGCGTGCTCGACGTCGTGATGATGGGCCACGCCGAAATGTGGGCCGCGATGACCGAGCGCGACGCGATCTACGCAAACCCCGACGCGACCGACGACGACTACATGCACGCGGCCGAGCTCGAAGCGAAGTTCGCCGAGTACGACGGCTACACGGCCGAAGCGCGCGCGGGCGAGCTGCTGCTCGGCATCGGCATCGCGATCGAAGACCACAACGGCCCGATGAGCAACGTGGCGCCCGGCTGGAAGCTGCGCGTGCTGCTCGCGCAGGCGCTGTTCTCGAAGCCGGACGTGCTGCTGCTGGATGAGCCGACCAACAACCTCGACATCAACTCGATCCGTTGGCTGGAAGATGTTCTCAACCAGTACAACTCGACGATGATCATCATCTCGCACGACCGGCACTTCCTGAACCAGGTCTGCACGCACATGGCCGACATGGACTACGGCACGCTGAAGGTCTATCCGGGCAACTACGACGACTACATGCTCGCCAGCACGCAGGCGCGCGAGCGTCAGCAGGCCGCCAACGCGAAGGCGAAGGAGCGCGTGGCCGATCTGCAGGACTTCGTGCGCCGCTTCTCGGCGAACAAGTCGAAGGCGCGCCAGGCCACCAGCCGTCTGAAGATGATCGACAAGATCAAGATCGAGGAATTCAAGCCGTCGTCGCGGCAGAACCCGTTCATCCGCTTCGAGTTCGAGAAGAAGCTGCACAACATCGCGGTGGTCGCCGACAGTATCTCCAAGAAATACGAGCGCTCGATCTTCAATAACTTCAGCATCAGCGTGCAGCCGGGCGAGCGCATCGCGATCATCGGCGAGAACGGCGCGGGCAAGACCACGCTGCTGCGCTCGTTGCTCGGCAATCTGCAACTCGACCACGGCACGGTGAAGTGGGCGGAAAACGCCAACGTTGGCTACATGCCGCAAGACACGTACGAAGAGTTTCCGGGCGACGTCACGCTGATGGACTGGATCGACCAGTACCGCAAGGAAGGCGACGACGAGCAGATGGTGCGCGGCACGCTCGGCCGGCTGCTGTTCAATGCGGACGACATCCGCAAGTCGGTCAAGGTGCTGTCGGGCGGCGAGAAGGGCCGCATGATCTGGGGCAAGCTGATGCTGGGCCGCCACAACGTGCTGCTGATGGACGAGCCGACCAACCACATGGATATGGAGTCGATCGAGTCGCTGCAGATCGCGCTCGACAAGTTCGACGGCACGCTGATTTTCGTGTCGCACGACCGCGAGTTCGTGAGCGGCCTCGCGAACCGGATCATCGAAGTGAAGACCAATGGCACGCTGAACGACTTCGGCGGCAACTATGAGGACTTCCTGACGAGTCAGGGCGTGCAATAAGCGCCTGGTTGCTGGTCTTCAGCTATTCGCAAAGGCCCACGCTGGCAGTTTGCCGGCGTGGGCCTTTTTTGCTTTTGGTGGCTATCCGGCGCCCCAGGCGAACATGCGTTCACAGTGAAGACCGCTCAATGATTCGATCGCGACAAGCACCGGACTAATGCCGGCTCGACGCAAGCCGTCGAATCACCTCATCCAGCTTGGCCATATGGCGAACCTTTCCTTGAAGCGCCTCGCTTGCAGGCTTCGCCGCTCTCGCCGTAGGGTGCCGCACGAGTTCGTGTAGAGGCCGCATCGGGTGACTGAGCAACGCGCTTTCCGCTTCCCGCCCAAGCGCAACGAACCGTACGGTTCGAGGGAACAGGCTGATGAAGTCGGCCAGAATCTGGCCCGTCGCATGTAGCTCGTGATTCGTTGGGCGGCGATTGCTCTGGGCATCTTCGTCCGCGAACGGATGAAACGGGAACGCATTCCATAGCGCAAACTCAGTCGGTCCGAATCCATTGGCAAGCATCGTCTGCCAGACGACCGAGGCGGTTCTCTCATAGACCCCGTAGTCGCGGTCCGTCATTCGAGACAGCGCATCACGGCAACTGGTGCGGGCTGCCGGGCCAGGGAGGTAGTCCGGTAGTGGGCTGTGGTCCGATCCCGTGGCGAAGCTGTTGAGCTTCGTATCGTTGCCAAGCAGAATCCGCTCGGAGGTCATCGCGATGCCTGTGAAACGCCCGCCGCGGCAGCTCAGCGCCTCCGCAATCAGGATGATCTCGACACTCCTTTGGCGGGCTTGCAGGTAGGCCGCAAGTTGTTGCTGGCGAATCCGCGGCGCGTTGATGCCGGGCTGATCGCGCTCATCGGTCTCGGACCATGGATTGAACACGTTCGCCATGCGGCGCCATTCTGCGAGGCACTGAACGAAGTCCTTGGCGGTGGTCATGTAGCCGAAGTTTTGCGAGGCGTTTTCAGGTTCAGTTGCGTCGGGATCTGAAGCGTCTATGGCCGCTAGCCGGCTCTGTCCAACGTATAGCACGTTGCGTAACGCGACCCTCGGTCGCAGCCCGACAATTGATCCGCTGATCGTCGGCGTCGGCATGCGCTTCTGATGCTCGCATCAGAAAACGTGGGCCATAAAAAATGCCGGGAGGTCCCGGCATTTTTTATGGCCGCAACCGGCATCAACGCTCAAGCGCGCAACGAACACCCTCACACCTTGTCGTTCTGAAACCGCATCGCCGTGCCTTCCCGTTCGATCCGAGTCCAGATCGCGCGCTTTTCCTCGTCGCTCAGAAACACCCAGTTCGACACTTCGGTGGCGGTGCGGCCGCAGCCTTTACAGACCTCGTCGAAGAGCGTGGAGCAGACGCCGATGCACGGGCTGTCGGGAAGATCGTGGAGATTCGAAGTCATCGGAAACCTTGAGGCGGGGAGGCGAAGTCCCGCTATGTTAACCGATGCGCGCCGTGCGCCTTGCATGCGCCGCTCAGCGTCGTGCGAACTTCATGTCAATTGCGCTGACCTTTGCGTCTGCGATCACGCCGAAGTCGCCAGTTGCCACATCAGCGCGCCATTGAGCGCAATGATGAACGCCGCCGACAGCCATGACAGCACGAGCGGCACGCCGTGCACGCGCCAGCCGCGCATCAGCGCCGCATCGGACGCGCAGCGGATCAGCGGCACGACCGCGAGCGGCAATTGCAAGCTCAGCACGACCTGGCTCGCGACCAGCAACTGATTCGAGCCATGCTGGCCGAACACGCCCACCGCGAGCAGGGCCGGCCCGATCGCGAGCGCACGCGTGAGCAGCGCGCGTTTCCAGCGCGGTAACCGCAGCCGCAGGAAGCCCTCCATCACCGTCTGACCGGCCAGCGTGCCGGTGACGGTCGCGCTGAGTCCGCACGCGAGCAGCGCCGTCGCGAACAGGATGCCGGCCCAGCGGCTGCCGACGAGCGGCGCGATCAGCCGATGCGCATCGGCCAGATCGGTCACGTCGCGATGGCCGCTCGCATAGAACACGGCCGCCGCGACGATCAGCAGCGCCGCGTTGATCACGAACGCGAACGCAAGCGAGCCGAAAGTATCGAGATTGACGACGTGCAGCGCGGCCTTGATCTGCGCGTCGCTGCTGTCGGGCGCGTGATGCTTGACGAGCGCCGAATGCAGATACAGGTTGTGCGGCATGACCGTCGCGCCGACGATGCCGGCCGCGAGCCACAGCATGCCCGCGCTTCTGATCAGCTCCAGGCTCGGCACGGTGCCGGCCAGCGCCGCGTGCCAGTCGGGTCGCGCGAGCGCGAGCTGCACGACGAAGCACAGGCCGACGAAGCCGATCAGCGCGGCGATCACCGCCTCCAGCCTGCGGCGGCCTTTCTGCTGGAGCGCGAGCAGCGCGAAGGTGCAGACCGCCGACATCAGCACGCCGACCGTCAGCGACACGCCGAGCAGCAGTTGCAGCGCGACCGCGCTGCCGACCACCTCGGCGACATCGCAGGCGATGATCGCGACCTCGCTGGTCAGCCACAGGAACAGCGTCGCGCGCCGGCCATTGCGCTCGCGGCACAATTGCGCGAGGTCGCGCCCGGTCACGACGCCGAGGCGCGACGACAGCCACTGCATCAGCATCCCCATCAGGCTCGACAGCAGCACGATGCCGAGCAGGCGGTAGCCGTAGCCCGCGCCGGCGCCGAGCGCGGTCGCCCAGTTGCCGGGATCGATATAGCCGACCGCGATCAGCGCGCCGGCGCCGAGGAACGAGAACCAGTGCGCGGGACGCGTCGGCTCGCCCGGCAGGCGCCGGCGCCGGTTGGGACGCATCGCGAAAGGATTGGTGTTCATCGTGCCAGAGCTTGTGGGAAACGCATCCTGTTGCAAGTCACATGCCCATCGCACGCGCGCAGCGGCTGGCCGGCCATCGCGCGACGATGTCGCGCAATACGCATCAAAAGATCATGATAGGAGCATTCGAGCCGTCGTGGCGGCGCCGCGGCGCATGAAAGGCGCGCCGGACGACGACGCGGCTCTACACCGGCAAGCACCGTCCGGCACTCGCGCGCGCCAGAGCGGCGTACCGTCCAGGCGCGAGCCAACGCCGAGCTGACAACCAGATAACAGCGACGCGATGAAACCCTCGCAGCCTGTGCCCAGCGCGGATAAAGCGCGGCCGACGACCGCGTATTTTTCGGTAGACACGGGCCGATAACCCGTTAAAATTGCGCCCATTTTGCAAGGGTGCGGCCAGAGCCTGTACCGTTTGCGCGACAGCTCCGGGTTTTTTTTTGTGCGGGCAATAATTGGTGGTAGTTTTCGGGGTTTTCAGGGGACCGTGCGGGCGACGGCGCGGCTTGAGTGACGAGAGGATCGGAGAACGGGATGAACAAGCGGATAGTGGGGCATATGGCGGCGCTGATCTTGTGCGCGGCGCCGTGGTTGACGGCCGCTGCGAAGGATACGCAGCTCAACGTGTATAACTGGTCCGACTACATCGCGAAGGACACGATACCGAACTTCACCAAACAGACCGGCATCCAGGTCAAGTACGACAACTACGACAGCGACGACACGCTGCAGGCGAAGCTGCTCACCGGTCACTCGGGCTACGACATCGTCGTGCCGACCAGCAACTACGCGGGCAAGCAGATCGCCGCGGGCATCTTCGAGCCGCTCGACAAATCGAAGCTGCCGAACCTGAAATACCTCGACCCGTCGCTGATGGCGCTCGTCGCCGGCGCCGATCCGGGCAACAAGTACGTGGTGCCCTGGGCGTACGGCACGACCGGCCTCGGCTACAACGTGACGAAGGTCCAGCAGATCCTCGGCAAGGACGCGCCGCTCGATAGCTGGGACATCCTGTTCAAGCCGGAATACATCTCGAAGCTGAAGGCCTGCGGCGTGTCGGTGCTCGACGCGCCGGACCAGATGTTCGCAGCTGCGCTGCACTACATAGGCAAAGACCCGATGAGCACGAACCCGGCCGACTACCGCGCCGCGCTCGCGATGCTGAAAAAGATCCGCCCGTACATCACGCAGTTCAACTCGTCGGGCTACATCAACGACCTCGTCGGCGGAGACATCTGCTTCGCGTACGGCTGGTCGGGCGACGTCGTGATCGCCAAGCATCGCGCGATCGAGGCGAACAAGCCGTACAAGATCGAGTACTTCGTGCCGAAGGGCGGCGCGCCGGTGTGGTTCGACGTGATGGCGATTCCGAAGGACGCGAAGCACAAGGAAGCCGCGCTCGAGTGGATCAACTACATCGAGACGCCGCAGGTGCACGCCGCGATCACCAACGCCGTGTACTACCCGAGCGTCAATATGGAAGCGCGCAAGTACGTGGACAAGGACGTCGCGAACGATCCGGCCGTGTACCCGTCGCCGGAAACCATCAAGACGCTGTTCCTGTTGAAACCGCTGCCGCAGGAAATCCAGCGGCTGCAAACGCGGCTGTGGACCGAGTTCAAGTCCGGCCGCTAAGCGCGACAACAAACAGATAAGCAGCCTATGAAGCCCTCGGTGTTCACCGGGGGCTTTGTTCGTCAAACGCCGGAGTGAAGCAGCATTATGATGAGTAGTGACCAGCCGGGCGCGCTGGCCGGGACGGCGGTGCCGTCGACGGGCTCGAACGCCGTGACGGGCGACGCAGCGGAGCAGTTCATCCAGATCGTCGATGTCGTGAAGAAGTTCGGCGAGACCGTCGCGGTCAAAGGGGTCAATCTGACGGTGAAGAAGGGCGAGCTGTTCGCGCTGCTCGGCAGCTCGGGCTGCGGCAAGTCGACCCTCCTGCGCATGATGGCCGGGCTCGAAACCGTGACATCGGGCAAGATCCTGATCGATGGCGAAGATCTCGCGCAACTGCCGCCGTATCGCCGGCCGGTCAACATGATGTTCCAGTCGTACGCGCTCTTTCCGCACATGACGGTCGAGGCGAACGTGGCGTTCGGCCTCAAGCAGGAAGGCGTGCCGAAGGCCGAGCTGAAAGACCGCCTGCACAACGCGCTCGAACTCGTGCAGATGGGCCGCTTCGCGAAGCGCAAGCCGCATCAGCTGTCGGGCGGGCAGCAGCAGCGCGTTGCGCTCGCGCGCTCGCTCGTCAAGCGGCCGAAGCTGCTGCTGCTCGACGAGCCGATGTCGGCGCTCGACAAGCAGATCCGCCAGCGCACGCAGATCGAGCTCGTCAACATTCTCGACCAGGTCGGCGTCACCTGCATGATGGTCACGCACGATCAGGAGGAAGCGATGACGATGGCCAACCGCCTCGCCGTGATGAGCGAAGGCCAGATCGTGCAGCTCGGCACGCCGCATGAAGTCTACGAGTACCCGAACAGCCGTTTCTCGGCGGAATTCATCGGCTCGACCAATCTGTTCGAAGGCCGCACGGTCGAGGACGAGCCCGATCACGTGTTCATCGAAACGCCGGATCTGACGTGCCATTTGCACGTCAATCACGGCATCACCGGTCCGCTCGGCATGCCGGTGACGATCTCGGTGCGCCCCGAACGCATCGCCCTCACGCGTAAGCCGCCGGAGGGCGCCTACAACTGGGGCAGGGGCGTCGTCACGAATATCGCGTACATGGGCGGCTATTCGCTGTATCACGTGAAGCTCGACGGCGGCAAGACCGTGATCGCGAACGTGACGAGCCTGGCGCTCACTGAAATCGATCCGCCATCCTGGGGCGACGAAGTCTACGTGCGCTGGAGCGCATCGGCCGGCGTGGTGCTGACGTCATGAAAGAGGCGCTTTCGTCGTTTTTCGCGTGGCCCGTGCGGCGTCTGAAGTTCAGGGGACGCACCGCGGTGGTGGCGGGGCCGTTCATCTGGCTGCTGCTGTTCTTCCTCGTGCCGTTCCTGCTGGTCGTGAAGATCAGCTTCGCCGATTCGCAGCTCGGCATTCCGCCGTACACGCAGCTCGTCACCTTCGCGGAAGGCGCGCTGCACATCACGCTCGATCTGTCGCACTACGCGTTTCTGTTGACCGACAGCCTGTACTTCGCGACCTATGTGAATTCGGTCGTGGTCGCGGCGATTTCGACCGTGCTGTGTCTGCTGATCGGCTATCCGATGGCGTACTACATCGCGCGCTCCAATCCGGCCACCCGCAACCTGCTGATGATGGCCGTGATGCTGCCATTCTGGACCTCGTTCCTGATCCGCGTGTACGCATGGATCGGCATTCTGAAGAACAACGGGCTGCTGAATAACTTCCTGATGTCGGTCGGCCTGATCCATTCGCCGATCGAGCTGTATCACACGAACACGGCGGTCTATATCGGCATGGTCTATTCGTACCTGCCGTTTCTCGTGATGCCGCTGTACGCGCATCTCGTGAAAATGGACCTGACCTTGCTGGAAGCCGCCTACGACCTCGGCGCGAAGCCGTGGAAGGCGTTCTGGCAGATCACGCTGCCGCTGTCGAAGAACGGCATCATCGCGGGCTGTCTGCTGGTGTTCATTCCGGCGGTCGGCGAGTACGTGATTCCCGAGCTGCTCGGCGGCGCGAACACGCTGATGATTGGCCGCGTGATGTGGAATGAGTTCTTCGACAACGCCGACTGGCCGATGGCGTCCGCCGTCACATGCGCGATGGTGCTGCTGCTGCTGGTGCCAATGGCGCTGTTCCAGCATGCCCAGGCGAAGGCATTGGAGGAGGGCCGCCAATGAAGCCGAATCGCATGCTGCAGCTGATCGCTCTGGGCATCGGCTTTCTGTTTCTGTATATCCCGATCGTCAGCCTCGTCGTGTATTCGTTCAACGAATCGCAACTGATGACGGTGTGGACGCGCTTCTCGACGCGCTGGTACGCGGCGCTGTTGCAGGACGGCGAGCTGATCACGTCGGCGTGGCTGTCGCTGCGTATCGGCCTGCTCACGGCGTTCGCGTCGGTGATCATCGGCACGTGGGCCGGCTTCGTGCTCGCGCGCATGGGGCGCTTTCGCGGCTTCACGCTGTACACCGGCATGATCAACGCGCCGCTGGTGATCCCCGAAGTGATTCAGGGTATCTCGCTATTGCTGCTGTTCATCGAAATGGCGCGCTGGATCGGCTGGCCGGCCGAACGCGGCATCTTCACGATCTGGATCGGTCACGTGATGCTGTGTATTTCGTACGTCGCGATCATCGTGCAATCGCGCGTGCGCGAACTGCATCCGTCGCTCGAGGAAGCCGCGCTCGACCTCGGCGCGACACCGCTGCGCGTGTTCTTCTTCGTCACGCTGCCGCTGATCTCACAGGCGCTGGTGTCGGGCTGGCTGCTGTCGTTCACGCTGTCGATCGACGACGTGGTGCTGTCCGCGTTCCTGTCGGGTCCCGGTTCGACGACCTTGCCGCTCGTCGTGTTCTCGCGCGTGCGACTTGGTCTGAATCCGGAGATGAATGCGCTCGCGACGCTGTTCATCGCGGTCGTCACGGTCGGCGTCGTCGCGGCGAACTTCTTCATGCAACGCGCGGAGCGCAGGCGGGCCGTGATGGCGGTTTGAGCTTGCGCGACGCGCGGGCATCGCGCGCGACGCGTGATCGAACTGGAAATCGCGGCCCTCACTTCTTCTGACGATAGCGATGATCGAGTCCCTTCTGCGCGTGCTGGACTGGCAGCCGCTCTATCGGCTGTGGGAACTGATCGTGATCATCGCGAAGTTCCTGTGGGAGCTGTTGCAGTTGCTGAGCGGTGGCGGGTAACGAATGCGCCGGCCCATGCCCGCGGCGCCGGACTGCCATTGTGCGGACTCAACGCGCGAAGCGGTAATCCTGCGGCCGCACGCGGCGCGTACGCTTGCGAAAGCTGAACGTGAAGCCGGGCCAGATCGCGGTGACTTTGCCGCTCTGAGTTTGATACCAGCTGTGGCAGCCGCTAGTCCACACCGCGTGCCGCATCTCCTGTTGCAAACGCGCGTTGAAATCGCGCTGCACGTCGGCGCGCAAGGTCATCGTGCGCGCATTCTGTTTGCGCAGCACGCGCAGGCAATCGCCGATATATCGCAGTTGCGACTCGATCATGTAGATCATCGAGTTATGGCCGAGCCCCGTGTTCGGGCCGACGATCATGAAGAAGTTCGGGAAGTTCGCGATGCTCGTGCCGAGATAGGCCTCGGGGCCATCGCGCAGCCATAGCGTGCTGAGGTCGGTGCCGTCGAGGCCGGTCACTTCGAACGGCGCGGGTACGTCGTTGACCTGGAAGCCGGTGCCGCAGATGATCGCGTCCGCGCGGTGATGCACGCCGTCGTCGGTCACGATGCCATCCGCGACGATCTCGCGGATACCGCTCGTCACGACGTCGACGTTCGGCTGACAGACGGCCGGGTAATAGTCGCTCGACAGCAGCACGCGCTTGCAGCCGAGTCGGTAGTTCGGCGTGAGCTTCGCGCGCAGCGCCGGGTCCTTGACGCGTCGCTGCAGATAGCTGAGGCCGAACTTCATCGGCATCTTCATCAGCTTCGGATTGACGACGAACGCGATCCCACGCGACTCGAGCTGCCAATAGATCGCGCTGCGAACGAAGCGCTGCGTGAACGGCAGCGTACGGAACAGCCATTGCGCGCGCAGGCCGATCGGCTTGTCGCGCTTCGGCATCACCCACGGCGCGGTGCGCTGGAACAGAGCCAGATGCGCGACACGCGGCTGGATTTTCGGCACGAACTGGATCGCGCTCGCGCCGGTGCCGATTACCGCGACGCGTTTGCCGTCGAGCGGATAGGCATGATCCCAGCGCGCCGAATGGAACAGCTTGCCCTCGAAACGTTCGATGCCGGCGATGCGCGGCAGCGCGGGACGCGACAGCGGACCGTTCGCGGCGATCAGCACGTCGGCCTCGACGATTTCGCGCGCGCCGTTCGTGTCGAGCTCGACGAGCCAGATCTGCCGCGCTTCGTCGAAGCGCGCGGCGCTCACTTTCGCATTGCAACGCACGTAGCGATCGACGCCGTACTTGCGCGCGCAGTGCTGCAGATACGCGAGAATTTCGGCCTGGCTGCTGAACGAGCGCGACCACGCCGGATTCGCCTCGAACGAGAACGAATAGAGATGCGAGGGGACATCGCAGGCCGCGCCGGGGTAGGTATTGTCACGCCACGTGCCGCCGATGCCGCTCGCGGCCTCATAGACCGTAAACGACGTGATGCCCATTTGCTGCAGACGGATGGCCATGCCGATGCCGGCAAAGCCACTGCCGATGATCGCAATGCGCAGCGCGGTGGATGAAGCGGAAGGGGCAGGCGTCACGGCGGTCTCCGGCACGGGGCGAAAGCGGCGGGTGAAACTATAGCGGCTATGGCACGCTGGACTCGCGCGGCGCGACGGGCAGGGGCGAAATCGCGCGTCTACAGCTGTCTACACACGGCTTAACGCGCAGGGTAGACAACTGTACACATCGCGTCAAGATCGTTTAGAGTGCAGCTATTAAACGCGCATACCGCGCGACGATTGAACGCACGATGACGACCGTCCCCGAAGCAGCGTCCGTCGCCGGCCCGCAGTTGCCGCCCGGCAAGCGCAAGCTGATCGAAGCCGCGCTGCGGTTGACCGCCGGCGGCCGCAGTTTCGCGAGCCTCGGCTTGCGCGAGCTCGCACGCGAGGCGGGGCTCAATCCGAACACGTTCTACCGCCATTTCAGCGCGCTCGACGAGCTTGCGCGCGAAGCCGTCGCCTCGGTGAGCCGACGGCTTCGGCCGATGCTGCGGCGCGAGCGCTGGCTCGCCGCGCACGACGAACCGCACAGCGTGCCGCGGCGCGCGTGCGTTGCGTTTTTCGCGTTCGCGCTCGCGAACCGCGAGGCGTTCCTGAGCGCGCTGGCCGAATACCACGGCACGTCGCCGGCTTTGCGCGAAGCGGTGCGCGCGAACCTGCACGAGGTGTCGGCGGAGATGGCGGACGACGTCGTGCAGCTCGAATTGATGCCGCGACTCGCGCGCGAGACCGTCGACGAAGTCTGCACGCAGATCGTGCTGCAACTGTTTCATCTATCCGCTGAATACATCGATGCGAACGCCGCGCGCCGCGACGCGTTGATCGATTACGCGGAACGTTTCATCGTGCGGCTGTTTGCGGGGGCGGTCGTGCTCGCGCAGCACGAGGGTAGCCAGGCGGAGTCGGCGCGGGCCTGACCTGAACCAAGGCGGTACACAAAACCGGCAGGCAAAAAACAGGCTCCGCGAAGGAGCCTGTCTTTTCATTCGACGCGGATCGATCGGGTTCGATCAGGTATCGGTCCAACCGCCGGAATCGTCGTTGCTGCCCATGTCGATGCCGCCGCCGCTGCCGTCATCGTTCCAGTCGTTCGAACCCTGACCGAAGTCGAGGCCGCCGCCGTTTCCGCCGTCGTTGCCGCGCCGGCGCAGTTCGTCGGGGTCGACGACCACGTCGCGCTCGACTACGCGGTCACGCCCATGACTGAGCGCCTCGCCAAGCAGCACGCCGGTCAGCAGACCGCCCATGCCGCCACCCATGCCACCGCCTTGCTGCACGATGACCTGCGGCTGCTGCTGATAGGGACCCTGTTGCGGATAAGGCGCTTGCGGGTTGCCGAAGCGCTCGGCCTCCTGCGCGTACGTCGATTGCTGAGCGCTGCCCACGGACGCGGCGGTCGGATCGGGCCGGCCGTCGGCGCGCGCGCGCAGGCTCGCGATGCGCTGCTCGAATTCATCGAGTGCATAGGGCGGCAGCGGATTCTTGCCGTTCGACAGCGTTTCGACGGCGCCGCGCAACTGTTCTTCGGTCGCTTCGACGTCTTTCTCGAGCAACTCGTGACCCGGCGCGGCGGACAGCTTCACGTCGAGCTTGATCGAACGCACCGTGTTGAGCATGTCGGTGGCGCGCTTCAATTGTGCGCGGCGGTCCTCGTCGGCGCGCGTGTCTTCCTGGCTGCGCGCGCGGCGCAAGGTCCAGCGCAGCACGAGCGCGATCACCGCGATCAGAACAATGATACCGATCCACATACCCACCCCCGGACCATGCCGTTGTTGCTCTTGCGACATCATCGCCGACTGTTGCTGCACAGCAGGCGCATTCTGCTGCGCGAACGGATTCGCGGCGTGACGGGTGACGTTGCCGCCCGCGCGTTCCGCGTCGCGGCGCAGGCGCGCTTCGGTTTGCGCGAAGCGGCTCGGGTCGGTGAAGCGGACCTGCGGATCGAGCGTCTTTGCCTGTTGGAGCTGCGCGAGCGCGTCGGCGGAACGGCCTTCGCGATCGAGCACCTGGGCGTACAGATAGTGCGCGTGTGCGTTGTTCGGATGCGCTTGCAACACTTCGGTGAGCCCGGCGTCGGCCTGCTGCCAGTTGCCCTGCGACATCGCCGATTCGATTTGCTGAGCGGTCGGCACCGCGAACGCCGCGGCCGACACGAGCAGCAGCGAAGCGAAGGCGGTTGCGAAAAGTTTTTTCATTTGCGGACCGGGCGGGACGCGCCCGTCTCCATCAGTCGATTGCGGTGGCTGCCTGTGGCGGCCGGTATGCCGGTGCGTTCAGAAGCGAGCGCACCGCCATGTACTGCTACTGCAGTCATTGCTGCGTGTACTTGCTGCGAGGAAGTACACGCATCCAGCATTTACTGCGCCGGCGTATTGAGCTGCTTCTTCAGCGCTTCGAGCCGATCGTCGACGGACGGGCCGCGGTTCAGATCCGCGAGCTTGTCGTCGAGCGCCTTGCCGCTTTTCTCGTCGGCGGAGTTCAGACGTGCGTCGGAACGCGCGTTCGACAGCGCGACTTTATCTTCGAGCTTCTGGAAATCCTCGGACAGGTTCTTGCCGCCGATGCCGCCGAGTGCGGTGGCCGCGGTATCTTTCGCCTGCGCGATCTGCTGCTTGGCTTGCAGGATGTTCGAGCGCGCGTTCAGGTCGTTGCGGCGCGTGCGCATGTCCTCGATCTGGCTCTTCAGTTGCGCGACCGACGGCTCCAGCGACGTCAGTTCTTTGGTCAGCGCATCGCGTTCGGCTTCGGCCGTGGCCTGCGCGCCGAGCGCTTCACGCGCGAGCGCTTCGTCGCCGGACTGCAGCGCACGGCGAGCACCGTCTTCATACTTCTTCGCCTTGTCCGCGGCAACATCGCGCTTGCTTTGCTGGGTGGCGACCTGCGCCTGAATCTCGATCAGCGAGTTTTCGGCCTTGCCGATGCTGTCGTCGAGTTCGCGCACGATCTGGCGCGAGTCGCGCGACGGATCCTGCACCGAATCGGCCGCATCGTTCAAAAGACCTTTGAGCGTGCGCGAAATGCTGTCAAAAAGCGACATGAAAACCTCCAGAGAATGTGAGCGGCGCCGACGATGCGTGCGCGCCTGACTGCCTTGAACTACTGCTACTTTACGCCGCCGTGCGCCATGCTGCGCAACGTTCGGACCGGAGTTCGGGGCGCACTTGCCAATTGCAATAGCGCGGTCCGTTTTTGTTGAGCGCAACGCCGGTTGAGGATTGCCGCGATGATGGAAAGCCGCGATGGGCATGGACTTGACGGCGGATCATTTACTTGACGGCGGATATTACACCACCGGCTGTCTTAAAGATGGCTTAATCGATGCGGCTACCCGAAGGCTCGAACGATGCGCGAAAAGCCGCTGTTTGCGGTGTGGGCGGGCGTTACCGAGCGGCGTTTCACGCAGGTGTCACTGATGTAACGATATGCAACGGGGACCCGTTGCGTACGCTCGCCTGCATCGCTCGGATGCAGTGATTGCGGCTCGGTGCGCAGTAATTTTCCGTCACGCTTTGCGTCACGCGAAACGGCCGCCTTCGGCGCTCGGGTCGCTGTGCGGTTCGTCGTCGTCGGAGTCCTGGTCGTTGGGACGGCGCTTGAGTGAGTTGCGCAGACGCGCCGACGTGCCGGGCAGCCGTTTCGACGCGGCGTTGTCGATTGCGTCCGCTTCGGCGTTTTCCGCGTTTTCGGCGGCTCGTGCTGCCGTCAGACGCGCGACGGCTTCGGCGGTGGCCGCGGCCTGTTCGTCCTGCCCGGCGGCGAGCGCGGCGGCGACGCCCGCGGGAAGCAGCGGGGCGGGGGCATCCACAGCGTCGGTCACGGGAGCGGGGCGACCGGCTTGCTGCATCGAGGGCGAAGCCACGGCATCGGCCGCGCCGGCAGCCGCCGGAGCCGCCGCGTCTTTCTCATCCGCTTGCAGCGCTACCGGCAGCGCGGCGCGCGCATAGCGCGTACCGCGCGCGACGCGCTGCAGCGCCGCGTTCAGCGGATCGGGCGCGCGCGGCGCGCGCAGCCGGTCGACGATGCTCGCGGCCTTGACCTGTTCGCTGGTCGCGCCGAAGCTCAGCACCGCGCGCCGCATCAGTTCACTCACGCTGATGCCCAGATCCTCGGCAGTCGCGGTGATCGCACGTTTCTGCGCGGTCGTGACGAATACGACGATGCGCTCACTGGGCTTGGACATGATCGACTCGCAGTCTTGTTAGCATGGGCGGATCGGCGCGTGCCTTCGGATACGGTGTCGGAACCCGTCATCGGAACTGCCGTTGGATCCCGCCGTTGGGGTCCCCATCGCGCGCATCGAGGGACGCGCGCGGGGTTCATCATATGACGAGTTGCGCCGCCACGGAACAAGCGCGGTGCGAAAATCCCGTGGCATCAACGAGTTGTAGTGTTTGCGGCCGGTTTGTCCACAGCCCTTTCAACAGAAAATGTTGATAACCCCGCAGAAGCTGCGCGTCGCGCGCACGCTGCAATGCGCGCTGCGCGAAATTACAGACCCTTACCAGGAAAAGGCGGCCGGCAAAGGGAATTCTTACAAAAAAACTGCCTTGGACCGCTGCCGATTTCTTTAAAATGCGCTGTTACGTTGCGCCGGACATGGTCCGTGGCGTGCCGTGCGGCCAGCCGGGGGCAAGGTCCGCAGGGCGGCGTACGTCCCTGCCAGGATGTCGAACACGACCCATGCGCGCGCCGCGAGCGCGTGCAGACAGGCGCGCAGTTGCGGGCCCATTATTCCAGTCATGCCAATCATCAAACGACCGCATTCCTCGAACTCTCCGGCCGGTGAAGACCGGGACTCCCACCAACGCACCCCTGGACGCAATGCCGCTTCGCGTGAGCCCGGGCGCGGCCGTCGTTCGATCGGCGCGTCGCTCGTGCTGTGGTTCTTCGGCCTGATCGCGACCGTCGTCGTGGTCGGGGCGCTGATCGTCGGCTATGCGCTCGTCGTGATGGGGCCGCAATTGCCGTCGCTCGACGCGCTGACCGACTATCGCCCGAAAGTGCCGCTGCGCGTCTACACCGCCGATCACGTGCTGATCGGCGAATTCGGCGAGGAGCGGCGCAGCCTCGTGCGCTTCCAGGACATCCCCGACCAGATGAAAAAAGCCGTGCTCGCGATCGAGGACTACCGCTTTTACGAACACGGCGGCGTCGACTTCGTCGGCATCCTGCGCGCCGGTTTCGCCGACCTTGCGCATGGCGGCGCGTCGCAGGGCGCGAGCACGATCACGATGCAGGTCGCGCGCAACTTCTTCCTCTCCAGCGAGAAGACGTACACGCGCAAGATCTACGAGATGCTGCTCGCGTACAAGATCGAGCGCGCGCTGACGAAGGACCAGATCCTCGAGCTGTACATGAACCAGATCTATCTGGGCGAGCGCGCGTACGGCTTCG
Source organism: Paraburkholderia sp. MM5477-R1 (assembly GCF_050436385.1). Classification (NCBI taxonomy): domain Bacteria; kingdom Pseudomonadati; phylum Pseudomonadota; class Betaproteobacteria; order Burkholderiales; family Burkholderiaceae; genus Paraburkholderia; species Paraburkholderia sp. MM5477-R1. The sequence goes on from NZ_JBNDMC010000007.1 coordinate 1,402,010, forward strand.
CCGCGGCCGCGCGCGTGTACTTCGGCAAGGACCTGAAGGACCTCACGCTGGCCCAGGCCGCGATGCTCGCGGGCCTGCCGAAGGCGCCGTCCGCGTATAACCCGGTCGTCAATCCGAAGCGCGCGAAGATCCGTCAGGAGTACATCCTGCGACGCATGCTCGAGCTGAACTACATCACGCAGCAGCAGTACGACCAGGCCGTGAAGGAAGAGATTCACACGAAGAATCCGGGCAACGAGTACAGCGTGCACGCCGAGTACGTCGCCGAAATGGTGCGGCAGATGATGTACGCGCAGTACAAGGACGAAACCTATACGCGCGGCCTGAACGTGACCACCACGATCGATTCCGCCGATCAGGACGCCGCGTATCGCGCGGTGCGCAAGGGCGTGATGGACTACGAGCGGCGCCACGGCTATCGCGGACCGGAAGGCTTCGTGCAGTTGCCCGAGGCGGGCGACGACCGCGACCAGACGATCGACGACGCGCTGACCGATCACCCGGACAACGGCGAGATCATCGCCGGCGTGGTGACGGACGCGAGCCCGAAGCAGGTGGCCGCGCAACTGGTCGACGGTACGCAGGTGACGGTGTCGGGCGACGGCCTGCGCTTCGTCGCCGCGGCGCTGAGCCCGCGCGCGAACGCGACGCTGCGCATCAAGCCGGGTTCGATCGTGCGCCTCGTCGCCGACGACAAGGGCAACTGGCAGATCACGCAGCTGCCGCAGGTCGAGGGCGCGCTCGTGTCGCTGACGCCGCAGGACGGCGCGATCCGCGCGCTGATCGGCGGTTTCGACTTCAACAAGAACAAGTTCAACCATGTAACGCAAGCGTGGCGGCAGCCGGGTTCGAGCTTCAAGCCGTTCATCTATTCGGCGGCGCTCGACAAGGGGCTCGCACCGGCGACGATCATCAACGACGCGCCGCTGTACTTCCCGCCGAGCACGCCGGGCGGCGACGCGTGGGAGCCGAAGGACGACGATCAGCCTGATGGTCCGATGTCGATGCGCCTCGCGCTGCAGAAGTCGAAGAACCTCGTGTCGATCCGCATCCTGTCGTTCATCGGCACCAAATACGCGCAGGACTTCGTCACGCAGCGCTTCGGCTTCGACGCCGACAAGACCCCGCCGTATCTGCCGATGGCGCTGGGCGCGGGCCTCGTCACGCCGCTGCAGTCGGCGGGCGCGTACTCGGTGTTCGCGAACGGCGGCTACCGGATCAATCCGTATCTGATCAACGAAGTGACCGACGCGCGTGGCGTGGCGATCTCGCGCGCGCAGCCGCTCGTCGCTGGGCACGACGCGCCGCGCACGCTCGAGCCGCGTAACGCATACATCATGAACAGCCTGTTGCACTCGGTCGCGACCGCGGGTACGGGCGCGGGCACCAACGTGTTGAAGCGCTCGGACCTGCAGGGCAAGACCGGTACGACCAACGACGCGAAGGACGGCTGGTTCGCCGGCTATCAGCAGTCGCTGGTGGCGGTTGCGTGGATGGGCTACGACCAGCCGAAGAGTCTCGGCAGCCGCGAATTCGGCGCGCAGCTCGCGCTGCCGATCTGGGTCGAGTACATGCAGCGCGCGCTGCGCGGTGTGCCACAGGCCGAGCCGCAGCAACCCGACGGTGTGACGGTGATGAACGGCGAGCTGTTCTTTACCGACAAGTTGCCGGGGCAAGGCTTCGTCGCGAGCATCGGTCTCGATTCGGGCAATCCGATGGCCGGCGCGACCGATGCGGTGGGCGGGGTCGGCCCGGCGGGCATGACGCCGCCGGTGGTGCCGCCGCCGAGCGTGTCGACGACCGAGAAGAAGCAGATCATGGATCTGTTCGAATCGAACAAGCCTTGATGTCTCGGATGGCGGGTGCGCGGGGGGCCGCGGATTCTTAAGCGATACGGGCACCGGCCCGCTCTCGCCGCATACCGTCATGTCAGCGGCGAAACACCTCGACGCGAGGCACATCGTCGGAAAAAGCGGACTGAAGTGCCCACTCCTCGTAGCGTTTCGCGCCGGCAAGATGCTCCGATAACTTCATGGTCAGATCATGCCAGGCTGAATCGCCTTCCGGCACGGTCATGGTACGGCGATCGTCTAGCCGGACGAGCAATACGATCGAATTTCCAATCCATTGTTCTGACCGCGTAGCGACGATTTCGCGAATATCTTCCCAGGCAATGTGTTGCTCGCCTTGCTGATTTGTCACGACGAGACCCTTATCGCTCAGGGATAGAGCGAAGGAGAATCTTCGTCGTCATTCGATCAGAGACCGATCATTTGCCTCTCGAAGCGCAACGGTCGCAGTGGCTATCTGAGGCGCTTGCTCGTCTTGAGCCCGAGTTCAAAAGCTCGCAAGAGTGGGCAAGTTCTTTCGCGCCTCAAGCATGCATCGATCTGATAGCACGATTCAGTGATCGATAAACACCGTTGAGGCGCTGCAGAGCACGTGTCCTGTGGCTTGCTTCTGATTCGTTTCGCACCGTACAAACAAATCGTATTAGGTTCAATGCGTTAGTCCGTTGTTCAGACAGTTTTCAACAGGCTCATCAACACGAACTGGGGATAAGTGCGCCGCGTTCCGTACGGAATCCGAGATTTAGTTGGATGTCGCCGTGTTCGTCGTCCCAACCGATGCAGGCGCAGAAGCCGAAGTCGCCGCAGCCGATGATGCGCCTGCCTGATCAACCAGCGGATTCCCCATCGCCTGAAACAACGCCGCCGTATCCGTCAGCCGCGCGCTCATATAGCGGATCTCATCGAGCTGCGCGTTGCGCCATTGCTGCTCGCTCGAACGCGTCGCGGCGACGGGCAGCGCGCCGAGCCGATAGCGCGCCGAGGTTTCGTTGAACACGCCCTGTGCCGAACGCGCGGCGACGTTCGCGGCGTCGAGCGACTGCGCGTCGTGCTCGAGTGAGGCGAGCGTGTCGGCGACGTTCTGAAACGCGGCCAGCACGGTCTGTTTGTACTGCGACACGCTCGCTTCATACGTGTGCTGCGCCGCGCGGCGCTGCGCGAGCAGCGCGCCGCCATGAAACAGCGGTTGCGACAGCGACGCGCCGATGCTCCAGATGGCCCCCGCACCGGACATCGCGACCGGCCAGCTAAACCCGCCTTGTCCCATCGATGCCGACAGCGACAGACTCGGGAACATCTGCGCGGTGGCGACGCCGACATCGGTCGCAGCGGCCTTCAGCGCGGCGTCGGCGGCCTCGATGTCGGGCCGCGTGCGCAGCAGCTCCGACGGCACCACCACCGGCACCTGCTCCGGCACATGCAACTGCGCGAGATCGATGTCGTCGGGCGCGGCATCGGGTGTGCGGCCAAGCAGCACCGCGAGCGCGTGACGCGTAGTGAGCCACTGTTGCTTCAGCGCCGGCAGACTCGCCGACACGCTCGCCGCGCTCTGCTGCGCGTTCAGCAGATCGGCATGCGATACCGCACCGAGCGCGAAGCGCCGCTCGGTATCGCGCGCCTGATCGTTGGCGAGGACCACGAGCCGCTCGGTCGTGTCGATCTGAGCATGCAGCGCGGCGCTCGTGATCGTCGCGGTCACGATGTTCGCGGCGAGCGCGCGCCGCGCCGCCTCGAGCTGGTAGACCTGCACGTTCACGCGCGCGGCGAGCGCCGCGTTCGCGAGACGCGCGGCGCCGAACAGATCGAACGTGTAGTGCGCCTGCAACTGGCCGACGAACACGTTGTACAGAAACGTGTTCGGTCCGATCTCGGGGATCGCGAGCGCGCGATTGCGGGTGGCCTGGCCGCCGGCGTCGATGGTCGGCAGCAGCGAGCTGCCGACCTGCGCGCGCAATTGCTCGCGCGCGGCCGCGAGACTGCGGTCGGTCGCGTCGAGCGTCGGACTATTGCGCAGGCCATCGTCGACGAGCGCGTTCAGCGCATCCGAGCGGTACAGCTTCCACCATTCGGGCACCGGCTGCGCGCCGGTCACGAACTGCTGCGAGACGCCCTGCGCGGGCACGGTTTGCGTCGGTAGCGGCTCGGCACCGTAGTGCGCGGGCTGCGGCATCGCGGGCGCGTCGCCGTTCGGTCCGAACGAGCAGGCGCCGAGCATGCAGGTGATGCTGGCGATGCTCGCGGCAAGCGTGGTGCGGGCCAGCGCGTCGAAGCGCGCGCGGCGGTGGCGGGATAGGGCGGGAATAGTCATGCTCGTGCTCATGCTCAGTTACCCGTGTGCGTGGCGCCGGCACCGGACGGCGTCTGCGGCTCGCGCTCGTCGGCGCGTACGCGGAACGACGCGGCGTACAACGCGGGCAGATAGAACAGCGTGAGGATCGTCGCGCTCGTGATGCCGCCCATCAGCGCGGTGGCCATCGGCCCGAAGAAGTTCGAGCGCAGCAGCGGAATCAGCGCGAGCACGGCGGCCGCGGCGGTCAGCGTGATCGGCCGGAACCGCCGCACGGTCGCGCCGACGATCGCATCGAAACGCTTGTACCCCGACGCAATGTCCTGCTCGATCTGATCGACGAGAATCACCGAGTTGCGCATGATGATGCCGAACATCGCGATCACGCCGAGCATCGCGACGAAGCCGAACGGCTGGCCGAACAGCAGCAAGGTGAGCACGACCCCGATCAGGCCGAGCGGCGCGGTCAGCACGACCATCAGCACGCGCGCGAAGCTTTGCAGCTGGATCATCAGCAGCGTGAGCACCGCGATCACCATGATCGGAATCTGCGCGTTGATCGAGGTTTGACCCTTCGCGCTTTCCTCGACCGAGCCACCGATCTCGATCCGGTAGCCGACCGGCAGCGTCGCGCGGATCGGCGCGAGCGCGCGGTCCACCGCGTGCGTGACGTCGATGCCTTGCGCGCCGGCCGACACGTCCGACTGCACGGTGATGGTCGGCTGACGGTCGCGTTCCCAGATCACGCCGTATTCGAGGTCGTTGCGCAGATGTCCGAGCGTGCCGAGCGGCACCGGGCCGTTGGGCGTCGGCATCGCGAGCGCGGTCAGCTGCGACGGGTCGACGCGTTCGGCGCGCGGCGCGCGCAGATCGACGCTGATCAGCTTGTCGCGCTCGCGATACTGCGTGACCGTGTAGCCGGACATCGTCATCGCGAGGAAGCTGGCGATGTCTTCGGACGTCACGCCGAGCTCGCGCGCGCGCTTCTGGTCGATCTCGAAGCGCACCGAGCGCTCGGCGGGTTCGTCCCAGTCGAACTGCACGTTGCGCGTGCCGCGATTGGCGCGCATCGTCGCGGCGACGCGTTCGGCGATCGAGCGCACGGTCGCGATGTCGTCGCCGCTCACGCGGAACTGCACCGGATAGCCGACCGGCGGCCCGTTCTCGAGGCGCGACAGGCGCGTGCGGATCGCCGGGAAGTTGTTGAGCAACTCCGGTTCGAGCCACTGCGCGAGCTTCTCGCGATCCTTGACCGACTTCGCGGTGATCACGAACTGTGCGAAGTTCGGCTGCTGCAATTGCTGATCGAGCGGCAGATAGAAGCGCGGCGCGCCGGTGCCGACGAAGCTGACTGAGTGATCGATTTCAGGCCGGCCTTTGAGAACCTGCTCGAGGCGCTGCGCCTGGCGCAGCGTTGCATCGAACGACGCGCCTTCGGGCAGCCGCACATCGACCAGCAACTCCGGCCGGTCCGAGCTCGGGAAGAACTGCTGCGGCACGAGCGAGAAGCCGGCCATCGCGAGCACGAACAGCAGCACGGTGATCGCGAGCACGACGAAGCGCCGCTCGATGCACCAGCCGATCCAGCCGCGCAAGCGCGTGTAGAAGCGCGTGTCGTAGATGTCATGTTCGTGATCGTCAGGCTCGTGCGCATGGCGCTTGCGCTCGGGCAGCATGTGATAGCCGAGCAGCGGAATCAGCACGACCGCCGCGAGCCACGACGCGATCAGCGCGATCGCCGACACCTCGAAGATCGAGCGCGTGTACTCGCCGGTGCTCGACTTCGCGAGCGCGATCGGCAGGAAGCCGGACACGGTGACGAGCGTGCCGGTCAGCATCGGAAACGCGGTGCTGGAGTACGCGAAGGCCGCGGCGCGCGTGCGGTTCCAGCCTTGCTCGAGCTTCACCGACATCATTTCGACCGCGATGATCGCATCGTCGACGAGCAGGCCGAGCGCGAGCACGAGTGTGCCGAGCGATACCTTGTGCAGGCCGATATCGAACAGGTACATGCACAGCGCGGTGACCGCGAGCACCACCGGAATCGAGATCACGACCACCATGCCGGTGCGCACGCCGAGCGACACGAGGCTCACGACCAGCACGATCCCGACCGCTTCGGCGACCGCTTCGAGGAAGTCGTCGACCGAGCGCGCGACCGCGTGCGGCATGCTCGATACTTCGACGAGATTCAATCCGGCGGGCAGCGCGGCGCGCAGTTGGGTCATCTGCTGATCGAGCGCGCGGCCGAGGCGGATCACGTCGCCGCCCGGCTGCATCGTCACGCCGATACCGAGCACGGGTTTGCCGCCGAAGCGCATCTGCGTGACGACCGGGTCGTCGTAGCCGCGCTTGATCGTCGCGATGTCGCCGAGACGCAACGTGCGGTTGTTGATGCGGATCAGCATGTCGGCGAGCGCGCGCACGTCGTTGAACTGGCCGCTCGGGCGCACGAACACGCGGTCGTCCGTGGTGGTCAGCGTACCCGCGGGAGCGATCGTGTTCTGCGCGTTGATCGCCTGCCCAAGCTGTTGTGGCGAGATGCCGAGACGCGTCAACTGCGTGTTCGCGATCTCGATGTAGATGTGCTGATCGGGATCGCCGAAATAGTCGACCTTGCCGACGCCCGGCACGCGCACTAGCACCGAGCGTAGCTGGTCCGCGTAATCGTGCAGTTGCGCGGCGGAAAAGCCGTCGCCTTCGAGCGTGTAGATGTTGGTGTAGACGTCGCCGAATTCGTCGTTGAAGAACGGGCCCTGGATGCCCGGCGGCAAGCTCGACGCGATGTCGCCGACTTTCTTGCGCACCTGGTACCACGTCTCGGGCACCTGGCTCACCGGCGCCGAGTCCTTCATCGTGAAGAAGATCAGCGATTCGCCGGGACGCGAGTAGCTGCGCACGAAATCGATGTACGGCGTTTCCTGCAGCTTGCGGCCGATGCGATCGGTCAGCTGCTCCTGCACCTGGCGCGCGGTGGCACCCGGCCAGTACGTGCGGATCACCATCACGCGGAACGTGAAGGGCGGGTCTTCCGACTGCGCGAGCCGCGTGTAGGCGAGGATGCCGAACGCGGTGGCGAGCGCGATCAGGAATACGACCAGCGCCTGATGACGCAGCGCCCACGCGGACAGATTGAAGCGTCCTTCTTCGTGCGACGTGCTCATGAAGCGAAGTCCTCGGGATGCAGCGGCGCGATCGCGCGGACTTTCTGGCCGGCGCTCACGGTGTGCACGCCTTGCAGCACGACGCTTTCGCCATCTTTCAGGCCATCGCTGACGACGAACCTGCGCTCGTAGTAGCGCGTGACGGTCACGCGACGCAGCTCGAGCGTGTTGTCCGCTGCGCGCACGACCCACACGGCCGGTTCGCGCCCCTCGTGAAACAGCGCGGTGACCGGCAGCGTGAACACGCCGTGCTGCGCGGCCGCCGCGGCGAGCGGCACGGCCGGCGTGACGTCGGCGGTCATGCCGAGGCGCACGTCGGCGCCGGCATCGAGCAGGGTCAGACGCGCGCGCCAGGTGCGGCTCTGCGGATCGGCGGCCGGCGACAGCTCGCGCACGCGTGCGCCGAGCTTGCGGCCCGGCAGCGCGGCGAGCGTGACGCTCGCGTTCTGGCCGACCGCGAATGCGGCGAGCGCGCTTTCGGGCACGTCGCACAGCACGTCGACGTCGCCGCTCCACGCGAGGTTGTAGACGGCCTGACCCGCCGACACGTTCTGGCCCGTGTCCGCCTGTTCAGCCGTGATGACGCCCGCATGACCGGCGACGAGCGTCGTGTACTGCAGCTGGTTCTTCGCGAGTGCCGCCTGCTGCTGCGCCTGATCGCGCTGCGCGAGCGCGGACGCGTAGGCGTTGGTGGTCTGTTCGAGCTGCGCGGGCGCGATCAGGTTTTCTTTGGCCTGCGCCCTGTCGCGTTCGAGCTGCTGCTGCGCATAGACGAGGTTGTGCTGCGCGGCGTCGAGCTGCGCCTGCGTGCTCGCGGCGTTTTTCTGCGCATCGGCCGGGTCGAGCAGCGCGACGACTTCGCCGCTTTTCACCGTGTCGCCGAGCCGTACCCGCCGCTCGATGATCTTGCCGGCGACGCGGAACGACAGCGGCGTCGAATAGCGCGCCTGCACTTCGCCGGGCAGCGACGCCGCCTGCAGCGCGTGGCCGTCCGCATGCACGGCGAGCGCGACCACCGGGCGCGGCGCGGGCGCCGCGGCTTCCTTCTTCGAGCAGGCCGCGAGCGCTAGCACGCCTGCCAGCGCCAGCGCGCAGGTCTGCCTGGAGAAACCGCGGTGAGAGGATGGGGGAGACTGCTGGCGCATCGCTGACGATGCGGGAGAACCGGGACGCTTCACAATTACCCCAACTGGAGACAGCGAACGAACACGGCAAGCCGCGCGGCCCGCCAGCGAAGACCCGCATGCCGCGTCATGCTAATGGCATACAGGGATGGCTTTGAATGACGGAATGCATTCTAATACACTCATGTATCTGAATGCATGGATGGATTTGAATTCTTTTGGGTGCTAGGCTTGCGGCCATGAAACGTCAAAGACTGACAAGAGAGCAGAGCAAGGACCAGACGCGGGAGCGGCTGCTCGATGCCGCGCAGGCAATTTTCATGAAGAAGGGCTTCGTCGCGGCGAGTGTCGAGGACATCGCGGCGGCGGCCGGCTATACGCGCGGCGCGTTCTATTCGAACTTCCGCAGCAAGACCGAGCTGTTTCTGGAGCTATTGCGGCGCGATCACGAAGCGATGCAGGCGGGCCTGCATGCGATCTTCGAAAGCGCGGCGTCGCGCGAGGAGATGGAGGCGCGCGTGCTGCGCTACTACAGCTCGCTGCATCGCGAGAACAAGTGTTTTCTGTTGTGGGTCGAGGCGAAGCTACTGGCGGTGCGCGACGGCCGTTTCCGGTTGCGCTTCAACGCGTTCATGCACGAAAAGATCGAACAGTTGAGCGCCTATGTGCGCGAGTTCTCGGAGCGCGTGGGCACGCCGATGTCGATGCCGCCCGAGCAGCTCGCGATCGGCCTGATGGGTCTGTGCGACGGCGTGCAGTTCTTCTACACGGTCGATCCGCAGAATGTCCCGGCGGAGATGGCCGAAACGGTGCTGGCGGGGTTTTTCTCGCGCGTGGTGTTCGGGCGCGATGCGTAACGGTAGGCGTTGAGCCTGGAGGCGCAGATGCGCGAATGCGCGACCCGGAGGGATCGCGCATCAGATACGGTTCAAGGCGGAAAAATCATTCGACCGGCAGTCGCGCGCAGGCCTCGGCGGCGGGCGCCGCGCACGCGAACGCGTACTGGCCGCTGGCGTCGAGGAATTTTTCCCCGGCGTGCAGGGCAACCTTGATATCGGGGCAGCGCTCGTAAGCGATATAGGCCGAGCTCGCGGCGGCCGACCAGCAAACCAGCGAAAACGCGATCTTTTCCAGCAGACGAAAACGATGTGGCATGGCGGTGTAGCGGTAACTTTCTTTGGCCGCCATCTTACCAGCAAACTAGGGTTTATACCTAGCTAAAATCCACGATAGACGCCGTAATAGTGGCGCGATGGACACGCCGCGCCGAATCTGACCGGAATGTCATGTCTTGGTCAGGGTTGGGACATGTCCTATCGCTAGAATCGGTTGCGTTGGGCGGACCCGCGCGCGCCCATGCGGCGCGGGTCGACACAGGCGGCAACGGTTGCGCCGGCCCGGCTTCACCGAGGCAGGAGTGGTCCCATGAATCAACTGCAGTCGATGCGCGTGTTCGTCAAGGTGGCGGACCTCGGCAGTTTCGTCGGCGCGTCGGGCGCGCTGGATCTGTCCACCGCGGTCGTCACGCGGCACGTCGCGGATCTCGAAGCGCGGCTCGGCACGCGACTGCTGAACCGCACCACCCGCCGTCTTTCGCTGACCGAATCCGGCGCGACCTATCTGGAGCGCGTACGCCACATCCTCGCCGATCTCGAAAGCGTCGAGCAGATGGTGGTGGCGCGCAATCACGAGCCGGTCGGCACGCTGCGCATCGTCGCGCCGGTCGTGTTCGGATTGCACAGTCTCGCGCCGGTCGTGCAGTCGTACGCAGCGCGCTATCCCGACGTGGTGCCCGACGTCACGCTCGCCGACCGCCACGTCGATCTGGTCGAAGAGGGCTTCGACGTCGGCATCCTGGCTGCGCGGCACATGCGCAGCGCGAGCATCGTCACGCGGCGGTTGACGACCGGCTACATGACGGTCTGCGCGACGCCCGAGTATCTGGCGCAACACGGCACGCCGAAGCGCCCCGAGGATCTGCTCAGGCATTCGTGCCTGAGCAGGCCGGCCGAGCAGGGCGGCGAGGAGCGCCTGTTCAATGGGCCGGACGGCGAAGTGCGGGTGCGGCCGACCAACGCGATCGCGGCGAACAACGCCGAGATGCTGCGGCAGTTCGCGCTGCTCGGCATGGGCGTGGCGATCCTGCCGAGCTACCTGATCGGCCGTGATCTGACGGCGGGGCGGCTCGTGCGTCTGCTCGACGCGTACAGTCTGCCGCCCATCGAAATCACGATTGCGTATCCGAGCCGGCTACATCTGCCGGCGAAGGTGCGGACGTTCATCGACCATCTGGTCGAGCATTTCCAGCCGGACAGCGCGCAGGCGCGGGATTCCCGTAGCGTGGCGCCGGTGCGGGTGGTGGCCGGGGTGAGCGGGTCCGACGCCCCGACGGCGCGCGAGATCGCCGACGACGCGCTCGAAAACAGCCGCACGACGCGCCGTGTGACGCGGGTGGCGCGCGCGCGGATCGCGGCGTCGTCGCAGTTCTGACGTGTGAGCTGAGGCGAGGCTGAATCCGGGTTCAGATCCCCAGGCCCGGGCCATAGTTGCCGCCGATCAGGCGCGTGACCGACTCGATGTCGACATAATCCTGCTCCGGCATACCATCGAGCATCGCCAACACCTCGTTGCTCGCGCCGGCTTCGCGCGCGGCGTCGACGAGTGCGTCCTTGTTGGTCGGGAATTCGACTTCGCTGAGAAGATCGGCGATCTGCAGATCGATCGATTCGCCGGGGATGTCCGAGGCCGTCATGCGCATGCTCCTGGTGAGCTTGAGTTAGTCACGTCGTTATTGCTGCCACGAAAAGCCAGCGCCTCGCCGCGATGAGTTTCTCGCAGTCTGTTGCAATCCCGCGCGCATTGCCACCCCATCGTCATGACAGCCGGCGCAAACCGGGCAGGCGCGCCGTCGTAGCCGCGCCGCCGCCCGCCGTTGCGGCGGCCCTCACGTGGTCAGATGCTCGTTCTGCCCGGTCAGGCTGCGGTCCAGATGTCGGGACTTCGGCAGCGCAATATGCTCCCAGTGCTGCGGACGGCTGGCGTCGGTGCTCGACACGTCTGGGGCCGGAGGCGCGACCGGCGCGGCGTTCGCGCGTTGCGCAAGCGTGATGGAATCCGTGCTGTCCGAGGCGGTATGAACCGGCGCGGCAAAGCACGAGGCTGACAGCGTCACCATGATTAACAGTGTCGAGGTTTTCATCGCCCGACCTCCTAAAGCTCATGCGGCGCTGACAATCGAGCAAACCCTGTGCCGTCCCGCGTCGAGAGGACGGTGCAAGCCGAGGACGGCATGGCGCTGCGCGGCCCAGGCTCTTTACCATCTTAGATGGCAAATACTGCAACGCGCGCACATTTGCGACAAAACCGGATTGTAGATTCGATCATCGCACGAACAGGCGCGCGCGTCCGCCATGCGCTAGCGCAGCACGTCGAAGCGCGTCCACGGCCACGACGGCCGGTCGCGCATATAGCCGTTCAGCCAGTTCCACTGCGGATGCCGCTTCATGAACGCCTGTGCGTCGAACGGCCGGCCGCACGGATGCCCCCAGCGCGCGGTGAAGGCCATCTCGCGGGCCATTTCGCTGTCGATCACCTTGCCGTCGTTCGCGCCCCACGGATTGAACGGCCCGTGATCGGTGCCGCCGAAGCGCGCGTCGTCGAGCTCCAGATGCCCGCAGATCGTGCGCGAGCACGGGTTGTCGTTGCGATCGAGATAGACGTCGTGATGATCGGCGATCATCTGCTTCGCGAGCTCGACGTCGATGCTGCCGCGATGCAGTTCCTCGAGCTGCATGAAACGCAGACGCCGCGCGCCGTTCTTGCGCACGTCGGTATAGTCCTCGCCTTCGCCGATGCATTCCTGGTTGCGGATCTTCAGATCCGTCGCGGTGTTGTAGCCGCTGTAGAAACCGTCTTTGGTGGTCTCGAAGCCCGCATAGTGCAGCCCGAGTTCGTAACGCGCGATCTCGCCGGTCTTCGTGTCGCCGAGCAGCCAACTGTTCGCGTAGCCGCCGTTGTTCGCGAGCGAGAACATGTCGCACCATTCCTTGATGCTGTTCGCATATTGCGACGCGCGCCGCGAGCGATAGAACTCGGGCGCACCGGCCGCGTTGTAGCCCGCGAAGTTCGAGATCGTCGTTTCGGTGATCATCAGGCCGGCCGCCGTGACCCAGAAATCGGTCAGGCTCGAGATGCAGCCCGGCAGGCCCTGCATCAGGATGCGGTTGCCGCGGTCGGGCACGATGTCGAACACGACGTTGAACGCGTCGCCGGCCGCATAGCGGTCCCACGAGTTGTGCGCCATCACGATGCGGCCGTCGCGCGTCGCGTTGCCGGTTGCGATGAACGCGCTGCAGTGGTGACCGCGCCGGCCGCGCCACAGTTTGGCGCCCAGATGCGGCTGCGCCTGCGCGGCGTGCGTCGGCCACCAGCTTTGCAGCAGATCCATGTAGCCGTTCCACGCGAGCACTTCGGCGAACGGCAGCTTCGCGCCGTCGGCGATGCCATGGATTTCATCGGCGAATTCGGTGTCGAGCTTGCTCGCGAACTGGCTCGTCGCGGCATTGACGAAGGTGTCGAACTCCTCCCCGGTGTCCCATTTGGCGAGATAGCGCGCGGTGCGGATCGCGTTTCTGATTTCGTCGGCGAGTAACTGGCCGTGCTGCTCGCCGCGATCGTACGGCTCGCCTTCGATATGCACGAAAATCCAGCCGGCCTGATCGCGGCGTACGGCCTCGGGGGACGGTTCGCTCATCTTCGCTCCGACGCTACGGCGGGCGCTGTCGCTGCGCCCAAGCTGGGCTCACGCGTGCCGGCCGCGTGAAGGGCCGGCGGGTCTGTCCATTGTAGAGAATCCGCGGCGCTTTGCATCGCGCCCCGCGAAGTCTTCGAAAGCTCTAGCGCGACGGACTCATGCGGAAGTACGCATCGAGCAGCGAGGTCTTGTAGACGACGCCGGCGAGCTTCGGATGCGCGGTGCTTTCGATCACCGGCAGCCGCTCGCCCTGAAACGCCATGAAGTGCTGTAACGCGATGGCGAGCGACATGTCCGGCGTCAGCACGTCGAAATGCGGCTGCAGATAATCGGCGGCGGTTTTCATCGACGTTTCGCGCCGCTCGAGCAGATCGGACGTGATGTCCTTCAGCGCGACCACGCCGAGAAACGCGCCCGAGTCGTTCGCGACGTACAGATACTTGACCGGATACTCGAGGAACACGCGCGTCATGTCGTGCACGGTCGCGTTCGGCGGCACGACGGTCTGCGCGGGGCGGATCAGCTCGCGCATCTGCGTCGCGCGCAATCGCGAGCGCTCCTGCTCCTCGCGATTGCGGCGCAGCGTGATCTCGTACATCGAGGTCTTGCCGATCGCGCGAGCGATGAAATACGCGACCACGCACGACAGCATCAGCGGCAGCACGACCTGATAGCTCAATGTCATCTCGAAGATCATCAGGATCGCCATCAGCGGCGCCTGGGTCGCGCCCGCGAGGAATGCGCCCATGCCGACCATCGCATAGGCGTAAGCGGCCGACGTCGCATGCGGCCACAACGCGTGCATGCCCTGGCCGAACAGCGAGCCGACCGCCGCGCCGACGAACAGCGTCGGCGTGAACACGCCGCCCACCGCGCCGGAGCCGGCCGTCGCCGCGGTCGCCGCGAGCTTGCAGACGAGCACCAGCAGGAGCGCGGACCATGTCCACGGCGAATGCAGGATCGAGTTCACGACGCTGTAGCCGTTGCCCCACACCTCGGGCTCCGCGACCGAAATGATGCCGACCACGAGACCGCCGAGCGCGAGCCGCACCGGCAACGCCACCGGCAGCTTGCGAAAGGCCGCCTTCGATGCGTTGAGCAGCCGCAGAAACTGCGGCGCGGCCGCGCCGCACAGCGCGCCGAGCGCGACGAACAGCAGCACCTCGGGACCGGTCACGGTCGGAAACTCCGGCATCTCGTAGGGCGGCTTGTAGCCGGCGAACTCGCGCATCGTGATGTTCGCGACGACCGCCGCGACCAGCACCGGCCCGAAGCTTTCCATCGCGATCGAGCCGAGCACGATCTCGGTGACGAAAAACGCGCCCGCGATCGGCGCGCTATACGCGGACGTGATACCGGCCGCCGCGCCGCACGCGACGAGCAGGCGCAGCCGCGGCGGATCGAAGTGGACCCAGCGGCCGATCAGCGACGAGGCGAGCGCCGCGAGCTGCACCATCGGACCTTCACGACCGATCGAACCGCCGCTCGCGATCGTAAACAGCGACGACACGCTGCGCCACAGGCTCAGGCGCACCGGCACGACGCCGTCGCCGATCGCGACCGCTTCCATGTAGTCGGTGTGCGTTTTCGTGTCGGCGTGACGCTGCGCAATCAGCAGGAAAATGCCGGCGACGAGACCACCCGCGGCCGGCAGCCAGATGCGCATGGTCCACGGTAGGCTGCGCGCCATGTCGACGAAGCTGCCGGAGCGGCCGGCAATCGCCAGTTGCAGCAGTTCGATGCCCTTGCGAAACACGATGGTCGCCAACGCGCCGGCAATGCCGACCACAACAGCCCAGACCAGCACCGTATGGGCTTCTGAGAGGCGGAAAACGCTTTGGGCGCGGGTGCGCAGCTTCAGCAGGAATGAAAGCACGTCGTCGGTACGGGGCGTGAAGGAAGGTTGAAAAACCCGCGGCGCAACAGCAGCGCGCCCGCCTCGAATGGCGGGCGCGCGGCGGCGAGCGGGCGGGGACGGGCGGCGCGGTTCAAGTCGCCGCCTTGTCGAGTTCAGGATAGTGCCGGAAGATGCAGCTTTCGTTATGGCCGATGCGCCGGTCCGAGTCCAGATACGCGGCGATGTTCGGTCTTGCGATCACGGCGTCGTGCAGCGCGGCGAGCCGCGGATAGTGCTCGCCGAAGCGCTTCAGCGCGCACGGAAACGCGTACAGCAGACCGTCGATCAGCTGGAACATCGACAGGTCCACATAGGTCAGCGTGTCGCCGACCATGAAGCTGTCGCCGGCCGGATTCTGCGCGAGCACGCGCTCGAAGTACGACATGAACTTCGGAATCCGATGGTCGATGAAATCGTGCGCGCGCACCTTCGCCGCGTCTTTCTGCTCCTCGTAGTAGAGGCCGCTCGCGAGCGGATGGTGGGTGTCGTGCGCTTCGGTGACGACGTCGGCGATCGTCAGCTGCAGGCCGTTCGCGACATAGCGCAGGCTGTCCACCTCCGGCGCCAGCTTGAGCCGCGGGCCGAGATAGAACAGGATGTTGGCGGTCTGCGCGATCACCAGATCGCCGTCTTTCAGAAACGGTGGCGCGAACGGCGGATACGGCTCGTCGGGGCTTTGCATCACCGCCATCATCGCCTTGGTGCCAAGGCCCTTCGAAGGCTTGCCGCGCGCGACTTCGACATAGTCGACGCCGGCTTCCTCCAGCGCGAGCCGCACGAATTCGCCGCGGCCTTGCAGGCCATCCCAGTAGTACAGTTCCAGGCTCATCGATCGATCCTCATTCCGGTCGCCCGGACGCGTCGCGGCAAGGCGGTTTCACCGCTGCCATCGGACGTCGCGCACGGGCGGGTTGGGGGGCAAAGTTCGCAGCAACGAGTATGCCGTGTGATCGGCCGGGATGGTGCGCCAGAAAGCGCAAAACCCCGCGCGCGGCGGGGTGTCGGGGAAGGCGGGAGAGCCGGCGACGGCTTAGTGGAACAGGTGCTGGACGGTCCATGTGATGCCGAGTCCGCCGGCGATCAGCCATACATACAGAATCAGGCCGGTGGTCAGCGCGCGCGGACCCGCTTCGCGAATCTGCGAGAAGCGCGTTTCCATGCCGAGTGCGGTCATCGCCATCGTCAGCGCGAAGGTGTCGAACAGGTTCAGCGTCGAGGTGGCGCTTTCCGGCAGCACATGCAGCGAGTTGATCGCCACGCAGGCGAGGAAGCCGAGTGCGAACCAGGGGATCGCCAGCTTGCGCGGGGCGGCGCCGTCCGTGCCGCCATCCTTCGCGCCGCGCGTCGCGCGGTTCACCCACAGGCCGACCACCAGCAATACCGGCACGAGCAGCATCACGCGGGTCATCTTGACGATCGTCGCGATGTGCGTCGCTTCGGGGCTCACGTTGCTCGCCGCGCCGACCACCTGCGCGACCTCGTGGATCGTGCCGCCGAAGAACAGGCCGGCGCCGACCGTGTCGAGATGCAGCCAGCCTGCGTTGAACAGCACCGGGTAGAGGAACATCGACAGCGTGCCGAACAGCACGACGCTGCCGACCGCCATCGCGCTCTTGTGCGGCTTCGACTGCAGGGTCGATTCGAACGCGAGCACCGCGGCCGCGCCGCAGATCGCGCTGCCGGCCGCCGTCAGGAGCGCGGTGTCGCGATCGAGCTTCATGATTTTCATGCCGGCCCAGGTGCCGATCACGAGCGTGCTGACGACGATCAGCACCGACTCCGCGAGACCCGGCAGGCCCACCTGGGCGATTTCCTGCAGGCTCACACGCAAGCCGAAGAACGCGACCGCGATGCGCAGCAGCTTGCGCGCCGAGAAATTCACGCCGGCCGCCCAACTGACCGGCATGCTGTCGCGCAGCGCGTTGCCGTAGATCGCCCCCGCGACGATGCCGACGATCAGCGGACTCAGGCCAAGGCCGGCAATCGCCGGAATCGCCGCGATGCGCGTGACCGCGGCGGCGAACAGCGCGACGAACAGTACGCCGTTGAGCTGGCCGCGGGTGGACAGCGCGGGGGAGGCGGCGGCGAGCGGGGCGGTGGGTGTGGACATGATCGGTGGTTTCGTAACGGACTTGCGTGGGACTGCATAAGCAGCAATGGAGCTAATCCTAAATAAGATATATCGATATGAAAAATCGTGATTTAGAATGTTAAGTATCGGCTAAACGGATATTTAATCGAGATGACCCCGGATCAACTTATAACGTTCGCCGCCGTCGCTGAGCATCGCAACATCAGCCGGGCGGCGGTGGCGCTGCATCTGTCGCAGCCGGCGGTGTCCGGCCAGCTAAGGCAATTGCAGGACGAGTTCGGCGAGCCGCTGTATCAGCGCGATGGCCGCGGGGTGCGGCTGACGCCAGCCGGCGAACAGCTCGCCGCCTATGCGGCGCGGCTGCGCGACACCTGGCGGCAGGCGCATGCCTATCGCGACGCGCTGCGCGGTCTCGAACAGGGCACCTTGCGGATCGGCGCGAGCACGACGCCGGCGAGCTACCTGCTGCCGTACCTGATCGCCGAATTCCATCGCCGCTATCCGCACGTGAGCGTGCATACCGCCAACGGCAACACGGCCGAGATCGTCGGTGCGCTCGGCTCGGTCGACATCGCGATGATCGAGGGTCCCGCCGGCGCCGATCTGCCGCCGGACACGGTCGTCCATGCGTGGCGCGAGGACGAGATCGTCGCGATCATGCCGCGCTCGCATCCGCTCGCGCAGGCGGACAATGGCGGGCGCATCGAACTGGCCGCGTTCGGCGCGTATCCGCTGGTGCTGCGCGAGGAAGGCTCGGGCGTGCGGCAGACGGTCGAGCGCGAGTTCGCGCGCGCGGGCGTGCCGATGCGCGTGGCGCTCGAAATCGCGGGGGTCGAAGGGGTGAAGGAGGCGGTGCGGGCGGGGATGGGTGTCGGTTTCGTGTCGGCGATGTCGATGCGGCATGAGGACGGTGCGCTGCGGCTCATGTCGCTGAGCCCGCAGCCGCTGACGCGGCGGCTGTCGATTCTGGTGCCGCATGCGAGCGCGCCGTCGCGGGTGGTCGAGCAGTTTCTGGCGATGTGCGTCGCGGACGAGGGCGGCTGATTACCGCGCTGGCAGCGTATGGGGTCGAGAATCCGAACCCGCGGGGGGCGCTGCCGTGGCCGGCGCGCTTCGCTTTACGCTCGCCGTATGCCGGCCGCGCCTGGGGATTTCCTCTATGGTGCGCGATGGCTGTCCCGAGCACCATTCGCACATCGCAGCGCCTCGGCGCTTTTTTTCGAAGTTTAGTTGGAACCGGTTCCAAAAGCGGTTTCGCTTCAGAATTGCGTGAGTTGGATATGGCTGATGCAGTGGAGATCGTGGTCGTCGCCAGCGCGTTCGGTGTGAACGCCGTGCGCGCCGACGGCCATCTGAAATGGGCGCAGGCGGCAAAGAGCGCCGGCGCAGCGGGTTTCGAAGTGCGCCGGGAGCTGTTCGCGAGCGACGCGGACGCGGACCCGCAACGGCTGCGCGCGCTCGGCGCGGCGTTGGCCGATCTCGGGCTGTGGTCGGTGTTCTCGACGCCGGCATCGTTGTACGCGGCGGACGGCCAGCTCGATACCGACGCACTGCGTGTCGCGCTCGATCAGGCGGCCGCGCTCGGCGCGCGCTTCGTCAAGCTGCAACTCGGCGGCTTCGCGGGCGAGGCTCACGGCGCGGCCATCGTCGCGCACGTCGCGAGCGGCTCGGGCACCACGGGCGGTGCGCAGCCACGGCTCGTCGTCGAAAACGGGCAACTGGCGCAGGGCGGCTCGCCCGCGCAGTTCGTCGGGCTGTTCGATGCGCTCGCGCGTGAAGGCCACGCTGGCGTGCTCGGCATGACCTTCGATACCGGCAACTGGGCGTGGCTCGACGTCGCGCCGCTATCCATCGCGCCGCAGCTCGCGCCGTACGTCGAGTACATCCATTGCAAGACCACCACGGGCGAGGGCGCGCGGCGCTTTGCGAGCGCGCCGGCCGAGGATGACGCGCCATTGCGCGCGCTCCTCGACCGGCTGCCGCGCGAGGTGCCGCGCGGCATCGAGTTTCCGTTTGATCCGAGCCGGATCGACGCGGATGCCGCGCGTTATGTGAGCTGGCTTGCGCGCGTGTAGACGCGCGACGCGGCATCACGAAGCGCCTCGGTCGAAGCCGTATAGCAGACGAGGCAGCAACCCAGGCAGCAAAGAACGCATTCCACGCAACACGAATCACCGCATCAGCAGCACCACCAGGAGCCCAGCATGACGCACCCTTACCCCGCGCTCGACGTGATCACCTACGGCGAAGCGATGGCGATGTTCGTCGCCGCCGAATCCGGCCCGCTCGCGGGCGTCGGGCACTTCACGAAGCGCATCGCCGGCGCGGATCTGAACGTCGCGATCGGCTTGTCCCGACTTGGCTTCAGGGTGGGCTGGATGAGCCGCGTCGGCGACGATTCGTTCGGCCGGTACGTGCGCGACACGCTGACGAAAGAGGGCATCGACCAGCAATGCGTGAGCACCGACGCGCGGCATCCGACCGGCTTCCAGCTGAAGTCGAAGAGCGACGACGGCAGCGACCCGGCGGTCGAATACTTCCGCAAGGGCTCGGCGGCGAGCCATCTGTCGCTCGACGACTACCTCGCCGATTACGTGCTGCCCGCGCGTCATCTGCATCTGACCGGCGTCGCCCCGGCGATCTCGGCAAGCTCGCGCAAACTCGCATTCCATCTGGCCCGCGAAATGCGCGCTGCGGGCAGGACGATCTCGTTCGACCCGAACCTGCGTCCGACGCTGTGGCCCTCGCGCGCGGCGATGGTCGAAGGCTTGAACGCGCTCGCCGCGCTCGCCGACTGGGTGCTGCCCGGCATCGGCGAGGGTGAGATTCTGACCGGCCACACGCAGCCGGAGGACATCGCGAAGTTCTATCTCGAGCGCGGCGCGCGCGGCGTGATCGTCAAGCTCGGCGCGCAGGGCGCGTATTACCGCACCGCGACCGATGCCGCGACGATCGCTGGCCGGCCGGTCGCGAGCGTCGTCGATACGGTCGGCGCGGGCGATGGTTTCGCGGTCGGCGTGATCAGCGCGCTGCTCGAAGGCCGCACGCTCGCGCAGGCGGTCGCGCGTGGCAACCGGATCGGCGCGCTCGCGATCCAGGTGATCGGCGATTCGGAAGGTTTGCCGAGCCGCGCCGAACTCGACGCGCTGGAGCTGGCCGAGGTACCGGACATCGCAAGCGCGGCCTGACGCGGATCGGACCGCATCGATAGCGCTGCATCCACAACCAGCATCGACGACAACAAGAGCGCCCACAGCGCGCCCAGATTTTTTCATCATTGATTCGGGACGACGCCGTCCAAGGAGACTTCCATGACCTCATCGCTTGCGATTCGCCGTTGGTGGACGATCATGCCGATCGTGTTCATCACCTACAGCCTCGCGTATCTGGATCGCGCGAATTTCGGCTTCGCGTCGGCGGCCGGCATCAACCAGGATCTCGGCATCAGCAAGGGGCTCGCGTCGCTGATCGGCGCGCTGTTCTTCCTCGGCTATTTCTTCTTCCAGATTCCGGGTGCGATCTATGCCGAGCGCCGCAGCGTGAAGAAACTGGTGTTCTGGAGCCTCGTTCTGTGGGGCGGCTGCGCGGCGTTGACCGGCATGGTCAGCAACATTCCGTCGCTGATGGCGATCCGCTTCCTGCTCGGCGTCGTCGAAGCCGCGGTAATGCCGGCGATGCTGATCTTCATCAGCAACTGGTTCACCAAGAGCGAGCGCTCGCGCGCGAACACGTTCCTGATCCTCGGCAATCCGGTCACGGTGCTGTGGATGTCGGTCGTGTCCGGCTATCTTGTGCATTCGTTCGGCTGGCGGCACATGTTCATCGCCGAGGGCGCGCCCGCGATCATCTGGGCGATCTGCTGGTGGTTCCTCGTCAAGGACAAGCCCGAGCAGGTGTCGTGGCTCACGCAAGAGGAAAAAGACGCGCTCGCGCAGACGCTGCGCGCGGAGCAGGCCGCGATCAAGCCGGTGCGCAACTACAGCGAGGCGTTTCGCACGCCCGCGGTCATCAAGCTGTGCGCGCAGTATTTCTGCTGGAGCATCGGCGTGTACGGCTTCGTGCTGTGGCTGCCGTCGATCCTGAAGAACGGCTCGTCGTTCGGCATGGTGGAAACCGGCTGGCTGTCGGCGCTGCCGTATCTGGCCGCGACGATCGCGATGCTTGCAGCTTCGTGGGCATCGGATAAACTCAACCGCCGCAAGGTGTTCGTGTGGCCGTTCCTGCTGATCGGTGCGATTGCGTTCGCGGCGTCGTACGGGCTCGGCTCCGCGCATTTCTGGGTCTCGTATGCGCTGCTCGTGATCGCGGGCGCGGCGATGTACGCGCCGTATGGACCGTTCTTCGCGATCGTTCCGGAACTGCTGCCGAAGAACGTCGCGGGCGGCGCGATGGCGCTGATCAACAGCATGGGCGCGCTCGGTTCGTTCGTCGGCTCGTACGTGGTCGGTTATCTGAACGGCGCGACCGGGTCGCCCGCGGCATCGTATGCATTCATGAGCGTGGCGCTCGTCGCCGCGGTGATCCTCACGCTCGCCGTCAAGCCGGCCGCCGCCGAACAACGTGGCTCCGCTCGTCCCACCGTCACAAGGAAAATTAGCTGATGAACAAGATCGTCGCCTGGAAGTCGCTGCCCGAGGATGTGCTCGCCTATCTGCAACAGCATGCGCAGGTCGTGCAGGTCGATCCGTCTCAGCATGATGCGTTGGTCGCCGCGCTGCGCGACGCCGACGGCGGCATCGGCGCGAGCGTGCAGATCACGCCGGCGATGCTCGAAGGCGCGAGCCGGCTGAAGGCGCTGTCGACGATCTCGGTCGGCTACGACCAGTTCGACGTCGCCGACCTCACGCGCCGCGGCATCGTGCTCGCGCACACGCCGGACGTGCTGACCGAATCGACCGCCGATACCGTGTTCTCGCTGATCCTCGCGTCCGCGCGGCGCGTCGTCGAGCTGGCCGACTGGGTCAAGGCAGGGCAGTGGCGCACGAGCATCGGGCCCGCGCAGTTCGGGCTCGACGTGCAGGGCAAGACGATCGGCATCGTCGGCTTGGGTCGGATTGGCGGCGCGGTCGCGCGACGCGCGGCGCATGGCTTCAACATGAAGGTGCTGTATACGAACCGCAGCGCGAACCACCAAGCGGAGCAGGCGTATGGCGCGCGGCGCGTCGAGCTGGCTGAATTGCTCGCGCAGTCCGATTTCGTCTGTCTGCAGGTGCCGCTCACGCGAGAGACGCGGCATCTGATCGGCGCCGCCGAACTGCGCGCGATGAAGAAGAGCGCGATCCTGATCAACGCTTCACGCGGCGCGACCGTCGACGAACCGGCGCTGATCGAGGCGCTGCGCAACGGCACGATTCACGGCGCGGGCCTCGACGTGTTCGACACCGAACCGTTGCCTGCCGACTCGCCGTTGCTCGCCATGCCGAACGTGGTCGCATTGCCGCATATCGGCTCGGCGACGCACGAGACCCGTCATGCGATGGCGCTCAACGCGGCGGAGAACCTGGTCGCCGCGCTCGACGGCACATTGACGACCAACATCGTCAACCGTGAAGTCCTGGCGAAGTGATTCGCAGGGCGGCGCGCAAGCTCCCGTCCTCGGACCGGCACGAGCGATGAGCGAATGAGCACGACCCCGCCCCCGGCCAGCATGCCGCCTGGTCCCCCGAGCGCGCCGACGCGCCGCGCGACCATCACCGATGTCGCGCGTGAAGCCGGCACCGGCAAGACCAGCATCTCGCGCTATCTGAACGGCGAGTTCAGCGCGCTGTCGCCCGAGCTGCGCGCGCGCATCGAAGCCGCGATCGCGCGGCTCGACTATCAGCCGAACCAGATGGCGCGCGGCCTGAAGCGCGGCCGCAACCGGCTGGTCGGCATGCTGGTCGCCGACCTGACCAATCCGTACTCCGTCGAAGTGCTGCAAGGCGTCGAGGCCGCGTGCCACGCGCTCGGCTTGATGCCGCTGATTTGCCACGCGGCGAACGAAGTCGAGATGGAGCGGCGTTATCTGCAACTGCTGACCACGTACCGCGTGGAAGGTGTGATCGTCAACGCGCTAGGCGTGCGCGAGGAGACGTTGCGGCCGGTCGGCGACGGCGGGATTCCGGCGGTACTGGTCGATCGGCGCGTGGAGGGGCTGGTCGCCGACATGGTCGGTCTCGACAATGGCGCGGCCGCCGCGCTCGGTACGCGGCATCTGCTCGAACGGGGCTTCGAGCACATCTGGTTCGTCGTGCAGCCGTTCGAGCAGGTCAGCTCGCGGCAGTTGCGCGTCGAAGCATTCGATCGGGCGATGCGCGACGATGGCCGCGCGCGCGGTCGTACGCTGGTGCTCGATCTCGCCGATGCAACTGCGCTCGAGCGCGCTCTCGCGGAGCTGGATCGTGCGATCGACTCGCCAGGCGGGGCCGGTGCCGAGCCCGCCGGCGCCTCCCCACGCGTCGCGCTGTTCGCGGCCAACGCACCGGTCGCGTTGCGTCTCGCGCTGCATCTGAACGCGCGTTACGGCGCGCACTGGCAGAGCCGCGTCGCGCTGCTTTCCATCGACGATCCGGATTGGGCCGAGCTCGCCGGCATCACGACGATCCGCCAGCCGACCTACGACATCGGTTATCGCGCGGTCGAATTCCTGCACGAGCGCATCGAAGGCGCGCAGACGGGCGCGCGCGACTGCCTGCTGCCCGGCGAGCTGATCGTGCGTGCGTCGACCGCACGCTGATTTCCGGCCAATCTGCGATGATGCGGGCTGCGGCGCGCAGCGGTTGCGCGCCGGGGATTGCAAGGAACCCCGCAAGGATACTCATGGTCGTGCCACCGCTTACCCTCGCGAGCCTCGCGCTCGCCACGCTCGTCATCGCCGCTTTACCGTTTCTGATTTACCGACAATTGCGCCGTCCGCTCGCGCTTCGGCCGCGCGATGCGATCGCCGGCGTCGCGGTGTTCGCGCTGTTCGCGATGGTCATCGAGCGTGCACTGCACGACTATCTGTTGCGTGGCAACGAGACGACCGCGGCGTTCCTTTCGCAGCCGCTCGCGTTCGTCGTTTATGGTGCGCTGGCCGCGGGCGTTTGCGAGGAAGTGGGGCGGTTCGTCGGCATGTGGCTGCTCATGAAGCGCGCGGCGGCGCGGCCGGCGGTGCGCAAAAAGGCGAACGTCGACGCGCCCGCCGGCGTCGCTGCAAGCGCGGGCGCGAGCCCCGCCGCCAGCACGACCGCCGACACGCGCACCGCCGCATTGCGCGCCGACGATGGCGCCGCGCTCAGCTACGGCCTCGGCCACGGCGGCGCAGAAGCGTGGATGGTCGGCGTGTTCGTGCAGTTCCAGTGGCTCGTGTTCGCGGTCCTCGAAAACCGTGGCCGGCTCGGCGATTACCTCGGCAATCTGCCGGCCGAAGCGGTGATGCGCGTGCATCTGATTCTCGCGAGCCTGACGCCGCAACTGGCCGGCATTTTCGCGCTCGAACGCATCGCGGCGCTGGTGTTCCAGATCGGCCTGTCGGTGCTGATGTGGCGCGGCGTGCGGGCCGGCTCGCGCGGCATCCTGCCGCTCGCGATCGGGGTGCACGCGCTGATCGACGTGCCTGCGGCAATGACGCAGGCGCGGCTGCTGCCGCTCGCGGCGGCCGATACGATCTATGGGGTGGCGGCGGTGTTCGTCGCGGGACTGCTGATACGGATTTACCGGCGGCCGGCGGCGGCGTGAGCGGATGAGCCGTTGGACAGCAGCCGCCTCGCTATCCCTTCAGCGTTTCTCTAAAATGCGCCTACGTTTCAGGACCTTCTTTTCCCGGCAGCCTTCATGGAAGCTTACCAATACGACTGCGCGCATCCGGAGTTCGACGAGCTCGCGCGCGTCATCAGCGATCTGTTTCCCGAGCAGACGCAGTTCATCGAGCGTGCCGCCGACGATGGCACGCCCACACTGACGGTTCACTGGGTAGCAATGCGCTTCGGTTCCACCGCGCGCCGTATCGTGATGACGGTCGCGATCGCGCCGGCGGCGCTCGCGCGTTATCGCGCGATGCCGGCGCGGTTGCGTGGCCGCAGCTTTGCGGTATTGCGCGCGTACGTCGAAGCGAGCCTGGGCTCGCTCGAAGAAATGTACGCGAATGGCGAGGCGGTCCCGCGCGAAGTCACGGTCGATCTCGGCGAAGAGTTCGCGTGACGCGCGAATGAAGCGCGAATGAAGCGCGGGCGAAGCGGAATCAATCCGCGAGCCGATAGACCTTCGCGAAACGCGCGGCCTGCACGACGCCGTAGTCGCCGGGCGCGTACTGCATGACCCAGTCGCCGGCCGCGCCGTGCAGCACGTCGCCACCGCTCGCGCAGCGCGCGAGCGAGAAGGACTCGTCCATCCGGCGGGCGAGTACGACCGCCGGGCGATTGCGGTAGGCGCCGGCTTCGCCGTGCGCGAGCGCGGCGTCGGCGGGCAGGTACTTCGCATCGAAGCGCTCGCGCGACACGACCCAGCGCTCGCCGGTCGAGCCGGTGATCAGCGCATCGCCGCGCACATAGCGGTTCGGGCCTTCGAGGCTCATCAACTGGCCTTCGGCGGCGGCGAATTCGACGCTTACCGTTTCGTCCTTGACGACGCGTTGGGCGTGCGGATCGTCACGCAAATCGAGATTTCTGAGTTCGGTCATGAAGCGGGTGGAAGATTAGCGGGTGAGCGTTGCGGCGAGACTTGCCGCTTTGCGGCGATCGTGCGTCGAGTCGCTGGGACGGGTAGCCGGCCCAGACAGCGCGCCCCGAATAATGCCAGATGCATGAGCCGGGCGGGGGAAGGCGAAAGGCTGAGGCGTGGTGAGAAAGCCGCTCTTCGGGCGCCGGCGGAATCGCTGAAATCAACCGCGTCCGAACGGACCCGCGCCCGCAACGGGGCAACCCCGCCGCGGGCGCTCTTTCATTACGGCTTGACAGTCGCGTCGCTCGCGGCTGCCGCGGGCTTGCCGCCCTTGCCCTTGCCATGGTGGCCGCGATGATGACCCTCGGGGCCGCCCTGGTGGAACGTCGCGTCGGCGAGCTTCTTCTGCTCCGGCGACAGGCTGCTATACAGCGGATCGAACGCATCGACGAGCTTCTTCATGCCGTCCGCATGCGCCTGCGCGATCGTTGCGTACTGTTTCATGTCGTCGAGCGCGCTCACGTTGGTGGCCGCCTTGCGCTGCTCGAACAACTGGCCCATCGTTTCGCCGTTGCTGCGCATGACGTCGGCGAACGCCTTCCATTGCGTTTCCTGCGCGGGCGTGATCTTCAGTTGCGAGTGCAGATAAGCGATGCGGTCTTCGACGTTGCGTTCGTGGCCGGCCTTGGCCGCGGAGGCCGAGGCCGTGGTGTCCGGCGCTGCGGCCGGCGCGGCGGTTTGGGCGAACGCGCCGCCCCCCCCCCCCCCCCCCCCCCCCCACCCCCCCCCCCCCCCCCCCCCCCCCCCCCACCCCCCCCCCCCCCCCCCCCCCCCCCCCACCCCCCCCCCCCCCCCCCCCCCCACCCCCCCCCCCCCCCACCCCCCCCCCCCCCCCCCCCCCCCCCCCCCCCCCCCCCCCCCCCCCCCCCCCCCCCCCCCCCCCCCCCCCCCCCACCCCCCCCCCCCCCCCCCCCCCCCCCCCCCCCCCCCCACCCCCCCCCCCCCCCCCCCCCCCCCCCCCCCCCCCCCCCCCCCCCCCCCCCCCCCCCCCCCCCCCCCCCCCCCCCCCCCCCCCCCCCCCCCCCCCCCCCCCCCCCCCCCCCCCCCCCCCCCCCCCCCCCCCCCCCCCCCCCCCCCCCCCCCCCCCCCCCCCCCCCCCCCCCCCCCCCCCCCCCCCCCCCCCCCCCCCCCCCCCCCCCCCCCCCCCCCCCCACCCCCCCCCCCCCCCCCCCCCCCCCCCCCCCCCCCCCCCCCCCCCCCCCCCCCCCCCCCCCCCCCCCCCCCCCCCCCCCCCCCACCCCCCCCCCCCCCCCCCCACCCCCCCCCCCCCCCCCCCCCCCCCCCCCCCCCCCCCACCCCCCCCCCCCCACCCCCCCCCCCCCCCCCCCCCCCCCCCCCCCCCCCCCCCCCCCCCCCCCCCCCCCCCCCCCCCCCCCCCCCCCCCACCCCCCCCCCCCCCCCCCCCCCCCCCCCCCCCCACCCCCCCCCCCCCCCCCCCCCCCCCCCCCCCCCCCCCCCCCCCCCCCCCCCCCCCCCCCACCCCCCCCTCCCCCCCCCACCCCCCCCCCCCCCCCCCCCCCCCCCCCCCCCCCCCCCCCCCCCCCCCCCCCCCCCCCCCCCCCCCCCCCCCCCCCCCCCCCCCCACCCCCCCCCCCCCCCCCCCCCCCCCCCCCCCCCCCCCCCCCCCCCCCCCCCCCCCCCCCCCCCCCCCCACCCCCCCCCCCCCCCCCCCCCCCCCCCACCCCCCCCCCCCCCCCCCCCCCATCGAAACGGCCGTAGCCAGCATAACCAGTGCTTTTTTCATCGAAACTCCTGATGTCTGTTCGTTATTGAGACACGGCGCGCGGCGAGCGTCTTGCCCCGCGCCAGCGGCGAATGGCGCCGCACCGCAAGCGGCTGCCGCATTCGCCCGGCGCCGCTATTAGTAACACGTTAACCCTACAATACGGTGCGTGTGCGACAAACGCTTACAACCGAAACGAACGCGAAACGGCTCGCGCCTGAGCGGCAATCGCGCCGGCATACTGCGCCGGGGCCGCCCCACAGTGTGCCGTGCATCTGTGACCGTAGCGCGTGACATGGCGCCGCTGCGTGCAGACGCGCGATAATCCGCGACATTCCACACCAACTTCCTTCCTCTTCGATGAGACCTCCGCGCCTCGACCAGCTCGACGACCTCGACCGCAACCTCGTTGCACTGCTGCAAGCCAACGCGCGCGAGAGCGTCGCGAATCTTGCGCGGCAGCTCGGCGTCGCGCGCACGACCGTGATCGCGCGCATTGCGCGGCTCGAGCGCAGCAACGTGATCGCCGGCTACAGCGTGAGGCTTGGCCAGGACGTGCTCGATTCGAGCATCGTTGCGTATGTCGGCATCATCATCGCGCCGAAGCACGGACCGGCCGTGCAGAAACGCCTCGGCAAAATGCCCGAAGTGCAGATGCTGTGCGCGGTCAGCGGCGAGTTCGACTACGTGGCATGGCTGCGCGCCGATTCGCCCGAGCGGCTCAACGATCTGCTCGATCAGATCGGCGGGCTCGAGGGCGTCGAGCGAACCACGACGTCGATCATTCTCGCGCGCAAGATCGACCGCGGCGCGGTGTGAGTCGGCGTGCGGCGTAACCTCTTCGCGAGTGCTGCGAGAGTTCATCGTTGACGCCTTTTTTACGCTGTTTCGACAAATCGTTTGACCGATTCGTCAGAACGTCGAACCGCATGGTCATACCGCAGCATTTTGCGCGTATGAACTGTTTTTGCTTCTTCCTACACTGTCATTCAGGGGTTCGGCCCGCAGGCGCCGCGCGCAACACGCGGCGCACTTCCCAAGCTCAGAGACAGCACATGGATAACAAGGAGAAGCAGATGAAAGTAGCTATCGTTGGCGCAGGTCTGATCGGTCACACCATTGCCCATATGCTGCGCGAGACGGGCGACTACGAAGTCGTCGCGTTCGACCGCGATCAGCACGCGCTCGACAAGCTCGCCGCCCAGGGCATTCCCACCCGCCGCATCGATTCCGCCGACGCCGCCGTGCTGCGCGCCGCGATCCAGGGCTTCGACGTGCTGATCAACGCGCTGCCGTACTACCTCGCGGTCAACGTCGCATCGGCCGCGAAGGGCGCGGATGTCCATTATTTCGACCTGACCGAGGACGTACGCGCGACGCACGCGATCCGCGCGATCGCCGCAGATGCCGATCACGCATTCATGCCGCAGTGCGGTCTCGCGCCGGGTTTCATCGGCATTGCCGCGCACGAGCTCGCGAATCGCTTCACGGAAATCCGCGACGTGAAGATGCGCGTCGGCGCGCTGCCCGAGTTTCCGACCAATGCGCTGAAGTACAACCTGACGTGGAGCGTCGACGGCCTGATCAACGAGTACTGCCAGCCGTGCGAGGCCATCCGCGATGGCCGCACGCAATGGGTGCAGCCGCTCGAAGGCCTCGAGCATTTCTCGCTCGACGGCACCGAGTACGAAGCGTTCAATACGTCGGGCGGGCTGGGCACGCTGTGCGAAACGCTGGCGGGCCGCGTCGAATCGCTCGACTACAAGTCGGTGCGCTATCCGGGTCATCGCAACCTGATGCAGTTCCTGCTCGAAGACCTGCGTTTGTCGAGCGACCGCGATACGCTGAAGACCATCATGCGCCGCTCGGTGCCGTCGACCGCGCAAGATGTCGTGCTGGTGTTCATCACCGTGAGCGGCATGCGCGACGGTCAGCTGGTGCAGGAGGTGTTCACGCGCAAGATCTTCGCGAAGACCGTCTGCGGGGTGCCGATGAGCGCGATTCAGATCACGACCGCCGGCGCGATGTGCGCGGTGCTCGATCTGTTCCGCGAGCGCAAGCTGCCGCAAAAGGGCTTCGTGCGCCAGGAGCAGGTGTCGCTCGGCGATTTTCTGGCGAACCGCTTCGGCAAGTTGTACGAAGGGCAGTCGCTGGAGGCAATGGCGACGGTTTGAGGCCGGCATGGCTCGCGTCAAATGAAAATCCCCGTACGTCGCCGAGGTACGGGGATTTTCCGTTTTTCAGCCATCATCGGACCAGCGCGGCACTCGCCAGACAGAAGGGAGGGCCGTCATCCAGCCACGATTTGCGCGACGAGCGCTTCATGGTCCGCCGAACTGGGCGCGGTATTGTCGAACATCAGCAGACCCTCGCGGCTCGCGCCGCTCGGCTCGAAGCGCCGCCGCCGGTAGTCGTCCCAGTGCGCGAGCTTGTACGCATCGTTGGGATTCGCGCGCGCGACGATCCGCTGCCGCGCCACGTCCTCCGAGGTCCGCACCCACACGACACGCAACCTCACGTCGGGCGCGACGCCGAGCCACGCATGATCGAACAGCCGCCGCTCGCGCACCTCGCGAGACAGCGGGCCGACGACCAACGCGCTGATGCCGAGTTCGAGATTGTCGCGCGCCGTATCGATGAGGCCGCGATACTCGGGGTCGCGCAGATGCTGCAGGAAAAGAGGGCTGTCGCGATCGTTCGGATTGCCGGTCAGCATCGCCATCGCGGCCGCGCTATAGCCGCTGTACAGCGTGTCCTTGTCGAGCGGGCAGAAGGGGGTGCCGCTCACTTTCATCAGCGGGCCGAGCAGTTTTTTCGCCAGCGTCGTCTTGCCCGTGCCCGCATGACCGCAAAAGAAAACCAGAGAAGTCACGCAGGCTTGTCCTCACGCGGCGCGGCGGCGTCATCGGGGCGCGGGTCGCGCGCGAACGTGCCGTTGGCCTCGAGCCACATCACGTTGATGATGCCGAAGCCGAGCGCCACACCCACGCCGAGAATCCAGGTGAAATACCACATCGCAGTCTCCTTGATCGTGCGTCCGGCGACGCGGATCGACAGGCATGCCGGCAACCGACGATGGCCAGCCGCGAGCGCGGCCGCCTGCACCGATCATGAAGAAGAACGCCGCGCCATGCAAGAGGCGCGGCGCCCGAGCTCCGTGCGCCGGGGCTGGCGGTATGTCCGCGCGTTGCTATGATGCGCAACGGTGATGCGTACGAGCGTACCGTGTCCGCCGAACCGGCGGACACGGAGCGACGACCCACACCGCGTAGTCGGAAACTCGGGCCGCAATCGAGAGCACAGGGGAGAACCAGCATGCCGAGGCGCCTGTCTTGCCGCTGCCGGGCCGCACGGATGGCCGGGTCCGCACGCTGCGCCGCGTTGGCCGCATGCGTCGCGCTCAGCGTGCTCACGCTGGCCGGCTGCGCGTCGACGCCGGCCGAGCCGGTACCGTTCAAACCGGTGCCTGCCGAGCGCATCGTCAGACAGGGCTATACGGCGCCGGGCCCCGGCCTCGTCGCGGTGGACGTGCGGCGCGAGCGTTCGCGCGACGTGATCGTGCGGTTCCGCAATGCGCTCGTCTATATCGACGGCGAGCGCGTGACCGACCTGATGAACGGCGAGCACGTGGTGTTCTATCTGCGGCCCGGCGCGCATCGGATCGGCGTATCGACGCAGTTCGATCCGGTCATCGAGCTGAACTTCGTCGTGACGGCCGACCCGCGCTACACGAACCGCGCCTCGGTCACGTTCAACGACGATCACCGCATCGGCCTGCAGCGGGTCGCGCAGTAGCCTGTCGTCGCGCATTAACAATTGGAAACGCGCGGCTCACGCGGCACGTCTTAACATGGCGGCTGATTCAAGCCGGCTGGAAGCGTGCTTGTCCGTTCATGCAGACCCGTCGACCGTCTTACGCAATGCTTACGTGAGAGGGTGGCGAGGTCTGCTTTTGTATGCAAGGTAATCCGAACATGCTGATCAATTGCGCCGCCTATCAGGACGGCCGGAAACTCGCCGACATCGATATCGACAGCATCAGCGACTACGTCTCGCGGCGCGAGTGCTTCGTCTGGGTCGCACTGAAAGACCCGGAGCCGGAGGAACTCGCGGCCATGAAAGACGAATTCAATCTGCACGAGCTCGCGATCGAAGACGCGCAACACGGTCATCAGCGCCCGAAAATCGAGGAGTACGGCGATTCGGTCTTCACCGTGATGCACACGGTCGAGATGGATGAGACAGGCGAGCTGGTGATCGGCGAAGTCGATGTGTTCGCCGGCACCAACTATGTGCTGTCGGTGCGCCGCGGCACGCGCACCGGTTTCCAGAGCGTGCGGACGCGCTGCGAGCGCGAGCCGCATCTGTTGAAGGAAGGCTCGGCGTTCGTGCTGTACGCACTGATCGACGACGTGGTCGACCGTTATTTCCCGATCATCGAGGCGATGAGCACCGAACTCGAAACGCTCGAGGACCGCATCTTCGAGAAGAACGATTCGGCCGCCTCGCGCGCGATCGTGCAGGACCTGTACTCGATGAAGCGCCGGCTCGTGATCCTCCAGCACCATATCGTGCCGCTGCAGGAAGCGGTCGGCAAACTGACGGGCGGCCGCATTCCGAGTGTTTGCGCAGGCATGCAGGCGTACTTCCGCGACGTCTACGACCACCTCGACCGGATCGTCAGAACCATCGAGGGGCGCCGCGAAATCGTCGTCACGGCGGTGCAGGTGAACCTCGGCATGATCTCGCTCGCCGAGAGCGAAATCACCAAGCGGCTCGGCTCGTTCGCGGCGCTGTTCGCGGTGCCGACCATGATCGCCGGCATCTACGGGATGAATTTCGAGCGCATTCCCGAGCTGCATTTCAAGTTCGGCTATCCGGTCGTGCTGGCGGTGATGCTGGCGATCGACTGCGTGCTGTACCGGCGTTTTCGCAAGGCCGGCTGGCTGTAGCTGGCGCGCCGTTCAATTTCCTCGGGGTTTCACTTGCGGCGCGCGCGATACCAGGCCAGCATAAGCGGCCTGTGTGTCGCGCCGCACGCGACGCACAGGCGTCATCGACTGCACGAACTGAGCGAGGGAACCTTGCCACACGCTGCCCGGATCGATCGAGCGCATTGCGGCGCCGCAGATGTTGCGCGCCGGTGCGTTGCAACAGCGCGAATCGTTGACATTCCGAAGAGCTTGCGCTGAGAATGGGCCTCGCAAACGTTTGCGCATCACAAAAAATACGGCTCGCCCGCGAGCCTGACAACCTTGGAGATACGCATGAGCCATCGAACCCGTCGTCGCATTCTTGCCGCCGCAGTTCTCGCCACCGCCTCCGCCGTCCTGCCTTTTTCCGCCGCCCACGCGCAGAACGCCCCGGCTCATAAGCCGAAGGTCGCGCTCGTGATGAAGTCGCTCGCCAACGAGTTCTTCCTGACCATGGAGACCGGGGCGAAAGACTATCAGAAGCAGAACCCCGGCAAGTTCGACCTGATCACCAACGGCATCAAGGACGAAACCGACACCGCCAACCAGATCCGCATCGTCGAGCAGATGATCGTGTCGAAGGTCGACGCGATCGTGCTCGCACCGGCCGATTCGAAGGCGCTGGTGCCGGTCGTCAAGAAGGCGGTCGACGCGGGCATCATCGTCGTCAACATCGACAACCGGCTCGATCCGGACGTGCTGAAGTCGAAAGACCTGAACGTGCCGTTCGTCGGCCCCGACAATCGCAAGGGCGCGCGGCTCGTCGGTGACTACCTCGCGAAGCGCCTGAAGGCCGGCGACGAGGTCGGCATCCTCGAAGGCGTGTCGACCACCACCAACGCGCAGCAGCGTACCGCGGGCTTCAAGGACGCGATGCAGGCAGTCGGCGCGAAAGTCGTGTCGGTGCAGTCGGGCGAGTGGGAAATCGACAAGGGCAACGCGGTCGCATCGGCCATGCTCAACGAGTATCCGAACCTGAAGGCGCTGCTCGCCGGCAACGACAACATGGCGATCGGCGCGGTGTCGGCCGTGCGCGCGGCCGGCAAGCAGGGCAAGGTGCTGGTGGTCGGCTACGACAACATCAACGCGATCCATCCGATGCTGAAGGACGGCCGCGTGCTCGCCACCGCCGACCAGTTCGCGGCGAAGCAGGCCGTGTTCGGGATCGATACCGCGTTGAAGGCATTGAGCGAAAACAAGAAGCAGTCGCAGCTGTCGGGCGTCGTCGAAACGCCGGTCGTTCTGGTGACGAAGGACACCCTGAAGTAAGCGCGCCGCGCCCGGCGTGAAGCACGAGCCGGGCGCAGCCGGAAAAACGCACGGGAAGCCGCAAAAATCACCACGAATTATGGATAGCGTGTTTTAGAGGCAAACCACCACCCAGCGATCCGCTTTTATTCAACGAACGCTCAAGAATCCCGCCGCACCGCCGTTAATCCCAGAGATAAGCGTCATGACGGCGGCTCGCGTGGTGAGAGGGAGCGCGGCCATGAGCAGCTGTGCATTCCGCGCAATGGGGCGCCACGAAGGCGCCAGAAGCGCCATGCAACCAGGAGCGCGATGGATTCGACCGACCACGACGCCTTGCCTGTCGTACTGAGCGTCAGCGGCATCGGCAAGACCTATGCCGAACCGGTGCTCGCCGACGTATCGCTGTCGCTGCGAGCGGGCGAGGTATTGGCGTTGACCGGCGAGAACGGCGCGGGCAAGAGCACGCTGTCGAAGATCATCGGCGGGCTGGTCGAAGCGAGCGCGGGCACGATGCGGCTTGCCGACGCGCCGTACGCGCCCGCGAGCCGCACCGAGGCCGAGGCGCTCGGCGTGCGCATGGTCATGCAGGAGTTGAATCTGCTGCCTACGCTGTCGGTCGCCGAGAACCTGTTCCTGAACCGGCTGCCGCGTGCGGGCCCGTTCAGCTTCGGCTGGATCGATCGCGGCAAGCTGCGCGAGAACGCGCGCGAGGCGATGGCGCAGGTCGGGCTCGACGCGATCGATCCCGGAACGCTGGTCGGCGAACTGGGCATCGGTCATCAGCAGATGGTCGAGATCGCCCGCAACCTGATCGACGACTGCCGCGTGCTGATCCTCGACGAGCCGACCGCGATGCTGACCGCGCGCGAGGTCGATCTGCTGTTCGAGCAGATCGGGCGGCTCAAGGCTCGCGGCGTCGCGCTCGTCTATATCTCGCACCGGCTCGAAGAGCTGGCGCGGGTCGCCGAACGGGTCGCGGTGCTGCGCGACGGCCGCCTCGTGCATGTCGACGCGATGGCGAACCTGACGAGCGAGCAGATCGTCACGTGGATGGTCGGCCGCGAACTCGGCGAGCATATCGATCTCGGCGAGCGCAACATCGGCGCGCCGCTCCTGAAAGTGGAGCGGCTCGCGCGCGGCAAGGTCGTGCGCGACGTGTCGTTCGAGGTGCGCGCGGGCGAGATTTTCGGTGTGAGCGGACTGATCGGCGCGGGCCGCACCGAGCTGATGCGGCTCATCTACGGCGCCGACCGCAAGGACGGCGGCAGCGTGTCGCTCGCCGCGACGCCGGGCGCGCCGCCTACGCCGGTGCGAATCGACTCGCCGGCGGACGCGGTACGCGCGGGTATCGCGCTGATCACCGAAGACCGCAAGGGCGAAGGCCTGCTGCTGCCGCAACCGATCGCGGCCAACCTGTCGCTCGGCAATCTCGGCAGCGTCGCGCGGCACGGCGTGGTCGACGCGAAGCGCGAGAACGCGCTGGCGCACAAGCAGATCGCCGCGATGCGGATTCGCAGCTCGGGGCCCGCGCAGGTTGTCGGCGAGCTGTCGGGCGGCAACCAGCAGAAGGTCGTGATCGGCCGCTGGCTCGCGCGCGAGTGCCGCGTGCTGTTGTTCGACGAACCGACGCGCGGCATCGACGTCGGCGCGAAGTTCGATATTTACGGCCTGATGGGCGCGCTCGCTCGCGACGGCCGCGCGCTCGTCGTGGTGTCGAGCGATCTGCGCGAACTGATGCTGATCTGCGACCGGATCGGCGTGATGTCGGCGGGCAGCATGACAGGCGTGTTCGAGCGCGCGAGCTGGAGCCAGGATGCGCTGCTCGCGGCTGCGTTCGCCGGCTACCGCGGCCGTGACGCGCTGCTGCACACGCACGGCGTCAACGAAGCAGGGAGTCTGTGATGACCGATCAATCGTGGCGCGAGGCAGCGGGTGTCAAACAGGACGGCCATTTGGGCGGCCAGCAGGACGGCAAGCAAGGCGGTGCGCCGGACGCGCCCGCCGTGACGCCGCCCGCCGATCCGTCGGCGCCGCTCGCGAGCGGCAAGCCGGCCGGCACGCGGCTCGGCTTTTCGAACTACCTGGGCCTCGCCGGCGCGCTGCTCGCGATGATCGTGCTGTTCTCGCTGCTGAGTTCGCACTTTCTGACCTACGACACGTTCAGCACGATCGCGAACCAGATTCCGGATCTCGTCGTGATGTCGGTCGGCATGACCTTCGTGCTGATCATCGCGGGGATCGATCTGTCGGTGGGCTCGGTGCTCGCGCTCGGGGCGTCGGTGGTCAGCGTGGTGACGCTGAAGTGGGGCTGGGGGCCAGCTGCCGGCGCGCTGCTCGGGGTCGCGGTCGCGGCGCTGACCGGCACCGTGACCGGCGCGGTGACGGTGGGCTGGCGAATTCCGTCGTTCATCGTGTCGCTCGGCGTGCTCGAGGCGGCGCGCGGCATGGCGTATCAGATGACCAATTCGCGCACCGCGTATATCGGCGATGCGTTCGATTTTCTGTCGAACCCGATCGCGCTTGGCATCTCGCCGGCCTTTCTGATGGCGGTCGCGGTGATGGTGATCGCGCAGCTGGTGCTGACGCGCACGGTATTCGGGCGCTATCTGGTCGGGATCGGCACCAACGAGGAAGCGGTGCGGCTCGCGGGCGTCAATCCGCGGCCGTACAAGGTGATCGTGTTCGCGCTGATGGGCGCGCTGTCCGGACTCGCGGCGCTGTTCCAGATCTCGCGGCTCGAGGCGGCCGATCCGAATGCGGGTGTCGGCCTGGAGCTGCAGGTGATCGCGGCGGTCGTGATCGGCGGCACGAGTCTGATGGGCGGGCGTGGTTCGGTTATCAGCACGTTCTTTGGCGTGCTGATCATTTCGGTGCTGGCGGCGGGTCTCGCGCAGATCGGCGCGAACGAGCCGACCAAGCGCATGATCACCGGCGCGGTGATCGTGGTGGCGGTGGTGCTCGATACGTACCGCAGCCGTCGCAAACGCGCCTGAGGTGGGAGCCGCCGCGCAACGATGATTGAGTGCATGGGATCGGAGTAAGCGCTAAAGCGCCAAGTCCGTTCGACCGCGATGAAACTGCATGGGACCGGAGTAAGCGCTAAAGCGCCAACTCCGATCGACCGCGATGAAACTGCATGGGACCGGAGTAAGCGCTAAAGCGCTAACTCCGATCGACCGCGATGAAACTGCATGGGATCGGAGTAAGCGCTAAAGCGCTAACTCCGATCGACAGGAGAGCAACAGGTTATGACGACGATCAAGGATGTAGCGGCGGTGGCGGGCGTGTCGTTCACGACGGTATCGCACGTCGTGAACAACTCGCGGCCGGTGTCGGCCGATGTGCGCGCGAAAGTCGAGCACGCGATCCGTCAACTGCACTATGTGCCGTCGGCGGTCGCGCGCTCGCTGAAGTCGCGCGCGACCGCGACGATCGGACTGGTGGTGCCGAACAGCACGAACCCGTATTTCGCGGAGCTCGCGCGCGGCATCGAGGACGGCTGCGCGCGCAATGGCTACTGCGTGTTCTTCTGCAACTCCGACGATGACCCCGCTAAGCAGCGCAACTATCTGCGCGTGCTGCAGGAAAAACGCATCGACGGGTTGATCGTCGCGTCGGCCGGCGACGACGCCGTGCTCGCGCAGGCGCTCGCCGACGCGCGCGAGCCGCTCGTGGTAGTGGACCGCAACATCGAGGGTGTCAGCGCGGACCTCGTGCAGATCGATCATGAGAAGGGCGCGTATCTGGCCACCCGGCATCTGCTCGAGCTCGGGCATGTGCGGATCGGTTGCATCACGGGGCCGGTGCAGACAGCGGTCAGCGCGATGCGGGTGCACGGCTTCATTCGCGCGATGGCCGAACGTGGCATCGAGATTCCGGCCGATGCGATCGTCGAAAGCGATTTTTCGGGGACGGGCGGACATCGCGCGGCCGCGCAGCTGTTCGATACGGTCAGGCCGTCGGCGATTTTCGCGGGCAACGACATGATGGGCATCGGCGCGTTGCGCGCGGCGGCGGAGCGCAATATCAGCGTGCCGCGCGATTGCTCGATCATCGGTTTCGACGATATCGAGCTGGGCCGCTTCACGTTCCCGTCGCTGTCGACGGTCGGACAGTCGGTGCGCGCACTTGGCGACACGGCCGCGCAGACGCTGATCGACCGGATCGCCGAGGCGTCGTCGAACCGCACCGCGCGGGCGCCTGCGCGCCGCCGCGTGGTGTCGCCGCGGCTGATCGTGCGGGAGTCCACCGCGACATGGGCGGGCGAGGAACGGCGGGATCTGGCGGCCTGATGCGCCGGATCAAGGACGCATGAGGGGCGCTCGAAGGACGCGCGCGCAATAGCGACGCGACCCGTCGCGCAACGGAGGACACTCGAGTGGCAAGCAACCCAACGCGCGCACGCGTCACGGTGGTCGGTAGTCTGAACATGGACCTCGTGGTGCGTTCGCCACGCCTGCCCCAACCGGGCGAGACGCTGGCCGGCCACGGCTTCGCGCAGGTCGCGGGCGGCAAGGGCGGCAACCAGGCGGTCGCGGCCGCGCGGCTCGGCGCGCAGGTGTCGATGCTCGGCTGCGTCGGTGCCGATGCGAATGGCGCGCAGCTGCGCGCGGGCCTCGAAGCGGAGCGCATCGACTGCGCCGCGCTCGAAACCGGCAGGGAGCCGAGCGGTGTGGCGCTGATCGTCGTCGACGATGCGAGCCAGAACACGATCGTGATCGTCGCGGGCAGCAACGGCGAGGTCACGCCGGCCACCATCGCGCGACACGAAGCGACGCTCGCCGCCGCCGCCGTCGTGGTCTGTCAGCTCGAAACCCCGCCCGAATCGGTGCGCGCGGCGCTGGCGGCGGCGCGGCGGCTCGGCAAGACCGTGATCCTGAATCCGGCGCCCGCCACCGGCCCGTTGCCGGCCGACTGGCTGCCGCTGATCGACTACCTGATTCCGAACGAACTCGAAGCCGCCGCGCTGAGCGGTCTGCCCGTCGACTCGCCCGAGGACGCCGCACGGGCCGCCGCCGCATTGCGCGCGGCCGGCGCACGCAACGTGCTGGTCACGCTCGGTGCGCGGGGCGTGCATGCGTCGCTCGAAGGCGCGGCCGCGACGCTGTACGACGCGCCGCGCGTCGAGGCGGTCGACACGACCGCGGCCGGCGACACCTTCATCGGCGGCTTCGCGGCGCAGCTCGCGCAGGGCGCGAGCGTCGATGCGGCGATCCGCTTCGCGCAGCGCGCCGCCGCGCTATCGGTGACGCGCGCGGGCGCACAGCCATCGATTCCGACGCGCTCCGAGGTCGACGCATCGGACTGACGCCGCGGCGGCATTGGCACCGCGCACGCTGCCTGATCGAACTGTCCTGCCACCGCTTAGGGCGACTCCGAACGGCTCGCATCTCCACCCATTCCCGCCGCCAAACCGTCAAAAATCGTGCTTTGACGAATATCGCCGCGTTTCCCTGCGCGCCGCGAACACACTCATTTCCAGTCAACTTGCTTTCAACGTCTTACAACGTCTTTGTTCATACCTTTTAAATGCTTCAAGTCTATGAGTGCGCTGCCGTAAACGGAAATTAGAGCGCTCTTTCAAAAAAGCGCCGGACCCAACACACGCCGCCCCCACGCTGCGTAGGCAGCAGCCTCTCATTGAGCAAAGCACACAGGACCCAGCATGTTGAATAAAGGCATCACGATCAAGGCGCGAATTGGCCTCACGATGGCGTTCCTCGCCGCGTTGCTGGTTGCGATCGGCGTTTTCGGTCTGTTCGGCATGAGCCGTTCGAACGACGCCTATGAGGACACGTTCACCAACGCGATGCCGGGCGCGGTGAACATCGGCAACGCGGAAATCTACGCGGCGCGCGAACGACTCGCGCTCGACCGCGCCGCGTTCCTCGTCGGCACACCGGAAGCGGCCACCACCATCGAGCGCGGGCGCATGCTCGGGGGCACGTCCGACATGTGGTGGAAAAAATATCTCGATCTGCCACGCAACGCGGACGAAGACCGGCTTGCGCAGGACGTCGCCGCGAAGCGCAACGCGCTGCATCAGCAACTCGAAACGTTCGCGGTGGCGATCACGGCGAACGATCAGGGCAAGCTGGTCGAGCACGCGAAGAATCTGCAGGTCGTCTTCAACGACCTCGTCGGCGCCGACGACGCACTGCGCAAATACCAGTTCGATTCGGCCAGGGAGGGCTTCGACTCCGCGCAGAGCAGTTTCCAGACGTTCCGCGTGGTCAGCATCGGCGCGCTGGTGGTCGGCGTGCTGGCGGCGGCGCTGTCGTATCTGACGCTGAGCCGCTCGATCGCGCGTCCGCTCGACGAAGCGCTCGGCCACTTCGATGCGATTGCGGCCGGCGATCTGCGTCGTCCGGTGATCGCGACATCGCGCGACGAAATGGGGCAACTGCTCGAAGGAATCGCCAGAATGCAGCGCAGCCTCACCGAAACGGTGCGCAGCGTGCGCGGCGGTAGCGAGTCGATCGCGACCGCGACGCGCCAGATCGCGGCGGGCAACATCGACCTGTCGTCGCGGACCGAGGAGCAGGCGTCGGCGCTGCAGGAAACCGCCTCGAGCATGGAGCAGCTGACCGGCACGGTGCGGCAGAATGCCGACAACGCGCGCCAGGCGAGCGCGCTCGCGGCCAACGCGTCCGAGATCGCCAACAAGGGTAGCGCGGTGGTCGGCCAGGTGGTCGGCACGATGGGCGACATCAACCAGAGCTCGGCGAAGATCGCCGACATCATCTCGATCATCGAAGGCATTGCCTTCCAGACCAACATCCTCGCCTTGAACGCAGCCGTCGAGGCGGCGCGCGCCGGCGAGGAGGGGCGCGGCTTCGCGGTCGTCGCGGGCGAAGTGCGCAGCCTCGCGCAGCGTTCGTCGGCGGCGGCCAAGGAGATCAAGGAGCTGATCGATACGTCGGTCGAGCGCGTGCAGTCGGGCTCGGCGCTCGTCGACGAGGCCGGCCGCACGATGAGCGAAATCATCGGCGCGGTGCAGCGCGTGACCGACATCATGGGCGAGATCGCAGCGGCGTCGGAGGAGCAGAGCGGTGGCATCGACCAGGTCGCGCGCGCGGTCACGCAGATGGACGAGGTCACGCAGCAGAATGCGGCGCTCGTCGAGGAAGCGGCCGCCGCCGCGTCGTCGCTCGAAGAGCAGGCGGCGCGGCTGCGCACCGCGGTCGCGGTGTTCCAGGTCGACGACAGCGGCCGTGGCGGTCACGAAGCGGCGTCGGCGCTTGCGGCGCCGAAGCGCCCGGTGTCCACGCGCCCGGTAGCTACATGCGCACGCAAGCTCGCGCCGGCTACCGCGCAGGCGGCGTTGCCGGCGAAGACATCGAACCCGGCCGGGGGCGCTGTCGCGCCGCAGGTAGCGGCCGCGTCCACGCCCACGCCCACGCGCGCGCCGGCCAGGTCCGCGGCGACGGCCGGCAGCGACCAGGATTGGGAGACCTTCTGAGCTGGCTCGGATCAGGTGTACATGGGCGGCGGCGCTGTCGTGCGTCAGGTGAGTCGAGACGCGACGTTCGGCGCAACAGCCGTTCGCGTTCCCGTTCGCTAGCTGTCCGGCATCCGCGTCGCACCCGCGACGATCGCTTCGCGAAAAGCCGCGCCTGGACACCCCATGCGCGGTTTT
Organism: Paraburkholderia sp. MM5477-R1; assembly: GCF_050436385.1. NCBI lineage: Bacteria > Pseudomonadati > Pseudomonadota > Betaproteobacteria > Burkholderiales > Burkholderiaceae > Paraburkholderia > Paraburkholderia sp. MM5477-R1. Next base: position 1,443,442 of record NZ_JBNDMC010000007.1, read on the forward strand.
TTTCAGCTGCGGCAAGAATTAACGTTTGCGCGCCGCCGCCTTTCACCGGCGCGTGTCGCGATCCGGTACATTGACGGGCACGGCCCCGATCCGTTTGCGCGGCGCGCGGCTGCCCGCACCTCCAACAGGTGGTTCCCACATATTGCTACGTCCTGCGAACCCTGCCATGCGCCAGCCACAAAGAACCGACATGACGCGATACGATCTTGCGCAACGCCTCGTCGAGGCACGCCGGCAGCGCCGGCCGATCGACGCGCCCGCACCCGACAGCCTGCCGCCCGACGCGGCGACCGCCTACGCGATCCAGCAGGCGGTGATCGAGGGCCTCGGCGAGTCGACCGGCGCTTGGAAGATCGGCGCGAAGTCGCCGGGCGGCGCCGCGTCGGGCGCACCGATTCCGGCCTCGCTGGTGATGCCGTCGCCAGCGAGGCTCGCGCATGACGGCTTCTTTCGCGTGCTGGTGGAGCTCGAGATCGCGTTCCGCTTCGACGTGACGATCGAGCCGCGCGCTCAGGCGTATGCGCGCGACGAGGTACTGTCGAAGGTCGGCGCCGTGCTGCCGGCCATCGAGATCGTCGACAGCCGTTTCGCCGAATGGCCGAACGTCGCGCCGCTCGCGCAGTTGGCCGACGCGCAGAACAACGGCGCGCTGATCACCGGCCATCCGGCCGTCTATGCGAGCCTCGCGCGCGGCTTCGACTTCGTGTCGCCGGAACTGGAGCTGAGTTTCAACGGCCGCTCGCTGATACCGGAAGTGACCGGCAATCCGGCAGGCGATCCGCGCGAGCTGCTCGTGTGGTTCGTCAACCATTGCGCGGCGATGGGCATCACGATCGAGCGCAACTGGACCTTGACCACCGGTTCATACGTCGGCGCGCACAAGATCGACGAACCCGGCATCGTGCGTGGTCATATCGACGGATTGGGTGAAGTGGAAATTGAACTGACCTGATCGATGCTGCGGCGCTTGTAACCGCAAATTACAACGCTTGATTCCAAACGGCTGCCCGCGTGCAGCCGTTTTTATTTTGGCGAATTTGAAACGGTGGCAGTCTTTGAATCGTCCACCTGTTCGAATGCATTTGTTGCAACTTCGCCGCTTCCACACCTATGAGAGCGCCGCGAGCTCATCACGTGCATGCTTCTTGTGACGAAGTGTGCGTGCGCAGACAGCCGCATTTTGGTGGACGGTCGACGGTGCGGGTACGGGATGTGCAATAGCAACGCGGTGACTTGACGCGATGAAGCGGTCCGGCGAAGTCCTGCAGGAGCACTGAATAGCGATGCGGTGCTGAAGAAAGTAGCGATACAGCGGTGCAGCAGATGATGTGACTGGTTGCTGCGTGAGCAAAAAAATTGTAGGTGGTCGAATCTCTGTTTCCAAGTGAGGATTGTAGCGGTGGCGGTTACGGCGCGATTTTCGCAACGTAGTCCGTGAAAAAAAATTTAAAAGGGTTTAGGATGAATTCGAGCGATGTCGTTTCCGAATAGCGCGCCGCGCACGACATCGCCCCAGACTTCGGCGAGGAGGTAGCATGGATATCTACAGCAGTTTCGCGACCCGCTTCGAGAAAACACGGGAGGACGAACTCTCGCTCGAGGAGTATCTCGCGCTCTGCAAAGACAATCCCGCCGCGTACGCCACTGCGGGCGAACGCATGTTGACGGCAATCGGAGAACCGGAACAGATCGACACTCGCAACGATCCGCGTTTATCGCGTATCTTCGCGAACAAGGTCATCAAGGTATACCCCGCATTCCGTGAATTCTACGGAATGGAAGAGGTGATCGAGCAGGTGGTCGCCTACTTCCGGCATTCGGCCCAGGGGCTCGAAGAAAAGAAGCAGATCCTGTATCTGTTAGGACCGGTCGGCGGCGGCAAGTCGTCGATCGCGGAACGTCTGAAGCAATTGATGGAACGCGTGCCGTTCTATGCGATCAAGGGCTCGCCCGTCAACGAATCGCCGCTCGGTCTGTTCGACTACGAGGAAGACGGTCCGATCCTCGAAGAGCAATATGGCATTCCTCGTCGCTACCTGCGAGGCATTCTGAGTCCGTGGGCGGTCAAGCGCCTGCACGAGTACAACGGCGACATCCGCAAGTTCCGCGTGGTGCGCCGCTATCCGTCGATCCTTCGCCAGATCGCTATCTCGAAGACCGAACCGGGCGACGAGAACAATCAGGACATTTCGTCGCTGGTCGGCAAGGTCGACATCCGCAAGCTCGAACAGTACGCGCAGGACGATGCCGACGCGTACAGCTACTCGGGCGGCCTGTGCCTCGCCAATCAGGGCCTGCTCGAGTTCGTCGAAATGTTCAAGGCGCCGATCAAGGTGTTGCACCCGCTGCTCACGGCGACCCAGGAAGGCAACTTCAAGGGCACGGAAGGCTTCGGCGCGATTCCGTTCGACGGCATCATCCTCGCTCACTCGAACGAGTCGGAATGGAAGGCATTCCGCAACAACCGTAACAACGAGGCACTGCTCGACCGGATCTTCGTCGTCAAGGTGCCGTACTGCCTGCGCTATAGCGAAGAGGTCAAGATCTACGAGAAGCTGCTGCGCAACTCGTCGCGCTCGCCAGCGCGGTCTGCGCGCCGGGCACGCTGAAGATGATGGGGCAGTTGTCCGTGCTCACGCGTTTGCACGAGCCGGAGAACTCGAGCCTGTTCTCAAAGATGCAGGTCTACGACGGCGAGAATCTGAAGGACACGGACCCGAAGGCGAAGTCGTATCAGGAGTATCGCGACTTCGGGGGCGTCGACGAAGGCATGACCGGCGTGTCGACCCGCTTCGCGTTCAAGATTCTGTCGCGCGTGTTCAACTTCGACTCGACCGAGGTCGCGGCCAATCCGGTGCATCTGATGTACGTGCTCGAACAGCAGATCGAACGCGAGCAGTTCCCGCCGGAAACCGAGCAGAAGTATCTGTCCTTCATCAAGGACGTGCTCGCGTCGCGCTATGCGGAGTTCATCGGCAAGGAGATTCAGACCGCGTACCTGGAGTCGTACTCCGAGTACGGTCAGAACATCTTCGACCGCTATGTCACGTACGCGGACTTCTGGATCCAGGATCAGGAGTTCCGCGACCACGACACCGGCGAAAGCTTCGACCGTGCCGCGTTGAACGCCGAGCTGGAGAAGATCGAGAAGCCCGCGGGCATCAGCAATCCGAAGGACTTCCGCAACGAGATCGTGAATTTCGTGCTGCGTGCGCGGGCTGCGAATGCGGGCAAGAACCCCGCGTGGATCAGCTACGAGAAGCTGCGCGTCGTGATCGAAAAGAAGATGTTCTCGAACACGGAAGAGCTGTTGCCGGTGATCTCGTTCAACGCGAAAGGCTCGGCCGAAGAGCAGCGCAAGCATGAAGACTTTGTCAATCGCATGGTGGCGAAGGGCTATACGCCGAAGCAGGTGCGCTTGCTGTGCGACTGGTATCTGCGCGTGCGCAAGTCGTCATGATGCGCGCATGATACTCATGGTGTGCCGCCCGTACGGTCCGACCGTACGGGCAACCGGCGAGGCGCAAGCCGCATAGCATTGCACTGCGCGGCGGGCGTCTCGCGCACCCGAAATATTAGTGCGGCCGCAGGGAATCGCGGTTGCATGGACGGGAGACCGGGCGTGCTTCATCAAATCATCGACCGCAGGTTGGCAGGCAAGAACAAGAGTATTGCGAACCGTGAGCGCTTTTTGCGCCGCGTCAAAAACTATATTCGTCGTGCCGTTTCGGAGGCAGTGCGCGATCGCAGCATCAAGGACATCCAGAACACCCAGAGCATCACCATTCCGCGCAAGGACATCGCGGAGCCGTCGTTCCGTCATGGACCGGGCGGCCGGCGCGAGATGGTGCATCCCGGCAACTCGGACTACATCCGCGGCGACAAGATCCAGCGCCCGCAAGGCGGCGGTGGTGGGGGCGGAGGCAGTCAGGCCAGCAACGAGGGCGAGGGTCAGGACGACTTCGTGTTCGAGCTGAGCCGCGAAGAGTTCATGCAGTATTTCTTCGACGACCTCGAACTGCCGCGTCTCGTCAAGACCCATCTGATGGCCGTGCCGACGTGGAAAAGCGTCCGCGCGGGCTGGGCCGCGGAGGGCACGCCAAACAATATCGACGTGGTGCGCTCGTTGCGTAGCGCGCTCGGCCGGCGCATCGCGCTCGGCGCGCCGCTCGTCAACCAGCTGCACGAAATGGAGCGGCAGCTGGAAGAGTTGAAGGCCGATCCCGCCGATCGCCGCGACGAGATCAAGCTGCTCGAGGACGATATCCACCATCTGAAAGGACGCATCTGGCGGATCCCGTTCATCGATCCGTTCGATCTGCGCTACGTGAATCGCGTGAAGCAGCCCACGCCGTCGAGCCAGGCGGTGATGTTCTGCCTGATGGACGTGTCCGGTTCGATGGACGAGCAGCGCAAGGATCTCGCGAAGCGCTTCTTCATCCTGCTGTACCTGTTCCTGAAGCGTAACTACGAGCGCATCGAAGTCGTGTTCATCCGCCACCACACGCGCGCCGAGGAAGTCGACGAAGACACGTTCTTCCACTCGACCGAAAGCGGCGGTACCGTGGTGTCGAGCGCGCTCGAACTGATGCGCAAGGTGATGGACGAGCGCTACTCGCCGACTGAATGGAACATTTACGGCGCCCAGGCGTCCGACGGCGACAACTGGACCGACGACTCGCCGAAGTGCCGCAAAATACTCTCGGATGACATCCTGGAGAAGGTGCGGTATTTTGCGTATATTCAGGTGACGCCCGAAGAGCAGAATCTGTGGCTCGAATACGCGCAACTGGCGCTGTCGCAACCGCACATGGCGATGAAGAAGGTCGAAACCGCGGCCGATATTTATCCGGTGTTTCGCGAGCTGTTCGAGAAGCAGGCGGCGACTTCTTGATGGGATGCTGGTGGCGCACGAAGCGCCTGAACGACGAAGCGCGCGGCGATTCGTACGACAAGGGGTGACCCAGGGGCGACCCGCCGAATGATCGCGCCGCAGCGCAACAAAGGCGTGCCGCAGCGACAGTCGGGGCATGCCGAGGCAGGAGCGGCCAGCACGGGAGCCGCTCACGCCGGAGCAGTCCGCGATGCTGCAGCACGGGACACACCGGAACGCCCAACGAGGGCAAAGGGAAGTCCGTATGAACGTAGCCGATAGACGGCCTCTGCCGTGCCCGTCCGACTGGACCTTCGAATTGATCGAAGAGTACGACTCGCATATTGCCCGTGTTGCGGAGCAATACGAGCTCGACGTATATCCGATCCAGCTCGAACTCATCAGCGCCGAACAGATGATGGATGCCTATGCGTCCGTCGGCATGCCGGTGAACTACCGTCACTGGTCGTTCGGCAAACATTTCCTTGCTACCGAAAAAAGCTATCGCCGCGGCCAGATGGGGCTCGCGTACGAAATCGTCATCAATTCGAACCCCTGCATCGCCTATCTGATGGAAGAGAACACGATGACGATGCAGGCGCTCGTCATCGCGCATGCGGCCTACGGTCACAACTCGTTCTTCAAGGGCAACTATCTGTTCGGCTTATGGACGGACGCGCACGCGATCATCGACTACCTCGTCTACGCGAAAAACTACATCGCGGAATGCGAGGAGCGCTATGGGCTCGATCGCGTCGAGGAATTGCTCGACTCGTGCCACGCGCTGATGAATTACGGCGTGGACCGCTACAAGCGGCCGCAGAAGCTGTCGCTCCAGAAGGAGTTCGCCGCGCGTCGCGAACGTGAGGCGTATCTGCAGTCGCAGGTCAACGAGTTGTGGCGCACATTGCCCACGCGCCATACGCCGCTGCCCGAAGAGGTCGAGGGGCGCTATCCGCCCGAGCCGCAGGAAAACCTGCTGTATTTCGCGGAGAAAAACGCGCCGCTGCTCGAAGCGTGGGAGCGCGAGGTGATCCGGATCGTGCGCAAGATCGGTCAGTACTTCTATCCGCAGCGGCAGACCCAGGTGATGAACGAAGGCTGGGCGACGTTCTGGCACTACACGCTGCTCAATACGATGTACAACCAGGGCAAGCTCGAAGACGGCTTCATGATGGAGTTTCTCCATTCACACAGCAACGTCGTCTATCAGCCGCCGGTCACGAAGCCGTATTACAGCGGCATCAATCCGTATGCGCTGGGCTTTTCGATGATGAGCGATATCCGGCGCATCTGCGAAGCGCCGACCGACGAAGACCGCAGGTGGTTTCCGAATCTGGCCGGCAGTCCGTGGCTGCCCGCGATGCACTACGCGATGCGCAACTTCAAGGACGAGAGCTTCATCGCGCAGTATCTGTCGCCGCATCTGATCCGCGAAATGCGCCTGTTCTCGGTGCTCGACGACGACATGCGCGACGCGCTCGAAGTGTCGGCGATTCACGACGATAGCGGCTACCAGTACGTGCGCCAGGCGTTGTCGCGGCAGTACGACATGCATCACCGCGAGCCGAACATTCAGGTGTGGGCCGTCAATACACGCGGCGATCGCAGCCTGACGTTGAGGCATTTCATGAGCGACAACCGGCACCTGTCGTCGGATAGCGAGGAGGTGCTCAAGCACATGGCGCGCTTGTGGCAGTTCGACGTGTACCTCGAGAGCGTCGACGAAAACGGTACCGTCAGAAAACGCTATGACTGCCGGTATATGCCGCCGTCCGTGAGAATATGAGCGCCGCCTGACTCCCGCCTGAGCGGTTCGTGTCGCCCGTCAAGCCCCTGCCAGTCCCCAACTGGCAGGGGCTTTGTTCTATTGGTGCGCAAATCCGGCCGACCCAGGGCTTTCATCAGGCCATGCTGACAAAAAACCTTCCTGTGCTTTCATTTATGTAAAATTCGCGCACCCGCGGCGGCCGCTCAGGCTGGGCGCGCGACATCAAGGCGGCACCACGACCGTCCTCCTCGTTTAAATAAGGAAAGACACCAGCATGAACGACCAAACCGAACAATACGTCGTGGCCTCGGCGCACGACACGCGGCGCCGCATTTTTGCAATCGTCGGCGCTTCATCGGGCAATCTCGTCGAGTGGTTCGACTTCTATGTGTATTCGTTCACGGCGCTTTACTTCGCGCCGTCGTTCTTCCCGAGCGGCAACACGACCACGCAGTTGCTGAACACGGCCGGCGTGTTCGCCGCGGGCTTCCTGATGCGGCCGATTGGCGGCTGGTTCTTCGGGCGGCTCGCCGACAAACGTGGTCGCCGCACCGCGATGATGGTGTCGGTATTCATGATGTGCGGCGGCTCGCTGGTGATCGCGATGCTGCCCACCTACGCGCAGATCGGCGCGCTCGCGCCGGCGTTGCTGCTGCTCGCGCGGCTGTTGCAGGGGCTGTCGGTGGGCGGCGAATACGGCACCAGCGCGACCTATATGAGCGAAGTCGCGTTGAAGGGCCGGCGTGGCTTTTTCGCGTCGTTCCAGTATGTGACGCTGATCGGCGGCCAACTGTGCGCGCTGCTCGTGCTCGTGACCCTGCAACAGACGCTGACGACCGAAGAGCTGAAGGCGTGGGGCTGGCGTGTGCCGTTCGTGATTGGCGCCTTCGCCGCGTTGATCGCACTCTATCTGCGTAAATCCCTTGATGAAACCACCACCGCGGCGATGCGCCAGCGCAAGGAAGCGGGCACGCTGCGCGGGCTGTGGGAGCACAAGACCGCATTCATGACGGTGCTCGGCTTCACGGCCGGCGGCTCGCTGATCTTCTATACGTTCACCACCTACATGCAAAAGTACCTGGTCAACACGGCCGGCATGCACGCGAAGACCGCGAGCTCGGTGATGACCGCCGCGTTGTTCGTCTACATGCTGATGCAGCCGGCGTTCGGCGCGTTGTCGGACCGCATCGGGCGGCGCCGCTCGATGCTGTGTTTCGGCCTGTTCGCGACCCTCGGCACGGTGCCGCTGCTGCATGCGCTGAAAGACGTGACGAGCCCGTATGCGGCCTTCGCGTTGGTCGTGGTGGCGCTCGCGATCGTCAGCTTCTATACGTCGATCAGCGGCCTGATCAAGGCGGAAATGTTTCCACCGCAAGTGCGTGCGCTTGGCGTAGGGCTGTCGTATGCGCTCGCCAATGCGATCTTCGGCGGCTCGGCGGAATATGTCGCGCTGTGGCTGAAGTCCGCCGGTGTCGAGACGATGTTCTTCTGGTACGTGACGGCGCTGTGTGCACTCGCGGGTATCGTGTCGCTGCGCATGCCCGATCCCTCGTCGGAAGGGTATCTGCGGCACGAGCCGTGAACCGCTAGTCGGACACGGCGAAACGTCGTGCCGCGATGGCAGCGTTCAGGCGGCGGTCCAGGGCAACCGGGCCGCCGTTTTTCATGGCATCGACGTTTGCGCGTCAATCCGCAAGCGAGGAGCAGCGCGCTTCGCTTAATTGACGACGATCCGTGTCCCCCATGCATGCAGCAGGTCGCACAAGCTCTCGGCCTGTTCCATCGTCGACGAACTCATCGACCCTCGCGGCCTCATTCACCGTGGCCGCGCCAACCGCCGCGACCGTCGCCATCGAAGGCGTTGCCGCTACGCCGGCGACAGCATCGGCCGCGGCGCGCGGCATCGGCAGACGGCCACGCCAGGCCGCGCGCGCCAGCATCAGCAGATGGTAGTAAAGCCGCGCGCTAAAGCCGTAGTTGTAGGCGAACAGATGCGCGCGCGCGATGCGCCAGCCCGCGCGCGCCTCGCCGTTGCTCGCGTGAATCGACACCACGATCGGTGCGAGCCGCCGCAGCGCCTGCCGCCGCGACGGTTCGAGCGGCGCCGGCAGACGCAGCGACTTCACGAACGCATAGGCGCTCAACGTTGCGGCCATGCTCGTGCCGCGCGTGCTGTGCGAGACCGACGTCGCGGTCTTCCGATACACCGACACATAGTCGTGCAGATAAAACACCTCTCGCGCGGCCAGGCATAGCTCGGTGCCGAACACGTAGTCGCAGCAGACGCCATACCGCGCGTCGTAGCCGACCCGCTTGACGAGCCGCGCGTCGGCCATCCAGCCATTGTTCGGAAACATCTGGATCAGGCCGGTGCGGCCCGCGAGCGGCTGGAGACCCTCGCGGGCCTCAGTGCGCCGGAACGCCTCGTTCAGGCGCGCGCTCGCGGCGAGATCGATCGCGCCGTCGTGATCCGCTTCGTATTGCGCACCGAATGCCGCATCGAGCCGCGGATAGCGCTGCCATAGCGACACGAGCTTGTCGACGGCGTCGCTCGTCAGCAGATCGTCGTCGTGGATCAGCAGGATCTTGTCGCCGCGCGCCCGCTCGAACAGGCTCGACACATTGCGCGCCTGGCCAAGCGGCGGCTCGTGCTTCTCGTAGCGCACGCGCGGCTCGTCGCGGTAACGCTGCAAGATCAGTTGCCGCGAGCGCGCGTCCGTCGAATCGTCGCCAATCACGATTTCGACATGCGGATAGCTTTGCGCGAGGCACGAGTCGACACATTCGATCAGCAGGTCGGGACGATTGCAGGTGGGCACGCAGATGGACACATGGGCGAGCGCCGCACGGGCGAGGGGAGAACTTGACGCGTTGGACATGATGACGCCTTTTATCGATCGGAAGCGGCAAAAACCGGCGGAAAGCGGCAGCCGGTTCGCAGGGCGCACACCTTGCTGCAAGCAGCAAAATAGTCCAAGGCGTCAAAAAAATATTCGGTAAAAATGAGGAAGAAATGTTTGCTTACAGAAAGGTGCTGGAAGGGAAAAGTGATGCGGCCCGGGTGCGCGACGCAGCCAGGGCCGCTCATAGGTTCTATTTTTTCAACCGACTGACGGTTCGCCCTCGCCGGGCTTTTTGCCCGGACGGTCCGCCGGAGACTGCTTATGACCTTCGTCGTGGCGCTCGGGCATCTTGCTCTTCGCGTTGTCGCTATGCACGGCGCGGTGCGGATGCGCGAAATCCTCGGTCTGGGCGCTGGCCTCGCTTTTCGATTCGTTGTCGGCCGCACTGTTTGCTTCGCCTTGGGATTTTTCCGTCGTTTTGCTCATCGCTGCTCTCCTGGAGGGAAGACAAGCCTCCGACAGCAAGACGCGGACCCGGGCGGGAGCAAACAGACGTTGCGCGCTCAGGCACCCGCGTGGCGCGGCCTGCCGCCCGTCAGCGACATGATGAAGTCGAGAAACACGCGCACCTTGGCCGGCGGATGGTGCCGTGACGGATACAGCGCATACAGCGGGTACACCTCGTCGCCCCAATCCGGAAAGAGCTCGATCAGCTTGCCGCTCGCAAGCAGCGACTCCGCGCCGAGCGCGAGAATCTGCGCGATGCCCTGGCCCGCGATGCATACGCTATGCAGCGTGCCGACGTCGTTGACGGTCAGCCGCCCCTGCGGCGTCAGCGCGAGCTGCTTGCGGCCGCGATGGAATTCCCAGCTGAACGGATAACCGGTGAGCGGATCGCGAAACTTGATGCAGATATGCCGGCCGTCTTCGAGCTCGCCCGGATTCGCCGGCTTGCCATGCTTCTTCAGATACGACGGCGCCGCGACGGTCAGGATGCGCGTATCGAGCAGCTTGCGGGCGACGAGCGTCGACACCGGCGGGTCGCCGAAGCGGATCGCGACATCGAAGCCGTCCCCGACCATGTCGCCCAACTGGTCGCGCGTGACGAGTTCGAGCTGCAGGTCCGGATGTTTGTCGATGAAGCCGCCGAGGCGCGGCCCGAGCACGAGCCGCGAAAAGAACGGGTCCATGTTGACGCGCAGACGCCCGCGCACCGCGGTCGCGCCGTGCGCGGCGGAGGCGGCCGCTTCCTCGAGTCCGCCGAGCAGCGGCACGATCTGCTCGTAGAAACGCCGGCCTTCGTCGGTCAGCGTGACCGAGCGCGTGGTGCGGTCGAACAGACGAATGCCGAGGCGTGCTTCGAGCCGGGCGACCGAGCGGCTTACGCCCGATTGCGACATGTCGAGCGCTTCACCGGCGGCCGCGAAACTGCCGCAATCGACGATCGCAGTCAGGACGCCCATGCCGTTCAGCACGCGCTCATCGAATGGCATCGGGGCTCCCTGCCTGGTAGCCATGGATGCCCGACATGCTAACGCCAAGACCTTTCGAATGCATGCGCCGGCACGCGATGAAACGCGTCGCGTCTCAACGCCCCGCGCTCGGCGCAGCCTGGCCGCGAATCACGCGCGTGCCCGACGGGTCGTCGAGGTGGCGAAAGATCCACGCGGACACGAGCGTGATCGCGCCGACGCACACGAATGCGAGCCGGAAGCCGAGCGCCGCCGACCATTGCGCCGCGAACAGATTGACGAGCCCGCCGCCGATCGACACGCCAAGCCCGATCGCAAGCATCTGCACCATCGAGAACAGGCTATTGCCCATGCCGGCGTCTTCGTGCGACAGGTCCTTCAGCGTGACACTGTTCATCGCCGCGAACTGCATCGAGTTGGCCGCGCCGAACACCGCGAGGATCGCGATTTCGATCACGAGCGGTGTGCCGAGCGAAATCAGCGAGAACGCGACGATCGCCGAGCCGACGATGACCGTGTTGACGAGCAGGAACGTGTCGTAGCCGTAGCGGTGCACGAGCGGCGCGATCCAGCGCTTCGCGAGCGTGCCGGCGAGTGCCGCGGGCAGCATCATCAGACCCGAGTGCAGCGGCGAGTAGCCGAGCTGCAATTGCAGCAGCAGCGGCACGAGGAACGGCACCGCGCTCGAACCGACCCGGCATACGAGGTTGCCGATCAGGCCGACGCTGAAGTTCGGCTCGCCGAACAGCGACAGCTTGAACAGCGGATCGCGGCGGTTTCTGGCGTACGGAATGTAGGCGAGCGCGCTGGCGACGGCCAACGCGAACAGCCCCGCCGACCACGCCGCGCGATGCGAGGGGACCGGCGCGTCGATCGCGAGCGAAAACGCGATCATGCACGACGACAGCAGGGCGCAGCCGATCACATCGAACGGCGGCGCCTGCGCCTCGTCATGCGACGGCAGAAAGCGATGCACCGCGTACAGACCGAGCGCGCCGATCGGCACGTTGATCAGAAAGATCCAGTGCCACGTGATCGCCTGCACGAACCAGCCGCCGAGCGTTGGCCCGGCGATCGGGCCGAGCTGCCCCGCGATCGATATGAACGCGAGCGCCGACACGTATTGCTCGCCCGACACGCTGCGCAGCACCGCGAGGCGTCCGATCGGCAGCAGCATCGAGCCGCCGAGGCCTTGCAGCACGCGCGCCGTCACGAGCTGGCCGAGCGTGTGCGCGCTCGAGCAGCAGATCGAGCCGAGCACGAACACGAGAATGGCGGCGAAATAGACGCGGCGGGTGCCGAAGCGGTCGGCAAGCCAGCCGGAGGCGGGCGTCAGCATCGCCATCGTCAGCGTGTAGGCGACGACGACCGGTTGCATCGCGAGCGGCGCGACGCGCAGGCTGTTCGCGATCGACGGCAGCGCGGTGTTGACGATCGTCGTGTCCAGCGACTGCATGAAGAAGCCGGCGGCGACGATCCATAGTAGGGCGGTTTGAGAGGAATCCTTGGTCATGTTTTCGACAGCGGGCGCGGCGGCGGCAAAGCGCCGCCAGAGCGGGGCCAGGGGGAATTCCGTCATCTTATTGACATCCTCGTCAATCGGGAACCCCACTAAGCCCGCTGACTGTTATCGACAATGCCGATAAGCAGCGCGACAATCACGCATGCTCAATCCAATCTGGCTCAAGACCTTCTCGACCGTCGCGGCTTGCCATAGCTTCACCGAAGCGGGGCGGCGGCTCGACCTGACACAGTCGAGCGTCAGCGAACATATCCGGCGCCTCGAACAGAGCGTGGGCCGGCGCCTGTTCCTGCGCGACACCCATTCGCTCGCGATGACACCCGACGGCGAAGCGATGCTCGCGCATGCGAGCGTGATCCTGCAGGCGCTGTCGCGCGCGGAATCGCAGTTTCGCGCGCCGCGTCTGAAGGGGCGCGTGCGGCTCGGCTCGTCGGACGACATCGCGCTCGGCCCGCTCCCCACCGTGCTCGCGGCGTTTCGCAACGCGCATCCCGACGTCGAACTGGAAATCACTATCGGCATGACGGGCAGGCTCTACGAGTTGCTCGACGCGGGCGCGATCGATCTGCTGGTCGGCAAGCGCCGGCTCGGTGACCGGCGCGGCGTGGCGCTTTTCACCGGGCGTCTCGAATGGCTCGCGCGGACCGGCACGCTCGTCGATCTGGGTCAGCCGCTGCCGCTGATTCTGGTCGCCGAGCCGAGCGTGACGCGCGCGGTCGTGCTCGATGCGCTCGCCGAAGCCGGCGCGAGCTGGCAGATCGTCTGCACGAGCAGCAGTCATTCCGGCTGTATCGCGGCCGCGCGCGGCGGACTCGGCATCACCGTGCGGCCGCAGTATCTGACCGCGCGCGGCCTCGCGCCGCCGTTGAATGCGGCCGGACTGCCGACGCTGCCGTCGGTGGAATTCATCGCGCTGGCGGCGAAGCGCTTGAGTCGCCCGGCGGGCACGCTGCTGCAGTTGCTGCATGACAGCGACCTGCGCGGGTCGTGGATCGGGGAGTGAGGCGGGGCAGTGCGTCGCCTCATGCTGCCGTCATGCCGAGGCTCAGGCCGGCATCTTCCGGAACGAGATCGCGAAGCGGTTCCATGCATTGATCGCCGAGACGAGCAGCGTCAGGTCGACCAGTTCCTCGTCGCTGAAATGCGGCCGCACCGCCTGCCATACCGCGTCGGGCACATGATCGTGCGACACCAGCGTGAGCGCTTCGGTCCACTCGAGCGCCGCGCGTCCGCGGTCCGTGAAGAACGGCGTTTCGCGCCACACGACGACGGTCGCGAGACGCCGCTCGGTTTCGCCGCCCTTGCGTGCGTCCGCCGTATGCATATCGACGCAATACGCGCAGCCGTTGATCTGCGACGCGCGCAACCGCACCAGTTCGGTCAGCGATTTTTCGAGCGACGATTTGCCGATGCGCTCTTCGACGCCGAGCAGCGATTTGATCGCGGCGGGATTGGCTTTGTAGAAGTCGAGACGTTGTTCCATGATGGGCTCCTGGGCGGGTTTGACGATGCGATGCATCGGACAGGTGTTAGCTTAGTCCGTCGTTTGGATCATAAGAATGGCCGATTCCAGGTATTTTCAGGTAGCCACTTTCGGGCGTTGAGCGGGCACGCCCAGCACCCTTACCGTCGACGATGGCATCGTTGCCGCGTGCGGGCCGATTCGGTATGGTGGGTCATCGACGCTTCCATTGCCGCCTTTCACCGTGATCCGGAGACCTGCCCCATGACCGTTGCCACCGATCCGTCCGCTGTGCCCACCTCGCCGATCCGCACCGATGTCCTGATCGTCGGCGCCGGTCCCGTGGCTCTGTTCGCGGCATTCGAGGCCGGCGTGATCGGCCTCACCTGTCAGATCGTCGACATACTCGGACGGGTCGGCGGCCAATGCATCGAGCTGTATCCCGACAAGCCGATCTACGATATCCCCGCGATTCCGGCGTGCACCGCGCGCGAACTGGTCGAGCGACTGGTCGCGCAATGCAAGCCGTTCGATGTGCCGATTCATCTCGAACAGCGCGTCGACACGGTCGAGCAGCGCGACGACGGACGCTGGACCGTGCGCACGCAGCGCGGCCTCGTGTTCGACGTCGCGGCGATCCTGCTCGCCGCCGGTAACGGCGCGTTCGTCCCGCAAAAGCTCCCGCTCCCCGAGGCCGTGCCGCTGGAACAGCGCTACGTGCACTACAGCGTGCCGCGCCTCGCCGATTTCGCCGACAAAAACGTGGTCGTCGCGGGCGGTGGCGATTCGGCGCTCGACTGGGCGCTGGCACTACGCAAGGTCGCGCGGCGCGTGACCCTCGTGCATCGGCGCGCCGGCTTCAGCGCGGCCGATTCGAGCGTCGAGCTGATGCGGCGCGTGGTCGACGCTGGCGAGATGGACTTCGTCGTCGGCGGGATCGCGGCGCTCGATGTGGAAGACGGCGCGCTGCGTTCGCTGACGCTGCGGCAGGTCAACGGCGAGACACAGCTCGAAGCCGACCATCTGATCGCGCTGTATGGACTCGTCGCCGATCTCGGACCGATCGCGCAATGGGGACTGACGATTCATGGCGGGCGCGTCGACGTTGATACTTCGAACTACGAAAGCTCGCGGCCGGGCATTTTCGCCGTCGGCGACATCGCGAACTATCCGAACAAGCAGAAGCTGATCCTGTCGGGCTTTCACGAGGCGTCGCTCGCGCTGCGCAAGGCGTACGCGTACGCGTATCCCGACAGGAAACGCGTGCATGTCCATTCGAGCTACGACGCGAAGCTCGCGGAAAAGATCGGCGCGGCGGCTTGACGGGCGCGCCAGCGCAGCAGCCGTTTCGATTGGCGACGTGTGCCGATTCTCAGCGGCCGATCGCGCAGCCCGCCGCGTCGTGAATACCTTTTTCAATTGACACGCCTGTTTTTGCCAACGAAGGCCAAAACGGAAAGCCGAAACCGCAGCGCGGCGACGTTTTCCGTCATGACCCGCTAGCTATCGCGGTGCTCGCCGTTATAAGCTTGGCGCCTTGTCAGCCGGCGCGCGAGCGCCCTTGGCGGCGCATCCCGGCCCCCTCCGTGGACCGCGCAAGCGCTTGCGCGACGGCTTCGCCGCCGGCCAGGCGCGAGGCTTGCTTAAAACGAAAGTTCCAATGACGTGTCCGCCATGACCCAGCTCGAAGCTTCTTCTTCCCACGACTACGCCGAGCGCGCTCGAGTGCCGGCCGAGGCCGCGCCGTCGGCGCCCGTCGGCATCGATTATTTGTCGCTCGTGCAGGCGATTTCGGACTACGCGATCTTTCTGCTCGATGCGAAGGGCAACATCGTCAGCTGGAATGCCGGCGCCCAGAAGCTGAAGGGCTATGCGCAGAGCGAGATCGTCGGTCAGCATTTCTCGCGCTTCTATACCGAGGAAGCCGTCGCGCGCGGCTGGCCGACGTACGAGCTGGAACAGGCTGCGCTGACCGGCCGTTTCGAAGACGAAGGCTGGCGCGTGCGCAAGGACGGCACGACGTTCTGGGCGAACGTCGTGATCACCGCGATACGCAACGAGAAGGGCGCGGTCACGGGCTTCGCGAAGATCACGCGCGACCTGACCGCGCAGCGCGAATACCTCGAAGCGCTGCGCCAGAGCGAGGAGCGCTTCCGTCTGCTCGTCGATAGCGTGAAGGACTACGCGATCTTCATGCTCGATCCGCAAGGCTTCGTCGTCAGCTGGAATTCGGGCGCCGCGCGCATCAAGGGCTATACGCACGACGAAATCGTCGGCCGGCACTTCTCGCAGTTCTATGTGCCCGAGGAGGCCGCGGCCGGCAAGCCCGCGCGCGAGCTCGCGATCGCGCGGCAGATCGGCGCCGTCGAAGACGAAGGCTGGCGCATGCGTAAGGACGGTTCGACGTTCTGGGCCAACGTGATCATCACGGCCGTCTATGACGAATCGCGACGCTTGCGCGGCTTCGCCAAGGTCACGCGCGATTTGACCGAGCGGCGCCGGCGCGAGGAACTGGAGCGCTCCGGGGAGCGCATGCGCGAATTTCTCGCGACGCTCGCGCACGAACTGCGCAATCCGCTCGCGCCGGTGCGCAACGCGGTCGGCACGATGCAGATGGAAACCGATCTGAGCCCGGTGGTCGCGCGGGCGCGCGATCTGATCGATCGCCAGGTCACCCACCTGACGCGACTCGTCGACGATCTGCTCGATATCGGCCGCATCATGTCCGACAAGGTCGAACTGCGTATTGCGCGCGTCGATCTCGCCGAGCTCGTCGCGCGCGCGATCGAAGCGGCGCGGCCGTTCACCGACTCGCGCGAGCAGCGCGTGGTCGCGCATGTACCCGACGCTCCCGTGATGATTCGCGGCGACATGACGAGGCTCGTGCAGGTCCTGCAAAACCTGCTGCACAACGCGTCGAAGTTTTCGCCGAACGGCAGCGCGATCGAGATGCAGGGACGTGTCGACTTTCGTATGGCGGTGCTCGAAGTGCGCGACCCCGGCTGCGGCATTCCGGTGCGCTCGCTCGACAAGATCTTCGAACTGTTCGCGCAGGAGAAGGAAGGGCAAAGTTTCGGCGAGGGCGGCCTTGGGATCGGCCTGACGCTGTGCAAGTCGCTCGTCGAAATGCATGGTGGCAGCATCGTCGCGAGCAGCGAAGGACTGGGACTCGGCAGCACGTTCACGCTGAGTCTGCCGCTCGCCTCCGCGCAGTCCGACACCGCGGAGAGCGGCACGATCGATGCCGCGCCCCACGTGCAGCCGTTGCGCATTCTCCTCGTCGACGACAATCGCGATTCGGCCGACAGCCTCGCGATGCTGCTCGAACTGAAGGGCCACGAGGTGCGTATCGCCTACGAGGGCGAGCAGGCGCTGCAGATCTCGCCACGCTTCTCGCCGCATCTCGCGCTGATCGACCTCGCGATGCCGAAGATGGATGGCTATGCGACGCTCGCGGCGATGCGCGCGCGGCCCGAGATGTCGCGCACGATGTACGCGGCGATGACGGGTTTCGGCCATGCGAGCGATCTCGATCGAACTCGCCACGCGGGTTTCCATGCGCACCTCGTGAAGCCGGTCGAGATGGCGGTCCTCGACGCGTTGCTCGCGAAGGCGGATGGACGTCTGAGCGGAAGTGGCGGGACGTAGCCGCTGTTTCGCTGCGCGGCTGCCTCGCCAGCCGGGGCACGGTGTTTGCTGCCACTCTGCATACATTCCGGTCCGCCGCTCGGCGGGCCGTGGATCGAACCGGTGCAGGGAGGCACGATGCTCGACATACGCGACCACGCGGCTAGCTTCAAGGCCCAGTCACGGCAGGTCTCAAATCAACACGGTGGCCGCGCACTACGCGCGAGCGCCCGCGCGCCGCAGCCCGGCAAGCCTGCTATCTCGCTCGACGATTTTCTGCGCGACGCGCGTTTCGATGCGAACGATCCCGCTGCCCTCGGAGCACTGCTCGCTGATCTGATCGAGCGCGGCTACGATCGCGCGCCGACCTTGCCATGGCCGGGGCATGGGGAGACGCTGGTGCGCTGGCGCGCGCTGGCCGCCGTTGCCGCATGCGACCTCGGCCTCGTCAAACTGTTCGAAGGCCATACCGATGCGCTTGCGATTCTCGCCGAGCTCAATGGTCCGCTGCCGCCCGCGGCAAGCCGCTGGGGCGTGTGGGCCGCCGAAGCGCCGCACGCGCGGGTGCGCGCCATCGACGAAGGAATCCAGACCGTTGCCGGCGAGGGCGCGCAGGTGCGCCTGTCCGGCACCAAAGCCTGGTGCTCCGGCGCGCAGGCGCTCACCCATGCGCTCGTGAGCGCATGGCGCGACGATGAGCCCGTGCTCGCGGCGCTCGCGCTGGACCAGAGCTCGATCTCGATCGATACATCGAAGTGGCAGGCCGTCGGCATGCAGGCGACCGCGAGCGCGGATGTCACGTTCAAAGACACCGTGGCGACGCTCGTCGGTGCGCCGCATGCGTATCTGCGCCGCGCGGGCTTCTGGCATGGCGGCGCCGGTATCGCCGCGTGCTGGTACGGCGCGGCCGCGCAGATCGCGCGCACGCTGCGCGACGCGTGCGCCCGGCACGCGGACGCGCATCGGCTCGCTCATCTCGGTGCGACCGATGTCGCCTTGCAGTCGGCCGCCGCGCTGCTGCGCGAAACCGCCGCGTGGATCGACGCGCAGCCGTCGGCCGATGCAGCGACGCGCGTGTTGCGCGCGCGTCTGGCCGTCGAGCAGGCCGCGAGCGCCGTGATCGAGCACGCGACACGCGCGCTCGGCGCGGGCCCGTTGTGCCGCGACGCGCGCTTCGCGCGGGCGCTCGCCGACCTGCCGGTGTTTCTGCGGCAGAGCCACGCGGAACGCGACCTCGCAGCGCTCGGCGAACGGCTCGTCGAGGCCGCTGACGCGACTGCCGCGCCGGCATCGCATCAGGCGTCTTCGCAAACACTCGCGCCGTGGACGCCATGACTTTTTTCCCCCTGCCTTGGGAGGATCGCTGAGATGAACTCGACGGCGCCGTACTTCGATGAACTCTACCGACGCAGCGACGATCCGTGGCGTTTGCGCGAAGGCTGGTACGAACGCCGCAAGCGTTCGCTGACGCTCGCGTTGCTGCCGCGGGCGCGCTATCGCAACGCGTTCGAACCGGGCTGCGCGAACGGCGAGTTGACGGCCGGGCTCGCGACGCGCTGCGACGCGCTGCTCGCTGCCGATCTGCACGCGCGCGCCGTCGAGCTTGCGTGTGAACGCATGGCGGGCGCATCGAACGTGCGGATCGAGCAGCGCAGGCTGCCGCGCGACTGGCCGACGGAGCACGGGCCGTTCGATCTGATCGTGATCAGCGAGTTCGCGTACTACCTCGACGCGGCCGAACTCGAAACGCTGGCCGCGCGCATCGCCGGGTCGCTGACGCCGGACGGCACGCTGCTCGCCTGTCATTGGCGCCGGCCGTTCGCCGAAGCGCGCGAATCCGCCGACCATGCGCACGCGCTATTCGATGCGCGCTGCGGTCTCGCGCGTCTCGCGCATCACGACGAAGCCGACTTGCTGATCGACGTGTGGTCGCGCGACGCACGTTCGGTCGCGCAGCGCGAGGGGCTTCTATGATCGGCGTGATCGTTCCGGCGCATAACGAAGAGGCGTTGCTCGCACGGTGCCTCGCGGCCTTGCTCGAAGCGTCCCGACACGAAGCGCTCGCCGGCGAGGAGGTGCGGATCGTCGTCGCGCTCGACGCGTGCAGCGATTTCAGCGGAGCGATCGCGCGCGCTTACGGCGTGCAGACGCTGACGCTGAAGGCGCGCAACGTCGGCGTCGCGCGGGCGCTCGGCGCGTCGCTGCTGCTCGCGCACGGCGCGCGCTGGCTGGCGTTTACCGACGCCGACAGCCGCGTGTCGCCCGGTTGGCTGGCCGCGCAACTGGCGCTCGGCGCCGATGCGGTGTGCGGCTCGATCGCCGTCGACGACTGGAGCGCGCATCCGCACAGCGTGCGCGAATATTTTCGCAAGACGTATGTCGACGCCGACGGACATCGTCATGTGCACGGCGCGAATCTCGGCGTTTCCGCCGACGCCTATCGGCGCGCGGGCGGCTTTCCGCCGCTCAAGTGCAGCGAGGATGCCGCGCTCGTCGATCGCCTGATCGCGACTGGCGCGCGCATCGCGTGGAGCGCCGCGCCGCGCGTGACCACGAGCGCGCGCACCGTGGCCCGCGTGCGCGGCGGTTTCGGCGATACGCTCATCTCGTGGGCGACGGACGGCGCGCTGGCCTGAGCGACGGCGACGCGTCGCGGGCTCGTCTCGCTCGCAACTATCCGGACACCAGAACATTCGCACGGCAATCCGCCGCGGGGAGGGCGAACATGATGGACGCGTTTTTCGTTCTATTCGGCCAAGGCAGGGAGCTCGATCCGTTGCAGATGGGTATGCGCTCGATCGCCGTGTTCGTGATCGCGCTCGCGCTGATCCGTGTATCGGGGCGCCGTTCATTCGGGCAGCGCTCGCCGTTCGATTCGGTCGTCGTGATTCTGCTCGGCGCGACGCTGAGCCGCGCGATCGTCGGTGCGTCGCCGTTTATCGCGACCGTGGTCGCGTCGTTCGCGATCGTCGTGTGTCACCGGGTGCTCGCGTGGTCGTTCATACGCTCGCGCCGCTTCGAGCTGCTGGTGGGCGGCGCCGAGCGCGAGGTGTTCAGCGACGGCAAGTTCCACGCGAACGAAATGCACGCGGCGCTCGTCACGCGCACCGACATCGAGGAAAGCGTGCGGCAGAAAACCGGCTCGCGCTCGATGGACGACGTGGCCGCCGCGATTCTCGAACGCAATGGCGAAGTGAGCGTGATTCGCAAGCGCGCGTGAGCGCCCGAACCCGTGAAGAGCGGGGCGCTCGCGCGGTGACACGGTAGCCGGCTCAGCCGCGCCCGCCTCGCGAAATCTCCGCGCCCGCGCCGCGCGGCAGGCGCAGCGTGACCGGAATCGACGCGAACGAGCAAAGCCCGACCACGAGAAACGCGGGCCAGAAATCCGACCAGGTGATGCTCGGATGCCCATGCAGCGCGCGCGAAATCTGCAGCACGATGCCGCCGACCGTCACGCCGAGGCCGAGCGACATCTGCTGCACGACGCTGCCGAGGCTCGTCGCGCGGCCGACGTCGCGGCTCGCGATCTCCGCGTAGGTCAGCGAATTGAGGCTCGTGAACTGCAACGCGGGGAAGAAGCCGCCGAGCAACACGACGACCCAGATGATCCACGTCGGCGTGTGCGGGAAAAACAGCCCGCACGCGGCGATCGAAATGCCCGATAGCGCGGCGTTGAACACGAGCACCTGGCGAAAGCCGAAGCGGCGCAGCACCGTGGAGGCGATCGTGCGCATGAACATGCCGCCGAACGCGGACGCGCAGGTGATCAGCCCCGATTGGAACGCGCTCATGCCGTGGCCTTCCTGCAGCAGCAGCGGCAGCAGGAACGGCAACGCGCCGAGACCGATGCGAAATAGCGAGCCGCCGAGCACGCTCGCCTGGAAAGTCGGCACCTTGAAAAAACGCAAATCCAGAAGCGGCAGTGCGACGCGCTGCGCATACGCGACGTAGATCGCGAGCAGCGCCGCGCCGAGCGCGCACATGCCGAACGCGTCCGTGTTCGAAATCAGTTCGCCGCCGACCAGCGACAAGCCGAGCAACAGCAGCACCGCGCCCGCCGCCGACAGCAGGAAGCCGATCCAGTCGAGCGGGCCGGGGTCGGGCTCGCGCGTATTGGCGATATAGCGATTGGTGAGATAGATGCCCAGAATGCCGATCGGCACGTTGATGAAGAAGATCAGCCGCCAGTGCAGATACGTGGTGATGAAGCCGCCGAGCAGCGGACCGGCGGCAGGGCCGAGCATTGCGGGCACGCTCAGGTAATTCATCGCGCGGATGAAGTCGGCTTTCTCCACCACGCGAAAGATGATGATGCGCCCGACGGGCACCATCATCGCGCCGCCGACGCCCTGGATGAAACGCGCAACCGTGAAAGTGGCAAGCGAGTTCGACGCGGCGCACAACAGCGAACCCGTCACGAAGACGCCGATCGCGGTGCGGAATACCGTGCGCGCGCCGAACTTGTCGGCGAGCCAGCCGCATACCGGGATGAACACGCCGAGCCCGAGCACGTAGCTTGTCACCGCGATCTTCAGCGTGACCGGATCGCGCCCGAAATCGCGTGCCATGGCCGGCAGCGCGGTGACGATCACGTTGGCGTCGACGCTTTCCATGAACATCGCGCACGCGACGATAAGAGGCGCAATCAGAGCTTTTTGGGTCTGGGCGACGGTCATATCGGCGAGCCTGCGGCGAAGCGTCGCAGGCAAAGGGGGCATTATGCACCTGTACGGTGCGGATTGTTAATACCTGCACGACCGATGCCGCCCCTTTACGAATTTTCCGTAGCCGGTACGCGACGTTGGCATCACGACGTCGCCAAAAAATATTGTTTTGTTGCGCTGCGGCACGAGATCGCTATAATCGGGTTATTCCGTAGGTATAAACCCTGATCAGGAGTCGCCATGAACACCGCATCGAATGCCGTCCGTTCCACCCCCGCTGCCAACACGTTCTTCGGCAAGCTGCGCGCGCTGGCGCTGCATGCGCTGAACCTGCATCTGCAGAACTGCGCAGTGATCGCCGAAGCGTACCGTCGCCCGAACTAAGCGCGAGTTTCCCGCGCGGGCCACGCAAGCCCCTGCTGTCGTGTCAATGCCCGCTCGAGTAGCGGGCATTGTGCTTTGTGGCCCCGTCAAGCGGAGCACGTTCAGCGAGTCGCTTCCCCAGTCCCACCAGATAGACGCCCGCCGTCAGCCAATTCCGGGCTGCCATCGCCGTTTCCCTTCCTGATATCGTGCTTCCGCTCCTGATGACGGCACGCCCAGCCGTGATCTTGATGCCGCGGTTGCGCCGGCCCGATGCCTCGCATCACGCGAGGAAGCATTACAATCGCGCGCTTTTGACACGCGACGCGCAGGTGAACTGACGGCAAAATTGCTAATGCTGTCAACCTTTTGCACGTTTTGCCGTTATCACTTTGTAATCGCCGCCACAGGCGATACCGCGCGTGACGACCCGTCGCCGCGACCGCTCCTCGCAAGGCCCGCATTGACCATGTTCCACCGACTTCAACACAGCTTCGAGCGCCTCCCGGCGCTGCTCGGCCGTGCATCGAAAGCGCTTGGCAGCCGGGGACTTCTGTCGCCCGTGCTCGCGCTCGTCATTTGCGGGTTGCTGCTGGTCGTGCTGCAGCATCTGTCCGAGGCAGTGAATTACCGTTCGGTGATCCGCGAACTGCGCCAGCTGTCGGCGCGCGAGTGGATCGGTGCGCTCGGCGCGACCGCGCTCAGCTACGTCGCGTTGGTCGGGCGCGACGCGGTCGGCCTGCGCTATCTCGGCGCGAGCGTGCCGCGCGCGGCGCTGTGGGTCGGCGCGACGGCCGGTTCGGCGCTCGGCAATGCGACCGGTTTCGGCGCGCTGACGGGCGGAGCGGTGCGCGCGCGCGTGTACGGCGTCGCGAACATCACACCCGCGCAGATCGGCCGCATGACGGTGTTTACGAGCGTGTCGCTCGCGCTCGCCCTCGTCTTGATGACCGCGCTGGGCATGGTCTGCATGGCGGGCCAGCTCGCGCCGATGCTGCATCTGTCGCCAGTCGCGCTGCGCTGGAGCGGCGCTGCGCTGCTGCTCGCGCTGGCGCTCGCCGCGGCCGCGTGCCGTCGGCAAACCCGGCCGATCCGCACGCGCTGGCAGTGGCTCTCGTTCGATATTCCCGCGCGCCGCGATCTGCTCGCGCAGGTTGCGCTGGCGGTGCTCGACGTGGTCGCCGCGGGCCTCGCGTTGTGGGCATTGCTGCCGCATGCGAACGTGAGCTTCGTCGGCTTCATCACCGTCTACGCGGCCGCGATGCTGCTCGGCCTGATTGGCCATACGCCAGGCGGCGTCGGCGTGTTCGAAGCGGCGATGGTGTTCACGCTGAGCGGCAGCGTGCCGATGCATCAGATGGTCGCCGCGCTGCTCGCGTATCGCGCGATCTATTTCGGCGTGCCGCTGATCGTCTCCGCGGCGCTGCTCGCGGGCTTCGAGGGGCGCGCGCTGAAGCATCGTCTGTCGATGTTGCAGGCGGAGCGCGTGTCGGAACTCGCGCCGCTGTTTCTGAGCCTCGTCACGTTCGTGGTCGGCGGCATGCTGGTCATTTCGAGCGCGACGCCGGCGTTCTGGCAGCGCATTCATATGCTGCGCGACCTGGTGCCGCTGTGGGTGCTCGAAAGCTCGCAGATGCTATGCAGCGTGCTCGGCGTGCTGCTGCTGTTCGTCGCGCGCGGCCTGCTGCGGCGGCTCGATGCGGCATGGTGGATGACGCTCGCGCTCGCGTTGCTGAGCCTCGCGCTGTCGCTGACCAAGGGTCTCGCGTTCGTCGAAGCCAGTGTGCTCGGCATGCTGATCGTGCTGCTGCTCGCGACGCGCAAGCGCTTCAACCGTCATTCGTCGCTGTTCGCGGAGCGTTTCACGGCCGGCTGGCTCGTGTCGGTCGCGATGGTGCTGATGCTCGCGACGTGGGTCATGCTGTTCGCTTTCCGTGACGTGCCGTACACGGGCGATCTGTGGTGGCAATTCGCGTTCGACGAGCGCGCGCCGCGCGCGCTGCGCGCGACGCTCGCCGCGAGCGTGTTCGCCGCGACCTTCTCGTTCTGGCAATTGCTGCGTCCGGCGCCGGGCCGCTTCGTGAAGCCGGCGCCCGAAGATCTGCACGACGCCGCACGCATCGTGCGCGCGCAGGAACGCAGCGATGCCGGTCTCGCGTTGATGGGCGACAAGAGCTTCCTGTTTTCGGAGTCGCGCGAAGCGTTCCTGATGTACGCGAAATACGGCCGCACGTGGGCCGCGTTGCACGATCCGGTGGGGCCGCGCGAAGAGTGGGCGGGTCTCATCAGCAAGTTCGTCGCGCTCGCGCATGCGCATGGCGGCCGCGCCGCGTTCTACCAGGTGCGCGCGAATGCGTTGCCGCTGTATCTCGACGCTGGCCTCACGCTGATGAAGCTCGGCGAGGAAGCGCACGTCGTGCTCGACGACTTCGATCTGAAGGGCTCGCATCGCGCGCATCTGCGCTATGCGCTCAAGCGCGGCGAGCGCGACGGCTTTAGCGTCGAAGTGATCGATCAGGCCCATGTGCCGGCCTCGCTCGAAACGCTGCGCGGCATTTCCGACGGTTGGCTCGACAGCCGCGACGCGCGCGAGAAGAGCTTCTCGGTCGCGGCTTTCCATGACGAATACCTGGCCGCGCAGTCGGTGATGCTGGTGCGCCAGAACGGCGAGCCGGTCGCATTCGTGACCTTCATGACGACCGATATGAATACCGAGGCGACCGTCGGCGTGATGCGTCACGTCGAAAGCGCGTCGCCGTATGCGATGGAATATCTGTTCACGCAGCTCGCGCTGCATCTGAAACAGGCGGGTTTCCGCTCGCTCAGTCTCGGCATTGCGCCGCTCTCCGGTGTGCAGCCGACGCCGCTCGCGTCACGCTGGCATCGGCTGGCCGGCATCGTGTGGCGCTTCGGCGGTCGCTTCTACAACTTCCGCGGACTGCGTGCTTTCAAGAGCAAGTTCCAGCCGCGCTGGGAGCCGCGTTATCTCGCGGCATCCGGTTCGGGCGTGTTCTTCACGCTCGCGGACCTGTCGCTGCTGGCAGGAGGCCGGCGTTCATGACATTGCATCCGTTGTTCCGGCTCGCCGTCGCGGCGAGCGTTCTGAGTTGCGGCGCGCTCGCGCACGCGGCCACCACCACCGTGCCCGGCGGCCGCTATGGCGACGTGCGCGTGACGCAGCCCGAGGGGCCGCTGCGCGGCTTCGTCGTGCTGTATTCGCAGGCAAGCGGCTGGAGCGCAGCCGATCAGCAGAGCGCCGATGCGCTCGCGAAAGCGGGCGCGATGACGGTCGGCGTCGATACCGCGCACTACGCGGCCAACCTTGCCGCGAAAAAGGAAACCTGTCATCAGCTGGTGGGCGATGCCGAGGCGCTGAGCCATCAGCTCGAACGGCAATCGCAGTCGAGCCGCTACTTCGCGCCGATCGTCGCGGGTACGGGACAGGGCGCGACGCTCGCGATGCACGTGCTCGAGCAGGCGCCGTCCAATACGATCGCGGGCGCGGTGTCGGTCGACGCCGATCACAAGCTCGACGCGCGCTTCGAACCGTGTCCGCCCGACCCGACCGTGATTCGCGACAAGGTACCGGGCTTCGTCGAAAAGGCGAGCACGGGCAATGCCGATCGCGCGCGTCTCGTTGCCTTGCTGACGCCGCATCTGCAGCCGGCCTCGATCAGTGCCGACGACGTGTCCGACCTGCCGCTGATCGAATTGCCGGCCGCGCATCCGAACGGCTTGATGGCAATCGTGATTTCCGGCGATGGCGGCTGGCGCGATCTCGACAAGACGATCGCGCAGGCACTGCAGAAAGATGGCGTGTCGGTGGTCGGCTGGGACAGCCTGCGTTATTTCTGGAGCGAGAAGCCGCCGGCGCAAACGAGCCGCGATCTCGCGCGGGTGATGCAAACCTATGGCGAGCGCTGGCACGCGCAGCATATCGCGCTGATCGGCTATTCGTTCGGCGCGGACGTGCTGCCGTTCGCGTATAACCGTCTGCCGCAGGCGCAGCGCGATAAGGTGTCGCTGATTTCGCTGCTCGGCTTCGCGCCCGAAGCCGATTTCCAGATCCGCGTCGGCGGCTGGCTCGGCATGCCCGCGAGCGACAAGGCGCTGAACGTGCGCCCCGAGTTGACGCATGTGCCGCCGTCGATCGTTCAATGCTTCTATGGCGAGAGCGAGACCGACACGCTGTGTCCGGCGCTCGACAAAACCGGCGTCGAAGTCATCCGCACGACCGGCGATCATCACTTTGGCCGCGATTACAACGCGCTCGAGCAACGCATTCTCGCGGCGTTCAAAAAGCAGAGCGGCGTGCGCGATTGATGTCGGTGTTGGTCGTCTCTGCGGGGCGCGCTTGCCGGTGCGCCCCGTTTTTCTTGTGTGGCACTGCCGCACTGCGCGGAGATTGACAAAGCTTGCCGAGTCGACGAAGATCGCCGACATGAACTGCCTCGACATCCGTATTGCGCTGATTATTAGCATCATTCATCGAATGGTGGGTTAGCGCGCGTCGACTTGCAGTCACACATAACCCGCCAAACGAGGCGGGTTTTTTTATGTCCGCTTTCAGGTTCATTCTCTGCCTGCCTCCTGGCGAACATGCCGCGATTGCTATCGTTCGATGTCGATCGTCGTTGATGCGTTGTTGCATCGAATGTTGCCACCCAGGAGCTTGCCGTGCTGTTAAACGAACTCGAACAGGCCGCCGCAGCGGCCGGGCGCGTCGCGCCGTCTCACGACTACCTGAAAAAGACCCTGACCGCGCGCGTCTACGACGTGGCGCGCGAGACCGAACTCGAACGCGCGCCGAACCTGTCGGCGCGGCTGTGCAACCCGGTCTATCTGAAGCGCGAGGACAACCAGCCGGTGTTCTCGTTCAAGCTGCGCGGCGCATACAACAAGATGGCGCATATTCCGGCCGGGGCGCTCAGCCGCGGCGTGATCACCGCGTCGGCGGGCAATCATGCGCAGGGCGTGGCGTTATCGGCGGCACGCATGGGCGTGAAGGCGATCATCGTCGTGCCGGTGACGACGCCGCAGCTCAAGGTCGACGCGATCCGCACGCATGGCGGGCCGACCGTCGAGATCGTGCAGTTCGGTGAGTCATATAGCGACGCCTATGGTCACGCGGTCAAGCTGCAGGAAGAGCGCGGCCTGACTTTCGTGCATCCGTTTGATGACCCCTACGTGATCGCCGGCCAGGGCACCGTCGCGATGGAAATCCTCAGCCAGCACCAGGGGCCGATTCACGCGATCTTCGTGCCGATCGGCGGCGGCGGTCTCGCGGCCGGTGTCGCCGCATACGTGAAATCGGTACGCCCCGAGATCAAGGTGATCGGCGTGCAGACCGACGATTCGTGCGCGATGGCCGCGTCGTTGCAGGCGGGCGAGCGCGTGACGCTGAACGAAGTGGGCCTGTTCTCCGACGGCACTGCGGTGAAGCTCGTCGGCGAAGAAACCTTCCGTCTGTGCCGCGAATATCTCGACGAAGTGCTGCTCGTGAACACCGATGCGCTGTGCGCCGCGATCAAGGACGTGTTCCAGGACACGCGCAGCGTGCTCGAACCGGCGGGCTCGCTCGCGGTGGCCGGCGCCAAGCAGTATGCCGAACGGGAAGGCATCGAGAACCAGACGCTGATCGCGATCACGTCGG
The DNA here is from genome assembly GCF_050436385.1 of Paraburkholderia sp. MM5477-R1. Classification (NCBI taxonomy): domain Bacteria; kingdom Pseudomonadati; phylum Pseudomonadota; class Betaproteobacteria; order Burkholderiales; family Burkholderiaceae; genus Paraburkholderia; species Paraburkholderia sp. MM5477-R1. The sequence goes on from NZ_JBNDMC010000007.1 coordinate 1,471,692, forward strand.
GCGCGAACATGAACTTCGACCGCATGCGCTTCGTCGCCGAACGCGCGGAGGTGGGCGAAGCGCGCGAAGCGGTCTTCGCGGTGACGATCCCCGAAGAGCGCGGCAGCTTCAGGCGCTTCTGCGAGCTGCTCGGCACGCGCAGCGTCACCGAGTTCAACTACCGGATCGCCGACGCGAACTCGGCGCATATTTTCGTCGGCGTGCAGATCCGCAATCGCAGCGAATCGGCGCAGATCGCCGGCGCCTTCGAAGCGCACGGCTTCGCCACCGTCGACCTGACCTTCGACGAACTGTCGAAGCAGCACATCCGCTACATGGTCGGCGGCCGCTCGCCGCTCGCGCGCGACGAACGACTGTTTCGCTTCGAGTTTCCCGAACGCCCGGGCGCGCTGATGAAATTCCTGTCGTCGATGGCGCCGAACTGGAACATCAGCCTGTTCCACTACCGCAACCAGGGCGCGGACTACAGCTCGATTCTGGTCGGCATTCAGGTGCCCGGGAGCGACCACGCGGCGTTCGAGCGCTTCATCGAAACGCTCGGCTATCCGTGCTGGGAAGAGACGAAGAATCCGGTCTATCGACTATTTCTTGGCGAGTTGACGCTCGTTTAGCGGATCGGGGTTTACCTGAGGGCACGCCATGCCGCAGCACGAGCCGCGGGTCGTTCAAGTCGCCGGAAAACCCCGCCAGTCTTGCGTTTTCGGCCGAAACAGCCGCGCGGCGCTGGCTCCCGCCTTACACCTTCTATCGCGCAACGCGATACGGCCTATCCGCTATATCGCATTGCGGGATAGGCGTCGCGATCGTCACACTGAGCGCAAATTTCATCACCGCATTCAGGAGACTACATGCGCACCCAAGTCGGCATCATCGGTGCAGGGCCCGCTGGCCTGCTTCTTTCCCATCTGCTTCATTTGCGCGGTATCGACTCGGTCGTGCTCGAAATGCGCACGCGCGATCAGATCGAATCGACGATTCGCGCCGGCGTGCTCGAGCAGGGCACGATGGACCTGCTGACGCAAACCGGTCTCGGCGAACGCATGAAAGCCGAAGGCGCGCTGCATCACGGTTTCGAACTCGCGTTCGAAGGCAAGCGTCGCCGCATCGATCTGACCGACCTCACCGGTCATGCGATCACGGTTTATGCCCAGCACGAAGTAATCAAGGATCTAGTCGCGGCGCGCGTCGCCGCGGGCGCCGAACTGCGTTTCGGCGTATCGGAGACGTCGGTGCGCGGCATCGATACCGATAAGCCGTCGATCCGCTATCGCCACGAAGGCGCGGAGCACGAACTGCAATGCGACTTCGTGATCGGCTGCGACGGCTCGCAAGGCGTGTCGCGCCAGGCGATCCCGCAGACGCTGCGCAAGGATTTCGAGCGCGTCTATCCGTTTGGCTGGTTCGGCATTCTGTGCGAAGGCCCGCCATCGTCGGACGAGCTGATCTACGCGCGCCACGAGCGCGGCTTCGCGCTGATCAGCACGCGCTCGCCGAACGTGCAGCGCATGTATTTCCAGTGCGATCCGAAGGACTCGGTCGACAACTGGTCCGACGATCGCATCTGGGCCGAGCTGCATGCGCGCGCCGATTCGGACGAAGGCCACAAGATCATCGACGGCAAGATCTTTCAGAAGAACATCGTCGGCATGCGCAGCTTCGTGTCGACGACGATGCAGTACGGGCGCCTCTTCCTCGCTGGCGACGCCGCGCATATCGTGCCGCCGACTGGCGCGAAGGGCATGAACCTCGCGGTCGCCGACGTGAACGTGCTCAGCAAGGCGCTCGACGCGTTCTACAAGGAAAACCGCGCCGATCTGCTCGACCGTTACAGCGAAACCGCGCTCAAACGCATCTGGCGCGCCGAGCACTTCTCGTACTGGATGACCAGCATGCTGCATCGTATCGAAGGCGCTTCGGCGTTCGAGCAGCAACTGCATGTCGCCGAGCTCGAGTACGTGACGACGTCGCGCACGGCCGCGACAGTACTGGCGGAGAACTACGTCGGCGTCGCCGGCGCGCAGATGCAGGCGCAGCTGTAAGCGCTACTGCAAGCACCGCGCGATCATCGGGATCGCTAATTGATCGACAGATCCCGGTGCGCGGCCTCCTGAAACTCCTTGGGCGTGACGCCGGTCTGCTTACGGAAATAGCGGCTGAAATAGGCCGCATCTTCGAAACCGAGCGCATGCGCGATCTGTTTGATGCTCGAACCCGAGTAGACCAGATCGCGCTGCGCCTCGCGTATCAACTGATCGTTGACGAGCGACAGCGGCGAATGGCCAAGCTCCTCACGACAGATGCGCCCCAGTTGCGCTGCGGTCACCCCCCAATTTTTCCGCATAAAAATCGATTGGCAGATGCTCGCGCACATGCGTGGCGATCAGTTCGCGTAGCCGTTTGATCTGCGCGGCGCGCCGGTCGTTGACGGTCGCGCCCGCGCTCGACGCGGCATCGGTCAGCCGGGCGACCTGCACGAAAAGTGCAATCATCAGCGACATGCCCGCGGCGATATGGCCGCGCGCGCTGCCGCGAAATTCCTGCTCCAGCAAACCGAACAAGGGCATCAACGTGCGCTCGCCGACCGCGGGCCGCACGGGAATCAGCGCGGGCCGTTGCAGCACCGGCACGAGGCCCGGCGACACTGCTTTCGAAATCGACTCCAGCGCGCGCTGCGCGGCCGTAATCACGAGCCCGTCGATCTCCGGCGAAAACACGAAACCGTGCACCGTTTGCGCTGGAATCAGGATCAGGCATGGCGCGTCGATCGTGAGCTTTTCGCTTTCGATCAGCACGTGGCCCGAACCGCTGCGGATATAGAGAATCTGCAGCAATGCATCGTGCCGGTGCGCGGCGATATGCCAGTCGTTCGGACGACTGCGCTCGACGATCCATTCGAAATTGAACGCGTCGTACCACGGCGGCCGCGCGGACTCTCCGTACAGATCGTAGTTAGGGATATTCCTCATGCGGTTTTGTCTCCAATGTTCGAATTGTCCTGCGATGCGCTGCCTTTGTCCAATTTCGTCCCGAACCGCGTGGCTATACTTTTTTCCATCGAAGACGCGGTCGAATGATGCAGTTTGGTGAAGCCGGCCAACCTAAGCTCGCCGCGATCGTGAACATGGAGATCGGGATGACTAAGCAAATGAATCAACGGAAAGATCGGCGCGACACACCCGCCAACGCGCGACACTGGCTCGGGCTCGAAGGCAGCGTCTGCGTCGTGAGCGGCGCGGCGGGCGGCATCGGCAGCGCGATTGCTCAGGTGTTGGGCGACGCTGGCGCACGCGTGGCGCTGCTCGATCGCGATGAGCAGAAGTGCCGTAACGTCGCGCAAGCGCTGAACGCGAGCGGTGTCGAAGCGCTGGCGCTCGCCTGCGATATCGGCGACATCGATAGCGTGCGCGGCGCGGTGTCGGAGCTCGAAGCGCGCTTCGGCGTCGCCGATGTGCTCGTGAACAACGCGGGCCTGTTGCGGCCGGGGGGCATCGAAGAGATTGGACTCGATGCATGGAATGCGATGCTGCGCGTGAATCTGACCGGCTACATGCTGTGCTCGCAGCAATTCGGTCAACGCATGCTGAAGCGCGGCGCTGGCGCGATCGTGCATGTCGCGTCGGTGGCCGCGCATCATCCGCAGACCTATAGCGGCGCTTACAGCGCGGGCAAGGCCGGTGTCACGATGCTGTCGAAGCAGATCGCGGCGGAGTGGGGACCACGCGGTATTCGCAGCAATACCGTGTGCCCGGGCATGATCCGCACGCCGCTGTCGGCGGCGTTCTACGAGCACGGCGATATCGAACGCCGGCGCAGCGCGATGACCGCGAGCCGCCGGATCGGCGAGCCGAACGATATCGCCGATGTCGTCGCGTTTCTCGCGAGCGAACGCGCGGCCTATGTGAACGGCGCCGAAGTCGTCGTCGATGGCGGCTTCGAAAGCATGCTGATGGACCTCGTGCCGCGTCCCGGCTTCGAAGCCAACCAGGCCGCGCAAGCCACCCAGGCCGACCGCCAGGTCCGAGCGTAAGGAGACCATCATGACCAACGCAACACGCGGCGCGACACTCACGTGCGACGTGCTCGTGATCGGTTCGGGTGCGGGAGGGCTGTCGACCGCGATCACCGCGCGCAAACACGGTCTCGATGTCGTCGTGATCGAGAAGGAGCCGTTCTTCGGCGGCACGACCGCGTTTTCAGGCGGTGTGCTGTGGATTCCGGGCAACCGTCACGCAAAGAGCAACGGCGTCAGCGATACGCGCGAAGCGGCGCTGACCTATATGCGCAGCGAAACCGGCGCGTACTTCGATGCCGCCGCCGTCGACGCGTTTCTCGACACGGGCCCTGAGATGCTCGACTTCTTCGAGCGCGAAACCACCGTCAAATTCGTGCCGACGTTGTATCCCGACTATCACCCGAACGTGGGCGGTGGTGTCGACATTGGCCGCTCGGTCGTCGCCGCGCCGTTCGATGCGCGCGCGCTGGGCCAGGACATCTCGCGATTGCGGCCGCCGCTGAAGACGATCACGTTCATCGGCATGATGTTCAACTCGTCGAACGCGGACCTGAAGCACTTCTTCAATGCGACGCGTTCGCTCACCTCCGCGCTGTACGTCGCGAAGCGCCTCGCGAGCCATCTGAAGGATCTTGCGCTGTACCGGCGCGGCGTCCAGATCACGAGCGGTAACGCGCTCGCCGCGCGGCTCGCGAAGTCCGCGCTCGATCTCGGCATTCCGATCCATACGAACACGGCCGCTCGCGAGCTGACCGTGGCGAACGGCAGCGTGACCGGCGCGCTCGTCGCCGGACCGCAAGGCGAGATGCGCATCGTCGCGCGACGCGGCGTGGTGCTCGCGTGCGGCGGCTTCTCGCGTGACGTCGCACGGATCGCCCACGCGTATCCGCATCTGCGGCGCGGCGGCGAACACCTGTCACCGGTGCCGCGCGGCAATACGGGCGACGGCGTCGGCATGGCCGAACGTCTCGGTGCGCGGGTGGCGATCCGTTTTCCGCAGCCAGCCGCATGGATGCCGGTGTCGCGCGTGCCGATGAGCGACGGCAGCGTCGGCGTGTTTCCGCATCTGGTGGATCGCTACAAGCCTGGCGTGATCGGCGTGACGCGCGCGGGCAAGCGCTTCACCAACGAAGCGAATTCGTATCACGACGTGGGTGCCGCGATGATCGAGGCCTGCGCGAACGAACGCGAAACCGCGATGTGGCTGATCTGCGATCACGCGACGATCCGCAAATACGGGCTCGGTTATGCGAAGCCGGCGCCCGTGCCGCTCGGCCCGCTGCTGCGCAACGGCTATCTGAGCAAGGGCCGCACGCTCGCGGAACTCGCGCGCAACGCGGGTCTCGACGGCACGGCGCTCGAGGCGACCGTGAAGCGCTACAACGCCGACGCGGTGCGTGGCGAAGATCGCGAATTCGGCCGCGGTACGACGTCGTTCAATCGCTATCTGGGGGACCCGGAGCACCAGCCGAACCCCTGCGTCGCGCCGATCGGCGACGGTCCGTACTACGCGCTGAAGGTCGTGATGGGCGATCTCGGCACCTTCGACGGCATCTCGACGAACGTCACCGGCGAAGTGCTCGACGTGAAAGGCGCACCGATCGCCGGCCTGTACGCGGTCGGCAACGATCGCGCGAGCGTGATGGGCGGCAACTATCCGGGCGCGGGTATCACGCTCGGGCCGATCATGACGTTCGGCTATATCACCGGTCGTCATCTCGCGGGCGCGAGTGTGAAAAGCGCGAAGAGCGCAAGCAACGCGGACCCCCGCGCAGCCGAAACCGTATTGAGGACCGGCACATGAGCCAGGGCAAACCTTTCGTCGATCATCGCATCTACACGATCCGGCCGCGCGGCATGGCGGAGTTCATCGACGTTTTCGACCGGCTCGCGATGCCGATTCAGCTCAAGTATCTGGGCGCGCCAGTCGGCTTTTACATGAGCGATATCGGCGCGCTGAACCAGGTCGTGCATCTGTGGGGCTACGAGAGCATCGGCGACTACGACCAGCGCCGCACCGCGCGCGATGCCGATCCGGAGTGGCCCGCGTATCTGCAGGCGTCCGCGCATCTGATCGTCGCGCAGGAGAGCCGCATCATCAGGCGAGTCGACTTCAGGACGCTGACGATGCTGCGCTAGCCGCCGTTCGAGGAGGAGACAGGCATGAACGAACGGACAGCGCGACGCTCGCAAGCACGGTCGCCACCACCGTCGCGGCGTCCGCGCGTTGAACAGCAATTCGAACAATAAGAAAACACCTCTTCATCTCAAGGAGACATCGCAATGAACCAGCTGAAAGGAGCACGCACATGAGCCGCTCCGAACGCAGTGTAGACGTGCAGGCCTTTATCGATGGACAGCGCTTCTCGCCGTTTCAATGGACGATTCTGGTGCTGTGCTTTCTAGTCGTCGCCGCCGACGGTTTCGACACCGCCGCGGTCGGCTTCATCGCGCCGTCGCTCGTGCAGCAGTGGGGCATCGCGCGCAGCGCGCTCGGCCCGGTGATGAGCGCGGCGCTGGTGGGACTCGGCATCGGCGCGCTCGCGGCCGGCCCCTGCGCGGACCGCATCGGACGCAAGACGGTGCTAGTGCTGTCGGTGTTCTTCTTCGGGCTGTGGAGTCTCGCGGCGGCCCGCGCGAGCTCGATCGAATCGCTGACCTTGCTGCGCTTTTTCACCGGCCTCGGTCTCGGCGCGGCGATGCCCAACGCGGTCACGCTGATGGCCGAGTACGCACCCGCGCGGATTCGCGCGGTCGCCGTCAATGCGATGTTCTGCGGCTTTTCAGGCGGTCTCGCGATCGGCGGTCTCGCATCCGCATGGCTGATTCCGCATTTCGGCTGGCCGAGCGTGCTGGTCGCCGGCGGTGCCGGTCCGCTCGTGCTGAGCGTGATGTTGATACTGTTTCTGCCGGAATCGGCGCAATTTCTCGCGGTGCGTAAGCGCGCCGACCAACGGATCGCGCGAATCCTGCAACGCATCGCGCCCCACGACCGCTTCGACGGATGCCGTTTTTTCGCGGTCGACGTGTGCCGCAATACCGGCGACGCACGTTCGCAAGGGGCGCTCGCGATCATCCTGTCGACGCGCTACCGCTTCGGCACGCTGATGCTGTGGCTCGCCTATTTCATGGGGCTACTGATTTACTATCTGCTGACCAACTGGCTGCCGACGCTGTTCAATGACACCGGCTTCTCCGGTGAAAAGGCCGCGTTGATGACGTCGCTGTTTCCGCTCGGGGGCATCCTCGGCAATCTGTGCGTCGGCTGGGTGATGGATCGCTTCGCCGGGCATCGCGTGATCGCGTTCACCTATGTCCTCGTCGGCGCGCTCGTGTTGCTGGTCGGGCGGGGCGTCGGCCATCAGGTCTGGCTCGGGACGCTGATCTTCCTGACCGGCACGGTCGCGACCAGCGCGGTCACGTCGATGTCGGCGCTCGCGGCGAGCTTCTACCCGACCCGGGCGCGCGCGACGGGCGTGGCGTGGATGCTGGGAATCGGCCGCGTCGGCGGCGTGGCGGGCGCGCTCGTCGGTGCGGCGTTGATGGGGCTCGGCTGGCACTTCGGCGCCGTGTTCAGCCTGCTCGCGGTGCCGGCCGTGATCGCGGCGGGCGGGGTGGTACTGATGATGCGGCGCGAGCCGCTCGATCACGCATCGGTCGATGAAAACGTCGGCGCCATAGCGATCGAATGAGCGCGGCGTCGGGCGTGCCGCTACGCTCGAACAACGCGCGACCGCTCAGGGCGCGCGCAGCAACGCCATTTCGTTGTGCAGCAGCGCGAGCAATTCGTCGTCGGTTGGCCGCGTGCCCCAGTGGCGCGCGCCGGCCACCGACGCGATCGCCATCCACGAATGCGGTGGAAACCATTCGCGCACCAGCGTGCCGTCCTGGCGCAGGCACAGCTGGCCGGTCAGCTCGCTGTATTCGGCGCAAATGTGCGCGCCGTCGACCTGCGCGGTTACTCGTCTCGGATCATTGCGTAGCACGTCGTCGCTCCTTTCAAAGGGGTGGCGCGAATGCAGGCGCGACACGTTGGCGCGATGGACGCCACCTGCCGTCTATCAATGGTCATGCCCGCGATCGTCATGGTCATGACCATGACCGTGCCAGCCGTTGTCGTGCCAATCGCCGTGCGGTCCGCGTGCATCGCGCCATTCGTTGTGATGACGCTCCCACTCGCGACGCTCCCAATAGCGATGACCATCGTAGTAGCGTTCGCCGTACCAGCCCGGAGCGACTATGACCGCGGGAGGCGGCGCAGGCGCATAGACGGGCGCGGGCTGCACATAGACGGGCGGCGGAGCCTCGACCACGGCGGGCGCGACCGCGATGCCCGGCACGCCGATATTCACGCCGACATCGACGTGCGCGAAAGCGGCCGTCGATGCGCCGATCGCGAGACCCGCGACGACGGTCAACGATACCCAGCGGTTGCGTGAAAGACTCATGATTGTTCTCTGTTTGTTGTGTGGATGTCTGCGATGGAGTGGCGAGCCGGACGCGCACCTACTGCGCGTGATGGCCCGATCAATAACGTTCGTAGTAGTGGTCATGATGCGGATGATCGTCAGGGACGACGATGCAGCCGCTCAACGCGCCACCGAGCGTGGCGGCAAGAATGACCAATGCGAGGATTTTTTTCATGATGTTGCTCCCTGAAATCTGTGATGCGAGTGCCTGTCGTGCGAAGCGTTTCATCTGATCCGCTTTCGTTTGAACCGAACTCTACTGAGCGGCGCGATTACCGGTGTGTTTGTGTGTAACAGGACGTGTCGATCCGAGCTCGCGCCGAAACGTCGATGCGAGTGCGATGAACGAGGAGGGAAGGCGCCGTGGCTTACGGGTCGAAATGCCGGGCGACTGTCAAGCGCGCGGTCAAACCCTTGAAGGGTCTATGAAAAAAACCGCATTCAATGGCAGACGAAGCATGGATTCGAAGCGAAGGTTCGGCGCCTCGATTGCTGAAAAAAGAAGCGCATCGATTTTCGGCATATGTATGCGGCGCAGATACATTCGGTTGCAGACTGGGTAAGAAGTTCGGTAGTGCGCTCGGGCGAGCGTGATGGAAAGACGCTACACCTGTAGCGTCATCAGCTTGTCTTAAGCTTCGGTGGGATAGGTAAAAACGCATCGCGCGCGCAACCTACTGCGCGGCCGCGGGCTCCGGGGCGGTCGCTTCGCGATAGCCGAGCCGCGTCGAAATCGCGAGCCCGGCCTCTTTGAGCAACGCGACGTAATGCTGCTTCGTGTCGGCACCGCAGCGCATCGTCGGAAACGAAATCGACAGACCGGCGATCACACGGCCGAAGCGGTCGAACACGGGCACCGCGACGCATTGCAGGCCTTCTTCCTGCTCCTCGTTGTCCTCGCCGTAGCCCTGCTCGCGTACGCGCGGCAGGATGCTCAACACCGCTTCGGCGCAGGTCAGGGTTTTTTGCGTCGACTTGCGAAATTCGATGTGCGAGAGCACGTCACGCGCGTCGGCCGGGACCATCCATGCGAGCAGCACCTTGCCGATCGCCGTGCTATGCAGCGGATTGCGTCGGCCGATCCGGGACTGCATGCGCAGCCCGTAGTCGGCGTCGATCTTGTGGATGTAGATGATCGCGTCGTCGTCGAACGCGCCCAGGTGTACCGCTTCGCGCGTCATCTGGCCGATGCGGCGCATCTCGATGTCGGCCTCGCGCACCAGATCGACGCTTTCGAGCGCTTTCGCGCCGAGCTCGAACAGACGGATCGTCAGCCGATAGCGTTCGGTTTCGACTTCCTGGGTCACGTAGCCGAGCGCCTTCAGTGTTTGAATCACACGATGCACGGTCGTCTTCGACATGCCGAGCCGTTGCGACAGCTCGCTGATGCCGATCTGTCCGGTGTCGCCGATCGCGCCGAGAATCGCGAACACGCGCCCGATCGACGACGCCGATTCGCCGCGCTCACCGCTGTCCGCATCGAGCGACGCTGCGCCGGCGGGTTCCTTACGGGCTTTGCCGCGGGTCTTATCGAGCGCCTTGTCGAGCGTCTTGTCGCGCGCAGTGTTCCTCGCAATATTCCTCGCAGTATTCCTGGGTGTTCCCGTTGCCGCCATGTCCGTCATTCCCTGTCTGTGCCAACTCGCCGCTGCCGCATCGAGCCGATGCTCACCGGCGCGAGAGCATAGCGCGTCGCGCGCACTCGTGGCGAGCTTGTGCCGTCCCTAGCGCGCGAGCCAGCCGCCATCCACCGCCAGTGTATGCCCATGCACGTAGTCCGACGCCGACGAGGCGAGAAAAACCACCGGCCCCGCGAGATCGTCGGGCGCGCCCCAGCGGCCGGCCGGAATGCGGCCGAGTATCTCCTCGTTGCGCTGCGCGTCGTCGCGCAACGCCGCGGTGTTCGCAGTCGCCATATAGCCGGGCGCGATCGCGTTCACGTTGATGCGTCGCGCGGCCCATTCGTTCGCGAGCAGTCGCGTCAGACCGAGCACGCCGCTTTTCGATGCGGTATACGACGCGACGCGGATGCCGCCCTGGAACGACAGCATCGACGCGACGTTGATGATCTTGCCGCCGCTTTGCTGGCGCACGAACTGACGCGCCGCGGCCTGCGACAGGAAGAACAGGCTCTTGAGATTCACGTCCATGACCGCGTCCCAGTCGTCTTCGCCAAACTCGAGCGCGTCTTCGCGACGGATGATGCCTGCGTTGTTGACGAGCACGTCGATGCGGCCGAACGCTTCGAGCGCGGCGCGCACGATGTCGTCGACCGAAACGGTTGACGCGAGATCGGCGCGCACGTCGGCGAAGCGGCGCCCGAGCGTCTCGACGCGCGCGGCGGTCGCGCCCGCGTCCGCGCGACTGACGCCGACGATGTCGCAGCCGGCCGCGGCGAGCGCGACGGCCATGCCGGCGCCGAGGCCGGTGTTGCTGCCGGTCACGATGGCGACTTTGCCGGTCAGATCGAAAGTGTTCACTGTGTTCGGACTCATGTTCGCTCAGCGCAGCTCGCGGACCGCGAGATGGTCCATGTCGCCGAACACCTGGTTCTCGCCGACCATGCCCCAGATGAATGTGTACGCGCGCGTGCCGACGCCCGAATGGATCGACCAGCTCGGCGAGATCACCGCCTGCTCGTTGCGCACGACGATGTGCCGGGTTTCGTGCGGCTCACCCATCATGTGGAAGACGGCGGCGTCGTCGGCGACGTCGAAGTAGAAATACACTTCCATGCGGCGCTCGTGCGTGTGGCAGGGCATCGTGTTCCACAGGCTGCCCGGTTCGAGCTTCGTCATGCCCATCGACAGCTGGCAGGTCGGCAGCACGTCGGGCACGATGAACTTGTAGATGGTGCGGCGGTTGCTCGTGGCCGGATCGCCGAGGGTTTCGGGCGAGGCCTGGTCGAGCGAGATCGTGCGGGTCGGATAGGTGGTGTGCGCGGGCGCGCAGTTCAGATAGAACTTCGCCGGCCGGGTGGCGTCGGCGCTGCCGAACGCGACCGCTTGCGCGCCCTTGCCGATATAGATCGCCTCTTCGCGGCGCACCGTGTAGCGCGTGCCGTCGACGTCGACCCAGCCGTCGCCGCCGATGTTGATCGCGCCGAGTTCACGCCGCTCGAGCAGATAGTCGACGCCGATCGCCTTGCCGAGCGAGCCCGGCACTTCGACCGCGCGCTCGACCGGCCACACGCCACCGACGATGATCCGGTCGATATGGCTATACGTGAGCTTCAACGCATCGCGCTCGAAGATCTGCTCCACCAGAAACTCGCGACGCAGCCCGGTGGTGTCGAGCGTCTTCGCGTATTCGCTGTTGATGGCCTGTCTCACGTCCATTGATCGTTCTCCTGTCGGTATACGGGGCGCGGCGCCGCCTTCCTTGTGGCCGAGACTGTAACGCAGAATCTTGATTTCGGAACACCGGTCCGAAAAGATTGTGACGGGTGATCGCGGCTGGCAACGCATAGCGCGAACGACCGGGTAAACGATAGTCAGGTTTAAGAAATAAAACGGAACGGCGTTCCTTTCATGATGCTATATTGCGCCGGACAGGGAGAGCCCGGCGTAGAACGGGACACCAACGCGGGTCATTGGCCCGTCAACGGGACGTCACCGTCCATGGAGGAGGCATGAAGATCAAGAAGGCCATCGACCGCATTCCTGGCGGTCTGATGCTGGTGCCGCTGCTGCTCGGCGCCTGTGTGCATACGTTCGCGCCGGGCGCGGGCAAATACTTCGGCTCGTTCACCAACGGCCTGATTACCGGCACCGTGCCGATCCTCGCGGTATGGTTCTTCTGCATGGGCGCGACGATCGACCTGCGCGCGACCGGCACCGTGCTGCGCAAGTCGGGCACGCTGCTCGTCACCAAGATGCTGGTCGCGTGGATCGTCACGCTGATCGCGGCGCGCTTCATTCCGATCGATGGCATCAAGACCGGGCTGTTCGCGGGACTGTCGATGCTCGCGATCACTACGTCGATGGACATGACCAACGGCGGGCTGTACGCGGCCGTGATGCAACAGTACGGCACGAAGGAAGAGGCGGGCGCGTTCGTGCTGATGTCGGTCGAATCGGGGCCGCTGATCAGCATGATCATTCTGGGTGCGACGGGGGTCGCGTTCTTCGAGCCGCGCCTGTTCGTCGGCGCGGTCCTGCCGTTTCTGATCGGGTTTGCGCTCGGCAACTTCGATAGCGAGCTGCGCGAGCTGTTCGGCCGTTGCGTGCATCCGCTGATTCCGTTTTTCGGCTTTGCGCTCGGCAACGGCATCGATCTGAACGTGATCGTCACGAGCGGCCTGCCGGGCATCGTGCTGGGGCTTGGCGTGATCGTCGTGACTGGCGTGCCGCTGATTCTCGCCGATCGCTGGATTGCCGGCGGCAATGGCGCGGCGGGGCTGGCGGCGTCGTCGACGGCAGGGGCCGCGGTCGCGAATCCGGCGATCATCGCCGACATGATTCCGAGCTTCAAACCGCTGGTGCCGGCCGCGACCGCGATGGTCGCCACCGCTTGCCTCGTGACCGCGATTCTGGTGCCGATCCTCACGGCGCTGTGGGTGCGCCGGCATCACGCGCGCGACGGGCTGCGCGAGGAGTTCGCCACCGCGACGCAGGCGGCGCCGCTCAACGAGCAGCGCGATGCGCCGGTTTGAATGAGTCGGTAGCAGGAAGCCGGCGCCGCTCAGCGCGCCAGCTTCGCTTCGAGCATCGCTTTCACCGCCGGCCATTCGTCGTCGATGATGCTAAAGCGCACCGAGTTGCGATTGCGCCCATCGGGCATGATCCGCTCGTGCCGCACAATGCCTTCCTGTTGCGCGCCGATGCGCAGGATCGCCGCGCGCGATTTGTCGTTGAGCTCGTCGGTCGTGAACTGCACGCGCACGCAGCGCATCACGTCGAACGCGTGGCACAGCAGCAGATATTTCGCCTCGGTGTTCACGACCGAGCGCTGCGCCGAGGCGGCGAGCCACGTATGGCCGATTTCGAGCTTGCGGTTCGCGCGATCGATCTTCCAGAACCGCGTACTGCCGACGATCCGGCCAGCACGGTCATTCTCGTCATCCTCGTCGCGCCGCACGACCACGAACGGCATCACCTTGCCGGCCGCACGGCCGGCGAGCGCGGTGGCGATATAGGCGTCGATCGTCGCCGGGCCCGGCACGACGGTCAGCTTCATGTCCCACAGTTGCCCGTCGGCGGCGGCGTCGACGAGGGCCTGCGCGTGCTCCTCGCGCAGCGGCCGCAGCTCGACGAACGAGCCGCTCAGCGTGGGCTGCATCGATTCGGCGGAAATATCGTTCATGGCAATAAAAAAGGTCCGCGAGCGGAAGACTCGTGGACCTGGCAGATCGGTTGAGCCGCGCTCGGGAACGATGCGAGCGGCAAAACCGCGGCGCCGTTCCCGAAGCGCGTGATTGGCGTGATTAAACCCGTGATTAAACCGACATCACCGTGACCGCCTTGGTCACGAGGTAGGCTTCCATCGCCTCCGGGCCGCCTTCCGAGCCGTAGCCGGAATCCTTGACGCCGCCGAACGGCATTTCCGGCGTCGGCGTGGCAGGCTGGTTGATCCACAGCATGCCGACTTCCATGCGCTGCGACAGCAGGTGCACGTTGGCGAACGACTTCGTATACGCGTAGCCGGCGAGGCCGAACGGCAGACGGTTCGCTTCGGCGATCGCTTCTTCGAGCTTGTCGAAGCCGCGAATCGCGGCGACCGGGCCGAACGGCTCGTTGTTGAACACGTCGGCGTCGAGCGGCACGTCGGTCAGCACGGTGGCCGCGAAGAAGTTACCTTCGGTACCGACGCGCTCGCCGCCCGTCGCGACCTTCGCGCCGGTCTTGCGGGCGTCGTCGACGACCTTGGCCATCGCCGTCAGACGGCGCGCGTTGGCGAGCGGCCCGAGCGTCGTGCCTTCGGCGAGACCGTCGCCGAGCTTAAGGCTTTCAGCGTGCTTGACGAGCGCCGCGGCGAACTCTTCGCGGATGCTGTTGTGCACGAGAAAGCGCGTCGGCGAGATGCAGACCTGGCCCGCGTTGCGGAACTTCGCGGCGCCGGCTGCCTTGACGGCGAGCGCGACGTCGGCGTCTTCTGCGACGATCACCGGCGCGTGGCCGCCGAGCTCCATCGTCGCGCGCTTCATGTGCGAGCCGGCCAGCGCCGCGAGCTGCTTGCCGACCGGCGTCGAGCCCGTGAACGTAACCTTGCGGATCACCGGATGCGGGATCAGGTAGCTCGAGATTTCAGCCGGATCGCCGAACACGAGGCCGACCGTGCCGGCCGGCACGCCGGCCTCGACGAAGGCTTGCAGCAGCGCCGCCGGCGACGCCGGGGTTTCTTCCGGCGCCTTGACGAGGAACGAGCAGCCGCAGGCGAGCGCCGCCGACAGCTTGCGCACGACCTGGTTGACCGGGAAGTTCCACGGCGTGAACGCCGCGACCGGGCCGATCGGCTCCTTCAGCACCTGCGACTGCGCGGCAAGGTTGCGCGACGGCACGATGCGGCCATACACGCGGCGGCCTTCGTCCGCGAACCATTCGATGATGTCCGCGGCCGCCAGCACTTCACCGCGCGCCTCGGCGAACGGCTTGCCCTGTTCCTGCGTCATCAGGCGGCCGATGTCCGCGGCGCGCTCACGCACGAGGGCGGCGGCACGGCGCATGACGGTTGCGCGCTCGTTGGCCGGCACCTTGCGCCAGGCTTCGAAGCCGCGCTGCGCGGCTTCGAGCGCGCGGTCCAGATCGGCGATGCCGGCATGCGCGACCTTGCCGATGGCCTGGCCGGTGGCGGGGTTGATCACGTCAAGGGTCTTGCCGCTGGCGGCGTCGCACCATTCGCCGTTGATCAGAAGACGGGTATCGGTATAGCTCGAGATGGCCATGCTGGGTTCCTGTGAGTGGGAAGACAACTGGCCGCGCGGACGTGCGGCACGAGGCGACATTCCTGCGCGGCCATGAATGAATTGCGGATACCATTTATCTTATCTGATTGCGGGCAATCGCACCGGCGCGGCCCGCAGGTGCCCGGTCGCGGCATGCGGCTTGCTGAGGTTTGGCACCGGAGCGATTTTGCGGGTCGTGCCGGGGCGCCGCGTCAGCGCCGCACGAAACGCTTGCAGGACGCAGCGCTTCATCCATTCAACCGCTACTACAGCGCATCACGAGGACATCGCCATGCCAACCGGAACAGTGAAATGGTTCAACGACGCAAAGGGCTTCGGCTTCATCACTCCCGATGACGGCGGCGAAGATCTGTTCGCCCATTTTTCGGAGATTCGATCCGAAGGTTTCAAGTCGTTGCAGGAAAACCAGAAAGTCAGCTTCGAAATCAAGCAGGGGCCGAAAGGCAAACAGGCGGCCGACATCAAGCCCGTGTGACGTCCGCCGGGCGGCTCATCCGCATGCGAGGCAACCATGGATAAGGACGCCGCCTACGCGGAGATCGAGCGCAATGGCGGCGCCGCCTATGCGAAAACCTTCGCCGCGCGCTATCCCGACGAAGCGCTGACGCCGTTCTGTCATCGCTATCTGTTCGAGCAGGCGCAGCGCGACGACGCGGCGCATGAGGCGGCCGCCGCCACGCGCGACGACGAGCGCGGTTTCGCGCTGAGGTCGCTCGCGCGCATGGAGGCGTCGTCGCATATCGCGCAGGCGGCGGCGAGCGCGTCGCGCGACGCTGCGGCCGCCGCCCACACGTCGGCGCGCGCGGCGCGGCGCTCGGCCTTCTGGACCATGATCGCCGCGCTCGCGTCGGCGCTCGGCGTAGTGGTAAACGCGGCCCTCAATCTCGGCTGGCTCGAATGGGCGAGGCATCTCGCGCGATGAGCGACGCGTCGGGCCGAGCGTTCGCGCCCGTGAAGGTGGCGTGAATCGGCGGCGCCGGCGGGGCTCGCCCGCACGCCACGCGAGAACCTATCCATTTACCACGCCGATACGACATCGATGCGACGCGATTGCACGAGCGCGTCGATTACACAAATCGCCCCATCGGAGCATGCCGCGCGCGGTCTGAACGCAGTATTATTCTTCAGGTTTCCTTCAGCTTTGCTCCGTACTATTTGCGCCACTGCCCGTGGCCTTTCCGGACCGCGGCCACCGCTACGTGCAGGTCGAGCACAGGCTTTTCCGACCTGCATTCGGGCAATGGAACAGAATAGATTCCCGACTGAAAACCGAAAGCGCCTATAAAGGCTTGCTGGAGCATCCATGAAAACTCTGTTCTTGCAGGCGCCGTCGTACGACGGCTTCGATGGTGGTGCGGGTTCGCGCTATCAGGCCAAGCGTGAAGTTCGCTCGTTCTGGTATCCGACGTGGCTCGCCCAACCCGCGGCACTGGTTCCCGACAGCCGCGTGCTCGACGCCACGGCAGACGGCCTGTCCGTCGACGCCGCCCTCGACATCGCCTCGCAATACGAGCTGGTGGTGATCCACACCAGCACGCCATCCTTCCCGACCGACGCGTTGTTCGCCCAGGACCTCAGGAAGCGCAAGCCGTCGCTGCTGATCGGCATGGTCGGCGCGAAGGTCGCGGTCGATCCGCACAATTCGCTGACCGCGACCGAGGCCATCGACTTCGTGTGTCGCGAGGAATTCGATTTCACCTGCAAGGAAATCGCCGAAGGCAAGCCGTTCGCGCAGATCCTGGGCTTGAGCTATCGCACCCCCGACGGCTCGATCGAGCACAACGAAGCGCGCCCGATCCTCGAGAACATGGACGAGCTGCCGTTCGTCGCGCCGATCTACAAGCGCGATCTGACCATCAAGAATTACTTCAACGGCTACCTGAAGCATCCGTACGTGTCGCTCTACACCGGTCGCGGCTGCCGCTCGAAGTGCACGTTCTGCCTGTGGCCGCAAACGGTCGGCGGCCATCGCTATCGGGTGCGTTCGGTCGAGAACGTGCTCGAGGAAGTCAAGTGGATTCGCGACAACATGCCCGAAGTCAAGGAGATCATGTTCGACGACGACACGTTCACCGACTTCAAACCGCGCGCCGAAGAAATCGCGCGAGGCATGGGCAAGCTGGGCGTCACATGGTCGTGCAACGCGAAGGCGAACGTGCCTTACTCGACGCTGAAGATCATGAGGGAAAACGGCTTGCGCCTGCTGCTGGTCGGCTACGAATCCGGCGACGATCAGATCCTGCTGAACGTCAAGAAGGGCTTGCGTACCGACATCGCGCGGCGCTTCGCCCAGGACTGCCGCACGCTGGGCATCAAGGTGCACGGCACCTTCATTCTCGGCTTGCCGGGCGAGACGCCGGAAACGATCCAGAAGACCATCGAGTACGCGAAAGAGATCAATCCGCTG
Source organism: Paraburkholderia sp. MM5477-R1 (assembly GCF_050436385.1). NCBI lineage: Bacteria > Pseudomonadati > Pseudomonadota > Betaproteobacteria > Burkholderiales > Burkholderiaceae > Paraburkholderia > Paraburkholderia sp. MM5477-R1. The sequence continues at coordinate 1,489,484 of NZ_JBNDMC010000007.1, forward strand.
ACGATCCAGGTGTCGCTCGCCGCGCCGTACCCGGGCACTACGCTCTATAACCAGGCGGTCGAGAACGGCTGGCTCGCGGAGAACAAGGTGATCAATCTCGTCAGCAAGGAAGGCGTGCAGCTGGCGGCGATCGGCTACCCGCATCTGTCGCGAGACGAGATGTACCACCAGCTCGAAAACTTCTATAAACGCTTTTATTTCCGGCCGTCGAAGATCTGGGAGATCCTGCGCGAAATGCTGACGAGCTGGGACATGATGAAACGGCGCCTGCGCGAAGGCGTCGAATTTTTCCGCTTCCTGCGCGCGCACGAGGCGTGAGCGCCGCACACCTCGCCGCCGTCACGCTCGCGTACGCGTGCGCGGCGGCGACCGTTGTCGGCATCGGCTACACCGTGCTCGCGAGCGCGCTGATCGGGCGCTTCTTCGCGAGGGATGTAGCCGAACCCTCCAGCTTTCCACCCATTACGGTGATCAAACCGTTGCATGGCAACGAGTGGGCGTTGCTCGACAATCTGTCGAGCTTCTGTGCGCAAAATTATCCCGGGCCCGTGCAATTCCTGTTCGGCGTGCATGACTGCGCCGACCCCGCGCTGCAAACCGTCAACGAACTGCGGCGTCTCCATCCTCAGGCGGACATCACCGTCGTCGCCGATGCGCGTCTGTACGGCCCGAACCGCAAGATCAGCAATATCCTCAACATGGTGCCGCAGGCGCGCCACGACGTGCTCGTGTTCGCCGACAGCGACGTGTGCGTCGGCCCGGACTATCTGCGCAACGTGATCGGCGAATTGCAGCAGCCGGGCGTCGGGCTCGTCACCTGCGCATATCGCGGCCAGCCCGATCCGGGTTTCTGGCCGCGGCTGTCGGCGATCGCAACCAACTACCAGTTCCTGCCGGGCGTCGTCACCGGACTCGCGCTCGGGCTCGCGCGGCCGTGCTTCGGCCAGACCATCGCGATGCGGCGCGACACCTACGAGCGGATCGGCGGCTTCAAGCCGTTCGTGCAGCATCTGGCCGAGGACTACGAGATCGGCGCGGCGGTGCGCGCGGCGGGCGAGCAGGTCACGATTCCGCCGTTCGCAATCGCGCATGCGTGTGTCGAAGCAAGCGCCGCGCAACTCGTGACGCACGAACTGCGCTGGAGCCGCACGATTCGCCGCATCGATCCGCTCGGACACTTCGGCACGGCGCTCGTGCATCCGTTGCCGTTCGCGCTGCTCGCGCTCGCGTGCTCGGGCGGCGCGCCGTGGGCGTGGCTGCTTGCGGCAGTGACGGTGATCGCGCGTCTCGCGTTGAAGTGGCGCGCGGATCGGGCGTTGCGTCAGCGCTGCCGCGATCTGTGGCTTCTGCCGTTATGGGATATCGTATCGTTTGCGATTTTCGTCGCGAGCTTCCGCTCGTCGCGGGTGATCTGGCGGGGCTTCAGCTTCAAGGTCGACGGCGATGGGCTGCTGTCGGCGGCGCAGGACGAATGACGAACGAACGGCAGATTGGGCTGGCAATGAACGAAGAAGCTTCGAACGGGCGAAATGGGAGCGCCCTGGAGACGCACGGCAGCGCCCCGGCGACACGCGGCGTGCGGCGCATCACGTATACCGAGGTCGTGTGCGAGGTGCCCGCATGATGAAGCATCTGGGCCGCGCGGCTGCGCTCGCGGGTTTGCTGATCTCTTTGTGGCTCGTCTGGCGCGAAGATCCGCGCGCGGTGCTCAGCGCGTTGCGCGCGGCTGGCGCGGGCCTCGTGGTGGCCGCGCTCGCGCATGTGCTGCCAATGATCGCCAACGCGTGCGACTGGCGCTCGCTGATTCGCGGCGCGAACCGCCCCAGCTTCGGCAGGATGCTGCATCTGGTGTGGGTGCGCGAATCGGTCAACTGCATGCTGCCGGTCGCGCGGATCGGCGGCGAACTCGTGTCGTTCCGTATGTTCAAGCGCTGGGGCGTCAGGCCGTCGACAGCGGTGGCCAGCACCATCGTCGACATGCAACTGACCGTGATCAGCCAGCTGATGTTCACGATGGTCGGGATTGGTTTTCTGTTCGCCAATGCGCAATCGGGCGCGCTGCGGCTCGCCGGGCAGCTCGCGTGGGGCGTGGTCGCGTTGACGCCGGTGCTGTTGCTGTTCGGGCTCGTCCAGCATGCCAATCCGTTCGAGCGCATCACGCGCGTGGCGAACCGCGTGACGAGCGGCAAGCTAACCGCGCTGGTCGGCCAGTCCGCGCAGATCGATCAGTCGATCAAGGTGATCTGGCGCCGCCGCGCGGTCGTGCTGCGCTATCTGTTCTTCTGGCAGCCGCTGCAATGCGTGCTGACCTCGCTCGAAATCTGGCTCGCGCTGTATTTCCTCGGCGCGCGCGTGACGCTCGTCGAGGCGATCGTGATCGAATCGCTGATCCAGGCGGTCAGCAGCGCCGCGTTCTTCGTGCCGGGCGGTCTCGGCGTGCAGGAGGGCGCTTTCATACTGATTGGCGGCGCACTGGGGCTCGACCCCGCCACCTGTCTCGCGCTCGCGGCCGCGCGGCGAATTCGCGATCTGCTGATATTCGTGCCGGGCCTGATCGCGTGGCAGCTGTTCGAGGCGTCCGGCAGCGCGCGGCCGCATGCCGCACCGCACGGCGTGCGCGCCGAACTGGCCAAGCAGCGTTCGGGCGTCGCTGACGCGAACCGGGGCGGCGAGCGGCGCTGAGCGATTGGCGCGCGCCTTCAGCGCGTCGCGCGATAGGCCGGAAACGACACCCGCACCGCAAGCCCCTGGTCCCCGATCCCGGCGCCTAGCTGCAGACTCGCGCCGAAATGCTCGGCGATCCGCGCAACGATCGACAAACCGAGCCCGCTGCCGGTCGCCTGATTGCCGGTCGCGCGGAAAAAGCGGTTCGTGAGCCGCGCGAGATCGTCCGGCGCGACGCCGGGGCCGTCGTCGCGCACGATCAGCTGCACCTGCTCGTCGGCATGGCGCACCGCCACTTCGACAGTGCCGCCCGAGCGTCCGTACTTGATCGCGTTATCGAGCAGATTGTCGAGCAGGATGCCGATCAGCACGGGCTCCGCGTCGATCTCGGCGAGCATGTCGCCGACCAGCATCACATTGATGTGCTTCTGTTGCGCATTGCGCCTGTTCGCGAGCAGCGTATCTTTCGCGATCGCCGCCGGCCTCAGCGGCTCGGTGGGCAGCTTCTCCTGCACGTCGAGCCGCGCGAGCAGCAGCAGTTGCTCGGCGAGCCGCGCGCTGCGATCGACGCCTTGCACGACGCGCTCCATCGCGAGCCGCTGCAGCGCGATGTCGGGCTCGGCGAGCGCGACCTGCGCCTGTACCTTGATCGCGGCGAGCGGCGTCTTCAGTTCGTGCGCGGCATCGGCGGTGAAGGCGCGCTCTAGCTCGCGCGCATGGTGCAGACGCGCGAGCATCTGGTTGATCGCGTCGACGAGCGGGCGCACCTCGAGCGGCGTGCGGCCGATGCCGACCGGGTCCATGCGGTTGATGTCGCGCGAACGGATCGCGGCCGACAACACCTTCAGCGGCGCGAGACTCCAGCCGATGCTGAGCCACACGAGCACCGCGAGCACTGGCAGCGCGATCAGCGTGGGCCGCGCGATGCGGCTCGCGACACCGCTCACCAGGTCGCTGCGGGTGTTGGCCAGTTCGAACACGCGCACGCTGTGACCGAGCGCCGTTTCGCGCAACGTGAACGAGTGATAGAGCTGGCCGCCCAACGTGACGTCCTGCGCGCCACTCGCGGGCGGCAACGGCAAATCCCACGCGGCGAGCGCATGCAGTTGCGGGCTGCCCGCCAGAATGGCGCCGTTGGCCGCGCGCACCTGGAAGAGGGCGTCGCGCGGCAGCGTGTCGTCGTCGTCGAGATCGCTCGCGCCGGGCTCACCGCCTCTCTCTTCTTCGCGCACGTCGATGCGCGCATTGGCGAGCGTCATCAGATTCGTCGAATCGAGCAGCGCGAGCATCTGCGCGAGTTCGGCGAGACGCGCTCGTTCCCACTCGGCGACTTCGTGGATGGCTTGCCGGTAGCTCGACACGAGCGCGCCGCCCCATACGATCGCGATGCTCGCGAGCACGAGCAGCACGAGGCGCCGCCGAATCGACGGACCGATCATTCTTTCTCCATCACATAGCCGATGTTGCGCACGGTCTTGATCAGGCTTGCGCCGAGCTTCTTGCGCAGGTTCGACACGTGCACCTCGATCGCATTGCTTTCGATTTCTTCCTGCCAGCCGTACAGGCTTTCTTCGAGCCGCGAGCGCGACTGAGGAATGCCGAGATTGGTCAGCAGTTGCAGCAGGATCGCCCATTCGCGCGACGTGAGCGGCACGCGCGCCTCGTCGATCTGCACCGTTTGGGCGGCCGGATTCACTGTCAGATTCTGGTAACGAATCAGATCGATACTGCGACCTTGTGCGCGACGCAACAGCGCGCGGCACCGCGCCACCAGCTCGGTGAGATCGAACGGCTTGCCGAGATAGTCGTCGGCGCCCGCTTCGAGTCCGCCGACGCGATCGACGACCGTGCCTTTTGCGGTCAACACCAGCACCGGCACGTCATTGCCGGCGTCGCGCACGCGTTTGAGCAGCTCCGTGCCGCTCACGCGCGGCAGGCCGAGGTCGAGTACTACCAAGGCATATTGAGTCGTGTCGAGCGCGAGGCCGGCCTTGTGGCCGTCGCGTGCCCAGTCGACTGTGAAGCCGGCCTGACGAAGGCCTGCCTCGACACCGCAGCCGATGAGTTCGTCGTCTTCTACGAGGAGTAAGCGCATGAGGCAAATATTCCATTGTGGGGCTTTGCATAACGTCGAGCATTTTGAAGCAAGCGGCATTGATGCACATCGACGAACCATCTGCCGCGTTCCGAAGTGTAACCACGCCGTTCGTTAGCCGCTTCATGCCATGCGCGTGGTTAAGGTTTCCTTCAGCTTGAATCGATACCATCGACGCGCTATAAATGGTCGTCGCAGATCGTAATGCATGTGCGAGACCACGTTGTCGTCAGACCATCGCAACCTGATCGTAAGGACTTCGATGGAGCGACGCGCGAGGCATTCTTTATGCTGGTCGATGGCGTCAACGGACGATCTCGACGAGTCCCGCCATTGCCAGCATCCGGTCAGGCCGCAAGGCCGCGCACGAGGCACGTTATGAAGCGAGTCACCATCGACATGCTACGAGCCCATCTGCTAGTGGCGTCTCTGACGGCCGCGGGCACCGAAGCGCTGTTGTGCATGGCGTTGCCGGTACTGCCGGTCTCTGACGCTTTTTTCGCTTCGGCATCGTTCAGGCTGTTCGCGCTCGCGCTGATCATCGGCGGCGTGGTGATCGCGCGCGAATTTGCCGAGGTCGCCTTTGAAGTCGCGGTGCGGCGCGACTGCGCGACTCGCGCTGCTCGCGGCGCATGGCCCGCCGTGATCGCAGCGAATTGTCCGCGCCGGTGGCTCGTCGTGCTTCATCTGCGACTAACGGGGCAACCTTTCGTGCTGGCCGAGCACTGACGGACACGGACGGCACACAATGGCGGCGCACGCGTTGATTGCATGTCAATGGCTTCTGTTAGCCGCCTGCGTTAGCGCTTCGATCTACACGGCAGCCGCCGCGCTCGCCATGCCGTTTTTCACCGCCCGACATAAATCGAACCATCATGGGGGCAGGGCCGTCAATCGCGCGCTCAGCCGTTCGCTGACGGATTCGCTCGATTGCCCAACCGGGCGGTTCGCGCAGGTCGGTGTCAGCGTGCTGAAGCCGCTGTGCGGCGCCGAGCCGCGTCTCTACGAAAATCTGCGAACCTTCTGCGAGCAGCGACATCAGCATTTTCAGCTGGTGTTGGGTGTGTCGTCCCCGCAAGATCCCGCCATCGCGGTGGTGCGCCGATTGCAGGCCGCCTATCCGAAGTGCGACATCGAGCTTGCAATCGACACACGCGTACACGGCAGCAATCTGAAAGTCAGCAACCTGATCAACATGGCGGCACGCGCGCGCCACGACGTGATCGTGATCGCCGACAGCGACATCGCGGTCGACCCGGACTATCTCGACAGCGTCGCCGCGCCGCTCGCGGACCCGAACGTCGGCGTGGTCACGTGCCTGTACGTCGCGCGCGGCGTCGGCGGCTTCTGGCCGCGTGTCGGTGCGCTGTTCATCAACGAGTGGTTCGCGCCCTCGGTGCGGGTCGCCCATGCAATGGGCTCGCGCCGCTTCGGCTTCGGCGCGACGCTCGCGTTGCGGCGCGCGACGTTGGAGCGCATCGGCGGCTTCGAAGCGCTGAAAAACTGCCTCGCCGACGACTACTGGCTCGCCGAGCACGTGCGCGCGCTCGGTCTGCAAACGGTGCTGTCGCGCGTGATGGTCGCGACCGACGTGATCGAGCCGACCTTCGCGGCGCTGTGGCAGCGCGAAACGCGCTGGCTGCGCACGATCCGCTCGGTCAATCCGCCGGGCTTCGTGTCGCTGCTGATCACGTTCCCCACGCCGTGGCTGTTGACGAGCGCGGGGCTGACCGTGTCGCTCGCTACGTGTGCTCACGCGCCTTTCGCGGCGGTGGTCGCGAGCGCGTCGGCCACCGCGGTCTGCGTTGGCGCGCGCCTGCTGCTGCACCTGCGCGCGGCACGCCGCGCGCGCACGTTCTGGCGCGATCTGCCGCTGGTGCCGTTGCGCGATACGCTGCTCGCGCTCCAGTGGCTCGTCAGCGCGTTCGGTTCGCACGTCGTGTGGCGCGGCGAGCGCATGCAGCTCGGCACGCCGTCGGCCGAGCGCAGCGGCCGGCTGGACAGCCTCACGTGATGGAGAGCGCAAAACCCACCCAGTCGCGCGGACTGATCACCACCGCCGACGATTTCGGTCTGCATCAGCGTGTCAATATCGCGGTCGAGCGCGCGCATCGCAACGGTGTGCTGCGCGCCGCGAGTCTGATGGTCGGCGCGCCGGCCGCCAAAGACGCGGTCGCGCGCGCGCGTATGCTGCCGGAACTGCGCGTGGGCCTGCATCTGGTGCTGGCCGACGGCGCCGCGCTGGCGCCGCGCGAGCAGGTCGCCGCGCTGCTCGACGAGAATGGCCGCTTCGGCAGCAACATGGTGCGTGACGGTGTGCGCTTCTTTTTTCTGCCGCACGTGCGCCGGCAGCTCGCGCACGAAATTCGCGCGCAATTCGAAGCCTTCGCCGCGACCGGCCTTACGCTCGACCACGTGAACACGCACAAGCATTTTCATCTGCATCCGACCGTGCTGGGCCTGATCCTCGACATCGGCCGCGACTACGGCATGAAGGCGATGCGTCTGCCGTTCGAAGCGAACGCGCCGCTGTGGCTGCGGCCGTGGATCGCGCACGTGAAGACGCGGCTCGAGCGCGCGGGGATCGCGCACAACGACTACGTGGTCGGCATCGCGGCGAGCGGACGCATGGATGAGGCGACCTGGCTCGCCGCGCTCGCGAATCTGCCGCAGGGTGTCGGCGAAATCTACTGTCATCCGGCGCTGGCCGGCGACGCGCTGAGCGACGGCATGCACGACTACCGGCATGCCGACGAGTTGCAGGCGCTGCTGTCGCCACGGGTGGCCGCCGCGATCCGCGCGCTTGGGGGGCGGCTCGGCGGGTTCGCGGATGTGCTTGCGTAGCGCCATGCTTCGCGAAACGCGGAAAACTTTGGCCACGCTCACACCTGCTGCTTTTTCATCAACAGCTTCAGCAACGCCGGCAGCAGCAACAGCACGAGCGGCAACTGCACGATCAGTCCCGAAATGATCGCGATCGCGAGCGGTTGCTGCATCGCCGAGCCTTGCCCCAGCGCGAACGCGAGCGGCAACAGCGCGAGGATCGCGGCGATCGTCGTCATCGCGATCGGCCGCAGACGGTTGCGGCCGGCGGCCTGCAACGCGTCGTCGAAGGGCATCTCGTCGTCGCGCACCAGCGCCTGCAATTCCGACACATAGAAGATCGCGACTTCCGTGACGATGCCGATGATCATCGTCATGCCCATCATCGCGGAGATGTTCAACTCGATGCCGGTGATCCACAGGCCGATGAACACCGCGCCGGCCGCGAGCAGCGGCATCGCCAGCACCGCGAGCGCGACGCGCAGGCGCTCGTACAGGAACAGCAGGAGGCCGAACACGAGTGCGATCGCGGCGCCGAACACGGTCAACAGACCCTTGAAGGCGATCTGCTGTTGCTGGTACAGACCGCCGAGCTCGTAATAGACGCCCGACGGCAGCAGGTTCGCATCGCCGAGCGCCTTCTGCACGTCGGCGATCGTCGAGCCGAGATCGCGCCCGTCGATGCGCGCGGTGACCGCGACCATCCGCTTCAGATTCGAGCGGCTGATCTCGGGCTGACCGGTGACGCTCACGCGATCGGCGACGCGCTTCAGCGCGAACAGATGTCCGTCCGGCGCGCGTACCTGTAGCTGACCCAGTTGCGTATCGGTCATCTGGCGCGCGCCGTTCACGCGCACGCGCACGCCGACCGTTTTCGGGCCGCTCTGGAACTGCGTTGCGACATTGCCTTCGAGCATGTCGGTGACGGCCTGCGCGATCGCTTGCGGGTCCATGCCTTCGGCCGCGGCAGCGGCGGGCAGGATGTGCAGCTCGATCGCGTCGCCGGCGGGATTGATGCCGTCGTTCACGTCGACGATGCCCTGAATCCGGCCGATGCGCGCGGCGACCTTGCGCGCGGTCGTGTCGAGCGTGCGCGGGTCGTCGGAGAAGATCTTGATCTGCACCGGCTGCGGCACCGCGGTCAGATCGCCGATCAGGTCTTCCATCAGCTGCGCGAGCTCGATGCTGACGCCCGGCACCTGCATGTCGATCTGCGAGCGGATTTCTTCCATCACGGCGTCGATCGGCTCGCGTTTGCCGGACTTCAGCCGCACGAAGAAGTCGCCCTTGTTCGGCTCGTTCAGATCGCCGCCGAGGCCCGCGCCGGTGCGGCGCGAATAGGTCGCGACGTTCGGGTTCGCGCGCACGATCTGCTCGATCTGCTTCATCAGCCGGTCCGTTTCGGTGATCGAGGTGCCCGGCTGCGTGTGATAGTCGAGCACGAAGCCGCCTTCGTCCATGCTCGGCATGAAGCCGCTGCCGACCCGCGTGAACGCGAACGCCGCGATGACGATCAACGGCACGACGCCGAGCAGCACGAGCGGCGGCCTCGCGATCACGCGCCCGACCGTCACCGCATAGCGCCGGTTCAGCCACGCGGCGAAACGTGTTTCCCGGTGCTCCTCGGCGTCTTTGGGCTTCAGCCAGTGGTCGCACAGGATCGGCACCGCGAGCCATGTGACGAGGAACGAAATGAACAGCGCGCTCGCCATCGTCAGCGACAGCGACTTGAAAAAGGCCCCCGTCACGCCCGACAGAAACGCGAGCGGCACGAAGATGATCAGCGTCGCCGCCGACGAACCCGCGAGCGGCCGCGTGAATTCGAGCGCCGCGGCCATCACGCGGCCGTGGAACGCGCGCGCGCCGGCTTCGCGCATGCGCCGCACGATGTGCTCGATCATCACGATCGCGTCGTCGATGACGAGGCCGACCGCGGCCGCCATACCGCCCAGCGTCATGATGTTGAAGCCCATGCCGAACACGTCGAGCAGCAGGATCGTCGCGGCCATCACGACCGGCACCAGCGCGACCGCGATCGCGGTGATCTTCCAGTTGCGCAGGAAGAAGAACAGCGTCAACGCCGCGAGCACGATGCCGATCATGATCGCGTCGCGCACGCTGGTGGCAGACGCGATCACGAGTTCGCTCTGGTCGTACCAGTTCGACAGATGCACGCCCGCGGGCATCTGCGGCTCGAATGCCGCGATCTTCGCGCGGATCGCGCGCGCCATCGCGACACTGTTGGCGCCGGGCTGCTGGTACACGTTCAGTAGCACCGCATCCTGACCATCGGCGGTGACGCGCATCCATTGCGGCACCACGCCCCGGCTCACCGCCGCGACGTCGCCAAGACGGATCTGCGCGCCGTTCGCATTGCCGTTGGCGGACACGACGACGTTGCGCAATTCGTCGAGCTGCGTGATCGTCGAGTTCGTGACGACGAGGTACAGCTTGTCGTGATCCTCGATGCGGCCGTTCGCCATCAGCACGTTGCTCGCGCCGATCGCCTTCGATACATCGGCGAGCGACAGCTTGTACGCAGCGAGGCGGGCGGGATCGACCGCGACTTCGAACTCGTCCTGCGCGCCGCCGGTCACCTCGACGCGCGCGACGCCTTCCACCGACGACAGCAGCGGCCGCATCTGGAACTGCGCGAGATCGTGCAGCGCCGATAGCGACTGCCGCGTCGACGTGAGGCTGTACGCGAGCACCGGAAACACGGTCGGGTCCATGCGCCGCACATGCATCGTCGTGCCGGGCGGCAGCGTCGCGAGAATTTCGCTGATCGCCGATTGCGCCTGCAAGGTCGCCTGCGCCATGTCGGTGCCCCAGTCGAAGTTCAGCGAGATCTCTGCGGCGCCGCGGCTCGTCCTCGATTCGACGTCGCGCACGTTTGGCACACGGCGCAGCGCTTCCTCGACCGGCATCGTGACGAGCGTCGTCATCTGCTCGGCGGGGCGGTCGCCCGCGTCGAGCGACACGACCGCGCGCGGAAACGCGACGTTCGGAAACAGCGAGATCGGCAGACGGAATGCGCTCAGCGCGCCGGCTATCGCGAGCAAGGCGATGACGAACAGCAGCGAGCGGCGATGCGTCTGCATCCATTGACCGAAGTTCATCGCGCGCCATCCCCGCCGGCGCGTACCGCCATGCCGTCTTTCAGCTCGTAGTTGCCGCTGCTCACGACGCCGAGCATGGGGTCGAGCGGCCCGTCGACGCCGTAGCGCTCGCCGTTTTCGACCGCGATGCTCACCGCGACGCGGCGCGCCTTGTTTTGCGGCGTGATCTGGAACACGTACGCGTGTTGGCCATCCTGCAGCACGGCCGCGCGCGGCACGATCCAGTGCGTGCCGGTGCGCGTCGCGATGTCGCCAGAAACGCGTGTGCCGGGGATGAACGGCGTCTGCGCGAGCGGTACCGTCACGCCGATGTTGACCAGTTGCGATTGCGGATCGATCGCGGCTCCGACGAGCACCACGCGGCCTTCGATCGACGTCTGTGCGAGTGCCGTGGACAGGCCGTGCAGCGTGACGATGTCGCCGGGATGGATCGAGGCGGCGTCGGTGGGCTCGACGCCGAGCGTCACGTTTGCGCGCGCGTCGCGGCTCGCGCCACTCGCGAGTTGCAGAATCGCCGCGCCCGCTTGCACCTGGTCGCCTTGTGCCGCCGATAGCTGCAGCACCACGCCGTCGAACGGCGCGGTTACGACCTTGTTGCCGCTCGTGATGCCGGTCTGATTCTGCGCGGCGAGCGCTTCGCGCGCATCGTCGACGGCCTTGCTCGCGCTGGCGAGCTGCGATTGCGTCGCGAGCCCCTTGTCGTACAGCGACCGGGTACGCACGAGTTCGCCTTGCGCGAGCGTCAGCGCGCTTCTCGCCTGGGTGGCGGCAAGCACCGCGGCAGGATCGGCCTGCACGACGAAGAGCGGTGTGCCGCGTTTGACGGTCTCGCCCGCCTGCACGCGCATCTGCACGATACGCGACAGGTAGGGCAGGTTGATCGTCGTCAGGTTCGACGCGGTGGCCGCGACGATCCCGAAGCCGCGCACCGGCTGCGCGATTGCGGCGCGCTGCACGCGCACGGTCTGTACCGCGACCGACGGTTGAGCTTCGCTGGCGGCGTTGTCGTCCGCACGAACCGGATGGACCGATGCATACAGCAGGATCGCGCAAACGAGCGGCGCGGCGACGGCCGCAACGCGCGGCCACGGATGCCGCGACGAGAAGAGGCTATTTCGCATGAGTGTCGATGAAAGTCTGAGCGGAAGAGAAAGCATCGGGAATCGCGCTGCCGAGCAGCGCCTGCAAGCCGACGCGTTGTTCGTCGAGCGCTTCGCGCAGCGTCGCGACGTCGATGCGTTTCGCGAGCGCGGCGCTTTGCGCATCGGTGTATGCGCCGAGCACGAGGTTGTGTTCGGCGTAGGCCGCCGCGGCTTCGCGCGCGGCGCGCTCGACGCCGGGCAGCGCGGCTTCGGTCTGCTGCAATTGGCGCGCGAGAATCGCGCTGTCTTCGCGTAGCCGGGCGACGTCCGCATACGCCTGGTTCAGGCGGGTCTGGTACTCGTCGCGAAGCCGCTGGCGGGTCGCTTTTTCGATCGCGACATTGCCCTGGTTGCGGTTGAAGATCGGCAGACTCAGGTTGACCTGAAAGCCGCTCGTGTAGATGTTCGACGTGTCGCGCGCCCGCACGAAGCCGACCGACAGACTCGGGAACTGGCTCAGAATCGCCGCGCGATATTTCTGCTCCTGCGCTTCGTAGCCTGCCTGCAGCGCGATCAGGTCGGGGCGGCGGCGGGCGAGCTCGGCGAGCGCTGAGTCGAGTGTGGCGTCGGGGAGCGGCGCGACGACATCGTCGCTGCCCGATCGCAATTGCAATTGCACGTCGGGCGCGAGGCCCAGCAACGCATTCAGATCGTGATGGGTTTGCGCGGCCGCGCGCTCGGCATCGGTGTATTGCTTGCGTGCGTCGCCGTAGGCGAGCAGCGCGGCGGTGAGCGTATCGTCGGTCAGATTGCCAGCGGCGCGCGCCGCGGCCATGCGCTCGTAGCGCGTGCGCGCGAGCTCGCGCTGCTGTTGCAACAGCAGCAGCGTGCGCTGCTGGAAGCAGCGCTTCACGAACAGCTGCCGCGCTTGCGCGACGACCTGCCATTCCTGCCACAGCAGGCCGAGATCGGTCTTCGCGAGCGTCGCGTCGGCGGACTGTTTATTCGCGCTGCGCAGCACGATCGCCATCACGTCGATGCTGAGGCCATAATTGAACGCGCGCGTGGTGCCGGCCGCGCCCGGATAATCGCTCGACACGCTCAGTTGCGGGTCGGGCAGCAGACCCGCCGAATATGCCTGCGCGCCGGCAATGCCGAGATCGTCGCGGGCCAGTTTCAGACCGGGGTTGTTGGCGACCGCGAGCATCGCGACTTCATCGATGTCGAGCCCGTCGGCGGGATCGAAACGATGCGCGGCCAGTCCGGGCAGCGGCATGCTGGCGGGATCGATGCGGATCCGTTCGAGCGATCGCGCGGACGTCGAGGTGTCCTGCGGCGCGAGCGGCTCGCGGTGATAGGTCGCACAGCCGCTCATCAGCAGCACGCACAACGGCATCAGTGCGCGCCGACGCAGCGCCGCCACGGGATGGAAATCGGGCAAAATCCGGCTCCTGCGAATCATCGGAAGGGGCGAGCGACTCGCGAACGAGGCCTCGCAGAGAGGGCTGATTTTCCGCAGCGCGCGCTTAAGACAGCCTTAACGTCGAATCGCGCGACCCGGGCCGTGCGAAATCGACGCGTCGTCCGTACCCCCGTAAGGGTTCGTTAAGCTGCGACGGCCGATAATGCGGCGGCCAAAACCGCACCAAGGAGAGGAGAGGCCATGCGCCTGCTACTGGTCGAAGACGACGACATGATCGCGGAATCGGTGCTGGGCGCGATGCGCCGCGCCGGCTACGCGATCGACTGGGCCGAGGACGGCCGCGCGGCGGAACTGTCGCTCGATAACGGCGTGTACGACCTCGTGCTGCTCGACCTCGGCCTGCCGAAAAAAGACGGCATCGACGTGCTGAACGCGTATCGCCGCAACGGCGGCGCGGCGCCCGTGATCATCCTGACCGCGCGCGACGCGGTCGACGAGCGCATCCGCGGTCTCGATGCCGGCGCCGACGACTACCTGATCAAGCCGTTCGATCTCGACGAACTGGCCGCGCGCATTCGCGCGCTGCTGCGCCGGCGCACCGGCCAGAAGCAGCCGGTCTACAGTCACGGCGAACTGATGCTCGACCCCGCCGCGCATGAAGTCACCAAGGACGGCGTGCCGCTGCCGCTGGTGCCGCGCGAATTCGCGTTGCTGCAGGCGCTGATCGAGGAGCCGACCCGCGTGTTCACGAAGGCCGAGCTCGAAGAAAAGCTGTACGGCTGGGGCGAGGAAGTCGGCAGCAATACGATCGAAGTGCATGTGCACAGTCTGCGGCGCAAGATCGGCGCGGACCAGGTCGTGACCGTGCGCGGGGTCGGCTACCGCCTGAAGAGGTGCGGATGACGTCGATTCGCCGCTGGCTGCTCGGCTGGCTGATCTTCGGCATGGCGGCGGCGTCGATGATCGCGGCTTTCGCGATCTTCCATACCGCGCGGCGCGAGGCGAGCGAGCTGTTCGACTACGAACTGCGCACCGTCGCGCTGTCGCTGCCGTCGGCGCTGAGCGGCGCGGGCAGCCGCGAGCGGCGGGAACCCGACCTCGGCGATCTCGCCGACGACCGCATCGTCATCGAAATCTGGGACCGCGGCGGTACGCTCGTCTATCGCTCCGCGCGGGCCCCGGTGTTCGAGCGTCTGCCGCCGGGCTTTCACACAGTGCCGCGCGGCGAATACCACTGGCGCATCTTCGGCGTCGCGCAGACAGACCGCTACGTGCAGGTCGCGCAACCGGTCTCGGTGCGCGAAGAACTCGCGTTGCAGCTCGCGCTGCACACGCTGTGGCCGCTCGGCGTGCTGCTGCCGGTGACGATCGCGCTGGTGCTGCTGGTGGTCGCGCGCGGGCTCGCGCCGATCGGCGGGCTGTCGCGCGCGCTCGCGACGCGTTCGATCGATTCGCTCGAACCGCTGCGGCTCGACGGCAACCTGCCGGTCGAAATCCGGCCGCTCGTCGAAGCGCTGAACGATCTGCTGCAACGGTTGCATACGGCGTCGCAGGCGCAGCGCACGTTCATCGCCGATGCCGCGCACGAGTTGCGCTCGCCGCTCGCGGCGCTGAAGCTGCAACTGCAGGCGGCGTCGCGCGATGGATCGCTGAGAGGCGAGGGGCAGACGCTCGAGCGCGTCGAAAATCGGGTGAACCGGATCATCCACCTCGTGCAGCAACTGCTGACGCTCGCACGCGAAGACGCGCAGCCGGTCACGTCGACGGTGCCGGTCAGCCTGCGCCGCATCGGCGAGCAGGCGGTCAGCGACTGTTCCGTGCTCGCGGAGTTGCGCGAGATCGATCTCGGCCTCGAATGCGAACACGCGCGCACGCCGAACGACGCCTATACGGTGCTCGCGGAGCCGCACAGTATCAGCGTGTTGTTAGGGAACCTGATCAATAACGCAATCCGTCATACGCCGGCGGGCGGCCGTGTCGACGTGGTGCTGCGACGCACGGGCGAGCGCGTGGGCTTCGAGGTCGTCGACAGCGGCTCGGGAATTCCCGAGGCGGAACTCGAACGCGTGTTCGACCCTTTCTATCGCGGCGAGGAGTCGAAGGGCGAGGGCAGCGGGCTCGGTCTCGCGATCGTCGCGCGGATCGCCGAGCGGCATCAGCTCGGCCTGTCGCTGAGCAACAATGTCGGGGCGCCCGGTTTGCGGGTGTCGGTCACGGGGCTGCGCGCGCCCGCCGCCCACGCGCCCGTCACGGCCGCGAATTGACGATCGTCACTGCGGTTCGGGGTTGTCACAAGCACGTGAGCGCACGCTGCTACAATCTCGTTTTTACAGATCGACAGATTGGTTGTGCACTATGGGTTTCGAACAACTCGCTGAACTGAAGAAGCAACTGGCCGCGGCGCGCGCCGCCGCAGAGTCCGCCGGCAAGCCCGATCGCAAATCGGCCGCGCGCCCCGCTTCGAAGTCCGCTGGCAAGCCCGCTTCAAATTCAGCGGCACATCCTGGTTCACATGCCGAGCGTGGCGCCAATCCGGGCACGAAGCCCGGTGGCCGGCCCGGCGCGAAGCCGGCCGCAAAGGCCGGCGCTCGCCCGGACGGCAAGCCGGGTACCCGAGCCGGCGGCCCGCAGCCGGCGCGCCACACCGCGTCCGCCAAGCCGGCGGTGGACGCCAAGCCGGTGGACCCGGTGGTGCGCTCGATCGGTCGTCTGCAAAAACGTTTCCCGGTTGCTTTCCCGAAGAATCCGGCCCCGAAGCTGCCGCTGAAGATCGGCATTTTCGAAGACCTCGTCGTGCATGCGAAGGAGCTGTCGCTGAGCGAAGCCGAACTGCGCGACGCGATCAAGACGTGGTGCCGTGGCGGGCGCTACTGGAAGAGCCTCGTCGAAGGCGCGGCGCGCGTCGACCTGGCGGGCGTCGAAGCCGGCAAGGTCACGGCGCAGGAAGCGGCGGGTGCTCAGCGCCTGCTCGCGCATCGTGCGGCGAAGGGCGCGCAGAAGGCCGCCACCGCGACGGCAAGCGCGAATGCGCCGACCGATGCAGGTACGCCGGCCGAGGGCGCGGCCGCTGAAGCGTCACATGCCGAAGCAGCGGTAGCGGCAGTCGCGGAACAAGCGGCCCGCCAAGCGGATGTCGCTGCTGCGTCGCCGGAAGCCGTAGCGGCGGATGCCGCCGGGAGCGCGGACACCCAGGCGCAGACCAGCGCGCAACACGAACCGCAAGCCACCGCTCCCGCCTCGCCCCCCTCCCAAGCCTAACCTTGGCACAGCCCGTCATGGCCTCGATCACGAGGCCATGACGGGCGGCGCAGCCGTCAACCGGCTGCGCACGAATCCCACATGC
This sequence comes from Paraburkholderia sp. MM5477-R1, assembly GCF_050436385.1. NCBI lineage: Bacteria > Pseudomonadati > Pseudomonadota > Betaproteobacteria > Burkholderiales > Burkholderiaceae > Paraburkholderia > Paraburkholderia sp. MM5477-R1. The sequence continues at coordinate 1,506,033 of NZ_JBNDMC010000007.1, forward strand.
TCGCGCAGCACGTAAAACGCATCCGCATACGCGAGCGGCATGCGCAGGTGGCTCAGCGCCGCCTCGATCTCGTCCAGTTGCCCCAGTAGCTGCGTGCGCTCCTCGTCGGTTGCGCCGGCGAGCGCGTGCCGCTCGATCGCGATCAGCGAACCGTAATAACGATAGATGCGCGAGCGCACCCGCCACCGGTACAGCGCCGGAATCACGCGCATGGCGGGCAACAGCAGCACGGCGACCGGCAATAGCAGGAAGAGCGTACGATCGCCGATGCTCGCGAGCCAGAAAGGCAGCGTCCGATACAACAAGCCCTTGCCGGTCCGGTAATAGCGCTGCGCGTCGTCGCTGATCGGATATTCGTGCTCGACCGGGTTCGGGAACTGGCCGGCGTGCTGCAACAGGCCCGCGGCGCCGTGCACTTCCTGCGCCGCCTCGATCAATAGATCCGAAATCGCCGGATGCAGCGTGCTGCGCGCGACGAGTTCGACCGTCGGACTAATCAGGTGAACGGTCTGGGGCGGAATGCGCCGCTTCAGATCGAGCACGCCGGGCGGCAAGTCGATCTGGTCGAGAAACGGAAAGACGCGTGTATAGGCGCTCGCTTCGTCGAAATTCATCACCGAGATGCCGGGTACGCGCAACAGCCGCAGCATCAGGCCGCGCGTGGCCGAATCGCCGCTCAGAATCGCCGCGTCGACCTCGCCGGCAACCAGCTGCGTGGCGGCCTGCAGGCCGTCGCTCGGCACTAGCGTCGTGGCGCCGCCCGGCTCGATGCCGTTCGCCGCGAGCAGTTGCAGCGCGAGCAGCCGCGTGCCGCTGCCTTCGCGGCCGACCGCGATCCGCTTGCCTTCGAGCTGCGCCAGTTGCGTGAGCGCCGTGCCGCGATAGAACACGACGATCGGCACATAGAACACGCTGCCGAGCGACACCAGCGACGAAATATCGAGCCCTTCGGCCACCCCGCCCTGCACGAGAGCGATATCGACGTGCTGCTTCGGATCCAGCAGCCGCTGCAGGTTCTGCACGGAACCTTCGGATTCGAGCACGTTCAGGCGGATGCCGTTGCGCGCGAGGATCTTGCGGTACTGGTTCGCGGTGACGACGAACGAGCTGTCGCGCGGGCCGGCGCTGATCGTGATCGTGCGCGGCGGCGCCGGATTGGCGATCCAGACGATCAGCACGATCGCGAACGCGATCAGCAGCGCCGTGACGAAGTAGGGCAGCAGGTGCTCGCGCCATTCGGCGCGCGTAGGTTCGGCGGGAAAGTGCGGAGGCCGCGGACGCTGCGCTTTCATGAAGACTCCGTGCGGGAAGCCAGGTGAAGGCATTGTCGCCTGTGCGGGGCGGCTTTGCCGTCGACGGTTCGCTCTATTGACCGGGCGCGCGGCGCCGCATCGCCGTGCTCACGCACGCGGCGCTCAAACGCGCTTGAACAACTGCCGGGCGAGCGAGCACATCAGCAGCGTCGCCGGCGATTCGTCCTGCAGGCGCCGGCTCATGATGATCGGCGACGCGGCGCTTGCCGACGGAATCGGCCGGTACGCGACGCCATGCGCGCGCAAGCCCTCGACGCTCTCCGGCACGAGACACACGCCGACCTGCGCGGCGACCAGCCCTAGCGCGGTCTGCAACTCCCGCACTTCATGGATCGCTTTCGGCTCCAGCGCCTGATCGTGCATTGCCGAGATCTGCTGGTCCGCATAGCTCGGCCGCGGCGTGCTCGGATAGACGATCAGCGTTTCCTCGGCGAGCGCGGCAAGCGTCAGCGGCTTCTTTTGCCGCGCGAGCGGATGGTCCTGCGGCAACGCGGCGATCATCCGTTCCTCGACCAGCACTTCGCGCGCGAGTTGCGCATCGTCGAAGCGCAGCCGGCCGAAGCCGACGTCGATGCGGCCACCTTTGAGCGCGGCCAACTGCTCGATCGTGAACATCTCGATCAGCGACAGCTCGATGTGCGGCGCGGCCTCGCGAAACGAGCGGATCACCGCGGGCAGCGCGCCATAGAGCGTCGACGGTACGAAACCGATCACGATGCGTTCCGCGAGTTGCGCGAGCCGGCGCGTGAGCGGCGCGAGCTCGTCGGCTTCATCGACCAGACGTTTCGCCTGCGTGTAGAAAATGCGGCCGGCTTCGGTGAGTCGCAACGGCCGCGAGCCGCGCTCGAACAGCGGCAGGCCGACACTTTCCTCGATCTGCTGGATCTGCCGCGACAGCGGCGGCTGTGTCATATGCAGACGATTGGCCGCCCGCGTGATGTTCATCTCCTCGGCGACCGCGATGAAGTAGCGAAGTTGGCGAAATTCCATGCATGCCTCTGAGATGTGATGCGTCGGCGATTGGTGTTGCGTTGGTCTGCTGCGCCTTGGGCGCTGCCGGTTGCGGTACGGTGCTGCCGTCGCGGCGCTGCGCGAGGGCAACGAATGATAGCAACAGCGCCGCTAAATACCGGCCAGATGACGCACGAGCGCCTTTTCCGCGCGCGGCAGCGCATTCAGCTCGCGCATGCTGTTGCCGTCGTTCGTCACCAAAGAGTGGCAGCTGTTTGCGGGATCGGGCGTGCGCGCGCTCGTCGGACGCTTATGGCCGATGCTGGCGGGCATCGTACTCGGCACGCTGGTTGCGGCAGCTCGGTCAGCGCGTGCGCGGGCGTATCAGTGCGGCGAGTTTTCGTCGCTGGTTCTTTATCTGTCTGCTCGGCCCCGGCGTTCAATCGATGGCGCGCGCATCCGTTTAAAAGACGTTGGGAGCAGCGGATCGCGGAGGAGGGAGATCGTGTGGCCCATTATTCTCGATACGCTCGGCGCGCTCGCGGTGCTCGCGAGCGTGGCCGCGCACATCGCGCTGCTGCTCAGCAGCGAACAAAAGCGCGATGAATAAAAGCGCTTTGAGTGTGTAGCGCCTGATCGTGGCGTCTGCCCGTAGGAGTCTTGAGCGGTTGCACGTCTCTGCTGCCGCGTGCCGCTCTTGCAGTCGGTCAGCGCGCGCTTGCACGACGCCGACGCCGACGCCGACGCCGACGCCGACGCCGACGCCGCGGCGCAAGCCAAACAGCGTCAATCGTCGTAAGCCACGCGGAAACGGGGCCATCGAGGTCTGATGCGAATCGATTGTTCGTCGGAAGCGGCGTATCAATTCGTCTCGAGCCGCTTTATCCGGCCTCGCGCCATGCCTAAATTAACGACCAGTGACAGCGCCACTGCATTTCCGGCTTTTATTGGCGTGGACCCCGCGGCTTCTCGCGGGGCATGCCGGCGCGAACCATTGAAAGGACACGATGATGAGCAAGCTCACAGGCAAGGTAGCGGTTGTAACGGGTGCATCGAAAGGCATCGGAGCGGCGATTGCGAAGGCATTGGCGGCGCAAGGCGCGTCGGTCGTGGTGAACTATGCGTCGAGCCGCGCGGGTGCCGACAAGGTGGTCGCCGATATCACGGCGGCGGGCGGCAAGGCGGTCGCGGTTGGCGGTGACGTGTCGAAGGCCGCGGACGCGAACGGCATTATCGATACGGCGATCGAAACGTACGGGCGGCTCGACGCTCTCATCAACAACTCGGGTGTCTATGAATTCGCGGCGCTCGAAGAGATCACCGAAGCGCACTTCCATAAGCACTTCGATGTCAACGTGCTCGGGCTGCTGCTCGTGTCGCAGGCGGCGGCCAGGCATCTGGGCGAAGGCGGCAGCATCGTCAACGTGAGCTCGGTCGTGACCCGCATCACGCCGGCGACCACCGCGGTCTACACGGCGACCAAGGGCGCGGTCGATGCGATCACCGGCGTGCTCGCGAAGGAACTCGGACCGCGCAAGATCCGCGTGAATTCGGTGAATCCGGGCATGGTCGAGACCGAGGGCACCCACAGCGCCGGCGTGATCGGCTCGGACTTCGAAACGTGGGCGATCAGCACGACGCCGCTCGGCCGTATCGGCCAACCCGACGATATCGCGGATGTCGTCGCGTTCCTCGCGTCGGATGACGCGCGCTGGTTGACGGGCGAGAGCCTGATCGCGAGCGGCGGCTCGCGTTAAGTCTGGAGGGGTTGCCAACGCTGGTGGCAACCCGCGCAACAATTCGAGCGCGATCGCGGGCGGCGGGGCCGGCAGCATGAAGGCCACGCCGCTCCTCGCGGCGAAGGCGCGCGAGCTACGCGCGTTGAACATCGCCCCCCAAGACCTCTGTTTCGGCTCCCGGCAACTCCACCGCAAAAAACGCGTCGAGCAGATTCGAACCCGGCCGCTCGGCGAGCCGCGTCAGCGATTCGATCATCTGCACGCGGCAATCGAGCAGCGGCACCATCCGGATCCGCCGCGACTCGTTGAACTCTGCGCGCGCAATGACGCCGACGCCGATTCCCTGCGCGACCGCTTCCTCCAGCGCCTCGCGGCCATCCACGTACATGACCGGCTCGACTTGCAACGACTCGCGCACGAGCTCGATTTCGAGCAGTTGTTGGGTGACCGATTGCGGCTCGCGGAAGATCATCGGCTGTTCGACGAGCTCCGCGTAACTCAGCCGACGCTTCTTCGCGGCCGGGTAGCTCGCCGGCACCATCGCGACCAGCGGATCGCGCCGCAACACGCGCGACTGCAAGCGACTATGCACCTGCGGCGCGGCCGTGATCGCCGCGTCGACCGCGCTCGACAGCACGCGCTGCATGCACTCTGCCGCATTGGCGATCGACAGCCTGACGACGATGCCCGGGTGCCGCTGGCGAAACGCGCCGATCAGCGCGACGGCGAGATCGGGCGCATCGGCCGCGAGCGATAGCGAACCCGACTCCAGCCCGCCCGCTGATTCGAGCAGTTGGCGCGCGTCCCGCTCGCAACTGAGCATGTGCCGCGTCACGCTGAACAGGCGCAGCCCGAGTTCAGTCGTCTCCACGCCGCGCGGCCCGCGCTCGAACAGTTTGACGCCGTAATCCTGTTCGAGCCGCCGCACGTGATCCGACACCGCCGGCTGCGTCAGCGACAACGCCTGCGCCGCTTTCGAAAAGCCGCCATGTTCCGCGACCGCATGGAACGCCCGCAATTGCGCGTATTGCACGTGTGCCTCGCCAGCAAATAAGTTTTTGCGATACCGTCATCGATTATATCGATTTTGCCGATGGACAACGCTTCTGTATCGTGTGAGCTATCGACATAGCGATATCGGAGTGGCGGACATGGAAAGCGCGATCGGCGGTTCGGCGGCGACATTGGCCGTGGCAGCCGCGGCAACATCGACCCGTTGCACCACACCCTGCGCCGCGCCGGCTGGCGGCGAGCCTTATCTGCTGACGCCGGGCCCGCTGACCACGGCACTATCGACGAAACAGGCGATGCTGCGCGACTGGGGCTCGTGGGACGGCGACTTCCGCGCGATGACCGCCGAGTTGCGCGCGAGCCTGCTGGCGATCGCCGGCGACACCGCGGGCGACTACGACTGCGTGCCGCTGCAGGGCAGCGGCAGCTACTGCGTCGAAGCGATGCTCGGCAGCCTGATTCCGCGCGACGGCCACGCGCTCGTGCTCGCGAACGGCGCGTACGGCAAGCGCGCGGCGATCACGCTTGGCTATCTCGGCCGCGCCTGCACACTGCTCGACAAGGGCGACTACCTGCCGCCGCGCGGCCTCGAAGTCGAGCGCATGCTTGCCGCCGATCCATCGATCACGCACGTGGTCGCGATCCATTGCGAAACGAGCTCGGGCATCCTCAATCCGCTCGATGAGATTGCAGCCGCGGTCGCGAGGCACGGCCGCAAACTGCTGATCGATTCGATGAGCGCCTTCGGCGCGGTGCCGCTCGACGTGCGGCAGATCGCGTGCGAGGCGTTCGTGTCGTCGGCGAACAAGTGCATCGAGGGCGTGCCGGGTTTCGGCTTCGTGATCGCGCGCAAGAGCGCCCTGCGCGAGGCGAAAGGCCGCAGCCATTCGCTCGCGCTCGATCTCTACGATCAATGGGACGTGATGGATCGCACGGGCCAGTGGCGCTTCACGCCGCCCACGCATACGGTGGCCGCGTTCCTCGAGGCGCTGCGTCTCTACCAGCTCGAAGGCGGGCAGCCCGCGCGGCTCGCGCGCTACGCCAACAATCGCGACGTGCTGGTGGCCGGCATGCACGAGCTTGGCTTCGAGCCGCTGCTCAACGGGCGCTGGCGCTCGCCGATCATCGTGACGTTTTTTTCGCCGGCGCATCCGTCGTTCGAGTTCGCGCGCTTCTATGAACTGATGAAGGAGCAGGGCTTCATCATCTATCCGGGCAAGCTGACGGTGGTCGACAGTTTCCGCATCGGCTGCATCGGTCAGGTCGACGAGCAGGTGATGCGACGCGTGGTCGATGCCTGCGCGCAAGCGCTGCGCACGATGGGCGTCACGCACGCGGGGCCGCCGCCCGCCGCGCTCGACGAACGCAAGGCGCTCGCGCAGGCGGCCTGAGCCGCGACAGCAAACCCGCGACGGCAAACCCAATACATTCGGATTCCTGGGGATTCAAGCAGATGAAACACGTGAAGGCAGTGATTTTCGATTGGGCCGGCACGGTGGTCGACTACGGTTCACGCGCGCCGATGGGCGCCTTCGTCGAGACCTTCGAGCAGTTCGGCGTGCCGATCACGATCGACGAAGCGCGCGGCCCGATGGGCATGGCCAAGCGGCCGCATATCGCGGCGCTGATGGCGCTGCCGCGTGTCGCGCAGGCTTGGGCCGAGCGCCACGGCCATACGCCGACCGACGCCGATATCGACGCCGTGTACGACGTGTTCGTGCCGAAGAACATCGCGGTCGCGGCGAGCTACAGCGCGGTGATCCCGGGCGTCGCCGAAGTCGCGAGCGCCTTGCGTCAGAACGATATCCGCATCGGCACGACGACCGGCTATACCCGCGAGATCATCGACGAAATCGTACCGGGCGCGGCCGCGCAAGGCTTTGCGCCGGACAGCATCGTGTGCACCGGCGATACGCCGGAAGGGCGGCCGTCACCGTACATGATCTACCGGACGCTGCCGCTGCTCGGCGTGTGGCGCGCGAAAGAGGCGATCAAGGTCGACGACACCGAGGTCGGCATCGAAGAAGGCATCAACGCCGGCACGTGGGCGGTCGGTGTCGCGGTGAGCGGCAACGCGTTCGGCATGAGCGAGGCGGAGGTGAAGGCGTTGCCGGCCGACGAATTCGCCGCGCGCCGCAACGCCGCGATGGCCAGGCTGAAGGCGGCGGGCGCGCATTACGTGATCGATAGCGTCGCGGATCTGATGCCGGTCGTGTACGACATCGACGCACGGCTCGCGCGCGGCGAGCGGCCTTGAAGCGTCACTTGAAGAAACCGACCGCGAGATCGATGAACTCGCGCACCTTGCGCGGCACGAACTCGCGGCTCGGATACACCAGCGACACGGCCACGTCGCCATTGAGCACCGCATAGCCGTCGAGCACGCGCACCAGCGTGCCGGCGCGCAACTCGTCCTCGACCATTTCGAGCGGCAGCAGGCGCGATGCCCATCGCGCCCAGCGCGGCCTGCTTCTGCATGATCATGCTGTTGACCGTGAACGATGCATCGATGGCGATGCTCTCGCCGCTGTCGTCGCCGTCCTCGCTCGCGCTTTCGGCATCGCCGTCACCCTTGCGGAAGATCCACATCGGGCCGGTCGTGTCGAACGGCGCGGCAATCAGCCGATGCGCGTCCAGTTCGGCCGGCGTTTGCGGATGACCGGCCTGCGCGAGATACGCGCCCGCTGCTACCGGCACCGCGTGCGAGTTGATCAGACGCCGCGCCACCAGCGACTCCGAGCGGATCATATGCTCGGTCACGATGCCGACATCGAAGCCGCCTTCGAGCAGATCGACCCGTTTTTCCGTCAGCGTGACGCGCAGGTTGACTTGCGGAAAGCGCGCCTGATATTCGGCGAACAGCGGCGTTAGCCGAAACAGCGAAAAACTGCCGAGCGCGACGATGCGCAGGTCGCCCGCCACGTCGCGCGAGGCCGTGGTCGCGCGCGACTCCACTTCCTCCAGTTCGGCGAGCAGCACGCGGCAACCGTCCGCGTATTGGGCGCCGGCCTCGGTCAGCACGACCTTGCGCGTGGTGCGCTGAAACAGGCGAATGCCGAGATGCTGTTCGAGGCTCGACACATGACGCGTGACGACCGACGTCGACACGTTCAGTTGCCCGGCGGCCTGCGCGAAGCTGCCGACATCGGCCACCTTGACAAAGGCCTGCATGGCCTGAAAAAGATTGATCATTCGAGTCCAAAAAACGTCTTTGTTGTAGCGGACGGCGTGGCGCATGCGCGCGCGGCGTGGCCGCTTTCGGCGCGCCAGCGGCGCTCGTTTTCGATGCGATCGGTCAGCTTCGGCCCGACTTCGTTGCGATACCAGCGCAAGCCCCAGTTGGTCTTGTCCAGATGCGTATGCCCTTCGACGAAACCGGCAGCAGCAGCGCGTCGCCGCCGTCCTCGACCGGCACACCGGGCTCGCATGGCAGAGCGGCGCCGAGCGCGGCGATCCGGCCATCGACGATCGACACCTCGGCGCGCTTGCCGTCGGCGAGCCGCACGTGGGTGACCAGCGAGGCGTTCGTCGTGGGTCGCGGGGCGGTCGTGGTCATGGGCGGCGGGCAAGGGGAATGAGCGGGATGAAAGGGGTGAACGGCCGGTGCGTTGACGCAACCCGCGATGCTACCCTTAGACGATAATAAATCCGCCCCCGTTACGGCAAATACAGCGTGAATTAATCCGGAAATTCGGCGCGGCGAGATTGCGGCGCGAGGCCGCGCCGACCGGCAAAATCCAAGGCCGGACGGCGGTTCACGGTATACTCCCGCGTAACTTGCCTGATCGCCAGGCTTGCCCGATACTCAGCTGTTACCCCCAAATCTCCCCGTACGTCGAGTTTAACGCTACTGCTTATGAGTACAATCCTTGAAAGTCTTCCGATCGGCCAGAAGGTCGGTATCGCGTTTTCCGGCGGCCTCGACACTAGCGCTGCGCTGCACTGGATGCGCAAGAAGGGCGCCGTGCCGTACGCCTACACGGCCAACCTCGGTCAGCCCGACGAAGACGATTACGATTCGATCCCGCGTCGCGCCACGCAATATGGCGCCGAAGGCGCGCGCCTGATCGACTGCCGCGCGCAGCTGGTCGCGGAAGGCATCGCGGCGCTGCAGTGCGGCGCGTTTCATATCTCGACGGCGGGCGTCACCTACTTCAACACGACGCCGATCGGCCGCGCCGTGACCGGCACGATGCTGGTCGCCGCGATGAAGGACGACGGCGTCAACATCTGGGGCGACGGCAGCACGTACAAGGGTAACGACATCGAGCGTTTCTACCGCTACGGTCTGCTCGTGAATCCGGACCTGAAGATCTACAAGCCGTGGCTCGACCAGCTGTTCATCGACGAACTCGGCGGCCGCTCGGAAATGTCCGAGTTCATGCGCCAGTCGGGCTTCGACTACAAGATGTCGGCGGAAAAGGCGTATTCGACCGACTCGAACCTGCTCGGCGCGACGCACGAAGCGAAGGACCTCGAAAGCCTCGAGTCCGGCATCAAGATCGTGAACCCGATCATGGGCGTCGCGTTCTGGCGCGACGACGTGCAGATCGCGAAGGAAGAAGTGACGATCCGCTTCGAGGAAGGCCAGCCGGTCGCGCTGAACGGCCAGACGTTCCCGAACGCGGTCGAGCTGCTGCTCGAAGCGAACCGGATCGGCGGCCGTCACGGTCTCGGCATGAGCGACCAGATCGAAAACCGCATCATCGAGGCGAAGAGCCGCGGCATCTATGAAGCCCCGGGCCTCGCGCTGCTCAACATCGCATACGAGCGTCTGGTCACTGGCATCCACAACGAAGACACGATCGAGCAGTTCCGCGAGAACGGCCGCCGCCTCGGCCGTCTGCTGTATCAGGGCCGCTGGTTCGATCCGCAGGCGATCATGCTGCGCGAAACCGCGCAGCGCTGGGTCGCGCGCGCGATCACCGGCGAAGTGAGCGTCGAGCTGCGTCGCGGCAACGACTACTCGATCCTCAGCACGAAGTCGCCGAACCTTACGTATCAGCCCGAGCGTCTGTCGATGGAAAAGGTCGCATCGACGTTCTCGCCGCGCGACCGCATCGGCCAGCTAACGATGCGCAACCTCGACATCACCGACACGCGCGACAAGCTGCGCATCTACTCGCAGGTGGGCCTGCTGTCGTCGAACGAGACGTCGGCGCTGCCGCAGGTGAAGGGCGACAAGGAGTAAAGCGGCGCGTCTGATTACCTGAACGTCGCATCGATTGATGGGCCGGCTCGCGAGAGCCGGCCCATTTTCTTTGGGGCTCCCGGATGCGCTCCGGCGCTTGGGCGCGATCCCACATTCTGTGCTCAAGTTTCGCGTGCCTATGCCGTTGACATAAGCTAAGCCCATTCTGGAACCCTTCCGTGCAACTCGCTTACAGTAACGACCGCCTCTCCAGCCGGATGCCAGTCGACTCGACCGCCGCCGGCGAACCCGAGGTCGAATCTTCGGTCATCGAGTGGCTGTTGCACGACGACCAGGTGATGCGCGAGTGCTTCACGCATGCGGCGGAGATTCTGAAGAGCGTGACCGGCGCGGCGATTACCGCGATCGTGCTGCTCGACGAGGAGCATCAGCACTATCGCGCCGAAGTCGGCATGGCGATGCCGCTCGTCACGCGTGCGCGCTCGCTCGCCGACTACGCGGTGCGCGATGCCGACCTGTTCGTGATCGAGGATGCGCACAACGACAGCCGCTTCGGCGAATGCATGCTCGTCAAGCGTCATCCGTTCGTGCGCTTTTACGCGGCGATCGCATTGCGCGCGCCGAACGGCGAGATCGTCGGCGCGCTGTGCGCGATGGACCCGGCGCCGGGCCGGCTCGACGCGGGCCGGCGCGGCGTGTTTTACCACTTGCGCGCGATGATCGAAAACGATCTGAAGATGCGCACGGCCACCGCGATCGATCCGCTTACCCAGTTGTACAACCGGCGCTTCCTGCTCGAAACCATCGCGCGCCGCTGGAAGGAGGCGCGCGACGGCGACGTGATGGGCTCGGTGGTCGTCGACGTCGACTGGTTCAAGCAGTACAACGACACCTACGGTCATCAGGCCGGCGATCACTGTCTGAGTCTGGTTGCCTCCGTGATGCAGGCCGCCGCCGACAGCGAGCGCATCGTGGTCGGGCGCATGGGCGGCGAGGAGTTCGGAATGCTGGTGCTCGAAGCGCAACCATCGATGCTCGAAGACACGCTCGAAACGCTGCGCCAGCGCGTGGCGGACCTCGCGATCGCGCATCGCGCGTCGCCGCTTGGGGTGGTGACGGTCAGCATTGGCGCGTCGCTCACGCGTATCAGCGACCTGTCGCGCCCCGCGCATCGCGACGGTTTCGCGAGCGCTGACCGTGCGTTGTATCGCTCGAAGCATCAAGGACGAAATCGCGTGACGATGGCGTAGCGGGCGTTGGCGATTGCGTCGGTACGGCTCTATCTTCAGTCATGGCGCATTGCTTATAGGACCATCGTCCCATTTTCACCCGTTGCCAGCGTGGCAATATGGATGCGCGTAGTGAACGTCGACGCAGTCGCCGGGTGCGACAGCAGGGTGTTTTACGATGCGCATCATTCAAACGTTGCTGTACATCGCGGCGTTCTGCTCAGGCATGATCGTCGGCCCCGCGGCGTGCGTCGCCGCCCAAAGTGCCGCCGCGCAGCCGGCCGCCTCGTCGGCCCTCCCGGCATCCCCAACCGCCGCGGCGTCGGCTCCCGCAGCGCGCCGTATCGATCTCGGCAATCAACCGTTCACGGGCGATTTCGACGCCATGCTCGACCGGCGTCTGATCCGCGTGCTGGTTCCCTACAGTCGAACGCTCTATCTGAATGAGCAAGGTCACGAACGTGGGCTGACCGCCGGTCTCATGCGGGACTTCGAGCGTTATGTGAACAAGAAGTACCGGGCGACGCTCGGCAAGCGTCCGCTCACCCTGGTCATCATTCCGACGACTCGCGACCAGTTGCTCCCGGGGCTGATAGCGGGCCGGGGCGACATTGCCGCGGGCAATCTGACGGTCACGGAGGTTCGCCTGAAGCAGGTCGACTTCGTGGCGCCGCGTGACCGGACAGCAGTACGCGAAGTGGTCGTGACCGGGCCGAAGTCGCCGGCCCTCGCGAAGCTCGACGATCTCAGCGGTAAGACGGTCCATGTGCGGCCCAGCAGCAGCTATTACGAGAGCCTGAACGCGTTGAACGCGCGTTTTGGCAAGGAAGGCAAAGCTCCGGTGAAACTCGTGCCGCTGCCCGACGCGCTCGAGGACGAGGACGCGATGGAGATGCTCAATGTCGGGCTGCTCCAGATCCTCGTCGTGGACGACTGGAAGGCAAAGGTATGGGCGCCGGTACTGGCTGGAATCGTCGTGCATAACGATATTTCGGTGCGCGACGCAGGCTACATCGGCTGGGCGGTGCGCTTCAAGAGCCCCAAACTGCGGGACGCGATCAACGACTTCTACCTGAATTACGTGAAGAAGCAGAGTGTCGCGGAAGTCCGTCTGCAGCAGGAAATGAAGCGCATCAAGCAGATCTCCAACAATACGGAGTCAGCGAAGCTGAAGCGGTTCGGGCAGACGGTCGGTCTTTTCGAAAAATACGGTGCGCAGTACCGCTTCGATCCGCTTTTGCTGGCGGCTCAAGGCTATCAGGAATCGCAGCTGAACCAGAGCGCCCGCAGTCACGTTGGCGCAATCGGGATCATGCAGTTGATGCCAGCCACGGGGAAGGAACTTGCGGTTGGCGACATCAGGGTGGCGGAGTCCAACATACATGCGGGAGCGAAATATCTCGATGTGCTGATGGCCCGTTACTTTCCCGATGCTCACTTCTCGGAACGGGACCGCTCGCTGTTCGCATTCGCAAGCTACAACGCAGGACCCGCAAAGATCGCCAGAATGCGCAAGGAAGCGGTGGCGCGCGGTCTCGATCCTAACAAGTGGTTCAACAATGTCGAAATCGTAGTCGCCGAGAAAATCGGTATCGAGCCAACGACGTACGTGCGCAATGTCTTCAAATATTACGTTGCGTACCGGCTCGTCCGGGAGGCCGAGGCTGCACGCGCTCGCGCTATCGGGCAGATGCGCAAGCAGGGCGGAGCGTGAGGGAAGCGGGCATCTGAAAGCGCTGTCACCGCAGCGACGTGCCGCAGCCACGCCGCTGCGCGATTATCGAGGCGCGCGCGCGAATAAACGCGGTCGGGCCTTCACGTGGAGTCTGAATATGTCGACCGTTGAAGATCGCTTGGACGCACTTGGCTACGTCTTGCCGGAACCGTTGCGGCTTCCTCCCGGCCTGACGCTTCCGTTCCCATGGGTGCGGATAGTCGGCCACAGGGCTTGCATCTCGGGCCATGGACCGACCAACGCGGACGGCTCGCTGGCCGAGCCACTTGGCAAGGTGGGCAGTCAGGTCTCGCAGGAGCAGGCCTTCGTGGCGGCTCGTCTCACCGCGCTCGCTATTCTGGGCAGCCTCAAGCGCGAGCTCGGAAGTCTGGAGCGCATCGCCTGTTGGACGAGGGTGTTCGGCATGGTCAACTCGGCACCCGGGTTCAACCGACAGCCCGCGGTGATCAACGGCTTTTCGGAACTGATACTCGCTGTCTTTGGCGAGGAGCGCGGCGTTCACGCTCGCAGCGCGGTGGGACTGGCCGAGCTTCCCTTCAACATTCCCGTGGAGATCGAGGCTGAAGTCGAACTTTTTCCACAAGACGCTCGAGCGCTTGCATCGAGCGAGGCGTGAGCTCGTGCCGCCACCGCTGTCGCGAGCGATCGTCTGAGGCCAGCGTCGATGCAATTCGTGTGAATGCGAATCTGCATGGCAAGCCGACCATCATCGTGCAAGGACGCGCGGATGCGCTGGTGCCGATCAATCACGCGTCGCGGCCGTATCTCGGATTGAATCAGGTGGTCGAGGGCAGCGCGAGCAAGCTGGCGCTGTACGAAGTCACGAACGCTCAGCACTTTGATGCGTTCCTCGGCGTCACCGGTTTCGATACGCGTTTCGTGCCGTTGCATTACTACAATCTTCAGGCGCTCAACCTGATGTGGGCTCATCTGAAGAGCGGCACGCCGTTGCCGCCGTCGCAGGTGATCCACACGATACCGCGCGGCGGAGGGCCCGGAGCCGCACCGGCGCTGACCACGGCCAACCTGCCGGCGATCGCGGCGACCCCGGGTGTCAATGCGATTTCCGCAACGAATGGCGCCGTGAACGTGCCGAATTGAGCGGCGCGTGCTGAAGCAATGCGCGCACACGGGTATCCGCCTGGGTGCGCGTTGCTGTGCATCTGGACGCCGCACGAGCGGTGCTGAGCTTCGCGCCGCGCAAAACGCTTTAGCCGCCGATCAGCTTCAACCCGACCGGCAGCGATTCGCCGAACACGCGACCTTCGTCGGCGTTGTCGAGCGCGACGACTTCGCTGACCATCGTGACCCAGGCGCGCGGCGCGCTCGCCGCTTCGAGGCGTCGCACGACGCTCGCGCGCAGCGCGTCGGGCAGATCGCGCGAGCGGTCGCCGGTCATGCGGGCGATCTGGACGGCCGCGAAGGCGGCGGGGTCGACCTTCTTCCAGTCGAGCGCGAGGATCGCATCGAGCCATTGCGCGGCGACCTCGGGCGGCACGACGCTATGCGCGCTGCCGTAAAACGGCTGGCGCGCGCCGATCCGTCCGACCGCCCACCAGCTTTGATGGTTTTCCGCGGGCTTTTTCAGGCGAGCGAGCACCGCCTCGCCGAGTTCGATCTTGCGTTCGGCCGGAATCCGTTCGAGCGATGCGGACAGGCGCACCATATCGGCGAAGCCGGTCTTCGCGACATCGAACGGCAGCTTGTGACGCGATTGCGCGGCCTTCTGCAGATAGTCCATCGCGTCGAGCACGCGCAGCTGCGCATCTTCGCCGAGGCCGCCGGCCGCGCGGCGCCACAGCGTCCACCATTCCGACCATACCTGGCTGTCGGTCACGTACTGGATGCCATCGTCGAACAGCGTCCACAGTTGCTCGACGCGCCATTGGTCGAGCGGATAACCGAAGCCGGGCCGCACGCAATAGCCGGCCAGATTCAGCCACAGCCGTTCGTGATCGGCCGAGCGGCGGCGGCGGCGCGCGCGCTCCCACAGCGCGCCGAACAGTTCGCGCAGCAACGCGCTGTTCCAGCTGTCGCGCGGGCCGAGCAGATGTTCGAGCTGCGCGCGCAGTCGTTTGATCTCCTTCGGGTCGACGTTTTGCGCGCGGGCGCCGAAGCAACGGTCGATCAGTTCGATCGCGCGATCGAGCGCCGGGTGGCGTTGCGGTGCGCCCTCGGCGGATAGCTCCACTTGCGCGTCGGCGTGGCGCAGCTGGAATTCGAGCAGCCAGCGTTGCGACGGCTCGTCGAGCTCGATGCAATGGACGTCGAGCGTGCCGACCTCGGTCAGCGACGTCGCGATGCGCACGGCGGTTTCGCGAGCGCGATGGCCGTCGCGTGGCTGGACGATCGTCGCGATCGGCGGCAGGCGCACGAAGTCGCCGCCCGCGAGGTCGACCAGTTCGCCGGGCTGATACGCGGTGTCCGCGCTCGACGACACCAGGTGAAAGCGCACCGGATGCCGGAGCCGCAGCGCGAACGTGCGGTCCGAGATCAGAATCTCGTGACCTTCCTCGGTGCCGCGCGGCAGCAGGCAGATGCCGCGTTGCGCCGGCGCCGCGTCCGGCTCGGCGTCGTCTTTGCCGGCCGGCGTTTCGTCGAGCACCAGAAAATAGCTGCGCGGCGAACCGCCGCCGATTTTCGGCGCGAAGCCCGCGCGCGCGAGCGTATAGGCGACCGCGCCGCGCGCGACCGCGACGTCGGGGTTGTCGTTGTGCAGCACGTTGAGCGGCGCGCCGCGCCACCCGCCGAGCGTGTCGGCCAGACGCCGCGACAGCGCGTCGGCGCGGAACACGCCGCCGTTGAGCAGCAGCGTGTCGGGAACGGGCAGGGCGGCTGTGCCGGATGCGTCCGGTGTGCTGGAATCCGCCCCAAGGGCCTTGCGCGACTGCGCGGCGAAGCGTTCGAGAAATGCCGCGATATGCCGCGTGACCGCCGCATCGGTCGCGTACGGCAGGCCGAATTCGACGATCGCGCCGCGCGGCCGGCCCGGACGCTCATCGGCGGCCACCCGCGGCAAGAAACCATCGACGATGATCTTCTCGACCTCGTCGCGCGTGACCTGCGTCGTGCGCGCGCCGCCGATCAGCTTCGAGCCCGCGCCGAGCAAGGTGACCGGCGCCGACTCGGGCGCCTGCGCGCCGAGCAATTGCTCCTTCGCGACGCGGCATCGCTCGACCAGCTGCGACAGGCTCGCCGCCGATAGCCGTTGCGGCGCCTGCGCACCGCCGCCGGCACCACCCAACAGCCGCGCCTCGACCCGATGCGCGAGCGCGAGGTCCATGTTGTCGCCGCCGAGCATCAGATGATTGCCGACACCGACGCGCGTCAGGCGCGGCTCGCCGTCGTCGGACAGGCCGACTTCGATCAGCGTCAGATCGGTGGTGCCGCCGCCGACGTCGCAGATCAGCACGAGCCGGGTGTCCGCCAACTCGTCGGCAAGCGTGTCGCGATGCCGGAACAGCCAGTCGTAGAACGCAGCCTGCGGCTCTTCGAGCAGCCGCAGCGACGGCAGCCCCGCGAGCCGCGCCGCTTCGACGGTCAACGCGCGCGCGCCTTCGTCGAACGAAGCGGGCACCGTCAGCACGACGTCCTGCTGTTCGAGCGGCGCCTTCGGAAAGTGCTGGTTCCATGCGGCGCGCACGTGCGCGAGGTAGCTCGCGCTCGCGTCGAGCGGCGAAATCTTGCGGACGTCGTCGGGCGCGCCCCACGGCAGGATCGGCGCGACGCGATCGACCGACGCGTGCGACAGCCAGCTTTTCGCGCTCGCGACGAGCCGCCCCGGCACCTGTGCGCCGAGCAGCCGCGCGAGCCGGCCGACCACGACCGGCTGCGTCGCGTCCTTGCCGAGGCCCGACGCCGCACGCGCACCGGACCACGGCAGTTGCAGATCGGCCGCGCTCAGTTCGCCGTCGGCCGCCTGATAGCGCACCGACGGCAACAGCGGCCGCGCGGCGACTTCGCCGGGGCTCACGAGTTGCTCGATCTCGAACACACGAATCTGCTGCGATCCGGCTTGCGCGTACGCGAGCACCGTGTTGCTGGTGCCCAGATCGATGCCGACGCTGTACCGCTTCATGTCAATCACGCATTCGCGTTGCCGCGCACGTCGAATTCGACTTTCCAGCGCTCGTCGGAGCCGCGCGGGATCGCTTCGAGTTCGAGCGTGCCCGCTTCGGTCACGCGCGCGTGCAGCTTCACCGGCACGACTTCGCCGGCGGTGCGGCCGGCCGCCGGCAGCGTCGCCTGGATTTCCTCGAGTTCCTGCAACTCCTCGGGGCCCCAGTAATCGAGTAGCGTGCCGACCTGATCCTGACGACGCACCGACGAGCCGAAGAAGCGGAAATGCACGGGCTCGCCGACGACCAGCCCGAACTCCTGCGCGGGCAGCTCGGCGTCGGTGCCTTCTTCCATGCCGAACGGCGCGACGCACAGCGCCTGCACCGGCGGCTCGAGCCCGGGCACGGCCGGCATCGCCGATTCGATCGCGATGTAGTACGCGCGCGCGGTGCCGCCGCGAATCCGCACGCCGCGGCCGCGCCGCACGTAGCCGTAGTAGGCCGCGCCGCGCGCGACCGCCAGATCGAGGTCCGCGCCTTCGAGCAGACGGGCCGGCGCCGCGCCTTCGGTCGCGAGCCAGCCGTTCAGCGTGCCCATGATCCGTTCGACCAGCAGCGTCGACTTGAACACGCCGCCGTTGAACAGCACCGCGGTCGGATGCAGGAAGCTCGCGTTGGGCGCGACATGCTCGCGCAGCCCTTCGAGTTCCGCCAGCGCGCCGACCTGACGCCCGAGGAACGCCGCCAGATGCCGCGTGATGCCCGCGTCCTGCGCATACGGCAGGCCGAGCTGCGTCAGACCGACCCGCGCGCGGCTCACCGGACGCGCGGCGCTGTCGACCTGCGGGAAGAAGCCGTCGAGGATGGTCTGTGTCAGTTCGGCGCGCGTCAGCTCGGTGCGGATCGAGCCGCCGATCAGCTTCGAGCCGCGGCTCGGCACGACGAGCGGCACGGTGTCGGTGGCGGGATCGCTGAGCAGCGTTTCCTTCGCCGCGCGGCACGCGTAGGTGAGCGCGCGCAGTTGCCACGCGTCGGCCTGGGTGCCCTGCGCGGCGAGCTTGCGTGCGACCACGTGCGCGAGCGCGAGGTCCATGTTGTCGCCGCCGAGCAGGATGTGATCGCCGACCGCGACGCGATGCAGTTCGAGATTGCCGTCGCGCTCGATCACCGCGATCAGCGACAGGTCGGTCGTGCCGCCGCCGACGTCGACGACGAGGATGATGTCGCCGATCTTGACCTGCTTGCGCCACTGCCCGCCGCTCTTCTGGATCCAGCTATAGAGCGCCGCCTGCGGCTCTTCGAGCAGCGTCATGCGCGTGAAGCCGGCGGCCTCGGCGGCCTCCGCCGTCAGCTCGCGCGCCGCGGGGTCGAACGACGCCGGGATCGTCACGGTGACGTCCTGCTCGCCGAACGGCGCGTCCGGATGCGCGTGGTCCCACGCCTCGCGCAGGTGCGTCAGGTAGCGCACCGAGCTTTCCAGCGGCGACACCCGCGCGACTTCGGGCGGCGCATCGTTCGGCAGAATGCCCGCGCGCCGGTCGACGCCCGGATGGCACAGCCAGCTTTTCGCGCTCGACACGAGCCGGATCGGCGTGCCGGCGCCTCGGCTGCGCGCGAATTCGCCGACCGCGAATTCGCGCTGGCCGGTCCACGGCAGGTAGAGGTCGCCGGAGGCCAGTTCGTCGGGATGCGGCAGGTACAGGAACGAGGGCAGCAGCGGCAGATTATCGATTGCGCCGGGGCCCGTGAGCTGGGCGATCGACAGCACGTCCTGGGTGGTTTTCTCGCCGTCGCTCGCGTGCGTGTCCACGTAGGACAACGCGCAGTGCGTGGTGCCGAGATCGATGCCGATCGAATAGCGTGCGTCGCTCATAGCTCCACCTCCGCCGGTGCGATGACTTTTGCGTTATGACCGTCCGCCAGCTTCGGCAGACGCACATCCTCGACGCGCCAGCCGCGATGGCTGATGCTGCCGTTGAACGGCGCACTGCCGACCACGTTGCCGGTCAAACGGACCGAGCTCGCGTCGAAGCCTGCGGGCAGCGTCACGCGGCTGCCTTCGGCTTCGTCGCGCACCGGGCGGATCGTGAAGTGCTCGCGCAGCGTCGCGCGGCAGCCTTCGTGCACGAGGCGCGCGGCCGCGCCGATGTCGGCGTCGCTATAGGCCTTGATGTCTTCCTCGACGAAATCGATGAAGCGCGCGTCGCGTTGCAGCAGACCGAGCAGTTGCAGCGCGGCGTCGGGGGAGGCCTCCTTCAGCACAGGCGCGGGTTGCGGCTTCGGTTGCGGGGCGGCGGGGGCCGGGGTTGGCGTGGCGGCGGGGGCGGCTGCCGGGGCCGCGCCGATCTTTTCGCCGTTGCGCAGGCGCAGGACGTCGGCGGCGAAGTCGCCATTGCCGAGAATGCTGAAAAACGTGCCGACGGCCAGCGAAATGCGGCCGAGGAAGGATGGATTCGAATCGCTCATAAAGGCTCCTGATCTGCTCTGTTGGGGACGAGCGGTCCTCGCCGCGCCGCGTGCGCCGGGCAGCGAAGCTGACGGGCCGGGCGGGGCTGTGATGTTGCGGGTCGGCGCGCGGCCCGGGGCGACGATGCAACCGCCGGGCCCGAAAACGGTTTGGGGACGCTTCGCGACCGGATCGGCCGCGCGTGCGGCGCGCGCAAAACCCGTATTTTGCCTTGCGG
This sequence comes from Paraburkholderia sp. MM5477-R1, assembly GCF_050436385.1. NCBI lineage: Bacteria > Pseudomonadati > Pseudomonadota > Betaproteobacteria > Burkholderiales > Burkholderiaceae > Paraburkholderia > Paraburkholderia sp. MM5477-R1. The sequence continues at coordinate 1,525,905 of NZ_JBNDMC010000007.1, forward strand.
CGCGCCCGGCGCGGGCAAAGCCGGCAATTCTAGCGGGCAATGGGGTGGGATTGGCGGGGAGTTGGGGGAAGCGGGCGATGCAGGAAGGCGCTTTGGCAGCGCGCCTATCAGCGACGTTACGACTTCTTCGGATCCTTCGACACCCGCTTTGCCGATGGTGCGGGCGCGGGCCTGACCGGCCCGGCGACGTGCATGACGGCGCGGTGCGGTTGTCCGTGCGCGCCGGTCGCGGGCGCAGACCTGACCGGTCCGGCGGCGTGCCTGTCGGCTCGCGGCGGCTGTCCGTGCGCGGCCATCGCCGGCGCGGGGCCGCCCGGGTGCCCGAGCGGCGGATGCGCGCCGCCCGGATGCTCCGGCAGATGACCGTCATGGCTCGCCATCACACGATGCAGTTCCTCACGGCGATGGAAAACCTCGGCGCGATGATCGCCATGAGAATAGAACTGGCGATGCCGGACGCCGTCCCGGCCGACGACCCAGATATACGTATCGCCGCCGACGATCACCACATCGCGATCGACCACATTGGCGACGTACCCATCGGTCGGCAACGGCTGATACGCGGTCACGCTCACTTCGTTGACCCGGTTCGGGGCGCTGACGAGCCGGCCTTGCCCACTGGTCACGCAGCCCGCGAGAAAGGTAGCGCAAGCAGCCGACGCCAATAGCGCGTTGGTGATGGTTTTCAAGTTCATTCCCCGGTTTGTATTGGTTATTTGTCGAGCGACGCCCGTTTAACGGTCGGCGTTTTGCATTCTTGAGATATGAATCGACGAGCGGGGAAACGAGCGGGTAAACGCGCAGGCGCAAACGCATGCCCGGCGCGCATCGCCTGATGAATTGATCCAACTGGGAAATAGAAAGAAATAACGCAAAAATTCCGGCGCGTTTCACCCGCCCGATCCGCGCCTAATTGCCGCCCGCATTGCCGTCTTCAGACTTCGCGTCGTCCCAGTTCATCCGGTGTCGATTAACGGTCTCGGTATGCCGCGCGTCGTCCTCGGTGTGGAGGTAAAGACTGGTCGTATTCAGCGAAACGTGGCCGAGATTGTCGCGGATCGTGCGCAGATCGACGCCGCCGTCCGCCTGATGCGAACCGGCCGTATGCCGCAGCCAGTGCGCCGACGCGCGCTCGAGCTCGTCGGCGCGATCGGCGAATTCGGGACCGCGCGCACGCAGCCACTTGGCCGCGCCCGCGAAGATGCCCTTGATCGCGTCGTGAATCGCCGAGCGCGACAGGCAGCGGTTGCGGCCCTTGAACGGCAGCACGAGCGGCGTTTCCTCGGCGCGGGTCGGCAGGGCGGCGAGGCCATTGAGCGTGCGGTAGCTGCGCAGCTCCTGAACCAGTTCGGCCGACACCGGCACGATCCGCTCCTTGTCGCCCTTGCCGAGCGTCTCGAGCCACCACTGGTCCTGACCATCGGCGCCGAGCCTTCTGAAGAACTGGCCCATCTGCCCGCCGGCCACCTCGGAAATGCGCATGCCCTGCAAATAGAACAGCGTGGTCAGCCAGCGGCAACGCGCGTAGTACGCGCGTTGCGCATCGGTATCTTGCGGCAGCTGCTCGACGAACAGCTTCACTTCGTCCCACAGCGACGTCGACAGATAGCGCGTCACGCGCGGCGCCGAGCGCTTCGCGCGTTGTCGCAGGAGCGCCATCGGATTGCCGCGCAGATAGCCGGCATTGACGAGCCACGTGAACATCGCGTTCAGGATGATCAGCGCCTGGCGCTGGCTGGCCGGCGACAGCGGCCCGTTGAACGGCCGCCAGCGTGCGTCGCCGCGCGCGTACTTGCCGCCGTTCGCCGACACCCAGCGCGTGGCCGGCTGCGGATCGGCGATGAACGCCTTGAACAGCAGCAGATCCTCGTGCGTCAGCGACGACAGCGGCTTGCCGAGCTGCACGACGGCCCACAGCAGCAGCCGCTCAGCTTCCTTGCGGTAGTTGTCGAAGGTGGTCTTGGTGTCCGCGTAATTGGACAGCCAGGCGCGCACGGCGTCGAGGTCGTTGCGCGCCGATAGCTGCGAGTTTTCCGCCGCGCCGCGATTGGTGCCGTCGCGGCCATCGAGCAGTTCCGGCACGACGAGCGATTCGACGGGCTGGACGGTGGCGAGCTCAGCGTTCGGGGCAGCTTTCGGCACGGCTTTGGACACGGTTCGGGACACTCCTCGGGCGCACGCCGGTTGGCGTCATTCTGCTCGCTCAGGTGCTCTCAGAAGCGCTTGCCTGAAAAGAAAGCAGTGCCCACTCTGTTGCGGACGAAACGCGAAACCCTATCACACAGTCGGCTGCGCCTGGCGCAAAACAGCCGGGTGCGCTCAAGCTTCGACGCGGTGACGATCGATCGGCATATAGTGATGCAGGGCGGCGCTCGTTTTCCGCCCGCTATAGTCGCCGTCTATTAGCGGCATTGCCGTATTCGAATTCTATTGAACTTTGTCCTCGCCTATATTCGAATAGGAGTGGAGCGCCGACCGCAGTCAGCCGTTACGGACATCGGCTTCGTTGCCCTCGGCCCTGGATTTCATGAGTGCACTGCCGGGCCATTCGGCTGACTGTCGGGTTTTCGGGTCGTCAAATTGCCACGCAAGCCTGACACGATGACAAACGCATAACAAGTACCTTGCATGGGATTGGAGAAAGTACCCAGGCACCGACTCCGATCGACAACGGAGACATCCTCCAAAGGAGAGAACGCATGTCAAACGAAGCAAAGTGCCCGTTCATCCATACCGCCGGCGGCGGGACGACCAATCGGGACTGGTGGCCGAAGCAATTGCGCCTCGACCTGCTCAACCAGCATTCGAACCGCTCCAATCCGCTAGACGAAGACTTCAACTACGCCGAGGCATTCAAGAGCCTCGACTACGCCGCGGTCAAGAAAGACCTCGCCGCGCTGATGACCGATTCGCAGCCCTGGTGGCCCGCGGATTTCGGCCACTACGGCCCGCTGTTTATCCGTATGGCATGGCATGCCGCCGGCACGTACCGCATCGGCGACGGCCGCGGCGGCGCAGGGCGCGGCCAGCAGCGTTTCGCGCCGCTCAATAGCTGGCCTGACAACGTGAGCCTCGACAAGGCGCGCCGGCTGCTATGGCCGATCAAGCAGAAATACGGCCAGAAAATTTCGTGGGCCGACCTGCTGATCCTGACCGGCAACGTCGCGCTCGAAACGATGGGCTTCAAGACTTTTGGTTTCGGCGGCGGCCGCGCGGACACATGGGAACCGGATCAGGACGTCTACTGGGGCAATGAAAAGACCTGGCTTGGCGGCGACGTGCGCTACGGCAAGGGAGCGGCCGGCAGGGAAGACGACGAAGGCGTACTGGTCGCCGACGAGGAGCTGCACGGCACCGAAAAGAGCCGTACCGATCCGCCCGGCCGCAACCTCGAAAACCCGCTCGGCGCGGTGCAGATGGGCCTGATCTACGTGAATCCGGAAGGCCCGGACGGCAATCCCGATCCGCTCGCCGCGGCAGTCGACATCCGCGAAACGTTCGGCCGCATGGCGATGAACGACGAGGAAACGGTCGCGCTGATCGCCGGCGGCCACACGTTCGGCAAGACGCACGGCGCGGCGCCGGCCGATAACGTCGGTCCGGAACCGGAAAGTGCCGGTCTCGAGGCCCAGGGGCTCGGCTGGCGCAACAGCTTCGGCACCGGCCGGGGCGGCGACACGATCACGAGCGGTATCGAAGTCACGTGGACCGGGACGCCGACGCAGTGGGACATGAGCTACTTCCAGAGCCTGTTCGGCCACGAGTGGGAGCTGACGAAGAGCCCGGCGGGTGCGAACCAGTGGGTCGCGAAGGACGCGCAGGCCACGTATCCGCACGCGCACGACCCATCGAAGAAAGTGCTGCCGACGATGCTGACGACCGACCTGTCGCTCCGCCTCGACCCGATCTACGAAAAGATCTCGCGGCGCTTCATGGCCAACCCCGACGAGTTCGCCGACGCGTTCGCGCGCGCGTGGTTCAAGCTGACGCACCGCGACATGGGTCCGCGCGCCCGCTATCTTGGCCCGGAAGTGCCGTCGGAGCAACTGCTGTGGCAGGACCCGATTCCGGCCGTCGATCACCCGCTCGTCGACGACAAGGACGTCGCGGCGCTGAAGCAGAAGATCCTCGCGTCGGGGCTGTCGGTGTCGCAGCTGGTCACGACCGCGTGGGCCTCGGCCTCGACGTTCCGCGGCTCGGACAAGCGCGGCGGCGCCAACGGCGCGCGCATCCGGCTCGCACCGCAGAAGGACTGGGCCGTCAACCAGCCCGCTGAGCTCGCGAAGGTGCTGACGGTGCTCGAAGGCATCCAGAGCGAGTTCAACGGTGCGCAGTCCGGCGGCAAGAAGATTTCGCTTGCCGACCTGATCGTGCTGGCGGGTGGCGCCGGCATCGAGCAGGCCGCGAAGAACGCCGGCCAGCAGGTGACGGTGCCGTTCTCGCCGGGTCGGATGGATGCGTCGCAGGAGCAAACCGACGTCGTATCGGTCGGGATGCTCGAGCCGGTCCACGACGGCTTCCGCAACTATCTGGGCGGCAAGTTCCCGGTGGCGGCCGAGAAGCTGCTGATCGACAAGGCGCAACTGCTGACGTTGACGGCGCCCGAGATGACGGTGCTGATCGGCGGCCTGCGCGTGCTGAAGGTGGGCGCTGGCAGCGAAGGTGTGCTGACGAGCAAGCCGGAAACGCTGTCCAACGACTTCTTCCGTAACCTGCTCGACATGGGCACGGAATGGACGCCGGTGTCGGAGGCCGCGGAAACGTTCGAAGGTGCCGACACGAAGAGCGGCGAGGTCAAGTGGACCGGTACGCGCGTCGATCTGGTGTTCGGCTCGAACTCGGTGCTGCGCGCCTTGGGCGAGGTCTACGCGAGCGAGGACGGCAAGGAGAAATTCGTGCGCGACTTCGTTGCCGCGTGGGTCAAGGTGATGAATCTGGATCGTTTCGATCTGGCTTGATCCAGCCAGTGCTGGCGAGTGGTTCTTTGCCACGTCGACGCAGTTTTTGAAGGTGATTTGCGAAGTCATCGAGCGCGCTTGCCGGGATGCCGGCAAGCGCGCTTTTTCTTCGCCTCGTCACTGCTTCTGCGCCGCCGCCTTTCAGATGTGCGAGCACCGGGTGCCGATGACACCCGTGCTGCCCGTAACCAGAATGGTCATGCAATTTCCATTGCCCCACCGGAGGCTGCCACTCAGACCATCTTCAACACCACCCTGAAACGCGCGTGACCGCTCATCATCCGGTCGAAGGCCTGCGCTGCCTCGGCGAGCGGATACTCTTCGATCATCGGCTTGACACCGGTGAGCGCGCTGAACGCGAGCGTGTCCTGCGAATCGGCCGAGGTGCCGGAGGGCCAGCCTTGCACCGAGTTGCGTCCCATGATGAACTGCACGATCGGCACTTCGACCGGCTCTTCGGACACGCCGACCATCACGAGCTTGCCGTTCAGGCCGAGACCGCCGAGCGTCGCGGTCATCGCCTTGCCGCTCGTCACCGTGGCGAGTATCAGCTTCGCGCCGCCCAGTGCCTGCAGCTTCTCGGCGACGTTTTCCGTTTTGCTGTCGATGTAGTGATGCGCGCCCAGTTGCTGCGCGAGCGGGGCCTTGTCCTGACCCCGCGCGATCGCCACCGTGCGAAAGCCCATCTTGCGCGCGAACTGCACGCCGAGATGACCGAGGCCGCCGATCCCGAGAATCGCGACCACGTCACCAGCGCGCGCGCCGCTATTGCGTATCGCGTTGAACGTCGTGATGCCCGCGCAGAGCAGCGGCGCGGCATCGACGTCGGACAGATCGTCGGGAATGCGCGCCAGGGCTTCGACCGGGGCCACCATGTATTCGGCGTAGCCGCCGTCGTAGCTGATGCCGGGGATGAGGGCGAACTTGCACAGCACGAAATCGCCCTGGCGGCAGTGTTCGCATTTGCCGCAATGCCCGCCGTGCCAGCCGACCCCGACACGCTGCCCGACCTGCCAGCCCTCGACACCCGCACCGACCGAATCGATCACGCCCGCGATCTCGTGACCGGGCACACGCGGATAGGCCAGGCCCGGCCACAGGCCTTCCTTGGTCATCGCATCGCTATGGCAGATGCCGCAAGCCTGAATCCTGATACGCACGTGACCCGCGCCCGCCTCGGGCACTTCGCGTTCGACCAGTTCGAGCGGGCCGCCGGCCTGCTTCACTTCGACTGCTTTCATTGTGGGCATGATGTTCTTCCTTTCCAGTGACGAACGGGACAAGAGGGGAACAAACTCCAACATGATATTCCGCGTCCAGGCGGCTCGCCAGAAAGAAGCCGCCGCCGCATGGCTGATGGCGATGACATCCGATGTAATTGGCGAGCCGCGCGGCTGCCTCTACTCTTCGACTACCGCGCCGTCGCTCCGATGGCGCACACGTCAAGGAGATACCATGTCCAGCTATCCCGTTCACACGATCGAGTCCGCTCCCGAGCAATCGAAACCCGTGCTCCGCAAATTGCAACAGGCGTTCGGCCTGATTCCGAACATCGCGGCCAAGATGGCGGCTTCACCGGTGCTGATCAACGGCTTCATCGGCCTGTTCGAGCGCGTGCATGCGAGCAGTCTGACCGAACCGGAGATCCAGACGCTGCTGCTCACCAACGCCGTGACGAACGCGAGCGAATGGGCGGTTGCGTTTCATACCGCGCTCGGCTTGAACGCGGGCCTGCGTCGCGCCGATGTCGAGGCGATCCGCCACGGCGGCGTGCCCGACGACGCGAGGCTCGCGGCGCTGTCGACGCTCGCGCGCACGCTGATCGAAAAACGCGGCCGCCTCGACGATGAGGACCGGCAACGCTTCCTCGCGGCAGGTTTCATCGCGGAGCAGATTCTCGAGGTGGTTGCGGCGGTCGCCGCGTCGACGATCACGAACTACACCGGCAGCGTGACCGAGCCGCCGCTCGAAGCGCAGTTCGCCGAATTCGCGTGGCACGCGCCCGCGCGCTGAAGCGATCCCGTTCAGGCATCAACAGGAGGGCAACACCATGAACGTCACGAGTCACGATCCGAAAGTGCAGCCGGGCGATCTCGGCAGTCTGTTGCGCTATTGGCGTGACGTGCGTGGCGTGAGTCAGCTCGATCTGTCGCTCGAGGCCGGCATCTCGCAGCGGCAGATCAGCTTCATCGAAAGCGGGCGCAGCGTGCCGGGCCGCGACACGCTGCTGACGCTTGCGCAGACCCTCGACGTGCCGCTGCGCGAGTGCAATGCGCTGCTGCTTGCCGCGGGTTATGCACCGATCTATTCGGAAGCACCGTGGAATGCGCAGGAAATGCACGGCGTGGTTCGCGCGCTCGAACGGGTCGTGCGTCAGCATGAGCCGTTTCCGGCGCTCGTGATGGACCGCGACTGGAACGTGCTGATGTCCAACGACGCGGCCCCGCGCTTCTTCAACTGCTTCATCGACATGACCGCGCGCGAAGGCCCGCGCAACATGCTGCATCTGATCTTCGATCCACATGGCATGCGTCCGTTCGTCGCCGATTGGCAGGAGGTCGCGCGAAGTCTGCTGCAACGCGTGTATCGCGAGTCGGTCGGTCATGTAATCGGCGCCAACACGAAGCGTCTACTCGATGAACTGCTTGCGTATCCCGACGTGCCGCGCGACTGGAAGACGCATCATGGCTCGTCCGCGACACCCGCGACGCTGCCGATGGTTCCGCTCGGCTTCATCAGCGAGGGCGTGGTGCTGCGCTATTTCTCGATGGTCACGACCGTGGGCACACCGCAAAACGTGGCCGCGCAGGAGTTGCGCATCGAATGCATGTTCCCCGCCGACGACGCCACCGAAGCACGTCATCAGCAGCTGCTCGCGGCGCACGCGTCCCCGCAACCTCCAATATCGGCAAACCGTATGCCGTGATATAGCGATGTCTTCGGTTTTTGGGCGATCATCCGAGCCGATCAGGTCGAGCAATCCGACGCCACTCTGGTTCCGCCGCGCGCCCAGTTCGCACGCGGCCATCATCTCCGACTTCGGCGACGTGACCGAGGTGCTCGCGCGTGCAGCTTCTTCGCGACCGATGTGCAGGCAGGCGCGGGCTCCTTTCCCGGCCTCTATCTGCAAGAACTCGAGAAAATGGCCGACATCGACGCGTCGGCGTTGTTTTCGTAGTGCTTGACCCAGATCAAGCCGCCCGCCACGCCGGGGCCCATGATGCAAGCGCGTGACGCATTACGTTCCCGCCGGCGCTAGCCGACGCATGACACGACGAGGTTCAGGCGCGAACACGTTTGCCGCCACGCATCGTGTTTCATTCCGGCCATAGGAGAAGTCCGTCATGAAAGCACTCGTTTATCACGGTCCCGGCAAAAAGTCGCTCGACGAACGGCCGATACCCGAACTCACGGCGCCCACCGATGCAATCGTCAAAGTCACCCGCACGACGATCTGCGGCACCGATCTGCACATTCTCAAAGGCGACGTGCCGACCTGCGAACCGGGCCGCATTCTCGGCCACGAAGGCGTCGGTGTCGTGCATCAGGTCGGCGAGGCGGTGAGCGGGCTCGCGGCCGGCGATCACGTGCTGATCTCGTGCATCACCTCGTGCGGCCGCTGCGACTACTGCCGGCGCGGCATGTATTCGCATTGCACGACGGGCGGCTGGATTCTCGGTAACCGGATCGACGGCACGCAGGCCGAATATGTGCGCATTCCGCATGCGCAGAGCAGTCTGTACCGCATTCCGGCTGGCCTCGACGAAGAGGCGCTCGTGATGCTGTCCGACATTCTGCCGACCGGCTTCGAGTGCGGCGTGCTCAACGGCAAGGTTCAGCCGGGCTGCACCGTGGCGATCGTCGGCGCCGGGCCGATCGGTCTCGCTGCGCTGTTGACCGCGCAGTTCTACTCGCCGGCGCAGATCATCGTGATCGATCCCGACGCGAACCGGCTCGAGGTCGCGCAACGCTTCGGCGCGACCGCTTGCATCGACAACGCGCGTGCCGATGCGGTCGCGCAAGTGCTGAAGCTGACCGAATCGGTAGGCGCCGACTGCGTGATCGAGGCGGTCGGCATTCCGCCGACGTTCGAGCTTTGCCAGCAACTGGTCGCGCCGGGTGGAACGATCGCGAACATCGGCGTGCACGGCGTCAAGTGTGATGTGCATCTGGAAAAACTGTGGGATCGCAACATCGCGATCACGACGCGTCTCGTCGATACCGTCAGTACACCGATGCTGATGAAGACAGTCAAGGCGGGGCGGATCGATCCCACGCGTCTGATCACGCATCGCTTCCGGCTCGACGATATTCTTTCGGCTTACGAAACGTTCTCCCGCGCGTCGAGCACGCGCGCGCTGAAGGTGTTGATCGAAGCGTCATAGACGGTCCCGATTTGATGCTGGACGATTCGTCAGCGTGAAGGGGTTTGCAACTGATCGTTGGAGCGCCACGTGCCAATTGCAGAGAGCGCAGGCCGTCAAAACACCGCACCGCCCACGGCTACGGTCGCAGCAAGCGGGCGCGTGAGCACCGTGCGCGGCGCGGTCGTCGATGTCCAGTTCGACACGCACGAACTGCCGCCAGTCGATACCGCGCTGTGGATCACGCGGCCGGACGGGACCTCGATCCTCGCGGAAGCGCAGGCGCACACCAGCGAGCGCACGGTGCGCGCGCTGGCGTTGCAGGCCACCGCGGGCCTCGCGCGCGGCGCCGCCGTGCGGGTCGGCGCGGGCCCCATCGAGGTGCCGGTCGGCGACGCGGTGCTCGGCCGACTGCTCGACGTCGCCGGTGTGATGCGCGATGGCGGCGAGCCTGTGCCCGAGACCGTGGAACGCAGGCCGATCCATCGCGCCGCGCCGCCGCTCGCGGCGCAGCGCGGCGCCACGCGGCTGTTCGAGACCGGCATCAAGATCGTCGACCTGCTGACACCGCTCGCGCATGGCGGCAAGGCCGCGATGTTCGGCGGTGCGGGCGTCGGCAAGACGGTGCTCGTGATGGAGCTGATTCACGCGATGGCCGCGCGCTATGGTGGCATGTCGGTGTTCGCCGGCGTCGGCGAGCGTTCCCGCGAGGGGCACGAAATGCTGTCGGACATGCGCGGCTCGGGCGTGTTGCCGCGCGCCGTGCTCGTCTACGGACAGATGAACGAACCGCCTGGCGCGCGCTGGCGGGTGCCGCTCACCGCGCTGACGATCGCCGAGTACTTCCGCGACGAGCGCGGCCAGAACGTGCTGCTGCTGATGGACAACGTGTTTCGCTTCGTGCAGGCGGGAGCGGAAGTGTCGGGGCTGCTCGGGCGCATGCCGTCGCGGGTCGGCTATCAGCCGACGCTCGCGAGCGAGGTAGCAGCGTTGCAGGAGCGGATCGTGTCGGTGGGCAACGCTGCGGTCACGGCGATCGAGGCCGTCTACGTCCCCGCCGACGACTTCACCGACCCCGCCGTGACGACGATCGCCTCGCACGTCGACAGCATGATCGTGCTGTCGCGCGCGCTCGCCGCCGAGGGCATGTATCCGGCGATCGATCCGCTCGCGTCGTCGTCAATCCTGCTCGATCCGCTCGTCGTCGGCGCGGAGCACGCGGCGCTCGCCAACGAGGTGCGACGCCTGCTCGAACATCAGCGTGAGCTGCAGGACGTGATCGCGTTGCTCGGTATCGAGGAACTCGGCATCGACGACCGCCGCGCCGTGCAGCGCGCGCGCCGTCTGCAGCGCTTTCTGACGCAGCCGTTCGCGGTCACCGAAGCGTTCTCCGGACAGCCCGGCAGAACGGTCGCGCTCGCCGAGACGATCGTCGGCTGCAAGGCGATTCTCGCCGGGGAGTGCGACGACTGGCAGGAGCGATCGCTGTACATGGTCGGCGCGCTGGACGAGGCGCGCGACAACGAAGCCCGCGGCAGGTCGGCGGCCGCGAGCGCCGTCGCGGCGTGACGAGGAGTGTGCGATGCCCCGGCATGGCCTGTCTCTGACGATCGCGACACCGGCGCGCGTCATGGTCGACGGCTTGCCGGTCGTGTCGTTGCGCGCCGAGGATGAAAGCGGAGCTTTTGGCGTGCGCGTGGGGCATGCGGACATGGTCACGCTGTTGAGCGCATCGGTGGTGCGCTGGCGCACGGCGGATGGCGGCGAGCATTACTGTGCCGTCGATGGTGGCGTGCTGATCGTGTCGCACGGCACGGCCGTCTCGCTTGCGTGCCGCGAAGCGGTGCAGGGCGACTCGCTCGAAGCGCTCGAAGCGGACGTGCGCCGCGCGCGTGCCGCGCAGCTCGACGCGATGCGGCGCGCGCGCGTGGAGCAGACGCGTCTGCACGCGCAGGCCGTGCGCCAGATGCTGCGCTATCTGCGCCCGCAAGCCACACGTGGAGAACCGGGATGACGATGCGGCCTGCTGGCGGCAAGGCAAACGGGAAAACGGATGGCAAACGCGCCGAACCTGGCGAACCCGCCGATCGCGTCGCGCAAGCCGCGCAGCGCGCGGCGAGCCGCGAGCGGACCGGGCGCGCGAATCCGGAGCCGTCGCTGGGCGCGCGACTCGGCCAGATCGGCATTCTCGGCTGGACGATCGTGCTGCCGATCCTGCTTTGCCTCGCGCTCGGGCGCTGGCTCGACCGCATCGCCGGTACGCGGGTGTTTTTTGCGGCGCCGCTTCTGATGATCGGCGCGGGCATCGGACTATGGTCCGCATGGCGCTGGATGCATCGACAGCAAAGGAGAGATCGTGATTGACGCCACCACGTTTCATTTCACCGACACGCTCGCGCTTGCCGCCACGGGAATGGCGGTCGGCTTGCTGAGCGGTGCGCTGCACTTCGCGACGCTGCGCTGGAACGTCGCGTACTTCGCGCGAGGACGCGTGCTGCGCGCCTTCGCGCTGCAACTGGCGCGGCTCGCGCTGACGGCCGCCTTATTCGTCCTGCTGGCGAAAGCGGGCGCGTTCGCGTTGCTCGGCGGCATCGGCGGTTTCCTGTGGGCGCGCGGTGTGGCGCTCGGCATGCGGCGAGCGACGTCGTGATTCATTCGCCGCTCGTCACCGAGCCGCTCGTACGCCTCGGTCCGCTCGTGATCACCACGCCCGTGGTCGTCACGTGGGTGATCATGGCGGTCATGACGGTCGTCTCGCTGTGGCTCACGCGCAAGCTGTCCATCATGCCGTCGCGCACGCAGACCGCGCTCGAACTGCTGGTCGGCACGCTCGACGCGCAAATCCGCGACACGATGCAGACCGAGCCCGCGCCGTATCGCGCGCTGATCGGCACGTTGTTCCTGTTCGTGCTGATCGCGAACTGGTCGTCGCTGATTCCGGGCGTCGAGCCGCCCACCGCGCACCTGGAAACGGATGCCTCGCTCGCGCTCGTCGTGCTCGCCGCGACGCTCGTGTGCGGCGTGCGCTCGCGCGGCTGGCGCGGCTATCTCGCGACGTTCGCCGAACCGGCCTGGGTGATGATTCCGCTGAACGTCGTCGAGCAGATCACGCGCACGTTTTCGCTGGTGGTGCGCCTGTTCGGCAACGTGATGAGCGGCGTCTTCGTGGTCGGCATCGTGCTGTCGCTGGCCGGGCTGCTCGTGCCGATTCCGTTGATGGCGCTCGATCTGCTGACCGGCGCGGTGCAGGCCTACATTTTCGCGGTGCTCGCGATGGTATTCATCGGCGCCGCCGTCGGCGAGTCGCGCGCCGCCGTTCACGACAATCAGAAAGGACCGGCATGAACCTCATCGAAATCGTCAGCATCGCCGCCGCCGCGCTCGCCGTGGCGTTCGGCGCGATCGGGCCCGCGCTCGCCGAGGGCCGCGCGGTCGCCGCCGCGATGGACGCGATCGCGCGGCAGCCCGATGCGGCGGGCACGCTGTCGCGCACGCTGTTCGTCGGGCTCGCGATGATCGAGACGATGGCGATCTATTGCCTCGTGGTCGCGCTGCTGTTGCTGTTCGCCAACCCGTTCGTCAAGTAGGGCATGCGATGAAAATCGACTGGTCGACGCTCGCGCTGCAGACGCTCAACGCGCTGATTCTGGTCTGGCTGCTCGCGCGCTTCCTGTTCCGTCCGGTCGCGAAGATCATCGCGGAGCGACAGGCGAGCGCGAATGCGCTGACCGGCGACGCGAACGCCGCGAAGCTCGCGGCGCAGGCCGAACGCGAGGCGCTGCGGGCCGAACGAGAGCAACTCGCCGCGCAGCGCGCGCAGGCGTTCGCGACGATCGAGGCCGACGCGCGCACACAGCACGCGGCGCTGCTCGACGCCGCGCACGACGAGGCCGAGCGGCTGCGCGCCCAGGCGGCCGCGGCCCGGCAGCGCGAGCGCGCGGGCGAGGCCGAAGCCGCGTCGGCGGCGGCCGCGCAACTCGCCGTCGACATCGCGGGCAAGCTGCTCGACCAGTTGCTCGACCGCTCGCCCGAGGACCTGCGCGTTGCCGGGTTCATCGACGGACTCGCGGACGGCGTGCGCCGGCTGTCGCCCGGCGCGCGCGCCGCGCTTGCCGGGGACGTGCCGCTGCGTGTTAGCGCGCCGCGCGCGTTGACGCCGGACGAGCGCGCCGCGTGCGAAACGGCGCTCGCGGCCGCCTTCGCACAGCGCCTCGAGTTCGATACCGACATCGACCGCACGCTGCTCGCGGGGCTCGAACTGTCGGGCGCGCACGCCGTGGTGCGCAATAGCTGGCGCGATCAGCTCGACCAGATTCACGGTGAACTGCTTCGCGACGATGGCCACGCGCGCTGACACCGCCGACGCGTGGCTCGTGCGCAAACGCGCCGCGCTCGCGCGCGTCGCGCTCGAACCGCGGGCGGCGAGCATCGGCCGCGTCGAACAGATCGCCGATGGCATCGCGTTCGTGTCGGGTCTGCCCGACGCCGCGCTCGACGAGGTCGTCGAACTCGAATGCGGCGTGCGCGGCTTCATTCATTCGCTCGACGTGGCGAGCGCGAGCGTCGTGCTGCTCGATAGCGGCGACGCGGTGCGGGCCGGCATGCGCGTCGTGGGGACCGGCAGCGTGCTCGACGTGCCGGTCGGCGACGCGCTGCTCGGCCGCGTCGTCGATCCGCTCGGCCGGCCGCTCGATGACGGCGAGGCGGTGGGGACCACCGCGCGTTTGCCTGTCGAGCGCGCGGCGCCCGCGATCATCGATCGCGACTTCGTCAGCGAACCGCTGCAGACGGGCGTGCTCGTCGTCGACGCGCTGTTCGCGATCGGGCGAGGGCAGCGCGAACTGATCATCGGCGATCGCGCGACGGGCAAGACCTCGCTCGCCGTCGAGGCGATCGTCAATCAGAAGCACAGCGACGTGATCTGCGTGTATGTCGCCGTCGGGCAGCGCGCGACGGCGGTTCAGCGCGTGATCGATGCCGTGCGCGAGCATGGCGCGTTCGAGCGCTGCATCTTCGTCGTCGCCTCGGCGGCCGCGCCGCCCGGACTGCAATGGATCGCGCCGTTCGCGGGTGTGTCGATCGCCGAGTTCTTTCGCGATCGCGGCCAGCACGCGTTGATCGTGATCGACGACCTGACCAAGCACGCGGCGACGCATCGCGAACTCGCGCTGCTCACGCGCGAGCCGCCCGGACGCGAGGCGTATCCCGGCGATATTTTCTATCTGCACGCGAGACTGTTGGAACGCGCGGCGAAACTGTCGCCCGCGCTCGGCGGCGGTTCGCTGACCGCGCTGCCGATCGCCGAGACCGACGCCGGCAATCTGTCGGCCTACATTCCGACCAACCTGATCTCGATCACGGACGGACAGATCGTGCTCGACGCCGCGCTGTTCGCCGCGAACCAGCGGCCCGCAGTGGATGTCGGACTGAGCGTGAGCCGGGTCGGCGGCAAGGCGCAGCATGCGGCGCTGCGCGACGTCGCGGGCCGCTTGCGGCTCGACTATGCGCAGTTTCTCGAACTGGAGATGTTCAGCCGCTTCGGCGGTCTCGCGGACGCACGCGTCAACGCGCAGATCGAGCGGGGCAGGCGGATTCGCGCGCTGCTAACGCAGCCGCGTTTCAACGCGTTGCGCGTTGTCGATCAGATCGCGCTGCTCGCGGCGCTCGCCGCCGGCGTGTTCGACGGCGTCGCGCCGGAGGTGACGACGTGGGTGCGCGACAAGCTGAGCTCGGCGGACGACGCGCACACTGACGCGGCCCCCGCGGCGTGGCTGCGCAACGCGCTCGACGACACGCTGCGGGACAGTCTGAGCGGGCGCATTCGCGCGCTCGTCGAACGGGCGACGCACGAACGCGCGGGCGCGACGCAAGCGGCAGGGAACCCCGATGACCAGCAAGCTCGGTGAGAACGAAAGCCGTACCGCTTAGGCGAGGCAGATCGAAACGGTGATCGGCATCGTGCTTGGACGTGCGCGCGCCACAAGTGGTATCCGTCCCGGGGACGTGGCAAAGCCAGGGGGCATGGGATGGCGCCCCGTTGCACGATCGAGGGCGAATTGCGCGCCTGAATGAGCACGGCCAGACGACAAAACCCGCCGCGCATGTCGGATTCGCGACGGGCTTGGTGAAGCGCCGAATGCGCGCAATCAGTCACTCCGCAAAACGCGTCACCACCGCGGCGCCGACCGTTTGCATTTTGACGAGCCCGGGTTTCGCGCCGACTGGCAGCACGGTGCGGCCCAACGACTCGTTGATGATCTCCGCCGCCGACAGATAGAACGCCAGCAGCGCGGTCAGCAGTCCGCCATAGCCTCCCGCGTGCCGCAGTGTCGCCGAACCGAGCCATTCGCCGGCCGCGAGCAGAAAGAAGGTTGCCCACAGCGCGACGAACACGCACTGCAGCGCGCGCGATGAGCGGAACGTCGCGATCCACATATAGAACGTGAAGACGCCCCACAACAGCAGATACCAGCCGACGAACGCGGCCGGCACCTGCTCGTGCAGGAACAACGCAAACAGCCCGAACGACCACCAGAACGCGCCATAGCTCAGAAACGCGGTGGCGCCGAACGTGTTGCCGCGCGGAATCTCCATCAGTCCGGCAACGATCTGCATGCTGCCGCCGAACGCGAACGCGACGGCGAGCACGAGACCGAGCGAGCCGCCGCTGAACCAGCCTGCGTTGATCATGCTGAGCAGCCAGGTGGTCAGCGCGAAAGCCGCAAGGCCGAGCGATGCGGGGTTGGGTGTGGTGAGTTTCATCGTGAAGTCTCCTGAATCGATCCGGGGGGGCTTACTCGTGGTGGCCGAACTGCCGCAGCACGGCGGGGTTTTCGACGGTGGACATGTCCTGCGCGAGCGTTTCTCCCTTCGCGACCGAACGCAGCAGACGCCGCACGACCTTGCCGGAGCGCGTCTTCGGCATGCTGTCGCCGAAGCGGATTTCCTTCGGCTTGGCGATCGGCCCGATTTCCTTGCCGACCCACGCGCGCAGCTGGTCGGCGAGCTGCCTTGCTTCGGTGCCTTGCGGGCGCGGTCCCTTGAGCACGACGAACGCGACGATGGCTTCGCCGATGGTCTCGTCGGGCCTGCCGACGACCGCGGCCTCCGCGACCAGCGGATGCGCGGCGAGCGCCGATTCGATTTCCATCGTGCCCATGCGGTGGCCGGACACGTTCAGCACGTCGTCGATGCGGCCGGTGATCGTGAAGTAGCCGGTCTGCGCATCGCGGATCGCGCCGTCGCCGGCCAGATAGAGCTTGCCGCCCAGGTCCGCGGGGTAGTAGCCGCTGCGGAACCGCTGGGGATTGCCCCAGATCGCGCGCAGCATCGACGGCCACGGCTCCTTGACGACCAGCAGCCCGCCCTGGCCGTTCGGCAGTTCGCAGCCGGTTTCGTCGACGATCGCCACCTCGATGCCAGGCAGCGGCAACGTGCACGATCCCGCGACGAGCGGTGTTGCGCCCGGCAGCGGCGTGATCATGTGGCCGCCCGTTTCGGTTTGCCAGAAGGTGTCGAGCACCGGACAGCGCCCGCCGCCGACTTCGCGCGCAAACCACTCCCACGCGCTCGGATTGATCGGCTCGCCGACGGTGCCGAGCAAACGCAACGAGTCGAGGTCGAAGCGGCGCGGATGCACGCCGCTGTCCGTCTCGGCGGCCTTGATCAGCGAGCGGATCGCGGTGGGCGCCGTATAGAAGATGCTGACCTTGTGCCGCGCGATCATCTCCCAGAACCGTCCCGCGTCCGGCCACGTCGGCACGCCCTCGAAAATCACCTGGGTCGCGCCGACCGCGGTCGGGCCATAGCAGATGTAGCTGTGTCCCGTGATCCAGCCGATGTCGGCCGTGCACCAGTACACGTCGTCCGCGCGGAGGTCGAAGGTCCACTTCATCGTGACGGCGGCCCACAGCAGATAGCCCGCCGTACTGTGCTGCACGCCCTTCGGCGTGCCGGTCGAACCGGACGTGTACAGCACGAACAGCGGATGCTCGGCACCGACCCATTCGGGCTCGCAGGTGTCGGGTTGGGCCGCTTCGAGTTCGTGCAGCCAGCAGTCGCGCGGTTCGTCCCACAGGATCGAGCCGCCCGTACGCCGATAGACGATCACGGTATGGATGCCGTCGGTGCCTGCCATTTTCAGCGCTTCGTCGACGACGGATTTCAACGGCAGGTTCTTGCCGCCGCGCATCTGCTCGTCGGCGGTAATGACGGCGACGGCGCCGACATCGACCATCCGTTCATGCAGCGACTTCGCTGAGAAGCCGCCGAACACGACTGAATGCAACGCGCCGATGCGCGCGCAGGCCTGCATCGCGACGACGCCTTCGATCGACATCGGCAGATAGATCATCACGCGGTCCCCACACGCGATGCCGCGCGCGCGCAGCGCGTTCGCGAGGCGGCACACGCGCGCATGCAGTTGCCGGTAGGTGATTGTCGTCACGCTGCCGTCGTCGGCCTCGAAAATGATCGCGGTCTTGTTGGCATTGCCGTCGTGCAGATGACGATCGAGGCAGTTGTACGACGCGTTCAACAGACCGTCGTCGAACCATTTGAAGAACGGTGCGCTCGATTCGTCGAGTACCTTGGTGAAGGGCCGGTGCCAGCTCAGATGCTCGCGCGCGAGCCGCGCCCAGAAGCCGGTCCGGTCGCTGCGCGCTTCGTTGACGAGCGCTTCGTAGGCGGCCATGCCGTCGATGGCCGTGTCCGTCAGAAGCGGCGGGGCCGCCGTTTCCGGCGCTTGATGGTTGATGGCGACAGTGGACATAGTCTCCTCGCTGGCTTGAATGAGTGATATGCGACGGGCACACCGCGACTGCCGATATCCAACGATCGGCGGCGCGGCTGCGCGCATGACTCGAACAGTGCTCTGGATGTCGCGACCAGTGTGTTGCGGGAAGCAAGGGGCGCGATTGACCCAGATCAAGCGCGGGTGCGGCGCGTGGTCGCGCCGTAGGCCTCTATACTGTGCGTCGTCAAACACGAAGCCCGTCGACGGCGCCTTGCCCGCCGGCTCTCGAAATCGGCAGCGCTCGAACCCGCACATCCATGGATACTGATTTGTCGTCGCCGCGCCGCTCACGGCTCACGCGCGTGATCGAGGTTTTCATCGTCTTCCTGAAACTCGGGCTGACCAGTTTCGGCGGTCCGATCGCTCACATCGGCTACTTCCGGCGCGAGTTCGTCGAGCGGCGCCGCTGGCTCGACGATGAAGCCTTCACCGACCTGATCGGCCTGTGCCAATTTCTGCCGGGACCCGCGAGCAGCCAGGCGGGGTTTTCTATCGGGCTGCTGCGGGCCGGGTGGGGTGGGGGGCTAGCGGCCTGGTGCGGCTTCACGCTGCCGTCGGTACTCGTGATGCTGGCCTTTGCCGCGATCGCGCCGGACCTGGGCGGCGCGCTCGGCACGGGCGTGATTCACGGCCTGAAGCTCGTCGCGGTGGCCGTCGTCGCGCAGGCTGTCTGGGACATGGCGCGGCGTCTGTGTCCGGATCGCCGCCGCGCGGCGATCGCGCTCGCATCGCTCGGATTGCTCAGCGTGCCTGGCACCGTCTACGCCCAACTGATCGTGATCGGCGCCGGCGCCGTGCTCGGTGTCGCGCTGTGCCGGACCACGGCGGTGCAGGCGCCACGCGCCATTCCTCTGCGGGCCGGCGATTTTCAGGTGTCGCGCACGGCAGGCATCGTCGCGCTAGTGGTCTTTTGCGCATTGCTGTTCGCGTTGCCGCTATGGGCGGCAAGCGGGACCTCGCAAGGCATCCGCGTATTCGATGCGTTCTATCGCTCCGGCGCGCTCGTGTTCGGAGGCGGCCACGTGGTGCTGCCGTTGTTGCAGCGGGCAACCGTCGCGACCGGATGGGTCGCGCCCAACGACTTCCTGGCCGGCTATGGCGCGGCCCAGGCCGTACCCGGACCGCTGTTCACGTTCGCGGCGTTTCTCGGCTGGATGATGGCGCTGCCACCCAGACACTGGAGCGGCGCACTGCTGGCGACAGTGGGCATCTTTCTGCCGGGTCTGCTGCTCGTTCTCGCCGCATTGCCGTGGTGGCAGGCGCTGCGCGCGCGTGCGGCGATGGCGGCGGCGCTTGCCGGCGTCAATGCCGCGGTGGTCGGCCTGCTGGCCGCCGCGCTCTATTCGCCGGTGTGGACGAGCGCGGTCCTGTCGGCGACGGATTTCGCCGTGGCGTGCATCGGCTTTTTGCTGTTGCTGCGCTGGAAGGTGCCCCCGCTTGCGGTCGTCGTGCTGTGTGTGGCGGCCGGCGTCGCGCAAGCGGTGCTGCACCCGTTCTGACAGGCTGATCGCGCACGCATTGCACCAGCACTGATCTGCATCAAGGCTGACAGCCGCGGGTCGGTTAGCCTGCAACGATGATCGCGCGGCCTCGGTGCGTTTGCGGCACCACGACGATATCGCGCGAAACCCGACAGGCCGGAAGCCATTCGCGCGATGACGGACCACATGATCGACCACGGCCTCGGCGGCTACGGATTGGGCGGTGCCAGCGCGCACGACGGTCCGCGCGCCGTGCGGGCATGGCGCCGCCTGCGCTGGGGGCTGTGCGCGCTGAGCTTTTGCGCGATCCCCGCGTTCTACGTCGAACTGACGGTGCCCACGCCGCTGGCGCTGAGCCTGTCGCGGACACTATACGTCGGCATGTTCGCCGGCTTCGCGTTGTCGCTCACCTGGCTGGCCCATCTGAGCAGACGGCCGAAGACGCTGCTCGCGAACAACTGGCTCGACCTGCTCATCGCGTTGGGCGCGGCGCTCAGCACCGGTTTCGGAACGCCGCCGTGGCAGCCCGTCGAATGGCTGCTGCGGCTGTCGTTCATGGGTGTCGTCGCGTTGCGCATCGTGCTGTCGCTGCGCGAATTCGTCACGCCGAACCGATTGATGTGGCTGCTGCTCGCCGGCGCGCTCGTGCTCGCGATGGCCGGCGCCGGATTTTACTGGCTCGAACCACACGTGCACTCGTACTCCGAAGGGCTGTGGCTTGCGTTCGAAAGCAGCGCGACGGTGGGCTATGGCGACATCGCGCCGACGACGCCCGCATCGCGTGTGTTCGCGGCATTTGTCGTGCTGCTCGGCTACGGCATGTTGTCGCTGGTCTTCGCGAGCATCGCCGCGGCATTCATCGGCAAGGAAGAGAGGGCGTTGCGACGCGAGATGCATCGGGATATCAAGCATCTGAACGATGAAATCGTGCGCCTGCACGCTGAACTGAAGGCGTTGCGGCAGACGATCGACGCCGCCGCTCGACGCAGCGACGCCGCTGTGGGTTCCGTGACGCGCACGGGCGAATGACCCGTTCGCGCTGACAGGGCCGCGGCAAACGGGGCCTGCGCGGACCGTGCGCGACTCCGCCTTGACGTACGTCAAATCCGCCGTGGATTGCGTGATTAAGCTGGAGACGTCGCGGCGGGTCCGCTACCTCGCATCCGCCGATGCGGCACTTCATGCCCGTGGGGGGCGTCACCATGCACATTTCCTTTCCGTCCTGCATGCCCGAATACTGCGCCCGCGATCTGGTGCTGGCGTTTGCGGCGCTCGTCGACGATCGGCCCGTGCAGTGCGCGATCACGGCCGAGGCGCTCGAAGACCATTTCGGCGCGCGCTCGCTGCGGGAAGACGATCTGCTCCAGGCGTTCCTCGCGCACCGTTCCCAGATCGAACAGGCCGCCCGGCGTCTGCTCGACGAGATCGGCGCCAGGCCCGTGCTGCTGCATAGCGGGTTTTTCAGGTTTTGCGCGTGACGGGTCGGGCGGGCACGCTTGACGTGGATCAACGACGCGTCGTCGCGGCGGGTGATCCGCCGCGAGCGCTACGCCGGCACCTTCAGCCGCTCGTTTGCGCTCGGCGGCGAGGTCGACGAGGCGAACGCGAAAGCCGAGTACAGGGATGGCGTGCTGTCGCTCAGCTTGCCGAAAAAGGCGTCGGGCGATCGCAAGCGGTTGACCATCGACTGACACGCGAGGATGGCGCGCTGTCACGGGCGCGCCCTTTTGTTGCGGCGAAGGTCCGGCTGAAGCGCGCGCCAGTCTGCAGGAAAGCGCTCGCGCGCCTTCACACCCGAATGGGTGTGCTTCAGCGCGAGCAAGCCGATTGTTTCGTTATCGGTCGAGCGCCGGGCGGGCAAGTGAGCGGCCTACGCGTCGCCCGCTTTGCCCGGCAGCATGCGCTTGAGCACGTCGTCGCGCAGCACATAGTGATGAAACAGCGCGGCGGCGGCATGTCCCGCCGCGATGACGATGATGGCCCAGCCGACGAAATCATGAGCCTCACCAATGGCGTGATGCGTCGCCTTACTGGTCGGCGCGAACGGAGAGGGCATCAGCAGCCCGAAAAAGCTCATCGATTCGTTGCCGGACCATCGCAGTACGAAACCCAGTACCGCTTCGCCGACCAGCAGCGCGTACAGAACATAGTGGACGCCTTTCGCGGCCCGCTCGACCCATCCCGCGGCAGACACGGGAGTTTGATGTCCGGGTATCAGACGCCACCCAATGCGCACGATCAACACGGCCGAAAGCAATATTCCAAACGACATGTGGGAAACGATCATCAGGTGACGCGTGGGTTTAGGCGCAAACCCCCAGGTTTGGGCGAGTCCAAATTGGGCCAACACCAGAATCACCGTGATCCAATGCAACAGGATCGAGAAAGAGTCGTATTGCGTGCGGTCATCGCCGGCTGCGATTCGCGTCGCCGTCGCGGTCGCGGATGAATGTTTGAGGTTGGTCATCGGGTCGAGCGAACGGGATGGAAACGTTGAGGCTGAGACGCCACAAAAAACGCTGGCTGAGCTTGCACGCGGAGTGCCATCACCACGGGCGCAGCAAGCTCGCGGTGCTCGCGACATTTGACGTACCCAGCCCGCTAGCGGCAGCGGAGCGTACCAGGATCTGCTGAACAACTTCTTCAGGGTATGCCAAGCGCCCCACTAGCGCCACATTCAGTCTTACGATTGTGCAGCCGTGCATGCCACGCTGTCGCTTCTCGTATTCCGCTAAGATCGTGCCGGAACTCACCGCCCTAAAAGACTGCGGCGCCACCTAGGCCCAATCTCAAGCTCAAACACGCAATGGACCGTATCGACGCCATGAAGGTATTCGTCGCCACGCTCGACGAGGGCAGTCTGGCGGGCGCAGGCCGTCGGCTGGGCCGCTCGCCCGCGGCTGTGAGCCGGGCCATCGCGTTTCTGGAGACGCACACGGGCACGCCGCTGCTACACCGCACCACGCGCACGATCCGGCTCAGCGAGGCGGGCGAGCGCTATGCGCTGGCGTGCCGGCGCATCCTCGGGGATCTGGAGGAGGCGGACCTGCTCGCAGCCGACGAGCGCTCCGCGCCGCGCGGACTGCTAGGCGTGACGGCGGCGGTGGCGGTGGGCGAGGAGGTGTTGCGCCCGATTGTCGATTCGTTTCTCGATCGCCATCCCCAGGCGTCGATCCGCCTGCACCTGCTCGACCGGCCCGTGAGCCTCGTCGACGAGGGCATCGACGTGGCGTTGCGCATCGCTCATCTACAGGACTCCACGCTCGTCGCCATTCCGGTGGGCGAGGTGAGGCGGGTGGTGGTCGCTTCGCCCGACTATCTCGCCACGCACCCGGCCATCGATGTCCCCGCCGATCTGGCCAGCCATCCGATCATCTCGATGACGCATTTCGGGCTCGATTCGTGGAGCTTTCCGGCGGCCCGTCTAACGGCGCTGCCGCAGGTCGTCCGGTTCACGCCGCGCTTCATCGTCAACACGATTCGCGCTGCGCTGTCTTCGGCCGTGGCCGGGCATGGCGTCACGCGGCTTTTCTCCTATCACGTGGCCGAGCAGGTCAAGGCCGGCGCGCTAAAAATGGTGCTGCGCGACAGCGAGCATGCGCCGTTGCCCGTCAACCTGGTGACGCCGCACGGGCGCCTTGCGGTGCCGAAGGTGCGCGGTTTCGTCGATTTCGCCACGCCGCTGCTGCGCGAGTATTTCGAGCGGGCTCAGCAAATCACCGACGCCGATCGACGCTGATTCGATCGCCGCGCGGAAGAATGACTTACGCAGTGCGGTGATTCTCCCGAGATGCGAGTCGTTCTAGACTGGCTCCCATATTCATCGGGTGCTTAACAGCGCCGGTACATGGGAGTCGTCATGCAGCAAGCCATCTCGAATCCGGCCGCTCCGGCCGGCTACAACGTCTGGCGGGGCACGCTCGCCGGGGCCAGCGCGAGCCTGATCGGCATCGGTCTCGCGCGCTTTGCCTATACGCCGCTTTTGCCGGCTATCATCGGCGCGCACTGGTTTCCCGCCTCGAGCGCGGCCTATCTCGGCGCGGCGAACCTCGGCGGCTATCTGGCCGGCGCACTGCTGGCGGGCGCGATGGTACGCGTGGCGAAACCCGCCACCGTGCTGCGCGCGATGATGCTGCTCGCGACCATCGCCTTCGTGGCCTGCGCGGTGCCCGTGTCGTTCCTGTGGTTTTTCATCTGGCGCCTGGCCTCGGGGCTCTCGGGCGGCGCGTTGATGGTGCTCGCCGCACCCACGATCCTCGCGCACGTGCCGGCGGCGCGCCGGGGCTTCGCGAGCGGTGGCATCTTCACGGGGATCGGGCTCGGCATCGCGGCCTCGGGCACGATCGTGCCGATTCTGTTGCGTCAGGGGCTCACGTGGACGTGGCTCGGGCTCGCGGCCGTTTCGCTCGTGTTGACCGCCGTGGCGTGGAACGGCTGGCCCGAGCACGCGGCGCCCGCGCACGCCGGTGCTCATTCGCGCTTCGAAACAGCGCCTGCGTATCCCCGCGCCGGCCTGCGCGCGCTCTATGTCGAATATGGCCTGAACGCCGTGGGGCTCGTGCCGCACATGCTGTTCCTCGTCGATTTCGTGGCGCGCGGGCTGGGCCGCGGCGTCGATGCGGGCGCCGAGTTCTGGGTGCTGTACGGCTTGGGCGCGATCGTCGGGCCGCTCGCGGCAGGGCATCTCGCCGATCGCGCGGGTTTCGGCCGCGCGCTGCGCGTCGCGTATCTGGTGCAGGCCGCTGCGGTCGCGATCCTGGCCGCGGGCTTATTCGGGTCGACGGGGCTGATGGTCTCCGCATTTGTCGTGGGCGCGTTCACGCCGGGCATCGTGCCGCTGGCGCTCGGTCGCGTGAACGAGCTGCTCGCGCACCATCCGTCCGCCGTCAAGGACGCATGGAGCCGCGCGACGACGAGCTTCGCCGTGATGCAGGCGTTGGCGGCCTACGGTCTTTCGTTCGTGTTCTCTTCAAGCGGCGGCAATTATCTGGTGCTCTACGCGATTGGCGCGGTGGCGCTTCTGCTCGCACTCGCCGTCGATCTGTTTTCCGCACGGAGCGTGAAATGAATGCCACGGTTTCCTCTTCACCGGCGGCGCTCGTGCCGACGCACCTGCAGCACGACGCGCGGCCACGCGGCTACGCCGAGCGCAACCTCCAGTACTGGCGGCGCAATCTGGTCGTCTGCGTGATCGGCTCGTTCACGACGCTCGTGAGCCTCAGCATGCTGCTGCCGTTCCTGCCGCTTTACGTGCGGCAACTCGGCGTCAGCTCGCCGTCCGCGGTGATCCAGTGGTCGGGCATCGCCTTCGGCGCGACCTTCCTCGGCACCGCTCTTACCGCGCCACTGTGGGGGCGTCTGGCCGACCGTTTCGGCCGCAAACCCATGCTCGTTCGCGCGGCGATCGGTATGGCCCTGGTGATGTCGTTGATCGGCGTGGCGCACAATGTCTACGAACTGGTCGCGCTGCGTCTGATCGCTGGTCTGGTGGGCGGCTATGCATCGGCTTCCACGGTGATGGTGGGCACCCAGGCGCCGCGCGAGCGCGCGGGTTGGGCGCTCGGCATACTTTCGACGGGCGCGCTCGCGGGCAATCTGGTCGGGCCGCTCATCGGCGGCGTGCTGCCAGACTGGATCGGCGTTCGCGGCACGTTCTTCGCGGGCGGGGCGATGATCGCGGCGGCGGCGCTGCTCACCATCTTCGTGGTGAAGGAAGAGTTTCACCCGGATAGCGACGCGAAAGCTCATGCGCGCGGCACCGCCGACGCGCCCGCCCGACGCACCAATTACGCGGTGGTGGCCGCGCTCCTCGTGACCGCGATGATGGTGCTGCTCGCCAACATGTCGATCGAGCCGATCATCACCGTGTATATCGGCGGCCTTGGCGTGAATGCCACGCATCTTGCGCGCGTGGCCGGCGTGGTTATGGCATGCTCGGCGCTCGGAAGCATGCTGACGGCCGCGCGCCTCGGCGCGCTGGCCGACCGGTTCGGGAGCTGGCGCGTGATCGTTGTCTGCCTCGTGCTCACGGGGCTGGCGATGGTGCCGCAAGCCTTCGTCACGCACTGGTGGCAGCTCGCGGCTTTGCGCGTGCTGATGGGGATGACGCTCGCGGGCCTGTTGCCCTCGATCGGCAAGCTGGCGCGGCAATCGGTGGATGAAAGCAGGACCGGCCGCATGCTTGGTTATCTGCAATCGGCGCAATTCAGCGGCCAGGTGGTGGGACCGGTGATCGGCGGCGTGATCGGCGTTCATCTCGGGCTGCACGCGGTGTTCTTCGTGACCGGCGCGCTGCTGATCGCTTGCGGCGGCCTCGCGGGCTGGGCGCACCGCCGCGCTGGGGCCTGACATGCTGGCAAGCTGGCAGGCACATCGAATCGTTTAACGCATCCGGTGGGAAGGGAACATGAGCACACAAGCGGATAATCGCGCGTTACTGCGCACGCTCGGCATCGACAAGCCGATCATTCAGGCGCCCATGGCCGGCGTCACCACGCCGGCGCTGGCCGCCGCGGTGTCGAACGCGGGCGGCCTCGGCTCGCTCGGCGTTGCCGCGATGAACGCGGAGAACGCGCGCCGCGCGATCCAACAGACTCGCGAGCTAACGACGAAGCCTTTCAACATCAACGTGTTCTGCCATCGCCCGGCGACACCCGATGCGGCCGTCGAGCGTGCATGGCTCGACTGGCTCGAACCGGTGTTCCGGCAATACGGCGCGACGCCGCCGCAAGCGCTCAGCGAGATCTACACGAGCTTCGTCGTCGACACCGCGATGCAGGCGGTGCTGCTCGCGGAGAAGCCGGCCGTCGTGAGCTTCCATTTCGGCTTGCCGCCCGATGCGGTGATCGCGCAACTGAAGCACGCGGGCATCCGTTTGCTGGCGAGCGCGACGAATCTCGACGAAGCGGCGGCGGCCGTCGAGGCGGGTGTCGATGCGATCGTCGCGCAGGGCATCGAAGCGGGCGGTCATCGCGGCGTGTTCGACACGACCGGGCGCGACGAACGCCTCGGCACGTTCGCGCTGACGCGCCTGCTCGCGAGCGAGTTCGACCTGCCCGTGATCGCGGCGGGCGGCATCATGGACGGCGCCGGCATCGCGGCCGCGCTCGCGCTGGGCGCGCAGGCTGCGCAATTGGGCACGGCGTTCGTCGCGTGCCCGGAAACCTCGATCGACGACGGCTATCGCCGCGCGCTGCTCAGCGATGCAGCACGCTCGACGACGTTCACGTCGGTCATTTCGGGGCGGCTCGCGCGCAGCATCGTCAATCGCTTCACCGCGCTCGGCGAGGACCCGCAAGCCCCGCGCACGCCGTCCTATCCGATCACCTATGACGCGGGCAAGGCGCTCAATGCAGCCGCCAAGGCCAAGGGTGAATTCGGCTACGGCGCGCAATGGGCGGGCCAGGCCGCGCCGCTTGCGCGCTCGTTGCCGGCCGGCGAACTGATGGCGCAACTGGAACGCGAAACGCGAGAAAGTATCGAGCGGTTGCAATCGGTGTGGAACTAGCAGTCCAGCTTCAATACCAGCGCACAGATGGAACACATCGGCACGCGTGGGCATGCGCGGGCCGATGTCCGATTAGCTTCCCGCCTCAGTTCCGCACCCCATGCATTCGGTCCAGCGCGGCCGCGATCGACGGGTTCTCGAGCCAACAAAACAAAGGCGGACAGGCATGCAACGCAAATTCGACGATCTCCTGTTGGGCAGCATCGAGCTCTTCTGCCTCGCGGCGGAGCTGGGTAGCTTCACGCTGGCGGCCAACGCCGCGAGTGTCACGCCGGCGGCGGTGAGCCGCTCGGTGGCGCGGCTCGAGGAACGGCTCGGCGTGCGCCTGTTCGTGCGCACTACACGCCAGATCCGTCTGACCGACGCGGGGCGGCGCTACTTCGAGCAGTGCCGGCAAGCCCTGTCGCAACTGATGGACGCCGAGCGCGAAGTGACGGGCGAGCAGACCACGCCGGCCGGCGTGCTGCGCATCAGCATGCCGACGCCGTATGGACACTATCGCGTGTTGCCGCTATTGCCGGCGTTTCGCGAGCGCTATCCGCAAGTCCAGGTCGAGACGCACCTGAGCAATCGCAACATCGACTTTGCGGAACAAGGTTTCGATCTCGCGATACGCGGTCGCGCACTGGCCGATTCAAATCTCGTCGCGCGCAAGCTCGAAGACGCGGAAATGGTCGTGGTGGCGGCGCCCGCCTATCTGAAGCGCGCGGGCGTGCCGAAAACCGTCGAGGACCTGCGGGCGCACGAGTGCATCCAGTTCGAACTGCCGAGCAGCGGGCGCCATCTCGCCTGGACCTTCGAGGGTTCGCCTGAAGATGGCGACGTGCTGACGCAGGGCAGCTATGGAACCTCGGGCGACGCGCTCGCCGGCGTGACGCTCGCGCGTGCCAGCGCGGGCCTGTTTCAGACGTATCGCTTCGTCGTGGAGGACGACCTGCGCGAAGGTCGGCTCGTGGAAGTGTTGCGCGAAGCGGGCGGACGCACGCGGCCATTCATCCTGCTTTATCCGCACGCGCGCTACCTGACCTCGCGCGTGCGGGCTTTCGTCGAATTTCTCGTCGAGCAGTTGGCCAAACCCGCGACGCCCGCGCCGAGCACGCGCGCGCATTGACCGGCGCGCGCCGCTTCATCGCATGGCCCGCTCAGTGGCCGGCGCTCTGGCCGCCGTCCACATGCAGGATCTCGCCGGTCACGAACGGCGCCGAGTCGAGATAGAGGATCGCATTCACGATGTCGCTCATCTCGCCCATATGACCTACTGGATGCAATGCGCCAAGCGCCGCATGCGTTTCGGGCGCGTGCATCGGTGACTTGATGATGCCGGGCGAAACCGCGTTGGCGCGAATTCCGCGCTTCGCATACTCGATCGCGAGCGAGCGGGTCGCGGCGGCGAGGCCCCCCTTGGTCAGCGAGGTCAACACGGACGGTACGCCGTCAATCGCGTGATCCACGAGGCTCGTCGTGATGCTGACCACGTGCCCGCGCTCATGCTTTTCCATCTCGGCGATCGCGAGCTGCGTGATGTGGAAGAAGCCCGCGAGATTGATGCCGGTGATCGTCGCGTAATCTTCCGCGGTGTATTGGGTGAACGGCTTGGCCACGAAAATGCCCGCATTGTTGACGAGCGTGTCGACACGACCGAAGCGCCCCACGGCCGTCTCGATCACCCGTCGAGCCGTGGCCGGATCGGCGATGTCACCGGCCACGGTGACGAGGTTGGGATCGTCAGACGGCTTGATGCCGCGCGATGTCGCGACCACGTTATGGCCGAGCTTGCGAAATGCCTTGACGGTTTCGGCGCCGATGCCTTGCGATGCACCGGTGACCACGATGACTTTGGGAGACTGACTCATAGTGAACCTCGAAGTAGGTTGGATCAGCAATCTGTGATCGGACTGATGGCTCCAATGGCTACTAATTTATGCGGTCGTGCTCCGCTTTTGCACACAAGGCACGGACAAACAGTTGTGAGCCGCAGGAACAAGCGGTGAGTGATGGCGCGTAGCGGCAGTGGTCCTGTTGGTGTCGGCCGGTCTGTCGCGCGCATCCGCGTTCACGATGCCTGCGTTCGCGGGTCGTGATCGAATTCGAGTCTGATGCCGCCCGGCTCGTACACCATCGTGTGGCGTTTGGGCCCGCCGCCGAGGTCTTCGGGCGCGAATTCGACTTTGACGCCCGGCCAGGCGGACACGCGCGCGAAGATGTCCTGCAGTGCTTCTTCGCTGCCCACGCGCAGCGCAAGATGATGCAGTCCGACATGGACCTTGCGATCGAATTCGACGAGGCGGCTTGAATCGGTGACCTGCCAGAGCGTCACCACGACGTGTCCGTCCGACACGAACGCAGCCGGATAGGCAGGCCTTTCTCCCACCTGCTGCCAGCCCAGACACTTCACGAAGAACTCGCGTGTGAGGTTCAGATCGCGGACGGTGAGTCCGACGTGATCGATACCCAGCGTAAGCGGTTTGTCAGTCATCCTTCTGTCACTCCTGAAGTGAGAGCGGGCAGCGCCCGAATCCGCGCCGGAAAGATTTTCGCCCCAAGGAATCGCGACAATAGTCGCCGGCAGTTCAATTCAGTTTTTACACCATGTAGCGCATACGGCGAGGAAATCCGCTTGCATCAATCTGCATAGTCAAATATATTAAAGTCAGATATCGAGGAGGCGACCGATGGATGATTCGATCAACGAAGACTTTGAGCGCACGCAGAAGCTGGCGTCCGTGCTGGGTCAGGCGCGTCAGCTGATTGCAAGCGAACTCAGGGCGGGGCTCGCGGATGCAGGACTGAATCTGCAGGAGCGCGGCGTTCTGCTCACGCTGGCGCGCGGCAGCGTGAAAACACCGGCCGCACTGTCGAAATTGGCGGGTGTCCACCCGGCCCGGATGACCCGCGTGCTGGACAAGCTCGAAAACAGCGGATTGATCGAGCGCGCCCGCAACGGCAGGGATCGTCGCCTCGTGGATGTGTCGTTGACGCAGGAAGGGCAGACCGTCGCCGCCCGGAACACACGGGTTATCCAGGGAGCATGGAGCGAGCGGCTTTCGCATCTCTCGAAGTCCGATTTCGACGCGTTGAGCCAGCTTCTTTCAAGGCTGCTGGACCGCTGAGGCGGCATTTTTTTTAACCATTTATCTGATATTGCAGATAATAACGCGCCACTGACGGGCGCTTCGAACCGAGACGAGGACGCAACATGAATCCATCGAGCAACCCAGCCGCGCCGGCCCAACTGACTGGCGCAAAGTTTGCACTCGGCACGTTTGCGGTGGCGCTCGCCACCTTCATGAATGTGCTGGATTCGTCGATCGCCAACGTCGCGATTCCTACGCTGTCCGGCAACCTCGGTGTGTCGATCGACGAAGGCACATGGGTCATCACGCTGTTTGCCGCGGCCAACGCGGTGTCGATTCCGTTGACAGGGTGGCTCACGCAGCGCATCGGCCAGGTCAGGCTGTTCGTCGGGGCGATCCTGCTGTTCGTGCTGTCATCGGCGGCGTGCGGCCTCGCTCCGAACCTGATGGTGCTGCTCGCCGCCCGTGTCGTGCAGGGCGCGGTGGCAGGGCCGCTGGTGCCGTTGTCGCAGGCCATGCTGCTTGCGTCGTTTCCGAAGGAAAAAAGCTCGAGCGCGCTCGCGCTGTGGGCGATGACGGCGACGGTCGGGCCGATTGCGGGCCCGGCGCTCGGCGGCTGGATCACCGACAGCTACAGCTGGTCGTGGATCTTCTACATCAACGTGCCGGTCGGCCTGTTCGCCGCGGGCGCGATCTGGGCGATCTACCGCGACCGCGAGACGCCGGCCCGCAAGCTCCCGATCGACAAGGTCGGCCTGATCTCGCTGATCGCATGGGTCGCACCGCTGCAGATCATGCTCGACAAGGGCCGCGACCTCGACTGGTTCAGCTCGCCGGTGATCTGGGCGCTGACGATCGTCGCCGTGGTGAGCTTCCTGTTCTTCCTGATCTGGGAATTGACGGAGGAAAAGCCGATCGTCAACCTGCGGCTTTTCGCCAGACGTAACTTTCTCGGCGGCACGATTGCGATTTCTGTCGCCTATGCCATCTTCTTTGCCAATCTCGTGATCCTGCCGCAGTGGATTCAGGGCTTTCTCGGCTACCGGGCGGTGGACGCGGGGCTCGTGACCGCGCCGCTCGGCATTTTCGCCGTGATCCTCGCCCCGGTGATGGGCAAGATCATGCCGCGCTCGGACATGCGGGTGCTTGCCACGCTTGCGTTCGTCGGATTCGCCGGCGTGTTCTTCATGCGCTCGAACTACACGACCAGCGTCGACGCCTGGACGCTCGTGCTGCCCACCTTGCTGCAGGGCATTCCGACCGCGCTGTTCTTCACGCCGCTCACCGCGATCATCCTGTCGGGTCTGAAGCCGGAGGAGATTCCGGCGGCGGCGGGTCTGTCCAACTTCGCGCGGATTTTTGCCGGCGCGGTGGGCACGTCGCTGATGAGCACCGCGTGGAACGACCGCACGATTCTGCACCATGCGCGACTTGCCGAACAATCGAGCGTGGACGATCCTGGCTTTACCGGCGCGATCGCGCACCTGCAGGCGGCGCTGGACGCGGGCGTTCCCAAGGCCACGGCCTTTTACGAAGCCTCGCTGAACGCGCAGGCGACGATGCTCGGCCTGAACGACATCTTCTGGATCTCGGCGGTGATCTTTGTCGTCATCATCCCGCTGATCTGGGTGACGAAGCCGGCCAAGGGTGGTGCCGCGGGCGCGGCAGCCGCCGGCGGACATTGAATCCAATTTGGCAACCTGGTTCGGACGGAAAATGAAACAGACCATCCTCTTCTTGACATTATCTGATAATGCAGATATTGTTCAAATCAACGAGGAGGACACCGCCATGGACCATTACACGACGAAGAACTTCATGCTTACGAACAGTATCGGCTTCAGGCTCGTCAAGGCCCGTAACGTCGTCGTCGCGGAAATGGACGCGGCGCTCAAGGACCTCGAAATCAACGGCCAGCAGATGGGCATCCTGCTTTCGCTGAAGCAGGGTGTGGCAACCACGCCTTTCGAGCTGTCGAAGCTGCTCGGAATCGACACCGGCCTGATGACGCGGATGCTGGACAAGCTGGAATCGAAGGGGCTGCTGGTACGATCGCGCGACCCGCAAGATCGCCGCGTGGTCAATCTGACCTTGACCGCGGAGGGGCAGAAAGTCGCCGCGCGGATTCCGGAAGTCGCACCGCATGTGTTGAACGCCCGCTTGCGCAAATTCACGAAGGCCGAGTTTGCCGAGCTGGACCGCCTGCTTCGCAAGTTCACAGGCGATTGAACGGCGCGGCCGTGTGCCGCGCTTTTTTCACCCATTAATCTGATTTGTCAGAAAATGAAAACGCAGACTTCTAGGGCAAACACCGTCGCCCGTTCGCTGAAGCTCGGTGTTTCGGTGATCTCCTTCGCGGTGCTGGCGGCATGTGCAAACTATGCGGGCATCCACAGCGACAAGCAGATCGATCAACCACGGCAGCTGGAAACGTCCCAGAGCCTCCCGCAAGAGCAGGGGCACTGGCCATCCGCCGACTGGGTCGACCAGTTCGGCGACGCGCAACTGAAAGCATTGATCGCCGAGGCACTGCAAGGTAGCCCGACGCTCGGCCAGGCGCGCGCGCGAGTCGAGCAGGCGCAAGCCTATAGCGAAACGGCGAAGGCGAACACGCTGCCGCGCGTCGATGCGTCGTACACGCTGACGCGCCAGCAGTACAGCAGCACCGCGTTGATTCCGCCGCCGTACGCCGGCTCCTGGCAGACGGAGAACAAGGGGCTGCTGAGCGCTTCTTACGATCTCGACCTGTGGGGCAAGAACCGCGAGGCGCTGCGCGCGGCTGTCTCGGAGGCGTCCGCGAGCGAGGCCGACGTGGAAGTCGTCAGGCTCACGCTCGACACCTCGATCGCCCGCACTTACAACGAGCTGGCGCGGCTCTACGCATTGCGCGACATCGCGCAGCAGGAAGTCGCGCGGCGCGAGCAGATCGACCGCATCACCGCGAGCCGCATCGCAAACGGCCTCGATACCGAAGTGGAGCGCAAGACGGCCGAGGCGAATCTGTTCACGAGCCGTGCGCGCGTCAGCGCGCTCGACGGCAGCATCCTGACCACCCGGTATCAACTGGCGGCGCTGCTTGGCAAGGGTCCCGACCGTGGACTCGCGATCACGCGGCCGACGCTCGGCGTCGGCGACGACGTGCGTCTGCCGGACAACCTGCCGGCTGATCTGCTGGGCCGCCGGCCCGACATCGTCGCGGCGCGCTGGCGCGTCGATGCGATCACGCACGAGGTGAAGGAAGCGAAGGCCGAGTTCTATCCCGACATCAACCTGAGCGCCGCGATCGGTTTCGACGCGTTCGGCTTCGGCCGCCTTTTGAGCGCCGCGAGTCGCACGGCCTCGGTGGGCTCGGCGATCCATCTGCCGATCTTCGATGGGGGTGAGTTGCGCGCGCAGTTGAAGGGCCGCTACGCCGAGTTCGACTATGCGGTGGCGACCTACAACCAGACGCTGATCGGCGCGCTGAGCGGCGTGGCCACGCAGATCGCGCAGATCCGCTCGAGCGACGCGCAGCTCGGCGATGCGCAGGGCGCGCAGCAGGCCGCGAGCGATGCCGATCGACTGGCGACCACGCAATACAAGGCCGGCCTGACCAACCAGCTGACCGTGCTCAATGCCGACGTCACCGCGCTGAACGCCGACGAGGCGATCGCCAATCTGAAGATGAACCGCCGCGACCAGCAGATCGAGCTCGCGTCGGCGTTGGGCGGCGGCTATGTCGATACGTCGGCGAGCACCGTCCATCACGCCGACGTCGCCGCCGTCCCCACCAGTCAAGCCAATCCCGCGGTTGCCGCACGTTGAACGGCACGTCGCGAACCCTATCAGGAGAATTGCAATGAGCGATTCGATCACGACCGACCGCGAACTGGCGGATCACGAAGACGAACAGAAGACCGGCGCGCAAGCGTCCGCCACGCCCCAAGGCGACAACAAGGCCACGCCCCCGGCACGCCGCAAGCGCCTGATCGCGCTGCTCGGCGCCACGGTCGTGGTCATGAGCGCGGCTTACGGCGCGTACTACTTCACCGAGGGCCGTTATCACCAGGAGACCGACGACGCGTACGTCAGCGGTAATCTCGTGCAACTGACGCCGCAGGTCACCGGCACGGTGATCGCCGTCAACACCGACGACACGCAGATCGTGAAGCAGGGCGACCCCGTCGTCACGCTCGATCCGGCCGATGCGAAACTTGCGCTCGCCGATGCCGAAGCGCAGCTCGGCCAGACCGTGCGACGCGTGAGCGGCCTGTATGTCAACAACGACTTCTACGCGGCGAACGTCGCTCAGCGCGAAGCGGATCTGGGCCGCGCCCGCGACGACCTGCATCGTCGCGAGGCCGTCGCGGACACGGGCGCCGTGTCCGCCGAAGACATCGCGCACGCCCGCGACGCGGTCAGCGTCGCGCGGGCAGCGCTCGACGCCGCGCGCCAGCAGGGCGAAGCCAACCACGCGCTGACCGACCGCACCACGGTCGAACAGCATCCGGACGTGCAGGCCGCCGCCGCGAAAGTGCGGACCGCGTGGCTCGCCTATGCGCGCGATACGTTGCCGGCTCCGGTGACCGGCTACGTCGCGCAGCGCCGGGTTCAGGTCGGCCAGCGCGTCGCGCCCGGCACGCCGCTGATGGCGATCGTGCCGCTCGACGGCGTATGGGTCGACGCGAACTTCAAGGAAGTGCAGCTCAAGCAAATGCGGATCGGCCAGCGGGTCACGCTGACATCGGACGTCTACGGTAGCGGCGCGCGATATCACGGGCGTATCGAGGGCTTTTCGGCCGGCACCGGCAGCGCGTTCGCGACACTGCCGGCGCAGAACGCCACCGGCAACTGGATCAAGATCGTGCAGCGGCTGCCGGTTCGCATCGCGCTCGACCCGGCCGAGCTGGCCGCGCATCCGCTGCGTATCGGCCTGTCGATGGTGGTCGACGCCGACACGCGCGACGAATCCGGTTCGCAGTTGGGCGCGGCGCAGAACACGCGCTATCGCACCGATGTTTTCGCGCACTACGATGCGCAGGCCGACGCCGAGATCGACAAGATCATCAAGCAAAACGAAATGATCTCCCGCGCGATGGCCGCGCAACCGCAATCGCCATCGCCATCGCCATCGCCATCGCAATCGCAATCGCAATCGCAATCGCAACGCGTGGCGTCGCACGAACACAAGGCAAATGCGGGTTGAAGCGCGTCGAGCGCAGCCTGTCGCGACACAGCGTGAAGCGGCAGGTCACCGAGGCGGGGCTCAACGGCCGAGCGCCGCCTCGTCCTCGGCCAATGCCGTCGGTACGGCCTCGCGCAGGAAATCCACGAAAGTCCTGATTTTGGCGTCCAGATACTGGCGCGACGCATGGACCGTGAAGGCCGTCAGTTTCTGCAGCCGATACTGCGGCAGCACGCGCACCAGTGCGCCGCTGTCGAGCAAGGGCAGCGCGCTCGACATCGGCAGCGCTCCGATACCCACCCCTTCGCGCAGCGCGACACCGAGCGCGTCAGGAAGGTTGATTTCGACCGCCGCCTTCGGAAGCTCGACCGTTTCACGGCCGTTGGGTCCGTCCAGATGCCAGCGATCGCGCGGGAAAATCGACATAACGAGCTGTAGGCAAGTGTGACCCCGAATGTCCTGTACCGTGTGCGGCGTACCGCGCGCGTGCAGATAAGCGGGCGCTGCACAGAGCACGCTGTGGACCTCTCCGAGCCGATGCGAAACGAGCCCCGAGTCGGGCAGCTGCGTCGCACTCAATCGAAGCATCAGGTCGTAGCCATCGTCGAGAAGATCCGGCGTGCCTGACGATAACGTCAGCTCGACCGACACGGCAGGATAGCGCTCCTGATACCGGACCGCTGCCGGCACCAGACAGGTCGTGCCAAAGCCTGGCGACGCATGCACGCGCAGCCGCCCCGAGGGTCTGACTTGCGCATTGGCTGCCTCGGCTTCGGCCTCGTCGACAGAGGTGAGTATCTGTTGGCAGCGGTCCAGATATCGCTCGCCCGCCTCGGTCAGCGCGAGGCGCCGGGTACTTCGGTGCAGCAGACGCGTGCGCAAATGCGTCTCGAGTTGCGCGACCGCCCGCGACACGTTGGCTGTCGGAATGTTCAGGCGCGAGGCCGCTGCCGTGAAGCTTCCTTCTTCGGTGATGCGGACGAATATCCGCATCATGTTGAGCTTGTCCATTACAAATGCACGCGAACCTGTTCCGTAAATGTCCGTATCGCTTCTTCATTGCGCGACAGGAAAATCCATTGGCCGACTCGCTTCGGAACCAGAAGTCCCGCTTCGACGAGCACGGCGATATGCATTGATACCGTCGACTGGGCCAGACCGCTGCGCGCCTGGATGACGTGCACGGGTACGCCGCGGCCATGGTTGAGATAGCCGTTCGGAAAGGTCTCGGCGGGGGCTCTCAACCACGCGAGGATGTCGCGCCGCAGCGGATTCGCGAGAGCCTTGTGAATCAGGTTCGTGTCGATCATCAATTACTCCGTGTGTGCCCGGCGCTTCGTGCCGGCGGCGTCAGCAACGCCGTGGCGATCGTTCCCGCGGCATGTTCGCCGAGGTCTTCCCGCACCAGCGACAGGGCGAGATGGATGCCCGCACTCGCGCCGCCCGACGAGTACAGGTTGCCATCCTTCAGGCAGCCAGGATTCGACATCACATGGACCAGCGGATATTCGGCCGCGAGGCGGTCAGCGTCGCGCCAATGCGTGGTCAGCCAGCGGCGATCGGCGAGACCGGCTCTTGCAAGCAGAAACGCGCCGTTCGAAATGCAGGCGAGCCTGTGGGTCCTTGGTCCCGCATCGCTCAACCAGTCCACGAGTTTGCGATGCTCACGGGCAGAACCGACCACCGGGGAGCCAGGCACCACGACAATATCGAAGGGCGGGCGCGTATCGAACAGGCACTCGGTCGTACCCACGGCCGTCCCGTTCGACGAAAACACCGGCCCCGGCGACGGCCCGATCAGATGCGCCTCATAGAGGACGCCGCCATACAGGCGGTTGGCCTGATGAAACACATCCATCGGACCACTGACCTCGAGCAGCTGAAATCCCGCATAGAGCATCATCGCGACACGCATGCGCACTCAGCCGGTGAACGCTCGCGACACGAGCGCGGATTGTGTCGCCACATGCGCCGCATGCGATCCCGGCGCGGTCGATGCGCAAGCATCAGGTCCCGCGTACAGCAGCGTCGTGCCGGCAGGCAGAATCTCGCGTAGCAGCGGCTCGACGAAACTCCATGCGCCCTGATTGCGCGCTTGCTCCTGGCACCAGACCACGCTCTTCAGGTTCGGATAGCGAGCGAGCTCGGCGGCCAGTTGTTGCGCCGGAAACGGATAGAGCTGCTCGACGCGGATGATCGGGGTGTCGGTCATACCGGCGCTGCGGCGATGCGCGAGCAATTCGAAATAGACCTTGCCGCTCGTCACGATCACACGCTCCACATCAGTCGCGCGCGACGCGTCGATCTGGGTGTCCGGCAGAACCTCGCGGAATTCGCCGTGACTCAACTCGTCGAACGTGCTGGTCGCCTCCGGGTGGCGCAGCAGCGACTTGGGCGTCATCACGACGAGCGGGCGCCGTTCGAAGGCGCGGGCCTGCATCAGCAGCAAATGGAACAGTTGCGCGGGCGTGGTCGGTTCCGCAACCCGCATATTGTTTTGCGCACTCAATTGCAGGTAGCGCTCGAGCCTCGCCGACGCGTGCTCGGGACCCTGGCCTTCCTGCCCGTGAGGCAGGAACAGCGTCAGGCCGCTGTGTTGTCCCCACTTGGCCGCGCCCGCCGCGATGAACTGGTCGATCACGACCTGCGCGCCATTGGCGAAATCACCGAATTGCGCTTCCCAGATCACCAGCGCATTGCGATTCACCGTCGAATAGCCATACTCGAATGCCAGCACGGCGGCCTCGGAGAGAATCGAGTTCGTCACGGTGAACCGGCCCTGGGTTGCGCCGAGATGATCGAGTGGAACATAGACCCCTTCGGGACGATGTATCCGTGTCTGATCGTGCAGAACGGCGTGCCGGTGGTTGAACGTCCCGCGTGCGCTGTCCTGCCCGCTCAGTCGGATACCGACCCCGGCCGCGAGTAACGATGCGAATGCCAGATGTTCGCCCATGCCCCAGTCGAGCAGGCGTTTTCCGGATGCCATCTCCTGACGCCCGTTCATCATCTTCCTGACGAGCGCATGCAGCGTCAGGTCCGCGCGGACGGTCGAGATCCGCTGCGCGAGGCCGCGCAGATCGTCGGCCGACGGGGCGAGGTGGCGGGCCGGGCCGGTTTGCGCGGCTGAGCGCGAGCGCTCGCCGGCTTCCTCGTGTAGCGGCGAAGCATAGGAACCCACGGTCTCGTGCGCGCGCTCGAGAAGTTCGCGACGCGCGCTGACGTAGCGTTGCGCCTCGTCGGCCGTCAGCACGCCTTGCTGGATCAGCCGGTTCGCGTAGCGTGTCCTCACGCCCGGATGACCCGCGATCGAGCGATACATCAGCGGTTGTGTGATGCCGGGCGTGTCCTGTTCCTGATGCCCGTACCTGCGAAAGCAGACGAGATCGATGACGACGCTGCGCTTGAACTTGCTGCGATAGTCGAGGGCGAGCCGCGCCGCCATCGCGACCGCTTCAGGGTCGTCGCCATTGACGTGCAGGATCGGCGCCTCGATCATCTTCGCGACGTCCGTCGTATAGAACGACGAACGCGTGTCGCGCGGATCGGAAGTCGTAAAACCGATCTGGTTGTTGACGACGACGTGGACGGTGCCGCCCGTGCCGTGTCCGCGCGTGTAGGAAAGGCTCAGCGTTTCCATGACCACGCCCTGTCCACTCATCGCCGCGTCGCCGTGGATTTCGACCGGCAGCACGTCGTCGCCGTCGGCGCTGCCGGCGAGATCCGCCTTCGCGCGCGCCATGCCTTGCACGACCGGGTTGACGACTTCCAGATGCGACGGGTTGAACGCGAGCGTCACCTCGACCGGTCCGGCGTCGGTCTCGACCGAACTGGCAAAGCCCTTGTGATACTTGACATCGCCGGCCGTCAGTTTTTCGGCGTCCTTGCCGTCGAATTCGTCGAACAGCGCGCGCAGCGGCTTGCCGACGACATTCACGAGCACATTCAGGCGGCCGCGGTGCGCCATGCCCATCACGAGCGCGCGCAGCTTCTTCGACGCGCCATACCGGACCAGTTCGTCGAGCAGCACGATCAACGACTCGCCGCCTTCGAGCGAGAAGCGCGTTTGTCCGACATAGCGCGCGTGCAGGTGTTTTTCGAGCCCTTCGGCTGCGCTCAAACGCTCCAGCAGCCGCAGTTTCTCAGCGGCCTGCAGCGACGGCGTGGCGCGCGAGGATTCGAGCCGTAGCTGCCACCAGCGCCGCTGCTGCGCGTCGGCGAGATGCATGAACTCGGCGCCGAGTGTGCCGGTGTACGTTTGCTCGAGCGCGGCAACGATATCCTTCAGCGTCGCGTCGTCCTCGAAGAGAAACGTGTCGGCGGTGCTGAACGTGGTCGACATGTCGGCGGCCGTCAGGCCGTAGTAGGCCGGCGTCAATTCGGCGTAGGAGCGTGGCGGCGTCCACGCCAGCGGGTCGAGATCGGCCACGCGCGTGCCGATCATCCGGAACGCGGCAATCAGCGTTTGCACCGCCACCTGCTTTCTCGCGAGGCCCAGCGCGTCGGCGGCCTCCTTGTTGGCCTGCTTATTGGGTTGCTTATTGGCCTGCTTATCGGGCTCGCTACCGGCTTCGTTGCTGGCCGCGACGACGGCACGCGGCGTTCGTTTAGCCAGATCGACGAAGCTGGAGATCACCGGTGCGTGCGGCTGGTCGTCACGATCGCTGCCATCGATGGCGGGGGTGTCGCGCAACGCGTCGAACCACGTCCGCCACTCGGCTGTGACCGCATTCGGGTCAGCCAGGTAAAGTTCATATTGCTCTTCGACGTAGGGGGCGTTGCCCCCGAACAGGAAAGAGCTCTGACGTTCCTTCAACATGATGAATCTGCCCTTGCTCGCTGTGCGGCCGTGAGCCGGCCGCAACATATGGAGTGACGACTATCGTTGCTTGTAGCCACCCACCGAACAGCCAGGCATCGACGCGCGTCACAAGCGCCGTCCTTGGCGGGAGACCTCCCGGCACGCCCGGGTGATATCCCCAGTCGCAGTCGTGTAGACAGTCTAGTTAATCGATGCTGTGGCGGAAATGCGCGGATGGTGCGTTCGTCTGCCAACTAGTCGAAGTTTTGGGCCACGCGCGCAGTGCTGGCTTACCTCGTGTCGGGCATCGTTGCGGCGAGAGATTTGTTACGCCCAGACACAATAGTTTTTCCGGGCGCTGACGGCATCAGCGGCCGATGATGCGGTAAGCTGCGCCACGGCATCGCAAACATAGTTTCCACCATGAAGGTCACGGCATGAAAGTCGCCATTGTTGTATTCGATGGTGTGCAGGCGCTGGATGTAGCAGGCCCACTCGATGTGTTCGCCGAGGCGAACACGTTTCTTCCCGAGCATCAGCGCTACGAGGTCTCGCTGGTCGGACGCGAAGCGGGCACCGTGACCTGCTCGAATGGCATGCAACTGGCGGTTTCGTTTGGCTATGCCGACCGTGACATTCAATGGGACCTGCTGCTGGTCGCGGGCGGACCTCAGTTGCCCGATGCGCAGCCTTCGAATGAATTCCTGACCTGGTTGCAGAATCAGGCGCGCAGCGCGAGCCGCTTCGGCTCCGTATGCAATGGTGCATTCGTGCTCGCGCATGCGGGGCTGCTCGATGGCAAGGAAGTCACGACGCACTGGTCGGACGCGAATCGGCTGTCCAATGAATTTCCGCAAGCCAACGTGCGGCCGGACAGGATCTTCGTTCGCGACGGTCGGCTTTTCACGTCAGCCGGCGTGACCGCGGGCATCGATCTGTGTCTGGCGCTCGTCGCCGAGGACTGGGGGCACGAGCTCGCGGTGCGGGTCGCGAAGCGTCTGGTCGTGTATATCCAGCGGGAAGGCGGTCAGTCGCAGTACAGCCCCTATATCGGCGCGGGCAAGGACGAAGATCCGATCCTCCACAAGGTCTATCGATATGTGAGCGAGCATATTACCGGGACGCTGTCGATCGAGGAGCTCGCGAGCGCGGCCTCGGTGAGCCGCCGTACATTGTCGCGGGTATTCGCGAAGCACGCGAAGGTGACGCCCTCGGTATTCGTCGAGCAGGTGCGCGTCGATACGGCGAGAAAACTGCTCGAGGATACCGATGCTCCGCTGAAGACGGTCGCGTTCAAATGCGGCTTTCACAACGCCACGCATATGCGCACGACATTCTCGCGGCGGCTCAACGTCACGCCGAAGCAATATCGGATGCGATTCAGAGGGGAGGCGAGTGCACAACAGTGAGCCCACCGCGGCGCTGGCGGACGTGTCGTCGTTGACCAACGACGATTCGGCGCAATTGCTTCCCGACATCATTCAGTCCGGCTTGTCGATCCTCTTCTGCGGCATCAACCCGGGATTACGCGCGGCGTCGACAGGGCACCACTTCGAAGGCAGGGGTAATCGGTTCTGGAGAGTTCTCCATCGCGCCGGTTTCACGGACGAGGAGTTTCGCCCCGAGAACGACCGGCAACTGTTGAATCGTGGATACGGTCTTACCACGGCGGTCTTACGTCCCACGGCTCGTGCGGACCAACTGTCGAAGGCGGAGATTCAAGCCGCCGCGGCGCAGTTCGAACTGAAGATTCGACACTACGCGCCGCGCTTCATCGCGTTTCTTGGCAAGGTGGCGCTCGCCGAAATGTCCGGCCAGCGTGATATCGAATGGGGCTTGCAAGCCCGTGATTTCGCCGGTGCGCGCGCATGGGTCCTGCCAAACCCAAGCGGACTGAACCGATCGTTCAGCCTCGATGCACTCGTGAGCGCCTACCGTGAGCTCCGGTTGGCTGCGAAACTGGCGCTTCCCGACTAGACGGCGATTGCCGCCATAGGCGGGCGTTGCTGCCTTTTGCGGCGCGCTAAGCCGCGTCTCACGCTTTTGCCCGAGCCCTGCGGGTCGGTTCCACGCAGCCTGTAACGGCTGGTCGCGCATCAGCGTTCCGCTTGACTCAAACCAGCGCCTGAATCGCATGGCCCGTGACGAACCACCATGGTTCGTCACGACGCACGCTTTTCCGCCCATGCCGCGCGAGCGGCGCACAGCCGGTCGACACAGCACGGCCTGGCCAATTTTCCGTACTGGATGGCCCAAAACCCGCCTAGCCGAAGCTTTAAGAAATCGGTCCGATCTCTGACAATTAAGCAATCGGTGAACAGCAACGAAGAGCGGTGAGCCGACAGCTGACTGTCCGCGTCGGGCAGTACAGCTAACTAAACCAGAGCGGGTTGAAACCTATGACGACTGAAACGGAAGCGCCGAGTCTCCCGCGATCGCTGGAGAGCGGTCCTGTACGCGTGGTAGCGGCGCCGCCCCGGACGGCTCCTGCGCAGTTGGCTTTTACCAGGCGTATTGCGCTCGGGCTCGTCGGCATGCTGTTCGCGTCGTTGCTGGCGATCCTGAACGAGCAGGTCACCGCGGCCGCGCTGGCCGATATCCAGGGCGCGTTCCTGATCGGACATGACGACGGCACCTGGCTCACTTCGCTGTTCGAAGCAGCGAACGTCGCGACGATGGTGTTTGCGCCGTGGTTCGGCATCACGTTCACGCTGAAGCGGTTCACGATCGGCGCCGTACTCGCGACGATGTTCTTCGGCTTGCTGTGCCCGTTCGCTCCCAATCTGCCGACGCTTTACGTGCTGCGCATTCTTCAGGGAATCGCGGGCGGATGTCTTCCGCCGATGCTGATCATCGTGGCGCTGCGCTATCTGCCGCCCAATCTCAAGCTGTATGGCCTCGCCGGCTATGCGCTGACAGCGACCTTCGGGCCGGCCCTGGGCACGCCGCTCGCCGCGGTGTGGACGGAGTTCGTCAGCTGGCGCATGGCGTTCTGGCAGATCGTTCCGCTCGGCGTGCTGTGCTGCATCGCGATTCAGCGGGGGCTTCCCGCGGACCCGATGAAGCTCGAGCGGTTTCGCTCGTTCGACTGGATCGGCTTCGTGACCGGATTTCCCGCCGTCGCGATGCTGGTGACCGGTCTTTTGCAGGGCGATCGTCTCGACTGGTTCGATTCGGGGTTCATTTGCGTGATGTTCGGCGCGGGGGTGCCGCTGCTCGTTGCATTTCTCGTCAACGAATGGTGTCAGCCGGTGCCGTTTTTCAAGCTTCAACTGCTTGCGCGCAGGAATTTCACGCATGGACTATCGACCTTGCTCGGCACCGTGATCCTGCTGGTGGGCATGGCGGCAATACCGGCCCAGTATCTCGCGATAGTCCATACGTACCGCCCGCTGCAGACCGCGCCGCTGTCGTTGTTTCTGGCCGTGCCGCTGTTGATCACGCTGCCGCTGACGGCCGCTTTGCTGAACACGCGCCGCGCCGATCACCGCTGGGTAATCGCCACGGGTCTCGCGCTGATGTTCGTGACCTGCGCGATGGGAAGCTTCATCACGACCGAGTGGATTCGCGACAATTTCTACCTGCTGCAATCGTTGCAGATCGTCGCGCAGCCGATGGTGATCATGTCGATCCTGATGGGCGTGACGACGGGGCTGCCGCCCACCGAGGGTCCGTTTGCTTCGGCGATGTTCAATTCCCTGAAGACGTTTTCCGCGGCGGTGGCGAGCGGGCTCATCGAAAGTGTGGGGACCGCGCGCGAGCATTTCCATTCGAGCATGCTGGTCGACCAACTGGGCAACCGCCCACTGATAGCGAATCAGGGCGTCGACGCGAACTACGGTCTGGGTCAGCTCGCGCACCGGATCCACGAACAGGCGGTCGTTCTGACTTCCGCCGATCTGTACCGCCTGATGGCGTGTGTCGCCGTTGCGCTTCTTCTGCTGGTTCCAGTGCTGCCGGTGCGTATCTATCCGCCGTGGAGCACGACGCCGCCTGCTTCGCATTGAGGAACGATTCCCATGTCATCGACTATGCCATCCCCATTGAAGATCTTTCGTGCTGCCGCGGTCATCGGCGTCGTCGGCCTCGCTGCATGGGGCTGCACGAGGCTGCTCTCGAGCCCGAATACCGAGTCCACCAACGACGCCTACGTCACCGCGGACTTCACGCTCGTCGCGCCGCGCGTCCCGGGTCAGATCACGGACGTACTGGTCAAAGACAATGAGGACGTGAAAGCGGGCCAACTGCTCGTGCGCATCGATGACCGCGACTTTCGCGCGGCGTTGATGAGCGCCGAGGCGGAAGTGGTCGCGGCGAAGGCATCGGTGGCGAACTTCGATGCGGAAATTGCGCGTCAGCCGTCGCTGGTGGAGCAGGCGCGCGCGACGCTGCGCGCCGACGACGCATCGATCGGTTTTGCGCGGGCCAACGCGTCGCGCTACCAGAACCTGTCCGACGCCGGCGCGGGGACGGCGCAGGAACAACAACGCGCTTCGAGCACGCTCGCGCAGCAGCTTGCGCAGCAGTCGCACGACCAGGCGGCGTTGCTGGCCACCGAGCAGAATCTGGACGTGCTGCGCACGCAGCGCGACAAGGCCGCGGGCGCGCTGGAACACGCCGAGGCGGCGCTCGAGCAGGCGAAGCTCAACCTGTCGTACACGGAGATCCGCGCACCCGTCGACGGCAAGGTCGGCC
Source organism: Paraburkholderia sp. MM5477-R1 (assembly GCF_050436385.1). NCBI lineage: Bacteria > Pseudomonadati > Pseudomonadota > Betaproteobacteria > Burkholderiales > Burkholderiaceae > Paraburkholderia > Paraburkholderia sp. MM5477-R1. The sequence goes on from NZ_JBNDMC010000007.1 coordinate 1,570,743, forward strand.
GCCGTTCGGCGCGGGTCGGCGCATTCGTGACGCCCGGCGCGCCAGTCCTGGCGATCGTGCCGCTGTCGGACGCGTACGTGGTCGCCAACTTCCAGGAGAGCCAGATCACCAATATGCGACCGGGTGAAGGCGTACGCGTGACGGTGGATAGCCTGCCCGGCATCGTGATCCGCGGCCGTGTCGATAGCCTCGCGCCGGCGACCGGCGTGAGCTTTGCGCCGATCGCGCCCGACAACGCCACCGGCAACTTCACGAAGGTCGTGCAGCGGGTGCCCGTCAAGATCACGATCGATCGCGGCCAGGCGAGTGCAGCGGCATTGAGCGTGGGGCTCTCGGTCGAAGCGGACGTCGTGGTGGGCCACAGTGGCGAGGCGACGGCCGAGGGAGCGCAAAGAGAATGAACACGAGCAACTACTCTGCGCGCGCGATCGTCGCAGCGCTTCTGACCTGTGTCGCGCTGACGGCATGCACGGTGGGTCCGAATTTCGAACGTCCACAGACCGCCACGCCGCAGGTCTTCGAGCGTACGCAAACCGCGCAGTCGCCGAGCCGGGCGGTGGAATCCCAGTTCGGTCCGGATTGGTGGACGCTGTTCAACGATCCGGTACTCAACCAGCTGGAAAAGCAGCTGGCCGACGCCAACCTCGACGTGGCCGCGGCCTCCGCGCGTTTGCTGCAAAGCCGGGCCGAGCGGCGCGTTGCCGGCGCCGCCGAATACCCGACGCTCGACGGCGCCGCCTCGTACAACCGCGAACGCGGCAGCCAGAACGGCATCCTGTCGCTGCTCGGCGTCACGCCGACGCAAAGCCAACCGCAATCGGCTTCCGGCAGCGCGCCGCTGGGCGTGGCTCCGTTGCCCGGCTCGGCGGGCTCGCCCGCCTATAACCTGTATCAGGCCGGGTTCGATGCGTCGTGGGAGATCGATCTGTGGGGGCACGTGCGACGCAGCGTCGAAGCGGCGAGCGCGCTGTCCCAGGCGTCATACGAGGACCGCAACGCGGTGCTGTTGAGAGCGCGCGCGGAACTGGCGCGCGACTATATCGAGCTGCGCGACACGCAGGATCTGCTGCAGATCGCGAGACAGAACCTCGACATCGCCAACGATGTGCTGAAGCTCACGCGGGTTCGCGCGCATGAAGGCGTCACGACCGATCTCGACGTGTCGAACGCTGCCGCACAGGTGGAAAACATCGAAAGCCTGATTCCGACGCTGGAGTCGCACTGCGAGACCACGATCAACGCGATCGGGCTGCTGCTCGGGCAGGAACCCGGTGCGCTGCGGCAGACGCTTGCCGAACCGCGCGAGGTGCCGGTGCTGCCCGCGCAGGTGCCGATCGGCTTCCCGTCCGAGCTCGTGCAGCGCCGGCCCGATATCCGCAAGGCGGAGGCGGACCTGCATGCGGCAACCGCGACCGTCGGCGTCGCGAAGGCCGATTTCTATCCACGCATCACGCTGAACGGCAGCGCGGGGTTTCAGAGTCTTCAACTGTCGAATCTCGCCAGCTGGGCGTCCGGGCAGTTCGTCGTCGGGCCTTCGATTACGTTGCCGATATTCGAGGGAGGCCGTCTGAAGGGCACGCTGCAACTGCGTGAAGCACAACAACAGGAAGCCGCCATCGTCTACCGGCAGACGGTGCTGCGCGCGTGGCGGGAAGTCGACGATTCGCTCGTCACCTACGACGCCGAACAACGCCGCCGCGATCGGCTCGCCACGGCCGTCAGCATGAACGAGCGCGCGCTGGCCGTTGCGCGGGAACGCTACAAGGCGGGCGCGCTCGACTATCTCGACGTGCTGAACGTGCAGCGGCAATTGCTCGAAGCGCAGAGCAATCTGCAGAAGAGCAAAGCCACCGCCGCGACCAATCTGATCACGCTCTGTAAAGCGCTGGGAGGGGGATGGGAGTCGACCTACGGCGGATAGCGGGCAACGTGCCGCCCGCCGTTCAATACTGGAACCGGATCGCGGCATGTCGCTGCGAATACGGGAGCGAACGAACAACAAGGAGCTTGTCATGCGCGATTCAACCCATTCAGCCGATAGTGCCGCCACGCCCGCATTCGCATCGCGCGGCAAGATCGTCATGATGGCGATCATCGCCGGCGCGGTGATCACCAACATTTACTGCACGCAGCCGATCCTTCCGCTGATCGCCGCGGGTCTGCGCGTCGACGTGACGACGGTCGATCTCGTCGCCGCCGCGGCACTGCTCGGTTTTTCGAGCGGGCTCGCGTTGCTGCTGCCGCTCGGCGACCGGTTCGATCGCCGCAAGCTGGTGCTGATCCAGATCGCGCTCGCCTGCGTGTTCGGCGTCGCCGCGGCCGTCGCGCCCGGCATCTGGGCGCTCGTCGCGGCGTCGTTCGGCCTCGGCATCGTGAGCTGCGTTCCGCAGCAGCTGGTGCCGTTCGCCGCCGTGATGTCGTTGCCGAGCGAGCGCGGGCGCAACGTCGGCACCGTCGTGAGCGGGATCATGGTCGGCATCCTGAGCGGCCGTACCATCGCCGGCGTGATCGGCGCGGCGTATGGATGGCGCGCGGTGTACGTCGCCGAAGCGGCCTTCATGGTGCCGGTCTGGATCGCGGCCGCGGCGCTGCTGCCGCGCGGCGTGCCGTCGACGAATCTCTCCTATGGGCGCCTGCTCGCTTCGCTGTGGCCGCTCGCGAGGGACAATCGGCCGATCCGGGAATCGATGCTGATCCAGGCCTTGCTGTGGGCCTGCTTCAATGCGTTCTGGGTCAATCTCGCCGCGCTTCTCGCGAGCGGACCGTGGCATCTCGGCAGCGCATGGGCAGGCGGCTTCGGCGTGATCGGCGCGGCCGGCGCGTTCGCCGCTTCACTCGGCGGCAATGCGACCGATCGCGTCGGATTCCGCAAGGTGATCGGCGCTAGTATCGGCATCGTCACGCTCGCGTATCTGCTGCTGTCGGGCGCGGCGAACTCGCTGACGCTGTTGATCGTGGGCGTGATCGTGCTCGATATCGGCGTGCAGTCCGGTCTCGTATCGAACCAGACGCGCGCGTTCGCGGTCGATCCGAAAGCGCAGGGCCGTATCAATAGTCTTTATATGACGGCCACCTTTTTCGGCGGTGCTGTCGGCGCGACGGTCAGCGGCTGGTTGATGACACGCTATGGCTGGACGGGCATCGTCGCGTTCGGTATCGCGCTCGGCAGTCTCGCCGCCGCGATTCACTGGATCGGCACGCCTCGCGGGACGGTGGTCGAGGTCCAGGCGAGCCCGGATTGATCGCGAGCCGCCGCCTGGTTCGAACGTAGATGACTGGTGAGGTGAAACATGAAGTTCTCGATGAAAACTGAAATCCGTGCAGATGATGTTACCAGGCTCGAGCATGCGATGAAGTCGGTCGATCCCGACGCGAAAGTCGCGGTCGACGTTGGCACGCAAAGCGTGAGCGTCGACTCGTGGCTGATGCCCGAGGAATTTCTCGTCGCGTTCTACGACGACAACTACGAGGTGGCCGTCAAGGAGTGGTGACTCCAACGACGCCCGCGCGCGTATCGCGGCGGGCGGATCGCTGACGCCAGGCATGGGCCGCGGCGCGATTGCCGCCGCCATCCGAAGCCGCTTCGTCGTAACCGACCGCCGCGCCGACGAATCGCTCGCTGAACTGGAACAGAAACTCAGGGCGTTCATTGAATTCGCCGGACCGGCGTTCCTCGAAGTCATGATCGACCAGAACGCCGATGTGTTTCCCATGGTCGGGCCGGGACAAAGCTATGCGGAGATGATCACCGGGCCTTTCATCCCGTCTCGCGATCAGCGGGAGGCTGGCGGCAAGCACGTTTGGAGGCGTTTCGAGGCCCGCGCCGCCAAGCGGGAAGGGCGTGCGTCACGCCTGGCGCGCGTTGATCAGGCGGGCAGGAATTCGGCGATGACGACGATCACGACAGCGGCGTCGGCGGGACCCTGGCTATGCGAGAACGCTGAACGCGCATGTCCCGCTTTGTCGCCGAGCACGGCAGCGAACAGATCCGAAGCGCCGTCGACCACGGCGGGCTGCCCGTAGAATCCATCGGCGGAACTGACGTGCCCCTCGACGCGAACGATGTGATGCAGGCGCTCGAAACCGCCGAGATGACGCGAGATCTGCGCGAGTACGTTGAGCGCGGCGAGTTGGGCAGCCTTGCGGCCCTCTTCGAGCGTCAGGTTCTCGCCCACACGCCCCGAATAGACCATTTTGCCGTCGGACAGCGGCACCTGTCCCGAGATGAAAAGCAGGTTTCCGGCTTCGCTGACAGCCGTATAGCTGCCCAGCGGTTGCGCAGGAGAGGGCAGTTCGAGACCGAGTTCTGCGAGTTTCTGTTGGACGGACATGGTGGGCTCCTTGAGTGGGGCGTCGAGCGCGCGAATCAGATCATGCGCGCAATGTGCGGACACCCGCACTGACGATGAATCGCGTCATGGGTGCGGTGTGGGTCGGCTTGCCGGGCGAGTGCGGGTGACGCCAGACCACTTACTGGCCTGCGCTCTGGCCGCCGTCCACATGCAGGATCTCGCCGGTCACGAACGGTGCCGAGTCGAGATAGAGGATCGCATTGACGATGTCGCTCATGTCGCCCATGCGCCCGACCGGATGCATCCCGGCGAGCGTCGCGTGTGATTCGGCGGGATGCATCGGCGACTTGATGATGCCGGGCGACACCGCGTTGGCGCGGATACCGGCGCGCGCATATTCGATGGCGAGCGAACGCGTCGCGGCATTCAGGCCGCCCTTCGTCAATGACGCGAGCACCGACGGAACCTTGCTGTTCGCCTTTTCGGCGAGCGTCGTGGTAATGCTGACCACGTGACCGCTGCCGTGCTTCTGCATCGCGTCGATCGCGTACTGGGTAATGTAAAAGAAGCCGTTCAGGTTGACGTTCAGGATCGCCGCGTAGTCTTCGGCGGTGTACTGCGTGAACGGCTTCGCGATGAAGATGCCCGCGTTGTTGACGAGCGTATCGACGCGTCCGAAGTGCTCGATGGCAGCGTCGACGACGCGGCGGGCGGTAGCGGCGTCGCCGATGTCGCCGGCCACGGCGACATAGTCGGCCTCGACGGCCGGTGCGATGGAACGAGCCGTGGCGACGACGCGATGACCCTGCGCGCGGAAGGCTTTGACGGTTTCAGCGCCGATGCCTTGCGATGCGCCGGTGACGATGACGACTTTGGAAGTGCTCATGGTTTGTCTCACAGTGTGATTGATCTGGCCTGCTGGCCGTTCGAATCGATGGACCCGATGGAGGGCACTGTAGGCGCATCCGCCGCGAATTCGAACACACACCGTGGACAAAGAGTCTTGCGCCACGAGAACAAATCTCGTGGAACCGTGCGGCTAGAGCCAGCGCCAGATGCCCGCCGGCCAACCGGAGAGCGGGATATGAGCCCACGTCGCCACGAGCCAGAAAACGACGCCGCCCACCAGCGCGTGCATGCCGAACCCGCCCAGCCGCGCGCGGCCGGCGGCGATCGCCGCGAACGGCAGATAGCTCGTCTTCGATTCCCATGCGGGCCACAGATCGGGTTGCAGCCGCCGTTTCTTGCGGTCCTGTAGCGCGGCACCGACCAGCGCGAGGATGATGATCGCCCCGGCAAGCACGATGTTCCGGGTGACCGGGAACACGGCGATATGGCACAGTCCCCAAAGCGCGAACGACCACATCATCGGGTGACGGGTCACTGCGTACACGCCGCGCGCCGCGTCGGGAAACGCGGTGGGCCGGCCGCCGGTGGGCAACGCCGGGTTGCGGATCAGGGAGCCCATCAGAAGGATCGACGCGATCAGCATGAGCACGGTCACAACTGCCCACAGCGCGTTGCCTGCCGGCCATAGCGGCGCGGAGACGGGCGTCCTGTCGTAAGCCATGACCATCCAGCCGAACGTCAGTATCGCAATCAGCGAATAGACGCCCATGGCACCCCGTTCGCCGATTGCCCGGACCATACCCGCCCGCAGCGGATGGGACAGGAGAAAGTGGCTGCCGACAAAAGCGAATGCCGCCACGACAAGTGTGTCGATGCTTCCCATTGGCCCGGCTCCTCAAGTCAGATGATCGGTCGACCGCGTGCATTGCGAGAATACTACTTCGCGCGCCACAAGGAATGCAGCGATCGCTTCGCGAGTTTCGATTGCCGCGCGCCGCAAAACCTTGATTGGCAGTGTCGTCGTCGCGATGGCCGGGACACTCGCCATCGCATCGACTGCGCAAGCGGGGCAATGGGCCGCCAACCATCCCCGGCGCGTCGAAGTGAACAACCGTCTTGCCAACCAGAACAATCGCATCCGTCGAGAGGTTCAGGATCGGCAAATGTCGAGAGGCGAGGGCGGGCGCGCGTGGTGCGGTCTTCCGCAAGCGGCGAAGAGCGGCCCCTTGGCGGCGGAGTTAAGGTCTGCGTTGAAATTTGACTCGCACAACAACTCGTCGCAAGGCGTAGCGGCGGGTAGAGCCGTTAGGCGGCAACGGTCCTGGAAGGCATTGTCGACCGGTTCTGGTGCGCCGCCGTTGGCTACAGAGCGGTATCCTGCCTCGACGACAGCGATCGCATGCTCGGCCTCCCGCAACCCTGCAACGGGAGGACAACCATTCGCCAGATCGGCCCAGCTGCGCTTTAAGAACACCGAATAAAACTCGTCCGTGTTGTACTCCACCTTCGTGGCGCGCCGTTGCTGTTGGCCCCGCGCTTTGATGTAAAGCTGGTCGGCATAACCCCGGACGTAGGAGGAGGTATGCGAGATGGAAAACGCGAAGTCTCGCTGATCCTCCGCTGTCGATGGATACAGGTAACCCGTTTCAACCACGCCGATTTGTCCCGCAGCGTTTCGGCACGTGAACACGGCTTGCTCCTCGACGGTCACATCAGGTCGATACGTTCGCATCTGCGCCGAGACGTGGGTGATGGGATCTGTTTGTGAGGGATGAGATCAGGTCAATGAAATGAACCCCGACATTCAACGTGGACCCTCCACCTGCGTGCCGTTTATCCAGCATCCAACTGCACCCGCCGCGCTCATACCGAGCTATCGGGCCAACGATGAACCTGAACGCGAGATGCTGGAATCCCTCCGGCGTAAATCCATTCGCGGGACGCTTCCATTCGTCCCGCTGCGCCTCTGTGGCGCAACGGGCCTTGGCGCCAGTTCGCTTGATCCACGAGCGGCAGAAACGAGCACCGCAGCGACAACACCATCGGGCGGACGCTCAAGGCGGACGCGAGGGCAGCGTATGCGTCACATCCCGCTGCCGCACGGCGACAGCAACAGCCCATCGCCGAACGGAACATGGTCGTTGCTCGAAAGACATGTTGTGTAGGTCCAGCTCAATAGCGAGGCGCCGGACGAAGGGGCGCCGTATTGTCCGGGCAGCATCGCCTGGAGGCGCGGCGTGGGGCTGATTGCAGCAGTTCCTGCAACTCGGCTTTGTAGAAACGCGCCAGGCCGTTGGTACCGTGGCCGCACGTATCCTCGCTGGCAGGGATCAAAAGCAGCCGGCCGTGGCGCACATGCTGCATCGCGTGCTCCATCAGACCGGTCTCGGGCGGATAGCGTTCGTCATCGGCCGCGTTGATGGCGAGCACCATAGCCCGGATCTGCTCCAGGCCGGGTGCCGGGTTATAGCCGCGCGAGGCACCCCATTGATATAAGAAGTCGTTGGCATCCAACGTGAAAGGCTGGGCCAACAGGGTGTCCAGGAAGTTGTCGGCCAACTCCATTGTCGGAGCTGCTTTCTGGTAGGCCAGCGTTCCACCGTTGGTGGCCAGCGCGAAGAACGCGCTGGCAATGCGCAAGGAGCGGGGCGGGCTGGCGTAATTGCCATCCAGGTACTCCGGGTCGTCGCGGACCATCTCGGTGAGCATGCGGCGCAGCATCCAGTTGCGGCCGGACATCTCGGTCGGTTGCGACGCCATTGGCACCAGCGCGTCCATGAAGTCCGGATATCGCACCGCCCAGATCCACGTGTGCATGCCGCCCATCGAGTTGCCGATCAGCAGGCGCAAGTGCCTGATGCCCAGGCCCTCGGTCAGGAGCCTGTACTGCGCGAGCACCATGTCGTCGTAGTTGTAAGCCGGGAACCGCGTGCGCAGCCCGTCCGACGGCCTGGACGATCCGCCGGCTCCAATTCCGTCCGGGAGGACGATGAAATAATTGTTGGCATCAAGCGGCTGTCCGGGCCCGAACAGCTCTCCCGCGAACGCGGGCGTCAGCATGCTGGCGCCTGTGCCCGTCGTGCCGTGCAGGACCAGGACCGGCTCGCCGGACGGGTCGCCGATGGTTCGGTAGTGTAGCCGCACCTCCGGCATCACCTCCCCGGTGTGGAAACGGAAGTCTCGCGCGATCCAGTCGCCTTCCTTCGGTGCAGGATAATCGGCCAAATTGCAATATCTCGTTAGCGGCATAGGCGTGCGACGCAATCCGATGGCCTGGATTACCCGGAAATCGGTTCAAGAGTCTGAAGCGCACCCCCCTGCCGAGCAGAAGCGTAGGCCGCATCCATGACCTGCATCATCGCCTCGGCGTCGCGCAAGGACGCGATCGGCCTTGCACCTGTGCGGCATTCACCAAGCACTCGCTTGACGAACAGTGGGTAGTAAATGTCGGTCTCTAACTGGAGACGGCGACTGCGAGTGCCGGCGGCAAGATTGTTCCGGTCCCGAATCTCGATCCGGTCGGGGCCCGATTTTGCGTACATGCGATCGGATGAAAGGGTGAAGGAGAATTCGCGCTGCTCGTCTTGAGTACTGGGAAAGCTGTATCCGGTCTCCACGAGCCCGATCACGCCGTCTTCGGTTTGCATTGTCAGCAACGAGTAGTCCTCGACGGCGCCTCGATGCGTTCGGGAGTTCATGGTGGCGGAGACTCGCGCGACTTCTTTGCCAGTCAGTAATCTGAAGAGATCGATGAAGTGGGTTGCGACATTGATCGTGGATCCGCCTCCGGAATACACAGGATCGAGTGCCCAACCTGCGCCTGCAGCTTCGTAACGACCAGGCGCACCTACAATGAAACGGAAAGACATGTAGTTAAAGTCCGACGGTATGCAATCCTCCGCATCTTCCAGTGCGCCGAGCAACTCGCTCATCCGGAAGATCAACGGTACGGCGCAATAAAGATTGGCTTCCTCGGTCAGTTTGCGCAGCCGCGTGACCTGCGACATGTTTACGCCGCAGGGTTTCTCCAGCGCGAACGGAATTTTTCGTTCGATCACCGCCTCCGCGAGCGTCGGCATTTCGGAATGCCGCCCAAACACAAACGCGAAATCGACATCCTCGCGCTCGAGCAACTCATACGCCGACGAGTACAACGTGCTCCCAAAGCGCGCGGCAATTGCCTGTCCTTTTACTTGCTCCGCATCTGAAACGGCTACCACCTGGATACCGGGCGCCTCAAGCGCATCGAGATAGAGTGGGACATGCCAATGGCTGGCCTCCAGCAATGCGACTTTCATGCGTGTTCTCCCTTCGCACCGTCGACGAATCGACTCCGTGCTTGCGCGATGCGCGCATTAAAGCTGGCCGCACATACCAATGTGGAAACGTTGAAACTGTTCATCGCATCTTCCCTCCATTCAAACTGGTAAAACTGTCGATTCCGGGCGCTTTCCCAGAGGCGTTAGGGCATTAACGACTTGCGTTCGTTGCAGGCGCGAAAAGCACGCCGTCGTCCGGTGCTGACCTGCCAGCAGGGTGGTAATCGAACCCAAGGAAGCGTAGGGCATGCACTGCCTGCCCTTCATGCATCGGCCCCCCGTCCTGGGTACGACAGCCGCGCGCATGCGCGGCGCGGCGAAGCTGCGTCGGCTCTGGCGCATTGATGATGTCTACGACGATGGTGCCGGGTGCGAGCCGCTCGGGATTTACCGGCATGGCGTCATTCGCGTTCATGCCGAGCGGTGTGGCATTGATCACGACTTCGAAACCGTGCGGGTCGGGAGGTCCGGAATGCGTGATGCAACCGGTTTCGGCAGCAACGGATTCCGCGAGCTCGCCAGCCCGCTGCTCGTCAACGTCGGATATGGTTAACGTTCGGGCGCCCGCCGCCGCGACTGCAAATGCGATAGCCCTGCCCGCGCCTCCGGCACCGACGAGAAGAACGGACTTATTCGCCGGATGATTGCCTTCCCATTGCATGCCAAGCACACAGCCCACGCCATCGAATATGGCGCCGACCCAGCGTCCATCTTCGTTGCAACGTATCACGTTGAGTGCGCCGACCCTGGAAGCAGTGGGATGGAGTTCGTCGACAAAATCCAGCATCCGTTGCTTATGAGGCATTGTGACCAGCAGGCCGGAAAGATTGCGTAACGCTCGTGCGCCGGCGACGAATGCGGACAGGTCTTCCGCCTTGACCCAAAACGGAACGCAGACCGCGTCCGCGCGCTGTTCGATAAAAAGCTGGTTCAGCAGTTGCGGCGACCTGGCTGCCGTCAGCGGATCGCCCACTAACCCGTAAAGTCGCGTTCTTCCCGTGATATGTGGATGCATTGCGGCCTCATGTCCGATGTTGACGGAAGGTGCAGTCATAGCTTACTGCTCACTTCCAGGGTGCCGGGGCTTCGGCGAGATCCCATGTTCCGTAGACAGCGGGCTCGTTAATCTCGATGACTTCAAGGTCATCGGAGCGCCAGATCACATTGTGCGGAACGCCGGCGGGTTGCGAGAGGTCGTCCCCGGCATTGAGAGTCACATCGCCCTCGACGCCGGCGAAACGGAACGTCACCGATCCGCGCAGCACATACAGATAGTGCGCAGTCATGTCGTGCCAATGCCAGCCCGTGGCATCGGTGAACGGGGTCAGTGCGCGAATGTGCTTGGCGCCGATGCGACCGTTGGTCACCGCGGCGAGTCCGAGGTCGCGATACTCGGAGTCCGCGCGCAGCCCTTCCTTGTTCCAGACCGCTGCGGATGCGCTCACACGTGCGAACGGAGTCAGGGATTGCGCGAGTTCGCGCGGGCCATCGTAACGTGGCGTACCTTGGTTGTGCATGTGTCTTTCTCCTGTGTGGCATCAGATATTGGCGAGTGCCGCGGCCGCGTGTTCCTGCCCGGCTCGTCCGAACAGCGTAAGTTGCGCCGGGCGGTCGCTGCCGAGATGGCCCTTGCTTTCGGCTACGAGCGCAGTTGGTTCGTCAGATCCTGTGAGCCGGCTGTTCCGGTCGTCTCACGCAACATCTCGGCGCGCAGACGATCGTATTCGCCTTTGGGTACAGGGACCGCGTTGCGGTCGCCGAGATCGTGGAGCCGGACCCGGTACGTCTCGCGCGTGGTAAAGGCGGCAATCGCGGCCACGACACAGATGCCGAATGTCAGGGCTCCGATCTTCAGTGGAATATTGGCGGAGCCGGGGGGCGCGACCGCGACGAAGAATGCCGGGAGCAGCGCGGAAAGCGTCGTCCCGACGTTCTGTCCAATGGCCATCCCGGACACGCGCACGCGCGTGTGGAACAGTTCGGAGAACAGGCTCGGGAATACGCCGTTGAAGCCCTGATAGGCGATGCCCCACATGAGCACCGAGAGAACCATCGCCAGCCATACGTTATGGATGCTGATAGCGTACAGATACACGAACGAGAGCAGTCCGGCGCTGAGGGTGCCGACAAGGACTGGCGGCCTGCGACCAATCCTGTCTGAGAGGTTGCCGACGAAGGGAATCAGGATCACTGCGCAGATATTGCCCAGAACAGGGATCCACAGATACATGCCGGGAGGGAAGCCGATGCCGTACGCCGGCTGAACCGCGTAGGCGGTGCCGAAGACCGCGGCGACAAGGGCGATTACGGCGGTAAGCGCCATGCAGACCACGCGCACGACATCGTCCCAGCTCTGCCGGAGCACTTCGACGACTGGCGAGGCGGGAATTTCGCCGTGCACGCGCTCCTCGGCGAACGCCGGGGTCTCATCGACTTTGCGGCGAATGACGTAGCCCGCGATGAGAACGACAATGCTGAGCAGGAACGGAATCCGCCAGCCCCAGGAGGTGAACTGGTCCCTGGGCATGAAATGCGCGAGAGGCAGGAAGATCGCTGCCGCCATGAGCTGTCCGGCCTGCACCCCCTGGAGGGTAAAGCTCGCGAAGTAGCCGCGCCGACCGAACGGTGCGTGCTCGAGAATCATCGAGCTGGCGCCGGAGAGCTCCCCGGCGACCGCGAAGCCCTGGATGAGGCGAAGAACCACGAGCAGCACCGGCGCCCAGATGCCGACCTGCTTATAGGTTGGCAGGACCCCGACGGCCATCGTTGAAAAGCCCATGAGGAACATGCAGAGGAGCAGCACCGTCTTGCGGCCGTGGCGGTCGCCCCAGTGGCCGAGGACGACGGCGCCCACCGGGCGGGCGATATAGCCGACACCGAAGGTTGCCAGTGAGGCGATGATGGCGACCGTTGGATTATCAGAGGGAAAGAAGAGCTGCGGGAACACCAGCGACGCCGCAGTCGCGTAAATGAAGAAGTCGTAGTACTCCAGCGCCGAGCCGATCCAGCCGCTGGCCGCGGCGATCTTCGACTGGCGCTTGCCGTGAGGCTTAACCCGGGTGTTCCGATTCATGCTTGTCTCCATCGTGATTGACTTTCCGGCGCTGTTTGTCTATTGTTGTAACACCGTTCCATTAAGAATCATGTTACGTCAATTATGAGAGTTGTCAAGGGAGCAGTTGACCGGTCGCTGCAGGCGATCGAGTTGCTCGCACGTGAGGCGCGCTGGATGCGCATCTCCGATATCGCCGCCGAACTCGGGCTGGAGAAGGGCCCCGCGCATCGCGTACTCGCGCAACTGTGCGAGCAGGGCTGGGCGGAACAGGATGAACAGACCTCCCAGTACCGTCTGACCTTGAAGCTGTCCCTGCTCGGTCAGCGGTACCTGCATGGGCTTGGTCTGCCGGGTCTGGTGCAGCCGATCCTCGATGAGGTCGCGGGTCAGTGCCGCGAGCTGGTCCGGCTGACGGTGGTCAACGAAGGAACACTCGCATGGCTGGCAGCGTCCCAGGGCGCGGCACCGGGCCTGATGTATTCGCCGTCCATGCATAGTCCCATCGTCTTGCATGCCACATCGGTTGGCAAGGCGTGGCTGGCTGGAATGCCGAACGACCAGGCGATCGAATACGCCCTGCGTGGTGGACTCGGAAAAGCGACCGCCGCGGGCGCATGGACGCCGAAGGCCATTACCAGCGTCGAGCAGCTGATTCCGGAGTTGGAGCGGACCAGGCAGCGTGGCTATGGCCTTGTCGTCGAAGAGGCCGAGCCGGGTGTCGTCGCATTGGCGGTGCTGGTGCGTGCGCTGCCTGACGGTGCGGTGGTCGGCACCATGAGCATTGCCGGGCCGGTCACACGGGTTCAGCCGGAGCGTTACGAGGCCTTTTACGCGCTATTGCAGCAAGCGTCCGCGAAGCTGGGTGCCGTATGGCCGCGCCAGGGCGTCGGTGCACATGCGAGCGAGGCGGCATGAACGCGCCGGGCGCAGCTCAGGCTCTCGAGCGACTCACCGCGTTGGATGAGCAGGCAGCACGTGTCCTCGTCGCGGCGCGCCGGCAAGGCACGCTCGTGGAGCGCCTTCCCATCGAGCTGCGGCCCGCGAATCTGGACGAGGGTTTCGCGATCCAGCAACAGGTGGGCGATCAGCTCGGCCGGCAGGCTGGCGCGTGGAAATGTGCGCTGCCGCCGGCGGGCAAACTCATCGCTGCGCCAATCTACGACGCCGTCATCCATCGAGGCGCCCAATGCCGCATTCGCGCCATGCCTGGGCAGTCCTTGGTAAGGGCAGAGCCTGAACTCGCCTGTTTGCTGGCTCGCGATCTGCCGCCACGGCGCGAATCGTATGGCGAAGCCGAGGTGCTCGACGCTCTCGGGAATGTTCACCTCGCGCTCGAACTGCTGGGCAGTCGCTATGCGCATCCAGAATCGCTGACGTTTCCTGAATTGCTGGCAGACGGTCTGTTCAACGCCGGTCTTGTCATGGGGCCGCGCGTTCAATTGCGCGAGGGCGCGACGCCGGCCGATCTCCCGGTCGAATTCACCGTCAGTCTGACTCGCGCCGGACACGACACGGTCAGTTTTGCTGGCCGCCACCCTGATCGCACCGTGCTCGCGCCGATCGTTTGGCTCGTCAATTTTCTCCGCGTCCGCGGCCTTGGATTGCATGCCGGCCAGGCAGTGATCACGGGCTCTTACGCGGGCGTGCTCGAGTTACCGATTGGTTGTGAGTTGCATATCGGCTTCGGTGATCTCGGCACGTTGCCGATACTTTTTTTGTCTTGATAGGAGTCTTCAATGCGTCTCGTCCGTTTCGGCCAGCCTGGTCAGGAGCATCCCGGTGTCATCGATTCGAGCGGCGTGATCCGCGATCTGACCGGCGTCGTCGACGACATCGACGGAACGACTGTTTCGCCTGCGGCCCTTGCGAAGCTGAGCGAACTCGATCTGAATCGCCTGCCCGTCGTGGAAGCGGGCACGCGCCTCGCCGCCTGTATCGGCAATGTCCGTAACCTCGTGTGCATTGGTCTGAACTACACCGACCATGCCGCTGAAACCGATACGCCGATCCCGCGGGAACCTGTCGTGTTCAACAAGCATACGGGTTCGATCAGCGGTCCGAACGATCCGGTCATCTTGCCGGCAGACGCGCAAAAGCTGGATTGGGAGGTTGAACTGGGCGTGGTGATCGGCAAACCCGCCTGGCAGATCGATGAAGCCACCGCGCTCGATCATGTGGCGGGTTACTGCCTTGCCAATGACGTTTCCGAACGCGCGTATCAGCTCGAACGCGAAGGCCAGTGGACCAAGGGCAAAAGCGGCTTCTCTTTTGCGCCGCTCGGCCCGTGGCTCGTAACGCGCGATGAAGTGCCCGACCCGCAGGTGCTCGACCTGTGGCTCGACGTCAACGGCACACGTCGTCAGACGGGCAACACACGCACGATGATCTTTAACGTCGCGCATATCGTGGCGTATCTCAGCCGCTTCATGCCACTGATGGCTGGCGACGTCATTATTACCGGGACGCCTCCCGGTGTCGGCCTCGGTCAGAAGCCGCCCGTCTTTCTGAAAGCGGGCGACACCATGACCCTCGGCGGCAGCGGACTCGGCGAGCAGAGCCAGAAGGTCGTGCGGTATGCGGATTCGCTTGGCACGGCATGGGGCCGTGGCGAATATCCGTTGGCACGATAAAACGATTCGATCTGTAGAAGGAGGAGATATGAGCCTTGCTGGAACGGGCGTCGTCGCAATCTGGCATGACCTGCTGCCGGAAGCGAAGGATGAATTCTACGAGTGGCACAACCGCGAGCACATGCCGGAACGCGCCGGGATTCCGGGGTTCAGGCGCGGGCGGCGCTACATTGCGCTGGATGCGGGCCCCGAGTACTTCAATCTGTACGAAGCCGACACCGTGGAGGTGCTCGGCGCGCAGGACTACCTGCTTCGGCTCAATTCGCCGACGCCGTGGACGAAGCAGGTCGTCGCCTCGTTTCGCAGCGTGGCCCGCTCGATCTGCCATGTGGCGTATTCGGAAGGTGTTGGGCAGGGCGCCAGTCTCATGACGGTGCGCTTCGACGTGCCTTCCGCGGCGCGGGCCGATATCGTGAAGGGATTGCGTCAACGGGTCTTGCCGCCGCTCGTCGACCGGCCAGGGATCACGGGCGTGCACCTGTGTCTGGCCGATGAGGCCGTCAGCAAGGTCGAAACTGCTGAGAAGAAGGCGCGTTCGGAAGGCACCCAGGTGCCGACATGGATCGTGATGATCGAAGGATGCCGTGCCGACTATGTCCGCACAACAGTGGACGCTTTCCTTGCCGGGCTCACTGCTTTGCCAGGGGCCGCTGCGGTTGCGCCGGACTCCACGCTCTATCAACTCGAGTACACGCGCTGCAAGACACCGTGGAGCGCTGGCTGAAACGTCGTTTGAACACGGCTGCACCGCGCGTAATGCGACGTCGTGCAGCCGATCCTGAAACCGTCGTTACGCATTGAGAAACGAAGGAGTAGTTCCATGTCGTCCCCTGTTGCGGGCAAGTCCGTCGCATCGACCGCAGTCAGACCGGTTCGCGTCATTCGACTCAATCCCGCTGACGATGTCGTCATCGCCCTCGATCAGCTCATGTCCGGCACGGTGCTGGATGAGGAAGCGGTGACGGTCTCGGGATTGATCCCGCCCGGTCACAAAGTGGCGACACGCGACATCGGTGAAGGTGAAGCGGTGCACCGTTATGGCCAGATCATCGGCTTTGCGAGTCAGCCGATCCGCGCGGGGCAGCACGTTCACACCCATAATCTCGCGATGGGCGAATTCGCCCGTGACTACGCATTCAGTCAGGGCGTACGTGCCACTGTCCCGTCAACTGAATCGGCGACATTTCGCGGCATTGTGCGTGAAGACGGCCGTGTGGCAACGCGCAATTACATCGGCATCCTTACCTCGGTGAACTGCTCCGCCACGGTCGCGCGAGCCATTTCCGACTATTTCCGCCGTGACATTCATCCTGAAGCGTTGGCCGCGTTTCCGAACGTCGATGGCGTCGTCGCGCTCACCCATGGTTCGGGTTGCGCAATTGACTCCGAAGGCGACGGCCTCGCGATCCTCCAGCGCACACTTGGCGGCTATGCGTGCCATCCCAACTTCGCGAGCGTGCTGGTTATCGGCCTGGGCTGTGAAACGAATCAGATTTCGCGGCTGCTCGAAACTCAGGGGCTCAGGGAACACGGCCGCTTGCGAACCTTCACGATTCAGGACACCGGTGGCACGACCCTGACTATTGCAAAAGGTATCGAACTGGTTCGGCAGATGTTGCCCGACGCGAATGACGTTAAGCGGGAAACGGTTTCGGCAAGTCATCTCACTATTGGCCTTCAATGCGGTGGGTCGGACGGATATTCGGGCGTCACGGCCAATCCTGTGCTGGGTGCAGCCGTCGATTTGCTCGTGCGGCGCGGCGGTACCGCGATTCTCTCGGAGACGCCGGAGATTTATGGCGCCGAGCACTTATTGACCCGCCGCGCGGTAACGCCCCAAGTGGGACAGAAACTGGTCGATCGCATCAGGTGGTGGGAAGCATACGCGCAGCGGCAAGGGGCGCAGATCAACAACAATCCGTCGGCGGGCAATAAGGCCGGCGGTTTGACGACCGTCCTCGAGAAATCGTTGGGCGGCATCGCAAAGGCAGGCTCCACGAACCTGGTCGAGGTGTACGAATACGCTCAGCCGGTCAAGGCGCGCGGTCTCGTGTTCATGGACACGCCTGGCTACGATCCGGTGTCGGCGACCGGCCAGGTTGCCGGCGGTGCGAACCTGATCTGCTTTACGACGGGACGCGGTTCGGCTTACGGCTGCGCGCCCTCGCCATCGGTAAAGCTCGCGACAAACACCGCGCTGTGGCAACGTCAGTCCGACGATATGGACCTGAACTGCGGAGAAGTGCTGGAAGGCAGCACAACGATCGAGCAACTTGGCGCAGTGCTGTTCCAACTGCTGCTCGACGTGGCCTCCGGGAAACGCTCTCGTAGCGAGCAGCACGGTTACGGGCAAAACGAATTCGTGCCTTGGCAAATCAGCGCAATCATGTGAGCCGCTGTTGTCAGGCACAAGTAGAGCGTGCACCGCACTGATGCTCAGCAATAACCCATACCAGGTTGGAAAAAGATTAGATGCCATTGAATGACCGATCCGCGTTGCCTGACGATCTGGAGCAGGCGGTGCTCGTGGGGCGCGCGTGGTGCCCCGATATCGGCGCGCCGTGTCCTGTTGCCGTTATCGGTGGCGCACTGGTGGATGTGTCGTCGTTCGCGCTGACGACCAGCACGCTGCTTGAGCAGCCAGGAATCGGCCTTCGGCTGAAGGAGGCCGCTGCGAACCTGCCGAGACTTGCGACAATGGACCTGGTTCTTGCCAATTCCGCCTTCGATCGGCGCGATCCGTCAACTCCTTGGCTCATCGCGCCATGTGACCTTCAGGCGGTCAAGGCGAGCGGTGTGACGTTCGTCGAAAGCCTTCTGGAGCGGGTGATCGAGGAGCGCTCGGGAGGCGACGCGAGCCGGGCCGACGAAGTGCGCGCGCGGGTCATGTCAGTACTGGGCGATCGGCTCGCAAGCGTTCGCCCGGGGTCTGCCGAAGCCGAAGCGGTGCGCCACGTACTTATTCAGGAAGGAATGTGGTCGCAGTATCTGGAAGTCGGCATCGGTCCCGATGCGGAAATTTTCACGAAAGCGCAGCCCATGTCCGTTGTCGGTACCGGCAGCGAAATCGGAATTCATGAAAATTCGCAGTGGAATAACCCGGAGCCTGAAATCGTGCTGGCGGTGACCAGCCGGGCGGAAATCGTCGGCGCCGCGCTTGGGAACGACGTCAATCTCCGGGATTTCGAAGGCCGGAGTGCGCTGCTGCTCGGTAAGGCGAAGGACAACAACGCGTCAGCTTCGATTGGCCCGTTCATTCGCCTCTTCGACAGTAGATTCGGTCTCGATGATGTTCGGGCTGCGGAGCTTTCGCTACGCGTAGAAGGAACAGATGGATATGTTCTGACAGGGGCGAGCTCCATGAAACGCATCAGCCGGGACCCGACAGAACTCGTTGCGCAAGCGATGGGCTCTCACCATCAATACCCGGACGGAATGATGCTTTATCTCGGGACGTTGTTTGCACCGACCGCGGATCGTAGCGTGCCAGGGCAAGGATTCACGCATCAGATCGGCGATACGGTGACGGTATCGAGCCCGCGATTCGGTGCGCTCATCAACACGGTCAACCATTCGCATCGCATTGCGCCCTGGGAGTTTGGGGTCGGCGCACTGCTCGCCAGCATTCTTCGTGGGCATACCGGGAAAGCGGAGTCGTAGTCGCTCCATTGCCCGTGGGTCCGCTGATATTTCATTGACTATCAGCGGACCGGCGGCTGTCAACGCAGTTGTCGCGTCACGTCAAGCAATCTGCTTTAAACGCATCCTCAAACTGGACCGTTTGCGGCTGCGTGGTCCAAGCGGTGCCCATATCGGATCTTGCCCGCGCGCGATGCGGCCAAGGATCTATATGAAGCTTGCGCCTCCGTTGACGGGGATCGTTTGGCCCGTGATGAATGCGTTGCCGACGACCATCAGCACGACCTCCGCGACCTCGCTCGCTTCGCCCAAGCGCCCGACGGGCAGCCTTTCTGCGACGTTGGACGCCTTAAGCGGTCCAGCCATTTCGGTGTCGATCGGTCCCGGTGCAACGGCGTTGACGGTGATCCCTTCGCGGGCGAGCCGTGCCGCATAGCCGCGCGTCAAGCCTTCGAGGCCGGCTTTCGATGCGTTGTAGTGAACGCCAACCAAGCCGGGGCCGCGGGCGGCGGCCGACGAGACGTTGACGATGCGGCCCCAGCGCCTCGCGCGCATGCCGGGCAGCACTGCCTGCGTGCAGAGAAACGCCGATTTCAGATTGACGGCGAGCGTTCGATCGAACTCCGCTTCCACGAGATCGTCTATGTCGACGATCGTCGCGGTGCCCGCGTTGTTCACGAGCACGTCGATCAGGCCGAGGCGGTTTTCCACCTCGGCGATCATCGCTTCGACGTCGTCTGCGACCGATACATCGGCGCATACCGCGATCGCGCGGCCTCCGGCGCGTTCGATTTCCGCGACGACGTCGGCCGCGTCGTTCTCGCGTTGCCGATAGTTGACCGCGACTGCTGCGCCGGCTGAGGCAAGCGCGATCGAAATGGCGCGTCCGATTCCGCGCGAGCCGCCGGTCACCAAGGCGACACGATCGTTTAAGTTGAGCGAATGAGCTGGCATCGTGGAACTCCTCGGTTGCGGGGGGTCGAACCGGTTGTGGCCTCGTCTGCGAGGCGTGGTGTCGCCGAGCGAGCGTTGCCGGAAAGCACCCTGGTTTGCCCCCTTCAAAGCGTCTTCGCCGGAAAGTCGCCCTCTTGCTTTGATCGATCTTTCGGCCGTTCTGGCTTGCGGATTCAACCGGTCGATGCAACAGTTTGATGAAATCGCTCAGCTGGTGTGTCGAAGTTTAATGTTTTCCGGGGGCGTTCATTGAGCCGCCTTGCTACTGCATTAAGCCGGGCCTGTGAGTAGACGGAGAGAGCGGCAAGAAGCATTGGTCGCCGGCAAAAGCGATAGAATGCCCGCTCTGCAAAAGACAATATTGACGGGGTACACGGCATGGAGCGGCCGGGCGCGCAGCGTTGGCATGAGCAAACGTTTCTAGGTGTCTTTCGCGGACAACCTGAGAAGGAGCAGGCGCTCCTCCGGATATGCCTGGGCACGGTCGTGTTGATCGGCTATATCGCCGTCGCCGCGCTCCAACGCACGGCCGCCGCGTATGACACTCTGGGTGTGGTTTTCGCATACGTGGTATTCGGCGTGGTGACATACATAGCCGCGGCCGCCGCGACAGTTCGGCCGCGCCTTCGATTGACGGTCACCACCATTGCAGACCAGGCGCTTGTCATGACTGCCTTGGCGCTCGGCGGGCGCGTGGCGCTGCCCTTGCTCTGGGTCGTGTTCTGGTTCCTTGTGGGTGCCGGTTGCCGCCACGGCAAGCGGCCGTTGCTACTTTCATGTGCAGTTGCGCTTGCAGGCGTCGTGATTTTGATGCACGTCGAGCCGTGGTGGAGAGAAAACCTCGCGGTGGGATTGGGCATCATGCTCAGCATCGCGGCGACTTCCGTGTACTTGATGGCCCTCGTGCATCGGCTCGAACGGCAGGCTGCGACGGACCCTCTGACAGGACTCAGCAACCGCATTCGCCTCGAGCAGGCGATCGCTAAAGCGACTGCGGCGCGAGACGACGATAAAGGACAGTCTGTCTTGATGTTCATCGATCTCGACGGCTTCAAGTACGTCAATGACGCTTATGGGCATGCGGTGGGTGATGAACTGTTGCAGTGCTTCGCCAACGGTCTGCAGACACGCATTCGCCGCGGCGATACGGTTGCCCGCCTGGGAGGCGACGAGTTCGCGGTGCTCGCCCGCCACGTGCATGGCGACGCCGGCGCGCGCGCGATTGCCGACGGTATTCACGACATCCTTCATGGGCTTCGAGAGATCGGCGGTCATCCCGTCGCCGTATCGGCCAGCATTGGCGTGCGCATGCTCGGTGCCAATAGCGCGGACGAACGTCTTGATGTACACGCCCTGATGCGCCAGGCCGATAGCGCGATGTATCGCGCCAAAGCGAACGGGACGGACAAAACCTCATTCTTCGATGAGACGGGTGCCGGCGCGTAAGCGGACAGGGTTCCCGGCGGTGCCCTGCTCGTGTTGGCGAGCGCATTTGATGCAGGTGCAGGGCCGCGGACGCGGCCGGGCGCGCGTTGCACGACGAAGTGCGCGAAGCGGCCAGCGGGACCGTCGCGCGCTTCGCGGTCGGCTTGACGGATGGCATTTCGAAGCTGGCCGTCCATGCCATTCTTGCTCCTTTGACGCAAAAGGTGTTGAGTGCGGCGCATGCGTGAGCGCGTTCGTGATCACGAAAAAGAAGGTTCGGTTTTTCCGAAGCTGCATTTCCGTTATTTCTGCTTTTTCCTCGACGCCTTCTCACCGTACTCTTGAGCCGTACCCACGAAGGAGGTGTCTCATGCAAGTCCTGTTCAAGTCCCGCGACCGTGAAGCCGTCCGTCTGCGCAGCTTCGCGCGCCAACGCATCCGGTTCGTGTTTCGCCGCATGGACTGGCTGATTTCGAAGGCGACCGTCAGCATGTCGGACATCAACGGCCCGCGCGGCGGACTCGACAAACGCTGCCAGGTGCAGGTGCAGACGCCCGATGCGACGCCTGTCGTCGTGACGTCGATCGCAAGAGACTGGCGCGGCGCACTCGATCTCGCGCTGGCCCGCGCGGCGCGTTCGATCATCCGCAGGCAGCAGGCGCGCATTGCGACTCGGGGTCCCCGTGATTTCGATGCCGTTTACCGGGGTAGCGGCCTCTAGGCGCGACAAGGCCTAGCGGACTGCCCCTAAAACAATGCCGCTCGATTGGTTCTGGAAGGCTCGGATAGCAACGCACCGCTGGGCGCTACCTATCACCGGAGCTTGGCGGCCGCCGGGTAATTCGCTTCCTGGCATTGCCATATCGGGCCCCTCAGTCGGTTGCAACCGGCGAACGCGGCGACGAATTGCCGGGACGTCGCCGCGATAAAGGCGAGATCGATTGTGCGACTGCAGTCAATACCCGCGAAACAGCGTACTGCCGGCTTTCCACCAGCATCCGTTGGTAAAGTAGTGAACGAACGACCGCAGTACTTCAGGAAGAGACGGTGGCAAGCGCTGTTGTCGAATGACATAAAGGGTCGATGGGCGACCTTTGCACCGTTCCATTTCTCGGCTCGCAAGGCGCGATCGGCCCAATCGAACTATCGCATTGCGATCATCGTCAGCGCAGCCGTATCGCGGACGACGCCGGCGCCTTAGTCGGGTTCCGCCTGCTGGCATTCCGCCTGATACCAACGCCACCGTTTTGCTGGAGCCTATTCATTTATCGCCGCTGCTCAATTCGTGGTGCTTATGCGAGTGCGTGGCCATCCGGCCGGGTGCGGCCATCGCCACCCACCGGCACGTCCTCTCACGAGGACATTCGAACGTCGCGTTCACATCGGAAACGACCCCGCTAAACGTTGAACAGTTCGCTACGCGCCGCGTCCATGATCATCGCGACAGCCGGGTGGCTGATGTGGCGCTCGATAGAGATTGCAAAAAATTCCTCGACGATCGAATTGATCTGCCCGACTATCGTCAGGTTGTGCTCTGTCTGCAACTGGCTTTCGAGCACGGTTGGCGCGAACAGCAGGCCGCGGCCTTCGCGGCCGAATGCCATGGTCATCGCTCCGTCGTCGAACTCGCCGACGATGCGCGGCGAAATGGCGTGCGAGGCGAGCCAGTGATCCAGCTTGCGCCGCACGGCGGATTCCGTGCCGGGCAGTAGCACAGGCAGCTTGTCGAGCGACATCGGGAAGCGTTTTTTGCTGCCTTGAATCAGCGCCTGGGTTCCGAAGCAGCTTAGCGTCGAACGTCCGAGGCGGTGATTGAATGCCTTGATGTTGACGTCGACGGGAATGGGGGCGTCCGCGATGATCAGATCGAGGCGGTGCACGGCCAGTTGCGCGAGCAGCGCGTGCAGTTTGCCTTCGTGACAGATCATGCGCAGCGACGCCGACGCGCTCAGCGCGGGTTCCAGCAGCCGGTACGCAATCGCCTTGGGGACCGAATCCGCGATCCCGACGCGAAACCGCGTTTGCGCACCGGATTCGCTTTCGCGCCGCACAGCGCTTTCGAGTTCCGAACCTAACGAAAATATCTCGTCGGCGTAGTCGAGCGCGAGGCGCCCCGCATCGGTCAGTTCGAGCGTGCGGCCGGTTTTCCTGAACAGCTTCTTATCCAGCGCCTCTTCGAGAAGCTTGATCTGGCCACTGAGCGTTTGCGGCGTGATGTGCAACTGCTCGCCCGCGCGCACGATGCCGCCCGCGCGAGCCGCGACCCAGAAGTAATAGAGATGCTTGAAATTCACGAACCCTCCACCGATTACGGAAAGATACGTTTTTCTCGAAGTATCAACAATAAAAATACGAATTTTATGTTGGCATGGGTTCAGTTAGATTGAAACCTCGCCCCGAAGCGTCGGCGGGCGTTTCATGACAGCTGACAGAGGTGACATATGGCATCGGTTGCAGAATTGCTGCGTGCGAAAGCTTCCCGGACAGTGTGGTCGATCGAGGCATCCGCTTCGGTTTGCAACGCGATATCGATCATGGCTCACCGGGAGGTTGGAGCGCTCATCGCCACGCACGACGGGCGCATAGCCGGCATCGTGACGGAGCGCGATTACGCCCGGAAGATCGTTCTGATGGAACGCTCGTCAACGAATACGCCTGTGCGCGACATCATGTCGACGGCGGTGCGTTATGTCAGTCCGGAGCAGACGACGGACGAGTGCATGGCGATCATGACAGAACATCGGATTCGCCATCTGCCTGTGATCAGGGCAGGGCAGGTGACAGGAATGGTGTCGATCGGCGACCTGATCAAGAACCTGATTTCCGAGCAGGAACACACCATCCGGCAACTGGAGCACTACATCCACGGCAACGGTTTTCACGCCGCTTTTGATGGATCGAAGGCACAACTAGCGGCGAGCTTGCGTAGCTAAAAATATTACTGTTCGTAATGTATTTGCGCGCGCAAATGGAGCGCGTTGCGGGCAGTTTCGCGACTCATCGAAAGAGGTTTTTATGTACACGCAAATCATCAACAAATTACGACTTGCTGCCGGTGCAGTCACGCGCGGGACGGCCGTGCTGGGTCTGGCGGGACTGCTGGCGCTGGGCGCCGTGGCGTCGAACGACGCCGAGGCGAAGCGCGTAGGCGGGAGTCAAAGCATCGGGCGGCAGTCGCAGACGGCGTCGCCGTCTGGACAAGCGCAGCAAAGCCAACAGGCACAACAGGCACAGCCGGCACAACAGGCCGCGCAGGCGCCTGCTGCGGCAGCGGGTAACCGCTGGATGGGCCCGCTGGCGGGTCTCGCTGCGGGCCTTGGGATTGCAGCATTACTGTCGTCGTTTGGCCTGGGCGAAGGGCTGGCGCAGATGCTGTCGAATGCGTTGCTGATCGGGGCGGTGATTTTCGCCGGCGTGATGCTATTCCGCTTTATCGCCAACCGGCGTCGTCCGGATCTTGCCTATGGACACGGTCCCGTGAACCGCCAGCAAACGAACGGCTCACGGTTTCTGAATCAGATCCCGCAAGCGCGGCCTGAAGCGAACTTGCGGGGCTGGCCGAACGCGGCGATGGGTTCGACGGGAGCAGCGGACACGGAGAGGACAACGGGACTACCACGCGAGCAAGATCAGGCGGCGTTTCTTGTATCGGCAAAGACCTTGTTCATGCGCCTTCAAGGCGCATGGGACCGGAACGAGCAGGGTGACCTGTTCGAATTGACGACGCCGGAGATGTTCGCGCAAATCAAGCGGGATCTCGAAGCTCGGGGTCGCCAGGTGAGTCATACGGAAGTCACGCAACTTGACGCGGAAGTGCTTGGCACAGAATGCAATGCGGATGAAACGCTGGTTAGCGTTCGCTTTTACGGTCAAATGCGGGAAGACGATGCGCCGACTGCCCAGCCGTTCCAGGAAGTCTGGAACATGGTCAGCGACGCACGTGGCAACCAGGCGTGGCGACTGGCCGGCATTCAGCAAATTGACGGATGAGAGTGTAGTTGAAACCGGCAGCGGCCTGCTGCCGGTTACTCGTTGGGGTGGCGCGCGCCGCGGAACTACCTGAGACCAACCTTTCGCCAGCGACCGTGCGTGAGAAAGCCGAGCGCCACTTGCGGAGTGGCAAACGCTGCGCGCATGAGGCGATAGTCGGCCAACAAGCGACCTTCGCTGTCAGACGCAGTTGGACATCCGAGCGTCGGTAGCGCTTCGGAAGCGGACGCTGAGGAATACGCCGACGCTTCAATAGCCTTATCTGCCATAGATCTTCTTCATGGCTGCGGCTAGCAACGATTCCTTAACCGGCGCAGGCGGCGAGCTCTTCTGAACCGGTGCAGGTTTTGGCGGTAAATTTTCTGAAGGCCCAGGGCGGAACTTCGATTTTGTGCCCTTTCTGACGCTCGCAGTTTCGGGGAACTGCTCGACCATCTTGTCCGTCGCTTGGGTCAGCAGCGCAGCACCGATTCTCAAGGCCTGTGCAATATAACCGCGGTCTGCTTCGTTCTCGACTCCCGTTCCCCGCCCATTTGGCTCCATGCGGTAAAACGATAGTGGGAGAACATGCACGTGCTGTGACCACAGGTCATAGAGAGCATCGAACTGTCCCTTCTGGAAGCCGACCTTCGCGAGCATCTCGTCCCGAGTGTCGATCATTAAGAAGCGGCCGTTGAGGCAATTCTTTTGCACTCCAGCCGGCAATGACTTGAAATATTCGTTCTGTTCGAGGCGTTGGCGCAACTCCTCGCGCTGTTTCCCAAAACCTTCGAGGTGCTGCGTCAGTCCTTGATTTGTATGTAGCTCGATGCGCCTAGTGCAATCGTTAAGGTGCATCACGTTGATGCGCGCCCCCATCTCTGCCTCGCTCTTCGCAGGCTCGATCAAATAGTTGAAGAGTAAGAAACCGTCTAACAGCGATCGCGCGTGTCCTGCCACAGCCCCAAGTTGCCAGTCGTCAAAGTCGGCGCGGACCCACCGGGATTTAGGTGCAGCGCGTATGAACGATACACCTGCACCGCACATGCGCGTGAACACATAGGAAGCGTAGCCTACGTTCATCGTCGCTTGACGCCAAGAGGATGCTTGGCTCACGGCGATTGCTTCACATATCGCCAGGTCAAATTCGGCGATTGCTTGTTCGTAGGTGGAACGATCTACGGCTGCGGGTTTACCCATGGGCATTTGTCATCCCCGTCGGTCAAGTCTTGCATCTTCGGAAAAATCACGTCCCCATTGTTTTGCTGCAAATGCCGATGGACGATGCCCAACTGTTTCTTCACTGCGGCACCGACGGCGAGCGTCAATTGAGACATCGTACTCACCGAAAGGAGAGCCGCGGCACTTATCTCGCGGACCGGTAGATGTCGGTTGCCCGGCCAAGTTCGGCCGTTGGAGGTATTACTAACTTACGTCTCCGATGGGTCGATGCCGGCCTCTCGTTGCCACGCACGCCGCTCGCTCAACATACGCAATCACCGATCCAGGCACGACGCCGACAGCCACGTCGGTCCCGCCGATGCCCCACCTTTCTGGCCTAAAATATCTCAAAAGAGCATCCGCCCGGGGGCATCATGAAAGCACTTATCGTTGCTGCGACATTGACGGCTGGCTGTTCCCTCGCCTACGCGCATACTTACCCGCAGGGAGCGCTGGCTGACCAAAGCATGGGGGCCTATAGAGCGCAATTGGAAGCGCAGAAGCAACAGATCGAACTCCAGAACGAACAACTCCAATTACTGAAACAACAGCGCGACCTGGATTTGCTGAGGCAGCAGCGCGAACTGAATTCGCTGAGACAACAGCGCCAATTCGACTTGCTGAGACAGCGGCGCTAGATCGCTGTGAGGCGCGGCACCCGCCTCAAGATCCGGCTTGGCAACGGCCATTGCAGCGCCGAACGTTCAGTCTGTGTGGCGCCACTGGAGGGCATCAGGCGTTGAAGTCCTATATGCAAGTAAAGCATTCCTGCTCGCACCAGCCGAACGTCGCGACCGACATCGTGTTCGAAGCGGAGAAGAACTGCTTGTAATATCGATCGAGGGCGGCGGGGCGGATCAGCGCAGATGTCCCCGCCGTAGGTCGCTCTCGCGCGCGGCGACCGCTCACATGACGTGGACGAGATCAATGTAACTGCTTCTTCAGATCGCTCAGTTCGGCGGGGACGGGCAAAAATAGCCTTCCACCTCGCCCCGACGGGCATAGCCATAAGTAAAGCGGACCCATCATCGGCTTTTTTATTGCTTTACCCGCTCCTCGTTCTAACCGACAGTAACCTCAGCGCGCCGCCACGGCAGCTTGCAGCCGAAACGCGATTGATCAGTGCTGACGGCTACCGACGACAATGATGACCTGCATTGCAGCAAATCTGCGGGTCCGGGAGACGAGACGATGAGTCATGTGGAAGCTTAATCAACTATCGGCTTACGAAGTCAGGGCCATTCACTTCGGGCAACGCACGGTCGGCCCGGCCATGGGCATATCACTTTGCCGCTATCTCTGTTAATGACGCTGGATTTATTGCGTCATCGCGATGCACGCCTGCAGGGACCTCTCGAAAGGGTGATGCCTAACTGGGAATTAACGAACACCGAAAACCATACCGCTCCGGCAAGTTTCACCATTCCCAATAGCAAAGATATCGATGTCTGGTTATCTAAATTATCAGAAAGACAAGGCATCGAGATGAAGACTTCAATTAATGATTAGATCCCGGATTGCTTTTTATATTTAACCGACATTCATACTGGATTCGATATGTCTAACCATGTGATTTTGCCGCGCATCCTCCAGGTCGGCGCCAACGCCAGCGAGACAGTTCCCACGGTTCTGGCGACTCTCGGCTGCAGTCGACCTCTGATCATCACCGACAAGATGATGGTGCAGCTGGGCTATGCCGGGCGCATTCAGGAAAATCTCGCCGCCAATGGCATGACAGCCGAAATTTTCGCTGATACGGTCCCCGAGCCCACGGTTGACTCGATTCGAGCTGGCGTGGAGAAGGCTCGCGCAGGAGACTACGACAGTATCATTGCACTGGGCGGCGGCAGTCCGATCGACAGCGCCAAGGCGATTGGCATTCTTGCCAAGCATGGTGGAGAAATGCGCGACTATAAGTTTCCGCGCGTTGTTACCGAGGTTGGGTTGCCCATTATCGCGGTGCCCACCACTGCGGGAACCGGCTCGGAAGTGACCCGTTTCACGATCATCACTGACCAGCAGAACGACGAAAAAATGCTCTGTGTGGGCATCGGCTTCATGCCCGTGGCAGCCTTGGTCGACTATAACCTGACCCTCAGCCTGCCGCCGCGCGTCACCGCCGATACGGGTATTGATGCGCTGACCCACGCGATCGAAGCCTACGTCAGCCAGAAAGCCAACCTGTACAGCGACAGTCAGGCCCTGGCGGCCATGCGCTTGATTGGCCCCAATCTGCGTAAAGCCTATCGATCCGGCCAGGATACAGCCGCCCGCGAAGCCCTGATGCTCGGTTCGACGCTCGCCGGTGTGGCGTTTTCCGCTGCGTCCGTGGCGCTGGTACACGGCATGAGTCGACCGATCGGCGCCTTTTTCCACGTTCCCCATGGGCTGTCCAACGCCATGCTGCTGCCCAGTGTGACCGCGTTCTCGATCCCGGCGGCGGAAGAACGCTACGCTGATTGCGCTCGTGCCATGGGCGTGGCCGACAGCCAGGACAGTACGCAGGCCGCCAACGCCAGGTTGCTCGCTGAATTGCGGTCGATCAACGATGACCTTCAGGTGCCGACGCCCGAACAATTTGGTATCGACCGCGAGCGCTTCTTCAGCTTGATGCCGACCATGGCGCGGCAGGCTCTGGCCTCCGGCTCGCCTGGCAATAACCCACGCGTGCCCTCGGTCGAGGAAATGGTCGAGCTTTACCGCGGTCTGTGGTAAGCAAATTCCCCCCTCAAAAAAACCGCATCTGAGCTATCGAAGTGAAGGTCATTCAGATGCGACAACAACTCTTGGCATCGGGAAGCAGAACCCTATTCCCATCGCCCATTTTTGTGGCCCTTAGAGCCTGTTCCGATCCCAGCAAGGAGTATGAAATGCAGCCCTTCAACGACGACGCAGACGTGGTTCACTTCATCAACGGTCGCCGCGTGCCTGGCTCAGGCACTCGAAAGCAGCCGATATTCAACCCCGCGACCGGTTCTCCGGCACGCATGCTGCACCTCGGCGACGCGTCCGACGTAAGTGCCGCCGTAGCGTCGGGGAAACAGGCGTTCCAGGGATGGAGTAATACGCCACCCATCCGTCGCGCGCGCGTCATGCGCCGCTTTCTCGAACTGATGAACCAGCACAAGGACGAACTGGCAGCGATCATGACCGCCGAGCACGGAAAAGTGTTCAGCGATGCGCAAGGCGAAGTGGCACGGGGCATCGATGTGATCGAGTTTGCCTGCGGCATTCCGCAATTGCTGAAGGGTGACCATACGGAACAGGTGTCGACCGACATCGACAACTGGACGACCCGCCAACCACTCGGCGTTGTCGCGGGAATCACGCCTTTCAACTTTCCGTGCATGGTTCCTTGCTGGATGTTTCCGATCGCGATTGCCGCAGGCAATGCGTTCATTCTGAAGCCCAGCGAGCGTGATCCCTCAGCGTCGCTCTACATGGCCCGCTTGCTGCAGGAAGCCGGGTTGCCTGACGGAGTGTTCAACGTCGTGCAAGGGGACAAGATAGTCGTGGATGCTCTGCTCGAACATCCTGACGTAAAAGCGATCAGTTTCGTCGGTTCGACGCCGATTGCCAACTACATCTACGAGACGGGAGCAAAGCACGGAAAACGGATCCAGGCGCTTGGCGGAGCGAAGAATCACATGGTTGTGATGCCCGACGCTGACATTGATCAAGCCGTCGACGCTTTGGTCGGCGCAGGCTACGGCTCCGCGGGTGAACGGTGCATGGCGATCTCGGTCGCAGTCCTCGTAGGCGACGTTGCGGACAAGCTGATTCCGCGGCTCGCTGATCGAGCACGCTCCGTAATAGTAAAGAACGGCACGGAGCCCGACGCCGAGATGGGGCCGATCGTCACACGTCAGGCGCTGGAACGCATTGAAAACTACATCGCGATTGGCGTCGAAGAAGGCGCGTCGCTGGTTGTCGATGGACGTGGCCTCAAAGTTCCGGGGCACGAGGAAGGCTTTTTTACCGGTGCCACGTTGTTCGACCACGTCACGCCCGAGATGCGCATCTATCAAGAGGAAATCTTCGGACCGGTGCTGTCCTGCGTCCGTGCGAAGGACTTTACAGAGGCCGTCGACCTGGTCAACGCGCACGAATTCGGCAATGGCGTCGCCTGTTACACTCGCGATGGACACATCGCGCGCGAGTTTGGCCGGAGAATTGAGGTTGGAATGGTTGGCATCAACGTACCGATTCCGGTACCGATGGCGTGGCACGGATTTGGCGGCTGGAAGCGTAGCTTGTTCGGTGACACGCACGCGTATGGCGAAGAAGGCGTCCGGTTCTATACGCGTCAGAAGTCAATCATGCAACGCTGGCCGGAGAGTATCGAGCAAGGTGCCGAATTCGCGATGCCGACGGCGAGGTAGTCTTTCCACTGCAAAACCCGCTACAGCTCCCGTGCTGCCACATCCCGGCACGGGAGAGCACACCACCGGTCCTGAAGTCGCAGACCTTCAAATCCGAACGGAAGCGCCCGACATCATGCGCTGCGGCAAATGTCGACAACCGTGCGACCGCTCAGCTTTCCATCCATCATTTGCACGGCTGCCTCCGGCACGTCGTGCAACGCTATTCGGTGCGTGAGTTCGGCGAGCTTTGCTCGATCCAGATCCGCAGCGAGCCGATTCCACGCTATCTGACGATGAGCGATCGGACACATAACCGAGTCGATGCCCAACAGTTTTATACCGCGCAGAATGAAAGGCGCAACGTTCGCCGGGAACTCCATGCCTTGCGCGAGACCACATGCCGTTACGGCGCCGCCATATTTCGTCTGTGCGCATGCGTTGGCAAGCGTATGCGAGCCGACAGAATCCACCACCGCCGCCCAGCGCTCTTTCTGCAACGGCTTGCCGGCTGCCGACAGCGAGTCCCGATCGACCACATCGGCGGCGCCGATACGCTTCAGAAAATGCGCCTGCTCCGGCTTGCCCGTCGATGCCACGACCGTAAATCCCCAACTGCTCAATAGCGAGATTGCCACGCTGCCCACACCGCCGCTCGCGCCGGTCACGAGGACTTCACCGTCGGCCGGCTTGACACCGGCCTGTTCCAGCGCAAGGCAGGATAGCATCGCCGTGTAACCGGCCGTCCCGATTGCCATGCTTTCGGCCGTTGATAGTCCCTGCGGTACCGCAATCAGCCAGTCGGCCTTCAGGCGGGCTTTCTCTGCGAGGCACCCCCAGTGTGTTTCGCCGAGGCCCCATCCGTTGACGAGGACAATATCTCCCGCTTTCCAGCGAGAATCTGTCGATGTCACCACCTCGCCGGCGCCATCGATACCCGCGACCATTGGCCAGGCGCGTACGACCGGACCGCGGTTCGTGACCGCTAGCGCGTCCTTGTAGTTAAGCGTCGAGTGCGCGATACGAATGGAGCACTTCGCCGGCTGCGAGGGGATGCTCGTCGAGGGTTCGGTCATCGAGGCTGGTAACCCCGGCCGAAAAACCGCTGTCATTCTGCTGCAGATAAAGGGCTGAAAAAGCCATGCTTGACCTCTTTGACGGTAAAACGCAGGCGGTCAGGCATGGCGAAGTGATACATCCGGACAACATAAACCATTCAAGGATGTACCACTGCGCCATGCCTGACGGCTTCCACGGGCATAAGGCGACAGGTGCCGCGGCAAGCAATGTCACGTCGCTATCTGCCGCGCCGCGCTTCTGGACCTCAGCCACTCCATCGTCACCAGAAGCAGGCTCGAAAATACAATCAGAATTGTCGCAAGGGCAGCAATCGTCGGCGTAATGTTTTCCCGGAGGCCGATGAACATCTGCAACGGCAATGTACCTTGTGTCGGACCCGCGATGAACATCGTGATGACGACATCATCGAGCGACGTGGCGAATGCAAACAGGGCTCCAGAAATAACGCCCGGCGCAATGATCGGCAGGGTGACGGAGAAGAACGTCCTGACGGGCGACGCACCGAGGCTCAGGCTCGCGCGCACGTAATTCTGGTTGAACCCGGCAAGGGTGGCGTTGACAGTGACCACCACGAATGGAGCAGCGATAGCGGTATGACCCAAAATCAGACCAAGGTACGACCCGGCTAAGCCCCACTTCGCAAAGAACAGATACATCCCGACGGCAGTGACGATCACCGGCACGATCATCGGCGAGATCAAAATGCCGATCAGCGCGCCCTTGCCTTTGAACGTCGCCTTGTTGAGGCCCAACGCGGCCAACGTCCCGAGGACAGTGGCCAGGATCGTGGCAAGCGGGGTTACGATGAAGCTGTTTTTTCCGGCACGAAGCCAGTCAATGGACGTAAACAGATTGTGGTACCACTTGAACGAGAACTTGTGTATCGGATAGACCAGGAATGTATTGTCCGTGAAAGAAAGCGGGATGATCACCAGTATCGGCAAGACCAGAAAAAGCAGGATCATGACATTGGTCGATCGCAAAAAGTAGTGCCACGCGATCTCGGGAGCCGATGTATAAGGTGCAAAACGCAATACGGTCGTTTTCATGGTCCTAACCTACCTTCAGTTCGTTGCCAACGATCTTTCGATAAACAGCGAAGAGTATCAACGTCACGAGAAGCAGAACCGCTCCCAGTGCGCACGCCATGCCCCAGTTCAAGGCCACATTCGTGAAATAGGCGATGTAGTAGCTCACCATCTGGTCGCCGGCTCCGCCCAGCAATGCCGGAGTAATGTAGTAGCCCAAAGCCGTGATGAATACCAGCAGTCCGCCGGCGCCGACTCCTGGCAGCGTTTGCGGAAAGTAGACCTTCCAGAACGCGCCGAACGGGTGACTACCCAGCGAGATCGCTGCCTTCGTATAGCTGGCTGGCACTGATTTCATGACGCTGTACAGCGGCAGAATCATGAACGGCAGGAGGATATGAGTCATCGAGATCAGCACCCCCGTCCGGTTGAACAGCAGTGTCAATGGAGACGATATCAGGTCCAGCGACAGCAACGCCTTGTTGACGAGGCCCGATCCTTGAAGGATGACGATCCAGGCGGAGATCCGCACGAGGATCGAAGTCCAGAAGGGAAGGAGCACCAGGATCATCAGCAGATTTGCCTTACCCGCCGGCAGACTGGAAATCCAGTATGCCAGGGGGTAGCCGAGGAGCAGCGCGGCGAGCGTTACCAGGCCGCTAATCACGAACGTTCGCATGAATACCTCCCGATATGCCGAGGCGCCTGGATCAACCGGAACGATGTTACCGGCAGAATTGCGACGGTAGTCCATCGTCGCGAGGAGATACTGGCTTGTGTATCGGGATGAATCTTTAGCGATTACCTGCCAGTAACCGGGATCTTCCCAACGCCGGTCGATTTCGATCAGCTTTTGTCGCACCTCGTGCGCAGGCAGCGCTGAATCATCGTCGCCGAACGGAAGTGCGCTGGAAGTCTTGTAAAACAGCGAACGGAAACCCTCCTTCTGCCCGTTCAGTCGACCGGCAGCGGTACCCGAACTGTTGTTCCCGCCGTTGCGCTCGATATCCAGCATCAGCCCGCGAAAAGCGTCATCCGGAACTGCCGATTTCCGATCCCAGTTTCGCAGCGCCGCCGTCGTGTCTGGCAACGCGTCAACGACTTCCGGACTCTGAATCGACCGCGAAATCATGGATGCAACGGGCATCACGAATACCAGAAAAATGAAAATAGCAAGAGGAGCGACCAGCGCCAGCGCCGCCATCTGTTTACGTAAATTCACGTTCCTAAGCGATCGCTTGAGCTCACGCAAATGCCAATCCTGCTGCTGAGTAGTTACCGCGCTCATGTCTCTCTCCTTCGCGTACCCATGTGTTCGAGCGATGGGTACGCGATTCGCGTTATTGCGCTGCCCACGCGGTGAAACGCTGTTCTAGCGCATCACCATGGTCGGTCCAGAACCCTACGTCGTTGGGGATAGCATCTTTGCCATTCTTCGGCGAGTTAGGCAGGTTTGCAAGAGTGGTTGCATCAAGCAACTTTAAGGCGCCCTTGTTGGTTGGCCCGTACGGAATGTGCTGCGCGAACGCAGCTTGGGACTGCGGTTCGAGCACGTAGGCAAGGTACTTCTCGGCTGCGTCCTTATTTTTCGAGCCCTTCGGAATTACGAAATAGTCCAGCTCATAGATGCTTTGGTACCACGAAATACCCAGGTTCTTGTTCCCCGCCCGCATTGCGGCATCGATGCGGCCGTTATACGCGGTGGACATCGAAACATCACCGGCGACCAGGAACTGGGGCGGCTGCGCGCCAGCCTCCCACCACTGAATGTATGGCTTGAGCTCGGCCATCTTCTTGAACGCCCGATTGACGCCAGCCTCCGTGCCCAGCACGGTGTACACGTCTTTCGCCGGAACGCCATCTGCCATCAGTGCGAACTCGAGGTTATAACGCGCCTCCTTCTTCATGCCACGCTTGCCAGGAAATTTCTTGACGTCCCAAAAATCCTTCCAGCCCTGTGGCGTGCCCTTCGTCAGCGTCGGGTTGTATGCCAGCACGGTCGACCACACGAATGTGCCGGCAGCGCAGGGAGTCACCGATCCAGGCACCAGATCACCCTTTTTCGCGATCTTCGACCAGTCGAGCTTCTCGAAGAGTCCGTCCTGACAGCCGCGTCCGATGTCTGCCGACTCGACTTCAACGACATCCCACGTGACATCTTTGGCGTCGACCATCGCTTTGACTTTGGCCATTTCGCCCGTGTACTCAATCGCATTCGTCGGAATACCGCTCGCTTTCGAGAACGGTTCAACCCAGGCAGCCTTCTCGGCGTTCCCCACGGCGCCGCCGTAATTGACCGTCGTAAGGCCGTCGGCCAATGCGAAAGCGGAACAACACATCATGGCAGCCACGCCGACCGTATTTCTAAAGAACCTCATTTCGTTCTCCTTGGCACAAGGTGATTTCGCTACGCGTGGTCAATTGAAAACTCTTAGATGATCTTCATGAAACGACAACGCGATTCGATTTCCCGGTTGGACATGGGCCGCCCCGTCCTGCCCGAGCGGAACCTTCACGAAACACTCTGTTTCTCCGGGGCAGCGGCAGCGTAGCCGGACGTGATCGCCGAAGTAGATCATCCCAAGCGTTTCGCTGTTGATGACATTGCGCTGCTGTTCGGATTGCCGTCCAATCGAGAGCCGCTCGGGACGGATCACCCCTGTGGCGTGGCTACCGACATTGAGCCCGGCAACATTCAGCGCACGTACGGTCGTACCGTCTGCGATGCGCAACTCGCAATAATTACCATCCCGGCTTACGACGGTGCCTTCCACCCGGTTACTGTCACCAATGAAGTTGGCTACAAACAGATTCCTCGGCGATTCGTAGAGCGAGTCGACCCGGTCGAGCTGTTGGATCACCCCCTGATCAAAGACCGCTACTCGATCAGACATCGTGAGCGCCTCACCTTGATCGTGTGTGACGTACACAAAGGTCAGGCCAAGAGATTCGTGCAATGCCTTGAGCTCAATCTGCATGTGCTCGCGCAGCTGTTTGTCCAGCGCGCCAAGCGGTTCGTCCATCAGCACAAGCTTTGGATTGAACACCAACGCACGCGCAAGCGCCACTCGCTGTTGCTGACCGCCTGAGAGCTGACCTGGCATTCGCTTACCCAGCTTTTCCATGTGGACCATCTCGAGCGCCCGCTTGACGCGCGCGGCCCGCTCGTCTGGCGGCATCTTGCGAACCTTGAGGGGATACTCGAGGTTCTGTCCGACGGTCAGGTGTGGAAAGAGTGCATAGTTCTGAAATACCATTCCAATGTCGCGTTTATGCGGCGGAATACGATTAAGTAACTGACCATCCAGCCAGATTTCTCCATCGGTTGGGTATTCAAACCCGGCGAGCATCATGAGACAGGTGGTCTTTCCCGAGCCAGACGGACCAAGCAAAGTGAGAAACTCCCCCTTCTGGATGTCGAGATTCAGGTCTTTGACGACGAGTGTTTCTCCGTCGTATGTCTTCCGAACATTGCGGAAGCTCACAAATGTGTTGCCCTGGTCTTGCATGATCGTTACCCTCAATGTCTTTCGGTGCGGAAGGCACCTGGCAGCGCAGGCGGTAGTGCTGTGTCTGCAGATCGGCTGCGGCGACAGGGAGGCGCGCAGGGTACTTCCTTCCCCGTGCCTCGCCATGGGCGTTTTCGCGCCATGTGCTGCGTAGCTCGATTGAGGTTCTCGATAACGATTTCTGCGCCTCGCCGGGTGTTTTCGGTACCCGGGAGCTTGCGGTGTCGTACGTGCATCTTCGTCTCCAATCTTATAAATATTCGAACACCCCTTCGCTACAGCCTTTTTTCTTCTAAGGTGCTTGCTGCTATCGGCCGCGCCCACACATCAGCGGAGCGGTCGCGATTTGTTCCGGCTTGCCCGCAACGGTGACGTGTTCAGCTGGGCAAGTACTCCTCGCTCCAGCTTTCGCCGACTGCCCCTCGCGCAATCAACGTCGCAATCTGGGTATCGCTGTAGCCCATCTTGCGCAGAACCCCTCGGGTCGAGGCACCAAACTTTTCTGCTGGCGCCAGTGCGCGGATCGGAGCAACGTGAGGGCGAATCGCAAAAGGATCGAGTTGGATGACGCGTCGTCCACTCGGATGCTCGGCATACACACTGAATGAATAGCTGGCGTTATCGATACCCGGACGATTGTCTGCAGGGCGGCTGTAGCGTTGGCGCAAGTTGTCGATATTGTCCGGAATGGCTGCCGCCACATTGGCCGCTTGCAGCCGCGTCTGCCAGGTTTCGGCGGAGGCCGTGGCGAACGCGGAGCTGAGAAACGCTGCGGGATCTGCCGCGTCACGGATGCCCGTCAGCCCCTCTACGGCGTTTAGCTTGTCCAGTTCCTTTTCGCTGGCGTCCACATACAACCAGTCATCCGCGGCGCGAAAGAAGCGTGACAGGTTGCCAAAGCCCTGGGCGCTACGGCCGGAAGGCTCATCGAACGGGGCCCGGCGTGCGTAGTCGTAGCAGAAGGGAATCTGCACCAGGTTGCCGAGCGATGCCAGGGAGGTCCGGGCACGGCTGATCTGGCCGGTTCTGGCTTTGCGATATAACGCGGCGGCAATGCCGAGCGCTGCAGCGAACCCGCAATTCACGTCAATGGTTCCGACGTGAGCGTGTTCCTCTGGCGTAGCCATGCCGCCGCCGAAGCGCAGCATGATGCCGGTGCTGGCCTGGATCAAGTCGTCGTAACCGAGATAATCGGTCCGCGGGCCGCGACGCGGTCCCCCAAAGCAATCCAGTTGACAGAAGATCACGCCAGGGTTGACGGCCTGGAGACTGGCTTCGTCAAGACCCAAAGGTGCCAGTTGACGATCCGGTGCATTCATCACGATCACATCAACCGAACGAACCAATTGGTTAAACACCTCGCGTCCGTCAGGGTGGTTCAGGTCGACCAGGACGCTTTGCTTGCCGCGGCCCGAAGACATGCCAAAGACCACTGTGTTCCAGGGATCATAGTTGGGCGTTACGGGGTCGAGCTTGATAACCTCGGCGCCGAACCGGCCGAGGTAGGAGGTCGAATGCGGACCCGCGATGACATTGGTCAGATCGAGGACACGCACACCGTCAAGCCAGCCGCCAACATGCTGTTCAGATGGGGGCGGCAGTGCCGTGGGCGCGCACTTATCCAGGATGGCCAGGGCTTCTTTGAGACTCACCGTGCGGCGTGAGTCGGGCGAGAGCATCAAGTCGGCACTGTCTTCCAGCCAGGCGATCGCGCCGGGCTGTTTCATATTGCCGTACTGGTGGTCGTCGACATCGACCACGAGACCCGCGGCGTTGGCGTGCTCGTCATGCAACCATTCTTGAGTCGATCGGTGGGGCGCACCGGGAAACCGGCCTTCGCCGAAAATTTTTTCCCACTCGGTCGCTGTCCTGGTCAGGAACACCTCCTTCATGCGTGCCGAAATGCGCCGTGCCCAATGGTCAGGCAACGGGTAGACACCGAGTGAGGCGTCCCCCTCCCACTGAGAGATAGGAAGGTAGGGGTCGCTCACTGTCGGCAGCCCGGCAGATAGCATTTCCTCGTACAAGCCCATCGCCTGAAGGCAACGCCTGGCGTGCGAGCGGTGTGACGGGCATACCGCATAGAACTTGCGACCGTCCGCGCACTCGTATGTGCGGTAAAAGGGGTCGAGATATTCTTGCAGTTCTTCGTAGCCGAGGTTCATCGGAAGATTTTCCGACCGCCGCCGCTCAATTTCCTTTTCGCGCAAGGTCTTGTAGCGTTCGGGATAACCGTCGATCTTGATCGAGTTGTAAGACAGTCCCTCCATCACCGCCGCGGCCAGAGGCACCTCGATTTGATCACCCACTCCCGTGCGCTCCCGCGCTTGCAGAGCGAGTGCCACCGCGGAGACAGCCAGCATGGTGCCGTAGGACGAGGCTAGCGGCAGCGGCGAAAAGCTCGGGTTTATCCCCATCAGTACGCGGTTCTGACCCATATCGGTGAATACCCCGGAGGCCGACGCAATAATCGGCTCGAGGGCGCGCCAATGACGACGCAACTGGTCGTTGCTGGCGAAGCCAGGGATGGACAGCGTAATGAGCTCGGGCCTTTGACGACGCAGCTCGGCGAAGTCCAGACCCAACCGGGTCATGACGCCCGGCCGGAAGTTCTCGATCACGATATCGGCACGCGCGATGAATGCCATGGCCGCCTCGAGCCCCTGCGCGGACTTCAGGTCAAGCTGCAAGCAATACTTGTTGCGGTTCAGTACGGCATTGGCCGGGCTGTCCCAAAGCGGCCCAGCAGGGGGATCGATGTGAATGACGGTGGCGCCGAGATCCGCCAGGATCATCGCCACGGCCGGGCCGGCGATGTACTGGCCAAAGTCGATGACTTTCACGCCGCTAAAAGGCAGTTGATCATGCTTTCCCATGGCTCACCGACTCATCTCCAGGACCTGCAGATCTTCCGAAACGCAGGTCATCATTGTGGTGGGTCGCCGCCAGCACCAATCAACCGCATTTCGAATGCGAGGCGAGGGGCCTTGGCGACGAACTGGGGATCACTGTCGGATACAACGGGGAGCCGGTAAAGCAATAAAAAAACCGAGGATGGGGCTATTTTATTTATGGCTGAGGCCGGCGGAGTGAATGCGCCGGAAAATGACCAGTCGATCACTGGCAGCCCGGCGAAATGGACGTGCGATGTCCACCTGCCTGATCAGTTCCGCGCACGCCCCTCCTGAGCCTTCGCACTCAGCCAGGCCACGAACGCCGCGGCATCAGGGTTGACGATGCTGTGCGGAGAATAGACCAGGTAGAAAGCTTCACTGGTCGTAAGCCGGGATTCGAAAGGCGCTATCAGTTGCCCGGTGTCCAGCATCGACTGGACCAGCGACGAGCGCGCCAAGGCCACCCCTTGACCAAGCTCGGCCATTCTCAAAGCAGAGATCAAGGTATCGAACTGCATTCCCTTCGAAGAGTCGACCTGTCCCGCGCCTGCTTTCTTCAACCAGTATCCCCAGCCCTCCTCGTAGCCCAGGACGTGGAGTAGTTCGTGGTAACGGAGATCCTTCGGCGTAGCCAGTGGCGCCTGTTCGGAGGGCAAGAATGGGGCGCAGACCGGCAGCAACGTATCCCAGGTCAGCCGCTCGGCCTTGAGTCCCGTCCATTCTCCATGTCCATAGCGGATTTCCATATCGGCTTCGACGTCGGTCACGCTCGAATCGCCCCCCCATATGTTGCTGGTGATACGCAGATTGACCTCGGGGTGGCGTTCACGAAAGTCGGGTAAGCGCATTGCCAGCCAATGGGTAAAAAACACCAGGCTGACCCGAACGGTAAGGACTCTGCCGTGACCTTGCCCGAAGATCTCTTCAGTTGCGGCCGCCAGTCGCTCTACGGCCTCGTGGACAACCGGCAAATAGGCTAGCCCGGCCTCAGTGAGCTCGAGTCCTCTTGGCAAGCGCTTAAAGAGGACTGCCCCCAACTGCGACTCGAGTCCCTTCACCTGTTGGCTTACCGCCGCCTGGGTCAGGCTCAGCTCGGTCGCCGCATGGGTGAAACTGAGATGCCGGGCAGAGGATTCAAATGCGCGCAACCAGTTAAGCGGAGGTAATCGTTTTCTCATTCTGCAGACCGTTTGACTAAAGCTGTCCGACTTCGTGGATTAGTTGCGTGTTGCGGCAACTCAGGATCCACCAGACCCGCGGACGCGGCGGCGTTCCCAGGCGTCGACGAGTGCGTACGCACTCCAATTGGGCAATCGAACATATGTTAGCGCGGAATTTCGAACACTCTGAAATGACAAGCCTGGTGGGGCGGTTTCAAGAGCGTTCTCACAGGCACTCGCACGCCCGCGAGCATAAAAAAACCTTGAGCTTGCAACAAGAATCTTTGGCTTTGACGGGCGGCGCGCGCCCCTTAGACTGGCTTCGCAATCATTCGAACCTCAACGGTCACGATGCGAACCACTCCCCCGCAACTCAAGGTCGACGTCTGGCGCGGTAACGACGAAGGCAGCTTTCAGCGCTTCGACGTGCCGCGCATGGAAAGTCAGACCGTGCTCGACGTCGTGATCCACATCCAGCGCCATCTGGATGCGACGCTGTCCTATCGCTTTGCGTGCCGGGTCGGCATGTGCGGTTCATGCGCAATGACCGTCAACGGCCGCGCGCGATGGACCTGCCGCACGCACGTCACCAAAGTCATGAAGCACGCCGGTGACGTGCTCGAAATCGCGCCTCTCAATCACCTGCCTGTCATCAAGGATCTGGCGACGGATATGACCGCCTTCTTCGACAAATGGCGCGACGCGAAGGGCTATTTCAAGGGCGAGCACACGCGTCACGAACCTGCCGCTTGCGTCGATCCCGCCTCCGCCGAACGCAAGGCGGCCGACGCGGGGATTGAATGCATTGGCTGCGGCGTCTGTTATGCGAGCTGCGACGTCGTCGCATGGAACCCCGACTATCTCGGACCCGCCGCGCTCAACCGTGCGTGGACGCTCGTCAACGACGTACGCGACATCCAGCAGCAAACCCGCGTCGCAGCCGTCTCCAACGACGCAGGCTGTCATTCGTGCCATACGCTCGGCTCGTGCACCGAACGGTGTCCCAAGTCGCTGCAGCCGACGGCCAGCATTGCTGGCCTGAAGCGGCTTCGCGGCCATGCGCCGAAAGGAGAACCGCGATGATGAGCGGCTGGCAGTTGCAGCGCCTGTCGGCGATGGTGCTGACCTTATGCGTGGCCGTCCATCTTGTCACCATGATTATCGTCGTGCATGGCGGGCTGAGCGCGGCGAACGTGATCGCGCGTCTGCACGGCAATACGGCGTGGGCGGTGTTCTATTCAGTGTTCGTGCTTGCGTCGTCCGCGCATGTGCCTGTCGGCTTGAGAAGGATCGCCGAGGAGTGGCTCGGCTGGCGCGGGCGCAGCGTCGGGGTGGCGAGCGTGATCGTCGGCATTGCGTTGGCGATTGCCGGTCTGCGCGCGGTCTTCGCGCTGGTAGGAGGGCCGCAATGAGCGACATGGCACGCGCAGCGAAACCGGCAACAGACACGAACCACGCCGGACACCGCACCCCTGGCCGGCGCGCCGACTCGCGCGCGCGCAACCATCCCGCGTGGTGGGCCTTTCTTGTGCACCGTCTGTCCGGACTCGCGCTCGCCTTCTTTCTGCCGCTGCACTTCTGGGCGCTCGGCACCGCTTTGCACGGCGCAGCATCGTTCGAGTCGTTTCTCGCCGTGACGAGGCAACCCGCCTTCGTATTCGCCGAGTGGGGCCTCGTCACGTTGCTGGCCGCGCATCTGTTCGGCGGCGTGCGCATTCTGCTCATCGAATACCGGCCATGGAGCGGTTTGCGCAAGAACCTGATCGCGGCGACAGCGGGCGGCGCATTGGTCATCGGGCTGGCGTTTGCGCTGTCGCTTACGTCGTGAACGCACGGTCCCCCGACGGAGATTCATCAATGGACATGCAGCAGATCGAAGAGGTCGCGAAGCAGTTGTACATACGCGCGCTGAAGCATTTGCCGCCCGACATCAAGGACGGTATCGCGCGCCTCGAACGCGCTGAAACCGACGACACCGCGCGCCGCGTGCTGGGCACAATGCGCACCAATATCACGATTGCCGAAGATCAGGACAACCTGCTGTGCCAGGACACCGGGCTGCCGATCTACAACGTGACGATCGGCACGGGCCTCGCGCTCGACGGCGTCGCGTTGAAAGCAGCGATCCGGCGCGGCTGCGAACGGGCCACGCGCGAGCATCCATTGCGCTCGTCGGTCGTGCATCCGCTGACGCGGAACAACGAACATTCGTCTTGCGGCGTGCTGATGCCCGCGATCCATATCGACTTCGACTCGACAGCCGACACGCTCGTGATCGAAATGATTCCGAAGGGCAGCGGTTCGGAAAACAACTCGTTTCTGAAAATGGCGATTCCGGCGGAAGGTGTCGACGCGATCAAACGCTTCGTGATCGACTGCGTGGTCGATGCGGGCGGCAAGACGTGTCCGCCGACGATTGTAGGCGTGGGCGTCGGCGGTACCTCGGATCTGTGCGTGTGGCTCGCCAAGCGTGCCGCGACGCGCGCGCTCGGTACGCATTGCGACGATCCGGCGGCGGCCGCGCTGGA
The DNA here is from genome assembly GCF_050436385.1 of Paraburkholderia sp. MM5477-R1. NCBI lineage: Bacteria > Pseudomonadati > Pseudomonadota > Betaproteobacteria > Burkholderiales > Burkholderiaceae > Paraburkholderia > Paraburkholderia sp. MM5477-R1. The sequence goes on from NZ_JBNDMC010000007.1 coordinate 1,613,656, forward strand.
GGAGGAACTGTCGGCCGCGGTGAACCGCCTGGGCGTCGGCCCGCAGGGGCTCGGCGGCGACGCGACATCGTTCGCGGTCCACCTCGAACTGGCGGCGACGCATATCACGATGAATCCGGTTGCCGTGAACATGCAGTGTCATTCGGCCCGCCGCGCGCGCGCCACGCTGACGCCGGCGGGCGTCGAGTACGGCTACTGACGCGCGGGCTGTCCGCATCGGCACGCACACCGTCAAGGAACGATCGATGACTCATCACACGCTGTCCATGCCCGCTAGCGAAGCGCAGATTCGCGCGTTGCGCACGGGCGACACCGTTACGTTGACAGGCACGCTGTTCGGCATCCGCGACGCCACGCAGATCCACATGTTCGACCGTGGCCGCACGACTCGCTTCGATCTGCGCGGCCATGCGGTGATTCACACCGCGCCGAACGTGCGCAAGGTGCCACGCTCGGACGCACATCCGGCGGGCTACGAGCCTGTCTGCGTCGGCACGACGACGTCCGCACGCATGGAGCGCTTCACCGCGGCGCTGATGGCGCAATACGGCGTGCGCATCGTGATCGGCAAGGGCGGGCTCGGGCAGGCGTCGAGCGATGCGTTCGCAAAATACGGCGGCGTGTATCTCGCGATCGTCGGCGGCACGGCGGCGCTGGAGACGACATGGATCGAACAGATCGAAGACGTCGATCTCGACGACCTGAACCCCGAATCGCTATGGCGCTTCAGGATCGGCGAATTCGGCCCGCTGCTCGTCGCGATGGATAGTCACGGCGACAGCGTCTACACGAAGGTCCAGCAGAGCACGCGTGAGCGGCGCGAAGCGGTGCTCGCGTCGCTGGGCATCAGAAGCTGAACGAACGCAGCGTCGTTCATCACGGGGAACCGACCATGAAGCACGTGGATACCGACATCCTGATTCTCGGCAGCGGCGGCGCGGGCCTGTTTGCCGCGCTGCATGCGCAGGCCGACGCGCCGCAGTTGCGCATCACGATCGCCGTGAAAGGATTGCTCGGCAAATGCGGCTGTACGCGCATGGTGCAGGGCGGCTATAACGTCGCGCTGGCACAGGGCGATTCGATCGAACGTCACTTCATGGATACGATCGAAGGCGGCAAATGGCTGTCGAACCAGGAACTCGCGTGGACGCTGGTGACACGCGCGGTCGAGCGGATCAACGAACTCGAAAACGAACTGGGCTGCTTCTTCGACCGCAACCCGGACGGCACGCTGAAGCAGAAGGCATTCGCCGGGCAAACCTTCGACCGCACGGTGCACAAGGGCGATCAGACTGGCATCGAGATCATCAACCGGCTTGCCGAACAGGTGTGGGCGCGCGGGATCGAGCGGCTCGAAGAACATCGCGCGGTGGAATTCATCGAGTCCGAAGACGGCAGCGCACTGGCCGGCGTGCTGATGATCGACATTCGCAGCGGCGAATTCGTCTTCGTGCGCGCGAAGGCCGTGCTGCTCGCGACGGGCGGCGGCCCCACGATGTACAAGTACCACACGCCGAGCGCAGACAAGAGTTGCGACGGCATGGCGATGGCGCTGCGTGCCGGCCTCACGTTGCGCGACATGGAGATGGTGCAGTTCCATCCGACGGGCTTGCTGGCGGGCACTCATACGCGCATGACGGGCACCGTGCTCGAAGAAGGGCTGCGCGGCGCGGGCGGCTACCTGCTGACGGGCGACGGCGAGCGCTTTATGCACCGCTACGATCCGCGCGGCGAGCGCGCGACGCGCGACATCGTCTCGCGCAGCATTTTCCGTGAACTGCGCGCGGGCAACACGACGCCGAACGGCGGCGTCTATCTGCGCATGGATCATCTCGGACCCGACAGCGTGCGCCAGCGTTTCAAGGGCATGGTCGAACGCTGCGCGGATTGCGGCTTCGATCTGGCGGGCGGCCAGGTCGAAGTGGTGCCGACCGCGCACTACATGATGGGCGGCGTGTTGTTCGAGACCGACTGTTCGACGACGCTGCCGGGCCTCTTCGTCGCGGGCGAGGATGCGGGCGGCGTGCACGGCGCGAACCGGCTGGGCGGCAACGGCGTCGCGAATTCGACGGTGTTCGGCGGCATTGCGGGTGAGACGCTCGCGCGCTGGGTGCCGCGCCATGGGCGCCTCGCCACCGCCGATGCCAGTCAGATCGAGCGCGCCATCGAACGTTGCACGCGGCCGCTCGGCCAGCCTGCGGGCGATCTCGAATCGATACGCGACGACCTGTACGAGTTGATGTGGCGCGACGTCGGCATCCTGCGCGACGGGCAGGGCTTGCTGCGCGCGAGAAGCGCGTTGATCGACATCGGCGAACGGCTGGACCGCACGGGTGTCGATGGACGCGATCTGCGCTTCAACCTGTCGTGGCACGACTGGATGAACCTGCACAACCTGACGCTCGTGAGCCGCGCGATCACCGAGTCGGCGTTGCTGCGCGAGAATTCGCGCGGCGCGCATTTCCGCGAAGACTTTCCCGATGCCGGAGATCTGGACACATCCGAGTATGTATGCCTGCGGCTTCAGCAGAACGCCTTCGAAACCAGCCGCCGGCGCGTGCAGTTCACGCGCGTGAAGCCTGGTCAGTCGCTGCTCGACGAATCATTGCCACTGGCGGAAACGTCGGCCGCCGTCGTGAAGTGACGCTTCACGGCGGCCGTGAACGCTTCGCGTCCGTGTTCGCGCCGTTCCAGCAGGCCGACGCGGCGCGGCGCGATCCGCTCGGGCAACTCGGTCACGCGCAGCCCTGATTCGTGATTCCAGTTCGCATTCGCGAGACGCGGCACTACCGAAACGCCGAAACCGCGCTTCACCATTTCGCAGATCGATTCGAGCGAGTTCAACTCCATGATGTCGTGCACGGAAGCGTCGAGGCCGCGCAGCGCGTCGTCGATCAGCATGCCTGTCCACGTCTGCCGGTCGAAACGGATGAACGGCTCACGAAGCAGCGTGTCGACTTGCGCGCGCGGATTGTCAGCCGACGAGATCAGCACCATCGGCTCGTGATACAGCACCGTCCACTTCAACGCGGCGGGAAAGCCGGTGGGCGACTGCGTGACGATGGCGGCGTCGAGTTCTCCGTTCTCCACGCGTAGCGTGAAGTCACTCGACAGGCCCGTGAAAAGCTTCAGTTCGAGGCGCGGGTAGCGGCGTTTCAGATTCAGCATCGCATCGGCGAACGCGCCCATCAGCGACGACACCAGCGCGCCGACCCGCACGACGCCCGCCAGTTCGTCGCGGCCCGCCGTGGCCAGAATCCGCCGATAGTTGGCGACCAGCGTTTCGGCGAGCGGCACGATCGTGCGTCCCCGTTCGCTCAATGCGACCGAGCGCGCGCCCCGTTCGAACAGCACCATGTCGAGATCGCGTTCCAGTGAACGCATCTGCAGGCTCACGGCGGCCTGCGTGAGACACACTTCGTCGGCGGCTGCGGCGAACGAGCCGTGGCGCGCGACGGACAGAAACGTGACGAAATAGCGAATCGCACTCATGACGCTCACTCCGCTTGACGTTGCCGCATCGGCATTACTTTATCGCGTGAACAAGCGATGAGCCCAGCAGCGCCACGCCCGAAGCGAACAGCAGCGCAAGCAGCACCCGCCGAAACGCGGTGTCCGACAGACGCCGATAAAGCCGTGAGCCGAGCCACGCAAACAGCAGCGACGACGGCAGCATCCAGGCGAAGAGTACTAGCGTCTGCTTGCCGATCAGGCCCGTCAGTGCATACGTGACGAGCGTCAGCGATTGCATCGCGATGAAAAAGCTTTGGCAGATCGCGCGCTGCGTATCTTTGTTGTGACCGCGCAGCATGCACCATATGGTCGGTGCCGGACCGACGAGCCCCGCAATGCCGCCCAGAATGCCGCCGACCACACCGACGCCGCCGTCCGCCCAGGCACCGCCTGCCGTCACCGTCGGCAGATCTTTCGCGGCGAGCATCACGCCGCAATAGACGATCATCAGCAGACCGGCGCCGATCCGAAAGCCGACGGGATCGATGAACGGCAGCAGCGTCGCGCCGATCGGCACGCCGACGATGCCTCCTGCGATGAACGGACCGATGATCTTCGGCCGTATCTGCGAGCGCACCGTATGCACGGTTAGCATCTGTCCGACCAGCGAGCCGACCACGAGCATCGGCCCGATCGCTTGCGGCGGCAGCGCCCATGCCCAGAACACCATCGCGACGAGACCGAACGCAAATCCCGCCAGCCCGGACACGAAGCCCGCGACCGCGCTGCCTCCAATCACCAGCAGCGCGATGTCGGCGCTTAGCAACGAGCCTCCCGTGCGTGCACGTCATGCTTCACGACTGCATGCCCCAGCGTTGCACGGTATGGCGTTCGAGTACGCGGAAGATCAGGTTTTCGACGGCGAGGCCAATCAGAATCACCGTGAACAGACCCGCGAACACGTTCGCGATGTCGAGCAGGTTCTTGTTTTCGTAGATGAACCAGCCGAGGCCGCCGGAACCCGAACTCACCCCGAACACGAGTTCCGCCGCGATCAGCGTGCGCCACGCGAAGGCCCAGCCGATCTTCAGGCCGGTCAGAATGCTCGGGAACGCAGCGGGCACCAGAATCGCGGCGACGTAGCGCCCGCCGCGCAACCCATAGTTGCGCCCGACCATTTTCAGCGTGTTGCTCACCGACAGAAAGCCCGAGTGCGTATTCAACGCGACCGACCATGTCACCGAATGCACGAGCACGAAGATCAGGCTGCCGTTGCCGAGCCCGAACCAGATCAGCGCGAGCGGCAGCAGCGCGATGGCGGGCAGCGGGTTGAGCATCGACGTCATCGTTTCGAGAAAGTCCGTGCCGATGCGCGAGGTGATCGCGGCGGCCGTCAGCAACGCGGCCAGCAGCAGACCGCAGCCGTAGCCGAGCAGCAATACGTGGATCGACGCCCATGCCTTGCCGGGCAGTTCGCCGTTTGCGATGCTCGTGCAGAACGCGTCGACGGTCGCGCTGAAAGTGGGAAACAGCAACGGGTTGTTGAGCCAGCGTCCGTAGCCTTCCCAGACCAGCGCGAGCAGCGCGAGGATCAGGAACTTGCGCAGCCAGCTCTGGTTGTACAGGCGCTCGAACAGTGACAGCGGCTTTTCGACGACGCTGAAATGCTGTGCATCGCTGGGTTCGCGAATGATCTCGCCGCGCGGCGCGTGCGTGATCATGTCGTTACGGGGCGGATGGACGGATGCGGAACCGTGTGCGGTAGCGTCAGACATTCTCTGCCTCGTGGATTTCGTCTTCGAACAGCATGTGCTGGATGCGTTTTTCGAGCGTGGCAGCGGATTCGCCTGCCGCCGCCGTATCGAGTTCTGCCTTGACCTGCCCCGGGTGCGGCGACAGCAACAGAATCCGGCTGCCGACCTTGATCGCTTCCGGAATCGAATGCGTGACGAATAGCACGGTGAAGCGCGTTTCCTGCCATAGCGTCAGTAGTTCGTCCTGCATCTTGCGGCGCGTGAGCGCATCGAGTGCGGCGAACGGCTCGTCCATCAGCAGGATGTCCGGTTCCATCGCCATGCCGCGCGCAATCGCCACGCGCTGCTTCATGCCGCCCGATAACGTATGCGGATGGCTGTCCGAGAATTTCGTGAGGTTGACCTTGTCGATGTAATGCATCGCGCGCTGTTCCGCTTCGCGCGCCGACAGCCGGTGCGAAGCGAGCAGCGGAAACATCACGTTCTGCTTGACCGTCTTCCACGGCAGCAACTGGTCGAATTCCTGAAAGACCATCATCCGGTCGGGGCCCGGCTTCGTCACCGTCTTGCCCTTCAGCGTGATCGAACCTTCCGTCGGCAGCAGATAGCCGCCGACGCTCTTGAGCAACGTCGACTTGCCGCAACCCGATGGCCCAAGCAAAACGAAACGGTCGCCTTCGAATACCTGAAAGTCGACGCGATACGTTGCCATCACGAGATGCCGCGGCGTCTTGTATTGCAGCGTTACGCCGGCGACATCCAGTAACGGCATGCCGCTCGGCGAGGATGTGGCGCGGGTGGCTCCAGCACGCGTGCGATGCATGATCAACTCCCTTGAAGCGATTGGGCGGTCGGAAAGAACATGTCCTTCCACGAGGCGGGTTTGGTCTTGATCAGGCCCGTGCGTGCCATGAAATCCGCGTATTTGAGCGTGTTTTCGGGCGTGGTCGTGAAGGCGACATCGGGCGACGAAATCATCTTTTCGATGTCGGCGACATTGCTCTTGTCCTTGCTGATGCGCAGGTAGGCGAGTGCGGCCGCGTGCTTGTCCCTGGTGATCTGCGCTTCGGCATCGTCGAGCGCGGCCATGAAGGCTTGCACGAGTTTCGGATTCTGTTGATAGAACTTCGTCATGCACCAGACCAGATTGAATGTCGACTTGCCGCCCAGAACGTCATACGAATTCACAACGGTGCGCACGCCAGGGTGGGCCAATTCCTGTTCCTGAAACGGCGGCGAGCCGAAATGCGCGGTCACTTCGCTATTGCCCGACAGCAGCGCCTGCTGCGCATCGGGATGAGCCAGCGAGACAGTGTATTTATCGAGCTGCCCCTGGTTGCCGGCGCCGAAGGCCTTTTCCGCGGCCATTTGCAACGTGATTGCCTGGATCGACACCTTCGCTGCGGGCAGCGCGATCTTGTCCTTGCCGGTGAAGTCTTTCAACGTTTTCACCGTCGGATTGTTGGTGTTCAACAGCAGCGGCATCGAATTGATCGCCGACAGCGCCTTGACCTCGACGGGCGTGCCGCGCGTACGCGCCCACAGCAGCACGAGCGGCGCGACGCCGCCTGACGCGATCTGCAACGAATCGGACAGCAGCGCGTCGTTCATCACGTTGCCGCCCGCGAATTCGACCCATGACACTTTCAGATTCGGCACGCCCAGTTGCGCGGCGTGCTTTTCGACCAGCTTCTGATCCTGCATCAGCATCAGCGGCAAATAGCTGACGCCGTATTGGCGCGCGATCCGGATCTCCGACAGTTCGGCGCGGGCGGGCGCACTGGTGAGAGCTGCGCCGAGAGCGAGCAGCGTTGAGAGAAATACGGCAACTTTACGAAGGCTCATCGCTGGACACTCCTTGCGACAGGAACGGCACGGCCAATCTGTTGAAATGCGACACCGGATAAACCGGATGGGTGGGGGCTGCGTGTGCCTATTCGGTCTCGCGTGGCTGCGGCCGGCGCAACGCATGCGTCACGCGGCAAGGCGCGACATGAAGGACATGAGCGGGATGACGATGAGGCGGGGTACGCATCGTGAGTGTCTCCTTGTTGCCGGCCTGCTCGCGACAAAACGGTTTGCGCGACGCGGCCGGAATCAGGTTCACAGATGGTGTGTTGTGGGCAACCGGATCGCGCGTGAAATGCCTTGCTTCGGTGACTGTGGCATTCAGCGAATTCAGCGCCGTGTGATTTAACTCATCTGTATGAGTAGCGAGTGTAGGTGATCGTGCTGTTGATTGCAAATGCGGGAAAACGTGACATGTGCGGCGCGCGGCCGGCGGCTTTTGGCGCTGCGCACCGCGCTTGGCTTCCGGCCTTGTCAGAGCGGCTCTTCGTGCGATGCCGAAGCACCGACGTATTCGTAGCGTGCGGTGTTCGCATGCGAGATCCGCACTTCGACGGGCGCCTGATGATACGAATACGCGACGCGCCGCACTTCAAGAAGCGGCGTGCCGTGCGGCACTTCCAGCAGCTTGCTTTCGAGTTCATTGGCTACCGCGACGCGCACGCGTTCCTCGGTGCCGAGCACGTTGATGTTGAACGCATCCTGATAGAAGTTGTACAGCGTGCTCGGCCGGCTGCGCAGCGCGGCTTCCGTCAGGCCCGCAAAACGTGCCTCGGGTACGGTGATGTTGTCGATCATCACCGTTTCGCCATGCAGCGCCAGACGGTTGATGAACGTGAACACGCGCGCGCCCGTTTCGACTTTCAGCAGCGTCGCGATATCGCGCGTAGCCTTGGCCTTCCTGAACTGCACGAGCGTTACGCTCGGGTAGGTCTTGTCGCCGTCCTGGCGCACGATGCGGAAGAAGCGGAAGAAATGACGATCACGCTGGTGTTGCGCGACGAAAGTACCGAGCCCCTGATGGCGCACCAGAATGTTGTCGGCCACCAGTTCGTCGATTGCCTTGCGCAGCGTGCCGATCGATACGCCGAAGCGTTCGGCCAGCCGCTTTTCCGAAGGAATCGTTTCGCCGCCCTTCCATTCGTGCGCGGCCAGCGCGGCCAGCATCGCATTCTTCACTTCCTTGTAGCGCGTGCCGCCGATTGCCGGCGTGGTGGCCGCACCGTTCGGTAGATTGATACCCGTCGTCAACGTATTCATCGATCTCATCCTGTCGTTGCATCTTCATTGCTGCTGTCTTTCAATTGATTCTACTTCATACGGTTCATCAAACACATATAGATGATATGGTTGACATATGCAAATGTGCCGCCTAAGATGGGTTCACGCAGGCGAACCAAACCGTACCAACAGACTGGAGACAACTGATGAGCCACACCGCAGCAGGTGCACCGCAACAATCCGGTGAAGGATCTTCCGCCAGCCCTTCGTCAGACCGCAAAACGATTCATATCGTGCTGCACGAAGCGAAAGACACCGTCGGTGTGGCGGTTGTCGAAGGCATCAAGGCGGGGACCCAGTTGAACGCGTGGATCATGGACGACGACGAGCTCGTGACGATCTCGGCGAAACAGAACATTCCGATCGGTCACAAGGTGGCGCTAAAAGACATGGCGGTCGGCGACACGGTGTTCAAGTACGGCGTGGACATCGGCAAGGTCGTTGCGCCGATCCGCGCGGGTGAACATGCGCATGTTCACAACATCAAGACGAAGCGCTGGTAGCCGGCGCGAGGATCGACCAGCTCGCGCATCGACATTGCGAGCGAGCTTCCCCACTCAACAGAGCCAGATCGAAGAGAGCCACCATGAGCGTGATTGACCAGAACACCACTTTCCGCGGGTTTCGCCGTTCCAATGGACGCGTCGGCGTGCGTAACCATGTGATCATCCTGCCCGTCGACGATTTGTCGAACGCCGCCGCGCTGGCCGTCGAAACGACCATCAAAGGCACGATGGCGCTACCGCATCCATACGGCCGCCTGCAGTTCGGCGCCGACCTCGATCTGCATTTCCGCACGCTGATCGGCGCCGGCTGCAACCCGAATGTCGCGGCGGTCGTCGTGATCGGGATCGAGGAAGGCTGGACCAAACGCGTCGTAGACGGCATTGCGAAGTCAGGCAAGCCGGTGATGGGCTTCGGCATCGAACTGCATGGCGATCACGATACGATCATGCGTGCCTCGAAAACCGCGAAAGAGATGGTGCAGTACGCCACGTCGCTCGATCGCGAAGAATGCCCGATTTCGGACCTGTGGGTATCCACGAAGTGCGGCGAATCCGATACCACGTCCGGCTGCGGCGCGAACCCGACTGTCGGCAATGCGTTCGACAAGCTCTACGGGTTGGGCACGACGCTCGTCTTCGGCGAGACGTCCGAACTCACGGGCGGCGAGCAGATCGTTGCCGCGCGTTGCGCGAACGACCAGGTGCGCGAGCGCTTCCAGTTCATGTTCGACCGCTATCAGGACATGATCAACCGCTGGAAGACCGACGATCTGTCGGAGTCGCAGCCGACCAAAGGCAACATCGCGGGCGGCCTGACGACCATCGAAGAAAAAGCGCTGGGCAATATCCAGAAGATCGGCAAGAAGTGCAGAGTCGACGGCGTGCTCGACAAGGCCGAGGAACCGACGGGGCCGGGCTTGTGGTTCATGGATTCGTCGTCAGCCGCGGCCGAGATGGTTACGCTGTGCGCCGCGTCGGGCTTTGCCGTGCATTTCTTCCCGACCGGGCAGGGCAACGTGATCGGCAATCCGATCGTGCCTGTCATCAAGATTTGCGCGAACCCGCGTACGGTGCGCACGATGAGCGAGCATATCGACGTGGATGTGTCGGGACTGTTGCAGCGCGAACAGAATCTCGATCAGGCTGGAGACAAACTGCTGGAATCGATGCTGCGCACCGCGAACGGGCGCTTTACGTCGGCGGAAGCGCTGGGCCACCGCGAGTTCGTGTTGACGCGCCTGTTCGAAAGCGCGTAATTTCTCCGGGCCCGTCCTCGCGACGGGCCGCGCTGCATAGCGCACGAATCCTGATCGCGCAGGCGGCTGCGATGACAGTTAGCTTCGGGTCAGCTTCGGATCCCCTGTATTCAATGGAGTTTTCGCAGCAGCGCGCACACGCGTGACGTCTCGGGCCCGAGAAGCCCGGCACGCGCCGCACGGCGCTGTTCCATTTTCCAGCAGCAGCGAGTGGAGGAGACACCATCTTGCGCGTGCTAAAACATCTTTACGTGCAGGTTCTGATCGGACTTGCGGCAGGCATTCTCGTCGGTTATTTCTGGCCGGATCTCGGCGTCCAGATGAAGCCGTTCGGTGATACCTTTATCCGGCTCATCAAGATGCTGATCACGCTGGTGATCTTCTGTACCGTCTCCGTCGGCATCGCGCGGATGGAGAATCTCAAGCAGGTCGGGCGCGTCGGCCTCAAAACCATCGTGTACTTCGAAGCGGTGACGACGGTGGCGCTGGTCATCGGCCTTGTCGTCGCCAATCTGCTGCACCCCGGCTCCGGGCTGAACATCGATCCGAAGACGCTCGATACGCATGCAGTCAGCCATTACGTGACGGAAGTTCACGCGCAGTCGAACACCAGCTTCCTCGAAGAGATCGTGCCGAATTCGGTCGTGGGCGCGTTCGCGCGGGGCGATCTGTTGCAGGTGTTGCTGTTCTCGGTGTTGTTCGGCATCGCGCTATCGATCATGTCGCGGCGCAGCCGCTTCCTGTCGCGCGTGATCGAACAGAGCGGCGAAGCGCTGATGCGGATCGTCGAAATGATCATGCGCCTGGCTCCCCTTGGCGCGTTCGGCGCGATGGCGTTCACAGTCGGAAAATATGGCATTTCGACGTTGCAGCAACTCGGTCTGTTGATCGTGTGCTTCTATCTGACGAGCATTCTCTTCATCGCCCTGGTGCTGGGCACGATCTGCCGCTGGGCGGGCGTGGGGTTGTGGCCGCTGCTCAAGTATCTGCGTGAGGAGCTGCTGATCGTATTGGGCACGTCTACAACGGAATCGGTGTTGCCTCGTTTGATGGAAAAGCTCGAACGGCTTGGGTGTCCGAAGCCGGTAGTCGGGCTCGTGCTGCCGACGGGCTATTCGTTCAACCTCGACGGCGCCGCGATCTATCTGACGATGACCTCGCTCTTCATCGCGCAGGCCACCAATACCCATCTCACGCTACTGCAACAGATCGGGCTGCTGGCGATATTGATGGTGACGTCAAAGGGCGGCGCGGGCGTGGCGGGTGCGGCGCTGGTCGCACTGACGGCGACACTGTCGACGCACAACATCATTCCGGTTGCGGGCATTACGCTGATACTCGGTATCGATCGCGTGCTCAACGAGATTCGCGCGATCGTGAACATGATCGGCAATGCGGTGGCGACGATTGTCGTCGCCCGCTGGGAAGGCGCATTCGATGTGCAGGCCGCGCGCAAACTGCTGGCCGCGCCGCCGGAAGTTCAACGCGGCGAGCCGCAAGCGAACGCAAGCGATGTCAACGACATGGCGCCGCCCGCGTATGTACAGGAGCGCTCGAATTGAGCACGAACCTGAATACGAATCCGCGCGCGACGCGCAAGAAGATCGTCATCAGCGAATTCATCGACGCTTGCGCAGTCGCAGCGCTCAGCGAGCGCTTCGACGTGCATGCCGATGCGTCGCTTGTCGATCAACCCGTTGCGTTGAACGCGTTGCTGGCCGATGCCGACGCGCTGATCGTGCGTAATCGCACGCAGGTAAGGGCCGCGCTGCTCGATGCCGCGCCGCGTCTGAGCGTAGTCGGGCGTCTGGGCGTCGGGCTCGACAACATCGATCTGGACGCATGCGCGCAACGCAACGTATCGGTGTTCCCGGCGACGGGTGCGAATGCACGCGCGGTGGCCGAGTACGTGCTCGCCACGGCACTGATGCTGCTGCGCGGTGCATACCGTTCGAGCATGGAGGTCGCGGCGGGCAAATGGCCGCGCGCGGCGCTTTCGAATGGCCGCGAAGCGGCGGGTAGCACGCTTGCCGTAATCGGCTTCGGCGGCATCGGGCAACTCGTTGCGCAACTCGCGCGCGCGCTGGGCATGCAGGTGCTCGCCTACGATCCGCTGCAGCCGGCCGATGCGGCGTGCTGGGCCGCGACCGGCGCGCGCCGCGTGAGCATCGACGAAGCGTTGCGTGCCGCCGATGTGATCACGCTGCATGTGCCGCTCGTCGACAGCACGCGCAATCTGCTCGGCGCATCGCAACTCGCGGCGCTGAAGCGCCACGCGATTATCGTCAACACGTCGCGCGGCGGGATCGTCGATGAAGCGGCGCTTGCCTTGGCGCTGCGCGAAGGCCGCATTGGCGGCGCGGCGCTCGACGTTTTCAACGATGAGCCGCTCGCCGCCCGTTCCCCGCTGGCCGACGCACCAAACCTCATTCTCACGCCGCACATTGCGGGGCTGACCATGCAGTCGAACGAACGTGTCAGCACGCTCGTTGCGGCGCGCGTGACGGAGGCCCTGCTTGCGCAGCATGACTCACACGTAACCGAAGGAATTTCACGATGACGCGAGTCTCAGCCGACGAACTGCTCGAACTCGCGACGCGCGCCGTCCGCAACGCGGGCGCAACGCCGGAGACCGCAACGGCCACGGCCCGCGCGTTGGTGTATGCGGACTCGTGCGGGTTGTCGTCGCACGGTGTTTCGCGTTTGCCGATGTACGTCGCGCAGTTGCGCAACGGGCGCGTCGATCCGCAGGCGAAGCCCTCCATTGTTGCGACGCGCAACGCCGCCGTGCTCGTCGATGCCGCCGATGGCATGGCGTTTCCCGCCTGCGCGCTTGCTGTCGAGACCTTGATCGGCCGTGCACGCGAACACGGCAGCGCAGTGGCGAGCGTGACCCGCAGCCATCATTTCGGCGTCGGCGCATATCACCTGGAGCCGATCGGCGCGGCGGGCATGGTGGGCCTTGCGTTCAGCAATTCCCCGGCGGCGATGCCCGCGTGGGGCGGGCGTCATGCGCTATTCGGCACCAATCCCATTGCCGCCGTGTTTCCGCGCCGCAATGGCGACGCATTGATGGTCGACCTGTCGCTGTCGCAAGTGGCGCGCGGCAAGATCATGGTTGCGGCGCGCGAAGGCAAGCCCATACCGTCCGGCTGGGCGACCGCCCGCGACGGTACGCCGACCACCGACGCCAAGGCGGCGCTCGACGGCATGATGCTGCCGTTCGGCGGCGCGAAAGGCGCGATGCTCGCGCTGATGGTCGAACTGCTGGCGGCGGCGCTGGCGGGCGCGAACTTCGGCTATGAAGCGGGATCGTTCCTGACCGAGGAGGGGGCACGCTCGCGGATCGGCCATCTGTTCTGGGCCATCGATCCGGGCGCGCTGGCGGGCAATGAGATGTACGTAGAACGGGTCGAGGCGCTTGTCGCGGCGATGTTGCAGGATGCGGATGTCCGTTTGCCAGGGCAACGGCGGCATGCGTTGGCCGACGCGGCAAGCCGCGATGGAATCGAGATTCCCGATGCGTTGCTCACACAGTTGCAGACCTTGGTCGCGTGATGCGCGAATGCGCCGAAAGGAACCCGGCGCACTTCACGCGGGCGCCGGGCCGCTCGTGCCACGCACGATCAGTTCGATCGGCAGACACTCGCGCTGCGGCGGCACGCCGTCCGAGAGCCAGCGCAGCAGTGCGCGCGCGACGCGTTCGCCGAGTTCGTAAGTGGGCAACAGCACGGTAGTGAGACCTGGCGTGATCTGCGAGACGATGGGCAGATTGTCGCAACCGACAATCGATAACTGCTGCGGCACGGCGATACCGGCCGATTGCGCTTCGAACAGGCAACCCAGCGCGAGCACGTCATTGCCGCAGAAAATGGCGGTTGGAGCAGGGCGCAATTGCGTCAGTAGCTTGAGCCCGGCGCGACCGCCTTCGAAGCCGAATGGCTGTTCGATGATGTTCGCATCAGGCAGACGGATATCGTGCTGTGCAAGGGTTCGCCGGAAGCCTTCGATCCGCTGACGCGCGCGGTCGTTATGGCGCGTGAAGCCCGAGATCACGCCGCAGCGGCGATGACCGAGTTCGAGCAGATGTTCAGCGGCCAGTTGCCCGATCAACTGGTTGTCGAAGCCGATCGACGGCGGTGTATCTGCGTCGCCGCTGCCGGCTGCGCCGGGGCGCTCGGCGTGCGACCAGGTCAGCAGCAGCGCGACGTGGCTCGCGCGAATCAGTTCATAGGTTTGCGGTGCATGGTCGGTGCCGACCAGAACGATTGCGTCGACAGCACGTTCCAGCAGCGCGCGCACGACTTCGATTTCCGCGGACAGGTTGTACTCGTGCGCGGAGATCAGCAACTGATAGCCGGAATTCGACAGTGTGGTTTGCAAGCCTTGCACCGCACGCGCAAAGATCGCGTTGTCGAGCGTCGGCACGATTGCGCCGACCATTCGCGCACGGCCCAGCGCAAGCGCGCGCGCCGCGCCGTCGGGCACATATCCCAGCGTGGCGATCGCATCACGGATGCGCGCGCGCGTGTCCGCTTTCACCATGTCGGGGTTGGAGAGAGCGCGCGACACAGTTGCCGTCGAGACGCCGGCGAGTGTGGCGACATCGCTGATACGGGCGCGTGGCAAGGTATTCATTGCGGCAGATCAGACCGGTTTGGATAGGCTCAATTGATTGTAGTGCCCGATTGCAAGCGAGCGACAGTGCAACATCATTCGAATCGGTATAAATCCCGATGTGACCCGTGATCATAGCGTCTATATTCAAATGCAAGCGGTTACATTTCATTGCGCGGCGCGTTGCATTTCACGCCGCTGAACAGGCAGGAGACAATGTGTTCCCCGCATTCCGTTCACCGCGCTTCCTGTGCAGCATCGGCACGCTCGCAGCAACGCTCGCCGCGTGGTACGTGCTGACGGCTCTCACAGGCATCGTCGCAGCGTCGAGATTCCCCACTCCGTTCGATACCTGGCAGGCGCTTGCCCAGGTGGTGACGGTCGGTTATGCCGACGGCCGTCTCGACCAGCACATCGTGCAGAGCGTGAAGCTCGTTCTATACGGCTTCGCGACGGCGGCGGTGACGGGCGTGCCGCTCGGCCTATGGATGGGCTACTCGGCGCGTGCGCAAGCGTTCTTCAACCCGATCTTTCTGCTGTTGCGACCCATTCCGCCGCTCGCGTGGATTCCGCTCGCGATCGTCTGGCTTGGACTCGGCGACTCCGCGAAGGTGATGGTGATCTGGTTCGCGGCGTTCGTGCCATGCGTGATCAACAGTTTCGCGGGCGTGCGCAATCTCGACGTGCCGATGCTCGAAGCCGCCGAGATGCTGGGCTTGCGGCGTTCGCGCTTCGTGCTGGAAGTAATGATTCCCGGCGCGCTGCCGATGATTTTCACAGGCTTGCGCCTGTCATTGCAGGCTTCATGGACGACGCTCGTGGCGGGCGAATTGATCGGTGCGGTCAGAGGTCTCGGGCATCTGCTGACGCAAGGCTCGCTCGACATCTATCCGGCGATGATCGTCGTTGCAATGCTGACGGTCGCGCTGTGTGGATGGTTGATGACGGTCGCGCTTGGGCAAATCGAACGGCAACTCATGCCTTGGAGAGCGAACAGATGAAACCGGGTCATCTGCGCGGTGTCGCGCATCCTGACATCGAGCCCGTCGGCGTCAATCGCGAGTCCGGCAGTGCGGCACGCACGTTGCGCCAGCGCAAGATGGTCAGCGAGCCTGGGCGTGCTGTGGCTCGACGCAACGTGCCGCTCTGGACGCTGAATGCCGCGGGGCTGATCGCGTTCTTCGGCATCTGGTGGCTGGCATCGGCAGCAGAACTCGTCCCCGCGATCTTTCTACCGACGCCGCTTGCAGTCGTTCACAAGTTTGCCGATCTGCTCACGCATCCGTTTGTCGGTTACACGCTCGAAGTGCATCTGTGGTCGAGCTTGCAGCGCTATCTGATGGGCTTTTTGCTGGCCGTCGCGCTGGGTGTGCCGCTCGGTCTGACGATGGGCTGGTTCCGTTGGCTCGACTACTGCGTGACGCCGCTCTTCGAAACCGTGCGTTTCATCGCGCCGATTGCATGGGTGCCGTTTGCCGCGTTGTGGTTCGGCACGGGCATCGGTGGCCCGGTGCTGATCATTTTTGCGGGTGCGTTTCCGCCGTGCGTCGTCAATGCTTATCGCGGTGCGCAGCAGGTCGACGGCAGGCTGCTCGAAGCGGCGCGCATGCTCGGCGCGCGTCGAACCGGATGATCGTCTGCGAAGTGCTGCTGCCAGGCGCGTTGCCGTCGGTGATCGCAGGTGTGCGCGTCGCGGCGGGACTGGGCTGGATGTCGCTGGTCGGCGCCGAACTGATCGTCGCGTCGAGCGGCATTGGCTACATGATGGTCAAGGGACAAGCGGCAATCGACACTGCGACGGTGATGAGCGCGATGATCGCAATCGGTATGGTGGGCGCGGCAATCGACCTGCTGCTTGGACGCATCGAAGCGTACGCGATGCGCAACCGGCGCGTCGCCCGGCACTAGCACCCGTGGCTTCACTCTCTCAACCGTGACGGAGCGCACGATGAGCATGATTCGTTTCAATGATGTGTCCCGCATGTTCAGGCGCGACAAGGCGAGCGTCGTCGCGCTGGAACACGTCGAACTGGAAATCGCCGACAAGGAATTCGTTGCGATCGTCGGGCCGTCGGGCTGTGGCAAGACGACGTGTCTGCGGATGGTCGCGGGTCTCGAGTTTCCGACGTCGGGCAGCGTGACGGTGGCGGGCCGCAAGGTGACACGGCCAGGACCCGATCGCGCGGTCGTCTTTCAGCAGTTCGCGCTGTTCCCGTGGAAGACAGTGTGGGACAACATCGATCTCGGCTTGCGCGCGAAGGGCATGGCCGCCGACGCAAGACGCGAAACGATCGAACGCTATCTGTCGCTGATGAATCTGCGCGGCTACGAGCAGGCGTATCCGCATCAACTATCGGGCGGCATGCAGCAGCGCGTCGCGATCGCGCGCGCGTATGCGCTCGACCCCGGCGTGCTGCTGATGGACGAGCCGTTCGGCGCGCTCGATGCCCAAACCCGGGTCGTCATGCAGGAAGAACTGGTGCGGCTCACGCGCGTGAATCCGCGCACGGTGCTGTTCATCACGCACGCGGTCGAAGAGTCGGTGTATCTCGCGGATCGCGTCGTCGTGATGACGGGCCGGCCGGGGCGCGTGAAAGAAGTGATCGATGTGAAGTCCGTGCGCGAGCAGCATGGCTGGGACGCGTGCAAGCGGATCGAAGACGTGATGGATCTCGAATCGTTCGTCCGGTTGCGCACGCATATCTGGAAGTCGTTGCGCGACGAACACGGCGCTGTCGAACGTGTCGCTGCATGAAGCTGCATAAAACTGCCACCGGTTCCAACGGCTGAGCGCAATACCCCATAAAACAGGAGACCAACATGAAACGTCTGCGCGCGATCCCTTTCATTGCGTTGCTCTGCGCGGGCAGTGCGGCGTTGCCGGGCACGGTGTGGTCCGCCGATCTCACTCCGATCAGGGTCAGCTATCAGCCCGCGCTGTATTGGGCGTTGCCGTTCTATGTCGCAACCGAAAAAGGGTGGTGGGCAGAGGTCGGATTGAAGCCCGAGTTTTCGGTGTTTCCCGCAGGCGTGCCGCAGATTGCGGCGGCGGCGTCGAAATCCTGGGACGTGGGCGGCACGGGTTCCGTGCCGGCGGTGCTCGGCTACAAGCGCTTCGGCATTCAGGTGATCGGCCTGACAAACGACGAATCGCAGGGCAACGTTCTGATGGCGAGCAAGGCGCGTTATGACGCGGTGCGCCGCAATCCGGCGTCGCTGAAAGGCCAAACCATCGTGTTGACGTCCAACTCGACGGGTGATTACGCGGTACAGGCATGCCTGAAAAAGTATGGGCTGACGAAGGCTGACGTGACGCTCAAGAACATGGGCCAGGCCGAGATCATTTCCGCTGTGTCGTCGGGCAATGCTGATTACGCGGGCGTGTGGGCGCCGTATGACTATACGCTCGAAGAGAAGGCGGGCGCGCGCGTGTTGTGCTCCGGTAAGGACGGCGGCGCATCGGTGCCCGGCGCGCTCGTCACGCGTGGCGAATTCGAGAAGCAGCATCCCGATGAGGTGGCAAAGTTTCTCGCCGTCTATCTGCATGCATGGGCGTGGATGAAGGCGCACCCTGACCAGGCCGTCGCGATGATGAAGAAGTTTTACCAGGAGGGCGGCGTCAACATCAGCGACGATTCGATGCGCAAGGAATTCGCTACGCGCCCGACCTTCGACCTGAAGCAGCAACTCGCCGCGATGGACCGCACGAAAGGCGCATCGCAGGCCGACGATTCGTTCACGAAGATCGCGCAGTTCATGCATGCATCGGGCGCGCTCGCGTCCGTCCCCGAAGCAAAAGACTATATCGACGACAGCGCGATGAAGCGTGTGTTGGGCGACCCTAAACTCGCGGCGTTCGCAATGGACGGCAGCAAATAACGCGCGGTCGCGATCGCGCAAAAAGGCCACGGTGTGGCCTTTTAAAAGCCCCTCGCTGCAAGCGCTTGCATTATTTTTAACATCGATGAAGGAGAAGGCGATGAGCGTGACTTACCTGAAGAAAGCAGCCAAGACGCCGGAAACCGAGACCGCGACGGCGCAACAGGTGGTCGGTGAAATGCTTGCGCAGATTCAGGCGCATGGCGAAGACGCCGCGCGTGCGTATGCGAAGAAACTCGATAACTGGGACGGTCCGATCATCGTCTGCGCCGATGAGATCGAACGGCGTGCGCTCGAAGTGCCCGCGCACGTGAAGGCCGATATCGATTTCGCCGCGCAACAGGTATTCGACTTCGCGCTCGCACAGCGGCGCTCGATTGGGGATTTCTCGGTCGAACTGTATCCAGGCGTGACGGCAGGGCAAAAAGTGGTGCCCGTCAACGTGGTCGGCTGTTATGCGCCTGCTGGCAGGTACGCGCATATCGCGTCGGCATACATGGGCGTTGCGACTGCCAAGGCAGCGGGCGTGAAGACGGTGATTGCCTGTTCGAGCCCGTTTCGCGGAGGCGGCATCCATCCGTATGTGCTGTATGCGTTCAAGGCGGCAGGCGCCGATGTCGTGATGACGCTGGGAGGCGTGCAGGCGATCGCGTCGATGGCGTATGGGCTTTTTACCGGCAAGCAGGCGGACGTTGTGGTGGGGCCGGGCAACAAGTTCGTCGCGGAGGCGAAGCGCGCGCTCTTTGGCAAGGTTGGGATCGACGTCTTCGCGGGGCCGTCGGAAGTTGCGGTGATCGCCGACGCCAGTGCCGACCCGGCGATGGTCGCGAGCGATCTGGTCGGCCAGGCCGAGCATGGCCACGAGTCGCCGGCCTGGTTGTTCACGACGTCGAAGGCGCTCGCCGACGAGGTCATTGAGCGGGTTCCGCAACTCATCGATGCGTTGCCGCCGACCGCACACGATGCCGCAGGCGCCGCGTGGCGCGACTACGGCGAAGTGATCCTGTGTGACACGCGAGAGGAAGTGGTGGACGTGTCTGACCGCTATGCATCGGAACACCTCGAAGTGCAGGCTGCCGATCTGGACTGGTGGCTCGAACATCTGACCTGCTACGGCTCGCTCTTTCTCGGCGAAGAAACGACGGTCGCATTCGGCGACAAGGCGAGCGGTCCGAATCACGTTCTGCCCACCAAGGGCGCAGCGCGCTATTCAGGGGGGCTCTCGGTGCACAAGTTCGTGAAGACGCTGACGTGGCAGCGCATGACGCGCGATGCGGCGAAGCGCATTGGCGAAGTGACGGCGCGTATCTCGCGGCTCGAAGGCATGGAAGCCCACGCCCGTACCGCTGACGACCGCTTGCAGAAGTACTTTCCCGACGAAGCATTCGTGCGTGGCGAACCGGTACAGGTATGAACGCCATCGGCATGTGCAATCGGTACGACAAAGGAGGACACCGTTGAATATCGCTCGACTATTCGACCTGAATGGCAGAACCGCGCTCGTGACCGGCGGCAACTCGGGCGTCGGCGAAGCGATGGCGCGCGCGTTGGGCGGGGCGGGTGCGCGCGTCGTGCTGGTGGCGCGGCGAAGTGATGCGCTCGACGAAGCGGCAATGCGGCTGCGGGATGACGGTATTGATGCGCACATGCACGCATGCGATCTGAGCGACGCGCATGCGGCGCGCGCCTGCGCGCTCGATGCAGCGGCACAGCACGGCCAGATTGACATTCTCGTCAACGCGGCGGGCGTCAATCTGCGTCAACCATTCGATGAAGTGACGCCGCAAGCGTGGCAACAGCAGCTCGCACTGCATCTTGGCGCGCCGTTCTTCATGACGCAGGCGCTCGCACCCTCGATGAAGGCGCGCGGACATGGTCGCATCATCAACATCGCGTCGCTGCAGTCATACCGTGCATTCAACGATAGCGCGCCATACGGCGCGGCGAAGGGCGGTGTCGTGCAATTGACGCGTGCTATCGCGCAGGCGTGGTCACGCTACGGCATCACGTGCAACGCGATTGGGCCGGGCTTTTTCCCCACTGCGCTGACGGCTCCCGTTTTCAACGACGCGCGCGTCGCGGACATGCACGCGCAGAACACGTGCATCGGACGCAATGGACAACTCGACGATCTGTATGGCGTCACGGTGTTTCTTGCGAGTGACGCGTCCGCGTACGTCACGGGCCAGACCATCATGGTCGACGGCGGGTACACCGCGCGGTAGGCGGTAACGCAATTGCACGACGGAGAACGCTTGTGAAAGCACTTGTCTACACGCAGCCCAATGAGGTCCAGTTGCTGGATCGGCCCGAACCGCTGGCAGCCGACGGCGAGGTGATACTCAGGATCGATGCGGTCGGTATTTGCGGCTCCGATATGCATGCATTCCACGGCCACGATCCGCGACGCAAACCCGGCCTCATTCTCGGTCATGAGTTCGCCGGCACGATCGTGGAGACGCGCGCACCGCATCTGATGAAAGGCTTGCGCGTCACGGGCAATCCGTTGATCACCTGCGGGCACTGTGAATATTGTGTGCAGGGGCGCGACAATCTGTGCGCGAACCGGACGATGGTCGGCATGACGCGTCCGGGTGCATTTGCCCAATATATGTCGTTGCCTGCGGGATGCGTTGTCGAAATTCCGCAGGAGATGCCCGCAACGCACGCCGCGGTGACCGAGCCGGCTGCTACGGCGCTGCATGCGCTGAATCTGTCGATGCGCGCGCTGCAAAGACCGTTGCCGGAAACCCGCGCGCTGGTCATTGGCGGCGGGGCGATTGGATTGCTGTCGGCGTTGTTACTGAAATCGTACGGCTGCCGGTCGGTTGAAATGGCGGAGGTCAATCCGCTGCGTCGACGATCGGCGGAGCAGCATGCGCAGTGCGAGACATGGGATCCGTTGCACGCGCCGGCGCCTGAAAGCCGGTTTGAGTTCGTGATCGATGCCGTGGGCGCAAAGCCGACACGCGCGCTCGCGTTATCGTCGGTGAAGCCTGGCGGCGTCGTGATGCACATCGGCCTCCAGGACTGGGCAAGCGAAATCGATATGCGCAAGCTGACGCTCGCTGAAATCACGCTGCTGGGTACGTACACCTATACGATGGCGGATCTTCGCGCGACGGTTTCGGCGTTGCACGAAGGCGCGTTCGGTTCGCTGGATTGGCTCGACGTGCGGCCGCTCGATGCCGGAAGCCAGGCGTTCGACGATTTGCAGAACGGCAGGACGGCGTCAGGGAAAGTCGTCCTGACGCCGGGCTTCTAAATTTAGTATCCCGTTCCGCTGATTCGCGAACAAAGTCTTTGTAGCTTGGCGAGGCTGGAATCCGCGGAGGCGGTCCACGTGAATGGTACCTACGCCATGGCGCGGGTAAGCGCCCGCCGTTTTGCAAGGGTCTCGTAAAGAGCGCGTACGCCGAATCGCCAGGGCGCGATTTCGGTTGACGACTGCACGGTGTTGACAAGTGCGCCGAGCTCCGGCGTTGCAATCGTCACCTTGTCCGCGAGGTGATGCGTGAAGCCGCTGCCCGGAGCATGCCGGTCTTCAATTGGAGAGAACATCGTGCCGAGGAACAGCATGAAGCCGTCTGGATACTGGTGATGCGGCCCGGCAGTCTGGGCCACAAGTTCCTCTGGGTCACGGCTGATCTCGCGCATGTGGCTCACGCCTTCGAGAATAAATCCGTCGTCCGCGCCTTCTATCCTGAGCGACACGCTGGCCGCCCGCACCGAGTCCATGGTGAAGCGTTCATCGAACAACCGAATAAAAGGACCGATCGCGCATGAGCCGTTGTTGTCTTTCGCTTTGCCGAGCAGCAACGCACTGCGGCCCTCGATGTCGCGGAGATTGACGTCGTTGCCGAGGGTTGCGCCGACGATCGTTCCGCGGCTGTTTACCGCCAGCACAATTTCTGGCTCGGGATTGTTCCATCGGGAGGCCGGGTGCAGCCCAACGTCCGCGCCGTAGCCGACCGCCGACATCGGTTGAGACTTGGTGAACACCTCTGCGTCCGGCCCAATGCCGACCTCCATATATTGCGACCATGCGCCGCGCCGTTCCAGTTCCCGCTTCAGACAGTCGGCAGCTGCCGTGCCGGGGCGAATCCTGGAGAGATCAGTGCCGATCAGTTGCGCGATCGTCGCCCGGACCGTGTCGGCTTGAGTCGCGTCGCCGTTAGCCTGTTCTTCAATGACCCGTTCGAGCAGGCTCACGGCAAAGGTCACGCCGCATGCCTTGATGGCCTGAAGATCGCACGGCGCCAGCAATGCGCGGCCGATGTTCTCGACGGGACCGAGCGCCTCGCCCTCGACGTGATGCGCAAACTCGACGAGGTCCACGTGCTCGAACAGGTCGGAGGTCGTCGGCGCCGACGCCGTGATGTCGAAGGCCTGACCGGCACGAACAACGACGACCGACGGCCCGTCTATCGGCGCGTTTCGCCAGATGCGTCCGACCAGCAGGGCATCGGGTAGGTCAGTAGGTACAAAATGCGGAAGATCGTTCGATATCATGGACGGCCTGGCTAGCGAGAGTTGGGAACCGCGAGGGGAGATACGCTTCAAGCGAGCGATACGCGTTGCGGGTCGGCCGGCCGAAGCCTGCCTGGCAGCATCACGCGACTCAGTGCTTCCGCGAAGAAGAAATCGCCGAACATCGTCGCGCCATCGACGCCTTCATTGTGCGGCTTCGAATAGCAGGAATTCCTCAAAAGTCCCCGCTGCGCAGGTTCGTAGGCAAACTCGTCACGACATAGAGCTTCGAGCATCGCGAGTCCGTGTTCGCGCCAGCGAACCGCATCAGCAGGGTCGGGATGCAGACGGCCCATCTCGATCAGCGCTGACGCCATCACCGCTGCTGCGGCAGTATCCTTGATTTCCGCGTCCGCGCCAGTGGCGTCGAAATCCCACGGTGGCACAGGACGTCCATCGAGCCGGCGCAGATAGTACGCCGCTAGCCGCCCGGCAAGGTCTAGCCAGTTGCGCTTGCCGGTTTCACGCGCCGTGTTCACGTAGCCATAGACGGCCCACGCCTGGCCCCGGCTCCACGCCGATTCGTCGAATGCGCCTTGAAACGTGTAGCCGCGCTGGCGCGCACCTGTTGTCACGTCGTACTCCACCGCGTGATACGTCGAATCGTCGGGGCGGATAAACGCCTTGGCGGTCATGACGGAGTGCGCTTCGGCGGCGAGGCGATAACTGCCGTCCCCGGAATGGTTCGCCGCCCAGTAAAGCAACGATAGATTAGCCATCGTGTCGATAGCCGAGGCGCTGCGTCCGCGCGGATCGTCAAGCGGGCCCCAGGAAGCGAGATAGGCGCCGCTGCGCGTGGTGACAAGACGCGCGCGCAGTTTGTCCGCGGCTTCCATCGCAATTTGCGCGTACCACGAGTCGCGGGTGATTTCGTAGCCCGGGACGGCGCTGCTGTCGAAGATAAAGCCGATGTCGTGCGTGTTAGGATCCTGCGCGCGCTGCGCGACGAGACGCATGCGCTCGCGGGCCCACGAGAGGTATTTGTCGTTGCCGGTGTGCAAATACGACGTTAGCAAAAGTCCGACCCAGAACCCGCAAAACCAATTGCCGTGGCTCCACGCTGAACCGCTGTAGCCTGCGGACAGCGACGCCGGAAGCCGGACCCACTTTCCGTCGGGCGCTGTGATCTGGGGGAATTCGACGCCGAGCGTCGGCTCGTCCTCTGCAACTTTGGTCGCAATGCGATCGAGGATATCGGTGAAGAGGGCGGACCGGTCAGAGGACAGTCCTTGGTCTTGGTACGAAGCATTCACGCCTTTGTCTCCTGATGACTTTCGCGTTTCCCGAGTGACGGGGGCACGCAAATTCTAGGAGCGCGGCGGTTCCAGCGGTTAGGACGAAGCGCGGCTTTATATTGGACTTTCCTACGTCGCAGCCGGACGCCTATCGTCCCACTGCTTCAAATGCTCAGTTTCTCCAGGCTGCGGCGGAAGTCGATTGGCGAGCGGCCCGTGTGCTTGCGGAAACATCGGCTGAAGTAGGCCGGGTCGTCGAAGGCAAGCTGTGTTGCGATCTCCGCCACATTGACCTCCGAATGCAGCAACAGACGCTTCGCTTCCAGCATCACGCGTTCACGAATCAGCTTGGCCGCCGTGCTGCCGAGCGCCTGGCGCGTCGCATCGTTCAGCGCGCGTTCTGTGACGTTCAGCAGGCATGCGTAGCGAGCGACGTCGTGGACCGTGGTGAAATGTTTTTCCAGCAGGCTTTTGAAGCGTCGCGACAACAGCACGCTACGCGACGAATTGACGTCGGTCACGGCGTCGCCGCCCAGACGCACGGACTTGATTAGCATAATGCGCAGATATGACCAGATGACGTCCTCGTAGCCTGCCTCTTCACCCTGATATTCCGCATCGATTCCATCCAGCACATGATGAAGGTCCTGAGCTTGTGCGTCGCTCATATAAACCGTGTTCGGAATTCGCTCGAAATCGTAGACCGGAATTTCCGTCTGCGAATGGCGGTTCTGAACCTTGAAGGCGAAAAATTCGGACGAGAAACTTATCGCGTGGCCGACTGTATCTTCGGACAATGCGAAGTCGTGGATCTGGCCTGGCGCCATGAAGAACAGCGTATTGGGCCGCACCTCGTAGCGAATCGAGTCGATGATGTGGTGACCGCTGCCCGACACGACCCAGACGATGTGATAGAACTCGTGCCGATGAGGATACGGCAACGTCGATTTCATATCTTCGAGGGGTGCGAAATGAAAGTCGATCGACTTGATTCGCGACCCATACTCATAGTTGGCGATCTTGAAGACCGGCAACTGACAACCACAACCTTTAAGCATTTAATTTGTCTCCTGCATCCAGCTCACTTGTTTGGCTCGCTTAGCCAGCTCACTCCTTGGCTAAATCAAGCGTGCTGTTTCTCCTTCGCCGGTCGGCATCGAACGTAGTGTAATTGTAAATAGCAAATCGGCGTGACGGCTGTTGTCGAAAACCCGCAAAGGTTTGGCCTCGCCTGCCGATTGTCAGATCATTGGAAACGCAATTCCTTCAGCGCCGACAGTCCGGTCAGCACCGGCTTGCCGTCCTGATTGCGAACCATGGTGTCCATCACGAGGATGCGCTTGGCGGGTTTCTTCTCGACTACGGTCACATGGATCCTGATCGTATCGTCGATGAAGACGGGTCCGAGAAAGCGCAACTCCTGCCCGACGTAGACGAAGCCGGGACCGGTCAACCCGGTATGGGTCGTCGACACCAATGCCGCGGTCAGCAGGCCGTGCGCCACGCGGTGGCCGAATGGCGTGCGTGCCGCGAAGTGCTGATCCATGTGTAAGGGATTGAGGTCGCCCGACAGATGGCCGAAAGCGTTCACGTCACTTTCCGCGATGGTACGCACGAGTACCTGGCAGCGGCCAATCTGGATATCGTCAAAGCGCAGCATCTCGTGGCACTGATTCAGATGAGTGTTCATGCAGTTCTCCGCCCGGTCAGCGCCGCGCCCGCTTCGACCAGCGTATCGATTTCGTCCGGCTCGTAGCCCAGTTCGGCGAGCACCTCGCGGGTGTGTTCGCCTTGCCGCGGCGGCTGACGGGTGAGCGGTGGTGCTGCGCCGTCGTATCGAACCGGATGTGCGAGCAAACGAATCGGCCCGGCCTGCGGATGCTCGACCTCCATGATGATGCGGTTGTGCGCCACTTGCGGGTCGGCCTCGACCTGATGGTAGTCGTTCACGGGCGCGTACCAGATGTCGTGCTCATCGAAGGTCGTCATCCAGTCGGCCGTCGTGCGCGCAGTCAGCGCGTCATAAACGATGCGGTTCAATTCGTCGCGGCGGCGCACGTTGTCCTTTGGGTGCGAAAACCCGGCCAGCACGGGCTGAGACAAGGCCGCCGCCAGCTTCTCAGTGGGCGTGAGCGAAACGGCGATCCAGCCGTCGAGAGTCCTGTAAACCCCATAGGGCGACGGATGGAACCGGCTGCCGGTCGGCGGGTTCGTGCGCGGCCAGAGTGGTCCCTTGTTCAGGTAGTAGGTGAACGGCTCGATCTGAAGATCGAGCGCCGCGTTGAGCAGGTTGCTTTCGACCAGCGTGCCTTTGCCGGTGCGTTCACGCGCCTGCAAGGCCGCGACCACGCCGAAGGCTGCCAACGCCGCCGCGTGCTGGTCGACGATCGCGGATCCGACGGGCGTGGGCGGGGAATCGGCCTCGCCGGAGAGCATCGTCATGCCACTGATGGCCTGCAGCAGCAGGTCCTGCCCTGGCCGCTTGAGATACGGTCCCGATGACCCGTAGCCGGTGCACGAACAGTACACGAGCCGCGGGTTGATCTCGCGGACATCGTCGTAACCGAAGCCCATGCGCTGCAGGACGCCTGGCCGGTAGTTTTCGATCAGGACATCGGCTTCCTTGATCAGCCGCCAGACGATCTCGCGCGCGCGCTCGTCGCGCAGATCCAGCGAGATGCTGCGCTGATTGCGGTTGCCGAGCAGAAAAAACATGCTCACACCTTCGACATACGCATCGAAGCCGGTCCAACTGCGCTCGAACGCGCCGCCCGGCGGTTCGATCTTGATCACGCCCGCGCCGACGTCGGCCAACATCTGCACGGCGGCGGGGCCCTGCAAGAAGTGAGTAAAACTTAACACCTTGATGCCTTCCAGCATGACTTGTCTCCCGACCGCGTGTCCGTATCTGTTTGACTGAGGGTTCAGGCAAGCAGGTTTCGCGAGATGATCATTCTCTGAATCTCCGAGGTGCCCTCGACGATCTCCAGCACCTTGGCGTCGCCGAATGCGCGCGACACTGGGTACTCGCTCATCACGCCGTAACCGCCATGTATCTGCAACGCCTGATGAGCCGCCTCCATCGCGCGCTCGGTGGCGAAGAGCTTGGCCATCGACGCCTGCTGATCGAAGCGAACGCCTGCATCTTTGAGCGCGGCGGCATCGTAGAGCATCAGTCGCGCGGCGTGCGCGTGGGCCGCCATGTCAGCGATCTTGAACTGCAGCGACTGGAACTCGGCGATCGGCTTGCCGAATGCGCGCCGCTCCTTCATGTACGCGATCGACCGATCCAGTGAACCCTGCAGGATGCCTAGCGCGAGCGCGCCGATCAGGATTCGGCCCGTGCTGATCTGGGCGAGCGTCTGTCGCAAGCCCGCACCGCGTTCGCCGAGCAGGTTGGCGGTCGGGATCGTGCAGCGCTCGAAGAACAACTCGTAGGTGCTCGATGCGCGCCAGCCGATCTTACGCAGTTTGCGTCCGTAGCTGAAACCGGGGGTGCCGTTGGGCACGATGAAGTTAGAAATTTCCTTGCGGCCGTCGGGGCGCGTTCCCGTTACCGCGGCGATGACGACCGGCCCGGTCACTTCCGTGCCGGAATTGCTAATGAAGGTCTTCGATCCATCGATGACGTATTGGTCGCCTTCCAGCGTCGCACGCGTCGCGATGTTGGCCGCGTCGGAGCCCGCGTTGGGCTCCGATAATCCGATTGCGCCGACCTTGCGGCCGTCGAGGATAGGGCACAAATAACGATCCTTTTGCTCATCGGTGCCATAGTTGGAAAGCAGGCTTGCGACCGTCGAATTGGCCATTAGAGAGTTGGCGATTGCGCAATCTACCCGTGCGAGTTCCTCTAACACGATTACATAGGAAAGCCATTCGCCACCGCCGCCACCCCAACTCTCCGGATAAGGCAGGCCGGCGAAGCCGAGCTCGCCGGCACGCTTCCAGATGTCGTAAGGAAAGGCTTCCGCTTCCCAAAGCTCTTCCGAGACAGGAGCGATTTCGTTTTCCGCGAAACGGCGCACGGCGTCGCGTATCGCGGTGTGTTGTTCGTTTAACCAATGCGGCATGTTCGACTCTGTGAAAAAGCGGGAGATGGGTTGAAGCAGGGGGCTGCGTTACAGCACCTTCAGATAGGTATCGCCAGATGCGACCAGCGTGCCGTCCTGGCGCGTGACGTCTGCCCTGAAAACGCACATGTTGCGATCGTCGTCCTTCTCGCGCAGCGTGAGGCGGGCGGTGACCGTGTCGCCGATAAATACTGGCGCATTGAACGTGATGTCGTATCGGTAAGAAACCGCACCGGGGCTCGGCGCCTTTTGCGCCATATAGCCCATCACGGTCGATAAGAAGCCGACCGACAGACATCCTTGCGCAATGCGCTTCTCGAAGCGCGTGGTTTTGGCGAATTCCTCGTTCAAATGCACCGCATAGAAATCGCCGACGATCCCGGCGAAGCCGTAGATATCGAATTCAGTTACGGTCTTGGCGAAATCGGCAGTGTCGCCGACCGCGTAACAATCCATGTGCGGGCGTTTGGCCATGGTGGTTCTGGAAGTGAGAGTCGGTTGCGGAGCCGGCCTGTTCTTTGTTGATTGGGGCCGGCGGGTGTGACTCAAATTTAATGAGTGCGGGTTGCTGACCGTTAGGACGGTTTGGGCGAATGCTTGGACTTTTTTGACTGTATGCACGCAGTGATTGCAGTCTTCGGCCGATCCGCAAGCGGCCGAAGACTGCCCCCGGTCAGCTATCAGTCAATACCACCAAGGGTTTTCGCCTCGTGTGCGCCGGATAAATCGCCAGGCAGTCTGGCAAACGCGTGCTATCGAAGACGCCGTAAAAAAGTACAAGAAATCGGTCGGCCGGTCCTAACGCCCGTTGCGTGCACTCACGAATACTTGGAGCGCCTGCAGACGGATCGGCCTGACGCGGCGCGAAAATTACATTCCAGTACGGAAGGAGACGAAATGAAATCATTCTTCAGCGCGCGCCGCGCATGGCGCACCATGATGGTGGGTACGCTGCTCGCAGCGGGCGTCGTTGTCGCAAGCGTTGCCCGTGCGGACGAGCCGATCGTCATGAAGCTGGGCCACACCCTCGCCCCGGACAACCACTATCAGCTGACTGCCCAAGTGTTCGCGAAGGAGGTCGCGCAGCGAACCCACGGCAAGGTCAAGATCGAGATCTTTCCGCAGTCACAGCTCGGCGGCGAAGTGCAGATGGCACAAGCGCTGCGCACCGGCACCCAGGAGCTCATGATTTCCGCACAGGCGCCGATCGGAAACACGATCAAGCAGTGGCAGATCTTCGATACGCCTTATCTCTTCAGCAGCATCGACGACGCCAACCGGCTTCTGCAAGGACCGGTCGGCCGCAAGTTCCTCGACATGATGCCGGCGGTCAACATGATCGGCTTGACGTGGCTGTCGGTGGGCGAACGCAATTTGTTCACGGCTAAAAAGCCCGTCGGCTCGCTCGATGACATGAAGGATATGAAAGTTCGAGTGATGCAGAGTCGCGGCTATATCGCGGGCTATAAGGCACTGGGCGCAAATCCGACGCCGCTGCCTTATAACCAGTTATTTCTGGCGCTTTCGCAAGGCCTGGTCGACGGCGGCGATACGTCACCGGAGCAGTTCATCCAGGACAAATTTTCCGATGTCGCGAAGCATTACTACCTGACCCACGTGAACTACCTGCCCGTGGTGCTGGCAATCAGCAAGAGCGCCTGGACGCGTCTTTCGCCTGACGAGCAGCAGGCGTTTCATGCCGCTGCCGCCGTCGCCGCGGACTATGACATGAAGGAATACAAGCACGAGTACGACGACGCGCTCGCAACGATGAAGAAGAATGGCACCCAGGTGACCGAGATAAACACGGTGCCGTGGGCCGCCGCGACCGCAAGGGCGCGCGAGGGCCTGCTCAGCGACATTCCCGATGGCCAGGCGCTTTATCAGGAAATCAAGGCGGCCGACAAGTCCGCTGTCGCTTCGAAATGAAGGGAGAGTGCCATGGAAAAGCTTGCCCGTAATCTCCTGTTTATCGATGACCTGGTCCTGAAGATCACGCTGTTCCTATGCGGTGGACTACTTCTCATGATGGTGTTCGTCGCTGGCCTCGGGGTGGTCTTCCGCTTCATCCTGCACAACTCGCTGTCGTGGTCCGACGAGCTCGCGGCTTATCTGTTCGTGTGGCTCACGTGCCTCGGTGCGGCGGCAGGAGCCAAGCTGCGGGTTCATCCGGAGGTGCGGGTACTGGCCGACCGTTGTCCGCCCGCTTTCGCGCAGACACTGACGGACCTTACCGACTGCGTAGTCCTCGCGCTCGGCGTGGTCTTCCTTATGTACGGTGGCGACATGCTGGAGCTGATGGGCACCGAAACTGCGACCTCTCTGCCGATCTCAATGGTGTACCCATATCTCTCGATTCCCGTCTGCGGCGCATTGCTGGTCTTTCATTCCGCGGTCCGAATCGCGGTTTCTCATTTCGCGCCCGGCGCGCAAACGAGGCAGTCTCTGTTGCAGGGCGTCTCCGAACATATCTGAGGTGAATCAACATGTGGGCACTCGCTCTAGGCGCCGGGTTCCTCGGCTTGGGTGTACCGGTGGCCATTTGCATCGGCATTGCGGCGACGATTGCATTGACGCTGAATGGAACCCCGCTGCTGGTGATTCCGCAGCAGCTGATTTCGAACCTGAATAACGTCGGCCTGCTGGCCATCCCGTTCTTCATGTTGACAGGCGCAATCATGGATGCGGGCGGCGTCTCGCGCCGGATCATCGACTTTTCGCAGGCGCTTGTCGGCTTCATGCGCGGCGGCATCGGACAGGTGACGATCGTTGCGAGTATGTTCTTCGCCGACCTCTCCGGTTCGGCGACTGCGGATACCGCAGCGATCGGCTCGGTCATGATCCCCGGGATGGTCAAGCAGGGATATTCACGCGCGTTCGCAGTCGCGCTGCAGTCGGCAGCGGGCTCACTCGGATTGCTGTCGCCCGTGTCGATGAGCATGCTGGTGTACGCCTACACCGCCAACGTTTCGGTCGGAACGATGTTCGTCGCGGGGATAGTGCCGATGCTGCTGGTGGTCGTTTCCTTCATGCTCGTGAACTACCTGACTGCGGTGCGCCAGAACTATACGGCGGTCGAAGCGTTTTCCGCCAGGCGGCTGTGGACGACTTTCAGACAGGCGATCTGGGCATTGCTGACGCCCGTGATCATTCTGGGCGGGATCCTTGGCGGCGTCTTCACGCCGGTAGAAGCAGGCGTCGTCGCGGCGTTCTATGTGACGCTGGTGAGCGCCTTCATCTTCAAGTCGCTCAAGCTGTCGCAGTTCGGGGAAATACTCACGCGCACGGCCATCAATACCACGCGGGTATCGTTTCTTCTCGGGCTCGCGTTCGTGCTCGGCCGCTATCTGATTGAGGCGCAAATTCCGTTACACGTCGCCAACAGCTTCCTGGCCGTGACGACCAGCGCGTTCGTGTTGCTGATCCTGATCAATCTCTTCCTTCTGGTAGCCCATACCGTACTCGAAACGATCTCGAGTATTGCGGTGGTGATCCCTGTGTTCCTGCCGCTCGTCGTGCAAATGCATATCGATCCGGTGGTGTTCGGCGTCATCGTACTGGTCAACTCAGCCATCGGCATCAACCTGCCACCGATTGGTTTTTGCCTCTTTACGGCTGCGTCCATCGGCGGCGTGTCCGTCGAAAAAGCGACTCGGGCGATCCTGCCGTTCATCTTCGCGCTGGCGGTCGACCTGCTGCTGATCATCGTCTTCCCGCATATCCCACGCTTCCTGCCGAACTTGCTGGCAATCAAATAACACGAGAACGGAGGCTCATCATGAACACGACTCACGTCGAGCGAAGCGGCGCGGCGCCGGTCCCGCTGGCCGCATTCGAGGACCTGAAGTACCTGAAGCTGGAACAACCACTTCGCTTCGTCTGGTTAATCACGTTGAATCATCACGACAAGCGCAATGCGCTGTGTGTGCCGCTGCTGGTGGAACTGGCGCGCGTGCTCGCGGCAGCCGAAGTCAGCAACGAAGTCAGGGCTGTCGTACTCACCGGCGGCGAGGGTTTCTTCAGCGCCGGTGCGGATATTGCCGACATGGCGGCACGCGGGGTCGCAGCGTATGCGGACCCGGTGCGCCTCGCGAGCTGGAAGGCGATTGAAACCTTTCCGAAGCCGCTGATCGCCGCGGTCAACGGCTTCGCCATCGGTGGTGGCCACGAGCTGGTGATGCTGGCCGATATCGTCGTCGCGGCGGACGACGCGACCTTCTCGCAGCGAGAGATCGTCATCGGCGCGCTTCCGGGCGATGGCGCCACCCAGCGCCTGCCGCGGGTGCTCGGCAAGACACTGGCGATGAAACTCGTGCTTACCGGCGAGCCGCTGACGGCAGCCGAGGCCGAGCGCCACGGACTTGTGACCGAGGTCGTCGCGCCGGCACGCAGCATCGCACGCGCCGTCGAGATCGCGTCGCTGATCGCCGCCCGCGCGCCGCTCGCGGTCCGACTGGCCAAGCGCGCCGTGCTCGATTCGTTCGAGACCAACCTCCAACAAGGCCTGCAGTGCGAGCATCAGGCGAATCTCGACGTGTTCAAGACCGAGGATCGCGCCGAAGGCCACCGCGCATTCGTCAAAAAGCGGCCGCCGCGCTTCAAGGGTCGCTGACCATTGGTGCCTCGCGCATGCGCCTCTCGACGCGATCGGCAACGCTTTCCTTTAGTTCTGACCGGCATCGATGCAGATATCCACGCCGCGGCCTTCCGAATGTTCAGGGCGAACGCGGAGTTCAGTAGAACCCTGTTCCACCTCACCCCGACAGCCGGACTCACGACGTAACGGAGATTATATGAACGGGCTGAATGGTATCCGCATTCTCAGCTTCAATCATTTTCTGATGGGGCCTTTGGGCGTGCAGCACCTCGCCGATTGCGGGGCCGACGTCATATCGGTCGAACCCGTCGACGGCGCATTTCAGCGCAAGTGGGGCGGCGCGAACCGCGCCATCGATGGGCAGACGATGCTGCTTTTGATGGGTAATCGCAATAAGCGCAGTCTGGCTTTGAATCTCAAGGACCCGCGGGCGATCGATATCGTCATGAGCTTGCTGCCTCAAGTCGACGTGGTCGCCGAGAATTACCGTCCCGGTGTGATGGAACAGCTGGGATTGGGTTACGAGGCGCTCAAGGCAGTCAAGCCGGACATCATCTATGCGTCCGGCTCGGGATTCGGTCCGGATGGACCCTATGCCAGCCGGCCGGGGCAGGACCTGATCATTCAGGCCATGTCGGGTATCGCGACAATCACCGGAAGCCGGGAGGACGGTCCACGCGCGGTGGGCGTGTCTGTCGTGGATCATCACGGCGCTGCGCTGTATGCGAACGGTATCCTGACGGCACTGCTCAACCGCGAGCGTACGGGCAAGGGCTGCCGGGTCGACGTAAGCTTGCTGGCGGCTGCGCTCGATCTGCAACAGGAGTCTCTCACGTGTTTCCTGAACGGCGACGGCCATGACGACGTGCGACAGGCGGGGCGTGTATCAGGTTGGTACTTCCCCGCACCGTACGGCATATATGCCACTGCGGACGGTTTCATCGCACTGTCGCTGAGTCCTCTCGACATCATTTATCGGATCCTTGGGATCCCGGAAAAGGAACGGATTCCCGCGAAGCGCGCATTCGACGAGCAGCAGGAAATCTCCGACCGGCTTGCGCGCCGGCTTGCGCAGGACACGACGGCGCACTGGTTGCCACTATTCGAACGGCATCATGTCTGGCACACGCGCGTCAACGACTATGCGCAGGTGGTCGCCGATCCGCAGGTGCGCCACTTGAAGAGCTTCGAGACAGTCGAGGGTGCAACCGGCAGCCCCGTGACGCTCGTCAATCACCCGGTGCGCTACAACGGCAGCGCGCCAGCTATCCGTATGCCGCCGCCACGGTTGGGCGCGCACACGATCGACATCTTGTCAGGGGTGGGAATGAACCGGCCGATGATCGACTCGCTGCTGGCGGACGGCGTAATCGGCGTTGCCGAGGACGCCGAGGCCGTTGCGGCGGCCGCGGCAAAAGGCGGAGTCGCGTGAAGCGGGTTTGAAGCCATCCATGCGGCGAGCGTGCCGTACGCGTCGATGAAAACAGGGGAAGCAGGCATGAGTGACAGGTGCAGGGAAGTCAGTACGGATGTGCTGGTCGTTGGCAGCGGCGGCGCTGCGCTGCGGGCCGCGCTCGAGGCGGATTCCAGCGGCGCTGACGTGCTGGTTGCGATCAAAGGGGCATTTCGCAAAAGCGGCGCGACGTTTCATAGCGTAGCTGAAGTAGGCGCCTTCAATGTGCCGGACGGAGCAGGGGATCACAGCGATAATCCTGATGTTTTTCTCGCCGATATCCTGCATGCCGCTCAAGGCATGGCGGACCCGCGCTTGAGCGCGATTCTCGCGAACGAAGCGCATGAGTCTCTGCGCTACCTCGAACGATACGGCGTAAAGTTTGAGCGCGAGGACGACCACTACCTGGTTTTTCGCGCATGCTTTTCTTCCAAACCGCGCTCGCATGTGATTCATGAGCACTTCAAACCAATCGTGAAATCGCTGGGGACCGAAGCGTCCCGGCGCGGCATCAAGGTCATGGACCGGTTGATGATCGTCGACCTGCTGTCGCAGGACGGCGAATGTCTCGGCGCATACGCGATCGATTCGGATGGAAACCCGATGCTGATCCGTGCCAAGTCGACGATTCTTACCACCGGGGGTGCAAGTCAGCTGTTCGCCCAAAACCTGTATCCATCGGACATTACCGGCGACGGCTATGCAATGGCTTATCGCGCGGGCGCGCGACTGGTCAACATGGAGTTCATGCAGGCCGGTGTGAGCGTGCTGACGCCTTTCGTCAACCTGTTCGGCAACTACCTGTGGGACGCGCACCCGAATCTCACCGACCGCGATGGCAGGGCGTTCGTCCCTGACTATCTGCCGACGGGGCTGGCTCAGGAAGATGTCATTCGGCAAAAAGAGCGGCACTTTCCGTTCAGCTCGAGCGACATCTCACGCTACGTCGAAATTTCGATTCAGAAGGCACTCAACGATGGCCGCGGCACGGCTGAAGGAGGCGTGTTTCTCGACTTCGCCGGATGCGATCTCGAATCGATACTGGCCGACAAGAGCCGAAGCATCGCAAGGATGTGGCCGCTAACCTGCCAATGGTATAAGGAGCACGGCGTCGACCTTTATCGGGACCGAGTGCAGATCACCTGTTCCGCGCATGCGATCAACGGCGGATTATTTATAGACGAAAACGCACAGTCCAATCTGAAGGGTCTGTTCGCTGCGGGTGAGGTGGCAGCGGGTCCACATGGCGCAGACCGTCTCGGCGGCAATATGGCCCTGACGTGCCAGGTCTTCGGCCGCCGGGCGGGCCTGGCCGCGGCCGAACGCGCGAAAAAGATGACGCACCGCGCGATGACCGGGGCCTTGGACGACAACCGCACGGTCGCCAAGCAATTCCGCCGAAATGGCAGGCACACGCTGGACGAACTGAAAGCACGGATTCAGCAGTGTGCAAACCGGTATTTGCTGATCGTGCGCGAGGAAGCCGGGCTCCGGACCTTCAGCCGTGTCTGCAGGGAGACGCGAAACCAGTTGTTTCACGACACGGTGATCGGCACGCCGGCTGAGCTCATGCGGGGCATCGAATTGGCGAACTTGATCCAGGTCGGTGAATTGATGGCTTCGGCGTCGCTTGTCAGGCGCGAGAGCCGGGGTGGTCACTACCGCGAAGACTTTCCCGAGCGCAACGCGGACTTCGCCTGCAACATATTCCTCGAGCGGAACGTGCCTGAAGGTCTGTGGTTAGGGCGGCTGGCGGATCTGTCGTCGTGAGTCGGTAGCGAGCTAATCACCTTGCGCCGTTCGATCAGGGGGGCTGTCGCGGTAAGGCGGTTGAGTCGTACAAAGACGACATGATGAGGATAGCGTACGTCACCAACGAGTAGAACTGGCAGGCTGCAGATGGCTTGAACGAGTCGCGCGTACTGTTTCTGGCAGCAGGCGAGCGGCAACCGCGCAGCCTCATGTATTCCATAATGGTATAGATCAAGCGTTATTCTTCATTATAAAGGCATGTCGATCCCCGCTAGTATGCAGACTCCTGGCTGCGCCCCGACGCGTGAACCCAGGCGCAAGGCGTCCAGACGCCGCCTCGCCGCCGTGGGCCAATACGGAAGGGCCGAACCGACCATTCATTGATGCGCTGCCTGCGTCGAAGGCGAGGCGAGCGTACGAGGAGGAGACTCGATCGTGAAAATGACCTTCCGCTGGTATGGCGACGCGGACCCTGTGCCGCTCGCTTATATCCGCCAGATCCCCGGCATGGTCGGGGTCGTCTCGGCGATCTATGACGTGCCTGTGGGCGAGGTGTGGCCGATCGACAGGATCCTGTCGCTGAAGCAGAAGATAGAGGCTCACGGGCTGACACTGGAAGTGATCGAAAGCGTGCCGGTGCACGAGGACATCAAGCTGGGCCGACCGACGCGCGAGAGGCTCATCGCCAACTATGGCGAGACATTGCGTAACCTCGGCGCCTGCGGCGTGAAGGTGGTCTGCTACAACTTCATGCCGGTTTTCGACTGGACCCGCACCTCGCTGGAAATGCACCTGCCCGATGGCTCGACGACGCTCGCGTTCGACACGCAAGCGATCCGCGAGCTCGACGTCAGCCAGGGTATCCAGTTGCCCGGCTGGGACGCGAGCTATCGGCCCGAACAGTTGAAAGTCCTGCTGCGCGACTACGAAGCGCTAGACGAAGCCGATCTCTGGGCCAATCTCGACTACTTCCTGCGCGCGATCATTCCGGTGGCCAAAGAAGCCGGCCTCAAGATGGCGATCCACCCCGACGATCCGCCGCGGCCGATTTTCGGCCTGCCGCGCATCGTGAAGAATCGCGCTGACCTGCAGCGCGTGCTGGCGATCGTCGACGATTCCGCCAACGGCCTGACACTGTGTTCCGGTTCGCTAGGCGCGGACCAGCAGAACGATATTCCGGCACTGGTGCGCGAGTTCGGCGCGCGTGGCCGGATTCATTTCGCGCACCTGCGTAACGTGCAAACCAATGCCGCAGGCGACTTTCATGAGACCTCGCATCGTTCGGCCGACGGCTCGCTCGACATGGCGGAAATCGTCAAAGCCTATTTCGAAACCGGCTTTGAAGGCTATGCAAGGCCGGACCATGGGCGAATGATCTGGGGCGAAACGGGCCGCGCCGGCTATGGGCTGTTCGATCGCGCGCTGGGTGCGGTCTACCTGAACGGCATCTGGGAAGGCCTCGCCAAACATCCGGCCTATCATGCAGCTGAGTAATGCCGTCGTGGCTTCGCTCGCGCCGCGCGCCGCTGGCGAAGTCGTCGTTCCCGCCTACGATCGCACGAGCCTTGCACCGGGCATCGTCCATCTGGGCATCGGGGCGTTTCATCGCGCGCACCAGGCCGTGTACACCGAGCACACATTGCGCGCTGGCGATCAGCGCTGGGGCATCGTCGGCGTTTCGTTGCGGCGTGCGGACACGTCGGAGGCGCTCACTGCGCAGGACCATCTGTATACCGTGAATGTGCGAAACGGCGATGCGGATTCGTTCCAGGTGGTCGGTGCGCTGATCGCTTCGCTGGTCGCGCCGCAGTCGCCCGCCGCCGTGCTCGATGCGATGAGCGATCCGCGCTGCCATATCGTCAGCCTGACGATCACCGAGAAAGGCTATTGCCGCAATCCGGCCAGCGGCGCGTTGCAGTTCGATCATCCCGAGATTGTTCATGATCTGCGCGAGGCCGCCGCGCCGCGTAGCGCGATCGGCTTCGTCGTGCGCGCGCTGGCGCTGCGCCGCGCGGCCGGTTTGGGCCCGTTTACCGTGCTGTCGTGCGACAACCTGCCGTCCAACGGCGGCACGATGCGCGCGTTGACGCTGGCGTTCGCGCGCGAAGCGGATCCTGTGCTGGCCGACTGGATCGAGCGAGAGGGCGCGTTTCCCAACACGATGGTAGATCGGATCGTGCCGCTCACCACCGACGCCGATCGCATGCACGTGGCGAAGCAACTTGGTGCCGACGATGCGTGGCCGGTGATGACCGAGCCGTTTTCGCAATGGGTGATCGAGGACCGCTTCGCGGGGCCGCGGCCGGCGTGGGAGCGCGCAGGCGCGACGCTCGTGGGTGACGCGCGTCCCTATGAGCAGGCCAAATTGCGGATGTTGAACGGCGCGCATTCGGCGCTCGCGTACCTCGGGTCGCTGATCGGCTACGACACCGTCGATCAGGCGATCGCGGCGCCGGCCGTGCGGAACTTTGTCGAAAACATGTTGCGCGACGAGGTGGAGCCGACGCTGTCGCGCCCCGCTTTGGCCAGCTATCGCGCTGAACTGTTCACGCGTTTTCGCAACACTGCGCTCGATCACCGCTTGCAACAGATCGCGACCGACGGCTCGCAGAAACTGCCGCAGCGCTGGCTGGAAAGCGTGCGCGCCAACCTGAAAAGCGGCGCGCCGACCGAACGTCTCGCATTTGTGTTGGCCGGCTGGATCGCGTACCTCAGCGGTCAGGACGAGACGGGCCGCACCTACGCCATCGCGGACCCGCTCGCCGACACACTGGCCGAGGCGGTCCGCTCGACCTTGCACGCGGATGCCATCGATGCGGTACAAACACTGTTCGAAATCGAGTCGATTTTCGGATGCGATCTGCGCGCACAGCCGCGCTTCGTCACGCAGGTCGCACGCCATCTGGCGGCGATTCGCGCACAAGGCGTCGTCAAAGCCATGGGCGCTTGTACCGCTTCACGGCCATGCACGTAGCCGCAGCGACCGCCACGTTCTGCAGACAGAGTAGCAGCCCTAAATAACGGGAGGAAGACATGAGCGACCTGCTCGTCAGACCGTCAAAGCATGCCGAAGACGGCCAGATCATCCATATCACGCCGGCGAGCGCCGGCTGGAAATACGTCGGCTTCGACGTTTTCGACCTGAACGCCGGCGCCAGGCTTACGCGGGAGACGGGCGATCGCGAAGTCGTGGTCGTGCTTGTCAGGGGGCGCGCAATAGTCGGATGCGAAGGGCTCGCGAGCCGCGCGATCGGCGCACGGATATCGCCGTTCGATGGCGCGCCGTGGTCCATGTATGTGCCGCCGCATACGCGCTACACGGTCGTGGCCACGCACGACGTCGAACTCGGCATCTGTTCCGCGCCCGCGAAGGGTGGCCTGCCGCCGCGCTTCATTGCACCTGACGAGGTCAGGCAGGAAACCCGTGGCGCTGGCGCCAATCTGCGTCACGTGCGCCACATCCTTCCGGAAACCGAGCCGGCGGAGAGCTTGCTGGTGGTGGAATCGGTGACGCCGGCGGGCAACTGGTCGAGCTACCCGCCGCATCGGCATGATACCGACAATGGCGAGCAGCAGACCTATCTCGAGGAAACCTATTACCACCGGGTCTCGCCGCCGCAGGGCTTCGCGATTCAGCGCGTCTATACCGACGACCGCAGTCTCGACGAAACGCTCGCGGCGTACGACAAGCATGTCGTGCTGGTGCCGCGCGGCTATCACCCGGTTGCCGCCGCGCACGGCTATGACCTCTACTACCTGAACGTGATGGCCGGCCCGCGCCGCGCCTGGCACGTACATAACGAGCCGGCTCATGAATGGTTACTACAACCCGGCGCAAGGGTCGCGGTGGACGGCGCGCGCTGAGTCCCGTTGCGGTAAGTCAATCGCTGTCGGCGTCGGGGCCTTGGGTGTCGAATCCGGCGGCCTCGCGCAGCGCTTGCAGCATCGCCCGCGCGCCCGGCGAGAGCCTGTCGCCGCGCCGTGTGACGATGCCCGCCGGTCCGAGCTTCAGATCGAGTTCGAACGGTAGCGGTTCGAGCGCACCGGCAATGCAATAAGGCCGCACCGGCTCGCGCGCAAGCGGCGCGATCATATCGCTCATTTGCAGCAGACTCGTGATGACAGGCAGCGACGAGCTCTCGACCACATCCGTCGGCAACGCGAGCTTCCGTTCGAGAAACAGTTGCGTGAACTGATTGCGCATGACGTTGCCTTTTGGCGGCAAGATCCACGTTTGCGGCGCCAGTTCGTCCCAGCTCAGCGCCTTGCGCTTGACGAGCGGATGGCCAACGCGTGCGAACAGCGCGTGCTGTGCTTCTGCGAGCGGCGCATAGTGCAGCTCCGCAAGGTCGTCCGGATTGCGGATTCGCGCGACGATCATATCCAACTTGCCTTCCTGCAGACGCTGCACCAGCACCTCGCTGAACTCCATCTCGATGTTGACGCGAATCTGCGGGAAGCGCTTCTTGAGCAGCGCCACCGCTTGAGGCACGAGGTTGGTGCCCGCCGTGACCTCGGTGCCGATCATCGCCTGCCCGGTCAGGCCGGCTTTGAGCGCTGACACTTCGTCGTACGCGTGCCGCAACTCCGCCAGCACGCTGCGTGCATGGCGGATCAGCACCTCGCCGTACCAGGTGGGCTCGACACCGCGCGGATGCCGTTCGAACAGCTCCACACCCATCGTCTCTTCCAGTTCACGCAGCAACTTGGTCGCCCCGGGCTGCGTCATGTGCGCGGCGTTCGCCGCCCGCAATACCGAGCGATGGGTATCGAGCTGAATGATCAGGGCCAATTGACGTGTCTTCAGACGCGTGGGGTCGAAGCGGCTCGTCGCGATGGCCCCTGCGCCGGTGTCCGGATGAATTGCCGAGGTCACGATGTCGCCTCCATGTATTCCGTATCGATATAGGTTTTGCGTTATTTTTCATTATCAAAGCATATCGGTCGATTCTACTATGCAGAGGACGGCCTGCATTCCAAGGCGGGGCGAATTCCCTTCATGGGCATTGAGGCGGGCTGCATCCTGCAGCCACACAGGAGACGAAGAAGTAATGAACACTCGTACCACAGACATCCCGCCGGAAGGCATCACCACCGACGAGTTCCTCGGCCGCGTCGCCAAGGTCCGCAGCGCACTCGACAAGGCGGGGCTGGTCGGCCTGCTTGCCTTCGGCGATTGCTGGCGTGGCGCGAACATCGGCTACTTTACCGAATTCCGCCCGCTCGACGGCGTATCGGACATTGCCAACGCGATCCTGCTGCTGCCCGTGGACGGCGACCCCGTGCTGTTCGTGTCGGATCAATGCTTCGACTACGCGACGAGCGTGACCGCCTTCGAAGTGCGCAGCCTGCGTGAAGTCACGCAACAGGTGCAGGCATTTTCGGCGCGGCATCGCAGCGGCACGGTCGGCCTCGCCGGCGCCGCCTATATCCCCGCGGACCTGTTGCAGCGCCTGAACGCCGGTCTCAACGAATTGAAGCTCGAACCGACGATGGTGCTGGCCGAAATCAAGGCGATCAAGAGCGACGCCGAAGTCGCACTGATGCGCAAAGCCGCCGCCTTGACCGATTCGGCGATGGCAGCGATTCGCGACGCGCTCGCCGACCGCCGTCCCTACACCGAGCGTGAACTCGCTCTGATCGCTGACCGCGCGATGCTCGCGGGAGGAGCAGACCGGACCGCGTTTGATTCGATGGTGCAATCCGGTCCGCGCTCGGCGTATAACCTGGCGCGCCCCACCGACCGCATCCTGCAACCGGGCGACCTGATCATGACCGACATCGGCGCGCGTTATCGTGGGTACGTGGCCGATGGCGGACGCGGTTTTACCTACGGTCCGG
The DNA here is from genome assembly GCF_050436385.1 of Paraburkholderia sp. MM5477-R1. Taxonomy (NCBI): domain Bacteria; kingdom Pseudomonadati; phylum Pseudomonadota; class Betaproteobacteria; order Burkholderiales; family Burkholderiaceae; genus Paraburkholderia; species Paraburkholderia sp. MM5477-R1. The sequence goes on from NZ_JBNDMC010000007.1 coordinate 1,655,728, forward strand.
CGAATCCCGAGAAGATGGCGATCGTCGCGGCAGCGGCGCGCGCGGTCGAAGCGGGGCTTGCCGCCGCGCGTCCCGGCATGGCGGCCATGGAACTGAATGCGGTGATCCAGCAGGCGCTGGTGAAATCGAACTACGAGCAATACTCGAGCGAAGCGCGCGGCCATGGCACCGGTCACGGCACCGGCATGGACCCGGAAGAAGAAGCGCCGTGGATCGGGCCGGGCAACAGGACCGTGCTGCAGGAAAACATGGTCTTTACCCTGAAGGCGACCATTACGGTGCCGAACGTCGGCGGTTTGCGCACGGAACGTATCGTGCGGTTGACCTCGGGCGGCGTCGAAACGCTTGACCAGTTCCCGATGGAACTGCACTGGTGAGCACAGTGAATTTATCGTAACGTGCCGGCGGACCCGCGCCGCCGACACGCAGCAGTTCAAAACATAGATTCCCAGAGAAGGGAGGAGACATGAACACATCGCCCGTTTCATCCGGCAACGCGCCGGTTATCAGCCGCTCGGCCGTCAACCGTGTGCTGGTCGCTTCGGTGGTCGGGACCGCCATCGAGTGGTACGACTTTTTTCTCTATGCCACCGCTTCGGCGCTGGTCTTCGCCAGGCTGTTCTTCCCCTCGTTCGATCCGGTGGTCGGCACCATTGCGGCGTTCGGGAGTTTTGCGGTCGGCTATCTCGCACGGCCTTTCGGCGCGGTGTTTTTCGGGCACTTTGGCGACCGCATCGGACGCAAGGCGACGCTCGTCGCGACGCTGACGATCATGGGCGTCGGCACCTTCGTGATCGGACTGCTGCCGACTTACGCCTCGATCGGCGTCTGGGCGCCGATCCTGCTGGTGGCGATGCGCTTTCTGCAAGGGCTTGGCGTGGGCGGCGAATGGGGCGGCGCGGTGCTGATGGTGGTAGAAACGGCGCCGGCCAGCAAGCGTGGCTTCTTCGGCGCGTTCCCGCAATTGGGCGTGCCGCTCGGGCTGATGCTCTCGACCGCGGTGTTCAAAGCCGTGTCGAGTCTGCCGTCGGACGCGTTCTATACCTGGGGATGGCGCCTGCCGTTCCTGCTGAGCGTCGCGCTGATCGCGATCGGCCTGTTTATCCGGCTGCGCGTCATGGAATCGCCGGTATTCGAACAGATCAAGGCGAGCAAGCAGGTCGTCAAGGCGCCGCTGATCGAATTGCTGCGCCGGCATCCGAAAGACCTCGTGCTGACGATCGGCACGCGCTTCGCGGTCGACATCACCTTCAACGTGATCAATGTGTTCGTGCTGGTCTATGGCACGACGCGGCTCGGCCTGCCGCGCGGACTCCTGCTGAACGCCATCATTCTCGGCTGCGCCTTCGCGCTGATCACGCTGCCATTGTTCGGCAAACTGTCGGATCTGATCGGACGCCGGACCGTCTTCATGTTCGGGGCGGTGTTCGTGGCGATCTACGGATTCGCGTTCTTTCCGTTGCTCGAGACACGCAATCCGACCTTGATTCTCGTGGCGTACGTCTGCGGTATCGCGTTAAGCCAGGCGTCCGTGTACGGCGTGCAATCGACGTGGTTTGCGGAGCTGTTCGGTACGCGGGTGCGCTATACGGGTGCGTCGCTGCCGTATCAGATCGCCGGCATCATCACGTCAGGGCCGACGCCATTGATCGCCACTTATCTGTTCGCCACGTATGGCCAGACGCTGCCCATTTCGATCTATATCGCGGCGACGGGGTTGCTGAGCCTGGTGTGCGCGTTTTTCCTCGCCGAGACTTTCAAGCGGGATCTGTCCGCGGAGCCGGAAGATGAAGCGGCCACCGCGCTGGGTGCGCATGCGTGCGCGCATTCGCCGCGTCCTTTGTCGCGCTGAGCGCTGGTGTTCTCCATCGCATTGCTCCGTCGTTACGATGGCTACACCTTCGCACCGCGCGTACGTGCGTTCAAGACGGGATGCGCTGACGAATACGAACTGTACGACGATGGCTCGGATGACCGCAATGAGACCAGGCGGATCAGCTGCAACCCGCGCTGATTAACCGTATCAAACTGCAGGAAAAGGGCGATCACCCCGGTTCCGGCTGTCTGAGGGGCCAAAGTTCGGGTTAGCCGGATTGCTGCTGTCGGATGCATCCCGCTGCGTACTGCGCAGATGAGGGAGCGCCCAGGGCGAGACTACCGCAGAGCCACGGGAGAACGTGGTGTTCCCCGTGGGGTCGCACAAGACTACGCGAACGACGAAAGATGTTGAGCAGCCAGATCGCTAGACTTGTTCACGTGCTCGGCCATCAGCCACTTGGCCAACGCATAGTCGCCAGTGCTGATCGCATTGAATATTGACTCGTGCTGAGTTTGCGCCTGCTTCAGTTGTTCAGGCGTGTACGCGTATCGTGACCGGTGGGTGATGGTGACCGCCAGTACCTGTCGCGTGATCGTCGTCAATATATGGCTGCCTGCTGCCACCAGAATTGTGTCGTGAAATTCGAGGTCCGCCTGGGCCTGTGCCAATGGCGACGATTGCGCGTCCAGAAGCTGGTACTTCGCCAAGGCTTCGCGGACTCTTTCCAGCTGTCGGTAACAAAATTGTGCAAACAGAGCGCGTGGAACTAAATAATCAACTTTCCACGATATGAGACGCCTCGTGCTGCGGGCGTTCCAGAGCGACAGCGCAGTCGGCACTGGTTGAAATGCGCACCAATCAGTTCCATTTTCTGGAACTAAATTTCGCGCATCTCTGCGCATGGAACTAAATTTTGCGCATCTCTGCGGGCTGACCTACACTCGGATTGCCTCTCTCCTGAATAGGATCCTGGAAAACCGGGCTTCATTTGGAGGTACGATGCCTAAGAGTCGCACCTTGCCGTCACGGCAGCGAGCGCGTGTGCTGCTCGCCTATCGTTCGCGTGGCAGAGCCAATCGAAATTTATGGCTTGTTTATAGCCTCAAAATGAACCGCGATTGGATCTTGGGCAGTGATCGCCATCTTGTGCATTGGATCCTCTTTCTTGAAACTAACCCTGACGTCCGGTCGTTTGCCTTAGAACCTGACGATAATCCTCCAGCAGGCGGATCGGAGGAGCTGGATTTTGACGCTGCAGCAGATCTGACGGCGGGTGGGCGTGAGTACCATAAGCTCCTGCTCGGAGCGACCGCTGAAGACCGAAGCGGTCTTCCCTTGGAGGTCAACGAGTCCGACAAAAAGAATGTACGCATCTTCACAGAGGGCGACCTTTCGGCGCGTGCCGAAGAGGCTATGAGGTGGCTGAAGGTTCTGTCTTACAGTGCCGCTATTCGCGATGAGGCGCAAACGGGGGCCAGTGAAACTGCGATCACAATCATGCGCGGGCTGGGCAGTGGCACCATTCGTGACGTAGTCCAAGCAATGCGGGATTTCGATTCCCAGATTGCCATTGGGATCATTTCCCGTATGGCGGTATTGGGTCACGTCGCGCTGGACCTTTCTACGGCGGGTTTCACATTTTCCTCCCCGTGGGTTTGGAGGGCAGCATTATGAAATGGTCGAAAAAGGCGGCCCGGGCGAATGTACTTCCACCCGATGAATGGCCGAAACTTGACTATTCCAAGCTGTCAAAGGAGGATCAGGAATTTCTCGAGAATAGGGAAAACGCGGTCCGAATGGTGATTGCAGGGAGAAAATATAAAGACATTCGAGACGTCACCGGGATAGGTAGAGACCAGGCCAGACGAATCACGATGCTTTGCCTTTCGCCCGCCAAAGACGGAAGGATTATGGGATTTCGGGGGCTGCTGCCGTTCACGCGATTGAACAACAATATCCGCAGAAATCCGATAGCTCCGAAACGGAGAGATCAACAGGGTGGGATGTCCTGCGCGTTGCAAAGCATTCTTGCTCGGTTCCCCGACCTTGAGCAGAAGATGATCAGGCAGATTCGTAAGGAGAAAGAGCAAGGGACGATTCCAGAGTTTAGAATCAAGGGAACCGACTTACATCGGATATTCACGGCGTTCCTAAAGGGCGCAGGCGTTGGTGAGAATGAATGGCCTTTTTCGGCGAAATATAACGGAAGGAAGAGCATTAATTTGTTTATGCGTGCCGTGCTCGAAAATGACGCCGCCGCGGCTGTGAGTGCGCGTGGTGAGAAGGACGCGAAAGCGCATTTTGCGACCGGTTCGGGAGTATCGCCCATAATTCCGTTTTCAGAGCCCTATGATGCCGTCGAGATTGACGCGCATCATATCGACGCGCTCTTCACAGTTGCGTTCAAAACTCCAATGGGGACGGAGGTCGAATCAGTCCTAGAAAGACTTTGGCTGATTGCTATAGTCGAACGACTGTCTACCGCTGTGCTCGCATATCGGGTTATTTATAGAACGGAAGTGACCGCTGTCGACGTTGCCGGATTGATTCGTGAGCTAAAGTCGAATCTGGTGTACGGGGGAGTTGAGGCGGGAAGTTGAAGGCGGTGGAGGTTTCAGCTGAGAATCTGATTGTCGAAGTCGGAAACCAGCAAACAACAAACCATCCACCATGAGCAAGGATACGGAAAAAGCAGTTGTCGGTCTATTGGGCGCCGGCCTGGGGCTGGACGATTTGGTTCGTCAAGGGGCACGGCAAGTGATTCAACAAGCGATTGAAGCGGAGCTGGCAGAGCTGATGGAGCGGTTCGCGAACGTCAAGACCATGCATGGACAGCGCGCGGTGGTCCGCAACGGCTACTTGCCGGAACGCGATGTGTTGACGGCGGCCGGGCCGATTCAGGTGAAGGTACCGAAGGTGCGTGATCGATCAGGATTCGGCGTGAAGTTCAACTCGACGATCGTGCCGCCGTACGTGAGGAAGTCGCCCCGCGTAAGCGCAGCCCTGCCGTGGCTGTATCTGAAGGGTATTTCGACGGGCGACATGGGCGAAGCGTTAAAGGTGCTCGTGGGCGATGACGCCAAGGGCTTGTCGGCCAACGTGGTGAGTCGGCTGAAGGCGCAATGGGCTGAAGATCATGCGGCCTGGAGCAAGCGGGACTTGTCGGAATCACACTATGTGTACTGGTGGGTGGACGGCATTCACACCGGGCTGCGCAGCGAGAACTCGGACGGTCAATGCTTGCTCGTGATCATCGGCGTGAGGCCGGATGGGAGCAAAGAGCGCGTGGCGATCGGCGATGGGTATCGCGAGACGAAAGCATCGTGGCTGGAACTGTTGCTCGACCTGAAAAAGCGCGGTCTGAAGGCGGGTCCACGGCTGGCGGTCGGCGACGGCGCGATGGGCTTCTGGGCGGCGCTGGAGGAAGTGTTTCCGACAACGCGTGGTCAGCGCTGTTGGTTTCACAAGATGGGCAACGTGCTCAACGCGCTGCCCAAGTCGCAGCAGGCGCGCGCGAAGGCCGACATGCAATCGATCTGGATGGCCGCGACGCGTGCCGAAGCCCATGCCGCGTTCGATCGTTTCGTGTCGATCTATGCGGCCAAATATCCGAAGGCGGCGGAGACGCTGAAGAAGGACCGAGAGAGCTTGCTGGCCTTCTACGAGTTCCCCGCCGAACATTGGCAGCATCTGCGTACCACCAACGCGATTGAATCGACGTTCGCGACGGTGCGCCACCGTACGACACGTACGCGTAACTGCGTGTCGCGACCTACCTTCCTCGGCCTGGCATTCAAGCTGATTGAGGAAGCCGAGAAAACTTGGCGCCGTATCAACGGCCCGGAAAAGATCAAGCTGTTGCTCGAGGGTGTGGCCTTCAAGGACGGCGAACCGGTGCAAGACGATCGACCGGTTCAGCAGAAACTCGCCGCTTGAAATCGACCGCCATCAAAATGTTCATACACCACTCTTGACGTTAGCTCTTGATTCGTGACGCGATAGGTAAGCGTTGGATACCGAAGGACCTAACAATAGGAGGGCTGAAATACCCTGCACGGGGTGGCTTCCCGAGCAGCGTGATACCCGAGGCCGATGGGGCCGTTTGGACGGTTACCATGTTCGATGGTGCTCTTGCGCATCTATCAAAGCTCGTGCATGACACGCTTCGCAGAGAGATCGGGTTTGTGATCAATTGGGGTCCGCCCGGCCACTTTGAACGTCGCCCAAACGTCGAACGGACGTTCAAACGGATTACTGACGATATATTTCTTCGTTTGCCATCTACGACAGGATCCGATCCGAAATCGGGGCGTGCGGACGACGCAGCCGGGGCGGCCATGCATTACCGAATTCGCGCCGATGATGTAGAACAACTATTAGACGTTGTGTTTGCCGAACACAATGGATTGCCCGGGCAAGGCAATTTCTACAATTCTCCGCTTGAGACGCTACAGTATTTTCTGAACGGCCCCTCGCCCAGAGTGATGCTCCGAAAGTTGCCGTTCGCGGGATCAACCCGTGCCCGTTTGCTGCTCAGGCGGGAGCTTTGCACTGTACGAGGCGGCGTCAAAAGCGGCCGGAAACCCTATATTCAGTTCGAAAATGTGCTCTATACCAGTCCGCTTCTGAGTACAAGTGTAAAGCTTGTCAATACCGAATTGACAATCTACGTTGACGATGAAGATCTTCGTACGGTCAAGGCATTCACGTCGAATGGATATGAACTCGGAATCCTGACCGCAACGCGTGGATGGAATCTGACCAAGCACAGCCTCGCAACGCGCAAAGCGATATTTCAGTTGGTAAGCAGACGGATCCTAGTTTTAAGTCAATCGGCTGATCCAGTGCAGGTTTACCTACTACATTTGGCAAAGCACGTTGAGAAGTCTAGCAAAGGTGGGAAAGGTTCCTTAAAAGATTCAACGGACCTTGCGCGAGTTGCGAAAGAGGCCGATGTGACTCCGACGTTGGCCAGCGCTTCTTCTGATGGAGTACCGATAGATCCTGCGGTTGAATCGACTGAAAGGTCGCACCTCCGCCTGGTCCCGCCATCGCAGAAACGGTACAAGGTTACGAACCGATAAAGAGGTACCACATGTCCATACCTTCCGACGACAAGCCACGTTCATTACCAGAAGAAAGGGCTTCAGAAAGCGATTTGCCTGGCACGGAGCAGGCAGCATCTGGCAATGCCCCGAAAGGCGATGAAACTGATGTAGTCCGTTCGTGGTCAATTGAGCGTCGTGACGAATGCCTGGCCGATCACCCAGTCGTAAAGCGGCGCTACACGATACCAACACCGATGGTGGTACACGCACACGAAGAATCGCGCGACCGGGTTTGGACGCGCAGAACCGGAATTGTGTTTTATGGCGAGCCGCGGGTTGGGAAGACAACTTGCGCCAGAAGCGTCATGTATTTGCTACGAGAAGAATTTGAATCGATCTATATTACGATGGCTAGTTGTCGACGTTCCAAAACCCCACGCGAAGGACTAATGTCGCGGCTGATCTTGGAGGGTAGTGACCACATACTCGCTGCCCGTTCAAAGCCTGATGACCTGTTCCAGACCGTAATTTCTGACCTTTTGACCAATGTGTCGCACCTGGGTGGCGACCAGTTTGTACTTATTCTGGACGAGGTCAATCTTTGCAACGAGTTAGACTTGACGGAGCTACTGCAAATTCACAATAAGCTTGAGATGAAGGGCGTCAAGATGACGACGATTTCGTTTGGACAATCAACAGTTCTGAACTTGATTTCCAGCCTGCGGATAAGTGAAGAGTTCCAAATAATCGCTCGCTTTTTTCGAAAACCTGTACCTTTTCTATGCTGTAATTCCGAGGAAACACTCGCCGCTGTGCTGCAGAGTCTTGACGAACAAACAGAGTGGCCAGAAGGGTCAGGCTGTAGCTATACCAATTTTTTCTTTCCGAAGGCATTCCGCGCAGGTTTCAGGCTCCATCAATACGCGAACCCTATCTGGAACGCTCTTGTGACCGCATCGCCAAGCAGGACTTGGGGCTTTACGATGGAGTCTATAACATTGACTGTAAATGGGATTTATATTGGAAAGAGGGGATTCGATTCGGCCGGGATGGTCCTTTCCCCCGAGGACATTGACAATGCGTTGTCATCGGCGGATATCTGATCGCCAATTTTCCAGACGACCTCGAGATTTATTGTGCGTGGGAGCATTACGCGAGCGTCTTACCACAAACACCGAGCGTCTAGACGCATCATTGATGTCTAATGAAGGCTTAGACTCTAGTTTCAAGTGCAACACCTGGAATAAGATAGGGTGTTGCGATGAAGAAATACAAGCATCTGAGCGCCGAAGAGCGCGCGGCCATCATGATCCAGAGGGCCAGGAACACGAGTGTCAGGGCGATTGCGAGATTGCTGGGTCGCAGTGCGTCGATGATCACGCGGGAGCTGGCGCGCAATCACACTGAATCGGCGCGCGGTTATGACGCGACGTGCGCGGCCCGAGCGTACCGCGCGGCGCCGTGAGCGCAGCCGGCGTCAACCGAAGCTGGCGGCCGGAAGTGCACTGTATTGGCAGGTGCATCATGATCTGGTTTATCGGCGCTGGTCGCCGCAGCAAATTGCTGCCAGACTTCGCCAGATGCATCCCGACAGCCCCAACGAACGTGTCAGTCACGAAACGATCTACGCCGCGATTTATACCCATCCTCGCGGTGGTTTGAAGCAGGCGATGATCGAAGCCCTGCGCCAGGAGAAGCCGGCGCGCGGCAACACGCGCAAGACGCTGGCGCGCCGCTGGAGTTTCGTGCCGGAGGAACTACGCATCATCCATCGGCCTGGGCAGATCGAAACGCCCCGGTGGCCGGGTCATTGGGAAGGCGATCTCATCAAAGGCGCTTTCAATCGTTCTTGCGTGGGCACGCTGGTCGAGCGCAAGACGCGGTTCGTGGTGCTGTGCCGCATGGGCGGCTGCACGGCTCAGGACGCGCTGGAAGGCTTCACGCGCCAAATGCAGAAGCTCCCGGCCTTTTTGCGTGAGAGTCTGACGTACGATCGCGGATCGGAAATGACCTGTCATGTCGAGTTGGCCAGGCGGCTGAATCTGGACATCTGGTTTGCGGATCGCTACGCTCCCTGGCAACGGGGCAGCAATGAGAACACGAACGGCCTGTTGCGTCAGTTTCTGCCCAAGGGCGCGGACCTGTCAGGCGTGACGCAGACGCACCTGAACGACATTGCCAGATTGATGAACGGCCGTCCTCGTCAAACCTCAACTGGAAAACTCCTGAAGAGGCGATGGCGATGGAATTGGCCGCCGCTGGATTGGCTAAACGTTGCACTTGATTCTTGAGACCGCCAGGGGACAACAAGTGTTGGCCCGCCTCCGTGCGCCGGATTTCTGGACTCCGATCGGTTTTCCCCGCGCGTCGCTGACGGGATAGATGTCTGGCTGCGCTTGAAGGCTCGATTTTATGCCGGGTTTGGATAATGGAGCGAACTTCGCAAGGGACGCCACATAATGAGCGCCTAACCTGGAGTGACAAAGGACCCGCGCCTTTCGAATCTGCGTGGAACTTACTGTTAAAGGTGCAGCTACTTAATGCCGTTGGTTTTGACGAACTGAGCCAACTGGGTCTAGTCTCTTACCGAGACGGTCAGACCCGTCGGCTGTTCACTTCCCACTCGGATTGGGACGTTCTACGCATCGCGTCTTGCCTGCACGTGGACATCTCGCGAATTCGCACGGCGTTTATTGACTGTCTAGGTTTTCCAGCACCCGAGGGTGGGCAGTACGCGGTACGCCATTGCCCTGACTGCATGGCGGTGAACTATCACTGCACATTGTTCAACTTGCCGATTGTTTCGCGTTGTCCTTGGCATGAGAAGGAATTGGTACACGGCTGCGATCGTTGCGGGAGGTCGCCAACACGTCGAGGTTGGCGACCCGGGAGAGACTTGCCGCGATGGAATTGCCCAGATTGCGGTTATGTTGTTGACCTCGACGCAGTCCGGAATGTAAATCGGATATCGGACGAGACAGAAAACGAAATTCGCGTTCACTGTCAACGCTTGATCGATTGGTGGACGACAATTCAACGGGCAGCCGGCGACGCATCGGCCCTGCTAGATCCGCTAGCGAATACCGTTCGGCCGTTTGACTGTGACTGGATGTGGCGACTCAACTGGGCGGCAGGAGTCTGCCTTCCGCCGCCAGGGTGGGGCATCACTCCCTCCACGTCTGCCGCCGGGTCCTTTCTGCGATTTCCTGTGCGAAAAGGAGCCCAGTGTCTGGACGCAGCGGAATATCACAGGGCCTACAGATTGGTCCGGAAGTGTATTTTTCGGCAATTCATTTTGCCGCATGCAGAATGCTTGACTGAATTGCAGGCGATGGACGCTTTCGAGAGGATATCGCTTGACCGCTCTACTCTATGCACTGTGTGCCTTGCCTTTCTGAGTTGGCGCGCGGCGCATGAGGGACAAATTGCAATTTTTGACCCCCTTGTTAAACGGGTTTCCCGTCCGCGGCTCGACGTCGTTGAATCTGTTGGCTCACTGGCGCCCGGCGGCAATTATGAGCTCCTCAACTTTGCGAATTTTCTCCGCATCTGGGCGCAAATAGAGCATTGCGCATCTGTGTCGGCATGCAAAATTGAATTATCAGCCGAAGGATCCGTGCTAAAGCGCATTCCACACGTTGTTGTCGGAAGCGAGGGGCATAAGGAGGTGGTTTGCCTGATTCCTTCTGCTGCGCAGTTTTCAGCGATCGCCTTGGAACGGTGTTCGAAGCGACGATCCAGCGGTATGCCGATGGCGCGGGCTCCCGCAGCGTATGCTCGCGCGCGCGGGGACGTGACGGACGAAAGCTTGCTGTTTGCCGCTCGCAATCATGAGTCGCAATTCCGCAACGCGTACCATTACGTGTATGTCTAGCCACAATGGATTCGGCCGGAAAGCAATGCAAGCCTTTGCGCCAGGTTGGCGATATCGGTGATGCCAATACGCGAATTCGATCAATTTTAGTCAGCACGTTATGTGCAGCGAGATTTGACGTAGCCGTGGGTCGGGTTATTGCCTATAGATGAGACTGATCGCCCGCGAAGATCTTGAGCCAGCGGGTCTCGGGTCAAGTTGTCGGAAAACTCCCCTCGACGAACGCCCGCGCCTCGCTCTGCCCGGTGCGCGCATAGGCGGCGGTGGTCTGCACCGACGCGTGCCCTAGCAGCGCCTGCGCGACCGGCAGCGGCACGCGGTGGTCGACCACGAGTGTACGGGCATAGCCATGGCGCAGCCAGTGCGTGGAGGCCCGTTCCAGTGCCGCGCGCATCGCGCTGTCTCCCATCGGCACGTGCGTAGCGGCCAGCGCAAACACGGCCCGCACCTCGTCATAAAGCCCACTCACGCCGAGCGCGCGACCTCGCTCGCTGTGGATCAGCGGTAATCGTTCGCCTGGCGGCGGCTCCGCGGGCAGCCCCCGCAAACGCCGGTACGTGCGCAGGGCCGGCAGGCAGGCCGACGGCAGGGGAATTGCGCGCTCCTTGCCGCCCTTGCCGGTGACGTGCAGCGTCCACTGCCGGGCCTCGTCGACATCGATCCGGGGCAGCGCCAGTTCCTCATGCCACACCAGTTCCGCGAGCCGCACGCCGCCATAGCGGTACAGCGCCCAGATCGCGCGACGCCTCATCCAGAGCACCGCCGGCAAATCGGGTGGCGCGTCACCGGCGGCGACGGCATCGCAGTGCGTGAGCGCGGCGGCCGGCAGGAACCGCACCGGGGTCCAGGTCAGGCGCGCGCGGCGCCCGGCGGCCAGTCCCTCGGCCGGATTGACGGTGAGATAGCCGGTGCGGTGCCACCACGCGAACAGGCTCGAGACGGCCGCGAGCGCGCGCGACACGCTCGCCGGCGCCGGCCGCGTGACGTGGCCTGCTGCGTCGTCGCGGGGCGCCTGCAGCGCGTCGCGGTACGCGATCAGGTCCTGCCGGGTGAGATCCGAGAAGGGACCGAGCCCCTCGCGCCGGCACCAGGCGGCGAGGCGCCGCAGTTCGGAGACGTAGGCGCGCAGCGTGTGCGGGGAGTGCGACGCGCGCTCGCGCAGGAACAGTTTCGCTGCCTGTGCGTCATCGGCGACACCGAGCGTGTTGGTGAGCCGTAGCGGATTTACAAAACGTCCGGCGCGCGCGAGCCACGCCGGCTCGACCCCGGCCGGCACTGGCGCGAGGTCCTCACTGTGAGGCCCAGTGCGTGCGACGCAGACACCGTCGTGTGCGTCATCCGGTGTGTTATCCGGTGCTGCGGGGCGGAAGCGCCAGCGGTGCTGCCGCAGGACGCGTTCGAGCACGGTAGCGGCGGAGGGCGCCGCGGCTTCCGGCACGACCTTGAGACGCCCGCGTTCCCAGTACTCGATGGCGGTGTCGTGCCCGAGCAGCAGCGCGAACACGGCGGGGTGCTCGCGCTTCGCGTCGGCCAGCGACGGGCAGCCACGCTTGAGTGCGGTGAGGGTCCAGCGGAGGTATAGCGGGTGGCCGAGTGCGTGCGCGAGGTACTCGAGCGCGGCCTCGACGGAATCGGGCAGACGCTGTGGGGGACGGCAGCCGGTATCGAGCCAGTCGGAGGGAATCATCGCGCTCTCCTCGGCGACGTGCTGGGGGCCGCCGTTGTCGTTCGGGTCGCGCTGCGCGCTGGCCGCCGGCCACCGGCAGTTTGCTTCTTTGCCGTCGCGGTGCCGACGAGCGCCAGCGTCTGCCGCTGCTGCTCCACCACGGTGGCGAGCGCGGCCGCCTCCGCCGCGGCGTGCTGCCGCGAATTTCGCTCCTCCGCCAGTTCGGTGAGCAGCCGATCCCGCAGCGATTCAAAGGCCGCGAGGCGCTCCGCCGCGCGAGCGATTTCCGCTTCGAGGCGCACGCGTTCGGTCTGGAACGTCTCGCGCTGGTGCGCCGTTTCCCGCAGCAACTGCTTCGAGAGGCCGTCATAGCGTGCCCGTTCGGCCGCCAGTCCGCTGGCATGCCGACGGGCGGACTCGGCCGTCGCTGTCTCAGCGTTCTTCAGCTGCGTCTGCAGCTGTCCCAGGGTGTTCTCGACAACAGCGGCACGTTTCTCGGCCGCCTCGAACGCGGCGCGGGCGACGGCCAGTTCCGCGTCGCGCGCACTGAGCTGGCTGCGCACGTCAGTGAGTTCGACCCGCAGCAGTTCGACCTTCAGCCCGGCGTTGCGCTGCGCCTCGGTGGCGGTTTCCACCCTGGCTTCGGTCTCGCGGCGCAGCTGGACAATACCCTCGAGTTGCGTCGCGACTGCGGCTTCCCACAGGGCACGCATCTGCGCAGCGATCGCCGGCGGCACGTCCGGCACGGCGAAGCCGGCGAGGCCTGCGTGGACGAGTTCGGCCTCGATGGCGTTCAGGTGCCGCGACAGCGTGGCGGGGTCACCGGCGCCCAGGCGCGCGCGCAGTTTGCGGACTGATACGATCCGGCGGAAACGGGCGTCGGAGGCAGGCGCGGTCTCGCCCGCCTCGGCGAGCATCGCGAGCACGGTGGTGCGGATCGCATCGGGGGTGACAGCGGCGGGGCGGGCCATGGCGGACTCCGGAAACCAGCACTGCAGCAGTGCAGCGCGCCAGGGGCGACGGGCGGAATCCGCGGCACGGGGCGCAGGGCGGGATTTCCAGTGTGGATTACGCACAGCGCTAACGCAAGAAAACCGCATTTGTCGCAGTTAAAAACGTGCCCGCCATGATAAACGCCCTTATCGCGGCTAATCCGCGCGCCAAGAGGCGATGCAACTGGGCGTATTTTCCGTCGGCCGGTTGGAAGTCCCAGTCGGACCACGCGGTTGGTATCAATGCCGCAACCCGCAACGGCCTGGCACTGGAGGTTGTCCTGTCCGGGCATCGGTCACGACTGCGGACGTTGAACGCTCATTGCGCGCGGGCCTGTGAATTGGGTAGGGGGCGGCTTCCTATCACCTTAACGGGGAATCCAGATGAACAAGCAGGAACTCGTTGACGCCGTCGCCGCGCAGACCGGTACCAGCAGGGCGTTGGCCGCCGAAACCCTCGATGCGCTGATCGGCACCATCACGACGGCGGTCATCCAGGGCGACACCGTGCAGCTGATCAGGTTTGGCTCGTTTTCAACGGGCGCGCGCGCAGCGCGGGTCGGCCGTAACCCGGCGACCGGTGCCGAGATCCAGATCGCTGCGGCGAAGACGGTCAAGTCAACGGCGGGCAAGGCGTTCAAGGATGCCGTGAACGGCGCCTGACAGCGGGCTACAGCGGGCCATGATCTGTTCGCGCGGCAGACGGCGGTGACGGATAGCTCGTCGCCGCGGGGCTCTGCATCAATGACTGATCAGGGCCGGACTGGCGCGGCCGCGTCATCAGCCGCCTCGTGTTGTATTGCCCAACTTATGCAACGAAATGCCGCCGTAAACAGAAGAAAACTTATATTAAGAGTGCTATTGGGCGCTCGTTATTTTGAGGGGAGTACATCTTCACGGATTGTTCTGCGGACCCCTTTGTGAGGGATGTGCCGGTGTTCACATCGACATAGTGTCGGTAACTCTCCTTACTCCGCCCGACGCCAGGCTGCGGCGCACAGATGCATCAGGAGTAAAGGTTTAGGAGAAAGCAAGAGAACAGGTCGCACGTCATCGCTGTACGCGTGGAGGCGGCGATCGAACAGCGATTGACGCAGTTGGCGGAAGTCACAGGCCGCAGCCAGTCGCATTTTCTCAAGCAGTTGATCGACAGGGGCATCGAAGCGATGGAAGACCAGTGGGTACCGCCGGAAGTAGTTGCGCAGGTCCGCAGCGATGCAATGCCAGCGCAGCAGATTGCACGACCTTGGATCTGTTTGGGGATCCAGTTTGCGAGTAGTGAGCACGGTCGCACAGTATATCCGTGAGGGACCGGCGGCGAGATACAGCATGGAAGCATGGTGCCACCATGCAGCGCAAGCGGCCGGCCGACGTACGGTCGCCTTCGTCCGTCGCTCGGCTTTGTCGTCGCCAATCGAGCTTATGTAAGAGTGGCTCGAGGCCCGGCATGCAAAGGATACGGCAGCATAACCCGCGTCCTCTGGAAAGCGAAGTACGGCGCGAAGCTCAGGAGATTCATTCGTCACCTCCACCGACGCGCGTTTCGAAAAGGTTGGTGCAGGCGGCCGTCCTCCGCCAATTTTTAGCCTCCTCCAGAGAATTAATGAACGCCGTTGCCGTTGTTGTTGACGCCGCTATTGGACTGAAAAGCCCCCGGCAAACGTTTCACGAAGATACTTGACGAACAGTGCGACGGCACGCGGCACGTGAGGCGCGTAGGGTCGGACGACATAGAGCTGTTCGGCGAAGGCCCCAACGGGGCGCCAATCCGGCAAAAGGACGACCAGTTTGCCTGCTCGAATGGCCGTCTCGGCGGTAAAGTCAGGGAGGAGTGCGATGCCCATATCATCAAGCGCGGCGTCTCGCAAAGCCTCGCTGTTGTTGGCTGAAAACTGCCCGTTTACCGTGACCGTGACTGGTCCGGCATCTGATTTGCGTGCCGTCCTGCGGTCAAATGACCAGATTCCTGCACCTAGCGCACGGGGGTAAAACAGGCAACTGTGAGACGCCAGGTCCGCGGGGGATTCTGGAAGGCCTCGCCGCTTGACGTAAGCCCGCGTCGCAACGATCACAGAGCGTGTTTCGCACAGTTTCCAGGCGACATGTGTTTCCGGTACCTGTGCGCTATGCCTGACTGCGAGATCGAATCCTTCAGTGGCAATCGAACTGAGTCGGTCGGACACTTCGAGTTGCAGGCGGACTTGAGGATTCGCCCGCAGAAAGTCCGACACTTTCGGCACTAGTTGCTGTCGGGCAAATGCCACAGGCGCTGTCACCCGGATTAATCCGCGTGCCACGCCGGCCATTTCCCGGACCGTCGCGAAACTGGTCGCGATGTGTTCGTACTCTCCCCGTATGTTTTCAACGAGCCGCTGTCCGGCTTCGGTGAAGCGCACGCTACGCGTAGTTCGCTGTACCAGTGAAACGCCCGCGACGCGTTCCAGCTCCGCGATGCGCTGGCTCATCGCCGCCTTGCTTACCCCGAGGCGAGCCGCGGCGGCAGTATAGCTTCCTTGTTCCGCAAGCACAGTCAACCAGTGCAAATGCATCCAGAGGCCCTCGACCTTTTCGATATCCATGAGTGTATTGTTCACTATTCAAAACAGTCATTTCAATCTTAGCGCCTTTGCAGGGTCAATGGTTCTTCATACACTGCTTCATCGAAACCAAAACTAGAGGAGTCGACATGCAAGCGTTTAACGATACGACCGATGTGGCGCATTTCATTCACGGTGAAGTAGTCCGTGGGTCGGGGCAGCGAACCCAGCCTATCTTCAATCCTGCGACGGGCGAGCGTCCGCGTCAGTTGTTGTTGGGCGAGGTGGCCGATGTCGGCACGGCGGTCGCAAGTGCGAAGGCCGCCTTTCCAAAGTGGAGCAACACGCCCCCGATCCGCCGTGCCCGCGTGATGCTGCGTTTCCTCGAACTGATGAACAGGCATAGCAACGAACTGGCCGCGATCATCACAGCCGAACACGGCAAAGTGTTTTCCGACGCACAGGGCGAGGTGGCACGCGGCATCGACGTGATCGAATTTTCCTGCGGTATTCCGCAATTGCTCAAGGGTGACTATACCGAACAGGTTTCGACGGGAATGGACAACTGGACGGTTCGTCAGGCTCTCGGCGTTGTAGCCGGCATTACACCGTTCAACTTCCCGTGCATGGTGCCGTGCTGGATGTTCCCGGTTGCGATTGCCGCCGGTAACGCTTTCATCCTGAAGCCGAGCGAACGTGACCCATCCGCTTCGTTGTTCATGGCGAAGTTGCTGAAGGAAGCAGGACTGCCCGATGGCATTTTCAATGTGGTTCAAGGCGACAAGGTCGTCGTCGATGCGCTGCTCGCCCATCCGGACGTCAAGGCTGTGAGTTTCGTAGGTTCCACTCCGATCGCAAAATATATCTACGAGACCGGCGCAAGGAATGGCAAGCGCGTACAGGCACTCGGCGGTGCAAAAAACCATATGGTGGTGATGCCCGATGCGGACCTCGATCAGGCTGTCGATGCGCTGGTGGGCGCCGGATATGGGTCAGCCGGAGAACGCTGCATGGCGATTTCGGTCGCGGTTCTGGTCGGTGACGTCGCCGACAAGATCATTCCGCGCCTGGCCGAACGCGCACGCAACCTGGTCGTGAAGAACGGCATGGAGCCCGACGCCGAAATGGGCCCTATCGTCACACGTCAGGCACTGGAGCGCATCGAGGGCTACATCGCGACGGGCGTCGACGAAGGCGCAAAGCTGGTGGTCGACGGTCGCGGTCTCAAGGTCGAGGGACATGAGGACGGCTTCTTCACCGGCGGCACGCTGTTCGACAACGTCACGCCTGACATGCGCATCTACAAGGAAGAGATCTTCGGACCGGTTCTCGCGTGCGTTCGCGTCAACGATTTCACTGAGGCCGTCGATCTGATCAATGCGCATGAGTTCGGCAACGGCGTCGCATGCTATACGCGCGACGGTCATATCGCACGCGAATTTGGCCGTCGGATCGAGGTAGGCATGGTCGGCATCAACGTGCCAATTCCGGTTCCGATGGCCTGGCATGGGTTCGGCGGCTGGAAGCGCAGCCTGTTCGGCGATACGCACGCGTACGGTGAAGAAGGCGTCCGGTTCTATACGAAGCAAAAATCCATCATGCAACGCTGGCCGGAAAGCATCGAAAAGGGCGCTGAGTTCGCGATGCCGACAGCGAAGTAAGGCCGACGCGCGTTGCTTTAGTCAGTCACGCGCCGCGCGATGTTACTGCGTGGCGCTTTTTTTGCCCGTTTCGAGGCGGCTGGATCATTTCCGCCGATGTGTGGTGCCCGGCGCGATCGGAGGCCACGAGTATCGCACCGAACCGGGTAGGGCTGGCTGATACGTTAGAACGTGACTGACAGCTTTGCCTGCGAACGTAGTGAACTGGCTATGGCCGCAACGCGGGTCGCTGCTCGACGTGCCGCCCGAAGCAGGATCGTCGATGGTGCTCGCGCCATACTGGCCGCCGTTCAGGCCCCGATTCGAGATTGCGTTGTTGCGAAGATAGCCGACTTCCGAGCACAAGAGCGTCTGCTTCGACAGGCTGTATGTGCTGGCGAGCGTGACCATCGCCGCATTGCCGTTGCCATGGTTTGCGTTCGCGTGATAGACCGCGTCCGTTAGCGTCGCAGGATTCACCTGCCCCGTCATGCCGAGCCAGACGGGATCGACCGCAGTGGGCAGCGAGACGCCCCCAAGCCGCGCCGTCGGCGTTGCGCTACCGCAATAGCCTGCGTCAGAAGATTCCGGCGCGCCCGGATACTGGTAGCCTGCATCGAACTTCAGCGCGCCAAGCGCGGTAGGGGCCCGCCGGCCGAAATCGATCGAGATGCCGTGTAGACGCTTGCCGAAGCGGCCGTTTGCGTCGCGAATCTCGTCCTAGATCACCTGCAGGGTCAGGGACCGGTCCCGTACTGGACTTTGATGCCGTCAGAGGGCATTGTCAGGTTGGCGGATACCGGCTGAATCGGAGTGAAAGTGCATTGGTATCCTAATCACTTGGTATTGATGCAGGCTTCGTCCACACTCCAGCGTTGCCATGCCGCCAGGCGCGCCTTGACTTCGATACGATGACACGAGGCATTCATCCGGTGTCTGGGCAACGCGAAGTGCTGGCGGATCGGTCCGAAGCTGGAAAGAAATGCCTGCGTGTGTTGGGGGTCGCGAACCCCCCATCTGGCGTTCTCGTCGGCGGGTGGGCTGGTGGCGATTCTCTGCGCGGTTGTTAACGCGCTGCCGCCTTGACGAATACATGCCTGACGTGAGCGAGCTCCGGGATCTCCGCCTTCGCGGCAGGATAGCTGCGCAACTGGTCGGTCACGATCTTGCACGGCATCGGGTTTGAACGCAGCACCCGCCTGAAGAAGCTCTTGGCCACCGCCTTGTCGCGCCGCTTCTGAACCAGCACGTCAAGCTCGGCACCATGCTCGTCGACCGCACGCCACAACAGATAGGGCTCGCCACGCAGCGTCACGAACATCTCATCCAGATGCCAGGTGCTGCCGGGCTTGGGTCGGGCGGCCCTGGCCTGACGGGCAAACACCGCGCCGAATTTCTCGCACCAGCAGCAGATCGTCTCGTAGGTCACGACGATGCCCCGTTCGAACAGCAGTTGCTCGATGTCGCGCAGGCTCAGGCTGAACCTGAAATACCAGCGAACCGCGCAGCTGATGACGACGGCGGGAAAACGGTGGCCCTGATAGAGCGATCTCGTCTTTTTCATCGCAACATCTTACCCAACCCGGCGGCTATATGATTATCAAATGCCACGCCAGCACGTCACGCCATGCTCGTGAGGCAGTGACTCTCAGTCTGCCAGTTTTTCGCGTGCGGCCGCTAGATTCATCGATGCGCGTACAGGCCTTACCTCACAGACCAGAAGTTGAGTATCTCGTGTCCAACTAGCGTAAAGCCGGGGCTGCCACGTAGGTGACAGACGGCAGGACGAATGGCTGGACTTATTGGCTCGCTCAACCGCGACGCCTACACGACGGGAACATTGAGGGTTATCTTGACGCGCTCCATCGCAACGAAAGTACGGAAGCTCTTGACGTTTCCTTCAGCGAAGAACAACGAGCGAGTCAAAGCCGTGTACTCAGCCATATCGCGACAGCAAAGAATCAAGATGAAGTCGACGTCGCCGGTGACGTAGTAGCACTGTTGGACCTGTTCGCACGCTTCGAATCGGGCTCGCATCTCGTCTAACAACTCGATGGCTTCATTCTCGGCGGACACGTGTGCGATGACCGTGATCCGTGTCCCCAAAGCGTCGGGGTTTAAGACACTGCGATCCGATGCGATCACCCCCGTACCCCGCAAGCGTTGCAGACGCCGCGCGACGGACGGCACTGAGAGATTGATCTGCTGGCCTATTTCTCGGTGCGGAGTCTGGTTGTTGCGCTGCACAATCTCCAGAATCTTTAGATCAAAGTCGTCCAGTTCTAAGCTAGATCGGCGGGTAGGCATGAGAAATTTTCTCGTTTAACTGGCAAAAATAGATAACTTTTAAATTCGACGGCGAAATAAACTTTCTTCATCAAGCGTTATATCACACCGGTTGGCTGAAGACGAATCCTCGCTCCAGCTCATCGTGTACCGGCAGCGCTTGCTTTTCCACGCGACACACATGGAGTCCAGCATGAAGAATCGTTCGTCCGCAGGCTTACTGAAACTGGCTGCATTTGCCGCAGCGTCTGCCTTGGCATGCGGCGCCGCGAACGCCGCGGCTACGCTGACTCCCGGCGTGCTGTCGGTAGGCAGCGACATGACGCTGCCGCCTCACACCTATCTCGATCACGGCAAACCGGCCGGCTTTGATCCGGAGTTTGTCGGCAAGGTCGCCTCTTACATGAACGACACGACGAAGTTTGTCGACACGCGATTTGCGAATCTGATTCTGGGCGTTACGGGCGGGCGTTACGACATCGTTGCATCGGCCCTGTACGTCACGCCGGAGCGCACCAAGGTCGTCGACTTCGTGCCGTACTTTATGACCGGCGGTTCCATCATGGTTAGCTCAACGGGTGGGCTGAACCCCAAGACCGTTGGCGATCTGTGCGGAAAGCGAATCGGCTCGATCAAGGGCGCAGCATGGATCAAATACATCAATGCCGCGTCAGATAAGGCTTGCGTTGCTCAAGGCAAACCGGCCGTTCAGGTGCGCGAGTACGACACATCCGCTGAGACGGCTCAAGCCATCCTTTCGCAAGGCATCGACGCACAGTACGAAGACGTGTCGATCGCGGGCCTCATCGTCGACAAGTCCGGCGGCCGTTTAAAGATCACGTCGAACGGTCCGCTCGATCCCGTCGTATGTGGACTCGCGATGAAGAAAGGCAACACAGAACTCAAGTCTCAAATCGAATCTGCAATCGCTCAGATGAAGGCAAAGGGCGAATATCAGGCGCTTCTGAAGAAATACAACGTTGCTGCACCGACCGAGGCCGAAATCGCCAAGGCGATGGGAACCGCACAGTAATAAGGTTCCTTAACAGCAATCGGCTGACTTTGTAGGAGACACCCCATGATTTTCGACTGGCACTACGCTCTCTCGCTGTTGACCCTCGCAGACTTTTGGAACGCCGTATGGTTGGTCATCAAACTGAGTCTGGCCGCATGGCTCATCAGCATTGTGGCAGGCTTCCTGCTCGCTCTCGGAAAGCAGTCCACGTGGCGGCCGCTCTCATGGGCGTGTCGCAGCTACGTCTGGTTTTTCCGCAGCCTGCCTTTGCTCGTGCTGCTGATTTTTGTCTACAACCTTCCGCAGATTTTTCCATGGACGGGCTCGTTTCTCTCCAATGCGTTTTGGGCCGGGCTGATAGCCATGTCACTCAGCGAGACCGCATACGTAGCGGAAATCCACCGGGGCGGTCTTGCCGGCGTTCATAAGGGTCAGCTTGAGGCTGGAAAAGCACTCGGGATTGGCTACATCGGTCTCCAACGGCTCGTCGTTCTGCCGCAGGCGTTCCGTGTCGCCCTTCCGGCCCTCATCAACGAGTACATCAGCATGGTCAAGCTGACGTCGCTGGTGTCTGTTATTTCGCTTCAGGAAATCTTGCTCGTCGGCCAGCGCTTGTATACCCAGAACTTCAAAGTTCTGGAAACGATGCTCGCTGTGGCGGTCTATTACGTCCTCATCGTAACGGTCTTCGGGTATCTCCTAAGTTATGTCGAGAAACACCTCGATTTCACGCGCCGAAGCGGAGACGTTCATACCGGAGACGCGGCCGTCGCGGAAAAGGTAGTCCCGATTGTTGTGCCCGATTGCAAGCCAACGACCGCTATCGAGGCAGCGAATATCCGTAAACATTACGGCAGCCACCATGTACTGAAAGGGATCAATCTGAAGGTGATGACGGGCGAGGTAATCTCTGTCATCGGGCCGTCCGGATCGGGCAAAACGTCGCTGATTCGAACGCTGAACGGACTCGAATTGATCGACGATGGTGAAGTAAGACTCAACACCAGGCCGTTCCTCTCGAATCACAAAAGCTCCCATCAGTCGCGTGCCGCTTATCACGAAGGCATTCTGCACATCGGCATGGTGTTCCAGAGCTTTAATCTCTTTCCTCACCGGACCGTCCTGGAGAACGTTACCCTAGCCCCGCAATATCATTCCCGACTCAAGGGCGAGATGCTGGAGCGCCACGGTCTGAAGTTGCTCAACAAGGTGGGCATGGGGGCGCATGCGTACAAGTATCCGCACCAACTCTCCGGAGGCCAACAGCAACGAGTTGCCATTGCGCGCGCGCTGGCCATGGAGCCGTCCATCGTGCTGTTCGACGAGCCGACGTCGGCGCTTGATCCCGAACTGGTTGGTGAAGTCTTGCGTGTCATCGAAGACCTTGCTCGGGAAGGCATGACGATGATCATCGTCACGCACGAAATCGACTTCGCAATGAAAGTGTCCGATCGAATTCTCTTCATGGAGGGTGGCGTCGTCGCCCACGACATGACGCCCGCGCAGTACCAGGCCATGCCGCGTGATTCCCGCGTGGCCCGCTTCTTGAAGGGATGCCGGGAAGAGCACGAGCACGTCACGGCAACGGCTTGATAACGGACCTCTCAGCTTCGACAGGAACAAAACGATGACCTCTTTGCCATTCCCGGTAAGCGAGTTTGATGCTCGCTTAGAACGAACGCAGGCGTCTATGCGCAAAGCGGAACTGGATGCGCTCGTGCTAACGACGCCTGCGAATTTTCGTTACTTCACAGGTCTGGACAGTCAGTTCTGGGAAAGCCCCACCCGTCCCTGGTTTCTCGTGATTCCAGCCAGCGGCCCGACCATCGCGATTGTCCCGGCCATTGCTGAAGTTGTCGTGAAGCAGTGTGTAGCGGGCAGCGTGAGGACGTGGCCCTCGCCTCGGCCCGAAGACGAGGGCGTGTCGCTTCTCGCGTCCGTCGTGAACGATCTGCCCCGCCGGTTCGGACAGGTTGGATTCGAGCTGGGTCGTGAGTTCGCCTTGCGTATGCCGGTACTCGACTTTCTGCGGCTGCGCGACTTGTTGACGTCTGAGGCGGTTGACGGGTCGCCTTGCATTTGGGAAGTGCGCAACATTAAGTCACGTGCCGAAATCGAGAAAATCCGTCAGGCCGGTCAGATCGTCAGCCGCTCCTTCGCATCGGTCCCGGAATTTGCGAAGCTGGGGGTGACTGAAGCGCAGGCATCTCGGGATCTGACGGTGGATATTCTCTTGCGTGGTGCCGACACGGTGCCGTACGTGGCGTGTGCATCGGGGCCCGGCGGATACGATCAGATCATCGCACGCGGAAGCCGGCGTGAGTTGAGGGACGGCGATGTGCTGATTATCGACGTCGGCGCGACCATCGATGGATATTTTTGCGATTTCGATCGCAACTACGCCGTCGGAAAAATCTCGGACGATGCTCGTCGAGTTCACGATGCAGTCTGGGTCGCAACTGAAGTTGGGATCAACACCGCGAGAGCCGGCACAAAGGTCCGGGATCTTTGGAAGGCGATGATGGAAGTTCTCGAAGGGGCTGGTATGCGCGGCAACAACGTCGGACGGCTCGGTCACGGACTTGGCCTTCAGGTCACCGAGCCTCCGTCAAACAGTGCCGCGGACGAGGCAGTGTTGGAGCCTGGCATGGTCATCACCATCGAGCCTGGTATGGAGTACGAGCCAGGAAAGATGATTGTCCATGAAGAGAACATCACCATTACAGAGGACGGTTTTGCCGACGTCCTGACCGTTCGGGCCCCGCGAGAGATGTGGGCCATCAATTGAGCATTTAGACCGTAGGACGAACCATGACGGACCTTGCTTTCACCATCGACGAATACCGCAACCGACTTGAATTAATTCAACGAGAACTTCGCGCGCAGCAGATCGACGTCGCAATTCTGGACGAGCCGGAGATGATGGGCTGGCTTTCCGGCTACTGGACGACCGAAAACCTTTGGCGCGCGTGTGCAGTTCCGGCTGTCGGCGAGCCGGTTTTGCTCGTGAGGAAATTGGACATGGCACCCGCGAAGGAGCGGAGCTGGTTCAAACACATTGTTGGCTTTCTTGATTGGGACGATCCACTGCCGCTTTTGGTTGGAACTGCCCGAACGCTGAATTTCGCACTTGAGCGTGTGGCGGTTGATTTTCAATCGCACTCATTTACCGTTGCGCGGATGAGGGACCTGCGCGAGCTTCTTCCGCGCGCAGATATCTGCGATTTGAACCGCTCACTGTGGGATCTGCGCCGCTGCAAGTCCGAAGAAGAAATTACACTGATGCGGCGAGCTTCCGCGCTTGTCGACCAGGCGCTGAAGCACACTGTTTCTTCGATCGGTGAGGGTGTACTGCCTCGCATCGTTGCAGCCGAGACGGCAGCACAGGTTTATAAGCTCGGGTTCGACGACGGATTCATTGGCCCGATTACGGTCGCTACAGGATGGGATTCGTTGCATGGATTCATGCCCGAACGGCCTTTGAAAGCCGGAGACCTGGTTCATATCGAGCTTTTGCCGCGCCTGCGGGGTTACTCCGCTCGCATCATGCGTTGTGTCGCTGTGGGCGGTGCCAGCTCTGAACAGAAGCGCATAACGGCGTTGCTTGCCGAGATTCAGGATCGGCAGATCGAAGCAATGCGGCCGGGAGCGATTGCATCCGAGATAGACAGCATTGTTCGACGGGGAGTAATCGAAGCCGGCCTGCGTGAAACCTACGAGAACATCACTGGATACACGCTCGGCTTGACCCCGATCACCACCCAGCGGACCAGCGATCTTCATCGTTGCTTCAATCCGAAAGCTGATTGGAAACTCGAAGCGGGCATGGTGTTTCATGTCTATACCTCAGCGGCAGGGATCGCGCTAAGTGAGACGGTAGTCGTCAGGAAGGATGGTGGGGAACGATTGACGCGTTCGCCCCGCGTTCTTTTCGAACGATGAGAAACAGGCGGCGCCACAGTTCACACAGCCTTTACGTCACCCGTGGGACGGCGCAGCCCCGGAGATTGAACCCTCGCGCTGAGCCCACCCTGCGCCGCACCGCCCTGCGGCGCTTTGGAATCTCGCTGTGTCTGTGCGGGCAGCATGCGATCGAATGAGTCGAGAGTGATCAAAGCCGACGACGATAAAAATTTGCATTTGAGCTCCGTTAATAGAGACGTAATTGCCGGGGTGATGAAATATTATTGTGACTGACACGTGTCGCCTATTGAAGCCGTTTTGGCTGTCACGGAAGAATCGCGTGCCTGTTCGGCACCTCACATGGAGTAAAGATAGCGATGCTGATCAAAAATCCCCAAGCGTCCCGCCGCGCCTATCCGGACGACCTGCGCGCAGTGATGAATATCAAGTCAGCGCAGGAAAGCGGTATCTGGCTCTCACACTGGAATCAGATCAACCGGTCGGTCACGCCGTTGTGGGATCTTCCGGACGCAGCAGAAGCTTTCGGGATTGCACAACTGTGTCTCAAAGACGAGTCGGTGCGGTCGCCTCTTGGCAGCTTCAAGGCGCTTGGCGCTCCCGTGGCGTTGATGCGCCTTATCGCTCGGCTGTGGAGCTCGGAAGCGATGTTCGATCCACGAGTATTGATCAATGGCGGCTATTCCGGCCTGCTTGAAGGTCTCACTGTGATCAGTGCGACCGATGGTAATCACGGAAAGTCGCTTGCGGCGGCGGCTCAAGCCATTGGGTGCCGCTGCGTGATCGTGTTGCACGCCAATGTCAGCGTTGAGCGTGAAAAGTCGATTGCTGCATACAACGCCGAGATCATCCGGATTTCGGGCAACTACGACGAATCAGTGGAACATGCAGCGCATCTCTCCCAGACAAACGGCTGGCATGTCGTGTCCGACACTTCCTATGAAGGGTACGAAGCCATCCCGCGCGATGTCATGCAAGGCTATGGCGTCATTCCTGACGAAGTTGTCGCACAGCTGGAAAGCTCACCATCGAAGGCTCCTTTCACACACGTGTTCCTGCAGGGCGGCGTTGGCGGCCTCGCGGCTGGCATTGCGACGTATTTCTGGGAGCACTACGGTGTGCAACGCCCAACTTTCATCGTGGTTGAGCCTCAACAGGCGGATTGCCTCTATCAGAGCGCAATCGAAGGCTACGCGACTACGGCCACCGGCTCGGTCGACTCCGTGATGGCGGGTTTGGCTTGTGGTGAAGCTTCTCCACTCGCATGGAAGTTCCTTGAACCATGCGTCGACCATTTCATGACGATTTCAGACGATGACGCGGTGAAGGCGATGCAAACACTGGCACGAGGCACTGAAAGGGATGCGCCGCTGGTTGTCGGCGAATCCGGCGCTGCGGGATACGCCGGCGTGACAGTGTTGGCGCAAAACCCAGAGCAAGCTCGCGAGGTGGGCCTGACGTCCGAATCGCGGGTGCTGGTGATCAGTACGGAAGGGGCCACGGCACCGAACACCTACTCCGAACTTGTTGGAGAATCCGCTCAATCGGTGCTGGCGCGGCAGCAGGAGTGGCTGCAGGGCTGCGCTGTACGGTGACAGTGATGAATATGACTGTTGAACTGGATCACGCGTTCGGCCGTCCGTTGCAGGAAAGCTTGCGCAATTGGCGACACCACCTCCATCGGAACCCGGAGACGGGCTTTGAGGAGGTCCGGACCTCCGACTATGTCGCACGGATTCTTTCCGCGCTCGGCCTCGAAGTACATCGCAATATCGGTGGCACGGGGTTGGTTGCCAACCTTAAGGTCGGCAACAGTCATCGAGCCATCGGCGTGCGTGCCGACATGGACGCACTGGAGATCGCCGAAAACGCACCTGGTCGGGCTTACGCCTCGTGCTCGCCGGGCAAAATGCACGCGTGCGGTCACGACGGGCACATGGCCATGGTTCTCGGAGCCGCGCGGCTGCTAGCTGAAAGTAAGGATTTCGATGGCACGGTCCGGTTCATCTTTCAACCCGGCGAAGAACACGGTCGCGGTGCGAAAGCAATGATGGCGGATGGACTGTTCGAGCGCTTCCCGGTCGAAGCGATCTTCGGCGCGCACAATATGCCAGGCATGCCTGCAGGCAGTTTTGCGACCCGCCGAGGCGGAATCATGGCGAGCGAGGACAACTTCGTCATCGTCGTCCGGGGGCGAGGCACGCATGCCGCGCGTCCGCATATGGGCGTCGATCCGATCGTCGTCGCGTCTCAGATCGTGCTTGCGCTCCAGACGGTCGTCTCGCGCAATCTCGACCCGAGTCTTTCTGCCGTTATCTCTTGCACCGAGTTCATAACAGATGGACTTCGCAATGTGGTTCCATCGACAGTGACGATCAAGGGGGACACGCGTAGCTATCTCCCTGAAGTGCAGCGCCTGCTTGAAACCCGGATGCGTGAGATTAGCGAAGGTATCTGCCGCACGAACGGTATCGAGTGCGACTTCAGCTATACGCATGAGTTCGCCCCGACCGTGAACAGCGCAGAGTTCGTAGACACAGCGGTAACCGCAGCCGCGAACGTAGCCGGTTCAGAAAAGGTGGACGCTAACGTCCAACCGATGATGATCTCCGAGGACTTCGGCGCCTTCCTTCAGGTTGTGCCTGGGAACTTCATTTTCATCGGTAACGGGGATGAGTCGCAGCGCGGCAATGTTCCATTGCACAACGCGGCTTACGATTTCAACGACGACATTCTTGATAGGGGTGCTCGCTACTTCGCAGAGGTCGTTCGGGTGGCGCTTGCTGGCAGGTAGGCACCCCGCGTATTCCGCACAACTGTGACTTGGTACGAAGACATGATGAACGAGACAGGTGACCGGCAAACAGCCATCAGGCTGGCAGAGGTGGTTTTCGACTCCGGCGATTTCCTGGCCGACCTTGACCGACGCGTACACTACCGGACGGAAAGCCAGGATTCTGCTAAGGCGGGGACTTTGCTGTCATATCTCACCGATGAGATTGCCCCCACGCTGCAAAGGCTGGGGTTCGAGACGCGATGCGTGCGCAATCCTTCTGGCGTGGACGCGCCAATTCTGCTCGCCTCGCGGTGGGAGAGCGAATCACTGCCTACAATTGTCACGTACGCGCATGGAGATGTAGTGCGGGGCCAGGATGCGCAATGGCGCTTCGGATTGGAGCCGTGGCGCATCGTGGTGGAAGACGATCGCTGGTACGGTCGGGGGATCGCGGACAACAAAGGGCAGCACTCGATCAACCTGGCCGCACTGGCGGCAGTGATTGAGGCCCGCAGAGGCAAGCTCGGCTACAACGTGAAAGTGATCTTCGAGACCGGTGAGGAGATTGATTCGCCGGGCCTTGACGCGCTGTGCGCTTCCGAACGGAAGTTTCTCGCCGGCGACCTGTTCATCGCGTCCGATGGTCCGCGCGTGTCCGCCGAGCGGCCGACGGTCTTCCTGGGATCGCGAGGCGAACTGAACTTTGAACTGACGGTGGCCCTGCGCGAAGGGGGGCATCACTCAGGGAACTGGGGCGGAATCCTTCGAAATCCTGCAACTGTGTTGGCGAGCGCAATTTCATCAATCATCGATAACAACGGCCGACTTCAGGTTAAGGAGCTGCTGCCTCCGCCCATACCGGACGCCGTGCGCGATGCAATTGCGGGTATTGAGATTGGCAAAGACAGTAACGCGCCGTATATAGATCCTGCCTGGGGGCAGCCCGGCTTAACAATCGCGGAACGGGTTCTCGCATGGAACACAATCGAAGTTCTGGCATTTACCGCGGGTAACCCCGAGGCTCCGGTCGGCTCCATTCCCCCGACTGCCAAGGCTTACTGTCAGATGCGGTTTGTCGTTGGAACGGACTGGAAGAACGCCGGACAACACCTTACGAATCACTTGAAGGAATGCGGGATCAGCGACGTACAGGTGACGGTGACGTCGGTATCGAAGGCAACTCGTCTCGACGTCAGGCATCCCTGGGTCAATTGGGCCATGACATCGATCGAGCGCACCACTGGCAAGCGTCCGGCGCTTATACCTAATCTTGGTGGGACCGTGCCTAACGCTGTATTCGCGCAGACGCTTGGCTTGCCCACCATATGGATTCCGCATTCGTATCCCGCCTGTTCGCAGCATGCGCCGAATGAACACCTCCTTGCCTCGGTCGCGCGTGAAGCACTCGCATTAATGGCAGGCGTGTGGTGGGATCTCGGCGAAGGCGCGGCAGCGTCGATAGCATCAACCATCAGGCGCTGAACCGATCGACAGCCGGACGAACCATTGCACGTCCGTGAGCGAAGAACGGCAGATCTACATCGTTTCGCTGCCGCCTGGACGTCAAGCGACCCACGACAACAAGGCACATACGTCTCGGTCCAGAGTGCGGCGAGGTCGGAGCGGAGCAGCCGTCAGTTGGTCCCGGCGACTGGCAGGCAGCAGAAGCGGCCCCCGCGGCCTGATGTCGTCGCCCGTTGTTCACGCCTACGACCTGAAACTGGCGTAGCCCATGTGCGCGCGAGCGCAGTCGAGTAGCGATGATGAGGTGGAAGTTTTTGCCCCGGGGAGGGAGTTTTGCAACAGGTCTAACAGCAACGCTATGGTCAGAAAACCCTCTGACGTCCCGATCGCGAGCCTCAGTACTCTCGGGCACCGACCCGCCATACTGGGAGTTGCGCCGCGGTATGAACCTGCCAGTGCCCGAACAAGGCTGTATCACGAATTGACTAACGCTCCGCCCGCTCACCAGCCCCATCGAAAGCGGATATTTCAACAACTGGCGGTACGGTGCGCTCCATAGCTCGCTTCTCCTTGAATGTGGCAGGGCTCAGTCGTCGACGGTCGATCACAAGATCGAAGACATCAAACCGGTTGTAGTAGCCGACGATGTCATGAAATTGCTTTGGCTCGACACACTGTTCCAGCTCGAAGGTCGCGTAAGCAATGCCTTCTTCGGTTTGCAATGTGTCGCCAATCACGGCGCCGGTTGGGTCGAGGAATTGTGTCGCTGCCCGGGGCGTCGTCTCGAGCACCTCGCGTGCCTGCTTGTCGCCGTTCGAATGGAGAGCGTCGAGCATTGTGTCGTCCATGAATCCTGCGTTCAGAATCCCAAAGGCCTTCGCCTCGAACGAGTGACCGCCTGCACGGATCCGATTTGCCGCGAGGTTGTCGAAGTTCGTGCCGGAGCCGGGCGGGCGTGTCGGCCAGATAGCGGGCCATGCGGAAATATGAATCTGCTCGCCCTGCGCCGCGAGGGAGTACTGGGCGAGGGGATTTGTGTTCTCGCCACAGATGAGCGCGCCGATCTTGCCAATTCTGGTGTTGCTGACCTTTAGTCTTTAGTCCGAAGCCGTCGCCGGGTGCCCAGACCATCTTCTCGTAGAACGTCGGAACGAGCTTGCGATGATGATTGATGATTTGACCATCATCGCCGATGAGGATGATGGAGTTCCACAGGCAGCCCACGCTGACGTCGGTGGCTTCGCTAAAGCCCATCGAAACGAAAACGCTGCATCGCTTCGCCGCAGCCCGAATCAGTGCGATTTCCGGGCCGTCGACGTGGATGCTGTTCCCGACCATGCGCTTGAACCACTCGTGGTTGTAAATCGGCGCCCACAGCGCTGCCCATACAGGGAACCCAGGGATGAAGGATTCAGGAAACGAAATCAGTTCGGCACCGTTTCTGCTTGCTTCCTCGATAAGGGATAGCGCCTTTTGCACCGTGGCAGGTGCGTTCATGTATACGGAGGCGACGTGTGCGGCTGCGACTTTTACGGTTGGAAGTGTCATGTTGTGCTCGATAGTGGCTCGATGGAAAACTCGCATCTGCGGTCTGGAGACCGTGTGTACCTAGACCTGCATAAATGTAGGGATACTTACTAAATCAGGCTTTCTCCGATCATGTATTGTTGTAAACGGCGGTCGAAATCCGACACTAAATGGCGGCGCGTGTTTTTTGAGCACGCTTGTTGCTTGGCGTTGTTTGACGAAAAGTCCCGTAGCGGGGTCAAGGGCAAGCGGAGCTTGGCGAAGCGGACCCTTGACGTCGCGAAGGGGCGATATGCTGAGACATGGGAGCGGCGACGTCCGCTCCCATGCAAGCGGATTTACGCCGCCGTTTAGTGTCGGATTTGCGCCGCCGACAACAATTGTGGGCGTCGAACCGGGTCGACGCCCAATCCGGTCTCGACCCTAACGTTCGAGTCCCATTTCGGGACTGCAAGTCATTCCGTTATCGCAAGTTCGATGGAATGAATGGCGTTACGCGCGTGCGCTTGGGGTTGCCCTTGGCCGTTTGCATCGAAACAGCGGCAGGACAGCGTGTGTTTTCCCGGTCCAAGCGACACGGGGATCGAGAACGATTGCCACCCGAATCCCTCGCGAGCGTCAACCATCGCCGCAAGCCAGTTCTGTCCGCCGTCGACGCTGACCTCGACGCGCGACACACCGGCTTCCGCCCACGCCCATCCAGTGACGCGAAACTCATGGTTGGCTCGCACCATGGCGTCAGCGCCTGACGAGACAATCACGCACTCCGGCGCAATCTCCCAGACCGGTTTCGTTCCCGTCGCGGTGATGTCGTTATAGAACCGGGTTGTATAGGGTCCGGGCGCGCGAGTGCTCGACACCGATATCCGCCCGACCCACTTCACGGAGTTCGTTCCATACCAACCTGGAACGACGAGCCGCACCGGCCCGCCCCTGTCCGACGTAAGCGGCTTTCCGTTCATCGACACCGCCAGCAGGACATCCGGCGAAAGCGCCTTCGCCAGCGGGAGATCTTTTACGAATGGTTCGTCTTTCAGACCGGCGAACTCGCCCCATTCGAGACCTTGAGTCCAGACGAACGCCGCTTCAGGCAGAAGATCGCAACTGTCCAGGACGTCGCGCAACCGCGCGCCGCACCACACAACATTGCCCACGCGCCGTTTGGGTTCCCTCGGTGTGAGCGGACTGCCGGCGCACTCATGCACGGAGACAATTTCATGTTGCGGCAATCGCAGAATGTCCGCCAGCGTGAGGGTTCTTTCACGGGCCACCAGGCCACCTATGTGAAGGCGCCAGGTCTCAGGTCGAATGCTTGCCAGCGCCATGTGCGTAACAACAAACAGCGTGTCGTCGTCTGTAACGTAGGACGTAAGGTCGGCGACTCCATGCTCGGGATACCGCAACGCGTATCCCTCGCGAGTGAGCGTCACCTCTCCGGACTCCGTTACTTTTGTCTCGAGCATCGCTATCCTTGTCAGTCCGCGTCTTGTGCGTCAGTCGCCGAAGCGGGCGTCGACCCGCACATCCCTGGACATCGAGATTACATTGCCGGTGGAATCCCGAAAACAGGCGAATCCGCACGGTGTCGTGCATTTTTGCAACACGCGATGACCGCAACTCGTGTGACCTTCCATGCGCGCGACGCAAGGGCGCCAGCGCTACTCCGGTTTTCCTGTAGCGTGAGCGAGCATTGCGTCGCCGATTTCGTGGTTTCCCAGCTGCACGAGCGCATTGCCAGCGCCTTGCGCGTCACGTCCAACTTCGTCTTGCCCAAGTTTGCTTTTGCCAACGAGGCGGGTGATCTCGATCTCGAGTCCGATCAGACGTTGAAGTAATTCGTCGAGGTAGTCTGCCGGCGCGTCGCTCATCTTCCACGGGACTGGCTGCGACGCTTCATGTGCGCGAGTGAGTCTGGCCACCACGCTTCGTACAAATCTTTCGTCGTCGCGGAAGCGCACACGTCCGTGTGCGTGAACAACAATGTAGTTCCACGTCGGCACTTGCCGGTGCGATTCCTGTTTGGTCGGATACCAGTTTGGCGAGATATAGGCGTCTCCTGCCTGGAAGACGACGAGAACTTCATCGCCGTTCAGGACGTTGTGCCATAGGGGATTCGCTCGCGAGATATGCGCGTTTAGCACGCCAAGTTCCCCTTCGTTGGCTGCAAGGTCAAACGGGATGTGGTTCGCATCGAGTCCGTTGCTGCCGTGCGTGAACAGGGTGCCAAGCGAGCGTTTGACAATGTGTTCATGCAGAACGCGGGTTCGGGACTCGGCGAAGTGGGAGGGTAGATACATGTCGGCTCGGTCTGTGGATGTGGGCGCAGAAAGAGAATGAATCCATCTTTTCACGCGAACGTTTATGGGTATTGCGGCGTTCCGGGAGGTATGGCCTTCCATTGGCAACGACAATCGCAGCATCGCGGCGCGGGCCAGGAGGAGCACGCGCGATTCCCGGCAATTCTCCGGTGGTGGATATCTTTTGCCCTTGTTGTGCACGGCGGCATCCGCAGCGAAGAGGGCGGCGCCCCTCCCGGCGAGTGCGACGACCTGCGTGGCTTCGGGCGGCAGCAGGAAACTAGCGGCCGCTCCGGTTTCCGCTAGTCGGAGCCGAAGCCGATCAATCTCGAATCGATCATTGCACCTGGCATCATAAGATTGAGTCCGTCGGTCAATCGAGCGCCTGCTTCATGAAGCGCTTCCAATGGCATGGCCGGCAAGCTTTCAAGAATAAACCACATCTGTTTTGCATCGGAATCCAGCCTGGTTCTGGTGCCCTGACGCCAGTTCCAGCGCCGGCATGTGACGCCGTGATCGTCACGCCAAACGACTTCTCCTGCGTCAACCATTTCGTGGACGGGCGCACCGTCCTTTACGGTGTCGAAGTGCTCCGTTCCGTTGGCAATCACGAGCCTCGGCATGCCAATGTAGGCGGCAAAATTTTCGCCGCCGACGGGAACGGCGTATTCAATGCTGACGGCGTTGTACAGGTCGACTACCGGGTTCACGCCTGGAACGCTGCCGTCGCGCATCGCTCGTTTTCGCAAGGCATCAGCCGAACATGGCGTCCGTTGTGGCTTGGCTCCGAACCTCCTGAACAACTCCGCCCAGGCCGACAGATGAGTTTCTTTCCATCCTGAGTCGTTGGCAGTCAATGCTTGGCAAGCTCGTACCAAAGCTTTGGCGCCGACACTCGGGTCGACGATCCGGGTGGGCTCAACGCTGATGCTGAGCGCGCGAAACCCTGGCGCGAGGCTCGCAATGGCCGGATCGATTGACGGAAGAACTCTGAACATTGGAAACTGCACCAGTGACTATTCTTGTCCTATAATACCGACCAATGACCAAAAAAGTCAATATATCGACCGACTCGGGAGCAAACGTCGAGGCCGTCAGTGCGGCGGTTGCCGCCCGGATCAAAGGGTACCGAAAGGAGCGCAAGCTCTCGCTCGATGAGCTTTCGCGGCGCGCTGGCGTTAGCAAAGGCATGCTGGTCGAGATTGAGAAATGCGCTGCCAATCCAAGCATTGCGATCCTGTGCAGGATTTCGGCGGCGTTGGGTGTGTCGGTGGCGGACATCGTCGACGTAGCTAGCGCGCCGTCGATGCGTCTGATCGCGGACACGGACATCCCGACTTTGTGGACCGGCCCCAAGGGCGGGTCGGCGCGTCTGCTTGCAGGCACGAGCGGGCCGAACATGATTGAATTGTGGCGCTGGGAAATGCAGCCTGGAGAGCGGTTTGAGTCGCCCGGACATCCGCAGGGAACGTTCGAGCTATGTCATGTGGAGCATGGGCGACTCACGATGACGGTAGGGGATGCGGAGCTTGCCGTCTCTGCCGGTTCGTCGGCAGCGGCGAAGACAGATGCACCCCATTGCTACGCAAATAATGACGCGGCAAAGCTGATATTCACTATGGTGGTTGCCGAGATTCATCAACTGGCGACGTTGCTTTGATTGAGCGTGATAACCCTG
Organism: Paraburkholderia sp. MM5477-R1; assembly: GCF_050436385.1. NCBI lineage: Bacteria > Pseudomonadati > Pseudomonadota > Betaproteobacteria > Burkholderiales > Burkholderiaceae > Paraburkholderia > Paraburkholderia sp. MM5477-R1. Next base: position 1,690,268 of record NZ_JBNDMC010000007.1, read on the forward strand.
CGTGAAAATTTGCTTCGATCGTACGCGCGACGCAACGGGAGCCGACGACAAGCGATGCGGTCAGCCGTTCGTGATGCGGTATTGACAGATCAGTCGACCTTCTCGTAGGCATTGTTCCCGAAACACGGCACACCGGGCGTGTCCCGATGCCGGGGTGCCGCCGTGAAGCTGTCTTTTCCAAGGAGAAATTCCCATGCCGATGCTGAAATTCGACCTCATCCAGGGCCGCACCGACGAACAGGTGCGCAACCTTCTCGATGCAACGCACGAGGCGATGGTACAGGCCTTCAATGTACCGGTTTCCGACCGATATCAATGCGTCACGCAGCATCGCCCTGGCGAGTTGGTCTTAGAGGATACGGGGCTCGGCTACAGGCGTTCAAAAGACGTCGTATTGCTGACGGCGGTGAGCCGGAAGCGCTCCGAAGCGCAGAAAATTGAGTTCTACCGGTTGCTCGTCGAGAACCTGCAAACGCAGTGTGGCATCTCGCCGGACGACGTGATCGTTTCGATTGTCGAGAACGACGACGCTGACTGGTCTTTCGGCAGGGGGCGCGCGCAGTTCATTACCAAGGAACTGACGTGATGCCGGCCAGCTTTGATGCCGCGCGGCGACCGCTCGTTGACACGTAAAGGCCGATGAAACCCTTCTTGATGTAACCAGGGGAGGGCGCGTCTTTATGATCCGCTGACGGGCAATCTGATACCCGACAAAGCAAGAACAACGATCAAGACACGCTGTCCGGGGCGTTGCTCGCGCAGCGGCGACGGCGCACCGTTTTTTCTGAAGCGTTGAGCTATTGCGGCAATGCGTTCCAGTATCAGCTGAGAATCGAGCGGGCAAAGAGATAGCACGCTCGAAATGAGATTGCCCAACCAATTGTTTCTTGCGCGCGAGCCGGCAAACTTCCTTTCCGCTCAGCCTTTCATGTGTGGTGTTATCGCATGGAACTCGCGATGCAGCAACGCGCGGCTGCGCGGGTACGATCCTGCGCTCAGCGCTCCAATGCCTCCTTGATAAGCCGCTGCCTTTCGCCGGCCAGGCGGCTGCTCAGATTGGAGTTTCCAAGGAACGTGCGCTCTTTGGAGCGGCCATAGCCGATGCTAGCTATAGCGGACTGCGAAGTTTTCCGGCCTCCCGTTCGTGCCGAAGCGCGACGGCTAGATCTCGTTTCATCGAGACAAGTTCGGCCATCGCTCTTCAACGTATCGTCCGGATTTATCGAATACTCTTGTTGACTTCGAATTTTCACTGTAATTGAAAAGGTGCAACCTGCCGAATGATTGGACGCAACGCGCCGGTGTCTGCTTGCGGCAGCCCAGGCGAACCAGGACAGGAGTGCACCGGCGATAGATGATCTTGCGTGGGGCGAACCCGGCTTGGCAGTCGCCGAACCGGTCTTCGCCTTGAGCACCATCGAAGATTCGTCTGTCCAGAGATACGGTTGTAGCGTTCCGGATGCCAGCGTGTAGCCACGCGCACCGCCGTGCGAGTACTTCTGTAACGCACACCCGCCACCAGATTGTCCTGTTAAAACGGACACTGTGTCGAACGATCGACGGCTTCTGTACAAACCCGCAGGTCCCTATACTCGGGTTTGCGTTCGCTGTACTCGTCAAGCGAGTTGTAAATTTCACGGGAGTCGATGATGAAGAAGAGTTTTTTGACGTTGATCACATCGCTGGCCGCATCGTTTGCGGTTGCGGCGAACGACAACACCCATTTATCCGCGCACAGTAGTGCTGCGCGTTATCCGACCACATATCGAACGGTGAAGGTCGACGGCCTCGATATTTTCTATCGCGAAGCTGGCCCAAACGATGCGCCGACGATATTGCTGCTGCACGGCTTTCCGTCCTCATCACGCATGTTCGAGCCGCTCTTCGCGCGGCTGGCGGATCGATATCACCTCGTTGCACTGGATTATCCAGGCTTCGGTCATAGCTCTGCACCTTCCCAGACGGACTTTGCCTACACATTCGATCACATTGCTTCGGTGACCAATGACTTCGTTGAAGCGCTCGGGCTCAGGCGTTACGTGCTGTATATGCAGGACTATGGCGGTCCGATCGGCTTCCGGCTTGCGATGGCGCATCCGGAGCGGGTCGCCGGGTTGGTGGTGCAAAATGCGGTCGCGCATGAGGATGGGCTTGGCCCTCTGTGGGAGAAGCGCCGTGCGTTCTGGGCTGACCGCGAAGCCAACGAAGCCGCCCTGCAGGGCAACTTCCTTTCTCTGGAGGCGACGAAACAACGTCATCTGGGATCGACGCCTAATCCCGAGCGGTATGACCCGGATCTGTGGGCCGACGAGTACGCGTTTCTGAATCGACCGGGTCAGAAGGAAATACAGACGGAGCTCTTCTATGATTACCGGACGAACGTCGCGTCCTATCCGGCATGGCAGGACTGGATGAGGAGGGCGCAACCGGCGGCGCTCGTCGTGTGGGGCCGGTACGACCCGTCGTTTCAGATCGCGGAAGCGGCAGCCTACGCTCGGGATCTTCCGAAAGCTGATATTCATGTGATCGACGCCGGTCATTTCGCGTTGGACGAACAGCCCGACGCGATTGCAGCACTCGTTCACGGCTTCATGCGACGCCTGCCCCGGGGTTGAGGACATTCGAACACCATACCGGTCGGCGGGAAGTTGTGTTGTGTAGCGCGTCCGGGCGGAATCATTTGCGAGCCGGTGGACGTTTGGGCATTTTTCGCGTCAGCGGCTGGCGCCGGACTACGGTGGCACGTCGGACAGCGAGGAAAAGTCGGATAGGGCGGTCATGGTGGTCGGTCAAGCAGATCGAATGCGTAAACACGCGTGAGGAGAAGGGTGCATGAGCAACGCCCCGTTGACTGCCGGTATCGACCATATCGGGTTGACCGTCCCTGATCTTGCGACCACACGTGATTTTTATTGAATGTCTCGGCTGGCGCTAGGTAGGCGAGCGTCCGAGTATCCCGCCGTTTTCGTGTCGGACGGTGCGGTGACATTGACGTTGTGGGAAGTCAAGAACCGGACTTCGCTAGTTGAATTCGATCGCAAGACCAACATCGGGCTTCACCATCTTGCGCTTCGTCTCGCGAGTGAAGATGCCCTTGTGAAAGTGTTTTCGAAAGTATCCCAGTGGCCTGGAGTGCGAGTCGCATTTTCGCCCAAAGCGCTCGGAGCCGGACCGAAGCGCCATGCAATGGTGTACGAGCCTGGCGGCATTCGGGCGGAGTTCGACTACGACCCGCGTCTGGTCCAGTGAGTCGTAAATCCGCTTCATGCCTGATCTTGCTGCGCGAGGAGGAGGGGTACGGTGCGGACAGGTTTCGGACTCGCGCAGACAGGCTGCTGTGGCCTCACGACAACTGCATCGTCCCGTGTGTTGTTGACTGGTGCGGGTGCATCCAGGTACGACACATCGAGAGGATCGTACAACCGGTGCGTTGAGTCATTCCCACGCCACTTCGGCGGCCTGTCGTACGACAAGCACTCTTCGCCGAGACGGTCTTGTTCCTTATCCGAATCAATAGATCTCCTCGGCGAAAGCGAGCCTGCTCCGGCGTCCTGACCCGGTGGGACTCTGGCGAGCACGACGCCGGATAGCGAGTTCCTGTCCGCGGGCGCGAGTCTCCTGCAGACCGAATACAGCGAGATCAGGAGTCGACTCTATCTTTTCGTTGTCAATCCAGCGCCTCTGCCGGGCCGAAGAATTCGTATCGGCAACGCTCGTCGGGCTGCCCCAGATCGCGCAGCGTTCGCTTCACGAAACCCATGAACGGCTTCGGGCCGAGGAAATACGCATTGAACGCCTGATCGGCCGGAAGCCACTGACGCAACTGCTCGAAAGTGGGCCGGCCGACTGCGTCAGGTGTGCGTTTGTCTGCCGAATCGACATGCTCATAGACAACGTACGCCTGCAGTTGAGGGTAACGTGCGGTCCAATCGTCGAGCAAGCCGCCGAAGGCGTGAACCCGTTCATTGCGCGCGTAGTGGATGAAAACAACTGGCCGCCCGGATGTCAAAGCAGTCTCGGCTATCGCCAGAGTTGGCGTAATGCCGACGCCGCCGCTGATCAGGGCTACGGGAGCGCTGCTATCCAGAAGGGTAAATTCGCCTGCCGGAGGAAACAGGTCCACGGTGCTGCCTTCCAATACGTGGTCGTGCAGGTAGTTCGACGCCTTGCCGCCATGCTCGCGTTTGACACTTATGCGGTAGCCGTGACCGTTCGGTGCGGCAGACAGTGAGTAATTTCGGCGAATTTCCTCGCCGTCGATAGTCAGACGCAGCCCAATGTACTGGCCTGGAGCGAAGTCCGCGACGCGCTCGCCATCAACGGGCTCTAGGTAAAATGAAGTGATCTCTGCGCTCTCCGGGACCTTGCGTACGACGCGGAACGGTCGAGCGCCCCGCCATCCTCCCGGCGCCATCGCGAGTCTGTCATAAACCTGACGCTCCTCCGCAACGAGGAGATCGGCGAGTTGCTGATACGCCGCGCCCCAAGCCTCGATCACAGGGCCGGTGGCGATTTCCGGGCCGAGTACTTCACTGATCGCCCGCAGCAGGCATGCACCCACGATCGGATAGTGCTCGGGCTGAACTTGCAACGCCACGTGCTTGTTGACGATCTGTGCCGCGAGTGGTCCTAGCGCTTCGAGCTGATCAATGTGGCGGGCATACTGCAATACTCCGTTGGCTAGTGCGCGCTGCTGCACGCCGCTTGTCTGGTGCGCCTGATTGAAGAGGGGGCGCACCTGTGGGTTTTCGGCGAGCAGAAGCTTGTAGAAATGGGAGGTGAGCACCTCCCCGCCCGTTTCCAGCAGCGGGACAGTCGATTTGATGATATCGCGTTGGGCGTTTGTCAGCATGGAAAAGCCACTCCTCGAGGGGCTGGTCCCGGTGCCGTTTTCAAGGCACCCAGAGTTGCCAGCCACAGATCATTCGGGCGGTCGTCGCACTTCTTTGGCGACTCGCGCGGGACCCCTCGAACGATAGGCGAGACGGCACTTTACGTAAAATGCCAATTGATGATGCCTCGTTTCACTGTCAGTGATTTTCCCCAGCGCAACACGGCAGGTTGTGACGCGGATGTTTTGCGATGACGTGAAGTCGCAGCTCGCTGCCGCGTTGATATCTGTTGCCAGCAATCGCGTAAACAGCTCGTCCAGCCGGTCACGATCCCAGAGCCCGTCCGTGTGAAGTGATCGTAAGCGGTCCATCTTCGACGTCTATCGGCTGGCGGCATGAGCGAGGAGCATTGGTGTCCACCTACGTGGAGGTGGACACCAATGGCTGGCAATGACTCAGAGTTAAGAGTAGTTCGTCTAAGCCGCGACGGGCGCCGTCGCTATGACGAAAACGGTAAGCGCGCGCTGGTCGAGGCTGCATTGCGCCCGGGCGTGTCGGTAGCCCGTCTGGCACAGGAGCATGGGATCAACGCCAACCTGCTGCGCAAATGGACTACGAAGTACCTGATGGAGCGTGAGAAAGGCATCTCATTGGCATCGCTGAAGGACGACGCCGACGAGCGCGCCCCATCACCACCCGCAGTCGAAGTAATGGATGGCAAAGCCATCGATATGCCGGATTCACGTAAGCGGCCCGCGCCGGCAGAATCCTCCTCTGCATTTATTCCTGTCGTGCCACTACCACCGGCACTGCCGCCACCACCCGTATCTCCGGCACCGCCGATGACGCTCTCACTGCATGTATGTCTGTCGAACGGCGTGGAGCTCGATCTCAGTGCAGCGAGCATCGACGAGCTGAGCACCGTGGTCCAGATGTTCGGGAGGATGCCGTGTTCCGGTTCGACGAAAAGCTGACGGTATACCTGCACCGCGATCCCGTCGACTTCCGGTACGGAATGAACAGTCTGTCGATTCTCGTCGAACAGGCGATGCGCCTGAATCCGATGGATTCCTCGCTCTACGTTTTTACCAACCGGCGATGCGATCGCGTCAAGATCCTGGGTTGGCAGCACAACGGTTTCTGGCTGATGCTCAAGAGACTCGAGGCCAATGATCGCTTCGTCTGGCCTGACAGCAAAACCGAAGTCGTGACGTTGACCGTCGATCTGCTGCACTGGCTTCTCGAAGGTGCCGACATTGCTGCTCTTCAGCGGCATCCGAAACGCCACTATGCTCGCGTGAGTTGAACACGGCATCGGCGTGCCGGTCTAAGTGGCATGCCGATCAACGTGACCATCGACGCTGACGAACTCAGGGCGCTCCTCGCGATACGTGAGGAGCACGACGCCCTTCAGTCAGAGCGTGACGGGTTACGCAGCGCACTGCGTCTCGTGACTGCGGAGCGCGACCTGGCCGAGGAACGACTGCGCGCTTACCGGCGCGAGCTGTTCGGCGCGAAGAGCGAAGCCCGCGCATCGGATCAGCCCGGTCTGTTCAATGAAGCCGAAGTGCTCGGCACGAACGCAACACCCGCGCAGGAAGATACTCGCGAAACCACGATCGCAGCGCACACGCGCAAGAAGCGCGGTCATCGCAAACCGCTCGATCCCAGTCTGCCGCGCGAAGTCGTTCGGCACGAACTTCCCGAAGCCGAACGCTTCTGCAACCACGACGGACACGCGCTCGTCGAGATCGGCGTCGAAACGAGCGAGCAGCTCGACGTGATCCCCGAGCAGGTTCGAGTCATCCAGCACCAGCGCGTCAAATATGCCTGTCCGTGCTGCGACCTCGGCATCAAGGTTACGCCGGCGCCGGCGCGCATCATCCCGCGTGGGCTGCTGACGGAATCGGCACTCGCGTGGGTCGCCACCGGCAAGTATCAGTTCGGCATGCCGATCTATCGCCAGGCTGGTCTGCTGCGACGCTTCGGTGGCGACATCTCGTCGAACACGCTCGCCGCGAGCATGGTCCGCGTCGGTCACGCGACGCAGCCCGTTATCAATCTGATGCGCGACGCGTTGCTCGATGCTGACGTGATCTACTGCGACGAGACGACGTTCCAGGTCCTGAAGGAAGAAGGGCGCAAGCCGCAAACGAAAAGCTATCTCTGGGCGCAAATGACCGGATCGGGAACGCCTATCCGCTGTTTCGCCTATACGGCTGGTCGCGGCGCGAAGCTGGCCGACAAACTGTTCGCCGGCATTCGCAAGGGTGCGGTTCTGATGACCGACGGATACGAGCCCTACAACGGCATCGCGCAACAGTATCAGCTCGTGCATCTCGGATGCTGGGCTCATGCGAGACGGTATCTGGTCAAGGCCGAAGATAACGTGCCCAAGGCGGCCCGCTCCCCCGATCTGCTCGCCACACGCTTCATCAAACTGATCGGCAAGCTGTTCGCAGCGGAGGCGCGCAGTGAAACGTGGCCGGCTGAACGACGACAGCGATTGCGACGACGATACAGTGCGCGCGTACTCGATACCATCGAAAAGCTGATGCTCGAACAGTCGCCCGGCGTCGTGCCGCAAAGTTTACTCGGCAAGGCGCTGACCTATCTGCATGGGCAGTGGCCCAAGCTGATCCGTTACGTCGAGAACGGCAACTGGCCCATATCGAACAATCCCTGCGAAAATTCCATTCGCCCGTTTGTCGTCGCACGCAAAAGCTTCCTGTTTGCCGATACAGTTGCTGGCGCACATGCGAGTGCGAATCTTTATTCGCTGATCGAGTCGGCAAAAGCCAACGGCATCGACCCGTACTGCTACCTCACCTGGCTGTTCCAACGTCTGCCACTGGCGAAGACCGTCGACGACTACGACGCGCTGTTGCCGTGGAAGATGCCCGCCAATCTCCGCTGACCCTTCTCCCTGCCACACAATTTACGCTTCAGAGCACCTCTGAGTGGCGTCGTTCGTGGACCGCATACAAGTGATCAACGGATATGGGCGGGGCCGACGCCGATCGCCAGGATTGCCGCGAGGATCAGCGTGCCCATTGCTGTAAAGAGTGATCCAGTGAAGGTGTGGCTACTCGTGTACAGCGCATTGGCCACAAGTGGCCCGACGATCTGGCCGATCCCATAGGCTGCTGTCATGCCGGCGAGCATGTTGAAACGTACTGCATGTGCCACACGCCGCGCAGCCGGCATTGCGATGGTCACGGTTCCCATGAATGTGCCGCCTACGAGTAAGGCGCTTGTGAGGTACGACAGTGCGGAATGATCCAGTGCCGGGAGCACGACGCCGATCGCCTGTACGACAAGATTGAGTACGAGGCTAAAACGCGTGCCATACCGGACCTGCAGCGTGTGCCAAAGAAAGCACGACGGCACGGCGCCAAGACCAAAGACGGCCCAGACCTGTATCGGATTCACCGAGCCCAAGGCTCCCTTGATCAGGAGAGGAAGATAAGTTGCGGTGATGATGTATCCGAACCCGGCAAGGCCGTAGATGACAATCAGGCGGACCGCGTCGAGTATGGAGCTATTGTCCTCGCGTGCGCCGCTGCCATCGCGGCCAAAATGCAACTCGGGCTTCGGCTGGGTTCCCAGGGCGGGCATCGCGACGAGCACCATGACCAAGCTGCTGATTGCCAGGACGAGCCATATCATCGAACTGTCAAGCCCGGTGGCATGGCCTGCCGCGATCAGTTCCGCGGACAGGACAATACCCGCGCCGACACCGGAATACAAAAGCGGCGCGCCGTGGGCGTGCCCCATGTGCTGAAGCAGCCAGAGTGACGCAGCAATCATCGAAATCGCACTGACAATACCAGCGAGTCCACGAATCACGACGATAGCCCACGGACCGTGAACCCAGGCCAACGCACCCATGCAGATGATACTGATGATGGCGGTTGCGATGGACAGACCGCGCGCGTCGGAAGGTCGGGCACGTGCCACCAGCAGCGCGCCAGCCAGGTAACCTGCATAGTTTGCGGATGCGGCCAAGGTTCCGCTATGAACGGTCAGGATCTGGTCACTGATCATCAACGGGTAGAGGCCGGTAAAGGCGAAGCGCCCGAATCCCATGCCGATAGCCAGGACTGCAGCAGCGGCGAGCGATGGGCCCAATGCATAGCGTTGGGCAAATATTGATGACGAGGCATTCACGCTGTTTCTCCCGGGATGCTGAAGCTCACCGGATCCATTTGTTGAATCTTCCATTTAACATTCGCAATATCGAGCGATGATTCGCGCCGACGGCGATAGGAACGCTCGTGTTCGCGTGAACAACTGAACGCGTCTGTCGTGAGCGAGGTTCGCCTCGTCGGCTACCAATCATGAATGTCCAAGCGCCGCTTTTTTGGTTCTTAAAGAGGAAATGATAGTATCACAATATTCTCACAACGAGAATGTGAAAGGCGATCGGATTCACCCGCCGCCTTGCCTAAGGAGTCGCTGTTGTTGCTTGGCCCACACGCAACACGGGGTAGGAGCTGACTTGGATTGGTCAATCGTGCCGTCGTGTTACGCGCGTTCCGCGAGATACGGAACATCGCGACCGACGCTGATTTTCCGTCGGCATCCCGGCGGCGGGGGCGAACAGTGGCGGGTCGATGTCCGCATTGACGACATCGCCTAAAACGGAAACTCCGCCGCAAACGTTTCCTTGAGAAAGGCGAGCACGATTTTGATTCGTGGCAGCCGGCTCAGATATTGATGCGTGCTCACCCAGACATCGCGGTTTACCTGGATAAGCTGAGGCAGCACGGGTACGAGACCGAAGCGTTCAGTGCGCGCGAACGCCGGCAACATGACTATCCCGGCGCCAGCGACTGCCGCGAACATCTGCGCGAGCATGCTGCTCGAATAGAAAGCGATCGCCGGCCCGGCGATCGCTTCATCGAGCCACCGCACGGCGTCCAATTGGATCAGATCGTCGATGTAACCGACGAACGCGTGATTGCGCAATGCATCAACCGAAATCGGTGTTCCGTGCCGCCCGAGATAATCGGCGCTCGCATAGAGATGCAATGGAAAACGTCCGATCCGCGACACTTCGAGATTGAGGCCATGCGGCTCGAAGAAGCTGAGAAAGATATCGGCTTCGCGCTGTGAGATGCGCACGTCGTGAGACGACGTCACGAGTTCGATAGTGATGCTTGGCTGTACCTGCTTGAAGCGGGCGAACTGCTCGCTCAGATAAAGCGACGCAATCCCTTCCATTGTTGCAACGCGCACGTGCCCGGCGGGAGCGGGAGTGCCGTTTTCTAGCGTGTCAGTGAGCGAGAGCAGATTCGCTTCGATCGCTTCAACATGAGCCAGTATCATGCGCCCTTGAGCATTGAGGCGACAACCATGACGGTCTCGCTCGAAGAGTGGCGTTTCCATTGCGAACTCGAGTGCAGAAACTCGGCGGCCAACGGTGGCGTGGTCCATGCAAAGACTACGGCCTGCATTCGAAAAGCTGCCGGCGCGCGAGACGGCCAGAAAAACGCGCAGATCATCCCAGCTCAGCCGGTTGATATTCATGAGTCTTTCCAGAGAAGAGCTGGTGAATATTGTGGCTGTGCAAATTTGCACTGGCCAGTGATTCTTTTCCGGGTGGTGAAACGCGATTCCTGCGCGTACAGTGCGAAATCAAGATTGCGGCACCTTGCGGTCATGCGGATACGATCGCGTTGCCGCAGTCTTTCGGGGCCGCGCGTTCAACTGTCGCAAACGAAGAACTTCGTTCGCATTTTTTCCTGACTGCGGGTTTGCCCATGGCTAAAGATACCAGTACCAAGCTCATTCACAACAACTACGTTCCGCCTGCAGGCTACAAGGCGGTTCCGCCGGGCGTATTCAAGGGCTCGACAGTACTGTTCCCCAACGCGGCCACGGTGCGCGAGAGAGTTAAGGCATTTGGCTTGCGCGACGGATACAGTTACGGCCTTTACGGAACGCCGACGACGTACACGCTCGAGCAGCGTCTGTGCGCGCTGGAAGGCGCGCGTCACTGCCTGCTGGGGCCTAGCGGACAGGCAGCCATCGCACTCGTCAATCTTGGCCTCCTTTCGGTCGGGGATGAGTTATTGCTTCCTTCGAATGTATACGGGCCCGCGTTGCGACACGCACGTACTACATTGCCCCCGCTAGGCATCACGCACCAGTGTTACGACCCAATGGACCCCGCCGACCTGGAGCGCAAGCTGACTTCAAGGACGAAGCTCGTCTGGGTGGAGGCACCGGGCTCTGTCACCATGGAGTTCCCTGATCTTCGTAAGCTGATAGCGATCGCGAAAAACAAAGGCGCAGTTGTTGCGCTTGATAACACGTGGGGGGCGGGCATCGCGTTCAAGCCTTTCGAGCTCGGAGTCGACATCAGCATCCACGCCTTGACGAAATATCCTTCGGGCGGGGCCGATGTATTGATGGGATCGGTGACAACCAACGATGATGCACTGCATGACCGGCTTCGGATCGCATACCTGGATTTGGGCATGGGTGTAGGCGCCAATGACGTCGAGCTCGTGCTGCGTGGTCTTCCGACGATGGAGGCGCGATATCATCTGCATGATGCGACCGCTCGCGATCTTGCGTCATGGCTGGCCGCGCAACCCGCCATCCTAAAGGTTCTCCACCCGGCGCTTGAAGGGAGTCCGGGCCACGAACACTGGGCGACACATTGCAGCCTTGCGGCGGGACTCTTTTCCGTTCTCGTCGACGACGCTTATACATCATCGCACGTCGATTCATTCTGCGACCAGCTAGGGCTTTTCGGAATTGGGCTATCCTGGGGCGGGCCGATGAGCCTTGTGATGCCCTATGACCTTCCGAGCATCCGCGACGGTGCGGGACGTTATACAGGTCATCTGGTGCGCTTTTCGATTGGTCTGGAAAGCGCGGACGACTTGCGGGAAGATCTTGCTCGGGCGCTGCGTGGATCTTTTGGTGGTTGATGGCTGCACGCTACGATTCCACCTGACAGCCTACTTGCCGGCCCCGCGCAGCGAACGCTTTTTTGCGATGGAGCTAAATCTTGCTGTCGACGATCCGCGCACGAATGCGCGGATCGTCGACAGCAAGGACAAAAGTCAAGTCGCGGCATACGGATCGAAAGTGGCGTTACTCGACCGCACTCTGCCACTCCTCGACCAGTGTGCGTACCAGTTCGCCGGCGGGCAGTTCACGAGCCAGTGGTGCCCCCTGTCCCGCCCATTGTGCAGCGAACTCATGATTGCCGAGTTTGGCGGCGGCGGCATGGAGCCGTTTCGCTGCATCGTAGGCGACTGGATAGTCGGCGGGTATGGGGCTGCCGATAGCACTGCCGTGGGTGATCAGGCGATTGACCATGCCACGCGCTGGGCGCCCTGATAGGGCCGTCGTAAGTCGAGTCGTCTTTGCTCGCTCATGCTTCAGATTTGTCCGATAACTTTCGTTCGCCGCGGATTCCGGGCAAAGAATGAATGCAGTTCCGAGTTGTACTGCTGCCGCTCCGAGATCCAGTGCGGCCTGGATGCTTCGACCGTCCATGATTCCCCCAGCGGCAATTACCGGCAGCTTTGTCTGGCGGACCAGGATGCGTACGAGCACTGCTGTGCTGAGGCCCTCATCGACAGCGTCGGGATCAAACATCCCCCGGTGACCTCCGGCTTCGATTCCCTGGGCTACGATGGCGTCGATGCCAGCTTGCTCAACCAAAGTGGCTTCTGCTTCGTTGGTCACGCTCGCGATCGTAACGATGCCTGCCTTGCGCAGGGCGTCGATGCAATCGGACGGGGGAAGTCCAAAGTGGAAGCTGACGACGGCGGGTCGTTGTTCGAGCAACATGTTGAACGTTTCTTCATCGCCAACGAATGTCTTGTAGATCTCGTCAAGGGACGCCGGCACATCGATCCCGCTTTCCGCAAATAGAGGCGCGAGATGCTGTAGCCAGGCCGATTCGCGCGCCACATCTCGCTGGGCAGCCCGGTGGCAAAAGACGTTCACGTTGAATGGCAGGTTCGTCAGTGCCCGCGTCTCTTCTATCATCTTGCGCGCTTGTGCAGTCGTGCTCGCGCCCAGGCCGAGTGAGCCTAGTCCTCCGGCATTGGACACTGCCGCCGCTAGTCGAGGGGTGGCCACGCCGGCCATGGGTGCCTGAATGATTGGGTACTGAACGCCGAGTCGAGCGGTGAAGTCGCTGGACAAACTCATGAAATATCTCCTTTCAAGAATACATGCGCGGAGTCTGATTGAATCCCAAAAATAGAATATAATCATTAAATAATTCCTCAATAGAGAATAGCATGGATTTGGAGTCGCTCAAGATATTCTGTGTCGTAGCAGCGGAGCTGAGCATCACGCGCGCCGCCGCACGTCTAGGGCGTGTTCAGTCCAACGTAACGACGCGCATTCAGCAGTTGGAAGCAGACGTAGGGGTCGAATTGTTCGTTCGGACCGGAAAACGCATGAGCCTGTCTACGGCGGGCGAATGCTTCCTCGGCTATGCGCAGCGTCTTCTGGCGCTGGAGGAAGAGGCGCGTCACGTGGTGACGGGCGGACTGGACGGAGGGGCATTGCGCATTGGATGCATGGAAAGTACTGCTGCCAGTCGCCTCCCCGTCCTTTTGGCGGGCTATCACACACGCTTTCCGGCGACCCGCCTGGAAGTAACGACCGGGCCTTCGCGGCAGTTGCTCGAGCAGGTCCGCACCGGCCGCCTCGATTGTGCCTTTCTCGCTCTGCCCCCCGGTATCGGCGATGACGTCACACTGGAGGATATGGGGCTATTGGCCAAAAGCGTGTGGCGGGAAGAATTGCTGTTGCTGTTGCCTCCCGGCGAATCGTCGGTGCGTCGGGCGGCCGATGTCCGGGCGCGATCGCTGGCAGCATTTTCGCAGGGCTGCACGTATCGCGCTATCGCGGAAGAGCGGTTGGGCATAGCCGACACGACCGACTGGAACGTACAGGAGATGGGCTCATACCACGCAATGATTGCATGCGTGTCCGCCGGTGCGTGCGTTGCGTTGCTGCCCAAAAGTGTCCTTGAGCTGGCCAAAGCGCCGCAGTCTCTTAAGACGTTGCATGCGGGCTACGCGGAAACCTGCCTGATCTGGCGCAACGACTACGATGTGCCAGCATTCCAGAATCTTGCCGGGCAGCTCCGAAGAATCTGAAGATTGACTGAAACACCGTCATGGCGCGACACGCGTTGACATCGTTTGAGATGGACGCTGACACACACGTCGTGCACAACGATATGAATGGATGCAGATACCGACCGAGAGGTGCGAACCCGACCCGGTCGGATCGAGCTACGCCGTTTAAGTTCCAACTGGTACGCACGAGAAATTCTGAGCCTGATTGGGATCGCCGGAGCCGTTGTACTTTGGATACTTTCCGAGTTGACAGATGGGGCGCGACAGCGTGACGTTACCGGATGAATCCACGTTGGAGGCGGTGAGCTCGCTGGGGGGCACGCCTTTTTCCACCCAGTTGCGCAATTGCCCAATCATATCCGCCTGCACGGGACCTTTCATGGTAGGTCCCGTGTACCCGCAATGACCTACTCCTGGGAAAAGCCGCATCTGTGTGTTAGCTCCGGAAGCGCCGGCCAATGATGCAATCTGTTGGTACCAGTTGGCTGTTGCATCAACGGACAGCGCTGCATCGTCGGTGCCCTGGTAAAAGAGGACTTTTTTCCCCTTCTTGAGAAAGGACGCTACTGCGGCAGGGTCCACCTCGAGATGATATGGTGCGGCAGCGGTCACGAGTCGTTGCCAGTCGGTGTCAACATTGAATGCGGCGGGATCATATGACGTTCCCTTGTATACGACGTACTTTGCAATCGCCGCGCCAACCGATGCCATTGCCTGGTACATGTTCAGCCCGTTATAGCCCAGCTGCTGTGGTCCGAAGCCGAGCTTATAGGCCACGGTTGTACCGTCCGCCAGCACCATGTCCGAGTAGAGCGTTTTGATCGCCTTAAGCTGGTCTGGTGACCAGCTCGTAATGGTAGTTGGATCGAACCTGCACGCCGACGGGTTACTGACGATGCCGTCGGTGACGCCGTCCAGAGAGTCGCACTGCGAAATGTATGCGTTGTTTATCTTTGTCCAGTCGTCATTGGACATTGCCGTTGACGCGACCTGGGACTCGGCACGGATGAGAAAGCCAAGGAAAGGAAGGGCGGGCGCCTGAGAGATGACACCATCATAATTGTCGGGGTACGTCTCGGCCGCCACCGCGGCTTCGACGCCTCCCCTTGAACAACCGACGAAGTACTTGTAGGAAGGATCCATCTTGTAGTAGCTCTTGACTACTGCCCTCCCGAATGCATAAGTATCGCCGATAGCGGCATAGGAATAGTCCGTTAGCGCCTGATTGTCGGTCAAGCCGGCACCGGTGCCCGTCGGATCGCTTCGCCCACCGTTGGAGCCGATAAAGACGGATCCATCCTGCAGCGGCTGGCGGCTATTCCATAGCGCGTTGCCATTCGGCAAGCTTCCGTCGAGCCCGCCGCCACCGCCATGAATCAGATCGCCGGTCCACGTGGTCGGCAGATAGGCCTCCATCTGAAATCCGTTCGGGTTGCCGTTTGCGTTTGCGATCACTGAACAGTATTCCGGCGCCACACCGCTGGCGGCGACAATAGATGCTGCTGTGACGGTGGCCGGACCAAAGGATGAGCCTACCAATCCTGAGCAGGCCGATCTCTGCGCAGTGGTCGGGAACGACGAGGTGGTGGTACTGCCTCCGCATCCCGATACAACGAGGGCGGCCACCATTCCCGCAGCGCCGATTGCGATTGCTCCGTTATGTGTAAATTTCATTGATCTACCCTCCATGGTCGCCCGTTCGTCAGTTGAATGGCAAATGCAGAGTGCGCAGAGAATGAGCTGATTGCTGGCTCATCTCGGTGCATGCTGCAATGATCTTTTGCCGATGTTTTCTCATCGGCTGCCAACATGGTTGCGATCCGAAATAAAAAGGTGAAATTCTTTGTTTTGATTCGTTCCATCTCGGCCGGTGATGTAGTCGCGCGAAAGGAGGGCAATTCGGCCTGGAATCTGTGCGGCGAGAGTAAATGACGAACGTAACGACTAACGAGGAGCACGCGCCGGCGATCCGAGCGTTCAGAGCCTCCCGTGCCCGCGAGCGCTATGTCGCGTGGACGCTCGTGTGAAAGCGATCGAACAATCGTGCGGACGACGGCGGTTGAGTGCGTGGTCCTGCTCTCCCATGAAGTCAATGAGAGCAACGCGCGTTAGGCGTACGCGTACTACGACAATGTTCCGATATGATTGTGACGCGAGGGATAAGCGGGTGATGCGCTGATGTTGTTGAGCGACAGACGAGGGTTGCCCGCGCCTGGTTTGCATACGACTTTGAGCCGGAAGGATTTTTCAGCGCGTCAAGTGGCTGCGTCCGTGCGTTGACTGCAGTGGCAGTTCTCCAGCGTTTTCGAATTTTCAGGACGGGGGACAGGATTGTGCTGAAAGCCACCTCATCCGCTCACTGAGACGCCGCTTCCAATCGGGAGCGAGGCCCGGGACGTTGGCCAGGATTGTGAGATCTTCAATGGTGGGGCGGTGGGCCAATTGCACCTGCCAGAAACGATCGATAGAGACCTGGTCCGTCTGACGTTCCAGAAGTGTCATCTGATCGCCTGCTCGAACGACGCCTGGACTGATGACCCGATAGTACCAACCCGTGATGCGGGTCTGCATCACATAGACGGACATACGGTCGACGCCGAAGCGATGATTGATCTTCCAGCAGGGACTGCGGGGCTGAGAAACCTGCAGCACTGCCGTGCCGGCTGCGAACACGTCGCCAATGTGCACGTTGCATTCCGACAGCCCGTACGCCGAAAGATTTTCTCCAAGGGCGCCGGGAACCAGTGCATTTGCGCGCTCCGCGAAAGCGTCTGCGAGCCGTGCATAGTTTTCGGCGGCGTATTGATGGACTGCCTTTTCAGGGCCGCCGTGCACCCTTGAGTCGGCGTGCTCATCCCCGACTAAGCCGTCTACCTCAATGCGTGCGTGGCCGTGAATCTGTCGTTTGAAAATGCCGCTCCGGTGTCCTTCGAGGTCAAGGGCGCCAGTTCCTCCTGCAAAGAGGCATTCAATCGTCGAGCTAAGCGTCATGGTCGCGGTTACTGCCGTTAGGTGTTTACGCCACTGTGCCGTGCCCCGGAGACCCAGTAAAGTGATAATAAGAGATGAAATGAATCACTCTCGGTGATGATTAGGTGGTGTCATGGAACTGCGTCATTTGAAGATCTTCTGCGCGGTAGCGGAGTGCGGCAGTTTCACCGCCGCCGCCATGAAGGTGCACACTGTCCAGTCCAACGTCACCATGCGAGTCAAGGAACTCGAGCAGGAGCTCAATCAGCAGCTGTTCATCCGTAACAAGGGCGGCGTGTTGCTTACATCCGCGGGGCGGACCTTTTTGGGTTACGCGCGCCGTATCCTTCAGTTGGCCGATGAGAGTCGAGCTGCGATGCTGGATACGTCGACGCCTGGCGGACAGCTTCGTCTCGGGTCTATGGAAACGACGGCCGCGATACGTCTGCCGCAGGTGTTGACGAAGTATCGGCAGAGGTACCCGCAGGTGCAGCTGTCGTTGGTAACCGGTACGACCGTCGAGCTGATCAAGGCCATCGAGAATCATGAGCTTGACGGCGCGTTTGTGGGCGGGATTCACCAGAACCTGACGCTGCTCCAGGAGGAGGTGTTCGAGGAGGAGCTCGTTCTAGCCAGCAGCTCAGAGATCGATTCGTTGACTGCGCTGATCCACACTATGCCTGCTCAGACTGTGCTGGTTTTTCGCACGGGGTGCTTCTATCGATCTACGCTTGAGAACTGGTTCTATCAGGCGGGTCTGATGCCAAAGGAGATCCTGGAGCTTGGGACCTTGGACGGTATTCTTTCGTGTGTGGCTGCGGGCATGGGCGTTACCTTGCTGCCCAAGGCAATCGTGGAGCGCTATGGGTCGAGGCAGGAGATCAGATATCACCAATTGCCGACCGAATTCGCCATCGTCAAGACGGTTTTCATTCGCAGGAACGACACCTTCGCTAGTCCAGCACTGACCGCGTTCATCGATCTGGCGCGCTGTCAGCTCACGCCGCCAAACGGCGACATTAAATCCGGTCTCGACGAAAGCATTTCACTCGATCACATGGTTGCCGGCACGATCGAGACCGGTGTTCACTAGATTTCCGGAATGATCCGCCAGCCGAAGGGCGGCCGGCGGTATTCATTAGTTGGCGCCCCCTGCGACGATGAGTTGCCGTATCGACGAGGGCAGCGATTGACAGGCGGCCTCGTCGTTCGCAGTTTCCCGGGAAACGGATGTATGGGGCAATCCCTCGGTGAGCTCGGCGACTCGATCGGCCGCGGGAACGACGGCACTGATTTTCCCCACACCCTGTCCGGCATAAAGGGACAGTTTCTGTGCCATGCGCGGCTTGTCGATCGCTCGGGCGCCGCCCCCGATGAAACGAAGCAGATTCCACTTGTTGCGATTGGGAATCACCCGGTGTGGCGTGCCGTACTTCCAGCCGAACGAGTAGCCCGTCCGATATTCGGTATCGTCGACCGTGGAATCAACGATTTTCTGCTTGTAGAGAGGATGAGCGTTCGACTCCTCGCTGGCGACGAATGCGGTACCGACCAGCACGCCGGATGCCCCCAATCCCATCGCAGCTGCCACATCGGCGCGACTCACGATGCCCCCTGCCGCAAGCACGGGGCGTCCTTGCGCAACGTCGATAATCGAGGGCAGCAGAGAAAGCAGCCCGATGGTGCCGCGATTGAGGTGTCCGCCGCTCTCGCTGCCTTGCGCAACGATGATGTCTGCTCCGCGCTGGATCGCCAACCGGGCGAGCTGGACGGAGCCAACCTGCACCATTACTGCCAGGCCGGCATCTTTGGCGCGGGGAATCATGTCGGCGTAGTCCTCTGCATAGAACAGCGAGAGCATCCTCGGTCTTTCTTCGAGAATGACCCGGAACTGCGCTTCGAATACATCCGGGCCGCCGAAGGAGGGAACGAGGTTGACGCCGAAAGGCCGTTCCGTTAGTTGCCGGGTCTCACGTATCCATTGACGCAGGACACGCGGCGGTAATCGGAGGCCGCCGAGCGTGCCCATGCCCCCTGCGTTCGCGACCGCGGCGACCAGCTTCGGCCCCGAGATTGCTGCCATGCCTGCGAGAAAGATTGGGTATCGCACGCCGCATAGCCGGGTCACATCGTTTCCGAGAAACCCGTTTTCAATGTTTCGCATGATTTCAAAGCTCCACGTGTTTGCCAAGCATGCGTTTCAGCACATCGTTCCGAAGAGCGAAGTGATTCTTGAGCGCGCCGAAGATATGCAGGCTCAGGCCCGCGAGAAAGGCTGTCGAACCGAATCTGAAAAGGAATTCGATAACTCGATGTGCTTGCGCGTTGGGCCCGATGACTGCCGGTATCGCGATTCCCCACGGCAGCGGCATCGCCGTTCCAGCGGTCGACCACGACAGCCATGCGGCGACGGGCAGCAATACCATTGCCAACGCCAGTGCGACCGCGACCGATCTGCTGACGATGACTTCGATAGGGTTGGGGGTGCCTAGAGGCAGGGGATGGTAGGAAGAAATTCTCGCCCAGAATCGATAGACTGATCCCAGAAAAAGCAGAACGCCCAGCAAATTCCGGATCTTTATCAAATTCATCGCAGGTGCGGCATCGACCGGGAACGAGACGGCGATGCTCAATGCAACGATTGAAACGAGCAACGCTGCTACCAACCAATGCAGTACCACAGTGAGAGGCGAGAACCCGAGGCCGTTATCTCGCAATTGCATGCTTGTCTCCTTGAATGATGCTCGGGGTGGGCAACGCGAGCTAGTGACTCGTTGCGCCAGATGCACCGAGCCCTGTTTGCGCTCGAACGAACTGTTCTTCGAAGCTGGCCCGTTCCCTGATGGCGCGAGGACTGCCGTCCGTAACAGAGCCTAACCAACTGAAGCAGAATGCGATGCTCATTGAGATGGCGGCCGGATAGTCGTACGGAAAAATCGCGTGAGCGTTGCCGAGCACTTTGACCCAGACAGCCGGCGAGAGAACGACGAGGGCAACGGAACTTGCCAGTCCGGCAAGACCCCCTAGCAGCGCACCACGAGTCGTGAGTCCCTTCCAATACATGGAGAGTGCGAGGATCGGGAAATTCACGGAGGCCGCGATCGTGAACGCAAGCGCGACGAGGAACGCGATGTTTTGTCCCTTGAACAGGATGCCCAGCACCACCGCTATCACGCCGATGCAAACCGCTGCGATCTTCGACACACGTCGTTCGTCCGCTTGACTGGCACGGTTCTTTTTGAGGACCGTCCCGTAAAGGTCGTGCGAAATGGCGGAAGTGCCGGCCATGGTCAGTCCCGCGACAACCGCGAGAATGGTCGCGAATGCGACGGCTGACAGGAAGCCGAGAAACAGGTCTCCGCCGAGTGCTTTGGCGAGATACATCACCGGCATATTGTTGCCGCCGATAAGTTTTCCGCCCAAGCGACCGGCCTCGTAGAAGGCCGGATTCCGGCCTACGATCACGATTGCAGCAAGGCCGAGTATCACGATGACGAGGAAGAAGAAACCGATCAGCCCGGTCGCGACAAAGACCGACTTCCTTGCTTCGCGGGCATCTCGAACGGTAAAGAACCTCATCAGGATGTGCGGCAAACCCGCCGTTCCGAAAACCAGTGCGAAAGAAAGGGAAAGCATCGCGATCGGATCCGACACATGCTTGCTCGGCAGCATAATACCTGCTCCGCTCGCGTGCGTTGCCACTGCGCTCTCGAACAATGCGTCAAAGGAGAAACCGAATTTGCTGAGTGCGAGCACTGCGAGCAACGTCCCCCCGAACAACATGAAGGTCGCCTTGATGATCTGAACCCATGTCGTGGCGACCATGCCACCGAAGGTTACATAGACTGCCATCAACAACCCGACGCAAATCACCGCGTAGTTGTAAGGAAGGCCGAACAACAACTCGATCAGTTGGCCTGCGCCAACCATTTGAACCACGAGATAGAAGCAGACGACGGTCAGCGAACCGATTGCCGTCAGCGAGCGGATCCGATTCTGGTCGAGTCGATAGGACGCGATATCGGCTATCGTCACGCGCCCCAGGTTCCGGATGCGTTCTGCAAACAGGAAGAGAAGTAACGGCCACGCGATAAAGAAGCTGACCACGTAGATCATGCCATCATAACCGTTAAAGAAAATCATGCTGGTCACGCCAAGCAACGCCGCGGCCGACATGTAGTCGCCAGCTAGCGCGAGCCCGTTCTGGAACCCGGTGATTCCGCCGCCCGCAGTGTAGAAATCGTCCATCGACTGCGTTTTTGATGACGCCCACCAGGTGATCCCCAGTGTCCCCACGACGAATATCAGAAACATCACGATCGCAGGAATGTTGATCGCGTGCGCTTTAACCCCATGCACGGTCTCAAACGCCGCATAGCCTGTCGTAGACAGGCAAAGGATCGTTGCGGAAAGAAGGAACTGCCGCACGCGGTTCATTTCTGCTCTCCCGCCAGAATCCGCGCGGTAATTCCGTCGAATTCACCATTGGCGCGACGGACGTACAAACCGGTGAGAAGCCAGGTCCCGACGATTAGCGTTACGCCGATCACCCATCCGGTACTCACAATGCTTGTGCTGGAAATCTTGGTGGCGAGGAGATAGGGCGCGTATGTGGCGACAAGAATGAAGGCGTAGTAGGGGATGATCGTCGCTGCGGTGAGACAAGCCACGAATCGTCTGCGGCGCCTGACGAGGATATCGAACAGGGGGGCCTGCGCGACCCCGGAACATGTAGTTGTCGCCATTTGGCTGCTCCATTTGCGTGTGGTTGTCGGTGCTTGCTGCAGCCCATGATATTCGGTTGGCGTGGGATGGCAGCGCTGTGTGGATTAGACGATATGCCGGCCATTTTTACGCATCAAATAACGATTCGTGATGGTGACGATCGCTTTTGATGAACTACTGCCAATTCGCGATCGATGTCCGGGATGACGATGCCGTACCAGGAGGAAACTCGGTGTTGCGCCGGGACGGATGACCGGGATGATGATTCACTGTCAGTGAAGTTACCCATCATGAATCGTCGTTTTACAGCAGGGGCTGCGGCGCATATTGTCAAACAAGCCGGCTCGGTTTGGCAGCCCGTGCTCGAACCGTTTCGCTGGCGCGGAAGCCGGATACATTTTTTCCTGCACAAAAAAAGAAACCCAATGGAACACAAACTTCCCCCACTCCCCTATGCGAAGGATGCGCTGGCCCCTCACATGTCGGAGGAGACATTCGATTACCACTATGGTAAGCATCACCAGGCGTATGTCACAAATCTGAACAAACTGATCCAGGGCACCGAGTTCGAGAATCTGGCGCTGGAAGAGATAGTCAGAACATCATCGGGTGGCGTGTTCAATAACGCCGCTCAAGTATGGAATCACACGTTCTTCTGGAACAGCCTATCGCCGCAGGGTGGCGGGGAGCCGGGCGGTGCACTTGCGGATGCGATCAAGGGCCGGTGGAACTCGCTGGAGGCATTCAAGCGTGGGTTCGCAAGCGCAGCAGTCTCGAACTTCGGTTCCGGGTGGACCTGGCTTGTGAAAAGAGCCGACGGCTCACTGGACATTGTGTCGACCAGCAACGCTGCCACGCCGATCACGAGCGATGTGCGGCCGCTCCTTACGATCGACGTGTGGGAACACGCCTACTACATCGATCATCGCAACGCGCGGCTGTCTTACGTCGAGGCCTTCCTCGACAATCTGATCAATTGGCCATTCGCGGAGGCCAACTTCGCTTGATGGTTCAAGAGAATATCGGCCGTCCTGGCGACGGTGTTCCGATTTGCTTGTCTGATAACGACGGTCCATTAAAAAAGACTCGCTTCATGGAGAGGTACCTATGTACGGATTGAGAAGAGCCCTGACGTGCTCGTTGTTTGTCGCCGGCCTGAGCGCTGCCGCTGTGGGTCATGCAGCAGAGACGGCGATCAGTTTCACCGTCGATGGTCAGAAGATATCCGGGACGCTCGAACTTCCCGAAAATGTACAAACGCCGCCGGTCCTATTGATGCTGCACGGCTTCACCGGTACTCGCAACGAGTGGTCGTCGCCCGTAGTCAAAGACGGGTTGTTTGGTCGCGGCGCGAAAGCTCTATCCGAAAAGGGCGTGGCGAGCCTGCGTATTGATTTTCGTGGTAGCGGCGAGAGCGATGGCAAGTTTGAAGATATGACTGTTGACAGTGAGATCAAGGATGCACTTGCAGCGCTGGACTTTCTATCGTCGCGGCATGACATCGACAGCCGGCGGATCTCTGTTGTCGGCATGAGCCTGGGCGGCGCGGTAGCGACCGCGGTAGCCGGTCGGACGACGCATCCGCTCAGATCGGTCGTACTCTGGAATCCCGGCATCAATTTGCCTGCCGCATTTACTTCGATCTATGGTGAAGACGTCATGAAAGCCGGGTTGGGTAGCGGCGATCAGGCAATTGCCGTGACCATGAGAGGGGGTGGGAAAACCGTCAAGTTAAAATCCGCATTCTTCAAGAGCCTCTACACGACGGTTCCTGCAGCAGAAATCGAAAAATATCGTGGTCCGTTGCTGCTGGCGGTAGGTACGAAGGATACGATCGTATATCCGCAGCCTCTTGCAGCGGAGGGGCTCCTGAGCTATCACCACGGACCACATGTACTCTGGACGAGACCGGTGGATCACGGATTTGACGTCGAGCAAAGTGCCAAGACAGTCGACGCACTTATCGAAGAAACGACCGAGTTCGTATTAGAGCACTCGAAGTAGGCTGGCGAAGTGGTCGAATCGCCTGTTCCGCGCTCGAAGGTGGGCGAAAGGATCCTGGTCTACGGCTGACGGCTCGGTGAGACACATTGAGGCTGCCTCGGGGAAAAGCACGGTTGAGCGGGAACTGGCTACTCGCCGTACTTGCTCCTGTCGCCCGCGCAATACATGGCAATCGGCACAGCGGGCTACACGGGCACGGGGCGGTCGACCAGCTTCCTCAGCCAGCTTGAACGGGTGCGCCGAAATCTTCATCTCCGATCTGAAGCAGGGCGCGCGACACCGTGAGGGTCGCGCGTAAAGCCTCCGAAGCGAGCGTATCGGGTGCCCTCAAATCCGCAGCGAACCTGCCTTACCCACGGACTATATATCCCACGCGGCTCCCCAGCGCATGCAGCGACACGTACCTGACTCGATTGCAACGCTGCGCTGGCGAATTGCTGCGGACATCTCCAGACGATTACGGAGGTGCCCCGTATTGCTGCGTTACTCCCATGTTTTTGTGACACAGTAGTATTGGGCGGAACGCTACGCCGATCGCGGGATAACCTCGCCGTTGCACGGGCGCGGCCATTGCGGTCCTGCCCGGCGCGAAGACTTCGTTGATCGTCGCGTAGCCGCGTTCCCGCGCAGCACGTTCTAGACCAGCAGGCACCAGAATGCAAAAAACGGTAGGTTCCTCGATCTCATCGCATGAGAGATGTTGGACCTGTTGTACAGCCCACCGCCGATTCCAGGTTCAAACCAGTCACCGTTTCCCTGTTTGAATTCCCCCGCCGTCAGAAGAACATAGGCCTCCTCCGGGACGTGCTGATGGTCCGGGTACCGGGTGTTCGGCGCCAGCAACGAAAAGCCAAGCTGAACGTCGTAACGACTTTCCATTCCGCCGGGGCCAACTATCATCCCATTCACATGGTCTTCGACATAGTTCTCGCTTCCGTTCAGTCCCGTCGTTCGGCGCTGCCATCCAATGAACGGTTCGAGCTCCTTGACGGATCGTGCTGCGCAAGCCAAGGGCGTATCACCTGGCGGCACAGATGCAAGCGCGCGGTCGAGGTAGGTGCACGCAGGGTAGCTTGTCAGATTTCTTTTCCCGTCATCGCTCTCTGTTGCCAGACGCCTGAACACCTTGCAGGACAGTTCCCGTGCAGCTTGGGGTAAAGCCTGGTTCTGGAAAAGAACGTGCGCAACGTTGATGAAATCCTGCAGGGTTTTCTGTCGTGCGTACATGGCTCGTCCAGTCAGTCAAAGCTGACGGCAGGTGGCGCTATAGGCGCGGCTTTTTGTCGTGCGCCTGCCTGGCGACCGAACTCAAGGAGCGCAATGCTTCCGAAAATCATGAATACGGCTATGAGTTCGAGCGGGCCGACGCGTTCGCCCGCACTCCAGCCGATCAGCAGCGCGACGACCGGCGTGACGTACACAGCGCTCGCGGCGGCTATTGCCCCGAGTTTCTCGAGCAGGTAGTAATAGAGCAGAAAAGAGGCGCCGGTGCCGAGCAGTCCCAGACCAAAAGCAAGTCCCGTCGCGGCCTTCCAGTCTTGCAGAATTCGGCTCACCCCGTGCAGATCCGTCAGGCTAACGAGAATCAGCAACGCCAGTCCCATCTGCCATGTGACGATTGCCAGCGGAGGAACGCTAGTCCCAGACAGATACCGGCGCACATAAATGTAGGATAGACCGAACACAATCGATCCGGCCAGCATCCACGCTACCCCGATCGCGCTGATCGCAGCATCGGGGCTCGTGCTCGTCCATGGTCGCGAGATGAGAGCGATACCGAGGATTCCTGATAGCACGCCGGATGCCATCATTCGGTTCATGCGTTCATTGCGCAGAAAGACGCCCGACGCAATCGACGTGAAGAGCGCGGGTGATCCGCCGAGAACGCCCGCAATGCTGGATGGCAGAAGCGCAGTGCCTTGCGCCATCGCAAAGTATGAGAACGCCGTCGCAAAAGCCGCCATGATGGTGAAGTGATGGAGGTATCTGAGCTGGGCGAAACGGACGACTCTTTTACGCCAGGCAAGCACCGCGAGCGGCGCGAACCCGAAGAAGACGCGCAACAGGGAAATCTGTCCTGCAGTTACGAGTCCTGACGCCCACTTCATGTAGATGAAGTTCGAGCCCCAAAAAACTCCGAGAAGTGCGAAGGCAGCGTAAATCCGAATCACGGTCTTTCCCTGCTGCGGTTATGCTTCTCGGAGAGGATGTCGCGCGACGAGCGCTCTTGCTTCCCTTGGAGGGGCCGGCATCAAGCGACTGCCGCAACGTAGAAGCTGTGCGGGAGTGTATTCGCGAGCCGCGACGCGCCAATCGAATTTCATGCGGCTTATAGTTAGCGCAAAGCGGGCTTGTGCAATTCCGCAGGAGAGCGGGAAATGCTAAGTTTCAGGTGCCCTGGTGTAATCGCGAGAGGGCTTTTGCGCCTATAAGCCATGGAAACTGATATGCCGAACCCCGGTTGCGACACGCTGCTTCGTGGCGATTCGCCTGTCCTTGTCGTTACGCCCCACACGGGTACCTTGATTCCCCAAGAGTTGCGCAAGCACGCTGGCTGGGTGCCTGTCGAGGGCCGGCTGGCCGATCCTGCCGGACTTCTGTTTCATGACGCCGCGCGCCGCTGCGGCACCACCCTGATCTCCGCCCGATATCATCCATGCGTGATCGATTTCATGGTGTCCGCGGATGGTCCTCCGTTGTCTGTTGGAGTGGATCGTGGAGGGCTGTGTCGAACGCACACGTCACGCGGAGAGTCTCTATATGAGCCGGATATGCCGCTGACTACCGCCGAGGTGAATGAGCGCGTCGAACGACTGTGGCGACCATTTCATCTGGCCGTCGCAGAAGAAATTCGGCGTCTTCGCGCGCTGCATGACCATATTCTGCTGCTTGTGCCGCATGCGAGCTGCTGGCTTTCGCCATTTCGCGAGGAGTCCGCCGGCCGCGACTGCAACGTCGGAACCGACAACGGTAAAGCCTGCGACCGGAAACTCGTCGGCGCGCTGACGGAATCCGCCAAGGCCCAGGGACGCTCGTGGGTGGTTAACGGGAACATCGCCGATGGCTTTACCGCGGAGCACTACGGAAACCCCGCATCCGGCATTCATGTGTTGAACCTGGAGATTTCGGGCCAATGGAGAGTCGATTGCGCATCCGAGGCTGACCGGGCGCTGGCGGGACCGGCGGATGGCGGTGCATTGCGAGCGTCGCGGGACCGAAACACGAGCCTCGTCGACACCGCCATGGCGCCGCTGCTTGAGACCTTCGAAAATGTTCTGCGAGGTCTGCCCGCGGCCGTCCGGACGGAGGCTGACCGGCATACCGGTGCGCATCAGTTGTAGAGTTCCCGTTGCGGGGAAATCGCCTCGCTGAACATCGTGCTACATTCAGTCACCCATGAGCCGCCGGAAATGAAAGAGCGCTTTCCTGAACAGTTTCCCGACTGGGACTTGCTCGCAAGCTGGGTTGCCGTCGTGGAAGCAGGGTCGATCTCCGACGCAGCAATCAGGCTCGACATCTCGCAAGCCGGTGTGTCCCATCGCATCAAGGTGCTGGAAACGCTGCTCGATACCACCTTGCTCGACCGGGCGACCCGTCCCGCCCGCCCCACTTCGGCGGGGCAAAGGCTCTTTGAACACGCCACCGTGCTACTGCAGGGCGCGAGCCAGATGGTGGAGAGCGTGCGCAGCGTCACGCGCGCGAAACGTGTGGTCGTAAGGCTGGGTTGCGTGGACTCTTTCGCGGCCACGATGGGCCCGATCGTCATTCGCGCGCTTGCGGGCACGTCGCATCAGATCCGTCTGTGGTCGGGCATTGGTCCGGTGCTCGAGGCCCAGCTGGAAGCACGGCAGGTCGACATCGCAGTGACCACGTCTGGCCAGACGGGCGCGCCGGGAATCATCCGGCAAAGGCTTTTTTCCGAACCCTATCTGGTCGTCCTGCCGCGCAACTTCGAGATCGACCGTTACGGTACGCTGACCGATCTCTCAACGCATCTCCAGTTGATCCGCTATAGCGCGAGGTCGGTCATCGGTCAGCACGTCGATGGGTATCTGGCGGCGAACGCAGAGAGTATCGAACGCACGTACGAGCTCGATGCGACGGACCCGTTACTGAGTCTGGTCGCAGCCGGACTCGGTTTTGCGCTGACCACGCCCATGTGCCTATGGCAGTCGCGTCAGTATCTGAACGATGTCCGCGTCGTGCCGCTGACGTCGTTTTCGCGGCACGGCCGCCCCTACCAGACACTCAGCCGGTCGTTCTACCTCGCGTTTCGCGAGAACGAACTTGGCCGGCTGCCCGTCGACATGTATGACATGCTGAGACTTGCGTTTCAGCGGCAGGTGGGGCGAGACATTGCGGCCGCGCTTTCGCTCGCGCCCGAAGACGTCTATACGATGGACGGGGCCTGATCCAGAGTCCGCTGCACAAACGCCGCCGATTCTATACATAAGAGACATTGGCTTAATCAACTCCCGCACAAAGACGGGCTAGTCTTGTACCTGAACCGACCGGCCTCGCCTTTCCGCCTTCGAGGACAAACTCGCGTCGACCGGCCATTCGTCCCATCGTTTTTGAAGGAGCAGGGGTTGAACTCAAGTCCAAATTTTCCACTTCCGGCCAATGAGCCCGAAGTGCACTTCGGTGCCGGCTCCAAGGCCGCCGAGCAGCTTACCGAGGCATTGAGCGTACGCGACGTCGTCGAGATCCCGACCGTCATCGGTGGTAAACGTTGTTTCTCCAATGACGTCGTCGAGGTCCGCGCACCGCATGACCATTCGCGTCTGCTCGCGCGCATTCACCGTCCGACCAACGCGCAGATCGGCGAGGCGATCGCCAATGCGAAGTCAGTTTCGCGCGACTGGGCGGCGCTGTCGTACGCGAGCCGCGCGACGATCCTGCATCGCGCGGCTGACATTATTGCAACGCGCCAGCGCATGCGCATCAACGCCGCGACCGTGCTCGGGCAGAGCAAGACCATCGATCAGGCGGAGCCGGACTCGGCATGCGAACTGATCGACTTTCTGCGCTTCAACGCATTCAACGCCCATCGCGTGTATGCCGAACAGCCGCTGTCCGTCTCGACGGCTGTCAATCGCACGGACTGGCGTCCACTCGAAGGCTTCGTGTATGCCGTGTCGCCGTTTAACTTTACGGCGATCGGCGGCAATCTGACGACCGCGCCTGCGATCATGGGTAACACAGTGCTGTGGAAGCCGTCCGAGAAATCGGCACTCGCCAACTGGATTTTCTACGAAGCGCTCGAAGAAGCTGGTCTGCCCGCTGGCGTCATCAACTTCGTGCCGGGCGATGCGGAACTGACCACCCGCGCCGTGCTGGATTCGCCCGATCTTGCGGGCATCCACTTCACCGGATCGTCGGCAGTGTTCCAGTCGCTGTGGAAGGGTGTCGCCTCGAAGGTCGGTGCGTTCCGCACGATTCCGCGCCTGGTCGGCGAGACTGGCGGCAAGGACTTCGTGCTTGCGCATCCGTCGGCGCATCCGGCGGAACTGGCGATCGCGCTGATCCGCGGCGCGTTCGAGTATCAAGGCCAGAAGTGCAGCGCCGCATCGCGCGCGTACATCCCGCAGAGCTTATGGCCAGCCGTGCGCGAACAGCTCGTCGAACGCCTCGCGCAGCTGAAGGTGGGCGATCCGGCCGATCTGGGCAAGACGTTCATGGGTGCGGTGATCTCGCAGGCGTCGCATGCGAAACTGACCGCCGTCCTGAACGCCGCGAAGGACGACAGCAAGGTTACGATCGTCGCGGGCGGCAAGACGTGGTCAGAGCCGGGCTTCTTCGTCGCGCCGACGGTGCTCGAAGTCAGCGATCCGGGGCACGCATTGATGACCCAGGAACTCTTTGGCCCAGTGCTGTCGGTGTTCGTCTACGCGGACAATGCGTGGTCCGAGACGCTGGCGCTGATCGACGCGACAAGCCCGTACGCGCTGACCGGCTCGATCTTCTGCACCGATCGCTTCGCACTGCATGAAGCTGAAGCCGCGCTGGTCAATGCGGCCGGCAACCTGTACCTGAACGACAAGCCGACGGGCGCGATGATTGGTCAGCAGCCGTTCGGCGGCGGCCGCGCGAGCGGCACCAACGACAAAGCCGGTTCGTACCTGAATCTGCTGCGCTGGACGTCGCCGCGGGTCGTGAAGGAAACCTATTTGCCGCCGCGCGAGTGGTCTTTCGGCAGCTAAGCTAACCTGGGCAGAAAGCCGCGCGGATCGTCGATTCGCGCGGTTTTTTTATTCAGTCGTCGTAATGGCGGAGGCTGGCAGGGCTCCGTGCGAACCCTCCGATCCCAGGCGGTCAGTCGCGCCATGCGCAAGTCTATAGTGGAGAATTCCAGACATGACCGACTCACGGGTGTTTGATTTCAAGGCGGGCTCCTTGCCATTGCTGGTTTCCATTCCGCATCTGGGCAGCATCATCCCGGACGACCTGCTGGACGGATGCACGGATGCCGCACGCACCGTCGCTGACACGGACTGGCACCTCGACCAGCTCTACGACTTCGCCGCGCAAGCCGGCGCTTCCGTCCTGAGTGCGCGCGTCTCTCGATACGTCATCGATCTGAACCGTCCGCCTTCCGGCGAGAGTCTCTATCCAGGGCAGACCACTACCGGGCTGTGCCCTTGCGAAACGTTTCGTGGTGAGCCGATATACGCCGATGGGAAAGTGCCCTCGTCCGAAGAGATAACGGCACGGCTTCAGGCATTCCATGCGCCCTATCACGCGAAGCTACGCGAGACGCTCAGAGAGCTGAGGGCCGAGCATGGGCAGGTTCTGCTTTGGGAAGCGCATTCGATTGCGAGCGTGCTGCCCCGTCTCTTCGATGGCAAGCTTCCCGACCTGAACCTGGGCACGAACTCCGGCAAGTCGTGCGCGCCGCAGGTTCTGGATGCGGTGACGGTAACCCTGAACCGGCAGCCATTTTCATGGGTTGCCAATGGCCGGTTCAAAGGCGGCTATATCACGCGCGAATACGGGCGGCCGGAAGAGGGAATTCACGCTATCCAGCTCGAGATGTGTCAGTCGACCTACATGAACGAGGACGCGCCGTTCGACTATCGGCCAGACATCGCGGCAAGCATAAAGCCAGTCGTGGAGCAGATGATGTCGGCGGCGCTGGAAGCCATGCGACGTCTGTCCTGATAGAGACGAGAGTAGATGCAAGAAAGCCGTCACCGCGGATCAGCGGTGACGGTGGCCAGGTGATGCCGCCGGCCCTCGGGTTAATCAGAGTGATTGAGTGAGTTGCGGCACCGCTTCGAACAGGTCGGCAACCAGACCGTAGTCCGCGACGCTGAAGATTGGCGCTTCGGCGTCCTTGTTCACCGCGACGATGACCTTCGAATCCTTCATGCCGGCGAGGTGCTGGATCGCGCCGGAGATGCCGACGGCGACGTAAAGCTGCGGCGCGACAATCTTGCCGGTCTGCCCGACCTGCCAGTCGTTCGGAGCAAACCCGGAATCGACCGCGGCACGTGACGCACCGACGGCAGCGCCCAGCTTCTGGGCGAGCGGATCGAGCAGGGCGAAGTTCTCCGCGCTCCCCATGCCGCGACCACCCGAGACGACGATTCGGGCGGACGTCAGCTCCGGCCGCTCACTGGTCGACACTTCTCTGCGGACGAACCGCACGCGCGCCGTGGTCGCGGTCGCCTCCCTCTTTTCGACAGACGCTGAGCTGCCTGTCGCTGGCGCGGCCTCGAACGCGGTCGTCCGGATTGTCGCGACCTTGACTGCGTCGTCGCACTGCACAGTGGCAATTGCATTGCCGGCGTAGAACGGCCGGTCGAATGTATCGTCCGAGTGGATTGCGATCACATCGGAAATCTGCGATGCATCGAGCCTCGCCGCGACGCGCGGCGCCACGTTTTTGCCCGCCGCAGTCGCGGGAAAAAGGAGGTGAGAGTAAGAAGACGCGAGCGCGAGAACCTGCGCCGCGATGTTCTCGGCGAGACCGTCAGCCAGCTCGGGTGCGTCGATCAGGATCACCTTGTCCACGCCTGCGATCTGACTCGCGGCACGGGCCGCGGCCTCGGCGCTGTGACCGGCAACGAGTACATGGACGCCGTTGTTCAATTGACGCGCTGCTGCGACGGCGTGCAAGGTCGAAGCCTTGATCTGCGCGTTGTCGTGTTCTGCGATGACGAGAGTGGTCATTTAGATTACCTTCGCTTCGTTTTTCAGTTTGTCGATGAGCGCAGCCACATCGGCGACGCGCACGCCGGCCTGGCGGACGGCTGGCTCCACCACTTTTAGCGTCTTGAGGCGGGGAGCCGGATCGACGCCGAGCTCGGCAGGGCTGACCGTGTCAATCGGCTTCTTCTTCGCCTTCATGATGTTGGGAAGCGTCACGTAGCGAGGTTCGTTCAACCGCAGATCGGTCGTGACGATGGCGGGCAGCTGCAATTCGATGATTTCCAGTCCGCCATCTACTTCGCGCGTCACCGTCGCTGTTTCGGCGCCGATCTCGATATGACTCGCGAATGTTGCCTGCGGCCAGTCCAGAAGCGCGGCGAGCAACTGGCCGGTCTGGCCGGCGTCATCGTCGATGGCCTGCTTGCCGAGAATCACGAGTTGCGGCTGCTCGCGTTCGACCGCCGCTTTCAGCAGTTTGGCCACGGCAAGCGGCTGCAACTCCACATCGGTCTGGATGTGCAAGCCACGATCCGCGCCAATCGCGAGCGCGGTACGCAGCGTTTCGGCACTCTGCGCCGGGCCACAGGTGAGCGCGACGACTTCGCTCGCCTTGCCTGCTTCCTTGAGGCGTGTGGCCGCTTCCACGGCAATCTCGTCGAACGGATTCATCGACATCTTCACGTTGCCTATGTCAACGCCCGTTTGGTCCGCTTTCACGCGGACCTTCACGTTGTAGTCGACAACGCGTTTGACTGCAGCAAAGATCTTCATGTGACGTTTCCTTCATTGCGAAGTTTTAATTGACCCACTGACTCGATCAGGACCAGCGCAACGGCGGCACCCGAAGCTGACGGAAACAACGGCGTTGGTACGGCATCCGCCAGCGGTGTGACCAGCAGGTCCGGTCCGTCGACGTGCCGCGTGATCAGGGAGTCTGACGCTAGCGCCATCGCCCTGGTCCGGTCTTCCGTTCGCCAGGCGCAGGTTCCGCTCAACGGCAACACGAGCGCAAAACTGCCGGTCGGTATGAGGGTGGTTTCACGCAACGGGACAACGCGCGAGCGAAAGCGCCCGCGCGCCGCCATCGTGTTGAGCGCGATGACCGGACCGCCTCGCAGCGTGGCCTGCCAATCGATTCCGCCGTCATATTCAACAGCACGACCCGGCTCCAGCATGACGTGGTTTCCGGTGTGTCGCAGATCGACTCCCGGGCCCTGGACCACGAGCGACAGCCGGTCCATATCAGGAAAACGTGAGTACGGACCATCGCGCTCCACTTCAGCGAGGCTGATGCGCCAGGCACCGTCGGCGCCTTCGGCGAGAGGGCGAGTTCGACCGCCGCCGTTACGCCACGGCTGCAACGCGTACGACGCAAGCGGCCGGATCGTGAGGCCGGTCGGCACGCGCCCTTCAGGAAACGGCGCCAAGGCCATATTTGCCGGTCAGAAGCTCGCCGGCGGCAAAGCGTTCGATCGAATACGGCTTGAGCGACACGTCCGTCGTCACGCCGAGCGCGCTTTGCGCCAGGATCTTGCCGACGGTAGGCGAGAGCTTGAAGCCGTGACCCGAGAAGCCGTAGCCGACCGTCAGCCCCTCGATGCCCGGCAGCGGTCCGAGCACCGGATTCCAGTCCGGCGTCACGTCGTAGACGCCCGTCCACGACGACGCGATGCCCGCCGCCTCGTAGGCCGGGAAGCGCTCGGCGACCTGGGCCCCGACATCGACGATATAGTCCATCGGAATGTCGCCCTGTTCGGTGTCCGCGGCGCTGAGTTTCTCGCCGACCACGCCTTCGCTCACCAGCATCTGGTTGCCGCCGTAGCTGCGGTAATAGAGCATGCCTTCGGACGCCAGATCCTTGAACACCGGCATCTTGAACGTGTACGCGGCGCCGGCGCAATCGAGCGCGAGGACTGCGTGGCGTTCCGGCGCGATGGGCAGCGTCTTGCCGGTCCAGCTGGCGAGCTCCGGCGTCCAGATGTTCTGTGTGCTGATGACGGTCGAGCACGCGAAATCGCCCGCGCTGGTCGACACGCCAACCACCTTGCCGTTTTCGATCAGCAGCTTGTTCACGGTCACGTTCTCGCGGATGGTCACGCCGCCACGCCGCGCTGCGCGCGCGAAGCTGGTCGCCGTGAGATACGCGTCCGCGAAGCCGGCTTCCGGCTCGTAGCCGATCAACGCGGCGTCGTTGAATTCCGCGATCGGCAGGAGTTCCTTCGCCTGGCGCGCATCGAGCAGTTCAAGCGGGATGCCTTGCGCCTTCTGCTGGTCGAGCGACGCGCGCAACGGCTCGAGCTTGTCGCCGTCGGCCGCGACGATCATATAGCCGCACTTCACGAGGCCGCACGATGCTTCGTCGTCGCCGATATAGGCGGCGAAGTCGCTGAACACCGACCACGACTTGCGCGCGAGTTCGACGTTTTCCTTTACAGAATAGTGCGTACGCAAGATGCCCGACGACTGCGACGTCGTGCCCGCTCCGATCGTGGCGCGATCGAGCACCAGTACGTTCCGCGCGCCGAGCTTCTGCAGGTGAAACGCGACCGAACTGCCGATCACACCCGCTCCGATCACCACCACATCATAGGTATTCACGATTCCGCTTCCTTGTTTGGGTTACCCACAGTTAGCGCAGTGTGAGGTCTCCGAACCGAAGCCGCACGAATATCAACCAGCGCGATGTTTAGCAAAAGTACGGTTCGTGCAGTTGCGCTTCGCAGATGATGTTTCTCGGGTTTGTACGGAGGCTCCGTAGGGGATTGCACCAAACTTGTCGCCCAACGAGCGACATCAATCCAACAGCCGCTTGTTTGCAGCATCAGCACCATTGATAACGTCGCAAGACATTTTGTCGCCAACTACGATGCGCTGCGAAATGTTTTGACCACATGGGGTTTGGACACATGAACACAGGCACTCAAGCGGGCGACGCGATCGACCGCGAGTCGATGGAGTATGACGTCGTCATCGTCGGCGGCGGCCCGGCTGGGCTGTCCGCGGCGATCCGGCTGAAGCAGCTGGCGGCTGAAAAGGCCGTCGAGCTTGGCGTGTGTGTGCTGGAAAAAGGCTCGGAGATCGGGGCGCATATCCTGTCGGGCGCCGTGATGGATCCGCGTGCGTTGAATGAACTGATTCCTGACTGGAAGGAAAAAGGCGCGCCGCTGACGGTCGACGTGACCGAGGACCGCTTCCTGTTTCTGTCGGAAACGGGCGCGAAGAGCGTGCCGAACTGGGCGCTGCCGGACAATTTCAAGAACCACGGCAACTACGTGATCAGCCTCGCGAACGTGACGCGCTGGCTGGGTCAGCAGGCCGAGGCGCTGGGCGTGGAGATCTTCCCGGGCTTTCCGGCGGCGGAGATTCTGTATAACGGCGATGGTTCGGTCAAGGGCGTCGCGACCGGCAACCTCGGCATCGGCAAGGACGGCCAGCCGACCGGGAACTTCCAGCTCGGCATGGAACTGCACGCGAAGTACACGCTGTTCTGCGAAGGCGCGCGCGGCCACCTCGGCCGTCAGCTTAACGACCGGTTCAAGCTGCGCGACGGCGCCGATCCGCAGGTCTATGGCCTCGGCATCAAGGAGTTGTGGGAAATCGATCCCGCGAAGCACAAGCCGGGTCTGGTGATGCATACGGCCGGCTGGCCGCTCGAAAACGACACCTACGGCGGCTCGTTCCTCTACCACATGGACAACAACCAGGTGGTGGTGGGCTTCGTGGTTGGCCTCGGCTACACGAATCCGTATCTGTCACCGTTCGAGGAGTTCCAGCGCTACAAGACGCATCCGGCGATCCGCGCGATTCTCGAAGGCGGCAAGCGCGTGTCGTACGGCGCGCGGGCGATTACCGCTGGCGGCCTGATGTCGCTGCCGAAGCTGGTGTTCCCGGGCGGCGCGCTGGTGGGTGACGATGCGGGCTTCCTGAACGCCTCGCGGATCAAGGGTTCGCACGCGGCGATCAAGACCGGCATGCTGGCCGCCGACGCCGCATTCGAAGCGGTGCAGGCGGGGCGCCAGAACGATGAACTCACCGCCTATCCGGAGAGCTTCAAGACGTCGTGGCTGCACACCGAACTGCATCGCGCGCGCAATTTCAAGCAGTGGATGGGCAAGGGCCTGTATCTGGGCACGCTGATGGTCGGCATCGAGCAGAAGCTGCTGGGCGGCAACGTGCCGTGGACGCTGCATCACCAGCATTCGGATCACGAAATGCTCAAGCCGGCGTCGCAGTGCAAGCCGATCATGTATCCGAAACCGGATGGCAAGCTCACGTTCGACCGGTTGTCCTCGGTGTTCATCTCGAACACCAATCACGAAGAAAACCAGCCGGCGCACCTGACGCTGAAAGATCCGACCGTGCCGGTCAACGTGAACTGGCGGACCTATGCGGGACCGGAGTCGCGTTATTGCCCGGCCGCAGTGTACGAGTTCGTGAAGAACGACAACGGCAGCGAGCGGCTCGTCATCAATGCGCAGAACTGCGTGCACTGCAAGACCTGCGACATCAAGGACCCGACGCAGAACATCGTGTGGGTGACGCCTGAAGGCGGTGGCGGCCCGAACTACTCAAACATGTAGAGCGGGGACGACATCGCGCCTGTCAAGACGATGCTCACTAATGCGCCGAAGGCGCCGAAGCCGCACGCTTCATGTTCGACTTCCAGACCCAGTGGGTGGCGTTGTCGATCATGCCATGGAATATTCCAATGACTTCATCCATCGAAATGCTGGCAGCGACCTTGTGCTCGATCCATAACCCATGCACAAGCGCCATGGCCTGGATTGCGTGTATGCGCGCCATCGCCGGATCACAGCCGGCCTGCTTCAGGTCGAACAGGAAGTTGGACCGCAGACGGCGCGAAAACGCGGCGCACAACCTCTGGACTTCCGCTTCGTGCGCGGACGAGCTCCACATATGCGGCCATACGTTCGCGGCGCCTGGACTCATGACTTCCTGGTTGAAGCACATGTCCGCCGTGAATTTCATGCGCTCGACAGGGTCGGCGATGGTGCGGCGGCCACTCGTCAACCGTTCGCGCATCCGTCGGATCAGATACATGAACGTCTTGTACACGAGATTGCTTTTGTTCTCGAAGTGGTGGTGCACGAGGCCGACCGATACACCGGCGTAGTCGCTCACCTTGCGAATCGTGAGGTTTTCGAGCCCGACATCTCCGACCACCGCCAGTGTGGCGTCGAGCAGTCTCGCTCGCATTCCCTCATATTGCCAGCCGTCTTCCTTCCGGGAGTTGGCCGTTGCGACCTCAGACGCCGTTTGCATTTAAAGATCCTGAGTTTGAGTTACCGAGCATCACGCAGGTGGGCAGCCAACTGACGCGTCTCATGCAGCCATCTTACTTGGTGGGATTGGTTTGAACAAATGTTTACCGAACCACGGGCTACCAAGGCCCCATATTACTGAACATCCGTTCATTTAGCGTCGACCAAAATCAACGCGTTGAGTTGGTCCGTCTCGGCCGAGCGCAGGAAGACTGGGCACAAAGTATAGGGAGAAATTATTTTTGACACATTCCCAGCTTCGTTATAGTAGGGAAAACGCCAAATGAATTGAACATGCGTTCAGGCTACGATGCCCCATCTGAGAGCTTAAGCGGGAATTCGCCTGATCGTGTGTTCAGTTGGCTAGCGCAGCATGTCGAAACTGCATCCGGCCCGGGCGCCGCGAGACGCTTTGGTAACAGTGCGGTGAGCGAAAGGTTGCGAACGATTTAAGAGCTTTTCTTGAGGAACGGTGATGTCGACAATTGTCTCTTTCAAAAACGTCCAGAAGACGTACGACGGCGAAACTCTGGTAGTGAAAAACCTGAACCTTGACATCAAGGAAGGTGAATTTCTCACGATGCTGGGGCCGTCCGGTTCGGGAAAGACCACTTGCCTGATGATGCTGGCGGGATTCGAAACGGCGACTCACGGAGAGATCCTGCTGCAGGGGCGCCCGATCAACCGCATCCCGCCCGAGCGTCGAAATATCGGCATGGTGTTTCAGAGCTATGCGCTCTTTCCTCATAAGTCCGTGGCCGAGAACCTCGCCTTCCCGCTGAAAGTGCGCAAGGTCAGCAAATCCGACATCGAAACGAAGGTCAGGAGCGCATTGAAGATGGTGAACATGGAGAAGTTCGCCAATCGCATGCCGGGTCAGTTGTCCGGAGGGCAGCAGCAGCGTATCGCCGTTGCGCGGGCGCTGGTGTTCGAGCCTGCGCTCGTGTTGATGGACGAGCCGCTTGGCGCGCTCGACAAGCAGCTTCGCGAACAGATGCAGTACGAGATCAAGCAGATCCATGCGCAAAGCGGTCTGACGGTCGTGTATGTCACGCACGACCAGAGCGAAGCGATGACGATGTCCGACCGCATCGCCGTCTTCAACAACGGGATCATCCAGCAACTCGCTACGCCGTCGAAGCTGTACGAGCAGCCGGAAAACGTGTTTGTAGCGCGCTTCATTGGCGAGAGTAATGAGCTGAAGGGCATCATCGCCGAGGTCGAACAGGAGCGGTGCACCGTCAAGCTCAACGGTGGTCATACCATCAAGGCAAGCACCGGCGTGGCCATTCGGGCTTCCGACAACGCGTGCGTGTCGCTGCGACCGGAACGCGTGGCAATCGGCGAGTCGGCCAAGGGCTGCGACAACGTGTTCAGCGGCGGTGTGAAAGACCTGATCTATTACGGCGATCATCTTCGTCTGGTCATGCATATCTGCGGCAAGGACGACTTCATTGTCAAGCTCCCGAATGACGGCGTCGCCCGCACGCTGCGAGTCGGGGATTCAGTGAACATCGGCTGGATGGCCGACGCGTGCAGGGCATTGCAATAGGAACCGGGTCTGTGAGGACATGACGCCGGCATCATCCGACGCCCGGCGACCTCTAGCCCAGCCTGGCCATCAGGCTGTACTGGTCTCTGATGTCATCCAGAGACTCCGCGCCAACCAGACAAGGCGGAATTTCTGCCGTACTGCAAAATGATCCTTCCCACTGATATGACCGTCCCGGCGGGTGACGCCCCTCCAGCGATTGCCGACGACCTGCAAGGGCTTAAGGCCCGACTGCGCCGGGCGGAACGCACCGAGCGCGCGAAGGCCTTTCTGCTGGTCTTTCCGCTGCTGGCATTCCTGCTCGTCACGTTTCTGGTTCCAATCGGAAGCCTGTTGCTCAAGAGCTTTCGGGACCCGACGATTTCAAACGAACTGCCGCACGCGGCTGCGCTGCTTCGCAATTGGGATCCTGCCTCAGGCAAGGTGCCGGGCGATGCAGTCTTCACTGCATTCGGCAACGATCTCACGGCGGCAAAGGGCAATGACGGCGTGAGCCGCGTTGCGTCGCGGCTCAATTACGACGAAGCCGGTTTGCGCAGCCTCATCATGAAAACGTCGCGACACCTTGGCGATGATCAGTCAGGCTCCTGGCACAGCCGCCTGACGACGATCGATTCGCGCTGGGACGACCTTGCCGTCTGGAGCACGTTGAAATACGCGGCCTCTCCGTGGACATTGGACTATTACCTGAAAGCCTTCGACTTCAAGCGGGACGCGTCCGGCGCGATCGTCCGTCAGGGCGAGGGGCAACGCCTGTACGTCGATGTCTTTGTCCGCACAGCGTGGGTAAGCGTATTCGTCAGTTTTCTATGCCTGCTGTTTGGTTACCCGGTCGCTTACTTCCTTGCCAATATTCCCGCGCGCTACGGCAATCTGTTCATGATCATGGTCCTGCTGCCTTTCTGGACCTCGATCCTCGTGAGAACGACTGCGTGGGTTGTCGTGCTGCAGACGCATGGGGTCGTGAACGATCTGCTCGTTCAGCTCGGCATTAGCAGAATGGCGCTGATCTATAACCGGTTCGGCGTACTGGTCTCGATGACGCACATCCTGTTGCCCTACGCCATCCTGTCGTTGTACAGCGTGATGAAGGGCGTCCCGGCGGTCTACGTGAAGGCCGCACGCTCGCTCGGAGCAGGGCCGATTCGCTCGTTTTTCCAGGCCTATTTTCCACAAACGCTGCCTGGCGTCGGAGCGGCCGGAATGCTGACGTTCATTCTGGCGGTGGGCTACTACATTACGCCCGCGATCGTGGGCGGACCCGATGATCAGCTTGCCAGCTACTACATCGCCAATCACGTGAACGCCACGCTCAACTGGGGACTGGCGAGTGCACTGGCTTCAGTCCTCCTCGTGGGCGTATTGCTCATCTACGGCATTTTCGTGCGCATCACCGGCGGTGCCGGCGTGAAACTGGGGTAATGCACATGTTCAACTTTCCTGCTTACGTGACCGTTTGGGGAAGAGTCGGGCGCGTCTCATTTGTCGCGCTTTCGCTCACGGTGCTGCTATTCCTCGTGCTGCCGATTCTCGTGGTCATGCCGCTGTCTTTCAACTCGCAGCCTTACTTTACCTATCCGCTTCCCGGACTGAGCCTGCGCTGGTATCAGGAGTTCTTCGGGAGCTCGGACTGGATGCTGGCGCTGAAGAACACCATGATCACCGGCGTCGTATCGACCGTCATTGCAACCCTGCTCGGTGTGACTGCTTCGCTGGGATTGACCAGTAGCCGCATCCGGGGAAAGCAGTTGATTACTGCCGTCCTTATCTCGCCGATGATCGTGCCGCTGATCATCACCGCAGTGGGCGTCTACTTCGCCTTCAGTCCGCTCGGCCTCACTGGCAGCCTGGTCGGTCTCATCCTGTCGCACGCTGCGCTGGGCGCGCCGTTCGTCGTGGTTACCGTTACGGCGACGCTGGCGGGCTTCAATGAAACGCTGAGCCGGGCAGGCCGCAGTCTGGGCGCCTCTCCGTTGCGCGTGTTCCTGCAGGTGAAGCTGCCGATCATCGCCCCCGGCGTCGTATCGGGAGCGCTGTTCGCGTTCGCGACTTCCTTCGACGAAATTGTCGTCGCGCTTTTCCTGACCGGTCCGGACCAGCGCACTATTCCGCGGCAAATGTGGGCGGGCATTCGCGAGCAACTCAGCCCAACGATTCTTGCGGTCGCCTGTCTGCTGGTGGTGATCTCGACGCTGCTGCTGTTGACGCTCGAAGCGCTGCGTCGTCGCACGGAGCGACTTCGCGGCAGCAGCAGTCATGTTGCCTGAATTCATGTTGCCGAATACAGCCGTCATTTCTTCTACGCCTCTTACCGTTCAATCGATCATGCTGTCCAAAATTCAGGAAATGCAGGCGCAGACATCCGATCTGTCGATTCTTCGTCAACGGATACGGGATGCATCCGGCCTCCCGGAAGACGTCGTCGTTCGGGAGTTGATCAACACTGCGTACCTGGATCCCGATACGCTTACCCGTGTGCAGGCTTTGGCTTCGCGCCTTGCCCAGGGCGTACGCGATACGCGCATCAACGCGGGAGGGGTGGACCTCCTCACCCAGGAGTTTTCACTCGATAGCCGCGAAGGTATTGCGCTGATGTGTCTTGCGGAGGCGATGCTGCGTATCCCCGACACGCCCACGCGAAACCAGCTGATCCGCGACAAGATCGTCGATGCGGATTGGCGTGCCCACCTCGGGAAGTCACCCTCGCTTTTCGTCAACGCGACTGCATGGGGACTGCTTGTCACCGGTAAGCTGCTCAAGCAGCCCGACGAAAAATCACTGTCGGAGGCATTGACGCGCGTAGTCCGCAAAGGCGGCGAAGCAGTAGTGCGATCGGGCGTCGCCTATGCAATGCGCTTGCTGGGCAAACAGTTCGTCACCGGCCAGACGATCGAAGAAGCGATCCGTCTGGCGAAAACGCGGGAAGGACAGGGCTACCGCTTCTCCTACGACATGCTCGGCGAGGCGGCGCTGACTGAAGAAGACGCCGAGGCCTATTTTCAGTCCTACCGCCACGCGATCGAAGCGATTGGCAAGGACGCGTCGCTACGCGGCGAGATTGACGGACCGGGCGTATCGGTGAAGATTTCCGGCCTGCACGCGCGCTATGAACTGTCGCAGCGCGCGCGCGTCATGGAGGAGCTTTATCCGCGGTTGCTGAGCCTCGCGCAACTGGCGAAGAAATACGGCATTGGTTTTCACCTCGATCAGGAAGAGTCGGCGCGCTTCGATCTGACGCTGGAAATGCTCGAGCGGCTGTCGTACGAGCCGAGTCTCATGGGATGGAATGGCATCGGCATCTCACTGCAGGCCTATCAGAAGCGCGGACGGTTCGTCGCCGACTGGATGATTGCGCTCGCGCGCGCGACGGGTCGCCGCTTCAATGTCCGGCTGGTCAAGGGCGCTTACTGGGACACCGAAATCAAACTCGCGCAGGATGCCGGTAGCGACGGCTACC
Organism: Paraburkholderia sp. MM5477-R1; assembly: GCF_050436385.1. Classification (NCBI taxonomy): domain Bacteria; kingdom Pseudomonadati; phylum Pseudomonadota; class Betaproteobacteria; order Burkholderiales; family Burkholderiaceae; genus Paraburkholderia; species Paraburkholderia sp. MM5477-R1. The sequence continues at coordinate 1,732,369 of NZ_JBNDMC010000007.1, forward strand.
CCGTGTTCACGCGAAAAGTCCATTCGGACGTCAGCTACATCGCCTGTGCAAAAATTCTGATCGCCGCACCGGACGCGATTTTCCCGCAGTTCGCGACACACAATGCGTTTTCGATCGCTGCGGTGCACACGCTGGCAGGCGATGGCGAATACGAATTCCAGTGTCTGCACGGCATGGGTGAAAGCGTCTATGACCAGATCGTCGGATCTGGCAAGCTGGGCAGATCGTGCCGCGTGTACGCGCCCGTCGGCCCGCATGCAACGTTGCTGGCCTACCTCGTACGCAGGCTGCTGGAAAACGGCGCCAACTCTTCGTTCGTCAACCAGGTGGTCGATCCGTCGGTGAGTATCGCCGACATCGTCGCCAGTCCGATCGACAAGGCCGCCCGCACGCAAGGGCGGATGCATGAGGGCATTCCGAGCCCGCGAAATGTTCTGCCGGGACGTCTGAACGCCGCGTCGTTAGACCTCGCGACATCGACGGAATTCAGCATGGCGATTGCTGAGCTCCGTGCCGTGCGGATAAACGTACGCTCCATCGTCGGGGGCGAGCTGATTTCCGGCGCCGGTGCGACCACCCTTGTCTATAGCGCAGCAGATTCGAGCGAAGTGATCGGCAGTATCGAAGCATGCCGTCCCGCGACGGTCGAAGACGCTTTGCAAAAAGCAGGCGGCGCTACGGATTGGACGAGCACCACCGCGGAGTCGCGGGCAGACATACTGGATGCAGTCGCGAACGGTTTTGAGGAACGCGGACCGGCGCTTGCAGCGCTGCTCGTGAAGGAAACCGGCGCAACGATGTCCGAAGCGGCCGAAGAAGTGCGCAGCGCAGTCAATCTGTGCCGGCTCTATGCGTGCGAACTTCGCGACGAACGCTGGTTGCAGACCAGCGAGCCGCTCGGCGTGATCGCGTCCATCACTTCCGCATTCAATCCGCTAATGGGCTTGGTTGGGCAGGTCGCGCCTGCGCTTGCAGCGGGCAACGCGGTCATCGCAAGGCCGGCAGCGTGTGGCTCGATGGTAGCGTTCGAGACGGTTAGAACCTTCCTGAAGTCCGGTGTGCCTGCCGGCGCGTTGCAACTGCTTGCCGGTGGCGAAGACGACCTGAGTCGTACTCTGGTGATCGACCGGCGTGTCCAGGCGGTGCTCTTCACCGGCGATCAGGACATGGCGGCGAAGATTGCGGCGCACGCAGCCACTCTGTCCAACGCACCGAAGCTTCTGTTCACGCTACGCAGTGCCAACGCGATGATCGTGGACAGTTCGGCCCTTCCGGAGCAGGTCATTTTCGACGCGACGGTGTCGGCGTTCAGGTCCGCCGGACAAGCGGCGATGTCGTTGCGAATTCTGTGCTTGCAGGATTCGACTGCCGAGAAAACGCTGAGAATGCTCAAGGGCATCCTGAGCGAGCGGGCGACAGGCAACCCGCTTGACGTGTCCACCGACATCGGACCGGTCGCGACCCCCGAGGTAAGACAAAAGGCAGAAGCCTATCTCGAGCGCTTGCAACGCGCGGGCTTTGCGATTACCCGCGGCAGGCCGGTGAGGGGCGACAGGAGCGGAAACTACGTATGCCCGGCGATCGTCGATCTTGGCACGACCGGGAACCTCGCGTCGATTGCAGCGGATGTGAGCGGTCCGATCCTCCACGTCGTTCGTTATCGCACGGGTCAACTGGACGAATTACTCGAACAGCTCAATCGTATTGGATGCGGCGTAATCGGACTGCATACGCGCATCAACGAAGCGGCGGGCAAGCTGCTATCGAGGACGACGGCAAGCAGCGTGTGCGTGAATCGCGCGATGCATTCCACCTTCGTCGGTATGCAACCTTCAGCCGGAGTTGGAGCGGCGGGAACGGGCCCGATGCTGGCTGGTCCGCTCACGTTGTCCGCCTTGACTAAAGCCGGCGCGCGTCAGCTTTCCTCTGAGGCGGGACCGTTCGCACGCTGCGACCGTTTCGACAGCAAGTTCTACGAGATTCCAGTTGAGTCGGGCAAGGATCGTTTCATTGCGCGTCGCAACGCGCTGGCGGCAGAAAAGGCCCGCCGCACAAAGGCCATCGAGGACCTGTTCGCGCTTGTCTGCGCCGGAGCAGGAGATCGTCTGAACACAGACCAGGTGGCCGGCGCTCGCGACTCGCTCATCCGCCTGATCGCGTTGTCTGATCCGCTTGCTCTGCCCGCGCTATCCGGTGAGGAAAACACACTTGAATTCCTGCCCCGTGGAACCGCCCTATGTGTCGCAGGCGAGCCCCACGAAAGGGTCTTCCAGGCGATGATCGCCAGCGCGTTCGGCAACAAGGTTGTGCTTCCCGCAGACGATGTAGCGACAGCGGTGAAGCGCGTGCTTGGTGAACACTGCGTCATCGCGGCAACGTCCGATCTGCAAAACCTCCTGGAGACTGAACAGCCAGGAGCCCGGCCTGACGTCGTGCTGGTTTCGCGAAAGGCGCGCGTTGCGCCAGCTTTTTCGGCAGCCTGCATCAGACAGCGCATTGCACTGCTCAAAACCGATTTTTCCGAGGGTTGCGATCTCACCGGGCTTGTCCGTGAGCGGATCACCACGGTGAACGCGAGCGCGGCAGGAGGTAATACCCAGTTGATGGTGTTGAGTGAGGGAGAACAGTGACGGGACGCGTAACGCGCACTGGCTCATCGACGGGCGATTACACGTCTGCCCGGAGATTCCGGATGATCGGCTCCGCGTGGCAGCGAAAAGAAGTGAGGTCGTAGCAGCACAAGTGGTCTTTTTAAATCCTAAATTGAATGGCGATACGGTGCCATCAGACGACGAGAAGGAACATAGAGAATGAAACTGCACACGAAATTGATCGCGCGGATCGCAGCTCTGGTTGCAATAGGCGCGGTAAGCGCCTCCGCTTACGCCAGTGATATCGTCTTCGCGACGTGGGGCGGCTCGTACCAGGATTCGCAAGTGGAACTGGCGGCGAAACCGTTCGCCGCGAAATCGGGAACGGACGTCAAGACCGATACCTACAACGGCGGCATCGCGCAGATCCGCAGTCAGGTGCAAACGAAGAACGTCACGTGGGACGTCGTCGACATGCAACTCGCCGACGCAACGCGCGCATGCGACGAGGGATTGCTGGAGAAGATCGATCCGGCGTCGCTGCCGCCCGGTGCAAAAACGGGCGCAGCGGCGAAGGCCGACTTCCTGCAGGGCGGTCTGTCCGACTGCATGATCGGCAACGTGGGCTGGTCCACGATGATCACCTACAACAAGGACGCATTCAAGAATGGCGAGCCGACCAGGATCGCCGATTTCTTCGATCTCAAGCGTTTTCCGGGCAAGCGCGGTCTGAGGAAGTCGCCGGAGGGTGCGCTCGAGTGGGCGCTGCTGGCCGACGGCGTCAAGTCGGCGGACATCTATAAGGTGTTGGCGACCCCCGAAGGCCTCAATCGCGCGTTCAAGAAACTCGACACCATCAAGTCGTCGATCGTCTGGTGGGAAGCCGGTGCTCAACCGCCGCAACTGCTCGCCGACCGCGAGGTCGCGATGACCAGCGCCTATCCGAACCGGATCTGGGTTGCGGTTGTTCAGAACAACAAGCCATTTGGCTTCCTGTGGGATGGCGAGGTCATGAACATCGAAGGTCTCGCGATCGTCAAGGGCACGAAGAACCTGAAGGCAGCGCAGGACTTCGTCAAGTATTCGACGACGACCGAATCGCTCGCCAAGCTTGCGACGGCGACGGCTCTGGGACCCATGCGCAAATCGTCGATTGCGATGGTCGATCCGAAGGTAATGCCGTACCTTCCGACCAACCCCGCAAACCAGAAGGACGCAGTGAACATCGATATCAACTTCTGGGCGGATCATGCCGACGATCTGAACCAGAGATTCGCGGTTTGGCTGGGCACGAAGTAATACTGCTCGTGCGCTCTGCGCGAACGGCTTGAGGTATCTCCAAGGTGGAAGTTGAGGCGTGCGAATCCGTACGCCTCTTTTTTGGCAGGACCTAACCGTAGAGGCACGCTACGGGTGTTGCACGAAACTGATATCGAATACTGGCCGCCGCTGTTCCAGGCCAGGAATCGGGACGCTTCCAATGTTGACCGGGCGCCAATCATGCCAGGCTCAGCGACGGCGCAATCCGTCATGGAAGAGCCCCTGGCGCTTCGCTGAAGTGTCGAGAAAACCATGACGTTCAAACGGATCTTTCACGCTGTAGAAACTCACTCGGGCGAGCCCATGCGGGTTATCACCGGCGGCGTTTCGCATATTCCCGGCAATACAGTGTATGAGCAGATGAAGTGGCTGGAGGTGAATGACGACCGGTCATGAGCGGCGGCAATACGATTTCTGTCGCGACAGTGCTGCTCGAAACGGGCATGATTCCGATGCAGGAGCCTGTGACCGAATTCCAGCTCGAGGCGCCCGCGGGCCTGATTGGAATCCGGGCGGAATGCGCGAACGGAAAAGTGACGCAGGTAACGTTCAGGAACGTTCCGGCCTTTGCAGCACATATCGAGAAAGTCATCGATGTGCCACATCTGGGAAAAGTCACGGTTGACGTCGGTTGGGGCGGCATGTTTTATGTGATCGCCGACGTGCGTCAGTTCAAAGGACTTGAATTGATCCCGGAGCACGGCCGTGAAATTACGCGCGTGTCGGCACTTGTTCTCAAGGCGGCACAGGAACAACTGCCCGTCGCGCATCCGCATTATCCGGGCTATGGGATCACGATCGCCCAACTCTCAGGTCCCACAAGCAACCCGAACGCCGATTGGAGAAACGCCGTAACCGTCGCTAGCGGGGCAATTGATTTTGCCAACCCTGCAACCTGGACGGGAGCGATCGATCGCTGCCCGTGCGGCACGGGCACGTCGGCCAAGATGGCAACACTGCATGCAAAAGGCCAGTTGGACATAAACCAGCCGTTCCGTCACGAGGGCGTTCTGGGGACGGTCTACACCGGACGCCTCGTAGAGCAGGTGAATGTCGGAGAGATTCATGCGGTGGTGCCCACCATCTCCGGACGCTCATGGATCTACGGCTTTAACACATACGTGCTCGATCCGGACGATCCTTTCCCGAATGGCTTCACGATGGGTGACATGTGGGCCTGAAGCGCAGCATGCAATCCGCCTGGCGGCAGGCAGATAGACTGTGGCAACGATGCGATACGAACCTGAAGACGCACGACGAGCCGCGTACGGAGCGCTCAAAGCGGTTGGAGCGAGCGACGCAGTCGCGCGGTCGCTCGCCGCGGCGGTGATTTCTGCCGAACTGGCGGGTAGCAAGGCTGTCGGTTTTGCGCATCTTCCGGACTATCTGGACGGCTTTACAAAGGGGCGGATCTCGAAGAATGCAGAGCCCGATATCGACGCTACAGTCCCGGCGGCCATAAAAATCGACGCGAAGCAGGGCATCGCCCAACTTGCGTTCGATCGCAGCTGCGAAGACCTGGCGATGCGGATGACGGATTACGGCGTTGCTGTTCTATCCATCGCCAACAGTTTCACTGTCGGAGAGCTCGGGTATTACACGAGGCGTTGCGCCGAACGCGGACTTGTCGCTCTTGCTACCTGTAACGCCACTGCGCAGATGACGACGCTGGAATCTGGCAAAGCCGCCTACGGAACCAACCCTCTTTCATTCGCTGCGCCGATGGCGCGGGGCCGGCAGCCACTGGTCATCGATCAGGCCTCCAGCGCGACAGCGTTCGTTAGCGTGCGCAAAGCGGCGGAAAGCGGGGAGTCGATTCCCGAAGGATGGGCGGTCGATCAGAACGGCCACCCCACCACTGATGCCAGAGAAGCGGTGAAAGGACTACTGCTCGCGTTCGGTGGCGCGCGAGGCGCGAATATCGCCATGATCATGGAGATACTCGCGGCCGGAATGACGGGCGCCAACTGGTCGATGGACGCACCTCACTATGCGCTTGGCAGCGAGAGTCCCGGAGTCGGTCTGTTTCTCGTCGCATTCAGACCGGAGGCACTGGTGGCCGGATTCACGGAACGTCTCTCAGCGCATATCGACAGGCTTGCGCAGTCCGGCGTGCGCATCCCTGGCAGCCATATCAAGGTTCATGAGGTAGACGTTCCTGCGGACGTTATGGATCGCGTGCGGGCGTACATCAAATAGGCGCAGGCGACCATTACGGTGCGCCTGCACATTCCAACAGTCAAAGCCAGTCGGTCTCAAACTGGAACGTCGATAGCGGCGTGCAGCCATGGTCCGTGAGTAGCACCTGCTGCTCGAGCTTTACTCCTTCCTTACCGCCTTCATCGCCGATATAACTTTCGATACAGAGAGTCATTCCGGCCTCGAACATGCCGTCATAGCCCCGGTCCTCGAAGTACGAGATGGATGGATACTCGTCGACCATGCCGATGCCGTGTGCGAGGCAACTGTACCGGTTTTTGAAGAACGTGTCAGGCATTGCCCAGCTTCGTTCGGCGAATTCATTGAACGTCATGCCCGGCTTGATGAGTACCATGTTGGTATGCAGCTGCTCGTAGGCTGCCGCGTAAAGCCGCCGCTGATCATCGGTCGGTCGGACGTGGCCGACCGTCCAGGTTCGCGAGATGTCCGCACAGTATCCAAAGGGGCCGACCAGATCTGTGTCGAACGCAACCAGTTCGCCTTTCTGCATTAACCTCGGGCCGCACTCCTGCATCCACGGATTCGTACGGCTGCCCGACGCCAGCAGCCGCGTCTCGATCCACTCGCCGCCGAGTCTGATGTTTTCGAAGTGCAGGTGCGCCCACAGTTCCTGCTCACTCATGCCCGGCCGCAAAGCTTCGTGCATTCGCTGAATGCCTTGTTCGCAAACGTCGATCGCGGCTTTCATCACCACGAGTTCATCGTCGGACTTGATGGTTCGAGCCACTTCCATGAGAGCCTGACCATCCACAACGCTGATACCTTCCTCGCCGAGGGCATGCAAACCTTCTGGATCAAGTCGGTCGACTGCGATCCGCCGTTCCGATGGAGCGTGTTGATGCAGCAGGTCCGCAATTTCGCGCGCCCACTGCTTTGCCTTCGCGGCGGCTTCTGGCCCAGCATTGAAGTAGTTCCAGCACACCGCGCTGCGGATTTCCGCATCGACCGGCACGTCGTTCCAGACATGCTCGCAGTTGTGAAATTCGAATCCGATCACTGGTCCATCAGCAAACACGAGCACGTAACGCGTGGGATTGCGGCCCGTCCAGATTTGCATGTTGGACGTGTCTGTCGCGTACCGGATATTCACCGGGTCGTACATGACGATTGCCGGTAGGCGACCCTTTCTTAGCTGGCGGCGTACGCGCTCCAACCGATAGTGACGGACGCGATCAAGCAACCCTGGCGGCAGGCAGCCTGGAACAGCGGACTCGGGCATCGCGCCGTGAAGCGAGGAAATCCCCGGCATAAATTATTCTCCTGTTGTGTTCCGTGGGGCGATCGAGTCATGGCGCAGCGAGCCGGAAACTCATTGAATGTGCGAGGGCGGGGCCGATCAGATGCGTTGCGGCTCTGGTTTTGAATGAGCCGGTTGGGCCGGCGTCGGCATGCTTCTCCAAGGCAGTATCGGAAAGACGAAAAAGTCGGTCAACGGCCTTTATTTTCCTTCTCGCATGACTTTAAGTTACCCAAGGAGTGCCGCGTGCATGCCTTGCGAGTTCAGCGCTTCATTAGCGAACCGCCAGGTCTCCGCGAAGCCAGTCGATCAGTTGCGTGATCACCGGCGAGATGGTCCGGCCGTGGGGCACAACCACAAAGTATGAATCTGCTGGCTTGAAGGTGGCAACGTCGAGTCGAACGAGTTCTCCAGATGCCAACAGGTCTTCTACCAGTCGGCTCCATCCAAGTGCAATACCTTGTCCATATTTGGCCGCCTGCACGGCGTCGGTGTAAAGACTGCAGCGAAGCACCTTGTTGAGGCGCGGCGGACGGTGGCCGACCGCACGGAACCACTCTGTCCAGTCCATCCAGCCCTCTGTGGTCGAGTCAGACTCGACGAGCGCCATGCTGGCAAGCTGCTCGAGTGACTCCGGCGCATCGTTCTCTTTAAGGAATGCGGGGGAGCAAACCGGAAAGATCTCGACGTCGAAGAGCAGTGTCGAGGTCCCGTCCGACCATTGCCCGTCTCCATAACGTACGGCAACGTCGACTTCGACATGCCGCAGGTCCGCAGTGAACATCTGCGTTGTCAGGCGCAGTTGAAGTGGCGGCTTCAGCTTTTTAAGATTGGCCAGTCGCGGCAGAAGCCGGAACTGCGAAAAAGCTGCGGTTGATGCCAGCACCAGTTCGCGCTGCTCGCCTGTCGCGAGGCGATCGAACACGCCCGCGATCTTCTGCATGGACTCCGCAACCACAAGATACAAGGCCTCACCCTCGGCGGTCAGCTCAATGGAACGATGCCCACGATGGAACAGACGCACGCCCAGCGTTTCTTCCAGGAACCTGATCTGACGACTGACAGCCGATTGGGTAACGCCAAGTTCAGCCGCGGCAAGCGTGAAGCTGCCCAGACGAGCCACCGCCTCGAACTCCACCAAAGCCGTAAGCGACGGAACAATTCTGCGGTAGCCCTTCGTTCCTCTGGAACTTTTCATCTTATGTCTCTGTTCGATGCTGTAGTCGTAAGAAGGTGGGCATCTGCCAAGGTTTGGACAGCCCCATGTGACGGGCACTCCCGTGCAGCGAAGCCTGGGTTTACATGTGTTCCCGGGCTTGCGCGAGCACGTCGCCCGCGCTTGATTTTCGCATGACTTAAAGGAATAGGAGGAGGCAAATAAAGCGCATTGACGGTGCATATTGGCGATCCAATACTCAATGCAATGCTGCACGAAGCGCTGCGGCGCATACCGACGAAGAGACCGACCATGTCATCCGTAATCAAGATCAAAACTCATCGCGAACTGCTCGACAGCCGGCAACCGGGACACGGCATGCCAGGGGAGTTGTTCGGCCGCCAGGACGTGTTCGAGACCGATGTCGAGGTCTTCTTTCACAAGCTCTGGATTCTTGTCGGCGTGACGGCCGATGTGCCGGAGCCGGGCGACGTCCATACCGTCGACATTGGCAAGGCATCGATTATCATTGTTCGCGACGACGACGAAAACATTCGCGCCTATCGGAACGTGTGCCGCCATCGCGGCTCGCGCATCATGAAGAAAGCGGGCAAGGCAACCGTAGGCATGCTCGTGTGTCCGTATCACCAATGGACGTACGATCTCGACGGAAGCCTGCGCCACAGTTCGCACATGGGCCAAGATTTCGACCCGGGTTGTCACAGCCTTATTCCGGTTCATCTGAAGACCGTTGGAGCGCACGTCTTCGTTTGCCTCGCCGATGAACCGCCGGAGGATTTCTCGAAGCTGGAAACGGTCATGGCGCCGCGCTTCGCTCCGTACGATCTCACGGGCACAAAGGTCGCGCATGAGCTGGAGATCATCGAAAACGGCAACTGGAAGCTCGTGATGGAAAATAACCGCGAGTGCTATCACTGCGCGGGCACGCATCCCGAACTCGTGAACTCGTTCCAGCCGGAGGATTTTGGTTTCTGTCCGGACGGCCAGGGTGAGGACGCCCTGAAAGCTTACGACGACTACGTGACGCGCAACGCGGCCACTCAGCAAGCATGGGAAAAAGACGGTTGGATCTGCGAGCGGTTCGAGTCGGTGGATGAAAGCGTTCATACGAACTTCCGTACGCAGCGGCTGGTGATTGCCGGCGCGAACGAGTCGCAAACGATGGACACGAAAGTGGCCTGCACGAAGTTGCTAGGCAACGTTTCCCGTCGGGACCTCGGCGACGTGCACATGTGGGGTCACCACTCGTGGACGCATGTGATGAGCGACCATGCTGTGATCGCCTACATCGTGCCGCTTGCGCCTGACAAGACGCTGGTTCGCACCGTATGGCTCGTTCACGAAGACGCGGTTGAGGGTGTCGATTATGACCTGCAGAAGTTGACCGAGGTCTGGAATGCCACGACCAATCAGGATGCCGAACTTGTTGCCAACGCTCATAACGGGACGCAGGATCCTGCTTACCGGCCTGGGCCGTTCTCACAGTTCACTGAAGCGCCGCTGGACGAATTCTCGCGCTGGTACGTCGCGCGCCTGAAACAGAGCGGGGTCTGAGAACGATATGGACATCGCCGTGGATACTTGCGTTCCTGAACAGAGATCCGAATTGGCAGACCGCTTCAGTCTTGCCTCGACATGGGAACGTGCGGATGCGCAGTGGCCAAGCCACGAGCAACGAACGCTGGTTTGCTGCCGCGTGCTGGTCGAGACGCACGACGTCCGCACATTCGTATTTGCAGCCGAACGGGGAAGACCGTTCGGCTTCGAGCCGGGGCAGTTCGTGACGGTCACCGCGGAGATCGAAGGTAAGCCGGTCAGTCGGTGCTACACCATATCGTCGCCGCCAACCCGCCCTTACACGCTCTCGATAACTGTCAAGCGGGCGCCGGGTGGCGTCATGTCGAACTGGCTGCATGACAACATGACCGAAGGCAGGACGCTGTCTGCTTACGGCCCGTCTGGCATCTTCACGCCTTCGGCCGGGCCATCGGAAAAAGCGCTCTATCTGTCGGCCGGGTCCGGCGTCACGCCGCTGATGGCGATGACGCGTGCGGCATTCGACCTCGGACAGGATCGCGATATAGTTTTTGTTCACAGTGCCAGAACGCCCGATGACATCATCTTTGCCAAAGAGCTTGCTGCGCTCGAACAGATGTCGAAGACGCTCCGCGTAATCCACATCTGTGAAGCGCAGAGTGAAAAAGGCGACTGGCGAGGTCCTCTGGGACGACTCAGTCTCGATCTGCTGAAGGAGCGCGTGCCCGACTATCAGGAACGGGAGGTCTTTACGTGCGGTCCGGCGGGTTACATGGAGGCAGTCAGAAAGACACTCCTCGACGGAAGCCACAACCCTTCACGGTATCACCAGGAAAGCTTCAATTTCGCGGAGACCGTCGAAGTTGTCGAAGCCGCTCCAGGGGAAACGGCTAGCGCTCAGTCCTGCTTTACTGTGCGTCTGGCACGTTCCGGGAAGACTTTCACGATGGACGCATCGCAGACGGTGCTTGCTGCAGCGCGTAAGGCGGGTGTGCCGCTACCTTCGTCCTGCAGCCAGGGCATATGCGGCACCTGCAAGACCACGCTGCTCGAGGGAACCGTTGACATGAAGCACAACGGAGGGATTCGCCCGCGTGAGATCGACAAAGGTCTTCGACTGATGTGTTGCAGTAAGCCTACATCCGATATTGTGCTGGATCTGTAGCATCGCACACACCCGACTGCCTCATTTGGATTGAACAGATGGCTGAGCGCTATCTGTGCAGCACGTGTTGATGTGCGATGATTCCGCGAGCCGTGGTCAGTAATTGTGCTAACAGAAAAGTGCCGGAATACCGCTAGGGAAACACTGATCAATAAGCTCGTCGCCGGCGTTGCCGACGAGTCAGCTTGCAATTATCAGAATGTCGAAGGAATTCGGTCGCAAGCGAGGCGGGGTTTGCCCGGATTCGGAGCCCACTCCTCGCATTTTTTCATGCACATGACGGACTACTCCCGTGAACTGACCGCAACCGGTTTCGGGCGATTACCAGGTTGGCCAAGGCGAACAGGCTGAACAGTTGCGCCGTGTTCTTGGCCAGCCCCTTGTAGCGCACCTTGCGATGACGGAACAGATTCTTGACGATATGAAACGGATGCTCGACCCGAGCACGAATTTGCGCCTTGGTCCGCTCGACCGCGATCACCAGATCCTTCAGCGGACCATCCTGCATCGCCTTGATCTTTCCGCGCTTGGCCGCCACGCGCCACTTCACCGACTTGCCCTTCATTTCGTCGCGTTTGTCTACGCCGATGTAGCCCGCGTCGCCGAACGCTTCCTCTTCGTGCCCGTGCAGCAGCGCGTGGGCTTGCGAGACATCCGACACGTTGGCGGACGTGCCGACCACGCTATGCACCAGACCCGAATCGGCGTCGACTCCGATGTGGGCCTTCATCCCGAAGTGCCACTCGTTGCCCTTCTTCGTTTGATGCATCTCCGGGTCTCGGCTCTTCTCCGCATTCTTGGTCGACGGCGGCGCTTCGATGATCGTCGCGTCGACCAACGTGCCTTCCTTCATCATCAGTCCGCGCTCACACAGCGAGATGCCGATCTCGTCGAACAACTTCCGCGTCAGATCGTACTCAACCAGCAGGCGGCGGAACTTCAACAGCGTGGTCGCATCCGGCGCGTTCTCGACGGCCAGATCGATGCCGGCGAAGGCGCGCATCGCAATGCTATCGTACAGCGCGTCTTCCAGACCTTCGTCCGACAGGCCGTACCACTGCTGCAGAAAGTAGATTCGAAGCATGCGCTCCAGACCAATCGGCGGACGGCCACGCTCACCCTTCGGGTAATACGGCTCGATCGCCGACAGCAACCGCGGCCACGGTACGACCCTCTCCATCTCTGTCAGGAAGCGCTGGCGCCTGGTCACCCGTTTCTTGCCCGCACTCTCCGCTTCTGCAAAGCTGATCTGCCGCTTCATCACTATTGGTCCGTTCCGTGAGCTTCCTTCTATAACGTACTCGGACACGTCAGCGATGACGGCCGAGCCTGATAAATCAGTGTTTCCCTAGTTGTCTGGTCAGCAGTTCCTGCAGATGTTCGCGACGGGTCTCGTCGCGCGCAGCGTACAATTCCCACACCGCCGGTGTGACTCCCAGTTGGGGTATTCGTCGTTTTCGTGCAAAATCTGGCGGTTGTCTCCCGGAGAGCCCCGTCCGGTAAGGCTTTCGCTTTTGCGTTCGTTACGCGACGCCTGATCCTTCAAGCCAGTGAAAACTCAAGAATTTTCAGAGCAAAGCGCCAGATTTTGCACGAAAAGGACGAATACCCCGAGATACATGCCGATGCGCGGCGTGCCGCCGTGCAGCGTCAGCTGCTTAAGCGTGCCTTCACGAAAGCGCGGCTCGAGCAGCGGCACGGCGGGCGTCGTCCAGATCGACACAGCCGGCATGCGCAGCGAAAGCTCGCCGTAAAGATTCATCGACGAGCAGCGGATCATTTGACATAATCTTTATTATCACCGGCACCGTTGTAGCGGCAATATGAGAATGTCGTGTTCTAGCAAGATACAAATGTCGTGTTTTACCGTGACTGGCAAGCTGGCATTTTGCTGCGCGATCGCAGGAGCCAGTCATGAGCCCAGCCGCACTGGTGACATTGAACATGCGCGAACTCGACCGTCTGAAGGTGATCCAGGCCGTGGTGGACATCGGGCTCAAGCCCGGGCGTGCCGCCGGGCGACTTGGCCTGACCGTGCGTCAGGTCGAGCGGCTGGTAGCGCGGTATCGTGAATCTGGCGCGGCGGGACTGGCCTCACGCAAGCGCAAATCGCCCGGCAACCGGAAGCTCGATGAAGGACTGGCTGTGCGGGCTCTGACCACCATTCGCGAGCGCTACGCCGACTTCGGGCCGACGCTGGCCTGCGAGAAGCTGCGCGAATGTCATGGCCTCGTGCTGTCGAAGGAAACCGTGCGACACCTGATGACGGACGCCGGCCTGTGGGTACCGCGCCGGCAGCGGCCGCCCAGGGTCTACCAGCCGCGGGCCCGGCGTGCGTGCTTCGGTGAGCTGGTGCAGATCGACGGCAGCGACCATCGCTGGTTCGAGGACCGGGCGCCGGCCTGCACGCTGCTGGTGTACGTCGATGACGCCACGAGCCGCCTGATGATGCTGCATTTCACGGCGACCGAATCGACCTTCAGCTACTTCGAGGCGACGCGCGCGTATCTGGAGCAGCATGGCAAGCCGGTGGCGTTCTACAGCGACAGGGCCAGCGTTTTTTACGTGAAGCGACGCTCGGAGACAGCGGGCAAAGGTGTCACGCAGTTCGGCCGGGCGATGTACGAGCTGAACATCGACACGTTCTGCGCGAACTCAAGCCCCGCCAAGGGGCGCGTCGAGCGCGCCCACCTGACGCTGCAGGATCGGCTCGTCAAGGAGCTCCGGCTGCGCGGCATCAGCACCATCGAGGCCGCCAACGCCTGGGCGCCCGCCTACATGGCAGCCTATAACGCGCGCTTTGCGAAGCCGCCACGCAGCGCTTTCGATGCGCATCGACCCGTGCGCGCCGACGAGAATCTCGACGCGATCCTGACCTGGCGGGTTCTGCGCAAGGTCTCGGATTCACTGACGCTGCTGAACGACCGCGTGATCTGGCTGCTTGACGATACGCCGGCCAACCGCAGGCTGATTCACCGCTACATCGACGTGTGGGAGTATCCGGACGGACGCCTCGAGATCCGCGCCGATGGTGTCGCGCTGCCCTGTGTCCAGTACGACAAGCTTGCCGAGATCGACCAGGGCGCGGTGGTGGAGCACAAGCGTCTTGGTCATGCGCTGCAGGTCGCCCAGGCGATCCAGGCACAGCGCGACAACCGCCGGATATCCGGCTCACCGTCACGCACGAACCGCGGTGAACCCGTGCGTACGAAGGCGCGGCTGCCTGGCACGAGGAAGCAGCGCGAAGTCACGCTCGAGGACTGGAATGCGGCAGTCATGGGGACACACCAGAACCCGGGAGGCTCGGTGCTAAAAACCCATCCAGAGAGAGATAAAAGGACTGCAAAACGACCCTAACCCACCACCCAAAACCGACCCTCAACCCCGACATCTGTATCTTGCTGGAACCCGGACATTTCTATCTGGCCTCGACAACCGTTGTGTTGTGGTGGCTAAGTTGTAATTCAGACGTTCGCTCGGTAGACCACCGTAAGACGATCAGCCGTCGGCTGTCCGGGAACAGCGACCTCTATAGTTGCGACGGAATGCGTGACGGTATCAGGTCAGCGATCCGTCCTGTCCGTGTCCGGGTTAGCGACTTCCCATCGGATTTTGTGTAGCCTGGTCGTCTCGTTATAGCGGTCGTCGGGCAAAGGGTGCACTTGAGGACTTCTGGGGTACAAGTAAAGATTGAAAGCACTTGTTGCTGATTCATAGCCTAGATTATCGCGAACAGTTTGAAGCGAAACGCCGTTGCCAACCATATCCCAACCGGCGGTGCGTCGTAGCCAATGCGCGGACGCTTTTTCCACCTGGTCGGCGCGAGCCTCAAAATCAGGGCCCTTGGAACGAAGCCAAGATGCGGTATTGCTGAAAACGCTTTTGATCGCGTCGTGAACCGTCGAGCGATGCAGACATCGCCTGGGGCCTCCAAGCGGAAGTAATAAGGGTGTCTTCTCCGCACGACAAGGCATCGAGGATAGGCCCATTGCTTTGCGGTACCGTTGCAACTCCTCAATCAATTCGAGAGATACCGGCACGAGACGTGGGTTTCCGCCCTTGGATGGCATCTTTAGCCACCACTGCTCGTTCCCGTCTGGTCCTGAGAGACAAACGAATTGCCTCATCTGACCTTTCGCAACCTCGGAAATGTGCATGCCCTGCAGATAGAACAAGGTTGTTAGCCACCGGCAGCGGAAGTAATAGGATGTATCTTGAGGCAGTTGTTCAATAAAGCACTTAACGTCATTCCATAATGAATCTGACAAATACCTTTCAGAATAAAATCTCCGATTTTTCACGATCTTGCACAGAGCCATCGGATTGGCTCGCAGGTATCCAATACTTGCCAGCCAACCGAACATCCCACCGAGAATCACCATGGTCTGCCGCTGGCTGGACTCCGAAAGCGGGCCACTAAAAGGCCTCCAGCGCGGATCGGAACGAGGGTACCTAGCACCGTTGGCCGATATCCAAAGACTAGGAGGGCTTGGGGCTTTTATGAACTCCGCATAAACTTTCAAATCTTGGGTAGTTAGTGATGAGAGGGGCTTGTGGCACTGGGTAAGCGCCCACAACCAAAGTCGTTCAACCTCTTTACGATAATTT
Organism: Paraburkholderia sp. MM5477-R1; assembly: GCF_050436385.1. Lineage (NCBI taxonomy): Bacteria > Pseudomonadati > Pseudomonadota > Betaproteobacteria > Burkholderiales > Burkholderiaceae > Paraburkholderia > Paraburkholderia sp. MM5477-R1. The sequence goes on from NZ_JBNDMC010000007.1 coordinate 1,748,223, forward strand.
TCGAATGTCGACTTGTTGCGCGCGCAGTGCTCGATCCATGCACGCACCGCCTCAAGGTCGTTGGATGGAGTGTTCGGCCGGAGTTCCGGAGGAAGACGGTTCGTGCCCGAGCTCCCGTCGAAATCTCTCTGCTGGGATAGGAAGTCGGTGAGGCAAACTGGCACGATTTCCGAAATTGGCCTCATGATCTGCCCCCTCAAGAGAGACCCTCACGAACTACCCGGTGGCGCGGTTCAGGTTCGTGGTCACTTTACTCCGGGGAAGGCTCTATGTATCCAGATCCGACTCAGGCCGGCTTGGTCCGCTTTTGGAACTAAATTCACGACATTCCTACCGGTGCGTGTTTTGCGCACAATTTAGTTCCAAAAAGCCTCGAAGTCGTGTCTGCCGCTGGAATAAACGTTGGAACTAAATATCGCGCAAACCTGCGCTGCATGTTTGTGGGTCATTTAGTTCCCTGAATGTTGGAAATTTAGTTCCACGCGCTAACAGACGGACGCTAACGATCGACAATTCGCAGCCAAATCTTAAACACGACATTATAGTACTAATGTCGTGTTGATGGTTGAGTTGTGTAGTATATGGTGCGTTTTACGTTGTATTATCAACACATCCATATTCCCCAAAGCCGCTTCCACATGACCCTCGAAGCCGACATCGAAGTCGTCCGTCAAAACGCGTCGGACACGCAGACGCTTTATCGCGAGGTCTGCGCGTTGCTGTTTTTCCGTTACGGCGAAACACCGACCGCGAACCGCCTGTACCAACTGGTGCGCAAAGGCAGCATGAGCGCGCCGGCCAAGGCGTTGCGCGATTTCTGGACCGACGTGCGCGACAAGACGCGTGTGGACGTCGGCCGTCCGGACTTGCCGCCCGAGGTCGCAGCGGCTGCCGGCGAATTCGCGGCCCAGCTGTGGCGTCTGTCGAGCGACGCCGCGAACGCCGCGCTCGACGTGTTCAGGCAGGACGCGGACGCGCAAATCGCCGCCGCGCAAGAAAAGGCCAAGCAACACGACAGGCAGCGTCAGGACGCCCTCGACAAAGCCGAACAGGCGGCCAACGATGTCGCGACCCTGCGCGCGCGGATTGCCGGACTCGACGCGCGCGTCGTCGAGCTGCAGACGGCCAACGACATGCTGACGGCGCAACTGGCGACATCGAAGGAAGAAATCGCGGCAGGAGCCGCCGCGCTCGCCGATGCCCGCCGCGATTTCGCCGACGAACTCGCGAAGCTGCGCCGCTCGCACGAGCAGAACGAGCAGCGGCTCGCCGCGGCGGAAAAGCGCGCCTTGCTCGAAATCGACGGTGAACGAGCGGCGGCGCAACGTCTGCGCAAGGAGCTCCAGGCGAGTCACGAGCGGGCGGCGACGCTCGAAGCCGAATCGCGGGCCGAGCGCGACGCGATTCGGGACGAGTTGGCCGCATCAAAGGCAGAACTGGCTGCCTCCGCTGCGCGGCATGCCGCGACCCGCGGGCAGCTTGCGGAAAAGGATGCGTTGCTGGCTGAACGGGTGGCGGCGACCGACCTGTTGCGCCAGCGTATCGACACGCTTTCGCGGCAGATCGAGACGGCGCGAACAGAAAAAACGTCCGCGCGCCCTGCCCGCCGCGCCCGCGAAACATCACCCGTGCAGGGCCGCGCGACGGTGGGCTTCTCGGGCGCACCGTTCGTCAAACGTTCGACCAACACCAAACCACGCGAAGACTGACGACTGCCGGCGCCCCGGCGGCATGTCACCACGCGAGTCGCGATAAGTGGTTACACCTGGTGACGTTCGATAAAAAGTGATCGTCATGGGGCGGCGGCACCCGCCGCCCGCGCGCAACGCTGCGTCAGAACCGCGGATGACACTCGAAACTGACCGACGAGCCGTGCTCGGTCATCGCGCTGACGCCGCTGACCGTCTCCGTATTCACGCTGCTTTGCATACCGAGACGATCGCAGTAGTCGCGCGCCTCGTTCATCGCGAGTTCGTGCGCGCGCGCCCAGGCCATGCGTCCTCCGGTCGCGCTGGCGGCGACCGTGTAGCTGCCGGGCTTGCCGCTCGCGACCACATCCGTGCTCGACACGCACCCGACGAGACTCGCGCACGCGAGCGCCACCGCCGCCACCGCGCGCATGCGCGTGGGCAGCGGCGCCCTCTTCCTTTTCGTGCTTTCCGCTCGAGCGACGGACGCCACTTCGCGTACCCGCACCGTTTTGCGCGCCTCAGCGAGCGTGTCCGAACCCTGATTCGACATCGTGGATCACCTGCATTTTTAACTGATTAGTCAGGCAGCAATTATCCGGAATCGTTCGCCCAAGATCAGCCGATACAACCGAAAACACTGTTGCGCGAGTCCTAACAATGGACGCGAGCGCCACGCCGCGACGGCGTCGGCAATGAGCGGACCACATGGTTCACAAAAGACCTTCCAGAATCCCTTTTGAGCGTCTAGTCTGTAACGATGCCTGTTCGACGGACAGGCATTTCGAACCGCAGACGGACCCCACCACATAGCGGCATACACCGGTCGCCGAACCGGAGGAGACATATATGGATCTCGAGGCACGTACCCTTCAGCGCGTCACGGTTCGGCTCGTGCCGTTCCTGATCCTGTGCTATTTCATCGCCTATCTCGATCGCGTCAACGTCGGCTTCGCGGCCTTGCAGATGAACAAGGCGCTCGATCTGTCCGCGAGCGCGTTCGGCTTCGGCGCGGGCGTGTTCTTTATCGCGTACTTCTTTTTCGAAGTGCCGTCGAACCTGCTGCTCGAACGATTCGGCGCGCGCCGCTGGATCGCGCGGATCATGTTTACGTGGGGTATTCTCGCGGGCGCGATGGCGTTTATCCCGGACATCGCGCGCTTCACCGGGCTCTCGCCCGCGCACGTGTTTTTCGGCCTGCGCATTCTGCTTGGCGTCGCCGAGGCCGGCTTTTTCCCGGGCATCATCTTTCTGCTGACCTTATGGTTTCCGGCCGCGTATCGCGGGCGCGTGGTCGGCTATTTCATGGCGGCGATTCCGCTGTCGACGGTGATCGGCGGCCCGATCTCCGGCGCGCTGCTGTCGCTCGACGGCCGCGGCGGACTCGGCGGCTGGCAGTGGCTGTATCTGATCGAGGCGGTGCCGGCGGTATTGCTGTCGGTCGCGGTGCTGTTGTATCTGACCGACAAGCCCGCCGACGCCACCTGGCTCAGCGCCGAGGAGCGCGACTGGCTGATCGCGCGGCAGAAGCAGGAGCGCGAGCATCGCGAGGCGGTGCGCCACTTCAGCGTGAAGGAGGCGCTGATCAATCCGCGCGTGCTCGCCATCGCGCTGATCTATTTCGGGGCGAACGCGACCAACTACGGCCTGAGCTTCTTCCTGCCGCAGATCGTGAAGTCGTTCGGCCTCACTAATCTGCAGACGGGTTTCGTGACGTCGCTGCCGTACGTGGTCGGCCTCGTCAGCATGATTTTGTGGGGACGGCATTCGGATCGCCACCTCGAACGCCGCTGGCACGTCGCCATTGCGCTGTTCGTCGCGGCGGCCGGCATCGCGGCCGCGGCCGGCCTCGACGATCCGGTGCAGAAGATGATCGCGCTATCGATTGCCGGCTTCGGCATCTTCGGTTGCCTGCCGGTAATCTGGACCTTGCCGGCCGCGTTCCTGTCGGGCGCGGCGGCCGCGGGCGGCATCGCCGCGATCAACTCACTGGGCAACCTGGCGGGTTTCTTCGGGCCGTTCGCGATGGGCTGGATCAAGGACAGCACGGGCGGCTTCGGCGCCGGGCTGCTATGCCTGTCGGGCGCGGGACTCATCGGCATGGCGGCGGTGTTGCTGCTGCATCACGACACGTCGCTCGAGACGACGCATGGCAATCCGCATGCGCGACCGCCGGGTGAAGCGGGGGTCGCGAGGTCTTAGCGCTAGTCCCACGCGCCGTTCAATACGCACCCGGGCAGCCCGCCCGGGTCGCCTTCAATTCGCCCCGCTGCCGTTATTCGACCCTTCTGTGCCCTGACCGCCCGCATCGGGCGGCACGATGTCGTCCGGCGTCGGGGTTGGCGCGAGCGCTGCCGCACCGCCGCCGTGCGCTTCACCGTCGACGGTATTACTCGGCGCCGGCGCGGGAGCCGACCCCGACCCCGGCGCCGGCAGCAACGGCGGCAACGCGCGCGCTTCGCCCTGCACCGCGGACGCACCCGCTGCCTCTGACGCCGCCGCCGGTGCCGCCACGGCAGACGTCGGCGGCTGCACCGACGCCACCGGCGCGCGCCGCGCCGGAGCACGCGCCACGATCTGCTTGTCCGGCTGCGCCGGCGTGCGCGTGAACAGGTGCCCGATCCAGTCGCGCAAGCGTTCGGCGCGCTCGGCGAACCAGCCCGGCTGCTGCGCGGTATCGAACTTCATGTGGCTGTCGACGAGCCGCGAGCGCTGCGCGCGCTGGAAGAAATCGCCGACGATCGGCAGCGCGCTATGCGCACCCTGCCCCCAGTAATCGCTGCGCAGCGTCACGCGGCTGTCGTTGAAACCAACCCACGCCCCCGCCACCAGTTGCGGCTGCATCAGGATGAACCAGCCATCCGCGTTGCCCTGGGTCGTGCCGGTCTTGCCCGCGACATCGCCGCGCACGCCGAAGCGCGTGCGGATGCTCGCGCCGGTGCCGCGGCTGATCACGTCGCGCATCACGTCGACGAGCGTGCGCGCCGTGTCGGCGGGCAACTCGCGACTCGGCGTGGCCGGCTTGAATTCGGCGAGCAGGTTGCCGTTGCGGTCCTCGATGCGCGTGACCATCAGCGGCTCGACGTAGCCGCCGAGGTTCGCGATCGTGCCGTACGCCGACACCATTTCCTTAAGCGTGACCGGGCTCGTGCCGAGCGCGAGCGACGGCACCGGATCGAGCTGGCTGTCGCGCACACCCATCGCGCGCGCGAGCCTGGCGACCCTGTTCGGACCCACCGACTCCATCACCTGCGCGGTGATGCGGTTGCGCGAATAGGCGAGCGCGTCGCGCAGGCTGATCATGCGGCCGCTCGGCTCGTCCTCGTCGTTCGGCTTCCAGATTTCGCCGCCGGCGAGTTCGATCTGAACCGGATTGTCCGGCAGTTTGTCGTCCGGCTTCGCGCCGGCCTCGAAGGCCGCCGCGTAGACGAACGGCTTGAAGGTCGAGCCGGGCTGACGGCGCGCCTGCTGCACGTGATCGAACGGATCAACGCCAAAGTCGCGGCTGCCGACCCACGCCTTGATCTCGCCGGTACGCGGGTCCATTGCGAGGAAGTCGGCCTGAACGCGCGTCTTCGTGTCGCACACGCTCTGCACGAGCTTGCGATCGGCGAGCAGGCGTTTCAGCGCGTCGTCGTCGGCGAGGCCCGTGTCTTTGGCCGCGCGGAAGTCAGGCGTTTCGCGCAGGAACGTGCGCAGCAGGTCCTTGTCCGCCGAGCAGCCCGCGCGCGTGCCCCACGCGGAGTCCGCGATGTTCTGCAACTGGTTGCCCTGCAGCGTGACCGCCTGGGTCGCCATCGTCTGCAGACGCGAGTCGATCGTCGTGCGCACGACGAGTCCATCGGAATAGATGTTGTAGTCGTTGCGATCGGCCCACGCGACGAGCCATTTGCGCAGTTGCTGCGTGAAATGCGGCGCGGGTCCGGGCGGCTCGATCTGGCGCTCGAAGTCGAGACGCAGCGGCTTGCGGGCGAGCGTGTCGTACTGGGCGGGTGTCAGCTTGCCGTACTTGACCAGCTGCGCGAGCACCGTATTGCGCCGCTGCAAGGCGCGCTCGGGGTTCAGCACCGGGTTGTAGTACGCGTTGCCCTTCAGCATGCCGGTCAGCGTCGCCGCTTCGAGCACGTTCAGGTCGGATGCGGACTTGTCGAAATAGGTGCGCGCAGCCATCTCGATGCCGTACGCGTTGTACAGGAACGGGACCGTATTCAGGTAGGTTTCGAGGATCTCGTCCTTCGTGTAGAACGCCTCGATCTTCAGTGCGGTGATCGCTTCCTTCAGCTTGCGCGTCAACGTCGGCGCGCGGCCGATTTCGTCGGGATACAGATTGCGCGCGAGTTGCTGCGTGATCGTCGAGCCGCCCTGGCGGTCGCCGGAGAACGTGTGCAGCGCGGCCGAAGCGGTGCGCCGCCAGTCGAGCCCGAAATGCTGATAGAAGCGGTGATCCTCGGTGGCGATCAGCGCGTTCACGACGTTCGGCGAGATGTCCTTCAGCTTGACCCACTCGCGGTTCGACGGCTTGAACTCGGCGAGCAGCTTGCCGTCCGCCGACACGATCTGCGCGGGCTGCTCGATCTTGGCCTTGCGGATGTCGCCGATGCTCGGGGTGAACGGAATCAGCAGCAGCACGTACAGTACGAATAGCACCGGCAGCGCGGCGAGCCCCCACGCGAACGTGCGGCGGGTCGGATGGCGCAGATGCCATGCGGCCTTCGCGAACAGCGGGTTCGCGAGCGTCAGCCCTTTGTCGAGGGCCGCCAGAAAGGAGGAAAAGAGGCGCTTCACTTGCTGTCGTCGGCTGGGAAAGGCGCAATCGTACCAAGATGTGGGGGGTGCGCCGGTTTTTGCCTCGTTCGCGGCATGGAGTGCGGCTCCGGCGGGGCCACTATAATGTCGCCAATTCCGACAAGAGGTGCTTCATGATCATCAAACCGCGTGTGCGTGGCTTCATCTGTGTATCGACCCATCCGACCGGCTGCGAAGCCAACGTCAAGGAACAGATCGAGTATGTGAAGGCACGCGGCCCCATCGCCAACGGCCCGAAGAAGGTGCTCGTGATCGGCGCGTCGACCGGCTATGGCCTCGCCGCCCGCATTAGCGCAGCGTTCGGCTCGGGCGCGTCGACCCTCGGCGTGTTCTTCGAGCGCGCCGGCAGCGAAACCAAGGCTGGCACGGCCGGCTGGTACAACACCGCGGCGTTCGAGAAGTTCGCCACCGCCGAAGGCCTGTACGCGACCAGCATCAACGGCGACGCGTTCTCCGACGAAGTGAAGGCGCGCACGATCGAAGTGATCAAGCGCGATCTCGGCCAGGTCGATCTGGTCGTCTATAGCCTCGCGGCGCCGAAGCGCCAGCACCCGAAGACCGGTGAAGTGTTCAGCTCGGTGCTCAAGCCGATCGGCAAGGCTGTCAATCTGCGCGGCATCGACACTGACAAGGAAGTGATCAAGGAAACCGTCCTCGAACCGGCGACGCCGGAAGAAATCGCGCACACGGTCGCGGTGATGGGCGGCGAGGACTGGCAGATGTGGATGGACGCGTTGGGCGAAGCCGGCGTGCTCGCCGACGGCGCCAGGACCACCGCGTTCACCTACCTCGGCGAGAAGATCACCCACGACATCTACTGGAACGGCTCGATCGGCGCGGCCAAGAAAGATCTCGACCAGAAAGTGCTCGGCATCCGCTCAAAGCTCGCGGCCAAGGGCGGCGATGCGCGCGTCGCGGTGCTGAAGGCAGTCGTCACGCAGGCAAGCTCGGCAATTCCGATGATGCCGCTCTATCTGTCGCTGCTCTTCAAGGTGATGAAGGAAAAAGGCACGCACGAAGGCTGTATCGAGCAGGTCTACGGCCTGTACAAGGACAGCCTCTATGGCAGCCAGCCGCATCTGGACGACGAAGGCCGTCTGCGCGCCGACTACAAGGAACTCGATCCGCAGGTGCAAGGCCGCGTGCAGGAGCTGTGGAACCAGGTGAGCAACGACAACATCTACGAACTCACCGATTTCGCGGGCTACAAGACCGATTTCCTGCGCCTGTTCGGCTTTGAAATGAAGGGCGTCGATTACGACGCGGACGTCAATCCGGACGTGCAGATTCCGAATCTCGTGCAGGTTTGATCCACCGGGGGCGGGCCCGCTTCGCGAGTTTGCCCCTGAGGTTGCCCCTCCTCGCCTGCCTCCCCTCACTCCTTCAACACGTCAGCACGTCAGCACGGATACGCGCCCTGCAACGCGCGCAGAATCGCGAGCCCGATTGGAAAATCCTCGGAAATGCCCGGATGGTTCGCGAAGAACGCATCGAGCAACGGATAGACCGTCTGGTTGCCGATCGCGAGCGTTGGTGGCGGACAGAACAGCTGCGGCTGTTTCCTCGCGACCAGATCGCCGTTCGCCCAGCCGAACGCGTTGATCGTGCCGGTGATGTACGCCGCATAGATCGAGTTGTTGTCGGCGTGTGCCCAGCGCTTGTATTGCGCGGCCGTCATTTCCGCGCTCGCGTTCAGAGTGAAGCACGCCGCCAGCAAAGCCAGCGCGAATTTCGTTAACCGCATCGTTGAACCTTCAATGTCGCTAGATGGCCGCCATTGTAGGCGACGCGGGTGCACCGCGCAGAAGCCGTCGAGCGCGGGAATTCACAAGCAGAGCGTAAGCAAAGGCGGATTCTGTAAGCACCGACAGATTGCAGAAGCGCGCGAATCAACGATCACGGTGTGCCGTTTCGGCAATGCTTGCGATACCCGTCGCGCTCGGCCAGGCGCGCCATATAAGCGGCCAGCGCCGGCAAATCGTCGTGCTGCTGCGGCGTTTCGAGCCAGCGGTTCGCGGACAGCGCGATCGGAATATCGGCGAGCGAAAACGCGTCGCCCGCGATATACGCACCGGTGCGCGCGAGTTGCTGCTCGACGATCGCCATATGCTTCGACCAGTTCGCGCACGACGCGGCGATCTGGCGCGGGTCCTGATGCTCGGGCGAGTGCCGCACGAGCGCGAGAAACGCGTAGCTCCACGAGCGGTTCAATTCGCTCGCCTGCCAGTCGATCCATTGATCACAGCGCGCGCGCTCGACCGGATCGGCCGGATATAGCCCGTCACCCCGATAACGGTTCGCGAGGTAACGGATGATCGAGTTCGATTCCCACAATACGAAGTCGCCGTCGCGGATCACGGGGACCACCGCGTTCGGGTTCAGCGCGCGGAATTCGGCGACCTCGGTCGAGCGAAAGCCCGAGCCCCAGTCTTCCTGTTCGAACGCAAGCCCAAGTTCCGCGCAGGTCCACAACACCTTGCGCACGTTGATCGAGGTGGTCTTGCCGAGTATCTGCAGCATGAGTCGTTGGGTGTCGCGTGGATTGAACGGGTTGAAGGAATGAAACTCGGAAGCCAGCCAGTTTGCCTTGCGCGCGGCGCGCCGTCATCCGGTTTTCAGCGTCGCCTGTTCGCGGATCATGTCGTACAGCGCCTGCGCGGCCGGTGACAACTGCGCGGTCTTGCGCGCGACGAGCACCAGCGTGCGCGACACGGTGGGCTGCGTGAGCTCGACGGTGCGCACGCTCGGATACGCGCCGTTCTGCAGCGCGAGCGCGGGCACCACGGCCGCGCCGACGCGTTGCGCGACGAGTCCGACGGCGGTCGAACTGCGCTGCACCTCGTAGAACGAACGCAGCGCGAGCTCGCTCGATTCCAGCGCGACGTCGAGCAGCGCGCGATTACCACTGACCTCGCCGGCGAAAATCAGCGGGAACGGCTGCAACTGCCGCCATGCGATGCGCCGCCGCTTCGCGAGCGGATGGTCCTCGTGGCAGATCAGCACGTAGCGGTCTTCGGTGAGCGGCACGGTGGCGAGATCGGGATGATGCTCGCGCGCGATGTTGATGCCGAACTCGACCTCTCTGCGCAACACGGCCTCCTCCACCGCCGACGACGCGTGATCGAGAATCTTGATGCGATTGTGCGGATAGCGTGCCGAATACGCCTGCAGGATGCGCGGCAGATACTGCACGCCGACGGTCGGCACGCACGCGATCGACACGTCGCCACGTCGCGCGATGCCCGTTTCGCGGATCTCGACGAGCGCGTCCGCCAGCTCGCCGAGCAGCCGACGCGCCTGCGGCAGAAAATTGCGACCGATTTCGGTGAGCGCCATCGAACGCGTGGTGCGCTCGATCAGCGTGACGCCGAGATAGCTTTCGAGCTTGCGCAGCCGCTGCGTGATCGCGGTTTGCGTGACGTGCAGCGAATCCGCCGCGCTCTGGAAGCTGCCGCGATCGGCAATCGCGACGAAAGCCTGCACGCCGAGCGTGTCGATTTTCATTAGAAAAATGAAGTAATCGGGATCATAAATTCATTTTACTCTGGGCTGTCAGCGGCCGAGAATGGCCGCAACGAACCCCGCGAAGGAGCAAAAGATGACCGACAAAACCACCAACGAGCATAGTGATTGGCACGCGAAGCAGTACATGCTGTTCGAGAACGAGCGCACGCGGCCGGTCCGCGATCTGCTCGCGGCGGTGCCCTTGAACGGCGCGCGGCTCGCGGTCGACATCGGCTGCGGCCCGGGCAACTCGACCGAGGTGCTGGCCGAGCGGGTGCCGGGCGCGTCGGTCAGCGGCATCGACAGCTCCGCCGACATGATCGCGGCGGCCCGTCGGCGGCTGCCGCAATGTCGCTTCGACATCAGCGACGTTTCGACGTGGGACGCGCACGGCCCCTACGACGTGATCCTCGCGAACGCGGTGCTGCAATGGGTGCCGGACCACGAGCGGCTGTTCCCCGCGCTGGTGGCCAAACTTGCCAGGGGCGGCAGCCTCGCCGTGCAGATGCCCGACAATCTCGACGAACCGGCGCACCGGCTGCTGCGCGAAATCGCCATCGACGGGCCTTGGGCGACGAAGCTGAACGGTATCGAGCGCACCATGCGCTACGACGCAAACTGGTACTACGCGCTGCTCAAGCCGCTGTGTGCGCGCGTCGACGTGTGGCGCACGGTCTATCACCACCCGCTCGCGGGCGCCGACGCGGTGGTCGAATGGTTCAAGGGCAGCGCGCTGCGGCCGTTTCTCGCCGCGCTCGACGACGCCGAACGCGGCGCGTTTGTGCAACGCTATCGCGACGAAATCGTCAGAGCCTACCCGGCGCTCGCCGATGGCACGGTGCTGCTGCCGTTTCCGCGGTTTTTCATCGTCGCGACGACGCGCGGCGAACGTTGAAGCCGCGCCGGGAACCGCTGCGAGCCGGTAAATGCCGGCACTTCGGCTGCGGCGGGTCGTCCCGCGGCGATCAGATCGCCGGCGCACCACGCTGACGCACCGCCCGAAAACCGCACCTGTGGCGGCGCCGCACGCTAAGGGTGGTCAGGAATTGCCGCCCGGGAATTCCGCATGCTACTGTTTGTAAAAAGCGTGTGTAAAAAGCGGAGGACGGCGCCCGCCGGCCTCACCGGGAAGCCATTTACTGCAGCGAGCGTCGCCATGAGTGATGTACGCCAACATCTGAGTCCCCGTGACCGCCTGGAGCTGTTGTGCTGGCTCACATGCGGAAGCCTCGGCGCTTATTATCTGAACGAAGACTGGCCCGACGCGGCGTTTCACGTGCAGTCCGCGCACAAGTGGCTCGACCGCCGCGCGCGCGAAGCCGACTGGCTGTGCGTCGCGAAGCTGTCGGCCACCGCGGTCGAAATCGCGCGGCGCCACGCGCGCTTCGTCGATGCCGACTGGGCGCGCGACGCGGTTGAAGAAATTCTCGATACCGACGAACTCGACCCGCAAGCCCGGCTCGTCCGGCAGGTTCTGGCCGACTGCCAGAACGCGCTGGCCGACAAGCGGATCGCCGATTAGTCGCGGGCTCGTTTTTCTTCCTTTTTTACAGCGGATTGGGGGCCAATTTTTTGGCCCCTTTTTGCGTTGTTCCGCGCTTCCGTGCACGATGTGCCGCTCGCAGTCGGTAAAAAATGCGGCACCCGCCGTCGCGCACAGCCTACCGGCAGGCGGCCAATCCGCGTGCCGGCTCGGTTCGTGCAATCACCACGGACGCCCGCCCTTCATTCTTCGACCATCGTCTTCAGCTTCAGCAGCGCCTGATCCCACTGCCGCGAAATCGCGTCGAGCGCGCGGCGCGCCGCGTCGAGATGCGCGGGCTCGAACGCCCACAGGCGCTCGCGTCCGACCTTCACGTCGTGCACGAGGCCCGCGTCGGCCAGCACCTGCAGATGCTGCGTGACCGACTGCCGCGTGATGTCGGTGCCGGCCGTCAGCTGCGCGATCGACATCGCACTGCCCGCGCACAACGCCGCGACAAGCCGCAGACGCGTCTCGTCACCGAGCGCCGCGAACACCGCCGCCGAACTGCGCAGTGTCGCCGCCTTGAGGCCCGCCCTCGCGGGGGCCGCCCTAGCTCGCGCCGACATATCGCTCGACGTTGACCATCTGCTGCTCCCAGCCGCCGTCGTTCAGCCGGAACGCTTGCGCGCGGCGCCCGATCGGCAACTGGTCGAAGCCCGATTCGACGACGCGCAGCAGCGTGCCCGACTCGACGTCGCTCAGATCGAATTCCACGAGCGTGGTCGGCTCAGGCGTGTAGTCGATCGTGATGTCGATCGCGGCCGGATGCCAGCGCCACGACAGATGATGCTCGGGCTCGACACGCTCGACCAGCACGTTCATCAGCAGATGCTCATAGCCTGGATAGGTGATGTGCCCCTGCGTGGATTGCCCCGCGACGAACTGCTTGCCGGTGAGATTCACGCCGAACCATTTGCCGAATTCCTCGGCGTTGGACAGCGCACGCCAGACGCGCGAGCGCGGCGCCTTCAACAAAACCTGCTTTTCGATGCGATCGGTCGATGAGTTCATATGCAGCCTCCTGACTGCATATTAGAAGCACCGCCTCCGATATGCAAGCATTCGACTGCGCTTTGTTCAGAGCGTGATGCGTGCGGCGCCGGCACGACCGGACGCCGCGCGCCGCGCCTTACTCCGTCGCATGCGCGTGCATGACGCCGGTTTGCATCGACCACGCCATCCACGGCCGGCGCAGCGCGACGATCGCAAGGAACGCGCAAGCCGACAGCGTGCCGAACGTCGCGAAGCCCATTTGATAGCTGCCGGTGCTCTCCTTCGCGATGCCCATCACCACCGGCAGATAGAAGCCGCCGATGCCGCCCGCCGCGCCGACGATGCCGGACATCAGCCCGGTGCGGCCGGCCCAGCGATGCGGCACGAGCTGGAACGTCGCGCCATTGCCGAGTCCGAACGCGACATACAGGCACAGCAGCAACGCAATGCCGCCCGCGAGCGACGGCATCGCCGCCGCGAACAGGAAATCGCAAACCGCGATGATCGCCAGCAGCACGGTCAGCGCGCGCACGCCCGACACGCGGTCGGCAATCAGGCCGCCGAGCGGGCGCACCATCGCGCCGGTCGCGGCGAGCAGCGCCATGAACAGGCCCGCGTCGATTTTCGACAGTTGATAGAGGTTGGTCAGCAGCAGCGACACATACGAGGACATGCCGACGAAACCGCCGAACGTGATGCTATAGACGAGCATGATGACCCACGTATCGCGCTCGGCGAGCACCGAGCGGTAGCGTTGCGGCAGCACCGCGATCGCCAGCAGCGCACCGATCACCGGCAGCAGCAGCACGCCGGTCTTGCCCGCGCCGAATAGCCCCGCTTCGACGAGCAGCACGAGCGCGATCAGGCCGACCAGCGTCGTCGCGAAACTGCCGAAGGCGCGCAGCACGCTGCCGGTTTTGACGCCCGCGTCGTTGGCCCAGAAGTACAGCGTGATCGCGGCGATCGCGAGCAGCGGCAAGGCGCCGCCCGCGGCGAGCTGCCAACCGTAGCGCGTCGCCAGTTGCGGGAACAGGAAGCCGTCGAGCACCGCGCCGATGTTGCCGGCCGCGGCCAGCCCCAAGACGAGGCCCTGCACTTTCGGCGGATAGTTACTGCCGGCCATCGGCAGCGCGACCGCGAAGCTGGCGCCGCCGACGCCAAGGAACACGCCGAGCACCAGCAGCATTTCGTACGACGGCACCGATTGCAGCAACGGCAGCACGATCGTCGGCACCGCCGACAGCAGCACGCCCATCAACGCAATGCGTTTGCCGTGCGCGGACTGATACAGATTGCCGAGCGTCACGCGCAGAATCGCCGCGGACAACACCGGCACCGCGACGAGCAGACCCTGCTGCGCGGGCGTCATCGCGATGCTCTTGCTGATGAACGGCGCGAGCGGCCCATACAGCACCCAGACGGTGAAGCCCGTGTCGAAATACAGAAAGCAGGCGACCAGTGCGCGCCAATCACCGCTTCGCAGGGAGTGCATCACGTTTTTCATCAGAGATCCTCAGTAAATAAAATGACGGGTAGTCCAGTTGCTGCGTTACTTGTGTTTTGCGCCGGCATGTCGCCCAGAGTTTTCACTGGGACTCGACACGCAAGCGTCATGCCATCGGGCTGTCTGTTACGAGGCCTTTTTAAAGGCATCTTCTGCAACGCATCGGCGGCTCAATACACGTCGCGTGCATAACGCTTTTCGCGCGTCAGACGGCTCACGTATTCGAGTGCTTTCTCTTCGCTCATGCCACCGTGAGTCGTGATGAGGTCCTTCAGCGCCGCATCGACATCGCGCGCCATCCGGTTCGCGTCGCCGCATACATAGAAATGCGCACCGTCTTCGAGCCATGCCCACAGTTGCGCACCGTGTTCGCGCATGCGGTCCTGCACATAGATCTTGTCGGCCTGGTCACGCGAGAACGCGACGTCGAGCCGGGTCAGCAGACCGCTCGCGCGCATCGCTTCGAGTTCGTCGCGATAGTAGAAGTCGGTCGCGGCATGCTGTTCGCCGAAGAACAGCCAGTTGCGGCCGCGCTCGCCGCGTGCCTGCCGTTCGTGCAGAAAGCCGCGAAACGGCGCGATGCCGGTGCCCGGCCCGACCATGATCATCGGCGTGTCCGATTGATGAGGAGGACGAAAGTGCGCGGACTTCTGCACGAATACGGGCACGTCGGTGTCGCTTGCGCGATCCGCGAGAAACGTCGACGACACGCCCTTGCGGTGCCGCCGCCCGTTGCTGTAACGCACCGCCGATACCGTCAGATGCACTTCGCCCGGATGCGCCTTCGGGCTCGATGCGATCGAATACAGACGCGGCTGCAGGCGTTTCAGCATGCCGGTCAGCTCGGCGGCCGAGAGGCTTACCGGAAACTCGTGCAATACGTCGGCGAGCTGCTGTCCCCATAGCCATTGCTTCAGATCCGCCTTGCGTTCGGGCGCGAGCAGATCGCCCAGCGCGCCGTTGCCGCTGCGCGCGGCGACGAACGCCAGCGCTTCGGCGCTCGGCCGCGCGATCTCGTAGTGCTTGCCGAGCGCATCGGCGAGCCGCATGTCGCCGATACCCGCGACGTGCACCGATGCCTCCGCGTGCAGACCGCTCAGCGTGATCAGTTCGTCGACGAGTTCGGGGCAGTTGCTCGGCCACACGCCGAGCGCATCGCCCGCTTCGTATTCGAGGTTCGTCTCGCCCGTTTGCAGCGACACGTAGCGCGTATCCTTCGCGGCGCCCTGCCGGTTCAGGCGCAGATTGCCGACGACGCGCGACGCGGCCGGCCGCGCCTTGGTCGGCACCGCGCCTACCACCGCGTTGATCATGCCGCCCGGCGGCACCGCGTACAGCGCGGCATCCGCCTGCTTGATGCAGACGATCACGCGTTCGAGCCATGCATCGGCGCCCTGCTGATATTCAATATCGCAATCGACGCGCTCGCTCAGACGCAGCGCACCCTGCGCGGCGAGCCGCTCGTCCAGACGGCGGCCGTGACCGCAGAACTGATCGTAGTTGCGATCGCCGAGCGCGAGCACCGCGAAACGCACGCCGTCGAGGCGCGGCGCCGAGGCGGCGTTCAGTTGCGTCCAGAAGTCCTGCGCGTTGTCGGGCGCATCGCCGTCGCCGAACGTGCTCGTCATCAGCAGCACGTACTGCGCCTTCGCGAGCGTCGCGAACGAATAGTCGGCCATGCACGCGGTGCGGATTTCGAAGCCCGATTCCATCAGACGCGTCGCGTAACGCTCGGTCAGCGACTCGGTGTTGCCGGTTTGCGAGGCCCACAACAGCGTGACCTTCGGCCGCATGCGCACGATGCGCACACCCGATTCGCGTGGCTCTTCCTGTGCGAGATTCGGCCGCAAGGCAGCGGTCGACGTCTGGGCTGTCGTCGCGCTGCGGCTATACAGTCCCGCAAGCAGACCATCGACATAGAGCCGCTTCACCGCATCGAACGGTGCGCTGTGCGGCAGCACCGGCACGTTGGCGAGACCTTGCGCTTCGGCCGAGCGCAGGCCACTGACGAAACCCGCCAGATACGCGCGCTCCGCATCGCTGAGCGACAGCATGGGCGCGGGCTCGGGCGGCAGTTGCAGCAAAGTCGTGAGGGCTTCGATACGAGGCATGGGTTGATCCTTGGCGCTTGGCGCTAAAACCGCTGCGTCGGCGGGGGTAGAGAGCGCATCGTCGTCATTGCGAGCGCTCGCGTCGCGATCCGCCGTCACCGGACTCAGCGCGACCGCGCAGACTTTCAGTTCGGGCTGCAGAGAAACCGGATCGACCGCGTCGTTGGTCACCGCATTGATGCACAGTTCGTCGCCGAACACGTCGTTCCAGTGCATCGGCGCGAAGCACTGACCCGCGCTCACACGATCGGTGACGACGGCGGGCAGGACCGCGCGGCCGCGCCGCGAACGGATCTCGACCGCGTCCTTCGCGCGAATCCCGAGTTCGGCCGCGTCGTCCGGATGAATTTCGACGAAGGGTCCCGGGTTCAGCTTGTTCAGCATCGCGACCTTGCCGGTCTTGGTCATCGTGTGCCACTGATGCTGCAGACGGCCCGTGTTCAACACGATCGGAAACTCGCGATCGGGCAACTCGGCCGCGGGCTGGTACGCACGCGCGAAAAACTTCGCCTTGCCGCTCGCGGTCGGAAAAGCAATGCGCGGGTGGCCGCCATCTTCCGACTCCCTGAGTGTCTGGCTCACGCCGTCATTCAGATAGCGAAGCGGATTGCGCTCGGACGAATCGGCCGACGCGATCGGCCACTGCAGTGGCGAGTCCTTCAAGCGGCGATGGCTCGCGCCGCGCAGGTCGTACCCGGTCGCCGGATTCGCCGCGCGCGTGAGTTCGGCGAACACTTCGTCGGCGCTCGCATAGCTGAACGCATCGGCAAAGCCCATTTCACACGCGATGCGCGCGATGATCTGCCAGTCGGGCAGCGCCGCGCCGGGCGGTTCGATGGCCTGCTGCATCAGCGTCAGATTGCGCTCCGAGTTGACCATCACGCCTTCGGCTTCGGCCCACAACGCGCCGGGCAGCAACACGTCGGCGTAGCGGTTTGTTTCGGTATCGAGGAACGCGTCCTGCGCGATCACGAGTTCGGCCGCGCGCAAACCGGCGATCGCGGTCTGCCGGTTCGCGACGGTCGCGACCGGATTCGTGCAGATGATCCAGCACGCCTTGATGTCGCCCGCGGCCATGCGCGCGAACATGTCGATCGTGCCGTGGCCCGCGTCCGCTTTGAGCGTGCCCGGTGCGATGCCCCACAGTGCTTCGACGAACGCGCGATCTGCGGCGACCAGCGCCGAACGCTGCCCCGGCAGACCATGGCCCAGATAGCCCATTTCGCGGCCGCCCATCGCGTTCGGTTGGCCCGTCAGCGAGAACGGTCCACTGCCGCGCCGGCAGATGCGGCCCGTCGCCAGATGCAGATTGCACAGCGCGTTGGTGTGCCACGTGCCGTGCGTGCTCTGGTTCAGGCCCATCGTCCAGCAACTCATCCAGTCTTTGGCCGACGCGATCATCTGCGCGGCGCGACGGATGTCGTCGGCGGCGAGGCCCGTGATGCGGGCGACGTTCTCCGGCGTGTACCCGGCCAGAAACGCGGGCATCGCGTCCCAGCCTTCGGTGTGTTCGGCGATAAAAGCCGCATCCGTTGCGCCGTTTTCGTGCAGCAGATGCAGCAGACCGTTCAGCAGCGCGAGGTCGGTGCCGGGTTTGATCTGCAGGAACAGATCGGCTTTCACGGCGGTCGTGTTGCGGCGCGGATCGACGACGATCAGCTTCGCGCCCGCCTTCACGCGATCCATCATGCGCAGGAACAGGATCGGGTGGCAGTCGGCCATATTCGCGCCGCTGACGAAAAACAGATCCGCGTGATCGAAGTCTTCGTACGAGCCGGGCGGACCGTCCGCGCCGAGCGACAGCTTGTAGCCGCTCGCCGCGCTCGCCATGCACAGGCGCGAATTCGCCTCGATATTGTTCGTGCCGATAAAGCCCTTCGCGAGCTTGTTGACCAGATACTGCGCTTCGAGCGACATCTGCCCCGACACGTAAAACGACAGCGCATCTGGACCATGCTCGTCGAGCACGCGCCGCAGACGCGCGGCGGTATCGCTCAGCGCCTGCGCCATCGGCAGCGGCACCGGGTCTTCGTCGCGCGCACGACGCACGAACGCGCCTTCGAGACGACCCGACTTGCGCAGCGCGACGTGGGCCGACTGCCCTTTGGTGCAGAGCCGGCCCAGGTTGGCCGGATGCTCCTTGTCGCCAGCGATCTTCACGACCTGGCCGTCCTCGACGTGCAGCACCATGCCGCAGCCGACGCCGCAATACGGACACACGCTCTTTACGCTGGTAGCAGACATGCGCGAATGATCGGGTTGAAACATCAGAACGATGGACAAAGGCCGCTACCTCAAACGGCGACCCACACCTGGCCGTTTTCGACGCGCGTGGCAAATGCGCTGACCGAATACGACGGCGTTTCGAGGCATTCGCCGGTGCGCAGATCGAAGTGATGCTTGTAGATCGGCGACGCGACGACGATGCGCTCGCCGAGGCTGCCGACGAGTCCGCGCGACAGCACCGCCGCGTGCGAACCCGGATCGAAGTTTTCGATCGCGTAGACCGTGGGCTCGGCCGGCGACTCGACTTGGCCGCCATCGACGTGAAACACGGCCACCTGTTCGCCATTGACGAGCGCGCAAACGCCGGTGTTCGGCACGATGTCGTCGAGTGCGCAGATCGCGGTCCAGGCGCGGGGCAAGCGTTCGTTCTTCATGACTGGGCTCCTTTTGAGTTAAGCGGGAATCGGATGAGGTCAAACCGTCTCGACGACAACGGGAATCTCGATGCGCTGCACCTGCCGCTCAGCGGGCGTTGCCGGCCGGATCTGTCCACGCTCCTCGACGAACGCGACGTTGCTATCGGACTCGCCGCTGTTGACGAAATGGCGGAAGCGCTTGCGCGTTTCGGGATCGGTGACGGCCTTTTTCCATTCGCACTCGTACGTGTCGACCACATGCTGCATCTCCACTTCGAGCTCGTTGGCGACGCCAAGGCGATCGTCGACGATCACGTCGATCAGATAGTCGAGCCCGCCTTCGAGGTTGTCGCGCCACACGCTGGTGCGTTGCAGTCGGTCGGCGGTGCGCACGTAGAACATCAGGAAGCGGTCGATATAGCGCACGAGCGTCGCCTTATCGAGGTCCGCGGCGAGCAGTTCCGCGTGACGCGGCTTCATGCCGCCGTTGCCGCACACGTACAGATTCCAGCCCTTCTCGGTCGCGATTACGCCGACGTCCTTGCCCTGCGCTTCCGCGCATTCGCGGGTGCATCCCGACACGCCGAATTTGATCTTGTGCGGCGTGCGCAGGCCCTTGTAGCGATTCTCGAGTTCGACCGCGAGACCGACCGAATCGCCGACGCCATAACGGCACCACGTCGAGCCGACGCACGACTTCACCGTACGCAGCGATTTGCCGTACGCGTGACCCGATTCGAAGCCGGCCGCGATCAGCTCTTCCCAGATCGACGGCAATTGCTCGACGCGCGCGCCGAACAGATCGACACGCTGGCCGCCGGTGATCTTCGTGTAGAGGCCATATTTCTTCGCGACCTGCGCGACCGCGATCAGGCCGTCGGGCGTCACTTCGCCGCCCGGCATGCGCGGCACGACCGAATAGGTGCCGTCGCGCTGGATGTTCGCGAGGTAGTAGTCGTTGGTGTCCTGCAGCGACGCGTGCTCCTTCTTCAGCACGAATTCGTTCCAGCACGACGCGAGAATGCTCGCGACCGCCGGCTTGCAGATGTCGCAACCGAGCCCGCGGCCATGCTTGGCGAGCAGCGCGCCGAAACTGCGCACTCCCTCGACGCGCACGAGGTGATACAGCTCCTGGCGCGAATACGGGAAGTGCTCGCAGACGTGGTTGTTCACCGCGAGGCCCTGCTTCTTCATCTCGGCCTTCATCACCTGCGTGACGAGCGGCACGCAGCCGCCGCACGAGGTGCCCGCGCCGGTCGCGCTCTTCAACGCGCCGATGTCGGTCGCGCCCGCGCACACGGCTGCGCACAGCTCGCCCTTCGACACGTTGTTGCACGAGCAGATCTGCGCGGCCGCGGGCAACGCCTCGACGCCGAGCGCCGGCTTCGCGCTGCCGTCCGCTTGCGGCAGGATCAGGAATTCGGGAGACGCTGGCAGTTCGATGCGGTTCAGCATCATCTGCAGCAGCGTGCCGTATTCGCTCGCATCGCCGACCATCACGCCGCCGAGCAGATGCTTGCCGCAATCGGACACGACGAGCTTCTTGTAGATCTGCTTGCGTTCGTCGCTGAACTGGTAGGTGCGGCTGCCCGGCGTATTGCCGTGCGCGTCGCCGATGCTGGCGACGTCGACGCCCATCAGCTTGAGCTTCGTGCTCATGTCGGCGCCGGCGAATTCGGCCGGGTCGCCGAGCAACTGCTTCGCGACCACGCGCGCCATCTCGTAGCCGGGCGCGACGAGCCCGAACAGCTGGCCGTGCCACAGCGCGCATTCGCCGATCGCATAGATGTGCGGATCGCTGGTGCGGCACGCGTCGTCGATGGCGATGCCGCCGCGCGCGCCGAGTTCGAGGCCGCATGCGCGCGCGAGATCGTCGCGCGGACGGATGCCGGCGGAGAACACGATCATGTCGGTGTCGAGATGGCTGCCGTCGGCGAACTGCATGCGGTGCGTGCCCGCTTCGCCGTCGACGATCGCCGTCGTGTTCTTCTGCGTGTGCACCGTGACGCCAAGCTCTTCGATCCGGCCGCGCAATACCCGGCCGCCGCCGTCGTCGACCTGCACCGCCATCAGGCGCGGCGCGAATTCGACCACGTGCGTTTGCAGACCCATGTCGCGCAGCGCCTTCGCGCATTCGAGACCGAGCAGGCCCCCGCCCACGACCGTGCCCGTTTTCGAGCGGGCGCCGCATTCGCGCATCGCTTCGAGATCGTCGATCGTTCGATAGACGAAGCAGTCGCCGCGCTCGCGGCCCGGCACCGGCGGCACGAACGGATAGGAGCCGGTCGCGAACACGAGGCGGTCGTACGGCAGCGTTTCGCCGGTCGCGACCGTCACCGTGCGCGCGTCGCGATCGACCGCGACCGCCCGCGCGTTCAGCTTCAGTTGCACGCCGTGGCGCTCGAAGAAGCCCGGCTCGACGAGCGACAGGTCATCGGCGGTCTTTCCCGAGAAGAACGCGGACAGATGCACGCGATCGTAGGCCGGTCGCGATTCTTCGCCCAGCACCGTGATGTCGAGATCGTGCGCGGGCCGTTGCGCCAGGCATTCGACCAGCTTGTGGCCGACCATCCCGTGACCGATAACGATGATTTTCATGAGCGCGCTGTCCTCTGGTGTCTGGCGAAAGCGATTGCGGAAATAAAAACGGCGTCCCGCGAATCCAGCCGAGGGGCCGAATTCGGGGGACGCCGTTGTCCTGTTGGGTGCTGCGGGGCGCGTGCAGTTGTGCTGCAAGCGCGACGAACCCACGTTGGTCCGATGGCAACGCTTATTGCAAGGGCTGTGCCAATTTCGATAAATGCGCCCGAAAGCGCGGTGTGGCGGGGATTTGCGGCAAGTCGCGCGGCTTCGGACCGGAGCCCGCGCGCGACGCGTTTTGAGGCGGCCAGGCACAGGGATGGTGCGACGCAGCACTGTCGACGTGCGAAACGAAGGCGCACGGGCGTGCGATCGCCGTCATGTTTTCCGCGTGAATCGCAATGTGTGGCAACGGCTTGTGCGCCTTGATCGGATCGATGGCGTGGTCCTTGCATTGCTCTTGCGCAACGTCATCGCGGCAACGTCGTCGCGACGCGCAGACTCAACCGTCGACAGGCAATGCAATGGACAACGGCGTCCCCTCGTGATCTTCACGGGCGGGCGCCGTTTTCGTTTCGGGCCGACGGAAACCAACGGCATAAGGACACCGACATGAACACCAACACCGGCAAGGTCACGCTGCTGAGCGCGGGCCCGGGCGAGCTCGACTTGCTGACGCTGAAGGCCGTCAAGGCGCTCGCGGCCGCTGACGTCGTGCTGCTCGACGACCTCGCGAATCCCGACATCGTGACCCTCGCGCCGCAGGCGCGCGTGATTCGCGTCGGCAAACGCGGCGGCTGCCGCTCAACGCCGCAGGCGTTCATCGAGCGGCTGATGCGGCGTTATGCGCTGAAGGGTCTGCACGTGGTGCGGGTCAAAGGCGGCGAAGCGCTGCTGTTTGGTCGCGCGGGCGAGGAACTCGCGGTGCTGCGCGATGCGGGCCTCGCGGTCGAGATCGTCAACGGCATCTCGTCGGGCTTCGCGGCCGCCGCGGGTCTCGGCATGTCGCTCACGCATCGGCGGCATTGCCACGGCGTGAGCTTCGTCACGGCGCACACCGAAGATCACGGCGAGCCGGACTGGGGCGCCCTTGCCGCGACGCGCACGACGCTCGCGATCTATATGGGCATGCGGCGCATCGACGGCATCGCCGCTGCGTTGCTCGCGCACCTGCCGGCCGAAACGCCGGCCGCGGTCGTGCAGTGGGCCGGCGGCGGCGGCGAGCGGCGCCTGTTGACGCGGCTCGATCGGCTCGCCGCCGATGCGCTCGGCGCCGGCTTCGGCAGTCCGGCGGTGATTCTGGTGGGCAATGCGGTTGGCGAGAGCGCCGAAGCGCCTTGCTGGGAACGCGAAGCTCGCGGCAATCGAGATGGGCAAACACTACCCGCGTCGGCCATGGCGCGGGCAGCCTGATCGGCGCTCGAAGCGGGCCTCGCCCGCCTTTCATCCCATCAATCGCCGAACCCGAGTTCCGCGTCGACCTGCTGCCCGACGCGCAGCCAGGCCCCCGCCCCGCTCGCGACCAGCGCGTTGTTGCCGAACGTGACCGCGCCGTCGAAGCGTTCGCTGACTCGGTAACCGAGCATCGTGTCGGTCGGTTCGTTCGGCCAGTCGGGATCGGGCGCGCCGCGCGCCTGATCGATGGTCGGCATCGGACAGCGCGAGCACAGCTTGACGAGCCGTAACTCGACGCGCGCGCTCGAGTCCGCATTCGCGCCGACGGCGAGTGTCTCGACATAGTCCTCTTCATAGGCATCGAGGCCGCTGAGCACGATATTGGGCCTGAAGCGATCGATTCTGATCGACGGTGCGCCTTTGCCGTTCAGGCGCGCGTTCAGATCGTCGAGCGAGGCCTGGCCGACCACCAGCAGCGGAAAGCCATCGGCAAAAAAGGTCGTGGCGCCCCCCGTGCTGTCCGTATAGTCCGGATCGACGACGCGTTCCCGCTCGGGATCGAAGCGCAGCAAGCGCGCGGGCAGACCGAGGAACTCCGTGAACCAGGCCGCCGTTTCTGCGCCGGTGTCGAGCCCGTAGGCCGCGTCGCGCCACACCGCGGTAGCGACCCTGGGTGCCGCGGCGAGCCGCGCGGCATCGAGCGGCGTGCGCAGCTTACGCATGCCCGGCGCGCTGACGATCAGATCCTCTGCGCCGAGTTCGGCCTTGATCAGCGCCATGCGCGGATACGCGCGCTGCGTGAACATTGCGCCTTCGGGATCGACGATCATCCAGTTGCGGTCGTATTCGAGGCCCGTCGCCAACAGCCGCGCCTCGGTGAGCGCGATGCCCGCGCAGGATTTGATCGGATAGACGAACAGTTCGTTGATGGTAGGCATGGTTGCACGCGGGTCGGGAGCGCAGTTCCGGCGAAAATCGGGGACTGAAAGTAGATCCGTATAGTACCGAAATTAGCGTTGACGTGGACGTGCGAGCCGGACCCTCTCATCGGGCTTTTTTTAAGCTTGTTTTAAAAGTGGCGACCTAGAGTCGAATCACAGCAGCATGGAGAACGCATCGGACAGACGCGTTACTCCGACTCAACCGATTCAACTGCTCGTGTCGGGGGGCATGTGATGCGACGCGACAACCTCAAGTACTTCCTGATCGTGGAATGTCTGACCGTGGCGGTGTCCGCGGGCTGCATGGCGCAATCCCCTCCGAACAACGTAAGCTCTGGCGCGAATGTGCCGGCTGCCAGGCTTCCAGGCCACGACACGGCGCCCGCGATAGTGACGGACTTCTCGCGCCTCGTCAGCGAAGAAGGCAAAGCAGTCGTCAATATCAGCGTGACAGCGGCTCAACCCGTCGCCACCTTCACTCCCCTCTGGCCGCCGGCCGGCAGCGAAGACGATCCTTTTACCCGGCAGTTCCAGCAGTTCGCCTACGCCCCTCCTGGCGCGCCAGGCCTGGCTTCGCAACGCAGCGGCTCTGGATTCATCATCGCCGCCGATGGTTACATTCTCACCGACTCCAGCCTGATAACCAAAGCAACCCGAATCAGCGTGACGCTAAAGGACGGTCGCAAGTTCAAGGCCAAGGTGGTCGGCGACGACCCAGCGAGCGGTATCGCGCTGCTCAAGATTCCCGCCACCAAACTGCCGACAGTCAAAATTGGCTCACCGTCCGCGAACAAGGCCGGTCAGTGGGTCGTCTCGATCGGTTCCCCTTATGGACTGAACGACACGGTGACGGCAGGCATCATCAGCAACATGTCGCGGGCTTTGCCAGGCGAGTCGTATGTACCGCTTATCCAGACTGACGTGACCGAAAATGCGGGCGATGCAGGCAGCCCGGTGTTCAGTCTGAACGGCAACGTCATTGGGATCGAAATGCCTATCACGAAAGAGATCGGCGACGTTGAAGGAGCCGCGTTCGTGCTGCCGATCGATGAAGCGATGAAAGTTGCCCGACAGTTGCAACTGCACCACGAGGCGGAACACGGACGCCTCGGCATCACGATTCAGGATGTCAGTTGGCCGCTTGCGCAATCTTTCGGTCTGAACAGGCCGCAAGGGGCGCTCGTCAGCTCGGTCGACCCGCGAGGACCGGCTGCCAGGTCCGGTCTCAGACCAGGCGACGTCATCATGAAGGTCAATGGCGTTGATATTCCAGATTCGACCCAGTTGCCCGTCACAGTAGCCGATCTCAAACCGGGCACGTCCGTCCATCTCGCGTACTGGCGCGATAACGCCACGCACGATACGACAGTCGCGCTTGGCAGTCTGAATGCCACTCCTGCCGAGATCCCGGCCATTGCGCAGGTCGCAGCTCCCGATGGGTTGACCGTGCGCGGTTTGACCGCACAGGAGCGACACGACGCAGGTGTCGAAGGTGGTGTCCTGGTCGAAAAAAGCACGGGGGCCGGCGCGCTCGCCGGCATCGAACCGGGAGACATCATCCTGATGGTCGACAGCACTCATGTAGCAAGTCCCGCCCAGTTCCGGCGGAAAGCGGCGAACAGCGGTAACGCGGTCGCGCTATTGGTCCAACGCGACGGACAGCGCATGTTCGTCACCATCGACATGGGCTAGGGTCTGTTTATATATGTAAATAGACCCTGGCAGCGCAGTGGCGGCGCGTACCTCATCGCCACACCTTACGAGGAGCTCGAAATGAACCAGCACGCAATCGTCAAAGTTGGCTTCACGGCACTCGCACTGAGTGCAAGCGTCCAATACGCGTTCGCGGCAACTCAGCCTTTACCCGCGGTACAGCACGAGGGTGAGGTTACGTTCCTGAGCGGCGGGATCGGCCTTGGCCAATCCACCGCTATCAAGGAGGTCATGCCAAGGTATCCACTCACGCTCGAGTTTGCGGGCAAGGCGGCTAGCGGCAACGAATACCTTGCGAATATCCCGGTGACGCTATCCGACATGCACGGCAATACGATATTGCAGACCACCGCAAAGGGTCCTTTCCTGTTGGCGTCGCTGCCTCACGGCCGGTATAGCGTAAGCGCCACATATAACGGCAAGACGGAGCGCAGGGACGTGAATATCGCTCCGTCGTCGCATGTGCATGAAGTGTTCCTGTGGTCGATGTAGACCGGCGTTTCGCCTTTCTGGCCGCACGCGATCCGATTCGCCGGCTTTCCGGCGCATGACGACCGCGGTGGTGCATTCGTAACCGGTACTCGTGAAAAGTCGCGATGGGCAACCGAACCGACTCGGAGCTTGCCATGAAAAACGGTTCCAGCGAGCCTCTCGACGAAACCCGCCGCAGATGGCTCATCGCCACATCGGCCGTCGGCGCCATAGGAGGCGTGGCGGTCGTCGTTCCTTTTGTCGACTCGTTTGCGCCGCCAGCGAGTGCGAGGGCAGCCGGGGCGCCAGTCAGCGCCGACATCAGCAGACTCGAGCCTGGCAGCATGATGACCGTGGCGTGGCGCGGCAAGCCGATTTTCATCGTCAACAGAACCAACGAGATGCTGGCGGCCGTGCTCAAGGCCAACCCGATGGTCGCCGACCCGCATACCGTGCATCCGTTCTCGATACCGCTGCCGGCCTACTGCAACAACGAATACCGGTCGCGCCCGGATCATCGCAACATACTCGTTGTGATCGGCGTGTGCACCCATCTCGGCTGCACCCCGCTGCCCCGCTTCCAGCCCGGGCCGCAACCCAGTCTGCCCGACGATTGGCCCGGGGGCTTTCTGTGCCCTTGTCACGGCTCGACTTACGACCTGGCCGGTCGAGTGTTCAAAGACAAACCCGCGCCCCAGAATCTGGATGTGCCGCGTTACATGTTTGCGTCGTCGACGAGCGTCGTTATCGGACAGGATGAAAAAGGCGAGGAGGCATAGCCGCGGCATACGGTCGAGGACGCGGGAAGTTCCTGCTAGGGTCACGCAATACCAGGTAGCAAAGTGAAGCAAACATCACCGCACATCCGGGTCGGCATGCCCAACAAGCAGGATCTCGAAGCCATGTCGGCATTCCGTTACCAGTTACGCAGGTTCCTGCGGTATTCGGAAGAAATTACTCACGCGGAAGGAGTCACGCCTCTGCAATATCAGATGCTGCTTCACGTCAGGGGATTTCCCGACCGCTCCTGGGCCAGTATCGGCGAACCGGTTGAACGGTTGCAGGCAGCGCCCAACGGCACCGCGGCGCTCGTGTCCCGCCGCGAAGCCGCCGGGCTCGTCGAGCGTCACCCCGACGCTTCCGACCGGCGACTCGTGCAGGTCCACCTGACGGAAAAAGGCGAGCGGTGCCTGTTGAAGCTCGCGATGCTGCATAAGCGGGAAATCGAGTCATTCGGTTGGGCGCTGGGGCAGTTTCAGGTTCAACAGACACCCCTTTTCGGCGGGACTGCTGGATCGTCCGATTGATATTGACGCCGCGGCCCTGCAATGCGGGTCGGCCATCGGCGCTCACATCCGCGAGATTCTTCGTTTGCCGGGGCCTTCAGCGTATGGATAGCATGCACCTGCCACAAGGCGTCCCCGCACCGTGGAGAGAACGGGCGATCATCGTGCCGGCACGGGGAAAGCCTTTAAGCCTGCTTTAATCGCCACTGCATAGATTGAAAGCGTACCAGGCCTGTCGTGCCTTCAACGAGCCAACGATCGATCCGCCACTGCCGACGCGGAGCAAGGTCGATCGCTGCAGAGCCCCACTGATCGAAGCTGACAGACAGTTGACTGGCACTCTACTGGTTCTCTCGCACAAGGAGGACACACCATGCGTACGCTGCCTGCACTATGCGCTGGAATATGTTTGGGCTTCGCCCACCTTGCCATCGCGCACCCGACCTCGGACGTCGCCCCGAAAACTGGCTGCAAGGATTTCTCCACGATCGCGATTCATCAACGCCCCCCGATCGCTGACTGGGTCGCACCGCCGAGCCGTCATCGTTTGGTCCGGACTGACAGCGCGATCATAGTCAATGCTGCTGCCCCGGTTGGCCTCATTGTCGGCGAGTGCGGGAAACCGACCTGATAGAGGTCGAACGCAGATCGAACGTTTCTTCGGGCGTATCAGCCAGTTTCGGCTGCCTTCCACTGGTTTCGACTGGTTCGGGGGCGGCTAAGCGGTGTTCGCGTCGCCCATGCGCGGGTCTGGATCACTCGTGAAAGCGTGAACCGGGCCTCGTTCGCTTGGCCGCTGTCATCCAACGATGAACCGAAGCCGTCGCCCCCGCTACGGCTGGCGGCGCGACCATTGTCTGGCCGCATTGAAGGCTTCGAAAACCAGCTCATCGGCTGGTCTACCTCGTTATTTCTGAACCAGGCCGCGCTTGTGGACCGCCCGGCGCGTGGCGTTGCGGCGGCACTGTCGAGCGCACGGGCAGAGCTGCCTGGCGAGGCCGCCGTTTCGCGCTGCCTCGCGCGGAAGTAAAATCGTCGGATCAGGCGCGCGCCGGAGAGCCGCAAGAAGCTTGCAACGGAGCCCCGAGGATCTTCTGAAGCGCCGCATCGCCGGTTACCGAAAGAAGCTGTAGACGCCACCTTCCCATCACCGAGACAGGAAATTCATTATGCTGAGCAAACCCGTGTTGACCGTCGCCGAGACGACCCGCATTGTCGATGCCGCCCGCGCGGAGGCCGAGAAGAACAAATGGCCTGTCGCGATCGTCGTCGCGGACGACGGCGGCCATCCGCTCGCGGTGCTGCGTCTCGACGGCGCGGCGCCCTCCACCTCGTATATCGCGACCGAAAAAGCGCGCACCGCGGCGCTCGGCCGGCGCGAAACCAAGGTCTATGAAGACATGATCAACAACGGCCGCACCGCGTTCCTCAGCGCACCGCTGCAGGGCACGCTCGAAGGCGGGGTGCCGGTGATCGTCGACGGCCACGTGGTCGGCGCGGTCGGCGTGTCGGGCGTCAAGTCGGAGCAGGATGCGCAGATCGCGAAAGCCGGCATTCAGGCGCTCGGCGTGTAAAGCGCCGAGCGCCAAAGCAATCCCGAGACACAACGCGGACCGATGCCCCCTCGTCGGTCCCATAACAGATGGAGCAGTCGATGACTCAGATGAACCCGCGCGGCGGACTGCAGGTCGCCGCCAACCTCGACCAGTTCGTCGAATCCGAAGCCCTGCCCGGCACCGGTATCGACAGCGCCGCTTTCTGGTCGGGATTCGACGCCCTCGTGCACGAGCTGGCGCCCAAAAATCGGGCGTTGCTCGCCGAGCGCGACCGCCTGCAAAGCGAACTCGACAACTGGCATCGGGCCAATCCCGGCCCGGTGGGGGATCTGCGCGCGTATCGTGCGTTTCTCGAAGGCATCGGCTACATCGTGCCCGTGCCCACCAGCGTCCAGGCCACGACCGACCACGTGGACAGCGAAATCTCCGGACAGGCCGGCCCGCAGCTCGTCGTGCCGCTGTCGAACCAGCGCTACGCGCTGAACGCCGCAAACGCGCGCTGGGGTAGCCTGTACGACGCGCTGTACGGCACCGACGCGATCCCCGAAACGGACGGCGCGGAAAAGCAGAAGGGCTTCAACCCGGTGCGCGGCGCAGCCGTGATCGCGTACGCGCGCAAGTTCCTCGATCAGGCCGCGCCGCTCGCGAACGGCTCGCACGCGGACGCAACGCGCTATAGCGTCGAGAACGGCCAACTGGTCGTCGCGCTGAAGAGCGGCACCACGGCGCTGAAGACACCCGCGCAGTTGGTCGGCTATCAGGGCGACGCGAGCACGCCGTCGGCGGTGCTGCTCAAGCACAACGGCCTGCACGTCGAGATCCAGACCGATGCGAACGATTCAATCGGCAAGACCGATGCGGCCCATGTGAAGGACATCGTCGTCGAAGCGGCCGTCACCACGATCATCGATTGCGAAGACTCGGTCGCAGCCGTCGACGCCGACGACAAGGTGCAGCTCTATCGCAACTGGCTCGGCCTGATGAACGGCGACCTGACCGAACAGGTCACGAAGAACGGCAAGACCTTCACGCGCCGGCTCAACGCCGATCGCGAATACATCGGCGCCGACGGCAAGTCGCAGGTCAAGCTGCATGGCCGCTCGCTGCTGTTCATCCGCAACGTCGGCCATCTGATGACGAACCCGGCCGTGTTGACAAAAGATGGCCACGAGATTCCGGAAGGCATTCTCGACGCGGTGATCACCACGCTGTGCGCGCTGCGCGACCGCCAGAACAAGCTGAACTCGCGCACCGGCTCGATCTATATCGTGAAGCCGAAGATGCACGGACCGGCCGAAGTCGCGTTCGCGAGCGAACTGTTCGCGCGCGTCGAAGACCTGCTGAAGCTGCCGCGCAACACGATCAAGATGGGCATCATGGACGAGGAGCGCCGCACCAGCGTGAATCTGCTCGCCTGTATCGCCGAAGCGTCGGCGCGCGTCGCGTTCATCAACACGGGCTTCCTCGATCGCACCGGCGACGAGATGCACTCGGCGATGGAAGCGGGCCCGATGATGCGCAAGGGCGACATGAAGTCGAGCAAGTGGATCACGTCGTACGAGCGCAGCAACGTGCTGGTCGGTTTGAGCGCGGGCCTGCGCGGCCGCTCGCAGATCGGCAAGGGCATGTGGGCGATGCCCGACCTGATGCACGCGATGCTAGAGCAGAAGATCGGCCATCCGAAGGCCGGCGCGAACACCGCGTGGGTGCCCTCGCCGACCGCGGCGACGCTGCACGCGCTGCACTATCACCAGGTCGACGTGCAGGCGGTCCAGCAGGAACTCGAACGCACCGACTATGCGACGGTGCGCGACGAACTGCTCGACGGCCTGCTGACGATTCCGGTCGTCGAAAAGGCGCAATGGAGCGACGACGAAATCCGCGCCGAGGTCGACAACAACGCGCAGGGCATTCTCGGCTATGTGGTGCGCTGGATCGACCAGGGCGTCGGCTGCTCGAAAGTGCCGGACATTCACAACGTCGGCCTGATGGAAGACCGCGCGACGCTGCGTATTTCGAGCCAGCACATCGCCAACTGGCTGTATCACGGTGTGATCAAGCGCGAGCTCGTCGAGGAGACGTTCAAGCGCATGGCCAAGGTGGTGGACGCGCAAAACGCCGGTGATCCGCTCTACCAGCCGATGGCGCCCGGCTTCGACACGATCGCGTTCAAGGCCGCGCAGGCGCTCGTCTTCGAGGGGCGCCAGCAGCCGAGCGGATATACCGAGCCGTTGCTGCACAAGTTCCGGCTCGCGGTGAAGAAGCAGGGTTGAGGCCGTCCGGCCGAAACGACGACGGGCGCCGTGCAATGCGGCGCCCGTTTTTCCTTCCAGGTCGTGTCACTTCACGCGGCTTCTGCCGTCAATTGCGCCGCCTCGCCACCTGACGCTTCGTTCTTCATAAAGGCTTGCAGATACGCCTCGAATTCAGCCTTCACCTCGGGATGGCGCAGTGCGAATTCGACGGTCGCCTTCAGATAGCCGAGCTTGCTGCCGCAATCGAAGCGCGTGCCGAAGTAGCGATACGCTAGCACCTGCTCCTCGGTCAGCAACGACTGCACCGCGTCGGTCAGTTGCAGCTCGCCGCCCGCGCCCGGCTTCAGCGCGCGGATATGCTTGAAGATCGTCGGCATCAGCACGTAGCGGCCCACCACGCCGAGATTCGACGGCGCCTCATCCGGCGCTGGCTTCTCGACGATGCCCGACAGCTTGATCACGTTGTCTTCCCACTCGCGGCCGTCGACGACGCCGTACGAGCGGCTGTCCTCGCGCGCGATCGTTTCGACGCCGATCACCGAGCTGTGATAGTGGTTGAAGGTATCGACGAGCTGACTCATCACGGGCTTCGCGCTATGCAGCAGGTCGTCGGCGAGAATCACCGCGAACGGGCTGTCGCCCACCAGTTTTTCGGCGCACAGCACCGCATGGCCGAGACCGAGCGCTTCGGCCTGGCGCACGTAAAAGCAGTCGACGTTGGCCGGCTTGATGCTACGCACGAGGTCGAGCAGCTTCTGCTTGTTGCGCGCTTCGAGTTCGGACTCGATCTCATAGGATTTATCGAAGTGATCTTCGATCGCGCGCTTGCTGCGGCCCGTCACGAAGATCATCTCGGTGATGCCGGCGTCGATCGCTTCTTCGACCGCGTACTGGATCAGCGGCTTGTCGACGATCGGCAGCATTTCCTTCGGACTTGCTTTGGTAGCCGGCAGGAATCGTGTCCCGAGGCCCGCTACGGGAAACACGGCTTTGGTGACTTTCAGCATGGTAGGCATTCCCACATCGGTTAGAAATTGGTGTGTTCGCGGACCTGGCGGCCAATCAACGCCGGCGCAAGACTAGCAGAAAAACTGCGAGGTTCACGCAAGCGTTTTTCTCCGATTTAATTCGGATAATTCACGCATTAATCGCAATTGGATATTGTGACAAATTGAGGAAATTATTACGTATCCATTGCCAGTTGGTGATCGAGCAAATCCGAAAGTCTTACCTTTCGGACGACCCCTGCCACGGGTCGCCTGGCGACCCGATGACCGGCTTCGGCAGCACGTCATTCCTGTTCGTCGACCGGTGGCAGCTTGCCTGGGTTCATCCGGTAACGACGGATCGGCTCGTTGCGCAAGGCATCGCGGTAGGCGGAGGCGGCCACCAGGATCAGCAGGACGGCCACGCCGGCCAGTAAATGCAGGTTCATGACTTCACCTCGGGGTCAGAAAATCCTTGCTTTAAATTAGCACGACAAAAGCGATAAATAATTCGATACCCCATACGTCGACGCGCAATTACAATTCGTCACAAAATCGATATCTGATTCAATGCGAAATGGAATTTTTTAATCATTTTTCAGGATTGCGGTGCTCTAGGATGGATGCGTCGCGGGTGCGCAAGACGCCCGCTCGAAGGCTTGTTCCGCGCAATTTTTTCTTTTTTCCGCTTCAGATAAGGACCGCGTATGAGCGACCCAGCACTGGATGCCGCCGGCTCATCCCTGCCCCTCTCCCCGCTGCCGCGCCCGGAGAGAAACCCGGCCACGGCGCATGCGCGCAGCGACGCGCGTGTCGATAGCGCCGGCAAGGAGCACGCGATCGACGCGATGCGAGGCTTCGCCGCGCTGCTGGTCGCCTACTTTCATTGCCGCCAGATCGTGTGGGTCGGCATGCAGGCGTTTCATCAGAGCGTCGGACATTCATTGAGTCCCAGTAGTCTCGCCGCGTATCTGACGTTTCCGATCGCATGGGGCTCGGCCGGTGTGCCGATGTTCTTCGTCATCAGTGGCTACTGCATCCATCGCGGCGGCGCGCTGCGGCTCGCGGGCAATCCCGCTTACCGGCTCGATGCAGGCAACTTCTGGCTGCGGCGCTTCGCGCGCATCTACCCGGTGCTGCTCGCGGCGCTCGTACTGACCTTCGCGCTCGATTCGTTGAGCCTGCAATTGCCGCCCGTCAGTCACAAGATTCGCGACATCGGCTGGCATCCGTTTCTGGTCAACCTGTTTTCGCTGCAGGGTGTGGCGGGTAAAACGTATGGCTCGAACGGCGCGCTGTGGACGCTGTCGCTCGAAGTGCAGTTCTATGCGATCTATCCGCTGCTGTTCGCGCTACGCAGACGCATCGGCATGAACGCCGTGCTCGCGCTCGTCGGCGCGATCAACGTTGCGTCCGCGTACGGGTTGGAGCGCCACGATCTGCAGTTCTTCACGTCGTACTGGTTCTCCTGGACGCTCGGTGCGTGGATCGCCGACGCCAAAGCGCGCAGCGTGCAAGCGGCGCGTGCGCCGGCATCGCTGTACGTGCTCGCGGCGGTATTGATCGCGGCAGGCTGCGTCGCGTTTCATTTCGGCCAGTACGGCGCGTTCCAGATATGGGCTCTCGGCTTCGCGTGCTATCTGTACAAGGCGCTCGATGGACGTCATGCCCCCCGGCGTGAAACGGGCGGCGTGCACGCGCTGCTTCGTGCCGGGTCGGATGCAGTAGCGCGCCTGCTGTCGCGCGTCGGCGACTTCAGCTTCTCGCTGTATCTGATCCATCTGCCGATCTTCGTACTGCTGTCGGCGTGGCTGTTTCGTTCGTCACTGCAGATGTCGATCTGGCCGTCGTTCGGCTATATGCTGGTCGCGGTGCCGGCCGCCTATGTGTTCTATCGGCTCGTTGAGTTGCCTGCGATGAGGTGGTCGGCGAGTTTTAAGCCTAAAGGGCGCTGATAGAACGTTGACATTGGATCAATCCCGCGCGTTCGGGTGCTTCACCATCATTTGATCTCGCTGAATAGCAACGTCGATACCTGGTGCTCGTCCTGAATGGAAAATTGAAACGGTATCTCTGGATGCGTAAATTTGAGCCGGAGTTGCTTTAGAGCCGGGACCGGGACAAATCGCTGATTCTTAAACGTGTAGTACGACACTAACAGGCCAACGCGGGATGCCTGTGCATCGTCGAATACGTAACTGTTATTCGGAAAGGCAAGCTTCCCTTCCTTCGTCGCCACGACGGCCCGACATGACGAAAGTAAACTCGGCAGATGAAGAAACGTCGGCTTGCGCGCTAGAGGGTTGACCAGCAGCGAGATCTGCCGGTATCGACTTCCGGCTTCGCCCGAACCGTTGCCGTGCCCTTCCACGCAGAGTAAGGGCGGATGCGTATCGGTTCGCGCTGCAATGAATACGTTGGCTGATTGCGGAAAGATTTCCGACACATGCTCTCCGGGGAATGTCGTAGCGTGCGCAAAGCGATAGGATTTGCCGTCGACTGCCAGGCGATCCTTCCAGAGTTCAATGTTTAGCGTTTTCCGTTCCAGTTTGGCTTGCAGCTTCATAAAAGTGCCTGGCTCGCCTGGGTAGGAATAGACCACGCCGGCGTTTTGATCGGTCGGGTCACCGTTTCGTTTGATCGGGTCGCCAAACACTGCCCCCGCCTGGGCAACGTACAAGGCTTCGTAGCTGTCGTAAGACTGAGCCGCATGTGCGCTGCCAGATAGGGCGGCCATAGCCGCCACCAGTATCGTAGTGATTGTCATCGGTATGCTTTGGCGCCTGTCGCTTTCAGATAGTCGGGGTTAAGCGTCCAGAAAATCGTGCTTCCGTGGGCAGCACTGGAAAAGCAATCGCAGATCCTTATTGATCGGATCACTCATCGCCCATTCCCTGCACGCCAAGCCACGACGATCAGATTCGGATGATCCTTCACCGGAATTGAACGCGTTTTCCCTTCTGCAAGCGGCACGTCCTCAACGAGTGTCCGTACGCAGTTCAACAGCTTGTCGCACATCCACGCGCAGTTCCCTCTCGTTACAGATCGGACTCAACTCAATTTCGATTTATTTCTTGCGTCCAAGAATCGTTTTAACCGTTGAGCATTCCGGATGCTCCGACGATTCCATATCGTCCGGACAAGACAACCATTCATAAAATTCGAGCCTCTGTTTTGCCGCATCCTGCCTGCAGGCCGCCACCTGGAAGTCTGTATCAGGCATATAACCGCCTTTCCAGTCGTTGAATGCCATCCCAAATAACTTGCAATCGGATTGCAATTTTTCTTCCCACAGCTTGTGATTTTTCGCGAGTTCCGCGAGCGCTTCGCCCTTAGCGTTGGCGTGGAGATTTCGATAGAGTTTTTCAGCGTCACTTAGCATGCTTTTCGTGTCGGCATTTGTACACGCCAGATAGTCATCGCGCGTTTTCGCGGATGCCTCGCAAGTCGCGTCTGCAAAGGCGGCCGACGTGCCGCATGATAGGATCACTGCAACCGTTATCTTAGTGAGTCGCATCATAATTCCCCGTAGCAAACAGTCGGCCCTCAGCACGACGGCGCCTGACCAACCCCAGTGGGTGTTTGCCATGCGCCGCTGTGTATTGCAGAAATTTCGACGGCGCTTGATCGTAATGACCGGTATTAACGAGCGCGAAAAACTCGTTATTTCCACTTCTATGATTGAAGATGAAATCAACAACCGCATCGTACTCGTACTGAAACAACGGAACAAAAATTCTGCTATTTACAATTCGCTCGGCTTCGCGTAGATCATGATGAAGCAGTTTCAGCGCCTGCGGTTCGGTAATTCCATTTCCGTAAAGCGCTTCGGAAGGTGCACCGGATATTGGTCCGATATGGACCAGATGTCCGTATCCGATCGTGGAATTTCCGCCGCCGCCACCTCCATCCTTATCGTACAAATGCGACCGAAAGGCCTCCCACTGCGCAGTGAACTGAACTCCAGCTTGGGAAACATTCCACGGCTTGCCGATCCTGTCCGACTGGAGAATTACAAGTGAATTCGGGTTTGTATCTGTTAGTGCTGCTCCAGTGCATCACGCATTACGCCTCCCTATGACCAATAAAGACGTGAATGGATCGCGCACCATGTGTCTGATAGCGCTTGGTGCGTCCCTGCGAATCGGTAATGCCGTGAACAAGTGCGCCCGATGGAAGTTGGGCGGTGTAATACGTATTAGGGAGTGCATTACCTCCAGCATCGGTTAGCGTGAACCGCTGATCGAAACGATTCCGTGAGCGTCCGCGACAATCGCACGCCCATGCGTAACCGAGGGCTTCGGCCATGTCGTAACCGTTTGAATACGACTTCAACCTATCGAACGGAAGCCATTCGCCGGTTTCGGCGTTCAGCACCATTGCAGACGGCATTGGCGGGAAGTTTGAGTAGATTGAATAGGTGATACGGCAAACTTGGCACTCTTCCTCCTCGTCCATGGCACTTTTCTGATTCTGTTGTTCCATTTGACCTCTGCTGATTTTCCAGAACACACCGACGAATTAATCATCCGAAGCAGCCACGGTCAACACCTTTAATTTGAGATTAAGACTTTTTGACAAATATTCACGATGATTTCGCGTATCTCATTTTCAATGCATATTTCCGCAATCGCGGTTCAACAAAAAGGGCGGCGTTGAGCCACCTTTACCGTCAGGAATCGATGCCGCCCGGGGTTCGGCCGGTGTGCCGGTGTTCTGCGTGATCAGCGCTATTGCATCCATTGCAGCGGCGCGCTGCGGCTCGCGGATAATCCTGCGTGCCAGCTTGATGCGGGCAACTTGTGGCTGAGGCGCTTCGCGCGCATGCCGAAGTCTCGATTTCGACCGCCACTCGCCGCGCGCCGTTTGATTGACACAGGCAAAGCCCCCTAAAATCATCCGTCGCCCATTCCATCTCCCTGTAGTCGCCTGCTAGCGTGGTAGCCCAACAACTCCAGGGGACATCGTAATGTCGTATCAACACGATCCGGATGCCGTGCGAGTGGTACTCAGTGCGCCTCAACTGGCGGCGGTGCTCTCCCGCCAGTCGATCAGCCCCACCGAAATGCTTTCCAACCGGCTATGGGGCGGTTTGCAGGTTGTCGGCGGGGTATTGGAAATGGTCGGGGCGGCGGCTCTGTGTGTGCTGCCCGAACCGACGATGGCGAGCAAGGCGGGGTGCGTTGTGTTCGGCGTGCATGGCTCAGATACGGCGTCGGCAGGTTTGCGACAAATCTGGACGGGCCGGGATACGGCCACGCTGACCCAGCAAGGTACGACGAAACTGGCCGAGGCGATGAAGGCCAGTCCTGACCTGGCAAACAAGATCGGCCTGTCAGTTGATATGATCGTGCCGTTTGGCTTCGCTGGCTCGATCAAGGCTGCACGCGTGGCCAGCGTCACGATGGGCAGGATCAATCTGCAAATGCATGAGGCGAAGGCCATTAATCCAAGGCTTGGCGGGCATACGATTCTGAAGCATGTTGAGAAGGACGAGGCATGGCTACGGGAACGCCTTAAACGGGAACCCCAAAAAAGGGTTGTTTCATCGTTTTATAATCTTCAGGTGGCAGAGTTGGCGATATCTGATGTAATGAACTCAAATGCCTTGAAAATACAGAGCTGGATACAATCTCCGAAAAACCGCATTCCCCTTACATTGGTCAAGAAAGTTTGTGGCGATATAGGATACGGGGTAACGAGAAAAACCAACGAACTGACCAAGATGAACGAAGTCACCGTAATTTTGAAGTTTCAGGAATATAATAATATGCCGTATTACATATTTACCGCCCACGTGGGCTAAGGATAGCCAATGCTATCAGATCGCTACCCTAGAATGTACGAGCTTTTCGGTGCGTATTTCAATGAGGATTTTGATTTGTGGGGAAACACAATCTCTGAAATTGTCTCATGCTATAGAAATGATAGCCCACTGGAATATCAAAAGGAAATAGTTGATGAAATAAATTCATTCATGAATGAGCATCCGTCCGACCTCGATTCTGCGTTCGAAAGAGATTACGGCGCAGGGATTGATCCCAATCTGTGGGGCCACACTACTGCTTCATTCCTTGACGAACTCAAGCGCCTTCTGAGCGAGTAATCAACCTGTCGCTGCGCGAGGAATAAAAAAAACGGAGCGAAAGTCGTTCGAGACTTTCGCTCCGCTACGCCAAGCAAGGACTGGCCAAGCCCTCGTCTACCCTCGCGTAAAAATCACCTCGTCACCGCGCTGCCACGCCGGTCAGAATCTGCGCAACCCCATCCACATAGCTGCGCGTGCCGAAGCGCTCCTGCGCGGTCCGATGGCCGTTCCTGACCAGTTTGTCGCGCAACTCGCCGTTCGAGCGCAATTCGGCGAGCGTATCGGCGAGCGCATGCGCATCGCCCGGCGTACACAGCACGCCGTTCTCGTAGTCGTCGATGATTTCGAGCACGCCGCCTGCGCGCGACGCCACGACCGGCCGCTGCGCGAGCATCCCCTCGACGATCACGCGACCGAACGGCTCCGGGGTGATCGACGTATGCACGACCGCGTCGACCGCGCACATGCAGGCCGGAATATCGTGCTGGAAGCCGAGAAAATGCACGCGCTCGCCAAGCTTGTGCGCGGCGACGAAGGCGCGCAGTTCGCTCTCATACTGGTCCTCGCCGAACAGC
Source organism: Paraburkholderia sp. MM5477-R1 (assembly GCF_050436385.1). Taxonomy (NCBI): domain Bacteria; kingdom Pseudomonadati; phylum Pseudomonadota; class Betaproteobacteria; order Burkholderiales; family Burkholderiaceae; genus Paraburkholderia; species Paraburkholderia sp. MM5477-R1. The sequence goes on from NZ_JBNDMC010000007.1 coordinate 1,786,842, forward strand.
GCCGCGCCGACCAGCACTGCATGCATCTGCGGATTGAGCACCATCGCTTCGAGGAGCACATGCTGCCCCTTCCAACGCGCAAGCCGGCTGAACGAGCCGACGAGAAACGCGTCGCGCGGCAGATTCAGGCGCTCGCGCAGCACCGCTTGCGGCACCGTGCGCAATGCGTCGAACGGTTCCGCGGCGATCCCGTTGAACACGACGTCGATGCGCTTGCTGTCGAACCGCGTGAGCTTCGCAAACGCCTGCGCCGACGCAGCCGAATTGGCGATCACGTGCGTGAGGCCGAGCCGCGCGCACCACTTGATGATCGCAAGCTGCTTGCCGCCGAAATGCTCGGCGCTGACGATGTCGCGCAAATGCCAGACCACCGGCCGTCTCGCGAGCTTGCCGGCCACGGCGCCGATCACCATCGCACGCTGCGTGTTCGCGTAGATCACATCCACCTTGCGCGCGCGTTTCGCGGTGGCACGCACGAGTGAGATGAGTCCCTTCAACGCCTGACCTTTGGGCATCGAACCGCCCTGCTTGCGCACATTTTTGAGCGCGCCGGCATCGAGTACAGTGACCTCGACGCCGGTTTTCGCGAGTGCGGTGTTGAACGGCCCGTCGTCGAACAGCACGACCTCGATGCGCGAGCGCAGCGCCTTGACGATTTCGAGCAGCGACAGTTCGGCGCCGCCGAGCACGCCGCTCTGATCGACGGCAAGAATGCGCGGCACGTTCGCGGCGCCCTGCACGGCCGGCCGATACGGCGTATAGGCCGGCAGCGTCGCCGTGCGCAACGCGGGCACCGCCGCGCGCACCTGCGAGAAAAAGCGCTCGCGGAAATGCGCGGCCGAAAACTGCTCGGCGTTGCCGCGGCAATTCTCCGGCAGGAACCGGTGCCGAAGCTCGTCGAAACGATTCACGGCAGCGATGATCGAGTCGGTATCCTGTTCATCGAAGAACATGCCGGTCGGCTTCGGCTCCGACAGATCGCGCACCGTTTCGAGCGCCCCGCCCTTGCCGTACGCGATCACCGGCGTGCCGCAAGCCTGCGCCTCGACCACCGAAATGCCGAAGTCCTCTTCGGCCGCGAACACGAATGCCTTCGCGCGGCTCATGCGGTCCTTCAGCACCTCGAACGGTTGATAGCCCATGATCTCGACGTTCGGCCCCGCCTTCGCGCGGATCTTCGCCATGTCGGGCCCGTCGCCGATCACGACGAGCTTGCGCTCGGGCATCCGCGCGAACGCCTCGACGATCAGATCGATTTTCTTGTACGGCACCATGCGCGAGGCGGTCAGATAAAAGTCTTGCTTCTGCGTGCACAGCGTGAACGCCTCGACATCGACCGGCGGGAAGATCACCTGCGCGTCGCGCTGATACACCTTCTTGATGCGTCGCGCGATGAACGCCGAGTTCGCGACGAAGCCGTCGACCGAGTTGGACGTGCGGATATCCCAGTTGCGCATGTAATGCAGAATCAGCCGCGCCAGCGCCGACTTCGGGCCGTTGGTCAGCTTCGACTGCTGCAGATACTGATGCTGCAAATCCCACGCATAGCGGATCGGCGAATGCACGTAGCTGATATGCACCTGATCGGGACCGGTCAGAATGCCCTTGGCGACCGCGTGACTGCTCGAGATCACGACGTCGTACGCCGACACGTCGAGCTGCTCGATCGCGAGCGGCATCAGCGGCAGATACGAGCGGTACTTGCTGCGCGCGAGCGGCAACTTCTGGATGAACGACGTCGTCACCGGCTTGCCGCGCAGGAAGCTGCGATCGTCGAGAAAGTCCACGAGGCTGAACAGGTCCGCATCGGGAAAGCACGCGATGATCTGCTCGAGCACTTTCTCCGCGCCCGCGTAGGTGACGAGCCAGTCGTGCACGATCGCGATGCGCACGCTTTTGCTCGCGCGCGGTGCGGTACGGCGCGGTGCCGGCTGGATGCCGGGCACGCTCGTCAGCTCGTCGAGCGCGCTGCGCGTCGCGGGCCTCAACAGGTCTTTTTCAAGGACGTCTTGATTCATGCGCTTTTCCTCGGATTCAGTCGCAATAGCAGTGAACGCGCAAGATTGCGCAAGGCGGGCGTCATCGTGATCGACCACGCGACGTTCGCGCCGACCATCAGCACACCGGCGGCGATCGCGAGCGCGAGGCTCGGCAGGAAGCTGGCGAGCCACAGGCTGGCGAGCAGGAAGGCGAGATGGGCGAGCATGTCGAGCACGATCTGGCGCGCGCGGATCGCGGCGAAACGCAGCAGCACCGCGTAGTCGAACAACGCGCGGGCAGCGACCGCGACCGCCGCGCCCGTCAGCCCGAAATGCGTGATACCGAGCCACAACGCGCCGGCGAAAAGCGGCAACTCGACGAGGCCGATGCGCGCGGCGGTGGCTGGATTGACCTGCGACTGAATCAGGATGCGCGTCACGTTCGCCTGGCCGACGAGCCACACGGCGACGATCATGATGCGGCCCACGGGCGCCGCGACCGTCGCGATCTCGTTGCCGACCCACAGATGCAGGAACGGTTCGAGCACCAGCATCGCGATGAGCGCGACCGGCGTGAACACGCCGTTCAGAAATTCGAGCGATTGCTGCGTGATCGTGTCGGCGTCGGCGCGGCCGACTGCGGAAAGCCGCGGAAACAGCGTGCGTACCAGCGCGGTCGGCACGATGTTCAGACGCGTGACGAGGTTCTGCGGCACCGTGTAGTACGTGACGAAACGCGCGCCGAGCCGTGAACCGAGCATGACGCGATCGAGCGAATCGGCGACCATCGTCGTCACGCTCGCGATCAGCATCCAGCCACCGAAGTTGAACAGCCCCTTTGCGACGCCGAGCCGCGGCGGCTGAATGCTGCGTATTTCAAGCACTTTCAGCGCGTAGCGGCCGAGCAGCAACGCCGCGAGAATCCGCGCGACGACTGCCGCGGCGAGTACGTTCTGCAAAGTCGCGCCGAGCCACCACGCGGCACCGAGCGGCAGCAGCTGGAACAGGAACGTGCCGATCGTCTGGTTCGTGTTGTAGACGCCGAAGCGTTCCGCGCCATTGATCGCGCCCGCGAACACCCACGACACGTTCGCGATCGGAATCGCAACCGCGAGCCACGGCAGCGCCATATAGACTTCGTGCTGCAACTCGGGCGATACCTTCGTGAAATACGCGGTGTACAGGAACGCGCCGAAGTAGATGATCAGACCGCCGACAACCCCGGTCGTCAGATTGAGCCAGGTTGCGCTCCAGAACACGCGCGCGCTTTCCTGCTGATCGCCCGACGCGCGCGCCTTCGAAATATGGTTCTGCGCGGCCATGCTCATGCCGAGATCGAGAATCCCGAAGTAGCCGATCAGCGTCCACACGAGACTGATCACACCGTAGCGCTCCACGCCGAGCAGCCGGATATACGACGGCACGGTCACGAGCGACACGAACGTCGGCAGCACGAGCCCGAAAAAATTGATCGCCACGTTCCTGAGAATGCCTTTGTCCATCGAATCCCTTCGGTTTTGCGGTTAGATTGCGTGCGGGGCTGCGTCAGCGAGGCCAACGCACCTCAAGGCTTCCAGCGATACATCAGCACCTTGCCGCGCGCGTCTTCCTCGACGAAGACGAGGTACTCGCCATCGCCGCGCTTCGTCGCGCTGATACCGTTCGGCACGTCGACCCAACCCGACGCGCGGCCCACTTCGGGGCCCGGCCGGATCACGCCGAGTTCCTTGCCGCTGTCCTTGTCCCACACGTGCACCGCGCCGACCGGCTCGACGCCGAACACGTATTGCCCCTCGACCGTGACGCCGATGATCGTCGCGATGGGCTTGCTCTGCGTCTGCCACGGCAGCGTGATCGCGTAGCGCTGCACCGGCTTGCCGCTCGACCACTTGTCATAGCGCACCAGCACGCGCCCCACTTCCTTCCAGAAGCCCTGCGCGGTCGGCATATCGGCCGTATAGCCGCTCACGTACATCGTGTCCGTGTCCGATTCATAGATCGCGCGATGCAGTTCGCTGAACGGTGCCGGCACCGGGTACTGCGTCAGGTTCGAGTACGAGTAGACCGGGTTGCCCTTCGCATCGAGTCCGCCGAAACGGAAGCGATAGATGCCTTTCGTATCCCGGGTACGCCAGATGTCGCCGGCCATGTCGACCCACCAGCCCCAGCCGCCGGCGAGCTTCGTGCCGCTCGTGTTCAGCGTGTATTCGTCGCGATCGAAGCGCCCGTCGCCATTCGTGTCGCGCCAGATCCAGTCACCGCCCGGCGGTGCATTCGGCACCTTCGCGACCGCGCGCTCGCGACCTGCGATAAATCCCGAGGGAATCGCGGTCTCGCCGTCATGCTGCGGATCGAAGCGATAGATCTTCAGATGATCCGCATACATGTCGGTCAGATAGAGGAACGTGTGCCCCTTCAACCGCCGCGCGATCGGCAGACCCGGATACTGGTCGGTATGGAACACCGGATCGTCCGGGTACTTGAACCGATTCGACAGGAACCCCGCGTATTTCCAGTCCTGTCCAGACGGCTTCGACAAATCGAGTTCGAAGCGCTTGTTGCCGGTATAGACGCTGTCGGGCCGGGCCGGATCGATCCACGCGCCGTCGACGAACAGCAGCCCCTCGACCTGCCAGTTGCGCTTGCCGTTCGGCGCATAACTTTCGAGCGTCGCGCCGAGGCCCGCGCCGATCGGCTCGTAACGCGGACCGATGCCATTGGTCGACACGTACACGTTGCCGCGCGCATCGACACCCACGCCGGTCAGCCCGTTGAATCGCAACGGTCCGGGCTTGCCCGCGACGCCGCTGAAAATGCCGCCGCGCTCGCCGAGCGTGCCCGACTCCGTGTAGCGGCCGTCGCGCTTCGTGAAGAACAGCACCTGCTGGCGCGGACCGTTATCGGCGATCAGGAGGCGGCCTTGCGCATCGACGGCGAGGCCGACCGCGACCGTATCGGCCGGCAGCGTGATGGTCTCGTCGATGCGCTGACCGGTCGCCGTGTAATGCCCGATACCCGGCGCGCGATCGCCGCGCGTGCCGCTGAGCACCCATAGCGTGCCGTCGGGCGCGAGCGCGATTCGTCCAGGCTCGTGCACGTTCCACGTTGCTTTCTGCTGCATCGATTCGGCATCGTAGACTTCGATGCGATTGCGCGCGGTATTGGCCGCGAACAGCGTCGTGTCGTTCGCGGCGAGCCCGCCGATCTCGGCGTTCGTGCCGGTCGGCACTTCGTTCATCATCAGAAAGCCGGCCGCGAGCTGCGCGTGCGGGTCCGCGTTTTTAGCCGCGGGCTGAAACGGTGCCACGCGCTTCGGCTCGTCGATCAGGCGCCGCGAGATACCAAACCATTGCTTACCCTTGTCCGGCCACACGCCCGGCTCGACCAGATGCCCCTTCTCATTGCCGACCGCGATCGCAACGAATGCATATTTGCGGTTGACCGCGATCGCATTGCCGCCGGCGTTGCCCCAGCCATGCGTGCCGCCCGCGAAGCCGAGCATCTTGCCGTCCTGATAGACGCTCGCTTCAGCGCCGCTTTCGTCCCACGGCGCGTTCGTATAGACCTTGCCGTCGGGCGTGACCGCGATCGCGGTGATATCGATCTGCGTCCATGTGCCATCGCCAAAGCCGAAGCTGTTGCCGATCCATGAGGTCTTCGCGTTCAAAGCGGTTTCGGCGCGCGCCGGCAGACTGGCCGATGCGGCGACGACGCCGGCAGCGCAGGCTGTCACGGCGAACCAGCTTTTGAACGTGATACGGCGCAAGGCGGAACCTCCAGTCGATGTCCGGTCAACGCGATGCACGCGGACCTGCGCCCGCTCGGGGCGAAATTCAGTGATGTGGCAAAGCGAAACGAAGCGCAACCGATTGAAGCGCGGCGCCTGAAGGCAGCCGTCCGCACGGCTAAGTTACGCGGAAAAAATGCGGTGACGAAAATCGAAAATAATTCAAAAATATTCGTCCGCTTATACGTCGAAAAAGAAACGATTTTAAAAATCGATAAAAGCGCAAGCCTCGCCGTCAGTCGCCTCTGTCGCGACGATCCCCCGTTCCTACCGATGTGATATCACGCAATGCGCATTTATTACGGATTGCCCGATGCTCACCACATAAACATATAAATCTTTCGGGAATGGCCAAAGAAATACCCTGTTTCAATCTGATTCAATTAGCCCATTCCAACGGGTTTTTTCTCGAGTTTCTTTTCCCTAGAATCGATTGCACTTCAGTTGCGACGCGAAGCGCGTGCCTGTTCGCTGGCAATCCGTGGCGAACCGCGCGGCGCTTCGCCCGGCTCATCCGCTTTACACCATGGACGGTTCATGACAGCCAGCGCATTGCCCCTCGCGCCCTCCCATTCCCGCATCGTGCAGCTCGACGGTCTGCGCGCGATCGCCGTGCTCGCGGTGTTCGCGCAGCACGCGTTGAAAGCGCCGCTATGGATGGGCGTCGATCTGTTCTTCGTTTTGAGCGGCTTTCTGATCAGCGGCATCCTGCTCGATCGCAAGTCGCGCCAGCAGTCGTATTTCAGCTATTTCTATGCGCGGCGCGCGCGCCGCATCCTGCCGCCGTACCTGCTGCTGATGGCCGTGTCGTCGCTGCTGTTCGGCCTCGCGTGGGCGCGGCACTGGTACTGGTACGCGTTCTTCGCGACCAATATCGGCGATGCGCTCAATCAAAGCGGTCATGACAGCCTCAACGTGCTGTGGTCGCTCGCGGTCGAGGAGCAGTTTTATATCTTCTGGCCGTTCGTGATCCTGCTCGTGCCCGAGCGTCTGCTTGGGCTGGTGGCGGCCGCGCTGATCGTGCTGGTGCCGCTGCTGCGCGCGCTCGCGACGCCGTGGTTCGATTCGTTCTGGCCGATCTACTACCTGACGCCGTTCCGCATGGATCTGCTCGCGGCCGGCGCGCTGCTCGCGGTTGCCGTGCGGCGCGATCGCAATGCGCTCGAACCGTTCAAGGGACTCGCGGTGCTCGGCGCTCTGGCCGCGCTCGCGGTGCTGGCATGGCTGCATCTGCACTACCCGCGTTTTCGCGCAGCGAATACACCGTTGTCGAATGCCGGGCTGTATAGCGTGTCGCTGGTGCTGTGTACATCGATCGTCGTGATCGCGCTGCAGAGCAAGGGCATCGTGAAGCGGCTGTTGTGCAATCGCGTGCTCGTTTATATCGGCACCATCAGCTACACGATCTATCTGATCCACCTGAGCGTGCTGTACATGGTGTGGCCGCTGCATCTGAATCGCTATCTGAGCGCCGCGATCGCGCTCGCTATCACGCTCGTGTACGCGAGCATCACGTGGTTCGCATTCGAGAAGCGCCTGATTTTCGGCGCGCGCGGGTCGAGAGCGACGACCGGCGCCGGCGCCAACGTTGCGCGGCAAGCACCGCAAGGCCGCGCATGAGCCGCCCGGCCGTTGTTGCTGCCCACGTGCTGGGTGTCGTGTCGGCGCTGATGCTGGTCGCGCCGACAACGCGCGCGGCCGTGGCCGGACCGGCAGTGCCATCGCCGACGCAACTGCTGATCGACGCGTACGGCGACTCGACCACGCTCGGCATCACCTGCAGCGATGGCCACTGCGGCCCGCAAGCCCGCAACGCCGTCACGTTTCTGCAGCAAGCGTTGCAGGCGCATGACGGCGAGCGCGTGCGCGTCACGAACTACGGCGTCGGCGGCACGATGGCCTGGCAGTTGCGCGACGGCACCGGCAATCGTCGCGCGGGGCCGACGGCGGGACTGCCGTGGCGCGAACGTCTCGCCGCCTCGCCCGCGCGGATCGTGTTGATCAACTACGGCATCAACGAAGTGATGCACAACCAGACTCCCGAGCAGTTTTACGCGGCCGAGACGTCGCTCGTGCAAACCGCGCGAGCGCTCGGCAAGGAGCCTGTTTTGCAGACCTCGAACCCGATGCCCGATAACCGGCTCAACGCCCGGCTCGCCGCGATGATAGCGATGACGCGACGCGTGGCCGCCGAACAGCAGGTGCCGCTCGTCGATCAATACGCGTATGTGAGCAGCCTGCCCGACTGGAAGTCGCTGATGTCGGACGGCGCGCATCCAAAGCCGGAGTTGTACCGGCTGAAGGCCGAACAGGATTATCGGGTCGTCGAACCGGTGGTGCGGCGGCTGCTGGACAACGCGCATTGAGCCAGGCCCTTACGCGCGTTCCGTTCTCTTTTCTCCCACAAACTAGAAGGCAAGCTATGAGCCAACCACGCAAAGCGATCATCACCGGCGTATCCGGACAGGACGGCGCCTATCTGACCCGGCTGCTGCTCGACAAGGGCTATCACGTGACCGGCACCTACCGGCGCACGAGTTCGGTCAACTTCTGGCGCATGCGTGAGCTTGGCGTGCTCGATCATCCGAATCTGCGTCTCGTCGAACACGACCTCACCGACCTCGGCTCGACGCTGCGCCTGCTCGACGGCACGCAGGCCGACGAGCTGTACAACCTCGCCGCGCAGAGCTTCGTCGGCGTGTCGTTCGACCAGCCAGTGACCACCGCCGAAGTGACCGGCGTCGGCGCGCTGAATCTGCTCGAAGGCCTGCGTATCCTGAGCCCGAAGACACGCTTCTACCAGGCGTCGACCTCCGAGATGTTCGGCCTCGTGCAGGCGGTGCCGCAACGCGAAAGCACGCCGTTCTATCCGCGCAGCCCGTATGGCGTCGCGAAGCTGTTCGCGCACTGGTCGACGATCAACTATCGCGAATCGTACGACCTGTTCGCGAGCAGCGGCATTCTGTTCAATCACGAATCGCCGCTACGTGGCCGCGAATTCGTCACGCGCAAGATCTCGGACACGGTCGCGAAGATCAAGCTCGGCAAGCAGGACGTGCTCGAACTCGGCAACCTGAGCGCGCAGCGCGACTGGGGCTTCGCACTCGAATACGTCGAGGGCATGTGGCGCATGCTGCAGGCCGACGCGCCCGACACCTTCGTGCTCGCGACCGGCCGCACCGAAACGGTTCGCGATTTCGTGCGCATGGCGTTCACGGCGGCCGGCTATCAGCTGGAATGGGCGGGCAAGGACGAGCGCGAGACCGGCATCGACGTCGCGACCGGCAAGACGCTCGTGCGCGTCAATCCGAAGTTCTATCGGCCGGCCGAAGTGGACCTGCTGATCGGCTGCGCGGACAAGGCGCGCGACACGCTCGGCTGGCAACCGCAAACCTCGCTCGAACAGCTTTGCCAGATGATGGTGCAGGCGGACATCGCGCGCAACGAGCACCACGAGACGTTCTAACCCGGCATCCGTGTGCGGCGGGGCTCGCCGCACACTGCCCCGTCAACCCGCCAGTTTCCGGAACGTCTCCAGCACCGCATCGCCCTTGAACGGCTTGACGATCCAGCCCTTCACGCCGGCGGCCTTGCCCCGCTCCTTCATCGCGGGGCTGCTTTCGGTCGTCAGCATGATCACGTTGACGGTCTTGTTCGCGAGTTCGCCGCGGATTTTTTCGACCATCGTCAGGCCGTCCATATTCGGCATGTTCACGTCGCTGACGATCAGGCGGATATTCGAATCCGTTTTCAGCTTCGCAAGGCCATCCTTGCCGTCGATGGCCGTCGCGACGTCGAGACCATTTTTCGCCAGAAAACCCGCGACTTCATCGCGTACCGTGCTCGAATCGTCCACCACCAGAATCTTTGCCATAACCATTCCCTTGCGTCACCGACGCGTCGTATCAAAACAGATCGAGTTCGCCGGACTCGACGAGATCGTCGACATCCACCGCGTTTTCAGAAAAATCTTCGGGTGACCAGCTCAGGTTGAAAACGAAGCGCTGGTCGATCGACACCGACTGTCCGCTCGCGGTGTCGCTCAATCGATATTGAAACCGCAACTGCGGATTGTCCGAGCCGAACGAGATGTAGCGATGCTTGTGATTGACCAGCAGTGGCACCTGCACCTGCACCTGACTTGCATCGCGAGCGTTCTGCTGATCGAGGAAGCGGTTTTTGAATGCCCCCCAGATCAGATTGGTCAATTCGCCGAGCACGTCGTTCAGATCGCGAAAGCCCGGTTGCCCCGCGCCCATGCCGGGCTCGCGTGCCGCGCGATCGCGATCGATCATGCCGAGCAGCGGCTCCTCTTCGGCCCGCATCAACATATAGCCGCGACACCAGCTGCCTTCGAGCGGAATCAGGCTGAAGACCTCGCCGAAGATGATTCGATCGCGCACGATACTGGGCGTGTCGCGTTGCACCGTGACGCCGTCGAACGACGTGGCGAGCCGCGCTTCAGTGATCTCCGCGATACCGCGCACGAGCGCGTTCGGGAAGTCGAGGCTGAAGATGTATCGATCGACGGCTTCACGCAGCGCCGTCAGATCGGCGGCATCGAAATGCGCGCATGCCGCGTTCGTCAACGGCTTCGGAAGCCGTTCGAGCGGCGCGTGGCCGCTCGAACGCAGGATCACCGGCAGTTCGGGGCGCAAGGCATTGATGCGCGCGGCGCTCGTCGCCGCCTGCTCGACCGATCCGCCGTAGTTATCCGCCAGCAGAACGCCGCCGAGATCGATATTGGTGGCCAGTACCGAGCCGAGGCGGTTGCTGTCGCGCACCTTCAGTGCGATCAGGTTGTGTTCGTCGAAAAAGAGCTTCAGCGCTTGCGCGTGTGCCGGACAGTCGTCGAGCACGAGCACCTTGCTGACGGGCTTGCTGGTATTCATCGTGTTTCAGTCTGCGAATGCAGTGTTGAGGGGCTAGAAAAGTTCGAGCTCGCCTTCGGCCTCGTCGGCCGTGGCGAGTTCAGCCTTGAAATCGAGGGGCGCCTGCGCGCATAGACATAACGTGACACCCAGCCGGGCCGCACCGCCGATCGTCAGCTCGTACGCCCACACGTGATCGGGCCGCAACTCGTCCAGATACTCGACACAGGCGCTGTTCAATTCATACGGCGTCGACATGCCAAGATCGGGGAAATGATCGACCAGTTGCTGGTTCATGTAGCCGCAGCACAGGTTGCCGAGTTCCATCAGCGTTTCCGACAGCGAACGCGTCGTGTCGCCGCTGGCGTAGTAGGCGTGCGTCGCGTCGTCCTTGCCGAAATGCAGCACGAACAGCAGACGAAAGCCGATCGACGAGATCGTCAACGCCATCGCGCAAGGTCCGGCCGGATGATCGCGATCCCACCTCGGAACCGCCGTGATCTCGCACGAATCGCCCGGCGTCGCGGGCAATCTCGCGCGGGCCGCGTGACAGAAGATGTCCGCGATGCTTTGCTTCGCCTGATCGGTAATCACGCCGCGGCCTGCTCGAGCCGGGATTGGAACTGGGTCGCCAGCACTTCGACGCCGCCGAGCGACGCCGTGATCATCTTGCCGCCGGCCTGGATGTCCTGGAACGTCGCCGCCGTCGTCAGGTCGTTGCGATGCAGGCTCTCGCGATAGCTCTTCGACAACTCCTGCGAGCGCGACGCCAGCGAGCGCACTTCGCCCGCGACGATCGAAAAGCCGCGACCCGCGCTGCCGGCGCGCGCCGCTTCGATTGACGCATTCAGCGAAACGATCAGCACGTGCTGCACGATCGCCGACAGCTCCTGGTTCTTCTTGTGCATGTCGCGGTTCTGCGACATCAGCGAAATCATCTGCTCGTGCCAACGCTCGAACGTGATGGTCAGCGTCTTCAGACGGCCCGCCTCGTGCGCGATCCGCGTCGCATGCTGCAGCCATTCGTCGCTTCGCGAACTCGCGGCGTCGAGCGACGTCTGCAACGCTTCGCGATCGTGCGCGCACTGCCCGGCTTGCGCGCGCAGATCGGCGAGCACCGACTCCAGTGCGGCGCGCTCGCTGTTGGCCTGCTCGCCGAGCCGGACCGCCGCGTCGAGTTGCTGCTCGAGGGCCTGCCGCGCGAGCGCGTCGACACGCTGCGCCTGCGCACCCGCGCGAAGCTTGCGACGATAAAAAATTCCCGTCGCGAGTGCGCAGAGAATACCGCCAACGCCTGCCGCCAAAAGATAACTTTCAAGCACAACCTGCTCCCATCGCTTCGATCAATCCATCAGGCCGTCAGCCTGCTACCGCATCCGCGTCACGCTCGCGCGCTGCATCGGCGGACGCGTCGAGACTGTCCACCGCCCAGTCCTCGGGGAACGACACGACGGTCTGAAAGCGGCGATAGTCCGCGCCGCGACGATCGTCGGTGAAACGCAATTCGATGCGGCCATGCTCGCGCCGCACGAAATCGCGCACGGCATCCATGCCGACGCCGCGGCCCGAAATCTCGCTGACGGTCTGCGCGGTCGAGAAGCCGGAACGGAAAATCATCTCGGCAATCGCTTCGTCGCTGAGCGCGGCATCGGCGTCGATCCAGCCGCGTTCGATCGCGGCCCCACGGATTTTCGCGAGCGCGAGACCGCGGCCGTCGTCGCTGATGGTGATCTGCAGCGCGTGATGGTCGACGCCCACTTCCAGTTCGATGACGCCGGCCGGGTCCTTGCCGTTCGCGACACGCTCGGCGGCAGGCTCGATGCCGTGGTCGACCGAGTTGCGCAGCAGGTGCGTGAACACATTGCGCAGCGTATGGCTGACCTCGCTGCGCACGCGGTAGCCGTTGTTGTCGATGCTGACGACCGGCGCCTCCTTGCCGAGTTCGGCCGCCAGAGACGGCAGCGAGTCGAGCACGCCCGCGAGCGCTTCGTAGATCGATTCGGTGCCCAACAGACGCAGTTCGCGCTGCAACGATTCGCGCATCGACACGAGCGCGTCCCGGTCGGCCGGATCGGCGCTTTCGAGCAGATCCAGCTGCTTCTGGATCAACTCGCGATCGACCATCAGGTAGCGATCCACCGCGCCGCTCTGGCCCGGCCCCTTGCGGCCGAGGCTCACTTCGTTGATCGTCGCGTAGGTTTCGAGCGCGGCCTTCACGCGCTGCAGATCCTCGATCAGAAGCTGCTGGTCCCACGCTTCGCTGCTGTCAGCGCGGCGCAATGCGTCGTAGCGCTGTTCGGTTTCGTGGACGATGCCGGTCAGATGCTGAAGGCTGTACGTGCGCGCATTGCCCTTGACGGTGTGCATGTTGCGGAACAGCTCGGCGACGGCTTCGTGACTTGGCTCGTGATGCTGACGGATGATCCGTTCGTTCTCGCTGATGAAGCCCGTCGCGCTTTCGACGAAGTGATGGAACTTCTCCTGACTCACCGCGAGAATCTCGCCGATCATTTCCAGCCGGCGCTTCTGTTCGCCGGCCTCGGCGGCGAGCGCGCGCAGTTCGGTCACGTCGCGCACGCACAGCATCAAACGCAGCACGACGTCGTGTTCGTCGGTGATCGCCGACCAGCTCAGGTCGAGCGTCTTCACGCGGCCATCGGCCATCGGCTTGGCGATCTCGTTGACGAGCAGGTGCTGATTGAACTCGAAGTTCATGCTGTCTTCACCGATGCATGCCTGCAGCGCCGCTTCGATCTGTGAGAGCGCATCGCTGTTGATCTCGGTGCCGCCGAACACCAGATCGAGCAACGGACGGCCCGCAATCTCGCGCGTCTCGAAGATGGCCTCGAGATAGGCGGAGTACTCCGGATGCACGACCACGCCTTCGACCACCGTCAGAATCCCCTGCTGCATGTTTTGCAGCATCGCCTGGATATCGGCGGTCTTCTGCTTCAGTTGCAGCGAGCTTTGCTGGATCTTCTCGATCATGCCGTTGAACGCGACGATCGAATGACCGATCTCGTCCATGCGTCCGACCGGCACGCGGCGCGTGAAGTCCTGGCTCGCCGCGATCTCGCTCATCTCCACCTGCATGCGGCTCAGCGGCCGGGTGATCTGGCGATACAGCAGCGCGCTGATCAGCAACAGCACGACGATGGCCGCGCCGGTCGCGGCGCCGATCGCCGTCGTCGTGGTGGCGAGCGCGCTGTTCAGTTCGTCGATCGCGGCATCTTTCTGGCGGTTCTTTTCGATCCGCAGCGTCTCGACGATGCCTTCGAGTTCATCGCGGTATTGCGCGACGTTCGCGAACAGATAGGCCTGCGCCAGTTCGTTCTTGCCGTCGGCCTTCATCTTCGCGGTGTCGTTGACCGCGTTGAAATAATTCGCGAGGCTGTCGCGCGCCTGGCTCACGAGCCCGGTTTGGGCCTGACCTTGCGCGGCCTTCGCCTGCACGTCGAGCGCCGCCTGCAACGACGCTTCCTTGCTCTTCAGCAGGTCTTGAGCCTGCGAGACCATGTTCGCGTCAGGCGCATAGACGAGCGTCATCATCGCGAGCTGCACGTCCTTGACCTGCGATACGAGGTCTGCCGACGCGAGCGCGCTCGGCACGACGCCCTGGGTGACCTGCCTGACGTTGGCGGCGCTGTTGCGGGTCTGAAGCACGGCGTATCCGCCGATGGCGGATAGCGCGACAAGCATCAGAATGACGAGAAGCGTAATGCGGTGGCGGATGGTCATCTGAAAATCCCCGAGATCTGAAAATACAAGGTCCCCGCTTTCTGGCGGGACGCCCGTGTGTTTTTGTACTTTCGGGCGCGGGGATTATCGTCGCGGATGTGTGACGTAAACGTGACGAAGTCGACGCCGGGCGCCACGTTTCAGGGATTTGAAAAATAAGATCGGAAAATCGCGGCCAAGGGCTGATTCGGGCTCAAGTTCAACAGAAAAGTGCCGTTATTGATGGCCTGTTTTTTTGCCGGTCTTGCGGCGACATGAACGCGAGGCCCGAACGCAGCGATCCGAGCCTCGCCCTTTTTTCATTCGATTGAACCGCGGCCGCTGCGCTTCAATGCAGCACGTTCCCCGCAATCGCTTCGGCATACACCGCCGCGACCCGCTTCGCGATCACCGCGTTATCGAAGCGTTCGCGCGCATAGCGGCGACATGCATCCGCATCGGGCAACTTCAGCGTACCGTTCAGCGCGCCGGCGAGACCCGCGGCGATCGCAGCTGCGCCGGTCTCCGGCAACACCAGATCGGGCGACAATCCCGCCACCGCCTCGGGCAATCCGCCGACCGGCGTCACCAGCACCGGCGTGCCCGACGCAAGCGATTCGACCGTGATGAGGCCGAAGCCTTCCAGCGCGACGGTCGGCACGACGCTGATGTTGGCCGCGCGATACAGCGCCGCCAGATGCTGATCGGGCACGAAGCCGAGCAGCTTCACGTTGTGTTCGAGCCCCGCGTCGGCGATGCGCGCCTCTAGCTCACCTTCGAGCCGACCCTTGCCCGCGATCAGCAGCAGCACGTCGGGCGCGCTGCGTTTGAGCAGCTTCACCGCATCGATCAGATCTTCGAGACCCATGCGCCGCACCAGCCGTCGCACCGCCAGCACGATCGGTCGGTCCTGCGGCAATTGCAGACGCAGACGCGCCTCGGCCTGCGTGATCGGCAGATTGAACTGCTCGACATCGACGCAGCCCGGCACCACGCGCACGCGCTCCGGCGAGATGCCGTAGCGCGTCGTGAGAATCTTGCCGAACGCGTCGGACAGGACGATCAACCGCGACGAACGCGCGTATACCGACTGCTCCAGATAACGCTTCGCGCGCTGGCCGAACGAATCGGCGCCTTCGACGTGGCTCTCGTCGGCCCACGGTCCCTGAAAATGCGACACCTGCGGAATGCCGCGCGTCACGTCGAGCCCCGGAAACGTATAGAGCGCGAAGTGCGACGAAATCACATCGGGCCGCGACGTGCGGATTTCGTGGCGTAGCGCGCGGCGTGCCGCCATTAGCCGCAGCGGCAGCGATTGCGCGGCGGGGCCGAAGCCGTTGATCGCGCCACCGGTATCGGCCGCGACTTTCGGCGAGCCGGCGACGACGCCGCGCACCGCGACGCCCGCGCCCGGCAGCGCGCCGACCAGCGAGTAGTACATGCGGTCGAGGCCGCCCGCGCGTTCGGGAAACCAGTGCATCCCGATCTGCAGTGATTTGATTGAGCCAGTCGTCATGATGGTGTGCCCCTGTGTGTTGCTTGCGGTGAGTTGCTATGTGTAGACGTGGATGGCCCGCTTCGCGCGGTCATTCCACGCTCTTCTGTCCGGCGAGATGGTTCAGCGTCAGCGCATCGTTCTGCGCGACGACCGTCGCTTCCGTCTGGCTGCGCCGGCGGTTTTCCTGCTGCCCGGCCAGCTGCCGGTACAGCGCGATGTATTGCGCGGCCATGCGCGCCCAGCCGAAGCCGGTCGCGAGTTCGCTCGCGGCTTTGCCCATCGCGTGGCGCGCGCCGTCGTCGCCGGCGAGTTGCGCGACCGCGCGAGCGAGCGCTTGCGGGTCGTCGGGATCGTCCAGCACGATGCCGCACTCGGGCGTGATGATCTCGGCGCCGCCGGCCGTGCGCGCGGTCACGACGGGCAGCCCCGCCGCCATCGCTTCGAGCAGCGACAGACTCATCGCTTCGTAGCGCGACGGGAACACGAACGCGTCGACCGAATGCATCAGCACCGGCATCTCCTTCACGAGCCCGAGAAAATGCACGCGATGCGCGATGCCGAGCGCCTTCGCCTCGTCCGGATACGGGCTGCCCGGCAGAAAGCCGGCCACCGCGATCTGCACATGCTCGGGCAGATGCTTCAACGCGGCGAGCACGGTGCCGAGATTCTTGCGCGGCGTGCGCAGGTCGCCGACGAACAGCAGCAGGAACACATCGTCTGGTAGCCGGAACTTTGCGCGATCGCCGCTCGCCGCCGCGAAGCCCTGCGTGTCGACGCCGTTGTAGATGACGTCCACGCGGTTGCGCGGCGTGAGACCGATCGCGCGGATTTCGTCGGCGACCTTCTGCGACACCGCGGTGATCACCTTCGAGCGCCGGTACGCCCAGCGCTCGAGCAACGCGTTGCAGCGCGTATAGACCGACTGGTACGCGGACCACACGCCCTTCGTGAGACCGAACGGGTAGTACTTGCTCGCGAACCAGCCGCTATGCACGAAATGCGAGGTATTGACGTCGGCGCGCATCCAGGTGATGAAGCCGTTCACGTGCAGCACGTCGTAGTCGCGGCGATGCGCGCGCAGCCACAGTGCGCTCTTCGCCGCGAACACCTGCTGGCGCAGCAGATTGGTGGGCCACCAGCGGCCGATCTTCACCGGCGCCCAGCGCACGTTAGGATGCGCGAGCAGCTCGGGCGCCACGTGCGACGCGACCAGCGTCACGCGGATGTTCTCGTCGAGCGCCGCGCGCGCGATCTCGTGGTTGACGCGCCCCTGGCCGTCGTTATGGCGCACTACGTGCGTGACAATGGCGACTCTCAATCCGTGCCTCCGTGGAGAAATAGCGTGCGTGCGCGGTTCATTTTTTCGTGGTGAACCGCGGAAAGAATCGAAAAAGCGCCCATGAAAAGCAGCAGGCCGCCGGTGCCGACCAGCGAGTTCGTGAACACGAGCATCGCGAAGGTCGCAAGACACAGGCTCAGGCACGCGGAGACGAACTTGTCGTCGCGCAGCCTGAACGAGCCGAGCACCGCGCGCGTCAGCAGCCACACGATGCCGGACATGTACAGCAAGGTGCCGGGCCAGCCGAGCACGAACGGAATGTTCATCACGCCGCTGTCGAAGTTGCCGTACTGGCCGAGCTGGCCGCCGTCGTTGGACAGTTTCGTCGAGGTGCCGGTCGCGCCCATGCCCTCGCCCGAGACGTCGGTAAACGCGGTCTTCGCGAAGGTCGCGTAGAACTCGTTACGCGCCGCGTAGCTCTGGTCGTCGTGCAGATTGACGATCGTGTTTAGCCGCGCCTGCATCCGCTCGGCCACCGGGCCGACCGCGAGCAGCGGCACGCACAAGCCGGCGAGCAGTACCGCGCTCGCGACGATGCGCACGCGCACCTTGTTGTTCGACTTCACGAGCTGGATCAAGAGCGCGATGACCCAGCCTCCCCACGTCGAGCGCACGAGGCTCAGCGCGAACGAGAAGAAGCCGAGCGCGGCGGCGATCCAGCGCA
Source organism: Paraburkholderia sp. MM5477-R1 (assembly GCF_050436385.1). Lineage (NCBI taxonomy): Bacteria > Pseudomonadati > Pseudomonadota > Betaproteobacteria > Burkholderiales > Burkholderiaceae > Paraburkholderia > Paraburkholderia sp. MM5477-R1. The sequence continues at coordinate 1,804,697 of NZ_JBNDMC010000007.1, forward strand.
CGCGATGCTGCGCGGCCATCACGAACACCATCGCGCCCATCATCGCGAACGCGAACGGGCCCGACGAGTTCATCGTGCTGAACACGCGTACGCCCATCGGCACCGGGTCGCCCTGCGAGTTCATCTGCGAGCCGAGCATCCACAGCGCGTCCCACGGCGGCATGATGAAAAACTGGATCAGGCCGTAGCCGCCCATCACCAGCATCCCCCAGATGAACGTGTTGATGATCGTGTCGCGATACTGCGGATACTGGCGCGTGTGCGCCATGATGTGAAAGCCGATCAGGATCGGGTAGAGCCAGTTCGCGAGGTCGTAGGTGGCCGCGAGCGGGCCGCTCGACATCACGCCGATCAGGAACGCGTAGATCAGGCCGAGCAGGATCAGCAGCACCGGCAAACCGCGGCGCTGCGCGAGCAGCCGGTAGTAGCGCAGCAGCGACAGCCCGCTGATCATCGTGACGGCGAGCGGCGCGACCTGGATCAGGCTCGTCGGCGTGAACGCGCCCTTCGACCAGTCGGCGAGACGCCGCACTTCGGGGCTCAGGAACCACAGCCACCACATGAAGCCGATGTAGCGCGCCGGGCTCTTGAAGTAGAGCCACAGACCCGTGAGGATCGCCAGCACCGGGAACGCCAGCGTGAGCACCGTGCCCTGATGCGCGACGATCAGCACCGCGGCGATCAGCCACAGCAGGAGCGGCGGCAGCCATTCTCGCGGGCCGCCTGACAGCAGCCCGCTCGCGGCGTCTTTTGCAGGGCCGGCGTTGGCCGCGTCTGGCGGCGGCAACGGGTTCGCGCGCGGAATCGTCGACATCGCTTATAGGCCTCCGCGCGATTCGCGCCCGGGTGCGGCGGGCTGCGCGTGCGTGGCCGCGCCGGCATGCGCGCTCGCCTGCCCGCGCGCGCTCAGCATCTCGCGCGTGATCCGCACGTGCTGCATCGCGTAGTGCTGGGTGGTCAGATCGCGCGCGAGCAGACCGGCCGCGGCTGCCTGTGCCTGGCGCAGCGCCTCGTCAGGCTCGGCGGCGAGCCGGTCGAGCGCATCGCGCAGTGCCTGCGGATTGAACGGCGGCACGTAGGCGGCTTCGTCGGCGGGAAAATAATCGCGCAGCGCGCCGACGTCGGTCGCGACCATCGGCTTGCCGAGCGCCGCCGCTTCGAGCATCACCGTGATACCCGACGCGTGCGAGTTCGGCCGCAGCGGCACGACGATCACGTCGGCCCAGTCGTACAGCTCGTGCTGCTTTTTGATGCCGGAAAACAGCGCGATCTCGACATTCGACGCGCGCAGCGACGCGGGAATGCGCCGCCGCGTCGCGAGCTTCACCGTGTAGCGCGGATCGTTGCCGACCGCCTTGATCAGCGTCTCCCAGTCGCGGTCGCGATCGTTGCCGATCGCCGCGATGCGCAGCGGCGTGCGCGGCGTCCACTGCGTCGGCGCGGTGACCGGGAAGTCGCGCGTGTTCAGGCCGTACAGCAGCGGCGTCGCGTCGCGATGGAAATAGCGTTGGCACAACCCGGCGTTTTCGCTAGCGAGTGTGGTCAAGCGATCCGCCCGCGTCAACAGCTTGCGATACAACCAGCTGCGCACGATGCCGTACGACGGCCACTTGTCGAGCAGCCACACGCTTTGCGCGAGCAGCAACGGCGACGCACCCGGCCCCGCCTTGCGCCCGCACAGCAGCAGCATCAGCGCGGCGGACAGCCATTCCTGCTCGGTATGCGTCCAGATCACGTCCGAGCGCAGCATCTGCGCGCGATTGCGCCACGTATGGATGAAATCGAAGCCGAGCGCGGCCTTCAGCGCGCGCCGTACGAGCCGCACGGGCCGGCTTTCGCGCGCGTCTTCCGAATAAGTCAGCGCGAATGCTTCGGACTGCGCATGGTGATAACCGTACAGGCAGCCGATATCGTCGCCCTTGCGATAAAAACGCGGATCGGCGCCGTAAAAGAGATGAACGTGAACCTTCGTACTCATGCGGACACTCCGCTCTTCGACAGCGCGCGCCGCGCCTCATGGGCGCCTGCGCGAACCTCGCGCCAGCGCGACAGCTTCAACTGCGCCTGCTTCGACAGCAGCGCGAGCGCCGCATGCGTGAGGCCCGGATAAAGCCGTGTGCCGACCAGCGTCCACCACCACCACGCGGCTTCGCGGCGCAGCGGCGGCAACTGGTCGCGCAGGATCAGATGGAAGTTGAACGCGGCGTTGCGCAGCGCGGCCATCGTCTGCGCGTCGCGTTTGTCGTCGTCGAAACGCTCGGCCGGGAAATGATCGACCGCGATCTGCGGGTCGTACACGAGCTTCCAGCCCACGTTTTTCACCGCGAGGCTGAACGCCATGTCGTTATGCACCTGCGCGCCCGCGCCGCGCAGACGCGCGTCGAAGCGGATCGTGCGCACCGCTTCGCGCCGGTAGCTCATGTTGGCGCCCTTCAGGATGTCGACCTCGCGCGCCGCACCGACACCCAGATGATGATTGCCGATGATCTTGCCGTGCGCGGTCACCTTGCCGACCAGCGGCCGCTCGCCGTCGAGCACGCGGCCTTTCTCGTGCACCCAGTCGCGCCCGCCCAGCGCGCCGAGGCGCGCATCGGCTTCGAACGCGGCCGCGATGCGCTCGACCCAGTCGCGGCGCGGCGCGGCGTCGTCGTCGGTGATCGCGATCACGTCGCCGCTCGCGGCGTCGAGCCCGCGATTCAGGGCCGCGACCTGGCCGGGTATGTCCACCGGCGCGATCACGAGCGGCAGGCGGCCGCCCGTGGACGGATCGCGCAGGCACGCATGGGTCGCGTCGTCGTCGACGCGCGCGACCACGATCACTTCGTCGGGCGCGCGCGATTGCCGCTCGAGCGCCGCGAGGCAGCGCGCCAGATCGGCCGGGCGGCGATAAGTCGGTACCAGTACCGTCAGTTTCATCGTGATGTCCTCTGTTCCTGTCGTGCAGAAGTCGGTGCTCGAGTGCGGAGTCCGCGTCACGTGCTCAGGTATGCCTGAGTCGCCGCGTAGCCGCGGTCGTAGCCGACCCGCGAGCGCGCCGGCATGCCGTTGAAGATGCCGCCCTGCACGTGGACGCCCGCCGAGCGCAGGCGTTTCAGCGCATCGGCCAGCTCGAGCTCGCTGTGCATGCCCGAGCGCATCACGAAGAACGTCGAGCCCGCATACGCGCCGATGATCGACGCATCGGTCACCGCGAGCACCGGCGGCGTGTCGATCAGGATCACGTCGTAGCGCTTCGCGAGGCCGTCGAGATACTGCGGCAGACGCGGCGACATCAGCAGCTCGGACGGATTCGGCGGACGGCGGCCGCACGAGATGAAGCTCAGGCCTTCGATGCTCGAACCGCGAATCGCCTCCTCCAGCGAGATCTGGCCGCTCAGCAGCTCGGACAGGCCGTTTTCCTGCAAGCCGCCCACGTAACGTTCGAGCGTGCCGCGCCGCATGTCGCCGTCGATCAGCAACACGCGCTTGCCCGAATGGGCGAGCAGCATCGCCAGGTTCACGCTGAGGAAGCTCTTGCCGACGCCGGCCATCGGCCCCGTCAGCATCACGATGCGGTTGCGCGCGTCCATCAGCGTGAACTGCATCGCGGTGCGCAGGCTGCGCAGACTTTCGATCGTCACGTCCTTCGGCCGCGCGTTCGCAAGCACCGGACGCAGCCGTTCGCCGCCCCGCGCATAGCTGTTTTCGAGCTGCACCTGCTCGGCGCTTTGCGGCACGAGCCCGAACACCGGCAGATGGAACGCGCGCTCGACGTGATCGGGGTCGTCGATGCCCTTGAACAGATTGCGGCGCAGGAACACGAAACCGGTGCCCGCGATCAGCCCGAGAATCACGGCCGCCGAGATGATCAGCATCTTCTTCGGCTTGACCGGCGCGCCGGGGCGCAGCGCGGCGTCGACGATATGGACGTTGCCGCCGGTGCCCGCCTTCTGCACCGACAGCTCCTGCACACGATTGAGCAGCAGCACGTAAATGTCTTCGGCGACCTTCGCGTCGCGCTGCAACTGCACGGCCTTCACTTCGGTGGCCGGCAGATTGCGGAAGCGGTCCGCGTATTTGGTGCGCTGCGCCTGCAATTCGGCCATCTGCTGACGCGCGGCGACGAGCGTCGGATGGTCGTCGCCGTAGCGCTCGGCGAGCTGCGTCATCTGCAGACGCAACGCGGCGATCTGCTGCTCGTATTGCACGCTGCCTTCGAGGTAGACCTTCGCCTCGTCGCTCGCGTTGATCGAGCCGGACTGACGTTGATAAGCGGTCAGCGCGGCCTCCGCGCGTTCGAGATCGGCCTTCAGGCGCGGCTCCTCGCTCTTCAGGAAGTCGAGCATCCTGCTCGCGTCGGCCTGCTTGTTCGACACGTGCTCGCGCAGATACGACTGCGCGAGCGCATTGGCGACGAGCGCCGCATGCTCGGGACTCTTGTCCTCCAGCGAGATCTGGATCACGCCGGTCTGCTTGCCCTGCTCCTGCACCGTGATCGCCGACTGGAACGCGGTGATCGCATCGAGATCGTTCGAGCGCACGACGGTGAACTCCTGCCCGGGGCGCGCGATCAGCGTGTTGACGACCATCGTCACGCCCCCGCCCTGTGCCTGCTGCCCGACCTGGCCGCGCAGCAGCAGCGAGCCGTTCGGCGCGAACAGTTCATAGTGCTGCGCGTCGATCACGCGCAGCAGCAGCTTCTCGCCTTCGAGCGACGGCGTCACGTCGATCGAATCGACGTCGACTTTTTCTCCGCCCCATGCGTAGGACGTGAGCCCCAGCCACGCGCGCGCGGGCTGGCCCGGCGTGGCGAGGCGCGCGGCGATGCTGCCGAGCAGCGGGATCGTCTTCGGCGTAACGCTGAAGTTCAGCTTGAGCTGCTGCACGACCGGCGCGACCACGCCACGACTCTTGATGATTTCGATCTCGGCGTCGGTCGGCAGCGACGTCGAGCCGCTGGTGATCGCGGCGCCGGTCTGCGTTTGCGTGAGCGCCTGCGACATGCTGTCGGACTGCTCGACGCGCACGTGCGCATCGGCCGAATAAGTCGGCCTGGCGAGGTAGCAGTACGCGACCGCCATCGCGACGATGATCGCGGTGATCGCGAGCAGCCACCAGATGTCGTCGAGGATCACCTGCACCAGTTGTCCGAGGACGACGTCTTCTTCTTCGGTCTTGATCGGACCAGCCATGTGTGGAGAGAGTTGATTGCTCACTGTTCCATCCCGTGTCGTTGGCTTCGGCTTTCGCGTCAGCGGTACTTCTGCTTTCGTTGCACGTCCCGCACCGCCCGGACAACAGCGGCGCGGGACGTTACAGGCCAAACGTTCAGCGCGTCAGCTGCTTCAGATAGAACAGCGTCTGCACGCTCGGCAGCACCTGCTGCAACACACGGTTGAACGTGGTCGACGCGGCGGTGCCCACGTACACGACGTCGAGCGGCTGCAACTGGAACTGCGAGGACAGCATGATCGAGTCCGGCTGCGTCATGTCGAGGCGGAACACCTCGGGCGTGGTCGGATGCTCGCGCATGCCGCGCATCACGTAGATCTGGCGCGGATTGGCGTCGGTGTTGAGGATGCCGCCCCCTTGCGTGAGCGCGTCGGCGATCGTCATGCGGCCGCGCGCGATCGGCACCTGGATCGGCGTCTTCACTTCGCCCAACACGAAGATGCGGCTGTCGGTGCGGTCCGGCACGTTGACCACGTCGCCGTTCTGCAGCATCACGTCCTGGGTGGTATCGCCCTGATCGAGCATGCGATCGGCATTGAGCACATAGAGCTTGTGGTTGCGCGTGAGTCGCACGCGCTGGATGTCGGCGTCCGGGTTCGTGCCGCCCGAGCGCGTGATCGCGTCGACCAGCTTCAGCGGCACGTCGCTGACCGCGAGCGGTCCCGGCTGCTTCACTTCGCCCGTGACCTGCACCTTCTGGCCGCGATACGACAGCACGCGCACGTCGACCTGCGGATTGCGGATATAAGGCACGAGGCGGGCGGCGAGCTGATCGCGCAGCTCGGTCGTGGTCTTGCCCGCGGCCTGGATGCGACCGACGAACGGGAAAAAGATCGTGCCGTCGGCGGCGATGGTCTGGCCGTACGGATCGGCCTGGCCCGGCAGCGCGGCCGTATACGGCTGCTGCAACGCACCCGCGATCGTCTGCGTGGTATTGCCGCCCGAGGACAAGGTACTGCCCTGCGGCGTGGTCAGCTCGGGGTGATCCCACACGGTGATGCCGAGAATGTCCTGCGGCGCGAGGTGGTACACGTACAGCGACGGATCGGACAGCGCCGCTGGCGGCAACGGCTGGATTTTCGCGGCGGCGGCTTGCGCCTGCGCCATGATCAGGTTCGCGTCGATCAGATGGACCGGATAGGTTTCGCTCGGCGCCTGATCGTTGTCCTTGAGCCGCGACGTGTCGAGGTAATTGCCCGGTGCGGTCGCGCAGGCCGACAGAAAGGACGTCAGCAGAAGTGAGGCGGCGAGCTTCGTGCGCAAGCTCGCGAATGAGTTTTCGATGCGGGGTTTCTTCAGCATATTTTTTTCAGCCATCCCATGACCAGATGTTCGATGAGCACGAGACTCTCCCTGTATTCGTCTTCCGCGCCGCCGTGCGGATCGGCGACGTCCGAATCGGCTTCCCACTTGCCGAGCGGATAGACCTTGCCGCGCGCCGACGGATCGAGCGCTTCGACCTCGCTCACCTGCGCGCGCTCGGTCACCAGCACGAGATCGGCCGCGCGCACGAGCGAGCGTTCGAGGCGCCGCGCGTGGTGAACGCCGGCCGCGACGCCGCGCTCTTCGAGCAGGCGCCGCATCACCGGGTCCATGCCGTGGCCGTTCACCGCACGAATGCCCGCCGAATGAAACGCGATAGGTGCGGCCCCCGAGCGCGGCGCGCGCGCCTGGCTCGCCTTGAACAGCATCTCGGCGGCGGGCGAGCGGCACACGTTGGCGTGGCACACGATCAGAACGTTGTCGAACATGGCGGACTCTCTCGCGCGGCGATCGCGGCGGCTTCAGCGGCCGGAGGCTGCCGTCGCGGCGAGGTCCGCCACCTGCATCGAACCTTTCGCGCCGACACGCGCCGGCGCGTTGCGCAACGCGTGCCGCCGGCCGATCGCGTGATACTCGATGCCGAGTTCGAGCAGCACGTCCGGCTCGTACAGATTGCGGCCGTCGAAAATCAGCGGCGTCTTCAGGATGCGCTTCAGCGCATCGAAATCTGGACTCTTGAAGACCTTCCATTCGGTCAGGATCACGAGCGCATCGACGCCGCTCGCCGCTTCCATCTCTTCACTCACGAACGAAAGTCGCGCATGCTGCTGCGGCACGTCCTTCAGATCGAGCGCGAGCACGCGCCTCGCTTCGTCGATCGAGACCGGGTCGTAGGCCTTCACGCGCGCGCCGCGGCCCAGCAGCCCGGCGATCAGCTCGCGGCTCGGCGCCGCGCGCATGTCGTCGGTATTCGGCTTGAATGCGAGACCCCAGACGCCGAACGTGCGGTCCGACAGATCCTCGCCGAGACGCGCGACGATCTTCTGCGCGAGGATCTGCTTCTGTGCATCGTTGACCGCTTCCACCGCTTCGAGAATGCGCAGGTTCGCATTGTGGTCGGCCGCGGTGCGGATCAGCGCCTGCACGTCCTTCGGAAAACAGGAGCCGCCATAGCCGCAACCCGCGTAGAGGAAGTCATAGCCGATGCGCGGATCGGAACCGATGCCGCGGCGCACCGCCTCGATATCCGCGCCGACGCGATCGGCCAGATTCGCGAGCTCGTTCATGTACGAGATGCGCGTCGCGAGCATCGCGTTGGCCGCGTACTTGGTGAATTCGGCCGAACGCACGTCCATATACAGTGTGCGCTCGCGATTGCGGTTGAACGGCGCATAGAGGCGCTTCATCAGTTCGCGCGCCTTTTCGCCGGGCACGTCCTCGTCGCAGCCGAGCACGATGCGATCGGGCCGCGTGAAGTCTTCGACGGCCGCGCCCTCCTTCAGGAACTCCGGATTCGACACGACCGAGAACATCGGCTCGACGCCGCGCGCGGCCAGCTCGGCGGCCACCACTTCGCGCACGCGCGATGCGGTGCCGACCGGCACCGTCGATTTGTCGACGATCACCTTGAAGCCGGTCATATAACGGCCGATGTTGCGCGCGGCCGCGAGCACGTATTGCAGATCGGCGGAACCGTCCTCGTCGGCCGGCGTGCCGACCGCGATGAACTGGATGTCGCCGTGCGCGACCGCGGCCTCGACGTCGGTGGAGAACGTCAGGCGCCTGGCGCGGCGATTGCGCGCGATGATCTCCTGCAGCCCCGGCTCGTGGATCGGCACGCCGCCGTTGTTGAGCACGTCGATCTTGCGCGCGTCGACGTCGAGACAGAACACGTCGTGGCCGATGTCCGCCAGACACGCGCCGGTCACGAGGCCGACATAGCCGCTACCGATGATCGTCAGGTTCATGGATTGCACCTCGGTAAAAAAGTTGATTCAGGAATGCGCTCGCGCGATGCGTGGCATCGGCGCGGCCCGGCACCCCGCGTTCAATAGGCGTTGCTGCCCGCGAAGCCCTTCCACAGCGTCAGCACGACGATCTTGATGTCGAGCCAGAAGGTCCAGTGCTGCATGTAGTACAGATCGAGCTTTACGCGGCCCATCATCTTTTCGATGCGATCGGTTTCGCCGCGATAACCGTTGATCTGCGCCCAGCCGGTAATGCCCGGCTTGATCCGGTAGCGGTGCATGTAGCCCTTCACCAGATCCTTGTAGATGTCGTCGTGTTCGAGCGCATGCGGACGGGGACCTACCACCGACATCTCGCCGCGCAGCACGTTGATGAATTGCGGCAGCTCGTCGAGGCTGGTGCGGCGCAGGAACGCGCCGACCGCGGTAATGCGCGGATCGCGCCGCGTCGCCTGGGTGATCTTGCCGGCCGCTTCCGTGTGGACCTTCATCGAGCGGAACTTGAAGATCTCGAACTCGCGGCCGTCGATGCCCTTGCGCCGCTGGCGGAAAAACACCGGCCCCGGCGAGCTGAGCTTCACCATCAGCGCGATCGCGAGCATCAGCGGCGACAGCGCGAGCAACGCGCCGAACGCGAACAGGCTGTCGAACACGCGCTTGGGCAGCACGCGCAGATCGGTGATCGGCGAGGCGGCCAGATTGATCGCGGGCACGCCGAGCAACTCGACCATCGGCTGATTGAACAGCGTCAGGCTGCCGACGTCGGGGATGAAGCGGATGTTCACGAAGTCGTTGCGCAGATCCATCACGAAGCGATGGATCGCCCTCTCCTTCGAGATCGGCAGCGCGAGCCACAACTCGCGGATCGCGCGCTGCCGTACCAGTTCGATCATGCGCTGATAGTCGCGCTCGACCGGCACGCCCGCGACCGCGTGCGCCGCGTCCGGGTCTTCGTAGGGATTGATCGTACCGTCCTCGTCGAACACGACGACGGGCTTGAAGCCAGCTTCGGGACGGCCGCGCATCTGTTCGATCAGGAAGCGGCCGTACGGCGCGCCGCCGACGATCGCGACCGCGCGCTGATTGAAGCCCTCGCGGCGCAGCCCGCGCAGGATCGAATAGACGATCACCTTCGTGACGACCAGCAGCACGATCGACGCGAGCGCCCAGTAAACGAGCCACAGCCGCGACAGGCTGTCGGCGCGGTGCACGCTGAAGCTGATCAGCACGCCGGTCACTTCGACCATCAGCCAGCCGCCCGTGACGCGCGACAGCAGATCGTAGAGCGGCTTGCCACGCCACGACTGATAGATACCGAGCGGCGGGAAGAACACCACCACGAGCAGGCAGCCGAACGCGAGCGACACGCTTTGCATATCGTCGAGCCATACCACTCTGCCGCTGTGCACGCCCGCCGCCAGCACCGCGGCGAGCGCGACCATGGCGATGTCGATGATTCTCGCTAGAACGCTCAGCATGCGCCGCCCCTCTGTTCGTCAGTCAAGTGCGATCCGTCGGTTGGTTGAAATGGCTGTTGCATGCGGGTTTCATCGTTGGGCTTTTTTATTTCCGATCTGCCTGGCGGCGCGACTGGACTGAATGAGCCTGAATGGCCAGACCGCAAATTCCGAATGCGAATGAGTGAATACCCTTGTTCATACCTCAATAAAGCGGTATTAAAATTCCCACGACAAGACCGCAAAAAATCTCAAATTGTATCGGTCAAAATTTCGCCATTTTTTATGCATTTTGTGCGGCAATTGTTGCCGCAATGCGGCCCGACATAACATTCCGGGCAGCCCATTCGAGCGCTTTCATGTAGAAGCTTTCGCTTTGCCAACAGTTCTGGCGCGAAGCTCTGGCGCCACTCGCGCTGTCATTCTTGCGCATCATTAAGCGAAAAAAATGCTTGCTGATTTTTTTCAGGTAATTTTTATTTATAAATAAATCGACGAGACATTTTTTGGTGAATTTCGAATAAATTCGACGCGCCTTTTATCGGAATTGTATTTAACGCGCTTTTATTGATTCGCGACTTCGTGATAAAACTCGACGCATTCATCCAGCCTCGAGGAGAGTTCACCATGACAGCTCCGGCCCCGGTCACGCCTGCCGGCACCCGGCCCACCCCCGCCCAATCGCCCATGCCCTCAACCGCAACCAGCGTCAAGCTCAAGGTTCATCCCGTGATTCTCGCGGGCGGCTCGGGCACCCGGCTGTGGCCGATGTCGCGCGAGCAGCATCCGAAGCAGCTGATCGGCCTGCTCGGCGAAGAGTCGCTGCTGCAATCGACGACCCGCCGTCTCGATGGGCTCGAAGCCGGTTATCCGCTTGCCGGCCAGCTCGTGGTCGTCGCCAATGAAGAACAGCGCTTCACGACGGCCGAACAATTGCGCACGAGCGCCAAGCCGAGCCGGCTGATACTCGAACCCGTGGGCCGTGACACCGCGCCCGCGTTGACGGTGGCCGCGCTGTCCGTCGCCGCGCAGGATGAAGACGGCATCATGGTCGTGATGCCCGCCGATCACGCGGTCACCGACAGCGCAGGATTTCACGCGGCGCTCGCCGCCGGCGTACAGCATGCGGCCGCTGGCCACATCGTCACCATGGGAATCGTGCCGACGCGTGCCGAAACCGGCTACGGCTATATCCGCATCGGCGCGCCGCTCGGTTCTGACGATGCGCAGACCGCAGCAGCGGCTCGCCCGGTCGCGCATCGCCTCGACCGTTTCGTCGAAAAGCCGCATCTGGAACTCGCGCAGCGCTATGTCGAATCACGCGAATACTGGTGGAACAGCGGTATTTTCATCGTGCGCGCATCGACGTGGCTCAAAGCGATCGGCCATTTTCAGCCGGCCATTTACGCAGCATGCGAATCGGCCTTCGCGGGCAGCACGGCGGACGGCGACTTCTTCCGGCTGCAACGCGATGCGTTCAGCGGCTCGCCGTCGAATTCGATCGACTACGCGGTGATGGAAAAGCTCGGCGCCGATCAGAGCATCGCGTCGGGCGTGGTCGTGCCGCTTGCGGCCGGCTGGTCCGACGTCGGTTCGTGGGACGCGATCTGGGACATCAGCGAGAAGGACCCCGATCGCAACGTGAGCCGCGGCCGCGTGATGTTCGAAGGCGCGAACTCCACCTTCGCGCATTCCGAAGGACGACTGATTGCCTGCGTCGGCACGCAGGATCTCGTCGTCGTCGAGACCGCCGATGCGATTCTGGTCGCCGACAAATCACGCGTGCAGGACGTCAAGAAGATCGTCAACCGGATTCGCGAGGATGGCGGGCTCGAAGCGGCCAATCATCGCAAGGTGCATCGGCCGTGGGGCAACTACGATTCCGTCGACACCGGCGAGCGCTTCCAGGTCAAGCGGATCGTCGTGAAGCCGGGCGCGCGGTTGTCGCTGCAGATGCATCATCACCGCGCGGAGCACTGGATCGTCGTGCGCGGCACCGCGCTCGTCACGCGCGGCGACGAACGCTTTATCGTGTCCGAAAACGAGTCGGCCTATATTCCGCTCGGCGTTACGCATCGCCTCGAAAACCCGGGCAAGATGCCGCTCGAAATGATCGAGGTGCAGTCGGGTTCGTACCTCGGCGAAGACGATATCGTGCGCTTCGACGATACGTACGGAAGGCAATGAGGCGCGACCGGTCGCAATGACGAAGCGGGAACCTGCGGCGGCGCAAAGCGGCCGCGGGGACCGCCGGGCTCATCCCACGTATGAGATGAGTTCTTTGTAGGTTGCGGATAAGCGCTCGGCGGTGCCGCTGTCGGTCGTCACCGTGGGCGTGCTTGCCCCGCCCGCGGTCGCGGTGTCCGACGGATAGCGGCGCAGCGTCCCGCGCAATGCATTCAGTGATGGCTTCAGCGGCCCGTGCAACGGCGCGCCGTGATTGCCCGGGTGATTCGCGATGCCATTGACCGATGCCGGTTCCGGCGCATGACGCAGGCCTGACAACGAACGCTCCGCGGACCGCTGCGCAAGGTTCGCCGACGCGGGCGCGGCCGTTGCGTGGACCATCGTCGTGGCCGCCGCGTCGGTCGCGCATTCGCGATCGATCCACTGACGCGCCCAGTCGAGCGCGAACTGCTGCGCGTGCTGCGCATCCGCGAAGCGCGGGCCGACGAGGCCAGAGCGCTCGACGCGCTTGCCGTCCCTGATGATCTCCGCCCACCCGCGATACATCGCATTCGGCACTTCCTCGACCACCACGTAGATCAGATAACCGCGCGAATCGGCGACCTGCATGCCGCGCGGGGCGAGGCCCATCGTCAGCGACGGGCGCGGGTCGTCGACCGCGACGGGCTCGACCGTGCCGGATGCGGCCGGTTCGACGCGCATCTGCGCCGCCGTCGCGGACCTCGCCACTGCGGACGTCGCGAACGCCGATGTCGCCACCGCGCTCGCCGGCGCAAGCCCCGACAATTGCCGCGTGATGTCGCCGATCGGATCGGCCGTACGCCATTGGCTCAACGCGCTCGCGACGCCGGGCGCCTGCCACGACTCGGGACTCTTCCACGACACGCCGCGCAGATTATTGTCTTCGCGCGGGCTCGGGGTTTGCGCAACCGGTGCCGCAGGTCTGGCCGTAACGGGCGGCGCCGGTTGGGGAATGTATGCGAACGTGCGCCCGCTCTGCGACAGCAGACGGACCATTTCCAGCAGTGTGCCGTTCAGTTGCCACTCTTCGAAGCGGCGGCGGCAGGTGGGACCGGACGGATAGCGGCCCGGCAGCTTCGACCACGGCTCGCCGGTGGTCATGATCCACAGCACGGCATTCGTCACGATGCGCGGTTCGGCGCGCGGCCGGCCGCGCCGGTTCAGACGGACGGCCGGCTCGTCGGAGACGAGCGGCGCGAGCAGCGCCCATTCGTCGTTGTTTAGCTCATCGAAAAACATTGGATTTTCTCCACGCGGCCTGGCCTGGCCGCGGCGTTGGGCCTGCCACGGATTCTCAGCGTTCACGACCCGTGTGCGGCCCTCGGTTGCACAAATTTGTTTGGTCCGTTCGGCTCGCTGGAGCAGCCCGCCCACACGTGGTGCGGCTCTTCCCTATTACGAAGCACAAAACGCGGTCTCACTCGTGCGTGGGAAAATTTGTGCACGAAGCATACCATTCCAATCTTTGCATGAGTACAGTTGAGACAAGTGTTACGGATAGAAACAATCTTGTCGGTTTCGCTGCGTCGATTCTCGTATTGCCGTAACAGAAGCCGCTGCTTATCCGGCATCGGATCTGTCTATTGCAAAGCACAATACCGCATCACCGAACAGAATGGGCTTTAGAAATGTAATTGCCGATCCAGCATGCATTTCTATGCGCTTTGATGATTGATGTGACATCGGTTTCGAGCGTCGGCGAACGGACTGCGACGCGCCCGCGCGGTGACATGGAGGCAACCGGAGGCGCACACGCGGCGGCCGCGCATGCGCGGAGTTCGAGGCGTGACAGAAGCGACGAAGTCGCTTCGAACGACGTTACGGGCGCACTGGTTTCGATGCGTGCTCGCCGACGACCGTGGTCCATTCGCGCACGCGCCAACGCGTAACCAGTCCGGAGAGTACGTACGGATCGGCGGTAGCAAAGGCCTCTGCCACCGCGGGCGACGCGCCGGTGAAGAGCAGCACCGCACCGTCCGTCGGCTCCGCGAGCGCGCCGGCGAGCAGCAGTTCGCCGCGCTCGGCGGCGGCCCATGCGAGTTTCAGATGCGCGTCGCGATGCTCGCCGCGCCGCTCCAGATAGTCGGGTACCAACTCGTACATCAACAGGTAATGCATGGTGAGTCTCCTCGCGAGGTTGAGGGTTGGCAGGGAGCGGCATGCACCGGAGCGCAGTCGAGGATAACGGCGACTACCGAATTTCATGCCTATTTTCTATTCAGTTGCATTCGCAGCAATATGAAAATTCTCATTGCCTGTTAACCATAGATCAAAATAGCGGAAACCGTAATTTCGTTTCAATAAGCTTGAAATAAACGTCACGAGCAATCTGCATTGCATGACAAAATTCGCGCTCTCGTTCATTCGATTGTTTCAAACGCCGCGGCGCCAGTTGCGCCACGCTGCTCAGGGAAAACGAGCGCGGACCGCTGTCAACCGGAATGCATTTTGAGCCGTTCTCGCAGACGGCATTTGCCATAATGGATGCGCCGATGGGCCCATGAATGCCGTCGTCGCCCGCGCGCATGAACGATCAGAAACGTTTTCACCACCGATGGAGTGTCCCATGAAAATTCAATCCGCTATCGCTACGCTGGTGTTGGGCGCGGTACTCGTATCGCCGGCGTTTGCGCAGAACAGCCAGCAAACCAAGATGGCCGACTGCAACAAGCAGGCCGGCGAAAAGAAAGGCGACGAGCGCAAGGCGTTCATGCAAACCTGTCTTTCCGCGAAGCCGGCCGCCGCCGCGCCGATGAGCCAGCAGGACAAGATGAAGGTGTGCAACAAGAAGGCGGCCGACAAGAAAGGCGACGACCGCAAGGCCTTCATGAAGACCTGCCTGTCCTCCTCGGCGCCGGCCAACTGAGCGAAAGGCGGAGCCGTCCCCCACGCCGGCGCCCTCCGATCGACGCCGCGCCGGCGCATCGTTGCGCCCACGCGGCGCTCCGATCGAGTCCCCCCGCTTCGTCGTCCACCCGCCGCAACGCGCCGTTTTCTTCTATGATGGCTGCGGAGACGGCCCACCCTCACTCATATAGAACCAAACAACTACGCGGGCCGCCATCTTGTCGTTGGTGCTACTGAGCATCGATCGGAGGCAAGGATGGTATCGAAGCACAAAAACCGCTGGTTAAGGCGGTGGTTGCTGGTCATCATATTCTGGGCCGTGCCTGTGGCGATCGTGGCGGTCAACGAGATTCGCGAGGAAATGTCGTACAACGCGGTCGATCTCGACCGCGCGCTGACCACCTGGAATTTCACCCAGGCGCAGCGCACCGCCGGGGCGCCCGCGCATTGCCATGGCAAGCCCGACGAGGCCAAGGCGGCCGGCTGCCCGGCCGACGTGCTGGCCGCCAACGCGCCGCGCCAGCAGGACGCGATCAACGAATACAGCGTGCGCCGCTCGACGCTATTGGCCTATCTGTGGCACGCATTCGTCGGCTATTGGATCGTGCCGGCGGCTATGCTGTTCGCGATCGGCGCGATCATCGGCATGGTGCGCCGCGCGCTGCGGCGCCCGCCCGCGGTCAAGAGTCCGGCGAATCACGGGTGAGCGGCGGCCGCGCCGCTTACACTTCGCCGCAATTTGCTGCGCCGAAACAACACTCTCATTGCCATGTCGATGGGCCGCCGCGCAACGCGAAAATCGGTAAAAACCGGCCCATCGTGCGGCCACGCCGAAGCGTCCCCACAATCGCCGCGACTCGGGCGCTGTTTAGCGTCGCCCCTCGGATCGTCGCTCGACGCGTGCTCGGAAGTCGCGCGCAAGGCCGGTCAAATTTACTGGGAAGACTTTTTGCGATCAGGCTCAAACCCTTGTCCCATAAGGCTTTTCGCGTTGTCACGCAACGCGCCTTTTGCACCAGCCTGTGTTATAACTCAAAGGCAACCAGGCGACACCACCACGGTTGCGCCCCGGATCCATGACGGAGAAAAACGATGCAAAGACGACACTTCATGTTGAAGACGACCGCTGCGCTTGCTTTCGGAGGCCTTGCACTCGCCGGCTGCACGACGACGGGCAACACGCCGGAAAATGCTCATGTCGACGCCTCGAAACGACAGTCGATCGACGCCAGCGTCGACGGCACGCTGTCCAAGCTATTCACGACCGTGCCGGGCTCGCGCGAGCTGGTGTCGAAGGCGCGCGGCGTGCTGGTGTTCCCGTCGGTGCTGCAGGCGGGCTTGATCGTCGGCGGCCAGTATGGCGAAGGCGCATTGCGGGTGGGCGGCGCGACGGTCGGCTATTACAGCACCGCGTCGGGCTCGTTCGGCCTGCAGGCGGGCGCGCAGTCGAAGGCGATCATCTTCCTGTTCATGACGCAGGATTCGCTCGACAAATTCCGCAACGCGGAGGGCTGGTCGGCCGGCGTCGATGCATCGGTCGCGCTCGTGAAGATCGGCGCGAATGGCGCCGTCGACACGACCAC
Organism: Paraburkholderia sp. MM5477-R1; assembly: GCF_050436385.1. Taxonomy (NCBI): domain Bacteria; kingdom Pseudomonadati; phylum Pseudomonadota; class Betaproteobacteria; order Burkholderiales; family Burkholderiaceae; genus Paraburkholderia; species Paraburkholderia sp. MM5477-R1. The sequence continues at coordinate 1,821,233 of NZ_JBNDMC010000007.1, forward strand.
GGCCACTGCGCCGGTGCAGGTTTTCGTGTTGACGAACGCGGGCCTGATGGGCGACGTCTCGCTGCAAGGCACGAAGGTCACGCGGCTGAAGATCTGAGCGCGCTCATCGGCGCGCTTCACTGATCACTTGCGCGCGCATCGCGGCGAAGGCCGCGCGGTGGACCCTGTGCGGGTCGTCGCGCGGTCTTTTTGTTATGTATGCCGATGCCGGCGCTCGGGAACGGAAAAACTCGCGCGCAAAAAAAAACGGCGCCGCGCATCGCGCACCGCCGTCCTTCTTCGACACGTCCGAACGATCCCGCGTCAACCGCCCGACGAATCGACCACCTTGAACCTCGAGCGCTTCTGTGCGCGAATCACCAACTGATAGGCCTCCACATACTCACGCGCCATCCGGTGCGACGTGAAGCGCTCCTCGAAACGCCGCCGCACGCCCGCGCGCGACACCTTGTGCAGCCGGTTCACGGCCGCCACCGCGCCGATCTCGTCCTCGACGATGAACCCGGTCACGCCATCTTCGAGCACTTCGGGCACCGAGCCGCGGTTGAACGCGATCACCGGCGTGCCGCAAGCCATCGCCTCGATCATCACGAGACCGAACGGCTCCGGCCAGTCGATCGGAAACAGCAGCGCATGCGCGCCCGACAGAAACTCGGCCTTCTGATGATCGGCAATCTCGCCGATGTACTCGACGTACGGCAGGTCGAGCAACGGCCGGATATCGCGCTCGAAGTACTCGCGATCGGCCGCATCCACCTTGGCGGCGATACGGATCGGCATGCCGCAGCGGCCGGCGATGCGGATCGCCGTATCGACGCGCTTTTCCGGCGAAATCCGGCCGAGAAACGCGAGGTACTTCTGCTCGACCGGTTGCGGCGTATAGAGCTGCGCCGGCAGGCCGTGATAGACGGTGGTGAGCCAGCGCGCCTGCGGCAGCGGATGACGCTGCGCGTTCGAAATGGAGATCACGGGCGCGGTGTTGAACGTGTCGAACACCGGCTGCTGCTCGGGCAGATCGAGCCGGCCGTGCATCGTCGTGACGAACGGCGTGTCCTGCCGCTTGAATACCGAGAACGAGTAGTAGTCGAGGTGGAAATGCAGCACGTCGAACTCTTCGGCCTGGCGGCGCACGAGTTCCATCAACAGCATATGCGGCGCGACGCGGTCGCGAATGCCCGGATCGAGCCGCAGCGCGCGCGGCCACACCGCTTCGAGCTTCGCGCTCGTGACGGAGTCGCCGCTCGCGAACAGCGTCACGTCGTGGCCTTGCTCGACCAGCGCTTCGGTGATGTACGACACGACGCGCTCCGTGCCGCCGTAGAGCTTCGGCGGCACCGATTCGGTCAGCGGGGCGATCTGCGCAATCTTCATATTGTGTCTCCGTGAGCCGGCGGCTGGCGCGCAATCGCGATGCCGTCGGCGACGCCGAGTATGACAGCGCCATGACGTCGGAACAATGCGCGCGGTCCCTAACGCGGTCCCTAAGCGTCGCATGCATCGTCGCTACGGGGAATTATTCCCTGACATCGGTCGAAAAGCCGCAGGTCTTGCAATTGCTCGGTGCTGTTACAAGCGGCTTACATCCGGTGACACGCGACCACGCGCCGTCATTTGTGGCCGCCGCCCTCGGCCGACCCGCGCACTGGCATGCTGCGCAAATCCCTGAGGAAGCTGTCGCGCCACACTCCGAGATCGTTCTTACGCAGCGCGGCCATGTCGATCTCGTGACGCCGCTGGCGCGCGTCGAGCGGCATTTGCAGCGCGCGTTGCAAGGCCTCGCACATGCCGATCGCATCGTGCGGATTGACGAGCAGCGCGCCAGAGAGCTCGGCGGCCGCGCCCGCGAAAATCGACAGCACGAGCACGCCGGGATCGTCGGGATTCTGCGCGGCCACGTACTCCTTCGCGACGAGGTTCATGCCGTCGTGCAGCGGCGTGACGAAGCCGATCTGCGACTCCCGAAACAGCGACATCAGCTTCCAGCGGTCGTACTGCTGGTTCAGATAGCGGATCGGCGTGTAGTCGAGCCCCGAGTAGCGGCCGTTGATGCGCCCTGCCTCGTATTCGAGATCCTGGCGGATCTTCTGATAGGTCGCGACGTCCGAGCGCGTAGGCGGCGCGATCTGCACGAGCGTGACGTTGCCGCGCCATTCGGGCGAGCGTTCGAGCAGCAACTCGAACGCGCGAAAGCGCTCGACCAGTCCCTTCGAATAGTCGAGCCGGTCGACGCTCATGACCAGCTTGCGCCCCTCGAGGCTTTGCTTCAGCTCGAGCACGTGCTGGCGGCTTTCGTAGCGCTTGGCCTGCTCGGCGATTTCGTCGGGGAACACGCCGATCCGGTAGACGCCGGTGCGCAGCTTGCGCCCGAACGCCTCGACGATGCCGTCCGCGCTCACCGTGCCGCGCGCGTGACGCGTCACGTAGTCGTGGAATGCCTGCTGGTCGGTGGCGGTCTGGAAGCCGAGCAGGTCGTAGCACGACATCGACTTCACCAGTTCCTCGTGCGGCGGAATGTTGAGCAGGATCTGCGGCGCGGGAAACGGAATATGCAGGAAGAAACCGATGCGGTTCGTCACGCCCTCGCTGCGCAGCGCCTCGGCAAACGGGATCAGATGGTAGTCGTGAATCCAGATGATGTCGTCGGGTTCGAGCAGCTTGACCAGCTTGTGAGCGAGCCATGCGTTGACGCGCCGGTAGCCCGCGTACTCCTCGCGCTCGTAGCGCGCGAGGTCGTTGCGGTAGTGGAATACCGGCCACAGCGTCGCGTTCGAGAAGCCGCGGTAGTACTGGTCGTAGTCCTTGCGCGTGAGGCCGACGGTTGCGAAGGTCACCGCGCCGTCCTGCTCGAGCATCGGCCCCGCGTTGGCGACCGTTTCGCTGACTACGTCGCCGCTCCAGCCGAACCAGACGCCGCCTGCATCCTTCAGCGCGCCGAATACGCCGACCGCGAGTCCACCCGCCGATCCCTTGGTCTCCGTCGGCGTCGCGACGCGATTCGACACGACGATCAATCGGCCCATAGTGCATGTCCTCCGTCATTCTTGCGATGCGCCGCGACGCCTGAGCAGGCGTGGCGCGCCCGTTAGTAGCAATCGGCGTGCCCGCGCATCGCCGGGCTTGCCGAGGGCGGTCGCCGCACGCCACTCGCGATACCCAACTCGCGATTTGCCACTCGCCACGCGCGATTCGCGATCCGCAACGTCCGGCTAAGCCTGCTCCTTCGCCTTCTGCGCGACCTCGCCCGCGCCAGTGCGGTCGATGCGGCTCGCCACCGGATCGGCTTCGGTATGCGCGGCGGTGCTGCCGGCTGGCGCCTGGCGGCTGCGCGGCAGCCAGTCGCTCGGGCCAGCGCCACCGGTCTCCAGCTCCGCCGACACCTCGGCACGCGCCCGCGGCAGGTATTCCGGGTAATGCCGATGAACGAAATCGAGCAGCCCTTCGCGCACGCGGCAGCGCAGATCCCACGCAAGGCCGGAATCGGGCGCGCTGACGAGCGCGCGCAACTGCATCGCGCGCTCGGTGCAGTCCGTCACCTGCAGCACCTGCACGCGACGGTCCCACTCGGGCGCGTTCTCGACGATGCGCGCAAGCTCCTCGCGCAGCGGCGCGAGCGGCATCCGGTAATCGACGAACAGGAACACGGTGCCGATGATCTGCGAGCTGCTGCGGGTCCAGTTCGAGAACGGATTTTCGATAAACCATTGCAGCGGCACGATCAGACGGCGCTGATCCCACAGCCGCACCGACACGTACGTGCCGGTGATCTCCTCGATGCGTCCCCACTCGTCCTGGATCACGACGACGTCGTCGAGGCGGATCGGTTGCGACAGCGCGATCTGCAAACCGGCGATCAGGTTGCCGAGCACCGGCCGCGCCGCGATACCGGCGACCAGACCGGCGACACCCGCCGACGCCAGCAGGCTCGCGCCGATCTGCCGCACGTTGGGCAAGGTCATCAGCGCACCGCCGACACCGATGATCACGATCACGATCATCACCGAGCGCGCGAGTACGCGCGCCTGCGTATGGATGCGGCGCGCCTGCAGGTTATCGGCGGAATCGAGCGGATGGGCGCGGATGATCGCTTCGCCAATCGCCGCGGCCGAGCGCACCGACAGCCACGTCAGCGCGGCGATCAGCGCGATGCCGGTGATGTCGCGCACCGGTTCGATGAAGTTGAGGGTGTCGGGTGCCTCGGACCAGACCCACGCGAACGCGAGGATCACGAGGGCGAACAGCGACGGCTTGTCGATGTAGCGCAGCACGACGCTCGTCAGCGCGTGCGGCCGCGCGAGACGCTTCACGACGCGCGCGCCGAAGCGGTGAATGCCGCTCGCCACGATCGCCACGATGGCCGTCACGATCAGCGTGCCGAGCCACGTATGCAGCGGCGCGGCCGCCACGCGGTAGAAGTCGTCGATAGTAGGCATAACGGGCATCTTCCTCCGGGCTCGATGAGCGGCGGCGCGCCTGCGCGACTACTGACATCCGGGGGGCACGACCGCGCCTGGGCGTTACAACGGGTTCTTCGATGCGCCGCGGTTATCGATCAGCCGCCGCTCTTGCAGGGAAACGCCTTGCCGAGACCCAGCGAAATCGCCGTGCTCGCGTTGTAGCCCGCGGCGTTTGGGTTCTCGGCGATGTACTTGCGCACCGCGTCGGTCAACTGCGCCGAGCGCGCATCCGGCGGCAGGCAGAAGTACTGGCCGACGCGCGGACCGGTGGTGCCGCCGATCGCGTCGATCGTGTTGAAGATGCCGTCGGCCGCGCCTTCGATGTAGGCCGCGCAGGCGCTACGCGAAGCCACGTCCGTCTTGGTGCACAGCTTGTTGAGGTCGCCTCCCGTAAACGCGGCTGCCGAAAGCGGCAAGGCAAGCGCGCCGGCGAAAATCAAAGCCCGCAGCATGGTGTTCCTTTCCAGGGTTGTTTATTCACGCGGTCTTTCTGCCGCGTCCGGACGGCGCGCTACGCGGCGCGCCGAAGTCGTCATTCTGCACTGTTTTACGCGGCGGCAGCAGGCCGGCAGGCGCGCAGCTCGGGCAAAACGGCTGCAAAGCGGCACGGCATGGCGAGGCGCCTGACGCTTCGCGGGCGCACCGCGCCGCCTGCCGACAAAACGTCATTGCTTCTGCTGCTGCGTCTGCTGCATGCGCGCCGTGAGCCCTTCGACGACGTCCGGCTCCTTGTAGGTCTTGGCGAAATCGAGCGCGGTCATGCCGATCTGGTTTTTCACCGACAGGTCCGCGCCGTTGTCGAGCAGCAGCTTGACGGTGGAAACGTGGCCGCCGCGCGCGGCCATCATCAGCGGCGTGGTGCCGTTCGGCGAGCCCGCGTCGACGTAGGCCGAGTGGTCGAGCAGCACCTTGACGATGTCGTCGTGGCCGTTCGCGGCCGCGTAGTGCAGCGGCGCCCAGCCCTTCTTGTTGACCTCGGCGCCCTTCGCGATCAGCAGATTCACGAAGTTCAGGTCGCCGACCAGCGACGCCATCATCAGCGCGTTTTCGCCGGCCTTGTCCTGAATCTCGATATCGGTCTTTGGATTCGCAAGCAACGCGGCCGCGACCTTGTCGGATTTCTCGCGCGCGGCGATCACGAGCAGCGGGATGCCCTGATTGTCGACGCTGTTCGGGTCCATGCCCTTCGCGAGCAGCTTGTTGACGCCGTCGACGTCGTCGAACTTGACCGACTTGATCAGCGAGTCGATCGGCGCCGCATGCGCGGGCACCGCGACGAGCGCCGCGCACGCGAGCGCGGCGGCGCACGCGAGACGGCGCGCCGGCGCGAGAGCCCGGGCGGCCGACCCGGCGGACAGCGGTTGGAAATCAGCGGACGACGTCGAAATATTTTTCATATGGTACTTTAGGAAATCTTCCTATCCCTTTGATGTTACGCGGCTTTGTGGATCAGATTCCGGCCGGTGCGGCGAGTCCGAACAGTCTGAAGAAGTTTTGCGTGGTGGCGGCGGCCAGCGCCTCGTCCGGCATCTCGCGTTGCTGCGCGATGAAGCGTCCGACATAACTGACGTACGCAGGTTCATTCGGTTTGCCGCGATATGGCACCGGCGCCAGGTACGGCGAGTCGGTTTCGATCAGCAGACGGTCGAGCGGCACGCGGCGCGCGACGTCCTGCACATCGGTCGCGCTCTTGAACGTGACGATGCCCGACAGCGAAATGTAAAAATTCTGCGCGAGCGCCTGCTCGGCGATGGCCCACGGTTCGGTGAAGCAATGCATGACGCCGCCCGGCACGCCGGCGCGCTCCTCGGCCATGATGCGCAACGTATCTTCCGACGCCGAGCGGGTGTGGATGATCAGCGGCTTGCTGGTCGCGTGCGCGGCGCGGATGTGTGTGCGAAAGCGCTCGCGCTGCCACTCCATGTCGGCGATCGAGCGGCCTTCGAGGCGGTAGTAATCGAGCCCGGTTTCGCCGATCGCGACGACCTTCGGGTGCCCGGCCAGTTCAACCAGCTCGGCTACGCTCGGCTCGCGCATGTGCTCGTGATCGGGATGCACGCCGACCGACGCGTACACGTTGTCATAGCGGCTGGCGATGTCCAGTACCGACGGCAGCGTTTCAAGATCCACCGACACGCACAACGCGTGCGAGACCGAATGGCTGCGCATGTTTTCGAGCACTTGCGGCAGACGGTCCGCGAGTCCTTCGAAGTTGATGTGGCAGTGTGAATCGACAAACATGGTCAGGTCCTGCGAAAAAGGGGCTTGCGGCTGGGCGATGGCGTGGCCGGGGCCGCTTGGGACAGCTCAGGTGGCGCTGCTTGCGCAGCGTGCTCAACCGGCGTGCGCAAGACGCTTGCCAAGAATCACCAGATCGCGCTCGGCGCCATCCAGCACCGCGACGCGCGGTAACGTGCCCCATGCATCGAAGCCGAAGCCGCGGAACAGCCGCACGCTCGCTTCATTGTGACCGAACACGAAGCCGAGCACCGTATCGATGCCAAGACCCGGTGCCGCGTCGAGCGACGCCGCCAGCAGTTGCTTGCCGAGTCCCTGGCCGCGCGCGCTTTCGTCGAGATAGATGCTGACTTCGGCGGTGCGCTGATAAGCCGGCCGGCCATAAAAATCGGAAAAGCTGAGCCACGCGATCACGCGGCCCGCCTGCTTCGGATCTTCGACCACCCACAGCGGCCGCTTCTGCGGGCTGTGCGCATGAAACCACCCATGCCGGCTCTCGACGCTGACCGGCTCGAGGTCCGCGGTGACCTGGCGCGACGGGATCGTCGAATTGTAGATGGCGACGATCGCGGGCAGATCGTCGAGCGTGGCGTCGCGGTAGGAAAGGCTCATGGCGGTTGGCTTGAATGAAAAAAAGACGGAAGGCTGTCCGGCTGCGGGCTCACGCAAACAGCGCGCGATAGCCGATGAACAGTTCCTCGAACACGAGCCGCGCGTTCAACGGATGGTTCTCGACCGCGCGCTGGCGCGTGACGGTGCGCAGAAAACGCGCGAATGCATTGGCGTCGGCCTGGGTGGCGCAGCGGGTGAGCGCGGCCGACGCCTGCGGGAAATAGCGCGGCGCGCCGGCGGTGCGCTGCGCGAGCAGATCGTACATCCACCGCTGCAGCCAGCCGAGCACGAGCGGCACTGGGAGCTTCTGCAGCGCCTCGCCGCACGCGAATGCGTCGCACCCGGCGCCGGCCGCGAGCTGCTTGAGCGTCCAGTCGCGCAGCGGACGGTTTTCGTCGCTGGCGAGCGCGAGCGCGGCGAGCGGCGCGCCACCCGCTTCGGCGAGCAGCGCGCAGGCGTCGTCAACGCCTTGCGCGGCCAGCCACTGCGCGGCGGTGTCCGGCGCGGGCACGCTCATCGGCCACTGACGGCAGCGGCTAATGATGGTCGGCAGCAAACGGTCGACGCGCGCCGACACCATCAGGAACACGACGCCCGCGGGCGGCTCTTCCAGCGTCTTCAGCAACGCGTTGGCGGCCGCGACGTTGAGCGCCTCGGCCGGATACAGCACGACGACGCGCGCGCCGCCGCGATGCGAACCGATGCCGACGAAGTCGAGCAGACCGCGGATCTGTTCGATCTTGATTTCCTTGCTCGGCGTGCGGGTCTTCTTGCCTTCGTCGCCATCGGCTTTTTCGGCCTTGTCGTCGGCGCCGTTCGCGGCGTTCGCGAGGCCGGCTTCGGCGGCGAGTGCCTCCGGCACGACGATGCGGTAGTCGGGATGATTGCCCTGCGCGAACCAGTTGCAGGCCACGCACGCGCCGCACGGCTCGCCGTTCGGTTGCGGCGCCTCGCACAGCAGACCCTGCGCGAGGTGCTGCGCGAAACGCAGCTTGCCGATGCCCGCCTGGCCGTGCAGCAACAATGCGTGCGGCCAGTGGCCGTGCAGCTGCTGCAGGCGATTCCAGTCATCGGCTTGCCACGGATAGATCATCGTTTGTCTTTTTGAATCAATCGGTTGTAGGCGCTACTTCAGATGTCGAGTGAACGTTGCACGAAATTATAAGAAGCGGTTATATCTATTTCGAATCAGAGGGTTGCAATCAACTCCTCAAGCTGCTTCTGAATTCGAACGATGCTCTGCGAAGAGTCGATGATAGCGAATCGATATGGCGCTTCTTCGGCGCGGCGCATGTATTCGGCGCGCGTGCGCTCGAAAAACGCCGCCGACTCGCTCTCGAAACGATCCGGATTGCGCACCGCGCTGCGCCGCTCGTTGGCGACGGCGGGCGGCAAATCGAACAGCACGGTCAAATCCGGCTGGAAACCGCCCTGCACCCAGCGCTCGAGCGTCTCCAGCTTGTCGCGCGGCAAGCCGCGGCCGCCGCCCTGGTAGGCGAAAGTGGCATCGGTAAAACGGTCGGACAGCACCCAGTCGCCGCGCGCGAGCGCCGGCTCGATCACCTCGGCCAGATGCTGACGGCGCAGCGCGAACATCAACAGCGCCTCGGTTTCGAGATCCATCTTCTGATGCAGCACGATATCGCGGATCTGCTCACCGAGCGGCGTGCCGCCCGGCTCGCGTGTCATCACGACCGAGCGGCCGCTCGGCGCGAGCTTCGCCTCGAGCCGTTCGCGGAACCAGCCCAGATGGGTGGTCTTGCCCGCGCCGTCGATGCCTTCAAACGTAATGAATTTGCCGCGCGCCATCATTGCCCTCGAATGTATTTGTCCACGGCCTTGTTGTGTTCGCCGAGGGTGTCAGAAAAGATGCTGCTGCCGTCGCCGCGCGACACGAAGTACAGCGCGTTGCTTTGCGCCGGGTTCATCGCCGCCTGCAGCGACGCGACGCTCGGCAGCGAGATCGGCGTCGGCGGTAGGCCCATCCGCGTGTAGGTATTGTATGGAGTGTCGGTCTGCAGGTCTTTCTTCCTGATGTGGCCTGCGTAGCTGTCGCCCATTCCGTAGATCACGGTCGGGTCGGTCTGTAACGGCATGCCGGCGCGCAGACGGTTGGCGAACACCGCGGCGACGAGCGCCCGGTCGGACGCCTTGCCGGTTTCCTTTTCGACGATCGACGCCATCGTCAGCGCGTCGTACGGGGACTTGTACGGCAGGTTCGGCGCGCGCGAGAGCCACGCCTCGTCGAGACGCACGCGCATCAGACGGTAAGCGCGGCGATAGATGTCGAGGTCGCTGGTGCCCTTGTCGAACAGGTAGGTATCCGGGAAAAACAGCCCTTCGCCGTTGCCGATCGACGCCTCGGGCGCGCCGATTGCGCTCATCAGATCGGCGTCGCTCATGCCGAGCGTGTCGTGCTTCAGCGCGGGATTGGCGTCGAGTTCAGCGCGCATATGTTTGAAGGTCCAGCCTTCGATGACCGTCGCCACATATTCGTTGACGTCGCCGCGCGCGATTTTCTGCAGCACCTCGTAGGGCGTGATGCCGCTCTTGAACTCGTAATTGCCGGACTTCAGCTCGCTTTGCAGCCCGAGCAACCGCGTCATCGCGATGAACAGCTCGGGCTCGACCGGCACGCCGCCGCGATTGAGCTGCAGCGCGACGCTGCGCAGGCTGCTGTGCGGCTTGACGGTGACGTCGAGTTGCGCCGGGGTCAATTCGAGTGGGCGGGTGGCCCAGTAGTATCCAGCGGCGATGGCCGCCGCGGCCAGCACAACGACGAGCGCGCCGGCGACGAAACATTTCTTCAGAAGGGACACGACAGGAAAGAATTAGCGTTTAGATGGCAACGAACTGATTTTTAACGGGAAAGTCTTGCGTCGGTCAACATTGAGACTGTGCCGTTTTGCAGCCCTTTCGGCCTTTTGCGACCTGTATTGTATAGATGCGGGCACCAGATGGTCACGGCCGGAAAAAACAATATGAAATCCGCTGGCGTCGGTCTGATGCTACTCGAGGCGTACGCTGTCGCAACATAGGTCAGAGTTCCAAAGGTTCGACAATTCCCGACCAAACGCCTTTTCGGCTCCTGCCGCTTTTGACCGTTATTGACAGTTTCAAACGGATGGTTCAGGGGCGACCTGCACGCCGGCAATTGGGAGACTCCACGCCCCGTTCCGAGATGGATGAGGCTGAGTGTTTCGCGGACTACCATTCAGACATGGAGCAGTGTCAGGTGGCCCGAGCAATGTATCAAGATCCACGCACCTATGCGCTCTGCACACAGCGAGCATTCGATAAATTCCAGGCATGCAAGGGATATTGAGATGACTAAACCGGATCGGGCTAGCGTCATTTTTTATGACGCCGATACTCAGCAGTTAAAGATGTGCACAGTTTCACGGGTTCACGTGCAAGCGGCGATTGATCGAGCGCTGGCAATCACTATCCCACCGGATGCTCCGGAAAATTCAATGTTGCCAGTGACAGACGAGGACGCTCGGAAGCTTGGAGGAATGGCGATTCTGATTCAGGCAATCGCGCATCCCGAATTGCGCGAACGGCTGAAAATCACGACTGAGCAGCCGATGGACTGGGCACCGGCCAAGCCGCCCACGGAATGACAGTGGCTCGTCCGCCTTACTCAGTGGCCCCGCCGCAGCCACCCCGGCGGCGGCTCGTCTGTGACCGCGGCAGCGGACAGCAGATCCGGCACGTCGGGTGCCCGCCCATCTTGCGCCGGACCCTCTGGCAGAACACCCCAACATGGTCACAACATGGGCACAGCCGCAGGGTGATAACGTGCAATCCCCTGCTGCGCCAGGCTCTCGGAAAGCCTTCATTCGCCAGGGACTTGCGAAACGCGACAGGGCTGGACTGAATATAATGACTGTTTGCCTTAGCCAAAGTCAGAATTGACTGTTCCCGGAATCCATGAACACACCGCTCGTGAACGCCTCAGGTAACGCTTCCGGTCTCACTCCCGCCGCGGCGGCGCCCGCCGCCCTGCCCATCCTGCCGCGCCCGTCGGCCGAAGAATTCACCGCCGTGCTCGAGCATGGCGCGTACATGCCGCTGCCGCAGTTCGGCGTGATCGACACGACCGGCGACGACGCGGCGAGCTTCCTGCACGCCCAGTTGACCAACGACGTCCAGCATCTCGACGCCGCGAACGCGCGCCTCTGCGGCTACTGCTCGGCCAAGGGCCGGCTGCTCGCGTCGCTCCTCAGCTGGCGCAGCGGCGATACGATCCGCCTGCTGGTATCGAAAGACGTGCAGGCCGCGGTGCAAAAGCGGTTGTCGATGTTCGTGCTGCGCGCCAAGGCCAAGCTCGCCGACGCGAGCGGCGAGCTCGCGGTGGTCGGCCTCGCGGGCGACGTGCGCGGCGCGCTGTCCGGCGTGTTCGACGCGCTGCCCGACGGTGTGCACGTGCAGGTCGACGGCACAGCGGGCACGCTGATCCGCGTGCCCGATGCGTTGGAGCGGCTGCGCTATCTGTGGATCGGCCCGAAAGCGCAGATCGAAGCGCTGCTGCCGTCGCTCGACGGCAGGCTAAAGCGCGTGTCGCCGGCCGTGTGGGACTGGCTCGACATCCGCGCGGGGGAGCCGCGCATCACGCAGCCGGTCGTCGAGCAGTTCGTGCCGCAAATGGTCAACTTCGACGTGCTCGGCGCGGTCAACTTCCGCAAGGGCTGCTATCCGGGTCAGGAAGTAGTCGCGCGCAGCCAGTATCGCGGCACGATCAAGCGGCGCACGTCGCTCGCCAACGTCGCCGGCGAGCTGGACACGGTGCGGCCCGGCACCGAGCTGTTCCACTCGGACGATCCGGGCCAGCCGTGCGGGATGATCGTCAACGCGGCATCGGCGCAAGGCGGCGGCGTCGATCTGCTGGTCGAGACCAAGCTCACGGCGCTCGACAGCGGCAGCGTACATGTCGGCGCGGCCGACGGCCCCGCGCTGCGCTTCCTGACGCTGCCTTACGGGCTGCCGGCCGAAGTCTGATCGTTGGAGAGGGTAAAAAGCGGCGCAATCGGGCGCCGTTTTTTATTGACTGCTTTATTCTCGTCTGTTTTTTGCCGCTTTCGTTTGCCGCCTGCGTCGCTGCATCTGGCGGCCGCCCCATGCTCTGAACGGGAGATGCTCCCCGATGTGCCTGATCGTTTTCGACTGGCGACCTGATGCGCTCGATGGTCCGCTGTTCACGCTCGCCGCGAATCGCGACGAGTTCTTCCGCCGCACGGCCGAGCCGATCGGCTGGTGGCGCGACGCGCCGGAGGTGCTGGGGGGCCGCGACCTCGTGGGCGGCGGCACGTGGCTCGGGTTATCGCGCGACGGCCGCTTCGCCGCGCTGACCAATTACCGCGCGCCGGGCGAAATGCGCGCCGATGCGCCGACCCGCGGCACGCTCGTCAGCGACTGGCTCACGAGCGCCGCGCGCGACGCCGACGGCAATCCACACGAGACGCCGCTCGCGTATCTGCGGCACGTCGCGCAAAAAGGCGACATCTACAACGGCTTCAATCTGCTGGTCGGCGACTGGACGCGTCGCGAGCTCGCGTGGTACTGCAATCGCGGCGCCGTCGACGCAAACAGCGGCCCCGCGCTGCTCGCGCCGGGCACGCACGGCATCTCGAACGCGGTGCTCGATACCGCGTGGCCGAAGCTGGTCAAAAAGCGCGGCGAGCTCGGCGCGCTGCTCGCGCGCGATCCGATGCCGCCGCTCGAACGCCTGATCGATCTGATGCGCGATCCGCGGCTCGCGCGCGACGACGAATTGCCGTCGACCGGTATTCCGCTCGAACGCGAACGCGTGCTGTCGGCGGCGTTCATCGAATCGCCGGACTATGGCACGCGCAGCACCACCGCGCTGCGCGTCGCCGCCTATGGCGACGTGATCGGCGTCGCGGTCGCCGAGCGCAGCGACGACAACGGCTCGCACCGGATCGTGCGGCCCGGCGATTTCGAACGCAGCTTCGCGTTCAATGTCGAGCGCGACCGGATGAGCGTGGCGTGATCGTTTGAGCACCGCCTGGCCGGCGCATTCGCTGCCGGCCGCTCATCGCTTCGCGATCACCGCCCTCACCCGATGCCGAATGCCGCGCGCAACGCCGCCGCGGCGTCCGCATGCGCCTGCGCGACTTCGGGCACGAAGCCGCCCATCTTGAAGAACTCGTGGATCATGCCGGCGTAGCGTTTGAGCGTGACCGGATTGCCGAGCGCACGCAGTTTCTCCGCATACGCATCGCCCTCGTCGCTGAGCGGATCGTATTCGGCGGTCGCGATCCACGCGGGCGCGACGCCGCGAAAATCCGGCGCACCGCGCTCGCCGTCGAGCGGCGCGAAACGCCAGTCGTCGCGATCGCCGCTATCTCGCACGTAGTGCTCGAAGAACCACTGGATCGTGTCGCCCGACAGCAGGAAGCCGTCGACGAGGCGCGAGTGCGAGTCGGTCTGCTGATGGCTGCTCGTGCCCGGATAAATCAGCAATTGCAGCGCGAGCGCGAGGCCGGCGTCGCGCGCGAGCACCGCGCAAACCGTCGCGAGCGTGCCGCCCGCGCTATCGCCGCCCACCGCGAGCCGCGTGCCGTCGATGCCGAATTCGGCCGCGTGCGCGTGCAGCCAGCTGAGGGCGTCGAAGGCGTCGTCGACAGCGGTCGGAAACTTGTGCTCGGGCGCGAGCCGGTAATCGACCGACAGCACCGCGCACTGGCCGTCGCGCGCGAACATCCGGCACAGCGCATCGTGCGTATCGACGCTGCCGACCGTAAAGCCGCCGCCGTGGTAGTACACGAACGCCGGCAGCGGCTCGGCCCAGCCCGGCTCGACCGGGAAGTAGAAGCGCGCGCGGATCGTCGCGCCGTCGCGCGTCGGCACGCGCAGATCTTCGACGGAGAACATCGGCGCGCTCGCGATCTCGAGGATCGGCGCGCTTTTCTCGTACGACGCGCGCGCCGCTTGCGCGCTCATCTGGTGGTACTGCGGGCGTTTGGCCCGCGCGATCATGTCGAGCACCTGCTCGATCGTGGGATTCAGCGGCATGGTTTTGGCAACGTGGTGCGCGTCGCGCATCGGGCGGCGCGCAGTGCGTGCGCCAATTATTGTCAGGAGCCGGCGCACCGGCCGCGCAGCCGGCTGCTACTGCGCGTTCTTCACCTCGGGCTTCAGCGACATCGGATCGGACGGCTCGCGCAACTGCTCGATGTCCTCGTGACGCAGCTTCACGGTCGCCATGATGCCCGGATGCGTGATGATATAGAAACGCCGCGCGGCGATCGCCTCGAACGCGATGTCGGCGACATCGTCGGCGGTGAGCTTGCCCGACTGCACCGCGCGCTGCAACTGCTTGCCGGCCGCGATCTGCGAGCGCGTCGGCCGGTCCGCGTTGCGCAACTCGTCGGGACGCGCGCGCTCGGCCTCCGCGATGCCGGTCGGCACGAAGGCGGGACACAGCAGCGAACAGCCGACCTCGCCGCCCGTGCCGGCCTGCGCGAGCTTCAGGTCGTGATACAGCGTCTCGGTCAGCGCCACCACCGCATGCTTCGACGCGTTGTAGATGCCCATTGCCGGCGGCGCCAGCAGCCCCGCCACCGACGCCGTATTGACGATATGCGCGGGCTCCTTCTGCGCGAGCATGATCGGCGCGAACGCGCGCACGCCGTGCGCGACACCCATCACGTTGACGCCGAACACCCACGACCAGTCGTTCGCCGAGCTTTCCCACAGGAAGCCGCCGGTGCCGACGCCCGCGTTGTTGAACAGCACGTGGACCTTGCCGAACGCGGCGAGCGCCGCCTGCGCGAGCGCCTCGACCTGCGCGGCGTTCGATACGTCGGTCGGCACGCCGATCGCCTCGGCGCCGGTTTCGCGCAAGGCGTCGACGGTTTGCGCGAGCTGGTCGGCGTTGACGTCCGCGAGTACGAGCTTCATGCCGAGCGCCGCGCCCTTGTGCGCGAACGCGCGGCCAAAGCCGCTGCCCGCGCCGGTGATCACCGCCACCTTGCCCGCGAATTCGAACATCCTGTGACTCCCTGGTTGAGCGGCGGCTTGCCGTTGCATGATGACGTCGCGCTCAGATCAGCCTGACCAGTTGCTTGCCGAAGTTACGGCCCTTCAGCAAGCCGATGAATGCCTCGGGCGCGGCTTCGAGCCCTTGCGCGATCGTCTCGCGATAGTGCAGCTTCTTCTGCGCGACGAGCGTGCCGAGCTGCTTGAGCGCCTCGGGCCACACGTCCATGTGTTCGCTGACGATGAAGCCCTGCACGAGCAGCCGCTGCGTCAGCATCAGCGACGGATGCTTGAGCGGCAGCGGCTGGCCGTCATAGCCCGCGATGAAGCCGCACAATGCGATGCGCCCGAACGCGTTCATGCGCGCGAGCGTCGCGTCGAGCACCTCGCCGCCGACGTTCTCGAAGTAGCCGTCGACACCGTCGGGCGTGACGGCCTTCAGGTCCTGGTACAGGTTACCGGCCTTGTAGTCGACGCACGCGTCGAAGCCGAGCGTCTCGACCACATAGCGGCACTTGTCCGCGCCGCCCGCGATGCCGACCGCGCGCGCGCCCGCCGCCTTCGCGAGCTGACCGACCACGCTGCCCACCGCGCCGCTCGCCGCGCTGACGACCACCGTCTCGCCGGCCTTCGGCGCGATGATGCGGTTCAGCCCGTACCATGCGGTGACGCCCGGCATGCCGACCGGCCCGAGATACGCCGACAGCGGCACATGCGTGTCGTCGACCTTCTGCATGCCCGTGCCATTGGAGGTGCCGTACTCCTGCCAGCCGAACATCGCGACGACCTTGTCGCCGACCGCGAACTTCGGATTCCTCGTCTCGACGACCTCGCCGACCGTGCCGCCGATCATCACTTCGTTCAGCGGCTGCGGCGCCGCGTATGACTTGCTGTCGTTCATGCGTCCGCGCATATACGGATCGAGCGACAGATAGTGGTTGCGCACCCGTACTTCGCCGTCGGCGAGCGGCGCGAGCGGCGTTTCGACGAGCTTGAAGTTATCGGGCGTGGCTTCGCCTTGGGGGCGCGAAACCAGCAGCAATTGGCGATTGATCTGGGCCATGCGGTCGTCTCCTTGGGTTGTTGGGTGCTCAGTCGCTCGGACCGGGCTTCGCCGCCGGGTCGCTGCGCAGACGCTGCCGCGTGACGTCGCGGCCCACCGCGAGGCGGCGCATGTATTTGAAGGTGCCGAGCGCTTTCGCGACGAAGTGGCCTTCGCTGTCGCGGATCTCGCCTTCGCAATAGGCCATCGTCGTCGAGCGATGCAGCACGCGGCCGGTCGCGCGCAACTCGCCGCGTCCCGGCTGCATGAAGTTGACCTTCATCTCGACGGTGACGACGCCGACGCCGTCGCCGGCGAGACTGCGCGCGGCCATCGCGAGCGCGACGTCGGCGAGCGTCATCGTGACGCCGCCATGCGCGACGTCCCACGTGTTCATATGATCGCGTTGCAACGGCAGCACGACTTCGCTGACGCCGTCGGCGGCCGACAATAACTGTGCGCCGAGACGGTCGATGAAGGGACTTTCGGGCAACGATGCATGGCCCGTTCTGGATGAGGTGGATGGATCGGTCATGGCTCAGATATCAGATTTCGTAGCCGACGGCGCGTGTCGAGCGTACGGCGGGAAATGATACCCGCTATCGCGTTGGCGCATGAGCTGCCATCCGTGCCGCGAGGCGCCCGAGTCTGCGCACCGCTTCGTCGGTCAGATCCAGATCCGCACTCGGACAGCTGAGCCGAATGAAGTGATCGAAACGCCCGGCGTTCGAAAATACCGTGCCCGGCATGATGCGAATACCGTCATGCAACGCGGCGTCGAATAAAGCCGACGACGATACGTGACGCGGCAATTCGATCCAGAAAAACATCCCGCCGCGCGGCGGCGTGAACCGCGTGCCGTCGGGAAACGATGCCGCCACCGCCGCGGCCATCCGCTCGCGCCGCAGCTGCAAGCTCTCGCGCAATCGCCGCAAATGGCGCTCGTATGCGCTCGTCTCCAGGAACCCGGCGAGCACGACTTGCGACAACTGCTCGTTGTGGCGCGACTGCGCGAACTTCAGCATACCGATGCGCGGATGCCACCGGCCACCGTTGATCCAGCCGACGCGCATGCCAGGTGCCAGTGTCTTGTTGAACGATGTGCAATGGATCACGGTGCCATCGGTGTCCCACGCCTTCAGCGAGCGGGGCGGCGGCGCGGCATCGACGAGTTCGCGGTAGGGATCGTCCTCGATCAGCGCGATGCCGGCGCGCGCGCACAGTTCGACGAGGCTCGCCTTGTGCGCGTCGGGCATCACGCTGCCGAGCGGGTTTTGCAGATTCGGCACCACCACGACCGCCTTGATGTCGGGATGCGTGTGCAGCGCGAACGCCAGCGCCTCGATCGCGAGGCCGGTGCTCGGGCTGGTCGGAATTTCGAGCGCGCGCAGGCCGAGACTTTCGAGCGCCTGCAGCAAACCGAAGAAGCACGGCGATTCGACCGCGACTGTGTCGCCCGGCTGCGTCACCGCGCGCAACGCGAGGTTCATCGCTTCGACGCCGCCGTGCGTCATGATGATGTCGTCCGCGCCGATCTGGCTGCCGGCCTCGAGTGCGCGCCGGGCGATGATCGCGCGCAACGCCGGATCACCCTGATCGGGCCCGACGGCGGTCAGCAAGGTGGGCCGCCGACGCAACGCGCGCACCGCGGCCTTTTGCAACGCATCGGTCGGATAGAGATCGGGCGACGCGGTCGCGCCGCCGAGATTCAGCGCGTGCGGATAGCGCTGAAATTTCGACACGAGCGCCGAAATCTCCGAGTGAATGCCGACGAACTGCGCGGCGGCGCCGGGCTGCATCGCGAGATCGGGCTCGGCGGCGCAGGGCAACGCAGCCGTCGGCGGCACGCGCACGAAATAGCCGGCGCGCGGCCGCGCGTCGATCAGCGCGGCGCGTTCCAGTTCGCGATAGCTCTCGGTCGCCGTCGCGAGGCTCACGCCGTGGCGCTGCATGAACGCGCGCATCGACGGCATGCGGTCGCCCGGGCGCAGCGCGCCGTTGCCGATCGCGCGGCGGTATTGGTCGGCCAGTTGCCGGTAAAGCGGCTGGCGCTCGGCTGGCCGGTCCGTCGAGGGACCTTGCGGTGTGAAGAGGGGTTCGCTCATGAACCGATGGTGCGGATAGTCCGCGCGCGGCAACAGATACACATCGACGTGATTCGGACCGATACAGCGTGACGAAACGCACCACTGTACCGGTTCAGATTGTCGACAGCTGCGCCTGTTTTCATCCGGACGGATTCCCTAAGCTGTGTGACACGAAGACGGTTTAAAGGAATCGGTCATGCCTGTGCGTCCATACCACGATCGCTTGTTACCCGGTGCCGAACTGGATTGCACCGCGGCGTCGCATCTTGCCGCCGGTCAGATGGCCCTGCACGACTTGCGCGCGCGCAGTTCGATCATCGCGGTCGAAGGTGCATTGCAACTCGTCTTCCGCGATCATTCGCTGGCCTGGCTCGGCAACGACGCCCCGCTCACGTCGCTCACGTTGCACGAAGGCGAGCGGTTTGTGACCTCGCAACGTGGCGTCGTGTCGATCCGCGCGACGCAGGCCGATCGCGCTGCATTCATCGTGCTGCCTGCACACGCTGAACACAGCGCACGCGGTTTCGTTCTGCAAGCCGCTCGGCGTCTCGCTTGCGTCGTACGCACACGGTGGCGGCGCGCCGCCTGAAACGTCGCTGCGCGCGCCACGTGGCCCGTTACAATGCATGACCAACCCGCTTCGTTCGAGGTGCAGGTCATGTCATTCTTTCGCGCGCTGCTGCCGGGCCTGGTCTCACGGGTGTGGCGCCTGTTCGCCGCCGGCGTCGCTGTCACGCTGACACTCGCTGGCTGCGCGGGCCTGTTCGGTGCCGACCCGTTGCGCGTCAATGTGGCGGGCATCGAGCCGATCGCTGGCCAGGGCATGGAGATGCGCTTCAACGTCAAGCTGCGCGTGCAGAATCCCAACGACTCCGCGGTCAGCTTCAACGGCGTGTCGCTCGATCTGGAACTGAACGGCAAGCCGTTCGCCACCGGCGTCAGCGACCAGAGCGGCACCGTGCCGCGCTTCGGTGAAACCGTCGTCACCGTGCCGCTGACCGTGCCGGCTTTCGCCGCGGTTCGTCAAGCCTTTGCGCTAGCCGGCGCCGCGCAGTCGGGACAGGTTCCGTACGTTCTGCGCGGCAAGCTCGCGGGTGGCGTGACCGGTACGACGCGATTCACCGATCAGGGGACGCTGAGCCTGCCGTCGTCGGACACGGGCTGGTAATGACGCCGGCCCACGCCCGCTCAAACCACTTCGAACAAACCCGCCGCGCCCTGCCCGCCGCCGATGCACATCGTCACGACGACGAACTTCACGCCGCGCCGCTTGCCTTCGATCAGCGCATGGCCGACGAGCCGCGCTCCCGACACGCCGTACGGATGGCCCACCGCGATCGCGCCGCCGTTCACGTTCAGGCGGTCGTGCGCAATGCCGAGCTGGTCAGCGCAATAGAGCACCTGCACCGCGAACGCTTCGTTCAGCTCCCACAGGCCGATGTCCTCGACCTTGAGGCCGGCTTTCTTCAACAGCTTCGGCACCGCGAACACCGGCCCGATGCCCATCTCGTCGGGCTCGCAGCCGGCCACCGCGAAACCGCGGAAGATGCCGAGCGGCTGCAGCCCTTCGCGTTCGGCCAGCGTCGCGTTCATCACGACGCAAGCGGATGCGCCGTCCGAGAACTGGCTCGCATTGCCCGCGGTGACCACGCCGCCCGGCTGCGCGGTGCGAATCTTCGACACGCCTTCGAGCGTCGTGTCGGCGCGAATGCCTTCGTCGCTGCTGACGGTCACTTCCTTCGTGTAGAGACGGCCGCTCGCCTTGTCGGCGACGCCGGCGAGCACCGTCAACGGCACGATTTCGTCCTTGAATTTACCGGCTTCGAGCGCGGCCGCCGCGCGTTGCTGCGAGCGCACGCCGTATTCGTCCTGGCGTTCCTTCGAGATCGAGTAGCGCTTCGCGACGTTCTCGGCGGTCTGCAGCATCGACCAGTAGATTTCCGGCTTGTGCTCGGTGAGCCAGCCGTCGGTCATCATGTGGCGGTTCATCTCGTTCTGCACGCACGAGATCGACTCGACGCCACCCGCGACGTACACGTCGCCTTCGCCGGCGATCACGCGCTGCGACGCGAGCGCGATCGTCTGCAATCCCGACGAGCAGAAACGGTTCACGGTCATGCCCGGCACGCTGACCGGCAAGCCCGCGCGCAATGCGATCTGCCGCGCGATATTGCCGCCCGTCGCGCCTTCCGGATTCGCGCAACCCATGATCACGTCCTCGACGCGCGCCGGATCGAGCTTCGCGCGCTCGACCGCAGCCTGCGTCACGTGGCCGCCGAGCGTCGCGCCGTGCGTCATGTTGAAACCGCCGCGCCACGATTTGGCGAGACCCGTGCGGGCGGTGGATACGATTACGGCGTCAGTCATGCATGTCTCCAATTGCAGTGTCAGTAGTGGCGCGCCGGCTCACTGCCGTGCGTTCAAAAGCGCATCACCGCGCCGCCTCTGTCATTTGATGCGAGCGATGCGGGGGAAACCCGCACCGCTCAATTCGTGGGCTGAAGCCGGCCGCGCTCAGCCGTTGAACCCGCGGCCTTCGGCCGCGAGCTTCGCTATGCTCGGCGCGAGCTTCCACGCGTCGCCGTTCGGCCGCGCCGCATAGCGGCGAATCGCGCGCTCGACGTTGTAGAGCCCCACCGTGTCCGCGTACAGCATCGGGCCGCCGCGATGCAACGGGAAGCCGTAGCCGGTCAGATAGACCATGTCGATATCCGACGCCTTCGACGCGATGCCTTCCTCGAGAATCTTCGCGCCTTCGTTGACGAGCGCGAACACCAGACGCTCGACGATTTCCTCGTCGCTGATCTTCCGGCGCTCAGCGTTGGTTTCGTTCGAGTACTCGCCGATCATTTCGTTGACCACGCCCGAAGGGTATGCGGTGCGATCGCCCGCCTTGTAGTCGTACCAGCCGCCGCCGGTCTTCTGGCCGAAGCGGCCCATCTCGCACAGACGGTCGGCGATCTTCGAGTAGTGCATGTCGGGGTGTTCGAGATAGCGGCGCTTGCGGATCGCCCAGCCGATGTCGTTGCCGGCGAGATCGCTCATGCGGAACGGACCCATCGCGAAGCCGAACTTCTCGATGGCCTTGTCTACCTGCGCTGGCAACGCGCCCTCTTCGAGCAAGAAGAGCGCCTGACGAACGTATTGCTCGATCATCCGGTTGCCGATAAAGCCGTCGCACACGCCCGACACCACCGCGGTCTTCCTGATCTTCTTCGCGAGCTTCATCACGGTGGCGAGCACGTCCTTCGCGGTCTCCTTGCCACGCACGACTTCGAGCAGCTTCATCACGTTGGCCGGGCTGAAGAAGTGCATGCCGACCACATCCTGCGGACGTTTCGTGAACGCGGCGATCTTGTCGACGTCGAGCGTCGACGTGTTCGACGCGAGGATCGCACCGGGCTTCGCGACTTCATCGAGCCGGCGGAACACCTGCTCCTTCACACCCAGCTCTTCGAACACGGCTTCGACGATCATGTCGGCGTGCTTCAGGTCGTCGTAGGAGAGCGTCGAGCTCAGCAGCGCGAGGCGCTGTTCCATCACCTCGGGCTTCAGCTTGCCTTTCCTGACGGTCGCCTCGTAGTTCTTGCGGATCGTCGCGAGACCGCGGTCGAGCGCTTCCTGCTTCGTTTCCAGCAGCGTGACCGGAATGCCTGCGTTCAGGAAGTTCATCGCGATTCCGCCGCCCATCGTGCCGGCGCCGATCACGGCCACCCGATCGATGTCGCGCACCGAAGTATCTGACGGCACGTCGGGAATCTTGCTCGCCGCCCGCTCACCGAAGAACGCGTGACGCAGCGCGCGGCTCTCCGGCGTCTGCACGAGCGCGATGAAGCATTCGCGCTCGAATGCGAGGCCCTTGTCGAAGCCGTCCTTCACACCGGCTTCGACCGCGTCGATGCATTTATGCGGCGCCGGGAAGTTCTTCGCGATTGCCGCGACGCTATTGCGCGCGAACTGGATGAAACCGGCCGCATTCGGATGTTCGATCTTGCGCTCGCGCACCTTCGGATGCGGGCCGGCCGCGGCGCCGACCTTGCGCGCGAACGCGAGCGCGGCTTCGGCCAGTTCGGCGGGATTCGCGACGACTTCGTCGAACAGCCCCGAATCGGCGAGCTTTTCCGAGAGCACCGGCGCGCCCGACACGATCATGTTCAGCGACGCTTCCAGACCGATGGCGCGCGGCAGACGCTGCGTGCCGCCCGCGCCCGGCAGGATGCCGAGCTTCACTTCGGGCAGCGCGATCTGCGCGCCGGCCGCGGCGACGCGGTAATGCGCGCCGAGGGCAAGTTCGAGGCCGCCGCCCATCGCGACGCTGTGGATCGCCGCGACGACCGGCTTCGCGCTGCCTTCCACGGCCTTGATGACGGTCGCGAGCGTCGGCTCCTGGGTCGCCTTCGGCGTATTGAATTCGGTGATGTCGGCGCCGCCCGAAAAGGCCTTGCCCGCGCCCGTCAGCACGATGGCCTTGATGGCCGGATCGTTCTGCGCGCGCTCGAGCCCTTCGACGATACCCGCGCGCGTCGACAGACCGAGTCCATTGACGGGCGGATTGTTCAGCGTGAGGACGGCCACGCCGTCATGAGTTATGTAGTCCACTGCCATCTGCGTGCCTCCGTGCGATCCATGCATTGAGGCGGCGCATGATGCGCCGCCCGTCCGGTTCATCGAGCCTGCTTATGGTCAGACTTTTTCAAGCGACGGTTCCGGGGTCAGCAGGCACGATACACTAAAAAAGAACGAACGTTCAATTTATTCCAGAGTGGGGTTTCCCCTGAGACTCGGGGGTCAGCGGACAGCTGCGGCCGTCTTCGAGCGCGGACGGCAGCACGTGGTCGCGGAACAGATCGCGCAGCTTCAGCTTCTGCAGCTTGCCGGTCGCCGTGTGCGGTAGGTCGTCGACGAACACGACGTCGTCGGGGATCCACCACTTCGCGACCTTGCCGTCGTAGTACGCGAGCAGTTCGTCGCGGGTGACCTCTTGCCCCGCGCGTTTGACGACGACGAGCAACGGGCGCTCGGTCCACTTCGGATGCGCGCACGCGATGCACGCGGCTTCCGCGACCGCCGGATGCGCGAGCGCGACGTTCTCGACGTCGATCGAGCTGATCCATTCGCCGCCCGACTTGATCACGTCCTTCGAGCGATCGGTGATGTGCAGGAAGCTGTCGGGGTCGATCGTCGCGACGTCGCCGGTCGGGAACCAGCCGTCGATGAGCGGCGAGTCTTCCTTGCGGAAATACCGGTCGATGACCCACGGCCCGCGCACGTGCAGATCGCCGAACGCGACGCCATCCCAAGGCAGCTCGCGGCCATCCTCGCCGATGATCTTCATGTCGACGCCGTAGATCGCATGACCCTGCTTTTCGAGCAGTTTGCGCTGATCGGCGAGCGGCCGCTGGCTCTGCTCCCAGGTCAGCTTCGACAAGGTACCGAGCGGCGACATCTCCGTCATGCCCCATGCATGGATCACCTGCACGCCGTAGTCGTCCTCGAGTATCCGCAGCATCGAGGGCGGACAGGCGGAACCGCCGATCACCGTGCGCTCGAGCGACGAAAACCTCGCGCCCGTTTCGCGCAGGTGGTTCAGCAGACCGAGCCACACGGTCGGCACGCCGGCCGAGAACGTGACGCGTTCGCTCTCCATCAGTTCGTACAGCGACTTGCCGTCGAGATCCTTGCCGGGGAACACGAGCTTCGCGCCGGTCAGCGGCCCCGCGTGCGCGAGGCCCCATGCGTTGACATGGAACATCGGCACGATGGGCAGCACCGAGTCGCGCGCCGACAGGTTCATTGCGTCGGGCAACGCCGCGCCGAACGCGTGCAGTACCGTCGAGCGATGGCTATACAGCGCGCCTTTCGGATTGCCGGTCGTGCCCGACGTATAGCAGAGATACGACGCCTGGCGCTCGTCGAGCGCGGGCCAGTCGAAGCGGCCGTGCTGCCCGTCCATCAGCGTTTCGTAGCACAGCACCGACGTTTGCATCGGCGGCCGATGCGCTTCATCGCATAGTGCGATCCAGCCGCGCACGCGCGGGCATTGCGGCGCGAGCGTGTCGACCAGCGCGGCGAACGTCGTGTCGAACAGCACGTACGCATCGTCGGCATGATTGACGATGTAGGCGATCTGGTCGGGGAAAAGCCGCGGGTTGATCGTGTGACACACGGCGCCGAACCCGGTGGTGCCGTAATACGCTTCGAGATGCCGGTAGCCGTTCCACGCGAGCGTCGCAACGCGTTCGCCCGGTTCGACTCCGAGCGCGATGAGCGCCTGCGCGAGTTGCTTCGCGCGCTTCTCGCAATCGCGATAGGTGTAGCGATGCAGGTCGCCTTCGATGCGCCGCGACACGATCCCGGTGCTGCCGAAATGCCGCGCGGCATGCGCGAGCAACGATGACACGGTGAGCGGCACGTCCATCATCTGGCCCAGCAGCGGCGTCGTCATAAGGCGGGGTCTCCTCGGCTTGTTAGTTGGGTCGATGGGTTGGCGCAAGATCGTGGCGGCGTCGAGCGCAGCAGCATGGTCCGAACGATGAAGGCGGCCGCCCAGCAGCGCCGCGGGCGCGGACTTACAATATCGGCTAATCCAGAGGCGCTCAACATGTCGTTTTCCCCAAGCTTTGCAGGGCTATCCGCAGCTTTGACGGATCTTTCCAACACACTCGCCACTCCCCCAGCCAACGCGTTCGCGCGGCTCGGCGGCACGTTCCTCACGCGCCTGCCCGCCGCGCCGCTCGACGCACCCTATCTCGTCGGCTTCTCGGCCGAGACCGCCGCGCGGCTCGGGATGCCCGAGGGTATCGAGCGCGATCCGGGCTTTATCGAGCTGTTCTGCGGCAACGCGACGCGCGACTGGCCGGCCGACACGCTGCCTTATGCGTCGGTGTACTCGGGGCATCAGTTCGGCGTGTGGGCCGGCCAGCTCGGCGACGGCCGCGCGCTCGGTCTGGGCGAGCTCGAACACGACGGCGAGCGCAACGAACTGCAGCTCAAAGGCGCGGGCCGCACGCCCTATTCGCGCATGGGCGACGGCCGCGCGGTGCTGCGCTCGTCGATCCGCGAATATCTGTGCTCGGAGGCGATGCATCATCTCGGCATTCCGACCACGCGCGCATTGTCCGTGATCGGCTCCGACCAGCCGGTGCGGCGCGAGACGATCGAAACCGCCGCGGTGGTCACGCGCGTCGCGCCGAGCTTCGTGCGCTTCGGCCACTTCGAGCACTTCTACGCGAACGATCGTGTCGACGCGTTGCGCGCGCTCGCCGATCACGTCATCGAGCGCTTCTATCCGCATTGCAAGGAGGCCGACGATCCGTATCTGGCGCTGCTCGCCGAGGCGGTGCGCTCCACCGCGGATCTGATGGTCGACTGGCAGGCGGTCGGTTTCTGTCACGGCGTGATGAATACCGACAACATGTCGATCCTGGGCCTGACGATCGACTACGGCCCGTTCGGTTTCATGGATGGCTTCGATGCCGGCCATATCTGCAATCACTCCGATACGCAGGGCCGCTACGCCTACCGGCTGCAGCCGCAAATCGCGTACTGGAACCTGTTCTGCCTCGCGCAGGGACTGCTGCCGTTGTTCGGCGAGAAGCACGACGAAAGCGTGCGCGCCGACAAGGCGGTCGAAGATGCGCAGCACGTGCTCGCCGGCTTCAAGGACCGTTTCGCGCCGGCGCTCGAAAACCGCATGCGCGCGAAGCTCGGCCTCGAACAGGCGCGCGACGGCGACGACGCGCTGGTCAACCGGCTGTTCGAAGTGATGCACGCGAACCGCGCCGATTTCACGCTGACGTTCCGCAATCTCGCGCGCCTGTCGAAACACGATGCGAGCGGCGACACGCCGGTGCGCGACCTGTTCCTCGATCGCGTCGCCTTCGACGCATGGGCGAACGACTATCGCGCGCGGCTCGCCGAAGAGTCACGCGACGACGTTGCGCGCGCCATTGCAATGAATCGCGTGAACCCCAAATTCGTACTTCGCAACCATCTGGCGGAAACGGCGATCCAACGCGCGAAGGAGAAGGATTTCTCCGAGGTGGAACGGCTCGCGGCCGTGTTGCGTCACCCGTTCGACGAGCAGCCCGAATACGCGTCGTATGCGGGCCTGCCGCCCGACTGGGCGAACTCACTGGAAGTGAGCTGTTCGTCATGACGCGCCGGCGCGGTTGAATCGCCACGGCCGTGCCTCCAGAAAACACCGGCACGAACCAGCACAAACCCGCGAGACAAACCCGAGACAGGAACCCGACCATGAGCAACCCCGACGATCTCAAGCATGACGCCCCAGCCGTACAGAAAAGCGACGCCGAGTGGCGCAAGCAGCTGACCGACATGGAATACCAGGTGACGCGCCATGCGGCCACCGAGCGCCCGTTCACGGGCCGCTACGACGATCACTGGGAACGCGGCGTCTACGACTGCGTGTGCTGCGGCGCGCCGCTGTTCGAATCGGACACCAAGTTCGACGCCGGCTGCGGCTGGCCGAGCTATTTCCGCCCCATCAACGGCGAGGTGATCGCCGAGAAGACCGACCGCTCACACGGCATGCTGCGCATCGAGGTGCAGTGCAAGAACTGCGGCGCGCATCTGGGCCACGTGTTCGAGGACGGACCGGCGCCGACCGGTCTGCGTTACTGCATCAATTCAGCTGCGTTACAATTCGAGCCCAAGTAACGCGGCGCGGCAGCATCCCTGCCCGCCTTCGGCGCCGCATTGGAAGTGCGCGCGGCGCCCTTCCAATGCGGCAGTCCCGCTCGCCAGCGGGCACCGCGCACCTTGCACGCCAGGCGGGCGCGCTTCAACGTTCGACTCACTCTCCGACTTCCCGATCAGATAATGAAATTCCTGTTCGATCTGTTCCCGATCATCCTGTTCTTCGTCGCCTTCAAGATCTGGGGCATTTTCACGGCGACGGCAGTGGCGATCGTCGCCACGCTGGTGCAGATCGCGTGGGTGGCGTTCCGCCACCGCAAGGTCGACCCGATGCTGTGGGTGAGCCTCGGCGTCGTCGTCGTATTTGGCGGCGCGACGCTCGTGCTGCACAACGACACCTTTATCAAATGGAAGCCGACCGTGCTGTACTGGGCGTTTTCCGTCGCGCTGATCGTGTCGCAGCTCGGCTTCAACAAGAACCTGATCGAAGCGATGATGGGCAAGCAGATCACGCTGCCGCACGCGATCTGGGGCAAGCTGAACCTGATCTGGGCGGTGTTTTTCGTGCTGCTCGGTCTGCTGAACCTGTTCGTCGCGTATCACTACACGACCGATCAGTGGGTCAATTTCAAGCTGTTCGGCGCGACCGGCTGCCTGCTTGTGTTCATCGTCGGGCAGAGCCTGTGGCTGTCGAAGTACATGAAGGAGGAATGACATGAGCGACCTGTTCATGCACGCCACCACCGCCGAGCGCGCCGCGCTGATCGAGGCGCGCCTCGCGGCCGCGCTCGCGCCCGTCGAATCGATCCGCATCACCGACGACAGCGCGCAGCACGCGGGCCACGCTGGTGCCGCCGCCGGCGGTCATTTCAGTGTCACGATCGTGGCCGTCGCGTTTGCCGGTAAGCCCCGCGTGGCGCGGCATCGCATGGTGTATGATGCGCTGGCCGATGCCATGCAGCGCGGCATTCATGCCCTTGCCATCACGGCGTATACGCCCGAAGAATTTGCTTTGTTGCCCCGCTAGGAACCTTTCGATGACCTTGAAGAAAACCCGCCACTGGGTATTGCTGGCTGCGTTCGCGGCCGCACCTGCATTCGCACAGAACATCGCCGTGGTGAACGGCACGCCGATTCCGAAGTCGCGCGCCGATGCATTGATCCAGCAACTGGTTCACCAGGGACAGCAGGACACGCCGCAACTGCAGCAGGCCGTGCGCGAAGAGCTCGTGAATCGCGAAATCCTGATGCAGGAAGCGCTGCGTCGCGGGCTGCCGAACCGTCCGGACGTCAAGGCGCAAATCGCGGTCGCGCAGCAAACTGTCGTGCTGCGCGCGCTGATCGAAGACTTCGTAAAGAACAATCAGCCGACCGACGCCGAAATCACCGCGCGCTACAACGCGCTCGTCAAGGATGCGGGCGGCAAGGAATATCACCTGCACCATATCCTCGTCGACAACGAGCAACAGGCGAAGGACCTGATCGCGAAGATCAAGGCCGGCGCGAGCTTCGAGGCCCTGGCCAAGCAGTACTCGAAGGACCCGGGATCGGGCAAGAACGGCGGCGATCTCGACTGGTCGGATCCGAAGGCCTACGTGCCTGAATTCGCGGACGCGGCCACGCATCTGCAGAAAGGCCAGATGACCGACACGCCGGTGCATACGCAATTCGGCTGGCACATCATCCGTGTCGACGACATCCGCGCCGTCACGCCGCCGCCGCTCGAGCAGGTGCGCGCGCAGATCGTGCAGCAGATCCAGCAGGAAAAGCTGCAGGCGTTCGAAGAGAATCTGCGCAAGAACGCGAAGATTCAGTAAGGGTCGGCGGGCAGATCGTCTTCGGATAGTCCGCCTGGCTCTGAAGCCTGAATGCGATAAAGCCGCCCGTGGGCGGCTTTTTTGTTGCTGCAAGATTTGCAGCGGCGGCGTGCGTGGCTGCCGCAAACAGGAGCCGCCGCACGCGGGCGGGCAGCCCCTCGACTCATCAACCGAGCCAGCGACGCGCGTTCTGGAACGCGCGCAGCCACGGGCTCGCGTCCGTGCCGATCTCGCCCCAGCCCTGCGGATGCCAGCTCATTTGCACCGCGCGATGCACGCGCTCCATGTGCGGCATCAGCACCGTGAAGCGGCCGTCGGCCGTCGTGACCGACGTGATGCCCTCGGGCGAACCGTTCGGGTTGAACGGATACTGCTCGGTCGCCTGACCACGGTGATCGACATAGCGCATCGCGACCGCGA
The DNA here is from genome assembly GCF_050436385.1 of Paraburkholderia sp. MM5477-R1. Classification (NCBI taxonomy): domain Bacteria; kingdom Pseudomonadati; phylum Pseudomonadota; class Betaproteobacteria; order Burkholderiales; family Burkholderiaceae; genus Paraburkholderia; species Paraburkholderia sp. MM5477-R1. The sequence goes on from NZ_JBNDMC010000007.1 coordinate 1,850,565, forward strand.
CCTTCGACTTGTCGCCCTGCTGCGAGAAGTCCGCAAAGCCTTCGCCGTGCGCGACCGCGACCGGAATGCGCGAGCCTTCCATGCCGGCGAAAAAGAGCGACGGCGATGCCTGCACCTCGACGAGCGAGAAGCGTGCCTCGAACTGCTCCGACTTGTTGCGCGTGAACTTCGGCCATGCTTCGGCGCCGGGGATCATCGACGCGAGGCTGCTCATCATCTGGCAGCCGTTGCAGATGCCGAGCGCGAACGTGTCGCCACGACTGAAGAACGCGGCGAACATGTCGGCCAGTTGCGCGTTGAAGCGGATCGTCTTGGCCCAGCCTTCGCCGGCGCCCAGCGTATCGCCGTACGAGAAGCCGCCGCACGCGACCGCACCCGCGAAATCGGCGAGGTTCGCGCGGCCCGCGAGCAGGTCGCTCATATGCACGTCGTGCGCGTCGAAGCCGGCGCGATCGAATGCATAGGCCGTCTCCAGATGCGAGTTCACGCCCTGCTCGCGCAGGATCGCGACGCGCGGACGCGCGCCCTTGCCAACGCCCCGAAGGAAGTCCCCCTGGGGGACGCCCCTAAGGAAGTCCCCCTGGGGGACGAACGGGGCGGCGACATCGTCGGCCGGATCGAAGCTCAGCACCGGCGTGATGCCAGGGTCGGCCGCGTCGAGCAGCGCGTCGTATTCGGCGTCGGCGCAGGCCGGGTTGTCGCGCAGACGCGCGATGCGCCAGCTCACTTCGCTCCACGTGCGATGCAGTTCGGCACGCGGCGCCTCGTAGAGCTTCTTCGCGTCGCGATAGATCTCGATCACGTCGCGCTCGTTGGTCTTGCCGATCACGTGCGAGCACGCCGACAGATCATGCTCGCGCAGCGCGGCGAGCACCGCGTCGCGATCGGCCGCGCGCACTTGCACGACGGCGCCGAGCTCTTCGTTGAAGAGTGCGCGCAGCGTGCGGTCGTCGCGGCGGCCGCTGGTCTGCTTCACCCAGTCCTTCGCGTCGCCGTAATCGGATTCGTGGTGCGCGTCGAGCACGAGCATGTCGACGTTCAGCGACACGCCCGCGTGACCCGCGAACGCCATTTCGCAAACCGTCGCCCACAGGCCGCCGTCCGAGCGGTCGTGGTACGCGAGCAGCTTGCCGTCGCTATTGAGCGCCTGGATCGCGTTGAAGAAGCGCTTCAGATCTTCCGGATCGTCGACGTCCGGCACCGTGTCGCCGACCTGCTGCGTGACCTGCGCGAGAATGCTGCCGCCCAGACGCTGCTTGCCGCGGCCGAGATCGATCGCGATCAGCACCGACTCGCCGACTTCGCTCACGCGCTGCAGTTGCGGCGTCAGATGCTTGCGGACGTCTTCAACCGGCGCGAACGCGGAGATGATCAGCGACACCGGCGCGACCACTTCCTTCGCGACGCCGCTCTCTTCCCAGCGGGTGCGCATCGACAGCGAATCCTTGCCGACCGGAATGCCGATACCGAGCGCCGGGCACAGTTCCATACCGATCGCCTTGACCGTGTCGTAGAGCGCGGCGTCTTCGCCAGGCGCGCCGCACGCTGCCATCCAGTTGGCCGACAGCTTGAGTTTGTCGAGCGACGCGATCGGCGCCGCCGCGATGTTGGTGATCGCCTCGCCGACTGCCATACGGCCGGAGGCCGGTGCGTTGATGACGGCGAGCGGCGTGCGCTCGGACATCGTCATCGCTTCGCCGCTGAAGCCTGCGTAGTCCATCGTCGTGATCGCGACGTCGGCCACCGGCACCTGCCACGGACCGACCATCTGATCGCGCGCGGTCGTGCCGCCGACCGAGCGGTCGCCGATCGTGATCAGGAACGACTTGCTCGCGACCGTCGGATGACGCAGCACGCTCTGCGCGACGTCCTGCAGCGCGAGGCCGGTCACGTCGACCGGTTCGAGCCTGCGCTCGGCACGCTTTACGTCGCGGTGCATACGCGGCGCCTTGCCGAGCAGCACTTCCATCGGCATATCGACTGGCTGGTGCGCGCCTTCCTGCAGTTCGGAATCAATGAGCTTCAGCTGACGCTCGGCGGTGGCCGTGCCGATCACCGCGAACGGGCAGCGCTCGCGCTTGCACATCGCCTCGAACACCGGCAGATCCGCCGGCGCGATCGCCAGCACGTAGCGCTCCTGCGCTTCGTTCGACCAGATTTCGCGCGGCGACAGGCCGCTCTCTTCGAGCTGGATCTTGCGCAGTTCGAACAATGCGCCCTTGCCCGCACCGTCCACCACTTCGGGGAACGCGTTCGACAGACCGCCCGCGCCGACGTCGTGAATACTGAGGATCGGGTTCTTGTCGCCGAGTTGCCAGCACGCGTTGATCACTTCCTGCGCGCGACGCTCGATTTCCGGGTTGCCGCGTTGCACCGAGTCGAAGTCGAGCTCGGCGGTGTTGGTGCCAGTCGCCATCGAGCTCGCGGCGCCGCCGCCCATGCCGATGCGCATGCCCGGGCCGCCGATCTGGATCAGCAGCGAGCCTTCCGGCAGATCGTGCTTGTGCGTGTGCTGGTCGGAGATATTGCCGATGCCGCCCGCGATCATGATCGGCTTGTGATAGCCGCGCACGAGACCCGCGACGTTCTGCTCGTAGGTGCGGAAATAGCCGCCGAGGTTCGGCCGGCCGAATTCGTTGTTGAACGCGGCGGCGCCGAGCGGGCCGTCGATCATGATCTGCAGCGGCGAGGCGATGCGGTCCGGGCGGCCGTACGCTTCGTGCTGGTCGGCCGGATTGCGCTGCGCGAGCGGCTGAGCGGTGTCGCGGGCGTTTTCCCACGCCTCGACGCCATCCGGCAGTTCGAGGTTCGATACCGTGAAGCCCGCGAGGCCCGCCTTCGGACGCGCGCCGCGGCCGGTCGCGCCTTCGTCGCGGATTTCGCCACCTGCGCCGGTCGCGGCGCCCGGGAACGGCGAGATCGCGGTCGGATGATTGTGCGTTTCCACCTTCATCAGCGTGTGCGTGAGCTCGACGCTGCGGCCATAGTGCTCGGGCAATTCGCTCGCGCCGAGGTCGGCCGGCGTGCGCGGGAACCAGCGCTCGGCCATGCCGCCGACCATGATCGCCGAGTTGTCCGAATACGCGACGATCGTGCCCTGCGGGTTCAGCTTCTCGGTGTTGCGGATCATGTTGAACAGCGACATGTCCTGCTTCTCGCCGTCGATCGTCCAGTCCGCGTTGAAGATCTTGTGGCGGCAGTGCTCGCTGTTGGCCTGCGCGAACATCATCAGCTCGACGTCGGTCGGATTGCGGCCGAGCTTCGTGAATGCGTCGACCAGGTAGTCGATTTCGTCGTCGGCGAGCGCGAGGCCCAGTTCCGCGTTGGCGGTTTCGAGCGCGGCGCGGCCGCTCGCGAGCACGTCGACGGTTTGCAGAAGCTTGGCCGGCAATTCGTCAAACAGATGCAACGCATGGTCGCGCGACGGCGCGACGCTCTCGGTCATGCGATCGTGCAGCGCGGCGGCGACGGCCGCGCGCGCTTCGTCCGACAGCGTCTTCTTGCCGCCGAGCAGGCCGCTTTTCAGCGTCACCGAGTACTCGACGCCGCGCTCGATGCGGCGCACCCGCGTGAGCCCGCACAGATGCGCGATGTCGGTTGCCTTGCTGGCCCACGGCGACACGGTGCCAAAGCGCGGCACGACGAGGAAGGTCTCGACCGCGCCACGCTCCTTGCCCTCTTCGAACGGATTGCCGTAGTGCATCAGCGCCTCGATCTTCGCGCTGTCTTCAGCGGACAGTTCGGTCTGGGCATTGACGAAGTGCAGATACTGCCCGCGCACGCCGGTGATATTCGGGTCGATGCGCGTGAGCGTGTCGAGCAGGCGGGTTTGACGGAAATCGGAGAGGGCCGAAGCGCCGGGGAAACACGAGAAGTGGGCCATGGGACTTGACGTTGCGTCGCTCATTGATGCCGGGGAGCCGCGCATGCAGGCGACGTGAGGCGGAAAGGAAGTCCGGGATTATACCCCGGGAACGGGCTTCCAGCGGGCTCCGGGGTGCGTGGGCGGCGGGCCGCGCCTGCCCGCGCGAGGCGTCGCCGCGGTGCCCGTCGCGTCGCCGCGCGGGTGTTTTGACTGCTATCATTCGCGTTTCACCAGATCGGCGCACGCGGCCCGGGTTTCACCCGGCGGCGCGCCGCATGTCACAGCCAACGGGACCGCGCGCGAGCCGCCCGTCGGCACATCGAATCAGAGCATGGATGTCATCGTCATTGGCGGCGGGATAGCGGGCGTCGCCACCGCTTATCACCTGCGCGCGGCCGGCCACCGGGTATGCGTCGTCGAGCGTCACGCGACCGTCGCGCAAGGCGCCACCTACGGACAAGGCGGCAACGTGCTGCCGACGCCGCTCGACGTCTGGTTCGGCCCGACCTTCATGGCGAGCCGCTACAACGCGAAAAACGGCGTGATCAGCAAGACCGGCTTCAACGGCGCCGCGCGGCAGTTCATCAAGCAGCTCGGAGCATGGCAGGAGCCCGAGGCGTTCGCGCGCCAGTACGCGCTGCTGCGGCCGCTGATCGAATCCTCGCGCGATGCGATGGCCGACGTCGAAGCCCGCTTCGGCCTCGAATTCGAACAGGCGAGCGGTCTGCTGTACCTCGTGCGCAGCGCGCACGAATGGGAGCTGAACGCAGCCGCGCTCGATCTGCTGCACCGGTTCGAGGTGCCGCATCACGTGCTGAGCCCGGCCGAATGCGCGGCGTTCGAGCATGCGGTCCCCACAGATCCTGAATTCGCCGGCGGCGTGCTGTTCGAGCACGAGCGCACCGCGAACTGTCCGCTTTTTACCAAGCTCGTCAAACAGGTGCTCGATACCCAAGGCGGCGTGCAGTTCATGCCGAACTGCGAGGTGACCGGCATTCGTCTCGACAGTCAGCGCGCGGCGGTCGAGCTGGCGCCGCGCGACGGCGCGCCCCGCTCGCGCGAGATCGACGTGGTCCAGGCCGACGCCGTCGTGGTCGCCGCCGGTTACGGCAGCCTCGCGCTGCTCGAACGCGCGGGGCTCAGGCTGCCGCTGCATCCGCTGCGGCTGCACTCTCTGGTCGCGCCGATCGCGCACGAGGAATGCGCGCCGCACGTCGCGATCGTCGATGCGGTCAAGCGCATCGGCATCAGCCGCATGAACCATCGGCTGCGGATCGCGGGCGGCGCGGTGCTGCAAAGCGCGAGCCAGATCGACAAGCCGCTCGGCGACGCGCTGACCAAGGAGGCGCTCGCGTTGCTCGGCCAGGCGACGCACGACTGGATTCCGGGCGCCGCGCGCATTTCGGCGGCGCTGCCGTGGGAAGGCGTGAAACTGCTGTCGCCCGATGGCTTGCCGGTGATCGGCAACGCGCTGCATCCGCGGCTGTTCATCAACGTCGGGCATGGCCCGGCCGGCTGGGGTCTCGCCTGCGGCGCGGGCAAGCTCGTTGCACAGCTGATGTCGGGACAGACGCCGACGTTGCCGCAAGACACGCTCGCTGCATTGAGGCCGGAGCGGTTCCAGTAAGGTTTCGTGCGGTTCCAGGCGGGTATGGCGGGCTGACAGCCCGCTGTCGATACCCCGCGTTCATCGCGCCGCTTCCGCCGCACGCACCGAAACAGCCGCACGCCTTGCGCCTATCGGCACTAACATAGCGATTCCAAAGTCTGCCCGCGGCGCCGCGGGCGCACCGCCAGGTTTCGCCATGACAGACGCAGAAAACTCGCTGCTCTCCCTTTTCGATCCGCTGACCGACTCGCAGCCGGTTGCGTTGCCGCTGCTGACGCTGACCGACTTGCGGATCGCCGAATCCCAGGCCGCCGCGGCCCTGCCCGAGCACACACTGATGGCGCGCGCCGGTCACGCGGCCGCGCGCTGGCTGCTCGAACGGATCGCCGCGGATACGTCGGTGACGAAGTCGCAGCAGCGCGCGTGGCTGGTCGCCGGCCCCGGCAACAATGGTGGCGACGCGCTGGTCGTCGCGACGGAACTGCACAAGGCCGGCATCGCAGTAGAAGTCTGTATGCCGGTTGAAGTGAAGCCCGCCGACGCGCGCTGGGCGCTCGACGCCGCGCGCGCCGCCGGCGTGCCGATCGACGCGGCGCCGCCCGCCTCGCTCGACGGCTATGGCTGGCTCGTCGATGGTATGTTCGGCATCGGTCTTGCGCGGCCGCTCGACGGCGTCTTCGCGACGCTCGCGCGGCAGTTGTCGCAGTGCACGAAGGCGCGCCCGACACAAGGCGCCGTGCTCGCGCTCGATGTGCCCAGCGGGCTCGACAGCGACACCGGCGCGGTGATCGGCGGCAACGGCGCGGCGGCGGTCCATGCGACGCACACGATCACGTTCATCGGCGCGAAGCCGGGGCTTTTCACCGCGCAAGGCCGCGATCTCGCCGGGCGAGTGACGGTCGCACCGATCGGGCTCGTGGCAGGGATCAACGGCGGGGGCAGCCAGGACGCCGCCACCAGCGCCTCACGTGCGGCGATCCAGCTCAGCGCGCCCGATCTCTTCGGCCCCTTCATGCCCCCACGCAACTTCGCGGCCAACAAGGGCACCTTCGGCAGCCTCGCGGTGGTCGGCGGCGACACCGGCATGTGCGGCGCGCCGATTCTCGCGGCGCGCGCGGCGCTCTACACCGGCGCGGGCAAGGTCCACGTCGCGCTGCTCGGCGAAGGCGCCCCGCCCTACGATCCGCCGCACCCCGAACTGATGCTGCATCCGATCGCCACGCTGCCGCTCGATTCGATGGACGCACTCGCGATCGGCTGCGGCATGGGGCACGGCGAACGCGCGACGCGGGTACTGCACGACGTGCTGCAACTCGACGTGCCCAAGCTGTTCGATGCCGACGCGCTGAACCTGGTCGCCAAGGATCCCGCGCTCGCCGCGGAAGTCACCGCGCGCGGCGTGCAAGGCGATCCGTGCATTTTCACTCCGCATCCGCTCGAAGCGGCGCGCCTGCTTGGCAGCGATGCGGCGAGCGTGCAACGCGACCGTCTCGCGGCCGCACGCGCGCTCGCGGCGCGTTTTGCGAGCGTCGTCGTGCTGAAGGGCGTCGGCACGATCATCGCCGCGCCCGACGGCCGCCTCGCGCTGAACCCGACCGGCAACGCCGCGCTCGCGACGGGCGGCACCGGCGACGTGCTCGGCGGCATCATCGGCGCGCTGCTCGCGCAGCATCTGCCACGCTTCGAGGCGGCGCTCGCGGGCGTCTATCTGCACGGCCTCGCCGCCGATGCGCTGACCGCGCAGGGCCACGGCCCCGCCGGGCTGACGGCCGGCGAGCTGGCACCGATGGTGCGTACCTTGTTGAACCGGCTGTTCTATTCGGCGTCGCTTGCTTGACGCGCGCGATTGCTCTGAATACGAATCGCGTTCGCGGCGCTCGTCACACCGATGAAACATCGCGATCCCAATCATTGCGAGCGCGCGCAACGCCCTGCTGCCCGTCGCGCATCCCCGCTATACTGATTGCCTGCGCCGCGCGTCGGGTCGATCGCGGGTCGCGGCGATACTCCAGCGGGCGCGGGCGCCGCCTCGCGTGTTCGCGAAGTTCATCCGCTTCGCGAAGTATCGTCGGCACCTGTCCCGATCCGGGCCGCGTGGCATCGCTCTGACTGCATCGCCGCATCATTCTCGGCCACGCTTCATGCGCGCGCCTTCCTTCGTGCCCCTTGGTTAGACGGACGCTATGACCCAGAACTCGCTCCCCTCCTGGTCCTCGCTGCAGACGCATTACGACACGATTCGCGATGCGCATCTGCGCGACTGGTTCGCTCCCGAGAACGATCCCGCTCCCACGCGCGCCGAACGCTTCACGTTCGCGGGCGGCGGTCTCTCAGCCGATTTCTCGAAGCACCGCATCACCGACGAAACCCTGCAACTGCTCGTGCAACTCGCCCGCGAAGCCGGCGTCGAGAAGCGCCGCGACGCGATGTTCGCGGGCGAGGTCGTCAACCCGACCGAAGGCCGCGCCGCGCTGCACACGGCCTTGCGCGCAACCGACCCGAAGGCGCCGTTCTTCGTCGAAGTGCAGGCCGAGCGCAAGAAAATGGCCGCGTTCGCCGAGCAGGTCCGCAGCGGCACATGGACCGGCTACACCGGCAAGCGGATCCGTCATGTCGTAAACATCGGCATCGGCGGCTCGGATCTAGGGCCGAAGATGGTCGTGCACGCATTGCATCATCTCGCGACGCCCGAGATCTCGACGCACTTCGTGTCGAACGTGGACGGCGCCGATCTGTACAGCGTGATGCAGCAGATCGATCCCGAAGAGACGCTCGCGATCATCGTGTCGAAGACTTTCACGACGCTGGAGACGATGACCAACGCGCGCTCGCTGCGCGACTTTTTCATCCAGAAAGGCTGCCCGGAAAGCGCGCTGGCGAAGCACTTCGTCGGTGTGTCGGCCAATACCGCCGAAGTCGTCAAGTTCGGCATCGCGCAAGAGAACGTGTTCTCGATGTGGGACTGGGTCGGCGGACGCTACTCGCTGTGGTCGGCCGTCGGTCTGTCGATCATGATCGCGGTAGGTCCGCAACAGTTCGACGAGCTGCTCGCCGGCGCCAACGAGATGGACCAGCACTTCCGCACCGCGCCGCTCGACAGGAACCTGCCGGTGCTGCTCGGCATGATCGGCATCTGGTATCGCAACTTCTTCGGCTCGCAGAGCTATCTGGTCGCGCCGTATTCGCAGGCGCTGCATTTCCTGCCGTCGTATCTGCAGCAGCTCGAAATGGAGAGCAATGGCAAGTCCGCGCGTCTCGACGGCGCGTTCGTCGACTATGCGACTTCCGCAGTCACGTGGGGCGAGCCGGGCACAAACGGTCAGCACGCGTTTTTCCAGATGCTGCACCAGGGCCCGACGATCGTGCCGATCGATTTCATCGCGCTGCTGACGCCCGAGCATCCGCTCGCGAGCCATCATCCGAAGCTGCTCGCGAACTGCTTCGCGCAGAGCGAAGCGTTGATGCTGGGTCGCACGCTCGAGGAAGCGAAGAAGGTGGCCGGCCCCGACAAGCCGGAACTCGCACCGCACCTGACGTTCCCCGGCAACCGCCCCACCGCGACGCTGCTGCTCGACGCGTTGACCGCGCGCACGCTCGGCGCGCTGATCGCGCTTTATGAGCACAAGGTGCTGGTGCAGGCGTCGGTGTGGAACATCAACCCGTTCGATCAGTGGGGCGTCGAACTCGGCAAGATCCTCGGCAAGGTGGTCGAGGCCGATCTGGGCGCGGCGAGTACCGACGTGAAGAAGCATGACTCGTCGACGTCGGCGCTGATCGCGCGGGCCCGGGCTGCGTTGAAGCGCTGAATGGAAGTCTGGAGCGCACGATAGCGGGCGATAACGCGCCACAAACAGAACGAAGCGGGCTACGGCCCGCTTTGTTTTTGCTTCGACGACGACATGCTCGAGGTACGCGCGTGCAAGCCCGCGATCGGCCGGGCCATCAAGCGAGCCGCCCCGCTTCGATCGTCACCGTCGTATCGCAACGCCGCGCGAGTTCGATGTCGTGTGTCACGAGCACGAGCGTCGCGCCGTGCGCGCGATTCATCTCGAACATCAGATCGATCACCGCGTGGCCGGTGGCCGCGTCGAGACTGCCGGTGGGTTCGTCGGCGAACAGGATCGCCGGGCGCGTGACGAACGCGCGCGCGAGCGCGACGCGCTGCTGCTCGCCGCCCGACAGCAGCTTCGGATAATGACCGGTACGCTGCCCGAGCCCAACCTGTTCGAGCAGTTCACGCGCACGCGCGGCGGCCTCGGGTGTGCCGATGCCGCCTTGCAGTTCGAGCGGCAACGTGACGTTTTCGAGTGCGGTCAGATGCGGCATCAACTGAAACGACTGGAACACGAAGCCGACCGCGCCGCTGCGCAACGCGGCGCGGCCGTCTTCGTCGAGCTCGCCGAGTTCGCGCCCGAGCAGCCGAACCGAGCCCGCGCTGGCACTGTCCAATCCCGCGAGCAAGCCGAGCAGCGTAGACTTGCCCGACCCGGATGCACCGACGATCGCGACGCTGCTGCCGGCATCGATGGCAAGATCGATGTCATCGAGAATCGTCAGTTCGCCCGCAGCATCCTTAACCCTCTTGCACAAGCCCCGCACTTCAATGACTGGATCAGTTCTGTTTGGCATGGTGAAGCGTAGGTTGAAAGTGCGCGCCATCGCCCCTCGCGCCGCGGCGCTGTCTGCGGCATTCGGCGCGACCATGATGGCCGCCGCGCTGGTTTCGTTACCGTTGCGGGCTCACGCGGCGAATACGCCCGAACCCGCAAAGCCGGTGATCGTCGTGCTCGGCGACAGCATCTCCGCTGAGTACGGGCTGCCCCGCGATACGGGCTGGGTCGCGTTGATGCGTCAGCGTCTGGCCGAAGAGCGCATCGATTATAGCGTCGCCAATGCGAGCATCAGCGGCGACACGACGAGCGGCGGACGCGCGCGTCTGCCCGCGCTGATGGAACGGCTCAAACCGAGCATCGTGATCGTCGAGCTCGGCGCCAACGACGCGTTGCGCGGCGTGCCGCTCTCGACGACCGAGGACAACCTGCGCACGATCATCGAACAGGCGCAGCAAGGCCACGCGAAGGTCGTCCTCGTCGGCATGTACGTGCCGCCCAATTACGGCCCCGACTATACGCAAAAGTTCCACGGCCTCTACGGCCAGCTGTCGAAGGAGTTCCATGTGCCGCTCGTGCCGTTTCTTCTCGCCGGCATCGCGGATAAACCGGACATGTTCCAGGCCGATCAGCTCCACCCAACGCAGCAGGCACAGCCGCTGCTACTCAACAACGTGTGGCCCGCTGTCAAGCCACTTCTTCGCACAAGTTCGCCGCACTGAAAGACCTGCTAACGACTTGTTTCCGGAACCTGGGGGAACATGGATCGCCGAGCCGTTCGACATATGGGCAATCCCTGCCACCCGGCTCATTCTTGAGCGACTTCTGAGGAGATAACGTTGAAATATTTACCGTTAATCGCTTTGACCATTGCCATCTCGGCTTGCGCGGCTCAACCGCCGGCCGGCGTTCAGTCGGTGGGTCAAAGCCAGCAGCCGCCTCGCGCCGTCGCAACCTGCATCGCGCAGAAATGGGCGGATAGTTCGCAACAACAGGTGATCTCGCAAAACATCCTCGCCAACGATCAGGCCATGGACGTCTACGTCCCGGGCCAGCAGCCGCCCAACGGCGCGGCCGCGGTGGTCCGTCCTTCGTATAGCGGTAAGGGCACGTGGGTCGGCTTTCGCGCCGGCGGCGCTGGCGGTGGCAACGCCACCAGCGCGATCAGCGGCTGTCTGTAAAGCTGCCACCTGGCTGTAGATAAAAAAAGCCCCGCAAATGCGGGGCTTGCTTTTGGACGAGCAGGTAATGCTTACTGCGGCTTACTGATCGGCCGACTGGGCGGCGCTGTCGAGCGTACCGTAGATCTTCACCTTCGAGCGCTCGCGCAGCGCTTTCAGATAGGCTTCGGTCTCCGACTGCGCGTCCACCTGCGCGATCTGCTGCTGCGCGACAGCGAGATGCTGCGCGTCGGTGGCCGCGGGCTGCACGATCTGGTTCACGCGATAGATCGCATAGCCGTCGTCGCCGAGATCGACACCGACGTAGGCCGGCAACTTTTGCGCATCGACCTTGTAGATTGCGCTCAGTGCGGCAGGTGGCACGCCCTGCGCGTCATTGCGCGACACCTTCAGCGGCGACGAGAAACCGGCAGTCGCCTTCGACTTCTCGAACTCGGCCAGTTTCGCGACGCCGTCCTTGTGCGCTGCTTCGTTCGCCTGCACGGCGATCACCTTCTGACGCACCGCGTCCTTCACCGCGTCGAATGCGGGCACGGCAGCGGGCTTGTAGTCGGTCACGCGCGCAGCGATCAGCGTGTTGTTGCCGACGTCGATGGCCTGCGTATTGTTGTGCGCCGATACCGAGTCGTTCGCGAACACGGCTGCGAGGAACTTCGGGTTGTTCAGCGGGCTGTCGGGCGGCAGCTTCGGATCCGGCTGCGGCGTGACCGTCGCGGTCTGGATCTGCAGCTTGAATTTGTCAGCAGCCGGCTGCAGGCTCTTGGCCTTTTCATAGACGAGCGACGTGAAACCTTCCGAACTGTCGGTGAATGCCTTGCTCGCCAGTTGCGTCTTCAGCTCCCTGGCGATCTGGTCCTTCACTTCGTCGAACGACTTCGTGACCGCCGGCTTTACATCGGTGACCTTGATGATGTGGAAACCGAAGTCGGTCTGGACGATGCCGCTGATTTCGTCCTTCTTCAGCGCGAACACCGCGTCGTCGAACGCCTGGCCGCCCGCGATCATGCCGCGGCCGAAGTAACCGAGATCGCCACCCTTCGATGCCGAACCCGGATCCTGCGAGTTCTGCCGCGCGATCTGCGCGAACTGGTCCGGATGCGCCTTGAGCTGCGCGAGCAACTCCTCGGCCTTCTGCTTCGCTTTGGCCTTGTCGGCCGCGCTCGCGTCCTTCGGTGCCGCGATCAGGATATGGCTCGCGCGCACTTCGCCTTCGGTGCGGAAGTGGGCGATGTTGTCGTCGTAGTACTTCTTCAGGTCCGCGTCGCTCGGCTGCACCGATGCGCTCAGCGCGGCCGGCGACATCACCAGGTACTGGATCGTCGCCGAAGCGGGCGTCGCGAAGTCGTTGCGATGCGCGTCGTAGTACGCTTGCAGTTGCGCATCGGTCGGCTGGATCTTCGCCGCGTAATCGTGCGGATGGAACGCGATGCCCTGCACTTCACGCTGCTGCTGCGCGAGCTCGGTCAAGTGCTGCGCGAGCGTCTTCGACGTGAACGCGCTCGCCTCGATGCTCGCGGGCAGTTGTTGCATAGCGAGGTTGTAGCGCACGCGCTCGTCGTACTGATCGGGCGTCATGCCCTGCATCGCGAGCAGTTGCTTGTAGCGGTCGAGGTCGATCGACCCGTCGGGATTCTTCAGCGACGAGATCACCGGATCGGACAGCAGCGCGCGGCGCACCGCTTCGTCCGATGCGCTCAGATGCAGACGCTGCGTTTCGTCGGCAAGCACACGCTGCTCGATCATGCCGTCGAGCATCTGGCGACGGCGCTCCGGCGTGTCGAACGACTTCATGTCGAACTTCGCGCCGAGCATCTGACGCCCGCGGTCGATCTGCTGGCGCATCGCGTCGTCGTATTCGACACGGGTGATCTTGTGACCGTTGACACTCGCGACGTTTGCACTTTCGTCAAAGAAGCCGCGGAAACCCTGAATACCCACGAAACCCAACCCCGGCAAAATGACGAGGATGAGCATGAACATCATCAGGCGTTGGTGATTGCGGAAAAAATCGAGCATGCGTGAGGGGTGCCAAAAACAGAACGCCCGATCTTACAACAGCGGGCAACAAAAAAGGCGAACCGGAGTTCGCCTTTCGTGGATACTGGCGGAGTGGACGGGACTCGAACCCGCGACCCCCGGCGTGACAGGCCGGTATTCTAACCGACTGAACTACCACTCCTTATACTGCACTTTTGCGACTGGAAACACTGCAGCCGAATCTGAAACTGGTGGGTGCTGAGAGGCTCGAACTCCCGACCTACGCCTTGTAAGGGCGCCGCTCTACCAACTGAGCTAAGCACCCGTTTCGTGATTCAGTGCTTGATGTGTTTTCTGCCTTGCCGCTGCCCTCCCAGTGAATCGTTCATGCAGTCGGGTTAAGCAATTCCTCAAGCAGCAAGCGCACTAGTTTAGCGCATCCTTCAGAGCTTTGCCAGGCCTAAATTTAGGAACTTTTGCTGCCTTGATTTTGATCGCGGCGCCCGTGCGCGGATTGCGTCCGGTGCGCGCGGTGCGCTTGCCGACCGCGAACGTGCCAAATCCGACCAACGTCACAGATCCGCCCTTCTTCAACGTGTTTTTGACGCCCGCGATGACTGCATCGAGCGCACGGCCCGCCGCGGCCTTCGAAATGTCGGCTTGCTGTGCGATGTGATCGATCAATTCCGTCTTGTTCATTCAAACCCCCGTGAATATTTATTGGCAATCGTGACAGTGCTTTCCAGCACCTCCCGCCACGCGGCCGGCGCGAACGCCAGGCCGCCTCATTAGAAGCGGCCGAAACCCTTGTGTCAACCGGGGTTGAGCCTGATCGGCGTTATTTTAGAGGGGCGCTTTTGTCACAGTATGTTGCAGCGGAAAGACTGGCGATGCGGCCTGGCGACGAAGCCGCGCGGGCAAAAAAACCCGCGGCTCTTGACCGCGGGTTTTTTGCTGCAGCGAACGACACCGCTGCAGAATGCTTTGGCGTCAGCGCATTCTGATGCGCATCGAACCTTAGTGCTTGACGACGTCCGTCGCGGCATCCTTGCCCGGCTCAGCCCCAACCGGCGCCGAGGGCTTCGGTTCTTCTTCCGGTAACGCCTGCGGTACACGCTCGAGCGCAAGTTCGAGCACCTTGTCGATCCAGCGGACCGGCACGATTTCGATCGCGTTCTTCACGTTGTCCGGAATCTCCGTCAAGTCCTTGACGTTTTCTTCCGGAATCAGCACCAGCTTGATGCCACCGCGATGCGCCGCCAGCAGCTTTTCCTTCAGGCCGCCGATCGGCAGAACTTCGCCACGCAGCGTGATTTCGCCCGTCATCGCGACATCGGCGCGCACCGGAATACCGGTCAACACCGACACCAGCGCGGTCGTCATCGCGATACCAGCCGAAGGACCATCTTTCGGCGTTGCGCCTTCCGGCACGTGGATGTGAATGTCCTGCTTCTCGAACGCTTCGTCCTTGATGCCAAGACGACGCGAACGCGAACGCACGACCGAGCGCGCCGCTTCGACGGATTCCTTCATCACGTCGCCGAGCGAACCCGTGCGGATCACATTGCCCTTGCCCGGCATCACCGCGGCTTCGATGGTCAGCAGATCGCCGCCCACTTCCGTCCACGCGAGACCCGTGACCTGGCCCACCTGATTTTCCTTCGCGGCCAGACCGAAGTCGTACTTGCGCACGCCGAGGAACGTGTCGAGGTTGCTGCCGTCGACCTTCACCGCGCCTTCCGCCTTCTTCAGCAGAAGCATCTTCACGACCTTGCGGCAGATCTTCGAAATTTCACGCTCGAGCGAGCGAACGCCCGCTTCGCGCGTGTAGTAACGAATGATGTCGCGGATCGCAGTTTCCGTCACATCGACCTCGCCATCCTTGAGGCCGTTGTTCTTCTTCTGCTTCGGCAGCAGATAACGCTGCGCGATGCTGACCTTCTCGTCTTCGGTATAACCGGACAGACGAATCACTTCCATCCGGTCGAGCAGCGGCGGCGGAATGTTCAGCGAGTTCGACGTCGCCACGAACATCACGTCCGACAGATCGAAGTCGACTTCGACGTAGTGGTCGGCGAACGTGTGGTTCTGTTCCGGATCGAGCACTTCCAGCAGGGCCGACGACGGATCGCCGCGGAAATCCTGACCCATCTTGTCGACTTCGTCGAGCAGGAAGAGCGGATTGCGCACGCCGACCTTGGTCAGGCTTTGCAGGATCTTGCCCGGCATCGAACCGATGTACGTGCGACGGTGGCCACGAATCTCGGCTTCGTCACGCACGCCGCCCAATGCCATGCGCACGAACTTGCGGTTCGTCGCGCGCGCGATCGACTGACCGAGCGAAGTCTTACCGACGCCCGGAGGCCCCACGAGGCACAAGATCGGCGCCTTGACCTTGTCGACACGTTGCTGGACCGCGAGATACTCGAGAATACGTTCCTTCACTTTCTCGAGACCGAAGTGGTCTTCGTCGAGCACGCGCTCCGCATTCGACAGGTCGTTGTTGACCTTGCTCTTCTTGCGCCACGGCAAGCCGATCAGCGTGTCGATGTAGTTGCGCACGACCGTCGCTTCCGCCGACATCGGCGACATCAGCTTGAGCTTCTTCAGCTCGGCGTCGGCCTTCTTCTTCGCTTCCTTCGGCATGCGGGCGGCCGTGATGCGCTTCTCGAGTTCTTCGAGATCCGCACCTTCTTCGCCTTCGCCGAGTTCCTTCTGGATCGCCTTGACCTGTTCGTTCAGGTAGTACTCGCGCTGACTCTTCTCCATCTGACGCTTCACGCGCCCCCGGATACGCTTTTCGACCTGCAGGATGTCGATCTCGGCTTCGAGTTGCGCGAGCAGATGCTCGAGCCGCTCGATCACCGGGAACATCTCGAGGATGTGTTGCTTCTGGTCGAGCTTGAGCGGCAAATGCGCCGCGATCGTGTCGGCGAGACGCCCTGCCTCGTCGATACCCGACAGCGAGGTCAGGATCTCCGGCGGGATCTTCTTGTTCAGCTTCACATACTGGTCGAACTGCGACACGATCGCGCGACGCAGCGCTTCGGTTTCAGCGCTGTCGGCGTGGTCAGGTTCGAGCGGCATGACTTCGCACGAGAACTGCGTTTCCTGTTCTTCGATGGAAAGCGTCTTCGCGCGCTGCAAGCCTTCGACGAGCACCTTCACGGTACCGTCGGGCAGCTTCAGCATCTGCAGGATGTTGGCGATACACCCTACTTCGTACATGTCCTTTTCGGTCGGCTCATCTTTCGCTGCCGTCTTCTGGGCGACGAGCATGATGTGCTTGCCGCCTTCCATCGCTGCTTCGAGAGCCTTGATCGACTTCGGGCGGCCTACGAAGAGCGGAATCACCATGTGCGGGAAAACGACTACGTCGCGCAGCGGGAGCAGCGGCAGCGTAATGCGTTCCGGCGGGAGGAGTTGGGTTCCTGACATTTCATTTCCCCATGAGTGGAATCAGTTCGTTCGATAGGTGAGGCCAGCAGAAAATATTGCAAGCCTCCGCGTGTGGGAAAAGTTCAGTGACTCCGAAGGTTCAGTGACTCCATAGTTGAGAACAACCAGCCTGACCACACGATAAACGAAAAAGCCGTTCACGTCGCCATGAACGGCCTTTTTGCAGAACTCGAAAGCCGATCAGTTCGAACCCGCGACCTTCGGCGCGTCTTCGTAGATCAGCAGCGGTTTGCCGTCGCCGTCGATAACGTTGTCGTCGATGATGACCTTGCTGACACCTTTCATTTGCGGAAGGTCGTACATGACATCAAGCAACGCCTGTTCCAGAATCGAACGCAGGCCCCGCGCGCCCGTCTTGCGGCGGATGGCCTTGCGCGCCACGGCCTGCAACGCGGCCGGACGGATTTCGAGTTCGACGCGCTCCATGCTGAACAGCTTGTGATACTGCTTGACCAGCGCATTCTTCGGTTCGACAAGAATCTTCATCAGCGCCGCTTCGTCGAGCTTGCCGAGCGTGGCGACCACCGGCAGACGGCCGATCAGCTCCGGAATCAGGCCGAATTTGATCAGATCTTCCGGCTCCACTTCGCGCAGCACTTCGCCGGCGTCGCGGTCCTGCTTGCTCTTCACGCTCGCGCCGAAACCGATGCCGGTCTTCTCGGTGCGATCGACGATGACCTTCTCGAGGCCGTCGAACGCACCGCCGCAGATGAACAGGATGTTCGTCGTATCGACCTGGATGAAGTCCTGGTTCGGATGCTTACGGCCACCTTGCGGCGGCACCGACGCCATCGTGCCTTCGACCAGCTTCAGCAGAGCCTGCTGCACACCCTCGCCCGACACGTCGCGTGTGATGGACGGGTTGTCGGACTTGCGACTGATCTTGTCGATTTCGTCGATGTAGACGATACCGCGCTGGGCCTTGTCCACCTCGTAATTACAATTCTGCAGCAGCTTCTGAATGATGTTCTCGACGTCTTCGCCGACATAGCCGGCTTCCGTCAGCGTGGTCGCGTCGGCAATCACGAATGGCACGTTCAGAAGGCGCGCGAGCGTCTGCGCAAGCAGCGTCTTGCCGGAGCCGGTCGGGCCGATCAGCAGGATGTTGCTCTTGGACAGCTCGATTTCGTCCTTCTTGTCGAGATGCTTGAGGCGCTTGTAGTGGTTGTAGACCGCGACCGCGAGGATCTTTTTCGCGCGCTCCTGACCGATCACGTACTGGTCGAGAATTTCGCGGATTTCCTGCGGGGTCGGCAGATCCGACTTGGACAAGCCGGCCTCGATGCCCGCGCCTGCAGCCTCGTCACGAATGATTTCGTTGCACAGATCGATACATTCATCGCAGATGAATACCGACGGGCCAGCAATCAGTTTCTTGACCTCATGCTGGCTCTTGCCGCAAAACGAGCAATACAACAGCTTTTCGCTGTTAGAACCTTTCTTGTCCGCCATAGATGTGTGAGCCTCCGGACACCGGATTAGATAATACGCCGTTTGCCCCCGCCACGCAGTTTGGGTGCGGCAGGGCTAGTGAGCACGATAACGGCGCTTGCCGCAGACGCCCGGACGGAAGTTGAACATTCACAACCGACCCGATGACGGTTTTGCCGCAACAGTGGGCAAAACAGCATGGCAAAACCGTACCAGATCAGGGACGCTTGTGCGCCACCTGGTCGACGAGGCCGTACGCCTGCGCGTCATCGCCGGACATGAAATTGTCACGGTCGGTGTCACGCGCGATACGTTCGACCGGCTGACCGGTGTGGTGCGCGAGCAGATGATTCAGCCGATCCTTCAGGTACAGGATTTCACGCGCCTGGATTTCAATGTCCGATGCCTGGCCGCGCGCGCCGCCGAGCGGCTGATGAATCATCACGCGCGAATTCGGCAGCGCGAAACGCTTGCCCTTAGCACCGGCCGCGAGCAGGAACGCGCCCATGCTCGCCGCAAGCCCCATGCACAGCGTCGAGACGTCCGGCTTGATGAACTGCATCGTATCGTAGATCGCCATACCAGCAGACACGGAGCCGCCCGGACTGTTGATGTAGAAGTAGATGTCCTTGTCCGGATTCTCGCTTTCCAGAAACAGCATCTGCGCAACCACCAGATTGGCCGTCTGGTCGTTCACTTCGCCCACGAGGAACACGATGCGTTCCTTCAGCAGACGCGAATAAATATCATAGGAGCGCTCGCCCCGACCGCTCGTTTCCACGACGATCGGCACCAGACCGAGTGCCTGCGCTTCGAGATCCCGGGACGACTGGGAGGTCAACGTGTCCAGCATTTGGGCGCGAAAGGTCATGCAATGGATCCTTGTCTGGAAATATTCTGAATATTAGCTGCTGGACACAGGTTGGTGCGACGAGCCCGTATTCAAGTGCCGTCTTCGTGTGGGCCGCACGACCGGATCCGGTACGTCACACAGATTCATGGCACAAAAAAACGGCGTGCCGGCCGTCGGTCGCTCCGACAGCCGGCACGCCGTTGCAGCGACGCTTACGCTTGCGCCGTTGCGCTTGCCAGTTCCTCGAAGCTCACTTCCTTGTCCGTCACCTTGGCCTTGCTGAGAACGAAGTCGACGACGTTGGCTTCAACGACATACGCTTCCATTTCAGCAAGACGTTGCTGGTTGGAATAATACCAGCGGACGACTTCCTTCGGGTCTTCGTAGCTTTTCGCGAATTCATCGACTTCGGCACGGATCTGCTCCGGCTTCGCCTGCAGTTCGTTCGACTTCACCAGTTCGGCCAGCACGAGACCCAGCTTGACGCGGCGCTCGGCCTGCTCCTTGAACATCGCGGCCGGGATCGGCGCGTCCTTCGCGTTCGGCACGCCGCGCTGTTCCAGATCCTGGCGAGCCATCGCGACGAGGCGCTCCTGATCCTGCTCGATCAGCGCGTTCGGGACGTCGAGCTCCGAGATTTTCAGCAGTGCGTCCATCACCTGGTTCTTGACGATGGCTTGCGTGCGGCGCTTCGCTTCGCGCTCGAGGTTGTCCTTGATTTCAGCGCGCATCTTGGTCAGATCGCCGTCTTCGATGCCGAGCGATTTCGCGAATTCGCCGTCGACTTCCGGCAGATGCGGCCATTCGATCTTCTTCATCGTGATCGTGAATTGCGCCGTCTTGCCCGCCACTTCCTTGCCGTGGTAGTCGTCCGGGAACGTCAGGTCGAATTCCTTCGCTTCGCCGACCTTCAAGCCGAGCGCCGCTTTTTCGAATTCCGGCAGCATGCGGCCTTCGCCGAGGATGAAGCCGAAGTCTTCGGCACTACCGCCCTGGAATGCTTCACCGTCGATCTTGCCGACGAAGTCGACCGTCACGCGGTCGCCGTCTTTGGCGGCCGTGTCCGCGCCGCCGTCGCCGTGCTCGCCTGCCTCGCCGCGAGCGTGGAAGTGCACGCGCTGTTTGCGCAGGATGTCCAGCGTGCGGTCGATTTCCGCTTCGCTGATGCTGGTCATGGTGCGCTCGATTTCAGCCGTGGCGACGTCGCCCAGCTTCACTTCCGGATACACCTCGAAGGTCGCGTCGAACGCGTAGCTGCCTTCACCAGCGTCGGTCTTCGGCGCGAAGCTCGGCTGACCCGCGACACGCAGGTTTTCGGTGCGGCTGATGTCGAAAAATTCCTTGCCGACCTTGTCGCTCAGCACTTCGGCTTCCACCTGGCCCGAATACTGTTGCGTCACCATCTTGAGCGGCACCTTGCCCGGGCGGAAACCCGGCATGCGCACGTTCTTCGCGAGTTGACGGATACGCGAATCCACTTCCTTCTGCACGGCATCCTTCGGCAGGGAAATCGTCACGCGGCGTTCGAGCTTGCCGAGGTTTTCAACAACGTTAGCCATGGCTTCAATCGTCCTAAAATTATTCGAGCGAATCAGTTATCTTCTCCGTGCTGCCCGTCGATGTCGCTTCGCATCGATTTGCGCCGATTGCATCGCGCCGATTGCATCGATCACGCACCTGCGCCGCGGGCTTGCAGGCCGTCGGCAGCACGGTTGAGTCCAAAGAGCCGAATATTTTAGCAAACTATTTGCGCGCCTAGCCGGGATTCGATGATTGCATCGAGCTTTCCCTGCATTCCGGGCGTTTTGAGGGCCATTTTCGGTTAGTTTTGACACAGCGAGCGCGATTTGCCGCTGGCATCGCTATCCGGTTAGCGTCATGCGTTCCTCGGCGCTCTTTCGTCATGCAACAGAACGTTCGCGTGGACGCTCGCACCCGCTCGCGGCCGACGCGTCGTGGCCGCGATCCCGCCTATGCCTTTCGACATATTCAGCCGACGCCCCCATGCTGATAAGCTAACGCACTCGGTCGGGCCGCCACCGCCGGTCACCAGCAGCCGGTCGCTTCATCCGCTCCAGCAACCGCTTACAACGACTCAAACCTCTCAGAGACACCATGCCGAATTCGTCGTCCTCGCCTGTCGTCGTCGTCGCTCCCGATTCATTCAAAGGCTCGCTCAGCGCGGAACAGGTCGCGCAAGCGATCGCATCCGGCGTCCAGCGCGCACGCCCCGACGCGAGCGTGCGCATCTGCCCGATGGCCGACGGCGGCGAAGGCACGCTCGACGCAATGCTCACGAGCGGCGGCGAGCGCCGCACGCTTAGCGTGCGCGGCGCGGCCGGTCCGACGCGCGCAGCGCTGACGGGCCTGCTCACGGACGGCAGCGCCATCATCGAAACGGCGGAAATCGTCGGCATTACGGACCCCGTCGGCATGGGCGTGCCGGTCGAGGCGCGCAGCACGCGCGGCATGGGCGAAGCGATTCGCGCGCTGCTTGATGCCGGCGTGCGGCGCTTTTTCGTCGCGCTCGGCGGCAGCAGCACGAACGACGGCGGCGCCGGCCTGCTGACCGGCCTCGGCTTGCAACTGTTCGACGCGCAAGGCAACGTACTCGAAGGCACACCCGAGCAGCTTGCGCGCGTGGCGCGGGTCGATGCGTCGCTGCTCGACGCGCGGCTTGCCGACACGCAGTTCGTCGGCATGTCGGACGTCGACAATCCGTTGACCGGCGCGCACGGCGCGACCGCGATCTTCGGTCCGCAGAAAGGCGTGAAGCCAGAACAGGTCGCGCCGATCGACGCGGCGCTCGCGCGCTTCGCCGATCTGCTCGAAGCCGCGCTCGGCCGCACGGCGCGTGACCTGCCGGGCGCGGGCGCGGCGGGCGGCCTCGGCTTCGCATTGCACATGCTCGGCGCGCAGTTCGAGCCGGGCGCGGAAACCGTCGCGCGGCAAATCGGCCTCGACGCCGCGCTCACGGGCGCCAACTGGCTGATCACCGGTGAAGGCCGTTCCGACGTACAGACGCTGCACGGCAAGGCGCCGTTCATCGCCTGCGCGCATGCGCGCGCCGCGGGCGTGCCCGCCACGCTGCTGTCCGGCGCGATCGACCCCGCCGCGCTGCCGCGTCTTGCCGAATACTTCGGCGGCTGCTTTTCTCCGGCGCCGGGGCCGATCACGCTCGACATCGCGATTCGCGACGCGGCGCGCCTGCTCGCCAACGAAGCCGAGCAGCTGACGCGCCTGAAATACGGCGTGCGTTGACCCGCGAAACGGTTGCCGCAACAATCACAGCGCCACGACCGTTCCACTCATCACGGGGTGACCATGAAGGACTCCGCCAAAGCCGGGCTCGAGCAGTTCCTCACGTATCGTCTGCATGTACTGAACAAACTTGCCGAGCGCGGCATCAGCGCGCGCTACGCGGCGAAGCTCGACGTGACGCTGCCCGAAGCGCGGGTGATTGCGACGGTGGGATCGTTCGGACCGTTCTCGATCATGGAGTTGGCACGCCATGCCAATCTCGACAAAAGCCAAGCGAGTCGCGCGGCCGAAGCGCTGATCCGGCAGGGACTCGTGCAGCGCGAAGCGAGCGCGGCGGACGGCCGCGTCGTGCTGGTCTCGCTGACGCAGGAAGGCCGCGCGCTGTATCGCAAAGTGATGCCGATCGCGCGCAAGTGGAACGGCGATATGTTCGAGTGCCTCGACGAAGAGGAAAGGGCCGCGTTCGGCGCGGCGCTCGACAAGGTGATCCGTGCCATGAACGCGCGGGAGT
This sequence comes from Paraburkholderia sp. MM5477-R1, assembly GCF_050436385.1. Taxonomy (NCBI): domain Bacteria; kingdom Pseudomonadati; phylum Pseudomonadota; class Betaproteobacteria; order Burkholderiales; family Burkholderiaceae; genus Paraburkholderia; species Paraburkholderia sp. MM5477-R1. The sequence continues at coordinate 1,873,322 of NZ_JBNDMC010000007.1, forward strand.
GATAGCGCGCGGCGAACCGACCGTGTTTGAAAAGCGCCGTTTCACGGCATTGGGCGGCGCGTGTCAAAATTGAGCCTCGGCCAACGCGCCTTCACCCTCTTTTTCATCCAGGGACGCTTCAGTGGACATCAACAAACAGGTCGCGGCACTCACCGCGTCGGAACTCCAGACCGCCGGCGCGAGCCAGGCGAGCGCGATCGCGGTCAGCGTCGTGCTGCGTCATCTTCGTTCGCCGGAACTGGCGAAACTGCTGTCGTCGGCATTTGAAAATCATCAGGCGGTGATGCTGCAAACGCCGTGGCCGGACCAGATGCTGCAGGCGTTCGAGTCGACGCGCCGTTTCCTCGAAGGCGCCGCGCAAGCGGAATTGCCGGGCTCGCAGGAAGCGCCGGGAACGCCGGGTGCCTGAGTCGCGCGGTCGCGATGAAAGGCAGCGGAGCCAACACTGAGGCCTTTCAGAAGACCGCGCAAAAAAGAAAAAACCCCGTCGGTCCAAAGACTTGACGGGGTTTTTCTCGACTACCAATAAGTGGTGCGAGGGAGGGGACTCGAACCCCTACACCCTTGCGGGCGTCAGGACCTAAACCTGGTGCGTCTACCAATTTCGCCACCCTCGCAGCCGGGTACGCCGCAATGCGTCGCGCCCGATTGTCCTGTGCACTCCCAAGCTCGCTGAACACGTGCCCGAAAGCGTAAGCGCGAGATTCTAACCGATTGATTCGCGCTTGTCTGCACCCGGCGGTATCTGCGCGCGCGACGCCGATGCTACAATTTTCGGCTCGTCGAGACGGGCGCCGCGACGGACGTCGGCGCCCTTCTCGCCAGTCCTTCCCCACACTCTCATCCCGTGAATTTCGACGACTATTGCCAGCAGAAAGCGGCGCCCCCAGGATCGAGCACCTACTATGCGCTTCGCCAGGCGCGCGCCGCCAGTCAGCCGCTGTTGACGGCGCTCTTCGCATTGCGTCGCGAGTTCGAGGAAACGGTCAAGGAGACGAGCGATCCGGCGGTCGGCCGCACGAAGCTCGCGTGGTGGCAGAAAGAAATTGCCGCGCTGGCCGCCGGCTCGCCGTCGCATCCGGTGTCCAAGGCACTCGCGGCCTATCTGCCCGACGCGCAGGCCGAATGTCGGGCTCTGCAGGAACTGCTCGCGGGCTTCGAGATGGATCTCGACCAGGCACGCTATCTCGACTATCCGAGCCTGCGGCGCTATGTGCAGGGTGTCGGTGGCAATTTTGCTTCGCTGGTGTCGCGCGCGGCTGCAACCGGATCGGCCGACGATGCCGCGCATGCGTCGGCGTGGGCCGCTCCGCTCGGCGAGGCGCTGATGCTCGCGCAGTTCGTCGCCGAAACCGGCAACGATGCCCGGTACGGCCGCATCTACGTTCCGATCGACGAGATGCAACGCTACAACGTCACCGCCGCCGATCTGATCAACCGCAAATACACCGACGCTTTCACCGAGCTGATGCGGTTCGAAACGAATCGCGCGCGCGACGCGGTGCAGACCGCGCTCGCCGCGGTGCCCGCCAGCGCGCGGCGCGCGCAGCGCACGCTGCTCGCGCTCGCGGCGCTCGCGTTGGCGTTGCTCGATGAAATCGAGCACGACGGTTATCACGTGCTGCATCAACGCATCGCGTTGACGCCGATCCGCAAGCTATGGATCGCGTGGCGCGCGAAGTAGCCTGAGCGCCGGGCGCGTCGATTCGCGCCCAGCGCCCAGCGCTCACGCCCGCAGCAACGGCAGCGGCTCGAACCGCTGCTGCAGAGTCGCAGGCGCGTCCAACCCCCACCAGGGCCCGAGCACCGTCGCATAAAGCTGGCGAAAATCCACGCCGACCGGCAGGTTGCCATTCCCATCGAGCCGCGCAAGCATCGGCGGCACGCCAAACAAACCGCCCTGCACGCGACCGCCCGTCACGAAGTGCGGCGCCAGCGTGCCGTGATCGGTGCCGCTACTCTGGTTCTCGCGCGGACGGCGCCCGAATTCCGCGCACGTCATCACGAGCGTATCGTTCCACCGGCCCAACTCGACGAGCGCGGCCTGCATCGCCACCATCCCTTGCGCGAACTGTTTGAGCAACTCGGCCTGTTGTCCCGGCTGGTTCTGGTGCGTATCGAAACCGTTCAGCGTTAGCCGGATCACGGCCACGCCCTGCCCGCTCAACGGCTGCTCCAGTGGCGCGCGTCCGGCGCCAGCCATCTTCAGCGTGTCCGAAGCGGCCAGCACCTGCATTGCCGTTTTGATCGAACTGCCGAACGCGCCGCCCGGAAACGCGGTCTTCAACTGAGGCTGCCCTTGCGTCGCACGCAGACGACCGGCCGGTTTCACGATGTCATTTTCGACGGCGAGAATAGGCGCGAGCGCGGGATTGACCAGCGCGATCGCGCGCGCCGTTTGCGAGCGGCCCCATTTCGGCGCGGCCGATCACGACGCCGTCGGCCGCGAAACCGATGGGCACCGGCCTCATCGCGAACGCGCGCGTGAGCCAGCCGTCGCGCAGATATCGGTCGGAGCGTGACGCGGTATCCCAGATCTCGATCGAACGGAAATGCGACAGGTTCGGCGGATAGAACAGGTTCTCGCCGAGCGCGCGTATCTGCGCGGCGAACGGCGCCGTGTCGTCGTAGCCGACAGCGAATGCGCGCAGCGCGCCGATCACGAACTCGACCGGCGACTTCACCAGCACCCCGCGATTGCCATCGCTCCAGAACGCATCGCTGAGAAAAGAGCGCGCGTAGCGTCACCTCGATGTCATAACCGCTCGCGCGAAACTGCATGGCGATCGGCTCGACGCGTGCCGGGTCCGGCGTGTCGGAGATGTGACGCTGATCCGGCGTCCATGCGTTGCGCTCGGCGCGCGTTGGGATCGGCTCGAATACAGTCGGGAGGTCGCGATATCGCTTCGCGGCGCGCTCGTGAGTAGCGTGACATCGTGAGCCGAGGCGCCTGTATGCACGAAGACGCGCACAAAAACGCGCCGGCGCTGGCGACTCAACGGAGCAGCGGACCAGAAAGTGGACGCTGAAGATGCAACGGGATTTTTCACGCGGCAATGCGCGCGCTGGGATTAACGCTTGTACAACTCGCGCACGGCGTCTTCGATGTGCTGCCGCAACAGCCGACGCTCTTCGGGCGTCATATGCCCGTCGCGGCGACGTTGATCGAGATCGGGGGGAACCGCGGTGCGCAGCATCGCGTCAGAGGCAGGGCGATCGATGCTCGGGTTGTGGCGGCTGGTTCTGCCATTGCCCAAGCGGGGCGCATGCTCGCTCGCCGCTCTATCCGCGGACGGCTGCGCATGAGCGAGCGTCGGGCCCAGTGTGCCTGCCAGCGTACCGGCAACCGCCAGTGCAATCACGCTCAGGCGCACGTTTGGCCAAACCCCTCCCTTCATGTTGTTCCCTTCGTGGCGCGGCAACCGGCTACCTCAGATGCGTATACAAACCCCGGTAACAGCCGGGTGCGAGAGTTTTGTCGAGTGAAGTATCCACCGAACAGCCGCATTCAGTAAAGCAGTCTAAACGCGCATACTTTACGTCGCGCCACACCGCGGGTAAATTTTGTAACCGACTGTAACCCCAGAAATGGTGTAACCGCGCACCACTTTCTAATCGCGCTAAGATGCCGACCATGGAAACCAAAAACCCTTCGAAAATCCTCGTCGTCGACGACGATCCACGCCTGCGCGATCTTCTGCGCCGCTACCTCGGCGAACAAGGCTTCAACGTCTACGTCGCCGAAAATGCGCCGTCAATGAACAAGCTCTGGGTGCGCGAGCGCTTCGATCTGCTGGTGCTCGATCTGATGCTGCCCGGTGAGGACGGCCTGTCGATCTGCCGGCGACTGCGCGGCAGCAACGACCGCACGCCGATCATCATGCTGACGGCCAAGGGTGAGGATGTCGATCGCATCGTCGGCCTCGAGATGGGTGCCGACGACTATCTGCCCAAGCCGTTCAATCCACGCGAACTGGTCGCGCGCATTCACGCGGTGCTGCGTCGCCAGTCGCCGTCCGAGTTGCCCGGCGCTCCGTCCGAGACCACCGAGGTCTTCGAGTTCGGCGAGTTCGCGCTGAATCTCGCCACCCGCACGCTGACCAAGGCCGGCCAGGAAATTCCGCTCACCACCGGTGAGTTCTCGGTGCTGAAGGTATTCGCGCGTCATCCGCGTCAGCCGCTGTCGCGCGAAAAGCTGATGGAACTCGCACGCGGCCGTGAATACGAGGTCTTCGACCGCAGCCTCGACGTGCAGATCTCGCGTCTGCGCAAGCTGATCGAGCCGGATCCGGGCAGCCCGCGCTTCATTCAGACCGTGTGGGGCCTCGGCTACGTCTTCATCCCCGACGGTGCAGCCTGAGTTTGTGCTCCGTTTTCGTTTCTGTGTCACATAAGAAGGGCCCATGCGGATCGACCGGCGCCTCCTGACGCTCGCGTTCGGCGGCCTTTTCTGGCGGACCTTTCTGCTGATCGCGCTGTTGATCGCAGTCAGTCTCGCCGCGTGGTTCCAGAGCTTTCGCGTGATCGAGCGTGAGCCGCGCGCGCAGCGCGTGGCTCTGCAACTCGTCGCGATCGTCAAGCTCACGCGCACCGCACTCCTCTATTCCGATCCCGACCTGCGGCGCGCGTTGCTGCAGGATCTGGAGAGCAACGAAGGGGTGCGCGTGTACCCGCGCGAAGCCACCGACAAATACAAACTCCAGCCCGACGAATCGTTGAATCGCCTGATCGAGCACGACATCCGCGGCCGTCTCGGCGACGACACCATAATCGCGCAGAGCGTCAACGATATCAACGGCGTATGGATCAGCTTCAAGATCGACGACGACGATTACTGGGTCGCGCTCGACCGCGATCAGCTCGACAACGCCACCGGCCTGCAATGGGCCGGCTGGGGCGTGTTCGCGCTCGCGCTGTCGCTGTTCGGCGCGGCGTTCATCACGAGTCTGGTGAACCGGCCGTTCGCGCGTCTGGCGATGGCCGCGCGCCGGGTCGGCTCGGGGCAATCGCCCGAGCCGCTGCCCGAGCGCGGCATGGGTGTGGCCGCCGAAACCAATCGAAGCTTCAACCAGATGGTGCGCGACCTCGAACAGCTCGAGGCGGACCGCGCGCTGATGCTCGCGGGCATCTCGCACGATCTGCGCACGCCGCTCGCACGGCTGCGGCTCGAGACCGAAATGAGCCCGTCCGATCAGGCCACCAAGGACGCGATGGTCGACGACATCGAGCAAATGGACATGATCATCGGCCGCTTCCTCGACTACGCGCGTCCCGTGCAGCGTGTGCCGGAACCGGTGGACCTCTCGGTGATCGCGAGCGAACTCGCCGCACGCATGCAAAGCGAGGACAGCATGCGGCTGATCACGCGGCTCGCTCCGTCGGCGGTGATCGAGGCCGATGAAACCGACATGCGTCGCGTGGTCGGCAATCTGCTCGAGAACGCGCGCAAATATGGCCTCAGCGACGGCGACGGCGTGCCGCGCGTCATTCTCGAAACGCGCGTGTCCCACTCGCGCGTCGAACTCTCGGTGGTCGACGAAGGCCCCGGCATTCCCGAAGACCAGCTCGCGCTCGTCACGCGGCCGTTCTATCGTGTGAATTCGGCGCGCACCCAGGCCAACGGCACGGGCCTCGGCATGGCGATCGTGCAGCGGCTCGTCGCCCGTTATCGCGGCGCGCTACGGCTGCGCAACCGCTCTCCCGGACCCGGGCTTGAAGTGACGATCGAGTTTCCGCTCGCGAAAAGCGCGTGAGCCGACGACGCGCGGCACCGCGCGCCGTTGCCATTCGAAACACGCCGCTTGTTGCGACTTCCGAAGGAGCCTTTGCATGAAAACCGTTGGCGATAAACTCGAAGCGTTCACCGTCATTGCCGCCAAGCCAGGCTTCAACCATCACGAAGAACACGGCGTCTCGGCGTTCGAATACATCACCGAGCAGTCGTTTCCAGGCAAATGGAAAATCATTTACTTCTATCCGAAGGATTTTTCGTTGGTCTGCCCGACGGAAATCGTCGAATTCAGCAAGCTCGTCAAGGAGTTCGAGGACCGCGAGGCCGTGCTGCTCGGCGGCAGCGTCGACAATGAATACGTGAAGCTCGCATGGCGCCGCGAGTACAAGGAGCTCGACAGGCTCAACCACTACTCGTTCGGCGACGTGAAAGGCGAGCTGATCGACCAGCTCGGCGTGCGCGACAAGGAAGCGGGCGTCGCGCTGCGCGCGACCTATATCGTCGATCCGGACAACACGATCCAGCACGTGTCGGTCAACAATCTGTACGTGGGCCGTAATCCCGAAGAAGTGCTGCGCATCCTCGACGGCCTGCAAACGGACGAGCTGTGTCCGAGCAATCGGACGATTGGCGGCGCGACGCTGTAAGCGGCACCGCCCGTCACCCAAACAAAAATCCCGTTCAGCTCCTGACCAACAACACCGCGGCCTGCGCCTCGATGCCCTCGCCGCGGCCGAGATAACCGAGCTTCTCGTTCGTCTTCGCCTTGACGTTCACGCGCTCGATCGGCAGACCGAGGTCCGCCGCGATATTGGCGCGCATCCCTTCGATATGCGGTGCGAGCTTCGGCGCCTGCGCGATCACGCTGCTGTCGACGTTGCCGATCGCAAAGCCGGCCGCCTTCACGCGCGCCACGCATTCGCGCAGCAGCACGCGGCTGTCGGCGCCGGCGAACTTCGCGTCGGTATCGGAGAAGTGGCGGCCGATATCGCCCAACGCGGCCGCGCCAAACAGCGCGTCGGTGATCGCGTGCAGCAGCACATCCGCGTCCGAGTGACCGAGCAACCCGCGCTCGTACGGAATCGTCACGCCGCCGATGATCAACGCGCGCCCCGGCACCAGCGCATGCACGTCGTAGCCCTGCCCAATTCTGAAATCCATGTGCGTCACGTCCTCAAGTGCTGAAGCTTTTAAAACTTCTTTAAAGCCTTTCTAAATCTTTCCAATGTGCCCAGGCACGGTTTCACGAACTGGCGGGGCGGCTCAGAATCGCCTCGGCCAGATCGAAATCTTCCGGATAAGTGACCTTGAAGTTACGCAGGCTGCCTTGCACGAGCTTCGGCGCGTGGCCCGACCATTCGATCGCGCTCGCCTCGTCGGTCAGATCGTGGCCGTCGGCCTGCGCGCGCAGGATCGCCTCGCGCAGCATGCCGATGCGGAACATCTGCGGCGTCTGCGCCTGCCACAAGCCGTCACGCGCTTCGGTATGGGCGATGCGGCCATCGGCCGACGCGCTGTCGATACGCTTCAAGGTATCGGCGACCGGCAACGCCATGATGCCGCCGACCGCATCGTCCTTGAGCGAACCGATCAGCGTACGGATCAGCGCCGCCGTGATGCCCGGCCGCGCCGCGTCGTGCACGAGCACCCAGTCGGCGTCGTGGGCGCCGAACTCGGCGAGCGCGTGCAGACCGTTGAGCACCGACGCCTGGCGCGACGCGCCGCCCACGCGACGCACCGCGAAGCGCAGATTGCCGAAGCGGCGGGCGTCGAAGTGCTGGTCGTCGGGCGCGATGACGACGAGCGTCTGCGTGAATTCGCTGCACGCGTCGAACGCGGCGAGCGAGTAATGCAGCATGTCGCGGCCGGCGACGGTGCGGTATTGCTTGGGCATCGCGGCGCCGGAACGGCTGCCGGTGCCTGCGCACGGGATCAGGGCAAAGAGACGGGAAGTCACGAGTGCGGATGCCGCCAGGTCAAAGTAAAGGACGGATTTTATAATAGGTCCTTCGCATCCACGCCCATACACGCGTAAACTTGGCCGTCGCGTGAGCCCAGAGCCGCCCTTTTTCTCCTTTATGCCAGACATCGCCGCATCCTCGCAGTCCACCCCGCCCGTCGCGCTCGTCAAGGCCGGCCAGCGTTTCGCCTTCGACGGCACGCGCGGTTCGTCCGACGCGCTGCTGATCGCCCGCTACCATCTCGCGTATCGCGAGAAGATGCCGCTGCTTGCGGTGGTCTGCGAAAGCGCGCTCGACGCGCAGCGGCTGTCGCAGGAAATCGGCTTCTTCGCGCCGGACGCGCGCGTGCGCCTCCTGCCCGACTGGGAGACGCTGCCTTACGACACGTTTTCGCCGCACCAGGACCTCGTCTCCGAGCGTCTCGCGACGCTGCACGACCTCGGCGAAGGCCGCTGCGACATCCTGCTCGTGCCGGCCACGACGGCCTTGTACCGGATGCCGCCCGCGTCGTTTCTGGCCGCCTACACGTTCTCGTTCTCGCAAGGCGAGCGGCTCGACGAAGCGAAGCTGAAGGCGCAGCTGACGCTCGCCGGCTACGAGCACGTGAGCCAGGTGGTGCGTCCCGGCGAATATTGCGTGCGCGGCTCGCTGCTCGATCTGTTCCCGATGGGCTCGCCGCTGCCCTACCGGATCGACCTGTTCGACGACCAGGTCGACTCGATCCGCGCGTTCGACCCCGACACGCAGCGCAGCCTCTATCCGGTCAAGGACGTGCGCCTGCTGCCGGGCCGCGAATTCCCGTTCGACGAGGCCGCGCGCACGGCATTCCGCAGCCGCTGGCGCGAGACTTTCGAGGGCGATCCGAGCCGCGCGTCGATCTATAAAGACATCGGCAACGGCGTGCCGTCGGCGGGTATCGAATACTATCTGCCGCTGTTCTTCGAGGAGACGGCCACCCTCTTCCATTACCTGCCCGACGGTTCGCAACTCGCGTTCGTCGGCGATCTGGACGCGGCGATCCGGCGCTTCACCAACGACACGAAGCAGCGCTTCAATTTCCTGTCGCACGACCGCGACCGGCCGATTCTCGAACCGCACAAGCTGTTCCTGTCGGACGAGGATTTCTTCACGTTCGCGAAACCGTTCGCACGGCTCGTGCTGCCCACCAACGGCGACGGCGCCTGGTCGATCGCGCTGCCGAACCTCGCGATCGATCGTCACGCCGACGATCCCGTCTCGGCGCTGCGCGCGTATCTGAGCACGACGCCGAACCGGGTGCTGTTCGCCGCCGAATCGGCGGGCCGCCGCGAGACGCTACTGCAACTGCTCGCCGACAACCAGCTGAAGCCCGCCTCGGCCGACAGCTTCGCCGACTGGCTCAAGAGCGACGCGCGTTTCTCGCTCGGCGTCGCGCCGCTCGCGAACGGCTTCGCGCTGCCGGGCGACGGCATCGCGATCATCACCGAAACCGAGCTGTACGGGCCGCTCGCGCGCCGCGCGGGACGCCGCCGCCAGGAACAGGCGAGCAACGTCGATTCGATGGTGCGCGATCTGTCCGAGCTGAAGCTCGGCGACCCGGTCGTGCATTCGCAGCACGGTATCGGCCGCTACATGGGTCTCGTGACGATGGATCTCGGCGAAGGCGAAACCGAGTTCCTGCACCTCGAATACGCGGGCGACAGCAAGCTCTACGTGCCGGTCGCGCAATTGCACGTGATCTCGCGCTATAGCGGCGCCGATCCGGAAAGCGCGCCGCTGCATTCGCTCGGCTCGGGCCAATGGGAAAAGGCCAAGCGCAAGGCCGCGCAGCAGATCCGCGACACCGCCGCCGAGCTGCTCAACCTGTACGCCCGCCGTGCCGCCCGCGAGGGCCACGCGTTCGCGCTCGAACCGAAGGACTACGTGAAGTTCGCCGAGAGCTTCGGTTTCGAGGAAACGCCGGACCAGGCCGCCGCGATCGCGGCCGTGATCGGCGACATGACGAGCGGCAAGCCGATGGACCGGCTCGTATGCGGCGACGTCGGCTTCGGCAAGACCGAGGTCGCATTGCGCGCGGCGTTCATCGCGGTGATGGGCGGCAAGCAGGTCGCGCTGTTGTCGCCGACCACGCTGCTCGCCGAGCAGCACACGCAAACCTTCAGCGACCGCTTCTCCGACTGGCCGGTGCGCATCGCCGAGCTGTCGCGCTTCAAGTCGACCAAAGAAGCCAACGCGGCGATCCGGCAGATCAACGAAGGCACGGTCGACATCGTGATCGGCACGCACAAGCTGCTGTCGTCCGATGTGCAGTTCAAACGGCTCGGGCTCGTGGTCATCGACGAGGAGCATCGCTTCGGCGTGCGTCAGAAGGAGGCGCTGAAAGCGCTGCGCGCGGAAGTCGACGTGCTGACGCTGACCGCGACGCCGATTCCCCGTACGCTCGGCATGGCGCTCGAAGGCCTGCGCGATTTTTCGGTGATCGCAACGGCGCCGCAAAAGCGCCTCGCGATCAAGACCTTCGTGCGGCGCGAGGAAGACAGCGTGATTCGCGAAGCAATGCTGCGCGAGTTGAAGCGCGGCGGCCAGGTCTACTTCCTGCACAACGAAGTCGAGACGATCCAGAATCGCCGGCAGATGCTCGAAGAGCTGGTGCCCGAAGCGCGCATCGCGGTCGCGCATGGACAGATGCACGAGCGGGAACTGGAGCGGGTGATGCGCGACTTCGTCGCGCAACGCGCGAACGTGCTGCTGTGCACGACGATCATCGAAACCGGCATCGACGTGCCGAGCGCGAACACGATCCTGATCCACCGCTCCGACAAGTTCGGCCTCGCGCAATTGCATCAGCTGCGTGGCCGGGTCGGCCGCTCGCATCACCAGGCGTACTCGTATCTGCTCGTGCACGATCCGCAGGGGCTCACCAAGCAGGCGCAACGGCGGCTCGAAGCGATCCAGCAGATGGAGGAACTCGGCTCGGGCTTCTATCTCGCGATGCACGACCTCGAAATTCGCGGCACCGGCGAGGTGCTCGGTGACAAGCAGTCGGGCGAGATTCACGAGATCGGCTTCCAGCTTTATACCGACATGCTCAACGACGCAGTGAGGGCGCTCAAGAACGGCAAGGAGCCAGACCTCACCGCGCCGCTCGCCGCGACCACCGAGATCAACCTGCATTCGCCGGCGATCCTGCCGTCGGACTATTGCGGCGACGTGCAGGAACGTCTGTCGCTGTACAAGCGCCTCGCGAACTGCGAACACAACGATTCGATCGACGGCATCCAGGAAGAACTGATCGACCGCTTCGGCAAGCTGCCGCCGCAGGCGCATGCGCTGGTGGAGACGCATCGACTGCGGCTCGCCGCGAAGCCGCTCGGCATTTCGAAGATCGATGCCGGTGAAGCGGTGATCGGCCTGCAGTTCATCCCCAATCCGCCCGTCGACGCGATGCGGATCATCGAGATGGTGCAGAAGCACAAGCACATCAAGCTCGCGGGTCAGGACAAGCTGCGAATCGAAACGCGCAGCCCGGATCTCGCGGTGCGCGTCGCGACCGTCAAGGAGACCTTGCGCGCGCTCGGTTCGCCGAGCCGCGGCACGGCGGCGGCGCCGGCTCGCTGAGCGCGGCACGCTGCGCGCACAGGCTCGTGAAAACCGCAGAAAATGGGGGGACGTCCCCCGTTTTTTGCATCGATGCTGCGCTGCGCCAACGCGAACCGGGCTTTTTGGACATCCTTACGAAAATGCAATTTGGGATATGATCGATAGACACAAAACGCTGGAGTCATGTCATGTCTCACGTCGCTGAAACAGCGCAATCGTTGCAGTCGTCCGCCTCCTCCACGTCCCCCGCTTCTCCGATATCTCTGCCCTGGGTCACCCGTCTCGTGTCGATGGACACGGTGAGCCGCAATCCAAACCTCGGCCTGATCGAAACCGTGCGCGACGAACTGCGCGCGGTCGGTATCGACGCGACGCTGACGCACGGCAAGGGCGGCAAATGGGCGAACCTGTTCGCGACCATTCCCGCGCACGACGGCGAAACGAACGGCGGCGTCGTGCTGTCGGGCCACACCGACGTCGTGCCGGTGGACGGCCAGCAATGGGACAGCGATCCGTTCAAGCCGGAGATTCGCGGTGACAAGCTCTATGGCCGCGGCACCTGCGACATGAAGGGCTTCATCGGCGCGGCGCTCGCGCTCGTGCCGGACATGCAGCGCACGAAGCTCGCGAAGCCGATCCACTTCGCGCTGTCGTTCGACGAGGAAGTGGGCTGCGTGGGCGCGCCGCTTCTGATCGCCGATCTGATGAAGCGCGGCGTGAAGCCGGACGGCTGCATCGTCGGCGAGCCGACCAGCATGCGCCCGATCATCGCGCACAAGGGCATCAACGCGTATCAGTGCTGCGTACGCGGCCAGGCCGCGCATTCGTCGCTGACGCCGAAGGGCTTGAACGCGATCGAGTACGCGGCTCGCCTGATCTGCTACATCCGCGACATGGCCGACCAGTTCCGCGCGCAAGGCCCCTTCGACGAACTGTACGACGTGCCGTTCAGCACCGCGCAGACCAGCACGATCACGGGCGGCAACGCAATCAACACGGTGCCGGCCGAATGCCAGTTCCAGTTCGAGTTCCGCAATCTGCCGACGCTCGATCCCGAGCAGATCTTCGCGCGCATCGACAGCTACGCGCGCGAAACGCTGCTGCCGAAAATGCTGCGCGAGCATCCGTCGGCCGCGATCGAGATCACGAAGATCGCCGCGGCGCCCGGACTCGATTCGTCTGAACAGGCCGCGATCACGCAGCTCGTCCGCGCGCTGACGGCCGACCAGGACAAGCGCAAGGTCGCATACGGCACCGAGGCCGGCCTGTTTTCGAACGCGGGGATTCCGAGCATCGTCTGCGGCCCCGGCGACATCCAGCAGGCGCATAAGGCGAACGAATTCGTCGAGCTCGCGCAGCTCGTCGCGTGCGAGCGCTTCTTGCGCAAGTTCATCCACAGCATGTCGGTCGAGGCCGCTTAGCCCGTTTCGTTGCAGCGGCGCGCAGCCGCAGTGAACCTGCGCGCCGAGCCACGGGCCTCAGCGACATCGACGACTCCGGAGCGACCGCCATGTCCAGCGCCATGCCGCAGCACACGGATCACACGATCGACGGTGAGCCGATCCCCACGCGCGACGACATCGCCGCGCAGCACTTCGCGTTGACGCCCTGGGTCGCGCGCACGCCGGTGTTCGACCGGCTCGACTTCTCGTCGCTGCGCGGCACCGTCGTCAATTTCAAGTTCGAGCTGCTGCAGGCGGGCGGCAGCTTCAAGGCACGCGGCGCCTTCACGAACCTGCTCGCGCTCGACGACGCGCAAAAGAGCGCGGGTGTCACCTGCGTGTCGGGCGGCAATCACGCGGTGGCGGTCGCCTATGCGGCGATGCGGCTCGGCGTCAGCGCCAAGGTCGTGCTGTTCAGCGCGGCGAATCCGGCCCGCGTCGCGTTGTGCCGCGAGTACGGCGCCGACATCGTCTATGCGGAAGATCTCGCCGAAGCGTTCGAACTGGTGCGCCGCGTCGAGGCCGAGGAAGGCCGCTATTTCGTGCATCCGTTCAACGGCTATCGCACGGTGCTCGGCTCGGCGACGCTCGGCTACGAATGGGCCACGCAAACGCCCGACCTCGAAGCGGTGATCGTGCCGATCGGCGGCGGCGGACTCGCGGCCGGGGTCTCCACCGCGCTGCGGCTCGCGAATCCGAACGTGCACGTGTACGGCGTCGAACCCGAAGGCTCGGACGTGATGAGCAAGAGTTTTGCCGCCAACCATACGGTCAGAATGGGCCACATGCACAGCATCGCCGATTCGCTGATGTCGCCGCATACCGAGCAATACAGCTACGAGCTGTGCCGCCGCCATGTCGATCGGATCGTCACCGTGTCCGACGACCAGTTGCGCGAGGCGATGCTGATCCTGTTCAATCAGCTGAAGCTCGCGGTCGAGCCGGCTTGCGCGGCCGCCACGGCCGGCTTGCTCGGACCGCTGCGCGAACAGTTGCAGGGCAAACGCGTGGGCGTGCTGCTGTGCGGCGCCAATATCGACCCGGTCAGTTTTGCCGCGCATCTGGAGCGCGCGCGCCATAGCGAGTCACAGTTTCCTCATTAGCGACGCGCAGCAGATGCGCTTGTTGCCTTGCGGCTAAAGCACTAGCCTATCCGCTTCAGGTTGGTATGATTCGGCTATTCACATCAGGGAGGTGTAGGTATGAGCATGATCCAGGAATTTAAAGAATTTGCCCTCAAAGGCAACGTGATGGATCTGGCGGTCGGTGTGATTATCGGCGGCGCGTTTTCCACCATTGTCAATTCCGTGGTTAAAGACCTGATCATGCCGGTTGTCGGGGTCGCTACCGGCGGCCTCGATTTCTCCAATCTGTTCGTTCGCCTGGGCCATATTCCGGCCACTTACAAAGGCAACCCCGAATCGTATAAAGACCTGCAGACGGGTGGCGTGGCGGTGTTCGGTTACGGTTCGTTCATTACCGCGACGATCAACTTCATCATTCTCGCGTTCATCATCTTTCTGATGGTCAAGTTCATCAACAAACTGCGCAAGGAGCCGCAAGCCGCGCCGGCGGAGCCGCCGCCGCCGCCGGAAGACGTGCTGCTGCTGCGCGAGATCCGCGATTCGCTGAACAACCAGCAGCGTTAATCGTCGAATCAAGCTCGGGTTGGACGGCCTGAGCCAGTGAAATCAAAAGGCCTGTTGCGATCGGCGTCGCAACAGGCCTTTGTGTTTTCACGCTGCTTTGAGCGCGCTGCGCTTTATCGAGCCTTACCCTTCCTTTTGCGCCTTCAATTGCGCCGCGCTTTCGATCATCGCTTCGAGCTGGCCGAAATTGACAGGCTTCGTCAGATGCGATGTAAAGCCCGCGCTCAAACAGCGGCGCACGTCCTCGTCGGTGCCGAAGCCGGTCAGCGCGACGGCTGGCACGTCGGAATATTCGCGAAACGCCTTGACGAAATCAAGACCGGTGCCATCGGGCAATCCGACATCGCTGACAACCAGATCGAACCTGTGCAACTGCGTCGCCGCAAGCGCATCGTCGACGCGCCCGACCACCGTCACCTGATGACCCAAGCCGCGCATCAATTGGGCCATCACGTCGGCGGTGTCGGCATGGTCCTCGATCAGCAGCACGGACAGCGAACTCGCCGGCTGCACGTTGCTCGGCACGATGACCGGCGGCGCGGTGGCCCGCGCGGCGGCGGTCGGCAGCGTGATCGTGAAGGTCGCGCCGCAATGCGGACCGGGACTCCGCGCGGTCACAGTGCCGCCGTGCACGTCCGTCAAAGCCTTCGTGATCGCGAGACCGAGACCCAGGCCGCCGAACTGCCGCGTCATGCTTTGGTCGCCCTGCTCGAACGCATTGAACAGCTTGCCGATCTGCTCCGGCTCGATGCCGATGCCGGTATCTTCGACCGAGATCTGCACCTGCATGCGTTCGTCGCGTGTGCGCACATAGATATGGCCGCCGTCCGGCGTGAACTTCGCGGCATTGCGAATCAGGTTCCACAGCATCTGTTGCAGCCGCGCGCGATCGGCGAGCACGTAGTGATGCGTCGCGTGCTTCTCGACATGCACGTCCTGCTGCTTGACCTGGATTTCGCTGCGAAAGAGTTCGAGCACGCTGTCGATCACCTCGTGTACGTCGACGGTCTCCAGCGACAGCCGCAGCTTGCCGTTCGCGACGCGCGTCAGATCGAGCAGATCGTCGATCAGCCGCGCCTCCAGTTCGACGTTGCGGCGGATCATGCGCACGCTCGCACGCGCCTGCTCCGGCAGTTCCGGAATCATCTCGAGCACGCTCGCGCCCGCGAGCACCGGCGTGAGCGGTGTGCGCAATTCGTGCGACAGCATCGCCAGAAAACGGTCCTTCGCGCGATTCGCTTCTTCGGCGGCCTGGCGCGCGGCCTGCTCGGACTCGAGCAGTCGCTCGCGCTCCTCGATCGCCTCGCGCTGCGAGTGGATGTCGGTGCAGCTACCGAACCATTTGCTGACGTTGCCATCGGCATCGCGCATCGCGACCATGCGCACGTCGAACCAGCGGTACTCGCCGTCGTGGCGGCGAATCCGCATCTCGTGCCGATAGTCGCCGCTGCGGCTCGCGACGGCCTTCAGCCAGCTTTGCCGGATCTGCTCGCAATCGTCGCGATGCACGGCCTCTAGCCACGCGAGACCATGCGAGCCATGTTCGGGCAAGCCGGTGTAGTCGTACCACTGCTTCGACAGGAAGTCGCAATCGCCGGCCGCGTCACAGGTCAGCACGAGATGCGGCAACGTCTCCGACAGCGTGCGGTAATGCAGCTCGCGATCGCGCAGCACCCGCGCTTCGTCGGACGCGCGTTGCAGCCGCACCTGCGACAACACGCGCTCCACGGCCTCTGGCAGATAGTCGAGATAGTCGCCGGACTTCGGCACCACGTCGGACACGCCCGCGCGCAGCGCTTCGATCACGCGCGACTCGTCGGTGAAGCCGGTCACGAGGATCGCCGGAATGCGCACCCCCTCCGCGCGCAGACGCCGGAAGAAATCGAGCCCGGTCTCCGGTCCGCTCAGCTGATAATCGAGCACGAGCAGATCGGGGGCGCGGCTCGCGAGCCGCTCGCGGGCCGCCTCGACGCCGGCGCAGATCGTCACCCGGCAGCCGGCGCGTTCGAGCGACTTGCGCGCGAGCCGCAAGATGCCCTCGTCGTCATCGACGACGAGCACATAGGCGGCGTGCGGCGTGGACACTTCTTCGATCATGCAGGTGCTCTCCGGCTCGGTACGGTGCTCATCTTGTCATGAACGGCTTTCGGACAGCTTCAAGGCGGCGCGAGCCGATGCCCCGGCGGCAGTTTGACCACTTGCACGAAAAAGCCGAGCCGACGCACGGCCTCGATGAACGCATCGTATTCGACCGGCTTGCAGAGATAGACGTTGCAACCGAGTTCGTAGCAGCGCGCGATTTCGCGCGGATCGTCGGTCGTGGTCAGCACGATCACGGGCACGGCGGCGGTCTCGGGGGCTTCCTTCAGACGCCGCAACACCTCGAAGCCGTCGACGCGCGGCATCTTCAGATCGAGCAGCACGACGAAATTCGCCAGATTCTCGCGCGGCGGATAAGGATGGCCGTCGGCGTCGGTCAACGGCTCAGCGGCCGCGGGGCCGAAGAAGTAAACGAGCGCCTGCTGGCCGTCGCGAAAGCGCACGAAGCCGTTCGAAATGCCGGCGCGGCGCAGATTCCGCTCGACGAGCGTCGCGTGGCCGTCGTCGTCTTCGATCAGAACGATGCTGACCGTTTGCGCATGATTCATAGGTTCTCCGTGCCAACGATTCGTCATCCATGCCGCCGGTAGAATGACAGCGACGGTGCCCGCGCCGGCGTGCGCCGCGCTCAGAGGCGCGCCGGCTGCTCGGGCAGCACCACGAAAAAGGTCGATCCGGCGCCTTCGGCGGATTCGACCCAGACGCGCCCGCCGTGCCGCTCGACCGCGCGCCGCACCACCGCGAGGCCGATCCCCTCGCCGCTTGCAACGTCCCCGTGCAGACGCTGGAACGCGCGAAACACCTTCGACAGATACACGGCCGGAATGCCGAGCCCATTATCGCGGACGTAATAGATGCGCATACGGACCGCGCGCGGCTCGCTTTCGTCGACGGGTTCGGGCGCGAGCGCGCCGACCTCAATGCGCCCGCGGCGCGCCGGATCGAGGAAAGTCAGCGCATTGCCGATCAGGTTGCCGAAGATCTGCTCGACCGCCGCCGGATCGCCCCATGCGGGCGGCAGCTCGCGCACCGTGACGCTCGCGGCGCGCTGGTCGATCGTGCCTTGCAGCCCATCGACGACTCGCGCCACCGCGCGCTCGACGCTGACCCGCTGCCACTGATATTCGAGCCGTCCCGCGCGCGAGATGCGCAACAGCGCGTCGATGATCGCCGCCGCGCGCGCGACCGCGGTGCGCAAATAGTGCAACGACTCGCGCACGTCGCCATCGAGGATCTGCGTCATGCGCCGTGCTTCGTTCTCCGGCAGACGAGCCTGTCCGACGAGCACGTCGAGTTCGTCGCACGACACGTGTAGTTCTTTCGAAAACCCCTGCAGATTGACGAGCGGCGAGCGCAGATCGTGCGACACGCTGTAGATGAACATCTCGTTGTCCTGCGTTTCCTGGCGCAATTCCTCATTGACGGCCGCCAGTTCGCGCGCGCGTGCTTCGAGCTCCGTCTTCAGCGCCTCCTGCCCGGCTTCCGCCTCGCGCAGACGCGCATCGGTCTGATGTAGCACCGTGTCGAGCGCGGCGATTTCGTCGCTGCCCGACAGCGGCGCCGCGAGCGGCCGGCCGCTGCCGAGCCGCTCGGCGTTATCGGTCAGCACTTCGAGGCGTTGGCCGATGCCGCGCGCGAACACGAAGGCGGTGACCGCCCAGATCAGCATCGAGCCGAACACCGCGGCGATCACCGCGCGCTGCTGAAGCTCGCGCCGCTCGCCGAGCGCACTCGAGCGCTCGACGTCGAGCTCCGACGCCGCCGCGCCGAACTGGGCCAACTCGTCGCGGAACACGGCGATCTGCTCCGGCAACTCGCCGGTTTCGAGCGCGATATAGGGGCGTAGACTGCGCCCCTCGTGCAACGCCTGCGAGATCGCGACACTCTGTTCGCGATACGCGTCGATCGCGTGCCGCATGCTGCGCACGCGCTCGGCCTGGGCCGGCGTTTCAGCGACGAGCGCATCGAGCTTCGCGAGCCGGTCATTCAGGTCGACCCACACCGCATGGCGGTCGATCAGCGAGGCGCTGCCCGTTACCATCGCCGTGCGCACGCGCGCGGCCTGACGCAGCAGCGGATCGACGATGGCCGACGACTCGTAGAGGATCTGCTTGCTGTTGTCGACCCATCGCGCGGCCTGCGCGGTCCGCTCCTGGGTATCGAAGACGACCCCGAGCAGCGCGAGTTCGACCACGCTCGGTATCGCGATCAGCAGCAGACCTTTGGTGAATAGTTTCATGGTTCCGTCAGGGCGTTCAGGCTGTGGTTCAGGCTGTCACTCGAACGGCGGGGCTCGCGCGCACCCGTCGCGCCCTGCAAGGCGGGCGCCGCGCGGCTGGACGGGCCATTATCGACGTGAATCAGAGATATTTCAACGACGCGCCAGCAAGCGCTCGACCACACAAAAATGACTTTTTTATTGGGATGGGATGTTTTTTCCGCGCCGCCTGCGTCTATGATGGAGACAAGGTGTGCTGGGATGCGAATGCGCGCGGCGAGGCGGTTCGGCATGATTCGTGCGGGAGGCGGTGGGGCGATGCGGTAGCGTCGAATCATCGTGAATCCGGCCTTGTCGTATGCTATAAAACATCGACGTGCGGCGCGCGAAAGCCGGGAGTGGTCGCATGAGGACGCAGCGATTCTTGCAATTCTTTTTCAGGCGAATTTTTATGTCCTTCCCGAAAAAGCGTAGACGCGCGAAGGTGGACGGCGACGAGTCGTTCCTCGCGGTTCTGCGGCATTTCAAGCCGTTCGGTCAACTCGACACCAAGATTGCGCGGGCTCGCGCGCAGGACGAACCGGTGCTCTATGCACACGTGCTGCCCGGACTCGACGTGCTTCTATGCAGTGTGCGCGGCGCACAGCCGCCCTACCCCGCACCAGCCGAATTGCGGCGGCGCTGCCTCGAATCCATTACCAACGCGCTGGAGCAGCCGCTCGATGGTCTCGAGAACGGCGGCTACTGGTACGAGGCCGACGGCTTCGGCTTCCTCGTGTTCGCGAGCCGTGCGCGCGGCAAGATTCTGACGGAGTTCGGCGCGACACGAATCGGTACCCGGCGCGGCGTGCGTCGCCAGGATGCGTCGGGCGATGCAACACCACGTTCGCTCAGATAGGCCAATCGGGCACCCTGAAGTTCAGGGCTGCTGACAGGTCGTTCTCTTCGCTTCATCGAAACCCTGGCTCGACGGCAACCGCGCGCAGTTCCTCACGCGGCATCATGCCGTTGATTCGGCGATCGCATCATCGACGCGCTCGCCGCGCTTCAACCGCCCTTGTATTCGGCCGCGCTCGCCGGCGACTGCGTCGCGGGCTTACGATCCACCGCGGCTGGCGACGACGCGCCGCCCGAAGACTTGTTGACCGGCGCGCCCTCGAGCGATATCGGCGCCTTCGGCTGTTGCTTGACGCCCGGCGGCGGCGCCTTCGGCATCTGCCGCGCTTGCGCGAGCAATTGCGCGCACGGCAGCGGCTTGTTGTTGCTCGGCGCGAGCAGCGGGATCAGCGCCGCGAACGGATTGATCAGCCCGAGCCCGACCACCGCGCCGCCGCGCAACGCGAGCGCGGCCGCATTGACGCCGACGTGCGGATCCTTGAAGGTGCCCTTCACGTACAGCGGCGAGCGCAGCGAAAAGACCCGGAAGCCCTTCGTATGCGGATGCACGCCGAGGTCCATCGTCTCGTCGCGCAGATTCACGTGACCGTCGATGTTGATCACCGCGTCGCCGGTATCGAGCGCGAACACGCGCGCTTCGAGCACGCCCTCGGTCGCGACGAAATCGGCGGCCGCGCAGTTGATCTTCACGTCGCGCGCGCCGAACAGCTTTTCATAGACGACGTTCGCGACGTTCAGCCCGGCCGCCTCCATCAGCAGACGGCTCACGGTGCCGTCGGTCACGAGCGCCTTCAACTCGCCGTTCGAAGTCGCCGCGAGCGCCGCCGGCGAATTACCGGTCGCGGACAGCGACGCATCGCCGTTGATCTCGCCGAGCGCGTTCTGCATCGTCTTGAAGCTCGGGAACAATTGCTTCAACTTCAGATGCCGCGCCGACATCGCGAAGCGCCCCTTCAACGGCGCCGCGCTGCCATCGAGATGAATGTCCGACGCGAGCGAGCCGCCCGCGACGCCGAACTTCAGTGGCACGAGCGACAGCACGCCGTCGGTCATCACGACGTGCGTGTACAGATCCGTGATCGGCAGGTTCGTGTTCTTGATGATGCGCCGGCCGGTGAACTTGACGTCGGCGTCGATCGCCTTCCAGCGGTCGGTGCGGAACTCCTCCACGGGCAGCGCGCGATCGCTCGGCTGACGGGCCGTGTCGCCACGCTTCGCCTTGCTCGCGTTCGAATCGGCGCCGATCACCGGCGCCAGATCCGAGAACTGCAACAGATGCGACTCGAGTTCGCCCTGCAGCAGCGGACGTGGCTCGCTCCCGGTATAGGTCAACGAACCGTTCAAATCGCTGCCGCCGACCCGGCCTGTAAAGTTTTCATACGTGAACACGTTGCCGCTCGATTTGAACTGACCGATCAGACGACCCTCGGTCGCGTACGGCGGGGTCTCGGGCAAGGTCACGCCGGTCAGCGAATACAGGCGCGCCATGCTGTTGCCCTGCAGCCAGAGACGCAGATCGAGCGCCCCGAGATGCGCCGGATCGGTGAGCGTGCCGACGAAGGCGATATGCAGATCGCCGGCTTTGACATCGGCCTGCACCGGGAACGGCCGGTTCGCGTCTTGCAGCGCGAGCACGCCGCCGAGCTTGCCGCTGCCCGACACCGGCGTGCGGTTGTAGGTGCCCTTGACGGTCCAGCCGATCGCATAAAGCGGCGTCGCGCGCCTGGCGCCAGCTGCGGTGCCGCTCGCCCCCGAGACAGCCGCGGCCGGGCTGGCGCTCCCGCTGGTGGTTTCGGCCGGTGCGGCGGCGCCGCTCGTCGCGAGCGCGCCGGAACTCGCGGCCACGCCCGACGTTGCGGACGCGCCCGATGCGCCCGACGCCTGCGCCGCCGCTTCATAAGCCGCCGCTGCGGAAGCCGCCTTCGCCTCCGAGGCCGCCTGTGCCTCGGCCTGCGCGGCGAGTTGGCGCGCGCCCGCCCGGCCGACGGCCTGAGCCGACGCGCTGCGCGAGGCCGCTTCCTGCTGCTTCAGCGCGTCGCCGATCGGGATCGGCTGCCCGAGCGTATCCACGACCATCTGCACCTCGACCTCTTCTTCTGCTGATCCGACAGCGCGATGTTGCCCTTCGCGAACGCGATATCGTGCAGATCGAGCTTCCACTCGGTGGGTCCGCTCGACGACGGCAGCTTGAAGGTCCAGTTATTGCGCCCGTCGACAAGACGTTCCAGATCGACCGACGGATTCACGAGGTTGATCGCCGGAATCACGATGTCGTGCGCGAGCAGCGGCAGCACCTCGACCTCGAAGTCGATTTCGTCGAGCGTGGCGAACTGCGGCTGTTTGGTCCAGTCGGGATTGCCGATCGCGATGTTGGCCGCCGAAAAGCGCGGCCAGGGCACCCAGCCGCGCCAGCCGGTCTCGCCGACCGCATGACGCCAGCCCACCTTCAGGTCGCCGTTGATCGCAAACGGCCGGCCGATCGCCTGGCTGACCTTGTCGTCGATGTAAGGCCGCGCGCGGTTCCAGTCGAAGCTCAGGATGAAGATCACGAGCGCGACGATCAGGATCACGAGCGCCGCCAGCAGCCATGCAAAGATTTTTCCGACCCGTCGTCCGGTGCCGCTCGACCCTGCCATTGAAAAGCTCCGCGTGTTGTTCCACGTTGTGCACCGTACAGCAGTTATCGTACCTGGCGCGCGAGCATGAATCGCCGCGTCGGTCGTGCGCTGTTGCGCCTCGTCGCTTTATCATGGCGCACGCTTTACCGACAGCCCCACCGGCACACCCTCCCCACGGCGTTCCAACCATGACCGATGTTCCCTTCGTCCTCGCCGACGGCATCGTACGGCGCGATGCGCAGCGCGGCCAGACGCTGTTGCAGCCGACCACCTTCGCCCTGCGCGCCGGCGAGCGCGTCGCGATTACCGGACCGTCCGGCTCCGGCAAGAGCGTGTTTCTGCGCGCGCTCGCGCTGCTCGATCCGGTCGATGCGGGTCGCATCCTGTGGCATGGCGCGCCGCTCGAGCGTGCGCGGATTCCGCGCTACCGGCGCGCAATCGCGTATATCCGGCAGCGGCCCGCGCTGATCGACGGCAGCGTCGAAGACAATCTGCGCTATCCGTTTGAGCTGCGGGCATATCGCGACGCGCGCTTCGATCGCACGCGCGCGGCCAGGCTCGCGATGCTGGCCGGCCGCGGCGAGGACTTTCTCGGCAAGCGCGCAAGCGAATTATCGGGTGGCGAAGCGCAGATCGCCGCGCTGATCCGCGTGCTGCAACTCGCGCCCGAAGTGCTGTTGCTCGACGAGCCGACCGCCTCGCTCGATCCGGCGTCGTCGCGCGCGATCGAAGCGCTCGTGCAGGCGTGGTTCGATGCCGCGCCGGGCGCTCACGCATCGATGTGGGTGTCGCACGATGTCGAGCAGGCGGCACGCATGAGCGAACGGCATCTGACGATGCGCGCCGGCGTACTGGCCGAACACACTTGCGTGCGGCGCGATGCGGACCAACGCGCTCCCGCGGACCAGCGTCGGGAGCCCCGCCAATGAGCCTGCAGAATCTGAGTTTATGGGACGTCGCGATCGCGACGCTGCTGATCGTCGTGAATGGCGCGGTGTCGGTCGCGCTGAAGCTCGATCTCGAACGCAAGCTCGCATGGGCGGCGCTGCGCACCGTGGTCCAGTTGCTCGCGATCGGCTATGTGCTCGGCTGGGTGTTCAGTTTCGCTCGCTGGTACGTGGTGCTGCCGCTGATGATCGTGATGACGCTGATCGCCGGTTTCGCCGGCGCGCAGCGCGGCAGCCACACCTATGCCGGACAACGCGCCGACAGCGTGCTGTCGATCTGGGTCAGCTCGTGGCTCGTGGCCGCGGTGGGACTGTTCGTCGTGATCCGCATCCATCCGTGGTACGCGCCGCAATATGCGATTCCGATTCTCGGCATGATCCTCGGCAACACGCTGACCGGTGTATCGCTCGGCATCGAGCGGATGACCGAGGAGCTGACCGCGCGGCGCGACCGCGTCGACATGGCGCTCGCGCTCGGCGCGACACGCTGGGAGGCCGCGCAGGCGCCGGCGCGCCAGGCGGTGCGCGCCGGCATGATGCCGACGTTGAACCAGATGGCGGTGGTCGGCGTCGTCAGTTTGCCGGGCATGATGACCGGTCAGGTGCTGGCCGGGCAGTCGCCATTGCAGGCGGTGCGCTATCAGATCATCATCATGTTTCTGATCGCGGCGGCGTCGGCGCTGGGGACCGTGGGCGCGGTGCTGCTCACGTACCGGCGGCTCTTTTCGGCCGAGCATCAGTTCTTGCCGACGCGGCTCGTCGAGCGTGAGGCACGCAAAGGATGACGCATAGGGATGACGCGCTAGCGCGTGCTACGCTCGCGCACGCGGCCATCATGCCGCACGCTCGAACCTTCACCGCTTCGCGGTGACGGCGATCTCCGTGCCGTCGGTCAGCGTCAGCGTTTTCGTCGTGCCGTTGACCGGCATCGTGAAACGCACGATCTGACTCACGCTCACATCGTTCGGACACTTGAGCGTCTTGCCGCCGCTCGTCACGGTTTTCACGCCATGCGGCGTCTGCGCCTGGAAGCTCAGTTGGACGGCCGCGGTGCCGTCGCTCGACACCACCGGCGAGAAGCGGATCTGCGTCTGGCGGATCATCGCGCCATTCTCGTCGACCGGCAGCGACGCATAGTCCGGGCATGCGTCCGTCGCGGCCACCGGACCGCCGGGCGGCACGGTCTTCCACGTGAAGTCGTCCGATTCGCCCGAGCGGATCGTGCGGGTCTCCTGGGAATTGCCGAACTGTTTCGACGTGACGCGGACGGTGTAGCGGATCGGACCGTCGAGCGGAGCCTTGTTGGTCACCGTGATCGGCGTGGCTGCGCGAGCAGCCGGCACGAGCGCGCAGGCGAGAGAAGCGACAACGGAAACGGCGGAGAGTTTGAAGCTGAAGCTCATACTGTCACCTCGTTGTTGTGCCGCTGCGCGCTCGCGTCGACGCGACTGCCTGTGCACTGTTCACGCACTGCCGAGGGCCGGCCGGTTCATACCGGCTGGCCTCGCCGCAAGACACGCAACCGTTTTGGCATGCTGCGTCGTCAGTCTAACGCCAAGCGCGCTGCCGCGCGTGTCGTGTCGGCCCGGGTGTTAACCCGCTTGCGGCGACGCGCTTTCTGCGCGTCGATTTCATCTCAGAAGCCGGTCAGCACCAGCTTGCCGATCGCGCGTCCTGCTTCGAGCAACCCATGCGCGCGACGCAGATTCTCCGCGCTGATGCGGCCGAGGTCCTGGCCGAGCGTCGTGCGCAACGTGCCGGCATCGACGAGCCGCGCGACCTCGGTCAGCAGCTTGTGCTGCTCGATCATGTCGGTCGTGCCGAACATCGAGCGGGTGAACATGAACTCCCAGTGAAACGCGGCGCTCTTCGCCTTCAGCAATTCGACGGGCACGGCGGCGCTGTTCTCGACGATCGTGCAGATGCCGCCTTGCGGCTTGATCAGTTGCGCGGCGGCCGGGAAATTACGGTCGGTGTCGTTGAAGATCAGCACGTAGTCGACCTGCTCGATGCCGATCTCCTTCATCTGCGCGGGCAGATCGCCGAAGTGATCGACGATGTGATCCGCGCCGAGCTCCCGTGCCCATTTCGCCGATTCGGGCCGCGACGCGGTCGCGATCACCTGCAGCTTGCCGAGCTGCTTCGCGAGCTGGATGCCGATCGAGCCGACCCCGCCCGCGCCGCCGAAAATCAGCACCGTACGGCCGGCGTCGGCGCCCTGAGGGGATACGCCGAGGCGATCGAACAATGCTTCCCACGCAGTGATCGCGGTCAGTGGCAGCGCGGCCGCGTGCGTGAAATCGAGCGACGCCGGCTTGTGTCCGACGATCCGTTCGTCCACCAGATGAAACTCGCTATTGGCCCCGGGCCGGGTAATGCTGCCCGCATAGAACACCGGATCGCCGACCTTGAACAGCGTGACCTCGGGGCCAGCTGCGACGACAGTGCCGGCCGCATCCCAGCCGAGCACGCGCGGCGTCTTTTCGACGGTGTCTTTCGGCGCGCGCACCTTGGTGTCGACCGGGTTCACGGAAATGGCTTCGACCTTGACCAGCAGATCGCGGCCGGTCGCTTCGGGTTTCGGGATCTCGACGTCGACGAGCGCTTCGGCGTGATCGATGGGCAGATAAAGGTAGAGTCCGACGGCTTTCATGGCTGCTCCTTGTGGGTTCGGTTGATGTGCACGCATGACTCGTATCGTAGGATGGTTCTTATTCTGATAAAACAGTCATAATCACTGAAACATTTTTTGGTTTTTCAGAATAATGGACGATTCAAGCCCGGCCGGCCGGTCCGTGCCCAGCGAACGCGAACGGCTCGATCTGCTCGACGTCGCGTTGTTCGCGCGTGCCGCGCTGCTCGCCAACGTGTCGGCGGCCGGGCGCGAGTTCGGTTTGTCGGCGGCGGTCGCGAGCGCGCGGATCGCACAACTCGAAAAGATCCTCGGCGCGCGTTTGTTGCATCGGACCACGCGCCGCATCAGCCTCACCCAGGACGGTGAAGTGTTCATGACGCGCGCCGAGGCGTTGCTCGACGCGGCCGCCGCAGCGCGCGCATCGGTCGGCCACGCGCAGGCCGCACCGCAGGGACGGCTGCGCGTGTCGATGCCGTCGTCGTTCGGGCGTCAGCATGTGTCGCCGGTGATCAGCGAGTTTCTGCGCCGCTATCCGGGGGTCAGCGTCGATCTGCGCCTGACCGATCAGGTGGTCGATCTGGTCGACGCGGGAATCGATGTCGCGATTCGCGTCGGCGTGCTGAAGGATTCGTCGCTGGTCGCGCGGCGGCTCGCGGTCAACCGCCGCGTGCTGTGCGCGGCCCCCGCCTATCTGGCCGCGCGCGGCACGCCGCATCATCCGTCGGATCTCGCGGGGCACGAGTGCATCATCCTGTCGGCGCAGCGCGACTGGCGCTTCGTGACGCCCGCCGGCCCGCTCGACGTGCGCGTGAGCGGCCGCCTCGTCACCGACAACGGCGAGGTGATTCGCGACGCGCTGCTCGCGGGCTTCGGCATCGCGCTGAAATCGACATGGGACGTGGCGCCCTATCTGCGCAGCGGCAAACTCGTCAGCGTGCTCGACAGCTATCCTCTCGCGGACGACGTCGCGATCTGGGCCGTGTACCCAAGCCGCGCGTTCGTGCCGCCGAAGACGCTCGCCTTCATCGACTTCGTCGCCGCGCATTTCGGCGATCCGCCGTACTGGGATCGCGAGCCGGTTGGCCTGGCGGGCGCGTAGACGCGATGCCCGCTACGCCGCGTCAGCGCTTGCCGACCTTTGCGCCGCCCTGCTTGCGATCCGAGTTCACATCGGCATGCGCGTCGTTCTGCGTGCGTTGCTGATACTCGCCGCCGCCGCGGCGGTCGGTATCCTGCTGCCCATGCGCGATGTCGTCATGTGCCTGCTTGCCGACATGGCGCGGCTCGTCCTCGTGCTGCGACTCGGGATGCTGGTCGGCTTCATGCGGCAGCGGCGCCGCGGCTTCCTGCAACGACTTCGGGTCCTTGTTCGCGCGCGGGTCGGCTTGCGGGTCGCCATCGGTCGATTGCGGCAGGGTCTTCATTGCATTGCTCCTTCGCGAAGCGCGTTCGCGCGCCAAGTACGCACGGCGCATTCGCGGGTTGGATTCAGCCACTCGGACGAGCGCTCATCACGCGACGCCCAGACGCTTTTTCATCGCCGCGGTGATGCGCTGACGCGTCTTTGCGTAGCCGGCCCACGGGTCGCTTCCGAGGCCGTCCACGCGCTCGTGGACGTTGCGGATGCCCCATTGATCGCCGCTCGTCGTGCTCTCCAGTTCGTCCCACGCGAGCGGCACCGACACCCCGAGCCCCGGCCGCGCGCGCGCCGAGAATGCGGCCACCGTGCTCGAGCCACGGTTGTTGCGCAGATAGTCGATGAAAATCTTTTTCTTGCGATTCTGCGCGCCCATCTTCGCGCTGAAGAACTGCGGCAGCGTCGTCGCCATGTGCTGCGCGACCGCCTGCGAGAAATCCTTCACTTCGTCCCAGCCGGCCTGCTTCGCGAGCGGCACGACCACGTGCAAGCCCTTGCCGCCGCTCGTCTTGCAGAACGACTTCAGGCCCAGTTCGTCGAGCAGCGAGCGGGTCAGTTGTGCGGCCTCGACCATGCGCTCCCAGCCGAGCGAGGGGTCCGGGTCGAGATCGAACACCATGCGATCGGGCTTTTCGATATTCGACGCGACCGCATTCCACGTATGAAACTCGACGGTGCCCATCTGCGCGGCGCCGACCAGCGCGGCGAGCGTGTCGATCGTGATCAGCGGAGGATGGCCCGGATCGAGTCCCTCGTGCTGCGTGACGTGCGGAATCGACAGCTTCTGGCTGTGCTTCTGGAAGAACAGCTCACCGCCGATATCCTCGGGCGCGCGCACCAGCGCGACGGGCCGCTCGCGCAGATGCGGCAGCATCCATTCGGCGATTGATTCGTAGTACTGCACCAGTTCGAGCTTGCTTGCGCCGCTGCTCTTGTCGATCACGCGATCGGGATGCGAGATGCGCACGCCGGCGATTTCGCTCTGTGCACGCGAGCGTGTTGCCGTGGTTCGGGCGGGCGCGCTTTCCTTGGCGGCGGGCCTGGCGGCACTGGCGGTCTTGCTGGTTGCGCGCTTTTTCGGCGCGCCTGTTTGCGGCGTATCGGCGGTGGCGGTTTCGGTTTGCTGTTGCACGTCGACTCCTTGTCGGGCGGTTTCCCTGACGATCTGGCGCGCCGGCTTGTCGTCGCGCAGGCTGACGAACGACGCCTGGCGCACGATGCCGTCGCCCGTCCATTCGGCGAAGTTGCATTCGGCAACGAGCACCGGCTCGACCCAATGCACGGGCGTGCGGCTGCGCTCGCGCGGTGTGCTCGCGAACGGCATGCGCTTGCTCGCGTGCGCGTCGAGCGCCTGTTTGACCGAGCGCAGCAGCGCGGCGTCGAAGCCGGTGCCGACGCGGCCTGCGTACTGCAGCCGGCCATCGGCGTCGTAGACGCCGAGCAGCAGCGCGCCGAACGCCGAGCGGCTGCCGCCCGGCTCCGAATAGCCGCCGATCACGAACTCCTGGCGGCGCCGGCACTTCAGCTTGATCCACGACGGCGAGCGGCCCGACACATAGCTGCTGTCACGCCGCTTGCCGATGATGCCTTCGAGCGCCATATCGCACGCGCTCTTGAGCAGCTCGTCGGCGCTGAACGCGAAGTCGTTCGAAAAGCGCAGCACGCGATCGTCGACGCCTTCGAGCAGCGCCCGCAAAATCGCGCGGCGCTGTTCGAGCGGCACGTCGCGCAGGTCGTAGCCGTTCAGAAACGGCAGATCGAACAGATAGATCACGATGTCCTGCGGGCGATGCGCATCGAACGCGTTTTGCAGCAACTGGAAGTTCGGCACGTCGCGTTCATCGAGCACGACCGCTTCGCCGTCGAGCCACGCGCTTTGCACATCGAGTGCCGCGAGAGCCTCGATCTGCTTGCTGAACTTTGCGGTCCAATCGTTGCCGTTGCGCGTGAAAACGCTGACGGGACCGCCCTTCGCTTTCGACGCGTGGTCGATGCGCGCGAGCACGCGGTAGCCGTCGAACTTGACTTCGTAGAGCCAGTCATCGCCTGGCGGCGCGCTGTCGACGAGCGTCGCCAGCTCCGGCTTCAGGCTCGCGGGCAAGGCGGCTTTGACCGCGCTTTCGATCGATGGCGATGCGGCGAGTTCGCGTAGCGACTGCGCGCTGCGCGTCGCGACGATGTCGGGGCGTTTGGGATCGGCTGCGCGGCGCGAGGATGCGGATTTTGCCGGCTTGCCCGCGCTCGTGGCCTTGCCGTCGCGCGAGGTTTTCGTCTGCGCTTTCGATTGCTTCGTTTTCCTGCCTTTCGAAGCCCCGTCGGCCAGCACGCTGCCCGGCAGCTTCTTCAGCACGTCGTAGTGGCTTTCGTCGCGCGCTTCCTCGTCGCGCTCCTTGATCAGCAGCCATTGCTCCTTGTCGCCGCTGCCGCGCATGTGGCTCCGTACCAGCGTCCAGCCGCCATGCAGCTTCTCGCCGTGCAAATGAAACTTGAGCTTGCCGGCCGCGTACGACCGCGCGGCTTCGGCCGCGCCGCCCGCCGGCTCCCACGTGCCGCGATCCCACACGATCACGGTTCCCGCGCCGTAGTTGCCGGGCGGAATCTCGCCCTCGAAGGTACCGTATTCGACCGGATGGTCCTCGACGTGCACCGCGAGCCGCTTGACCGACGGGTCGAGGCTCGGCCCCTTCGGAACCGCCCACGACAGCAGCGCGCCGTTCAGTTCGAGCCGGAAGTCGTAGTGCAGACGCCGCGCGTCGTGCTCCTGGATCACGTAGGAGAGCGTATCGGGCGCAGCACGCGTTGCGCGCTTGCCGGTCTTGCTCGCGGCGCGCTTGCGGGTCGTCGCGCCGGCCGGCTCCGGCGTGTCCTCGAAGCGGCGCTTGCGATGATAGTGCTCAAGCCGGTCGTTCATGGCGATGACTCCGGTGCGTTTGGTGCCATAGACGGCTCGGCCGCGCGCTCAGGCCGCCGCGCGCCGTTTGCGGGACGTTGCGGTGGTCTTCGACGTCGCGCGCCCGCTGCCGCCGCTACCGCTGCGACTACGCGCCGTGCTTGCCGCGCGCGGCTTTTTGCGCGCGGGCGCGGCCGCCTCTTCATCGGACTCGGCCTCGCTATCGCTCTGATCCTCGTCCTCGTCGGCCGCGCGCTTGCGGCCCGTGGTGGCCTGCTTGCCCTTGCCGCGGCCAAGACTGCGGCGCAGCAGATCGGACAGGTCGAGAATGTCGGCGGACTTGCGCGACTCGTGCGGCGTTTCGACCTCGACGACCTCCTCGGTCTTGCCCGCCTGGATCTTGCGCTCGACGAGCGCCATGATGTCGTCGCGAAACGTATCGTGATACTGCATCGGGTCCCACGTCTCGCTCATGTCGTCGATCAGCTTTTTCGCCATGTCGAGTTCTTTCGCCGACACGCCGGCCGCCTTCATGCCTTCGGGCGGCACGTTGAATTCGTCGAAATTGCGCACCTCGTCGGCCCACCGCAGTGTATTCAGCGCGAGCATCGGACCGAGCGGAATCAGCGCCGCCAGATGCTGCTTGTTGTGCAGCACGACACTCGCGACGCCGATCTTGCCCGACGCCGTCATCGCCTCGCGCAACAGCGCATAGACTTTTTCACCCTTGCGGTCGGGCGTCAGGAAATACGGCGTATCGAGATAGAGAAACGAGATGTCGGGGGCGTCGACGAACGCGAGGATGTCGACCGTCTGCGTCGACTCGGGGTTCGCCGAGCGGATTTCGTCGTCCGACAGCACGACGTAGTGATCCTTCTCGTACTCGAAGCCGCGCACGATGTTGTCGCGGGTCACGTCCTTGCCGGTCCGCTTGTTGAACTGCTTGTAGCCGATCGGATCGATCGTGCGCTTGTCGAGCAGATTGAAGCCGACCTTCTCCGACTGCGTCGCCGGATAAAGCTGCACCGGTACGTGGACGAGCCCGAAACTGATTGCGCCCTTCCAGATCATGTGTGCCATCGCGCGCCCCCCTGTCCCATGGCCCTGAGATATCAGGCGAAGCAGCAAGCGTGCCCGCGTTTCGGCGCGCTCGACACTGCTGCCACGCGTAAAGCAGGAGCGGGTCGGCTCGGCGGCGTGCTGTCATGGGGTTGTAAGTCTTGCGACGAGGCGGCAAAACCTACGGTTTTCCTCGTGCGCGCGGTCTACGCGGCGCCCGCATCAAGGCTCGAGCAGGACCGGTACCGACGCAAACCCGCGAAACCGCACGCGAGCGCCCCGCGTCGGCTCACCATCGACGCGATACGCCGGGAAGCGCTGCACGAAGCGCCCGATCGCAATCCGCGCCTCCAGCCGCGCCAGCGACAGACCCGCGCACTGATGAATCCCGAACCCGAACGCGAGATGCCGGTTCGGGTCGCGGCGGATATCGAAGCGGTCCGGCTCGGCAAACTGCTCGGGATCGCGATTGGCCGCGCCGATGCACAGCGTGACCGGCGTGCCGTGCGCGAGCGCGACGCCGCCGATCTCGGTATCGACGGTGGCCATGCGATTGCCGAGCTGGTTCGAACTCTCGAAGCGCAAGCACTCCTCGGCCGCGGTGCCGATCAACTCCGGCTCGCGCAGCAGCGCGGCACGCTCGTCAGGCCACTCGCTCAGCGTGACGAGCCCGTTGCCGATCAGGTTGGTGGTCGTTTCGTGCCCGGCGTTCAGGATGAAAATGCAGTTCTGCAGCAGTTCGGCTTCAGATAGCTGCTCGTGCGGCCCCTCCCCCTGGATCAGCCGCGTCAGCACGTCGTGCTGCGGATCGCCCGGCTCGCGGCGGCGCCGTGCGACGAGGCCGCGCAGATAGTCGACGAATTCGCTGACCGCGCGATTGCCGCGCTCGAACTGCGCGTCGGTCAGCGACGGCTCGAGCGCGCCCAGTATCGCGAGCGACCAGTCGCGCAGCGGCGCGCGTTCATCGTGCGGCACGTCGAGCAGATTGCCGATGACCTCGACCGGAATCGTCGACGCGAATTCGCCGATCAGATCGATACGCCCGCGCTGCGCGGCCGCATCGAGCAAGCCGTCGACGAGCCGGATCAGCGCGGGCTCCATCGCCGCGATCGCGCGTGCGGTCAGCGCGCCGGCGATCAGCTTGCGCACCCGCGTATGGCGCGGTGGATCGTTGAACACGAGACTCGTGGTGTGATGCGCGTAGAGGAGAGAGTCGCCGTATTTCGGGCGGAACTCGACGGTCTTGTCGGAGCTGAAGGTCTTGGGGTCGCGGTAGACCGCCTGCACGTCGCGAAAGCGCGTCAGGAACAACGAGCCGTCCGGCATGCGCCGGATTGGCTCATAGCTGCGCAGTGCGTGATAGACCGGATAGGGATCGGCGTAGAACGCCGGGCTCAGATGACGCAGATCGAAGTCGCGGGCAAGGGAGGATGCCTCGCTGGCGGTTGCCGGGGTCATGCGTTGTCTCCGTGGAGCGTCTTGTTGCGCCCGTGTGGGGTGGTGGGTTCGTGTGACCGTATTCGTTCGGCCCGTTCCGTTACGGCGATGCGCCGATCGCCGGCTTCAGCCGACGCGACGACTAGCCGCCTGCGACGGGCCAACGCACAGAACCGATACAATAGCGGGATTTTCCGCGCGCCACGCGCCTCTTTCTTCCCGCGTCACCGGTCGTCCATGAACCTCGTCATTCAAAGCGTCGCCCCCCTTTCCGCCGACCACCACAAAACGCTCGTCGCACTCGCACGCGGCTCGCACGCCGCCGTCATCGACGAGCACGCGATTCGCATCGCCGACGCGAACCTCGCGCAACGCGCCGACGTCGAAGCGTATTGCTATGCGCATCGACTCGACTACGCGTTTGTCGAAACCGGCCGCCAGTTGAGCGACTTCGGCCTCGTCGCGATGGACATGGATTCGACGCTGATCACGATCGAGTGCATCGACGAAATCGCCGATTTCTGCGGGCTCAAAGCCGAAGTCGCGGCGATCACCGAGGCTGCGATGCGCGGTGAGATCAAGGACTTCAACGAGAGCCTGATTCGTCGGGTCGCGCTGCTGAAAGGGCTCGACGCCAGCGCGCTCGAGCGCGTGTACGAGGAGCGGCTGCGGTTGTCGCCGGGCGCCGAACGCATGCTGGCCGGCGCGAAACAGGCGGGCCTGAAAACGCTGCTCGTGTCGGGCGGCTTCACGTTCTTCACCGCGAAGCTGAAGACGCGCCTTGGGCTCGATTTCACGCGCGCGAACATGCTTGAAATCATCG
Source organism: Paraburkholderia sp. MM5477-R1 (assembly GCF_050436385.1). Classification (NCBI taxonomy): domain Bacteria; kingdom Pseudomonadati; phylum Pseudomonadota; class Betaproteobacteria; order Burkholderiales; family Burkholderiaceae; genus Paraburkholderia; species Paraburkholderia sp. MM5477-R1. Next base: position 1,906,725 of record NZ_JBNDMC010000007.1, read on the forward strand.
ACGGCAAGCTGACCGGCAATGTGATGGGCGAGATCGTCAATGCCGAGGTGAAAGCGCGCACGCTGCGCGAAACCTGCGCGACGCTCGGCATCGAACCGTCGCGCGCAATTGCGATGGGCGACGGCTCGAACGACCTGAAAATGATGGCCGAAGCGGGACTCTCCGTTGCATTCCGGGCGAAGCCGGTGGTGCGGGAAGCAGCCAGCGTGTCGTTCAATTTCGTTGGACTGGACGGTTTGCTGCGGTTGGTTTGAGGCTGGCGCTCGAGGGATCCGTTATCGCTCGCGTTGGCACAACGACCGACGCGCTAGCGAGCCGCGCGAACCGTTGCGTTATCTGTTGAAAATGGCCGGCAGGAACAGCGCGAACATGCCGATGGAAATCAGGATGCTGAAGATCAACACGCCCTTCATGATGCGATCGTGATTTTTGCCTATTTCCAATGACAGGATAAATTGTTTCATAAGCTCCTCCACAAGACAGAACAAGTATAAGAGCTGCACTATCCAATAAAACTAATTGAGGTAAATGTGCAGGGCCGCGGATAGAAGCGCCGCCAGGCAGGTCATGAAAATTGACGTGCCTATCGCCCCACGTGATAGCGCGCCAACCACGGATTCGGTCTGCCGGTGATCGATAACGGCGGCAATCGGCACCGCAAGGTTCAGCAACAGCCAGAAGAAAAGATTCATCCAAGCCCCTCCCCCGAGCGCCGCAACGTTATCCGGCAAGCACACGATCGTAGCGTCGCGCCGCGACATCGAACATTCGGCCGAACGGTCGGGTCTGCCTGATACTCAGGGCAACAAAAAAGCCCGCCGGGAACACATCCCGGCGGGCTTCTCGAACAACGTGTCGAACAGGGCTAACGCGCGTTAAGCCAGCTTGGCCAGGCTCTGCTCGATATCCGCACGCAGGTCCGCCTCGTCTTCCAGACCGATATAGAAGCGCACCAACGTGCCGCGATGCGGCCACTGCGCCGCAGTGCGCATCGACGCGATGTCGTACGGCATCGCGAGGCTATGCGCGCCGCCCCAGCTCCAGCCGAGCGAAAACAGTTCGAGCGACTCGCAAAACGTGTCGATCCGCGCCGCGCTGTACCGTTCGTCGAACACCACCGAGAACAGTCCGCCCGCGCCGCTGAAATCGCGCTTGTACACCTCGTGCCCCGGACAGTCGGCGAGCGCCGGATGCAACACCGCGACGATTTCCGGCCGGCTCTTCAACCACGTCGCGAGCGACAGCGCCACGCGATCGTGCTGCGCGAAACGCAACTGCATGCTCGGCAGGCTGCGCAGGATCAGCGAGCAGTCGTCCGAGGACACGCCGATGCCCATGCGCATGCGCGCCGCCTTCAGCTTCACATGCACGTCGCGCTCGACCGTGATCGTCGCGCCCATCAGCACGTCGCCGCCGCCCGACTGGTATTTGGTCAGCGCCTGCACCGAGATGTCGACGCCGTGGTCGAACGGCCGGAACGCGAGGCCCGCGGACCACGTGTTGTCGATCGCGGTGACGACCTTGCGCGCGCGCGCCGCCGCCGTGATGGCCGGTACGTCGGGCACTTCCATCGTCACCGAGCCGGGCGCCTCGATCCAGATCAGGCGCGTGTTCGGCTGGATCAGACTGGCGATGCCCGCGCCGATCAGCGGATCGTAGTAGCGCGCCGTGATACCGAAATCGCGCGCGAGCCAGTCGCCGTGGTCGCGGTTCGGCGAGTACACGTTATCGGGAATCAGCACGTCGTCGCCGGCCTTCACGAGCCCGAAGTAGACGTTCGAGATCGACGACAGCCCCGACGGCTGCAGCAGCGCATGATTGCCGCCCTCGATCGCGGCGAGGCGCTGAGCGAGCGCGATCTGCGTCGGCGTCGCATGCAGGCCGTAGCGCCATTGCGCGTCGTTTTTCCAGTCCAGCGCGCGCATCGCGGCGAGGTCGGGAAACACCACCGTCGACGCGCGTGTGACGGGCGTCGAGAACGATTCGAAGCCCGGCGTGATCTGGTCCTCGGCACGCACGATGCGAGTCTGCAGGCCGTGTTTGAATTTGGATTCAGTCATGTGAAGCTCGTTGAAAAACATAGTGAAGCGAGCCTGAAGCAACGGCCGCGCTGCGCGATTCCGGATGCCCGGCGCGCGTGCGCATCAGTAGCCCGTTTGCAGGTTGCTGACGCCGCCCACTGGGTGCCCCCCGGCAGCGGATGCCGGCGCGGGAGCCGCCGCTGCGCCGTTGGCCGCGGCCGGTTGCGGTGAGGGGGCGGCAGGCCTCATCGCCGCACCGCCGGCCGAGCCGGCCAACGGCACCGCCTGCCCTGCCGCCAGCGGCTTCAGGTTGAATTCCTGCGGGTTCGAATCGTCGACGTTCATGCGGTCGCCTTCGAGCGAGCCGTCCGCCGCGAACTTGCCGACCCAGTTGCCGGTGATATGCGTGCCGTCGTTCGATTCCTCGACTTCGAGCGTATCGCCGTCGCGATCGCCGGCGATCAGAATCACCTCGCCGCTATCGGTGTACTGATACTCGCCGTGCACGCCAGATGGATCGTCGGTCTTGGGCCCGAGCCGCAGCACGATCGGCCGCGCGCCGAGCGTGCCCACGTAGCGCGGAAACTTCGCGAACTCGGGGCTCGGTTTCAGCGGCAGCTGGATCGGCGGCGGCGCGGCCAGTGCCTTGACCGCATCGCTTTCCGCCCACGCCTGCGACGGCATCCACAGCACCGTGCCCGCACACAACAGCGCGGCGGCGCTCACCACCACGCCGGCGCGCCGGCGCAAGGCGCGCGTTGCCGAACCCTTCGTCACTTTCGCTTCCTGCATCCCGTCGATCCTTGTTGCTGGTTCCTGCTTGCTACCTATGTCGCGCCGGCCTGCCGTGCGCGCTCACAGACGCTCGAAAACCGCCGCGATCCCCTGCCCGCCGCCGATGCACATCGTGACGAGCGCATAGCGCCCGCCGATGCGCTGCAGCTCGTACAGCGCCTTCACGGTGATCAGCGCGCCGGTCGCGCCGATCGGATGGCCGAGCGAAATGCCCGAGCCGTTCGGATTGACCTTGGCCGGATCGAAGCCGAGCTCCTTGCTGACCGCGCAGGCCTGCGCGGCGAATGCCTCGTTGGCCTCGATCACGTCGAGATCGGCGACCGTGAGACCCGCCCGCTCGAGCGCCTTGCGACTCGCCGGCACCGGGCCGATGCCCATATACGCCGGATCGACGCCCGCATGCGCGTACGACACGAGTCGCGCCAACGGCTTCACGCCGCGCCGCTCGGCGACGCCACGCTCCATCAGCACGACGGCCGCGGCCGCGTCGTTGATGCCCGAGGCGTTGCCCGCCGTCACCGTGCCGTTTTCCTTCGCGAACACCGGCTTCAGCTTCGCGAAGTCGTCCGCCGTTGCGTTCAGCCGCGCGTGCTCGTCGGTGTCGAACACGACGTCGCCCTTCTTCGACGCAATCGTGATCGGCAGAATCTGTTCCTTGAAGTAGCCGCTCGTGATCGCGTGGGCCGCGCGACGATGCGACTCGAGCGCGAGCGCGTCCTGCGCGTCGCGCGAGATCTCGTACTTGCGCGCGACGTTCTCGGCGGTCACGCCCATGTGGATCGACTGGAAAGGATCGTTGAGCGCGCCGACCATCATGTCGACGAGACGCGCGTCGCCCATGCGCTGTCCGAAGCGCGCGGCCGGCATCGAGTACGGCGCGCGGCTCATGTTTTCCGCGCCACCGCCGATCGCAATGTCGGCGTCGCCTAGCAGCACGCTCTGCGCGGCCGAAACGATGGCCTGCAAGCCCGAGCCGCACAGCCGGTTCACGGTCAGCGCGGGCGTATGCTGCGCGACCCCGCCGTTGATCGCGGCGACGCGCGCGAGATACATGTCTTTCGGCTCGGTGTGCACGACGTTGCCGAACACGACGTGTCCGACTTCGTCGCCCGACACGCTCGCGCGCTCGAGCACTTCGCGCACCACGCGCGCGCCGAGATCGGTCGGCGCGAAATCCTTCAGGCCGCCGCCGAACGTGCCGATTGCCGTGCGCACACCACTTACCACCACTACGTCCCGTTGCATCGCCTGTCCCTCCTGTTGTCTCTCCAGTCTGCCTGGATGATTGCACCAGCGCGGGCCATGCTGCGCCGCGCGCGGCTTACGTAAAACCTAGTGTAGTGCGTCGTAAATAATGCAACTTAATCGCGATTTGCGAGTCTCCTTCTAGGTGATGAGGGAGAACCCATGAGAATCGCGGCAAAAGTTGAGCTGAGCGAAGGCCAGCGCAAACAATTGGAAACGTGGGCGGCTGGGCGGAGGGTTCCGGTACGACTGGCCGAGCGTGCCAAGATGATATTGCTCGCGGCACTGGGCCACACAGACAAAGAGATCGGTGTGCAGTTGGGTATCTGGCGAGGCACGGTGGCGCGCTGGCGAGCGCGCTTCATCGCGGACGGTGTGGCGGGGATCGAGCGGGACGAGACGCGACCCGGGCGCAAGCCGAAGATCTCTGCGCGCAAGGTCAAGGCCATCGTGGCGATGACCACGCAGCAGCGTCCCGATAACGCGACGCATTGGAGTACGCGCAGCATGGCGGCAGTGGCCGGCGTCAGCGAGGCGAGCGTGAGGCGCATCTGGCAGGCGCATGGACTCAAGCCGCATCGGATAGAAACCTTCAAAGTCTCGAACGACAAGCACTTTGCCGAGAAGCTGGAGGACATCGTCGGCCTTTATCTCGATCCACCTGAGCACGCACTGGTGTTCAGTTGTGACGAGAAGTCCCAGATCCAGGCTCTGGACCGGACCCAGCCTGGCTTGCCGATGAAGCGAGGTCGAGGTCAGACGATGACGCACGATTACAAGCGCAATGGTGTGACGACGTTGTTCGCCGCGATGAACACGCTCGATGGCAGCATCATTGGTCAGTGCCAGACGAAGCATCGTCATCAAGAATGGCTGGGCTTCCTGCGCAAGATCGATCGCAGCACCCCCAAGGGTAGGGAACTACATTTGATTGCCGACAACTACGCCACTCATAAGCATCCCGAGGTGAAGGCGTGGCTGGCCAAGCACCCACGATTTCACATGCATTTCACGCCCACCAGCGCTTCCTGGCTCAATATGGTCGAACGCTTCTTTCGTGATCTGTCCGAGAACCAGCTACGGCGGTCAGCCTTTCGCTCGGTACCCGAGTTGGTCAGCACGATCGAGCAGTACATTGAAAAGCACAATGGTGATCCAAAACCCTTCATCTGGACCGCTAAAGCTTCCGACATTCTGGCGAAAGTAACGCGTGCCCGCACCAAGCTGAATAAGATGCAATCCGTTTGACGCAGACCACTAGTTCGCCAGCCGCCGCTCGACGGTCTCGCGCGACGGAATCGGCGCGACCGCGCCATAACCTTGCGTGGACAGCGCGGCGGCAACGTTCGCGTAGCGCGCGGCGGCAAATGGATCGTCGCCCGCGACGATGCGCGCGATGAAGGCGCCGCCGAAGCAGTCGCCGGCGCCGGTCGCATCGACCGCGTCGACGACATGGCCCGGCACGACGCGCCGCTCGTTCGGCGTCGCGATATACGAGCCGTCCTTGCCGAGCTTCAGCGCGACCACGCCCGGCCCATGCGACAGCAGAAAATCGACGATCTCGTCACGGCCGGTCAGCCCCGTCAGTTCGGTCACATCGTCCCAGCTCGGCAGGCAGATGTCAGTCTGGCGGATCGCCTCGAGCATCACCGCGCGCGCCCGCGCCAGCGGCCACAGCTTAAGACGCAGATTAGTGTCGAAGCTCACGCGCGCGCCGTTCGCGCGCGCATGCGCGATCGCTTCGAGCGCGGCGTCGCAGGCGCTGACGCTGATCGCGAGACTGATGCCGGACAGATGGACGACCTTCGCCGCCGCGAGCGCGTCGCGCGGCAGATCGGCGGGTGCATAGCGGCTCGCCGCCGAGCCCGCGCGCAGATAGTCGAACGCGTGGCCGTTGGGGCCGTGAGACACGAAATAGACGCCGGTCGACGCCTGCGCATCGATGCGCACGAACGACGTGTCGACCTGCTCGCGCTCCCACAGATCGACCAGCAGGCGTCCGAAATGATCGGCGCCGACCGCCGACACGAAACCGGTCCTCGCACCCTGGCGCGCGGCCGCGATGCAGAAGTTCGACGTATCGCCGCCGAAGCCTTGCAGGTAGTTCGGTTGATCCTTCGCCGACTGGTTGAATTCGATCATCGCCTCGCCGAGCGCGAGGATGTCCGGTGTGTGAGCTTCAGGCTGTGCGGCCGCGCTGTGCGTCATCGCTTAGACCTCGCCCCACAAATCGTGGCCGTCCGCGCCGGTGATCTTCACCGATACGAAATCGCCGACCTTGTAGCGCTTCGACGCCTTGGCGGACGGCGCGATATAGACGACGCCGTCGATCTCCGGCGCATCCGCCGCGGTGCGGCCGATGCCGCCGTCCGCGTTGATTTCGTCGACGAGCACCTTCAGCGTCTTGCCGACCTTCCTCGCGATGCGCTTGGCCGACACCTGCTCGGCCACTTCCATGAAGCGCGCGCGACGTTCCTCACGCACTTCATCGGGCAGCGCGCCGTCGAGTTCATTCGCGCTCGCGCCTTCGACCGGCGAATACGCGAAACAGCCGACGCGATCGAGCTCCGCCTCGCGGATGAAATCGAGCAGCGTCTCGAACTGCTCTTCGGTCTCGCCCGGAAAGCCGGCGATGAACGTGCTGCGGATCGTCAGATCGGGGCAGATCTCGCGCCAGGCCTTGACGCGCTCCATCACCTTCCCGGCGTTGGCCGGGCGCTTCATGCGCTTCAGCACTTCCGGATGCGCGTGCTGGAACGGCACGTCGAGATACGGCAGCACGTGGCCCTTGTACGGACCCTCGGCCATCATCGGAATCACTTCGTCGACGCTCGGATACGGATACACGTAATGCAGGCGCACCCACGCACCATATTGCGCGGCGAGTTCGCCGAGCGCAGCGACCAGATCCGTCATGCGCGTCTTGATCGGCTTGCCGTTCCAGAAACCGGTGCGGTATTTGACGTCGACGCCATATGCGCTCGTGTCCTGCGAGATCACGAGCAGTTCCTTCACGCCGGACTTGAACAGGTTCTCCGCTTCGAGCATCACTTCCGCGACCGGGCGCGATACCAGATCGCCGCGCATCGACGGGATGATGCAGAACGTGCAGCGGTGATTGCAGCCTTCGGAAATCTTCAGGTACGCGTAGTGGCGCGGCGTGAGCTTGACGCCCGCGGCAGGCACCAGATCGACGAACGGATCGTGCGGCTTCGGCAGATGGCTGTGCACCGCCTGCATCACCTCGCCGAGCGCGTGCGGGCCGGTCACGGCGAGCACCTTCGGATGCACTTCCTCGATCAGCCCCGAGCCGCTCGCGCTCTTCTTCGCGCCGAGGCAACCGGTGACGATCACCTTGCCGTTTTCGTTGAGCGCTTCGCCGATTGCGTCGAGGCTTTCCTGCACGGCTTCGTCGATGAAGCCGCAGGTGTTGACGACCACGAGGTCCGCGCCGTCATAGGTGCCGGAGATTTCGTAGCCTTCGGCGCGCAACTGGGTGATGATCTGCTCGGAATCGACGAGGGCCTTGGGGCAGCCGAGAGAGACGAAACCGACTTTCGGCGTGGCGCCCGGCACGGCCGGAGCGTTCGAGGGGGTGGAAGACATGGGGAACCGCTTGAAGACGTTAAACCCTGAATTGTAGCGGTTCGCCACCGCCACCGCTCGTAAGTCTTTGAATTCTAGTCTTCAAACGGGGATGGGTTCGGCAGGATCGGGTTGATTCAGCTCGCTATTTTCGTCGCTGGAAACGTGCTGACGCGTCGGCGCCGACGCGTCTCCGGCCGCCAGCGCCTGACCGATTACCGTAAGAATTTCGTCAGAGTCCTGCACTCGCCGGATCGCCGCATGCAGTTCGGCGGCTTGCGGCCAGGTCCGCTGCAGGTAGCTGAGCCACTTCTTGACGCGGCCGTGCTCATGGGTCAGCGTGCCATGCGCCCGCAGCTTGTTCATGTAGCCGACGATCGAACCCAGCACCTGCTGCCATTCGTCGGCAGATGGACACGGGTCGAGGAGCCCGCGGATTCGCTGCGCGAGGAACGGATCCGACACGGCGCCGCGCCCGATCATCACGTCCGCGCAGCCGCTGACCGAGCGGCAACGCTGCCAGTCCGCCACCGTCCAGACTTCGCCGTTCGCGATGACGGGCACGTCGACGGCGTCGTCGATGCGCGCGATCCACTCCCAGTGCGCAGGCGGCCGATAGCGGTCGTCGCGCGTGCGCGCATGCACGACGAGCGAGGCCGCGCCGCCGTCCGCGAGCGCCTGCGCGCATTCGATCGCCCGCGACGTGTCGGACACGCCGAGGCGCATTTTTGCCGTCACCGCGATATCGGCAGGCACCGCGGCGCGCACGGCCGAGACGATCTGGTTCAGCAATTTCGGGTTCGCGAGCAGCATCGCGCCCCCGCCGTGCTGATTGACGACTTTGGCGGGACAGCCGAAGTTCAGGTCGATACCGTAGGGCGACAGCATGGCCGCGTACGCGGCATTGCGTGCCATCCACTCGGGATCGCTGCCGAGCAGCTGGATCACCATCGGCGTGCCGCTGGCGGTCACGCTCGCGTGCAGGATTTCGGGCGCCTCGCGCTCGTAGACGCGGGTTGGCAGCAGCGAGCCTGTGATGCGGATGAACTCGGACACGCAGCCGTCGAAAGCGCCCGCGCTCGTCAGCACGTCGCGCAGCACATAGTCAGCGAGCCCTTCCATTGGGGCGAGAAACAGCCGGCTCATGAGCGGTGTGGGTGAACGGCGGGTCAGAGCAGAATGATCCGCGCGGCCTTCGCAACGGAAGACGCTGACGCGATCAGGGAGACGGTCTGAAACATAGGACGGGTCCAGCGGAAGAAACGGTAACGGCGCAAGCAGCGGTGTGCCGGCAGTGGACGCAACGGACATCGAGCCGCGGCCGGAATCCGGTTCCGACGAAAAAGCGTCCCCACGCGCGGGCCGCCATTGTAGCGCGTCGGCGGCTGCACTCCCGCGAGCTCGCCGCCATTCACTCCTTCACTTCTTCTCCGTCTCCGGATTGGCCTGCGGTGTGGCCGGCGCATTGCTCGCATTGCTCGCAGTGACCGCGCCGCCCGGCGTAAACGGGAACGTGGCGAACATGGTCTTCGCCTGATTCTGCATCTGCTCCTGCATCTGCACGAACATGTTCTTCGATTGCTCGATGTAGCTGGTCATCATGCCCTGCATCATCGGCGCCTGCATGTTCATGAACTGCGACCAGACTTCGGGGTTCATCGCCTTGCCTTCATAGAGATTCTTCGACTGGTCGGCAAGCTTCGCCTGAATGTCGATGAAGGCCTGGATGTTCTTTTCCAGATACGTGCCCATCATGCCTTGCATCGCATGACCGTAGAACCGGATGATCTGCGACAGCATCGACGACGAGAACATCGGCAGGCCGCCGCTCTCTTCTTCGAGAATGATCTGCAGCAGGATCGAGCGCGTCAGGTCCTCGTTGCTTTTGGCATCGATCACCTTGAAATCTTCCTGATCGAGCACGAGTTGCTTCACATCAGTCAGCGTGATGTAGGTACTCGTCTCGGTGTCGTAGAGCCGACGATTCGGATATTTCTTGATCAGTCGTTCGGCCGTTTTCTTTGTAGTAGTAGTCATGTAACGCCTTTAAGCTCGAGTTAAGCAAACGCGGAAACGGCGTCCGGGCTGTGCAACGGGATCCATTGCGCAGCCGGGACGCCGGCGAAACCATCTGAGCCGAAGCGCGCCACCTTCCGGTCCGGCGCGCCGATGGCTCAGCCCATATGCAAGCCGCCGTTCAGCGAAAAATCGGCGCCCGTGGCGAAGCCCGATTCTTCCGACGCAAGCCACGCGACGATCGAGCCGATTTCGCCCGGCTGACCGAGGCGGCGCACCGGAATCGTCGCGACGATTTTTTCCAGCACGTCGGGGCGGATCGCCTTGACCATGTCGGTGCCGATGTAGCCCGGCGACACGGTGTTGACCGTCACGCCCTTGGTCGCCACTTCCTGCGCGAGCGACATCGTAAAGCCATGAATGCCGGCCTTCGCGGTCGAATAATTGGTCTGGCCGAACTGGCCCTTCTGGCCGTTCACCGACGAAATGTTGATCACCCGGCCAAAGCCCCGCTCGACCATGCCGTCGATTACCTGCTTGGTGACGTTGAACAGGCTGGTCAGATTGGTGTCGATCACCGCCGTCCAGTCTTCGTGCGTCATCTTGCGGAACACGACGTCGCGCGTGATGCCGGCATTGTTGACCAGCACGTCGATCTCGCCGACTTCGGCCTTGACCTTGTCGAATGCGTCCTTGGTCGATTGCCAGTCACCGACGTTACCCTCGGAGGCGACGAAGTCGTAGCCGAGTACCTTCTGTTCGTCGAGCCACTTCGCACGGCGCGGCGAATTCGGGCCGCAGCCGGCGATCACCCTGAAGCCTTCCTTGTGCAGACGCTGGCAGATGCTGGTGCCGATGCCGCCCATGCCGCCCGTTACGTACGCAATTCGCTGTGTCATAAACCACACTCCGTTATCGTTGTCGAGGCGCCTGCCGGCGGCCTCGTGCCTCACCTGATGCTGGTTCGCGTTGCCGCCGGGCGACCGTCTGGCAACGCGCACTGCACACGAGTCACCTGTTGCAGCGCGCCGCACCGCCAGTTGGCGTGCCGCGCGGCCAGATGCCTGTGCTGGCGAAGACCGCGCGCGACCGGTCGCGAGTGCGCGCGGCGTACCCAGCGTACTTTAAACGCGCTCGACCGCGAGCGCGACACCCATGCCGCCGCCGATACACAGCGACGCCAGACCCTTCTTCGCATCGCGCTTCTGCATTTCGTGCAGCAGCGTGACGAGAATCCGGCAACCGGACGCGCCGATCGGGTGGCCGATCGCGATCGCGCCGCCGTTCACGTTGATCTTCGACGTGTCCCAGCCCATCTGCTTGTGCACGGCGAGCGCCTGCGCGGCAAACGCTTCGTTGATTTCCATCAGGTCGAGATCGGCCGGCGTCCAGCCCGCGCGCTCGAGGCAACGGCGCGAAGCCGGTACCGGGCCCATACCCATCACCTTCGGATCGACACCCGCGTTCGCGTATGCCTTGATGCGCGCGAGCGGCGTGAGGCCGAGCGCTTCCGCTTTTTTCAGCGACATCACGAGCACCGCGGCTGCGCCGTCGTTCAGACCCGATGCGTTGGCCGCCGTGACCGTGCCTTCCTTCGAGAACGCCGGCTTCAGGCTCGCGAGTGATTCGGCCGTCACGCCATGACGCACGAATTCGTCGGTGGTGAAGCGCAGCGGCTCGCCCTTGCGTTGCGGAATCTCGACCGGCACGATTTCGTCGTTGAAGCGCCCCGCCTTCTGCGCGGCTTCCGCCTTGTTCTGCGACAGCGCCGCGAACGCGTCCTGCTGTTCGCGCGTGATGCCGTGCTCCTTCGCGACGTTCTCGGCCGTCACGCCCATGTGGTACTGGTTGTAGACGTCCCACAGGCCGTCGACGATCATCGAGTCGATCAGCTTCGCGTCGCCCATGCGGAAACCGTCGCGCGAACCCGGCAGCACGTGCGGCGCGGCGCTCATGTTTTCCTGGCCGCCTGCCACGACGATGTCCGCGTCACCGGCGATGATCGCGTTGGCCGCGAGCATCACGGCCTTCAGACCCGAGCCGCAGACCTTGTTGATCGTCATGCCCGGCACGGCCGCCGGCAAACCCGCCTTGATCAGCGCCTGACGCGCGGGGTTCTGACCGGAGCCCGCCGTCAGCACCTGGCCCAGAATAACTTCGCTCACCTGTTCCGGCTTCACGCCGGCCCGTTCGAGCACGGCGCGCACCGCGAGCGCGCCGAGTTCAGGTGCGGCAATCTTCGCCAGCGACCCACCAAACTTGCCCACTGCAGTACGAGCGGCCGATACGATCACAACATCAGTCATTTCCATATCCTCCGGGCATCCCGGCCAACTGCGCCACAGCCCGTTACGTTAAAAATTGCGTTGCAACTTGCGTTGCTCTCACGCCTTCATCAACCAGACGCTCATTCACCTGCCAAACACCTATGCACCGGCCGACTGCGCACTATGCCGACGTCGACAGCAATGCCGTCCGCGCGCGTCGAGCCTGTGCGTGAACCTACTCCCGTTGCCGCACGTAGCGGCCCGGCGCCGGCTCGATGACCGGGAATTCGTCGGAGCCCAAATTGGCGCGCGGCTTCACTTTCTTGCCGCCGTACTGATCGAGCCAGTCGGTCCATTCCGGCCACCAGCTGCCGGGCACTTCGGTCGCCGCGTCGAACCATTCGTCCGCGCTTTCGGGCAGCGTGTTCGCGTCGGTATCGAGCTTCCAGAAGCTGCGCTTTTTCTTCGCGGGCGGATTGATCACGCCGGCGATATGGCCCGACGCGCCGAGCACGAACTTTAGCGGCCCGGTGAGCAGCGGCGCCGACGCATACGCGGTTTGCCACGGCACGATATGGTCTTCGCGCGAACCGTAGATGAAGGTCGGCACGTCAATCTTCGACAGATCGATCGGCTCGCCGCAGGTGGTCAGCGCACCGGGCTCGCGCAGCTTGTTCTCGAGATACGTGTTGCGCAGATACCAGACGTACATCGGCCCAGGCAGACTGGTCGAGTCGCTGTTCCAGTACAGCAGGTCGAACGGTACCGGCGTGCGGCCCTTCAGGTAACTGTCGACGACGTAGTTCCACACGAGGTCGTTCGGGCGCAGGAACGAGAACGTGTTCGCGAACTCGACGCCGCGCATCAGTCCCGGCGGCGCGCCGTTCTTGCCGCCGATGCTCTGCTCGCGCATCTGCACGTGCGCCTCGTCGACGAACACGTCGAGCACGCCCGTGTCGGAGAAGTCGAGCATCGCGGTGAGCAGCGTCATCGACGCGGCCGGATGTTCGCCGCGCGCCGCAGCCACCGCGAGCGCGGTGGCGAGCATCGTGCCGCCGACGCAAAAGCCGAGCGTATTGATCTGCTCGCGGCCGCTGATCTTGCGCACGGTGTCGATCGAGGTGAGCACACCCTCGCCGATGTAGTCGTCCCACGTCTTGTGCGCGATGGACTGATCCGCGTTGCGCCACGAAATCAGGAACACCTGATGGCCCGAATCAAGCCCGTGCGCGACGAGCGAGTTTTCGGGCTGCAGGTCGAGAATGTAGTACTTGTTGATGCACGGCGGCACGATCAGGAGCGGCCGCTCGCGCACGGTCGCCGTGCGCGGCTTGTACTGGATCAGCTGCAGCAGATCGTTCTCGAACACGACCGAGCCTTCGGTGTTCGCGAGGTTCTCGCCGACCGCGAAACGCGATTCGTCGGTTTGGGAAATCTTGCCGCGCTGCATGTCGGTGAGCAGGTTCATCACGCCCTGGCGCAAGCTCTCGCCTTTGCTGTCGAGCAGCGTTTTCTGCGCTTCGGGATTCAGCGCGAAGAAGTTGCTCGGCGAGGCCGCCGCGGTCCACTGCTGGACCGCGAAGCGAATGCGCTCGCGGGTTTTCGGCTGGGTGTCGAGCGCGTCGACCATCTGCTGCAGATAGCGCGCGTTCAGCAGATACCACGCGGCGGTGAACGCGTAGGCGGGCGCCGCGCTCCAGGCGTCCGCGCTAAAGCGCCGGTCCTTGAGCTCGGGCGCCTTGATCGCCGACGTGGTGGCCTGCTGGATCAGCTCCATCGCCTCGCGCGAATAGTCGGTCTGCAGCTTCTGCAAACGCTCGGGCGGAATCGCGGCGGTGGGAATGCTCAGCCCCGGCAACGACGGCAACGCACCGGCGGCCAGCTTGCTGAAGTCGGGCATGCCGGGAAACGCCGGTATTTGCGGGAAGCCCGCCGTTATCTGCGCGAGGTCCGGCATCTGCGGCATTGAGGGCATCTGAAATGCCATGCCATTGGGCTGCGCGCCGAACGAACGCCAGGCGTTCATCCAGGCGTCGAGAAATTGCTGCATGCCTGCGGCTGACGATGCACCGCTCGTACCGGCCTGCTGCGTCTGCTCCTTCGAGGAGTCGGTGCTGGGGGAAGCTGAGGAATGAGATGCTGCCATACCTGCTTTTGACCGGTAAGTCCTTGCGGACGGGTTGAGAGGCAGTTCCGTGCGCACGTGGCGATTGCTCGCGACTTCGTCACGCCCTGTCCCATGAACGACGAGGAGCTAAGAAGGAACATTCTTGCTCCCCATCACAAGGCATGTCAATGCTTGCTCCCGATTTTGCCGCAGTGCGATAGTTTTTTAATTATCGTTTTCCCTGTATGGCAAATCGCGCTTTAACGAATCAAATGATGCTTGCCGCGGGTAAATCCGAAAAACTCCTATGGCGCATGGCACTTAAGCATATTTATTCGTTCGGTCGCCCACACAGCTGGCGGGCGATTCGCGCTATCGGCGGGCCTTCGGGCAGCGCAACAAAAAATGCGTGTGAAGGCCGGGGAACGGGCCGTCAGCGACGGTCGGCAGTGGGATTCGCGAATAACGACCCGGTGCGCATTCACGCGAAATAAAACCTCGGCTCGATTTTAAAAGTATGACAAGATGCGCCCGCGCGCCATCCCGAATTAATCGGCAATTGATTGCGCCTGTTCGTCGATCCAGATCAACGCGGCCATGCGACCGGTCTCGCGATCACGGCGATACGAATAAAAACGCTCGCGCAACGTGACCGTGCACAGATCGCCGCCGCTGATGCGCGTAAGGCCGAGCCGCTGCAGGCGCAGGCGGGCCAGCGCCGGCAGATCGGCGAGATATTTGCCGGCATTCGCGGGATGCGCGACGAACGCCTGCGCGGTCGCGTCGCGCTGCGCATCGTCGGCACCGGTCATGAAGGCGTCACGCACGTCTGCGCCGACTTCGAATGCGGTGGGCCCGATCGACGGCCCGAGGTACGCATGCAGCTCGCTCGCCCGCACACCCGCCAGCGCCGCGACCCGCGCGGCGGTCTGCTCGACGATGCCCGCCGCGAGTCCGCGCCACCCGGCATGCGCGGCGCCGACCGCGCGCCCCGCTTCGTCGCACAACAGCACCGGCATGCAATCGGCGACCATGACGATGCACGCGATGCCCGCGCCATCGGTGACGCTCGCGTCGGCGCGCGCCGGCGCACCATGCTCGCGCGCGTGCGCGATCGCAACCTCGGCGCGGACGATGCCGGCGCCATGGATCTGTTCGAGCCACGCGGCCTCGCGAACACCGGCAAGCGCGACGAGCCGTGCGCGATTGCTCGCGACCGCGGCGGGATCGTCGCCGGTCTTCATGCCCAGATTCAGCCCGCCGGGCTGGTCGGCGCCGTCGCGCCAGCGGCCGAACGGCGCGTCGCTGACGCCGCCGTCGCGGGTGGTCACGAGCGCGCGCACGCGCGGCGACACGTTCCATGCGGGTTGCACGATATCGGCAAAACCCAGCTCCGGCAGATTGGTGCTCATGCGTGATCGTCCTCGTCGTGGTCGCTGTCTTCATCGTACGCGCCGTCGTCGACCGATGCATCGTAGTCCTCATCCTCGCCATACGCATCGTCGAACTCGCCCGCGTCGTCGCGACCCAGACCGAGCGCGGCTGACAACGCCTCGATGTCGGCCGGCACGTCGGCGCGCCATTGCATCGAGCGGCCGCTCTTCGGATGAATCAGGCCGAGCCGCCACGCGTGCAGCGCCTGGCGCGCGAAGCCGTCTGGCAGCGGCGCGACCGAGCGCTTGCCGCGCGCGCGTCCGTACACGGGATCGCCGAGCAACGGATGACCGATGTGCGCGCAATGCACGCGAATCTGATGCGTGCGCCCCGTCTCCAGATCGCAGTGAATCGCCGTGACCGGCTGACGCTGCCAGATCGCCGAGGCCACGCGCCGGAAATGCGTGCGCGCCGGCTTGCCGGCCGCGCCCGTCACCACGGCCATGCGCGTGCGCTCGCGCGGATCGCGGCCGATCGGCGCGTCGATCGTGCCTTCGTCGGGCAGGTTGCCCCACACGAGTGCGAGGTAGCGGCGCTTGACCGTGCGCGCCTGCAACTGGCGCACGAGGTCGGTTTGCGCCTCGAGCGTGCGCGCGACCACCATCAGCCCCGAGGTCTCCTTGTCGAGCCGATGCACGATGCCCGCGCGCGGCAGACCCGCCGCGGATTCGCCATAGCGGTAGAGCAGCCCGTTCAGCACGGTGCCGCTCCAGTTGCCAGCCGCCGGATGCACGACCATGCCGGCCGGCTTGTTGATCACGACGAGCGTGTCGTCCTCGTAGACGATGTCGAGCGGCACCGGCTCGGGCGTGAAGGCGAGCTGCTCGGGCAGCAGATCGGGCACGAGCTCGATCGTTGCGCCAAGCGGCACCGGCTGGCGGATCTTCGCCGCCTTGCCGTCGACGCGCACCCGCTGCGCCTCGATCCAGCTTTGCAGACGGCTGCGCGAGAACTCCGGGAATACTTTGGCGAGCACCTTGTCGAGGCGCTCGCCGGCCAGTTCGTCGGGTACCACGACGCTGCGCGGCGCTTCGTCGGCCGCGCGCACGGGCACGGGTGCCGCCGCGGCCGCAGAGCCTTGCGGGCTGCTTGCGGCGAGCGCGTCGCTGGAGAAATCGTCGTCGAGGGAATCGACGCCCAACGCGTCGGCCGGGTCGGCGCTTACGCTATAATCTTCGTTGCCATTCCCGGCGCCTGCGGCGCCTGGAGTATTTGAGCGGGTCATTGAATCTGGGTCACCTGGACGTAAAGCTAGACTGGAAAATGCGAGCCTTGAACACCATCACTGAAGCGGCGATCAATTTGGCGGCCATCAAGAAGGCGGCCCGGAAAGTGGCCGGATACATTGCGTGCGCCGCGGCCGTCGTCGCTGTTGCGGCTTGCCACGGCCTGCCGGAGAAGA
The DNA here is from genome assembly GCF_050436385.1 of Paraburkholderia sp. MM5477-R1. Classification (NCBI taxonomy): domain Bacteria; kingdom Pseudomonadati; phylum Pseudomonadota; class Betaproteobacteria; order Burkholderiales; family Burkholderiaceae; genus Paraburkholderia; species Paraburkholderia sp. MM5477-R1. Next base: position 1,923,597 of record NZ_JBNDMC010000007.1, read on the forward strand.
CCGACGAAACGGCAGCGTGGAACAACAACAAATTATATACGGAGGCGAACGACGCACTGACCGGTGGTGACTGGGGCAAGTGCGCGAAGTATTTCGAGCTGCTCGAGGGCCGCGACCCGTTCGGCCACTTCGCCCAGCAGGCGCAGATCAACGTCGCGTACTGCAACTGGAAAGACAACGAAAACGCCGCCGCCGACCAGGCCATCGACCGCTTCATCCAGCTGCACCCGGATCATCCGGACATCGCCTACGCGTATTACCTGAAGGGCATGATCCACTTCAACGACGACCTCGGTCTGTTCGGCCGCTTCTCGGGCCAGGATATGAGCGAGCGCGATCCGAAGTCGCTGCGCGAGTCGTATGACGCGTTCAAGGTCGTGGTGGACCGCTTCCCGAACAGCAAGTACGCGGCGGACGCCGCGCAGCGCATGCGCTACATCGTGAATGCGCTCGCATCGCACGAAGTCCACGCCGCGGACTACTACTATCGCCGCGGCGCCTATGTCGCCGCCATCAACCGTGCGCAGCTCGCATTGCGCGAGTACAAGAACGCGCCGGCCATCGAAGACGCGCTGCACATCATGATCCTGTCGTACGAGAAGCTGAACAACCAGCAACTCGCCGACGACACTCGTCGCGTGCTGGCCGGCACCTTCCCCGACAGCCCGTACGTGACCGGCCACGCACGTCCCGGCACGGCGAAGTCGTGGTGGCAGTTCTGAGCCCTCACGCGCCGACGGCACACTGACCTTCGTCTGAAAACGAAAACGCCACGACCTCGGTCGTGGCGTTTTCGTTTATGCGCGCCGCGAGACTCAATCGCGCTCGAACAGCGCAATCGATTCCACGTGCGACGTATGCGGGAACATATTGACGACGCCCGCGCCCACCAGCCGATAGCCGGCCTCATGCACGAGCAGCCCGGCATCGCGCGCGAGCGTGGCTGGCGCGCACGACACATAGACGATGCGCGTCGGCAGCGGCCCGTTGCCGCTCTGCGCGATCTCCGCGAGCGCCTTCGCGATCGCGAGCGCGCCTTCGCGCGGCGGATCGACGAGGAACTTGTCGAACTGGCCGAGGGCGCGCAAGTCGTCGGCGGTGACTTCGAACAGGTTGCGGCACGCGAACGACGTATGCCCGGCGACGCCATTCAGCTCCGCATTCGCGAGCGCGCGCTGGGTCAGCACTTCGCTACCCTCGATGCCGACCACTTCCCGCGAGATTCGCGCGAGCGGCAGCGTGAAGTTGCCGATCCCGCAGAACAGGTCGAGCACGCGGTCGGTGCGTGCCGGCGCCAGCAGGCGCAGCGCGCGGCTCACCAGCACGCGGTTGATCGCGTGATTGACCTGGGTGAAATCAGTTGGCTTGAATGGCATACGGATGCCGTATTCGGGCAGCGTGTAGTCGAGCTGCACGTCGAGAGGATAAAGCGGCGTGACCGTGTCGGGACCGCCCGGCTGGATCCAGAACTGCACCTTGTGCTCGTCCGCGAACTCGCGCAGCACCTGCTCGTCCCCGGCCGTCAGCGGTTCGAGGTTGCGCACGACGAGCGCCGTGACCGACGAGCCGACCGCGAGCTCGAGCTGCGGCACGCGGTCGTAGATAGACAGCTTGCGGACCATGAAACGCAGCGGCATCAGCATCGCCGACACGTGCGGCGGCAGCACCTCGCAGGTCTTCATGTCGGCGATATAGCTGCTCTTTTTCTCGTGAAAGCCGATGCGCATGCCGCCGCGCTCCGGCAGGTAGCGCACCGCGAGCCGCGCGCGATAGCGATAACCCCAGGACGGCCCGTGAATCGGCCGGAACACCGTTTCGGGGCGCAGCTTCGCCAGATGCTGCAGGCTGTCCTCGAGCACGCGCTGCTTGACCGCCACCTGCGCGCGCATGTCGAGATGCTGCATCGAGCAGCCGCCGCAGATGTTGAAGTACATGCATTTCGGCGTCGTGCGGAGCACGCTTTCGCGGAACACCTGGACGACTTCGGCCTGCTCGAATTTCGGCTTGCTGCGATGCGTCGAATAACTGACGAGTTCACCCGGCAGCGCGCCTTCGACGAACACGACCTTGCCTGGCGTGCCGTCTTCGCTCGTGGTGCGGCCCACGCCGCGCGCTTCCATATCGAGCGAAACGATTTCGATGAGCGGTTCGTTGCCGGTAATGACGGGCGCCGGCGCCGGGGCGTGCGCCCTGGCATGCTTCGATGAGCGCCGCGGCGAGCGACGTTGGGGGGCAGTTCGGGACACCTGCGGACTTCCTGACAAACTATGGGGAAAGGCGGGATTGTAGACGAAGCGCCGGGCTTGCCTGCGATGCGGTGCGGACCACACGCGGAGCGAGTGCGGATCGCGGCCCGGATTGCGGCTCCCCGGCAGAGGCTCTGCTCGCGCGCGCTTACTGCACGAACGCCGCCAGATACTCGGCCCATTGCGGCGCGCTTTCCAGCGCGAGCGCGTTCTTCACGAGGTTGATCTCGTCAGCATACTCCGACGGCGAAAAGCCACCGCGCATCAGTTGGAAGCGGCAATACAGCAGGTACGTATTGACGACGTCGGTCTCGCAGTAATTGCGGATTTCCTCGATACGCCCTTGCTGGAACGCCTGCCACACCTGACTGCCGTCCATGCCCATCTTGCCCGGAAAGCCGCACATCTTCGCGAGCGCGTCGAGCGGCGCGTTCGCGCGCGCCTGGTACATCGCGAGCACGTCCATCAGATCGGTGTGTCGCGCGTGGTAGCGGCTGATGTAGTTGTTCCACTTGAAGTCGCGGTCGTCCTCGCCGAGATCCCAGAACCGGTAGGCGGGGATGCCGTTGACGAGCGCGCGGTAGTTGAGCACCGGCAGATCGAAACCGCCGCCGTTCCACGACACGAGTTGCGGCGTGTACTTTTCGATCACGCGATAGAACGACTGCACGAGCGTCGCCTCGCCGTCCTCGGGCGTACCGAGCGAGCGCACGCGAAAACCGTTGTTGTCACGGAACACGCAGGAAATCGCCGCGACCCGCTGGAGGTGATGCGGCAGAAAATCGCTGCCAGTTTTTTCGCGGCGTGCGGCGAACGCGTGCTCGGCGACGTCGGCGTCGCTCATCGACGCGGGCAAATCTTCAAGCCGGCGGATGCCGGCGACATCGGGAATCGTCTCGATGTCGAAAACAAGAATCGGTGTCATCAGGTCAGAGAACGGCGTCTTTGCGGACACCGTTTGAGGCAAAGAAGCGCTTCAGTCGCACCAGCGCTTCCTGTTGGATCTGGCGCACACGCTCGCGCGTGAGGCCCATTTCGTCGGCCAGCTCCTCGAGCGTGGCGGGCTCGATGTGATTCAGACCGAAGCGCCGCTCGATCACATGGCGGTGCTTGTCCGACAAACGCGCGAGCCATGCGCGTGTCAGTGTTTCGAGTTCGCGATGCTGCACTTCGGCGTCTGGCGACTGGCTCTGGTCGTCCGACAGCAGATCGAGCAGGCTGCTCGCCGGATCGAGATCGAGCGGCGCATCGAGCGAGGCGGTGTGCTCGTTCAGCGCGAGGATGTCGGTGACTTCGTCGGTGGTCTTGCCGGTCAGATAAGCGATGTCGTCGATGCTCGCGTCGCGGCGCTCGGCCGCCTCCCCCGAATTCATCGAGTTCTTTTCCAGATGGCGCTTCGCGCGCAACACCTGGTTGAGCTCACGAATCACATGCACGGGCAATCGCACCGTACGCGCCTGGTTCATGATCGCGCGCTCGATGCTCTGGCGGATCCACCACGTCGCGTAGGTCGAGAAACGGAAGCCGCGCGTCGGATCGAATTTTTCGATTGCGTGCATGAGGCCGAGGTTGCCCTCCTCGATCAGATCGAGCAGCGGCACGCCGCGATTCAGATAACCCTTGGCAATGCTGACGACCAGCCGCAGATTGCGCTCGATCATCACCTGCCGCGCTTCGAACTCGCCGGCCTTGGCAAGGCGCGAATATTTCTGCTCTTCCTCGACGGTGAGCAACGGCTTCACGCTGATGCGATTCAGATAATGCTGGATCGTGTCGGCCGTGAGCTCGGCCTGCAGCAGTGCGCGGAAATCGTCGGCGTCGGGCGGCGCCTCGCCGGTGGTTTCGCGCGCGTCAGCGCTCTCGCTGTCGTCGAGGCCGCTCTGGCGTTCGTCGAGATCGCGCTCCTCCGCGACCTCTTCTTCCACTTCCGAAGCGCCGCTTTCGTCCACTGCGGCAGACGTGACTTCGCTGATCGTCTCAGACTCGGCTTGCGGCGGGCGGCGCTTCGATTTCGGCATGGTCGTATCGCTTATTGCGGCGGCAAATACTTCAGTGGGTCGACTGGTTTACCCTGTCGGCGAACTTCGAAATGCAACATCACACGGTCGGAATCGCTATTGCCCATCTCTGCGATCTTCTGCCCCTTCGTAACCGCGTCCCCCTCTTTTACCATCAAAGCGCGGTTGTGTGCATACGCGGTGAGATAAGTTGCATCATGCTTGATGATAATGAGATTGCCGTAACCACGCAGCCCATTTCCGGCATAGACGACGCGACCATCGGCTGACGCTTTAACCGGCTCGCCCGCCGAGCCGCCGATATTGACGCCCTTGTTGGTCGAGTCGTTGAACGTGTTGAGCAGCGGACCGCGCACCGGCCATGCAAATGCTACGTTGCCTGCCGCGGCGCTGCCGATGTCGGCGCTCGCCGCAGAGGGATTGGCCGGAGGCGCAGCTACCGCACCATTCGCGGGCGTACCGTTCGTCGCGCCGCCGTAGAGCGGCGGCATCGCGGCGCCGACCACGGCCGGCGCGTTGTTGTTCAGCGGTGCGCTTTGCACCGCGCCCGTGCTGCCGATCGGCGCGGTCGACACGCCCGGCGTCATGGCCGCGGTATTCGCGCCCGGCGGCACGACGCGCAGCAGCTGGTCGACTTCGATCTGATTCGGGTTGGTCAGGTTGTTCCACGTCGAGATGTCGCGGTAATTCTGGCCGTTTTCGAGCGCAATGCGGTACAGCGTATCGCCCGGCTTCACGCGATAGTAGCCGGGCGGCGGCGGGCCGAGCGGCACCGCCGGTTGCGCCGCGCCCTGCGCGGTGGCGAGCGTGCCGCCGCCGGAGCGGTCGACGACGGGCGCCTGGTCGAGCCGGGATGCACAGGCCGTCATCAACAGGGACAAGGCGAGCACGCACACGCTGCGCTGGGTTACGGTCAGGGGGGTATTCGGGGTGGTTCTCTGCATCGCGCGCAACATACTCATCGGTGTCAAATCACTCCGGATTTTAAGGGTACAAAGAAGACGCGATCAAGCCGCGACTCGCGCCATTGCGCGGGGCCGAGGCGCTCGATCAGCGTCAGCACCTGGCTCTGTCCTTCCTGCGAGCCGACCGGCGCAACCAGACGTCCGCCGATCGCAAGCTGCTCGAGCAACGCCTGCGGCACGTCGAGCCCGGCCGCCGCGATCACGATCGCGTCGAACGGGGCCGCCGACGGCAAACCGAGCCGCCCGTCGCCGTAATGCAGCCGGATATTCGGAATGCGCAGCGGACGCAGATTCGTCTTCGCGCGCTCGGACAGCGGCTTGATGCGTTCGATCGAATAAACCTCGCGCGCGACCTGGCTCAGCACCGCCGCCTGATAGCCGCAACCGGTGCCGATTTCGAGCACCGTGTTCAGCGCGCGCCCGGCCGCCGCGAGTTCGATCATTCGCGCAACCACCGACGGCTTCGAGATAGTCTGGTGATGACCGATCGGCAGCGCGGCATCTTCGTACGCCTGGGCCGCAAGACCCGGATCGACGAACATGTGGCGCGGCACCGCCGCCATCGCGTTCAGCACACGCTGATCGCTGACGCCATTGGCTCGCACGCGTTCGACCATGCGTTCGCGAACCCGTTCCGAGGTCAGCGCCAAGGCGTTGTTCATCGCGCCGCTCATTGCACCGGCCAACGCGGCGTTCGGCGCGGGTTTCGCGCTTTGCTGCAGTTGCGACTGGAGTGGCGATGGCGTCGCGCGTGCGCTGTGGCCAGGCGCATGCGTCGAGTTTTTGCCTGGCTTGACCGACGACTTTGGTGCTTGCTTGACAGGCTGCCCCGCCAATGCACCAGCCAACGAGTTCGCCGTTGTCTTTGCGACTGGCGCGGCCTGCGGCTTTGGCGGCATTGCACCGGTCGCCGCCGTTGACGTACCGAACGAAGCGCTTTGCGTCTTCGCCTGGGGAATCACCTGGGGTCGCGTCGCCGGCGTAGCTTGCGCAGCAGCTGAGGTCCTCGCTTGCGCCCGTGCGGCCGCGCCGCCCTGCGTCGGTTTCGCCGACTGCTGCCGTGCGTTCAACGCCGCGCTCGCCGCGAGCGCCGCCGCGCGCATCTCACCCGGACGTCCCTCGGGCCGGCGCGGTTCGCGCACCAGGTCCTCGAGACCTAACGGAAAGCGCTTCGCGCGCTCGCCGGTCATGAACTGCCGCTCCCGGCGCGCAGCCAGTCGCGCGCCGCGGGCAGCATTTGCGTGTAGGTCAGATCGAGCTGCAGCGGCGTGATCGACACGGCGCCGTTGGCCACCGCATGGAAGTCCGTGCCTTCGCTCGCGTCGCGCGCCTGGCCCGAGGCGCCGATCCAATAGATCGGTTCGCCGCGCGGATTGGTCTGGCGGATCACCGGCTGCGACGGATGACGTTTGCCGAGTCGCGTGATCTGCCAGCCGCGCAGTTCGTCATACGGCAGGTTAGGGATATTGACGTTCAGCAGCGGATGTCCCGGCAACGGCCGCGCGAGATAATGCCCGACGATTTCGGCGGCAACGCGGGCCGCGTCTTCGAGATGCGCCCAGTCCTTGTCGACGAGCGAGAACGCGATGGCCGGCACCCCGAACATGATGCCTTCGGTGGCGGCTGCGACGGTGCCGGAATACAGCGTGTCGTCGCCCATGTTTCTGGCCGTTGTTGATACCCGACACGACCAGGTCCGGTGTATGGTCGAGCATGCCGGTCAGTGCGATGTGCACCGAGTCGGTCGGCGTGCCGTTCACGTAGTAGAAACCGTTCGCCGAACGCAGGACCGACAGCGGCCGCCACAGCGTCAGGGAATTCGACGCGGCGCTGCAGTTCTGTTCGGGAGCCATCACGGTGACGTTGGCGATCGGCTTCAGCGCTTCGTAAAGCGCGGCGAGGCCCGGCGCCAGATAACCGTCGTCGTTGCTGAGTAGGATTCGCATGCGCCGATTGTAACCGAGGAAAGATGGCACGCGAACGACATGGACGGCGTGTCTGCGTGGCGTGCACAAGCGTCGTGCGAGCCAGTATTTTCCAGGTGCGCGAATGCTTGTATCGAACGCAAAGATGCTGCTTCGCACTGAATGCGCGGCCGTGCGCGCTCGTCGATGAAATCGGATCCTGTGCGTGCTTCGCGCTGTGCAATGCAATACGGCTTGCGCGAGAAGCGCGCGCGACGCATCGAAAGCGCGCTGCAAGTTGTAACCCGCAGCGCAATAAATCGCACGGTCGTGCGCTTTGTTTTACACTCGAAAACAGTGCCAACCCTGAACGATACGGAGACACGATGCGCGCGATTCGCTGCAAGCAGTACGGGCCGCCCGAGAGCCTGGTCGTCGACAACCTGGCGGATCTCGAAGCGCCGCCTGGCCACGTCGTGATCGACGTGAAGGCCGCGGCCGTCAATTTTCCCGACGTGCTGATCATCGAGAACAAATACCAGTTCAAGCCGCCGCTGCCGTTCACGCCCGGTTCGGAAGCCGCGGGCATCGTGCGCGCGGTGGGCGAAGGCGTCACGCAGTTCAAGCCTGGTTCGCGCGTGGCCGCGTTCACCGGCTCCGGCGGTTTTGCCGAGCAGGCGCTTGCGCCCGCCGCGGCCTGCGTGCCGCTCGACGATGACGTGTCGTTCGAACTCGCGGCCGCGTTCACGCTCGCGTATGGCACCTCGCATCACGCGGTGGTCGATCGCGGCGCGCTGCAGCCGGGCGAGACGATGCTCGTGCTCGGCGCGGCCGGCGGAGTCGGGCTGGCGGCGGTCGAAATCGGCAAGGCGCTCGGCGCGCGCGTGATCGCGGCGGCATCGAGCGACGAAAAGCTCGCGACCTGCGTGAAGCACGGCGCGGACGCGACGATCAACTACAACACCGAGGATCTGCGCGAGCGCATCAAGGCGCTCACCGACGGCAAAGGTCCAGACGTGATCTACGACCCGGTCGGCGGCGTGTATGCGGAGCCGGCGTTTCGCAGCATCGGCTGGAGGGGGCGTTATCTGGTGGTCGGCTTTGCGAATGGCGAGATTCCAAGGCTGCCGCTGAACCTGATGTTGCTCAAGGGCGCAAGCGTGGTCGGCGTGTTCTGGGGCGACTTCGCAAAGCGTGAGCCGCAGCGCAATCGCGCGGCATTCGAGCAGATGACCGGCTGGATTCGTGAAGGCAAGCTCAAGCCCTACGTGTCGGCCCGCTACTCGCTCGACGACACCGGCCGCGCGTTGCGCGACATGGCCGAGCGCCGCGTGATCGGCAAGGTGGTCATCACGCCGTAGCACAACCCATAAAGCAGCATCAAAAACGGCGCGGCGGCCGACTGCGATTTCGGCCGCCGCGCCGCTTGCGATCCACCTTCACAACTTCTCGGTATCCCCGGTGCGCGGCTGCCACTTCATCAAACGCCGCTCCGCGGTCCCGACGATCGCATCGAGAATCAGCGCGAACGCGGTCAACACCAGAATCCCCGCGAACACCGTGTTGATATCGAAGGTGCCCTCGGCCTGCAGGATCAGATAGCCGACGCCGCGCGCCGAGCCCAGATACTCGCCCACCACCGAGCCGACGAACGCAAGCCCCACCGACGTATGCAGGCTCGAAAACACCCAGCTCATCGCGCTCGGCAGATAGACGAAACGCAGCAGCTGTTTGCGGTTCGCGCCGAGCATGCGCGCGTTCGCGAGCACGACCGGGCTCACTTCCTTCACGCCCTGGTAGACGTTGAAAAACACGATGAAGAACACCAGCGTGACGCCGAGCGCGACCTTCGACCAGATGCCGAGGCCGAACCACACGCCGAAGATCGGCGCGAGAATCACGCGCGGCATCGAGTTCGCGGCCTTCACGTACGGATCGAACAGCGCGCTCGCGGTCGGCGCGAGCGCGAGCCACAGGCCGACGCCGAGCCCGATCGTGGTGCCAAAGACGAACGCGAGCACGGTCTCGACGAGCGTGATCCACAGATGCAGATAGATCTCGCCGCCCGTGAACCATTCCCAGATCCGCTGCAGTACTTTCTGCGGCTCGCCAAAGAAAAACGCCGCCTTGTTCGGATCGTCGAAATAGAACGGCGGTATCAGCGTCGGGCTCGTCAGCACGTACCACAGCACGAAGCACAGCACGAGCAGCAGCCACTGCCAGATCACCAGATTCGCCCGGCTCGGGCGCAACGTCTTCCACATGACTTGGTTTGCCTTGGACGATTATTGAACACGTCTTCTTTTCGATGCGCAGGCGGGGATGCGCGGCACATTTAAACAGCGGTCAGTTGCTGCTGATAACCCTTGAGCACCTCATCGCGCAGCACACCCCAGAGCTGCGCATGCAACTCGACGAAGCGCGGATGCGAACGGATTTCGGCGACATCGCGCGGCCGCGGCAGATCGATCCGGAACTCGCCGATCGGATGCGTCGCAGGCCCGGCCGACAGTACCACCACGCGGTCCGACATCGCGATCGCTTCGTCGAGATCGTGCGTAATGAACAGCACGGCCTTGCGCTTCGCGGCCCAGAGATCGAGCAGCTCGTTTTCCATCAACTGCCGCGTTTGAATATCCAGCGCGGAAAACGGCTCGTCCATGAGGATGATGTCGGGGTCGAGGATCAGCGTCTGCGCCATCGCGACGCGCTTGCGCATGCCGCCCGACAGCTGATGCGGATAGCGGTCGCCGAAGCCGCCGAGGCCGACACGCTTCAACCACTCTTCGGCCTTCGCGCGCGCTTCCGAGGCCGGCACGCGGTGAAACGACAGGCCGGCCATCACGTTGTCGAGCGCCGAGCGCCACGGCATCAGCGCATCTGCCTGGAACATATAGCCCGCTCGGCGATTCAGGCCACTGAGCTGTTCGCCGAACACGCTGACGCCGCCCGCCGACGGCTGGAGCAGCCCCGCGCCGATGTTCAGCAGCGTGGACTTGCCGCAGCCAGTCGGCCCGACGACCGACACGAACTCGCCGGGCTCGATACGCAGCGTCGTGTCCTTAACTGCTGTGTAGCGCTGTGCGCGGTTGTCACGCGCGGCGAACGTGCAGGTGATGTTTTCGAGCGCCAGGGCAGCAACGGTCATCGTACGGCTCGCTTCGGGAATCGGGTTAGCGGGGAGTTGTCGCGGCGACGCTGGGGCGACGGCTGTGGACGCGGCGAATCGCCCTGTCCACGTCCCATTCGATGCGCCTGTGCGCGCGCCGCGTCGTTTATGCCTTGACGGTCGCGAGCGCCTTCTTCACGAAGTCGTTGGTCCACGTCTTCGACAGATCGATCTGCGCGTTCTGGATCACCGGATCGAACGCTTTCAGCGTCTTCAGCGACGTCGCGGGACCGTCGGCGGGCATCAGGCCGTCGGGCGACATCGCTTCGCGCACGTGCTGCCACGCGTCGAGATAGAGCGCGCGGTCGCCGAGCAGATAGCTCTCCGGCACCGTGTTGATCAGTTCGCTGCCGCTCGCGTTCTGCAGCCACTTGAGCGCGCGCACCATCGCATTGGTCAGCGCCTGCGTGGTGTTCGGGTTCTTCGTGATGAACGACTGCGATGCGTACAGGCAGCCCGCCGGCATGTCGCCGCCGAACACGATGCGCGTATCGGTGAGCGTGCGGGTATCCGACACGACGCGCACGTCGCCGGCGCGCTCGAGGCGCGTGACGACCGGATCGAGATTGGCGATCGCGTCGATCTGCCCGGACTGCAGCGCGGCGATCGCGCCGGCACCGGCGCCCACGCCGATGAACGCGACGTCCTTCGGACTGAGCCCTGCTTTCGCGAGGACGAAGCTCGCCATGATCGACGTCGACGAACCCGGCGCGGTCACGCCGATCTTCTTGCCCTTCAGATCGGCGATCGACTTGTAGTTCGGCATCGTCTTCTTCGACACCGCCAGCACGATCTGCGGCGCGCGGCCCTGCAGCACGAATTCGCGGAACATCTGCTTTTGCGCCTGCAACAGCAGCGTGTGTTCGAACGCGCCGGAGACCACGTCGGCGCTTCCGCCGACTGCCGCCTTCAACGCCTGCGAGCCGCCCGCGAAGTCGGAAATCTCGACTTCGAGCCCCTCGTCCTTGAAGTAGTTGCGGCGCTCGGCGATCGTCAGCGGCAGGTAGTAGAACAGGTTCTTGCCGCCGACCGCGATGGCGACCTTGGTGGTCTCGGGCTTGCCCTGCGCGAAAGCGAACGGCGTGGCAGCGAGCGAGGCGCCCGCGAGCGCCGCACCGCCGGCGAGGAAGGTTCTGCGTTGCATGGTCCGTTGTCTCCAGATTTTTTGTCGTCCGGCTTTTTGACCGCCCGTGTGCGCGTTGCGCAAGCGCTTGGCCACGGTGTGGGGCTGCCGGTCGCAAGGCGCGAATCGTGCGTCAGCGCCGCGCTTTACGCGCCTTTCTCTATGCGTTGCGCTGTGCGCATCAGACGATCTGTTGCGCCCGCAACCGCGCGATGCCGTCAGCATCATAACCTAGCGATTGCAGGACTTCATCGGTATGTTCACCCAGTTCCGGCCCCAGCCAGCGCGTCTCACCGGGCGTCGCCGACAGCTTCGGCGTAACCGCGGGCAGCGTGATTTCCTTGCCGTCCTGCCATTTGAACCGCTGGATCATCTGCCGCGCGATGAACTGCGGATCGGTGAACATATCGGCGACGCTGTAGATGCGGCCCACCGGCACGTCGGCCGCGTTCAGCACCGCGAGCGCTTCGTCGATCGTGCGCGTGGACAGCCACGCGCCGATCGCGGCGTCGATTTCCTGCGTGCGCAGCACGCGGCCATCGTTATGCGCGAGCGCTGGATCGTTGGCGAGATCGTCGCGTTCGATCGCGATCATCAGGCGCCTGAAGATCGGATCGCTATTGCCGCCGATCACGATGCTGCCGTCGCGGCACGGATACGTGTTCGACGGCACGATGCCCGGCAGAGACGCGCCGGTACGCTCGCGCACCATGCCGTAGACGCCGTATTCGGGCACCACGCTTTCCATCATGTTGAAGACGGCCTCGTACAGCGCGACGTCGACGACCTGCCCCTTGCCGCCATTCATCTGCTTGTGATGCAGCGCCATCAGCGCGCCGATCACACCGTGCAGCGCGGCGATCGAATCGCCGATCGAAATGCCGATGCGCGGCGGCGGCAGATCCGGATAGCCGGTGATATGGCGCAGACCGCCCATCGACTCGGCGATCGCGCCGAAGCCGGGCCGGTCGCGATACGGGCCCGTCTGGCCGTAGCCCGACAGACGCACCATCACGAGGCCGGGGTTCTCGGCGGACAGCACGTCGTAGCCGAGCCCGAGCTTTTCGAGCAGACCGGGCCGAAAATTCTCGACGACGATATCGGCCTCTTTCGCGAGGCGCCGCACGATCTCCTTGCCCTCTTCGGCTTTCAGGTTGATCGTGACGGACTTCTTGTTGCGCGCCTGCACGGCCCACCACAGCGACGTACCGCCGACTTCCGGGTACAGCTTGCGCCATTTGCGCAGCGGGTCGCCGCCTTTGGGGTCTTCGATCTTGACGACGTCGGCGCCGAACTCGCCGAAAAAACGCGCGGCGAACGGCCCGGCGATCAGCGTGCCGAGTTCCAGCACCTTGACGCCGGCGAGCGGACCGCACGCGTCATGCGGTGCGGCGCTCGCGCCTGATTCGGGGGTGGCGCTCATGAGTCTCCTTGGTTCTGCATCGTTGTGTACCCGGTCTGTCTGGTTTGCAACGACTTGCGACGATGCGTGCCTGGACGGATATGGCGGCAGCCAACGAAAGCCGCGCGGCTACATCGAACGACGGTCGAGCATCGCGCGCGCGATCGTGCCCGCGTCGACGTACTCGAGCTCGCCGCCCACCGGCACGCCGCGCGCGAGACGCGTCACGGCAAGGCCGCGCGCCTTCAGCGTCTGTCCGAGGTAATGCGCGGTGGCCTCACCCTCGTTGGTGAAATTGGTGGCCAGCACGACTTCCTTGACGACGCCATCCGACGCGCGCTTCACGAGCCGGTCGAAATGGATTTCCTTCGGGCCGATGCCGTCGAGCGGACTCAACCGCCCCATCAGCACGAAATAGAGGCCGCGATAGGTCATCGTCTGTTCGAGCATGATCTGGTCGGCCGGCGTTTCGACGACGCACAGCAGCGACGGATCGCGCTCCTCGTCGAGGCACACCTCGCAGATCTGCGCTTCGGTAAATGTGTTGCACTTTTCGCAGTGACGCAGATGCTCGGTCGCGAACAACAGCGAGCGCCCGAGCTTTTCGGCGCCTTCGCGATCGTGCTGCATCAGGTGATACGCCATGCGCTGCGCGGACTTCGGCCCGACACCGGGCAGCGCGCGCAGCGCTTCGACGAGCGCCGACAGGGCGGAAGGTTGTTTCATGCGGATCGGCGTCGACGTGGGTGGTGCTCGGGTGGGCGAATTGGGATGCAGGGGTGTTGCTCGAACCGGGCCGCGCTTTCACGCCGTGACGACGCTTTCACGCGCGGCTGCAGGTTCGATGTTTCCAGCCTGCACGCGGCGCGCGGCGGCGAGCGTCTGCGTTCGCACCGCGGCAATGAACCGCCGCGTCGCTCACCCGCTTCAGCCCGTTCTCAATCAGAACAGGTTCAGAACGGCAGCTTGAAACCCGGCGGCAGCGGCAGGCCGGCGGTCATGCCGCCCATCTTTTCCTGCGCGGTCGCCTCGGCCTTGCGCACGGCGTCGTTGAACGCGGCGGCGACGAGATCTTCCAGCATGTCCTTGTCGTCGGCGAGCAGGCTCGGGTCGATCGACACGCGGCGCACGTCGTTCTTGCAGGTCATCGTCACCTTGACGAGACCGGCACCCGACTGCCCCTCGACTTCGATCTGCGCGAGTTGCTCCTGCATCTTCTTCATGTTTTCCTGCATCTGCTGGGCTTGCTTCATCAGCCCGGCGAGTTGGCCTTTCATCATGGACGTGCTCCTTCTAGATAGCGTGGAATCTGGCATTCCGGCGCCGCGCTGCGACGACGCCGCGAACGATGGATCAGTGGGCCGGCGACGCGCCGTTGGGGGCGGCGTCCGGGGTAATCGGGCGGATCGAGCCCGGCACGATGCTCGCGCCGAACTCGCGAATCAGCGACTGCACAAACGGATCGGCGCTGATCTCGCGCTCGGCTTCCTGCTGGCGCTGCGCGCGCAGCTTCGCGTCGTGCGCGGCGGCGGTACGGCGCGCCGGGCCGACTTCGACCTGCACGTCGACGTTCTGGCCGAGCCGCTCGACGAGCGCTGCCTTCAGTTTAGCGAGCTGCGACGCTTCTGCGTATTGCGGCACCGGCACGTTGAGCTTCAGCGTGCTGCCGTCGAGCGCCATCAGTTCGCTGTTGAACGCAAGCTGATACGAGATGCCCTTCAGCGGCAGATCGACGGCGAGCGCCGGCCAGTCGCCGGTGAAACCTAGCGGATCGAGCGGCACGGCAGGCGGCAGCGGGCGCGTATCGGCGACCGGCGCCGGCGCGGCGGCCTGCGCGGCCGCGCCGTCCATGCGGACGTCGTCGGGGCCGCGGTCGAACACCGGCACGAAGTCGTCGTCTGGCGGAATGAAGTACGCGTCGTCCGCGGCCGACAACGGCAGGTAGTCGTCGGGCGGCATGTCGTCCCATGGTGAGATCGACGGGCTGTTCTGCTGCGCATTGCTGCTCGCGCCGCTGTTTGCGTCGCGAGCGGGCGCAGCCTGCGCGGCGGTGTCCTGCGACGCGCGGCGTGACGCACCGGGCGTCGGCACCGGCACGACCACACGCGGCGCGGCGGGTTTCGGTGCGGCCGGCTTCGGTGCGGCGGGTGCGGCCGGCTTCGCGGACACGTCCGTGTTAGCACGGCCACGGTCGGACGATACTTTCATGCCGGCGTTGCGCAGCACGTCGAGCGCGGCGCTGGCGCCGCCCGCGCGGCGCGGCGCGGAGTCGGCTGCGGCCGCCGGTGCCGCCGTTGAAGCGGGCGCCGCCAATTCCGGCCGCGCTTCCGGTTCCGGTGACGTGGCCTCTTCCGCGCGACCAGGCGCGGCAGTTGCAAGCGCGCTCGGTGCGGACGAAGGTGCGATGTCGGAAACTTCGTTCGAGACCGGCGCGCTCGAGTTGTCGATCGTGGCGACGGCCTTCGCGGGCGCGTCTTCCCACGGCGCCAGCGGGGGTGCCGTAATGGCAGGCGCTTCTGTCACGCGGGCGACTTCGGCGTTGGGCGATTGCGGTGCTTCTTCAGATTGCGCGGAGTCGGCTGCGGGCTTCGCGATCGGCTTTGCAGTCGGCGCTGTCGATTTCATCGCGTCGCCCTGCTCCTCGCCGGCAACGCCTACCTGAGGTCCGCGAACGGGCGCAGCAGCTGCCATGGCCGTCGCGGACGACGATGACAGCGCGCGCAGCGCGGCAACCGTCGGTGCACCCGAGCGCTGCGCACCGGCGCCGGCGCCGCCCGCACCGCTCTGCGTGCCAGCGGCTCCCGCCGCTCCGCCACCGCCGCCTGTCGGCGCCGGCTCGAACGCGAGCATGCGCAGCAGCGTCATCGTGAAGCCCGCGTATTCGTCGGGCGCGAGGCCCAGTTCGCTTCGGCCGATCGTCGCGATCTGATAGAACAGTTGCACCTGCTCGGCGCTCAACGCGTCGGCGAAACGGCGCAAATCGGCCGCCTCCGGCCATTCGTCGAGCACCGACGAAGGCGCGAACTGCGCCCACGCGATCCGATGCAGCAGGCTCGCCAGGTCTTGCAGCGCCGTCGAGAACGACAGGCTGCGCAAGGCCATCTCGTCGGCGACCGCCAGCACCGCCGCGCCGTCGCCCTGCCCGAGCGCGTCGAGCAGGCGGATCAGATAGCTTTGGTCGAGCGCGCCGAGCATGCCGCGCACCGCGTCTTCACTGACCTGGTTCGCCGAATAGGCGATCGCCTGATCGGTCAGCGATAGCGCGTCGCGCATCGAACCGTCGGCCGCGCGCGCGAGCAGGCGCAACGCCTGCGCCTCGTGAGGCACGCTCTCTTCGCCGAGAATGCGTTCGAGATGCGACACGATATGGCCGGCCGGCATCTGCTTCAGATTGAACTGCAGACAGCGCGACAGCACGGTGACCGGAATCTTCTGCGGGTCGGTGGTCGCGAGGATGAACTTGACGTGCGGTGGGGGCTCTTCGAGCGTCTTCAGCATCGCGTTGAACGCGTGGTTCGTCAGCATGTGCACTTCGTCGATCATGTAGACCTTGAAGCGCGCATCGACGGGCGCGTACACCGCGCGCTCGAGCAGCGCGGCCATTTCATCGACGCCACGATTACTCGCCGCGTCCATTTCGACGTAATCGACAAAGCGCCCTTCGTCGATCTCGCGACACGCACGGCATACGCCGCACGGCGTCGACGTCACGCCGGTCTCGCAATTGAGCGCCTTCGCGAAGATGCGCGACAGCGTGGTCTTGCCGACGCCGCGCGTACCTGTAAACAAATAGGCATGGTGCAGACGGCCGCCGTCGAGCGCATGGGTGAGCGCGCGCACCACGTGCTCCTGTCCGACGAGCGAAGCGAAATCCTTCGGCCGCCATTTGCGTGCGAGAACTTGATAGGTCATCCGGAAATTGTATCAGTAACAATGGCGCGCAAAACCGATTCGGGAAGACGCGTGAAATGCGCGAAACGGCCACGACGACGCTCCATCCGAAGACGGCGAACGATCAATACAAAAGCTGGGAATGACTGAGGACAGACTGCGCAGAAGCCGTGAAAACGGTCGCGGAGAAAAAAGCAAGGAAAGGTGACGAGCCCGACCCTCGGCACTGGTGGAAAACGGCTGTGGCTGCTTCGTTCCCGACCTGACCAGGTTGACCATCCCTCCATGCGAGGAGGCCCGTCACGAAGGATTCTATCATTGCCGCGCGCATTGTGCGACTGTTGACACGGGCAAAGCGCGAACGACGCTCCGCTTCGAACGGCTTCGCGCGGTTTGCGGCCGCTTTCTGCACGCCGCCAGACACCCTCCCGGCCACCGCGGCGACGCCCGCCACGCGCGGCACTTGAGTTCGCCGCGCGCGACTCCATTTAGATTGCAACGCGGCCGCCGTGAGCCGCAGAAACCGGCCGACGCTGCGGCGGCGGCCTATTAGCCCCACTGCCTTGATGAGTACTATCGCCATCGGCAACGCATAGCGAATTAAGCTACACTGCCAGTTGAAAGACCCGCATACGCGACTCTTTCCGTGCATTGCGTGAAAATCCGGCGTTTTTTCAGACGGTTTTTCTGATTTTCACAGGCATGCGCGGCGAGGCTCCGGATGCGGCCAAGCGAACAGAAGTTTTCCCAGTTTTTGACGTATCGTGGCGAGCAATTCAGGCGGGCCTCGAACCGACAGAGGTATTCATAAATGAGCGAACAAATCAAGCATATTAGCGACGCATCGTTCGAACAGGACGTCGTGAAATCCGATAAACCCGTGCTGCTCGATTTCTGGGCCGAATGGTGCGGTCCGTGCAAGATGATCGCGCCGATCCTCGACGAGGTTGCGAAGGACTACGCCGATCGCCTGCAAGTCGCGAAGATCAATGTCGACGAGCATCAGTCCACGCCGGTCAAGTTTGGCGTGCGCGGCATCCCCACATTGATCCTGTTCAAGAACGGCGCTGTTGCCGCTCAGAAGGTCGGAGCTCTGTCGAAGTCGCAACTCACCGCGTTCCTCGACGGCAACCTGTAAAGCAAGCAGTACGCCGCGGCGCTCGCGGGTCCATCGCGCGCCGCAGGCAGCTGGAGAATCGGGCGCATCGGGTGAGCAAACCACCGCGCCCGCCGGTCAAGCGTGTTGTCAGCTGGCAACACGCTTTGCAACAAAGATGCCGCGCTGCCGCACTGGCTTAAATTGGCGTGTGCTATGCTAGAATCCACAAAACGTCGAAAAGACGTGTAAGTCTTTGAGCGGTTCCGCTCACCCTCCTCCCAGATTTCATTTCGTCGCACCTTCTCCTGCGGGTTCTCCGTATGCATTTATCCGAGCTTAAGACTCTGCACGTGTCCCAATTGATCGAGATGGCCAATGGCCTCGAGATCGAAAGCGCGAACCGCCTGCGCAAGCAGGAATTGATGTTCGCCATTCTAAAAAAACGAGCCAAAGCGGGCGACACGATCTTCGGCGACGGCACCCTCGAAGTGCTGCCGGACGGTTTCGGCTTCCTGCGTTCGCCGGAAACCTCCTACCTCGCCAGCACGGATGACATCTACATCAGCCCGTCGCAAATCCGCCGCTTCAATCTGCATACGGGCGACACGATCGAAGGCGAAGTGCGCACGCCGAAAGACGGCGAACGCTATTTCGCGCTGGTGAAGGTGGACAAGGTCAACGGCCAGCCGCCGGAGGCCTCGAAGCACAAGATCATGTTCGAAAACCTGACGCCGCTGCACCCGAACAAGGTGCTGCTGCTCGAACGTGAAATGCGTGGCGAAGAGAATGTGACCGGCCGCATCATCGACATGATCGCGCCCATCGGCAAGGGCCAGCGCGGCCTGCTCGTCGCGTCGCCGAAGTCGGGCAAGACCGTGATGCTTCAGCACATCGCGCACGCGATCAAGCAGAACCATCCCGACGTCGTGCTGTTCGTGCTGCTGATCGACGAGCGTCCGGAGGAAGTGACGGAAATGCAGCGTTCGGTGGCCGGCGAAGTGATCGCCTCAACGTTCGACGAACCCGCCGCGCGTCACGTGCAGGTCGCCGAAATGGTGATCGAGAAGGCCAAGCGCCTCGTCGAAATGAAGAACGACGTCGTGATTCTGCTCGACTCGATCACGCGTCTCGCGCGCGCTTACAACACGGTGGTACCGGCCTCGGGCAAGGTGCTGACGGGTGGTGTCGACGCGAACGCGCTGCAGCGCCCGAAGCGGTTCTTCGGCGCGGCGCGCAACATCGAGGAAGGCGGATCGCTGACCATCATCGGCACGGCGCTGATCGAAACCGGCAGCCGCATGGATGATGTGATCTACGAAGAGTTCAAGGGCACCGGCAACATGGAAGTGCACCTCGAGCGCCGTCTCGCCGAGAAGCGCGTCTACCCGTCAATCAACCTGAACAAGTCGGGCACGCGCCGCGAAGAGCTGCTGATCAAGCCCGAAGCGCTGCAGAAGATCTGGGTACTGCGCAAGTTCATTCATGACATGGACGAAGTCGAGTCGATGGAATTCCTGCTCGACAAGATCCGCCAGACGAAGAGCAATTCCGAGTTCTTCGACATGATGCGTCGTGGCGGCGGCAGCTAACGCGCGACGTTCGTGCTGGCCGTATTAGTCGGCAACTGCAACGCATGAAAAACCGCTCGCAAACTGCGAGCGGTTTTTTTCGTCCATCGTTCGCAGAGACAATGCGCCGCCTCAACATCAGCGTGAACGTACACGCGGTTTCTCGGAGGGGCCTCGGCTATCCCGTCGAGAACACCGGGCGGCTCGTCGGCGCCACGTCGCTGATTTCGGCGAGCGCGCTGTTCGTCTATCTGCGTTTTGCGAAGCTGCTGCCGCGCAAGAAGTGGATCATCGTGCCGGGCTTCGGGGTGGCCGCGTTCGCGGCCGGGTGGATCACACGCATGTCACCGGACGTCGGCGAGGCGGCGCTCGCCCTGCCGCCGCTGCTGCTGCGCGGCCTGCTGTTGCTGTTCATCGTGCCGCCGGTCGCGAATCTGACGTGCCGCATCTTGATCGAGGAGGAGTTCACGCACGGCTACCGGCTGAAAAACATCGTCCGGCAGTTGACCATCTCCTTCGCGACCGCCTCGGTGATCATCGTCGAGCAGCACCGGCTCGCGCTGCATCAAAGTCGCCTCGCGGAGTCCGTGAATCCGTACAATCCGGTCTACCAGAACACGCTCGCGACGCTGGCGCGCGGCTCCGCCGCCGCCGGTCATGCGGCGAGCGAAGCGCACGCGCTCGCGATCGCGTCGATCAGCCGGTCGATTGGGCAGCAGGCCAGTTTGCTCGCGTCGCTCGACGGTTTCTATTTTCTGATCGGCGTCGCGATATGCGGCGGCCCGTTCGCCGCGTGGCAAAAACAGATCGACTGAAGGTGGGCTCCAAGCATGCTGTCGAAACTCACGAACTGGCTGGGCGCACGGCGTCGCGAGCGCGCGCTGCGCGACTACGCGATCGACGATTCCTTGTGGCAGACGATACTCGCCGGCCTACCCTTTCTCACGCATCTGGAAGCGCCGGATCTCGCGCGGCTGCGCGAGATGACGACTCTCTTCCTCGCGCAGAAGGAGTTCTCGACCGCGCACGAGCTCGAGCTGACCGATGCGATGACGGTCGGCATCGCCGCGCAGGCGTGCCTGCCGGTGCTGAACCTGAGCCTCGATCTGTATCGCGGCTGGGTCGGCGTGATCGTCTATCCGGGCGAGTTCGTGATCCGCAAGACCGTTGAAGACGAAGATGGCGTCGTGCACGAGATCGAACACGACGCCAGCGGCGAGGCGTGGGAAGGCGGCCCGGTGGTGCTGTCATGGGAAGACGCGCAGATGACCGATGGCAGCGACGCATACAACGTCGTGATCCACGAGTTCGCGCACAAAATCGACATGCTCAACGGCGAAGCGGATGGCCACCCGCCGCTGATGCGCCGCTGGCACGCGCCGCTCGATGCGCAGGCATGGGCCGATGTGTTCGACCATGCATACGATCACTTCTGTGCGAAAGTCGACGCGGTGCCCGAGCGACGCTGGGCGCGTTTCGAACGCGAGTCGCTGATCGATCCGTATGCGGCGGACCATCCGTCGGAATTTTTTGCCGTATGCAGCGAGGCGCTGTTCGTGCGGCCCCAAGCGTTCGAGGCGGAGTATCCGGAACTGTACCGACTGCTCGCGCGCTACTACCGGCAAGATCCAGCGCGCGTCGGTTTGACGTTCATGCCCATTTGAGACGCCGCGAATGTGGGCGCCGCTTGCGCCGCAATAGAATCCGCTGGCAGAAAAATCGCCAAGCGACTGATTTTCTGGCATAATCGCGGTTTTTCGACCGTAGGCAAGTGGCTCGCGCCTGAAGGCAGTCCCATTCGAGGCTGCACGCGGGTTGGCTACCGCCAGATTAAAGGAAAGACCATGAAAGAAGGCATTCACCCGAATTACCGCGAAGTCCTGTTCGTCGACATGTCGAACGACTTCAGGTTCGTGACGCGCTCGACCATCCAGACGCGCGAAACCGCGGAATTCAACGGCAAGACCTACCCGCTCGCGAAGATCGAAGTGTCGTCGGAATCGCATCCGTTCTACACCGGCCAGCAAAAGATCATGGACACGGCCGGCCGCGTCGAGAAGTTCAACAAGAAGTTCGGCGCACGTGCTTCGGGCAAGGCAGTAAAGTAATACCGCAACGGTGCCGGCTGCCGGCCGGCAACGGAGCAAACAGAAAGGGCAGCGCGAGCTGCCCTTTTTTGTCGCCTGCGCTTGTGCGCCCGCTGGGTCGCACGCCGCGCGAAGCCTTCAGCCGGAAGTAGCACGCCGCGCTTTCGCGACACTGTGTTACAGCTTGTCCGTTGACGTTGCCGGGCGTTACCGGCCGTGACGTGCATCGCACGGCACGACTACAATGCCGGATGCTCGAAACGGGCCCTCGCGCCCTGACCTGCCGGGCCGCTCCGGCTGCATCGTTTATCCAGACTCCACACACCGCATGAGACCTGTCGTTCGCCTCACTGCCTCTGCGACCAGTGCGTTGCCGCGCTGGCTGCTGCTGGCCATCTGTATCGTCTACGCCTCGTTCGGCCTGTTCGGCCGCGATCCGTGGAAGAACGAGGACGCAGCCGGCTTTGGTGTGATGTGGACGATGGCGAACGGCGGCGCGCACGACTGGCTGCTGCCGAATCTGGTCGGCAAATATCTGACCGAGGACGGCCCGCTCGGCTACTGGCTCGGCGCGAGCGCGATCCGCGTCCTCGCACCGTGGGTCGACGCGAGCAACGCGTCGCGCGTGTTCACGGGCCTGCTGTTCTGCGCGGGCTGTGCGTTCGTCTGGTACGCGGCGTATCTGCTCGGCCGGCGTCCCGAAGTGCAGCCATTCAAATATGCGTTCGGCGGCGAGCCGGAACCGCGCGACTATGGCCGCACGCTCGCCGATGGCGCACTGCTGATCCTGCTCGCGTGCTTCGGCCTCGCCGAGCGCGGTCACGAGACCACGCCGCAGCTCGCGCAGTTCGTCTGCATCGCGATGCTCGTGTACGGCCTCGTGCGCATGATCGACAAGCCGATTCAGGGCGCGCTGATCTGGGGTCTCGCGATCGGCCTCGTCACACTCGCGAGCAGCCCGGTGCTGGTCGGCGCGCTGCTGCTCGGCACGCTCGCGATGACACTGATCGTACGCGAAACGCGATCGCGCTGGCTGCTGCTCGCGGGTCTGCCCGTGGCGCTCGTGCTCGCGGTGTCGTGGCCGATCATCGCGCTCACCGCGTTCCCGGACGACGCTGTCTGGTATCTGAACCAGTGGCTGCACGTGAGCCTGAGTTCGTTCGCGGGCCCGCCCGGCTCGGTCGCCGCGTATGCGCTGAAAAACCTGCCGCTCTTCACATGGCCCGCCTGGCCACTCGCGCTGTGGTCGTGGTTCAGCTGGCAGGGACTGCGGCGCGCGCCGCACGTGGCGATTCCGCTGTCGGTGATCGGGCCGCTGTTCGTGCTCGTCGTGCTGCAAAGCCATCAGTCGAACCGACTCTACATGCTGCTGCTGCCGCCGCTCGCGGTGCTCGCCACTTTCGCGCTGCCGACGCTCAAGCGCGGCGCGATCAACGCGATCGACTGGTTCGCGCTGCTGAGCTTCACGATCCTCGGCAGCTTCGTATGGCTCGTGTATGTGGCAGGCCTGACCGGCTTTCCGCATCCGCTCGCGCGCAATCTCGCGCGACTCGCGCCCGGCTTCGTGCCGCAGTTCAAGATTCTGTCGTTCGTGTGCGCGGTCGCGGTGACCGTGTGCTGGTTCCTGCTGGTGCGCTGGCGCCTCGCGCGTCATCCGAAGGTGCTGTGGCGCAGCGTCGTGCTGTCGAGCGCCGGCACCACGCTGATGTGGGTGCTGCTGATGACGCTGTGGCTGCCGGTCGTCAACTACAGCCGGACCTATCGCGACGTTGCGCAGCAGATCGCCGCCCACTTGCCCGATGACTACACGTGCATCGCGCCGGTCCGTCTCGGCAATGCGCAGATCGCGACATTCGCGTATTTCGGCGACATGCATTTCTCGTTCGACCAGGACTGCGACGTGATCCTGCGTCAGGACTCGCAGGACTACGGCAACCCGAGCGCGATGCCCGACTACATCTGGAAGCTCGTGTGGGAAGGCCGCCGCGCCGCCGACCGCGACGAGCGCTTCCGCCTGTACGTGCGCATCGACCGTCCCAAGCCGCCGCCCGGCAAGCGCCGCAACTGGCACAAGAAGCGCGACTGACCATGTTCGCCGACGTACGGAAGATCGCCGCGCTCGCGTGGCCCGTATTGATCGGCCAGTTGGCCATCATCGCGTTCGGCGTGATCGACACGGCGATGGTCGGGCGCTACTCGGCCGTCGATCTGGCCGCGCTCGGCCTCGGCTCGTCGATCTACGTCTCGGTCTATATCGGCCTGACCGGCATCCTGACCGCGCTGCAGCCGATCACCGCGCAGCTGTACGGCGCGCGTCGCTACGGCGAGATCGGCGAAGAGGTCCGCCAGTCATGGTGGCTTGCCGCCGCGCTGACCGTGATCGGCTTTCTGATCCTGTTCTTCCCCGGACCGCTGCTGGCGTTGTCGCGGGTGCCCGACGCGCTGCACGAGCGCACGCTCGCGTACCTGCGGATTCTCGCGTTCGGGCTGCCCGCCGGCCTCGCCTTCCGGGTCTACGGCTCCGTTGCCAATGCGCTCGCCAAACCGCGGCTCGTGATGTTCCTGCAGGTCGCCGCGCTGCTGCTGAAAATTCCGCTCAATACCTGGTTCATTTTCGGCGGCCTCGGCGTGCCCGCGCTGGGCGGTCCGGGCTGCGCGCTCGCGAGCACGCTGCTCAACTGGGCACTCGCGGCGCTCGGCATGCTGCTGCTCGCGCGCGTCGACGATTTCAAGGCACTCGGCATCTTCACGCACTTCTGCTGGCCGGTCTGGAAGCGCCAGGCCGCGCAACTGCGGCTCGGTATTCCAATGGGGCTGTCGTATCTGATCGAGGTCACGTCGTACACCTTCATGGCGCTTTTCATCGCGCGTTTCGGCACGACGACACTCGCCGGACATCAGATCGCCGGCAACGTCGGCGCGGTGCTCTATATGACGCCGCTGTCGATCGGCATCGCGTCGTCGACGCTGGTCGCGCAGGCGCTCGGCGCGCATCGGCCGCAGGCGGCGCGCACGCTGTCGCGTCACGGCATCGCGATGGCGGTTGCGATCGCGTGCTGCTATGGCGCGCTCGTGCTCGTGCTGCGGCCGTATATCGTCGCCGGCTATACGACGAACGCGCAGGTGGCGGCGAAGGCGTTGCCGCTGGTGCTGATCGTCGCCTGCTACCACCTGTTCGACGCGTTGCAGATCTCGACCGCGTTCGTGCTGCGCGCCTACAAGGTCGCGGTCGTGCCGACCATCATCTATGCGGTGGCGCTGTGGGGAGTCGGGCTCGGCGGCGGCTATGCGCTCGGCTTCGATACGACCGGCCTCACGCCGCCCTGGCTGACCGGCGCGCGCGGCTTCTGGGTCGCGAATACCGCAAGTCTCGCGATTGCCGGGCTCGGCTTGCTCGTGTACTGGCGATTCGTGAGCCAGCGCTATTTGCGCGAGGCTGCGGCGGCGCTGGTTGATTCGGCTGTTTGAGGGGATGGAGGGTTGGGAAGGCCACGAATAGCACCGACCGGACCGTCAGTTGCGCCCAAGCCGGGGTGAGAGACGACCTGTTCTGCATCCGCCTTTCCGTTCCTCACGCAGCTCAGCCCGCTCACGCCGCGTATGCGGCCTGCCCCTCCCGATCCTTGGCCTCGAAAATTTCCCGCGCCGCGAACAGCGCATTGAGCGCGGCCGGAAAGCCCGCATAAAGCGACATCTGTATGAACACCTCGACGATCTGCTCGCGCGTGCAGCCGACGTTCAGCGCCGCCTCGATATGTACCTTCAGCTGCGGCTGCGCGCAGCCGAGGGTCGCGAGCGATGCGATCGTCGCAATCTCACGCGTGCGCAGATCGAGCTGCGGCCGGCTGTAGATGTCGCCGAAGCCGAATTCAATCAACAGGCGTCCGAATTCCGGCGCGACTGGCGCGAGCGCGGCGATTACCTGCTCGCCCGCCGAACCGTCGATTTCCCTGAGCCTGTCCCAGCCCCGCGCGTAGCGGTCGTTGTGTGCGTAGTCCATTGCGAGTCCTTATCGGGGTGTGAGGGCGACGAGGCTTCGTCGTCCTGTCGTGCCGGATCGGGCTCAAGCGCGCCGCTCGTGGCCGCCTCGTAGTACGCGATCTTGTCGTCGATCGCGCCGAGGTTGCTCTGCAGATCGGCGATCCGCGCGAGCAGCGCGGTGCGATGCGCAACCAGCAGGTCGCGGCGTGCGCGCATCGTCGGATGGCCTTGCGCGCGCAGCGCGGCGATCTGCTGCATGCCGGAGATCGACATGCCCGTTGCCTTCAGACGCATCACGAAGCGCAACCAGTCGAGATCGGCCGGCGAGTACAGCCGGTGCCCCGTCTGCGTGCGTCCGACCGGCCGGATCAGGCCGGCCTGTTCGTAATAGCGCAGCGTGTGCGTGGACACGCCGATCGTTCCGGCGACCTGACCGATGGTGAGCGCGGTTGAGTGTTTCGACATGACGGACTCAGGTTAGGACTTCGAGTGCACTCTAAGTCAAGCGTCGGACGCTGTCATTCCTTTGCGTTGCTCATTCTTTATCGCAGACGAGTTATCGCGATCGATATCGACCGATAAATTCACCGGCACTGCATGCCGCTAAAAGCTTTAAATATTGTGTGGTGGATTTACTTGTCATCAATCGATCGGTATAAATCGTCCGCTATCTCAAATCGGGCCTGCGATTTGTCCTATGCTTAAACGCAGCGCCCGCTGACAGGATAGGTCGTCCGTTCCCGGCTAACTTTTTGCCCTCAATGGAGTGCTTGCCATGCTGAAGAAGCTTTTCATGCTTTGCGTCGCTGTGGCTTTGTCGCTGTCGGCCGGATTTGCCGCGGCCGTGGAAGTGAATACCGCCGATCAGGCCGCGCTCGAATCGGTCAAGGGCATCGGCCCCGTGCATGCGAAAGCGATTGTCGACGAACGCGCCAAAAACGGCCCGTTCAAGAACGCCGACGATCTCGCCGCGCGTGTGAAGGGCATCGGCCAGAAATCGGTCGAGAACCTCGAAGCGGCCGGACTGACGATCAACGGCTCGTCGGCACCGCCGACCGGCGCGAAGACGTCCACCAAGCCGGCCACGAAGACCACACCGGCGGCTCCCGCGGCAACCACCGCCGCCGCGCCCGCTGCCACGACGGCAGCGCCGGCCGCGGCTGCCCCCGCCTCGGCCGCGAAGCCGTCGAAGTCGAAGAAGAAGGACAAGGCCGCAGCATCCGAAGCGGCAGCCGCTTCGGCTCCGGCCGTCGCGGCTAGCGCACCGGCCGACGCGTCCGGCACCAAGGCTTCGAAGAAGAAAGCGAAGAAGAGCAAGGCGGCATCCGCCGCGGCTGCGTCCGGCGCTTGAGCCCGGCGGGGCTGCCGCCCTTGCGTTTCACCGCGACGCGCAACCGCGCGTCGACGTCACCCGCCCGGCCGTCATACGCGCCGGCATTGAAGAGAGACCGTCATGAGCCTACTCGACACCATCGGTTCCCTGCTTGGCAAATCGCCAGAAGGCGGCGGCCAGCAAGCGCTGATCGCCGCCGCGCTCGAATTCGTCAACAACCAGCCTGGTGGCCTGAACGGCCTGATCCAGCGCTTCCAGGAAAAGGGCCTCGGCGACGTCGTGTCATCGTGGGTCGGCAATGGCGAAAACCAGCCGATCGCACCCGACGCGCTGCATAACGTGCTGGGCTCGGAAGCCGTAACCGGTCTCGCCGCCAAGGCCGGCGTCCAGCCGGATCAGGTGACGGGTCTGCTGTCGCAGATCCTGCCGCACGTCGTCAACGCGGCCACGCCGGAAGGCGAAGTGCCGGCCGATGGCAAGCTGAACGCGACCACGGTGCTCGGCGCGCTCGGCGGCCTGTCGGCGCTGCTCGGCAACAAGGGCAACGCTTAAGCACGCTGTGCGCCATGCGCTGGCGGCTCGCAGAGACCTTCGCTCCACGGTGATGCCACCGGTTTGAAATCGGCGGGCAAAAGAAAACCGGCAACGAAGTCACCTTCGTTGCCGGTTTCTTAACGTTGGCGGGAACGACTCGCCTGCTATCGTCCCTTCGCATCATCAAGCCATCGCCTTCAGTGCACGACGCGCTCGAACAGCAGCTTGCCGTCGTCCACTTCGACCGGAATTACATCCTTCGGACCGAACTTGCCGGCCAGAATCAGCTTCGCGATCGGGTTCTCGATCTCCTGCTGGATCGCGCGCTTCAGCGGCCGCGCACCGAACAGCGGGTCGTAGCCGACCTTGCCGATGTGCTCGAGCGCCGCGTCCGATACCACCAGCTGCATGTCGAGCTTTGCGAGCCGCTCGTGCAGACGCTGCAGCTGGATCCGCGCGATCGACTGGATGTTCGAGCGATCGAGCGCATGGAACACGACGACGTCGTCGATCCGGTTCAGGAACTCGGGCCGGAAGTGCAGCTTCACCTCTTCCCACACGGCGTCCTTCACGGCTTCCTGCGGCTCGCCGACCATCGCCTGGATGACCTGCGAACCGAGGTTCGAGGTCATCACGATCACCGTGTTCTTGAAGTCGACGGTGCGGCCCTGGCCATCGGTCATGCGGCCGTCGTCGAGCACCTGCAGCAGCACGTTGAACACGTCCGGATGCGCCTTCTCGATTTCGTCGAGCAGGATCACGCTATACGGCTTGCGGCGCACGGCCTCGGTCAGATAACCGCCCTCCTCGTAGCCGACGTAACCCGGCGGCGCGCCGATCAGACGCGCGACGCTGTGCTTCTCCATGAACTCGCTCATGTCGATACGGATGAGATGCTCTTCCGAATCGAACAGGAACGACGCCAACGCCTTGCACAGCTCGGTCTTGCCGACGCCGGTCGGCCCGAGGAACAGGAACGAGCCATACGGACGGTTCGGGTCCGACAGACCCGCGCGCGAGCGGCGAATCGCATCGGCGACCGCGCTGATCGCCTCGTCCTGTCCGACCACGCGCTCATGCAGCTTCGACTCGATCTGCAGCAGCTTTTCGCGCTCGCCCTGCATCATGCGCGACACCGGAATGCCGGTGGCCCGCGACACGACCTCGGCGATTTCTTCCGCGCCGACCTGCGTGCGCAACAGACGCGGACGCTTCGGACTGTTCTGCTCCTCGGCCTCGGCGCGCGTGACTTCCTTCAGCTGCGCCTCGAGACCCGGCAGCTTGCCGTACTGCAACTCGGCCACCTTCTCGAGCTTGCCCTCACGCTGCAGACGCACGATTTCCGCACGCGTCTTCTCGATCTCTTCCTTCAGCTGCGCGCTACCCTGCACCGCCGCTTTTTCCGCGGTCCAGATTTCATCGAGGTCCGAATATTCGCGGTTGAGCCGCTCGATTTCCTCTTCGATCAGCTGCAGACGCTTCTGCGACGCTTCGTCCTTCTCCTTCTTCACTGCTTCGCGTTCGATCTTCAACTGTATCAGACGACGGTCGAGCCGATCCATCTCCTCCGGCTTCGAGTCGATTTCCATCTTGATCTTCGACGCGGCTTCGTCGATCAGATCGATCGCCTTGTCGGGCAGGAAGCGGTCCGTGATGTAACGATGTGACAGCTCGGCGGCCGCGACGATCGCCGGGTCGGTGATGTCGACGCCGTGGTGCAGCTCATAGCGCTCCTGCAGACCGCGCAGGATCGCGATGGTCGCCTCGACCGACGGCTCGTCCACCAGCACCTTCTGGAAACGGCGCTCGAGCGCGGCATCCTTTTCGATGTACTTGCGGTATTCGTCGAGCGTGGTCGCGCCGACGCAATGCAGCTCGCCGCGCGAGAGCGCCGGCTTCAGCATGTTGCCCGCGTCCATCGCGCCTTCGGCCTTGCCGGCGCCGACCATCGTGTGAATCTCGTCGATGAAGACGATGGTTTGCCCTTCGTCCTTCGCGATGTCGTTGAGCACCGCCTTCAGGCGCTCCTCGAACTCGCCGCGATACTTGGCGCCCGCGAGCAGCGCGGCCATGTCGAGCGACAGCACGCGCTTGTTCTTCAGCGTTTCCGGCACCTCGCCGTTGACGATGCGCTGCGCGAGCCCCTCGACGATCGCGGTCTTGCCGACGCCCGGCTCGCCGATCAGCACCGGGTTGTTCTTGGTGCGGCGCTGCAGGATCTGAATGGAACGGCGGATTTCGTCGTCGCGGCCGATCACGGGGTCGAGCTTGCCTGCGCGGGCGCGCTCGGTCAGGTCGATCGTGTATTTCTTCAGCGCTTCGCGCTGGCTTTCGGCGTCCTGGCTATGCACCTGCGAGCCGCCGCGCACCGCGGCGATCGCGGTTTCGAGCGCCTTGCGCGACAACCCATGCTCGCGCGCGAGACGGCCGGCCTCGCCTTTGTCGTCGGCGACCGCGAGCAGGAACATTTCGCTCGCGACGAACGTGTCGTTGAGCTTCTGCGCTTCCTTGTCGGCCTGGTTCAACAGACCGGTCAGTTCGCGGCCGATCTGCACGTTGCCATCGGTGCCTTGCACTTGGGGCAGCCGCGTGACCGCGTCGTTCAGTGCGGTTTGTAGAGGTTGTACATGCACGCCGGCGCGCGACAGCAGCGAGCGAGCGGAGCCGTCCTGCTGCGCGACGAGTGCCGCGAGCACGTGGACGGGTTCGATGTACTGATTGTCGTGGCCAACCGCCAGACTCTGGGCGTCCGCGAGCGCTTCCTGGAATTTAGTGGTGAGTTTGTCGATTCTCATCAAGAGACCTCCAATTTCGATTACCACCAAAATGAGGCGTTTTATTAGCGTTTCAAGCGCTTTTTTGGCCTCGGTCGCAACTATTTAACATTTGAGCGCAAGAACTGCCGCGATCCTTCCCCAGTGGCGCGGCCGGGCGGGTTTGCGCACCCGGGAGCCGGCCGGATGTTCTAGTTCTTGTGGCCCAGCGTCGCCGGACTGCCGCCGCGCGTGCTATCCGATACCACCGTAATCGGCAGCGGCACCATCTGAATCGTGGAGCCTAACCCGAGCAACGCCGCGAGCGGACTTTTCGGTTGCGCGACTTCGCCGATCGTAAAACGATCGAGCTCGGCGAGAAAAGCGAGGTTCGCCGCCTGCAACGCGCCACGCAGCCGGCACTGCGTCGTGATGACGCAAGGCCGCTGTCGGCCCTGCCGGTCCGGCAGACAGCCGACCAGCGCAAAGTCGCTTTCCGTGACCCGCACCACGTCGCCGACGGTCAGCGACAGCGATTGCGCGCCGAGCCGCAAGCCGCCGTTGCGGCCGCGCACGGTTTCGACCCAGCCGAGCTCGCCCAGCTGCTGCACGACCTTCATCAGATGGTTCTTCGAGATGCCGTAGGCTTGCGAAATGTCCTGAATCGTCGATAATCCGTCGCCCCGCACCGCGAGGTACAGCAGCACGCGCAGCGCGTAATCCGTATAGTCGGTAAGTCTCATAGGTCCCGGTATAGCTTGAAAGGCTGCGAGCAAGTGCCTTGAACGTCCCGATAACCGCGTCGAGGCAAGGGTTGCCGGGAACGAGCGCTACGCCCTAGCATGACTGGCTGGCATGACTGGCGGGCGGGCGTCGTTCCCCGAATCGCGCTGCAATACTGTTTCGGATAGCAATAGTAGCTTTTTCCGCATCAACCGTTTGTTAGAAAAACGGGGGGGTCAAGGTTCAGTTCAGCCGTCATCGGCAACCGCAATTTTCTGGAATCCGCATGAATCCGTCTTTCCCCGCCGCGCCGCCGGTCGAACGCGCGGCCGAACCCACCGACGCCAATATCCGCGACCTCGTCTATGGCTTTTACGATCGCGTGCGTGCCGACCCGCTGCTCGGTCCGGTCTTCGACGCGAAGCTCGCGGGCCGCTGGGACGACCATCTGCCGAAGATGTGCGCATTCTGGAGCAGCCTCGTGCTCGGCGCGAAGCAGTATCGCGGCAACGTGCAGCAGGCGCATCAGCCGCTCGAAGGCATCGAGCCGCAGCATTTCAGCCGCTGGCTGTATCTGTTCCTAGATACGGTCGAATCGCGCTATCAGCCGGCCGCGGCGGTCCGTTTCATGGAGCCGGCGCTGCGGATCGCGCAGAGTCTGCAACTGAGCCGTTTCGGCTGGGATTACAAGATCCCGCCGGAGCAGCAGGCGCTGCTCGAGCGGGTGGCGCCGAAGCGTCGGCCGCGAGATGGCGACGTTGACGACGATGGCGAGCATCCGTCGCGACCGGCTGGGGAGCCGTTCCCGGTGCCGATCATCGGACGCTCGCGGGACGAGTGAACGTCGGCCGGCGCCGACGCCCCTCACACAAAGACGCCGCGTGCGCCGTC
This sequence comes from Paraburkholderia sp. MM5477-R1, assembly GCF_050436385.1. Classification (NCBI taxonomy): domain Bacteria; kingdom Pseudomonadati; phylum Pseudomonadota; class Betaproteobacteria; order Burkholderiales; family Burkholderiaceae; genus Paraburkholderia; species Paraburkholderia sp. MM5477-R1. Next base: position 1,955,284 of record NZ_JBNDMC010000007.1, read on the forward strand.
GCAACTCCGCGGCCCGCGACTCGTTTACTCCGAAGTCCGATTTCCCGAATCGATTCCCCAGCGCGCGAGCGCGGCATCGTCGGTCACGCGCGCGTCGACCCAGCGCTCGCCCGCGTCGGTTTTCTCCTTCTTCCAGAATGGCGCTTCGGTCTTCAGATAGTCCATTACGAATTCACACGACGCAAACGCGTCGCCGCGATGCGCGGCCGTCGTCGCAACGAGCACGATCTGATCGAGCGGATACAGCTTGCCGACGCGATGCACGATCAGCACCTCGATGCCCGGCCAGCGTTCGCGCGCACGCTCGACGATCGCCTCGAGCGACTTCTCCGTCATGCCCGGATAATGCTCGAGCTCCATCGTCTCGACCGCGCTGCCCTCGTTGAGATCGCGCACGGTGCCGACGAAGCACGCGAGCGCGCCGATCCTCGGATTGCGCGCGCGCAGCGCGGCCACCTCGGCGCTGAGGTCGAAGTCTTCGGTCTGGACGCGAACGGGCATGGACGGCTCCTGAGGGCTTTTGTCGCGGGCGTGAACGTGATGTGCGAGAGCGCGGTTCAGCCGCCGGTGACGGGCGGAAAGAACGCGACCTCGCAGCCCTCGGTGATGCGGGTGCTCGCGCCGGTCATCACGTGGTTGCAGGCCATGCGCAGCGCGCGGCCTTCGGCGAGCGTCTCGGCCCAGATGCCGCCACGCACGCGCAGCCACGCGCGCACATCGCCGACGGTCGCGATGCCGTCGGGCACCTCGACGCTTTCGTCGGACGTATTGAGCGCTTCACGCACGCTCGCAAAATATCGGAGTTCGATCTTCATCGGGATACCGCCGGTCTACGCCGCGCATGCCGCGCACGACCGGCCTCAGTTCAACAGTTCGGAAAACGGAATGAAGCGCACGGTTTCGCCGGCGCTGATCGCGTGGTTCGGCGGATTGTCGATCAGACCGTCGCCCCACACGGTCGACGTCAACACGGCCGAACTCTGATTGGCAAACAGATCGAGCCCTCCCGCCACGTTGACGCGCGCGCGCAGGAACTCGTTGCGGCGATCGGCCTTGCCCTGCGCGAAGTCCGCGCGCAGCGACAGCGCGCGCGGCGCGACCGCCTGCACGCCGGCCAGCCGCAGTACGAACGGACGCACGAACAGCAGGAACGTCACGAAGCTCGACACCGGATTGCCGGGCAGGCCGATGAAAAACGTTTCGGCCGGCTCGCCCCCATTTGCACCACCCGCACCACCCGCACCACGCCGCACCGCGCCGAACGCGAGCGGCTTGCCCGGCTTCATGGCGATCTGCCACATCGACAGACGCCCTTCGGCCTCCACCGCCGGCTTCACGTGATCCTCCTCGCCGACCGACACGCCGCCGCAGGTGAGAATCAGATCGTGCGCCTCGGCGGCTTCGCGCAGCGTCGCGCGGGTCGCGTCGAGTTGATCGGCGACGATGCCATAGTCGGCCACGTCGCAGCCGAGCTTCTCGAGCAGACCGCGCAGCGTGAAGCGATTCGAGTTGTAGATCGCGCCGGGCTTCAGCGGCTCGCCGGGCATCGTCAGTTCGTCGCCGGTGAAGAATACGGCGACCTTCACGCGCCGGCGCACCTCGAGCCGCGCGCATCCGACCGACGCGGCAAGCCCCAACGCCTGCGGCGTGAGCCGCGTGCCGGCCGGCAGGATCACCGAGCCCGCGCGAATATCGGCGCCCTGTGCGGTGATCCACTCGCCCGCCTGCGGACGATGCACGATCGTCACCTCGTCGCCAGCCGCCTCGGTCTGCTCCTGCATCACGACCGCGTCCGCGCCGGCGGGCACCGTCGCGCCGGTGAAGATGCGTGCCGCGCTGTTGGGCGCGAGCGGCGTCGGCGCATGGCCGGCCGGAATGCGTTGCGAGACCGGCAGGCGGCTGCCGTGCGCGAGATCGGCGATGCGGACCGCGTAGCCGTCCATCGCGCTCGTGTTCATCGGCGGCACGTCGAGCGGCGACGTCACGTCGGTGGCGAGCACGCGATTCAGCGCGTCGAGCGTCGGCAGCGTTTCGATACCGTCGAGCGCGCGCGCGGCGTCGAGCAGGATCGCCAGCGCATCGGCAGTGGCGAGCATCGGGGCGCGGGGCGTGGGTGTGGACATCTGGAGGGTGGAAGCCGCAGGTTAAAAGAACATTGTAGCGGCCGATGCCGTTAGCCTGGGCGGCCGGGCGTTATGGGGAGCTTTTGGTGTTTTTCGATGCGTGGCCGCGGAAGTGCGGCCAGCGTTTTCTCGTAGTGCGGGCGTGGGCGTCGATCAACGTGAAGCGACGCGGCCCGCTCGCCCTTATTCGCCGGTATTCGCGACAATGAAGTCCTTCACCCGCTGCGCATCCGCGGGCACGACCTCGAAGCGCTGCGGCAGCGACTCGAGCCCCGAGAACGCCGCCGGCCGCTGCGGCTCGCGCAGCAGCGCCTCGCGGATCGTCTCGCCGAACTTGATCGGCTGCGCGGTCTCGAGCACGATCATCGGAATGCCGGGCTGCAGATGCTCGCGCGCGACCTTCACGCCGTCGGCCGTGTGCGTGTCGATCATCGTGTCGTAACGCTGGAACACGTCGCGGATCGTGTCGACGCGGGTGTCGTGGCTGCTGCTGCCCGACACGAAACCGAACTCCTTTACGCGCGCGAAGTCGCCACTTGCCGCGAGATCGAAACCGCCCTTCTCCTCGACGTCGCGGAACAGTTGCAGCACGCGCGCCGGATCGCGGCCGAGCAGGTCGTACACGAAGCGTTCGAAGTTCGATGCCTTCGAGATGTCCATGCTCGGGCTGCTCGTGTGATACGTCTCGGCCGCCTTGCGTACGCGGTAAATACCAGTGCGGAAGAACTCGTCGAGCACGTCGTTCTCGTTGGTCGCGACGACGAGCTTCTCGATCGGCAGACCCATCATGCGCGCGATATGACCCGCGCACACGTTGCCGAAGTTGCCCGACGGCACCGTGAACGACACGCGCTCGGCGTTCGACTTCGTCGCGGCAAAGTAGCCCTTGAAGTAATAGACGACCTGCGCGACGACACGCGCCCAGTTGATCGAGTTGACCGTGCCGATCTTGTACTTCGCCTTGAACGCGTGATCGTTCGACACCGCCTTCACGATGTCCTGCGCGTCGTCGAACACGCCTTGCACCGCGAGGTTGAAGATGTTCGGGTCTTGCAGGCTGTACATCTGCGCGGTCTGGAACGCGCTCATCTTTTTGTGCGGCGACAGCATGAACACGCGGATGCCCTTCTTGCCGCGCATCGCGTATTCAGCGGCGCTGCCGGTGTCGCCCGACGTCGCGCCGAGAATGTTCAGCGTTTCGCCATGCTTCGCGAGCGCGTACTCGAACAGGTTGCCGATCAGCTGCATTGCCATGTCCTTGAACGCGAGCGTCGGACCGTTCGACAGTTCGAGCAGCGACAGCGGCGCGCCGTCTTCGACGCCGAGCGTCTTCAGCGGCGTGATCTGCGCGGCGCTTTCGTCGTCGCGCACGTTGCAGTAGGTCGCGGCCGTGTAGGTCTTGCGCGTCAGTGCGCGCAGGTCGTCGGCGGGAATGTCGTCGCAGAACTTCGACAGGATCTCGAAGGCGAGATCCGCGTACGGCAGCGTGCGCCAGCGCGTGAGTTCGTCCGGGGTGACGCGCGGATAGTCGGCCGGCAGATACAGGCCGCCGTCTTTCGCGAGACCGCCGAGCAGGATCTCGGAGAAGGTATGGCGCTCGCCGGCTCCGGCGCCGCGCGTGGAGAGGTAGTTCATAGTTCGGCCTAGTTCAGCGCTTCCATGCGCAGCTTCGTGACTTGCGAGACGACGGTCTCGAGCGCCTCGATCGACCTGATCGCGGCATTGACCTGCTTTTCGACCGTCTCGTGCGTGATCAGCAGAATGTCGGTTTCGCCCTTGCCGTTCGCGTCGACGAGCTCCGATTCCTTTTGCAGCAGCGCGTCGATCGAAATGCCGGTGTCCGCCAGAATGCGCGTGATGTCGGCGAGCACGCCGGTCACGTCGGCGACGCGCAGGCGCAGGTAGTAGCCGCACGTGACTTCTTCGATCGGCAGGATCGGGGTGTTCGACAGGCTGTCCGGCTGGAATGCCAGATGCGGCACGCGGTGCTCGGGGTCGGCCGTGTGCAGACGCGTCACGTCGACGAGATCGGCGACCACGGCGGAAGCCGTCGGCTCGGCGCCCGCGCCCTTGCCGTAGTACAGCGTCGTGCCGACCGCGTCGCCATGCACGACGACCGCGTTCATCGCGCCTTCCACATTCGCGAGCAGGCGCTTTTCCGGAATCAACGTGGGGTGCACGCGCAGCTCGATGCCCTTGTCGGTGCGTCGCGTGATGCCGAGCAGCTTGATGCGGTAGCCGAGCTCCTCGGCGTATTTGATGTCGATCGCGGCGAGCTTGCTGATGCCTTCGACGTACGCGCGGTCGAACTGCACCGGCACGCCGAACGCGATCGCGCTCATGATCGTCGCTTTGTGCGCCGCGTCGACGCCCTCGATGTCGAAGGTCGGGTCGGCTTCCGCGTAGCCGAGCTCCTGCGCGGCCTTCAGCGCGGTCGCGAAATCGAGCCCACGGTCACGCATCTCCGACAGGATGTAGTTCGTCGTGCCGTTGATGATGCCCGCGATGTACTGGATGCGGTTCGCCGTCAGCCCTTCGCGCAGTGCCTTGATGATCGGAATGCCACCCGCCACCGCCGACTCGAACGCGACCATCACGCCGTTCGCGCGCGCCGCCTCGAAAATCTCCGTGCCATGCACCGCGAGCAGCGCCTTGTTGGCGGTGACCACGTGCTTGCCGTTGTTGATCGCGCGCAGCACGAGGTCGCGCGCGATGCCGGTGCCGCCGATCATTTCCGCGACGATCGCGATCGAAGGATCGTCGACGACCGCGTTGAAGTCATCGGTCAGCGCCACGCTGCCGGCTTCGCCGCCGAGCGCCGCGGTCGCCTTGGCCGGGTTGCGCACGGCAATGCGCGCAATCTCGATGCCGCGACCCGCGCGACGTTTGATTTCTTCCTGATTGCGGCGCAGTACCGTGAAGGTCCCGCTGCCTACCGTGCCGAAGCCCAGCAGTCCAACTTTGATCGGTTCCATGCAGCGTGTGTTTCTAGTAGAGGTTTGAAAAGGGTGTCGGGGGTGGCACGAGCGGCGCGCCTCATTTGACACATCAGGCGCCACATCGTACGCGAGGCCGGCTCAGGCCGTGTGACGTTTGCGGTAGCCGTCGAGGAAGCGCGCGATCCGGTTGATCGAATCCGCGAGGTCGTCGACGTTCGGCAGGAACACGACACGGAAGTGATCCGGCGTCTTCCAGTTGAAGCCAGTGCCCTGCACGAGCAGCACGCGCTCTTCGAGCAGCAGGTCGAGGATGAACTGCTGGTCGTTCTGGATCGGATACACCTTCGGGTCGAGGCGCGGGAACATGTACAGCGCCGCCTCGGGCTTCACGCAGCTCACGCCGGGGATCGCCGTCAGCATGTCGTAGGCGAGCTCGCGCTGCTTGTACAGGCGCCCGCCCGGCGCGATCAGGTCGTTGATGCTCTGATAGCCGCCGAGCGCGGTCTGGATCGCGTACTGGCCGGGCACGTTCGGACACAGCCGCATCGACGCGAGGATGCCGAGCCCCTCCAGATAGTCTTTCGCGAGCCGGCGGTTCTCGCCGGTCAGGCCCGAAATGGCCATCCAGCCGGCGCGATAGCCGCACGAGCGGTAGCTCTTCGACAGGCTGTTGAACGTGACGGTCAGCACGTCTTCGGACAGCGACGCCAGCGACGTGTGCGTCTTGCCGTCGTAGACGATCTTGTCGTACACCTCGTCGGCGAAGATCACGAGGCCGTGCTGGCGCGCGATCTCGATCAGGCCGAGCAGCAGTTCTTCCGAGTACAGCGCGCCGGTCGGGTTGTTCGGGTTGATCACGACCAGCGCGCGCGTGTTCGGCGTGATTTTCGCGCGGATGTCATCGAGGTCGGGCATCCAGCTATTCGACTCGTCGCAGATGTAGTGCACCGGCGTGCCGCCCGCGAGGCTCACGCCGGCGGTCCACAGCGGGTAATCGGGCGCGGGCAGCAGCACTTCGTCGCCGTCGTTGATGAGGCCCTGGAGCGCCATCACGATCAGCTCGGACGCGCCGTTGCCGATGTAGACGTCGTCCAGTTCGACGCCGTGCACGCCCTTTTTCTGCGTGTAGTGCATGATCGCCTTGCGCGCGGCGAACACGCCCTTCGAGTCGGAGTAGCCCGACGAGCTGGGCAGGTTCAGGATCATGTCCTGGATGATCTCGTCCGGCGCCTCGAAGCCGAACGGTGCCAGATTGCCGATGTTCAGCTTGATGATGCGGTGACCCTCTTCTTCGAGCCGCTTCGCATGTTCGAGGACGGGCCCGCGAATGTCGTAGCAGACATTCAGCAACTTGTTGGATTTGAGAATTGGTTTCACGGCGGGCACTTCATCCTGGTTGATGGCTGGGGCAAACCTTGGGCAAACGGGGCCTGGCTGACGACGCCGGGCCGCTCGGATTCACCGCTACGGGGAATTCGGACGCGGCGGCGCCGGCGGCCAGTCGCGAAATGGGGTCGAACTGTCGAGCGGCCGCGGCTTTCCGGGTTCCGGCGTGGAAAAAAACGCAGCGAAAGCGGGCGATGCCAACCCAGGTGGCCGGTGGGCCACGCCGATGCGCCCAGCGCGGCTTGTGGCGGCACTTGAGCGAGGGGCGCCGCAAGGCGGCTAAAAAGTTATAATTTAGCGGATTTTGGCCGACTTCCGCAATGCACCACCCGCATCGGCAAGCCTTTTCGGCCTTCTCGTGTGCCACACGCGTCGAACCGCGCGGCCTGTGCGACGTGCAGCCAGGCCGGCAACACGCATGACGTCTCACGACGACTTCGGAAAACCAATTTGAAATTACATCAGGATTCCAGCAGCGCGCTCAATACCGTTACCGGCTATGGCGCCGACTACGTCGAAATCAATCTGGTGCGTCACGCGGGCAGTATTCTCGTGCTGCCGGACGCGCCGGTCATTCCCTGGCCCGTCTCGTCGTTCGAGCAGTTGAGCGCCGAGCATTTCGCGATGCTGGTCGACGCCGCGCCCGAAGTGGTCGTGTTCGGCAGCGGCGAGCGGCTGCGTTTTCCGCACCCGCGCCTGACCGCCGCGCTGACCGCGAAACGCATCGGCGTAGAAACGATGGACTTCAAGGCCGCCTGCCGCACCTACAACATTCTGATGGCCGAGGGCCGCAAGGTCGCGGCCGCGTTGCTGATCGAGGCCTGAGCGTGCCTGGCGCCGGCGCGCCCGGCCGGCCCGGTTCGGGCCCCCCGCGGCGCGCCCGTGCGCGCGCCGTCGATAACAAGAAGGGTTGATATTTCATGAACGATACGCCGTCGAGGCTACCGCTCAATCGCACCGCGATCCTGTTGCTGGTGCTGGTTCTCGCCGTGATCTGGTTCGTGCCGCTCGGCTGGCGCCATCTGCTGCCGAGCGACGAAGGCCGCTACGCCGAAATGGCGCGCGAAATGTTCCTGACCGGCGACTGGATCACGCCGCGCTACAACGGCTACAAGTACTTCGAGAAGCCGCCGCTGCAAACCTGGGCGAACGCGCTGACGTTCGCGTGGTTCGGCATCGGCGAATGGCAGGCGCGTCTCTACACCGCGCTGACGGGCTTCGCCGGCGTGCTGCTGATCGGCTTTACCGGCGCCCGCGTGTTCAACGCGGCGACCGGCGTGTTCGCGGCACTCGTGCTCGCCTGTTCGCCGTACTGGAACCTGATGGGCCACTTCAATACGCTCGACATGGGCCTGTCGCTCTGGATGGCGCTCACGCTGTGCGCGCTGCTGCTCGCCCAGCGCCCGAACCTGCGGCCCCCATGCGTGCGCGGCTGGATGTGGGTGTGCTGGGCGTCGATGGCGCTGGCGGTGCTCTCCAAGGGCCTGGTCGGGCTGATCCTGCCGGGCGCGGTGCTGGTGCTCTATACGCTGATCGCGCGCGACTGGGCGCTGTGGAAGCGTCTGCATCTGGTGAGCGGGCTGATCGTTTTTCTCGCGATCGTGACGCCGTGGTTCGTCCTCGTGCAGCAGCGCAATCCGGAATTCCTGAACTTCTTCTTCGTCGTTCAGCAGTTCAAGCGCTATCTGACGCCCGAGCAGAATCGCCCCGGCGCGTTCTACTACTTCGTGCCAGTACTGCTGGTGGGCTTCCTGCCGTGGCTGTCGGTAACCGTGCAAAGCGTGCGCCACGCGTGGCGCCAGCCGCGTCAGCCGAACGGCTTCGCGCCGGTCACGCTGATGCTCACGTGGATCGTCTTCATGTTCCTGTTCTTCAGCGCGTCGCACTCGAAGCTGCTGTCCTACACGCTGCCGATCGCGCCGCCGATCGCGATGCTGATCGGCATGTATCTGCCGCTCGTCACGCGCGAGCAGCTGCGCCGGCATCTGGCGGGCTACGCGCTGTTTTTCGTGGTCGCCGCGTTCGCGGCGCTGTTCCTGCCGCGCTTCGGCACTGCGCGCAATCCGGCCGAGCTGTATGCCGAATACCGCGTGTGGGTGCTCGCCGCACTAGCCGTCGCGTTCGTGCTCACGCTGTTCGCGCTGTGGCTGAACCGCCGCGGCCAGGGCGGCGCGGGCGCCAACGCGCGAGTCGGTCTCGGCAGCCTCGCCGCGTTCGGCGCGGGCTGGCTGCTGCTCGGCACCATCGCGGGCACCGGCCACGACGTGTTCGGGCGCCTGAGCTCCGGCGCGCCGCTCGCGCCCGCGATCAAGGCCGAGCTCGCGAAGCTGCCGCCCGACACGCCGTTCTACTCGGTCGGCGTGCTCGACCACACGCTGCCGTTCTACATCGGCCACACGATGATCATGGTCGCGCACCCGGACGAGCTCGCATTCGGCGTGTCCGTCGAGCCGCAAAAATGGGTGCCGACGGTCGACGCGTGGATCGAGCGCTGGAAGGCCGATCGCTACGCGCTCGCGCTGATCCCGCCGCCGACCTACGACCGCCTCGTCAAGCAAGGCGTGCCGATGCAGGTGATCGCGCGCGATCCGCGCCGCGTGGTGGTGATGAAGCCGCTCGCCGACGCGGCTGCCGCCGCCCCGGCCGCAACGGCGGCGGCAGCGCCCGCTACCCCCGCTAACGCCGCCTCGGCAGTCGTGGAAGTGAGGCCCGCGGCATCGGCCACGCCGGCCCCCGTCTCCACGCCCGCGGCAAAGCCCTAACCCTTTCGAGAACCAGACCGTTCGATGAACCCGATTTCCCTGTTCTGCATCCTGGCCGGCGTCACGCTGAATGCCGGCGCGCAGCTGCTGCTCAAGGCCGGCACGAATGCCGTTGGACACTTCGAATTCACCCGTGCGAACATCCTGCCCATCGGCTTCAAGCTGGCAACCCAGCCGCCGATCATCGGCGGACTCGCCTGCTACGTGATCAGCGTGGCGGTGTGGATCATCGGGCTCTCGCGCGTGGACGTGTCGATCGCCTATCCGATGCTGTCACTGGGCTACGTCGTCAACGCGATCGCCGCGTGGTACCTGTTCGGCGAAGTGATGTCGGTGCAGAAGCTGGTCGGCATCGGCATCATTCTCGTCGGCGTGGTCGTGCTCGCGCGCAGCTAGGCGCGGCGCCCCGCGTAGGAACCGGCGCGGCACACGCGCCGCCTAAGCGTGACGTAAGGTAGGCCGCGGTAAGCTGAGCGGTTGCGTTTTTTAAGCCGCGGCCTTGGGTTTGCGGGTAGTTTGTGGTTTACTTCGCGCCCGTCGGGCCGCGCCCCTTTCAATCGAGCGATGCATTCATGAGCCAGTCACAAGTCCCGTTTTTGCCGTTTGTCAAACCCGAGATCGACGAGGAAACGATCCAGGGCGTCGCCGACGTGCTGCGTTCCGGCTGGATCACCACCGGCCCGCAGAACCAGAAGTTCGAGGCCGCGCTGTCCGAGTTCTGCGGCGGCCGCCCGGTGCGCACCTTCAATTCCGGTACCGCGACGCTCGAAATCGGCCTGCGCATCGCCGGCGTCGGTCCCGGCGATGAAGTGGTCACGACGCCGGCCACCTGGGTGTCGACCTGCAACGTGATCCTCGAAACCGGCGCGACGCCAGTGTTCGCCGACATCGACCCGATCACGCGCAACATCGATCTCGACCTGCTCGAAAAAGCGATCACGCCGCGCACCAAGGCGTTGCTGCCGGTGTTCCTGTCGGGCCTGCCGGTCGACATGGACCGTCTGTACGGGATCGCCCGCGCGCACGAGCTGCGCGTGATCGAAGACGCCGCGCAGGCATTCGGCTCCACCTGGAACGGCGAGCGCATCGGCAAGCTCGGCGACATCGTGTCGTTCAGCTTCCACGCGAACAAGAACCTGACCTCGGTCGAAGGCGGCGCGCTGGTGCTGAACAACGAGGAAGAAGCGGTGCTCGCGCAGAAGTACCGGCTGCAGGGCATCACGCGCACCGGCTTCGACGGCATGGACTGCGACGTGCTCGGCGGCAAGTACAACCTGACCGACGTCGCCGCGCGTGTCGGCCTCGGCCAGCTGCCGCATCTCGAGCGCTTCATCGCGCAGCGCAAGAAGCTCGTGCGCGCGTACTTCGCGCAACTCGAAGGCGGCGCGGCCGTTCAGCTCGGCGTCGGCCTGCCGCCCGCGGACTTCGAAAACAGCAACTGGCACATGTTCCAGATCACGCTGCCGCTCGAAAAACTGTCGATCGACCGCGCCGGCTTCATGGGCGAGCTGAAGGAGCGCGGCATCGGCTCGGGCGTGCACTACCCGGCGCTGCACCTGTTTTCCCTGTACCGCGCGCGCGGCTTCAAGGAAGGCATGTTCCCGCACGCGGAGCGCTTCGGCGCCACCACCGTCACGCTGCCACTCTTCACCCTGATGAACGAAGGCGACGTCGAGCGCGTGTGCCGCGCGGTCAACGAAATTTGCGAACACTACGGAAAATAAGCGGACATGACTTATTCGGAACATCGCGCCGTCGCACCGGAAGTGTCGATCATCATTCCGGTGTACAACGAGGAAGCCGGACTGGCCGCGCTGTTCGCGCGCCTCTATCCGGCGCTCGACGCGCTCGGCACCGGTTATGAAGTGATCTTCATCAACGACGGCAGCCGCGACAAATCCGCGGCGCTGCTCGCCGGGCAGTTCCGCGCGCGCCCCGACACCACGCGCGTGATCCTGCTGAACGGTAACTACGGCCAGCACATGGCGATTCTCGCGGGCTTCGAGCAGTCGCGCGGCGACATCGTGATCACGCTCGACGCCGACCTGCAGAATCCGCCCGAGGAAATCGGCAAGCTCGTCGCGAAGATGCGCGAAGGTTTCGACTACGTCGGCACGATCCGTCGGCAGCGCCAGGACAGCCTGTGGCGCCGCAAGGCGTCGCGCGCGATGAATCATCTGCGCGAGCGCATCACGCGCATCAAGATGACCGACCAGGGCTGCATGCTGCGCGCCTACAGCCGCCATATCGTCGATACGATCAACCGCTGCGGCGAAATCAACACGTTCATCCCGGCGCTCGCGTACACGTTCGCGCAAAATCCGGTGGAAATCGAGGTCGCGCACGAGGAACGCTTCGCCGGTGAGTCGAAGTACTCGCTGTACTCGCTGATCCGTCTGAATTTCGACCTCGTCACCGGCTTCTCGGTGGTGCCGCTGCAATGGCTGTCGTTCATCGGCGTGATCCTGTCGCTAGGGTCCGCGGCGCTGTTCGTCCTGCTGCTGATTCGCCGTTTCATCATCGGCGCGGAAGTGCAAGGTGTGTTCACGCTGTTCGCCATCACGTTCTTCCTGCTCGGCGTGATCATCTTCGCGCTCGGCCTGCTCGGTGAATACATCGGCCGGATCTATCAGCAGGTGCGTGCGCGGCCGCGTTATCTGGTGCAGACCATTCTCGAGCAACGCGACGGCGGGGCCGTCGCCGAAGCGCCGCGTCAGACCGTCGTGCAAGGCGTGCAGCCGGTGCCGGTCGCCGACCAGGGACACCATCCATGAAGCCGCGCGCCGTCGTATTCGCGTATCACAACGTCGGCGTGCGCTGCCTGCAGGTGCTGCTCGCGCGCGGCGTCGAGGTCGCACTCGTCGTGACCCACGAAGACAACCCGAGCGAGAACATCTGGTTCGGCAGCGTCGCATCGGTGGCAGCCGGGCACGGCATTGCCGTCGTCACGCCGGCCGATCCGAAGAGCCCCGAACTGCGCGCCGCGGTGAGCGCCGCGCGGCCGGACTTCATCTTCTCGTTCTACTACCGCCACATGTTGCCGCTCGACCTGCTCGCGATCGCCGCACGGGGCGCTTACAACATGCACGGCTCGCTGTTGCCGAAGTATCGCGGCCGCGTGCCGACCAACTGGGCGGTGCTCAACGGCGAAAGCGAAACCGGCGCAACGCTGCACGAAATGGCCGCGAAGCCCGACGCCGGCGCGATCATTGCGCAAACACCGGTGCCGATCCTGCCCGACGACACCGCCGCGCAGGTCTTCGACAAGGTCACGGTCGCCGCCGAGCAAACGCTGTGGCGCGTGCTGCCGGCGCTGCTCGCGGGCGAGGCGCCGCATCTGCCGAACGATCTCGCGCATGGCAGCTACTACGGCGGGCGCAAACCGGAAGACGGCCGCATCGACTGGAATCAGTCCGCGCAACAGGTCTACAACCTGATCCGCGCGGTCGCGCCGCCGTATCCGGGCGCTTTCACCGAGCTGAACGGGCGCCGTTTCATCGTCGCGCGCGCGCGTCTGGCCGCGCCCGGCGCGCTCCGCTCGGATTTGCCCCCGGGCCTGCACGTAAGCGATAATGCCGTTTTCGCGATCTGCGGCGACGGCCGCGCGATCAACATCCACGAATTGCGGCACCAGCACGACGGCGGCGAGTCTGCCGTCAGTCCGGCGGAATTCGCCCAGCTCATCCAATCTCATTCATGAAAAAAGTCCTGATTCTGGGTGTGAATGGCTTCATCGGCCATCACCTGTCCAAACGCATTCTCGAAACCACCGACTGGGAAGTGTTCGGGATGGACATGCAGACCGAACGTCTCGGCGACCTCGTCAATCATGAGCGGATGCACTTCTTCGAAGGCGACATCACGATCAACAAGGAATGGGTCGAATATCACGTCAAGAAGTGCGATGTGATTCTGCCGCTTGTCGCGATCGCCACGCCCGCAACGTATGTGAAGCAGCCGCTGCGCGTGTTCGAACTCGACTTCGAGGCGAACCTGCCGATCGTGCGTTCAGCCGTCAAGTACGGCAAGCATCTGGTGTTTCCGTCGACCTCCGAGGTCTACGGCATGTGCACGGACGAGCAGTTCGATCCGGAAGAATCGCAGCTGTCGTACGGCCCGATCAACAAGCCGCGCTGGATCTACGCGTGCTCGAAGCAGCTGATGGACCGCGTGATCTGGGGCTACGGCATGGAAGGCCTGAACTTCACGCTGTTTCGTCCGTTCAACTGGATCGGCCCGGGCCTCGACTCGATCTACACGCCGAAGGAAGGTAGCTCGCGCGTGGTCACGCAGTTCCTCGGCCACATCGTGCGCGGCGAGAACATCAGCCTCGTCGATGGCGGCGCGCAGAAACGCGCGTTCACGGACATCGACGACGGCATCAGCGCGCTCATGAAGATCATCGAGAACAAGAACGGCGTCGCCACCGGCAAGATCTACAACATCGGCAACCCGATCAACAACTTCTCGGTGCGTGAGCTCGCGCACAAGATGCTGGCACTCGCGGCCGAATTCCCCGAATACGCGGACTTGGCCAGGAAGGTGCAACTGGTCGAAACGTCGTCGGGCGCGTACTACGGCAACGGCTATCAGGACGTGCAGAACCGCGTGCCGAAGATCGACAACACGAAGCAGGAACTCAGCTGGGCACCCACGTCGACTTTCGACGAAGCGCTGCGCAAGATTTTCGAAGCGTATCGCGGCCACGTCGCGGAAGCCCGCGCACTCGTCGAACAGCAATAAGGGCGCGTCCTTGGCTCGCATCGTCCTGAAGATCGACGTCGACACGCTGCGCGGCACCCGCGAAGGCGTGCCGAATCTCGCGCGCATCTTCGACCGCTTCAAGGCGCGCGCCACCTTCCTGTTCAGCCTCGGGCCCGACCACACCGGTTGGGCGATGCGCCGCGTCCTGCGGCCGGGCTTTCTGAAGAAGGTGTCGCGCACGTCGGTGGTCGAGCATTACGGCGTCAGGCAGTTGATGTACGGCGTGCTGCTGCCCGGTCCGGACATCGGCGCGAAGGCCGCGGCCGAGATGCGCGCGATCCACGAAGCCGGCTTCGAGTGCGGCATCCATACGTGGGATCACGTGTACTGGCAGGACAACGTGCGCGCCAAAGATCGCGCGTGGACCGTCGCGCAGATGCAGCGGAGCCACGCGCGGTTCATCGAGATATTCGGCGCGCCGCCCGTCACGCACGGCGCCGCGGGCTGGCAGATGAACGGCCACGCGTTCGAGCAGATCGACGCGTGGGGCATGCGCTACGCTTCCGACGGCCGCGGCCACTCGCCATATCTGCCGGTGGTCGACGGCAGGACGCTGAAGCACGTGCAGATGCCGACCACGCTCCCGACGCTCGACGAAGTGCTCGGTGTCGATGGTGTCGATACGCACAACGTCGCCGCGTGGATGCTGAAACAAACTGAAAAAAATCCGCACGACCAGGTGTTCACGCTGCACGCCGAACTCGAAGGACAGAAACTCGCGCCGGTTTTCGAACAGTTGCTCGAAGGCTGGCGCGCCCAGGGCCACACGTTCGCAACGATGGGCGATTACTACGCCACGCTAGACCGCGACACGCTGCCATCGTACCCTGTCGCGTGGGGCGAGATTCCGGGACGCTCCGGCGAACTGATCGTCCAGCCCTGAAGGCCCGCGACGCGGGAGTCGTTGGAAGGCGCGCCGCTTGTTGCTCGCCCATTGCCCGCCCGTTGCCCGCCTGTTGCCCGCTTCCTTGCCGGGTCTGACGATCGGACAACCGCGCGCCGACCGTATTCCCGAACAACAACAACCTCGACGACAGACCGGCCGACGCCGCGGCACCTAGCGACGCCAGCCCCAATAACCGGAGAACCTCGTGTCCATCGCAGTCGACCAACCCATCCCCGACTTCACCGCCACCGCGACGGGCGGCGAAATCACGCTGTCAAAGCTGCGGGGCAAGAAGGTGGTGCTGTATTTCTATCCGAAGGACAATACGCCGGGCTGCACGACCGAAGGGTTGCAGTTCCGCGATCTGTATCCGAAGTTCAAGAAAGCCGGCGCGGAAGTGATCGGCGTGTCGCGCGACAGCCTGCGTTCGCATGACAACTTCAAGGCTAAGCTCGAACTACCCTTCCCGCTGATTTCCGACCCGGAAGAAACGCTGTGCGCCCTCTTCGCCGTCATCAAAATGAAGAAAATGTATGGCAAAGAGGTACGGGGAATCGAGCGCTCCACGTTCCTCATCGACGCCGATGGCGTGCTGCGCCACGAGTGGCGCGGCGTTAAAGTGCCGGGCCACGTCGACGACATTCTGGAGGCTGTACAAGCGCTTTGATGCGCGTTATATTGGCCCGCAATGAGTGCCTGTCCACCCCACATTATTCTCCGCTGCGCCAGCCCTGACGGCCGCCTGACCGGATCCACCGGTGCCGTTCGGAGCGTGAGGCGCAACGTGAGCATCATCGTCGAGCCGCTTGCCCCGAATGCCGGGGCGGCGGCTTTTTTAATTGCGCGCGACCGTTCGTTCATTGGTTCGCGCGCTTCCGTCAAGGAGCCTATCGAAAACCAGGCGAACCGGCATCTCTAGACCGAATGCGCGCCTCCTCGCGCAGACTCGATGTCCCGTGAGGGCATCGTCAGAATGCGACGGGCGGCGCACGATATGTGACCCGATCATTTCGAGGGAAACCATGCCTTTGCCTACTCCCCCCAACAAGCTCGGCAATCTTTTGTCGCCTGACGAATACAAGGCCAAAGCCGTCACGCCCGCGCGCTCCACCGCGAAAAAACAGGCGCGTGAAGGGGAATCCGCAGAGTCGGCCGATTACGGCCGCGTCAATGTCGCGACACCGATGGCGCACGCTGCCAACGCCGCCACCACGTTGTGGCCCGTGCCCGCCGTCGAGTCGCCGCCCGCCGCGCAACCCGCGCCCGCGCGCGGCCGCAAGACCAGGCAGACCGCCGCGCTGTTGCAGCCGGTTCCGTCCGCACGCCCGCAGTTCGAAGCCGACGCGACAGAAGCGCAGCCGATCGTCGCACGCGCGCCTGCCGCGAAGCAGCGCACGGACGAAACAGCCGCCGCGCCCGCCGCAGCGAGCCCTGCCGCCACGCGCAAGAAACGTGGCACGGGCGCCACGCCAGCCGAGGTGCAGAAGCTTTTCGTGCTCGACACCAACGTGCTGATGCACGATCCGAGCTGCCTGTTCCGCTTCGAGGAGCACGACGTCTATCTGCCGATGATGACGTTGGAAGAGCTCGACAACCACAAGAAGGGAATGTCGGAAGTCGCGCGTAACGCGCGTCAGGTGAGCCGCACGCTCGACGCGCTCGTCGCGAACGCGGGCGACATGGCCGACGGCATTTCGCTCGCGCGTCTGGGCAGCCGCGAAGCGTCCGGGCGGCTGTACTTCCAGACCCGGCTGACCGCGATCGAGCCGGTCGAAGGTCTGCCCGAAGGCAAGGCCGACAACCAGATCCTCGGCGTCGTGCGCGCGCTGCAGCGCGATCGCGCGGATCGCCAGGTCGTGCTGGTGTCGAAAGACATCAACATGCGCATCAAGGCGCATGCGCTCGGTCTGCCCGCCGAAGACTACTTCAACGACCAGGTGCTCGAGGACAGCGACCTGCTGTACACGGGCATCCGCGCCCTGCCGCAAGACTTCTGGACCAGGCACGCGAAGGGCATGGAAAGCTGGCAGGACACGAAAACCGGCACCACGTACTACCGCGTGACGGGTCCGCTGTGCGCATCGATGCTGGTCAACGAGTTCGTTTATCTGGAGCCGCAGAACGGCGAGCCCGCGTTTCATGCGCTGGTGCGCGAACTGAACGGCAAGACCGCGCTGCTGCAAACGCTGCGTGACTACGGCCACCACAAGAACAACGTGTGGGGCATCACGGCGCGCAATCGCGAGCAGAACTTCGCGCTGAATCTGCTGATGAATCCGGACATCGACTTCGTCACGCTGCTCGGCCAGGCCGGCACCGGCAAGACGCTGGTCGCACTCGCGGCGGGTCTCGCGCAGGTGCTCGACGACAAGCGCTACAACGAGATCATCGTGACGCGCGCGACGGTGCCGGTCGGCGAAGACATCGGCTTTCTGCCGGGCACCGAAGAGGAAAAGATGCAGCCGTGGATGGGTGCGTTCGACGACAACCTCGAAGTGCTGCAGAAAACCGACGACGCCGCCGGCGAATGGGGCCGCGCCGCGACCCAGGAGCTGATCCGCTCGCGCCTGAAGATCAAGAGCATGAACTTCATGCGCGGCCGCACGTTCGTCGACAAGTATCTGATCATCGACGAGGCGCAGAACCTGACGCCGAAGCAGATGAAGACGCTCGTCACGCGCGCGGGTCCGGGCACGAAGATCATCTGCCTTGGCAACATCGCGCAGATCGATACGCCTTACCTGACCGAGGGCAGTTCGGGCCTGACCTATGTGGTCGATCGCTTCAAGGGCTGGGCGCACAGCGGACACGTAACGCTGGCGCGCGGCGAGCGCTCGCGCCTCGCTGACTACGCGTCGGAGATTCTCTAGACGTCGTTCGCCGGTTTTTTTTCGGCTTTTGATCGCAGGCCGCGTCCGGTTCGTTCCGGACGCGGCCTTTTTATTGCGCCGGCGTTCCACGCAGGCAACACTTAGCGCACAAACTTCAAGTAATTTATCAACAATTCTTGCCGCAGCCTTGTTGGGCGGCTACCATCCCGACATCCTCAGTGAGTAAATGGGCGCTTACCGCCCGTGCCGTCTTCATGCGCCGACTCGCCTTATCGCTGCTGCCCGTCCTGCTGCTCGCCGCCTGTGCCGGCGCGCCGCAGAAGACGTCGCGCGGGTCAGGCGGCAGCGTTGTCGCGAACGGCGCCTATCGCGCGCCGCCGCCCGGCTTTCCCCACTTCGTCGATCACAGCATCGGCCGCGAGGAAATCTCCATTCAGGCGATGAGTCTCGTCGGCGTGCCCTACCGCTGGGGCGGCAATACGCCCGACAGCGGCTTCGATTGCAGCGGGCTCGTGCGGTACGTCGTGCTGCGCGCGGCGTCGGTGAACCTGCCGCGCACGACGGCCGAGATGAGCGGGCGCGGCGAGTCGATCGAACCGGACGAAATCGCGCCAGGCGATCTGATCTTTTTCAACACGACGGGGCGCGCGCATTCGCACGTCGGCATCTACGTGGGCAAGCTGCGCTTCGTCAACGCGCCATCGACGGGCGGCACCGTGCGGCTCGACTATCTGACCAATCCCTACTGGGCGAAGCGCTTCGACGGCATCCGCCGGATGGCGGGACCGGCGGCAACGCCGGCGCCGTTCGATACGCCGAGCTATCAGGCTGCGGCGCCGCAAACCGAGCGAGGTGCTGCGGCCGCGGCGATGGGCACGGCAACAACCGTGGCAGTTCCGGCAGCGTCGACCTACGCGGGCCCGACGGCGCTGTCCAGCCCGGCGTCGATGGCAACGGCCCGGCCGGTTGCGAGCGCGACGCCGGCGACCCGTGCGGGCGGCGGCACGCCCGTCGTGCAAGCCGATCAATTCGAGCCGCCGCCGTCGGGCCTCGGCGCCGCGCAGCTGCAGGCACGCTCAGCGGGCGCCGTGGCAGCGACGATGGTCCCCGCGGCTCAGGCGAGCACGTTTGAAAGCGGCGCTCGTTCGCCCGCTCAACCGATGCAGTCCGCGACGACCGCCCGCACCCTTGCCCAACCTTCGCCCGACCCGATCGACGCCGCCGCCGATGCATTCGAACCGCCGCCACCCGCCTCCATCGCGGAACGCCAGGCCCGGCAGATGCAGCAGACCGAAGGCACTGGATCCGTGCAGCTCATGCGTGCGTCGACGGCTTCCCACGGCGTGCCCGCACCCACTCAAAGCAGCGACGACCCGATCGCCCGTTTCGCGAACGGCAACTTCTGACGCCGTGATCTGCTATCGTCATCGATATTCTTTCGACGGCGGGTAACGACCATGGAACTCGGGCTCAGAAATAAGGTGGTGCTCATCACCGGCGGCAGCAAAGGCATCGGTTTCGCGTGCGCGCGCGCCTTCGCACAGGAAGGCGCGAAGGTCGCGATCGTGTCGCGCGACCCCGCCAACCTTGCGCGCGCCTACGAACAGCTGAAACAGGAAGGATTCCACGTGCACCGCACGCGCGCCGACCTGCACGAAGCGCACAGCGCCGCCGATATCGTCGAGGAAGTCAGCACCGCCGTGGGCCCGATCGACGTACTGATCAACAGTGCCGGCGCCGCGCGCCGGTACGACCCCGAGACGCTCGATGCCGACGCATTCCGCGCGACGATGGAAGCGAAGTATTTCCCGTATATCTATCCGCAGCAGGAAGTGCTGCGCCGTATGGCCGAGCGCGCGAAAGCCAACGGCGGTGCCGAGCCGGGCACGATCGTCAATATCATCGGCATGGGCGGCAAGGTCGCGAGCGACATCCATATCGCAGGCGGCGCGGCCAACGCGGCGCTGATGCTCGCGACCGTCGGCCTCGCGCACTACTACGCGCGCTATGGCATCCGCATCAACGCGATCAATCCGGGCTCGACGCTGACCGAGCGCGTCGAGGAAGCGGTCCGGCTGGAAGCGGCGCAGCAAGGCATCGGCAATGACGAAGCGCTGGCGCGCGGCCAGGCCCGGATGCCGCTCGGGCGCTATGCAAAGCCGGAGGAAATCGCCGACGTGGCGCTGTTCCTCGCGAGCCGCCGCGCGAGCTATGTGACGGGCGCGATCATTCCGATGGATGGTGCGAATGCGCCGCTGATCTGAACGCGTCGTGCAACGCGCTTTTTAGTCGAACTGCGTAGGGACACCGGTGCGATGCCATGGGCGGCATGTAGCCAAAGGCCCGCGCGTGCTGTTCAGCCAAACTCAGCCGAACCCGGCAGCGCAGGCCATGCATCGCATGGTGATTACAGGAAGTGGTGGCCCAGCCACCAGGCCCCGCCGGACAGCACCGCGGAAGCCGGGATCGTCAGAATCCAGGCCCAGACGATGTTGCCGGCGACACCCCAGCGCACCGCGCTCAGCTTCTGCGTCGCGCCGACTCCGACGATCGCGCCGGTGATCGTATGCGTGGTAGAGACGGGAATGCCAAGCGCCGAGGCGGTAAAAAGCGTGATCGCTCCGCCCGCCTCCGCGCAGAAGCCGCCGACCGGCTTCAACTTCGTGATTTTCTGGCCCATCGTGCGCACGATGCGCCAGCCACCGAACAGCGTACCGAGACCCATCGACAGATAGCAGCCGCCGATCACCCACAGCGGCGGTGCGTCCGCCTTCATCGACGCGAAGCCGGTGGCGATCAGTAACATCCAGATGATGCCGATGGTTTTCTGCGCGTCGTTGCCACCGTGACCCAGGCTGTACAGGCCAGCGGAAAACAATTGCAGACGCCTGAAGCGACGGTCGACCTTGCTAGGCGGCGTGCGGAAATACAGCCACGACACCAGCAGCATGAAAAACGAGCCGAGCACGAAGCCGAGCAGCGGTGAAATGAAGATGAACGCGACGGTCTTCATCAGGCCATCCCAGTTCAGCGATCCCCAGCCCGACTTCGCGAGCGCCGCACCCACGAGGCCGCCGATCAACGCGTGCGACGAACTGGACGGAATGCCGTAGACCCAGGTGATCACGTTCCACGCGATCGCGCCGACCAACGCGCCGAAGATCACGTAGTGGTCGACGATGTCCGGGTCGATCGTGCCCTTGCCGACGGTCGTGGCCACCTTCAGGTGAAACACGAAATACGCGATGACGTTGAACGCCGCCGCGAACGCCACCGCCTGCTGTGGCTTCAGCACGCCGGTCGACACGACCGTGGCGATCGAATTCGCCGCGTCGTGAAAACCGTTCATGAAGTCGAACACCAAAGCAATGGCAACCAGGCCGGTGACGACCCAGATAGCGAGTTGTATCGATTGCATTATGCGTTTTCCAGCACGATGCCTTCGATGATGTTGGCCACATCCTCACACTTGTCCGTGATCGTTTCGAGCAGCTCGTAGATCGCCTTGAGCTTGATCAGGACCTTGACGTCGTCTTCCTCGCGGAACAGCTTCGACATCGCCGCGCGCAGCACGCTGTCGGCCTCCGATTCGAGCCGGTCGATGTCCTCGCAGGCCTTCAGGATCTGGCTCGCCTGCTTCATGTCCGACAGCAGGCTGACCGCGAACTGCACGCGCTCGCAGGTTGCCGTGCAGATATGCGCGAGCTGGCTCGCCTCCGACGTGACCGCTTGCACGTCATACAGCGAGATCGCGGTGGCGACGTCCTCCATCAGGTCGAGGATGTCGTCCATCGTCGTGATCAGCTTGTGGATCTCGTCGCGGTCGAGCGGCGTGATGAAGGTCTTGTGCAGCAGGTCGATGGCTTCGTGCGTGAGCTTGTCGGCCGCTTTCTCGGCCTTTTGTACGTTCTGCTTGTGGGTTTCGGCGTCCTGCAGATTGTCGATCAGGAGCTCGAGTTCGCGGCTTGCCGAAATGATGCACGTTGCGTGCGCATTGAAGATTTCAAAGAACTTGCCCTCGGTGGGCATGAATCGACCGAACATTGGGATCCTGGAAATGGGTCACGTTATGGCTGACATAAAAGCGCCATATTGTACCGTTCCGCCATCATTGCCGCACTCGCGACAGCGCCGTTACAACAGCCCACGGCGCCTTGCGTCACTCGCCGCCGTAGAAGTTCTGCGCGCCCGCAAAGTTATCGAACTTCGTGTATTGGCCGTGGAACGTGAGCCGAACGGGACCGATCGGACCGTTCCGCTGCTTGCCAATGATGATCTCCGCGGTGCCCTTGTCGGGGCTGTCCGGGTTGTACACTTCGTCGCGGTAGATGAACAGGATCACGTCGGCGTCCTGTTCGATAGCGCCCGATTCGCGCAGGTCCGACATGATTGGCCGCTTGTTGGGCCGCTGCTCGAGACCGCGGTTCAGCTGCGACAACGCGATCACCGGCACGTCGAGCTCCTTCGCGAGGCTCTTCAGCGAACGCGAGATTTCCGAGATTTCGGTCGCGCGGTTTTCGCCCGACGACGAGCCGCTCATCAACTGCAGATAGTCGATGATGATCAGTCCGAGCTTGCCGCACTGGCGCGATAGCCGGCGCGCGCGCGAGCGCAGTTCCATCGGGTTCAGACCGCCGGTTTCGTCGATGAAGATCTGTGCCTCGCTCATTTTCTGCACCGCATGCGTGAGCTTCGGCCAATCCTCGTCGGTCAGGCGCCCGGTTCGCATGCGATGCTGATCGAGCCGGCCGACCGAGCCCAGCATACGCATCGTTAGCTGCGTGCCCGGCATTTCCATCGAGAACACCGCGACGGGTAGTCCGTACTCGACCGCGACGTATTCGCCGACGTTCATCGAAAACGCCGTCTTACCCATCGACGGACGGCCCGCGACGATGATCAACTCGCCGCCGTGCATGCCCGAGGTCATACGATCCAGATCGACGAAGCCGGTCGGCGTGCCGGTCACGTCGCTCGGATTGGCGGTGTGATAGAGCGTGTCGATCCGCTCGACCACCTGGGTCAGCAGCGGCCCGATCTCGAGAAAGCCCTGGGTGCCGCGCGCGCCGTCTTCGGCGATCGAGAACACCTTCGATTCCGCTTCGTCCAGCAATTGCCGGACTTCCTTGCCTTGCGGGTTGAACGCGTCGGCGGAGATTTCATCGGCGACGGACACGAGCCGGCGCAGCACCGCGCGGTCGCGCACGATTTCCGCATAGCGGCGGATGTTGGCCGCGCTCGGCGTGTTCTGCGCGAGCGCGTTCAGGTAAGCGAGGCCGCCGACTTCTTCCGCCTTGCCCGAGGTGCCGAGCGCTTCGTAGACGGTGACCACGTCGGCCGGCCGCGTGGCCGCAATCAGCTTGCCGATGTGCTCGAAGATGATGCGGTGGTCGTAGCGGTAGAAGTCGCTTTTCGCGAGGAAGTCGGCGATGCGGTCCCAGGCCGCGTTATCGAGCAGCAGGCCGCCCAGCACCGATTGCTCGGCTTCGATCGAATGCGGCGGGACTTTCAGCGACTCGAGTTGGGGATCTTTGGACGGTGCGTTCATGGGGAGGAATTATCGGGCAATCCGGCGACGGCTGCGAGCGGAAAAAACGCAAATACGGTGATATACGAGAGATAGTCGGGCACAAAAAAAGCAGGGGCCGGTTTCCCGGCCCCTGCTCTTCACCAGCAATACGCTGGCTGATCCTGCCTGATGCTTGATGCGGTCGGCTTAGACGTGCTCGCCGATCACGGCCACCGTCACATCGACGAGAACGTCGGTGTGCAGCGAAACCTGAACCGGGTGCTCGCCAACCATCTTCAGCGGGCCTTCCGGCAGACGCACTTGCGCCTTTTCCACTGCGAAGCCTTGCTTGCCGAGCGCTTCGGCGATATCAGCGTTCGTCACCGAGCCGAACAGACGGCCGTCGACGCCAGCCTTCTGTTTGATCTGAACGGTCTGGCCTGCCAGCTTTTCGCCTTGAGCCTGAGCGGCTGCCAGCTTTTCAGCGGCGTGCTTTTCGAGTTCTGCGCGGCGCACTTCGAATTCAGCGAGGGCTTCCTTCGTTGCACGGCGAGCTTTCTTGTTCGGGATCAGGAAGTTACGTGCGTAACCGTCCTTGACCTTCACGATGTCGCCGAGGTTACCCAGATTGACGACTTTTTCCAGAAGAATGATTTGCATTCGGATGCTCCTTATCGCGTCGTCGGGTTAGGCCTTGTGCTGGTCGGTGTACGGCACCAGCGCGAGGAAACGTGCGCGCTTGATAGCCGTGTCCAACTGGCGTTGATAATGCGCCTTGGTACCCGTGAGACGTGCCGGCGTGATCTTGCCGTTCTCGCCGATGAAGTCCTTCAGCGTTTCGATGTCTTTGTAGTCGATGTACTCGACGCCAGCAGCCGTGAAACGGCAGAACTTCTTGCGCTTGAAGAGCGGGTTCTGTTGCTGACGACGCTTGTCGAATTTCTTACCAGTCGGGCGGGGCATGATTAGTCCTTTCCAATGTCCTGCAATGCTGTGATGTGAAATACCAGAGTTCGCGCGTTACGGTGCTTTTTAGCCAGAAAACCTGTGAAGAGCGTTTCGACGCCCATCTGACAGTTTTCGAGCTTACCGCTCGCTTCGCCCGCGGCGACCGCCTGCATGGTCAGTTCGACCTGACGGGCAATGCCCGCCTCGACGACTTCCGTGCGGTGGTGCAACGTGCAGCTGGCAATCGGAACGCCGGCGGGGGTGTACCGCACCGGTTCGCGTTCGACGACGCTCGCCGTAAGTTGCAGCCGGTTCATGTACCTGTTTATGTCTTCGTGTACGTGAGCGGAGCGACGCTGCGTGTCTGGCAGCTTAATAACGAGTCTTAAGCCTGCGCTTCGGTCGGCTGAGCTGCTGCCGACTTCTTGGCTTCTTCGCGCTGCACTTCCTTCATCATCGGCGACGGGCCGGTTTCGGCCTTCTTCATCTTGACGATGAGGTGACGCAGAACGGCGTCGTTGAACTTGAATGCGTGTTCCAGCTCGTCGAGCGTGGTCTGGTCGCACTCGATGTTCATGCAGACGTAGTGAGCCTTCGCGAGTTTCTCGATCATGTAGGCCAGTTGGCGACGGCCCCAGTCTTCGACGCGGTGGATCTGACCACCGTGCGACGTGATCGTGCCCTTGTAACGCTCGATCATGGCGGGCACCTGCTCGCTTTGATCGGGATGCACGATAAAGACGATTTCGTAATGACGCATTACACACTCCTTGTGCTGACTTTTGGATAGAAGCCGCCCGGGCGTCGGAACCGGTGCGGCAAGTGAGAAGCCCAAGAGTCTAACCCGAATGGGGACGGGTTGCAAGGAATTCCGCCGATTCGGCGGCGGAATCGGATGTGTTTTCAAGAGCTTAGGGTGGTGGGTCGCGGAAGTCGGGCCGTCCTTGCCCCTCAACCCGCTTCCGTGCGCTGGCTGCCGCTCTGCAAACGCGCTCTGAGCGCCGCTTCGAGTCCCTTGAGCGCATCGGGTGCGGCGTCCGAGATCGCCCACCAGGTCATGCCCGCCGCGTCCCAGTGCGCGATCGAATAGCCGTCGTGGGCGAGCGATGCCGGCGCCGCGCCGTCAATGCCACGCGTCGTGGACTGCGGAAACACATACACGTCGATCACGTGCTTGCCGTAGCGGTACACGAGCACCGCGACCCGCTGGTGCGCGAGGTAGTCGAGCCGGCCCCCCTCCAGCGCGAAGCCGGCCGCCGCGAGGTCCTCGACCGGCGGCGAATAGTCGAGCCGACCGTTGAACCATGGCTTGACCGTGTGACGGTCGGTCGAAATCACGTCGATGTCGCGGCCGGAAACCTGCGCGCGCACATGGCTTTCGATGAGTTCGTCGGTGAATGGCGTGAATTCGGCGGGACGGCGCAGCGTCAGCGTCAGGACAGCGGTGGCCACACACAGCGCAATCACGAGCACCGCGAGACCGCCGCGCGCGAGCACGCGGTTGGCGCCGCCAGCGGCATGCGGTCCGTTGAAGCCGATTAGCCGGCCGCGTGAATCACCCGAGCGACCCGGACCGCTGAAGCCACTGAGCCACCGGTCGAGCCACGCGGGCCGCCGCGCCCAACGACGCTGACGCTGAGGTTGGTACGTCGCCATGTCGGTCAGCCCGGCGCTAGCGCTGCCGGTAGACTCCTCCTCCGCATCTTCAGGCGCCGCCGTCGTGGCCGACCCCGCAGTTCCTCCCTCGACCGCGCCGGGCAAGCCCGCCACGATCCGCGCCCGCAACGACTGCGGCGCCCGATGATACGGCGCCGCGCGCAGCGCGCCGCTCAGCGCGCGCAGGTTGTCGCTCGCGCGCCGGCAGTCGTCGCAGCTCTCGATATGCTGCTGGACCCGGCGCGCATCGGGTGCCGGCAGTTCGTGATCGGCATTCGCCTCGAGGAGCTGCCGAGCTTCGTTACAGTCCATCCGGCGTCTCCTGAGCGGGGTCGGCGGCAGCGCCGGGAATGTTGAGGGGCCGGCCGTCGGCAAACGCCCGGAGTTGCGTCACTGTTGCGGTGGCGGGCACGACCGCCGATGATGCCGCGCGGCCGTCGCCGGAACTTCGCGGTGACCGGTCGGACGGCGCGCAGGGCGTGGACGACCCCGAGGGCGCGACTGCCGCCGACTGCACGACCCGCCCGGACTGCGCCCCCTGCTCCAGCGGCGCTTGCGTCGACCCGCGCCGATCACCCTGCCCGCCTTTGCGCCCCCCGCCAACCGACTCCCCCCCGCCTCGCTGCAGCGCCATCAACACCTCCGCCAGCTTGCGCCGCCCACGCGCGAGCCGCGACATCACCGTACCGATCGGCACATCGGCCACCACCGCGATCTCCCGATATCCCATCTCCTCGAGCTCGCGCAAGATCAGCACCTCGCGATACTCGACCGGCAAACGCGCCAACGCGTCGTGTACCTGGCGTGCATCCTCGTCGCGGATCAGCAGCGTCTGGGGATCGTCGCCGCCCGCGCTCCAGCCGTCGAGGGTCGCGTCGTCCATCGTTTCGTCGAATTCGAGCATGTCGTGCGACGGCGCGCGCCGGCGCCATTCCGTGTACCAGGTGCGGCGCACGATCGCGAGCAGCCACGGCCGCGCAGAGTCGCCGCGAAACGTATCGAAGAAGCGGAACGCGCGCATGAACGCTTCCTGCACGACGTCCTCGGCATCGTTCGGATTGCCGCACAGCCAGCGCGCGAGGTTGTACGCGGCGTCGAGATGCGGCAACGCCAGCTGCTGGAAGCGGCGGCTTTTCGCTGCATCGGCATCGGCGTCTGAATCGGTCTGGACCACGTGGGCCCCTCCAAGGGCATGGCGGCTGCGTCGTGCGGGTCGCTGTTGCGCGTCCCGCGTGGTGTCGTTCCTGACGTGTCTTTCACAGCAGAACTGGCCATAGACCGAGTTTATTCCCGACTCAGGCGAGCATTCGCAAGAAAGACCGCGATCGCCTGCGCGCCCCGCTCGCCAGCTAGTACGATGGCCGGTTCCAGTAGTCGTCGCTCGCGTACACGTCTTTCAGATAGTCGATGAAATAGCGCACGCGCGCCGGCACGAAGCGCTGCTGCGGATAGACCGCAAGAATGTCGTAATCGGGCAGCGCATATTCGTCGAGCACGGTTTCGAGCTCGCCGCGCGCGAGCTGCCGCTGGATTTCCCACGTCGAACGCCAGCCGAGTCCGAGCCCCTCCGAAACCCAGCGATGCAGCAGTTCGCCATCGTTGCAGTCGAGCGAGCCGCCCACCCGCACCGTCGCGAGCTTGCCGTTGCGGCGGAAATACCAGCCGCGGTTCTGCCCGCCTTGCAGATTGAACGCGAGGCAGTTGTGGGCCGGCAGATCCTCGAGCGTCTTCGGCTTGCCGTGACGGCGAAAATAGTCGGGCGTACCGCACACCACGCGCCGGTTCGACGCGAGCTTCACCGCGACGAAGTTCGGATCGACCGCGCCGCCGATGCGGATCGACAGATCGTAGCCCTCGCGCACCAG
Organism: Paraburkholderia sp. MM5477-R1; assembly: GCF_050436385.1. Classification (NCBI taxonomy): domain Bacteria; kingdom Pseudomonadati; phylum Pseudomonadota; class Betaproteobacteria; order Burkholderiales; family Burkholderiaceae; genus Paraburkholderia; species Paraburkholderia sp. MM5477-R1. The sequence goes on from NZ_JBNDMC010000007.1 coordinate 1,982,953, forward strand.
ATCGACGACCCGGTCGGTCAGATTGAACGACATCTGCAACTCGGGTTTGTCGCGCAGAAATGCAGGCGCGAGCGGCGCGACGTGCTTACGCCCGAACGCGGCGGGCGCCGACACGATCAGATGGCCGTTCACCGCGCGGCGCCCCGCGCTCAGTTCGTTTTCCGCCTGATCCCATTCGCTGAGAAGCCCGCGGCAGCGTTCGAGAAACGCGGCGCCGTCCTCGCTGACGACGAGCCGCCGTGTCGTGCGATACATCAGCTTCACGCCGAGGCGCTTCTCGAGCGCATCGATGCGCCGCCCGAGAATCACCGGCGACACGCCTTCCTCAAGCGCCGCCGCCGCGAGACTGCCCGCATCGGCGACCCGCACGAAGGTTTCGATCTGTTTGAAGCGGTCCATGTTCGTCTCCCACCTGTCTCTTGCCGGGCTGATGCCGGCCGTGCGCCGGGCTTCACGTCATTCCATACTTTTTGTTTCAGAATAAGCGACCCGGACTGATCTTATCAAACCTTTGGCGCAGGCCTACAGTGTCCCTCAACCGACGTAATTCCCGACCTTGAGGAGACATTCATGGCCAAAATGAGAGCCGTCGACGCCGCCGTTCTGGTGCTCGAAAAAGAAGGCATCGATACCGCGTTCGGCGTGCCGGGCGCCGCGATCAACCCGTTCTACTCGGCGATGCGCAAAGCCGGCGGCATCAGCCACGTGCTCGCGCGCCATGTGGAGGGGGCATCGCACATGGCCGAGGGCTACACCCGCGCGCAGCCGGGCAACATCGGCGTGTGCATCGGCACCTCGGGCCCCGCGGGCACCGACATGATCACCGGTTTGTACTCCGCGCAGGCCGACTCGATTCCTATTCTGGCTATCACAGGCCAGGCGCCGCGCGCGCGTCTGTACAAGGAAGACTTCCAGGCCGTCGATATCGAATCGATCGCCAAGCCCGTCACCAAGTGGGCCGTGACCGTGCGCGAGCCGGCGCTGGTGCCGCGTGTGTTCCAGCAGGCGTTCCATCTGATGCGCTCGGGCCGCCCGGGCCCGGTGCTGGTCGATCTGCCGATCGACGTGCAGCTCGCCGAAATCGAATTCGACATCGACACGTACGAACCGCTGACGGTCTACAAGCCGAAGGCGACCCGCAAGCAGATCGAGGCCGCGCTCACGCTGCTCAACGATGCCGACAAGCCGTTGATCGTGTCGGGCGGCGGCGTGCTGAACGCCGTAGCCGAAGACCTGCTCGTGAAGTTCGCCGAAACGCTCGGCGTGCCGGTGATCCCAACGTTGATGTCGTGGGGCGCGATTCCCGACGACCATCCGCTGATGGCCGGCATGGTCGGTCTGCAGACCTCGCATCGCTATGGCAACGCGACGATGCTCGCGTCCGACTTCGTGCTCGGCATCGGCAACCGCTGGGCCAACCGTCACACCGGCAGCGTCGATGTCTATACGAAGGGGCGCAAGTTCGTGCACGTCGATATCGAACCGACGCAGATCGGCCGCGTGTTCGGCCCGGATCTCGGCATCGTGTCGGACGCGAAGGCCGCGCTCGAACTGTTCGTCGAAGTGGCCAGCGAATGGAAGGCCGCGGGCAAGCTGAAGGATCGCGCCGCGTGGGTTGCCGATTGCCAGCAACGCAAGCGCACGATGCTGCGCAAGACGCACTTCGACAACGTGCCGATGAAGCCGCAGCGCGTCTACGAAGAGATGAACCAGGTGTTCGGCCGCGACACGTGCTACGTGAGCACGATCGGCCTGTCGCAGATCGCCGCCGCGCAATTCCTGCACGTGTACAAGGCGCGCAACTGGATCAACTGCGGCCAGGCCGGCCCGCTCGGCTGGACGATTCCGGCGGCGCTCGGCGTGCGCGCGGCCGATCCGCAACGGCCGATCGTCGCGCTGTCGGGCGACTACGACTTCCAGTTCATGATCGAGGAGCTCGCGGCCGGCGCGCAATTCAAGCTGCCGTACGTGCATGTCGTCGTGAACAACTCGTACCTCGGGCTGATTCGCCAGGCGCAGCGCGCGTTCGAAATGGACTACTGCGTGCAGCTCGGCTTCGAGAACATCAACTCGCCGGAGATGAACGGCTATGGCGTCGATCACGTCGCCGTCGCCGAAGGTCTCGGCTGCAAGGCGATTCGCGTGTTCAAGCCGGAAGAACTGAAACCGGCGCTGCAAAAAGCGCAGTCGATGCTGGCCGAGTTCAACGTGCCGGTGATCGTCGAAGTGATTCTCGAACGCGTGACCAACATCTCGATGGGCACCGAGATCGACGCGATCAACGAGTTCGAGGAACTCGCGGAAAAGCGCGAGGACGCGCCGACGGCGATCAGCCTGCTCGATTGAGCGTTGCGTCTTCGCGGTATTCGCAGCATTCAGCGCGCTCGATGCGCGAGGGCTGAGTTCATGCTCCGCGCCCTCGCCTCATCACGACCAGCGCGCCACTCCCTGACCGACCTGAGAGACAAAAGCACCATGCCTAAATTCGCAGCGAACCTGACGATGCTGTTCAACGAAGTGCCGTTCCTCGACCGTTTCGCGGCGGCGGCCAACGCCGGCTTTCATGCCGTCGAATTCCTGTTTCCCTATCCGTATTCGATCGCCGAATTGAGCGCACGTCTGCAACAGAACCGCCTCAAGCTGGTGCTGCACAACCTGCCGGCCGGCAACTGGGAAGCAGGCGAACGCGGCATCGCGTGCCTGCCCGATCGGGTCGCCGAGTTTCAGGAAGGCGTGGGCCGCGCGATCGAATACGCAAGCGCGTTGAAGGTGCCGCAACTGAACTGCCTCGTTGGCATTCCGGGCGCGAACGTCGACGCCGACACCGCCCGCGCAACGATCGTCGACAACCTGCGCTTTGCCGCGCGCGAGCTCAAGAAGGCCGGCATCCGGCTGCTCGTCGAGCCATGCAACTCGTACGACATTCCGGGCTTCGCGCTGAACCGTTCGCGCGATGGACTCGACGTGATTCGCGAGGTCGGCTCGGACAATCTGTTCCTGCAATACGACATCTATCACATGCAGCGGATGGAAGGCGAACTCGCGGCGACGATCGAAAAGAACCTCGCGCAGATCGCGCATATCCAGCTCGCGGACAACCCCGGGCGGCACGAACCGGGCACCGGCGAGATCAACTATCCGTATCTGTTCGCGCTGCTCGACTCGCTCGGCTACGACGGCTACGTCGGTTGCGAATACAAGCCGCGCACGACGACCGATGCCGGCCTCGGCTGGGTGCAAAGCGTGGCAGGTCAGGCGCGTGGCGCGGCGCATGCGGCGGCTTGAGGCGCCTTGGGGTTCCTGATGGAACCCTGAAGCCTCAACGCACGCCCCCTATAACCCTGGAGATTCACACACATGGCAAAGATCGGCTTCATCGGACTCGGCATCATGGGCGCGCACATGGCGCGCAACCTCATCAAGGGCGGTCACTCGCTGTTCGTGAACGGCGCGTATCCGGTACCGGACGACATCGCGAAGAGCACGAGCGTGGTCGCCAGTTCGACCGCGGTCGCGCAGGCCGCCGACATCGTCATCATCATGGTGCCGGACACGCCGGACGTCGCCAACGTGCTGTTCGCCGACGACGGCGTCGCCGCCGGCCTCACCAAAGGCAAGCTCGTCATCGACATGAGCTCGATCTCGCCGCTCGACACCCAGGCGTTCGCGAAGAAGATCAACGCGCTCGGCGTCGACTATCTCGATGCGCCGGTGTCCGGCGGCGAAATCGGCGCGCGGGATGCGTCGCTGACGATCATGGTCGGCGGTCCCGAGAAAGCCTTTGCGCTGGCCAAGCCGTTGTTCGAACTGATGGGCAAGAACATCTCGCTGATCGGCGACAACGGCGCGGGTCAGACCTGCAAGGTCGCGAACCAGATCATCGTCGCGCTGAACATCGAAGCGGTCGCGGAAGCGCTGCTGTTCGCGTCGCGCTCGGGCGCCGACCCAGAGCGGGTGCGGCGCGCGCTGATGGGGGGCTTCGCGTCGTCGCGGATTCTCGAAGTGCATGGCGAGCGCATGACGAAGCGCAGGTTCAATCCGGGCTTTCGCATCGAGCTGCATCAGAAGGACTTGAATCTCGCGCTCGATGGCGCGCGTAAGCTCGGCATCGCGCTGCCGCATACCGCGAGCGCGCAGCAGCTGTTCAGCGTCTGCGCCGCGAACGGCGGCAAGGCGTGGGATCACTCGGCGATGGTGCGCGCGCTCGAAATCATGGCGAATCATGAGGTCGCGCAGGCGCCGGACAGTGAAGAAGCGAAGGCGGCTTGAGGTCTTCGTGCTTCCTCTTCAGTTCAGCTCGCCGTTGATTCCGCCGGTTGCCGCTTCGGCATCGGCGAGCTCACGGTGAACACAGGTGGGGCGCCCGTTCGTTGCACGGCAGCTTGGGTTGCCGGCGCGGCGCAACGGGCAAATCGCGCCGCTCTGGGCTGAGAGCGGCAAGTGGGGTCCGCAGCGGCACCCGTCGGTGACGGGGAAGCCTTGGTCGGTCAGACGTCGTCGTCGGGTGTCCGGCTGTCGGATTCGCCAATCAATACGTATCGAACACCTTCTGCAACGCCGCCGGCGCAGTGTGGCCCGCGGCCAGCGCCAGCATCAGCAGCACCCTCGCCTTGTACGGATTCAGCGAACCCGCGCTGACGAAACCGAGCGCATCGTCGGCCGCCGCGCCGTTGCGCATCACATGCCCCGAACCCACGCGCGACGAGCGCACCACCGCCACGCCGCGCAACGCGGCATCCGCCAGTGCCTGCTGCAACGACTGGTGGATCGAGCCATTGCCCGTACCCGCCACGACGATGCCGCGCACATCCGCGGCGACCAGCGCATCGATGGCAATCCGCGACACGCCCGCATAGCTCGTGACGATCTCCACCTGCGGCCACACCGCATCGATTGCGAATTCGCTCGCGACCGTATGCGCGCGCACCACGCCGCGCTGGAACTCGACGCGGCCATCCTGCACCCAGCCGAGCGCGCCGATTTCGGGCGACTGGAACGCATCGACCGCATAGGTGCTCGTTTTCACGACGTCGCGCGCGCTGTGAATCCGGTTGTTGAACGCAACCAGCACGCCCTGCCTGCGTGCCGCCGCGTGCGCGGCGACCGTCACCGCATTTAGCAGGTTCAGCGGACCGTCGGCGGAGAGCGCCGACGCTGGGCGCATCGCCGCGGTCAGCACGACCGGCTTATCCGATTTGACGGTCAGATGCAGCAGATAGGCGGTTTCTTCGAGCGTATCGGTACCGTGCGTGACCACCAGGCCGTCGACGTCGTCCGTCGCGAGCAGCGTGTTGATGCGTTGCGCGAGCGTGGCCCACAGCGGCAGCGACATGTCCTTGCTGTCGACGCTGGCGATCTGCTCGGGCGCGATTCGCGCGACCGCGGACAACGCCGGCACCGCCGCGAGCAGTTGATCGACGCCGACGACGCCCGCCTGATAGCCCGACGTATTGGCCGCATCCGGGGCCGCGCCGGCGATCGTGCCGCCGGTCGCGAGCACCGCGATGCGCGGCAGCGTCGGCGCGGTGCTATGGCCGGGGGGAATCGGGAGAGAGGGAGAAGTCGAGGTATTCATGGCGGCGATTGTAAGCGATGCGCTTCGCGTCGCCATGCGTGGAAGACCGGCCGCGGGTTCGGCATGCGCGAGCGTGCGCAACGCGCGAGCGGGCTTAAATCTCATGCGGTGCCCAACTGCACTCATCACCACAAGTATTGACGACGGGTGCAAGTCCCACCCTAAGCTGCTCGCAGCCCTAAGCCGCCTCGCGCAACTGCGCCGCGATGTCTGCCTCGCTCAACTGCGGCGCGAACATCTCGATCAACCGATAGGCGTACGCGCGCAGGAACGCGCCCTTGCGCAAGCCGACACGCGTCGTGCTCGCCTCGAACAGATGCTGCGTGTCGAGCGCGACGAGTTCGCTGTCGCGCTTCGGGTCGTAGGCCATTGCCGCGACCACGCCGATGCCCATGCCGAGTTCGACGTAGGTCTTGATCACGTCGGCGTCGATCGCGGTCAGCACGACGTCGGGCAACGCACCCACTTTCGCGAACGCCTGATCGATATGCGAGCGGCCGGTGAAGTCCTGGTCGTAGGTGACGATCGGGAATTCGGCGATCTCGTCAAGCGTCAGATTCGCACGGCCGACGAGCGGATGATCCTTCGGCACCACCACGACGTGATGCCACGAATAGCACGGGAACGTGACGATGTCGGGAAAACGGTCGAGCGCCTCGGTCGAGATGCCGATATCCGCCTCGCCGTTGATGATCATCTGCGCGATCTGCTGCGGGCTGCCCTGGCGCAGCGCCAGATGCACTTTCGGGAACACCGACGTGAACTGCCGAATCACCTTCGGCAATGCGTAGCGTGCCTGCGTGTGGGTGGTCGCGACGACGAGGTGGCCGCTGTCCTGATCCGCGTACTGACGCGCGACGCGGCGCAGATTCTCCGCATCGAGCAGCATCCGCTCGATCAACTGATGCACGGCCTTGCCCGGTTCGGTGAGCCCGGTCAGACGCTTGCCACGGCGGATGAAGATGTCGACCCCGAGTTCGTCCTCGAGATCCTTGATCTGCTTCGATACGCCCGACTGCGAGGTGTAGAGCACGTTCGCCACTTCGGTCAGGTTCATGTTCTGCCGCACGGCTTCGCGCACGAAGCGCAATTGCTGGAAATTCATCGTTGTGTCTCGGTTCTGCCAGAGTTGAGTTATTGGAGCCGCACATGCCAGGCGAACCACGCGGTACGGCTGATACGTTCTCTCCTGTCCTCAGCGCCGCACTGCGGCGCCGCCACCTCACTGCGCCGGAAACACCCGCATCGCGCGCGGCACCGCGGTGACGCCGTCGCCGATCGCGAGTTGCAGATCACGCCACGTTTCGCGATCGAGTTCGGCTTCGAGCAGATTGCCCTCGCGACCGGCGAGCTCGACGCGCACCGAACCGCCGAGCGTCACCACGCGCCGCACGTCGACGACAATGCCCTCGCGATGCCCCGCCGCCTGCGGATACAACTGCAGATCGTGCGGCCGCACATAGGCGAACGCCGGGCCCTTAAAACCCGCCGCGATCGCGACCGGCAGCGCCGCGCCATCGACGACGAAGCCTTGCGTGTCGACGCTGCCGTGCAGACGGTTCGCCGCGCCGAGAAACTCGTAGACGAACGGCGTCTGCGGATGGTCGTACACCTCCTGCGGGCTGCCGACCTGCTCGACATGCCCGCGATTGAGCACGACGACGCGGTCCGCCACTTCGAGCGCTTCTTCCTGATCGTGTGTGACGAAGATCGTCGAAATATGCAGATCGTCGTGCAGGCGACGCAACCAGCTGCGCAGTTCCTTGCGCACCTTCGCGTCGAGCGCGCCGAACGGCTCGTCGAGCAACAGCACCTTCGGCTCCACGGCCAACGCACGTGCGAGCGCGATGCGCTGGCGCTGGCCGCCGGACAGCTCCGACGGATAGCGCTGCGCGAGCCAGTCGAGCTGCACGAGCTTCAGCAACTCATGCACCTTCTCACGAATCACCTTCTCCGACGGACGTTCCTTGCGCGGCTTCACGCGCAGCCCGAACGCGACGTTTTCGAACACCGTCATATGCCGGAACAACGCGTAGTGCTGGAACACGAAACCCACCTCGCGCTCACGCGCGCCGACCGCCGCGACATCCTGGCCTTGCAGCTCGACCCGGCCGCCATCCGCGTATTCGAGGCCGGCGATCACACGCAGCAACGTCGTCTTGCCGCAACCCGACGGCCCGAGCAGCGCGACGAGTTCGCCCGGCGGAAAGTCGAGCGACACGTTGTCGAGCGCGACGAAATCGCCGAAGCGCTTTTGCAGGTTACGAACGGTGATACCCATTTACAGCTCTCCTTGCTTGAGCGGATGTCGCTGCGACGCAGGCGTGGCGTTGACGAAAAACGAATGCGAAGCGGACTGCGCGCTATTGGCCTGCGAAGCGCCGGACGGCGACACGTGCCCCGCATACGCAGGCACTTCGCGCGCCGCCGACAGTTCCGCCGACATATGACGCCCGGCCAGCAGCTTGAGCCCCAGCGTAACCAGCGCCAGCAGCGCGAGCAGCGAGGCCACGGCGAACGCGGCCGAGAAGTTGTACTCGTTGTAGAGGATTTCGACGTGCAGCGGCATCGTGTCGGTCTGCCCGCGAATATGGCCCGACACGACCGACACCGCGCCGAACTCGCCCATTGCGCGCGCATTGCACAGAATCACGCCGTACAGCAGACCCCACTTGACGTTCGGCAGCGTGACGCGACGAAACGTCTGCCAGCCCGATGCGCCGAGCACGTGCGCGGCTTCCTCCTCGTCGTTGCCCTGCGCCTGCATCAGCGGAATCAGCTCGCGCGCGACGAACGGGAACGTGACGAAGATCGTCGCGAGCACGATGCCCGGCACCGCGAAGATGATCTGCACGTTGTGATCTTCGAGCCACGGGCCGAACCAGCCCTGCGCGCCGAACATCAGCACGTAGATCAGGCCGGAGATCACCGGCGACACCGAAAACGGCAGATCGATCAACGTGGTCAGCAGCGCCTTGCCGCGGAATTCGAACTTCGCGATACACCACGACGCCGCAAGGCCGAACACGAGGTTCAGCGGCACCGCGATCGCCGCGGTGAGCAGCGTCAGTTTGATCGCCGACAGCGCATCCGGATCGGCGAGCGCTTCGAAGTAAAAACGCAGCCCCTTGTTCAGCGCCTGGTAGAACACCGCGGCGAGCGGCACGGCCAGAAACAGCGCGAGAAACAGCAGTGCGAGGCCGATCAGCAGCCAGCGCACGAGCGCCGGCTCGCTGACCGGATCGGGGCGACGCGCCACGCTCGCCGGGTGGGTCGGAACGCGGCTCATTGCACACCTCCACCGATAGCGGCGACGCTCGTGGCCACTGGCGCCGATCCCGTCTTGCCGCGGCTCGTGCGCCGCTGCAGATACCACTGCAGCGTGTTGATCGACAGCAGCATCAGGAACGACACGACCAGCATCACGACCGCGAGCGCCGTCGCGCCCGCATAGTCGTATTGCTCGAGCTTCGTGATGATCAGGAGCGACGTGATCTCCGACTTCATCGGCACATTGCCGGCGATGAAGATTACCGAGCCGTATTCGCCGAGCGCGCGCGCAAAGGCGAGCGCGAAGCCGGTCAGCAGCGCCGGCAACACGGCCGGCAGCACGACGCGGCGAAACGTGAGCCAGCGCGACGCGCCGAGACACGCGGCTGCCTCCTCCTGCTCGCGCTCGAACTCCTCGAGCACCGGTTGCACGGTGCGCACGACGAACGGCAGGCCGATGAACGTCAGCGCGACCAGCACGCCCGCCGGCGTGAACGCGATCTTGATGCCGAGCGGCGCGAGGAACTGGCCGATCCAGCCGTTGCCCGCATACACGGCCGCGAGCGAAATGCCCGCCACCGAGGTGGGCAACGCGAATGGCAGATCGACGACCGCATCGACGATACGCTTGAACGGAAACGTGTAGCGCACCAGCACCCACGCGACGAGAAAGCCGAACACCGCGTTGATCAGCGCGCCGCCTAGCGCCGAGAAAAACGTCAGCCGATACGACGCGAGCACACGCGGCGACGTGACCGCGCGCACGAACTGATCCCAGTCGAGCGTCGCGGTTTTCAGAAAGGTCGCCGCCAATGGAATCAGCACCACGAGGCTCAGATAAGCCACCGTGATGCCGAGTGTCAGGCCAAAACCGGGCAATGCGCTCGGCTTGCGGAAGGTCAACGTGGTCATGCTGGATACTCGTTCATGGTTGATGCTCGCGCGGTTGTTCGTTTTGCCGTGCTGCCGTACTGCGGTACTGCCGCACTGCTGGGCACCGGACCCCGGTTAGCCGAAAGCGCGCCCATTGGGCGCGCCCTTTTGCCCCTGGCTGTGATTCAGGCGGTGGTTCTTACTGCGGCTGATAAATTGAATCGAACACGCCGCCGTCCGCGAAATGGGTCTTCTGCGCGTTGGTCCAACCGCCGAACGAATCGTCGATCGTGTAGAGCTTCAGCTTCGGAAACTTCGCGGTCAGATCGGCGGGCACCTTGCTGGAACGCGGACGATAGAAATTGCGCGCGGCGATCTCCTGACCTTGCTCGCTATACAGGAAGTTCAGATACGCTTCGGCCAGCTTGCGCGTGCCGTGTTTGTCGACGACCTTGTCGACCACCGCGACCGGCGGCTCGGCCAGAATGCTCACCGACGGCACCACGATCTCGAACTTGTCCGGACCAAACTCCTTCAGCGACAGGAACGCCTCGTTTTCCCACGCGATCAGCACGTCGCCGATACCGCGCTGCACGAAGCTCGTGGTCGCGCCGCGCGCGCCCGAATCGAGCACGCCGGCGTTCCTGTACAGCTTGCCGACGAACTCCCTGGCCTTCTGGTCGTTGCCGCCCGGTTGATGCTCGGCGTACGCCCACGCGGCCAGATAATTCCAGCGCGCGCCGCCCGAGGTCTTCGGATTCGGCGTCACGATCGACACGCCCGGTTTCACCAGATCATCCCAATCCTTGATGTGCTTCGGGTTGCCCTTGCGCACCAGAAACACGATCGTCGACGTGTACGGCGATGCGTTGTCCGGCAGACGCTTTTGCCAGTTCCTGTCGACGAGCCCCTTGTTCGCGAGCGCGTCGATGTCATAGGCGAGCGCAAGCGTCACGACGTCGGCCTGCAGTCCGTCGAGCACCGAGCGAGCCTGCGCGCCCGAGCCGCCGTGCGACTGCCTGAAGGTGACGGCTTCGCCGGTCCTGGCCTTCCATTCCTTGCCGAATGCCTGATTGATGTCCTGATACAGCTCGCGCGTCGGATCGTAGGACACGTTCAACAGCGTGGTGTCGGCGTGCGCTACGCCGCTTGCGCCCAACATGCCGAGCGCACCGGCCGCGCCGACGGCGAGCGCCGCGATCAGTTTTCTGGTTCGAGCCGCAAGCCCCATATGCCGATGGTTCATTTCAATTTTTCTCCGCGTGATGGTCCGCTGATGAGCGTCTGGTGTTGTTCTGCGTCGCGGTCACGTGCACATGAGCGCCAACCGGAGGCCAGTCTATCGAAGCGCTTTCATTATTAAAAATAATGTTTCTTCATTTTTTAATGCTCAAAAGTGGTAACGACAGATGCGCCGGCGGTTGGGACGCCGACAACGCCGTCATGTCGCCGATAAACGACGCCCCAGCGTGGCCCTTGCGCCGAACTTAAAGTAAAGCTTGAAATGCGCCGAATACTGTATAAAAATACAGTCACCTGTTCATACATACAGTGGCCATGACAAAACTCACCGCACGACAGCAGCAGGTTTTCGATCTGATCCGCCGCGCGATCGAACGCACCGGCTTTCCGCCCACTCGCGCGGAAATTGCCGCCGAACTCGGGTTCAGCTCGGCCAATTCCGCAGAAGAGCATCTGCGCGCGCTGGCGCGCAAGGGCGTGATCGAACTCGCGGCCGGCGCGTCGCGCGGCATCCGCCTGCTGTCCGGGCAGGAGGACGCGCCGTATCAGTTCACCCTGCCGCATGCGGGCCTGATGCAGTTGTCGTTGCCGCTGATCGGCCGGGTCGCGGCGGGTAGCCCGATCCTCGCGCAGGAACATATCTCGCAGCACTACGCGTGTGACCCGGCGCTGTTCTCGAGCAAGCCCGACTACCTGCTGAAGGTGCGCGGCCTGTCGATGCGCGACGCGGGCATTCTCGACGGCGACCTGCTCGCGGTGCAAAAGCGCACCGAAGCGAAGGACGGCCAGATCATCATTGCGCGGCTTGGCGACGACGTGACGGTCAAGCGTCTGAAGCGCCGGCCGAATGGCATCGAACTGATCGCCGAAAACCCCGATTACGACAACATCTTCGTGGAAACCGGCAGCGCCGATTTCGCGCTCGAAGGGATCGCGGTCGGGCTGATCCGCCCCAGCGAGTTCTGATCTTTCGCTGTCGCCAGAACGCTTGCGCCGGTTTGTCCGACCCAAGCCGCATTTACGCCTGCATTTCCGACCCAAGCCGCATTTACGCCTGCATTTACGCCGAATCGCCTGGAGAGACTCATGGAACGCCTTGCCCGCCTGTTGCCCTTTCGCCAGTTCGGCCGTCTGCGCCATCTGCGCAAGCTCACGCCCTGCGCGCTAATCGAGGCGCCCGCTGCGCGCACGCCGTCGCTGTTCGACGCGGCTGCCGAAGCTTCCGGTCTGCCGTCGTCGTTGCCGGCGTTCGCGCGCGTGTCGCTGAATTCGGCGCTGAACATCGCCGAGCCCGCGCGTCGCGCGCCGGTGCGGGTCTATCATGGACCGTCGCGACTGATCATGGTCGGCACGGTCGACGCCGTATGCCGTATGATCGATCGCTGCATAGCCGACGAAGCCAACGTGCACGGCGCGGTGTTCGAAGCGTGAGCGAATCCTGAGTACGCATGCAACAAGCACTTCGGATGTTCAGAGATTCGCGTGGGATGGGATCGTTTCGTCCTCGCCGTGGTCGACGTTAGATCATCACTGACGTGGAGTCCCATTCGATGACAATTCGGAAACGCATACAGGGCAGCGCCACCCGGCCGCTGCTGATCACGCTGATCGTGGTGATCGTGATTGCCGCGCTGGGCTTTATTTATGCGTCACCGTATCTCGCGGTGAACAATCTCAAACGCGCCGCCGATGCGCGCGACGTGCAAACCGTCAATCAGTACGTGGACTTTCCCGCGCTACGCGATAGCCTGAAGCAACAGGTGGGCGCCATGCTGACACGCCGGCTCGAGGCGGATGCCGGCAACAAGATGGCCACGATCGGCGCGGTGATCGGCGTGACGCTGATCGGCCCGCTCGTCGATGCCTATGCGACACCCGACGGCGTCGCGGCGCTGCTGAACGGCATGCCGCCGCGTGGCACGCCGGGCGAGCAACCGTCCGCGCCGCCGGCCGCACCAGCCGCGGGCGACACCACCACGCAGGCGAGCGCACCGCCGCCCGGGCGTCAAAGCACGGCCGGCTATCGCAGTCTCAACGAGTTTGTCATCACGTACCGGCGTGGCGAAGGTAACGCGAATTATTCGGCAATCTTTCGTCGCGAAGGTCTGGTCACGTGGAAACTCGCGGCGATCAATCTGAACGAGTGAGATCGAAGCCTGGCCGGATGGGATGCGTGGCTGGCCATCGGGGCCGGCCACTCGACAGGGCCTATTCACATCTGGACTAGATAACGGGGCGCGCGGCTTCGCGTCCCTCACTAGCCCATTACGCCGCAGCCGCCTGCTGCTGCTCCTGCGCGGACGAGCACGCCACCAGAATGCTGCACGACACGCGGTCGAGCAGCGGCGTGTTGCCCGCCCCCATCCACCACCGCGACAAACCAGTCCTGCAGCGATGACCCACCACCACGAGGTCGACCTGCAACTCGTTGGCAAGATTGGCGATCTCGTCGATCGGATGACCGAATGCGAAATGCCCTTGCGCGCTCACGCCTCGCTCGGTCAGCCAGTTCACGCCCTCCTGCAGAATCTCGCGGGCCGTTTTTTCGAAGCTGCTGCAGGCGACGTCCGTCAACAGGCCCGCGCTCTGCGCGATGCTCGAACGCATGTCGACGACCGACAGCAGATGCGTTTCCGCCTTCAGTTCCAACGCCAGATCGGCACCGCAACGCAGGGCTTTGCGGCCTTCGCGCGAGCCGTCGTAGCACAACAGGATTTTCTGGTAGCTCGCCATCTGTTTTCTCCATTCGCGCGGAAAGCGCGGTCTGAATCAATCATGGTGCGCCGCAATTCGGCTTGCAAGGGATGGAAAACGCTAAGTGCATACTCGGTGCATGCCGATCCAGTCTGCACAAGCGTTGGGCGACCCGACGCAGTGTTTGCACACGGATGCCGCAATGCAAAACTTCGTTTGCGAACGCTGCGTCGACACACTGCGGGCCGGTTGACGTGCCAGTCGTGCCACCGCCAATCAGCGGCGCGAATCGACACCGACGAGCGCATCGCACCCTGCGCATGACGCGTTCCCGGACACCCGCTCGCATCAGCGATCCGATACCTGGAGTAAGCGGCTTCGCGTGCGCAATGCGTGCATCGCAGGTATGTTGTGTGTCGTGCGCGTACGTTGTGTCTTTTTCCGGAGCCTTGCTCGAGCCATGCCCACCGCCCCCATCGAATTCCATCAGGTCAGGAAAAGCTACGGCGAAAAAACGGTCGTCGACGGATTGTCGTTTCATGTGAACACCGGCGAATGCTTCGGGCTGCTCGGCCCCAACGGCGCCGGTAAGACCACGACATTGCGCATGCTGCTCGGCATTGCGGCGCCCGACGCCGGCGCGATCCGGCTGTGCGACGAGCCGATCCCGGGCCGCGCGCGCCTCGCGCGCTCGCGCGTCGGCGTGGTGCCGCAGTTCGACAACCTCGATCCCGATTTCACGGTGCGCGAAAATCTGCTCGTATTCGGTCGCTACTTCGGTATGAGCGCCGCGCAGTGTCGCGCGGCGGTGCCGGGTCTGCTCGAATTCGCTCGCCTCGAGAACAAGGCGCACGCGCGCGTGAGCGAACTGTCGGGCGGCATGAAGCGGCGCCTCACGCTCGCGCGCGCGCTGATCAACGATCCCGACGTGCTGATCATGGACGAGCCGACCACCGGTCTCGATCCGCAAGCACGCCATCTGATCTGGGAGCGGCTGCGCTCGCTGCTCGCGCGCGGCAAGACCATTCTGCTGACCACGCACTTCATGGAAGAAGCCGAACGGCTCTGTCATCGACTGTGCGTGATCGAGGAAGGCCGCAAGATCGCCGAAGGCGCGCCGCGCGAGTTGATCGAGTCCGAAATCGGCTGCGACGTGATCGAGATCTACGGCCCCGATCCGTTTGCGTTGCGCGACGAACTCGCGCCGCTCGCCGAGCGCACCGAGATCAGCGGCGAGACGCTGTTCTGTTATGTGAGCGACGCGCAGCCCGTGCATATGCGCCTCAAGCAGCGCGCCGATTTGCGCTATCTGCATCGGCCGGCGAATCTCGAGGATGTGTTTCTGCGGCTCACCGGTCGCGAAATGCAGGACTGAACCCATAGCGAGACACTTGATGGACGCACGTACTTACGAAACCCACGACGGCACGCCATCGGCGCAAGAACCGTTCGGTGCCTTCCCCGCCAATGCCACGAACTGGATCGCGGTGTGGCGCCGCAATTACCTGGTGTGGAAAAAGCTCGCGATCGCATCGATGTTCGGCAACTTCGCCGATCCGATGATCTATCTGTTCGGTCTCGGCCTCGGGCTCGGGCTGATGGTCGGGCACGTCGACGGCGTGTCGTATATCTCGTTCCTCGCGGCGGGCACGGTGGCGTCGAGCGTGATGATGTCGGCGAGCTTCGAGTCGATGTATTCGGGCTTTTCGCGCATGCACGTGCAGCGCACGTGGGAGGCGATCATGCATACGCCGCTCACGCTCGGCGATATCGTGCTCGGCGAGGTGGTGTGGGCCGCCAGCAAATCGGTGTTGTCGGGTGTGGCGATCATGCTGGTGGCGGGCGCGCTCGGCTATGCGAGTTTTCCGTCGATGCTGCTCGCGCTGCCGGTCATCGTGCTGGCCGGTCTCGCGTTCGCGAGCCTCGCGATGATCGTGACGGCGCTCGCGCCGTCGTACGACTTTTTCATGTTCTATCAGACGCTCGTGCTCACGCCGATGCTGCTGCTCTCCGGCGTGTTCTTTCCGATCTCGCAACTGCCCGGCGCCGCGCAAGCGGTGACTGTCGCGCTGCCGCTCGCCAATGCGGTCGATCTGATGCGCCCGGCGATGCTCGGTCGGCCGATGGAGCACGCGGCGCTCCATGTGAGCGTGCTGGCCGCTTATGCAGTCGGCGGCTTCATCGTGTCGGCGATCCTGTTTCGGCGTCGCATGATGAAGTAAGCCGAACGCGCGGGCGGCGCGTTGCGCCTGCACCCGCGCAAGACGACGCCGCGTCGGTCGTCGCACGGCGTGTTTGCTATCGTTGTGCGCGCTCAGTCCTCGTCATCGGTCCACGGAATATCGACGTCGGAGATGAACGCGACCGTCGCGAACGGGCCGCCCTCGTGACGCCCGATCTTGCCATCGGCGCGCTGCCATTCCACCCGGAACACGGTGACCGGATCATCCGCGATCAGCCGCACCGTGCGCAATTCGTCGGGATCGGCGTCCTCGACCGGACCGTCGAGCGAAATCAGCAGCGCCTGTGGCCATAGACCATCGGCGGGATCGTAGATCTTGTCGCCGTCGTGAATCAGCGTGAAGGCTTCCACGCCGATGGTCGCCGACGCATCGACGATCATCTTGGCAAGCGCACGCAACAAGGCGGTCGCTCGCGCCGAGTTCGCCTGACGGATCGCGAGATCACCGCGCGTGAGAGCCTGCTCGAGTTTTGGATTGGTTTTCTGTTGCGCCATGGCTGTGTTGGTCCTATCGCTCTGTCGTGGGCAACGCGCCATCGGGACGACGCGCCGCCTTTCTATTTGGGTCCATCTATTGCCGCTTGTGTGCATTGCAGCATCGCGGGCTGGGCGGCAGGTCCGCGGTTCGACTGTCATTGTTCCGCGTTTCCCCTGATCGTGGCGCGCACCCTCAGGGTCGTTTTCTCAGGGCCGTCCTTGCCGTCCACCACAGTTTAGGTCGTGATTCGGATTCCGGGAGAACATTTGCCGCTTAGTGCGTGGCATGTGTCGCATTTCATGCATCGGCTCGCGGGCGCCGCGGCGTACGTTTACCGCGTCCACCGGTGACCTTCGACGCCTGCGCCCCAGCCGGCTTCGCATCCGCGATCCGCGCGATCAGATGGTCGCGAAACGTGCGCACCGACGGGGGCAACTCGCGCCCCGCCATCGTCTGCACCTGGATGCTGCGCTGGCGCATCTGCGGGTCCGTGAGCGGAATCACGACGAAGCCGTCGTCGGCATAGCGGTCGCGCACCGACAGCAGCCCCGTGAACATGATCGCTCCGGACCGCTGCGCGTAGCGATAACTCGCGCCGCTGTTGTTGCAGATCAGGTCCGGCTCGAGGAGGATGCCTTCGAGCGCGCACGCGATGTCGATCAACTGGCGAATCGTGGTGCCCGTCTCCGACAACACGAGCGGATAGCGACTCACCTCGGCGAGCGACAGTTTCGCGCGCGCCGCAAGGGGATGATCGGCGCGCAGCAGCACGAACACCGGCGCGCGTTCGGTGTGCTCGACCTTCACGCCCTTCTCCGGCGCGAGGCTGAACGACAGCGCGATATCGACGTCGCCGTCGCGCACGTGGCGAGTGGCGTCGGCCGGCGACATCACGGTCAGCGTGAAATCGATGCCGGGGTGCTCGGCGCGGAAATCCGCAATCGCGGCGGGCAGGAAGTCGACCGCAAAGCCCTCGGCGGTCGCGATCTTGATCCGGCTGCCGTGCAAGCTCGCGAGGCCGCTAATCTCTTTCATCACGTGCTCGGCTTCGAGCAGGCTGCGTTGCGCGTACGCAAGCAGCCGCTCACCGGCCTCGGACAGCGTCATGCCGCGCGGACGCCGCTCGAACAGCGTCACGCCGAGCTCGCTTTCGAGCCGCACGATTTGCCGGCTGATCGCCGATACCGCGACGTGCAGCCGCTCGGACGCGTCGCTCAGCGAGCCGCCGCGCGCGACTTCGACGAAATAACGCAACGCGATGCCATGCAGTGAACGTGCCATTCTGGACGCCTCGATCGAATCAGTTGCAACGGTGCCCTGGGTGGGCGGGTGCCGCGGTTCGAGCCGACGCGCGACGCTTTGCTTTTCCGGCAAGGCAAGCTTCGAAACATGATCATTGTGACAAAAATGGCGCGCTTCTAGAATCGGTCGCAATCACGTTGCAGACGATTCGCCTGAACGCCGCGCCGAGCATCGAGCCATCGAGCCTCGCGGCCCTCCGCCCCTTCACCCATCCCCCGCATCGGAGACATCGACATGAGCCGCAACCAGGCCATCGAGCTTGCCACCCGGCACTTTGAATCCGGCGCTTTTCTCGCCGATCTGAACCGTCGCGTCGGTTTTCGCACCGAAAGCCAGGAAAGCGATCGCGGCGCACTGCTGCTGTCCTATCTGACCGACGAAATCCAGCCCGAAGCGGAGCGCCTCGGCTTCAGCACGCGCATCGTCGATAACCCGGTCGATGGCTTCGGTCCGTTCCTGATCGCCAACCGTCACGAAGGCGATCATCTGCCGACCGTGCTGATCTACGGCCACGGCGACGTCGTGCGCGGCTACGACAGCCAGTGGCGCGCGCCGCTGACGCCGTGGGCGGTGACCGTGGAAGGCGAGCGCTGGTTCGGTCGCGGCACCGCCGACAACAAAGGCCAGCACTCGATCAACCTCGCCGCGCTCGCGAGCACGCTCGCCGCGCGCGACGGCAAACTCGGCTTCAACACGAAGCTGTTGATCGAGATGGGCGAGGAAACCGGCTCGCCGGGGCTCGACGCGATCTGCCATGCGCATCGCGACGAACTCGCCGCCGACGTGCTGATCGCCTCCGACGGTCCGCGTCTCGCAGCGCGTCGTCCGACCGTGTTTCTCGGCTCGCGCGGCGCGGTCAATTTCAGGCTGTCGCTGAACCTGCGCGACGGCGCGCATCACTCGGGCAACTGGGGCGGCTTGCTGCGCAATCCGGCGACGATGCTCGCCAACGCGCTCGCGAGTCTCGTCGATGCGCGCGGCGTGATCGCAGTCGACGGCCTGCGTCCGCCGCCGATCCCCGAGGCCGTGCGCCGCGCACTTGCCGACATCACGGTGGGCAACGGTCCGGGCGACCCCACCGTCGACGATAACTGGGGCGAGCCGGGTCTTTCCGCGCCCGAGCGCGTGTTCGGCTGGAACAGCTTCGAAGTGCTGGCTTTCAAGGCGGGCAATCCGGAGAACCCGGTCAACGCGATTCCGCCGTCGGCGTTCGCGGTCTGCCAGTTGCGTTTCGTGGTCGGCACCGATTGGGAAAACCTCGGCGAGCACCTGCGCGCGCATCTCGATGCGCACGGTTTTCAGCTGGTCGAAATCGACGTCGAACGCGGCGCGCCAGCCACGCGGCTGGATCCCGACGATCCGTGGGTCACGTGGGCGATCGCGTCGCTCGAAGCAACCACCGGCAAGAAGACCGCGCTGCTGCCGAATCTCGGCGGCACGCTGCCGAACGAGGTATTCGCCGACACGCTCGGTCTGCCGACGATCTGGGTACCGCATTCTTATCCGGCCTGCTCGCAGCATGCGCCGAACGAGCACCTTCTGGCTCCGGTGGTGCGCGAGGGCCTGCAGATGATGGCGGGACTGTTCTGGGATCTCGGCGAGAATTCGCCGCTTGCGGCGAAGCGCGAGACGGTGGATACGACAAAGGCCGCGGGTTGAGTTCGGCCGACGCCGAGTGATTCGCCGCGCCTTGCGCGGCCGCCCCGGCAATCGACCGGGGCCACCGCGGCAAGCGCGTCGCGCTTACCTCGACATCAAGGCGCCGGATTCGGCTGCAGCTCGTGCAGCCTGTCGATTTCCGCCAGCACTTCCGGCGACAGCTTCACGTCCGCGCTGGCGATGTTTTCCTTCAATTGTTCGAGCGAGGTCGCGCCGATCAGATTGCTGGTCACGAATGGCCGGCTATTGACGAACGCGAGCGCGAATTGCGCGGGGGTCATGCCGTGGCGCTTCGCGAGCTCGACGTAACGCGTGGTCGCCTGCACGGCTTGCGGCTTGCTATAGCGCTGGAAGCGCTCGAACAGCGTGATGCGCGCGCCCGCAGGACGCGCGCCGCCTTCGTACTTGCCCGACAGCCAGCCGAACGCGAGCGGTGAATACGCGAGCAGACCGATGTTGTCGCGATGCGCGTACTCGGACAGACCCACTTCGTACGTGCGGTTCAACAGGCTGTACGGATTCTGGATGCTGACGATGCGCGGCAAGCCGAGTCTTTCGGCCGCGCGCAGAAACTGCGCGATGCCCCACGGCGTTTCGTTCGACACGCCGATATGGCGCACCTTGCCAGCCTTCACGAATTCGGCGAGTACCGTCAGCGTTTCCTCGATCGGCACCGTGTACGCGTCGTCGACCCACGGATACGACGGACGGCCGAACGTCATCGTGCTGCGATCGGGCCAGTGCAGCTGATACAGATCGACGTAGTCCGTTTGCAGACGTTCGAGGCTGTCGTTGAGCGCCTCGGTCAGGTTCTTGCGATCGAACTGGTTGCCCTCGCCGCGAATATGACGCGGATTGTGCGGCTGACGCGCGGGGCCCGCGATCTTGGTGGCGAGCACGATCTTCTCGCGCGCGCTCTTGTGCTGCGCGAGCCACGTGCCGATGTAGCGCTCCGTCGAGCCTTGCGTTTCGGCGCGCGGCGGCACCGGATACATTTCCGCGGTGTCGATCAGGTTCACGCCGTGATCGAGCGCGTAGTCGATCTGCGCGTGCGCTTCCTGCTCGGTGTTCTGCTCGCCCCACGTCATCGTGCCGAGACCAATCAGGCTAACCTGCACGTCGGAGTCGCCGAGTCTGCGGTATTCCATCTAACTTGTCCTGTTGAAGAGGTGAACGGAAAGCGCAGACGTTACCACGCCGACGCATTACCTGCAGCAAGGCTAGAATGCGGGGCCATGCGTTGCAGCGCGCCGCCTGGTGCTTGCGCGTTGCGCGCTTTGCGCTCTCGATGCGCGTTTCATCATGACTTCGTTGCCATGAATCACGAACACCTCGAATTGCTGGTCACGCGCGTGATGCCCTACGGGAAATATAAAGGCCGCGTGATCGCCGACCTGCCCGGCCACTATCTGAACTGGTTCGCGAGCCAGGGCTTTCCGCCCGGCGAGATTGGCCGTCTGCTCGCGTTGATGCACGAGATCGATCACAACGGCTTGAAACCGCTGCTCGATCCCTTGCGCAAACCGAAGCCCCTGGAGCGTTGAGAGCGTGGCCGTGAAAGCGTTGCCAGGCCGGCTGAAAGTCGCGGCGCAGGCAAACTGCAAGCAATGTAGGACAGTACAAATTCATACAGGTTTTTTCTTGCGGATCGCGTTTGCGTGGCCTTTAATCGGCATAGGTCGTCGCGCTGTGAAACGTCGAGAGTGAAGCGGATCAGTCGTCATTCGCTGAACAATTTCGATGTGTTCCGGCGCCGTGCGATCCCCCCGCCTTCGTGACTCCCTGCATGTCCATGTCGCAATTCAGCCTGTCGGCGTTGCTCGAATTCATCGGCCACGATCTGTCGCCGGTGCGCGCGGTCATCCTGTTCTTCGTGATCGGCTACGTCGTGGTCGGACTGCCTGTGCATTTTCGCCAGGGCGCGGCCTCGCGCGACATCTGGGGCACGGCCGCCGGCGTGACGATGGCCGCGATCTACGCGGCGTTCATTGCCGGCGTGTACCCGTGGCTGCATCACGTATCGGTGATCGCGCGTTGAGCGTCGGCCGCCGTCAGGTCGGGGCCGAGACCTTCCCGTAGCGGTTCACGCAATCCGCCTCGCGGCTGCCAGCGCCGCATCGACGTTCGATACGACGGTCGGTGCATCTGTGCGGAACTCGCGGTACTGACACGCCGCATCGTCTCGCGAAATGCGAGGCAATGTTCGTCTCACTCGAGCCCGCAATGCGCGAGCATGCGACGCACGTTCGTTTCGCAAGCGTCGACCAGCTCCTCGTGCTCGATCTCGATCATCACGCCCGCGAGTAGAACGCGCCGCCAGCGCGTTATCAACGCATCTTACGCGCGCTGACAGCGGCCCAGCTCGCCGAGGTGGCAGCCGAACGACACGTCGTAAAAATGCGCGAGAAAATCGATAGACAGAATGTAATCGCGAGCGGCGGCCATGATCGATGCGCGCGTTCGGCAGCGCGAGATGAATGAGGCCGACGTTGATGAAGTTGAACGGGTATTTGTCGGCAAAGCGCGCGAGCGGCGCCAGGCGATTCCGCCTCGTTGTAGCGCATGCCCTGGCGATACAGCACGTTGCCTTTGAGCAGATGATCGAACGGGGCGGGCACGCGAATCGCTTCCGACTTAAACGACGAATCGTCCGATGGAAGTTAGCAGCCACGCCCGTCAGTAACGTATCAGATCGTTAACGAAGTGTTACCGCAACACCGCTCGGTAATACGCGAGAAGATTGGCGAAACGGTCGAACGTCGCGGCAACGGCTCGCGTGGTCGAAGCCCCGAGCGCGCACCGCCGCGCCGGCGCGGGTAACGCTCGGACACAAACGCGGCTGAACTCCGTTGCGCGCGGTTTTTCTCAGGTTTACGTGAAGGAGAAAATCGTGACCAGGCTCATTGCATCGATGACGCTGCTAGCGGCCGCGGCAGCGAGCATCACTGGATGCGTCGTCGCGCCGCCAGCGGACTACGGCTATGCGCAACCCTACTATCCCTACGCGTATGGACCGCCTTACTACGGACCGGCGTACGGCTCGGTTGGTATCTATGGCGGTTTCGGAGGGTCGTGCTGCTATTACGGACATGGGTATTGGCACGGGCGCGGCGGATGGCACGGCGGTGGCGGGCACGGCGGGCACGGCGGGCACGGCGGGCACGGCGGATGGCATGGCGGGGACGGCGGATGGCACGGTGGCGGATACGGCGGCATGCACGGCGGCGGCAGCTCGTGGAGCAGTGGTGGCGGGATGGGGGGACATGGACACTAAGGCATTGACGCATTGACGAACCGGTGCCCGCCTCTGTCGCGACAGTGATATGGCTCCAGCGCGCCCGGCGGTTTCTGGCCTTGCGGTAAAATTATTGTTTTGATTCAAGCCGCCTGGCCGCTCCATGTCTTTACCTCGCACTCCCAGCCCCCGCCGCGTGTCCGTTGCCCCGATGATGGATTGGAACGGCGAATAACGGGAAAGAACTGACAGAAAAGGCGAGGCTCAATTGGCCGGACGCCCGCGTAGCACCGGCGTAGCACCGATGAACGCAGCGGACGTTGTTACGTGCAACGCAACTAGAACGAGAAAAATGTCGAGCCAACCGCAAGTTGCTATCGAGTCGATTAGGTCCGTGCATCTCACGCTGAGTTTCTCCGGTCAGTCTTTGTCGACTGGAACCGGATTTTTTGCGCGGAGCCGGAGCGGGAGAATATGTCTTATCACGAACCGTCACAACGTCACCGGGCGAGACCAAAATACGGGGAAGACACTTTCGCCTACCCTCGCGATTCCGAACGCGCTCACGATTCGGATGCCAATCTTGGGCGCTGTACCGCCGAACTATCGGACAGGCGCGGCCGGAGGGCAACAGGTGACCTGGGCTGATATCACCGTCAATCTGCTAGTAGAAGACCAGCCGCAGTGGGTCGAGCATCCTGCTCTCGGCGAACGAGCAGACTTCGTCGCGATCCCGCTTGACGATCTGCCCGCAGACGAGCAGTTGCTCTATGAGATGGTCACCCCTATTGATAGGCAAATTCTGCTCCTTCCAACCGACCACGTTTCAATCATCGGTTTTCCGCTGGGTATGGCAGCCGGGCAGAATCTCGCCATCTGGGTCAACGGTACGGTCGCTTCGGACCCAGACGTCAGCTATAACGAACTGCCGGTGATGTTGGTCGATTGCAGGGGACGGCCCGGCCAATCCGGATCACCAGTCATTGCATTCCGCTCCGGCGGCATGGTGAAGTTCCGTAGCGGGGATACCGCCGTGATGAATGGGCCGGTCAGCAACTTCATTGGCATCTACAGCGGACGCATCCACAAGGATTCAGACATAGGAATGGTCTGGAAAGCGGAAGCGATTCAACAGCTTCTGGCAACGATCTGACTTTTTGGGGAAGCTGCCTTTGGCGGCTTTTTTCACGCCCGCTCGCCCGGCTCGCGCGGCTCGTCGCCGGTGAACCCCCGGCTGATCATTTTGTAATTGAGCGCGCTCGGCTCCTGCGCGGCCGTCCGGTTGCAGAAACGCCACGTTGCGACTACGGCGAAATACTCCGCGTCGTATCGCTTCAGACCGCCGTCGAACTCCATGATCGCGGCCCGCTCCAACAGATATTCGGTCGCGTTTTCAGCGTCATCTTTCATGCCGGAATTCTAGCCGGGTCCGGTAGAACCGGAAAAACCGATCTGAGCGCGGATGCGTGCATTGCCTGAGGGCGATCTGGACGGACGATGACCTCGAGGAGCTTCCACGTCGACGGTAGCCGGACGCGCGACAATTTCGGAGTTGTCCGACTGCTCGCGACGGGCGGAGATAGGAGACTTCACCGCCGGGTTTGCATCCCCTGGGGCCCGGCTTGTCGTAGTTGGCACCTTTCCGCCGTACCCTGACCGGGCGGCGGCTTTTTTTATTTTTTCGGGGATTTCTGGGCCGATCGATAACGTCCCGGAGCGGTCAAGTGGACTTACGGAAACCGGCCGTTCAAATGTCACGACTCGGCAAGGTTGCACTTGCATCTCCGTACCAACTTTGGTACGCTTCATTTGTCGCGTTGCTGGCGCTGCGCGGCCCGCGTAGGGAAACAGACCCACGTCGGCCTTATGAACGATAGAAACCCTCACCCAAGTTGCGCTTAGAGTTATTTGACGACTCTGCAACACCCACTAACTGACCCCAGGAGCAAACCATGAATAGCGCCGCGTATAGGTTCAAACCGGGAGAAGTACAAAATGAAGCAGGAACCAACACTGGTGGTGAGGTTTTTTCGTACGAGCGGAGGGCATGAACCGGTCCGTGAATGGCTGAAGGAACTGGACGCCGCAGACAAAAGGGACATCGGCATCGAAATCAAAACGGTGCAGTTTGGATGGCCTATCGGGATGCCGGTTGTCCGCAAGATTCGGAAGGGTTTGTGGGAAGTACGCGTGGCGCTGTATAAGCGCATCGCACGTGTCATCTTCACCGTGTATGACGGTGAAATGGTTCTGCTTCATGGTTTCATCAAAAAGACGCAGACCTTGGCGAAACAGGACATCGACCTCGCCGAAGAACGTTTGAAAGAAATTCTGCAGGTACGTCCGAAACGTGAATAGTTGCTCGCAATGGAGTGCGATATGGCAAACAAACACGTCGGAAGTGACTTTGACGACTTCCTCCTCGAGGAAGCAATTCTCGAGGAAGCGACTGCCACGGCGATCAAACGCGTGATCGCATGGCAGATCCAACAAGAAATGAAAGTGCAGCACATCACAAAAACTGCGATGGCTGCCAAAATGAGAACTAGTCGTTCCGCACTTAACCGGCTGTTGGACGAGACTGACGTTAGTCTCACCCTTACGACCTTGGCGAGCGCTGCTTCGGCGCTCGGCAAGCGACTGAAATTCGAGCTAAGTAATCCCTGATCCGAACCGAACGCGATGTGCGTTTCGCCGGATCCGCAGTTCGCCCCCTCTCGCACGACAATCTCGTGCGGGATTCCCCTCGTCACAGACAGCTCTTGGACGCACTGAAGTGCGCGTCCGAGATCGCGGCAATCCGCGCCGCAACAGCACAGTTGCCCGTTTATGAACGGCTGTTGATCAGCTACATTAAAATCATCTAGCGGACCGCCGGTCGCGATCGGCGGCACCCGACCCGTCTCGGACATCCATAGTCGGTCGCCGGGCGGCCGGTTCAAGGCCCAAAGCCGTCGCTTGAGATACCTCTCTCACCGGCACCACCGCCTCTTCAAGATCGGGCCGGCCGACGTCCGCGCGCTGTTGTTGCTGGGTTGCGGGGCGATTGCGGTGACACTGCTTGCGTCGTACCTCTGAGTGCAGGCCGAACCTGCAATTCTGGGGCCGCAACGGGTTATTCCCCCGATCCGCTATCGCCGATCACGGGAATAGTGAACTGAAAGGTCGCGCCGTATCCGGCATTGTTCTCTGCCCACACCCGCCCACCATGGGCATCGATAATCGAACGGCAAATAGAAAGCCCCACACCCATACCTTCGGGCTTCGTAGTGAAGAACGGTTCGAATAGCCGATCGGCGTGCTGCAGGTCAATTCCTGTCCCGGAATCTTGCACCGAGACGATCACATAGCCGTCGTCGCTGCGCCACGACTTGATCGTCAGTTCGTGCGGCCGGTCTTCGATCGTGCTCATTGCCTGGATACCGTTCGTAATCAGATTCGTGATGACTTGTGCCAGTTGAATCCGATCGCCAAGCACCGCCGGCAGTCCCGGAACAAGCATCGTCCGCAACGTGATGTTGTACTTCAAGACCTCGCGCTGGAGCAGTACGATGACGTCACTGATCAGCTCGTTGATTTCCAGTCGCGTCATCTCAGGGGCAATCCGCTTTGCAAGCATGCGGACGCGCCTGACGATCTCGATCGCGCGTTGTACATCAGTAAGTATGCGTTGCACGGAGGCTCGCACTTTTTCAAGGTCGGGTACGTCCCGGTCAATCCATCGCAGGCACGCGGCACCATGGGTGGCGACCGCTGCGAGAGGCTGGGCGATTTCGTGGGCCACCGACGCGCCCAATTCGCCGATCGACGTCAAACGAGACACCTGTTGCAGCGCCTCTTCGACCCGCTTGCGCTCGGTGATGTCGGTGCCCGTTTCGAGGGTCGCGACCAATCGCCCCTGTTCGTCTCGCACCAGGGCCCAACGGCTGGCCACTGCGGCTTCCGACCCGTCGCGCCGGGTATTGACGATCTCGCCTTCCCAACGGCCGGTTTTAAACAAAGTTTTTTTGATGTCCTCGAGTGCTGCAGGAAAACGCGTGTGAAGCAGACGGCCGGCAACGTGGCCGAGCGCCTCGTGTTTCTTCCACCCATAAAGCGCTTCCGCGCCGCTGTTCCAGTAGGTAATTACATCGTCCATATCGCGAGCTACCACGCTGTCGTGGGTAAGGTCGAGCAGCTGTGCCTGCTCACGATGGAGCGCTGCCAGTCGGCGAGTCCTATGCACGAGAAAGGTGACGACGAACGATGTCACAAAAAAGGCAGTCAACGCTACGATGTCCTGCTGGGCATCTACCCGGAAGGTAAATAGTGGCTGTGTAAAGAAAAAGTTGAGGCAACCAACAGCGATCACCGAGATAGCTACCGATGAAACGAGGCTGCCCATCAGTGACACCAGCAAGACCTCGATCAGGTAGACGAACCCAACTGCCGCGACGCCGGCTCCCAGGCGAAAGCATACCCAGGTCGCGATCCCTATGCTGATAGCGCCGGCGAACAGGATCGCGGCAACGGAGCGCGATTGAACGATCCCGCTGGTCGTTCTGGTTGCGTGCATCCCCCGCCAGCCACCGTTCGCAAAGAGTTCCTTCATTCGGTTTTCCCCTTTGAACGGCAAGTCGAAGCGCTGACTCGCCCTCTCGGTCAAGGGACACGGCAAACCATGTGCTCGTCGTACGCGGTACTCGCAAAGTCTGGGCGTGCTGGCGCTTCGCAACACCTCGGCGTTCACCCTAGCCCTACTTTCATTGGGGAGGACCGTCCTGTCAATCCCGATCTATCATCAGGGCTGTCCGCCGGCGAGCGGAACGCTCCCCTGACTTCGCTCGAACATCATGCCTGTCTGCTGCACATCGTGGGGCCTAGGAACCTTGTTCATGCGCTTCCCGCCGAACTTGCGATGCGAGCGAAAGGCCGGGTCGACTTCCACGACCGTCTCATCCTCGGTGTCAAGCGGCCAGTCACCAATTTCCGGCGAACGGCGGGTCATGGCCGGCATCGGCCACTTCCTTAGCCATCGATCCCAGAAATGTGCGACGAACCGTTCTTTATCGGCTGCTGCTATCCGCCGATCTGCCTGTACCGATATGCCTCACCGTCCCTTCCGATCTAAACAGGTGAAACGCGTGTAGGGCGAGCAGTCCGTTACTGCGGACCTGATTCGCCCCGATCCTTGCGGTCATCGGGAATCTTGCCAAGGATTTGCTGCGCCAATACTTCGAGCGCCGACTGCCCCAGGATACCCAGCGCCGATGCAATTCCCACCAACGCCGTCGGTGGCATTTCCTTGAACACCATCAGCACTGCACCGGCGCTCGCGGACAAGCCGGCGCCGAGAATCATCCGGCCGACGACAAGGCGAATAGCACAGAGCGCCTGCACTCGACGTCCCTATGGGACCCCACACACGCGCAGTGCTTCGCGCGCGTAATCCTGCAATGCGGTCAGTTTCCGGATTGCGCGGTCGCCGTCTCCGGTTATACCGAGAAGAGCGTCAGCAACCGGTCCGTCAAGTTCGGCTGTTCCCGTTCCATCAGTTCCGCCGGCGGCGGCGCCAGCACCGGGCACGCCACTGCCACCGGCTGAAGCGGTGCAACTGGCAGTTGCGACGCGCAGCCGAACATCGCCAGCACGCACATCGGCGCGAAGAGTATCAATCGTCTTTTGAGCATTGGTTTGTTCCGTTCGGTAGGTTTGTTCGACTGCGGCGACAGCCGACGCCGCGCGCACGGTTTCTGCGAGCGCGGCGTCGGCCGCTGAGGCGGCCATATCGGAGATCGCTCTCAGTTCGGCCTCGTGTTGCTGCCGAGCGTTCGCAAGATCAGTCCCAGCGCTGGCGATCTGCGCGCCGAGCCGCCATTGCTGCGCGATGCCGGCAATACCGCAGCCGAGCACAAAAACCGCGATAAGTGCTTTCCAGTTCATCTGCTCCCCTCGTCGCGATCGTCGGGAAGCTTGCCAACGAACTTCTGCACCGCCGCCTCGAGTACCGACTGCCCGAGAATGCCAATTGCGGACGCAATGCCGACCAGCGCTGTCGGTGGCATCTCTTTGAAGATCATCAGTACGGCCCCAGCGCTCGCCGACAGTCCTGCACCGATAATCATTCGACCGACGACAAGTCGGGCTGATATCGCCTCCCCTCCGGCCAGCAGCTTTCCAAGGCCGATCACCGCGCCAAGGCCCAGCAGCATCACCAGTTCCTTTTCGTGCTCGTTCAGTTGCATCAGGCCTCCTCTGCATTCGGATAGGCACCCGCAGCGTCGACAGCCTGCCGATGGAACTGCGGCCACGAGTCCGGCCGCGGCTTGCCTGGCCGCCACGTGCGCAGGTAGAGCGCCCACGCGCCCGCCGCGTCATCGACGGCTGGCAGCTTCGGCGGGTCCGTGAAGAGCAATAGCCGCGCGACGCCGGCCGCGAGCACATCGTCGTGCTCGAGCGTCCCGTAGATCTCGACCGGATCGAACGCGACATGACGAGCCTCGCACAGCACGTTCAGCCAGTAGCGGCTCGCATCGTGCAGGTAGACGCCCCACACGCCGCCGCGCGACTTCGCCGTACCCTGCTCGAACTGCCAGAAGCCGCGAGCGGGACCACCGTTCATCTGCCGGCGGTCTTCGAAACGGCTCTCCTGCAGCCCGATCGCCGTCAGCATGACGCGAGCCGGCTGCGAGTCCATCGCAGACGGCAGGATGGCGAGTGCGGGCGCCATGGCGTCCCTGATAACTTCGTCTATCGACACTGCTGGTCTCCCAATAGAAACGGCCGCACGCGGCGGCCGTAAACGAAAAAAAACCGCCCGAAGGCGGTTGAAAGAAACGGGCTCTATGCCCATACGCGCAATGGCGCTTTCGGTGGATCGATCACGAACTCGGCGAGCCGAGCGCGCTCATCATCGGATAGTGGCCGGCTCATGCGCAGATTCGCGTGCCAACCCGGTAACGTGGCCACATCTCCCCTGTCCTTGAAAAGGGCGAGCTCGCCAATCATGTCCAGTTGCATACCGTCGCATGATACGTACTCACCGCCCCCAAGCGGCTCGATCAACTGCGCCGCAAGCAAAGCCTTGCGCAGTTCGTCAGCATTCGGCGCGCGCAGGTAGTAATCATGGAAGGTCATGTCAGCCTCGTTAAGTCGGAGAGTGTTGCGTCGTCGATCCGGCGAGGCCAGTATTTGGCCTCGCGTGCCCAGATACTCGAGATAAATGCGCCCCGCCTCGATCCGATCGACATCTGTGTGATCGCAACCGGCATTGGGCGCATCGCGATCGACGCTCCCCCGTTGATCGAGGTCGAGGCAGTGCTCCAGTCTCCCGACCATGCAATGGCTACCCGGACCCTGTCACCCTCGCCCACTGTTACCCCGAGCGATGTCGCGTTATTGCCGATGTATGACCACATCGCCCCCGTGCCGACTGCCTTGTAAATGCTGACTCCAACGTTGTCGCCATCGTCCAGCGAGATCAGGCACGCACTGCTCGCGGTCGCGACGCCAACGATCACGGCATCGATGAGCAGCGTGCCGTCGCCGGGTTTGAAAAAGTCCGGGTTGCTTGTGGTCAGCCTGTCGAGGGCGCGCGTCGCAGCCGTCGACGTCGTCGGGATATGGCTCGTCGCGAATCCGGCCTGCTCAAGTCGCGAGCCTCCGTGATACAACCCGGATACCCCATCACCCGGATAAGTGATCGAGTCGCCGTTCTGCAGATAGACTACCCCTCTGATCGTGATCGTGCCCGCGATCGTGACTGTTCCGGTTACACGCAATTCCATCCATCCATCACGCAGGGGAATACATCGCGCGCCAATCAAGATCCAGTTCGGTCCGCCGACACCTTCCGTAAGTACGGCTCCACTGACCAGATCGAATGAAGCACCGCAGTAGCTATCCCCGCTGCGCATCTCAACATACGCCTCGGTACGCTCTCCCGGGCATAGACGGCTCGACCAGGTAAAGTCGCGGTAGGCTGATGTCGACACGGAGAGGTACTGATACACAGAGTGGGAAACATCGTCCCCGCCTGCCTCCTCAACAATACGCCGTGCAAAACTCACCCCATCCGGGCCGACCGTTCCATCGGTCACTACCTGAACATTCGTCGATTCCCAAAGCTCCGCTGCATCCGAATTGTGCAACAGGTTGGTGTGCGATTCCTCGAGGAGAAGCCCGCGTAACTCGCCCGTATGCGGGTCGTGATCGAAGCGTGCAAGGTTGCTGGCTGCCGTCTCTTGCCAGCGATCGGCACCAAAATACCTTGCTGTCGAAGCCCTCGTAAATGTCCAGTCGTCCGGGATGACGGGGTTGGCAAGAAAATTGAGATCGAGTGTCGGCGCCTCCGGTTCTGGTGGCTGCGGTGGTACTGGCACGGCCGCGCGACCAGAGGACGCCATGCAGCGCGGCGCAAGCATCAGGTTTACTCCGATCATGGGTCAGTCTCCGGCGATACATTCGCCCGTCGTACCCGATGCGTAAACGCGCCTAAGCCGCAGCGGATGCCAGCCCACATCGAGCGGCACGACGATCTCACTTCCGCGAGCGGTGATCACATGAAAGTCTCCCGCCACGGTCACACACACGGCGCGTGAAACGAACGGCATGTCGTTATCGTCGTCCGGGATCACTACCCATAGATCAAGCAGGCTATCGAGACCCGTACCACTGTGCGGGTAACGGTCTACCGCCTTCCTCATATCATCCATACAGGAATCCTCAACGTAGTTTGGGGGAACCGCTTACGCAGATCAGGTCTGCGCGAGCATCAAGCTACAAAGCCGGGCTGCGTATTTTTCCCCTGAGTTGCTTAGTTCCCGAGAGCAATAACCTTGACATTCGCAGAAGCGACAGCACCACCCGCACTGTTTGCAACGTTTACGACGCACGTCATTGCTGTCGAGATGTTGGAAACAGATGGGATGACAGCTGCGAGCGCCGTACCGTTTGACAAGTAAGTTGCGGTTGCGCCGAACAAAGCATTGGGAAACGGAATCGGCCACGGCCGGGTAAGAATCCCATTCGAGTCGCTTGCGCCAGTCAACCACTGCATAATCAGCCCGCCGGGTAGTTCCTGATAGCCATTTCCGGCGATGCTTGCCCCGCCGAGTGCCGGACTGTCGAGGTTGATGTTCGTGCCGTCACCGTAGATCGTAGTCGTCAAACCCGGCAGGCATATTGCACCGAGACCCGCCGCGGTCCGGCATGTGACCGTAAAGTCACCGGTCGTATTGTTGTTTATCTTCCAGTCCTTCAGCCACGTCGGAAGAATGATCTGCACGTTACCCGTCAGCAGGCCCGACAGTACGATGCGGTTCTTCGCGGCCTGCCGTGGCTGGAGTGTAACGTTGCCGCCCGTCAGGCCTGTGATCGAAGTCACGCCGTAGTTGTAGAGTGGTCCCCACGGTGCGGATATATCGTCTGGGCGGTCGCCGCGTGGTGCGTTGAATCGCCTGATACAGCACACCGTCGAACTGCACGATGGCGCCTTCTGGATAGTCGTCAGTCTGCGACCACTCGGACACACCGCGCTGCAGGAAATAGCGCATCGCACGATCGGTTCGGATGCCCAGCCAGTTGAACCACTCCATCGGCGGCTTGCCGCCTGTTCGATCGAACGCCTCGCCCCACCCTCGCGCTACGTTCGGGAAGTCGGCCACTTCGCCCGGTTTCGCGCCTTCGGCAAATACATCTTCGTCCGGGCGGTCATAAATGATCATAAAAGCCTCGCAAATGTACCTTCATTGAAACCGAATGCTCCGACACTGCCATCGAATCCGAAGGGCTTCTGACCGGTGACCACATAGAACGCCACGCCCACCCCCACTGGTCTCGGCAGAATATCGAGGTGCTGGATTGCGAAAAGTGCAAAGCTGGAAACGTTGGTCGTCTCGATGACGATGGAGATCGACATGTCGTAGCCGTCGAACACGTCAGCCGCGTCACCGAAAATGAAGTCCAACGCGTCCAGCAACTCGGGAATGGTCCCGATCATGTAGTTCTTCGTGATACGGCAGCGGATCAGGAAGCGATAGTCGTCGTCGCCAAGCACTACCGATTCGGTCAGCGATCTTCCCAGGCGATAAAAGGTGGATCCGCCCATACCGCCGAGCTGAAAGCCGCCACCGTCGAGTGATTCCAGGAACGCGAAAAACTCGCGCGCGACCATATCCGAAATGACGCGTGACTGGCCCACATGCTTGCCGACCAGATCGAGGTTGACGCCCTCGGCGTTGTCTATGTCAAGTGCTTCGGGTAACTGAGCGATGCCGGCCCATGCCCTTCCGATCTCATCGCTGATCAGTTTCGAAGTGGCAACCGCTCGCGGCTTGCCTTTGTACTGCCAGATCAGCAAACGTTCGTAGGTCATAGGACAATCACCTCCACGTCCTCAGCAAGGAAACGCGCACGCTCACGTACCCCAATCGAGATGTTTTGCGAAACCAATTGATCGCCAACAAAGCCGATCTTCAGAACATCTACGGAGAACCCTGAAACGGAATTGATCGGGGTATAGAGCCTGGATAGTTGTACGTCATCGCCCATCGTGAATGGGTTCGCCGCAATAGCCTTTTTGATGCCCTCCTCATCGATGCCTTCTACACCGCGATTGCGCTTGACCTCTATGTAGGCGGCGCAATCGATGATCTTCGTGCGATCAAACCAGACCCGCCGGCGCCGCCCTTTCCTGTCGAGTGCTATTCGCTCGACAGCACCGAGCATGTCGGTACCTGCAGTCTTGTTGTCGAGGATGATCTTTGCAATCGCGTCATCGTCGCCACCGTCCACGATCACGTTAATACTGTGTGGCGGAAGGCCATTCTCATCGGTGACGCTGGTGAAATTCTCAAGGCATAGCACATCGCGTACGTCTGGCAGTTCTCCGATTTTCGCTTCGATACCATCGGCAGAGTTTTGCGCAGACCTCGCGCGCGAGCGTGCGAACCGCGTCCGCAGCTCCGGATCGAGTTCCTCGAGCTCGCCAACCTCTGGCCCCGCAAACGTGGTGGCCGTTTCCCAGCCGTTCACGATCGTCTCGATGCGCAGTTGCGTGTCGATCGGATTCGCGAAGTTACCTAGCTCCTCGCTGCGGAAGTCGCCCCGGCCTGCGCCTGCGTCGTTCAGCGTCACGTCCGTCAGCAACAACCAACGCACACGCCGCGGATCGGAAACCACGGCGCCGGCCGGAATCGTCCGGTGGGGTGTGCCGAGCAGAATCACGCTCGGCATGCGGCTGTAGCGTGAGCCGCGCCGTTTGAGGCCTGCATACGCGACACGCTGCTCCAGCCACTTACCACCGGCGTAGTCCGGATCCATCGCACGGTAGATCGCTGCGCCCAGTTCATTGATGTCGGCCAGCCCCTGTGCAAACAGTCCGATAGCCTGACCGTCCGGGCTGTCCGGGCTCAGATCGATGTCCGCGCCGTAGATCTCGCGGAAGCCTGCTTCCAGACGCGCGAGAATGGCGTCAAGCCGCTCGGCGACGAAGCCCTGCGGTGTGAGTTGCCCCATTGAATGTCCCGCTCGTGAAATGCCCGGCGTGCGGGCGGTGCTCAGACGCCGACTGGCGTGCTGACGTCGAATTCATTGCCGTAGATATCGCGCAACGTAGTGGCAACCGTCATGTGGCGCGTTTCGCCATCGAAGGCGATGTCGAACGACAGAATTGCGGAAACGCCATCCGTGCCGAGAATCTGCCGCTTGATATCCGCTTCGAGGCGTTCGCGCTCGCCCGCGCGTTCCATCCGCTCGATCCACGGAATGCCGTGGTCAAGGTCGAGAAACCAGTCGCCGCGGAACGAGCGCAACCGCGTAACGACGCGCTGAGCCACCGATTCCGACTGATCGGCATAATCCGCGCGGCCGTGCCCGAAGGTCCAATCGCCGCTTGCGTCGAGTCGTCTTACCCTCATCCCTTGGGCCCCTGTGTTTCACCGCCCATCGAGTCGATGTGAGTATGGCCGTCAACAGTGACGCCATTCGAACTGATCGTGCCACCGCTGTGGTCGATGTCGCCAGTGATCTGCGTGCCTGCGCCGCCGCCCTGTCCAGCCATGCCAGCCTGATACGTCAGCAGTTTCTCGAACACCGCTGGACATTTCACTGTGAACAGCGCGCCGTCGATCTCGATGTTGCCGCCGCTGTCCATGCGGAACTTTGCCGGACCAGCGATCTGCCGGATCACCAGCGCGTCCATGTCGAAGCCGCCTGGCACGCGTGGCAGCGAACAAATACCAGGGATGAAGGAAGCGTCGGATAGGTCGTGCACTCGCAAGTCCATCGGCGGCCCGTTGCGGCCGGAGACGAACCAGCCATCGATGCAGCGGTCGTTGATGATCACCTGTCCCTCGTCGCCGCGCTTGAGCGGCCACTCAATCACGAAGGGACCGCCCATCGGGAAGGAAACTGGCACATCCACAAGCAAGGGCAGCTCGGCCGCGCTGGTGTCGGCGAGCACCGCATCGATTGCAGGACGTACAGTTACCGTGCGTGCATCAGGATCGAAGGATTCGACGATACCGGGGAACGCCGTGCGCACCTTCAGCAGTTCCGCGCGCATCTCGTGCGAGCGCGCGAGTTCTGCGGACGGCATGTCTTCGTCAAACGTCCCCATTCCCCGCCCCTCCTGCCTTCGACTTCTTGACCTTCTGGAACTGCCCGCCGCGCACGACCAGGCCGCAATACCAGTCCGATGTGTGGGTGTCGCCTACGTATTTCACCCGCACCACCTTGTAGTCCCCGTTGTACGCCTCGATCATCGATTCGACGCGCACGAGGCCGCCGATGCGTATCTGGGGGTTCAGTAGACATTTCACTTCCAGCCCGTTGTCCGTCACCTTCGGGCTGTCGATCATCCCGGTTTCCTGCGACAGCACGAAGCCTTCACCCGGCAGCACCTTGTCGGCGGGCAGCACCATCAGTTCGCCATCCTGAATCGACCAGTCCGCACCGTTATTGCGCGCGACGGTGCGCACCACGTCGCGCGCGTTGCCCATCAGTAACTTCCCGCGCGGCATGGTGCGCACGTTGTTCACTTCCGCGACGCCGGCTTTCGTACGCGTCATGGCCTTTGTCGCCTCGGTGAGCACATGCTCATCCGTCGCGCCGGCCTGCAGCGTGGTCCACACGCGCGCGCTGGCGTAGTCAAAGCTACCGTCGCCGCACTCGAACGAGGTTATCCAGTCCGTCTTGTCACGCTTCGTCGACGGTTTCACGATATCGCCCTGGTACAGCAGCCGCAGTTCGTTGTAGCCAACGGACAGGCGCGCGAGGTTGAACCCCTTCGAAACAATCAGGTTCATGTGGTCGCGGTTGAGGTTGTAGACCGACAGCTTTGCAGGATTTGGCTTCTCGTCGAGGCTCTTGTCGATCTCGAACTTGATCCGCAGCGCTTCAATGGCAAACGATTCCGAGCGGTTGCCGATCTCAAGTCGCCAGCGACGACCGAATTGCATCGTCATTGCGCCACCTCGCTCTTCAAACCAACGTAGAGTGCGAACCGCTCGCCAAGATCGTCGCCGCCTATCGGATCGAGGCCGACGCCACTCAGATCCTCGAGCCACAGAAGGTAATCCACCGTGTCCCGCCACAGGATCGGCGGCCCGAGCACCAGCGGCACCGCCTGGACGATCACCGCATCAGTGGTGCGGTCCTGCACGTCGAGTTCCCAGTGATCGCCGACCGAGTTGTAGCGGATCGTCAGGTTCAACGGCGAGCCGTCGCCCGGGTCAACGCTCATCTTCTGCAGCGGCGTTGAATCAATCGGAAGTCGGATCACTATGTGCCTTTCATGTAGTCAAGAATCTGCCGCACCGCCGACTTTTTGCCGGATGCGTCCGCACCCTGCACATTGCCCTTCTGCGTCGCGCTGGCCGACTGTTTGCTGGCGCGGCCTGACTTGTTCGTGCCGCTCGCCACCGACAGCCCGGAACCCCTCTTCGTCTCGACAATGAAAATGCGGCGGCAAGTTACCGTCAGCACGGCGCTGTGGATGCTCGACTGCTCCATCGCCACGGTCTTGAGCAGCATGTCCTCGTACAGCCGCGACATGGTCTGCACCTCTATCGGAGAACCGCTCTTCTGCAGCGCGAGCAGCGACTCGTGGATCTGCGCGATGCGGTTCTCGCCGGCGCTCTCGTCTCCTGCGAACCACGAGGAGAAGTCGGGTAGCCACGGCGCGAGCGCACGCGGTGCGACGATCCCGGCGACAGCATTCGCAGTCGAGCCCACGAATGAGGTAAGTTCGCGATTCGCACGCGCGACGGTGTCCGCAGTGAACGACTCGAACGTGCCCGGCGTGCCAATCACGTCGAGAAAATCGCTCACGCTGCGAATGTTCACAGCGCGCCCCAGCAGCGACGCATTGGCCGGCGGCTCGTAGGACACAATGGTCCCGGAAATGACGACGTCAGGCGGCTTCAGGACCGCATGGTCCGCCACCTCCGCGCCCGATTCGACAGGGTTCTCGGTGATCTCCAGGTCGCTCGTGTGCGACTCGTCGGTCACAACGTCGAGCGTGATCGTCCCGATCGCGGTGCGCAGCACCTGCGTACCTGTTGCCATTACGCCCTCCCGTTACCCGACCACAGCGCTGGCTGCGTTCTGCATCGCCGCGCGGTTCTGCTGGTCGAGCCTGTCCTGCACCGCCCGCGCTGCTGCTTCAGGGTCATCGGCTTGTACATGCATCGTCGTGTTGTTTGTGACATTCGCATTCACAGTCCGGTTAGTCGTCATGCCTGGCTGCGCTCGCGCTGCCGGTGCTGCACCTGCTGCTGCACTCTGCACCTGCCGAGGGATCGCAGCAGCGCCTCGTGCGGCGGTCGCAATCGCCCCGGCATCAGCGCCGTTGGCGTTCACATCGACTGTGCCGCCGCCAAAAAAGCGGGCCACCGCACCGAGCGTCTTTTCGATGAGGGCGCCCACGCCCGGGAAATAGGACTTGATCCGCTCGATCGTGCCCCTCACGAAATCCCCGATCCGCGTGAACGTCCTGATGAAGTAATCGGCGACCCGGTTGAGCATCCGGTCGACGATCGCGCCGGCGGCCTCGAAGTCACCCGTGAAGAACGCGAAGAACCAGTCAATCAGATCGGCCATCAGCCCGAATGCCGTACTGAACCCGTCCCAAAGCTGCCCCAGCACGGCGCCGATCACCGCGACAGTTTGCGCAAACCCGAGCCGCAGGTAGTCCCAGAGTTCGCCCGCGATGGCCATGACGGTCTCGCCGTGCTCGGCCCACCACCGGTTGAGATCGCGCAAGAACGCGTCGATCTCGGCGCGCACCGCCGCAATCGGTTCGCGCAGCGCCTCCCAGAACTCGCCGAATTCCGCCTCGCCACCGTCGAGGTAGGTCATGAAGTCGTCGATCAGCAGCAGCAGGACGCCGATCGCCGCGACAAGCCAGAACACAGGGTTCGTCGCGAATGCGAGCAGCGACGCGCGCTTGAACCACGCCAGCGCCGCCCCGACGAGCAGCAGTGCGATTCGCATGCCACCGATACCGTCCGTCACCCTGCCGATGAACCGGACCACGTTCACGAGCACCTGTCCAGCCGAATACACGAGCCCGATGAAGCGGTTAATGCCGTTCTGAATGACTTCCCGGTTCGTGCGCAAAAATTCCTTCAGATTGCCGATGAACTCTTTTAGTCTCGGCAGCAAGCCGACGGCGATCTGCGTGCGCAGCGCATTGAAGCCGAATGAGAGGTCGGTTATCTGATCCTTCCATTCGCTCGCGGCGTCGGCCTGT
The DNA here is from genome assembly GCF_050436385.1 of Paraburkholderia sp. MM5477-R1. NCBI lineage: Bacteria > Pseudomonadati > Pseudomonadota > Betaproteobacteria > Burkholderiales > Burkholderiaceae > Paraburkholderia > Paraburkholderia sp. MM5477-R1. The sequence goes on from NZ_JBNDMC010000007.1 coordinate 2,021,256, forward strand.
TCGGCGCTGGAGACACCCCACGCATCCGCATCGGCGAAGAGCGCCTGCAGTTCCTCACGAGTGAGCCGCAACGTCTGCACCATTGACGCATCGGCGCCGATCTTCGACAGGAATGCACCCTGCTCCTGCTTCGACATCCGCGCCATCTTGTCCTGCACGTCGCCGATCAGTTCTGAGAACTGCTTGACGCTGCCGTCGGCGTTGCGCGCGCTCAGGCCGTACTTCTGGAAGGCCATCGCGCCACGCCCAACGCCTGCCGCTGCCTCGCCGATGGCCTTCGACATGCCGCGGATCGTGGTCGTCGCCGCCTCGACCGACGAACCATTCTGCTCAGCGGCATAGCCAAGCCGCTGAATGAATTCAACGCTCTCGCCGGTCTCTCTGGAGACCTGATTGAGCGCGTCAAGTCCGTCGAGCGATTTGGCAAGCCACGCGGTCACGCCCGCGGCGAGGCCGGCGATGGCAGCCGCCGCCATCGATGCGGTGTTCGTGATCCCCGTGAGCTGCTCGCGAAAGGACTTCGCCTTACTGACGTCGGCAGTCACGCCCAGCTTGACGATAAATTCATCGAGCGTCATCGATTTCTACCCCTGTTCGCCTCTGCTTCCTGCGCGCGGTGTGCGGCTTCCTGCCCTTCATCCCACGCTCTCATTGCTTCGTGCATGTCGCAGAGGTCAGCGAGCGAATAGACCGTGCGCAGCTGGTGCAGCGTCACATCGTTGAATCCCCGAGCGACGGGTCCCCAGACGAACCAGTCGATTCCGTCGTCTTCCCTGCCTGGAACCGCGCCATCAGATTCCGGAAGAGACTCGAAAAGGCGCTTGCGCCGAAAAAATCCGCATATTGGTACTTGATGCCAGCCATCAACAACGGCAGCAGGTGCCCACGGTATTCGTTGAAGTGCTCCTTGAACTTGTCGCGCACGCGGTACGGCTTGGCGCCGTCCACCGACGCCGCTGTCGCACTCCATACGATCGCCTCGAGCCGCGCGACTTCCGGACGCCCGAGGTTAGACAGAATGGTCGAGATGCACGCAGTCGCGATCGCCGTCGTGTCCACGTCATCCGCATTGCCGAATCCACCGGCCTGCATGCCCTGCAGCAGCACACCGGCGCTCTTGAGCGCTGCCCATGCGCTTTCCGCATCCGCCGGCGTCATGACATACAGCACGCCGTCGATTTCAATGTCGTGTTGCTTATCCATCAGTTCCAGATTCCCTTTTCAAGATTCATGTTGAGCGTCTCGAACACCATTACCCACTCGGTAGGGTTATGGCCGGCGCCGCGCGTGTACTTCGGCCGCGTGGTGAAGTAGCCCTTGCTGGCCGTCACCACGTCGTCGTTCAGCAGGTCGCGGATGTTCAGCTCCAGCGGCGTGAACGTCTTCAGGTTCGACTGCTGCTGCACGCGCAACGCGTTGAGGTATTTGCTGTTCGGGCTGTGCTGCTTGATCTTCAGCGTCACCTGCCCAGAATCGTCGGCAGACGCCACGAAAATGGAAGTGCCATTGGCGCCCACCGTGAGCGCGCCGGCGTCGGCGTTGTACTCGGCCTGAATCACGTCAGCGCCGTCCGACCAGTCATCGATCGGCACGCCGTTGATCAGCACGGACACCTGTTTCGGGTCAAAACTTGCCATCTGTCAGGCTCCCAAAAAATAACCCCGCCGAAGCGGGGCTCGTGTTGCTCGCTGAAGATCAGCGGTCGAAATTGATAATCACGTCGACGCCGTGAACGGCACCGCCGAGTTTGACTGCGGTCTGGATCGGCGGTGCCTGGCGCTTCTCCCGATCGCTCGTCGAGAGGTTATCGACGGTGTCGCACCAGACGTAGAAGCCGTTATCGAGGTAATCGCCGGTCGCGAGCGTGCCGAACGGATCACCGTTCCACACGCCCGGTGCAAACGCGCCGTTGCGGCGCCCCTCGCGCCCCACGCGTTCCACTGCAGCGATGAGCAGCGGCGTGCCGAGATCCGTTAGCGGGATCTTGGTGGGGCTTCGGTACAGCGTGGCGAATACCTCCTTCTGCACGGCATCCACGAACCAGTCGAGAATGTGGATCTCGTCGAAAAAGCGGCCACCGATCACCGTACCCTCGGCGACCATCGCCACCTCGTCGAAGTAGGTGTAGAAGTTCAGGCCCAGCCGCCGACACTTGTTCACCTCGGTCAAGGTCAGGTTGTCAGCCTCGACGGTCGGCAGCGTCTTGAACTTCATCGTCAGCGTGGAATTGTTCGCCGAGAAGTTGACCGACAGACCGCGCGCGAGAAATGACAGGATCGCGTACGGGTCCGTCTTGTCGTACGTGCCAACCGTCCGGTAATTGCTCTTGTCGTAGAGCCGCCTGATCACGTTAGCGGCCTCGAACTCGATGTGCTGCGGGTTCGTCGTCGTCACACCGAAGATCTTGCCTCTAGCCGCCTGAGTCCAGTCGGAAATCTCCTGCAGCACGTCGTCGGGCAGTTGGTCGGCCACCGCGAGCGCATACCAGCCCGGCTGCCGGTCCTGAATCGCCGCAGCAGCTTCCGTGACCGACTCAGCCGTCAGCACGACCTCATCCGCACCCGCGACGATTCGTGCCTGCCCGTTCTCGAGCTTCATCAGCGCGCCCAGGTACGTGCCCGCCTGACCATCGTCCGCGACGTACCGAAACGCGGGCCCGTCGCCGGGCTCATTCGCCGTGAACGCGAACCGGTGACCGGTCTCGTCGAACGAACATGCCCACTCCGGATCGTCGCCCGCCGCGACGTTGATCGCGCTCACAACATCGGCGAACGTCGTGACGTTAGTCAGGTTGAGCGGCGCGAGCTGCGTCACCGTCTCGCCGAACGTGACGGTCAGATAGCCCGAACTCACGCTCCGGAAGTCAGCTAGCGGTGCCGTCACGGGCGACCCAATGAGCGCGGCGGCGGTCGCAGGCAAGTCACGATCGGTCTTCACCCACCGCCCGATCATCAGTTGCTTCGGCCGTGGCTGCTGCGCCATGAACCGGCGCGTCGCGCGCGTCGTTTCCGAGTTGGTCCCGAATGCCGCTTCGACGTCGCTCTGTTGTGCGGCGTAGATGTACAGCGTGCTCGTGTCGTTGAAGACGTTGCCCGCCTCTGGCGTGAGCAGCAATGTCATCCCGAAGTCGCGGCGCGAAGGCGCCACCGGCTGCGTGTTTAGCTGAACGTTTACGATTTCATCAATGGGCAGCATCTATTGCTCCGTGATGGGTGGTTCAATGGTGATGGATTCAGCGCCCGTGTCGGTCCGCACAACAATGTCGACCGAGTCGATACGCAACTGCGCGATCTCTACTGCGTGCGTGTGCGTGAGCGTTGCGGTAAATCGCGCGCGCTCCTCCGGACCGCCCCCCATTGCTGCCGACACATCGATCACCTGGCTGCACCGCAGGACTGCGGCACGGACGCGGTTCTTCAGCGCCGACAGCGCCGCGCTCGATTCGAGTGCGAGTTGGAGTTTCGAAAGCAGCAAGTAGGCGTTTGTGCCGAAGGCTTCGAACTGCACTTCTGTTAGCAACGAGCGCCGCAGGATTTCGACCTCGCGATCTCCATCAAACTCGCGGTGCGCGGTGCCGATAGGCGTGTCATCGCTTGCGCTCACGACGACGAACGGCTCGCCGCCGATTGGCCCCGCGTCCCAGCTCGGGCGTACGGCACCGTCAGGTAACGACAAAAGCTCCCGCACGAGGCCGCGAAGTGGCGTCGTGTCGAGTTGCGAGCGCGTAGTAATAGCCATAGTCGGACCAGTCAGAATCGGCCGTGACGCGCCAGCGCGCACCGTGGTGCAGCACGAAATCGGCAGCGGCGAGCGGCCCGTCACAGAACACGGCGATAGTTGGGTAGTGGCGCTCGCCCTCCGGCAAGGATTCGAGCTGCGACTTGCTCGCGGGATGGACGACGCCTGTCACCGTGTCCGGTTCGTACGACTCATCCCACTCGCCAGACGGATGCCGCGCGCCACGTGCGCGCTCAATCTGGATCTCGCGCGAGAGCTCCGGGTCGGTCACGACTTCACTGAGATCCAGCATTGCGCACCTCGGATGTCATGGACTGGATCAGGTTGCCTTCGTCGATCAGCGGCCGGTCACTGCCCTTGCGCTCGATCGTTGCGGGCTTGTTGGCTGCAAACTGGCCAGTCCGGACCTCGGACTGCACCGCGCCGACGGCTGCAACACCAGCCGCCTCGTAAGCCGCGTCAACCGGCATTTCACCGCGCAGCGAACGCCGCAGGCCATGCGCCAGAACGGCCACGATCCGCTTCTTGCCGGACCTGATGCCTTGATCAAGGAACGGCCGAGCCTCCAGTCCCTTCTCGGGATCGCCGAATGACAGCCGCGCGGCGAGCTGGGCATTTGTGATGGCAGAGTCCTCGTGCATCTGAGCCCCGGTGGTCACAGGAAAGCCGACCACCACTTCGCGTTTCGCCGCTTCGCCCAGACGCTTGAACAGGTCATCGAGCTTCGGAAAATCAGACCTGCTCATACGACCAGCCCTCCGGCGCCGACGATGCGACGCAACTGCAGGTATTCCTGCCCCCAGGTGGTCGCCGCAAGCCATGCGTCGTCGCCGGTCATGAAGGTCGGCGCGGCGTAACCGATCTGCACCTCGCCAGCCTTTTTTGACGTGGCCGGCAGTGATGGCTTGCCGCCCGTACGCTCTGCAGCGCGACCCATCGCGAGGAAGTGCATCACAAGGGCGCACGCGGCCCGCTGATAGAAGCCGCCCCAGCGCTCGAGGTCGAAGTACGGCCGCGTGTCGGCGATTGCCACCTCGATCTCGTCGTCATCGAACGGTTCTGATGCGTCCCTGAACCGCGCCCGCACGTCGGCGACCGTGATGATCGCGGCAGTGCTCATGACTTCCTGCCCCGGCGCACCGGCGCCGTGGGCGGCGGATCCCCGGAACCAATCGCGGCACCGTCCGTCGCTTGCGGCTCTTGCGGCTCTTGCGGCTCTTGCGGCTCTTGCGGCTCTTGCGGCTCTTGCGGCTCTTGCGGCTCTTGCGGCCGCTCCGCGCCGCCGACCACCACCAGTTCGCCGTCAGCGATCTGCGCACGAGCGGCGCGCCCTCGCGCGAACGCTCCCCACACCGCAGCCGAAACCGGGCGCGTCGCGTCCGGCGGTATCACGACCGTGAGGCCGGCGCCGCGAATCACCGCGCTCGCGCGCGTCGAGTTCCTGATGTCCGGCATGGTGCCCCCTTAGCCCGTCACGTCGTCGACGTACAGCGCGGTCCCCGGATAGCGGAACTCGACACCCGAATAGCGGTACTCGCCGTTGACAAGCATTTCGAGGCCGCGCTGCTCCGGCGCATGGAACATCAACGGCATCGGGATGTGGAACATGATGTTCTCCCGCGACTTCTCGTAGAACATCATGCGGCTCGTCTTGCCTTTGCCAGCCGTCTCCAGATCCGCCGCTGCCCGGAACTCAACGTCGATGTTCCGCTCGGTCTTCGAGACGTTGTTCCTCTTGATGAACTCGAGGATCGTCGTGTCGGAGTTGTCCGACCGCGGCGTGCTCGACAGTCGGCCCAGAACCCGGCCCGGCATTGCGACCGTGTTCACGACACTGTTTCGCTTCGTCGAGATCCAGAGTTGCGTGATCTGCTCGTTGATGAATTCCAGCGCCTGCCCCGGCGTCGCCGTCAGCAGGTCCACACCTGCGCTCGACTGCGCCACGTACGGCGAGTTGAACAGGCCGGTCAACTCGTCTTCGCCATAGAGGCCGACCTGATTCATGTGTGAACGCCACGCCTTCATCGCCGTTTCCTGGCGATCGCCGTCGAGCGACTGGTTCAGCGCAGCTGCCGTACGCAGCTCGGCAAACGTGTACGCGTAACCGATCGCGCTGCCGACCACTGGAATCGACTTCTCGTCGTAGAACACGTCCACACGAGGCACGTCCCCACCCTGACCAGAGTGGCGCTTGCCTCGACCTGTGAACCCCCTCATGCGAAACGTGACCGCGTTGACGTGCGGCCCGGCATCCGTCGAGATTGGAATCAGAGCCTCATAGTCGAGCGGCTCGCGCTTCACCTCGTAGACCTGCGTTTCGAGGTACTCGAGCTGCGAGGTCAGAAACGACAGGCCCGCCTCCGAATCGATATTCAGAGACCGCATCGAGCGGAGCCCGTCGAGAATCATCTTTCTGCGGTTCATTCGGTTATTCCCCCTGCGCTGCGGCCGGCACGGTCAGGCCCGGCACGCGGTTGATCACGACGACGCCGACCTGCCCCGGCTCCGCTTTCGATTCCCATTCGGCACCCGGCACCTGCGTGCCGTCGCCCACCGCGAACGTCCCGTCGTCCGCAAATTTCACCGGATCCCGTGGGTTGCAGCCGTCGGTGCACGTCACCCAGATGCGCCCGTACTGCATGGCCGGCAGCGTCACGTCCGGGTTGTAGAACACCTCGCGTTCGAGATTCGCCGTGAAGGTCACGTGACGCGCAGAGATGCCGGCGAAGGCTTGCGCGCGCTCATCGCCCGGCAAGACGTATTCGCCCTCGATGTCCGTGTAGAAGACGGCACGGCCGAACTCGATCGGCATTGCGCCGCGGTTCGTACCATTGAGAATCGTCGCGGTGTTGTTGTCGACGATCAGGCCGGGAATGCCGCGCTCGAACTGCGCCGGCGCGTACTCGCCCAGATTGATTCGGCTCATGTGGATTGGCTCCAGTTGGTTGAAACGTGGTGTTACGCGCGACCGTTCATCCGATCGATGAAGCTGGTGCGCGCGCTGTCGGCGGTCTTCTGCCCGCCGCCGGCAGCATCGTTGGCCCGCATCGACTGGCTGAGCGAATCGAGGACCGGATCGAGACGCGCTCCGCTATCGTTCATCGACGCAGTACCGACCGTCGCCGACAGCACGCCAAACGCCTGGCGCAAAATGGCGTCGTCAGCGGCGTCGAGCGTCTTGCCGCCCAGCACCGCGTCGACGATGGTCTTGTGATCGCCGTACAGGGACTTGATCACCTCGCGGCGATACTGCGCGCAGGTTTTCCCCTTCGCGTCGACAGTCGGTGCAATGCGCTTGCCGCCCTCGAGCATTTCAGCCCAATCCGCGACCATCGCGTCGCGCTGCGCAGGCGTCATTGCATCCTTCTGCGCCTGTTCGAGCGCCTCTTCCTGATCTTCCGCTTCCTTCGCGATCTCATCGGCGTCGCGCAGCGCGATCGACTTGCCGCCGATCTTGATCTTGCGGTCGAGTCGCGCGTTAAGGTCCGCGACCGTGACCGACGAATCGGCCAGCTTTTTGCTCAGATTGTTTACGGCGGCGGCCGCAGCTTCGTCGAGGCTGAACGGGATGCCGTCGATCGTGACTTGGATCGGCATTGCTTTTGCTCCTGCTGGATTTGATGGTTGTGAATCGCTGACGCGGCACGCCGGTCCGCAGCGTCCCCTGTTGACGAGCGCGACGTGGTTGCCGCGGATGTTGCGCTGGACACCTTCGTACTGCTGCGCGTCCGCAGTAATGCCGGCCGTCCAGTCGTAAATCGCTGAGTACCCTGCAGACAGTTCGACCTTGCCCGCCTCGACGCTCGCGATCGCCTCGCGGTCCATCACCTGCACGTCGCCGTCAAGGAAATCGTCGGCGCGCAGCGGGTCAAGCAACATGCCGACTGCCAGATGTCGCCAGTTGTCCGCACTGACCCCGTCAGGCGGATGATCATTGGTCAGCGGCAGGTTCCGGAACGATGCAATCGCATCCGGATGAAACACTTCCTCAGGCGGCCGATAGACCTTCACCACACGCATCTGGTCACCCTGCAGCCCGAGTTCGAAGGCCCGATACTCCTGAATGCCCGTGCGCGCAATGCGCGCTGGCGCCACGAGGTAACCGTCGCCCGTATAGCGCCGTGTGCCGAGCGCGATGTCGACGGTGTGCTGTACGCGTGTGTTCATTCGTCCTCGTCCAGTTTGAAGCGCGGCAACGCCACGCACCGACAGTTCACGTCATGGCCAGGGTGCCCGGTCTCGGGCGGCGAATCCCACCGGAACACCTTGCCGTCGTTCTCCGCGTGGCTGTCGCGCACGCGCTCGTCGCCGCTCGTCTGCCACTCGTATTCCTCGATCCCGAGGGCGGTTTGCCGCGCTTCCGTGATCGCCGAATTGAGCTTCGAAGTCTGGTCGCGGGCGATCAGCTTCGCGCGGCGCTCCGTGACTTCCGTTTCGCCCTGGATCGCCTCCACGATGGCGCTGTACCGCTGCCCCTGCTGCAGCGCCGTGAGGACCTGTGTCGAAACGCGGTCGAAGTACTGCTGCGGTATCGACTTGATGAGCACGACGTTGGCCTGCTGCGCTGCCTCGAGCACACCACCAAGGTTTTGCATCTGCAGCGCCGTCTGGATGTCGACGCCGAGTGCCGCATTCACACTCGCGCGCAGACTTTCTGTTGTGCTCTCGTCGCACTGGTCGACCATGCGCCTGGCAAGCATCCGGGCTCGCGCATGCGTGCGCTCGATCACGCGCCGCGAGGCACCCTCCAGTGCGACGTTGAGCGCCCGCATGAAAGCCTCTGACATGTCGTCAGCGACGTAGCTGTATTCCGGCTCGCCACGCTTGAGCAGCGGCAACACGTCCGTACGGATCGCGTCATCGCACGCCTGTACGATCGCGAGCAGCTGTGCCCGATACCATCCTTCCGCGCGCCGGTTAGGCCGCGTCGGGCGCACCCTCGACAGACGCCGACGACGGATTCCGCGCGCCCGCGCCAGCATTGCCAGCGTCATCTGCATCGGGCTCTTCCTCCAGCGGTTCGTTCAGTTCCTCGGCGAGGTTGATGTCCTCGTCGGTAATCGTCGGGTACGTGTCGTTTGCCTGCAGGCTGGTCATGATGTGCCGTTCGATCGGCAGGCCGATATCGACCGCATAGATCTTGTCTCGCTCGGCCCGCGTCTTTTCGACATTTGCCTGTTCGGCGTCGGACAGTTGCCAAAGCGGGTTGAACTCGATCACGAGGTCATCGAGGCGGCGGCCGAATTCCGACATCGCCATGACGTCGTAGATCGTCTCGATCTGCGGTCTCAGCTCCTGCTCCTGCCTCGCCTTCAGGCCGTCGTAGTAGTTACGGATGTCGCTGTCGCCGGTCGAGTTCAGCCCCTTCGGTGCCTGGCCGAACAGCCGCGTCGCCGGGATGTCGGCCGCGCCAGAGACGCGCTGCGCGAACATCTCGCCGATTGCGTCGATCCCGGAGAAGCTGATCGACTTCTGCTCGTATGTATCGTTCTTGTCGAGCAGCGTCATGCCGATGAACGATTTCATCATTGCCACGAGTTCGAAGCGCTTCTGCACCTTCTTCGTGCCGTCTTCTGTGGACAGCATTTCGCGCAAACCCTCGACCTGTAGCACATTGACGATCGCTTCGAACATCATCGATGCGGTGCTGCCCGCCACCGTCTCGTCGTTGCGCAGCTCGTCGTAGACCGGCTGCAGCACGCTGTCGTGCCAGAACTGGTTGCGGCGCAGCTCGTCCCACGGCAAGAGTGCACCATCGGCGAAAATCAGGCGGCTGCTGTCGATCGACTGGCTCGTGTTGGCGACGCGATAGCGTTTCGGCCGCCAGTAGTCGGGTCGCGTCAAGTCGATCTGCATCAGCGGCGCATCTGGAGACAATTGCCAACGATCGAGCACCACGAAGCCGAGCAGCGAACCCTTCCGGATACGGTCAATGCGCAGCGGCTGTGCCGCGTCGTCGCCAGCAATCGACACGTACAGTGCCGAGCCGCCATAGAGCCTGCCCCACTTCAGGTTGTCGCCTATGCGCGAAATCAGGCCGTACCGCTTCTCCGCTTTCTCCAGCGTCTGCTTCGCGCTCTCATTCGCCGTTTCGAGCCGCACCCACTCGCGTGTCATGTCCTCGGCGGGGGCGTCAACGATCTTGCGCGCAAGCCAGTTGTGTCGATACATCGCCGCCAGTTCTTCGCGGTCGATGATGTCGTCGCGCCGAAACTTGCTGTGCGTGCGCTTGTCGCGCACGGTCATCATGCCGGCGACCAGATTGGATAGCGAGTCTCCCGTACGAACGCGTGTGGCGCGCGGCCGCATTGCGGATTTCAGTTTCTCGAACATTCGTTAGTTCCATGCGCTCCAGTCGGATGCGTGGCCACCAGGGTGGTAGGCGATCATGACCGCGTCCGCGCGGTTCGGTGACTTTGTCCCTTCTGGCGCTTTGTCGATCACGATCTTGCCGACACCGTTGACCGTGAATGTCGGCTGCGATAATTCCATGGTCAGCGCCGTCAGTTCGGGTAGCTCGGGATCGATCGAGATAATCTCATCCGGGTCGTACGGCTTGTCTTCGACGACTGCCCGAAACGTCCGCTGGAAGCGCAGGCGCAACGCCCACCACGACTGCGCCTTGAAGTTGGCGAAATAATCCTGGTTCTTTCGTTTCGGGACCATCTCGCCTTCCGGGTCGTGAACCGGTCCTGAGCCCCGAAACGGAAAGGTATCGATCCGACGCTTCCGGGCATCGCGACGAACGTCGTTGATGACCCGCGCATCACCGCGCACACCGGCACCGAGTCCGTCGGCATCGTAGTCAAACGATTCGAACTCCAGTCCGTCGCAGATCCCGAAGGTTTTCTCGACCGTCCCGTAGATGTCACTTCCCTTGCCAGACCAGGACTGCAGGAAATCCAGCAGAATGCCGTACCGGCCCGCAAACGCATTCGCATCCTTACCCGCGTCCGCGACGTCCAGACCACCGCGACGCACACCGCTCGGCGCAATGCCGAGCTTCTTGTGCGCGCCGATCGCCGCCTGTACCCATGCGGACGGAATCACCACACCCTCAACGGACGCGGCGTAATTGATGTCAATCTCCTGCGCAACGACGACCGGATCGAGCTCGGCACACTGTTTTTCGTACCAGGAGTCATCCTTACGCGGATCGTCACGCCAGTGGAAAGTGAACACCGGAATCTTGCCGCTGTGCCGCCGCTGCGCGAACGAGTTACCCATGCCGTTCGGCGTCGAAATGTCCTGCCGGCAGTTCGTTGTCGCCGACAGCGATGCATCGACCAGTTGCGGCCGCTCGAGGAACGCGGATTCGTCCACGATATAGAAGCTGGCCCGGTCGCCACGGCCGATGCCGTCGCCAGACTCCCCGGTGATCACCGATCCCGTATCCGGGAACAGGATGCGCATGTGCGGCGCGTGCACGCCAATGTTCCACGAGCCGCGGAACTCGGCAGGCAGCAACCGGATGAACTCGCGCGCCTTCCAGAACAGGCTCTTCGGTGAGCCGATCTTGTCGACGTACTCTTCCTTGCGGGAGCCAAATCCAGCCGCGACGCCCTCACGGAACAGGCATACCGTGTCGGCCAGCGCCACCGTGAGCCACGACATGCCCATGTCGCGCGTCTTCTCGGTGATGCCCGGCTCCTGCTTCTTCCAGCGCTCCATGAACCACGCGCACCATTCCTCCTGCTTCGGAAACAGCAGGAACGGGATCATCGCCGGCAGCCCTCGCTCAACGTTGCGCGGGTCGAACGTCATGCCCCAATCGATGATGAACTGCGCCGGGTTGTCCCGGTAGAAGGTCCGGAGCATCGGCATATCGGCCGGGTTCGCCCGGATACGCCGCAGTCTCTCGATTCGCCATTCAAACACCTGCACGTAATCCGGTGCGCGAAAATCGAACGGAAACGGGATCGGCATGCTACAGGTTCATCAGCTTGGCGTAGATCTTCGCGGCTTCGATTGGGTCGTTCGTCACGGTGGAGATCGATTCAATTGGACCGCCGTTCTCGCCCATGATCTCGTGCTGAGTGCGATCGCGCCATTTCCATGGCTGTCGATTACGCAGCCAAAGCGACGCCGCCGGCGTGTCGGGCGGGTAATGCTCTGTGTAGGGCACGACAACCGGCGCGCCTTCGAACTGCATGATCTTGACGGCTGGGTGCGAATAGCCGAGCGCGCGTTGATATAGCCGGTCGGCAACCTCGGCATCGGCCATCATCTTCCCGCGCGTGGTGGACTGAAGAAATTCCGGATGCGCTTTCTTCCACGCGTTGACTGTCTTCTCCGACACACCAAAAAAATCCGCCATCTCAACGTCCGTCGCCCCTAGCAGGCATAGCTTTCGCGCCTGTTCCGCAAACTCGGCCCGATAGCGGGACGGGCGACCGGCGCGCTTCGGTTCGGACTTCTTCTGCATGGGAAATACCAACGAAAAAGCCCGCTGGCATTTGGCTCAGCGGGCTTCGGATGTACTTACGGCGATTCTGGCGAAACTATATGGCTTTTGTCTCACAGCGTCAAGCCGATTGAGCCCTCTGAGCCTTACGTGGCGCAGCTTCTCGGACACTCGTTCGCCGGACAGCCGCTAGCACCCGTTTAACTGCTTCATCATGCTCAGCCGGATCCTCCTCGACCACTCCGTCGCGTTCAAATATCCTGTGCAGCCGTTCAATCCCCATTGATTCAAGCACGGCAAAATGGCATGCCATCCACCTGGCGGCCCGAAACAGTTTGTTCCGGTCCACCTTGAGACGGTCGGCCAGATCACGAATGGACATACCGTCGAGGCTCTTGCGCGGGGCATAGTGACGCATCACCAGCGCAGTCAGCACACGGCGAGACGTGATACCAGCTCTTGACCGCGCATACGCCACGAGCAACATGATGCCCAATCCTTTCTCGGGGCCAGCACCGAAGCGTGCCAGCAACGCGGCCCGTTCGGGACGTGGCAGACGGTCAGTCACCGCAGCGACAATCAATGAGCACTGCCCCCGCACCTCCAGCATATCCAGTTCACCAAAACAGACATTGGATGACCGCGCGCCGCGCAGACGGTCGAGCCAGCAACGCTGCGGCCCGCTGAGGTCCGGCAATGCCTCCATCGCCCGAATGAGTGCGGCGCGCATCTGGATTTTTTGCATCGCCGGCTGCGACAGAATCAGAAACGACACGTGCAATGCCTGCGGGGTTGATTCAAAAATTACGTCATTCATCGCGCGTCCCTATGCCCGCTGTAAATTCAATTCGATCGCCTCGATGTGCACCCCCGGCGTGCGGCCGTAGCGTTTCGAGATCCACAGGTCGACGACCTGCCCGTCGTCGCCATACACCACACCATTCATGCCGTCCTTCAGCGCTTTCACGACGTTGTCTGCGTCAGGCTTTTTCGTCGCGCCGATCAATCCGTCCGCCGCCTCGCGTTGCCGCTTCTGCGACCAGCTCGCCGGAATCGGCAGCGCGATGTGCACGACAAGACGCACCGGGCCCGCAAATGGCTCACGCGTACCCATACCCTGTCGCGCCGCCAGCTTCACAAGATTTTCATAACGTTCGGTCTTCTCCGGGGTGAACGTCCGAACGTGCGCGCCCTGACGCGCGAAGCGCGGGCGCCCCTTCGCTACCGGTGCGCCCGGCACGGTGAACTCGACACGCTGCCGTACCGGCGACGTCGGAATGAGCGACGACTGCGCGCCGATGCGCGCGCTGATCGCCTGCTCGAGCGGAGCGGGGCCGCGCGACTGCAGTGCGCGTGCTGCCGTGGAAATCTCGTCGCGGATACGTGCTGCGCCGGGGTTCTGCTTATTCATCGCATTCCTCGCTGCTGTGGCGGGGTTCCTGATCCCGCCACGGGTTTTCTTCGGATCGGCGTTCATGGTCAGAACGGAATCCCGTCGAAGTACTCGACGCGCTGCATCGCGACAGCGCAGTACGACATTTCAGCCCCGAGCACGAAAAACTCGCGCCCCGGATTTGAGATCGCGAGCCGCTCGGCTTCCGCGACGGCGCTGCCAGCGCTCAAGTGCCGGAAGCTCGGCGGCTTCTCGCCAGTCGGGCACCACACGATCCAGAATTTCTCGGCCTGCGTTTTCATGCCGTCGGTCTCCCTTTGTGCTGCGTACGAGCCTGCTCGAGCTTCGCGATGCACTGGTCGAGCTTGAGGCCGTGCGTGCTCACGCCGAGCCTTCGCCCCTCCGCCTCGAGCTCGACGTCGGTCATCGATCGCAACGGTTTCGGCTTCGGTGGCGCGAGAGCCTTCGCGACAAACGGGTCGAGGAAACCAGCGTTCACCGCTGTCATGTCGCGGTCGTGGTCACGTTGCGCGACTGCATCGTCGTAAGCGGTGCGCAGCTGCTCGGCGGTGATGCCGCGCATTGCCCACTCGACGATCTGCTGTGCGTCCGGCGCGAATCGCGGGTTCTTGCCGCGCTCGCACTCCCACAGCCTCAGCAATTCGGCGATCTCTTTCGCACTCAACGACGACGACGCTTCGGAGTTATCCACAGCGCTACCACGTATCAAGTCTCCACCGTCGTCGTTAGAACCTTTAGGTTTACTACTCTTATCTAATCTAATCTCCTCTGGTGCGTTGCCTTGCGTTGCATCGCGTTGCATATCGTTGCCTTGCGTCCCTTCGCGTTTCAGTTTCTCTCGACGCAACCGACTGCGCTCAGTGCTGGAAAGCGCGCCAGTCTTGGGATTGCCAGAATCCTCACGCTTCGGCTGACGCTCCTCCCACTTCACGAGGAAGTCGTCACGGATCAGTCCTTTTGCTTCCATCGCAGAAAAAATCGCCTGTGTTGCGCCGTCATCAAGACCGAACAAAACATCGAAATCGTTGCAGTCGAACGATGCAACGTTGCCGCGCGTTGCATCTGCGTTGCATTGCGTTGCAGTGCTGCCGCATTCGAGCAGAGCCGCCCATACCGCAACGACGGACGCGACTGTTTGGCCGCTCTTACGAGCGACCCATCCGAACTTCGGGTCCGTCACGGTCCCATGCCACCATCTAAGCCAGTCCATTAACCAACCGCCTGCAGTGCGCGCGTATCCACGCCGGTCTCGCCGAACAGGTCGTCGACGACTTGAATTCGGGAGCCGATCCAGTGCATCGGAGGGATTGCCATGCTGTTGCCAAGGGCTTTGTATCGCGGGCCGTCCTTCGCCAGTGGCATTCGCGTGACAGTCCCGTGGCGGTTCCGCTTCGGCAGTTGAATCAGGGTGTAGTCGTCGGGGAAACCCTGCAGGCGCTCGCACTCGCGGGGCGTCAGACGGCGGACGGCCGCGCCGTACTGAACGACGCCGGGATCACCGTTTCGTGTCGTTTGTGGCATTGCCACTTCGGCAGCATGAATCGGATGGCTACCCATGCAGACGGAATGCGCGACTGCGGCATGGCCGCCGCCGTTATGGTGCGAACCGGTATGGCCCATGCTGCGCAATGTCGGCGCCACATCGCCCACCGAAAAGCCGTTGCGCCCGGATGCTTTGCAGTCGAATGCGATCGGCACCAGCGGAGTTCCGCGGCCTGTACCGTCCTCGCTCGCGTCGAATCCTTCACCGCGGAGCGCGTGCGTGACATACGGGTCCATGTCGGCACGGTGTGCAAGTTTTTGCTGGGCGCGTAGAGAGTTTGCGACCAGCAGTGTTTCCGTCTCCGCATCGATGCGCTGGTTGCTGGTCGTTAGGGCTCGCGCCACGTGCGGAGTTACGGGCACGAAGTGATTTACTGCCGCTCCTTCTGGTCGGCATCCCGCACCACCGCTAAAAGCGCCGCGTGTAATGGCGCCGGCAATTGTTTGCCACGCTTCTCGGCGCGGCGCAGGATGCCCGCGCAAGCTCTCACGCTCAAAAAGTACCGCTGCGGCACGTCGCCAATCTCCAAGATATCCGACAACGAACACACGCCGTCGTCGCTGAGGGACGGCGCGAGCGTGTGATTCCACTCGGACGTACTGAGCGTCAAGAACGCGGTAGGCGAACCCATACCCGAGTTCTGCCAGCCCGCCGAGGAAGGCTCCAAAGTCCCTGCCGCCGTTCGACGACAGGACACCGGGGACGTTTTCCCAGACCAGCCAACGGGGAGCGTATCGGCGAGCAATGGCAAGATAGGTGAGCATGAGGTTGCCACGCGGATCTGCCAGTCCCTTTCTAAGTCCCGCAATGCTGTAGGACTGGCAAGGGGTTCCTCCGACGAGAAGATCGATAGCTGCATCGGGCCATTCCTCAAAGCGTGTCATGTCGCCGAGATTCGGCACTGTGGGATAGTGATGCGCCAGCACGGCACAGGGAAACGGCTCAATCTCGCTATGCCATGCGGCGCGCCACCCGAGCAGATGCCACGCAACGGAAGCTGCGGCGATGCCTGTACAAACATCGGCGTAGATCATGCGACCTCCAATGCGAACGCCTGTTGAATCGGTGCCGTTGAGCGCTCCCAAAACGTCGGCGACTGGTAGATCTCAATGCGATCACGCATCACCTGGGCGCGCGATTCCTTCGTCGGTGGACGTATGGTCCCCTTCCATTTGCTGTCGAGCCCGATGTTGCGTCCGATGGTTGTCGCATCAGCGCTCGCGAACGGAAAGCGTGTGAACACATCGGGGTTGAGCATGCGCAGCCCATGCACCTTGCAGATAGGCCGGCCGTCGCGGTCACACACGACGTTCATTGCCTCGGACATGCGCGTGTACCACGCGTCTGTGCCGATCGTCGCAAATTGGCCCGAACTGCCGATGCAGACTCGTAGGCACGTCGACGCGAGGCGTTCCAGCCGCTCGAGGCTTTCGTGCAAATGCCACACAGGCGCCCCAATCCACGGCGCGCGGTGTCGCCACGGCCATTCGTCAAGCAACGCATCGTTCTCAGCTTCGTCACCATCGATCACGTCGGGAATCACTGCGAAGTCGAATGGTGGATAGCGATGCAATTCAGCGACCCACGCGTAGTAGCGCGACCAATCCGTAACCGGCCGGCCCGCGCGCCATGCACTAAACGCGCCGTTGTCAACGGCGAACGTCTGTGCCACGTCGAGCACAAGCCCCAATTGCTCCGGAGATTCGAACGAAACGAACGCGTGCCCACCACCGATCGCACGCAATGCGGCGGTGCCAGGAGTGATGGGAAGACCGTGGTAGTGAATCACACCGCCTCCCACAACAGCTTTTGCCCACGCAGCAACTGATCGGTGTCGACGCGTGGCCGCGCTGGCGTGTTCCAGTTGCCGCCGCCGCGGACGCCGACCAGCCGAAATCCCGCCCCGCGCAAGCTCGCGCCACCTTCCTTCGGGTCCGAATATGTGATGACTCGCCGGTAGCCCATCCCCTTCGAGGCGCGCCACGCCGCGCGGTAGAGCATCGAGCACGCGTTCCGCGAGCCATCGGTGCAACAGCGCGTGACCTCGAGCGTCCAGCCGTCGTCGTTGCCCCGCGCAACGGGGCGGCCGACTATCGCGACGCCACAGACACTGAAAACGTCCGCCGAGACCTCGCGAGCGACGGAGATGCTGAACTTATGGCCAACGACTGGCCCGTGATGCCGATGGTGTGCGGCGACGAAAGCGTTCGCCTCGTCGAGCGAGCTAGGGACGATCACGAGCATCACGCGACCTCCAGCACAAAGCCCGGCTGCCGCAGTTGTTCCTGATCGCACATCGACTCCACGACCGCCGACCATCCCTGCTCCCATTGCCTTGCGAAGCACGACAACGGCCCCGGCTTCAGCGGGTTTTCATGGAAAGGGACGCCGCGGTGCGCCGCAGTCAATCCAGCCCGAAACGCTGCCTGCTCGAACAGTTCGCGCATGTCAGCGCCCTGCACCGCACTCGCCCATGCCGTCGCGGGCGCGGCAGCAGAACATACCAACCTCGCCCAGCGTGGTCACGGCGTCCAGGTAGCGGCGTGTCACGACCACGCAATCGAGCGCGGACAGTACCGCATCGAGCTTATCGAGCGTGATGCCGTGCGGGTTGTCTTGCACGAGCTTCGACGGCACGGATTTGTCCCAGCCAGTGGCGTCAAGAATCCGCTGCTTCGCGCGGGGATCGCTAATCGCAGTTCGAATTGCGGCCTCGATACTCTGGCGCCGCGTTGCTGTTATCGATTGATTCATCTCTATTCACCATCATTCATTTTTTAAGGAGTGCCCATGAAAGCCGTCGTTGATACGCTTTTGATGGGGCACGGTTGAAACACCCAGCACGCGCTACGGAGGACCGCGGCGCAGCCGGATTTTTGAGAGGCAGGAACCCCCATCCGTGCAAGACTAGGCGCCGACCGCCCAGGTCACGACATCAACTCTTTTCACGAAGGAAGCTCCTGTGGACGAAATCAAAAATCTCCAGCAGCAGGTCGCGCAGCTCAACGGCCACGTTTCCGCACTCGCCGCCTTTGCGACGGCATTGCTTCGGTCAATGCCAGCAGCGACGAAAGCAGACGTTCTTCAACACTTCGAGGGCGAATGCGAAAACCTGCTCGTCGCAATGCTCGGCGCGTCAGGCGACGAGACCGAGCACCAGATCGGCGCGTTGACGCTAGTGCGGGAGACGTTGCAGCGCGTTGGTGCGCAGCCTCCTGTGCAGGCGGAATCTCACGACCCTGATGACTGATGACTGCCTTTTGCCCGGCTGCGCGGACCTGGTATATGGTCTCGGCTCCGTCAACGCCAATCGGTACGAGTTCGTATCCGCTCGCTACTGAAACGGTGTCGCCAGCCCGGGCGGACAGGTGGGAGTTCTTCGTCACGCCACCTCCGTTGCGAGGATGGCCGAGCGCCTCCGCCACCATTCCGAACCCGTTACCTCGAAATATGCAAAAGAATCCAAATCACTCTCCTCGCTCACTTCTAGATACGATGTCATCGCTATCCAAGATGCCTCCGCACATACCTCCCTCGCCGCTTCCGGGCTTGGCCCGGCAGCAGGCGCAGTCATTGGAATCGGTGCTCGCGCTATTGGAGGCGGAAGCGGCAAGAAGTCGTGCATCGGAAAGATTGCAGCGGCGCATGGCCATCTTCGCGAACGTGATGGCTGCTATCGCCGCAGTGATGGCAACGATTGCCGCGATGCCGCTGATCGTGCAGTTGCTCAAATAGGTCATCACGCCACCTCCCGCTCAGCAGGAACGGGCGGCGAGCCAGACTTGCTGATCAGTTCAGGCCAGATTTCCTGCCTGTCGCCGGGGCGCAATCGCTGGCGGGACAAACCAGCAACCACATTCTCAGGAAAACTCAAATGAAGCTTGACCGAGCACTTCAGCGCGCACTTCTCCAGGCTCTCGCCGACGACTACCCCAAGGCGATCTCGGCCGAATCGTGGAAGGCACTGGCCAGCCAATACGGCGATGACGTTGTGCGGGCGAACGCCCTCTATCTGGACGGGCACGGCCTCGTCACCTGGAACATGGGGTCTGCCGGTTTTCGCCTGTCGATTACGCCGGCCGGCCTGGATTTCCTTGCCGACGACGGTGGACTCACTGCAATCCTGAGCGTGGTCACGATCAAATTTCATGAGGACACCCTGCGCGAACTGATCGGCCTGCGGATTGCGGAGTCTGATCTAGCCCAGCCTGATAAGAAACGATTGCTTGATCAGCTTCGCGAACTGCCCGGCGAGACCATAAAACACCTGACACTGAAACTTGTGGATGCGGGGCTGGCGAACTGGCCGGTCGCACTTCAAGCAATTGGAACGTTCTTGATAAGCCCCGCTCACTGACGTTTGGCACCACAGCGAATCGCCCGAAGCCAACATCGGGCGACAGTTGAATCCAAAACTCATCCAGTCTCGTCTGAACTTCGATGATCGTTCCGTTCTTGTGGAAGACCAGAGAATCGATGCGTACCGTCATCACGCCACCTCCTCTGCCGTGGGCACCGGCGGCGAGCCAGGCTTGCTGATCAGTTCAGGCCAGAGCTTGTGCCAGTTACGTGGTTTTAACTCCCATCGCATCACGACTCCGGCCGTTTGCTGTTCGATGAGAAAGCAACGTTCTTGAGAGATCGGTGATTGACCACTCGCCATCTGTGACAGATAGGACTGTGAAATGCCAAGCGATTCAGCCAGCCTTTTCGCGGTGCCGCGCTTGCTGCCGGCGATGTATTCCTTGAGGTTCATGCGACCAGTTTAGTTTCAACTAAACCAATGGTCAAGTGATCACTAATTTAGAATTGACTAAACTTACGGTATGGATATCCAAGACGTTCGCCGCGCCAACCTGCTGAAGTGGACTGAAAGCCACTCCGTGCCCTCAAAAGAGAAGAGTTATTTCTCCCAGTTGCTGGGTGGAGCATCATTTGGAGAGCGCGCTGCACGACGTCTGGAACGCGATTATGGGATGGGTGAAGGCGTCCTCGACCGAACCTTAGATGACGAATCGGTAGACTCCGACGGGAAACTTGGCCCTGGGGCGTCACTATTGCTGAAGGTCGTTGAGGGGCGTGATGATGCGGAGATCATGCGAATAGCACAGGCACTCCAAGTCCTTCTAGGCGCGTCAGCACTCTCTTCTGAAGCGGTCGATGATCGTGCCGAAGTCGTCATCGCGCCGCCGCCGCGCCGACGTCGAAAACATGCAGCAAATGAGTAGGTCAGCCGCGCGAGCGGCTATTTTTACGACAAATAGATAGTTATTATCTATTGAGCGGTGATTTTTGAGATACAAGCCATATCGTTCATTGATTAACCTGTTCGCGCCATTGCCACATCTGCCCCGCGCTGCTCGATGCTTCTTGTATGCATGTCGCCGGCCCGCGCACGGATCAGGCGCCGTAAGAAATTTGCAGCGGAGTTTGCCCTTCTAGATCAGTAACTCGACTGTATGCATCACCCGCCTGGTATCGGGATCGGACGAACTCATGCTGTCACGGATCGTGTCGATCAGACATTCGATAAAGCAGTTCGCGGCAGGACTCATAGTAACGTCGCTTCGCGTCAAGAGGCCGATCACCGTGTCGTCGACATGCTCGCGTATGGGCACCGCCCGAAGGTTGTCCCGGGCCGCGCTGACCTCAATCAGCGGCCACATGAAAGCGCCAACCATGTCCGTCTTAGGCAATAGTGCGAGGGAGAAGGTGAGCGAATGTCCAAAGTGGATGACTGCCGGCATTGGTAAGCCGTACTGCTCAAACATCCTGAACGGTATCTGGCCTTCAGACTCCGCATCCAATGCCATGAGCCATTCGAGATCAAGCAGATTCGCGAGTGAGCGACTGTCGGCACGCGGATGCCCTCGGCGAACCACGATCGCCATGCTTGAAGATACGAGCGGCCTGAAACTGATGTCCGGATTCTTTTCACCGGGCATCTCCCGTCCGATAGACAGTTCTATGCTGCCGTCACGCAAACCCGGATACACAAGCGCCGGCAGCCCTTCGAAGAACTCGAACCGGACATTTGGCATTCGCTCCCGAAAGCGCTCCACTGCTTCCGGAAGGAATGTCAACGTCACCCAAGGCGTCACAGCTATCGAAAAGATGTCTCGCCGCTCCCGATGGGTTGCATGGAGTGCCCGTTCCGCGCGGCTCGCCTCCGTAACGATACGGCGCGCGTATGGCACCAGAATCCGCCCCTGGTCGGTCAGCATTATGCCGCTCGACGTTCCCTGTATCAGCGGCGCATCAATATACGCCTCCAGCTGATGAATACTCGAGCCGACCGTCGACTTGGGGGCATTGAGCATTTGTGCTCCATTGCGGATGCTGCCGGCGTCCGCAAGAGCGACCAGTACCTGCAGATGATGCAACCGCGCACTACCGAGCCTATCCACAAAAGCTAGGTCCGACATTTTGCCCTCCAATTTTCGTGCCTTGTTACAAAAGCGTCGTCATTTTGTGAACTGATTTCAACACGAAAACCCGGAGAAGGCCGCCGATATTGGCTTTGGGCGGTGTCCAGGTTTCCTGGACGCGTCCAGGTTTCCCGACCTTATGCGGGACCGTGGAAACCGGTACCGTACGGGCAGTTCAACAGGAGAGAAATTCAGCTCGAGCGCACAGCGCTAAAGCCGAAGCTGCGGGTTGCCGACATGCCGACTGGACCAGAAAGCGGAAAACAGCCGACGTTATACGACGCGACGAAAGAAGCGTTCGGCCCGCTTGTGGCTGAGCAGCTGTGAACGTCATTTCGTTCGCGCCGTATCTCGAAAGACGTCGCCAGTCCGGCGGCGGCGTTGCTCAGCAGGTGCCTCTGCCATCCAAGAATCGCCGCCCCCTTGGTCGCATCGTTATCGAATTCGGACACGATGAGCATCATCGCGTGTACCGAACCGGCCAGTATTGTGCGAATGACGCCTTGACGCGCTATGCACTCGTGGAAGCGCTCTCCTACTACGTCAAGCTCGACCCGGACTTGGCGGATTAAGCATCACCTAAACCGAAGTTTATTTATTACTTGACTATAAGTTTAGCATTCACTAACCTTCTCTCCATCGCCACCCAACCGATGGAGCAAGGATGCACCACCTTCCACCCTCTGCACCGCTGGCATCGCACCCCGCGAAAAAAATCGTCGACGAACATCTGGCAGTCGTCCATTCGATCACCGTCGCCGACATCTTTGCGGCGCTGCAAACACAGCCCCAGGCGACGCAACAGCGCTGCTTGACCGCATTGATCGACGGTGAACCGTTCGACGCGGGACTCGTGCTGCTGCACGCCTTTAACCAGGCAATCGAGGCCCGGGCGTTACGCGCTCGTGACACAGCAACGACGACCGCGGAGCCGGAGTCAACCGAGGCCGCGCCGCACCACCGCACATTCATCATTGCGGGGTGCTGAAATGTCAGTCCTCGCGAAAGACCTCCTCGACCTACGGGCGTTGCCACGGAGAAAAGGACTTCACGGCGCACTGACCGAACACCTGATGCGCGAAATCGCGCGCGACCTCATTGCGCGAGGTGCCGCATGAACGCTCGCCTCTTGCTCGGTCGTGCGCCCGGCGATAACGCGCTGCTCAGCTCGTGCCAGCAAGCGCGGCGCCGCGTACGCGCCGTCGCCACGATGCTCGCCTATAGCGTCGCCGTCGGCGCGTTCCTCTGGCTCGTCGTCGCGCTGCGCGCCGGTGGTGGCGCATGAGTTCGATCCTCGACTTCATTGGCATCTGGGCATTAATCGCGCTCGCCTGCGGCGCGCTGTTGACCTTCGTCCGCAGCGACAGCGCCGTGCGCCGCCTCGACATGCTCGAACGCAGCCATCCAGTCTGGACGTGGCTCGCGATGGTCTTGCTGCTCGTCTCCACTGCTCTCGCTTTGGTCTGCATCAACACCGATGTGGCACCGCAACTCACCAACAACGCCCGAGGTACAGCATGAATTTACCCATCCACGTGATGCACGACCCACGCGAGCTGGACACCACGAAGATCGACTGGCACAGCAAGGGGCATTCGAGCGCGACGATGATCAAGGAAGGGGTCTACCCTCCCAGCGCGACGCGCGAATACGTCGAGAACGCCGTGCGCGGAACCTTCGGCGGCCGCTTCGAGCACTTCGGCGGCGGCCGGTTCAAATACATCGCTTACACGGACTGACCACGATGCGCTGTCACTTCGAAATTCTGCACGCGCCGCTCGATAGCTTGACCGTCGCCGAACGCGGTGCCCTTGCGCTCGCGGAGGCGATGCAACTGGTGCGCGTTGCGGCAAACGATATCCGCCTGAACTGGTGGATGAGCAGCCGCGACATGTCATTCCGGGTCGGCTACTTCGCTGGCGTCCGCTCGGCCACATTGGTTGCACTGAAACACGGCGATGACGGCTACGACGAATTGAGGGAACTGGCTGGACGATACGCATCCGAGGTCGAGTTTCTTGCGTGGCCCTATCTCAGATGCGTCGCGTAGTGAAGCCCCATAGCAAGCACTGATCAACCCCTCACCCTAACGCCCGATATGAACACACCCACTCCGAAAATCGCGATGGATGCTGTGGAGTCCTCACAGATCTACAGCATTGGCTACGATCCCTCGACCGGCACCCTGGCGGTTCGGTTCAAAGACGGTAAGACCGGCGCACCCGCCTCGCTCTACTACTACTCGAACTTCACACCTTCGAATTTCGAGGCGCTCCGGCAGGCCAAGTCGATCGGCACGCATTTTCACCACCACATCAGGCCGTTTCCGCACCGCTTTCCGTGCGTCTGCGTCGAGAAGAAGCCTTACACCGGGCGGGCCTCCTAATGGGCACGATAACGATCCGCGCATCCGCATGGGGAACCCTGTTCGACTGCGCAATGAAATTTGAAGGCGAACACCTTCTCGGCATGCGCAAGGCGTCGGGCCTGCGCGCCACGCTCGGCACCGCGGTGCACGCCAGCACCGCGGCGAACGATCAGGCGCACCTCGACGGCAACCCGCTGTCGCCTGACGATACCGCTGGCGTGTTCATCGACACCCTACATAACCCGACGCAAGACGTCGACTACAGCGACGACGATCTGACGTTGCGCGAAGCCGAGCGGATCGGCCTGTCGCTGCATACGCTGTACTGCCTGGAGATCGCCCCTCAGTTCGAGTACACGGCAGTCGAAATGAAGCTCTCGCCGTTCGAGATCGACTGCGGCGGCGGCACTATCGTGCGCCTGACCGGTTCGATGGACCGCGCACGCGTCGCGCGCCGGGAGGACGGAATTGCCATTCCTGACCTGAAGACTGGGCGCGCCATCATTCAGAACGGCCAGGTGAACCTGAAGGGCAAGTCGGCGCAGCTCGGCACCTACCAGCTTTTGTACGAGCACACCACGAAGGAGCCGACGGTGGGCGGCCAGATCATCGCCCTGCCGACCGCCGGCAAGACAGCGCCAATGGTCAGCCCGCTGTTCGACGCGCGACGCGTCATGGTGGGCACCGAAGACCACCGCGGCCTTATCCAGTTCGCCGCAGAAATGTTTCGCAGTGGCCTGTTTCCTCCCAATCCCCAATCGGTCCTCTGCTCGCCGAAGTACTGCGCGCGGTGGAAGACCTGCATGTTTCACGCTTAAGAGGACTTTATGTCGACCCCGACAACTGTAGAAAATCTGCGCAACCCCGCGCCACGCGACGCCAATTTGCCCGCCGTTGAAATGGGGTTCGGCACGCTGCAATCGTTCGAACTAATGCAGCGCGCCGCAAAATTGCTGACCAACTCGACGTTGGTACCGGTTGCGTATCGTGCACAGACCGAAGTCAAGGAGTATGGCAAGGTCACCGGCTATGAAGACAATCCGAACGGGCTTTCCAACTGTGTCGTCGCGCTAAACATGGCGCAGCGCATGGGTGCCGATCCTCTGATGGTAATGCAGAACTTGTACATCGTCGAAGGCCGCCCCTCCTGGTCATCGCAATTCATCATCGCGGCGATTAACTCGTGCGGGAAGTACTCGCCGCTTCGCTTTGACTTGAGCCCTGCAACCGATCCCGAGGAAGTGACCTACAACGCGACCGAGTGGCAAGACCAGCCGAATGGCCGTGCCAAAAAGGTGAGCGTACCCAGGAAGGTTACCGTTCGGCATCAGACTTGCGTCGCGTGGGCGATTGAAAAGCAGACCGGTGAGCGCCTCGAATCACCGACCATCAGCATTCAGATGGCGATTGACGAAGGCTGGCTGACAAAGAATGGCAGCAAGTGGATGACGATGCCTGAAGTGATGCTTCGATATCGATCCGCCGCCTTCTTCGGCAAGCTTTATGCGCCCGAATTGCTGATGGGTCTCCAGACCGCAGAGGAAGTCACCGACATCGTCGACGTGCACGCGGATGGCTCGTACACAGTCAACCGCACGACCGTCGACGATCTTCGCGCCGGTCCTGCGCCGGCGGCTGAAGTCGTTCCGGCCGCCCAGACCTCAGCACGACCGACCTCGCCAGCGGCTCAGCGACGCGAACCCGCCCCGGCCAAAGAAGCGAAGCAGGAGCAGACCGTCGCATCTACCGCGCAGGTATCTGCGCAGCAAAAGCCAGACAGCCACCAAGACGACTTCGCGTTCGACGAATCGGGACTGATTCAGGGCATCCGCGAGGACCTCGAAACCGCGAACTCGCCCGAGGAAATCGACCTCGCGCGCAGCGCGATCAGCGGTGTGTCTGACGAGGCGGTCAAAGCGGAACTCAACGCGCTGGCATCGAAGCGCATTCGGGAACTCAGCAGCACCGAGGAGCCGCAACAGCGCGCGCAGCAGCGACAGGCGACCACGCCGACGCAGCGCCGGCCGCGCGGACCGATCAGCGCCGAATAACCCTTCATTCGAATAAAAGGAGCATCTGTGAGCCATTCTGAAGAACACAAGGCCGTCCTCGGCATGACCGCAGCCACTGTCGGCAAGGATCTGCTCTCGGCAACCGTCCTCGAACTGAAAATGCTTCCCGACGTGTGGGTCAAGCTGTCCGAGACCAAGCAGAACGACATCATTGACCGGCTGCGCAAGCGCGTCGAGAACGCGGTCAAGATAGCCGTGCACCTGATCGCCAGCGACGGACGCATGGTCGTTGCCGGCGACCTCGAGCAGATCACCATCAAGGACGGCGCGAAGGCCGTCATCAAGGTCGGCAGAGCGGCGCCTTCATTGCACGAACTCTACGATGCGCAGGGAAAGCAGGTGCTGATCGTCGTGTCTGACGCCGGCGAGCATACGGGCGGCATGGATGAGGTGCGCGGCGAAAACGATCAGCGCGGCCTCGACCTTGGCGGCGAGTACACCGCCGAGGATGGGGATGGAATGGACGGCCCGCACAACGATGACGACGACGTTGTCGACGCCGAATTCCGCCCGGTCGCCGCGCTCGGCGACGACCCGCTGCAATCCGAGATCGACGAGCAGCACGAAGCGGGTCGCAAAGCTGCTGCCGACGGACTGCCCGAAAGCGAGTGCCCGGTCATGCGCGGAGATCTGTGCATCGCGTGGATAAAGGGTTGGAAGTCGTGGCACGAGGAACAGCCTGACGCTGCCGAGAGTCATGACCCCGTCGACGAACTGTTCGAGCAGGCGGCGGCCCTTGTGCGCGAGCACAAGCGCGCGACGATCAGCTTCCTTCAGCGCCACCTGAAGATCGGCTACAACCGCGCAGCGATCATCATCGAGCAGCTCGAAAAGCGCGGCGTCGTGAGCACGGCCGACGGAACGGGCCGTCGAACAGTGATAGATGCCAACGACGGCGACGACCTTGGCGGGGACGAAGCATGAAGTTGACTCATATCCTCGTGCGTGACGTTCTCGGCATCGCCGAGGCCGACGTCCACCTGACCAAGCCCGTCGCACTGTTCGCCGGCGCCAACGGCGCCGGTAAAAGCAGCATTCAGGAAGCCGTCCGCATGGCGCTGACTGGCGACACCGTGCGGGTGTCGTTGAAGAAGGCATACGGTCAGCTGCTGCACGACGACGCGAAGGACGGCCAGATCATTGTCACGTCTGACGACACTGCGAACAGCATCACGCTGCCGGGCGGCAAGCTCGCGCGCGGGCTGACGGACGATCCGCGCCTGCCGATGGTGCTCGATGCGCAGCGTTTCGCGCATCTTGATGAGAAGGCACGACGCGCGTTCCTGTACGAATTGATGGGCGTCAAGGTCGGCTCGGACGACATTCGCCGTCGGCTCGTCGCCCGGCTGTTCGACCAAACACCTATGTCCGATGCGGACAAAAAGCGGATCGAGTCGGTGATTCCGATGGTGCGCGCCGGTATCGACGCCGCCCACAAGGAAGCGGGCGACAAGGCGCGAGCCGCAAAAACCGCGTGGCGCGTCGTGACCGGTGAGACCTACGGCAGTTCAAAGGCTGACGGCTGGGCGCCCGCCGCGGTCACGTTCGACGAAGCCGCGTTGCTCAAGCTTGAGGCGGATCTTGAATCACTCGACGGCGAGATCGGCGACGTGCAGCAGGAGATCGGCGCGGCAGAGGTCGCCCAAAGCACAGCGCGCGAGCGGGCCGAGCAGATTACTATCCTGCGCACCACTGCCTCCCAGTTCGCCCGCCTGACCGATCTTGTGCAACGGGCAGAAAACGAGATGGCGGAGTTCAAACCACAGGTCGACAGCCTTCGCGAGCGCGCGGGCGGCACGCCGGCGGGTATCGAATGCGCGTGCCCCGAGTGCGGAGCCCTTCTCCGCTACCTGAACGGCGTGCTGAGCGCCAGCGTTGCCGCGGTGCGCGACGATGAGGCGATCGCCAAGCTTCCCGAATACGAAGCGAGTCTGACCATGCTGCAGAACGCCGCAGCCAATCGCCGCCGCGAGTTGGAGGCGGCCGACACTGCAGCGAAGCAGTTGCGAGCCATCGAGGGAGAGGAAGACACCGACGCTCCAGTCATCGACGTTGACGGCCTTCGACAGGAACTCGCGGATTTGCAGGCGCGGCGCCGAACTATCACCGCCGAGGTCGAGAAGCACCGCGACCAGCAGCGCGCCGCAGCAGCAGCCGGGGAAAAAGAGCGCGACGCGGCCTCGCAACACGCCGATGTGCAGGCGTGGGAAGCGATCGCCGACGCGCTCGCGCCAGATGGCATTCCAGCAGACCTGATGCGCGAGGCGTTGCAGCCGCTCAACGAGCAGTTGACCGCGCTCGCGGAGATGTCCGAGTGGGCAGACGTGACGGTCACGCCTGAAATGGAAATTCTGGCCGACGGGCGCCCGTACCAGCTCCTGTCTGAATCCGAGCGTTGGCGAGCCGACGCCCACCTAGCCTGCGCTATCAGCCTAATCAGCGGTCTGCGTTTGCTGGTGCTGGACCGCGCCGACGTATTGATCGGACCCGAGCGCGATCGCCTGTTTTATTGGCTCGACGACCTCGCCTACGCGAACCGGATCGACACGGCGCTGGTGTTCATGAGTCTGAAGGAACCGCCGAAGGCACTGCCGGAAGGAATCGAGGCGTTCTGGATCGAGGGTGCCACCGTGCGCCCCGTTGCCCTGGAGGTCGCCTGACATGCGCCACGTCTCTACGACCGAAATGATTCAGCGACTGTCCGGTCTGCTCGGCACCGACGACCTGACCGAATGGGAACAGGGATTCGTGCACCAGCTCGATGCGATCCGAAGCGCCGGCCGTGTCACGAGCCTGACCGACAAACAGGTCGAACGACTCGACGAGCTGCACGCGAAGCACTTCGCCTAACCCGCGGCGCGCCGGTATGCCGCAGAGACTTTCAAGCCTCGAAAGCCGGCACACGTCCCTCGGAATTTACGGGCGGCTTGCACAGCGCCCGGCTTTTTTGGATCGACACCTATGACAACCATCAACCAACCTGCGGGCGATGAAACGCGTGCAAATGTCCGCAATGCTCTCGTGTCCCTAGAGTGCACCGCACAATGGCTAGAGAACGGATGCGATCCGAAAGCCGCTGCACATGAACTCCGGCTTGTCATGAATATGCTTCACGGCATTCCGACCGCTCTCGCCAGCGCCGCCCCTTTCCCTCGCTCTGCCGCGACTGTGCCGATGTCAGTTGCCGTGGACGCTAGGCGCATGCGCACGTTGTGCCGTCTGCTCGACGCGATGGACGACATGGGCACCGGCTTTCCCGGTGAAGTCCACGCAGCATTTCAGGACGGCGGGGAGAAGACGCGCAGGGCGCTCGACGCAGCAGCAATGCCCGAAGACCTTCCATCTGCCCACTCCGCAGCAACCGATGCCGCGACTGTGAGCGACGAGCGGGAGGCGTTCATTGCTGACGTGGCGGCACAGAAGCCGGAGAATCCGGACCATTGGAGTTCCTGCGGGCAATGTGAGCGCAACATCGAGCGAGCGCAAGACCTTCTCGCTGAGCAATCCGCCGCTCCGCAAGCCTCGACAGAGCCCGAGAGTTCGTGCGATCCGGGCGATATTTGCGCGGGCTGCCGATGCAAATACAACACCTATGCAGACCCCATTCCGCGCGCCAGCGAGCAAGCAGACGATTACTGCTCGATTCACTGCAAACACGCCTGTCAGACTTCGACGAACGGCGTATGCAATGGGCCTCCAGTAACAGACGAGGCGGTGACGGACGCAGCGCGCGACGTGGTGGCCGAGCGCAAGCGTCAGGTGACGGTGGAAGGGTTCACGGCGGAACACGACGCCAAATACCCAGGCGCTATGGCGAAGGCAGCGGCCACGTACGCTGCGCATGCTGGCGCAATGGCGTCAATCGGCTACGAAGTCGACTACGAGGCTTACCGCGGAGTTCCTGTGCACCAGGTGTCTGCGCCGTGGCCCTGGGACGATGAATGGTGGAAGCCGACCACGGTGCGCCACGATCTCGTGAAAGCCGGCGCGCTGCTCCTCGCGGAAATCGAGCGCTTGGACCGCGCAGAGGACCGCTCATGAACACCACGCCAATAGATGCGCTGGTTGAGCGGCTGCGGGAGGAAATGTGAGCGCGATTATCAGCCCTTGCGGCACCTATCGATACCTGCTGAAGCGCCAGGCCGAATCAATGGCGCCGACGAGGTCGACCGCGTTGTTCGTGATGCTCAACCCGAGCACCGCAGATGCGAGTCTCGACGATCCTACTATTCGGCGCTGCCGCGGCTTCGCCAAGCTGTGGGATTGCAACGGACTGGCCGTCGCGAACCTCTATGCGTTGCGCTCGACAAACCCGGCCGCCTTGTGGGCGCATCCCGACCCGGTCGGCCCCGACAACGACGACTATCTATGGAACTTCGCCCGCGAGTGCGGCGACGTCGTATGTGCATGGGGCTCGAATGCGAAGCCAGATCGTGCCGCACGCGTTGCCAGCATTTTGACCGACGCGGGCGCACGCCTGTGGTGCCTAGGCACGACGAAGGACGGCTCGCCGCGTCATCCACTCTATGTGCGTGCCGACCAGCCGCTTATCGAATGGCACCCAGCAGCTATCGCGGCATCCGCAGAGAAGGGAGATAAGGCTTGAGCCAGCACGACGAATCACATGTCGCGGAAGCAATTAATACGCTTTCCAGACTGGCCGCTTCCCACAGTGCAGAAGTCGTGCGACCACCGGTCCCAAACGACACCAACGCGCTCAGTAGTCTCGTACCTGAACATCCATGCGGCAATGAGCACCGCCGCGGCAGCAACCAAAACGGCCCAAGTGGCCAAACTCCATTTGCGCATGGTTCCCCCGAAAAGCTTTTAGCGAAGGATCGTAGCATGAGCGAAAACAGCAAGATCGAATGGACCGACCACACGTTTAATCCGTGGATAGGGTGCACGCGCGTGTCGCGCGGTTGCGACCACTGCTACGCAGCCGTGAGCACGCCTTCGCGCGCGATGAGTGTCGTTTGGGGGCCGGGCGAGGCGCGGCACCGCACGGCGGATAGCACGTGGAAGCAGCCGGGCGCATGGAACAGACGGCACGACGCATTCTTCGAGAAGCACGGGCGTCGTCAACGAGTGTTCTGCGCGTCGCTTGCCGACGTGTTTGACAACGCCGTCGACCCCGCTTGGCGTGCTGACCTCTTCGAGCTGATCGCCAGCACGCCGAATCTCGATTGGCTGCTACTAACGAAGCGCATCGGCAATGCTGGAGACATGATCGTCGATGCGCTACTGCAGAGGAAAGGCCTGAAGGCTCACGCTCCCTGGCCGTGGCCGAATGTCTGGCTCGGGGCGACGATCGTCAACCAAGAGGAAGCAGACCGCGATATTCCGAAGCTGCTCGAGGTGCCGGCGCACGTGCGCTTTCTGTCGATGGAGCCACTGCTGGGCGCTGTCACTTTGCAGCCGCACTGGCTTGACGGGGAGTGGGAGCAAGGCGTCTTCGCGAGCGTCAACTGGGTGATCGCCGGCGGTGAAAGCGGCCCGGGCGCACGACCGATGCATCCGCATTGGCCTCGCGCGCTGCGCGATCAGTGCGAAGCCGCCAGAGTGCCGTTTCTTTTCAAACAATGGGGCGAATGGACTGACGAAGACTGGGGCGAGCGGGCTGGGCTTCGCGACACGGCCGGCGTATTGCCGAACGGAGAGTTCCTTCTGGCGACCGAGGGATATGTTCCGCCGTTTGATGACGGCGTTCGACTCGAAGCGGCCGGAAATGTTCGGCTCGATGGCCGGATGCTCATGGACCGCGTCGGCAAGAAGGCAGCCGGCCGCCTGCTCGACGGCCGTACGCATGACGAATTCCCGAAATCACCGAAGCAGCCGCACATATCATCGAGACAACACGAAAAGCTTGGAGCGTGAAATGAACACCGTCTTCCTGCTGATGGCCCAATACAACGCAGCCGCGGTTATCCCGCTCGAAACCGTCTGCCGCGACTACTTCGCGCCGCTCACGGCCCCGACACTGCTGCGCAAGATTTCCGCTGGCGAGATCGCGCTGCCGCTCGTGCGCATGGAGTCGTCGCAGAAAGGCGCGAAGGGCGTTCACTTGACAGATCTGGCTGATTACATCGACAAGCGCCGCAAAGCGGCCGTCAAAGAGTGCAATCAGCTTTCCGGAGTCGCCTGAGGTGGCGCGACGACGCCGAGCCACTTCCATCCCGAAAACCGATCCCCCGTGTGCCTGAGGTGCGTATAGCGCTTCAGGCTCGACCAGCTTCGGTGCCCTGTCACCGCCGCCACGTGCGGAATGGTCAACCCCATCTCGAATAGCCTGCTGGTGCCTTCATGGCGCATGTCGTGCAGGTGCAAATCCTCGATCGCCAGAAACTGACACGCGCGCGTGAACGCTGCGCCGACTGCATCGTTGGTGTATGGAAAAATCCGCCCCTTTTTCGTCGGTTGCGCCTTGATGATGCGCATTGCCTCGGGCGGCAGATCGCACCATACGTCGTTGCCGATCTTCTGGCCCGGATGCTTCAGGTCTCGCACGAGCACTCGGCTATGGGCCTCGTCGAGGTCTTCATGCGCGATGCGCAGCATTTCCTCGAGCCGGCGCGTCGAGAAGATCGCGAACGCGGTCAGCGCTTGCATGGGCGCGCTGGCCGGGCGCCGCACGCGAATCTCGCCGAAGTGCGTCATGATCCGGTCGAGCTCCTCGATCGTTGGGCGCCGATCGCGTTGCCGCGACTTGCTGGTCGCGCCGAGCTTCTTCAGCACGGTGCGCGCGTCGACGAGCTGCTGTTCGTCGAGGGGATACCCCCACGCCGGCCGCGCAACATGCACCACGGCGGCAAGGTGTGACATGTAATTTCCGACCGTCTGGGGCTTGACTTTCAGGCTCTGCCCGAACTGCACGTACGTCTGGCTGACGATCCTACTGCAGTTCATTTGGCCGATCGGTGCTACCTTGATCGCCTGTAGCACCTGCTCTTTCGTGCGCCCGAGGGCGCGGCGGGACTCCCTGATATAGCGGTCGATCACGTCGGCCAGCGGCGGATCTTCCTTCGCAGCAGACTCCAGCGCGCCCGGCTGTGCCAGCTCGCGCTCGCGCTTGTCGAGCCACGACTGCGCCGCCTGGCGCCGGTCAAAGGTCTTCGATTCTGTGTAGACCACCTTCCCGCCATCCTTCAGGCGGATCTGCGCGGTGTAGCCTATACTCTTGTCCTTGCGCTCTCGCGCCGATATTGTCCCCATCGTTTCCCCGGTGCTACAGACCAATAATCGGTCCTACATCGTAGCACTTCACCGGAAAACGACCGGAAATCACCCTGAAACCGCGTTGAATCATGCAACGCCGAAACACCGGCCAGAAGCCCATCTGGCGAAGAAACCCAATGAATTCAAGCCCTCGCCGCGTATCGGTTGCACCGATGATGGACTGGACGGATCGCCATTGCCGCTCGCTGCATCGAATGATTTCGCGCCATACCTGGCTTTACACGGAAATGGTGACGACCGGCGCGCTGCTGCACGGCGACGTGCCGCGTCATCTCGCATTCACGCCCGACGAAGCGCCGGTCGCGCTGCAACTCGGCGGCAGCGAGCCCGACGATCTCGCGCGTTCGGCCAAGCTCGGCGAGCAATGGGGCTATGACGAAATCAACCTGAATTGCGGCTGCCCATCCGAGCGCGTGCAACGCGGCGCGTTCGGCGCATGCCTGATGAACGAGCCGCAACTCGTCGCCGATTGCGTGAAGGCGATGCGCGACGTCGTATCGGTGCCAGTCACGGTCAAGCACCGCATCGGCGTCGATACGGTCGAGGAATACGGCTTCGTCCGCGATTTTGTCGGCACGATCGCGCAAGCCGGCTGTGAAGTCTTTATCGTTCATGCGCGCAACGCGATCCTGAAGGGCCTGAGCCCGAAGGAAAACCGCGAGATTCCGCCGCTCAAGTACGACTACGCGTATCAGTTGAAGCGCGATTTTCCGCAACTGGAAATCATCATCAATGGCGGTATCAAGACGCTCGACGAAGTCGACGCGCATCTTCAGCACGTCGACGGCGTGATGCTCGGGCGCGAGGCGTATCACAACCCCTACCTGCTCGCCGATGTCGACGCGCGCTTCTACGACTCCGCGCAGGCGCCGCTGACGCGCGAGCAGGTCGAAGCGAAACTGATCGAGTATTGCGCGACCGAAATGGCGCGCGGCACCTATCTCGGCGCGATCATGCGCCATGCGCTTGGGCTGTATCGCGGCGAAGCGGGTGCGCGTGGTTGGCGTCGAGTTTTGTCCGACAGCAAGCGACTTGCGGCCCGTGATCTGACCATCTTCGACGAAGCAAGACAGCATCTGCGCGAGCCCATCGAAATTTTTGAATAAAGGACTAGGCAAACCACCACCTAGTCCCTATAATCTCGTTTCTTCGTCGGCGAGACAGGTTTTTAGAGTAAGTCAAGCGGATGTTAGTGGTGGCTGTAGCTCAGTTGGTAGAGTCCAGGATTGTGATTCCTGTCGTCGTGGGTTCGAGTCCCATCAGCCACCCCACAGAATTCAAGCAAGCGGCGTTGTGAGCAATCACAACGCCGTTTTTGTTTTGCTGACGGCCTTCTGCATTTTCCATGATGTCTGTGCGGTTTTCCGCACCGCAATCACCCCTTCCCGCCTTCTTCCGCCTCTCAAAAACCGCTTGGCCAACAGGGCCGGATCACCGGTCCGCCTTGCGGCGCGTACGTCTGAACGATTGTTTCTTCGTCGGGAATAGTAATTTCAGATTATCGGCACAAATTTTCAATAGTAGGGGTATACACTGGCTTCCATCGACGTTGCAGACACCTGGTTCACTGGCTCCTGCAACATCTTCCTGAAATGCAGTCGAAACGTTATCGGAGTCCTACCATGAAGACCAAGTTTATCGCCGCCCTGCTGGTTGCCGCTTCCGCCTCTATCGCCGCTCCCGCTTTCGCCAGCGGCTATGGTCCGGCACCGTACTACCGTCCGTCGGTTGGCGCGCCGGCTTCGCAACAAGGCCAGAACGCGCAGACCGTCGCTGCCGAACGCGCCAACGCGCAATCGAATGCATACGGCGGCGTGAATAGCGTGTCGACGCAATCGGGCACGCGCAGCGAACCCACGTCGGGTCCGCAATCGGTGTTCTTCGGCCACTAAGCCGCCAGCAGTACCGTCAGATCCGCTGCCTCTGAAGGCAGCGATCAAACTGGGCGCCGCGCATGCAGTATCGATGCCGGCGCCCAGTTGCATTTACGGCAGCCGTGGTACCCGGTACGTTGCCCGGGTAGCCTTCGGTTTGCAACCGTTGTCTCGTGCGCCTGCCGCTTCCTTGCCTCATCCGAACACGACGTCCCCTTCCGTCGCGACGCGGCTATCCGCGTCTAACTCGCCAGCCCCGCATCGATCAATTCGCGCGCCGCGCGAAAAGCCGCCTCGGCGGCCGCATGCTCGGTGGACCACAAGCTATCGATATGCACGAGCTGCCAGTCGACCACCGTCGAATCGTCGCGCAGCACCCGGAAATGCGCCTTGACGCCGGTCAGTACCTGTTCCACCGCCACCTCGATGTCGTAGTCGCCATAGCGCGCCTGATAGTCGCCCATGTCGACGCCCTTCGGCTCCATGCTCGTCTCCGTGGTTTCGCTGATCGCGGGTAGGCGGACGCGCGCGTCCCGCTGGCGTCGCGCTGGCCAATCACCTGCTCGCGACTCACCCGCGACGCGCCGCCTCGCTCTCCACACCGGCCGTGCGGCCGGCCGCCGATCAGCGGATCAGTTGCAATCGCCGGAAAGATACTGCCGGCCGTTGCAGTTGATTTCGACCCCACCGCTGCCCGCTTCGGCAACCAGGTCGCATGCCAGCAACTCCGCCGCAACGGACTGCGCGACTTCGGGCGCCGTCTGTCCGACGCCGACGTCGTTCAGACGCCGCAACGCTTCCACCGCTTCAGGACTCAAGGACTTCGACATGGCCGTCTCCGTCGGAATGCTCAATTCATCGTAGCAAGTTTCATCGGCGGATGCAGGTGTGCGCCTGACGAGCCCGCTCCCCGGAGCGTCGAGCCCGGCAATTGGCGTCTGAAACCGGCATGACCGTTAGGAGCACGCCTCAACGCGCCAGCAGCGGCCCCGGAACGCGGCCTGCTACTAGCTAATTGTGCACACAGCCGCGTGTCTGCAGACGGCACGCGACATCGAAGGAGAACGACATGAAGCGAGGCAATTGGGCCACGTTGACGGCCACCGCCGCCGCGCTGGCAGCGCTCTTTGCGAGCGGCGCGAGCGCCGTCGCGCAGACGGCGCCCAGCGCGCCGCCGGACAGCCATGCGCCGATGGCCAAACCGCCCGAGGCGGCATCGGGCGCCGGCAGTTCGAGCAACCCGGACAACATGCCGATCAAGCGGCCGGCGAAGCCAACCAACGACCACATGTCGCACGAGCCGCCCGCAAGCGGCGCAAACGCGAAATAGCCGCTGCGCACGCCGCTCGCATTGGCGGAGCGTCATCAAAGCCGCGCGATCGACACCTCGGTCGACTTCACGAGCGCGACCACCTCCGAGCCGACTTTCAGTTCGAGTTCGTCGACCGAGCGCGTCGTGATCACCGACGTGACGATGCCGAACGGCGTCTCTACGTCGACCTCGGACACCACCGAGCCGCGGATGATTTCCTTGACCTTGCCTTTGAACTGATTGCGCACGTTGATGGCGGAAATGCTCATTTCAGATAACTCCACAGAAGCAGGTGATAACGGATCGGATCGATTTGCCAGGAAAACTCAGACGGCCCAGCGCACTTCGGTCGGCCGCGTGAGACGACCGGGTTCGGGCAAGCCATCCGGGTCATAGGGCTGATACGCGCGATGCGCCAGCGTGTCGTCGTTCGGCGCGTTGTTCAGCACGCGTTGCAGCACGTGGTCTTCGAGTGCGGCGAAGCCCGCCGACGCCCGCGCGCGCGGACGTGCGAGCGCGACCGGCTGATCGAGCGCGATGCGGCCTTCCTCGATCAGCAGAATCCGCTCGCCGAGCGCGACGGCTTCGTGCACGTCGTGCGTGACGAGCAGCGCGGTGAAGCGATGCTCGCGCCACAGCCTTTCGATCAGCGCGTGCATTTCGATGCGAGTCAACGCATCGAGCGCGCCGAGCGGCTCGTCGAGCAGCAGCAATTGCGGACGATGCACGAGCG
The DNA here is from genome assembly GCF_050436385.1 of Paraburkholderia sp. MM5477-R1. NCBI lineage: Bacteria > Pseudomonadati > Pseudomonadota > Betaproteobacteria > Burkholderiales > Burkholderiaceae > Paraburkholderia > Paraburkholderia sp. MM5477-R1. The sequence continues at coordinate 2,058,378 of NZ_JBNDMC010000007.1, forward strand.
CCCGCGCGAGCGCGACTCGCTGCCGCTGACCGCCCGATAGTTGCGCGGGCCAGTCGTTCGCGCGTTCGAGCAGGCCGACTTCGGCGAGCACCGCGCGCGCATCGTCGCGCGCGCCGCGGCCGAGGCCGAGCATCACGTTTTGCAGCACGCTTTTCCACGGCAGCAGACGCGCATCCTGAAACATGATGCGGGTGTCGAGCGGACCGCCGTTCCCGGCGCGCTTTTCGAGCACACCCGAACTGGCTTCCTCGAGACCCGCGACGAGCCGCAACAAGGTCGACTTGCCGCAACCGCTGCGGCCGACGATCGCGACGAAGCTGCCCCGCTCGATTGACAGATCGAAGCCCGACAGCACCTCGCGCTCGCCATAGCGCTTGCCGACGCCGCGCAATTGCACCGCGTAGTCGCTCGCCGGGCGCGCGTCGCTGCGGGCCAGCGCGGGAGCGGGTTGCAAGCCGGCTTGCGAGCCGTGATGAGTCCCGGCCGCCCCGTCCCGCTCAACCTTCGCAGCCTCGTTCGCGTCGTGATCCGCGAGCCGCGGCTGCGCGAGTTCGGTCTCGAGATCGCTGCCCGCGATACCGCCGAACGTCGTCGATAGCGTCGTTGCGCTCATGCTTTTGCTCCTCGCTGATAGGCCGGATGCCAGCGCAGCGACACGCGCTCGAGGCTCTTCGCGAGCATGTCCGCGAGTTTGCCGAGCGCCGCGTACAGCAGAATGCCGACCACCACCACATCGGTTTGCAGGAATTCGCGCGCGTTCATCGTCATGTAGCCGATGCCCGATTGCGCGGAAATGGTCTCGGCGACGATCAGCGTGACCCACATCAGACCGAACGCGAAACGCACGCCGACCAGAATCGACGGCAGCGCACCCGGCAGAATCACGTGGCAGTACAGTGCGAAACCTTTGACGCCATAGCTGCGCGCCATCTCGGTCAGGTTCGCGTCGACCGAACGGATGCCGTGAAACGTGTTCACATAGACCGGGAAGAACACGCCGAGCGCGACGAGGAACACCTTCGCTTGTTCCTCGATGCCGAACCACAGGATCACGAGCGGAATCATCGCGAGCGCGGGAATGTTGCGGATCATCTGTACGGTCGAATCGAGCACGATTTCCGCGGGTTTGAAGAGACCCGTCGCCAGTCCGAGCACCAGACCGATGCCGCCGCCGATCGCGAAGCCCGACACCGCGCGCCAGGTGCTGACCTTCACGTCGGCCCACATTTCGCCGGACTGGATCAGCGACCATGCGGCCTTCACGACCGCGAGCGGCTCGGGCAGCACGCGCGTCGACAGCGCTCCGCTGCGCGCGGCGATTTCCCACGCGAGCAGGATCGCGATCGGCGCGAGCCACGGCAGCAGGTGCGCGCCGAAACGGCGCAGCGCGGCAGCGCGCGCCGTGGACGCGGGCTGCGGGGTTACCGCCGTTCCCGCGCTCAAAGTGGTGTCACTCATGTTGGCTTTTCTCCTTGCCTGTCGATCGTCGTGCGCGTGTCGCGCAAGCCGCGCGACCCATGCTATGGGCGCGCTCAACTCGCGCTCGCCGCCTTCGGCAGATAGCTGGTGCCGACGATTTCGCCGAACGGCCCCGACAACGGCCCGTTGGCAACCTTGCTGAAGCGTTGCGGCAGCAGCGGAAAAACGAGTTCGGCGAAGCGGTAGGATTCCTCGAGATGCGGATAGCCCGACAGGATGAACGTCTCGATGCCGAGCGCCGCGTACTCCTTCATACGCGCGGCCACCTGCTCCGGACTGCCGACCAGCGCGGTGCCCGCGCCGCCGCGCACGAGCCCCACGCCCGCCCACAGGTTCGGATAGACCTCGAGCTGCTCGCGCCCGCCGCGCCTGCCGCCGTGCAGCGCGGCCATACGGCGCTGCCCTTCCGAATCCATCTTCGCGAACGACGCCTGCGCACGCGAGACCGTGTCGTCGTCGAGCTTGCTGATCAGCTGGTCGGCCGCGGCCCACGCTTCCTCCTCGGTCTCGCGCACGATCACGTGCAGACGGATGCCGAAGCGGATCTGCCGGCCGCGCGCCGCGGCGCGTGCGCGAATGTCGGCGATCTTCTTCGCGACCGCTTCGGGCGGCTCGCCCCACGTCAGATAGGTGTCGATGTGCTCGGCCGCGATATCGTGCGCGGCCGCCGACGAGCCGCCGAACCACAGCGGCGGATGCGGGTTTTGCACCGGCGGATATAGCGCCTTGCCGCCCTTCGACCGCAAATGCTTGCCGTCGAAATCGATCGCTTCGTTGCTGGGCGACGCGGCGAGCAGCTTGCGCCAGATATGCAGGAATTCGTCGGTGATTTCGTAGCGCGTGTCGTGATCGACGAACACGCCGTCGCCGGCCAGTTCGGCCGCGTCGCCGCCCGTCACCACGTTGATCAACAGACGCCCGGTCGACAGCCGGTCGAACGTCGCCGCCATACGCGCGGCGAGTCCCGGCGACGACAGCCCCGGGCGAATCGCGACGAGGAACTTCAGCCGCTGCGTCACGGCAATCAGGCTCGACGCGACGACCCAGGCGTCCTCGCACGAGCGGCCGGTCGGCAGCAGCACGCCCTCGTAGCCGAGCGTGTCGGCGGCGACGGCGATCTGCCGGAAGTAGTCGTAGTCGGCTGCGCGTGCGCCGTGGGACGTACCGAGATAGCGGCTGTCGCCGTGAGTCGGAATGAACCAGAACACATTCATGTTGTTACTCCTGTCTGTCCCTGACGTAATGAAAACGGTGAGCGCGAGCGCCGGCCGCGCGCATCGAGCCGGCAACCGGCAAGGCGCTGCGACGCGTTGAAGGATTGAGAAACGGACGATGGACTCAGGCCATCGGCAACTGCGTCAAATCGATGAAGGCTATGCGCCTGGCGGACGACACCGCGAACACGACCGCGCGCGGGCCCTGCGACAACGGAGATTCGGTGTGAGGCTCGACATTGCGACGGCTTTCCTCGACCAACGTGCGCGTGATGCGCTCGATTTATCGGATGACGGCGACACCCGAGCCGTCTGCATGAGGAAACAGTCTATGGAGCGGTCCGCGGCTTTTGAACGATTTTATTGAGCTTAGGATTTCCGCTTTCGTGATTAGCCCGGTTCTACCGCATACGGTTGTTGCGCTTTATACACGCGGCCCCGGCCGCCCAACCCCGGTCGATATAATGGCGCTCGTTTCCAATCACCCGGTACAGGTCTTGCGAGTTGCCTGTACGTTGCCGGTGCAATGCATGCAAAAAATTATTCTGCCGTTCGTCGCCGGTTTTCTGGCTTCTTTGTTCTTTCGCGAATCGACGCTGGCGCTGATGCACGCTGCCGGCATGATCGACCCCAGCGGTTTTTCGACCGCGCCGTTTTTGCCGCTCGGCCTGCCTGAGTTCATCGCGAACGCAATCTGGAGCGCGTGCTGGGCCGTGCTGATGGCCTGGCTGCTGCGCGTCGCGCCGCATCGGCGCGCGCCGTGGGTACCCGCGTTCGTGTTCGGCGGCATCGTGCTGACGGCGGCGAGCGTGTTCGTCGTCGATCCGCTGCGCGGCATCTGGCCGAGCGGCAACATGCTGCCGCGCCTCGCGGTGGGCTTCACGGCGAACGCGATGTGGGGCTGGGGTGCGCTCGTGTTCATGCGCGCGTTCATGGCGAGCGAGGCAGAGGAATAAGCGCGGAACATGAATTCGCGCAACGCCTAGATTCGCGCGGGCGGGTTCGCGAGGCCGCGCGTTCAGCCGCGCAGAGCGCCCAACGGGTGCTCGTTCGCCGGCCACGGGCTGTCGAACATCTGCTCCACATCGGCCCGGTTGACGTCCTCGATGCGCGCGAAACGCCAGCGCGGCGCGTTGTCCTTATCGATGATGCGGGCGCGAATGCCTTCCACCGTATCGCCGCGCAGAAAGCTCGAGCGCGTCAGATCGAGATCAGTGCGCAGCACGTCGGCCATCGACCCTTCCGCGCGCGTGACCACTTCGAGCGAGACCGCCATCGACAGCGGCGAGCGCTCGCGCAGCACCGCGATCGTCTGCTCGGCCCACTCCGCCGCGTCGCCACCGCGCTCGCGTTCCTGTTCGAGCGACTTGAGTATCCGCGCGACGTCGGGCAGCGCGAAATGCCGGTCGATCAACGTCCGCGCCTTCGCGAGCGCGCTCTCCTCGGGCCGCGGCGCGACCTGATACGCGAGCGTCTCGCGCTCGACGCACGCAACCACATCAGCACCGCGCTCGAACGGTTCGCGACCCAACCTATCGACGAGCGCGGGCAACGCCGCGTCGTCCATGTAGGCATCGGCGAGGCCCGCGTACAGCGAGTCGGCCGCGCCGATCGTCTCGCCGGTCACCGCCAGATAGCGGCCGATCGCGCCGGGCGTGCGCGCGAGAAACCAGCTCGCGCCGACATCCGGAAAGAGGCCGATACGGGTTTCGGGCATCGCCATCTTCGTCGATTGCGTGACGACGCGCAGGCCGCCGGTGCGATGTGCGCCCTGCGAAATGCCCACGCCGCCGCCCATCACGATGCCGTTCATCAACGCGATATACGGCTTCGGATACACGAAGATCGCGTGATTGAGCCGGTATTCCTCGCTGAAGAACGTATCGCGCGCCTCCTGGTCGCCGGTTTGCGCCGCTTCATACATGAAGCGGATGTCGCCGCCCGCGCAGAACGCGCGCTCGTGCCGGCTGCGCACGACGACGGCCAGCACCTCGGGGTCCTCGCGCCACTGGTCGAGCGCCGCGTGGATCGCGCGGATCATGCCGGTCGACAGCGCGTTCAGCGCTTTCGGCCGCTCCAGTTCGATGAGACCGATGCGGTTGGCTACGTGGGTCGCGATTTCGTCGCTAGTGGCGGGCAAGGCGGACGTGGACATGGAGAACTGGGCGCGGCGGCGCGGCATGAGGTGGAACCGAACGTTATCACGGGCCTGCCGCTTTGCGTTTGGTGGGGAGCTCGCGGGCCGGGTCCGTGGAGCCGGCCGACTTGGCGTGGCGCCGCGCGACGGTTTTTTTGCCGCGGACTGCGGCGCTGTTCGATGCGCCCGCCGCCACGGCCTGCGGCACACCGAGCCATGCGTCGAGCGTCACGCCGACGAGCGTCTCGAGCGGCACGCTCGGAAACACCGGGCACGTGAGATTCAGCGCGACGATGCCATGCAGACTCGCCCACAACGCCTCGGCCCAGATGGCCGGCTCCATCGATGCGACCGACGCCGACAGATGCCCCGCTGCTCGCAATTCGTCGAGCGCGTCGATCATGATGTGCAGCGCGGCGTCGCCGGGATCGTCGTCGGCAACGCCGCCGGCGGCGTTGCCCAGGGAGGCGGTCGAACCACCGGTCCCGGTGTTCGCGCTTGTGTCGCCCGTGTTGCCGTCGTGTTTGCCAGTGCCCACCCCGCCACCGAGCGCCGCGCCGGTATAGCTCGGGTCCTCCATGAAAATCAGCCGGTACGTTTCAGGATGCTCGACGCCAAACGCGACGTACGCGCGCCCGAGCGCCTTCAGCCGTTCGGCGGGATCCGCGATCTGCACGAGCGGCACGAAGGTCGCGAGCAACTGCGCGTAGCCTTCGGCGCACAAGGCCCGCGCGATGTCGTCGCGACTCGCGAAATGCAGATACAACGTGGCGGGCGAATATTCGATCGCGTCAGCGATCTTGCGCATCGACAGCGCGGCAAAGCCCTCGCCCACGACGATGCGCCGCGCGGCATCGAGGATGCGTTCGCGCAGTGCCTGCTTCTGGCGGTTTTTTCGTTCGGCGATTCCCATGACTCGCAATTTTCAGATTGACAAACTGAAAAGTCAATTTAAACTGAACATCGTTTACTGAACAATGTTCAGTAAATTTTCATCTGTCAAATCGAGCAGCCACGAGCGCGCGACGATGTCGCGCCGCCATCTGAGGGAATCGTCATGCAAACCACGGGAAAGGTCGGTTTATTCGGTGCAGCGGGCGCTGCGGGTCAAAGCATCGCGACGGCGCTTGGCGCGGCGGGCCGCGATTACCGGGTGGTCGGCCGCTCGCGCGAGGTATTGCAACGGACTTTCGGTGACGACCCGCACGCGGAGATCGTCACCTGGAACCCCGACGACCCCGCCTCGATCCGCGCCGCGGCCGCCGGTCTTCAGACCGTGATCTACCTCGTCGGCGTGCCCTACGACCAGTTCGCGCAGCACCCGCCGTTGATGGAGAAAACGCTGGCTGGCGTGACGGCCGCCGGTGTCGAGCGCTTCATTCTGATCGGCACCGTGTATCCGTATGGCCGCGCGCGCGGCAACCCGGTCCGCGAAGATCATCCGCGCGAGCCGCACACCTTCAAGGGCCGCATGCGGCTTGAACAGGAAAAGCTCGTGCTGGCCGCGCATGGCCAGAAAGGTCTCGAAACGCTGGTATTGCGACTGCCCGATTTCTACGGACCGGGGGTCGAGCGCAGCCTGTTGCACGGTGTCTTCGTTGGCGCCGCTACCGGCAAGCGCGCGCAGGTGCTCGGTCCCGTCGACGTACCGCACGAATTCATCTATCTGCCGGATGTCGGTCCCGTGATCGAACGACTTACGCGCACGCCCGAAGCCTACGGCCGCTGGTGGCATCTCGCGGGCGCCGGCACGATCACGCAGCGCGAGGTGGCTCGCGAGGCCTACGCGCTTGCGAGCTCCCGGCCGAAGCTGATGGTGGCCGGCAAGGGCATGCTGCGCGTGCTTGGGCTATTCAATCCGCTGATGCGCGAGTTGGTCGAGATGAACTATCTGATGACCGAGCCGGTCGTGCTCGATGATTCGGCGCTGGCGACGTTGATCGGGCCGCTCAGGAAGACGTCGTATCAGGAAGGGATCAGGCGGTGCTTCGAAGCGGCGCGCGAGGTGGTGCCGGCACGCGACATGAATTAGCGGCAAGGCGTTGGCGATGCGTAGGTGAAATGAAAACCGCAGAGATGGACCTGCACCCGGCCTCTGGCGCCGACGGTCCGTCGGCAGGTCGGCTTAGCCTGCCATCTGCCCCGGCGGAAAGTGGCCACTCTTGAGCAGCACGGGTGTGCCGTTACTGATCTGCAGATGCTCACGCGCAACGGCCTCGATGCGCGGCCGGCCCGCATCGAACGCGCGCAGCCAGCCGTCGAGGTCCTCGCTGTAAGCGCCGAAATGATCCTCGAGCGCTTCCACCGAGATCGCGCACGGCACCGGCTCACCGTCCACCAGCGCGGAAAACACGACGGTCAGGTTGGAGTCGCGGTAAGCAGGCGCGTCTTCGGGAAAACGGATCTTCATGGTCGCCTCGTCAGAAGTTGGCGGCGGGAACGTAGCTTGCGCGGAAGGCCCTGCGCGCCGCCGATCCTCGCAAGTCCCGCTATGGTACTCGCGCCGCCGGATCACGGTCCAGCGCGCGCGGGCGCCTGATTCAGGGCATCGCGCGCTGCCTTGGCGAGCCCATCGGCGGGCCCTTTGCACGGAAATCGCCGACACGCTCACGGCCCATCCAGCAATCGGTCGACATACTCGCGGGCCGCCCGTTCGACGAACGCGAGCGCCTCTTCTTCACTGTCGAAGCGTTGCCGGTCGCCGAGCTCGAGCAGCGTTTCCATCCGGTGCGGATCGTCCGGGCCGAGCTCGGCGAGGCTGACCGTGCCGACGTAAGTACCGTCCGCTTTGGTGTGCGCGTCGCCCGACGTGCCCGACGTGCTGCCCCCTGGCACGAGGCGCGCGGCGGCGCTGATGTAATAGCCGCGATAAGGGCCACTGACCCGTTCAGCCATCTTCGTCCTCCTGTTGCGGTTGCAGAGCTGGCGCCAGTCGCAACGGCGCCGCCCTGATGCTTCAGCATGCGGCGCGCCGCTGCACTGGGTGTGTGCGGGCGGCCCGTCCCATAACGATAAGGCGCGTTGCAGCGCGATAAGTTCTGCTCGCGAGACGCGCCCCCCGCGCCGCGCCAGAAGAGCCGCGCCGCACTTCAGCCGCGCGCGCTGGTCGAACGGTCCATACCGGCATGCTCCATGCTGTCGCACGGTACCTGTTACGACGCCATTTCGAGGCCAGCGAGCGCAATATGGGAAAATATTTTCTGCAGGATCATGAACTGCCCGAGCCGGATGCGGCGAACCGCTGGTTCGAGTACGCCGAAAGTCACGGCATCGACATCCCGAAAGCGATCGGCATCTGGGAAGACGCAGCCACTGAAGAAGGCGCGGAAGCCCGGCGGCTCCTCAACGCGGCGGGCATCACGGTCGAAATGACCTGAGCCGTGGCGCACGCCCTCGCGCTCCACAGCGGCCGACCCGGCCCGGCAGACCCCCTCTATCTGAATGAAAGGACACAACACGATGCAATTCACGACGCAACCGCGACGCGCCGGCCGATTCCACCGCCTCCGATCCAGCGCCGCGCTTGCCCTCGTGCGTCGCGCGTCGCTGTCGGCCGCCTTGCCCGCCGCACTGCTGCTCGCCGCGGGACTGGGCGGCTGCGCGTCGTCGAACACGACCACGCTGATCAATCTGCCCAACGGCCAGACCGGCTTCGCGGTCAACTGCAGCGGCGCCGACGCCGGCTCGAGTTGGGCCTCGTGCTACGTGCAAGCAGGTAAGGCCTGCGGCGCGACCGGCTACGACATCGTGTCGAAGGACAACGACGAAGGCGGCACCGCCGGCGGCAGCGTCACAAACGTGGCGTCGGCGAACGTGAAGGGCCGCTCGATGATCGTGCGCTGCAAGTAAGCCGATTTACGTGCCTGGCGGCAATCGCGGCGGCTGGCGCGGGCGCTCAATGCGCCTGCATCTTCGAGAAGAGATTCAACACCACGACGCCAGCGACGATCAATCCCAGCCCGATGATCGCCGGCACGTCGGGTACCTGCCGGTACAGCACTAGCGCGACCAGCGTGATCAGCACGATGCCCGCGCCGGACCAGATCGCGTAGACGATGCCGACTGGAATGCTTCGGAGCGTCAACGACAGGCAATAGAACGCGATGCCGTAGCCGAGCACGACGACCATCGACGGCAGCAGGCGTGAAAAGCCGTCCGAGGCCCGCATCGCGGAAGTCGCGATCACTTCGGCGACGATCGCGATCGCGAGCAGCGCATACGGGGGTACGCGCATCGCGTCAGTTTTTCGCGAGCGCGAGCTTGCCGTAGTCGTGACCGAGATGCGCGCACAGCGCTTCGACCACGAGTTCATGATCGGCGCGCTGCGGCAGACCGGACACCGTGATCGAACCGATCACGCCCGCCCCTTCCACCGCCAGCGGAAACGCGCCGCCGTGCGACGCGTACTCGGTGGCCGGCAGTCCGTGCTTGTCGGCGAGCGTCGCGCCCGCGAGCTGCATTTTCAGACCGATCGCGTACGAGCTACGGCGAAATTGCGCGACGGTGTTGCCCTTGCGGCGCGCCCAGTCGACGTTGTCGGGCGTCGCGCCGTCGAGCAGGCTGAAGAACAGCGGCTGGCCGAACGTGCGCACGTCGATCGCAGCGGCAATGCCGCGCGCTTTCGCGACTTCGTGCAGATACGCGCCGACTTGCCACGCGCGGTCGGCATCGAAGCGGGGAAACACGAGGGTCTTTTCCTGAATGGCGATGACCTGCAGGTCGTGAGCGATATCCATGGGGTTCAGAACGGGTCGGGGCATCAGAGTCAAAGGGGCCGCCGTCGTGAAGATCCGGCGAGCCGCGTGGAGAATCTGAATTCTATCGCAGCGTCCGCGCACGGCTTTCCAGAGCCTTTCCGATAGGCGACGTCGCGCGGGCAGAGCGAAGCGCAATGAAGCCAATTCTTACATGGCTATTGCGCTGGCCGTCTGGCTGGTCTATAATCTTTTCTTCGACGGACGCGGGGTGGAGCAGTCTGGCAGCTCGTCGGGCTCATAACCCGAAGGTCGTAGGTTCAAATCCTACCCCCGCAACCAACCGAAATCATTGAAGGGTTACAACGCATCGGCGTGTAACCCTTTTTTGTTTTTGTGGCCTTGGTCTGGTGATCCCCTTGACCGCCCCTCCCTCAGGCGAAAAAAACGCGTCAACTGAATGACGCGCCAAGCTACGGGGCAATGTACAAGAGAGAAAAGATGACTGCGGTGGACGCGGTGGCCTCCATCTCAACCATCAGGACCGATGCCATCAGCGCATCCAAAAATCGACTGTCAATCAATGTCGGACACGACGGCGCTCGCCGCCTTGGACGTCGTCTCGCGCAGCCCCTGTCGGCGCCTCAGTAATCCCTCGCCCCGGTGATAAACTCCTATCACCCTTTCTCGTCCCCTTTCCAATGAAATTCTGTTCTGTCTGCGGCCACGGCGTCAGTCTGAGCATTCCGCCGGGCGACAATCGCGAGCGCTTCGTATGCGGCAGTTGCGGCACCGTGCATTATCAGAATCCGCGTAACGTGGTCGGCACCGTTCCCGTGTGGGACGACAAGGTGCTGCTGTGCCGTCGCGCGATCGAGCCGCGCTACGGTTACTGGACACTGCCCGCCGGCTTCATGGAAATGGGAGAAACGACGGCCGAAGCCGCCTCGCGCGAAACGCTCGAGGAAGCCGGCGCCCGCGTCGAGGTGCAGAACCTGTTTTCGCTGCTGAATGTGCCGCACGTGCATCAGGTACATCTGTTCTACATGGCGCGGCTGCTCGATCTCGACGTCGTCGCCGGCGAGGAAAGCCTCGAAGTGAAGCTGTTCGAGGAGCACGAGATTCCGTGGGATGAGATCGCGTTTCCGACCGTCGGCCAGACGCTGCGCTTTTTTTTCGCCGACCGCGCGGCCGGCAGTTTCGGCCTGCATACCGGCGACATCTTCCGCTCCCTGCGCGAAGGCTGAGCGGCGCGCATGGTTCCCTGGCTCGGAGCTGACGACCCGTTTCCGCCCGTCGAGCGCGCGCTCGGCGCCGCGAGCGGCGCGCCCGGTCTGCTGGCGGCAAGCGGCGATCTGCTGCCGTCGCGCCTCATCGACGCGTATCGGCGCGGCATCTTCCCGTGGTATTCGGACGGCCAGCCGGTGTTGTGGTGGAGCCCCGATCCGCGCATGATCCTGCGCCCCGCCGAGTTCAAGGTGTCGCCATCGCTGCGCAAGACGCTCAAGCGCGTGTTGCGCGACGACGCGTGGGAAATCCGCGTCGATCACGATTTCGCCGCCGTGATGCGCGCCTGCGCGCAGGCGCCGCGCCACGGTCAGCGCGGCACGTGGATCACCGCCGACGTCGTCGAAGCCTATTCGTCGCTGCACCGCCTGGGCGACGCGCACAGCATCGAAACCTGGCTCGAGGGCAAGCGTGTAGCGGGATTGTATGGCGTGTCGCTCGGGCGGATGTTCTTCGGCGAATCGATGTACACCGACGTCACCGACGGCTCGAAAATGGCGCTGGCCGCGCTGGTCGGCCACTTGCGACGTCACGAAATAGAAATGATAGACTGCCAGCAGAACACGTCGCATCTGGCGTCGCTCGGCGGCCGCGAGATAGCGCGCAAGGCGTTTGTCGCGCATGTTCGCGCGTCTGTCGGCGCGCCGGCTATCCCGTGGCGCTTCGACAAGACCGCCCTGCTCGACATCCTCGCGCAGGCGGCGTAGGAAAAATCAGGCCGAATCCGGTCCGCCGCCCATCGAATAGCGGCATCAACCGCCGGGCGTGCCGGGTTTGCATTACCAGAGACGCTTCGAGAGCTGCCAACGTGACTCATCCCAACGAGCTGCCTCTTTCTCCGCTTTCCGCGCTGCAATTTTATGCAACGGCGCCCTATCCCTGCAGTTACCTCGACGGCCGCATCGCGCGCTCGCAGGTCGCCACACCCAGTCACCTGATCAATTCGGACGTCTACACCGACCTCGTCAAGGCGGGCTTCCGGCGCTCGGGCGTGTTCACGTATCGCCCGTATTGCGACGGCTGCCGCGCGTGCGTGCCGGTGCGCGTGCCGGTCGAGCGTTTTCAGCCGAACCGCACGCAGCGGCGTGTATGGAGAAAGCACGGCGACCTGATCGCGACCGTCGCGCCGCTGCACTACGACGAGGAGCATTACGCGCTGTATATGCGCTACCAGTCGGCGCGCCACGCGGGCGGCGGCATGGATCGCGACAGCCGCGACCAGTACGAGCAGTTCCTGCTGCAAAGCCGGATCAACTCGCGGCTCGTCGAGTTTCGTGAGCCAGCGCCGCTGCAGCCCGATGGGCGACCTGACGGGCCACCTGACGCGCGGGGCGCGCTGCGCATGATCAGCATGATCGATATCCTCGGCGACGGGTTGTCGTCGGTGTACACGTTCTTCGAGCCGAGCCTGCCGCACGCGAGCTTCGGCACCTACAACATCTTCTGGCAGATCGAGCAGGCGCGCAGCCTGAACCTGCCGTACGTGTATCTCGGCTACTGGATTCGCGAAAGCCCGAAAATGGCGTACAAGGCGAATTTCCGGCCGCTCGAAGGCTTGATCGACGGCGCGTGGCGCGTGCTCGATCCGGCCAGCATCGACCTGCCGCCGGTCGATTTCGCGATGCATGGACGACGCGGGCCGCTCAGGCCGTAGTCGAGGTGCCGTCCGTCGAGTCGTTGCCGGGTCCTGCTCGTCGCCGGCAACGCCCCACCAGTCTCATCAAAGCCCAAAGCCGGTAAAATAGCGGGTTCCCATTTTCCGGCCGTCCGGCTTCATCCCGTGCTCAGCTCCCTTTATCCGCTCGTTCGCGCCCAACTCTTTCGCATGGACGCGGAAGACGCTCACCATCTGACTTTGCGCATGCTCGGCGCCGCCGGTCGCACCGGCCTCGCCGGCGCGCTCGCGTCACGCGTGCCGGATTCGCCGCGCACCCTGATGGGCCTGACGTTTCGAAACCCGGTCGGACTCGCGGCGGGCCTCGACAAAGACGGCGCGTGCATCGACGGTCTGGCGGCGCTCGGCTTCGGCTTCATCGAAGTGGGCACCGTGACGCCGCGCGCGCAGCCGGGCAATCCGCGTCCGCGCATGTTCCGGCTGCCGCAGGCGAACGCGGTGATCAACCGGATGGGCTTTAACAACGCCGGCGTCGACCAGTTCGTGAAGAACGTCCAGGCCGCGCGCTATCGCGGCATCCTCGGTCTTAACATCGGCAAGAACGCCGACACGCCGATCGAGCGCGCCGCTGAAGACTATCTGTACTGCCTCGAGCGCGTGTACCCGTTCGCGAGCTACGTGACGGTCAACATTTCGTCGCCGAATACGAAGAACCTGCGCCAGCTGCAGGGCGCCGACGAACTCGACGCGCTGCTCGCCGCGCTGAAGGACAAGCAGCAAAGACTCGCCGACATGCACGGCAAGCTCGTGCCGCTCGCACTGAAGATCGCGCCCGACCTCGACGACGAGCAGGTCAAGTCGATCGCCGACACCTTGCTGCGCCACAAATTCGAAGGCGTCATCGCGACCAACACTACGCTCTCGCGCACCGCCGTCGCCGGCATGCGGCATGCTGACGAAGCCGGCGGCCTGTCGGGCAAGCCGGTGTTCGACGCGTCGAACGAGGTGATCCGCAAGCTGCGCGCCGAAGTCGGCGAGGCCGTGCCGATCATCGGCGTCGGCGGCATTTTCTCGGGCGACGATGCGCGCGCGAAGCTCGCGGCCGGCGCGTCGCTGGTGCAGCTTTATACTGGTTTCATCTACCGCGGTCCGGCGCTCGTCGCCGAATGCGCGCAGGCGTTGCGCTAGGCATCCGCGCCGCCGCATATAGACATAAACAAACGGTATTTAGGTGGCGATAGGCTCGTTTGCTATGCTCTCGACCGTCAAAACATCAGACGTACAAGGAACACGATGAAATTCGGCCTGTTGAAGAAGCTCCTCGCCACCGCGCTGATCGGCATGTCGCTGAGCGCCGTTACCGCGCACGCGGAAGACCTGCTCGACCAGGTCAAGCAGCGCGGCACGCTGCGCATCGGTCTCGAAGGCACCTTCCCGCCGTTCAACTCGAAAGCGCCGTCGGGCGAGCTGGTCGGCTATGACGTCGACATCGCCAAGGCGGTCGCGGCCAGGCTCGGCGTGAAGCCCGAGTTCGTCACGACCGAGTGGAGCGGCATCATCGCCGGTCTGCAGGCGGGCAAGTTCGATGTGATCGTCAACCAGGTCGGCATCACCGACGCGCGCAAGCAGACGCTCGACTTCTCCCCGGCGTACACGTACTCGGCGGCGCAACTGATCCAGCGCAAGAACGACACGCGCCAGTTCACCTCGCTCGAAGACCTGAAGGGCAAGAAGCTCGGCGTCGGTCTCGGCACGAACTACATGGACATGGCGAAGGCAGTGCCGGGCATCGACGTGAAGACCTACCCGGGCGCACCCGAATACCTGCGTGATCTGGCCGCCGGCCGGCTCGACGCGGCGTTGAACGACCGTCTGATGCTCGCGTACCTGCTGAAGAACTCGAACCTGCCGCTGCGCACCGGCGCGAACGTCGGCCCGGGCAACCCGTCGGGCATTCCGTTCAGAAAGGGCAACCCGAAGTTCGCGCAGGCGATCGACGACGCAATGACCCAGCTCGAAGCGGACGGCACCTTCACGAAGATCTCGGACAAGTGGTTCGGCATCGACGTCAGCAAGCCGATCAAGTAACACGCGTGGAGTCGAACGAAGGGCGGCATCGATCACGATGCCGCCCTTCGCGCTTTTTGCGGCCCACGCGAGTTGCGGGAGCCGAGCCGCGCGTCGCGTATACCCCAAGCCGCATCGCGCGACCCGCGCCTGAACGCGCGCCAAAGTTTATGATGTGCGCTTTGTGCGTCAATAAGAACAATGCCCATGTCCATCACATCCCTGCTGCTCCAATCGCTGCCGGTGCTCGCACAAGGCGCGCTGCTGACGATCAAGTTCGCGATCCTGTCGATGATCTTCGGCCTGATCGGCGGCGCCATGCTCGCGCTGATGGGCATCAGCCACAGCCGTCCGCTGAACTGGATCGCGCGCGTCTATGTGAGCGTGATGCGCGGCACGCCGCTGCTCGTGCAGATCTTCGTGATTTACTACGGTCTGCCGAGCTTCGGCATTTCGCTCGATCCGACGCCGGCCGGCGTGATCGCGCTGTCGGCAAACGTCGCCGCGTATCTGTCCGAGAGCATGCGCGGCGCGATTCTGGGCATCCACCAGGGCCAGTGGCTCGCCTCGTACAGCCTCGGGCTGTCGCGGCGTCAGACGCTGCGCTACGTGATCGCGCCGCAGGCGCTGCGCATCGCGGTGCCGAGTCTGTCGAACAGCCTGATCAGCCTGATCAAGGACACCTCGCTCGTGTCCGTCATCACGGTGACCGAGTTGCTGCGCAGCGCGCAGGAAATCATCGCGTCGACCTACCAGCCGCTGCCGCTTTATCTTGCGGCCGCGGCCGTGTACTGGGTGCTGTGTCAGGTGCTCGAGTGGGCGCAGCGCTGGTACGAGCGGCGGCTGTCGCTGCCTACGCGGCACTGAGCGCCGCCCACTCCCTTTCGTTGGCCCCAGCGGCTCATTCCCCAGCGAACTTGAGCCCCAACGCCGCGCGCGCCGCGTCGGCCATCGCGATCATCTGTCGCGACGTGTCGTGCGGCATCAGCGGACTCTCCAGCACACCCGCGCGAATCAGCTCGCAAAAGTGCGCGGTCTCGTAGTTCAAGCCGCCGCCTTCGAACGGTTCGTCGAGTTCGACGACGCGGCCATCCGCATAACGGATCGTCGCGCGCGACGGGTTCCACCACGGCTCGTGCAGCGTCACGTGACCGCCTTGGGCCATCAGCAGCGCATCGCCCTTGCCATGCAGATCGAGCCCGCAGAATAGCTGCGCGATACCACCGCGCTCGTGCTGGCTGTTCAGACTCGCGAACGTATCGACGCCGGTCGCGCCAAGCCGGCCGAAGGTCTGCACGTCGCGTGGCGCGCCGAGCCAGTCGACCGCGAGAAACATCTCGTAGATGCCGATATCGAGCAGCGCGCCGCCCGCATGCTCGAACGACAGCGACGGATGATCGGCCGGCACGCCCGGCACCGAGCAGCCCGCGCGCACGAGCCCGACCTCGCCGATCGGCTCGGCCGCGAGGTGCTCGCGCAACCTTCTGTAGAGCGGATAGAACGGCGGCTTCATCGCTTCCATGAAGAGCCGTTGCGAAGCGCGCGCGGAGTCGAGCACGCGCTCGAGCTGCGGACGATTGATACACGCGGGTTTCTCGCACAGCACGTGCAGCCCCGCTTGCAACGCGGCGATCGCATAGTCGGCGTGACTGTCCTGCAGCGTCGCGATATAGAGCGCGTCGATGCCGCTCGCGAGCAGAGTGTCGAAACTGTCGCAGACGGCGCCGCCGAATTCATCGGCGAACGCCTGGGCCGGTTCCACGCGACGCGACCACAGCGCCGCGAGCCGCGTCCGCGGCACGAACGCGAGCCCTTGCGCGAAGCGGCGCGCAATCCGGCCGGTGCCGACGATCCCCCAGCGGATCTCGCGCGATGAAGCGGTGTCCTGCGCTGCCCGATCGGTCGGTTGGGTGCTGGCTGCGTGCGGTGCCGCTGTCGTATCTGTCATCGTGTGTGCAAAGGTCCATGCGGTTCGGAACAGCCGCTATTGTCACCGATGCCGCTTGCGAACGCGGCGAACCCGGCCAATCGAACCATGCGGCATCACTGCCGCGCACCGACCTTCGACACCCCACCCCGCCGCTCCCGCCGGACATTGACAGATACGCTCAGCCCGCGCTCGCAATCACGCTCAAACCCGCGCCGGCGGCTCCGCGGAAAACCGCCCGCCGACCTCCTCGGCCGCGTAATCGATCATCGCGAGCGCAGCGATCTCGGCCTCCTTCGGATCGCGCCGCTCGATCGCTTCGATGACGCGCTGATGCGATGCGATCGCACTCTCCCACAGCCCTTCCCGGTCGTGCACGATCGGATTGAGGGTCGACAGCGCGCCGCGAATGATCGCCGCCATCTGCTTGAAGAACTGGTTGCCGCTCGCGATCACGATGCGCGTATGGAACAGCTCGTCGGCTTCCTGATAGCCGGCCTCGCCCGGACGGATCATGCGAAACGCCTCGAACGCCTCGCGAATCGCCGCGACTTCCGCGGCACTGCCGCGCGCGGCCGCCTGCGCCGACGCGCGCGGTTCGATCAGCATGCGAAACTCGATCACGTCACGCAGAAACATCGGATCGGGCTTTGCGCGGAAACGCCAATTGACGACGTCCTCGTCGATCATGCGCCAGTCGCTCATCGGCCGGATGCGCGTGCCGATCTTCGGCCGCACGTCGAGCATGTCGCGCGCGAGCAGCATCGATAGCGCCTCGCGCATCACGGTGCGGCTCACATCGAATTCCTTCGACAGCACATCCTGCGGCGGCAGAATCGCGCCGTATTTTTCCTCGACGATGCCGCTGACGAGCCCGTCCATGACTTTGCTCACCAACGAGCGATCCTTGTTTGCGTGTTCCATGACATATCCCCGAAGCGGTGTTGACCCCGCGTGGCCTGTTGATTGAAGGGCCCGTACGTATCTGTTATGCCAATAGAATCGTTTTTCGATACGTTGCAAGCTTCGAAACGGATGCGCCAGTGGGACACTTCCTGACAGGGTTATCCCTCTGAAGATTTGTTTCGTTCGTGTAACGCCATCTGTTTCGCCAGGCACAAAGCTCGCTCGTCAAAGCGTGCCTGCGTTGTGGGGTTTGAATTGTGCGCATTCGCACGTTGGCGTGATGAAATTGTCTGATTTGCACGGACGTGGTCGGACGCCTGCGTGTTCCGGCGAACAAAGATCGGCTCCTGCGCCTCCGACAGCACGCTGACGCCGAACAGCTCGGCGTCCATCAGCCGTGCAAGCGCACGATGTCGTCTTCGCCGGGAGCGCCGCCCGACTGCACCTCGATGATTTCCAGCGGCGTCTTGCCAGCATTTTCGAGCCGATGCCTGACGCCCAGCGGAATCAACGTCGACTGATTCTCCGACAGCAGGAAGCGCTCGTCGCCGTCCTTGCTCGACGCGTCCCACACCGAGTCCCAGGCGCCGGTGTCCGACCAGCCCGCGTCGAGCGGCACCGTCACGCCGACGAGACGCGCGTCGGTGCCGATGCGCTCCATCACCGCATAGTCGACCGAGTCGGACGGACACGCGGCGAACGCGTCGCGCGCGAGATGCAGCGCGCCGGCCTCGTCAATGCTCGCGCCTGCGAATGCGTCCTTGCAGGCCGCCGCGATCAGCGGACGGCACAGGCCGATCGCGTCGAGCCACACCGACGCGCGCACCACGAACATGCCACTGTTCCACCAGTACTCGCCCGACGCGAAGTAGCGCTCGGCCAGCTCGGCATCGGGCTTCTCGACGAAGCGCTCGATCGTCCGCGCACCCCGGTTTCCCAAGGCCGCAGCGGTGCGGATATAGCTGTAGCCGGTCGCCGCGCGCTGCGGCGGCACGCCGAGCGTGACGATCGCGCCCCGCGAAGCATGCGCGAGCGCTTCCTTGAGCGCCGCGCCGAACGCCGCTTGATCGGCGATCGGATGATCGGCGGGCAGCGCGACCAGCATCGGATCGTCGCCGGCCGCGGCAAGCGCGCGCGCGGCGAGCGCCGCGACGGTCAGCGCCGGAGCGGTGTTGCGCGCCATCGGTTCGAGCAGTATGCGCACCGGCTTTCGGTACTGCTCGACGCGCTCGAGCGTCGGCAGCCGCAGTTCCTCGCAGCAGACCACCAGCGGCGCGGCGGGCGGCGTGGTGCGGGCCGCGTCGGGCGCGGCCGGGTCGAACGCGTCGTCGAGGCGGCGCAGCGTCGCTTCGAGCAGCGACTGGTCGCCCATCAGCCCGATCCGCTGCTTCGGATTGCGTTCGCGCGACAGCGGCCACAGCCTCGTACCGGAGCCGCTCGCGAGAATCACCGGTTGCACGGTCAGTTCGCGCAGCGCGGCGGCGGTCCCAGCCTGCGGCGCGGGCGAATTACCTGGTTCTACCATTCGATTCATTTGCGATCCTGTCGAATCCAGATCCTGTTCACGGGCCGGCATGACGCCAGCAAGTGCCTCGTGGTCGCACGCGCGTTCAGTCGTATGCGCGCGACGCACGCTGCGGCCTGGGCGCCCCTGTCTGTCCGCGTGCTCCCTATGCTTCTCCGAACGGACGCAACGCCCCCGCGGCGCGATGTTCATCGTGCCTGTGCAGCTCGCCGTCGAGCGCCGCGCTGTCGGGCTGACGCAGCTTCGTGAAGCCGCCGCGATAGACGTTCTCGACGTACGACATGATGTTTTCCTGCGCCACCGACGACAGGATCGCGTGATCGGTGTGCTTGCAGAAGGCCACGTGAATGCGCGTGAAGCGCGCGAGCCGCGTGCCGCGCACGCCGAAGTAGCGCTCGAGCTCCTCGACGCCTTCGTCCAGCACACCGAACACCAGGTGCGTGTCGACGCCCCGTGCTTCGAGGTTCGCGAACAGATGCCGCTCGTCACGTGCGCCGAATTCGAGGCCACACAGTTGCTCGATCCGGTCGGCCAGCGTTTCGCCGGTCCGCGCGAGCTGGCGTACCACCAGCTCGCGCACGAGGCCCCAGCCGCCCGTCTCGCCCTTGAGCACGCGCAGCCATTTGCCCGGCTGCTTCATCGAGCGCATGTAGTTGCGCGTCGAGCCGAACGCGGACACCGGGATCATCGGCTTGCCGTGTTCGTCGCAGACGTTACGCCATCTGAACTTCTGCACGTTGACGATCACCGCGCCCACCACCGCCGCTTCGCGCATCGCCGCATGCAGGCCGGTGTAAGCGCCCGAGCAGATGCCGAGCAGCAGCGCGCCCGCATGACCGCGCGCGGCAAGCCAGCGCGACGCGTACGCGGCGTCGCCGACACTCGACTGAGAGTACAGCGCGTCGAGGCTCAACGTGTCGCACGACGGCATGCTGTCGCCGACACCACGGACGTCGATGCGCAGCGACGCGATCCCCTGGCGTGCGAGACGCCGCGCGAAATGTACGCCGAAACGCCCATTGCCGATCCGCGACACCGCGCCGGTATTGAGCAGCAGCACCGCCGGGGCGCGCGCCGCCGCGGCGCCGTCGGGCCGGCAGTAGATGCCGAACACCTTGCCCTCATTCAGCCACACCGGCGTCTCGTGCAGCCTCGGCGCGACATAGTGGCCGCCCGCCGGCTCTTCCGCTCGCTCGGGCACGCGCGCCACCGTTTGGGCCGTTTGGGCCGTTTGCGCGCTCCCCGCCAGCAGCCAGTTCTCGATGGTCTCGAACGCGGCGTGCGGTATTTCGCTTTCGAGCGGTTCCATCATGAAGCGGCTGTATTCGTCGAACGGGTGACGCTCGAGCTCGACGCCATGTTCGCTGTAATGCGCGGCGAGCGCACCGGCGCGAGCCGGGTTCAGTGAATCGAGCAGCAGCACGCGCGCGGCCGGCCGGCTCGTCGCGCGATACAGATCCGCCGCGTGCAGGCTTTGCAGCGTGTCGCGATACATGCGAAAGCCATACGCTTCGACGAACTCGTCGGTATCGGGCTCGACCACGCAATCCATCGCGGCCGGATCGTTCAACCACTGCCGGTAATGCGCGCGCAATTCGCGCTGGTAAGTCTTGCCCGACAGCACCGGCGACATCAGCACGAGACCGTGCACATCGCCAAGTTCCTGCGCGGCAAGCGCGGCCAGCATGCCGCCGAGACGCAGACCGCACACGCTGACACGCTCGACGCCGGTCGCCTCGCGCAGTTGCGCGACCGCCTGCTTCACGCTGTCGATCCATGCGCGCCACAGGCCGGCGTCGGTCGGGTCGCCGGCTGAGTCGCCGGTCGCCGGGTAGTCGAAGCGCAGCACCGGCATGCCGCGCGCGGCGAGGCGCTCGGCGAGCCGGCGCATGCCGCGATACGTGCACAGCGTGTCGTAGCCAAACGGGGAACACATCACAACGCCATCCGGGCCGTTCGCTGGATGCAACCAGCCGAATTTGCCGTCGAAGACGATGGGTCTCACGGTCCGCTCCTTACTCTTCCTTTTCAAATGATTACAACAAAGGTGCTCTCGCGCATATGTGCGTCGCGCCACATTAGTTTGGGTTCCGAATCGCGCTGCGCTGGCGTGTGTCGATGAGCGTGCTGTGCAGTGCAGCATGCCCCGCGTGTGGACCGACGCGCGGCGGATCGCGTCGGTCATGCGCTGTGGTCGCTGCCCGCGACTGCGTGCAGCGTGCCGCGAGCATTACGTGATGGAGACGGCGCGGGCGCGCTTAGGAATGCTCCGCAATGCGGTGCGCGCGGCCGGCTCGTGGCTAACCACTGCGCTACCCTATGAGCTTTGCCATTTAACCCCCTCCCGATCGCGGCTATCTGTACGGCCACCCACACAGTCACGCGGCGCCCGGGGGCAAGATGCAAGACCTGCGACGCGTTGATGCCGCCGCGTATGTCCGCGCGGCCCTTCTCACCGGCCCGGCAATGGAACATGGAACGAAGCATCGTCAGGAACATCTTCATCAACCTTGCCGGCGCCGTCGCGCCGACCTTCGTTTCCCTCGTGACCGTGCCCACCTACATTCATCTGCTGGGCGCCGAGCGTTACGGGGTGATCAATCTGGTGTGGGCGCTGATCGGCTACTTCAGCGTCCTTGATCTGGGCACCAGTCTGGCGACGGAAAACCAGATCGCCAAGGCTCGCGCGGCCAGCGACGATTCGATCGAACCGATTTTCTGGAGTGCGTGGTTCATGAATCTCGGTACCGGCATCATCGGCGGCGCGCTGATTTATGCCGGAGCCATCGTCTACATCACCTACGGCGTGAAAATCGAGCCGACGTTCCAGCATGAAGTGATGGCGAGCCTGCCGTGGATCGCGGTCGCTGTGCCGATCGCGAACGTGACCTGGGTGTTCGCGGGCGCGATTACCGGCGTCGAGTGCTTCACGAGCTACAACATCAACCAGACGTTCGGCACCGCGCTGTTCCAGTTGCTGCCGATCGTGGCGGTCCTCTGCTTTTCGCCGTCACTGGCGATCGCGATTCCAGCCGCCGTGATCGCGCGTTTCGTCGGCGGCCTGATGCTGGGCGTGGCCGCCATTCGCGCGCTCGGCATTCGCCGTATGCGGATGCCGCAATGGCGCTTGATGATCGGGCTGTTCCGCAACGGCCGCTGGCTGCTGATGTTTTCCGGCGCCAACATGATCGCGTCGACGCTCGACCGCGTGTTCATCGGCGGACTGCTCGGCGCGCGCTTCGTCACTTACTACGCGACGCCGCAAAACCTGATCAATCGATTGAACCTGCTGCCGCTCGCTATGGTGCGCACCCTGTTTCCGCGACTGTCGGCGGCGTCGCGCGAGGATGCGGATGCGCTCGCGCACAACGCGCTCGCGTTTCTCAATGGAGCATTTACGCCATGCGTGATCATCGCGCTGTTCGCCCTGAAGCCGTTTTTGCTGCTGTGGCTCGGACCGCAGCTCGCCGCCGCGGCGCCGGTCGCGAGCGTGCTGATCCTCGGCGTGTGGCTGAGCGGCCAGTCGAGCATCCTCGGCAGCCTGTTGCAGGCGCAGACCCATCCCGTGGCAGTGGCGAGCGTCAGCTGGCTTCAGTTGCCGTTCTTTACCGGCGCGTTATGGTGCGGCATCCACTGGTTCGGCATCATGGGCGCGGCGGTCGTCGTCGTGCTGAAGGTGCTGCTCGATTACTCGGTGTTGCTCGCGTTCTCAGGGCTGCATGCATGGACGATCGTGCGCAACATGCTCGCGCATCTCGCGTTTCTGCTCGTCGCGCTCGCGCTCGCGGATTCAATCAGCGCGTTGCTGCTGGCGATCGTCGTCGCGCTCGCGTTGAGCGCGGCGAACTTCGGCATGTCGCTGCGCGGGTCGAGCGAGTTGCGCGACGCGCTTTACAGGCTCTGGCTGCGTTGCGCGCCGTCGTCCGGACGGGCACGAGGCTGAGTCCCCGCGCGCGCAATCAATGACGCCGGTCCACCGCTCGTTCACGGTCGGTGGACCTGGATGCCAAGGCTGAAAACACGTACCCAGCCGACGCGGCGTCACAACAGTTCGAACGTATTGACGAACGATGCGCCGTCGCGCTCGCGGCGCCTCAGACCGAAGCGCGCCTGAGCGCCGCGCACCTGACGCGTGAGACCGATGAACGGCATGCCGTGTTCGAGGTACGGTCCCTCCGTCTTGCGAAAGCCGAACTGCTCGTAGAACCCGCGCAAACCAAGCGGTGCGCTCACGCGCGTGGCGCGGCCCGGCCAGCGTTGGGCGACCGCTTCGAGCACACGCTCGATCAGCATCTCGGCGGTGCCGTCGCCGCGCCGCAGCGGACTCGTCAGCACCTTGTCGATCGTCACTTCCGGATCTTCGGAATCGCCGGGCTGCACCCGCGCATAGGCGAGCACCGGCATCGGCCGCGCCATGTCTTCGACCGCGAACACATGCAAGGCCTGCTCGTCGCGACCGTCCGCGTCGAGGCACACATGCGACTGCTCGACGACGAATACCGCACTGCGCGCACGCAGCACGACATACAACTCACGTGCAGATAGCTGATCGAACTCCAGCGTTTTCCAGTTCATCACGCCCCCGGCTGTCAAAATTTTCGGCGGGTCCGGCGATGCCTGCCGTGCGCGACGGCAGGCCGATCCATGACGGTCCCTCATCATCGACTACACGGTAACGTGCGCTAAAGATGTGCTTCCGTGCGCCATCGCACTGACGCTCGGGGTTGACGATCCTTAAATACGAGCCAACGAAGCGCAGCCTTGCCACGTTCGCCCGGTATCGCAGATGGCTTCACGCAGGCCCGCCTGCAACACTGCACTGCACCATCGCGAACGCACGCCGCGGTCTTCGCACCGCACGAAACTACACACGAAAATCAGGTGCCGACGTCATTCGACCTCGGCACCCATCGGCAGACCTTTGACCATAAGGGAGCACTGCATGAAAACTGCATTGAGACGCATCCTGTCCGAATCCGCACGCCTGGATGTCCCGCTGGAAAGCCTCGCCGACGACGCCGACCTCTATGCTGCCGGACTCTCATCGCTCGCGACCGTGCATCTGATGCTTGCCATGGAAGACGAATTCAACGTCGAAATTCCTGACCGTATGCTGACGCGCCGTCTGTTCTCGAGCATCGACTCGATGGCCGCCGCGATGACGGAGTTGCAGCAGGCCAAGGCGGCAGCATGAGTGCGCCGCTGCTGGATCAGGCCGCCGCAGCGGCCTGCGGGGCGGCCTCGAACTCGACTACTGACGCCCGGACCGGCGACGGCCAGGGCGCTGGCACCGGGACGCTGAGCGCGCTCGATACCGGTCCCGAATGGCGTGCTGCAGCGCATCGTTGCGCGGCGATCGCCGCGCAGTACGCGGACGCCGTGGACCGCGAGGCGCGCTTTCCGGTCGAGGCGTTCGACGCGCTCAAGGCCGAGCGTTTATTGTCGGCGATGGTGCCGACCGCTTTCGGCGGCGCGGGCCTGTCGCTTGCCGATATCGGTGCGATCTGCGAAACGCTGGCGCAGGGCTGCGCATCGACGGCGATGATCTATGCGATGCATCAGATCCAGGTCGCGTGCATCGACTCTCATCGCGGCGCCTCCGCCTGGCAAGCGAGCCTGCTTGCACAACTGGCCGAGCAGCAATGGCTGCTCGCGTCGGCGACGTCGGAAGAGACGATCGGCGGCAACATGCGCACGAGCGCGTGCTCGGTGGAGCTCGATGGCGCGCGTTTTCGGATCGAAAAGCTCGCCCCGACGATCTCGTACGGCGCGCACGCCGACGGCATCCTCGTGACCGCGCGGCGCACCGCCGACGCGGCCGCGTCCGACCAGGTACTGATCGTCGCGCTGCGCGCCGATACGCAGCTCGAGCGGCGCGGCGGCTGGGACGCGATGGGCATGCGCGGCACCTGCAGCGAGGGCTTCCGGCTCGTCGCAACCGGACTGGCCGAACAGATCCTCGCGACGCCGTTCGCCGACATCGCCGATCAGACCATGCTGCCCGTGTCGCACACGCTGTGGGCCTCGGTATGGACCGGCATCACCGTCGACGCGGTCAATCGCGCGAAAGCGTTCTTCCGCGCGCAGGCGCGCGCGAAGCCCGGCACGATGCCGCCGGCGGGCCTGCGGCTCGCCGAAGCGGTCGGGCTGCTGCAGATGATGCAGGCGCGTCTATCGGTCGCGCTGGAGGCCGCGCGCGCCGCGCATCAGGCACGCGAGGGCGCGACCCAAGCGGACGCCCCGCTCGCGGCGATGCTCGGTTTCGCGTCGGACATGAACACGCTGAAGACCAGCATTTCGACCACCGCGCTGCAGGTGGTACAGGAAGTGCTGATGATTTGCGGCATGGCGGGCTACAAGAACGGCACGCCCTATAGCGTCGGCCGCCATCTGCGCGACCTGCACTCGGCGCCCTTGATGATCAATAACGACCGTATCGCGCAGAACACCGCGAGTCTGCTGCTCGCGCAACGTCCTGCCGCGCCGGGGAGACCCTGAATGAAGCTGATGACCGATACCGCCGCTATCGCCGCGGCCGCCGCCGCCACGGACGTGGGGCCTTCGCTCACGCTGCGCGACGAGATGCTGGCCGCCGGCCTGCTGATCGACACCGGTGAAAACGGACTGTATGGCCGCAGCCAGGTTTTCGAGGACGTGATCGAGCGACTGAACCTCGCGATTACGCAGCTGGGTAAAGATCAGCAAGCCGAAGTATTGCGTTTTCCGCCCGCGATGCGCCGCACCGACTTCGAGGATAGCGAATACCTGAAGAGCTTTCCGAATCTAGCGGGCACCATCCATTCGTTTTGCGGCGACGACATGGGCCACCACCGTCTGCTGCGCGCGCTCGACGATGCGATGGCCGACAGCGACGACGACCGCGGCGACGCGTGGCTCGCGCAACAGAAACCGACGCGCGTCGTGCTGACGCCGGCCGCCTGCTATCCGATCTATCCGGTGATGGCGCGGCGCGGCGCGCTGCCCGCCGACGGCCACACCGTCGACGTGCTGTCGTACTGCTTCCGTCATGAGCCGTCGCTCGATCCGGGCCGCATGCAGATGTTCCGTCAACGGGAATACGTGCGTCTCGGCAGCCCCGAGCAGGTGATGGCGTTCCGGCAGATGTGGATCGAGCGCGGCTCGCTGCTTGTGAAGCTGCTAGGCTTGCCGGTCGAAGTCGATCTCGCGAACGATCCGTTCTTCGGCCGCGGCGGCAAGATCGTCGCCGATAGTCAGCGCGCGCAGGCGCTCAAGTTCGAGTTGCTGATCGCGGTCGCCGATCCGCGCGGCAAGACGGCCTGCCTGTCGTTCAACTATCACATGGACCACTTCGGCGCGATCTGGAAGATCGCCTGCGAAGACGGCGCGACCGCGCATACGGGCTGTGTCGGCTTCGGCATGGAACGCATCACGCTCGCGCTGTTCCGTCATCATGGGCTCGACGTCGACGCGTGGCCCGACGAGGTGCGCGCGCTGCTGTGGGGCGATACCGAGACCCGCGTCGCGGATGCGCTGCAGGCAACGCAGGCGACGCCAACGGCGACCGTCGCTGGGGAGCGCGCATGAATCCATCGCCGACTTCGGCGCTTGCCGGCGCGCTCGCCAACTCGTCGCTGCCGCGACCGGCAGGCGATCCGCCGACGCATCAGCAGACCCACGCGTTGCCCGGTGCCGGCACGCAATTGCGCGAGCACGTAGCGCACGCGCTGCATCAGGGCGAACGCGTGTGGCAGGAGACCAACTGCTATGTCGATCTGTGGATCGAGCTGCTGCACGGCTTCGGGCTCGATCCGCGCGCGGCGCTCGCGTTCACGGTCACGCAGGATTTCGAAGGCGATCAGTTCACGTTCTTCAAGTTTCCGCTCGACGATCTCGAACATCTGTATGGCACCCAGGTGCAGGAGCTCGCGATCTACGACTCGCTCGAAGAACGCGTGCTCGCGCAGACGCTGCGCGGCCACACCGTGCTCGTCGAGGTCGACGGCTACTACCTCCCCGATACGCGCGCGACCTCGTATCGCCGCGAGCATCCGAAGACCACGATCGGCATCGACTTCGTCGACACCGCCGCGCGCCGCCTCGGCTATTTCCACAACACCGGCTACCACCGGCTCGAGGGCGACGACTACGACGGCGTGTTTCGCAAGCTGCCGCATTTCACCGCGCAGCCCGATCTGCTGTTTCCCTACGTCGAGTTCGCCAAGCAGGCGCGGCCCGCGCTCGAAGGCACCGCGCTCGCGGAGGCGTCGGCGGAACTGCTGTGCGCGCATCTGGAACGGCGTCCGTTGACCAATCCGATTTCGCAATGGCGTGCCGCGTTTCCCGCGCATCTCGATACGCTGTTCGAGCGCGACGAGGCGTACTTCCATCTGTACTCGTTCAATCTGATGCGGCAGCTCGGCGCGAACTTCGAGTTCCTGTCGAAGTATCTGCAGTGGCTGTTCGCGCAAGGCTTCGAGATCCCGCCGACGATACCGGCCGCCGCGCAAAGCATCGCGTCGGAGTCGATGGTGATGCAGTTCCGGCTCATTCGCGCGATCGCGCGCGGCCGTCTCGATACCTGCGAAGACTGCTTCGACGTGCTTGAAAGCGCTTATGAAAAAACGCTGCCACCGCTGGCCGCTCTGGTGCGCTAATACGGTGATGCGTGGTTGCGCGCACTTCGTGCCGCGCGGTTTTTCCGGGAATTGACCGTGGATGTATCGACACTCGATCCGCCCGCTGACGAGGGCGATGCTGGCCGTGCGCGCGCGACCGGCGCGATCGCGCAAGCGCATGATGCAGGCACTGCCCGCGCCGCGCCCTCGCTATGGCCGCAACGGCTCGACACCGGCTGGGCCTGTCTGAGCACCGCGCCGCACGCCTATGAGTCGCCGGCCGATCTGCCCGCGCAAGGCTGGCTCGCCGCGCAGGTGCCCGGCACCGTCGCGAGCGCGCGGCTCGCCGCCGGTCTGCTCGATGTCGATCACCCGCCACCGCTCGCATTCGACGATCACTGGTATCGCGTCACGCTGATCGGTACGGGGCGGCGCCGCTTGCGTTTTCATGGACTCGCGACGCTCGCGCAAGTGTGGCTCGACGATGTGAAGCGGCTCGAGTCCGCATCGATGTTCATCGCCCATGATCTGGATATCGACCTGGATGGCCGCGCGACGCTCGTGCTGTGCTTTCGCTCACTGACGCCAGCGTTGGCGGCCAAACGCTCGCGTGCGCGCTGGCGGCCGCGGCTCGTGTCGCCGCCGACGCTTCGCAACGTGCGCACCACGCTGCTCGGCCATATGCCCGGCTGGTGTCCGTCGATTCAGACGGTCGGCCCGTGGCGTCCGATCGAAATGCTCGGCGACGCGCCGCACGCATTCGACACGATTGATCTGACCAGCCGGCTCGAGCAAGAGGATGGGGTTGTTTCGTTGACTTTACGTTTCGTACGCCCCCACGACGTCGCGGCCTGCCGCGCGACACTTTCTTGCGGCGACCATGTTTCGTCTTTGCAATGGCACGATGCATATACACTCACCGGCGACGTGCGCGTGCCCCACGCGAAACGCTGGTGGCCGCATACGCATGGAGAGCCCACTTTATATCCTCTGACGTTGCAGCTCGTCGACGGCAACGTGATCTCTCAGTCTCTGGGCTCGATCGGCTTTCGTCGTATCGAAGTGGACCGCGGCGCCGATGCTGCGGGTTTCGCCTTGCGCGTGAATGAAGTGCCCGTATTCTGTCGCGGCGCGTGCTGGACCAGCGCCGATCTCGTCACGCTAGCAGGCACCGAAACGCAATTGCGCCATACGTTCGAGCTCGCGCGCGCCGCTGGCATGAACATGCTGCGCGTCGGCGGCACGATGCTCTATGAGTCCGATCTGTTTTATGCGCTCGCCGACGAGTACGGCCTGCTGATCTGGCAGGACTTCGCGCTGGCGAATTTCGACTACCCGAACGATGCCGCGTTCAGCGCATTGATCGAGTGCGAAGCGAGCCAGTTCCTGAGCCGCACGCGTCGCTTTGCCTCGCTCGCGGTGCTGTGCGGCGGCAGCGAGGTCGACCAGCAGGCGGCGATGTTCGGACTGCCCGCGGCGCAGCGCGCGCAAGCGTTGTTTACCGAGCTGCTGCCCGCGCTCGTCGCGCGCGAACGTGAGGACGTGCCCTATGTCAGCAATTCGCCATCGGGCGGCGCGTGGCCGTTCTCGACCAACGAGGGCGTCACGCACTACTACGGCGTCGGCGCGTATCAGCGCCCGCTCGCCGACGTGCGCCGCGCGCAGGTGCGCTTCGCGGCCGAATGCCTGGCATTCGCCAACGTCCCCGACGAGGCGACGCTGCACGACGCGCTCGGCACGATCCACACGCACGATCCGCGCTGGAAAGCCGCCGTGCCGCGCGATCCTGGCGCAGGCTGGGATTTCGACGACGTGCGCGATCATTATTTGCAGGCGCTTTACGGCGTCGAGCCGGCGCGCTTGCGCTATGAAGATGCGGCGCGTTATCTGTATCTGTCGCGCGCGGTGGTTGCCGAGCTGATCGGCGACGTGTTCGCCGAGTGGCGGCGCGCGGGCTCGTCGTGCGGCGGCGGCCTCGTGTGGCAGTTGCAGGATCTGCGCGCGGGCGCGGGCTGGGGCGTGATCGACGCGACGGGACGGCCGAAAAGCGCGCTGCACGGCTTCGCGCAGACACTGCAGCCGTTGCAGATCACGCTCACCGACGAAGGCCTGAACGGCCTCGATATTCATCTGATCAACGAGCGCGCACAAACGTTTTGCGGCGAACTCGAACTGGTCTGTCTGCGCGACGGCAGCGTGAAGGTCACGTCCGCGCGACGCGCGCTGACGCTTGCCCCGCGCAGCCTGCAACGCATCAGTGCGGCCGCGCATCTGGGCCAGTTCTTCGATTTCACGCATGCGTACCGCTTCGGCCCACGCGCGCACGATGTCACGATTGCAACGCTCTACGATGCCGCGAGTGGCGAGATCGTGTCCGAAGCGTTTCATCTGCC
Organism: Paraburkholderia sp. MM5477-R1; assembly: GCF_050436385.1. NCBI lineage: Bacteria > Pseudomonadati > Pseudomonadota > Betaproteobacteria > Burkholderiales > Burkholderiaceae > Paraburkholderia > Paraburkholderia sp. MM5477-R1. The sequence goes on from NZ_JBNDMC010000007.1 coordinate 2,088,219, forward strand.
CGAGCGTAGCGTGCACGCGCGTGATGACCTCGGTATGACCGTCGAGGTCGAACCTCGTGGCGACGGCAGCGGCTGGCAGCTTGCGATCGAAACTAAGCGCTTTGCGCGCTTCGTTCATATCATTGACCCCCGTTATCGCGCGGCGCGCGACTGGTTCCATCTCGCGCCGAACCGGCGCTGTATCGTGCCGCTGCATGCGCTCGAACCGCTGCTGCCGACCGCCTTCGCGGCGTCGCCGCAAGAACTCGTTGCTCCTGCATCAAACGCGGCCTTTAAAGTGGATGAAACATGCGGGGCACCCCAGGGGGAAGTCCGCGCGATCAATGCGCTATCCGCCATCTTCTACGGCTAGTGGTCATTCCGAACTAGTCGCACGTACGCGAAGCGCCCCAAAGCTCGCTTCGCAGGTCTCGAACTGTCTGCCCGGCTCGCTCACTGTTGGCTCGAACGCGACTGTTGCCTGCTTTGAGAGGCCTTACGTGCGACAGCGCACGCACTCCATTTAACACTTCTGAATCATTTCCGGCACTTCACGAGGAGCGCTTCAAAACGTGCATGCGGCGCCAGGTTCAAATCTGAGACAGCTTCGACAGCACCCAGTTTTTGGCCGTGAAGCCTTTGATATCAAGGGATTCGCCCAAACCCGAAGCTTTCATACGATGCATTCCCCATCCGGCAGGGGTGTGCAGAACTGAAACAAAAAGCCGCTTTTACTCTCCCGACGCGCTCCGGGTTTCTTCGCTGCGCCGCATCAGCAGGCGTTTTCCCTAACGTTGGCACGGTCCTCGCTACTACCTCCACGCAACAGAGTGTCACCGCACACGAGCGCAACAACAGAGGCGGTGGCAGACAGGCCTAAAACGGGGCCGATGTGTTCATCCAGGCTGCTCGCCGGGCAGCCCACTCCCGAGGATGCGGGCATCGGATCAAATAAACGGAGAGAGTCGCGCGAGGCGCGACTTTCATGCGAGGACCGATCATGTTGACACTTCAATCCGATTTGCACGGTAACCATCTGCTGGGCGCAATGCCGTCGCACGAATGGCAGGCACTAGCTCCCCACCTCGAACTGGTTCATCTGCGCACCGAGCAACTGCTATGCGACTCGGGTCAACGGATCCATCATGTGTACTTCCCCACGACCGCGATCATCTCGATGCTCTCGACGATGGAAGACGGCAGCTCCGTCGAGATCGCCGCGGTCGGCCGCGAAGGCATGACCGGCGTGCCGGTCCTCACGGGCGGCGAAACCATGCCCAACCGCGTACAGGTGCAATGCGCGGGCTTCGCCTACCGGATGAGCGCACAGGCGCTCAAGCAGCAGTTCGCGCGCTCCGACTTTCTGCGCCGCCTGATGCTGCTGTATATGCACGCTCTTCTGACCCAGGTCGCGCAGACCGCCGCGTGCAACCGCCATCACTCGCTCAACAAGCAACTGTGCCGCTGGCTGCTGATCGAGGTGGACCGCGTGGCGTCGAACGATCTGATCGTCACGCAGCAGCTGATTGCCGACATGCTCGGCGTGCGCCGCGAAGGCATCACCGAAGCGGCCGGCAAGCTGCACGACGAAGGCCTGATTCATCATAGCCGCGGTCATATCAAGGTGCTCGACCGCAAGGGCCTCGAAGCCCGCGCGTGCGAATGCTACGGCCTCGTGAAACGCGAATTCGATCGTCTGCTGCCGCGACTGCGCCAGGCCGAGACCGTCGAATAAGCGGCACGCGGCTCGATGACCGGGGTCGATTTGCCTATGTTCAGGATTACTGCTCGATGTCTCGACGCACTGTTCGTGATTGCAGGCGGTCTGCTCGCCCACTGGATGCGCTTTTCCGCGCCGATCGCGTTCGCCGATACCGAGCGTCTTCTGATCGCGTTCAAGTGTGTGCTGGTTCTGTTGCTGTTTCCGGGCTTCGGGGTCTATGAGACGTGGCGCGGCAAGGCGCTCGCGCCGGTGCTCGCGCGAATCGCCGCCGCGTGGCTCACGGTGGTCGCGACCGCGCTCTTGCTCGCGTTCACGCTGCATCGGACGGATGCGGTGTCGCGCCTGTGGCTCGGCTACTCGACGCTGATCTCCGGCGCGTTGATCATCGCGACACGCTGCATCATGCACGTGGTGCTGCGCTTCGTACGTCGCCGCGGCATGAACGCGCGCACCGTCGCGATCGTCGGCGCACCGGGGTTTGCGCGCACGCTGCTCGCGCATCTCGAGCATGCGCCGCAAGCGGGCTTCAAACCGGTGTGCGTGTTCGACACCAGCGTGCAAGGCCACGACGCGTATGGCGCGCGTCTGACCCGCCTACCCGTGCTGACGGATCTGGAAGCGTTCGCGACGAAGGTGCGCAATGAACGCGTGAACGAAGTGTGGCTCGCGTTGCCGCTTTCCGAGGAACACACGATCTACCGCTTCACGCGCACCTTCAGACACGACTTCGTCAATCTGCGCTTCATTCCCGACGTGCGCAGTCTGTCGCTGTTCAATCAAGCGATCGTCGATGTCGTCGGTTTGCCGACGCTGAATCTGAGCGCGACGCCATTCTCGTCGCCGCAGATGTGGCCCAAGCTGATGTTCGACCGCCTGTTCGCCGTGCTCGCGCTCATCGTGCTCGCGCCGGTGTTCGCCGTGCTCGCGATCGGCATCAAGCTCACGTCGCCGGGACCGGTGTTTTTCCGGCAGATCCGCAAGGGCGTCGACGGCCAGCCGTTCGGCATCTACAAGTTCCGCTCGATGACCGTGCACCAGGAAGAGCACGGCCAGATCACGCAGGCGACCCGCAACGACTTGCGCGTGACGAAGCTCGGCAGCTTCATGCGTCGCACGAGTCTCGACGAGCTGCCGCAGTTTCTGAACGTGCTGCTCGGTCAGATGTCGGTGGTGGGTCCGCGTCCGCATGCGGTCGAACACGATGATCTGTACAAGGACCAGGTATACGGCTACATGCACCGTTACCGCATCAAGCCCGGCATCACCGGCTGGGCCCAGGTCAACGGCTATCGCGGCGCGACCACCAAGGTCGAGAAGATGGAAGCGCGCGTGAAGTTCGATCTCTTCTATATCCAGAACTGGTCGTTCTGGTTCGACATGAAGATCGTCTTCATCACGATTTTCAAGGGCTTTGTCGGCCGCAACGCGTTCTGACCACGCCATCGAGGGAATCGCATCCGGGAGTGTCGGTCATCGTGCCGGCACTGCGGCGCATGCGAAGTGCGGGTACTGAAGGCGGTGCGCTGAAGGATCGCCGGAATGCGCCTGCGTTCCATTCGAGAAAAACACCCAACCGGGCAACAACGCGTACACGCCGCTGCGAATAGAAGCGCCAACGCCGGCGGCCCGATCGACAGCCGCCGTGGTTGACGCAAGATGAGCAGCCGCGACGGACCACGTCATGGACGGGTCCGCCGCGCGACACCGCCTCTACAGGAACGCGCTGACATCGGTCTGAAACCGTACCGCGAGCGCCTTGGCGACTTTCTTGCTGATCGCGCGGCGCCCCGCGAGAATATCGCTGACCACGGTCGGCGACGCGATGCCGGCCAGATCCTTCTGCTTGAGACCATGCGTGATCAGCAGATGGCGCAGGACCTCGCGCGGCTCCGCTTTTGGAATCGTCAGGTTGCGCGCTTGCCAATGACCGACCAGTTCCGTCACGATCGCGTGCAGATCGGCGAGCGGATCGTTGTCGTTGCCGCTTAGATGATCGGACAGCGAATTGGCGACTCGCACCATCTGGTGATAATCCTCTTCGGTGCGAATCGGCGTGATCGGCAACTGGCTCTTCAGCGCAGCCCACGTTGCGGAGATGTCGGGAAAGGGTCCCGGAAGGCGATCGGCATTCATGAGTTTTAATTCGTCCTCGTCCAAAAGCCGTCGGCGCGTTAATCGGTGACGCGCGAATGACGACTGCCTGTTGTAGTGAATCGCCGTGACACGCCGAATTGCCGGCACGGCGAACTTCGCAGTGAGGAAATTCAGCGATCACGATAGCGAACGTCTGCTTCAGGTCGTTATGGCCACGCGAGGCATGCCGCGCCAGCGAATATCTCGCCCATAGCGCGTGGCGCGCACCCCGATGTGGTTTTTTGAAGTCCAATACTGCTTGCTTGACAATGGCCCGCCGCGGCTGGCCTTGCACGCGCGGCGCGTATCGCGCGATACGCGATACGCGCTGCCGACACAAAGCGCGAAGCGGACGCGCCCACACCAAGAGCCGCCCGGACGCGTTGGTCAGAACGGCTCGTTACTGCCCGTTGCGAAATCACTGCATGACGACGAAAACCTCTTTCTCTCCTATCGAAAACTCCACGAGGCGAGAACAGCGAAAGACCCTCACCTCATTGCCTCCACCTGCTTTTCGGCGCCGTGTCGCTGGCGATGCCGAGTTCCCGGGTCGCGAGATCGGGCTGCGCCCACCTCACCTGCTCCCCCAGCTCCATCGCCGGCAGACCCTGAGCGACCGCCGCAATCGTGCGCGTGACCTCGGCCATGAACGCCCGCCGGAACACCTGAGGCGAAAACCGCTCGGCATTCGCGCGACAGGCCGCCGGCGTGATGTACGCGCTCAGCCGCTCGAAGCGGTCGATCGCGTCGAGCATTGACACCGCCGTCTGACGCGCGAAGAAAACGCCGGTCGGGTGCGGGTCGCCGACCGGCACTACCGTTTCGAGCGCCCCGCCCCTGGCGAACGCAATGACCGGCGTGCCGCAGGCCTGCGCTTCGAGCGGCACGATGCCGAAATCTTCCTCGGCGGCGCACACGAAGGCTCGCGCACGCGCCAGATACTCCTTCAGTACGCCGAATGGCTGATAGCCGAGGACCGTCACGTTCGGTCCTGCCTTCGCGCGGATCGACGCCATCTGCGGCCCGTCGCCGATCGCGATCAGCTTGCGCTGCGGCGTGGCGTTGAACGTCTCGACGATCAGATCGATGCGTTGGTGCGGCACCATCCGCGACACGGTCAGATAGAAATCGTCTTTTTCGGTGCGCAGTTCGAATTCGTTCACGTCGACGGGCGGCGGAATCACCGCGGCATCGCGCCGATAGGTTTTCATCATGCGCCGCGCGACCGATTGCGAATTCGCGATCAGACGATCGACACCATTCGTCGACTGCGCGTCCCAGCCGCGCAGGTAATGCAGCAATACCCGCGCGGCCCACGACTTCGGCCCGCGCAGCAGATTCGCTTCGCGCAGATACTGATACTGCAGATCCCACGCATATCGCATCAGCGAGTGCACGTAACTGATGTGCGTCTGATGAGGGCCGACCAATACGCCCTTCGCGACTGCGCAAGAACTGGTGATGATCAGGTCATAGCTCGACAGATCGAACCGTTCGACGGCGAGCGGCATCAAGGGCAAATAGGCGCGATAACGGCTGCGCGCAAACGGCAGGCCTTGAATGAACGACGTGGTGACCGGCTTACCGGCAAGCGGCGTGCGATCTTCGAGAAAATCGACGACGCTGAAAACGTCGGCGTCGGGAAAGCACTCGATGATCTGCCCGAGCACTTTCTCGGCGCCGCCGGGAGCGACCAGCCAATCGTGCACGATCGCTACTTTCATATTCCGTCCTATCTGTCACGAATCGCCACCTGGCCTCAGAGAAGAGTGTATGTGCCACGTTCCTGACTGTGCGTGCGCGTGCCCACATTCGACGTGCGACAGTAAGCGAGTAATTCGGAGAGTCCGTTCGCGTCTGCAAAAACACGGCTTCATTCCGGCGCTTTCGTATGTGCACTACGCCTGACGTATCGCCTCACGCCTGCTCGCCAGTCCAGCCGACACCTTTACGATCGGAGCGCTGCGCGAGCGACGGGCGTGCGACCTCGACGGCCGCAGTGCCTCGCGTGCCTCGCGTGCCGTTTGGCGATCGGAGCAGTCAGTTGGGAGGGCCGGGTTCGGCCCTGGGGGAATTCGCCGTGCGCTGCACGGCGCGCGACGCAGTGGTGCTGCTGTCGGACGGTCCATTGCGCGTGCGCTTCGAAGCGCCTGGCGCGCGGATGATCGGCGACGCGCGCGTGTCGGGCATCGCGCGGCGGGCATCGGCGGCTAATTGTCTGCGCACGGTGCCGGGCATTTTCCGCCAGGTGCGCGCGATTGCCGCCGCGGCGGGCGGTATAAGCGGGATCGTGCGGCACGACCGCAACAAAAAACGCGTGTGAACCGTTGGAGCGGCTCACACGCGTCAGAGCGAACAGAAACGCAATTCGCTTAATTCTGGCCGTACGTGATCGTTTGCACGCCGGTGTCCGTGCCGAGCAGGCACAGGTTCGCGCCGCGGCCCGCGAACAGGCCGACCGTGACGACGCCGGGCCATGCGTTGATATGCGCCTCGAGCGTGCGCGGGTCGCTGATCCTCAAGCCCTTCACGTCGATGATCTCGTTGCCGTTGTCGGTGATGAACGGCACACCCTCTTTCGTCACACGCACGACGGGCACGCCGCCGAGCGCCGTCACGCGCCGGCCGATCGCGGTGCGCGCCATCGGCACGACTTCGATCGGCAGCGGGAAATGGCCCAGCGTCTCGACGACCTTGCTCGCATCCGCGATGCAGACGAAAACTTCCGACACCGACGCGACGATCTTCTCGCGCGTGAGCGCGCCGCCGCCGCCCTTGATCATCGCGCCGCTGTGATCGATTTCGTCGGCGCCGTCGACGTACACCGGCAGCGAGTCGATCTCATTCAGGTCGAGCACCTTGAAGCCGTGCGATTGCAGACGCGCGGTGGTGGCGAGCGAACTCGACACCGCGCCGCGATAGCGGGATTTGGTGGCGGCCAGCGCGTCGATGAAGCAGTTCGCGGTGGAGCCCGTGCCGACGCCGATCACCGAGCCTTGCGGCACGTTGGCATTCACGTAATCGGCGGCGGCCTGGCCGACCAGTTGCTTGAGTTCGTCTTGAGTCATGGGAGAGGCGGGGAAAGCGTGAAAAACCCGTAGTTTACCGGAGTGGCGCGGAGAAGGCCGGGTTTGGGTGGCTTTGTGCCGCGGACCACGCTTGTTTGCCGGACACGATTGGACACATTGAGACACAGGAATCATCCATCGCCATCACGAATTGATCGGCGAAATTGATCTATTCATGAATGCGCACCCGATGGACCTTGATCCCGCTTTCGAAAGGGAATACGACACTGGCTTTTGCGCCAAATTGTGGGGCAACACTAAAGCGCCTCCTGCGCAAATAGCTGTATTTTCCGCACTCAAAGCAAAACGCCCGGAACCACCACGGCGTTCCGGGCGCCCACAATCGGCCAACAACAAGAACGACGACAGAAAAACTACTTCTTCACCGCCCGCTGCCGCACAGCCTCGAACAGACACACTCCGCTAGCCACGGATACATTCAAACTCTCCACCGTCCCCGCCATCGGAATGTTCATGACGACATCGCAGGTTTCACGCGTCAGGCGTCGCATGCCCTCGCCTTCGGCTCCCATCACGAGCGCCACCGGCCCGTCGAGTTCCGTTTCGTAAACGCTCTTCTGCGCGTCGTCGGCCGTGCCGACCACCCAGACACCCGCGTCCTTCAGTTCGCGCAGCGCGCGCGCCAGATTCGTGACCGTGATGTACGGGACCGTGTCGGCCGCGCCGCTCGCGACTTTCGCGGCGGTCGCGTTCAGTCCCACCGCGCGATCGCGCGGCGCGATCACCGCGTGGGCGCCGGCCGCGTCGGCGACGCGCAGGCAGGCGCCGAGATTGTGCGGATCGGTCACGCCGTCGAGCACGAGGATCAGCGGCGAGCCGCTGATGCCGTCGAGCAGTTCGGCGAGATTCTGCGCAAGCGGCAGATCGCCCGCGCGCGCGACCACGCCCTGGTGACGTTCCGTGCGCGCGAGGCCCCACAGACGCGTTTCGTCGGCGGCGATCAGACGCACGCCCGCGTCCTTCGCGGCCTGCAGGAATTCGGTCATACGACGGTCCTTGCGCGTCGCGTCGTAATAGACATCCTCGACCGTCGACGCGTCGTGCCGGATACGCGCGGTCACTGCGTGGAAACCGTATAAGACCTTATGACGTGCCATGACTGAACAACCTTTGATGGGGCGCGCATTCAACGCGCGCCACTGTGATGAATATGAAACCAAAAGGCAGACCGCGCGCAACCGGCACGTACTCACGTGCCCGCTGCGCGCGGTCCTGGCGCTGTGAAAGCCTCAGCGCTTCTTGCGTGCCTGCTTCGACGCCGCCTTGGTCGCGACACCGTGCTTCCTCGCCACGCGCGCTTCCTTGACCGCCGCGCTCTGCGCGGGCGCGGCCCTCTTGCGCCGCGGACCCGGCACCGACGCGCCACTTTCCACCGGCGGCATCACGCGCACGCGCGGGCCAGCGCCTTCTCCCTTGTCCGCCGCGATACCGCGTGCCAAAGGCGGCTTGATCGGCGTATCGCGCACAAGGCGGAAGTCGATCTTGCGCGCGTCGAGATCGACGCGGCTCACCTGCACGCGCACGCGATCCGACAGCCGATAGCGAATGCCGGTGCGCTCGCCGCGCAGCTCGTTCTTGATCTCGTCGTACTGGAAGTAGTCGGAGCCGAGTTCGGTCACATGCACGAGGCCTTCGATGAACAGCGAATCGAGCTGCACGAAAATACCAAACGACGTGACGCCGTTGACCATGCCGCCATACTCTTCGCCGAGCTTGTCGCGCATGAAATAGCACTTGAGCCACGCTTCGACATCGCGCGATGCTTCGTCCGCGCGGCGCTCGTTCGCCGAGCAGTGCAGCCCAAGTTCTTCCCAGATCGCCACGTTGTTCGCGCGCCCGCGGGCGCCCCGCTTTTCCTCGTCGGCCTGTTGCATCGCGCGGGCGCGCGGCGACAGTGCGGTATTGAGCTCGACGCCCTGCGGCGGCTGCGGCTGATACTTACGGCCCTGCAGGATCGCGTAGATCGCGCGATGCGTGAGCAGGTCGGGGTAACGGCGGATCGGGCTCGTGAAGTGCGCGTAGGCCTCGTAGGCGAGGCCAAAGTGGCCGATGTTGTCGGGGCTGTAGACCGCCTGCTGCATCGAGCGCAGCAGCATCGTTTGCAGCATCGAGGCGTCGGGCCGGTCGCGGATTTGCGCCATCAGTGCGGCGTAGTCGCTCGCGTGCGGCGTGTCGCCGCCGCCGAGCGTCAGGCCCATGCCGCGCAGGAAGGTACGCAGGTTCTCGAGCTTTTCCGCGCTCGGGCCCGCATGCACGCGGAACAGGCCCGGATGCTTGTTGCGCTTGAGGAAGTCCGCCGCGCACACGTTCGCGGCCAGCATGCATTCCTCGATCAGCTTGTGCGCATCGTTGCGCGTGCGCGGCACGATCTGCTCGATCTTGCCCTGCGCGTTGCAGACGATGTACGTCTCCGTCGTATCGAAGTCGATCGCGCCGCGCTTCTGACGCGCCGCGAACAGCGCCTTGTAGACGCCATACAGATTCTGCAGTTGCGGCAGCAACGCGGCGCGGCGGGTCGCTTCCGGGCCTTTGGTGTTTTTCAGCACCGCGGCGACTTCGGTGTAGGTGAGCCGCGCGGCCGAATGCATGACGCCCGGATAGAACTGATACGCCTTCACGTCGCCACGCGCGGTGACGATCATGTCGCACACGAGCACGCAGCGGTCGACTTGCGGATTCAGCGAGCACAGTCCGTTCGACAGCTTCTCCGGCAGCATCGGGATCACGCGGCGCGGGAAATACACCGACGTGCTGCGCTCGATCGCGTCGGTATCGAGCCCGCTTTGCGCAAGCACGTAATGCGACACGTCCGCGATCGCGACGATCAGGCGGAAACCGTCGCCGCGGCCCACCTGCACCGGCTCGCAATAGACGGCGTCGTCGAAGTCGCGCGCGTCCTCGCCGTCGATCGTGACGAGCGGCACGTCGCGCAGATCGACGCGATGGCGAATATCGGCCGGGCGCACTTCGTCGGGCAGCTTCGCCGCTTCGGCCAGCGCGGCCTCGCCGAACTCGTGCGGCACGCCGTATTTGCGCACCGCGATTTCGATTTCCATGCCGGGGTCGTCGATATCGCCCAGCACTTCGACCACGCGGCCGAGCGGCTGCGAATGACGGCTCGGAAAATCGGTCAGCTCGACCACCACGACCTGGCCAACCTTCGCCTTGCGGGTGTTCTGCGTGATCAGGATGTCGTGGCCGATGCGCTTGTCTTCGGGCGCGACGATCAGCGCGCCGTTCTCGTTGAGCAGACGGCCGATCACGCGCTTGTTCGCGCGGTCGGTGACCTCGACGATGTGCCCTTCGGGCCGCCCACGCCGGTCATAGCCGACGATGCGCGCGAGCACGCGGTCGTTGTGCATGACCTTCTGCATCTCGCCGTTGGGCAGGAACAGGTCGTCCTGGCCGTCGTCGCGAATCAGGAAACCGTAGCCGTCGCGATGGCCCTGGACGCGGCCCGCGACGAAGTTCGACGGATGGGTCAGTTGATAGAGATTGCGCTGATCGAGCCGAATCTGGCCGTCGCGCTCCATTGCGCCGAGACGCTTGAAAAATCCTTCGCGCTCCTGGCGCTTGATCGACAGGGCTTCGGCGATGTCGTTCGCGGCAAGCGGCATTTCACTCGTGCGCAGCACGCCGAGGATTTCTTCGCGGCTTGGAATCGGATACGGAAATTTGCTCAAGGGCTTGTCGATGATTTTTTCTCGTTGCATGGACGTCGGTCGGCGATGTGATCCGGCCTGGAAGGCGTTTGCGTAATGCGCGCAGTCACGCTCGGCTGCATCTGCACGGCGGCTGCGCTGGCTCGGTCATTGCACCTGCTGCTTTCTGCTCTTCTGCTCCCACTGCGATTTGCACCGGAAACTGCCTGGGTCCGGCTCGTTCGACGCCAGCCGACGCGCGTCTGCCTGATCGCAAGTGACACTCGCGTCGGGACGCCGGATGTGCATCGTGCCAACGAACTACTGCGAGGCATTCTAACACCCGTGTCGGGCGCCACGCGGGCCTGCGGCGGTGGTTGGGACGCATAGTGCGCCGGGCTCGCCGCGAGGTTGAATCGCGTTCGGCAAATCGCTTGACAGGTCGGAATCTGTCGCTATAATTGCGGTCTTTGCTGTTCATCATCTGCCCAGGTGGCGAAATTGGTAGACGCACTAGGTTCAGGTCCTAGCGGTGGCAACACTGTGGAGGTTCGAGTCCTCTCCTGGGCACCATCAGTTGTTCCGGCGTAAGCCGTAGTGGTCCGAGAAACCCCGTAAGATCAAGGTCTTACGGGGTTTTTTGTTGCCTGCAGTTCCGTTACGTTCCGCTGACGTCGATCAATTTTACGTATACTGTTGCGTATACCAGATTCGGGGGCTTTCTCATGCCCAGACGCGTCGATTCGAAGTCGGAATTGGTCTTTCGCGCCGCCAAGCCGCGCGCGCAGCCTTACCTGCTCGCTGATGGAAATGGTCTTGCACTGAGGGTCCGGCCAAACGGTACCCGGACGTGGCTGTTGCGATATCGGCGACCGGGCACCAGCAAGGAAAACTTCCTCAGCCTTGGTCCCTACCCTGACGTCTCGCTCGTGGATGCGCGTAAAGCAGCCACCATCGCGCGCAACCTCGTCCGCGATGGCACCGATCCCGTCGAGCACCGGAGAGCCGAGTCAGCGGCGCGCAAGCGCGCAGCCGAAGGCGCATTTCAGCTTGTGGCTCAGAAGTGGCTCGCATTCAAGCGCAAGGAGTGGGCCGATGAGACGTACCGGAAGGCCGAGTTCGTGGTGCGCGAGTACCTGAGTCCGGCGCTTGGCAATAAGCCGATTTCGACCTTGGCTACGCCCGAGGTCAAACCCGTGCTGGAAGCGATTGCGGCGCACGCGCCGAACCTCGCCACGAAAGCGCGCCAGTACGTCGGCGGCATCGTGACCTACGCAATACAACACGGTCTAAGAGAAGACGGTATTCCGCTGTCGCTGCGCGGCGTCATCCCACGGCATAAGAAAGGGCATATTCCGGCAATCACGAAACCCGCCGAGATCGCGCCGCTCGTGCAAGCCATTAACACCTATAAATCGCCGATCACGCGGGCCGCCCTGAAACTGACCATGCTTACCGGTCTGCGTCCGGGGATGGTCGCAGCCGCACCCTGGGACGAAGTGGATCTCGATGTGGCCGAATGGCACGTCCCGGCCGGCCGGATGAAGATGCAGCACGAGCACATCGTGCCACTGCCGAAGCAAGCGGTTGAGTTGCTCGAGGAGCTCGAGGCTCTGACCGGCCGCGGACACTACGTCTTCCCCTCACCGGCGCGCCAGAAGACGCCGCATTTGCACCGGGATGCCCTAAGCAAGGCATTGCGCGAATTGGGCTTCCAGGGAAAGCATGCAACTCACGGATTCCGCGGCATGCTACGCACCGTGGGGAGGAAGCGGCTAGGCATCGACATCGACATTTTGGAGGCGCAACTCGCGCACGCAAAACGAGGGGACGTGCAGAAGGCGTATGACAGGACAACCTTCGACGATGACCGTCGCCGCGTTATGCAAGAGTGGGCTGATTACATTGACCGGCTCTGCAGCGCGAAGCCGTAATTGAGCCGACCGATGACGACGCCCTCGCTACTTGGAGCACCGCCCATTCTCATTCAACGCCTTCTCGCTCGTCTTGGGCACCCTCCCCACTCGATTGTCAATCCCAAGGCGGGAGCCCAGTCGGGACAGCGTTTCCGCCTTGTCACGCTGGATCGATACCGTCAGTGATACCGGAAACTCCAAGCAGCAGTTGTCAGCTTTGACGAGACTGTATCGGAGAATCGACCCGTGCTTCCATTGAAAGATCGCAGACACGAAGCATTCGAGGACGGCTTCTGTCGAAATACCGTCGTCGATACCGTCAGGCACGTTCCAACACGGTCCCGGCAGAGCCTGCGGAAGCTATGCTACGCCCCTCAGAAGCGGGGAAGCTTCTCTGCGACAAAGCAAACGCTCTCGAAGCGCTACAGCCGCCGCAATCAAAATAATAGTGGCAAATTCTTGCACCGCCACGCTCAATTCCACGATTCCGGGCTGCGCCTCACCGATGTCGATCTCATATTGGCCGGCTGCTATTTCGACGTCTACATCTCATTTGCGCGGGCCCACCCGGTCTCAGCACCACCAGCGGTCAGAAAACCGACCTGGGATCCGACTCCGCTAACGGCACGTCGCTGATCCAGCGGTTCTTATTGACCCAGCGAGACTCGCGTCCTCCACCGTCAAGGCCGATCGTCAGCGATTTCTTCGCCCGTGACCTCGGCTAGGCGCAATGTCAGCATATTTTACACATAAGTTGACATTGTCAGATTTAAATCGTACATTACTGACATTGGAGGGCGCTATGTCTGACGGACCATTCAGAAATGTCGCATTAACTAGTCGTTGGAAGGTATACGGCCAAAAGCTGGTTAGCGACGCCACGAGCGCTGAAGAGCGCATGGCGCAGGCTTGCCACAGCATGATTCGCGACGTAGACATGAAGACCTTCCATCCCCTTTTCGGCGAACTCAGAGCACATGCCCAGCGCCCCCAAATGGATCTGGACCCTGCGGCAGCGATCGAGACGATCTTTGATCGCCACCCCAGGTCGTTTCTGTCCGAGTCTCTGAACAGGCATTTGATCGCCAATCTCAGGGATCAGATTTCGACGAAGCAAGCACTTGATCAAGCGTTGGGGAACACGGCAAGAGAATGGATCGGCACCACTAAGAATCGGCTCGACGAACACTGCATTCGTGCCCGCGATCTTGGAGACATGAAGCGCGAGGATTATCGAAAGGGCCTTGAGCGAAACCACGAAACCTTTTCTGCCATGAAGCCTGATGAGCTCTGCGCTGCTTTGGCCTCCGGTAACAAGCGCGCATTTGGCGAAGCGCTCCATAAGAAAAGCGGCGTAGATGAGGGCCCTGAAGAATGAGCACTAGCGTCAAAAAACCAGCTAGATCGGAAAAGCGTCTGGTTGTCCTCGAGAATGGGCAGAAGCGCGGTCGTGCCGTCCCGAAGGATGCCGAAATCGCGGAAATCGGCCAGCACATCCGCTTTGATCCGTCAGCTCTCGATAGCTTCGACGTTGAGGGGTGCAAGCCAATTCACTACGATATGCTCGTTCTCTGTGCCGCCGTGGAGTTCGCTGATCGTCGCTGGAAGCGGCCGCTGGGCTGGCGGCGCATCTTACATGTGACTCTTCCCGTTGCCGCCCCCGAGAGTTGGCAGCAGCCGGAGGTTCTGAACAGCCTCCAGGGCGTCTTGAACCATCTGACCGGCGACACGTGGCAATTCACCTTTGTGAAAACGAAGGCGCCCTCGCCAATCGGCTCGCGACAGATACCTTTGGACTTTGGTAAGACCAAGACCTTTGCTGTTGCCTACAGCAATGGTTTGGACTCGCGCGCAGTATCGGCCTTGAGCGGCGCAAGGGACGAAGCCCTTTGTATCCGGGTCGCTGGAAATTACCAGCGCCCCAAGGACGGCGATAGCTACTTCACTCAGATTCCCTTCGAGACCAAGGAATACCGTGGCAGCGAGAGTAGCTTCCGCTCACGCGGATTTCAGTTCGCAGCGGTAACAGCGATTGCCACGCAGCTCTCGAACGTGACTCGGATTGTCGTTCCAGAGAGCGGACAGGGAGCGCTTGGACCGGTGCTGCTTCCGCTGTACAACGTTTACCCTGACTATCGCAACCATCCGACGTTCTTTCGAAAGATGGAGCAGTTCATCAGGGCATTGCAAAACTACCAGGTCAGTTTTGAGCAACCGCGCCTTTGGTTCACGAAAGGCCAAACACTAAGCGCATTCTTGCACATACCTGGAAAGTCTAAAGAGCATCTGACGAATACTCGATCCTGCTGGCAAACACGCCGAGTAGTTAATGTAGGTGAGAAGAAACAGTGTGGCCTGTGCGCTGCCTGCCTGCTGAGGCGCTTGAGTCTGCATGCCGCCGGAGTCACAGAGACTCGCGACACCTATATTGTGTTCGATCTTGCCGCCTCCGATGTGGGAGATGCTTTGTCGGTCATCCCTCAGAAGGCCGATAGAGACATCATGATCGAATATGGAAGCGTCGGTGCGCGCCATCTGCAGCATCTTGCGGACATGGCCGGTCGACCCGACGACGGTCTTCGCGCGTACGCTTCGCAAATCGCGATCGCGACCGGGGAAACCTATGAGGAAACTTTGAAAAAACTGAAATGGATGTTGGCATCACATGCCAAAGAATGGCGAGCATTTCTGTGCGCTCAAGGGCAACAAAGCTTCCTGAACAACTGGATGGATGGAGGACGCTATGGCTGATCTAAATGAGCTGACCTCACAGGAAATTGGACGCCGCCTGCGAATAGCACGAGAGAACGCAGCCATTCGGCAAGAGGATGCAGCCAAAATCATCGGCGTTTCCCGCCCCACTCTCGTATCCATCGAGAAGGGCGTACGCCGCGTGCGTATTCAGGAAATCCAGTTGCTCGGCCGCCACTACGGCGTATCAGTGAACGCTCTGCTCCGCCGGGAAGCCGTTCACGTCGACTTATTGCCTCGCTTTCGAAAATTGCGTGAAACAGAAGACGCGCAAACCGCTGATGCTATCCGGCTATTCAACGACTTGATTAAAGCGGATGTTGAAATGGAGAATATACTGGGCATTCAGCGCCGACGAAATTATCCGCCGGAGCGCGGCCTCAATGAGGGCGACGTCACGGCACTTGCGGAAAAGCATGCCAAGGAATTGCGCGACTGGCTTGGTCTTGGCTCTGGACCGATTGCCGACATTTTCTCGGTAATCGAGCTGGATCTTGGCATCCGCCTGTATCAGCGTCGCCTTGCTTCCAACTCGAAGATTGCGGGCCTCTTCAACTACGATGAAAGCATTGGTGCCTGCATTCTTCTCAACGCTAGTCATCCGTTACCCCGGCGCATCCAGTCCGCGGCGCATGAGCTCGGCCACTTCTATGGGACGCGTCAGACTCCGGAGGTGCTCGAAGAAGATGAGAAATTCCTGTCACGCGACGAGCGCTATGCCAACGCTTTTGGTCGTACTTTCCTGACGCCGGCCGAGAGTTTCTCGGAAAGCTTCCGCCAATTGAAGCAGATCACTGGCAAGACGACCCGCCGTCTAATAATTCTCCTCGCCCAACAGTACAACATATCGCGACAGGCGTGCTGCCTCCGGCTCGAGGAATTAGGGCTTGCCAAGAAAGGTACCTGGGTCTGGTTCGAGAACAATGGCGGCATCACCGATGAGCACGCTCGGGAGGTTCTCGGCGAAATGACTGAACGCCGAGATCCGGCGAAAAGCGATGCCGACCGTCCCATCTCCCACCGCCTGAGCTTGATGGCACATGCCGCCTGGAAGCGCGAATTAATGTCGGAAGGACAATTGGCGGAGTTACTAAAGTTAGGCCGAGTGGAAGTACGCAGCATTATCGATCAAATCGAGCTTGAGGAAAGGGATACGGATGAACTGCTCAAGCTCCCGGATTGATATCGTGAACCAATGGGTTCTCGACACCAGCGTACTGATTAACCTTCACGCGTGCAAATATGGTGAACGAATCCTCTCGGCCATCCCGAACGACATTCTCGTTCCCGAAATCGTCGCGGGAGAACTGGAACATGAGAGAAGCCGTAAAAATGGCGAGTACACCTTTCTGCAGGCGCTTGTGGCAGATCGAATCGTTACTGTCGTCGGTCTAACCGACGCTGAGTATCTGATTTTCCACGAACTTACTTCGACGTCTCCGTCGCTGGATGATGGTGAGGCCGCGACGATTGCCATCGCCGCCTCCAGGCAACTTCGACCGGTTATTGATGAACGAAGGGAGCGAATACGCGCCGGCACACTGCTGCCAGCGTTAGTGCCGCACTGGTCGCTAGACCTTCTTTGGCATCCGACGGTCATCGCCACACTTGGTGTCCAACATGCTGTAGACGCTATATCACGCCCTACGCGATGGCCGCATGCGGATTCCCTCGGAAAATGCGGATGAAGTTATTGCACTCATAGGCGTAGAGCGGTCGCGCGACTGCACTTGTCTCCCCGGGTATCGCGAACGATTTTCTGGCAGTCAAAACCATCAAGATGGTGACGTCACCGCGTTGACGGAGCGCTAAAAATAACTACTGCGCCAACTCTTCACCCACGTCGATCGGCCTTTGCAAGCGCATACGGCGGGAAGGCAGATGTCGAGGTCGAGGGAAAGCAAGGTGATTATCTTCGCGCTCAGGCAGTTGAAAGACGCCTCAGGAAGTACGCTGCGCACTCCTTCTCGAAGTCTTTGCTGTTCCGTCCCTGTGGCACAATGAATTTGTCTGGAAAATATATCTTGTCCCCAATGTCGCTCGATACACCCGCCGAAACTACCAAAGCCAGTCCGCCCGTTGAGCATCGTCCTCCCAGTGGGGCAATCGTCTTGCGACCGGTCTCCGGAAATGTCAGACCTAGTGAGGATCTCCGCGCGATACAGGGGAAAGTCGTGGTTTGGTGGTTCGGCGGCATAGTTCAGAACCGCCGCGATGAAAGCGTGCCCAAAGTCGCAGTGTTCCTCCGAACGCTCGACAAGGACAATGTACCCCGAGCATGGCAGCAAATTAGCGTGACGTTGACCCACTTGGGCATTCTGCGCATTGGGACGGTTTGGCAAAATGGAGTTTGTATTGGCAAAGCTGAACAAGACGATCTGCGTGCCGAGATCGAGTTTACTCCAGGGGAATGGAGTTTTACCTCTCCTGACGAGTGTTTGTATAAAGGTGAACCGAGCCCCCTGTCCGGCTCCGACTACCCGCTCCGGTATCAACGCGACAGGAATTGGTTGATTAGCTTCCGCTTGCCCAACGGAGGCAATCTTCTTGTCCCATGCATCGAGTTTTTGACCCGATGTTATGGCCGCTCCCAGGAAGTGCCTCGCATACTTACAACGTATCGTTGGGAAGAAGCTGCGAACCGCTTTTTCGCTCCATTCGACGCGACAGCGGTCGAGCCAGGGTACTGGCCGATCAGATTACGCAAGCGTCTGCACAACGGAGACACGGTATTCCTCGCCCATGCATTGCACGACGATTTCGCGCGAAACGCAGCAAAGAGCATTTTCACTCAGATCAGCGCTGCATTCAACCGCGGCGACTCGTACGCTTTCCCCAAAATAGGCCCGTGGTTCTCGGGCACAGCAACGATCAAGGTCCGTGGCCACTGGATAAACAATGGCCGGACGTTTTTGGCTCTTCGCGTCGATGGCTTGACAGAACCAAGCGGCATTCCACTACAGCGCGATAGGGAAAATTCGAACAAAGTGGAAAATCCGGCGACAGGCAGCGGCATCGGAGAAGCGTGGAAAGGGGCACCGGGCCGTCACATCGTTCGCCCCCCAAGATCGTGGACCTCACTGATGCTAATGCCCGCGGTTCGGGGCCGCGTCGACCGACGTGGTCGAAGACGACTTCGAAGTATTGGGAGAAAAGCGGGCAGTTAAGGATTATCGCCGCTACCAAGCGGAAACATCCGCAGGGAAACGCAGCGATGGGCGCAATCCAGACTCGTTCTCAAGTGGAGAAGTCCGCGGTGCCGGGACTGACACCGGCCATGCTTCCATTCACGCGCATGTGGCAATGGAATCCGAAGGCACACTACGTGACATGTGGAATGCTCTCCGAAAACTCCCAACGTCACATCCCGATCAGGTTCGCAGCGTTGAATGGTACACGCACGAGAATGGTTTCAGAAGCAGCGAGCCACCACAACTCGTCGCGCTTACACCGTTTGACAAAGACGACAAGGACATTACAACGAAGAAGCGCAACTGGCTTTTCTTCGATGTCGAACACCGCCTTCCTCGCGGCATACTTGTAGCGCGCGTTGTTAGCCCCAAAAAGGTAATTTACATCGTTGAAATTCAGAGGCGTCCGCGAATTGCGAAAGGAGATGATGGCACGGAAACTGGTGCGGAAGAAAGTTTCCAAGGTCTGGTTTTCGAACTTCACGATGAACTTACGTTTCTCGACTGGCTGAATTACTTGCTGTCCGAGATTAGGCATGTCGTCGGTATCGTAAAAAATCTGACAGCTCCATGCCCTGGCAATGCTTTTTCGTTCAGGCACGTACGGTCCGGCGACAAGCATCCAGGTCAAGCTGCAGTGAGAAATGCTCTCGAGAAACTCGACATCAAAGTCTGACAACAAATCAATCCTTGCATTGTGCAAGTCAGCGTAACATTGGACCGGCTGACTCCAGACTCATTTTTTTCCAAAAAGCATCCAACGGGTCCTGCATGTGCCAAGCGACGGACACAGAGGTCAACTTTCAACGCGAACTGCTGGAGCAGGTAGAAACTGAGAATCCCTGCCCCGTTTGATCGCGAATTGTTTCGCTCCACGTACTACTGCATAGCCCGGTCATTATCTTCCCCTGCCCGACGTGCATGCTGGCCGGGAGCGACCGATTTCACGCCTCTATTAGGTCTGTCCGTCGCGCGAGCACACGCCACCGTCCGCGTGTCTTCGATCCTCTCGCCACGCACGTAAAGCGTTCAATGGCTCAACAACAAGCAAAGCCGTCAGTCATAACGTACTCCACACTGCCGCCGCGATGACGAGGAAGTACATTTCCGGGTTTGTTGTCAATACCGATTCCCGTGCATTCGCGCTTGAGCCATATGCTCATAGCTTGCAAACCCGCTAGCAGGCCATACGGATCGCCAACTGGCGCGCTCGCTCCCGGAGCTCCATGTACAAAAAGCAACACGGATTGTATCCAATCATAAATCTGCCTTTGGGTCGCCGCATCGAGGTCTTTCAACAGTTCAGTTTCCGTTACAGTGTATGGATCATTCGATCCTGAGATGAAAGGTCCGAGCGGCGCTCGATGACAATCGATTCTCGGAAAGCAAGGTAATGACTGGGTATGGACGAATCGGACAAACTGATCGTAGGCTTCGTCTTGAGAGATCTTGACCGCTCTCTCCGCTGCATGGTTCAGAAGGACGAATGACCCCGTTCCAGAATGTGTCGAGATTTCTTCGTACCCGGCGGATGTGTAGTGGGTTCGTTCGCTTGTTAGATACATAGTTTGCATTTCTGACGTGACCTCTTGATACGAGAACCGCTACCCCCAAACAAGACAGCACAAGACCATCTGGCAATCCGCCTGCATTTATTGCGGGTGAAGCTATCAAACCGAAGCGGAAGACTCGACCTTTAGTGGTTTCGACGTATACGCCACCGCGTCAATATGAAAGAACTGCGGCCTGTCGTGAAGCTTCACTGGGAACGTCGGCTCGTGAGTAAGATCGTCCAGCAGCGCCGAAACCGCACTATCGCTGAAAACAACAAAGTTGGTACCACCCGCATGCTGAACGGAGGAGAAAATCACACCACCGAAATCGCCCGCGAGTTTGTGACGAATAAACTCGACCATCGCTTGTGTCGTGATATAACCGGTTTCGCCTTCGCGCACTGGCTTAGCGATGACCTCCGGCAGATGGAGCAACAATTCACGGCAGATCTGTCGCTCTTCATAGTCCTCGTACCAGTAGCCCAGCTTCGTTGGAGCCCTGAAGTTCTTAAAATTTCGGAAATCAAAGAACCTGATGGGACGTGTAGTCTCGAATAGACCAACCGCTACCGTCACGTCAAGGCGCCCAGTCGTCGCGTCCCTCAAACCCGCGTCGCGTCCGGGTTTCGCATTTCTTTCGGAAACGAAAAAACGAAAATAACGGGATCGTATGCGATATGGATACGACAACGTCATCACCAGCACTACGGGCTCTGCCGGGCAGCACACTCGCACGACTGTGGAATGCTGCGCCGGATTGCTTGGCATCTCCCCTGGAATCGTTGCCGCATTTGCTTGTTTCCTGATACTGTTCTGCGCGAGAGCGATGAGGTTTACCCCAATCCAAATATAGAATTCCCATGGGACCGAGCGGCGAGGCCAAATCAACAGTGCGTGCACCGAGCGCGCCCAACCCTGCAACGAAACGCAATACCAGCGACCCCGGCGACGCCACGGAGCGCAATTTCCGGTATCAGCATGCGTACGGGGTCATGCTTATGGTTGCGGCCCGGCTTGGGACGCGACCGTACACCGCGCTGTGGTGCGAACATCATGAGGACTTTCTCGCCGAGAACGGCCAGGGCATCTTCGATGCATACCAGATCAAGACATCACGCCCGGAACGCGGCGCCTGGGACTTGGCCGATAGCGAACTGACAAGGTCGATCGGGCGCTTCGTTGATCTCATAACGGAATTCGGCGACCGGATTGGTCACGTCTACTTCGTCTCCAATACAGAGTTCGACGAGCCAACGCCGGCGAGTACAGACCAGAAACGACGCGGGCGCAGTCCACGTCTATTCCTCGAGCATATCCGCCAGTGTCCCAGCAGGGCCGAAATATCATCGCCCTTTGACGGCGCTTTCGACGAACTACTGGCCGCCTGTGGCTGTGAGGTCGACGAATTGCTGCTCACCCTGCACCGCATGGATCTGATTCTCGGTCCGTCGCGTGGCGAGTTCGATGCCGCGTTGTCACACGAACACATTGCCCGGCTGCCGATCTGCCGCGAGTTCATTGCTGAACAGCTCGATACATTCAGGGACAGCCTGGTTGCACTCGTCCATCGGGCCGCATCCCTTCAGGTGAGCGACCCCATCAGGCATCTGCGTGCACTCATCGATCCTGTGGATCCCGATCCAGTCCTGCTGGCCAAGCGTGTCGACATCGCACAGGCGCTGCTGGCTGTACCTTCGTCAGCCGGGAAACCCTCCTTCCGGTTTCCGGGCAAACCGACGATCGATCTCAATGCGGGCCTGAAGACCAGCGTGCTGGAACAGAAGCTCGTTGCAGCTGGATTGTCAGAGGATGTTGACTACATGCTTGCGCGTGCACGTGCGGCCGAATATAACCTTCTCGAAGAAGCAACCCGATACCCTGAAAAGTTCCCCGAGCGACTCCAGCAGATTGAGCAGCGCGTGCATGGGGAACTGTCTGAAGCCAATCTTCGCGCGCGCCAGCGAGACGCACCCTACGGCCCCTCGATGCTGATTGACGTCCAGGATCGTCTTCGAGATCTTGCCTCGCAGCACGCGGGACAAGTCTTCAACCAGAGCTATGAATGTCTAGTCGGCGTCGCAGGCCTGCTAACCGGGGAATGCCGGGCATGGTGGGGTCCACGGTTTTGGACTTGCCCCTGCATAACCGGACATGCAGTCACGCTTAGGTTGGTGAATTTGCTCGCTGGCGAAACTCGCGTGGTGAGCAGTATTTCAGGGCGCTGTGCGGATGCGACTCGTTGTAGTGGTCAAACGCGATGGCCAGGTTCTGCAACGCCGTTCTCGCGTCCGGCTTGGGCATCCCTCTCTTCATCGTTTTGACGAAGCTTTCGGCCATCCCGTTGCTCTGCGGACTTCTGACCGGAGTCGTGATAGGTTTCAGGCCCACTTTTTTCGAGAAGGTGAGCGTCTCCTCGGCAATGTAGCAGGAACCGTTGTCGCTGAGCCATTCGATTTCGTTGTCGGCCTTCAGTGCACCATCGAAACGGTTTTCCACAGCCTGAAGCATAACGTCACGCACCATGTCTCCGGTGTAGCCCCCGGTGGTCGCAGCCCAGCTCATGGCCTCCCGGTCGCAGCAGTCCAGTGCAAAGATAACGCGCAGCGGCGAGCCGTCATCACAACGGAACTCGAAGCCGTCCGAGCACCAGCGCGCATTGCTCTGGTCCACCGCGACCCTGCCGTCGTGCCGGCGAGTTGACTGGGGATGGCGCGGCCGGCGTTCGAGCAGCAGACCATGGGTATGCATGACCCGATAAACCCGTTTTGCATTAACGCGAGGCTGCCCATGTGCGTCCCGATTTCGCCGTAGCAGGGCCCAGGCGCGTCGGTAGCCGTAAGTAGGCAAATCAGCAACCAGCCCTTGAAGTTCCGCCACGAGCGGCATGTCGTCGCGGGCGGGCGTCTTGCGCCTGTCGACCCATTCAGCGTCGCGCTTTGATTTCACCGCGAGATTAGAGCGCGACACACCCAGGACTTCACAGACCGTCTTCATCGGTCGTCCCCCGGCGGCAATGGTGAGCGCGCAATCAATTTTTTTGCCCGGCCGTACTCCACTGCTTCGCGGAGGATTTCCACTTCCATCGTCCTCTTGCCCAGCAGCCGCTGGAGTTCACGAATCTGCTTCATCGCTTCGGCCAGGTCCGACGCCGGCACCACCTGCTCGCCGGCACTGACTGCTGACAGGCTTCCGTCCTGATAGAGCTTGCGCCAGGCGAATACCTGGTTTGCATTCACCTGATGACGACGGGCGACTCCGGAAACGGTTGCTCCGGGCTCGAAGGTCTCGCGCACTATCGCGAGCTTCTCCTCGACAGAGCGCCGACGGCGCTGTTCGGGTTGGGTCAGAACTTCAATGGGTTCCACGTTAGAGCTGGGCTTAAACATAGGCGTAAGACTACCTCAAAGTTTAAGCGTTACCTTGTGTCCGGTTTTCGCGGGGGGCCGGCCCACCTACTTCGTGCACGTACTCACCGAACTACCGCAACGCGAACCGCGTGCCGACGTGACTGACCTCCTGCCGTTCAACTACGCAAAGCTCACCGCAGCCGCTCGTTGAGCTTGATCTGGCCGACGCATTCGAAGCGCCTTGCCGATCGATGCGCTGCCGTATTGCATGTCGCCTTCCGTATACCCCTATGAACTCGGTGTGCTAAATCGCGCGCTTACCATTGATCACGCGCGAGCGTGAACTTTACGCCCTGTTCGATTTCTCGCGCTTCACCTCGCGGCGTCTCCTGCAGTTCGGTTTCTTGATGGGCCACGCGCCGGTCGTAAAATTCCAGGTCGAAACCACCGAAGTGATTTGCAAGGTCTTGACCGTAGTCATTTGAACCGGGATGTGTGTTGGACTGTGATTTAAAAGAATAGCTCATATCATTTACCGTAACTGAGTGCGCCCTCTTCGTCAGACACTTGAAGGAATGCCTGCAATCGCGCGAAGTCGCCCAAGTCCCGACGCTGCGCCGATATCGCCTGCACAGACGCGGACAGGACCATGATCGGTTTGAATCCGAACTTCGTTATTGCACGATCAACAGCATGGCAAATAATGCACCCCGAATGTCGCTACAAACTCGGCTGAATGACAAACCGATTTAAGAAGTAGTAACCTTTTTGTCGTTTGTTCGGGAATATCGCGAGATACTTACACAAAAAAAGAGCTACGTTGCGAAGCAGCATAGCTAAATCCCTCACTTCAAAATCCGAATTCAGACCAGATCAGCAGCATCTGGTTTGAAAATTTTGGACAACTTCTTCCAGTCGCTGATGCGGCCGATCGTCGTCTTGAACGTCATCATCGGCAGGTAGTAGCGGATATACCAGACCAACAGCACCAGGTTGATGTAGAGACACCCGACGCCCATGTATGGCGTGAACATCTTAT
The DNA here is from genome assembly GCF_050436385.1 of Paraburkholderia sp. MM5477-R1. Lineage (NCBI taxonomy): Bacteria > Pseudomonadati > Pseudomonadota > Betaproteobacteria > Burkholderiales > Burkholderiaceae > Paraburkholderia > Paraburkholderia sp. MM5477-R1. The sequence goes on from NZ_JBNDMC010000007.1 coordinate 2,112,581, forward strand.
CGAAACGATGGTTCAGGATGATTGCGTTGTACCAGACCACAAACGACACCGGCAGCAGGACCAGTAGGCCGATCGGCACGAAGAGGCCAAGCACGAGAGACAGGCCGCCCAAGATCTCAAGCGTCTTCACGATGTGGAAGAAGTGCGTGTGAACCATCGTGACAAGCAATTCATTCGACGCATGGAGCGTGCCGAACGGCTGCGGAAAGATTGGTCCCATCCCGAGTACGGTGCGCCAATAGCTGGTGCCGCTCACCACCATCCAACCGCCGAGATACAGGCGACAGAAGGTCAGAATAATTTTGCCGACGAGTTGAGCCGTCGTCCTACGATCATCGTTAGACATATATGCTTTCACCGTTTTGTTTACGACCCGCTTATTTGGAGCCCCGCTTTTGCGCGGCAACCTCAGTGTTCGCCGCCTGTTCTTGCACCGGAGCCGTGAGACGATCACGTCGAATGATCCAGCCCGACCCGTCGAGCTGGAATACATCAACGACGTCTTGTGCGGCCTGACCGCGCGCGGCGCCAATCGTGTGGTAGACAGCGACGTCAAAGCCTTCAACGATAATCTTCTTCACGTGATCGGGGATCGGCTCGCCATCCCGGTGATCGACGGTCTGGGGCGCGGTATCAATCGCTTTAGCCGAGAAGTATTCCTTGTAGGCCTCGCTCCCATGGCCCTGCGCATAGGCCATGTCCATAAATTCGTGAACGACCTCATGGGGAAGTTTGCCGGTGCCTGCGTGCCACTTCCAACGTGGATCCGAATGGAGATCGTGCGCAATCCAGCCGACGAAAATGAATCCGACAAGCATTGCTGCTACACGTCCCGTCCAACTATCGAGCCATCCATCTGCTTGCGCGATGAACTCGGGCGACGAAAGACCACCCTGAATGTTTGACATCCTTTCTCCTTGGCACATTGCAATAGGAACCTTGAGCCCGCTGCCCCGGTCCGCGTTTTGTATTCAATTTAGCATATCTAATGCTATAGGCAAACAAGAAGCCTTGTAAACGTGGGGAAAACCCGATTTTGACTTCCGACCCTAAGAAAAATGAGTCCCTATTGCACATTACTTTGCATCGCTAAGTAACAAAGTCATGCCAAATGGATCACGCGACTGTCATCTAGTGGATACCCTTAAGCAACATTTTGGTGCTTTTTCCACACAACTTATGCAACAAAGAATATCATTTTGAATTCGTACACCCCATATCTCGGCGTGTCACGGTGGGTCGGCAGCCCGCCCTACGACCAATATCAATTTTTGGAGGCTTCCAGTGCGTAAACTTATTACCTGCGGCGCAATTGCCGCAGCAGCATTCGCGCCGATGATGGCTCAAGCGCAGCAGAGCAGTGTCACACTGTATGGCGTGGCCGATGTGTTCATGGGTTATTTTGCCAACTCCAATGGGCAGCACGTCATCAGCATGAACAGCGGTGGTGCAGGTGGTTCGCGCTGGGGCTTGAGGGGCCAGGAAGATCTCGGTAACGGTCTATCGGCAATCTTCACCCTCGAAAGTGGCTTCAATATCAACAACGGCACCTCAGGCCAAAGCGGCCGTCTGTTTGGTCGTCGTGCGTTTGTCGGCCTGCATAGCGCACAGTACGGCGAGTTGATCGCCGGTCGCCTCCAGACGATGGGTTACGATTGGGGTGGCACGTTCGACCCGATACTGCTCGCACCGGGATCCCCGCTGGGTTCGATCGGCGGTGAGAATCCGCGTCCGTGGCTGTTCAACATGCTGCAAGACCCGGCACGGTCGGACAATTCGATTCAGTACACGAGCCCGACATTTCGCGGCTTGACCGGCACGCTAACCTATTCTTGGGGTGATCCCTCCGATCCGCTGACGGCTCAAGCCTACCAGCGGCACTTCGAACTCGCGACGCTGCGGTATGAAAACGGCCCCCTGATCACGGAATACGGTTTCGGCCATAGCCTTCAGAACCAAGCTGCCGTGGCTCGCAATACATACGAAAATGTCCTTGGCATCCGCTACAACCTGAATTTCATGGAATTGTATGCCTCGGGCCAAATCCGTACCAACGATCCAGGCTTCGTTGACAAGGGGTGGCAGGTTGGCTTCACGGTCCCGACCAGCCCTTTCGGCACGGTCCGCGTCTCGTATGGCGAGCTGAGCGACCAGAATCTCACTGCGAGCGGCACACAAATCACGACGCCGGTTAAAGTCGGAGACTGGTTCATCCGTTCCGCTGCTATCGGCTACACCTACTCGGTTTCGAAATCCACTATGCTCTATGGCTTCGTCAAGAAGCTCTGGAATAGCGGTATCGCAAGTCAGTCGATTTACCCCCCGGGGGGCTTGGCTACTACCGGTCAGCACTCGAATGTGACGGCTATCGGTCTGGGCATGTCGACGCGCTTCTGAGCGTAGTTGCTGTTGCAATTGAAAACCCGCCGAACGAACTGACCCCGCGAAGTCGGACAGTTAAAATCTGGCGGGCCATCAAGGCCTGAGTCCTTTTCTGAATAGGACTTAGGCCATTAATTTTTCCTGACGCGTTCGTGGTTGTTGTAGTGGATGTATCTATCCAGCGCGCGTGCAATTGACCGGCGCACGCAAAACGTTCGAGCCCGGCGGATTCAGACTGAGCGCGCCGAAGAGGCTTGCCATGGCCGCCTTATCGAGGCAATCGCCCTTGCGGGACATGCTTTGCACGTGGCTGCGGCGGTCCTGCAGTTGACGATAGGCTGACGTGCAGCGGTGTCAGCACTGGTCTGAACGCTGCAGTGGCCACTCCTTGCGTGGGAGTGCGGTCTGTGCGTTCTTCAACCTCCGCTGGCCAGTTCGTAGCTGAGTCGCTGATCCATCCGGAAGCAACGATTTCTCCGTTGTATGAATCCATCACCGGCGACACATAGAAGCTTCGGCCCGTCGACGTTAGAGCCGGCTACATCGGAACCCACTTCTGGACGGGCCACCGGCGCGGTACTTGATCAACTGTCCAGCCTGCCGGATCGCCTCCATGACATGCACATCGCCGTAACGCGCCCGTGATGATCATAGTCGCTCCGGAGCTCGACTGTGAGGTCCGCGTACCGGACGCTCGTCCCCAGAGTAGCGTCCCTGAAAAGGCTCGATGCGCTGCTGCAGGCAAAGCACCGACGGCCTAAACCGGGCATCGTGGCCAATGACCTTAGTGCACTGGCCGGCCAGGCGATGTTCCCGGTAGCTCGCCCCCGGGTCGGATCGCCCTGCCACCCATGCCATAACGCGCGGCCGACGTTCGTGTGCTCGCGCCCGGCTCCAGATACCACTGAACTATCTGCCGCCGAAACTGCTCGTTGTACTTTGCATCCAAAGGCCGGATCAATATCCAACTACAGGGGCGCGGTTCACGCGAGCGGTCTTTCCAGTCGAGGATCGCCGCGGTCAATGGCGCGCGCCACCCGCAGGAGTGGCAGTCTCTGCACGCCGTTGTGCGACGATCGCGCCTGCGCGTAACGCGCTTTCAGGGTAGTGAGACCAATCGTCGGACTGATCGTAGCCCGCCCGCTGCCATTCGATCACCTCGGCGCGCACCTGGGCGCGCGTCAGCGGCGCTGTGGAATCGTACGGTTGGGCGAGCGCCGCAACGGACGCAAAGCAGCACGCTGCGGCAAGGGCGCCGAGCGCAATACGCGGAAGAGAGGTCATGGCAAGGCCTTTTTTATCGGGGATATCCCTGAGAGTATAGGCGCTGTCTTGACAAAAAAAAGGCAGATCGAAACAACATTCATTCTGCCTGATGTGTACCGCCGAGACCCTCGAAATGTGGCTCCAGCAAGCGGCGCGCCGACTTGGTGCCCTACTTCCTGCGCCGCCGAGGCAAGCTTCGACAGACCGCCGGCTTCGCCGCAGTCCTTCGTCCAGGCGCGAATTTGGACCTTGCGGCCATGGCCGGCCCGAGGTGTTTGATGGATCGCCTAGCATCGAGCCACGCCGCAATTGTCAAAGGAATACGCGGCGCAATCTTCTGGCTGCCGTCCATCACAAAGGGACGTGAAGGGCGGGAAGCCCGCATCGCGTCTTCAATGCGGCGGAGTGGATGTCGGGCACCGTCGTCGCTTCTTCACGACATGCGACGCTATGGAAAACGTCGGGACGCTTGAAATCTGCTTCGCCAGTTTCGCATTCCGGCAATACTGCTTCTCGATGACCGTCAGCGAGATGATCCGCACCGTTCATCCCCCTGCAATTCGGAAAGGCGAACGAGGTCAAACTGAATCCGTGAAAACAGATCTTCTGCTTTCGCGTTTGTAATGTCTCTTGCAAATTGCTTCCAGAGTCGCCGCTCGATCTCACGCCGACGCGACGGTGCACCTGACGAGCGCATCGCCCCTCGCCCGGTCAGCTTATGCATCCATCCCGCTGGTCGCCCCATAAACACCAACATGATCAAAGATTGCGACGACCGGTTGAATCCGCCTTTCCTTTCCTGCTCTACCGCTCTCAGGGCGCGTTCAGCGGGATGGTTGTCGATCTCGACTATCCCCTCGTCGACGTACATTGTAAGCGCGGGCCACTGGTTGAGCGCGTAGTTGATGGCTTTGTCGGTATCGCCTTTCTGCGACATATGACTCAATGTCGAGCGCAGCCAGGTCTCGAGGGCGTCGAGTAGCGGACGCGCCTGCTCCTGACAGACACGTCTTCGCACGTCCGTGGCTTGCCGCGGATCGCGGGCTCAATTGCATACAGCTCGCCTCCGGTGTAGCGCCCAGCCCTTCGGTATTCCGCCTCCTTGCACCATCCGGTTCTCCGGGCTCAGTTCAGTGCCTAGGCTTTTTCTCTTAACGGTTAGGCTCGACGGTATCGTCCGCAAAGTCTAGTCGACAAGCAGATCGGGCCGAATGTGAAGCATGCGAAGCGCACATCGCGATCGTGGCCATCATAATGGCTAGCCTAAACTCCGCCCGAAATTGTCGCTGACTGCGGGTGCGCATCCGGCGCTCATCGTTTTAACCGAGATCACTTACCGCAGCTCGGCACCTTCATCGTTCGGAAGACGGAGGAACGCAGGCATTGACAGACAACTCAACGCCCCGACGATAAAGAACATCATCGGAAAATCGCTCATCGTCAAATGCTCCGCACTATGCCCGTGAGCCCGCGCACTAAACGTCAAGCAGGAAGCGCATAGTGCGACACCAATACTCATCGACGTCTGCTGCATCATAGTTGAAAGTGCTGTTGCCTTGCTCATGATGGCCTTCGGGACGCCGGAATATCCGACCGTATTCATCGTGACCATTCCAAGCGAATTGGAGATGCCAGCCGCGAAGAGCACGGCGCACATGAAATAAATCGACATTCCGGGCGAGAACAAACCATAAGCAGCAAATGCGGCACCTGACAGTACCGTCGCTGCAATCATAAGAGGTTTGAATCCGAATCTATTAATCGCCCGTCGCATAATTGGCCGAATCCCAAAGGCTCCAACCGAAAGCCAGGCACTCGTCAATCCGGCCTGAATAGGCGTGAATTCCAAACCGACCTGCAAAAGCAGCGGAACGAAAATCGGAGACGATCCGACCGCTATTCTTAATGGCATACCGCCGATATTTGTGATGCTGAATGCTTTATATCGGAATAGGCTGGGCGGAATGATCACGTCAGCACGATCTCGACTATAGATCCAATAGGCGATTGATGCCACGATACCAATGCTTGTAACAAAAATTGTAGCGCTCAGAGAAACAAAATTGTGCCCGATAGTTTCCAGGCCGCAGACCACTCCAGAAAGTCCGATCGCCATCAAAACAAAGCCGGTGACATCAAACGGTTCCCTTTTTTCTGATCGCGAATCCGGCACAAACTTTAGTGACAACAAGATCCCCAGCACGCCGAAAGGGATGTTGAGCAGGAATATCCAGCGCCATGACGCCAGCGTGACGATGAAGCCTCCGAGGAGCGGTCCCAAGACACGACCGATGGTCCCAGGCACAGTAAACCAGACCATTGCCATTACCAAATGTGCAGGCGGAATGCTGCGCAAGAGAATCAACCGGCCGACTGGCACCATCATTGCGCCGCCAAGGCCCTGCAATACCCGGAACAGAACTATTTGAGTGATAGAAGTTGCGGCTCCGCACAGTGCCGACGCCACCGAGAATATCGCAACTGCCGAACAGAAAACACGGCGGGTACCGAAGCGATCCGTGAGCCAACCGCTCGCGGGCAGAAACAGCGCTAAACTTAAAAGATACGCGGTGATGGCGAAGTTGAGGTGAAGTATCTCGACGTTCAACGACGTAGCAATCGATTGAAGTGCCGTGCCCAATATCGACGTATCGATTGCCTGCAAAAACATCGGCACAGCGACGATCATAGGAATCAGTCGCGTCTGCCGAGAGGGCGACGCCGTTTTGGCGTCCTGCTTTGCCCCGAGGATTATATTTTCGTCACTCACCGAATTATCTAACGCTTTCCTATCTGACGCCGATAGGTATCGAGAATTATGGGATCGTAGTTCCGGAAGAATTGCTCTCTGACGGGCTCCGTCATAGATTCCATCCTTGCAATTTCCTTTGGCGAGAGGCTCTGAACGATCATTCCATGATGTGCAAGTGTGGCTCTATCTGCCTCGGCCTGTTCTCGAACCAGGTCGCGTTCATAGCGCCCTGCTTCCACCGCTGCGTGTTGCAGAACATTCCGGTCCCCAACCGACAACCTTTGCCATATTGCGGAGTTAGCAACGACTGCAATCGCGCTATAGGAATGATTCGTCACCGTCACGCTCGACTGAACATCATACAGATGGCCAACCAGGATTTGGGAGTAAAAGTTGTCTTCGGCCTCCACTCGTCCCGACTTCAGAGCCGGATATAGATCGGGATACGGAAGACCAACGACCTTGGCACCTAAGGCCTTAAACGTCTCCACAAACGCCGGTTCCGGAATCACACGAACCGGACGGTCAGTCAGATCATCAGCGTGTTTGAATGGCTGCCCCGACGTCGTGATCTGCCGGAATCCGTTTTCCCACCAAGCGAGACCCGTCAGTCCATGGCCTTGGAGACGCGACAGCAATTCCCGGCCAAAGGGACCGTCCAGCAGTTCATGCGCCTGGCGATCGCTGTTGACCACGAACGGAAGGTCCATGATTTCGAATTCGCGTTCGAGATGACGCAGCGCCGGCGTAACCAGCAGCATCATATCGGGAGCACCAGGCCCCCCCTTTTGCAATGCCTTGATCTGGTCTTCGGGCGATCCAGGAACCGTCGCTCGACTTACTGTCACTGCCAGGCGTCCGTTGGACTCCTCGTTGACGAGTTCCGCGAACCGGATCATGCCGCGCACTGTCGGTTGATCCGAATTCAGGGGCGACCGATATTCCATGATCGTAAGCGTTTGCAGCGGCTGTGCATGTACCCATATCGGCTGTGCAATCAAAAGCGTTCCGAGCAGCGCCCCGGTAATGTGATTGCAAATATGCTTTAGCGACCATATCGACTTGGAACGTGTAAATCGCTTCGTCATGTTTCCAGCGTCCTTCGAGACGGTGAAGTGAAGGTACGGGTGCGCTGTGGACGGCGCGTCAATCTTTATATCGCCTTGATACCGCGGCCCGGATCATCATCGCCAAAACAATGATCCCGGCGCCCAGGGGCGGACCATAATCATAAAGACGTAGATGACGCACGAAGAAAATTGTCGAAGTGGAAATTACAATCAGCGTGACCGCCACAACAACCATAAAAACAACAACGAAATCCCTCTTCACGACTCACCCCTCGGCTCAAGTCCTTCGCGTTTCATCCCGTCCCAAAACCAAAACGGCTGCGCCTTTATACGGCAAAAATTTGCATAGTATCCACCGTATGCCAGCAAGAGTGCGCCGTTCAGGAACAACTCCTGAAGGCCAGTGAACAATTCACGCGGATCAGGCGAGACGAAGAGATTCAGAAAGACGATCGTCGTACTGATACCCGCCATGACGATCAGCGCAAGCGGCACCCCTATATCGAGTAGCAGCGACGTACCGAGTATGACCTCAACATACTTGATCATTTGATAGAACCCGACGTCCGCCATCGCACCGATATACGCACCAACTTTGCCTGCGTGGCTGAAATCCGGCACGTATCTAAAAATTACGTAATAAAGTCCTGACTCAAGATAGTGGAACGCGAAATACAACCTCCCCCACATGACTAGGTACTTCCACGGTGATTCGTGTGCCATCTTCATCGTACTTTCCTTTGATACAGATAAAAAGACTACGTCACCTATGCGAGGCAGCGAACCCTCACTTGGGGTAATCAGTTGCAATTTCGTATATCCGATTTACAGACTTACGCGACGTCCGGCCAGCAAATGCTCGACAACGCCTTCCAGTCGACGATACGGCCGATCACCGGCTTGAACATCAACATCAGGAGCAGTACCTGGTGTGCCACACCATCATGTACTGGCACCTTTGCGGAAGCCTCTCCATGAACTCCGGTAAAGATTTCATGCCGGAGCTTGCCTGTGTCCGCGTACCAGTGCCAATGCGGGCCGAAGTGGAACTCGTGAGCGATCTGCACGATGAACAAGACCCCAGAAGTGCAACGCCCCACATCCATGCAAACTGTCGAACCAGGCGCTTACTCGAGTCGCAGTGTGCTGCTCAAGCAGAGTTCCCCGTGGCGAACCAAACATACTCCCCGCGGGCTCAACGACGAAAGAACCGCCCCGCAGATTTTGTATTCAATTTAGCCTATCCAAAGTATAGTATATCGTCGCGTCGCGCGGACGCAGGGAAAACCCGCATTCTGATTCCGACAGCTCATTCCGGGAGGCAGGCGCAGGTCTAGCGAAAAAATTCGCTCAAATTCCAATACTCATCGGGAATGTTAACCAGGTTAAACCTTGAGGGCCGGGCCGTGCGTGTATGGTATATCTTCTCGCCTACGATATTGCCGGCATAAAGAGCTAGCTATCGCGTGTGTCTGCAGTGATCAGAAGCAGGCTACTTGCGGATTCGATGTGTTTTTAGATTTGGTAGCGAACATATTCGATTCCGCAAGCCGCGAAGTGTCGTTCGGCAGTCCTGCCCTTCGGACAAGCGTCAAAATTAAAACGATCAGGAGACTATCTTTCGTGAAAAGGACCAGGTACAGCGCGCTATGCGCAGTCGCTTTACTCGCGGGCACCAACTGGGTTTATGCCCAATCCAGCGCAACCTTGTACGGCATCGTCGATGACAGCCTGAGCTACAACTCCAACTCCAATGGGCACTCGCTCTGGTCACTAGCCAGCCAAAAGCGTTGGCCGAACATGTGGGGGATGACCGGAACAGAAGATCTGGGCGGCGGTCTGTCGGCAGTCTTCCGATATGAAACCGGTATCCAGTTGAATACTGGCGGTTCGTACACGCGTCAAACCTGGGTTGGCCTGTCGGACAAGAAGTACGGTGTGCTCACGTTGGGCAAGCAGTATGACGCCGCTTACGGTATCGTGCCGTTCACCACGGCGATCGACAACTCGACGACGGCGGCGCACGCCGGCAATTACGACCGCGGTACCGGTCTGACGCTGAACAATACGATCAAGTACCAAAGTGAGCCGATTGCCAACACGCGCGCGATGCTGTTCTACAGTTTCGGCTCGCCCGACTCCGGGACGACGAACACGGGCCGGGGTGTCGGCGGCAACCTCGTCTACTCCAACGGTCCGTATAACCTGTACCTCAGTTATCAGAGCATCAACGGCACGACGATTAACCCGGCGACTGACATTGGGGTTCATCGCATGTTCGGCCAGAATTTTTCGGCGCGAAGTTTCCTCCTCGATCACAGCAATGTATTGGGTGTCGGCGCGATGTATCGGACCCAAGACCTCAAGGTTACGGCGACGTTCACGCAGACGAAAATGGCGTTCCACAACATCACGGAAACGATGTCGAGTTACGAAGTCGGCGGTCGCTATAACGTCATGCCCGACGTCATCGTCCAAGGCGCCTATTCCTACTCGACCATGGACCAATACAAGTGGGACGTCTTTGCTGTGTCATCGGCGTATCTTCTGTCAAAACGCTCGCAACTCTTCACCACGCTTGTGTATCAACAAACGGGCGGCGATGGTCAGGTCGCTGTCCTAAATGGAGAATCGCCGTCCACGACGAACAAGCAGCTCGTGTTGCGTGTCGGTATCTTGCATAAGTTCTGATTTGCTGAAGCCCCGGGGCGGCCGTGGAGGCCCCGTCGTAATACGTTCTAAATAGAGTGAGAAAGCGTCATGGCGCCAAACGAAAATGCAGAGGCTTTCAAGCCACCGATCGACAATCCCACACTCGAAATCGTGAAGATGGCGCGAGGCGTTGGGATCGAAAATCTGCCACAGCAAACACAACGTCGCGTCAGATCGATTCTGCTGGATACGATCGGCTGTGCGGTTGCCGGCTCAACAACAGAAGTTGGACGGATCGTCGCCGACTATTGTGCTGGAGAGCACGGACCTCTGGAAGCCACTATGTTGGGCCATAAGCCCGTCAGCCTACTGAGCGCCGTTTTCGCAAACACGATCTTCGGAAACGCCCTTGATTACGATGCATTCGGTCCTGAAGGACATATGGCAGTCGTCGTTGTACCTGCCGCCCTTGCAGTAGCGGAAGCCATCGACTCTTCCAGCGACGACTTGATCACCGCTATTGCGCTTGGAATGGAAATGGGGGGCCGTCTCGGTGCCGCCCTTCGCAGGCCGACTAAATCGAAGGCTCCGCTGACGGGACATACCTTTGCAACGATTGGTGCTATGGTCGCCGCCGGTCGCCTTTTGAACCTTTCTGAAAACGAATTTCTGAACGCGTTCGGTATCGCAGCCTACTCCGCACAGATACCGACCCTCCGGCGGTTCTTCAGCAAGTCCCAGGATGCGATGACAAAATATGATCATATCGGTTTGGCGGCGCGCAATGGAGTCGAGGCTGCACTGCTGGCCCGCCGCGGCTTTACCGGCGATCAATCTGTCCTTGAGGGCGACTATCCGTTTTGGCGATTATCCGGCGCCGAGGGCTGTGACTGGGACCATCTTCTCACGGGGCTCGGTGAAGTCTGGAAACTCGATACTGTCGAATTCAAGCCCTACCCTGTCGGCACCGGGTCTGTACCGATCATCGAGCTGTTGCTCGGTCTCATTTCCAATAATGATCTGACCATAGGCGATCTCGATCATGTCGAGGTCCTGACAAGAACACACTATCTTCATCACGAGAAAGATGTCAGCACCCCCATCGAAGCGTGGACCGACTTGCGATACGGCCTGGCACTCGCGATTCTTCGCGTTCGTCCCTATCGCGATTGGTATGAGGCTGAAAACATCTCAAACCCCGTCGTCCAGTCGATGATGAAAAGGATTAGCATCTTGCCGCTAAATACGGGCCCCGGACGATGGTCTACAGAGATTACTCTGCAGACCCAGGACGGGCGTTCATTTACCGGTAGCCAGCACGGAGCTTCTCCCGTAACAAGGGCGCAGATCGTCGAGAAGTTTCGAGACAATCTCGACGGATTCGGATTTGACACGGCCAAGGCTGTACGCCTCTGTCAAGACGCAGATCGATTCTCAGTACGTTCTGTCGCGTCCCTCTTCTCTGTCGTGTGAGCAACAAATGGTAGAAAATCTCGACGTTGCAAGTCTTCTCGGAACGAAGATCGCGATTTCCATTGGGGCCGCTGAAATTCCGATTACGCCTTTTCGCGCGCTATCCGGTTTCCGCAATCATGTAACCGTGTTCTATGCATTGATCCGCGATGGAAATGACCGGTGCGGATTCGGCCATGTGCAGCACATGACGCGCGAGGCTTCGTTGGATGCGGCGCATGCCGCTCAAGAGCTATTGAGAGCACAGAGCATTAAACTCTCCACCCTGATCGCTATCGAAAGAAGCGAAGAACGGCATTTCGGTCGGGATTCGAATAACGCGACTCGCGCGGCAGCATGCGCTATTAGTCTTGCAGCGTGGGACCTCTTAGGTAAGATCCTCGATGTTCCGGTTGCGCATCTTTGGGGCGGTTTCGCTCGTCCGGTGCCCTGTTATAGCAGTTACCACCTCGCATTTGCAGCCGACGACGATCTTGAAGCGGCGGCCACTCACTGCTTTGAAGAAAACTTCACTCGCGCGAAAATGATCGTCGGAGCCCAGCCCTTCGAGGTAGATATCAAGCGCGTCGAGCGCATGCTCATGATGTTCGGTGCGGACAACCTGGCGATCGACGCGCTTCGTCGCTGGACGCCGCAACAGGCGAACGATTTCGTCAAGCGACTTTCGGCCCCGCTGTTTTGGGTAGAAGATCCCGTTGCCTATCCAGAACTTAACCGTGTATCGGTCGCCTCGCCCGTTGCCGTTGGTGAGATTAGCACGAGCGTCTCCGAGCTGCTGCTCCTCGCCGAGTCAGGCGCTACCCATATGCTGCTCGATATGGGACTCTTGGGCGGTCCATTGCGTCAACTCGAAGCCGCCCGCATTCTAAACCGCATCGGAACTCGCGTCGGCTCCCATGCCTATCCGTACTACTCCGCGCATATCGCCTGCGGCGTGGACGATCATCTGCCCGTAGAAGTATTGGACTGGGGCGACTGCCTGTTCCACAAGGTGCCGCGTCCCGACGGAGTTGGCAGCCTGGCCGTTAGCGGAACTGGCTTCGGCCTGGACGTGGATCGTTCCTTCTTGGAAAACCGCTGCTACTGGTCCGTTGAGTTTTAATCCATTTAGCATTTTGGACTATTTGCTAACAGAGGATACCCGTGATTGAAAATATATTAGGGCGAGTAGACGTCGATAAGATGATCGAAGGCGCGAAGTTTCAAGGCCTTTTGATCGCGGTGTCGATCTGTCTGTTCTTTACGCTATTGATTGACGGCATGGACTTCACGACACTCGGCTACCTGATGCCGGTCGTGGCCAAGCATTTCGGCGCGAGTCGTAGTCTCGTGACGCTGGCGCTGTCTGTCAGTCCGATTGGTGGCGCTTGCGGTGGATTTATCGGTGGCTCGCTTGGTGACCGGTGGGGCCGTCGCCGTGCATTGATCGCAAGTGTGATTCTTTTTGGTAGTGCAACGGTTGCGATTTCGGCGGCACCCAGCATGCAGGCTATCATCGCATTTCGCCTGATTGCTTCCGTCGGACTTGGTGCCGCAACTCCGAATATCGCATCACTCCTGTCCGAACTGTTGCCACAGCGCATTCGCAGTCAGGTCATGGCCACGGCATTTATCGGATTCCCGCTCGGTGCATCGCTGAATGGTCTGCTGATTCCATTGGTCTTGCCGCATTTCGGTTGGCGCGGTGTCGTCATGTTTGGCGGTGTAGTGCCGCTACTTCTCGTTTTCGTACTTTTCGGACTCGTGCCGGAATCTCCCGGCTTTCTTACGCTGAGAAAATCAAGAAATAAGGAACTCGCGACCACGCTACAAAAGTTGCGCCCGGACCTTACGGTATCAAGCGAAAGCCAATTCTTCGTTGAACGTCCCAAGTTCGGTCGCGTTGGTGTTCGCATGCTATTTTCGCCGCAATATCTCCGGGATACGCTTTGTCTTTGGGTCAGCGGGGCGTCCAATCAGTTTGCGGCCGTCTCTTTCTCCAGTTGGGCTTCCTCGGCACTGACGGGCATGGGCTTCAGTTTCTATGTCGCAGTTCACGGCCTGATGGTTTCGAATTTTGCCGGCGCAATCGGCGCATTGATCGGCGGCTGGCTGCTTGGCCGGTTAGGTTCCAGAAAATCGCTGCAGTATACTGCTCTGCTCGGCGTATTCGTTGCCCTCGGATTGTTCGCGCTCACAATCAACCACGTGAACGGCCCCTCGACACCGCTTGAGGACCTGGCGTTGATTGTCGGCATGGGCTTGACCGGCATTTCGATCGCAGGCATTCAACTCGGCGAATATCCTCTTTCTACCAATATCTACCCCCTCGAATTTCGTGCGTCCGGAGTGGGGTGGGTGGTCGCCGTCTCGCGCGCGGGCGCCATTTGCTCCGTTTCGATTACTGGGTGGGTGATCAAGAGTTTTGGTGCGCCGTATCTTTTCTTGGGCGTTGCAATCTCCATTGCTGTCACGTTTATCGCGCTTGGTTTGCTCAAGACTCATATTCCGAAACGATCTGTAGAACAGCAGGTTACGGAATCCCAAGCATCGCCCGTCTAGAGTTCGCTGAATGACTCACGGGATGACTGATCGTCATCCCGCTTTTATATTTGGAGAATCATATGAATACTGTTATTGATGACCCCTGCGACTGGCGCGGCGCCGCTATGGGGTCCGCAACAGACTGGATTCACTCGTTGACGCCGGATGAAATTGACGAGATCGAACGGGCAGCAGCGCATGCCTATTCCCTCGGAAAGACAATCGATACGTTGACCATGGAAGATTTTCCGCTTCCGGACGTCGGCGTCCGCTTGTCTCACCTAAAGGAGTCACTGGAGAATCAATACGGGCTGTATGTCCTTCGCGGATTTCCAACAGAAGGCAAATCAGTCGACGATCTCCGTTATATCTTTTGGGGAATCGGATTGCATCTCGGGACCGCCGTTTGCCAAAGCTATAAAGGAGATTTTCTCGGCGATGTCCGTGATTTTGGTACAAGCGATGGTCGACTTTACAATACCAACGCCGCCGGTGGATTCCATGTCGATACCTGCGACGTAGTCGGTCTGTTTGTCGTGCGTCCGGCGAAGTCTGGCGGACTGTCACGAATTGCCAGTACCGTCGCAATACATAACGAAATCGCGCGGACCCGACCAGATCTGTTGGAGGTGCTCTACCAGCCGTTCTGCTGGAAAACTACAATCCCAGCTCCGTTTAGTGCAGGTCATCCGCCCTACTTCCAGCAGCCGTTGTTTTCGCGAGTAGCCAACAAGCTCTCGTGCTTGTGGCTTCCCGTGAAGATCAATCTCGCCCAAGGGATGGAAGGCGTTCCCCATCTGACGGATAAGCAACGCGAGGCCATCGACCTGGTCACCCAACTTGCCGAAAGCGAAGAGTTTGCAGTGTCCATGATGTTCGAGGCCGGTGACATGCAGTTCGTCAATAACCATGTCTGTGTCCATGGACGTACGGCGTTTGAGGATTACACCGACGAAGCGAGGAAGCGCCATCTGTTCCGCCTCTGGCTCTCGGTGCCGAATTCTCGTGAACTTGATGTGAGCCTGAAGCCGACATATGGGGAGGTCGGCGCTGGCCAAGTCCGTGGTGGCATTGGCCGTGAATGTGGGCTGCGCAAGTATCGTACATACGAGGCGCTGGTAGATTAATTTCGTAGGAAATGCGAGGTGGTACCGCTCGCCGCGCTCCTCGCGTTTCTATTCCTCTATAGTTCTACACGAATTTGACGCACGTATCTTCTCAAGGTCCATATGGCGATGGACACTTTGGCGCTGTTGCCCCCCGTGCATGTGACGGCAGCCAACGAGCCGCAGACGTGCCAGTTGGCCAACTGGCGCGTCGAGTTCAGAAAGCCGCCGGTCAGACTGTCCGGTGGCGCTCGCCGGTGACAGCTCACCGGCGAAGAGCCTGCCAGGCCGAGTCGGGCAAGGCATCCAGCGTTAGTCGTCAGGCTACCGGTCGCGAAAAAACCTTCGCTCTGTTGCGGAACCGCTAAATGGTCGAATGCATCTTCTGCTGGCTCAGCAGCTTCGTATTCTGCGAGCTTCAGCGCATCCACTTTCGAACTCTCAACAGCACCTTTTAGCGATACATTTCAATCGGGATAGGGGCAGGCCTCGCGGCCCGGCCCCTCCCACACCACCGTGCGTACGGGTCCGTACACGGCGGTTCGGATCGGTTAATCGACTATGGCCTTAGTGATGGAAGCCCCAGCGAGCGAAGGTAACGGTTTGACAGGGCGATGCCCAGCGCGGGACTGCAACTCAGCCGCCACGCATCGTGTGGCGAACCGACCGTCTGGGCAGCAAGGTTTCGGCTGACGCCGCGTACTGTCAGCTCCCGGAATCTTGTGCGGCCCCGTTTCCACTGCTTCCAGAAGAAGCAGCGGATGCGGCGGCGTATCCATTCATCCAGGCGTTGCAGAACGCTGGGCGTTTCGCAGAAACCGAAGTAGCCCCGCCACCCTGCCAGATAACGTTTCAGCGCGCCGATCATCTGGTCGACGCTGACCCCGCGCGTGCGTTGAGTCAATTCCCGGATGCGCTCCTTGAGGCGGGACAGCGCCTTGGGCGCAATACGCCGTTTGACCTTGTCCCGATCCGAGAAGGTGAACCCCAGAAACTTCCGCGTGTGTGGCCGTGCGACCGCGCTCTTGGTCTCGTTGACCGTCAGCTTCAGCCTGCCGGCGAGGAAGGCCTTCAGCCCCGCCATCACACGCTGGCCCGCGCGTTCGCTGCGTACGTAGACGTTACAGTCGTCAGCGTACCTCGCGAAACGCAGCCCGCGTCGCTCAAGCTCCCGGTCAAGATCGTCGAGCATCAGATTGGATAATAGCGGGGACAGGGGACCACCCTGGGGTGTGCCCTCGTCCGTCGCACCAACCAGCCCGTGCTCCATCACACCCGCCGTCAGGAAGGAGCGGACCAGCTTCAGCATTCGCTTGTCGCTGACTCGCTTTGCCACCCGACTCATCAGGATGTCGTGGCTCACGCGATCGAAGAATTTCTCCAGATCCAGATCTACAACCCATCGGTACCCCGACTGGATGTAGCTTTGCGCCTGCGCCACGGCCTGATGTGCCGAGCGGCCCGGACGGAAGCCGTAGCTGGACTCCGAGAACGTCGGGTCCCACTGCCTTTGCAACACCTGCAAGACCGCCTGCTGGACGAATCGATCAAGCGCAGAGGGGATGCCGAGCTTGCGCACGCCACCACCATCCGGCTTGGGTATCTCGACCCGTCTCACAGGTTGAGGCTTGTATGTGCCGTTCAGCAGCGTGGCCCGTATCGACGGCCAATGCTCCCGCAGGTACGCCGGTAATGCCTGAACGGTCATCCCGTCCACGCCCGGTGCGCCCTTGTTCGCTTTCACACGCTTCAACGCCTGCTTCAGGTTCCCCCTTTCGCAGACTTCTTCCATCAGTCGGTCATATGCCGACGGGCTTTCAGACTCGGGGTTCGCCGCCGTAGGTTCAGCCCCTCCACCAGCAGCCATCGGGGCTTCACCCCTGCTTCCGCTGTCGAGGACGCGATGCGTTTTCTGCTGCTCTCCCATGTCGAGTTCTCCGGCTTACTCGCCGCTCCTTTCCGTTCGGGCCTTCAGGCGTCGCCGCCCTAATATGCCCTCTGCTGACTCCTGCACGGTGGTCAACGGCCCTTGCGAGCCGCTCAGTCCTGATTCCAGGACGCCATGCAGGCCTCCCGAGGTAAGCGCAACCGCCTTCACCACACACCTGCCAGATCTACCACCCCAGCCCTTGATGGCTATGGACTTCGCAATCAATTGCTTGCTCGTCCGGCTAGGTAGGCCTCGCATCTGGTTTCTGTTCGTCAGGTCATGGCTTTGCTACACGCTTCCTTCAGACCCCGCCTCACGACGACGCCCTTGCGTTTCGCTAGTCCTTCACCACCATCAGGTTGGACAGGGGACTCACACCCCCAAGCTGTTGCGCATGCTCGGCGCACAATAGAAAAGCCCGGAGAGTCGTCTCCGGGCTCTTTTATAGATCCACAACCGAGGCTCAGGCTTCACCTTTGATCTTGTCGCGGATGAGCACGCCGATAAAAAGCAGCCAGGAGATGCCGAGACCGAAGTAATCGAAGTTACGCAGCGGACGGTAGTCCGCCCAACCCCAACCCGTTGATCCGTCGATGGCCAGCAGCGTCAGCGCGATACAGATGGCGATTGCGATCCAGGTATTTTTTTTCATGCGAGTGCTCCTTAAGCCGATACTTTTTCTTCGACAGACACACCGACCAAAGTTGGGTCGGTTTGCAATAGACCACCTTTACCCTTCAGGTTGAAACCATTCCAACCGTCCCACAGCCACATAGGGTTCAGGGTCGGGCGGAAGCATGCAGCCATATAACCGCTATACGCAAGCAGCAGCAAACCGTTCATCAGCAGTTCTTGCGGGCCCGAAAACAATTGACGCGGCGTTGCGGAAATGAACGTATTCAGCCAGAAAATCGTAACCGTCGTCGGCATTTCGAGAATCAGCGTCAGTAAGACAAAACGGTTCGTCAGAAGCAGGAAGCCGTAAATCGCCTCCATATACTTGACCCAATGATACATACCGATTGCATCGGCACCGGCCAAATACTGACCAGCAAGACCAGGAACCATCGGTACGTACCCGTCGATCACGAATCGAATGCCTGAGAAGAAAAGGTGTGCGCCGAAATACAGCCGAAGCCACGTAATGACGTACTTCCACGGGGAAGAATTAGCGCTTTGCATAAGGAAATATTTCCAAAAAGTTAGTGCAGTACAGCGACGAAATATGCCTGCGGCAGGCATACCCCAAAGGCGGTGGTCCAGACCACTGCCTGAGAGCCCGTTAAATGATGCCTTTGCGTCGATCCCGAATTAAAACGGTGATGACGCAGATCCATGGAATTGCCAGGCCAAACATATCGCGTGCGCGCAATTCTCGATATTCTGTATAGCCCAGTCCTGTGGATCCGAAGAATACCCAGCACGTCATGATGACGCAGCATGCAAGGCCAATATAAAGATTCCGGTTACTTTTCATCTTCGATCTCCCTTATGCGAAATCGCTTGATTTCTTAATAGTGGACGTCGATTCGGCGCCTTTACTCAGCCTCAAATGCTCTTTCCAGACGTCGACCTTGAAGCCCTCCCATAGCGCGAGCGGCTTGTTTGGCTTAAACACACTTGCCATATAGCCGCCATACGCCACCAGAATGAGGCCATTCATTAGTAGTTGATTCGGACCCGAGAACAATTGACGTGGAGTCGCAACGATAAAGGTATTAATCCAGAAAATCGAGATAGATGTCGGGAACTCGAGAATTGCGCCGAGCAACACGTATCGGTTCGTCAGCAACAGGATGCCGGCCAGCATTTCCACTGCTTTGACGGCATAAAACATGTGAATGGCATCGAGCGCCTGCACGTATTGGCCTCCGATGCCTGGAATAAACGGAACCCAGCCTGTCGAAAGATAGCGGAAACCCGACCACAAAAGATCGGCGCCGAAATAAACCCGGAGCCAAAGTACAGCATATTTCCACGGTGGCGAATTAAGTCCGTGCATCGAATATCTCCTATATTGGATTATGGTTATGCAACGCGCCGGAATCGAGCCCGCCGCCTTGTGTTCCGCTATTACGCTTCGACAACCCGATGCTGCTGTCCCGGCGTATGAATCTTGGCCAGTAATTCTTGATTCAATGCAAATCCGAATCCGACGCCTTCACTCGGATACGCAAAGCCGCCGCTAAAGCGCTGGCCGCCGATAGCCAAGTCCTGATCGACGGGGATATCACCACTGTTCCATGCTGCGTGGATCGCGAGAGGGCCCATGCTTTCGCTCATGAACTGGCATGCCCACTCGTTTGCGACCATGAGATGCGTGCTCGGCCCGGATTCGACACCCGATCCGATCAGCGTGCTGCAAAAGACAGGAATGTCGTACATGCGACATGCGGCCAGGAATCGTTGTGCCTTGACCAGCCCGCCGACCTTCTGAATCTTGAAAACGACGCCATCGGCCGAACGGCGTTCGGCGATTTCGCGGAGATCGCCCAACTCTTGCGCTCCCTCGTCTGCGTATATCGGTGTGGTGATACGCTCGCGCAGTTTCGACAGGCTGTCGCGGTATTGATGCGCCAGTGGCTGCTCCATGAATGAGAGGTTGTATTGATCGAGGCGCTTCATCGTCGCCAACGCCTGCTCGTAGTTCCATGAGCCATTCGCGTCCAGGATGATCTTGGCATCCGGACCGAGCGCGGCTCGCACTTCGCGGACCGTAGCCACGTCGTTATTGAACGTATGACGGCCGACTTTGAGCTTGAACGCCGAGAAGCCATTTTCGCGGACCTGGATCGCGAGCTCGGCCACCTTTTCGGGCTCACCCGCCGACAATACCCAACCGAGCGGAATCTTCTCGCGAGTGCGGCCACCCAACAGGCTGTAGACTGGCACGCCCAAAGATTTGCCCTTCAGATCATGCAGAGCACAGTCGACCAACGCCTTCGCCTGATTGTTGTCGCGTGCGAGTTGATCCATCATGCCGACGATCTTTTCGATATTGCTCGCATCTTCACCAAGCAAAATTCGTGGCGCGAAAATATCGGAAATCATCGCCGTCATCGACGCTTGGCTTTCACCGCGATACCACGATGAAGTGTCCCCCGACTCCGCATAGCCGACGAGACCGTTGTCGGCTGTAATAGCCAAGAAAAGCGTATTCAGGCATGTGATGGTGACATTCGGAAGCTTAATCGGCTTCTTCAGCGGCATCGAAATCGGAATGCACTCAACGCGGGTTATCTTCACTTGATTTAAACCTATAGATATTCGTGGGAAGGGACGTCAGAAATGACGCCCCGACGCGACGACGAGTTATTGCACAACTGGCCGACGCAATGCACCGCTGACACGGATCAGCAGAATCACTGCCAATGCCACGGAGACCACGTAGCAGATGACGAACGAGGCGCCAAGTGCATTCGCACCGTCGAAGAATTTAGCAACGAGCGCCACCACGGTAGGGCCGAGTGCCAACCCGACGAGATTCGTGATCAAGTAATAGAGGGCGGTGATCTTGCCCATCATGTTACCCGGCGTGAACTCGGCATTCGTTGCACCGCCTGCCACCGCGAACATCGCAAACATGAACATTTGGACGAAGTAGAGGACGATACCCGCGCTCATCGTATGGACGAGCGGGAAGCATGCCGTAACGACTGCGGCGATTGCCGTTGTGACTGCCGCTACCCGAACAGGCGCATCGACCATGCCGCGCTTGCGCAACCGGTCCGCGATTCCGCCGCAAATCAGGAGACCGAGTGGGGAAGCGAGCAGTGCAACGCCGCCTATCGCCTTACCGATTTCCGGACGGGCAACATGTAGCGTGCGAGCGATGATTTCCGGAAGCCATGCCATCTGGGAACCAATGGCAATACCGTATAGGCAAATCGCAGCCCAGAGTTGAACATACACGCCACGATTCTTCCAGACGAAGCACATGGTCTGCTTGTACGTCACATCGGAAATATCGGTCTGGAAACGACGGGGCGGCTCACGCAGCAGCCAAAGCAGAAT
This sequence comes from Paraburkholderia sp. MM5477-R1, assembly GCF_050436385.1. Classification (NCBI taxonomy): domain Bacteria; kingdom Pseudomonadati; phylum Pseudomonadota; class Betaproteobacteria; order Burkholderiales; family Burkholderiaceae; genus Paraburkholderia; species Paraburkholderia sp. MM5477-R1. The sequence continues at coordinate 2,133,749 of NZ_JBNDMC010000007.1, forward strand.
CGCGAACGGAACCCCAATGATGCCCGGCACCAGCAGTACAAAGTGCCAGGGCTTCATGCCGCCGACGACAGGTAGTGTATCGAATGCGCCTGCAGAAGCTGCCTTCAACAGGACGGCACCGAGAGCCATGGACAAACCAGTACCCAACATCGGACCGATATTGTAGATACCGAAAGCAATACTGCGACGATGCGGCGGAAATGCGTCACGAATCATCGACTGCGATCCGGGTGCCAGCGCCGATTCACCAACACCGAGACCAACACGTGTGAAGAACAACTGGAGATAGGTCGTACTCAGACCACAAAGCATCTGAACCACCGACCATGCCATGATCGCGCCGCCGAGGAGCGTCTTCCGTTGGTATTTGTCGACCAGAATGCCCATCGGAATACTGAGCATGCTATACAGCAACATAAAGGAAAGGCCAAGCAACAAACTGACCTGAAGATCGGAAATTCCGAGGTCTTCCTTAATCGGTCCGACAACGAGAGCAAGCGCGCCCCGATCGATAAACGAGATGACGTAGGTGGACGTCAAAACGATAAGCATCCACCATGCACCTTTGGTCGTCTTTGAATCTTCCACGTTGTCGGCGGGGGCCAACTTCGTTTGTACATCTGCGATCTCACTCACTACAGTGTCTCCTTGCTAATTATCCGTACAACTATTTAGCGCCCTTCTCCTGCCCACTATCGGCGAGTGCGGTCTTTGCCGCCGTCACGCCAGATACGATGAACTCGGCGATATCGCCCATCGAGTTGTAATACGGTCCCCATAGCGATCCGCATTCTCCGATTGCATAAAGACCGGAAATCGGCTTGTTCTGATGATCGAGAACACGCTGACCTGCGTCGTGTTTCGGACCGCCGTGCGTGTTCAAATAGGTCGGGAGCATTGGCCCGATCGCGTAGTACGGGCCTTCATCGTTGAGCGGCACGAGGAACGTTTCGCGCCCGCAATCGCGATCAAGGTTGTTGCGGCACTGATCGTTGTAACGCTCAACCGTCTCGCGAAGTGCGGCCGGATCGAGGCGGCCGGCCTTGCACACACCCTGGATCTCCGGCCACTGGCACTTCAACGCCAGTTCTTCAAGCGTATCGGCCTTGATGACGAGGCCTTCTTCGATTTCCTTGAGGTTGTCTTGCGACCACGGCGGCACACGCGAATTCAGCGTCGTCATTGCCGCACCGCCCGCACGCACCTTTTCATCGAAAATGTGGAATGCCGGCACGTTCGTGAATTCCGGGGTGCCCGGCGTCGTTGCCAACCAGGTATCGCGATTGGCCAATCCATGTTGGACAACCGACGTGTCCACCGTTTCGTTATGGAAGCGCTTCGCCTGGCGGTTGACCCACAACAGACTGCCGCCGTCCTTGAAGGCGCCGCTTTTATAGCCGAAGCCCGCGACCTTGTTCAGGTCGTAAGTCACATAGACGTAGCCTTCCTTCGTCTTGATGCCCATGTTCAGGGGGCCCGCTACGGCGTTCATGTGCCAGAGTTGCGCGCCAACCTCCTGCGCCATTCGAATGCCGTCGCCGGTCAGATTCGGGCTACCAAGGAAGTAGATCGGGCAAGCAGTCAGGAATTGTTTGCACATGGCGTCGTTCGCCTCGAAGCCGCCACTGGCCAACACGACTGCCTTGCGAGCACGCACCGCGATCGTCTTGCCGTCATGTTCGGCTTCAACACCGAGAATCCGTTTCGTGGCCGGGTGCTGAACCAACCTGGTGACGCGAGTGTTGCACTGGACGCGGCCACCCGCCTTCTCCGCTTGTGCGGAGATCGCATTCCAGAGGCCAGCTCCGCCCGGTGCGGCGACGACGCTCATACCTTTGATGCTTTCCCCGCCGGGAGCCCCCGGGAATTCGGGAAAAAATCCCGGTGCCGAGAACGGCTGCGGGTTGTCCTTGAGCGGCAATTCGAGTTTGTGCTGCCAGGCGGGTATGTTCTTGAGGCTCGACACGAAATGGCGAAGAACGCTTTCATCAGTTTGGCCTCCACACAGCCAATTCAGATATTTGAACGACTCTTCTTCGTCGACAGAGGTCATGATCAGACCGCCCGCGACGCAGACCGAGTTGCCGCCGCCCTGCGCACCCTTTTCGAGAATGAGCACGTCGGCGCCCTGCTCAGCAGCTTCAAGCGCAAACACCGCGCCGGCGCCGCCGTAGCCGACAACAACCATATCGGCCTGGTCATCCCATCGGGGCTCGGTCCAATTCAATTCCATTTTCGTTATTCCTCGTGTCTCAGAAAACATACCAGCGCGGTTCGATCTACCTAGGCTGCGGGGGCAGCAGCGGCTCGCTCAGCCTCTTCCGCCGAGCGAAGACCGTTGTAGATTTCGTTGTAACGCAGCACCGGTTGATCCATCACCAACATGATCATCTTGCGCCCCGGCGTTTTCGAGATCGTTGCCTGCTGCGTCTCGATGATTGCCTTGTCTTCAGCGAATGCGGCTTCGGCGATCGCGAAAGCGTGATCTGCGAGATCGGCATGCTCGTGATCAGGACCGAAGTTGTAGAAGAACATCGATTCCGTATCGTTGATCGGCGTGATCATCTGGCATGTGCAACGGCGGAAGATCGGCTCTTCTGTGGGCCTGCCATCGACGAGACGATCCTGAACGCCCGGGGCGTACGAATGGATCTTGAGGATGAAGACGCCCGGCACGAGGAACGTGCTGACGACGTTGTCGTCGGAAGGGATTTCACCGAAGTATGGATTCGACTGACGTCCCAGGTGCCAGCGGTCAGCAACGACGCCACGCTCGACCGTATCGATGCCGCGCTTTGCTTCACCATCTTTCTGAATCTTGAGCGACACTTTGTTGTTGGCACCGAACGTCGCTTCGTGAACATACGGTGCGTGCGAAAGGTCGAGCAAGTTGTCAGCGACAATTTCCGCGTTCCCCTTCCATACCTTCTTCGAGCATTTCATCGCGAAGACAGCGCTGTCCGGACCTTCGATCGGCGGAATCAGCGCGGGATCAGCCTTTGCAGCGTCACCCATCCAAACCCATGCAGCACCATGTTTTTCTTCGATCGGGTAGCTACGAACGCAGACCTTCGACGAGATACGATCGGTGCCCGGGATTTCGGTGCAGCGTCCGTCGGCGGAGAATTTCAGACCATGGTACATACAGCGCAGTTCATCACCCTCCTTACGGCCGACCGACAGCGGAACCAGGCGGTGCGGACACAGATCTTCGAGTGCTACGAGCGTGCCGTCTTCCTTGCGGTAGAGCGCCAGTGCCTCGTTCATCACCGTGAACGGGACGATATCAGTAGCCGAAAACTCGCTCGACCATCCAACCATATACCAGCAGTTCCGGAGGAATTTCATTGTCAGTCTCCTGAGAAAGGAATCGAGAACGGATAAATCGGAACAAGGTGCGACACAATAGACCTGCCAGTTTGCGCATGCGACCTCTGTGACTCAACCGGACTGGCATCCTAAATAGTATTCAATTCAGTATTCATGGCATCTTATCGCGTTGCTTCGCGCGACATGACTCGGGATAACCCTGAAATGCACGTAAACGGCGTTCCAGTCAGAACGCCGTTTATGTTTGCAACTTCATTAGCTGAAGTAGACGCGCTCAGCCGTCGTATGCAGCACCTTGCGCTGATCTTCGGCCGACAGGGTGGAGACGGAGTCCTTCGCCAGCTGGACCATGTCCTTGTAGTCGCCCTTCGATTGAGCGATGTCGGAACCCCACATCACACGATCGGCACCGAACGAGCGCACCACACGCTCGACAACCGGCGCGGACGGCAGCTCGAGCGCTTTCAACTTGCCGAGGTTGATCATGGAATAAAGCAAGAAGACGTTCGGACTGTCGACGAATTTCAGCAGTGCTTCATCCACGCCGTAATCCGGTCCCGGGCCCTCGCCGACAATATTTGAAAAGTGGTCAAGAATAACCGGCGTATCAGGGAACTCCGTCACCACGTCTTGAAGCGCTTCGAGTGCTGCCAAACGATTCCAGCGGTAGAAGTGCAGACGCACGCTGCCGCCGAGATCCGTCACTGCTGCCCATGCACGACGCGCTTGCGTCGAAGCGAACCAACTGCTGTCTGCACCTTTCTTCGGTTCCGTCAGACGGATGCCGACCGAGCCGCGCTCGCCGACCCAGTATTTCACCGTTTCTTCGACGTTCGGTGCCAGTGCGTCGAGCATGCACAGCGAACGCAGACGGTCCGGATATTTCTGTGCGGAATCCACGACGTAGTCGTTGTGGAAGCCGTAGAGGTGCGCGCGTTGGACCGCGAGCGCCTTATCGATACCGAATGTGCCGAGCAAGTCGATCAAGCGCTCAGCCGTTACCGGATTGTCGAATGCGTTTTCTTCCAGAACGCCGCTCAGCGGCGACGGCGGATATTTCTCGCGGTCGGTCGAAATAAGGTGTGCGTGGCTGTCAATCATGACGTTACCTCTATTAAATTCAATTTAACCAATGATCTGCGGCATTATTTCCACGGGTCCACGCACACGTGGATCGCACCTTGAATGCCCCGACCTGCGGTGGCCAGAATTGCGTCGTGCACCTGCGACAGGCCGAACGTGTGCGAGCACACTTCATCGATCGGATAGCGGCCTGAGCCTACATAGCGCAGTGCCAATTCGACCGCTGCGTAGCTACGGCCACGCGGTGCACGAACCGTCAGATAGCGCTTCTTGATCTCGCCGATCGGTACGTGCTGCTCCAGGCCGTTCAGGCTCAGATAGGCGCCTTTTGCCGCCAGTGCGATCGACTGCTTGACGATCTCGCCCTTGGGGTCGCCGGTCGTATCAACCACGACGTCCACGCCCCGACCCTTGGTGATACGCATCACTTCGGCTTCGAGCTCTTGCGTTTCGACGTTGACTGCATAGTCGGCGCCCAGGCGCAGCGACAGATCGAGACGACTTTGATCGCGCGTCATGCCGGCCAGAATCACCGTATATGAGCCTGCGGCCTTTGCCGCCAGCACGCAGCCCAAGCCCTGCTGGCCCGGTCCCCAGACGAGTACGACCTTACCGGGACCTGCGCCGCCGTCGAGACACGCCCACTGCACGCCGTTACCGAACGGCACTGCCAGTGTTGCGTGCGTTGCCGGCATGTTTTGCGGAATTTTATGCAACACCGTGTTGAGCGGCAGATGCATATACTGCGCGTAGCCACCCCACAAATGCGGTGCCTTGTTGGCGGTGGACATGCCGAACCGATCGGTATTCAGGCGATCCTTCACATTGAAGAAATCGACGTCCATACACAGACGGAAATCTCCCTTCATGCACCATTCGCAGTGCCAGCACGGGAGATATTCGTGCAGAGCAACGCGATCGCCGGGCTTCACGCCCCAACGCTTGGCCGCGACTTCACCGACTTCTTCGATGGTCCCGACGTTTTCGTGGCCCATGATGACCGGAACGTGGCCGGCCTTGCGGTAGAGCTCGGGATCGCTGCCACCTACGCCACTGGCTTCGATGTGCAGAATTCCGGTTTCAGGCTTGACAGTCGGATAATCGAATTCACGAATTTCCGTGGTTTCGACATCCGTCTTAACTGCTGCCAGTACCTTCTTCGTCATGTGTTTGTCTCCTGCTCGTTTTCGATCTCAGAGTTTCCCAAATACGCGAAGTGCGTTACCACCGAAGATCGCGTTGAGATCCTCATCAGGTAATCCATTGAGTGCAATACGGGTGAGATCCAATGCATTCCCGTAGCCTTCGCGAGAACTCACGACTGGGAAATCGGAACCCCACATCAGGCGATTCGCGCCGAATGCGGCTACCGCCTCGTGGACAAGTGGCGACGTCGCGTCCCCGAAGGGACGGCCCAGATGCCAGGTTTTCGGGTCGCGAGGCATCAATTCGCCGAGCCCCGGAACCTTGAGCATGACATTCGGAAAGGCGGCGAGCTTGAACACCTGGCGACGAATAGCTAACTGCTCATCTGTCGTGACGGGCGTGCTGGTGCCACCCAGATGTTCGAGGACGATGGTCGTCCCTGCCAACCTCGCAACCAGTTCGATAAACCCCTGCGCGTTGAATGCTTCCGCCGACCCCACGCAACTGACGGGCAATCCAGTTTCCTGGACTGCACGCCATGCTTCCGGAAGACGACCATCCGGAAGACACGAGGAGGGGCGAAGCCGAATACCCGACACGCCATCGGTTGCGAGGTTTTTGATCGTCATTGCAACGTCCGGGGCTTCGACATCAACCCAAGCCACGCTCGACAGACGGCCCGGATATCGCTTGACGCAGTCTTGCTGATATCGGTTATCCGTCTGTCCGATCATCTGAGTGAGAATGGCCATATCAACGCCATACTCATTCATTTGGTCGATCAACGTCTCGACAGGCTCATACCAATGAGGCGAAACATGCGCGTGACTATCGACGATCATGTGGACCTCAGGCCTTCAGAGCGACTTCCGGATTGAGGGGTACTTCTTCTTTCCACGTACGGTCGTTCGGGAAAATCACCGTCGAAGCGTGAATCTCATTCCACGGAATCGTGGTCGTCAACACGCTCGGCAATTCGCCGCTTTCCGAGTAAGCACGAGCCGCACGGATCATCTGACGACGCCATGCAACGACCGCGACATCCGATGTGCCGAGGTGTTCCTTCGTGCGGTCGAGGATACGGCCCTGAGTTTCACTGACTGCGTGGTCCTGCGTCAGGATGCCCTTGATGCCCGACATCGACGTCGTCTTCATCGCCTCGCGATCCTGCTTGTACCAGTTGTCGATGTTGAGCTCCTTGCGGAAGTTTTCATCGAGCCAGTGACCGCCTTCCTGAATACGATATTCGATATCGACAGGCTGCGTTTCGTCGAAGAACCACTGGATATGCCACGTCGATTCGTCATCGCGCGGAACAAATGCATTTGCCATGCGACGGTTCTTGCGCACGCCGAATCCATCGGGCGGAATCAGCGTGAAAAACGGCAGGATCACTTGCGTGACGCGGGCGTGCAACTTGCCTTCTTCACGGAAATTGCGCACGCCTGCATAGCGCAGGCCGTAGTGCGTGTACTCGACTTCGATCTTCGGACGCAGATCGCGTTCGTGTTCGTACTTGGCCGGCGCTGCCCACGGTTGTTCACGGTGCAGGACGCCTGCGTGTGCGGAGTCGATCGTGCCCTCGACGGCTTGGGCGTAGTTGCAGTCTTCGAGTACCTTGAACGCAACAACCTTTTCCGCCGGGTACGATAGGAAATCGAAGTCGGGGAATTGCGGAACCTTCGCGGGATCGCCCATGTACGTCCAGATCACGCCAGCGACTTCTCGAGTCGGATACGCCACTGCCTTGATACGCGAGCACAGCTTCGAATCTTCCGGCTCCGTCGGAGTGTCCATGCACTGACCATCGACGGCGAACTTCCAACCGTGATACAGACAACGCAGGCCGCCTTCCGAGTTGTCGCCCAGCGCGAGCGACGCACGACGGTGCGGGCACTGTTCTTCGAGCAGACCAACCTTGCCGTCGCTATCGCGGAACGCCACTAGGCCTTCGCCCAACAGACGCACACGCACGGGCTTGCCGCCAGGCTCGCTGATTTCCGACGCCAGCATCATCGGAATCCAGAATTGACGGATCATGTCGCCGTTCGGCGTGCCTTTACCAACCTGGGTCAGAACGTCGTTATCTTCGCGGGAAAGCATGGTTTGCTCCTAGATTTTGTTTATCTGTGAATATGCGCGGGAGATAAATGCGCTCCCACTAGCGTTAAACGAGTTCGACGGCCTTCAGCAATCGATCACGCGCGTCTACGGTGTTGCTGTCGTTGCCAATGAAATCGTGCGCTTCGACAATCAGGTTGCGCAGAGCAGCAAGGTTCTGCACTTCCCGCACATTCGAGCCCTGCCGTGCAGCAGCGACGATATCGTTATCGAGCAGCCGCCAGACTTCATCGAGCTCGGATTCGCGGTAAATCATGTGCTCGAACGTACTCGACTTCTCCACGCGCCCGATCAGTTCACGCAGCGTTTGCGGTGAGTAATCTTCGATCGAGTGAATATCATCCACGTTCATGGCTCATCCTTATTTCTTGGGACCTGGACCGAACTGCGAAGGTGGGAGGCCGAGCGCATGGCGACCAAATGCCGTCAGCGCCGAATCCCACGTGAAAGCAAAGTGCTGGGCGGCGGAATTGACGTCGCGCCAGATACGTTGGAGCTCCGAAGCGTTGTAAATGCTGGTGCCGCCGGCAGCTTCGAAGACACTGTTGGCGGCGCGACGAGCGGTTTGAGCGGAATACGCCCAGTCGCGCGGTATACGTGACCATTCGAGCGCCGTCAGTGACTCTGCACTTTCTGCCGTATCGACGCGGCGCGTGTCTTCGAGAATCAATGCGTAGGCCGCGTCGAGATCTGCCGTCGCGTGTGCCAGGCGTTCGATCGTAGCCGACTGTTCCGCCATTTGAGCGGCCGGCATTGCCTGAAGACACGGCGCCAAACCCTCAGCGAACGAACGGAGTGCTGCGCGTGCCATGCCCAGCGGCGCGCCGATGAGCGAGAACGGCGTGACGTTCTGGAAAGGCATCCGGTAGATCGGGGCACGCATTGCGTCAGCGCCTTCGACGTTGCCCGTCATCATGTCTTTGACCGACACCGAACGATGTTTCGGGATGAACGCTTCCGCGACCTTGATCGTGCGGCTACCGGTGCCACGCAGGCCAGCCGTGTGCCAGTCATCGACAATTTCGATATCCGAACGCGGGATCACGAAAAAGCGCGGTTCAGGCGGCCCATCGGAATGCTGCACGGCGTTTCCGATGATGACCCATTGCACGTGGTCGATACCCGAACAGAAGCGACCGTCGCCGTTCACGAGTTTGTAGCCGCCGTCGACTTCGGTAATCGTGCCGCCCAAGCGGAACACGGTTGCCGTCAATACGTGGCCTTTGCCAAGCACGTCTTGCTGTGCTTGCAACGGGAACAGATTCAACATCCAGCTATGACCCGCCAGAACGCCGAAAACCCAACCCGTCGAGCCACAGGCCGATGCGATTTCTGCCGTAACTTCGACGAGCGTAGTGAAACCTAGTTCGGAACCGCCAAACGTCTTCGGTGTGATGATGTTGAAAAGACCCGTTTCGCGCAGTACATCGATCGTTTCTTTGGGCACCACGCGGTCGCTTTCGGTCTGTTTGACGCGTGAACGAATCGCGTCATGCAAACCACGGGCAATATCGAGGGCTTCCTCGCGGCTGTTAATACGGCTCAAGACATTCTCCTGGGAGGACTTGGTGCGCCGGAACGTGGCCGGCGTGCAGAATGGTTTTTGCTTAGATATCGCTCAGTGTTCGTTGCGACCATAACGATCTTCGACGGTCATACGTTCCTTGGCGTCGAGGAACCAGCGATAGTGACCGCCCTTCGAGATCGGCGGAACGTCTTCGGAGACGACGTACCAGCTTTCGCCGTCGTTTTCCGTCGCATAGATTTCGCCCGTTGCCGTACCGGCGATGAGCATGATCTTGTCATCCCAACGGTACATACCCATACCCTCGATGTTGCCGATAATTTCCTCGGGCAGACCGTTACGCATATGTTTCCAGGTAACACCACCATCGGTGCTCTTGAGAACAGTTGCGTTCGCCGACTTACGGGCGCCCCAATCGCGCGGTGCGTTACCCGGTCCACCGAGATACAAAACGTTCTCGTTGCGCGGGTCGATAAACATGGCGTCGGGATAACCGATAAGGTCTTGACGCGTCATCAGGTGAACCCAGGTCTCGCCAGCGTCTGCGCTGTAATGCAGGCCTTCGCCGCCGCACATGAAGATCTGTTTCGGATTCGACGGGCGGATCACCACGCGGTGGTTGTCGTGGTAGAACTTGTCGTTTTCCGATTCGTACGACCGCGGCTCGTTCCACGTCTTGCCGTCGTCGGTGGTCTTGAGAAGCGCGCCCTGTTCAATACAGACATAAAGCGTTTCGGGTTCGGCCGGGTGAAACGAAATGTTCTTGACGTGTGCAATATGCGGGGGCGGCGGGAACGTCCACCTGTCCTGGTCCGGCACCGTCATCATTTCGGGAATTTCGACCCACGAAGCACCCAGATCGTCGCTGCGATAAAGCGCGGACGGCTCAGTGCCCAGGAACAGGACGGTCTTCCCGTCGCGCTCCTGCTGCGCCATCGTATAAATATGCGTGCTCTTCAGGCCATTGTTGGCTGGTTCCCACGTCAGGCCCAAGTCCTTCGAGACCACGAGACTGCCTTGGCCGTGTGCGCCCGCGAACAACAGGCCCGCACCCGGAACATAGAGCAACGCGCTCACGTGGCGATCTTCCAGCGTCGTGCGCGTGAGATCCCACGGGGCACTGGCGTCTTCACGCTCGAATACGAGCATGCCGCGAATCGTAGCAACCAGTAGCGTCGTTGCCGCGCCATCACCGTGCGTAACGGTTCCACCGTTGGTGGTCAAAACTGCAATCATTTCTCCTCCCTAGGGAATACCCCATGTGATGTCGCCTGTCTTTGACTTTTTCCCGCTCAGACGAAATAATATGCAAAAAAGAATTACGCGTCAAACGGTTGGCAAGAAACTTTCAATGATTGGTGACTGAGGAAGCGTGATGTGTGATGCCTGCCCCCCATTCGCAGGGTTCCGCGCGTTCTATGATTTTGGAGGTGAGATGACTGAACTTAATGAAGTGATGACTCTGCGCTTGACGGCGAGTCAATATTTAGCGCGCAACACGCTGGCTCTGACCTTTGAAGACCCCGAGGGCGAGCGTCTGCCCGCCGCTGACGCGGGTTCGCACGTCGCACTGATCCTGCCGAACGGATTGACGCGTCAGTACTCCCTCCTTGAGTCCAGCAATAGCCTGACGCAGCGTTCGTACGTGATTGGCGTCAAACTCGACCCGCAGTCGCGTGGTGGCTCCCGCTACATCCACGAAACGATGCGTGTCGGCGACCTCGTGCAGGTCGAAACCCCGCGCAACAACTTCCCCCTCGACGAAGACGCTAAGCACACGATTCTGGTTGCCGGTGGTATCGGGATCACGCCTATTCTGTGTATGGCGCGTCGCCTGAAGGAAATCGGAAAGTCGCCGCGTATCTATTATTCGTGCCGAGACCGGGTTGACGTCGCCTACGCTGAAGAATTGAAGACGTTCGAAGGTTCGCTCGTTCACGTCGACGCAGAAGTCGGCACGTTTCTGAATATCGAAGACGTGGTGAAGCGGGAGCCGGCGTCGGCCCATTTCTATTGCTGCGGCCCCGGCCCGATGCTCGAAGCATTCGAAAAGGCTTGCTCGACTTTGCCCCCTGAACAAGTCCACGTCGAGTACTTCAGTGCCAAACACGAAGCCGCACTCGATGGCAACTACGTCGTTGAACTGCGTAAGAGCGGCAAGACGCTCACCGTCCCTCAAGGCAAGACGATTCTCAACGTCGTGCGCGAAGCCGGTGTACCGATCTCATACTCGTGCGAAGAAGGCGTATGCGGTGCATGTGAAGTCCGCGTGCTGGAAGGTGAGCCGGATCACCGCGACGCCATTCTGTCGGAGCCCGAAAAGGCTTCGAACAAGACGATGATTATCTGCTGTTCTGGCTGCAAGGGCGATCGTCTCGTCCTCGATCTGTAACAAACACCCGTGTGCCTACGGGCACCCACCATCACGTTAATCAAGGAGACACGTAAGTGATTATTGATTGCCACGGTCACGTCAGCGCACCCGCAGAATTGTGGGTCTACAAGGCACACATTCTGTCGCATCGGGGCGAACACGGTCGCAAGATGCCGGAGGTGACCGACGAGGAAATCCTGCACTACGCCAACAAGAAGGAAATGGCGCCGGTTGGCCACCTCGACATGCTCGACCGCGTCGGCACGAACGTCCAGCTGATGTCGCCGCGTCCGTTCCAGATGATGCACAGCCAGAAGCCGGGCAAGCTCGTGCACTGGTTCACGGAAGAAACCAACAACATCATCTCGCGCACTGTCAAGCTGCTGCCGAAGCGTTTCATCGGAGTCGGCGGCCTGCCGCAAGTGTCGGGCGACCCGATCGAGGTCGTGCTGCCGGAACTGGAGCGCTGCGTCAAGGAACTGGGCTTCAAGGGCGTACTGCTGAATCCCGACCCATTCGAAAACAGCGGCGTCGAAGCCCCCGGTCTCGGTGATCGTTACTGGTACCCACTGTACGAGAAACTGTGCGAACTCGACGTACCGGCGCACATTCACGCTACTGGCTCGCAGTCGGCTCGTTCGCCGTACACCGTTCACTTCATTAACGAAGAAACGATCGCGGTGTTCAACCTCGTCAATTCGAACGTCTTCAAGGACTTTCCGAATCTGAAGATCATGGTGTCGCACGGCGGCGGTTCGATCCCCTACCAGATCGGCCGTTTCCAGTCGGGCGCCTCGCGTGCCGGCCGCAACTTCCTCGAGGGCATGCGAAATCTGTACTACGACACCGTGCTCTACTCCGAAGAATCGCTGCGTCTACTGATCAAGACGGTTGGCGCTGACCGCTGCATGTTCGGCGCTGAGTGCCCGGGCGTGGGTTCGGCTATCAACCCGGACACCGGCCGCACTTTCGACGACATCAAGCCGTATATCGAAAGCTTCGACTGGCTGTCGAAAGCAGAGAAGGATGCAATCTTCTTCGGGAACGCTCGCGACTTCTTTAAGCTCAACCTCGCGGATTACGAATAATCCCGACGCCCACAGGACTCGAAATCATGGCAAAAATCGTATTGGGAATGGGAACTTCGCATGGCCCCATGCTCATCACGCCACCGGAGACCTGGGGCGCTCGCGTACCTGATGATCGACTGAGCAAGCATGATTTCGAAGGCCGCGAATGGGCCTTCGATGAACTCGTTGAATATCGCCGTAGCGAGAACCTCGCGGATCAGATCACGCCGGAGAAGTGGAAGGAGCGCCATGCTCAGTGCCGGGCGGCTATCGAGGAAATGGCGCGGGTGCTGGCTGAGGCCAAAGCTGACGTCGTTGTCATTGTCGGCAACGATCAGATGGAAATTTTCACCACTGATTGCATTCCCGCATTCGGCGTCATGCACGGCCCGACGATCGTGAACAACATGATCAGTCACGATAAATTGATGCAAATGCCTCCGGGCGTGCGCCATTCGATGCCGGGTTACAAGCCGGAAACTGCCACGCATGAAGGCGTTCCAGAGCTTGCAAAGCACATTATCAAGAACGCGATCGCCGACAACTTTGACGTGGCCGCTCTTGGCCGCTTGTCAGAAACGGAAACGCCGCATGCATACGGCTTCGTGTTCCGCCAGCTGATGAAAGACCAGGTCGTTCCGACCGTGCCGGTGTTTGTCAATACGTTCTATCCGCCGAATCAACCGACAGTCGCACGCTGCCACGCTTTCGGTGCATCGATTGCTCGCGCCATCGAATCGTGGGATTCGGACGCACGTGTAGCTGTCATCGCTTCCGGTGGTCTGACGCACTTCGTCATTGACGAGCGCGTCGACAATCTGATTCTCGACGCGATGAAGAACCACGACCTCACGCCGGTATTCGCGTTGGGCGAAGAAATCTTCCAGGCGGGTACATCGGAAATCAAGAACTGGATTCCCGTCGCCGGCATGATGGATGAACTCGCCTTCGACATGACGGTGGTCGACTATGTGCCCTGCTATCGCAGCGAAGCCGGTACCGGCAACGCCATGGGCTTTGTGTACTGGAAGCCGCAGTCCGAATAAGGAAACATCAAATATATGGCAACCAAAGACGAATTGATCCACCGCCTTCGTCGGCTGGACTGCTGCGCAGTCTCGGACGCACTCGATAAACTCGGCTTGTCCGGCGTCGTGAGCGGCGTCGCCCAAGCCTCAGGCACGAAGCGCATCGCAGGTCGCGTTATCACGATGAAACTCGGTGTTGGTGATCCGCCTCCCGGCCCGCCGCGTCATCTGGGCACCACCGCGATCGAACTCGGCAACTCCGACGATGTGATCGTTGTCGAGCAGCGCACCGGTATTGAAGCCGGTTCGTGGGGCGGCATCCTGTCGCTGGGTGCCAAGGTTCGCGGTATCGCGGGCGTGATCGCTGACGGTCCGGTTCGCGATATCGACGAATCCCGCGAGATGGGCCTGCCGGTGTTCACAAACAAGTTCACGGCGCTCACCGCTCGTGGCCGTATCGTCGAAAAGGGCGTGAACGTCCCCATTGAAGTCTTCGGGGCCGCAGTGGAAGCCGGCGACTACGTGATCGCCGACAGCAGCGCCGTGATTTTCATCAGCAAGGCAAACATCGCCAGGGTGGTCGAGACTGCTGAATCGATCGTCGCACGCGAAGCCTTGATGGCGAAGGCACTACTGGCGGACACGCCGATCCATGAAGTCATGGGTGGCAACTACGAATTTATGCTTAAGGATTAACCATGTCCGAAATCGAACAAGACAAGAATGTTGCCCGCGCAGCGAAACTCGAAACGGCGACCCTGAGCGACGCACTGGACCGATTGGGCCTGAACGGTCAGTGCCACAAGATCAAGCCGCGTGATTCGTCGTTCCGAATGGCCGGTCGGGCATTCACGATTCTCTACGGCCCCGCCGCTTCGCCCGCAGGCACCGTGGGTGACTTCATCGACGACGTTCCGCCGGGTTCGGTCATCGTCCTCGACAACGGTGGTCGCGAAGACGCAACGGTATGGGGCGACATCCTGACCGAGATCGCTCATCGCCGTGGTATCGCTGGTACCGTAATCGACGGCATAAATCGTGACGTACACCTGTGCCTGTCGCTCGGTTACCCGGTTTTCTCCAAGGATAACTGGATGCGCACGGGCAAGGATCGCGTGCAGGTCGAAGCCACCAACGTTCCGGTGAATATCGGTAACGTGCGCGTTGCTCCGGGCGATCTGCTGCGCGGTGACGCGGACGGCGTGATCTCGATTCCGAAGGAACACGAAGAACGCGTGCTTGCTGCTGCTGAAGAAATCGATGCCGCGGAAAATGCAATCCGACGGTCTGTGGCAACGGGTATGCGGCTAGACGAGGCTCGCAAACAGTTCAAGTACCATCAACTGCAAACGCGTCGGACTGGAGAAGAGGCATGACGGGCCCGGTTTTCAATCGTCATGAGACCACGCGTCTCGCTATCGAGCGACCGGACGTCAATTTGCTTGACGCCGCCGCGAAATTGCCGGCAGCAACGCTTCACGAGGCTGCCGGAAAGATCGGCGTCCTGCCTTATGAAATTAAGCCTGTCGCGCCCGGCTTCAAGATTTGCGGCCCAGCTGTGACCGTCCATTCGCCCGGTGGCGATAACCTTTGGCTTCACCGTGCGATTTACGGAGCACAACCAGGTGATGTCCTGGTCGTCTCCGTAAGCGAAGCATATGAACACGGGTACTGGGGCGAGATCATGTCAACGGCCGCAAAGGTTCGGGGGCTTGCCGGTCTCGTCATTAACGGCTGTGTTCGTGATCAGCGGCTGCTGTCCGAGATCGGGTTTCCCGTTTTCGCTCGCGGTCTTTGTATCCGTGGCACAGGAAAAGATTTCGGCGCCAGAGGTTGGATCAACGCCCCGATTCGATTCGACGATGTCACTATAAATGCAGGTGACCTGATCGTTGGTGATGAAGACGGCGTCGTGTGCATCCCGCGTGAGCGAATCGCCGAGGTGATCATTGCATCCGAAGCACGCGAAGCAGCAGAAGCACAGCAGATGAAGCGAATGGAAGCGGGCGAGAGCACGCTCAGTATCTTCGGTTGGGATCAATAAACCGGCTGAGACTCGCGTCTATAGCATGGGTGGCGTCCCGAAAAAACGCCACCCCTCCATTTTCGCCGTCTGGTTTTTTGATTGGAGGGTGAGGTGAGCATAGAAGAATCCGAATTCAAACGCGCCATGCGCTGTTTGACCGGGCACGTATGTTTGATCACTACCGGTTCGGACACGGACGGACCGCTTGCCGGCATGACCGCAACCGCTGTGACGTCTGTTAGTGCAGCGCCTCCTATTCTGCTGGTCTGTATCAATCGTGCAAACTCGTCTCTGGCGCATGTGCAGGCCACTGGCAACTTCGTCGTCAACGTTCTGGCGCGCAGTGAGCGGGAATTGGCGCAGCGGTTCTCGCGACCCATTTCGCCGCAAGAAAAGTTTCAGGCAGGGACGTGGAATCGTATTAAGACGGGGGCTCCGGCTTTGGCCAATACTATGGTCAATTTCGATTGCAGCGTCGAACGCATCATTGAGATTGGTACCCACGCCGTGATTTTTGGGCATGTCGAAGGCACTGCCATTAATGGCGACGCAACGACGCCGCTGCTGTATTCCCAAGGCTCTTACGGCGAATTTCAGGCGAATAGAGCCGTCGATTTCCATGATTTACTGTGGATCTCCAACTGGGGGTCCGACTAATTTAAAAATTTCAGATGGAGGTACGGCCCGCATTATTCCGCACGCAAGATATGATGCGATTTTGTTAATCACAAAATGCATTATTGTTAGCCGCCTTTCAGGCATCCTTTAGAATACTTGGAGACAATTGATCTTGAAACTGAACCGGAAACTCTTCCTCTCGGCAGTCCTCGCAGCGGGCGCACTGATCTCGGGCGTCGCCCTCGCGAGTACACCTGCCAAACCGGCACCTGCACCTATTGCTGCACCTGCGGCTAAGCCGGCAGCGGCAGCCCCGGTTGGTGCGCCCACGGGTGTTGTTCTGGTCGCTGAAATCGGCAAAGGCGTGTCCGGAACCGACATCAAGGACTACGCGGATCTGATTAGTCGCCTGAAAGATAATCCGGATTGCTACACCTTCGGTACGACGGCTGACGGTACGCGCGACCTGACCGCGATGACCACATTGCAAAAGCGTAACGGTGTTCGCATGGTCAAGTTATCGTACAAGGATACCGCAGAGGAAATCGACGGTTTGATGAAAGCGAAGGTGCAGGTGATCCCGGTTCCGTACGATGTCGCAGCCCCGTACATCAAGAAAGGTCAGATGCGTCCCCTGGTGGTCTTTGGTTCGGCGCGTATCCCCGAGATCAAGGATGTTCCCACTGCGAGCGAAGTGATGCCCGGCTTCGTGTACTGATCTGAAACCACGGTGCAACATAGAAAACCCCTATCGTTGCACTGAACCCCAAGAATTGGAGATAAATCCGACCCTTGGGGTTTTTCATGGCGAAGCTGGATAAGACGCTTAAACCCAAGGTCGTAATGAGCTGGCTTTTGCGTGACCAGGTTGCAATGAAAGCGTGATCTTGGCGGCGTTTGGCATTCGGATCACGCATGCGCCACCGGTGCCGTGGAAGAATGTTTCGCACTTCGCCAGCAGGAGATTTCGACACACTTGAACATGTCGCGCAGTACCAGCCTACCGATACATTTGTAGCCTACGCAGCACCGGATCGGTGGCGCAGGACGAACGGGGAAGTTTCTGTTTGGGGCCTCGACTGCTACATCTGGCACTGGCCGAAATGTCTCTGAACAGACGTACTTTCATCTATGCGGACATAAAGTCCTTCACGCTTCTCCACATTGACAGTGCAGCGTGGCGAATTTGCGGGCGGTGGTAACCAAGTTTTTTGCGCAAGCCAATTCCGGGGTATAAATGACTGCGCGTCTGGCTCAGCCGGCGGACGCAGTTGAGCCAGCAAAGCTGCGTTCGCGTGGACCTCGCCGCCGCATTTTCGTTTGTAGCCGTCGTGACCCGCACGTGGCGCTCTCGCGTAGGTCGACCGTCCACAAAGACCGCGCTCGATTTACCACTGCGCTCCTGCGCGACCCGGACGATCGAACACAGGTCATTGTCTATCGCATCGAGACAGCCTCCTCAACCCAGCGCTGCGTCTGCTGTTCGACGACTCCCACGCTCGAAAGTCATTGGGCAAGCAACAAGCGTCACGATGCACCAGCCCACAACCCAGCAAGGAGTGTTGAACATCTCGCGCGGGGCATAGCGACGCTGTGGCGCGTTCTCGTTCATCAACGTCAGCTATACGGCGCGCAGAAGTACCATTCCTCACCCGATTATCTCCGTTGGCCAGGCTCTGCGCTTTTCCTGGCCGGGAGTTTATAAGACCTTCTAACGGTCGATCACCGAATCGCCTGACAACGTTGTCAGGCGAAGATTTTCAGATATAATACTAAAATGAATGCGATTCCGACACCAGGCCGAACTCCTATTGCTACCGTCCCGGAAGTGGATGGCATTGACTTTCCAGCTCAGGTGGCGTCAGAGACGCGAAAACTGATCAATAGGGGAACGCTCGCGCCCGGCTTTCAACTGCGACAGTCGGACCTCGCGGAACGTTTCGGCATCAGCCGTGTGCCGGTGCGTGAGGCATTGAAACTACTGGCGGCGGAAGGCATCATCGAACACGATCCGAATCGTGGATTTTTCGTCGCTCAGTTGTCGAGCGGTGAGGCCCGACAGTTGTATTGGATGCGCCAACTCCTCGAAGCAGAGTTGCTCATGACGGTTGAATGGCCCACATCCGCGCAGATCAGGGAATTCAAGGGCTTACTGTCCCGGCTTGAAGAATTGATTCAAGCCGGTAATCGTGAGGGGTGGATCGAATTACACCGCACACTTCACGATAAGATTTTCAACCTCTCGCCTAATAAAGTGATTAAACGGGAAGTCCTACGATTGTTGCGACTCACCGATCGTTATCGGGCGCTGGCTGCCGATATTTCAGCGCATCCGCAAAATCGTAACGCTAATATCGAAGCAAAACTCGTGAACGCTTTGGAAAGCAAAGACCGGGAATTGCTGCTCTCAACTTATGAGAAAGGGCGAACGGTGGTTCTTGACGGGTTGATGATAGTGCTTGCGGCCCGGGAATAAACGAAAAAAACGGCACCGTGAGTGATCTGCTGTCGGAATCCTGAACAGAAAAGGGCTTTTCTTCATTTTGCCAACGAGAGATACTCGGAAGTTCGAATCTTGATATATAAGACCAAAATGTATTTCGTTTTGGTGGGGAGTAGATGGTCACCGCACTTCGCGAAACGGACACCGTTGATTTTCCGGCTCACGTGGCCGCAGAGACGCGCAAGCTGATTAATCGAGGGGTGTTAGCACCGGGCCTCCAACTGCGGCAGTCGGAACTTGCTGATCGATTCGGGATCAGCCGCGTTCCGATCCGGGAAGCACTGAAGCTCTTGGCGGCAGAAGGCATCATTGAGCACGATCCGAATCGTGGATTCTTTGTCGCACAGTTGTCAAGTGATGAGGCCCGACAACTATATCGGATGCGTCAACTGCTTGAGGCAGAACTGCTGAGCACGATCGAGTGGCCTACGCCCGAGCAGCTGACGCTGCTCAAGCGAATGCTTACAGATCTCACGGAGTTGCTGGCGGCGGGTAATCGCGATGGCTGGATCGAAAAGCACCGTGCTTTCCACGACACGATTTTCGAACTGTCTCCACACAAGGTGATCAAGCTAGAAATCCTGCGTTTGATGCGTTTGTCGGATCGCTATCGTGCGCTGGCCGCGGATGTCTCGGCAAGTCCGGAACATCGCCGGGCAGAGATATCGAAGCGCGATTGGTGCAGGCACTGGAAAGTCGGGACAGAGTTCATCTGCTTGCAGCCTATGATCAAGGGCGTTCAGTGGTTTTGGAAGGACTGGTGAGGGTGCTGGCCGCTAGAGGGGCCTAAAAACGAAAGGAGGGCCGCAATCTGTGCCCCCTTACGCTCATTTGATTGGAACGTCGTGTACAGGAGGTGTTCGGCCCCACGGTACCTTGCCGCTGGACACGATGTTGGCATTCATGGTGGCTTCATGGCGTTGTCAGCACCATCCGTGCGGTGATACGCGCTCACCGCCCAGTCCCGCGATTTTCAGTAGTGCGGCAAGCGGATACCGAGTCCGCAGCCCTTCACGATTTGCGTGTTTTTCTTTTGTGCTGTTTGGTTTTTCCCCTGGACAGCGCATCGAGCTTTTTCAGATACGCCGCCTCCATCCGCAGATACACGAGTTCCCTGAGTTGTTCTTCGCGTGATCGCGTATCGGCAGCTTTCTCTTCAACAGGCAGGTCACGCCGGGTCTTGGGCATTTTTTGGACGCCATCGTCGGCGGGGCATCAGAGCATCTGCAGCGCCCTCATCATATAGGCGCACCCATTGCGAGACCCTGGCAGGATCGTGGATGTCCTACAGAGCCGTGACTTCGCGCAGGGAAAGTCCCTCACGCGACGTGAGCCTGAGCACCTTCGGCCCGCGAAGTGAACGTCGTATCGACTGCGCTTAGGGCATAGCGTTGCGTCGCCGTGCAAACGATAGGCATCAACCCAGCGACGCAACATCGAGTAGCCGATCTCGTGGCGGGCTGCCAATACTGGCCGCCCAACTCCCCCCGCGCAAATGCGTGTTGCTTAACTTCAGTTTGAACCGCTTATCGTACTTCGCCATGAAAGACACCCCAAAGGTTGGATCCGTGTCGAACTGAGCTAACGTCAAGAGTGGTGTATGAACATTTTGATGGCGGTCGATTTCAAGCGGCGAGTTTCTGCTGAACCGGTCGATCGTCTTGCACCGGTTCGCCGTCCTTGAAGGCCACACCCTCGAGCAACAGCTTGATCTTTTCCGGGCCGTTGATACGGCGCCAAGTTTTCTCGGCTTCCTCAATCAGCTTGAATGCCAGGCCGAGGAAGGTAGGTCGCGACACGCAGTTACGCGTACGTGTCGTACGGTGGCGCACCGTCGCGAACGTCGATTCAATCGCGTTGGTGGTACGCAGATGCTGCCAATGTTCGGCGGGGAACTCGTAGAAGGCCAGCAAGCTCTCTCGGTCCTTCTTCAGCGTCTCCGCCGCCTTCGGATATTTGGCCGCATAGATCGACACGAAACGATCGAACGCGGCATGGGCTTCGGCACGCGTCGCGGCCATCCAGATCGATTGCATGTCGGCCTTCGCGCGCGCCTGCTGCGACTTGGGCAGCGCGTTGAGCACGTTGCCCATCTTGTGAAACCAACAGCGCTGACCACGCGTTGTCGGAAACACTTCCTCCAGCGCCGCCCAGAAGCCCATCGCGCCGTCGCCGACCGCCAGCCGTGGACCCGCCTTCAGACCGCGCTTTTTCAGGTCGAGCAACAGTTCCAGCCACGATGCTTTCGTCTCGCGATACCCATCGCCGATCGCCACGCGCTCTTTGCTCCCATCCGGCCTCACGCCGATGATCACGAGCAAGCATTGACCGTCCGAGTTCTCGCTGCGCAGCCCGGTGTGAATGCCGTCCACCCACCAGTACACATAGTGTGATTCCGACAAGTCCCGCTTGCTCCAGGCCGCATGATCTTCAGCCCATTGCGCCTTCAGCCGACTCACCACGTTGGCCGACAAGCCCTTGGCGTCATCGCCCACGAGCACCTTTAACGCTTCGCCCATGTCGCCCGTCGAAATACCCTTCAGATACAGCCACGGCAGGGCTGCGCTTACGCGGGGCGACTTCCTCACGTACGGCGGCACGATCGTCGAGTTGAACTTCACGCCGAATCCTGATCGATCACGCACCTTCGGTACCTTCACCTGAATCGGCCCGGCCGCCGTCAACACATCGCGTTCCGGCAAGTAGCCGTTGCGGACCACCGCGCGCTGTCCATGCATGGTCTTGACGTTCGCGAACCGCTCCATCAGCTCTGCCAGCTCCGCTTCAATCGCTTGTTGAATCACTTGCCGTGCCCCTTGACGAACCAAATCGTCCAGCCCCAGGCCGGCGCCCAATAGACCGACAACTGCTTTTTCCGTATCCTTGCTCATGGTGGATGGTTTGTTGTTTGCTGGTTTCCGACTTCGACAATCAGATTCTCAGCTGAAACCTCCACCGCCTTCAACTTCCCGCCTCAACTCCCCCGTACACCAGATTCGACTTTAGCTCTGTCGAACTTTTGGGATGCAGTTAATTAACATCGGGGGCTTTTTCTCGGTTCTGTTGCAATAAGTTGTCCGCAGTACCGCAGTCTTCGTCGATATCAAGGAAACCATCCCTCATCGATGGCTTTTTTGTGCCTGGAGACTCTGATTTAGATGGCGCGTGCGATCTTGAAGTTAGTAACCAGTGTCTGTAGGCGCTCTGCTTCTGCATGAACGCCACGGGCTGCAGCAGCGGCCTCTTCGACCAAGGCTGCGTTGTGCTGGGTCACTGTATCGATTTCGCCGATCGCCTTATTTATCTCCATGATGCCGCGGTGGCCGTCATCGGATGCGTGGGTGATCTCCTCCATCAGAGTCGAGACCCGGGTGAACTCACTCACCACGTCGTTGATTTTGGACCCGGCATCGTTCACCAGTTGAGATCCTTGGACAACGCGGGTGACCGAATTGCTGACCAATTCCTTGATCTCTTTGGCCGCCGTTGCCGAGCGTTGAGCCAGCGTGCGGACTTCCTGGGCCACGACGGCGAAGCCACGGCCTTCGTTGCCAGCACGTGCGGCTTCGACCGCCGCGTTAAGGGCTAGGATATTGGTCTGAAAAGCGATGCCCTCGATAGTCGCAATGATGTCGGCGACTTTCCTCGATTGATCGGCAATGCCGCTCATGGTGGTCACAACGTGTTTCATGACCTCTCCACCGCTGTTTGCCAGATCGGACGTAGTCTGTGCGAGTTTGAGGCCTTGTTTGGCATTCGCCGCGTTGTTCTGCACCGTCGCCGTCAACTGCTGGATCGAAGCTACCGTCTGCTCGAGAGACGCCGCCTGTTCCCCGGTGCGCTGGCTCAGATTCTCGTTCCCCGCGGCGATTTCGGTTGCGCCGGTCAATACCGCCTCACTGCCGGACCGGACCTGCTTTACGATATCCACGAGACTCTCATTCATGCTGCGAAGCGCGCGCATCAATTGGCCAAGTTCAGTATCGGAATGTACCCTGACTTCTGACGTCAAATCCCCTGACGCAACTGCCTCAGCAATCTTTACGGCGTCATTCAACGGGAAGACGATCGACGTCGCAACCGTGTTGCAGACATATACCGTAGCAACGATAGCGATACATATTACGGTGAACGTCAGCATCAAGGCCACATCATAGTCATGAATGGCCTTTTCCGCAGCCTGATCTGCCTGCTTCTGAATGAAGTCCATATGGGCGGTGAGCGTCTCCTCCGTGGATTTGAAAACAGCAAAGATCTTGGTGTTGGCGAGCACACGCTCGGTAGCAAGATCCGGATTATCAGACATTGCAAGCGTGTAGAGTTGAGATAACGTCAAGTCTGGTGTATGGGCCGTTGATAGCCGGCGACGTCAAGCGGCGAGTTTCTGCTGACCCGGTTGATCGTCTTGCACCGGTTCGCCGTCCCTGAAGGCAATACCCTCCAGCAACAGCTTGATCTGTTCGGGGCCGTTAATGCGGCGCCAGGTTTTCTCGGCTTCCTCGATCAGCTTGAATGCCAGGCCGAGGAAGGTTGGTCGCGACACGCAGTTGCGCGTCCGCGTAGTGCGGTGACGCACGGTCGCGAACGTCGACTCGATCGCATTCGTGGTGCGCAAATGCTGCCAGTGCTCGGCCGGGAAGTCGTAAAACGCCAGCAGGCTCTCACGGTCCTTCTTCAGAGTTTCGGTCGCCTTCGGATATTTCGCCGCGTAGACCGTTACGAAACGATCGAACGCAGCGTACGCGTCCGCACGCGTAGCGGCCATCCAGATCGCCTGCAGGTCTGCCTTCGCGCGTCCCTGTTGCGACTTCGGCAGCGCGTTGAGCACGTTGCCCATCTTGTGGAACCAGCAGCGCTGGCCGCGTGTCGCAGGAAACACTTCTTCCAGCGCAGCCCAGAAGCCCATCGCCCCATCGCCGACTGCCAGCAGCGGACCGGCCTGCAAGCCGCGCGCCTTCAGCTCCAGTAGCAGCTCCTGCCAGGACGCCTTCGACTCGCGATACCCGTCGCCGATTGCCACACGCTCCTTGCGTCCATCGGGCCTCACTCCGATGATCACGAGCAGGCACTGGCCGTCAGAGTTCTCGCTTCGCAGCCCGGTGTGAATGCCGTCAACCCACCAATACACGTAGCGCGACTTTGATAGGTCCCGTCGACTCCAGCTGGCGTGCTCGTCGGCCCATTGCGCTTTCAGCCGACTCACCACATTGGCCGACAAGCCTTTGGCGTCATCTCCCAGCAGCACGCTCAGCGCCTCGCTCATATCGCCCGTCGAGATGCCCTTCAGATACAGCCACGGCAGCGCGGCACTCACGCGCGGCGACTTCCTCACGTACGGCGGCACAATCGATGAATTGAACTTCACACCTGATCCTGATCGATCGCGAACCTTCGGGACCTTCACCGCAATGGGGCCGGCCGCCGTCAGCACTTCGCGCTCCGGCAGATAGCCATTGCGCACCACGGCACGCTGTCCGTGCAAGGTCTTGACGTTCTCGAACCGCTCCAGGAGCGCCGACAGCTCTGCTTCGATTGCCTGCTGGATCACCTGCCGCGCTCCCTGCCGGACCAGTTCGTCCAGACCCAGACCGGTTGCCGATAGACCGACGACTTCTTTTTCCGTAAACTTGCTCATGGTGGATGGTTTGTTGGTTGCTGGTTTCCGACTTCGACAATCAGATTCTCAGCTGAAACCTCCACCGCCTTCAATCTCCCGCCTCAATCCCCCCGTACACCAGTTCTGACTTTATCTCTGTAGAGTTCTTTGTTGATCATCGCGTACGCAGCGATTGCTTTCTTATCGTTCTCGAAATACTGACGATCCTCGCCCGGGCGCGTGTGTTTCTCATAGCGATCGACACTCTTTCTCAGCTGATTCAAGGCTTCGGCTCGAATCGCAGCATTGGTATCTTTGGCATTCTTGGTATCAGACAAGACAAGACCCAGCGTGGAACGACGATCTGTACTGAGCGCCAGACGAAGATCCGCAATCGTTTTGACTGACTCCATCCAATTCTGTTTGATGTCCATTAGATGTGATTGAATCTGATGCGCCTGGAAGAGCGCAAATCCCGCGGCACTGCATAGCAGCACGATAACGATTGCGAAACTTGCAAACAGCCGGTTGCGTATTTTGAGATTGCAAAGAAGCATGAGCATGTTTTATTGCCTACATTAATTGTATACTTTGTATTTCGGCATGAGCCCTATGAGTATGGATAGGTGACAACGTTAATTGTGTAATCTGGCCTGATGCGTTATAGCCGCGCCCCGCAAGATCGATAACCGCCCTGTACGCGTGCGCACTGGAAACTCTGAACTCGAGCAGGACCAGCGTGCCGCGCATGCGGCATCCGGACAGTCGCGTCGACTGGGCGAAAGCAGTGCATGGCGCGCAATGCTGGCGTTTGTTCAGACCGTTGCTCGCGGCCGCGGCGGCGAGAAGACGTCGTGGGTAAAGGGCAACGCAAAGACGCGCTGGATTAGATCATCCGCTGGCCACGTTTTAGGGCGGAGAAGGGAGGTTGCCGTTCACGCCGGTGCGCCAACGACGCTGGAGGGTCTTGGACTGCCCGTCACGGCAAATCTCGAGACATCGATTGAGCCGTGGGCTGGGGAATTAGCAAGCAGGCGCTTAAGCAACGCAATAAAAATATCGGCTTTATCCTCGGTTAAGAGGCCAATCAATTTATTGTCAGCTGCGCCGAGAATGGCTGTAATGTTCGCAGCCATCGCAACTCCGCTTCCCGTAAGCTGAACACACCAGCAGCGACAGTCGTTTGGATGCCGAGACCTCATTACAACTCCAGCATCCATGAGACGCGGAATGATTCTGGATAGCGCCCCCATATCGAAATGCAGCCGGTGCGCGAGTTGAACCTGCGTCATGAATTGGTGCCCAGCCAGGCATGCGACGACCTTCGCCTGTGCAAACGAAATCCCAAGCGATGACTTCAAATGTTGATCAGCAGACTCGGAGATCGCTTTGTCAATCTCAACAATACGGGTGAGCCAACTTAAAGCCGGGACTTCCGCCTCATAACCTAGGTGTAGCCCCTCCTCGCTCTTCATTTCTTGCTGCTTTTCCTGCAAAGGTGGTCGGAACCAGTGGTTGGGCGTGCTCTATACGTCCTAAAACCACCTCGTACTATGGTTGATCATTCGCTCCTGCGCTGCTACTGCTTGCCCGGCGCACCGAATTGCTCTCATCCGCGGGTCGAACGTTTCCGAAGACGTTGGACTTTATTATAGCATTCAAATGTGAATATTATCATTACTTCGGACGAGGGGAAATCGGGGCACTTTCTGAGCTTGACGGGGCGGACTTTCCTACCCAAATCGCAGCGGAAAGGCAAAACTGATCAATCGAGGCACGCTGGCACTGAGTTCGAATTGCGCCGCGCTAACCTTGGCGACCGCTTGGAACGGACGGATGGCAGTATTTGCGGCCCCCGGTGCATAACCCAAGAAGGCCACGACAGCGATGACGAAAACATGATCATCGCTGCCGTTCCTCAATGAAGCATCAGAATCGATGCATCATGCCAAGCTGGAAAACAGTCTGGATATTGCCGCTTGCCACGATGTTCCCGATTTCTGCAGCGTATGCGCCGTTGGTGCGTTGATATACGCCGGCGGCATAGACCGCGGTGCGTCTCGACAACGTGTACGTCAACTGCAACGCGGCCTGGTTGATCACCACGTTCTTCAGCAACGCGTTACCATTTTCGTAGGTATAAGCGCCGCCGAGGTTCCAAGCCGGTGAGAAGTCATATCCGACGCCACCAGCCAGGGCGTAAATCTTGGCCCCCGTATGAGTGTTGCGCGCGTCGCTATACATCCCTGAGACAGTGAAATGGCCGAACTTCGTCCTTGCTCCGGCGACCAGGTTGGCGATGCCACTATGTCCATTGTTGACCGGCGCATAGTTCTGCTCAGTGTAAACAACAGCAGCACGCGTTTCACCATTCCGGAAGCTGATCGCCGCGCTTTTTCCGGCCCCGTTGTTGAAGTCGCCCGCTGTGCCGCCGAAGCTATACATGACGCCAGCCGACAGCCCGGCATATTCCTCCGACACAACCTTGATGGCATTCGCCATCCGCTTGCCGCCGACACGATCCCAGTTGATGGCCGCTAATCCAGAAATCTGGCCGTTCGTCGTGATAGGCGCGAACGGGCCGCCCGAGACGGCGCCAGCAATCTGCGCCGGCCCTGAAACGCCGAGCAGGTCGGCACCGAAGCTACCGGTCCGGAAGTTGAGCATACCGCCAGCGATGCCCGTTGCCGGATCGATACCACCGATCAGGTAGTAGTCGAAGGCGAAGTCGTTTTGGCGCCCGAGGCGGAAGCTGCCAATCCCTGCTTGACTGAGTCCGACCCACGACGAGTTCTCGAACATCGCGCCGCGGGACTGCGGATCAAGTCCCCCTGTGCTCAGGCTGATCATCGAGTCGAGGCTGAAGTTTGCGCGCAGGCCCCCTCCCATGTCCTCGCTCCCGCGGAAGAAAAACTTGGTGGGAAAGATGGCGGAATCCTGCATTTGATACAAACGGGCCCCACCTGAATCACGATAGGTGGCGACACCTTCGTCAAGAAATCCCCCAAGCATGACGCTACTTTGCGCACGGGCGGCCGTAACGCTCATGCAAACTGATGCACATGCAAGCGGCACCGCGGCCCACCGGTGTTTCCTCCACGTCCCCTGGTGTTTCATACATTCTCCTGATTGTTATATGTGGTCTCTGAAACCGACTGCTATTGAATTAGAAACGCGAGTACGTCAATTTGTTACGCTGGTCCGTTGCCCTCCTGGAAATGTGCAGCATCCAATGCGACGTCGGGACCCGGCGGGACGCCCGAAGCAATTCTTGAATGGCGAGCGCCTGGGGCGGTGCCAGTTGCCCGTAGGCACCGACCAAATAGAGAAAGGGGCCGGCGTCGGCCCAGTTGTCGACCACCCCTAGTAGCCATGAGCTTGCCCACACAGTCTTCCGACTTCCCACGGCCATCAATCACCTTCTAATCCGTCACTCCGTGAGAGTCCGTGGATCAGCCTTCAGCATCATGTTCGGCTTCGGATTCGCATGATCTCGATAACGCTTTTCTAATGCATCCTGATACCACCTAATGCGCACCAATAATGCCGATCGCAACCGCCGCCCCGACGGAAACGTAAGCAGCAACCGACGTCTTGATTGCCAATCCGGCGGTCGATACCGCGCTAATCGCACCGACATGGGAGAGAGTCACCATTTATCCCACACTGGATCCCCGGAACGGGTTGGATAGATATGGGTCGACAGAGGATATTCGCCAAGCTGTATGCCTGCGATCGAAATGCCCTTCAGTATCATCCTCGCGATCAAAGCCACGTTTTCGGCCGTCGTAATTGCCCCGCCACCATGACCCGGTGACAAAAGAAGAAGAAGCGCGCTCGCAGCCGTGACCCCGCGGACCGCGAAGAGCCGCGTGTCACGAAGATACGTGGCGGAAAGCAGGGCGCGCATGCCAAAGTCTTCCACTGGAAGCGCGCGCCTAAAAGCAGGCAAAATAGAATTCGTTGTCCTCAGTCAAAATAGTATTTATAGCGGCCTACAATGTCAATGAGCCATATTCTGGTGAAAACCCTTGGCTTCCCCAACTGGCGCAATTTGCCATTCAATGGTGGCGGTTCGCGACTATTGAGTTGCGCGTTATAACCTTGCGCACGTATCACGACCTTGTGCTGTGATGCCGCGCGATGTCGCAGCAGCTAAGGCCTTTTTCACCAAGGCAATCAAGCATCAGGGCGACCACGGGAGACGGCCACGCCATATGGGTATGCAGCGTCGCACCGGGCTGGGCGTGAGATGAAGTCCTATGGACTGCTTCCAAGGATACGAAGGTGCGCTCCTCGAAGTACCTCAATAACCTGATCGAACAAGACCATCGTCACATCAAGTCCAGGGCGAATGTGATGCGCGGGCTCAAGAGGTTCATAAATGCCCAGACTACGATTTCAGGCATCGAGTTGATGCATCGCATTCGCAAGGGGCAGTTTGACCTGTCCGCTCTTGCGCTTGAGGACATCACTGCCCCTCCGTCTGGAATGCCGTCATTTTCAATTGATAAGGCATCCATATCTCAAGGCATAACGGACCCACTATCCACTACCTATTTGCACCAGATCCTCCTCGATCACCAGAGCACATTCGATGCGTTTGTCTGGCAGTTTGACTGCCTCAAGCTGCAACGGATCATTCCGATACGAGGCGGGTGGTCACTCTCGGTACACATTCCGCAAGCTCCCCAGTAAAGC
Source organism: Paraburkholderia sp. MM5477-R1 (assembly GCF_050436385.1). NCBI lineage: Bacteria > Pseudomonadati > Pseudomonadota > Betaproteobacteria > Burkholderiales > Burkholderiaceae > Paraburkholderia > Paraburkholderia sp. MM5477-R1. The sequence continues at coordinate 2,162,870 of NZ_JBNDMC010000007.1, forward strand.
CAGCGACCTGCGTAGTGGTCGGCTTCCGCGCGAAGGCGCTTGCCGATTAAAGTCCCGGCTTCTGATGTGTCACGCGACTCCGGTCACGGCGTGCCGGAGATAGCGGTTCGACCAAAGGGCGCAAGCCCCGTCGGCTGGACGGCGTAAGCCCCGATTTTCTCATCCCTTGCCGAGCGGCGGCCGACTTGGGAACCCCGCCAGGTTGCTCAACTGGACTAGCTCATTGGCCGCCTCGCCCAGCAGTACCGAATACTCGTGTATTTTTCCCACGGTCAGCCGTCCTCTCGGACCGGCCGGGCTGATGACGCCAACGCAGCGCGAGCCGCACGGGCGTGGTAACCGCCGACATGCGCGGCGCGAACACCTCGTCGATCATCGCATAGCCACGGAGCCGTGCAGCGTGCAGAAAACCGAGCAGCGCCCTGAGCGTCGTCGGCGCATTGGGTCCGAATTCATTCGGCTGTCCGAAGCCCTGTTTCAAGACCAGCGCGGCCGCCTGTTCATCGGTCATCGTCATGAGCCATGCGTGTCCGGTCGACGTGCATGAAAGTCGTGCTGCCTGGCCCACGTCGGGATCGTAGCAAAAGGCCGTCCGCTGCCCGTCCGCCTTCCCCACCCAGATGATCGCTATCATCGCGTCCGCGCATTTGACGATGTTGGCGATGACGTCGATCGTCCAGATAGACTCGCCGCCGAAGCTCGCGATTGTCTCGTCCTGCATGGCCATCGCGAGCGCGAGCAGCGGAAGCATAGGCCAGAGGTGCCGATGCATGCCATGCTTGCGCGTGTCAGTCGGCCGGGCCGAGGTAACCCTGGAACCCCGAGCGCAGTTCTGCTCTCTTTGCGAGCTTCACCGCCCGCTTGACCAGCGACGCGTATACGGCGTCGCTCTTGGGTACAGGCAGAGGCAATTGCGCTTCCGCTTCGACTATGGAGTACTGCTGCCGCTCGCCGAAAAAGTCGGCGATACCATCGAAGCGTGCATCCGACAGCACCGGATCGTGCTGCGCGCCGTTTCATGTACCGGAGAAGCATTCATTCGCAAACGCGGGAGATGCGCGACGCGCATCCACGGTGTACGCCGAACAGCTTATTGACCGCAGCGCGCTCGGCCAGTTGACGCCGCTCGAGCAATGACCCTAAGCGATCTTCCTTACACGATCAAAGTCGGAGAACCGCGCCCGGGCATGGTTACGAATCGTCGGTAACTGCATGCCATCACGCATCGGCCTCCTACCTCAAGCCCGTTCCGAACCGATTGAGCAGTACCAACGCACAGCACACCCGGTCAAATTAAACTTAGTTACCGCGTAAATAATCTGGAAAGTCTGCGGAGCTTCAATCACTACGTGGTCTACCAATGCCATAGCTGCGCATTCTGTTGCGTTCGGAACGTAATCCTTATTTAGAACCTTTTGACAAGCAACACGTAGCTTCGCGCATGCCCCCCGCGTCACAATGGTTGTCGCCTGGATAAAATTGGAATCTGGGGGCGATAAAGAGAGAACAAGTTGGCGCGTTACGGAAAGACATTCAAGGACAGGGCAGTGGCGCGGTTGCTGCCGCCGGAGAGCGCATCAGTGGAAGAGGTTGCGCGAGAGATCGGTGTGGGCGCGCAGACGCTGGAGCGCTGGCGCAGTGATGCGCTGTCCATGCCCGCTCGCGAGCGGGCATGGACAGCGGCCGCGCGTTTCGAAGCGGTGTTGAGCACGGCAGCGATGGACGAGACGGCCCGCAATGCGTGGTGCCGCGAGCATGGCGTGTATCCGCAGGAACTGGCGCAGTGGCGGCAAGCGGCCACGCAGGCGCTGGCCGAGCCCGAAGAGGCCCGTGCGAGTCCACAGCAGACGAAGCAGGACCAGCGTCGCATCAAGGAACTGGAACGCGAACTGCGGCGCAAGGAGAAAGCACTGGCCGAGGCAGCCGCATTGCTGGTTCTTTCAAAAAAACTCGGGGCGATCTTCAACACGGACAAGGGCGAGGACGAATGATCGGCCTCGAAGATCGCCAGTTCCTGGCCCGGGAAATCGATTCGGCAAGACTGGCTGGCGCACGGTTGCGCCTGGCCTGCGAGGTGGCCGGAATCGACGTGCGTACCCTGCAGCGCTGGAGGGCCAATCAAGGGCTCGTCACTGGCGACGCCAGGCCCGGCGCGATGCGCCTGCTGCCCGCGCACACCCTGAGCCCGCAGGAGCGGGAAAACGTGCTGCGCGTAGCCAGCGAGCCGCGCTTTGCCGACATGCCACCGGCGCGCATCGTGCCGATGCTGGCTGACGAAGGCGTGTATATCGCCAGCGAATCGACCTTTGCACGCGTGCTGCGCGAGCATGGGCAGATGAGGCGCCGTGGCCGTGCCAGAACTCCTTCGAGCGGCCGGCCGCCGACCACGCACGTTGCAACCGCGCCGCGCCAGGTGTGGTGCTGGGACATGACCTATTTGCCGGCAACGGTCACAGGGCGATGGTTCCACCTGTACCTGATTCTGGACCTGTACAGCCGCAAGATTGTCGGCTGGGAGGTGCACGACAGCGACGCGGCCGAACACGCTGCTCATCTCGTACGTCGTACGGCGCTCTCCGAAGGCATTGCCGCCCTTGAGGCCCGGCCGGTGCTGCACGGCGATAACGGGGCGACGCTGAAGGCCACTACCGTGCTGGCGATGCTGCACTGGCTGGGCATCAAGCCGTCGTACTCGCGCCCCCGGGTCAGCGACGACAACGCCTATGCCGAGGCGCTGTTCCGAACCGCGAAGTACCGGCCGGAGTTTCCGGTCACAGGCTTCGAGGACCTGAACGCTGCTCGCACCTGGGCTGCCGGCTTCGTGCAGTGGTACAACTTCGAGCATCGTCATAGTGGCATCCGCTACGTGACGCCTGCGCAGCGTCACGCCGGTGACGATCGTGCGCTTCTCGCCGCTCGGCATGCACTGTACGAGAGGGCCCGCGAGCGCAATCCGGCCCGCTGGTCGCGCCACACGCGCAACTGGACACCGGTTGGTGCCGTGACGCTTAACCCCGAACGCGACTCAGTCGTCGAGATGGCGTCGATCAGCGCAAATAAACAGCCTCTGGCTGCATGAGTGAGGCGACAACTTGCTTGACGCGCGCCGCATGTAGGCGATGCGGTCGGAAGTGTTCGATTCATCTTCGACACTGATTGCCCGTGGTAAGAGGCGGCACCCCAAAAAGGAAAGTAACCATCTCGAATGGCAACGTGACGGCGACGGCCGACGGCCGATGGCAGCTCACCTTCAGCCGTGACCGTCTACGGTCACCCGAGCCGCAGTGGCGTCACGCAACGGTCATCCAGCGGACCGCGCTTCTACACCCTTCCCTGCTATTTACTCGAGCGGCGCGACAGAGGCACCTGCAATACGGTGGCGTTCAAGCGCTTGCGCGACGAAACCGTTTCGTTTCATGTCCTCAACGAACTCACGCAACATCTTCGCAGCCATTTCGCGCCGACTCCTGGCGACATCCATCGCCTGCCGGATGACCATGAAGGGCACTGTCAGGTTGGTGGGGAGGCGGCGGTAGAATGAAGTGATGAAAGAAACGAAATCGCCTTATCACGGCCACCGCTTCCCTGCGGTCATCATCAGTTGCGCGGTTCGCTGGTATTTCCGGTTCAGCCTGAGCTTGCGCGACATCGAGGAGTTGATGCTCGAGCGTGGTGTCGTGGTCACGTACGAAACGATCCGTTGCTGGTGCGACAAGTTCGGCGCTCGATTCGCCCAGTGCGCGAAAGCGGCGCGGCGCAAGCCGGGCAGCACCTGGCATCTGGACGAGCTGTTCGTGACGCTGCGCGGCGAGCCGTATCTGTTGTGGCGTGCAGTGGACGAGCATGGCGCCGATCTCGATGTGCTGGTGCAAAAGCGGCGCAACAAGGCCGCGGCAAAGCGCTTCTTCAAGCGCCTGCTGCGTTCAAACCCGGCGCGGCGCCGGATCGTTACCGACCAGCTTCGCAGCTATCCGGCGGCGAAGGCTGAGATTCCCGAGCTCGCTCATGTGAAGCACGTTTTCGTCAAAGCAGCTGCATGCGTGAACAACCGCGCCGAGAACAGCCACCAGCCGACCCGCAGGCGCGAACGCCAGATGTGCGGCTTTCGCGATCCCGTCGCACGCAGACATTTCTCTCATGCTTCGGCCCGATCGGGCAGCACTTCGCGTTGCCCGGACATCGGATGACCGCGGCCTGTCATCGTGCCGTACTCAGAGAACGCTTCGCCGCATGGCATGCTTGGACTGTCTCTGCCGCAGTCGAGAAAATTATTTGATAAGGATAACTACTCTTGAGCGACACAGGTCAGTCTGTGCCCGCCAAGCTGACAAGAGCCCTACTTCGCGGCCGCTGTATTACGGTCCTCGACGACCGGCCCTGCCTCGATTATGCGTACAGCAGGAATTTTGATAATTTCCTGCTTGTACGCGGGGTTGTATGCCTCGAACACGAAATTACTGACAGGCCCGATTTAGGCTACCCAAACAGACGCTCCAAAGCCATCTCTGGCAACGCCGCAGCAGGAGGAAAGACCTTCCAGCATCCGTCGTCGTGCCGAAAGAAAAACAGTGCGAGTCTTTCGCTGCCGTGTACGGTCTCGACGCACACGAAACGCCCTTTGCCCGAGCGCGGACGGCCCAGTGCCGTCACCCTTGCGCTCTCTGGAGGTTGCAACCCGAGCCACTTTTCAACTACGAAACGTAAAGATTGCTCTCCGGTCTTCATCACTTTATCCTCTCTGTCCCGCGAAAAGGCGCCTGTCGATGCACTGTGCCGATGTTGGGTGCCCGTGCGATGCGTATGCCAGTGCTCCAGCGCAAACCATCGACAAGCGTGCTATTTCCACATTCTCTGAACCAAGAATTGACGGACGGAAAGGCGGATGATCGCCCGTCGAGGTGATCGTGTCGAGCGACCAACCAAAAGACCCGGATCCACGTCGTCGGCAAACCGTATCGTGTCGGTGCCGCATCATCTTGAGCCGCCTGCTACTGCATCAGCCCCGGGTCATACCTCTATGCGCTTACCGATCGCTGGTCACGTATGAGGTTTGCAACAAAAACCAGCTAAGCCACACCCAACCCGAAGTAGTCGAAATTGCGCAGCGGACGGTAATCGGCATACCCCAAACCCGTCGAGCCAATATACGCCGCCACGGTGAGCAACAAACAGATTCCTGCTGCTATCCAGGTATCCTTCTTCATATCAGCCTCAACGGTTATGCGTCGCCTTGATGTGGTGATGACAGCGCACGTTTCGCTGTTGAACTGTTGGGTTCGCTCCGGAAAGACCTTTTCCGGCCGTTCCAAAGCCACATCGGTTCGAGTTTGAGTCGAAACACCGCCGCCATGTATCCGCTGTAGGCCAGCAGGAGCATGCCGTTCATAAACAATTCCTGCGGCCCGGTAAAGAGCTGGCGCGGCGTGGCGACAATGTACGTGTTGAGCCAGAAGATCGTTACGGTGGTTGGCATCTCGCGGATTAGCGCGAGCAGTACGCCCCGGTTCGTCAAGAGCATCAGCCCGTAAAAGAACTCCATTTACTTGACCGCTGGATACATATGAATTGTTGTGGCCGCCGCAACGTAAGCTCCGCCGATACCGGGGATTTCCGGCACCTAACCGCTCAGGATGTATCGATCCCCGAGTAGAAAAGATGAACTCCGGAAGCAGAGCCGCAACCACATGACGACGTACTTCCATGGTGATGCGTTGGCGCAATTCATTCAAGTCTCCTAATCTAAATGCTCGCGATCGATTTGCGCGGCCATCCGGCCACAGCATTTGCATTTACCGTGACAGCCAGCGCTACTCCAGCGCTTGGTGTGACGCAAACTGCGCTATCGGCTGACTGTAAAACCTGCCAAATATTATTTAATTCAGTATTCACCATATTATGCGACATGACCACGAGACACAAGGGTTGCGATTGGCGGGTATACCCGAGATGGTTCGAGAACGTGCTTCAACTCATACGGCGTCTGAACGACCGAGGCCGCATGTTCAACGTCACATTCTGGGTGAGGGTTTCCCCGCCCCGCTTTTCACGTCCGAGCGCGCTTAGAGACCGCGCTTCGAGGGAAGCAATCAGATTTGCTTTTCCCGCCACCAGTCGCAGTCATGATCCGGGGGTGTTGTCACCGGGTCTGGTGGGTGGCTGGTGATCGCTAATAGGGGCTCAATCAGGATATCTTGAGGCCGTCCGTAACGTGGATACCAAGACCTGCAACGCCTTCGATGCAAGAAAACTAACAACATGACTCCAGTCGACGTATTCGTCGGCGTCGATGTCGGCAATGGCCGCCATCACGCCGTCGCTCTCGATCGGACCGGAAAGCACCTGTACAACAAAGTGCTGCCCAACAATGAGGCCAAACTGCGTGCCCTGATCACCGAGCTCAAGACGCATGACCAACTTCTGTTCGTCGTCGACCAGCCCCGCCACGATTGGCGCGTTGCCCGTGGCAGTCGCCCGTGATGAAGGCGTCCTGGTCGCCTATCTGCCGGGTCTGGCCATGCGCCGCATCGCCGATCTGCATGCAGGCGAAGCCAAGACCGACGCCCGCGATGCCGCCATCATTGCAGAAGCCGCGCGCTCGATGCCGCATACGCTGCGCTCGCGTCGAGTGGCTGATGAGCAACTTGCCGAACTCACCATGCTATGCGGCGTCGGTGGCGATCTCGCCGCGCAGATCACATAGACCAGCAATCGCATTCGCGGCCTGCTTACCCAGATCCATCCCGCACTGGAACGGGTTCTGGGGCCGCGCCTCGACCATCCGGCCGTGCTCGATCTGCTTGCGCGGTACCCGTCGCCCGCCGAGCTTGCCGCGACCAGCGAGAAAACACTCGCCAACCGCCTCACCAAACTTGCACCTCGCATGGGCAAAAGCCTTGCTGCCGAAATCGTTCAGGCGCTCAGCGAACAGGCTGTGGTCGTACCTGGTACGCAGGCAGCAACCATCGTCATGCCGCGTCTGGCCCAGCAGCTCGCGTCTTTGCGCAAACAACGCGACGAGGTTGCCAGCGAAGTTGAACGCCTGGTGCACGCGCACCCTGTTTGGCCGGTCCTGACCAGCATGACGGGAGTGGGCCGTCAGGACCGCCGCCAGACTCCTCGCGGAAGTCGCCCACAAAGCCTTCGCTTCAGCTGCGCATCTCGCCGCCTACGCCGGCCTCGCCCCGGTCACCCGACGCTCAGGCTCGTCTACCATCGGCGGATTTCTGGACGAGAGCATCGCGGGTTATCGGGATGCGAATGGCTCTCGCCTGATCCAGATGCAGGACTCTGCGATCTTTCCGACGAAGTTCTTCTTTCGCGGCACGAGGACCTCGGCGGTGGGCTCAGCGCCAATTTCAGCCTGGACTCCCTGATCAGCCTGAGCACCGGCAACCTTGACCCGCAGTCGCGCGGGGCGCTATTCGAAAACTCCGCTTCGGTCGGGATGCGCCAGACAGGGCTGGGCTTTTTCCGGTTGGGGCGACAGAATGATTTTGCCTTCGACTACTTTCTGATCGGCGGCATTGATCCCGCAACGGGAGCAGCACGAGGCATGCTGAACTTTCGCACCGGAAGCTACGGCGCCGACCTGCTCTGTGTCGCGGGTCCCGCGCAGATCGGCGCGGTGGCCGCAGTCGGCCCGTACCCGCCCATCATCAACAACGGCGTGCCCACGGGCCTGGGGCGATCAACTGGGACCGTGTGAGCGGCAAGCGCATGTCCAATGCGGTCAAGCTGACTTCGCCCCGGCATGGAATCTTGGTGCAGCCCACACCGATTCGGAACGACAATGCCTTTTTGAAGAATGTCGCAATCAACCAAGCGGCGGTCCAGCTCACCCACGCGCTATCCAAAACCACTGCAGTCCACCTGGCCGGTGTGTTTCAGCGTACGAACGTAATCGGCAATTCACCGACGTCCTTGCGATGTCAGGCGATCTGATGCAAGGGCGAGCGCAGCGGATTGCCGGCGAAGAGCGATTTCCACATCCGCGGCGTGAGTTCATGCACGCGCGATGCCGGATGCTGGCCCACGCGCTGCAGCACGTCGACCAGATAATCGTAGGGATCGATGTCGTGTAGCTTGCACGTCACGAGGAGGCTTTGCGCGATACCGATCTGCCTGGCACCGAGTTCGGTCCAGCAGAACATCCCGTTTCCGATTGCTCTTCTCTAGCTGATGCCGTCATCGCCTGCTCCTGATCGAATTGAACGAAGAGCATTGTGCGATCGCCTCTACGCGAGATCTATAACGCCCATGGCTTACCGCTTACCTACGAACGGCGCTTACCCTGCCGAAATTGGCACCGCGGCGGCGGGCAAGATCCAGTCGGTCCCCGCTGCCGGAATGCAGTTGCGGTTCTAGAAGCAGCGAAACGGGCGCGCCGCGGACCAGCCTGATCCCGGCGGCCCCTTAATGAACATTCCTAAACGCCGCGCGCAGCCAAAACCGCCATCAAGCCTTGGAGCACGATGGCGCGGCCCTTGTCGTAGGTGCTCAGGAGCAGTTTGCGATCTTTCGCCGACAATGCCTTGAGAAGCTGTTCCTCGATTCGCGCGTCGAGGTGCGTACCTTGGCGCGTGATGTCCGCCGCCAACGAGCGATACCGATCGGTCAGGCGCATCAGCCGCAAAGCTTCACGCTTTAGGATCTTGTTTTCTGACAGATCGAAGATCGCGTCGTGAAACGCCCGGTGGCGCTCAATCCAGGCGTCGCGCGAGCCGCTTGCCAGTAACTGGTTGAGCTCGGCCACCATCGCCTTGAGGCTCTTCAACTGGGGCGGGTTGGGCCAGACAATGGTGGCGAGCAACTCGGATTCAAGCAGATGGCGCATCCGATAGAGTTGACGTGCCTCGTCACTGGACAAGGGTGCCACGAAAAACCCACGATTCGGGTCGTGTTCGATGATGCCCTCAGCTGCCAGAAGCTTGAGCGCTTCGCGCACTGGCACGCGACTGATGCCAAAACGCTCGGCCAGATCGGACTGGCGAAGCTGCAAGCCCGGCGCGAGTGTTCCGCGATTGATCAGTTTGCGCATCTCCGACGCGATCTGGGACGGGAAGTCGACCCCATCAAGTTCTGTAATTGTCACGATGACCGCCCAAGAGTTGTATTCAATCCGAAATTATATCCTGATTGTCGACGGCGCAAGGCGTCCGAGCCCTTCCTGATTGGGCCGCCCGGGGGCGCTACATTTATTTATTACCGGCCGAGGACCGTGGTGCCACGAGGCGGGAGTACATCAAGCCTCGCTCGTCAACGAAGCTTGATCGCCCACTGCGCATGACCGCAAACGATGCACCAATGCAGTTGCGCATCGCATCGATGTCGAGGTCGCCCGGGCTCTCGAGGGCACGGCTATAGCCGAATGCCCGATGACGAGTTCCGCATTTCCCAACGGGGTTCAGAACCGCATCTGCATGCCGATGCCGATAGCGGACACATGTTCATCGTACGTGGTGGGCGCGGGCAAGCCGCCGGGTGGGAAGATGGTCTGCTTCGCGACTCCGCGATTCCAGAGCTTCTTATAGAAGCCATAGAGCGAAGTGGTCTTCGAAAGATAATAGGTATAGCTGACTGCGAATGAGCGCACGCTCCAGTTTTGCGAGCGGACCTGGTTCTCGTCGCTCAGCCCGCCGTACGCAAAGCCGAACATACCCACGGCCCCTGTCGGCACCGTGAAGCCCGCTTGCCATGCCTTGTCGGTAAATCCAGGATTGTTTCGCCGCAACTGATACGTGCCGTAGAGGGAAAGCCAGTCGAACCGGTATTTGACGCCAAACGCATGTTCCAGGGTATTGGCGTCGCCACCTGGCGCCACGGTGAGACTGCGGCCCAGTCCGTAGCTGGCGACCAGACCGCCATTCGTATACCACAGCGTGCCGATCTGATACTTCGTATTCGTGGCGGCGCCCTGGTTTGAGCCAAACGAGTAGCCCAAGGTCGCGCTGAGGCCATGCCAGGTGGGCGAGCTGTATTGCAGCGCATTGTCCTGGCGGGCGGGATCCTGCAGCGGGTTGAAGATCCACGGTCGCGGTTCCTCGCCGGTCATCGACCCCAGGACCGATCCTGCAGACATCAAGATCGGGTCGAACGTCGTGCCCCATACGTAGCCTGCCGTCTGCAAGCGCCCCCCCACGAGCGTTCCCCACTGGCTGTCGATGCCGACATACGCCTGGCGGCCAAACTCCCGACCGCCCTGCCCGAGCGTTCCATTGTTAATGTTGAAGCCGCTTTCAAGAACTGCAATTGCAGTCACGCCGCCGCCAAGATCCTCCTTGGCGCGAATGCCCCATCGTGATCCGCCCAGTCCGCCCGAATTGAGGCTGCTCACGCTTGTGGCGGAGTTCTTGAAGTAACCGTAAAACACGTCAGCAACGCCGTAAAGCGTGACGCTCGACTGAGCGTGCGCTACGCATGGCAGCAAGACACCCAGCATGCATCCAGCAATTCTTTTGTGCACTTCCGTCTCCTGTCTTTTGATCTCTGGGTTGCAGGTACCTTTCATTCCTTGCGAAATCCTTCTGGTGTCGATTTCAGTCTGTCGCCGCAACTCCGTGCCGATACTTGCTTTCAATCGCCATCGCACGGCGGCATTGACGGCGATCAGCTATGCACTCGTCTATGCGGGTTTCGGCGTCGAGGCCGTGCGTGGCGCGCCGCCGCGAGCAATGGCGCTGCGATGGTGCGTCCACCTCGTTCTTCGACACGACGCTTGGCGTGACAAGCCGCTTCTTGGCTTGCTGACCGGACATGCGGGAATTGGGCCAGGATTCTTGGCGGGTGCGGCGTCGGTCACTTGCTCAACGGCGGGCGCCTTGGCGTTGAATTCCATGCGACGAGAAATGCCGCCCGCATCCTCTGCGCAACCGTTGGCCGGGATCGCGCAGTACGACGAAGACTAAAGACAAGCCACTCCGTGAGGTTGAGGGACGACAACCCCACCACCACTAGGCTTAACACCTCGTGGACCACGCCATCAAGACGCATGCCCGCGTCGATGTCATGCTCAACTATACGAAACTCACGCCTCGCTCGCTCGACGCTTGACCGCTTGCACGTAGGGGAGTGCGATCGCATGGTCGACGTCAACATTAAGGGCGAGTTGTACGGCATCGTCGCTGCGTTGGAGTTGACGATGGTGGCTAATAAAGCACACGTCATCAACGTCTTGTCGGCGACCGGACATAAGTTCGGTCCATGCATTGGACCGACATACAAGAAGGTCCGCCAGAATCCGGCTATGACTTGATGTCGTTGTGTGGATCTTGCAAAAACAAAATGCGGTTAGGCCCAGACTCTGCGGGGTTTGCCGCCGTTTCTGGCGGAGAGGGAGTGATCGAACAGCGCTGCGCTCTGCGGAGTGATAAACCTATAGGAGCCTAATCGATGTTTCGATCTGAGCAGCGATCCACCACCTTGCAGTGTCCTTTTCGACGCATAAGCTGCAATCGCATCCGCTCATAGAGATTCCCCCAGGCTGTTATCGATAGGCCGTACTAGTATCCAACGCGCATTCCTGGTTTTCCTAAGCGAATGAACTGCTGCTCCGCCCGCCCTACAGTTGGACCGCTGGCAGCCCCCAAGCCGTCAGAAATGGGGCTGCGTTACCAGTAAACAGGTTGTCGCGAGCACAGTTCGCGCACTGATATACGAGTCTCAATCTCGTGAGCAGCGAACGCGGCCGGCCCCTCGACGCGACCCAAAATTCCGCTTTGTTCCCGCGAGAGCCGTCCGTCCTGTGGGGGCAAACGTGGGGGCAAAATCGCCCCAAACGAAAAAGGCTCTCACAGCCGAAGCCATGAGAGCCTTATATCTATTGGTCGGGGCGAGAGGATTTGAACCTCCGACCACCTGCACCCCATGAAAGGAACAAATCTCCCCGATCTGAAGAGTCTGTTCGCCGTCGCGGCGTGCGGAGCCATCCGGCACGGAATAGCGTCCTGTGGGATCCAACATTTTTGCGTATACAGGTGCGTATATACGCCATAAATCAACAATTTTTTTAATTTAAAATCAAGCACTTGAACTTCACATTCGAGTCCTCTCCTGGCACCAGATTCAAAAGTAGAGCCGCCTTTTGGCGGCTCTCTTTTTTTGTAAGGCCTGGTAGTCGAAATCGTTGTTTGTGTTTCGATTGCCGGAGCAGCAGGACGGTGGTTCAGTAGCGATTGCATTACTTCGCTGCGCGTTCAACCGAGCGGACGAGAAAAGCAAGTTTGTTTGAAGCAGGAATGTTGGGAGCAAATAGAACTGTCCGGTTTTATAGCAAATGATTTGTCCGCTTTCCTGCGTGGGCGGCAAAGCGGCGCAGGGCATAGCCCGAAGCCGGTTTGCCGCCCACGCGGCCGTCTGGCGAACCCTCAGGCGGCCTGCTGAACCGGGTCAACCTGCAGTGTGCCCGCGGCATCATAACGTCCCAGACAGCGCGGACCGTAAAACACGGCAAGCGAGCCGTCCACGCAGCGATGCACACGCACCCGCCGCTTGACGTAATGGGGCCTCGAACCACCGGCCGGGATCTGCAGTGGCAGCCCCTCGAAGCTCACACAGTTGTCGTTGTTCACGGTGCGCTCGTGGTGCTCGCACAGGATGTCGGCCAGGCCATTGCCGATGTACGGCACGAAGGCGCTGCCTGACTCGGCTGCAGATACCGCGAACTCGGCGTTGTGGCGGGGAAGATAGACCTGTTCCAGATACACATTGGCCTGCTGCATGCTGGTGATGCCGGCTTTGGCGAGCTCGCGTGGCAGCCGCTCCTGGTGCGTGCCGAAGGCCCGCTCCGAACGCCCGCGCGCCTCGGGTGAGTACGCCGCGATGTGCTCGATGCCCAGCTGCGCCAGCGCCCGGCCGAACTGCGTCGGGTTGTTTCGGTCGACCTTGCCGCCAGCTTCAGGCGTATGGAAATAGTGGCTGCCGCGATCGGTGTACAGCGCACAGAACAGGCCGTGCTGCGCGATTGTCTGGCCCACGCCGTGGAAACTCGACGCCGTGCCTTCCTCGTCGCAGAAGAACATCGACAGGTGTTCGCCCGTCGCATCGTCCATTGTCACCACCAGATCCCAGTCGTGCCCGCTAACCCACTCGTGACGGCTCGCATCCTGATGTATCAGCATGCCCGCCAGCGGCGCTCGCTCGCGCTTCTTGCGGTGCTTGCCACGCGCCTTGGCCCGCTTGACTTCACCGGCCTGCTGCAACTGGTTCTTGACCCACGTGTAGCTGCGCTGGCCGCCATGCTCACGCCGGTACCAGCCATGGAAATGTCGAACGTTCCAGCCGGGGTAGTCGCGCCGGTAGAGCTCCACGAGCTTGACTACCTCATCGACGGGCGCCCGACGATGCGATATCTGGTCAAGCCGTTTGTCGATCAGCCCCTGCAGTCCGTCCGCCTCGTAGCGATCAATCTGTCGCCGCAGCGTGCGCTCGCAAACCCCCAGCAGGCGCGCCGCTTCCGCCTGCGTAAGTCGCCGATCCTGCCAGTCCGTGTACACCTCTTCGAATCTCATCTTCCGGGTTTCCTGTAACCAGCGTGCCCGGCTTACGGGTGGTTCCATACCGCACCCAAAAACCGGACACATTACGTGCTACAGAACCGGACAATTGATTTGCTCCTAACAATTGTTTGAAGCAGGAATTGACAAACTTAATCATCTTGCTAAAATAGCAGTCTAGCTTGAAGACGTGCCCAGGTGGCGGAATTGGTAGACGCACTAGGTTCAGGTCCTAGCGGTGGCAACACCGTGGAGGTTCGAGTCCTCTCCTGGGCACCACAAGGCTGTTTAGCGTAGTACAAAGAAGTCCAGAAGACCCCGTAAATCATTGAATTTGCGGGGTTTTTTGTTTATTGCCGTCCAAGCCGGGATACGGCAAGCCACGTGCAGATGAGTACGTTTTTGAGTACATTGAAAGTTCGAGATCGCTCAATGTACTCACCATGCCGCTCACAGTCCGCGAAGTCGAAGCAGCCCGTCCCCAGCCAAAGCCTTACGGTGTGGCCGATGGCGACGGTCTCGTCCTTTGGGTCACGCCCGAGGGCAACAAATTCTGGCACTTCCGTTACCGCCTGCACGGCAAGCAACCGCGCATCTCGTTGGGAGGCTACCCCGACGCCACGCTTCAGAAAGCGAGGCAACAAGCAGCGGCCTACCGGACACTCGTCGCCGACGGTGCCGATCCTCGCGCAAAACGACGGATAGACCGGCAGCGGGCGGATACCAGCGACGACGGCACGTTCAGGGCAGCCGCTGAACTCTGGTACAAGAGCAAACAGGATGCGGGTCGGTCGGCGTCAACGCTCGACAAGATTCGGACGTACCTCGACAAGGACATCCTGCCGGAGCTCGGTTCGATCAAGCTGGCAAACATCACGCGTGCTGACTGCGCCCGCGTCCAGGAACGCTTCGAAAAGCGCGACGCACTCAACGTCTCGAAAAAGGCCCGCGGGTGGTTACGCGAAATCTTCAGTCAGGCCATCGCACGCGGCAAGTGCGAATTCAACCCGGCGTCGGAACTCAAGGTCATTGCGAAGGCCGCCCCAAAGGCTAAGCCTTATCCTCACCTGCTCGAACCGGAGCTGCCCGACTTCCTGCGGGCGCTTGAAAAATCAAAGAGCCGCCTCATCGCATACGTCGCGGCCTGGATGACAATCTGGACGGCAAGCCGGCCGGGTATGGTCCGCTATGCCGAATGGACCGAGATCGATCTCGACGGCGCCCTGTGGACGATCTCCGCTGAAAAAATGAAAATGCGGCGCAGCCACGTCACTCCGCTTCCATCGCAACTAGTCAAGGCACTGCGCGAGCTCATGGAGCTGACGGGCCGTCACCAGTACGTCTTCCCCGGCATCGGCACGAAGCACGAAGTCATCAGCGAGAACACCATCAACCTCGTGTTTTCGAAGATTGGCTACAAGGGCCGTATGGTCGGTCACGGCACACGCCATACCGCGAGCACCCTTCTTCGCGAGCACGGCTGGATAAAGGATCACGTCGAAACGCAACTAGCTCATCTAGAGGAAGGCATTGCCGGCGACTACAACCACGCCAAGTATCTGGTGCAACGTCGCGCGATGATCCAGTGGTACGCTGACTACCTTGATGTGCTGAAGACCGGCATGCAACCTGCCCAGCAGCAGTCATTTGCCCAACGGGTCAACCAGAAACCCGTGCAATCGCCATCTACATCTTCGCAATCGCTCGACAACGACGAAATCGCAGCCTGATGAAACCGCGGTTCGTTGCTTCAACGTTATCCACTCGATCCGATGACAACGACGGGAGCTTTTACAGAATGCAAGAGCTGCCGGTTGTCGGCGATCCGTGCGCCCAGTAATGTGGGACAGTGCGTAGCGGGCAGGCGTCAACGCATAGCACACTTCAACCTTGACACGCCGGGCGACTTCGATCATGTTCAACGTCGTGCCCTCCTCCCGAACCACGCATAGGTATCAACAAAAAAACATTCTGTCTGGAATGCGGCGGCGGCGCCGCCCCACAGCCGCCCGAGGGCTTCG
This sequence comes from Paraburkholderia sp. MM5477-R1, assembly GCF_050436385.1. Taxonomy (NCBI): domain Bacteria; kingdom Pseudomonadati; phylum Pseudomonadota; class Betaproteobacteria; order Burkholderiales; family Burkholderiaceae; genus Paraburkholderia; species Paraburkholderia sp. MM5477-R1. The sequence goes on from NZ_JBNDMC010000007.1 coordinate 2,178,381, forward strand.
CGTCGATGGTTTCCTTCGTTCAGGTGCCAAAGCGCCGCCTTCGGTACACCAACAGACGCGCACCTTCGCTGAAAGTTGTTGCCCGATTCCAGTGGTTAATACACGCGTGTAACGGGCTGGGCATTCATTGCCTCCGCGGATCGTTGTCTGCCTTCCGCAGGACCATCCTTGCCCAGCGGGGACGCGATGACGACACCGTTCAGTGATTCCTTCCGAAGCATGCCACTGCGGCTTCAGCCGGCGCCAGGCCGGCGTGGAAGTAGCCCTGGAGATGTTTGATGATCGTCGCGTCAGGGTGATACGGCGGGCGCACGAAATTCGCTGCAACGGCTTCGTCGTACCAGGCGCACGTCCATACTTCCAGCTCGCGGGCGTACTCGGGCGTTAGCGGCTTCGATTTCTCAAACATTTCTGTACTCCACTCAATCCCGGACTTGCCCGGCTTTGATGGCCGGGTCGATCCTCTATCGCGCTGCACTTGCGGGAAACACTCCATCACGGAGGTTCGGACTCAGGCGGGAAGACGCATCAAGCGCGGTCATTGTCGCGGAAGAAGAAAATTGCAGGCGGGCCTGCAGGTCCGCGTGCCAGGGATGGGCTGTGTGACGACCGGCACGCCACTTCCAGGTTTGTACTGATAGATGTCGGTCATGACTTCTCCTTTCTCCCGCAGGACCTTCCATCTCGCGCATCAGTCCCGTTCGGGCTCAGACGCGGATTGTGCCAAACCGGCGGCGAAGATGGGCTCGAAGAGATATCCCTGAATCCAATGCGCGCCACAGGCCCGGGATACGTGCAGGTCTTCCTCGTCCTCGACACGTTCGACCACCACCTGCGAAGCGCATGTTCGCGCCAGACGGATCAGCGCACCCAGATGTACTCGTGCGCACCCGTTCGAGCGGGCCTGATGCAGATATCCACCATCGACTTTTGCAATGTCCACACCCAGTTCCATAAGACTCCGCACGGAACTGTAGCCTGCACCGATGTCATCGAGAGCGACGCGACATCCGAGCTGTTGCAGCGCCCGGACGAAGTCCACGACTGCGTCGATGTCGGTCAGCGGCGCGCTTTCCGTCAACTCGATGACGAGCCGTGCCGCGACCTGAGGCTCCCCGGCAAGGGTTTCGATGACCGTCGACCGCCAGCCGCCGAGCGCTGCACTCTGAATCGACACGTTACAGCCTAGCGACATGCTCGGATGCGCACGCAGCGTATCGATCACGGTCGTCACGACCCATCTGTCGAGGCGGCTCACCAGTCCGAGCCGTTCGAGAGCGGGAATCCATTTGCCTACACTGACCGGTACGCCATCTCCGGTCCTGCACAACAACGCCTCCCAATAGCTGACGCTCTCCGTACCGGTCGCGCTGCAGACCTTCTCGTAGCGGAAGCACCACTCGTCGCGTTCCATCGCGCCTAGCAGTTCCCCGGCAATTTCCATGTCGCGCGCGTATCGGGTCCGCCCCTTTCTGGTGCCCATTCGCATCTCCGCGGATGCTTCTTTTTCGGGGTCGAACGGTGTGCCGTCCAGGTCGGGATCGATGCACCGATGGCTGCGCGGATCAGGCCCATCGACGTGAACACCGGCGCGTCGCCCAGCGCCGCGACGACCGCATCGACGATGCTATGGTCGCTGCAAACTGCGTGAGCGTTCGCCAGGTCTTCAGGAACAGCACGGTCAATCAGAACGACAATCTGCTCTCCGCTGCGCGTCATGATGCCCGACTCCCGCGTACAGAAATCGCGAGCGCGCCTGCATACAACATGCCTGACGGTCAGCGCGGTTGCGGTGCCGTAAGCGCTTTCAATGTGCGCGAGGTTACGGATTGACGCCACGATGCACAGTGGGTTCCCGCGTGCGGTGCTCTCGGACACCAGACTTTCGTTCGCTGCCTCGCATGTGCCCTGCACATTTTCCTCCTCCGCTATCGAAAGCGATCTGACCTCCGTTGGCCGGCGGACGAGCCGAAGGCGATTGCTCATCGCGGCACCGTAGGCCGCGATGCGTGACGGAAGGCAAGCTCGTGCACGCAGGCTGTTCTACCGCTCAGTGCTCCTCGAATCACTTCGAGACGTGCACGGACAGAAGGTTCTTTAGCACTGCGCCGCAGCACAAAGGTGCACATCCGGGTTATCAAGCGCGCTGCCGCTTGATCGGCGGCAAAGATAGTTGAATTAGTGACCACAAGACATCATCGGGTATCGGTTTAACCATTGCATCCTTCCAAGGAGGCAACGATAAGGGAAGCGGAGCATAGTCCGGGCAACAGCTCCGTCGGCCTATTGATTTACGCTTTCGTGTTCAACACAATGCCCCGCAACCTGCATGGCGGGTCTTTCTGGCTGTGGCGGGAAGATGCACCATGACCCGTCACGGTGGCGAAAAAAGAACATTGCCCTTGAGCCCGCCCCATTGTCTGCGACGACACAAACGTAGCGCCCGTGTCCGGATCGTCCGACGTGACTGACTCTAAACCCTCGTTTGGGATCGGGTGCCAGCCAATCCTGAACCATATTTCTCAACGACCTTCCTACGCTTCCCATGACTTTCTCCATCCTGTTTCAACCTCAGTGCGGCGATCGTACGGATCTCGCAGATGTGACGCTCTCTTTCCAGCTGTGCCTTGCCAGCTGTCAATCATGGATTGCGGCGCTCCCGCATTCGGCATGTTGAATCCCGCCGGCGCCCCGCAAATCGATTCAACGCTTTGATGCGATCACCGCGTATCCGCCGCGCGAGTTCCGCCGTTTCGTCACTCGCCGTGACATTGTCGGCAAACATGCTCTTCTGCCGTTTATGCCGCTCGCAAAACCGCCTCGCTGTTAGTACTTCTGCTGAACCTTTGGGAGCTGAGTTCGCTTTCATAGCTCGATGAGCCATTCGTCACCAGATCCGCAAGGATGCCCGCCGAGACGGCAGCCAGCGTGAGGCCCAGATGCCCGTGCCCGGTGGACACAAAGATGGAACGATGGCCTGGAACGCGCTCGATGACCGGCAAGGAGTCCGGTGTACTGGGGCGCTCACCGCTGCGTACCTCGAATCCTGGTCGAGCTCTGAGACCCGGCAGGGATTTGCGCACGCGATCCAGCGCGGATAACAGCATGTCGGGCCGCGCTCGGAAACCTGGCATCCCGAAGTGACTGAGGCCGGAAATCCTGGCTCCGCGTTCACTCGGCGTCAGAATCACGCCAAGGCCTGATAGCGAAACAGGCCTACTGATAAATCCGGGCTCGACGTCCAACTCGATGTGGTACCCGGTTTCGGCAACTAGCGGAATGCGATGATCGCAATCTGCCAGAAGCCGGTTCGAGTGTGCGCCGGTCGCGAGAACAACGGTTCCGGGTGAGTAGTCTCCCCGGGCACACTTCACGGCGACCTTTCCGCATCCTGCGCTATTAAGGCCCTGTACCCTGTCGAAGCACAGGAGCCCGCCGCGTTGGACAAATACGTCCGCAAGACTGGCAACAAACGCAGCGGTATCTGTCACGTGAGCCGCCCCTGCCAGGAAGGTAGCTCCGGCCGCACTTGGCCCAAGCGCGAGACGGCAAATCGCAGGCTCTAACGCGGCCAGTTCTCCGCCAGACACTATCCTGACAGCCGCGCCGAGCGACGTGCGAATCGAGTTCAGACATGTTGCCCGATCGACTTCGCAAGTGGAGAGATGAACCGCCAGGTGACCGCATCTGCTGAGGGGCGGCAGGTCCGAGCCAAGCAGCAGTTCGAGAGAACGAAGTGAGTCCCGACAGAGTTCATGAAGTAGGTCCGTGCCATGCCAGACGATGTCCGACCGCGTTGCTCTCGCGTATTGAACACACCACGAAAGCAGGCCTGGAGCTGATCGCCAATCGAGGGCGGCAGACGAACTAGCCTTGAAGAAAGCGGCGGGAAGCTCGGGAATGCGATAGTACGTGCTGGACGGGAATGCGCCTGGGTAGATCACGCCCGCACTGACAAAGCTGCAGCCCTGCGCGACAGACTGCTGGTCCAGCAGCATGACCTTCAACCCACGCTGTTGAAGTTCCAATGCCGCGGTGATCCCTATGACTCCCGCTCCAACGACGATTGCATCCAACTTGAGACTCCATGCCGTCACAAAAAACCGCGGTAACGAAATGTCCGGCTTCCTCGAGACAATTCCGCTTAGCCGATGTCGAGGGCCGGTGATGGTTAAACAAATCGGCGGTCGGCGGGCCGAAAGCCAGAACCCGCATCTAGCATCGCGCTTGCGTGCCACGCTTGCACCGTCGGCTCAATATCTGCGATACATGCTAATCCCGCACATTCTTGTCCCGCAGCGCAAGTTCACGACTTCGGAATATTGCTACTACAACGCGAGCCCACTGGATGCGGCGCCGTCCGCCCGTAGATTTCCCGAGGTGACTTGGGCGGTTAGTGCCAGAAATCGAGCTTTGCACATTTCCGTTGCAACAGCCACTGTGAGCAATAGATGGCCGATAATCGCGAATAGCCAGACCGCCCCTCGGATTAACGCAAAAAAAATGCGTTTTCTCAGACGTTCATCTTCCCGAACGCGCCACATCCTGTTCAGGATGAGTGACCGCTGAATCGTCTGAACTGCTCGCCGCCCAAGTGTTCACAGAAAGCGTCCACTCACGATCGTTGCGACGACGCAGAGCTCCCCGACCGATCCGGCAGGCTCCGCTGGCGCGTCGATTCGCGTGGGCATCGACCGCTGGCACGAACGTGGACGATCTTCCCTCTTTCTCTGACCGTCGAAATTCGCGTTGCACGCGTCACACTTACTGTCACAGGCCTCCCGCCCGGCAAGCCGAATCGGTGCGGATGTGGGCAGTTCGTGAGCAGGATTTTCGGACGGCTCCATATTCACCTCGATATGCTAAACATCCACACGTACTTTTCGCTGCACGCCGCGTAGCCGCGCGTGGCGCGGAACACGCATTCACCGGTTCCCGGCCGGCACGTGTTCGATGATCGCAGCGAACCGGCCACGCAACCACGATCAGGACGTGGAAAAACTGACCGCGATCAACGATCGCTCACCCACAGCACACGAAGAAAGTCCCTGGCGCATCGTCGGTGGCACCGACCGAGCTCTGAATGTTCAGCCTGACGCTTGTTTTCACCCTCAGTCCCGGGCATACGAAATCTCGGCGATGCGTATGGCAGGTCTCTCTGGATCGGGTGGAAAGACGCACCATTTTCCGTTTCGGTGTCGAAAAAAGAACATCGCCCTTGACCCGCCTCCGTTGTCTGCGACGACGCAAACGTAACGTCCCGTGCTGGATCGTCCGTAATGGCTGACTCGAAATCCTCTCTTCGGGTCGGGCGCCAACCCTCCACCATATTTCTCAACGACATTCCTACAATCGTCATAACTTCCTCATCCTTTGTGAAGGTCATGGCCTGATCAATGAAGGCTTCATTTCCGTTCGGTTAGGCTAACGTCGGCATATTCGAATACCTATGTATGTAGCCGACCCGCTCTCGTCGGGATACGTCGGCAAGATTGCCGAACGGCATTGCGATTGGTTACGCGCTTTAGGCGCCTTCAGTACACTCTGTATAGCCACCGGCTCACAGCACCCGATCCGCGGCGAAGATCTGCGCACCGGGGCCAAACACGAATCTGATTCACGCGAATAACGCTCGTCGGATAGGAGTAGAGCCGGTGATAAATATCCCTCAAAGCGCATGACGTGCAATCCGCACTGCACTCAGGCACAGAATTAAGGGTCGCGCTCGCGCGAGCCTCCCACACGAGCGGTTTGCAAGCATCAGGTTGTCGATTCGCCTCCTTGTTGAGGCGAAGGGCCCTGAACCGGAGCAGTATCCTCAATCAGAATACTGCTAGCGGAGCCGGGCGTGTCTCGCATTCCGTCATGCTTTTCATCCGACATGCTGTTGTTGGCAATTCACTGTGGTGAGCGGCGAAGATGAAATCCACTTACCGCCATGCGACGCACATGGAACTCGTCTACCTCCACACCCAATCCCGCTTTCTCAGGAAGATGCACTACCCCCTTGCGCACGAATGAAGAAAAATCGGTCGGGTCCTCGGCGAGCCGTAACGTTGACATAAAGGCGTGGCCGACGTCGACGAGATTCCCTATGGTTACGGCGTGCTGCAATGACGCGGCTTGCGTCACGCCGAACTCGATCATCGAATTCATGTAGCAGGAAATCCCAAACGCCTGTGCTACCGCCACAATGCGCTGAGCGCGCAAAGGGCCTCCATTTTTGCTGCTCTTGACACTAAAGACACTAGCGGCACCGACGCTTGCAATCCGCGCCGCATGCGAGAGTTCAGCCACCGCTTCGTCCGCTGAGATCGCAAGCCTGCTGTCCCTGGCCAACAACGCCGCTCCCTCCAGATCAGACTTCTCCAACGGCTGTTCGACGAACGCAAGCCGGGAGCCACTAACTCCTTTCAGGAACTCACGAGCTTCCTCGCGGTTCCAGCCTTCGTTAGCGTCGGCGGTCAGCGTTATACGGCTCCCGTAACGCGCCTCCAGGTCAGCCACCCGTTGTATCTCGCTACGTATTGGCGACGTACCCATCTTTAACGCGAAGCTTGAGAATCCTTGCTCAATCCGCTGGTCGATCACGCGGATGTCTTCCTCGGATGTACCATTGCTGAGCGGCCAAACCACTGGAAGTGACTCCCGCAGCGCCCCGCCCAGTAGCGTTGCAACGGGGACACCGAGCCGCTTGCCGAGTATATCGAGCAGAGCCATCGTCACGGCCCCCTTGGCGCTGAGGTGTCCAGCGAGCCGTGTATCGAGTTCCTCGTCGATGCAACCGGGGGTGGGAGCCGAAGATGCCATGACTGCTGGCAGCAGTGTTTCCTTTAGGGCACGTGCAGCATCGCTTGCCGTGCCTCCGGTAAAGGAATCGTAAGGATTGGCCTCGCCCCAGCCCTCAACGCCATCGGCGTCCGTCAGTTTGAGCAATACGGCGCGTGTTGACACCAGTGTTCCTTCGGACAGCTTGTATGGGGTAACAAGCGCCGCCTCAATTTCGAACACCTCGGCTGCGACCACCCGTGCCATCGCATTAACGTCGGATCCATCTCGCATCACATTTCCTGGAAAAGGTCACAGACAGAAGATTAGTCATCTGCAGATCCGCAGGCGCTGTTTCTTCTATCAAATTTAATTACTGCGCTTAGCACCTGGTAGAAGTGCCGGTTTAATTGGCAGATGCCCAAAGCACGCACGAGAGTCGGGTGGCCCGCGCCAATCGCCTTTCGCGAAATATCAGCAGAGGCGATTATTCTCCAGTACCGGAAGCTTAGGATCCACTTCATGGTGGATGTGATCTCCCGGAAATGATTCGAATCGGCCTAAGCAAGCAAATCCTACGTCGTTTAAACGGCTCAAACCACACCCGCCAACCCATCATTAATTTTTCGGTGTAGATAGCTTCATACTTCTCCTACTAGAGATAACTAGCCTTCGTTGCTCGTGCGTCGGTCCACTTCGTCAAATCTCACCTCCGCGAGACAGGTCATCAAGCTTGACGCATTTCCCGCCCGGGCTTGGTGTACGGCCTCAACGATCTCGTTCTGCTGTGCCGGAAGGGCGACAAGGCGCGTCGCCATCTTGAACTTCGACTCGAGCTCCTGCCAGGTAACATGCTCGCCCTTGCCCTTCGGAACGGTATCTCCAGAGCTAAACGTTCCGCTGCCACACGTGATAGTCACGCGCGATAGCGTTTGCTGCGGATATACCGCTTCAATATCTGCGCTACACGACAGCAAAACTCTTCGAGCAAGAGCAGATACATCATTGCGATTCAGAGCCCCCCCACTGAGTGGCAGCAAGACCTGCGGCCCGAAAAGAGCTACGAGTGCGAGACAGTAGGGGATGCTATATTGGATGTCCGGCAGATTTTGGGGCTCACACCTGTTTTCAAGACGCATTGCGTCGTCGTAAATTTCGACTTTAATTTCTTGAATATCTGGCGCTTTGATTTTGTTCTTTGCCATTAACTCCTGCAGCGCATCCAGCGGACCATGGATGTGTCGGCAGCAGGAATAGAATTTGAAATAGCTATCCCTGATGCGTGAACCGGAACGAATAACCTCGTCGAGATCAACGGGAAACTTGTAATGACGAACACTATCGAGAATATTTCGTGGTCCGGTCATGCCCTTCTGAGCCGCCTCCAGGGCATTTAGGCCTGTTACGACAGACCAAGGAATCCCCTCCTTTACGTCACTGCCTTCGGGGAGCGGGTCATGGGGCGCAGGAGCACTCATAAGCGCGCAGTTCGGCGCCGCTTCCCCCGCAATTGCAAGTGCGTGCGCCAATACACGTCTGCCGATGTCACGGAGCGCGCCCGCTGTCGCGACTACAGCATAGGGAGCCCAAGTTCCGGTCGTACCATAGGATGTGCGCGCGGTAGCGATCGTCGCACCGACCTGGTAGCCGATAACAATGGCTCGCACGATTTCGTCGAATGTCGCGCCGACTTCATGGGCCACGGCGAAAGCGGTGGGAATAACCGCCGCTCCGAGATGGCCGCGCGCCACTGGATCCCCGTCGTCAAGATCGAGCGCCGAAGCGGCGGCGCTGTTCGCCCAGGCGGCTCCAATGACGGAACTGGCGGCGCCTGTGAACCAGATCGGTACGCGCCCACGCCGAAAGGTTTCCAGAGCTAAGTCGCGGCTGACGACCGCGATCTGCTCATAGATGCCTGCCCCAGCCGCACTTATGAGATCAAAAATATGCATTATGGCGACATCCGAAACGTGCTGCGGAACAGGCCTGTCTCGAGCCTCTTCGACATAGGATGCGAACAGGTCGACGACTGTAGTGTGCGGGTCCCGATATGCCACCGGCGACTTCATAGCTGCTTCCTCTTCATAGGGTCCTTCCTCGTATCATGCACGGCTCTTCGAGATTTCTCTCCCGAACCTTCTTCGCTTTGCTCAATGAGCTCGTTCCTGCTTTCCATTGTGCGAGATTTCTCCGCAGAAGTTGCGCGGGTGTGCAGTAATCTCGATATATAGTCGCTTTTGGTCCCAAGCACGCGAAACTCCACGTTGGAATTGGCGGGAATTTCAGGGAGTCACGATCTGATACGGAAAATACTTTTTGGCAATCTTGCTGAGCGTGCCATCCTGTTTCAAGGAGGCGATAGCCTCGTTAAGGCGAGCTTTGAGCTCCGGATCCTGCTTGCGGACGCCGAAAGCAACTCCGCGGCCAAATATCTTCTCATCGGTCAGTGGCGGGCCAACCAGCGCAAACCCTTTGCCTTCGGGCTTGTTCAGAAAATTGTCCTCCGCGCTTTGCTGCGACTGCAAGGCAGCATCAATTCGACCGGCGGCCAAGTCCGCGTATACCTGGGTTTGACTCGGATATGTAACTACGACAGCGCCACCCGGCGCCCACTTCTGTTCTGCGTAATATTGCTGCGTTCCACCTTGTTGAACACCGACGCGCTTGCCTTTGAGCGATTCTACGTTCGGCAGGATGTGACTGTCCGAGCGCGCCACCAAACGGGCCGAGGTCGCGTAAATAACGGATGTGAAATCAATTACTTTTTCGCGCTGTTCCGTGGCCCACATGTCCGAATTGATGGCGTCAAACTTGCGCGCCTCAAGAGCGGGAATGAGGCCATCGAACGAACTTTCAACCCATTTGCATTTGACCTGCAGTTTCGCGCAAATAGCATTGCCGATGTCAATATCGAAACCTGCCAATTCTCCGCTTGGCAGCTTATATTCAAACGGCGGATAGTCTGCTTCAGTGCCGAAGCGCAGAGTATCTGTGGCGCACGCAGAAGACGCCAGCAGGCAAAGCACAGTGGAGGCTACCAGTTGTCTCATCTCCGCTCCTTTCTTTATATATCGAATTTGTGATTGGTTAAGCTATTCATTTAAAACGTACGACTTTTCGGTAGTACTTTTGGCTCAGTGCGAGCCGCCCAGTGACGTGGTTGCACCCAGTGCGGCGAGGAGCGTGATCGGTTCCAACTCTGCATTCCGCATGTCACGCGCAAGTGATCCTTTCGGATTGTCATTGGCGCGGATCCCAAGACCGTCAGCAAAGAAAACCATGTCGAGATGCGCCGCTTCCGCCTTGCGGGCCGTGTTTAGGAAATGTGCAAAGCTCAGCGCTCCGTCCGCCGGCACATCCGGATGCCTCCGGCCGGCAACGTGATAGCCGAGATATCTCATCGAGAGGCCGAGCCTCATTTTTCCGTCTTTAGTCATTGCATGCGCTCCCATTCTTGGCCTGGTCCGCCCGGAACATGGCGGCATGGGTGAATGTTCGCGCTTCACCGTCCGATAAACAATGTCGCCAAAGGCGGTCGTCTATTTGAAAAGCGGATAAGGGTATTCCCTGACTTCGTTGAGGCGAGGCTGAAACTGGCCCGATGTGCTGCCCATGCGAAAAACCCTGCATCGTTATCGGTGTGCGCGGTGCCTGTCTCATTGCTGCGCTTCGCGCCCTTGGGGCGACATCGTTGCCAGCCTTCGGCAGGTGCAGCGCGACGGTGGTGCCGGCCCTATCGACGGCCGTGGGCCTGCTCCGTGCGCCGTACCGCACCGGCATCCGACGCGTGTTCGCCGAGTCAAGGCCTGCTCGGTCCATAGTCGCGGCTGGCATTAAGTTCGTTCAGCGAGGCCACTGAATTGCAGAGCCGCGCCATATGGGGGGGGGAAAACCCCCTATACGCATTTCGAATACCGGACCTATTTTGACGGCATTGTGTCGTTCACGTCGGCAGCACACCATCCTGCTCATGCCGCTCATGCATTGTCGGGTGGCGTAATCCGCAATTGAGGTGTCGAAATGATGAAAGACGGAAAATGAGGCTCGGCCTCTCGAAGAGATATCTCGGCGATCATGTGGCCGCGTGGCGGCACTCGTCGGTCCGCGCCGATCCAGGTGCGCGGCCCGCTGAATTGCGCATACATCGTTCAGGCGGCCGCGTCCTGGGCCGGCCGGCAGCTTGCGGCGCACTGTGCCGACGTCCCCATGTACTAAAAGATCGGGCCGCTCGCCCTGCTGCGCGCAACGATTCGATCCTCCATATCGCTTGTCCTGCATAAGCTTGTTGTTTTAAATCGCGGCGCGCGCATGGCGCGTCTCTATAACGGCTCCGGCGGCAACAATCCGACCGGCGCCGACTGCAAAGGAGATAAGATGCCGAACAGAACCAACACCCTTGACGCCGGTGTCTGCGCGACGCCCGTAAAAAATTCGGTCCGCGATGTCATCGCCGCCAACTTCGGCACGTTTTTCGAATGGTTCGACCTGCTCGTATACGCGATGTTCGCAATCACCGTGTCCAAGCTGTTCTTTCCGACCGGGGACGAACAATCGGCGCTGTTGCTCAGCCTTCTCACCTTCGCTAGCTCGTTCCTCATCCGGCCCGTCGGTGCAATTATCCTCGGGGTCGTCGCAGATAAGTACGGTCGGCGATTCACGCTAAGCCGCACGGCGTTCCTGATGCTGTGCGGCACTGCGTCGATTAACCTCGTGCCGACATACGACAAGATCGGCGTGCTCGCGCCGGTGATTCTAGTGGCGAGACGCCTGCTGCAAGGCTTTTCGGCGGGCGGCGAGTTCGGAACGGCCAATTCCTTCCTCACCGAACAGGATGTGAACAGCAGGGGGTTTTTCGGTGGCTTGCAATGGTAGACGTCAGGTCTCGCCGTACTGGCGGCGTCGCTATTCGCCTACGGCGCGAATCGTTATCTGTCGCCGCAACAGATCGATTCGTGGGGCTGGCGTCTGCCATTTTGCTATCTCATATGCGAAGAACGTGTAGGTGACGTTTCGTTTGCCCTCTCCTAAACAGCGATGGGTTCGGGCTTGGGCTGAGAAATCTATTACATAACCGCCTAGGTCGTGCACGGTCAGTGGACTATTTCAAGGTGGAAGGCACATGCAAGTGACAATCGTAGGAGCCGGCGCAATCGCTTTGGGTTATGCGGCGTATCTCATACAGAATGGACATAAACCGAAAGTCTGGTCTCCATCGGGAGCCCGTCTAGACCAGGAGACACTTACCATTGCAGCAGCATTCGGAAAGTCAGTGAGAACGACCTTTGATCATTGCAGGCTGTCTTTTGGCGTGGTTGGTGACTCATTTTCGGCAATATCGGAGCAACTTGTCCGGCAAGGGAGTGATCCGCCCGGCCCGAGAGACATCGCCACACGCTACGTGCTCGAAGAAGTGCCGTTCGGGTTGGTACCGACGCTTCGACTCGCCGAACTGGCTGGGGTGAGAGCGCCCTTGCACGAGGGCGGCGTGGCAATTCTCGGCACCTGTTACGGTCGGTACTTTGTGGCGGACAACGACATTCTTCCCGAGATTGGACCGCTTCAAATCGACACCCTCAAGAGGCTTGTAGTCGACGGCTATGCCGTTCCAACCTAGATGCCATTACATCCGGCGCTGCGCTCGAGAAGCGTCCGAGTCCGAGGCCACCGACGCAATAAAAGCAGAAGTACTATGCCGCAAATCCAGACTTGGAATTTATGAGAAACCAAAATGAAGATTAAAACGCTGCTGGTCGCCCTGTGCGCAACGTCCATTCCATTTGCGGCATTCGCGTACGATGGAAAGGAACTTAAGTTCGGAGTCGACAGCGCTTACCCGCCGTTTGAGTCGAAAACCCCGAGTGGCGATCTCGTTGGATTTGACATCGATCTGGGTAATGCAATTTGCGAGAAGCTCAAGGTGAAGTGCGTCTGGGTTGAAAACTCGTTCGACGGCATGATTCCCGCGTTGCAGGCGCGCAAGTTCGACGCGATCAATTCGTCAATGTCGCAGACCGGGAAGCGCGCGAAGGCAATCGATTTCAGCCACAAGATATACGCCAACTTCGAAGCGCTGGTTGTAAGGCGCGGCTCGGCTCTGGTGGCAATGCCCGAATCGCTCAACGGAAAGCATATCGGAGTCTTGCAGGGAAGCACACAGGAAGCCTATGCACGGAAGCATTGGACGAATGGAGTTGACATTGTGCCCTACCCTTCGCAAGACCAGGTGTGGAATGACCTCGCGGATGGGCGGCTCGATGCAGCACTGGTTTCGGGGCCAACGGCTGAGTCGGGATTCCTGAATACTGCGCAGGGTCGTGATTTCGGTTTCGCGCGAGGTCCGGCCATCAAGGACGAAAGCATCTTCGGCCCGGGCGTAAGCATCGGTATCAGGAAAGGCGACAAGGCCCTGCTTGACGCAGTCAACGGCGCTATCGATAGCATCCGGAAAGACGGCACCTACGACAGGATTTCAAAGAAATACTTCAGCTTCGACATCTATGGCGGCTGACGTGCCTGCAACTATCCAGATAGAACTTGCGAAAACGTCGGCCGAGTTTGGTGCCAATCGCCAGCGGCCAAAGTCCGGCATTTGGAGACCGTCAGGCTAACCAATGGCCATCGGAAAAGGGGCCGTTACCTATTCTGTTCTCCCACGCCTTTGTTGAAGGAGATGTGGGACAAGACGCTGCTGCGTGCCCGGTGAGTGCCCCTTCCGAGCCGCCGCGATTTTCCTTGCCGCCTGGGTGACTGAATGGTTGCCGCACAACAGAGATGCGAGGGCTTTCGGCTCGCCGTTTTCTACCTATAACAAGCACGGAGACGCATGTGTTTCTATTCGGATTTGGTCCGCAGTTGCTGGCCGGCACTGTGCGGACAATTGAATTGTCGATGCTCTCGCTAGCGGCCGCGGTTGTCCTTGGCCTCATGGGCGCCGTCGCGAAGCTCTCGCTAAATCGTGGTTTTCGCGCAATCGGCTCAGCGTACACGACCTTGATACGATCGGTACCAGACCTTGTCCTGATGCTCCTTGTCTTTTACAGCATCCAGATCGCGGTCAACAATCTTACCGACGCCCTGGGTCTCGCGCAATTTGACATCGACCCGTTCGCGGCAGGCGTCCTGACACTCGGCTTCATCTATGGAGCCTACTTCACGGAAACCTTTCGGGGCGCATTCCTTGCAGTGCCGCGCGGTCAACTGGAAGCGGGCGCCGCCTATGGAATGAATGGGGTTCTTGTTTTCCGGCGCATCCTGTTTCCTCAAATGATGCGCTTCGCACTTCCGGGCATCGGCAACAACTGGCAGGTTCTGGTCAAGGCGACTGCGCTGGTCTCCATTATCGGCCTGGCAGACGTCGTAAAGGCCACACAGGATGCGGGTAAGAGCACGTTCAAAATGTTCTTCTTTGTCATGTGTGCCGCGCTCATCTATCTCGCGATGACAACCATCTCCAATTTCATGCTGTTCAGGCTCGAGAAACGATTCTCGACTGGCGTTCGTCACGCGGAACTCTAGGCTCATGATCGATATCCTCACCCAGTTCTGGCGCGCTTTCCTGTATTGGGACGGGCAGCGCGTCTCCGGCCTCGCCGTCACCCTCTGGCTGCTGGTGGCATCTCTCGTAGTCGGCTTTTTGATGGCGGTGCCCCTCGCGGTGGCTCGTGTCTCCACGAATCGATGCATAAGCATGCCCGTGCGTTTCTACACGTATGTCTTCCGGGGCACACCGTTGTACGTGCAATTGCTTCTGATCTATACGGGTATTTATAGCTTCGACTTTATTCGGTCGCATGAGCTTACCGATGCCTTCTTTCGAAGCGGTTACCACTGCGTAATTGTTGCGTTTGCGCTTAATACTTGCGCCTACACGACCGAGATATTCGCTGGCGCGATGCGCTCGATGTCTCACGGTGAAGTTGAGGCAGCACGTGCGTACGGAATGAACTGGTTCACCCTGTACAGACGCATCATCATCCCTTCCGCGTTGCGAAGGTCCCTGCCTCTCTACAGCAACGAGGTGATCCTTATGCTGCATGCCACCTCGGTTGCTTTCACGGCGACCGTGCCCGATATCCTGAAGGTCGCCCGCGATGCCAACTCAGCAACCTACCAGTCGTTCCAGGCATTTGGTATTGCCGCGCTTCTTTACCTGACCATCTCTTTCGCGCTGGTTGCTGTGTTCCGGCGTGCTGAACGCCACTGGCTCGGCTACCTCGGACCGCGTGCTCACTAAGCTTGCACGTTGGTGTCCAGCCAAGGTGTCCGACACACCGGTGCTTTAAACGTAACGATAAGGGATCAGAATGTTGAGGCGCACGACTCAGACGGAAACTTGCAAGTTAGAAGTTCATGACATCCATAAACGCTTCGCAGACCACGAGGTGCTCAAGGGCGTGTCCCTGAAGGCAAACAAGGGTGACGTTATCAGCATCATCGGGGCAAGTGGCTCGGGAAAGAGTACGTTTCTTCGTTGCATCAACTTTCTTGAGCGACCGAACTCCGGGCGCATCTCGGTCGATGGCGAAGCCGTAAAGACGAAGTCCAATAAATCCGGCTATCTCGACGTCGCGAACCCGAAGCAGCTGCAGCGTATCCGGACGAAACTCTCGATGGTGTTCCAGCATTTCAATCTCTGGGCGCACATGAACGTTCTCGAGAACATTGTTGAAGCGCCGATACATGTGCTCGGGCTGCCGCGTCGCGAGGCCGAAGAGCGCGCGCGTGAATACCTGGAGAAAGTCGGACTCGCGCCGCGCGTGGAGAAGCAGTATCCCTCGCATCTCTCCGGAGGGCAGCAGCAACGTGTCGCGATTGCGCGCGCGTTGGCGATGAACCCTGACGTGATGCTGTTCGATGAACCAACATCTGCACTCGACCCGGAGCTGGTAGGTGAAGTTCTCAAGGTAATGCAAAAGCTCGCAGACGAAGGACGCACAATGATTGTGGTTACGCATGAAATGGGGTTCGCCCGCAACGTATCAAATCATGTGGTGTTTCTTCATAAAGGACGCACGGAGGAAGAGGGGCTTCCTGAGGAAGTATTGAGCAAGCCGTGCAGCGAACGACTGAGGCAGTTTCTCTCTGGCAGCCTGAAGTAGCCCGCGACCGTGAGAAAACTGCCGGCGACGTCTTATTTTTCGTCAGTATTACTGATAGATTGGATACGAATCAGGCGTGGTTAATTTGGGTCCGTCGACAAGGACGTTTTCACGTAGTTATATTTTAATATTCGGAGACTTTAATGAAAAAAATCACACTTGCTGTACTTTTTATTTCCACTATCGCAACTCCGGTATTCGCTCAATCTACTGTGACGCTTTACGGTCTGATTGATGAAGGCTTCGATTACACCAACAATGTCGCAGGTTCGAAAGTATATGAACTCCAGAGCGGCTACGCTCAAGGTAGCCGCTGGGGTCTTAGAGGAACAGAGGGTCTTGGCAGCGGGCTGAGCGCGATTTTCAAACTGGAGAACGGCTTCAATGCCAACAATGGTCGACTCGGGCAAGGCGGGCTGATGTTCGGCCGTCAGGCATACGTCGGAATTTCCTCGAATCAGTTCGGTTCCGTGACATTGGGTCGACAGTATGATTCGGTCGTCGACTACCTGGCGCAGACCACCGCGAACGGCAACTGGGCGGGCTACCTTTTTTCGCACCCCTATGACAATGACAACACGGACAACAGTTTCCGCGTAAACAATACCGTAAAGTACACCAGCCCGACGATCGCAGGGTTTCAGTTTGGCGGCACGTATAGCTTCTCGAACGATACGAACTTTGCCAACAATCGCCAATACAGCCTCGGTGCGCAGTACACCACCGGTGGACTGCTTCTCGCGGCGGCGTATCTGCAGGCCAACAATCCATCGGCTACAGCCGGCGGTGCGATCAATAATGAAGGCGACGAGAACTTCGTAGGAAGCAAATTGCGTATTTTCGGCGCAGGCGCGAGCTACACCTTCGGGTCCGCTAATGTTGGTGTCGCGTACACGAACACGTACGTAGCTAATCCGACTGCATCCGGATACGTCGGTGACATTACCCCGGCCGCAGGCACGCTTTCCAGCCTGCGCTTTCAGAATTTCGAAATAAACGGCAAGTATCAGTTCACCCCGGCGTTCTATGCGGGGGCCATGTACACATACACGCGAGCCGACTTCAACAGTACCGCAGGCAAGCTTAACCCAAGCTACCAAATGGTTGGTTGGATGGCCGATTACAACCTGTCCAAACGCACCGATCTATATGTTCAGGGCGTCTATCAGCACGTTGGCGGCGACCGGACCGGAACTGTGCTCGACTTCGCTTATGTGCCAGGTGCCGCTGACGTGTCGTCGAGCAAGAACCAGGTCGTCGCTCGTGTCGCCATTCGTCACAAATTCTGAGCATGCCATGTGGCCGTAGCTTGAACTTCTTACAATGTACGAACGTCCCGCAGCCAGATGTTCGCAACCGCGATGCGGGACTTGTCCGTTCCGACGGCCTTCAGATAAGGGATCCGAAATTCGCGGGCAACGTCAGTCAGACCCGATAGAAACGCAAAGCCATTCACCACCAAAGCTTTGCTCAGCCTTCCAGTAATTCCTTGACGGATTATCATAAAATTCCCTTTTTTGAAAATCAGGATTCAGTCGCCGTGAACGTCGTAGATGAAGCGCGTCTTCCCGGGTCTGTCGTAACTGCTGTCCGTGTGGATCGTAGCGATTACATTGCTGATTGCGGCATCCTGTTTCAACGTTGCACGTGTTATTCGGCATGGTCGCCAATTGACGCCAACTGCCCAAGTGTAAGAGGTTTTATGGGTGGTCTGATCCGGTAGTAGCCGACGACTTCCGGGGAGACACGACGCTCTCGCGCGATGATCTCCGTGACTGTCAGCCCGCATAGTCGGCCCTGGCAGGGGCCCATACCACATCGATTGAACGCCTTGGTCTGGTTGGGACCAACGCATCCAAGCGCTACCGATTGCCGGATCTCGGCTGCCGTGACCTCCTCGCATCTACAGACCAGTACGTCATCTGCCGGAATTCGTGTTCCGTCGCAAGGTCGATATAGCGCATCGAGAAACGGCCGTACGCTAAGATGCCCGGCATGCTCCGAGCGTAAGCTGTCGAGCCGCTTATCAAACTCACGTCTTTCGATCCTGCCGTGACGGCGGCCTATCTCAAGCCCACAGATCTGTCCTTGCGTCGCCGCGGCCTTCGCGCCAGCGATGCCGCCACCATCGCCTGCAACGAAAACGTCTGGCACGTCCAGCTCGAAGACGTCGTTGCGGTCCGGAACCCAGCACAGTTGGTTCGTGTCCCAATGATGCGATGCCTGAAGCGACCAGGTGATTTGCGTATTTGGCACAATCCCCTGATGCAGAAGTATCAGTGGAGCATCAATGCGTTGACGCTTCTTGCTCGCTATGAAGGTCAGTGCTGTGGCAACCGGCTCGCCTTCAACACGCAGCTCTGTTGCACCTCGGTATACTGGTACGCGTGCCCTTCTGAGCGCTCGCAACAAGTTGAGGCCTTTCGTCAAGTCGCGCCATCCCAATAGGGCGCTCGACCAATGTTTCGCCGCTCTGAATTTGTCTGCAAGACCAGTCGTCTCGACGAAGGCCCGGATGGGCACGCCCGCACGCAAGTACTGCCAGGCAAGCAGATAGAGTAGTGGTCCACAGCCTGCGAGCACGACCGGCTGCCTAGGTACCGTGCCAGATGCTTTCAGCAGAATCTGCGCGGCGCCGGCGGTCATCACTCCAGGTGTAGTCCAGCCGACAATCGGAAATGGTCTTTCCATGGCGCCCGTGGCGAGCACAACGTGACGCGCCACCAGGGACTTGCTCTGCCCTTGCTGCGTGTAATGTACCGCATGCTCTCTGCTCACAAACCATACTTGGGCACCGGTTACATGACGGACATTGCTTGCGGACAAAGCCACAGCGATAGTGCTTCCAGACGCGTAGTCCGGCCCTAGCAAGTCAATGCGTTTGTCGTCGGCGCGGGTAATAGACCGATAGATCTGGCCGCCAACTGCCATTTGTTCGTCAAGCAGCACAACCTTAAGTCCCGCCTGCGCGGCGGTGGTCGCGGCACTCATGCCTGCTGGTCCTGCACCGACAACTACGACATCAACTGATTCTGGCATCATTGACGCTGCCCCTTTCCACCAATCGTGCTTGCTGACTCAGCGCTGAATTCGGCCAGCACCTGCCGTACGCCTTCTTGTGACCGAATGACCATGCCGTCACGCGCGCTTTCGAGACAGCTCTGGCAGTTCGGAGTCGCGTCGATCTCGACCAGACACTCGAAGCAAACACCCATCATGCAATAGGGTGCCCGCGGGGATCCGCTCACAGGCGTACTGCGGAAACGTCGAACACCCGCACCAAGGAGCGCGGCAGCCAGGTTCATTCCGTCAGGCACCTCATAAGGTACATCGTTGAAGGTAATGCGCACCTTTGGACCTTGCGCAACCGGCAGTTGCTCGAAGAGCGGTTCAATCGACATGGGAAAATGATTCATATTGATTTCGGAAGCGATCCGCGGCAAACGACTGGAAATTCGGAACTCGCCGTTCGCCGGTTGTCCAACCCGCAAGCCGCAGCGCGTGCGCCGCGGCAAGCGTTACCCCGCTATGGCAGCTGATATTGAAGGCCCCGGGACAGATCGCGGACTCCTCGTAGATCGGGAATCCATCCGGAGTCATCACGCGGAGAGCCCCCCATGCCCGCACGAGCCGAACTTCACGAAGCAGTGGAAAAGCTTTCACCCCGCGCGTTGCTATTTCCGAGAGCACGTCCGTTGTGACACCGTTATCGAAGCCGACGTTCTCAAGTGAGTCGCCCAATTGGACGGTGCCTTCATCCGTCTGCCGCACTGTGGCGGTTGGGAAGCGAAGGAACGTCGCGACGCGCTCGCTTATGAGGACTTGACCGCGTATTGGCACGACGGCAGCCTGTAATCCGACCATGGGCGCAAGGTCCTTGTTGCCCAGACCCGCAGCGAGCACGACCCGTGCAGAGCACCAGTGCCCCCGCTGTCCGCATACAACGAATCCGCCGGGTTGGGAGTCAATGCGCACCACCCTCTCGGAGTTAACGAGGTGTGCTTTGCGGTTGGTCAAGCCTCTTCGTAAGCCGAGCAGTAGCTTTAGCGGATTCACGTGACCGTCCATCGGCGTATACGTTGCGCCAGCGATGGACCCGCCAATTTCCGGTATCCGGGCCTTCAGGTCCGCGCGGCCGAGAACCTCGAAAGGATAGTCGCCACCGGCGTCGTTCGATAGCCGCAGCAGCTGCTTTCCACGCTCCTCGAGCTCGCCATCTGAGAAACACAAATCAAAACCGCCCGGCTGCAGCAACTGCACGTCCACGCCGGTTTCATCGCGCAAGGCGTCGGCGAATGATGGCCAGAGCGCCGCGGATTCCCGGGTCCATGTAGTGTACGCGGGTTGTCCGATACCTTTGCCCTGCACCCAGACCAGGCCGAAGTTGCCCGCCGACGCGCCGAACGTGTCGTCCCCCTCGTCAATAACGAGGACTTGAGCGCCCTCGCGGGCGATGCCATAGGCGACAGCAGACCCGACCAACCCACCGCCGACGACAATCGCATCGTAGGAGCCCGTCAAATGGTGTGTCTTCATACTGCGTCCTCGCGCAAGATAATGATTCCTCGCCGTTGCTCGCCCCTCCTGTATGCGCCTCGCAGAGAAAAAAGCATCGGCTTTGCCTGAAGCGTCTTCGCTACCAACGAGCCACGTGCGTAGTAGTACGGATGTTGACGGCCCCTTCCTATGCAGTCAAATACCAATATAATGCAACCCTATGCCGAAACGAGATAGCCAAGATGAAGCTACGTCAAATCGAGGCCTTCCGCGCAGTGATGCAAGCCGGTTCAACCACCGGCGCCGCCGAAGAACTGCATACTTCTCAGTCCAACGTGAGCAGGCTCATTACTCAACTCGAGGCCGATACGCGGCTCGTTCTCTTCGAGCGCTCCGGTGGACGTCTCAGTCCAAAGCCGGAGGCAAAAGCTCTGTTTCGCGAGGTTGAGCGCGTCTTCGTCGGGCTGAAAAGCCTCGCGTACGCGGCCGACAGCATTCGCAATCTCGGCAGCGGCCGCCTGCGCATTGCGTCAATCCCCGGCATCGGGATGAGCTTCCTTCCCAGAGTCGTGCAGCGCTTCAGGCAGTCCCGCCCCGATGTGACCGTATCGATCCATACGAATACGTCTAACACGGTAGAGCAATGGGTCTCGTCACAGTTCTGCGACGTCGGAATCGTCGCGTTCGTATCTGCCGCCGCTACCTGCCAGGCGATTGCGCTGCCTGACGCAGAGGTCGTTTGCCTCTTGCCGAAAAGCCATCGTCTCGCTGGAAAAAGCAGAATAAAGGCTACCGACCTTCGCGGCGAGCAATACATCTCGCTCGTGCATGGAGATGGCTCGAGGGAAGAAACCGACCGTGTCTTCGAGCAGGAGGCGGTCGAACGCGTGCTGTCGCTCGAAGCGCAATACAGTGCCACATGTTGCGAGATGGTAAAGCTCGGGCTCGGCGTTACATTGGCCCATCCCCTGGTGGCTACGGATTATGTAGGCCAGGGAATCAAGGTTCTGCCCTTTTCACCATCCGTCAACTACCCCAACTTCCTTCTCTATCCTCCGCACAGAGCAGTCTCACAATTGGCGGAGGAATTCGCTGCGTTGTTGCGAGACCAGTTCGAACTGGAAATAACAAGCTGGCAGTAAAAATCCCTATGCGTAGAACGCCGGACGGTTTTTCTGCCCGCGCGCGATCGTTTGCACCTGTGAGGGCCAGACACAACCGTGATTGCCGCGCCGGCGCCCCCGACTGGCTGCTCCATCGGCAAAACTGCATCCAATCCGACGCAGGGCTGACGCGCGTTCTGCTCGATCATGAGATTGAAGTTCGGGAAGTGAACCGGCCGGGCCGCGCAGATCGCAGGTTTCGCGGCAAATCCGATACCACCGACGCCGAAAGCGCTGCACGCGCCGTCCTTTCGGGCAAGGCCGCAGCCATCCCAAAAGACAAATCGGGCGCTGCTGAGGCTATGCGCGCTGGGCGAAGTGCTGTTAAGGCGAAAACCCAAGCCATCAATCAGCTGAGAAGCCTGCTCGCCAACGCACCCCAAGACGTTCGCCAACGCCTTTCAAGCACGAAGATGGCCGAGTGCGTTGCGAACTGCGCTCGAGTCAGGTCGCTGGCAACACTCCCATGTTGCAGACTCTGGCCATCACGCTTCGCTTGCTGGCCAAGCGGTGGGTGGCTTTGGAGGAAGAACTGAAGACGCTCGATGCAATGCTGGAGAAGCTTACCAACCAGTACGCTTGTCGGCTTAGGGGGCGCTTCGGTGTCGGACCTCACACCGCCGCGACACTCGTTACTGTTGCCGGCGACAACCCTGAACGCCTCAAAATGAAGCGTCTCTCGCAGCACTTTGCGGAACGAGCCCTCTCCAGGCCTCATCCGGGAAAACAGTACGGCATCGACTGAATCGCGGGGGAAACCGTTCCGCGAACAACGCGCTATGGACAATAGCGATGGTCCGGATGCGTAGTGACCCGAGGACGAAAGCGTACGTGCAACGTCGCAGCCATGAGGATATCTCGAAGAAGGAAATTCACCGCTGCCTGAAGCGGTACATAGTGCGAGAACTTTACCCTCTCATTCTCGCCGATCTAGCTGACTCTACAGCCTTCGCTTGACATAGGAGCGTCAACGCGATGTGCGAGTCGTTCTTCGGCACACTCGAAGCCGAACTGCTCTGTCGCGAACACTTCGCGACCCACGAACAGGCACGGCGGCGTCTGTTCTCGTTTCTGGAGAGCTGGTACAACATACGCCGCCTGCACAGCAGCATCGGTTACTGTTCGCCGCTCGAGTTCGAAAACCTGCATGCGCAAGGTCAAAGCTTATCGACGCGCGGGTTGTCCACCGCCAGGCAGCGTCGTGGTCGTGACAGGCGACCCGCCGCCCGGCCGTGGACAACCCACTCCTGCAGTTGCTTCTTCCAGTCCGTGATCTGGCTCGGATGAACCTCAAACTGCTGGGCCAGCGCTGCCAGCGTCTTGTCGCCCTTGAGCGCCGCTAGGGCCACCTTTGCCTTGAACGCCGGTGAGTGTGTCCGTCGGTTTCGTTTCGTCATCTTCTGGTTCCTTGTCGCCAGCCATTATGGCCGACTCACGCCCCAGCTTTTCCACTCAACGAAATGTCCGAATTCTTGGCGCCATCTCTGTCGCTCGGCCTGTGTAGTTCCCCTCGCGCGCCCTTCCCCGAGGCACGGAGCCGCTAACGTGTCCTTGACCAACGATTGCCGCATCTATCTCCTCGACCGTGGCCCTGCTTCCGCAAACATCCTGCACTATCGGCAATAACACTATCGCCTCTCTTCACCGAGCCATTTGCACGCGTCCAGTTTCTCCCGTCGCCATTCGCGCCCCCGAAATCTTGAGCGACGACCCATCAGACCCGCTTGTCAAAAATGGGGGCTTTCATAGACGGACCAGAGCACCTACCGATATGTCGCGAACTCGACAACCCTGCAGCAGATGTGAGCTTTGTCGAGTCCGCGACACAGTGGTAATCAGCCGGGCGCCCCACGGGGCTCTATTCGACCATTGGCATGGCAAGCGGAAAACTTTTTGACTGCTTTTTGGCAGTTGGCGCGATTGTTGCAAGTCTCTGTTGGCAGCGGTGTCGGATCTGCACATTGACATTAATTTTCATTTTAGGCGAGGGGTTCTACGAGACCTATCATTCGAATTACAATTTGTGAAGAAGGAGAGGCGATGTCTTCAAAGCTGCCTGTTTCAATCATCGGCGCCGGAAATACTGGGTGCACCTTCGCGGCTGATCTTGCCAGCCGAGGAGTTGATGTTCTTCTTTATGGTCATCCCAAACACCGAGGCAATATTGACGCGATCCGGAAAAAAGGTTGCCTTGCCTCTAGTATGGAGATAGAAGGTGAATTTAACCCAATTTTAACCACCGAGATGGCCGATGCGGTACGATTTTCACACTTTCTCGTGGTCACTGTGCCATCGTACGGGCACGCCGACATTATTAATAATTTGAAGGGCTTCGATCTCAGTAATCACATTATCGTAGTCATCAATGGCAACTTCTTCGCTTTGCTCGGTCATAGCGAGTTGAACGCGCAGGCCATCCTAGAAACCAACGCTTCTCCATACGCATCTTGGGTCAAGGACGGCGAAGTGTCTATCGCCGGAGTCAAGAGCAGCCTCCCCATCGCAGCGCTTCCGAACAATATGGGGGAGCAGCAGGGGTCGCAAATCTCCGAGATATTTCCTAAGACGCTCCTGTGGTGCAACAACATTTTTGAAATCGGAATGCAGTCCAATAATGGTGTTATTCATCCGGCGGCAGGAATCCTGAACACAGGTTGGATAGAAAGTAGAAAAGGAGACTTCCTGTTCTATCGTGATGGGATTTCGCCCTCAGTCGGGAACGTTATAGAGGCGGTAGACGCCGAGCGCCTGAAGATCGCGGAAGCCTTCGGGTTTCGACTGCAGACGGTTTTGCAGGAAATGGTCGGTTTCTACGGTGGGGCTTGTGAGAAATTTTCGGATTTCGCGTCGCAAACTAAGGTTCACAACGCGAAGAAGATAGCGCCCACTCACATGCAAGACAGATACGTGTCAGAGGATGTACCCTATATTTTGGTCCCTTGGTACGAGCTTGGCTCGAGAGTAGAAGTCCAGGCTCCGACCATCAAGGCTGTGGTGGACATCGCGTCGGTCATCAACGGCGTTGACTACTTTAAAAGTGGCCGCAATTTGAAGCGCCTTGGCATGGATCACATGTCGAAAATAGAACTGTTGCGGTTTATTGATAGCGCGACTTGGCACCTCCCATGGGCGAGGTGACATCAGAGAAAACAGTGCGATTTCGGCAGGGGCAAGCAGTCGCTAAGAAAGCAGTCGGGCTACCGGAAACCGATCGCCTTGGACAAGCGATTCGTTCGTCGTCCTCTGGACATCCTATTCGACACGTTTGCCAACTAGACTGCGCCTGTGGGACATCTTGTCGACCAGCTTTCTGTTAAACCGCCGTCGGAGACGGAACACTTGCGTCACTCCGCTTAATGATCGCGAAGCGCTAGAAGGCGACGACGTAGAGCAGCGCCTTGCATACACGTCTAGGGTACTGGTTTCCTGACACCGGAGATTTCAAGTGTCCGAACATGAACCATCTTTAGTCAATTTAAGTCGCGATCTTTCTTTCTTCTTTTCGATTTGGGTCGGGCAACTGTTCGTAGTTGCCTATGCCGTAGCAGACGTTCTTATCGTCGGCAACAGAAGGCCAGATCTCCTCGGTGCGCTGGCATTGGGGAACGCGATTTACGGTCCACTTGGTGTAATCATGACCGCGTTTTTTTCGTCGATCACCATAAATGCATCGAGAATTATAGCAGAGAAATCCGTAGCAACACTTAAATACATCGCTTACTACGGATTTGCGTCTGGAATCTTTGCTGCTTCATTCTTTTTCTGTGTTATGAAGTATTTTTCGACAGTCCATCATTGGTCGAACCAGTCACCCTATTTAGTGGTCGCGACTCAAGATTATCTTGATGCTCTCACGTTTAGCGCTTTGCCGTTCATCCTCTTTCGAATTATAGCCTGCATCGCAAACTCGATTCGGGCCACAGCCTATATTACAGCACTGCAAGGCATTGGTTTAATAGCAAAAATTACCCTATCCCTAGCGCTGGTCGACAGCCCACACTTCCAGCTTGGCCTGATTGGTTGTGGTCTGTCAACTACCATTGCCTTCTATATCATGGGTATAGGCGCCACGCTTCTATTTTTATTCGATAGGCGATTTTCCGTATTCCGATTTGATTTTTTTCTGTCTCGAGAGCCATCTCAGTTGGTGGTTCTCTTGAGAACTGGCCTCCCCGTCGCATTTTCGACGCTTTCCGAAGTTGCAGCATTCGGATACATGACTATATTGATAAGCAAGTTCGACGCTGACCAGCTGAGCGCCCATCAAATCGTCTCTAACGTCTATAACGTCGGGTACACATTGGTCGTTTCCCTTGCAGTTTTATTTTCTGTCAAGATAAGTCAAGCATTCGGGATTGAGGGACAAATTGCAGCGGGCTGCAAAGCAAGAACGGCGATCTTCGTCACGATGGCAGTCGGCTTCTTACTTGCCAGCTTACATATGTTTTTTGGAGCCGCTGTCTTCCGACTTCATACGGCGGACGAGAGAGTTTTGTCGATCTCGAACAGAATTCTTATCTTCCTGTCATTAGTGATTTTCGTTGACTGCCTTCAAACTAGTGCCGCAGCGGCTCTGCGTGCACTTGGCATTAATGCGTTTCCCGCATTTGTGCAGATAATTAGCCTGTGGATAGGTGTTGCGGTTCTGGGAGACGGGTTCGCAACGCAGCGGCTTTGGCTCGGCAGCGTGAATCTCGTGTCAGCAACCGGGGTCTGGTGCGGCGTTTTTTTTGGTTTGCTGCCGAGCGCACTGATCATGTCACTGGTTGCCAGCGGTGGCAGTAAAGCAATTTGCAAGCACCTCCGGCGAATCATTTCTCAATGTACTCGATGACGTCTCGTATGCCCGGTGTCATCGAAATGCCGGCCGCCCAGTGGGCCCCGCACCGCGACCTATGTTCACGGTAGTAGGAACACAGCGAAATCGAATCAGATCTGGAGTATGTTTGCTGAAGAGGGTGTGATCTTCCCGGTCGGGCTTCCGCAATTGAGAAAAGGAGTGGTTGAGCTCGTCAACAATCCCGATTCCCCCATCACCACGTTGCTCAGACGGCTTGGCTCGATGTACCTCGAGCAACTGAAGGCACTGCAGCAATGGCTCGACGAACTTGCTGCCGAGATAGATGAAATCTTCAAGAGCAGTGAAGCTTGCCCGTCAAACGGTGTTGCAGCGTGTAAAGCGCGGCGGGCTCGACGCCGTGCTGGTTCGTCGCGGACGATGCAAAGGCTTGCGCATCAAGGTCTCCAACGATCAGCCGGACTTCTTCGAACACACTTCATGAACTAGAGGGCATTGCTATGAGAGATCCAAGAAGCCTTTATCAGTATCAGTAGTGTCCGGTTAAGGAACTGGCGGCGGTACGCGGCTAACCCGGCCCGTTTACAGCCCCTCCCCTTAAGGTAGGGTCGAGAACTGGCGCGCACCCCGGTAGGCGCCGGTGGTGATTCCACCGCTTTCGCGATGGCCCGCAATCCGGTAAGCCACCACCAACGAGCAGGTTGTCGCCCGTAATCCACCGCGCGTCATCCGACGCGAGAAACACCGCCACAGCAGCAATATCATCGGGCTGCCCAAGACGACCCAGAGGCGTCTGTCTGAGCACCAGAGCGTCAAAATCGGACCCGACGATGCCCGCACTGTGCGTACCTTCTGTCAGGACTATGCTAGGGTTGGATCGAATTAACGCGAATGTGGCGTGGTCCGAGTTCGCGCGAAAGCACCCCCGTAACGGCATCGATGGCCCCTTTCGTACCCGCATAAACTGCCGTTCTCGGAACTGCCGCGTGACTTGCGACGGAACTAAGGGTGATGATACTGCCGCCTCCGAGCAGATGCTTGATCGCAGCTTGTGTGACGAGCAGCGTGCCAAGCACATTGATATTGAACTGCTCATGAAAATGCTCTTCCGTCACGTCCTCTATGGAAGCTAGTTCGTAGATCCCTGCGTTGTTGACAACGATGTCAAGGCGACCGAAATGCTCGATCGCGCCGTCGACGATACCTTGTGCGTCCGCCAGTTTCGAGACATCGCCGCCGATTTTGACGGCTTTGCCTCCGGCATCTGTAATCGGCTTTGCCTCCGGCATCTGTAATTGCATCGACAACCGCATGCGCTCCCTTCTTACTGTTTGAATAGTTGACGACGACGGCCGCGCCTTCGGCCGCCAGCGCCTTTGCAACGGCAGCACCGATACCCTTCGATGCGCCCGTTACGACTGCTGCTTTATGTGCAAGCTTGCTCATTGCTCTCTGTCCTGTAAGAAATCATGACGCGATAAGATCTGTCAGATGCTGCACCGGCGCTGCACATGCAACGCAACCAGATACATGTTGTTCAAATCGCCACTCTCGGCAAGGACGGCAAACGTCGGCGTGTGCCATCTTCGCGGACGGAACTACCTCACCGCGACGCTCTGTGCGCTCATGGCCGCGAGGCGGTGCGCTTCTTCTACGATCACGTCCTCTTGCCCCGCTACCAGCTTTCGCTGGGCAAGGGCCTGACACAGCTCGAAAGGATCGATCTTAAGCTCGGACGCTAGGCGCTCGATGTGCGGAACGAAACCCGAGAAGAGGCCAAAAACGCCCGTGATGATGTTAGCGATGGGGATGTGAGGGGTCCGGATCGGCAGCACCTCGTCTGCGCACTTCGCTAGTCTGGCTACGCGCGCGAAGTCTGTACCTAACTGGTACCCATGGCGCTCAAGAACTGGAACCAACGTTTCGAGCTGCGTGTTGCCGGCGCCGGCGCCGAAACCGCACACGCAGGCGTCGAGGAGCGTAGCACCGCTCTCCGCCGCGGCAATCGAGTTCGCTACTGCGAGCCCCAAGTTGTTGTGAGCGTGATACCCGATTGGTATTGACAGACCATCGATCAGGGCCTCGACCTTTTCCTTGACGAGATCCGGGGTCGAAAAGCCCGCGCTGTCCATCAGGACGATCGCCTCCGCGCCGTACGATTGCATCAGGCGGGACTGATCCACGATCTCTCTGGCATCGGCCATATGCGACATCATCAGCACGCCATAGGCGGTTTTCCCGACGTGCCTCACGTACTCGATGAAACGCCGGGTGATGTTGGCCTCGGTGCAATGGGATGCCAGCCGAAACACGTCGACGCCGGCTTCTAGCGCCACCTCAATGTCGGATATCTTGCCGAGCCCGGGAATCAAATGAACTCCGAGCTTCGTATGCCTGAGCTTTTCACGCACGGACGCCAGCATCTCCGCATCGGTGCTCGCCGCTTTACCCAGCAGAGCCGATGAGGCACCCAGTCCGTTACCGTGGCCCACCTCCACGATATTGATCCCAGCCACGTCGGCGGCCTGCGCGTAGCGGACGATCTGCCCAATTGTCAACTGGTGCCGCACTGCGTGATTTCCGTCGCGCAGGGATGCGTCGGTCAGAGTGATGTAGCTTTTCACGATTGCTTGCTCCTCGTCACACGGCCCTTGTGCGCCGCTACCGCGACAGCCGCGCAATTGATGATGTCGAGATTGCCCGCATAGCTCGGTAGATGATGTCCGCTGCCTTGCACCTTCACGCTGACAGTGATTCGTCCTTCATCCAGAATCGGCGCGAGCACGATCTGAAAGCCGGGGACGTATTCCTGTACGGAAGCGACGGCGCTACTGATTGCGCCCTCGATTTCGTAAAAGTCACCACATTTCGCGTAAGCGTAGATCGTCGTTTGCATCATTACGCCCGGTTCCGCAGGATTGATATTTAGGATCGCCTTCACCTTGTCCGCCCCCGAAAAGAGAGACAGGGCCCGCTCGGTAGTAGTAAGGTAATTGTTGATATTTTCCCGCGTCGCCATGCCCGCGCTCGCGGCCGCTATTGTTGAAACGACCTCGAGGTAGTCAATCTGCTGCGTCGCCTGCCTGAGCGCATGCGCGAGCGGCAAGCTCGCCTGTCCGCCGCAGGTAACCAGACTGACGTTTTGCTGCCCGGCGACGTCGGTGAGATTGACCGATGGCACACACACCATACCAATGGCAGCCGGCGTCAGATCGACGGCAAATTTCCCGCAAGCAGAAAAAACGGCATTGTGGTCGACGTGCGCATAGGCGGAGGTCGCATCGAACACGATGTCATATGCATTGCGGTGCGCTTTCAGGAAATTGATTCCATCCGCCGACGTCTCGACGCCACGCTCTTTCGCAACGGCGAGCCCGCGGCTCTTCGGATCGCGTCCGGCCAAAAACGCAAGGCTCAAGCTTTCCGACGCGAGGACCTTGCACATCAGATCGGTACCAAGCGTTCCTGATCCAATGATGGCTACGTTCGTGCGTGAATCACTCATTTCGCGCTCTCTTTGCGCTCCAAATCATCAACATTGGCACCTTCCAGTTGAGAAAAAGTTAGAAACGTGGTTGCGAATCGGGGGCTGCATAGCGTGACCATGTCTCCGTGTGCTGAGGGCATATGGTCTTTCTCCGCGGTTGCGGCAGCGACCGGACTGTATCCGCGCAGTCTCTGAGCAGCTTCCGGGCCATGTGGGCCGCAAACCCTCGGAATCCCGGGACGACAGGACCTCTGACCCACTTGCGAAGAATTGTGCCGCTCATTAACGTCGGTCTTCAGACAATGAGGTCGACTTCCCGACAAACCGCACGCGTTTAGACTCAGAGCTAAGCGGCGAGCGTATTTGGTCGAGCAGTTTGAAAGGTGAAGTGCAACCGGTTTAGTGAAATGCAGAGGGACGTGTTGAAGCGACTTCGCGCATGCCTGCGAAGACCTCCAAAGGCGAGTGAAACGCATGTGTAGCGCGTGGCTTGCGGCCCACGCGCTGAGAGATGGCCGCGCAAATTCGGACAGTCGGATAAGTGGAATGCTCGGGACCTGAGCCGGCGATAATGCCGACAAAGGAACCAGGAAGATGACGAAGAGAACCCGACGGACGCACTCAGCCGGGTTCAAAGCGAAAGTGGCGATGGCGGCGGTCAAGGGGCGAGCGGACGCTAGCCGAACTGGCGCAGCAGTTCGATGTGCACCCGAACCAGATCACCGAATGGAAGCGGCAGTTGCAGGAACGTGCCGCCGACGTGTTTGGCGCAGGCGGCACGGCGTCGAGCGAGCCGCAAGTCGATTTGAAGGAGCTACATGCGAAGATCGGCCAGCTCACGCTGGAGAACGATTTTTTAAGCGGCGCGCTCAACAAGGCGGGATTGCTGAGCGCAAAGCGATGATCGATCGTACACACGCATTGCCGGTCTCGCAGCAGGCGCGACTCGTTGGTATCGCAAGATCGAGCGTGTATTACCGGGCGCAACCGGTGAGCGAGGCAGACCAGTTGCTGATGCGCCGGATCGATGAACTGCACATGGAGTTTCCGTTTTCCGGCGGGCGGATGCTGGCGCGACTGCTGCGTCGCGAGGCACACGAGATTGGCCGCAGGCGCGTGCGCACGCTGATGAAGCGCATGGGTATCGAGGCGCTGTACTGCAAGCCGAACACGAGCCGACGCAATGCGCGGCACAAGATCTGGCCGTATCTGCTGGGCATGACGATCAATCGGGCAAACCGGGTCTGGGCACTGGATACGAGCGATATCCCGATGGCGCGCGGCTTCGTGTATCTGACCGCCGTGGTGGACTGGGTCAGCCGGAAGGTACTGGCCCACCGCGTAGAGATCACGATCTAGGCGATGCACGTTGTCGAGGCGTTGGAAGAAGCGTTCGCGAAGTACGGGCAACCTGAGATCGTCAATACCGACCAGGGCAGCCAGTTCACCGCGACAGCGTTCACCGAGGCCGTGCTCAGCCGGGGCATCCGCTTGTCGATGGACGGCAAAGGTGCCTGGCGAGACAACGTGTTCGTCGAGCGCGTGTGGCGAAGCGTGAAATATGAAGAGGTGTATCTGAAAGCCTATGAATCGGTCGGCCACGCCCGGCGCTCAATCGGCGATTACATCAATCTGTACAACCAGCGACGGCCTCATTCGAGTCTGGAAGACCGCACGCCGGATGAGGCATACTTCGCAACACTGCCTGCGATCAAATTGGCAGCATGACTGCCCTGGACGTTCCACTTAAAAATATCGAGAACCTGTCCGAACAAGCGAAACCACCTCTCTCGACGAACTGCGCATCAATCGGATAACCAGGTCTGCGAATTATTTGGATAGCCATAGTCGGAATTTGATAACAGGGTGAGACGGACTTTTCTAGAGTTACTCCATTTGCGCCTAGGTCTGAACATATTCAGGCGATCAATCTAGGCCGCCTACGCGACTGCCAGGTTAAAAGCGTCTGGGCAGAGTCATTCATGGAGTTTGCAAGCTGCTGCGACTTCAGCGAACCATCGATCACGATGCTGCTTCATAAACGAAACAAATGCTCGCCCCACTTTCGACAACGGGCGACACTTCGGGTATAGCAGCCCAACCCGGAAGGTGATACACGGGTCCACGAGTCGAACGTCGACCCGGTCAAGGTATCCGTGAACACTGAAAGGATCGATAAAACCGACACCCATTCCCAGTGCGGCCAACTCGCATGTCGAGTGGGAGAATGACGTATCGATACGCATAACACGGCTTACGTCTCGCGATTCAAATAGACGATCAACATGCGGCCGGTCTTGATAGTGCGCCGTGGTTGAGATAAATGTGCAACCTTCGAAATCCTCAGGTGAAAGCGTCGACTTTTTACCGAGATTGTGCCCCTTCTTCATAACCGCGTAGTAGGGAACGTTGCAGAATTCGTCTACCGAAAGATCTTCGCGGTCGTAAGGTACTTCTGCAAGACCAAGATCGATTCTTTCCGTCGCAATCCAGTCTTCCACCTTCGTGGAGGTTTGAACATCCAGTGAGATATCAACGTCTGGGTGAGCTTCGCAAAACAGGGCTATGACTGCCGGCAAAAAAGTTATTCCGAGGGCAGGCATGCATGCGATCGAAATGCCGCCTACGCGAAGTTTCCTCACATCAGCGGCAAGTTCTCCGATCTTTTGGTACGCACGGAATGTGTTCTCCACTTGCTCGTGGATCATCCTGCCCTCAGGCGTCGGCACGAGCCTGCCAGCAGCGCGGTTAAACAATGTCACGCCGAGCTCCTTTTCGAGCTCGGTGATCAAGCGACTCACCGATGGCTGAGACAGCCCCAGTAGATCCGCCGCACCATTTACAGTGCCGACCATCATGGTCGTGCGGAACGCTTCAAGTTGCCGGATGTTCATGATTTCCCAAGTGACTTTCCCCTTTCAGCAACCATCATCTATGGTTCGGACCGACATCGCAAGGGCGTGTCGGCCACGGTATTCATATGATCGAGCATTGCTGGTCCTTCTAAGTCGACACCGCCCAATCAAGTGCGCATAAGACGAACGATCACACCGGCCAGCCAAGTTGAACGGGCAATCAAGACGCCTCGCATCAAGAAATTGATATCAATCCGTTAGACCAAAATCTGCAGTTTTATCTGCGATCATGCCAGACGCGTACTCAGTGACATGACCGCACCAGCGTCTGCCAGTCAAATTCTTAGAGGCGCGCTTCGTGCAAAACCACGTTCGTGCCACAGAAGGCATCCCGCATCGACAGTCTCATTGAACGCAATCTCTCTGATTACGCCAACGATGATGGAGTGAGTGAATCCGTCATGCCGATCGCTGATTTCGCAGTCCAATGCAACGGTAGCATCAGGCAGGATCGGCGCACCGGTCTCGAGAGATGACCATTTGTTGGCGGCGAAACGGTCTTGCCCTTTGCGCTTGCGAAACGTATCAACGAGCCCGCAGTGCGCTGTCGAAAGAAGATTCACGGCAAAGCTACCTGCGCCCAGGATTGCATCGTGGGACGAAGCGCACTTGTTCACGCAGACGATGACCGACGGTGGGTCGTCGGAGAGACTGCACACCGATGTCGCGATGAGGCCGACCGGCTTTGCGTGGTGCATTGCGGTAATAACTGTAACACCGGCAGCGAACAACGACATCGCCTGCTGGAAGTTAGCTTTGGAATCGATGGTTTGCATTTCTGTCACCTGACTAGACTATGACGGCTCGCCCACGCTTGTAGACACTGGGTTTGAGGCCAAGGTTCTCGCGCAGAGTTCGTCCTTCATATCGGTCCCTGAACAACTCACGGCGGCGCAGTTCCGGGATGATGAAATCGCTAATGTCGTCCATACCGCCCGGAAGAATGGCCGGGCAAAAATTGAAGCCGTCTGCGCCATCATTCTTGAACCACTCATCCATTTCATCAACGATGTCACTGGCGGTTCCGATCACCAGGCGTACCGAGAAAGTCGATGCGACGCGCTGATAGAGTTGTCTAATTGAGAGGTTCTCGGCACGAGCCATCTCCAACAGGTTTGATGCAAGGCTCCTGAGTTTCTGCCCACCGATGTCTGGCACCGGCCCGTCGAGCGGATAGCCGGATAGGTCGCCGAGCGCGTTATAGAGCTCGGCCAGGCCGCTCAGCGGGTGGATAAGCTCCTGAAGCTGGTCGAACTTGTCTTGTGCCTCCTGCCTGGTCCTACCGACGAACGGTGTAATGCCCGGCATGATCAACAACTCGCCTGGCTCGCGACCATACTTCGCGAGCCGCCCCTTCAGATCGCCATAGTAATCTTGCGCATGTTTCAGATAATGCGAATTGCTATAAACCACATCCGCGCATCTGGCGGCAAGCTCACGTCCGGCCTCGGAAGCTCCGGCCTGCACGATGATCGGCTCTCCTTGCGGAGTACGCGCGGAATTCAACGGGCCGCGTACCTGGAAATGCTTGCCCTTGTGGTTCGGCACGTGCAACTTGTCTTCGTGATAGAAAAGTCCGCTTTCCTTGTCTCGAACGAACGCGTCCTCCTCCCAACTCCGCCAAAGGGATCTGACAACGTCGACGAATTCGTCGGCTCGTTCGTACCGCTCTTCATAGGCAAGGTTCTCGTTCCTGTTGAAGTTTTGAGCTTCCTCATCTGACCACGAAGTGACGACATTCCATCCGGCGCGGCCGCCGCTGATGTGGTCGATCGAAGCGTATTTCCGTGCGACGTGAAACGGTTCGTTGTAGGTGGTTGAGGCAGTTGCCACTAACCCGATGTTTGACGTGGTTGCACCCAGTGCGGCGAGAAGGGTGATCGGTTCCAACTCTGCATTCCGCATGTCACGCGCAAGTGATCCTTTCGGATTGTCATTGGCGCGGATCCCAAGACCGTCAGCAAAGAAAACCATGTCGAGATGCGCCGCTTCCGCCTTGCGGGCCGTGTTTAGGAAATGTGCAAAGCTCAGCGCTCCGTCCGCCGGCACATCCGGATGCCTCCAGGCGGCAACGTGATAGCCGAGATATCTCATCGAGAGGCCGAGCCTCATTTTTCCGTCTTTAGTCATTGCATGCGCTCCCATTCTTGGCCTGGTCCGCCCGGAACATGGCGGCATGGGTGAATGTTCGCGCTTCACCGTCCGATAAACAATGTCGCCAAAGGCGGCCGTCTATTTGAAAAGCGGATAAGGGTATTCCCTGACTTCGTTGAGGCGAGGCTGAAACTGGCCCGATGTGCTGCCCATGCGAAAAACCCTGCATCGTTATCGGTGTGCGCGGTGCCTGTCTCATTGCTGCGCTTCGCGCCCTTGGGGCGACATCGTTGCCAGCCTTCGGCAGGTGCAGCGCGACGGTGGTGCCGGCCCTATCGACGGCCGTGGGCCTGCTCCGTGCGCCGTACCGCACCGGCATCCGACGCGTGTTCGCCGAGTCAAGGCCTGCTCGGTCCATAGTCGCGGCTGGCATTAAGTTCGTTCAGCGAGGCCACTGAATTGCAGAGCCGAGCCATATGGGGGGGAAACCCCCTATACGCATTTCGAATACCGGACCTATTTTGACGGCATTGTGTCGTTCACGTCGGCAGCACACCATCCTGCTCATGCCACTCATGCCACTCATGCCGCTCATGCCGCTCATGCCGCTCATGCCGCTCATGCCGCTCATGCCGCTCATGCCGCTCATGCCGCTCATGCATTGTCGGGTGGCGTAATCCGCAATTGAGGTGTCGAAATGATGAAAGACGGAAAAATGAGGCTCGGCCTCTCGAAGAGATATCTCGGCGATCATGTGGCCGCGTGGCGGCACTCGTCGGTCCGCGCCGATCCAGGTGCGCGGCCCGCTGAATT
This sequence comes from Paraburkholderia sp. MM5477-R1, assembly GCF_050436385.1. Lineage (NCBI taxonomy): Bacteria > Pseudomonadati > Pseudomonadota > Betaproteobacteria > Burkholderiales > Burkholderiaceae > Paraburkholderia > Paraburkholderia sp. MM5477-R1. The sequence goes on from NZ_JBNDMC010000007.1 coordinate 2,214,014, forward strand.
GCGCACACATCGTTCAGGCGGCCGCGTCCTGGGCCGGGCGGCAGCTTGCGGCGCACTGTGCCGACGTCCCCGTGTACTAAAAAACCGGGCCGCTCGCCCTGCTGCGCGCAACGATTCGATCCTCCATATCGCTTGTCCTGCATAAGCTTGTTGTTTTAACTTGTCACGGTCGGGACTTTGTGGCGGACAACGACATTCTTTCCGAAATTGGATCGCTTCAAATCGACACCCTCAAAAGGCTTGTAGTCGACGGCTATGCCGTTCCAACCTAGATGCCATTACATCCGGCGATGCGCTCGAGGGGCGTCCGAGTCCGAGGCCACCGACGCAATAAAAGCAGAAGTACTATGCCGCAAATCCGGACTTGGAATTTATGAGAAACCAAAATGAAGATTAAAACGCTGCTGGTCGCCCTGTGCGCAACGTCCATTCCATTTGCGGCATTCGCGTACGATGGAAAGGAACTTAAGTTCGGAGTCGACAGCGCTTACCCGCCATTTGAGTCGAAAACCCCGAGTGGCGATCTCGTTGGATTTGACATCGATCTGGGTAATGCAATTTGCGCGAAGCTCAAGGTGAAGTGCGTCTGGGTTGAAAACTCGTTCGACGGCATGATTCCCGCGTTGCAGGCGCGCAAGTTCGACGCGATCAATTCGTCAATGTCGCAGACCGAGAAGCGCGCGAAGGCAATCGATTTCAGCCACAAGATATACGCCAACTTCGAAGCGCTGGTTGTAAGGCGCGGCTCGGCTCTGGTGGCAATGCCCGAATCGCTCAACGGAAAGCATATCGGAGTCTTGCAGGGAAGCACACAGGAAGCCTATGCACGGAAGCATTGGACGAATGGAGTTGACATTGTGCCCTACCCTTCGCAAGACCAGGTATGGAATGACCTCGCGGATGGGCGGCTCGATGCGGCACTGGTTTCGGGGCCAACGGCTGAGTCGGGATTCCTGAATACTGCGCAGGGTCGTGATTTCGGTTTCGCGCGAGGTCCGGCCATCAAGGACGAAAGCATCTTCGGCCCGGGCGTCAGCATCGGTGTGAGAAAGGGTGACAGAGCCCTGCTCGAAGCAATCAACGGTGCGATCGACAGTCTCCGCAAGGATGGGACGTATGACCGAATTGCGAAGAAGTACTTCACGTTCGATATTTACGGCGGTTAATTGACGTCAACTGCCCAGCAAAACAGACCGCATGCCCGACCCAGGGTTGCGCACAAAGAAGCATCGTAACCCACAATATAACCTTTGGAGACCTTAATGAAAATGAAACTTCTTGCAGCTTTCGTGATGTCAGCCGCCGCGGCTCCCACAATGGCCCAAAGTACCGTGACGCTTTACGGTCTGATCGATGAAGGAGTCAACTATACGAACAACGTCGGTGGCAACAAGCTGTTCGAGCTCCAGAGCGGTACGGTCCAAGGGTAAGCGGTGAATTAGGCGCACATGGTTTCCTGGGGCGGGACGGCGCAGTATGTGTCCACCTAACTGACAGGTGGACACATGACGCAGAATCCCTCAGATCCCTTGAAGCTTGAACCCGTCGGCGTGAGCAGTGATGGCCGGCGACGCCACTGATACCGAGATTGTCGCCGCCTTTCTTTGCCGCAGTCGTTGTGCCGTCGCCGTGAATGATCGACAGATCGAGCAACTGGGTCCTGCTGGAGTCGGCGTACTGAGGCCAGAAATATCGCGTCGAAACATCCGCTCGCCTGCCAGCGACGAAAGATCCGGTAAATGCTCGTCGGATGGATTTCGCGTCGACCCTGCTGATTCCTGTCGATCGGCAGCGTGTGCCACTGGCAGCCAAGGTAAAGCGCCTTCAGGATGTAGTTGAAGATCCTGTACAACGGCAGTCGCGGCAGCGGGCCTCGACGACCCCGTGGCAAATGAGGTAAGACAAATTCGTTGAATTGCGCTTCGCTCAATTCCACCGGAATCCGTTGTCGAGCTTGGCGTTGTGCCATTTTCCATCAGCAAAGCGATGGATGCTAGCCGCTTCGACGACAACCGCTCCAATCCCTTACCCAGCCGGCCTTTCCGCCCATTTTAACCCCTGCGAAAAACCTGCAACCAGTAGCATTGAGGACTGACATGGCTTCCGAAAAACTCAAATCCGCGATCATCGGCTCCGGCAACATCGGCACGGACCTGATGATCAAGATCATGCGTCGCAGCTTGCACCTGGAAGTGGCGGCGATGGTCGGCATCGACGCCGCTTCCGACGGTCTCGCGCGCGCCGCGCAGCTCGGCGTCGCGACAACCCACGAGGGCGTTCAGGGATTGGCGCGTTTGCCGGTCTTCGAGGACATCGAGTTTGTGTTCGATGCAACCTCCGCCGGCGCGCATGTGAAGAACGACGCTTTCCTGCGCGCGCTCAAGCCCGGCATCCGGATGATCGACCTGACGCCTGCCGCGATCGGCCCGTACTGCGTGCCGGTCGTCAATCTCGATGCGCGTCTCGATGCGCCGAACGTGAACATGGTCACGTGCGGCGGGCAGGCGACCATTCCGATGGTGGCGGCGGTGTCGCGCGTGGCGAAGGTCCACTATGCGGAAATCGTCGCATCGATCAGCAGCAAGTCGGCTGGCCCCGGCACGCGCGCGAACATCGACGAGTTCACCGAGACCACGTCGAAGGCGATTGAAGCGGTCGGCGGCGCGGCGAAGGGCAAGGCGATCATCGTGCTGAATCCGGCCGAGCCGCCGCTGATGATGCGCGACACGGTCTATGTGCTGTCCGAACTCGCGGAGCGCGCGCAGGTCGAGGCGTCGATCGAGGAGATGGCGCGCGCGGTGAACGCGTATGTGCCTGGCTACCGTCTCAAGCAGAAGGTGCAGTTCGACGAGATTCCTGCCGACTCGCCGCTCAACATCCCCGGACTTGGCCGCTTCGGCGGACTCAAGACCTCGGTGTTCATCGAGGTCGAAGGCGCAGCACATTATCTGCCGGCGTATGCGGGCAATCTGGACATCATGACCTCCGCCGCGCTCGCGACCGCCGAGCGCATGGCCCAATCGCTCGCGAACGCGTAGGGAGCACACCGACATGGGCAAGAAGCTTTATATCTCCGATGTGACATTGCGCGACGGCATGCACGCCATCCGCCATCAGTACTCAATCAAGAACGTGCAGGACATCGCACGCGCGCTCGACAAGGCGAAAGTGGACAGTATCGAAGTCGCGCACGGCGATGGTCTGCAAGGCTCCAGCTTCAATTACGGATTTGGTGCACACAGCGATCTCGAATGGATTGCGGCGGCGGCCGACGTCGTGAGCTACGCGACCATCGCGACACTGCTGTTGCCCGGCATCGGCACGATTCACGATTTGAAGGCCGCGTATGAGGCGGGCGCGCGCGTGGTGCGCGTCGCGACGCATTGCACCGAAGCGGACATTTCGATGCAGCACATCGAATATGCGCGTGAACTTGGCATGGACACGGTCGGCTTCCTGATGATGAGCCACATGACGACCCCCGAAAACCTCGCCGTTCAAGCGCAGAAGATGGAGAGCTACGGCGCTACCTGCATCTATGTCGTGGACTCGGGTGGCGCGATGAACATGAGCGACATTCGTGCGCGCTTCAGGGCGCTTAAGGGCGTGCTCAAGCCCGAAACGCAGACCGGCATGCATGCCCACCACAACCTGTCGCTCGGCGTCGCCAATTCGATCGTCGCGATGGAAGAAGGGTGTGACCGCGTCGACGCGAGTCTCGCCGGCATGGGAGCGGGCGCGGGCAATGCGCCGCTCGAGGTGTTCATCGCCGCGGCGCAGCGTCTGGGCTGGAACCACGGCACTGACCTGTACACGCTGATGGACGCAGCCGATGACATTGTGCGTCCGCTGCAGGACCGTCCGGTGCGCGTCGACCGCGAGACGCTCGCGCTCGGTTACGCAGGCGTTTATTCGAGCTTCCTGCGTCACTCGGAGGTGGCCGCGAAGAAGTACGGCCTGAAGACCGTCGACATTCTCGTCGAACTCGGCAAGCGCCGCATGGTGGGCGGCCAGGAAGACATGATCGTCGACGTCGCGCTGGATTTGACGCGGGCACTCGAAAGCCAAAGCTGAAGCAGCACTCGCGGCGCCTGCGCTTGAACGCAGCCGCCGCGTGTTCGCAGATCTTGCCAACAGCGTATCGCCGCCAAGAGCGACGCTGATTTCACATTGGAGACATCGCATGAAAACGTCAACATCGGCCCGTGCAAGCGGTGCTATCACCATTGGATTGTGTCTTGGCGTCGCGTTGCTCGAAGGTCTCGACCTGCAATCGACCGGGGTCGCCGCGCCGCGCATGGCGCGCGAATTTCACCTGTCCGTTGCGCAAATGGGCGCGGCGGCTCGATGAGTTCCATACGGTCGGCTCTCTCCCGATTCGCCCGATGCGCTCGCATCACTTGGCCTCGGTCACGGGCCGCGCATGGATTGGCGTGATACCCGGTGACCGTCTGATCGGCGTGTCGCAGTTCAACCGGCTCGCCGACTGGGTGATGTCGTGTTCCCAGATTCAGAAGGAAGCCGTGATGCAACTGGCCGACGAAAATCGAGGAACGGGCCACGCCGCAGGGCTTGGGCGTGCTCACCCGTGCAACGCAATCGCGCATGACGACGCGCGGCGTGTGTGACCACGAAGTCACCATGATGACAAGTGTGATGCGCGGCTTCCTGCGCGATCGCAAAGGCGCACGCGACGAGTTCCTGAACATCGCACGACAAAGAGTTCTGACCATGCTACAGGCCGAGCATTATCACGACATCTCATGCGGGCACCGCGTCTACGGGAATGAAGGCAAGTGCCAGAACCTGCATGGGCACAACTACCGCATCCACTTCGCTTGCGAAGCCGCCTCGCTTGACGATCTCGGGCGCATCATCGACTTCGGTTCGATCAAGACGCTGCTGTGCGACTGGGTCGAAAACCACTGGGATCACCGCATGTTGCTGTGGCGCATTGCCCGACTGATGCGTTTAGGCCGGACCCGCCCCGAACTGGATGCGTCACTGTTCTTCCATGCCGACGAGATACGCGGTGAGTTTCTGCTGGCGAAGAAGCCTCGACCGAAGACGCCCATCACGCTCAATCAAATCATTCGCCTGATTTCTTCACTGGGTGGACTTCTACGCCGTAAGAGTGATGGCGAACCGGGTGCGAAAACCCTCTGGATCGGCATGCAGCGAACTATGGATGCAGTCTCGACCATTCAGGCCCTTCGCGAAGACGACTCGTGACTCCTGTATAGGGACATGCCTCTATCCACTCACTGTAAAACGCATTTCTCAACGTATCCACGTTATAGATGCAAGGCATCAACACAATCAATTTTACAAATCAATTTTTGTATTGCACAGTGAAACCCGTCGTTGCGGAAATGGAAATCGAAGTTGATTGATCGAATACTTCAATTTTATAAACCTAAGTAGTACGGCAGATTTAGACATGTCTCCATGATGCCCACACTTTTGGATGTATCTCTCGACACGCCACCTAAGCTTACCGAAACCGTGCCCGTGGCCTTCCGGATGGGACGATCGACTATGGAGCAGCTTACTGGCTCGATAATTGAACGAAACGGGCCAGAGCTGTGAAGGTACTCGATTGCGCATCCGAGGCGCGCGACGAATGCCACGATCGCGCCGGACGTCGCGACGTCTATTTGACGTTTGACGACGGTCCTAATCCACTTTGCACACCGGACGTCCTCGATGTGCTGGCAGAACACCGGATGCCAGCAACGTTCTGCGTCATCGGCGCGTACCTAGAGGACCAGCCGAAGCTGATCTAACGAATGATCGCCGAGGGACAAGAGATTGCCACTCACACGATGACTCATCCGGATTTGTCCAGATGCGAACCTGATGAAGTACGACACGAAATATTGGACGCGAACAGGATCATCCGGATGGTGTGTGCCCAAGCCACAGTTCGGCATATACGTGCCCCTTACGGAACATGGACGGACGAAGTGGTCGCTGAAGCGGAAAAGGCGGGCCTGGCGGCTCTTGACTGGTCGGTAGACCCTTGGCGTCAGACTAGTCTCGCCCCGGCGTCGATGTGTATTAGCCGGTACTTGACCGGCCAGACAATGTCAGCGGAGCTATCGTCCGCCCCCGACCAGGGAATGATTCTTCGGGGCGAGTCGAACCTCAAGCCTGCGCCTGCGGCGCACCGCTTCGCGGCTTCGGGCTTGACCTTTTCCTCACCCCGAAAAAAGCAGCTTTCAAGTCGGGAACGATGAAATGAACTGTCACTGTCTGTCGAATCAAGTGCTGCTGTCTACACGTCGATGCGATTGTCAGCGCGGTGCTGGCCTCTGTCCGGCCTGGCGCAATTGTGCTCTTGCACAACGGACGTCCTCCCGGCGAGTCAGGACGGTGCTGTCATGCTGGGCTGCGCGACCAGACCCTCATGGCGCTTTCCCGCCTGATTCCAGAACTGCGTGACCGCGGATTTGTAATCAGCTCGCTACCCCAACCACACTGAACAAACCGACATCTATGAATGCCATTGCCACAATCAGCACTGCCCCGGTTTTGTTGTATGCACTACTCTCGACTGTTTACAAAAGCGTACAGGCCCTCCATGGCCTACCGACGAGTGGTCCGCCGAATTCGCCCAATGCCGCCGACCCCAACTTTCTGCCGGACGTGGACGTCATCGTGCCGTGCTTTAACGAGCAACCGCGCACGCTCTCGGCGTGCCTGGAGTCCATTGCAAACCAGGACTACGCCGGAAAACTGCGGGTCTATGTGGTCGATGATGGTTCTGCGAATCTCGACGCCGTGAGGCCGGTATACGATGCCCACGCGCGCGACCCGAGATTCAACTTCATTACGCTTCCCCAAAATATGGGAAAGCGCAAGGCACAGATCGCCGCGATACGCTGTTCATCCGGGGAACTGGTACTCAACGTCGACTCGGACACGACGCTGGCGCCCGATGTCGTCAAGAAGCTCGGATTGAGAATGCGAGACACGACGATAGGCGCCGCCATGGGTCAGTTGACCGCCAGCAACCGCAACGATACCTGGTTGACCCGTCTGATCGATATGGAGTACTGGTTGGCTTGCAACGAAGAGCGCGCCGCACAGGCTCGCTTCGGCGCTGTTATGTGTTGCTGTGGTCCGTGTGCCATGTACCGCCGGTCCGCGCTCCTGTTGCTGCTCGATCAGTACGAGACGCAGCTTTTTCGCGGGAAACCGAGCGACTTCGGCGAGGACCGCCATCTCACGATTCTCATGCTGACGGCAGGTTATCGGACCGAGTACGTTCCGGATGCCATTGCGGCGACAGTCGTTCCAGACAGACTGGGGGCGTATCTGCGCCAACAACTGCGCTGGGCGCGCAGTACTTATCGGGACACGTTGCTTTCGCTACGCCTGCTGCCCTGTCTCGATCGCTACCTTACGCTGGACGTGATCGGACTGAATCTGGGCTCGCTATTTCTCGCCTTATCGCTTCTAGCGGGGCTCGCGCAGTTCGCATTAACAGCGACAGTGCCGTGGTGGACTGCCCTGATAATCGCATCATGGACCATGATCCGCTGTAGCGTGGCATCGGTTCGCGCTCGCCAGATTCGATTTCTTGGCTTTTCTCTTCACACACCCATCAACCTCTTTCTCTTGCTCCCCCTGAAAGCCTATGCGCTGTGTACATTGAGCAATAGCGATTGGCTGTCCCGTGGCTCTGCAGGCAACGTATCGATCGTTCGTGAAAAACAGGTCGATACTTCGAATCCGGTTACAAAGCCGAACGCGACTTCAGCGTCAAGATCTGCGACTCCGCACCGTCGGCAGGATCACGCGTGTGAGTCTTCAACATTAGCGACGTCTGACGAAGCATTCGATGGCGATTAGTTAATCGTACATATAGATCTCGAGTATTGCGCCAACCCAGAACCGCCCACCATCGGCACTGGTCCGCTTGAGTGCGATCGTCTCACGCAAAGGCTCGATTGTCGTCTTCCCAACGCCAGTGCATTCACCGAAATCCTGGTACTCCATTGTCAGTAACTCTCCCGCGTGGCAGGCAAGGATCGTCTATCGACCAGGGCGTTTTCAATCGCGCCGCAGCAGCAGAACGGCTTCTTTTTCTCTAAGACGAGTGCGTAATTTTCCTTCTTATCTCCATGTCCAAAGCAGCAATCAGCTTCACCGGCGTAAGGAAGTCATATGGCGACAAGATCGTAGTCGATGGATTGTCGTTTAGCGTCGCGCCTGGAGAGTGCTTCGGTCTGCTAGGGCCAAATGGCGCGGGCAAGAGCACGACGGTGCGTATGGTTCTCGGCATGGCGCCGCCCGACGCAGGCAAGATCATCGTGCTCGGGGAGCCAGTGCCGGCGCGCGCTCGCTCGGCACGTATGAGCATTGGCGTGGTGCCGCAATTCGACAACCTCGAGCCCGGGTTCACCGTGCGCGAGAACCTTCTGGTGTTTGGGCGCTACTTCGGCATGAGCACACGTGAAATCGAAGCGGTCGTGCCGTCGCTGCTCGAATTCGCTTGCCTCGAAAGCAAGGTCGATGCGCGCGTCACCGAACTATCCGGCGGCATGAAGCGGCGGCTGATGCTGGCACGCGCGCTGATCAACGATCCACAGTTGTTGGTCATGGACGAGCCTACAACGGGTCTCGACCCGCATGCGCGCCATCTGATCTGGGAAAGCCTGCGTTCCCTGTTGGCGCGCGGCAAGACGATCCTCTTGACCACCCATTTCATGGAAGAGGCCGAGCGGTTGTGCGACCGACTGTGTGTGCTGGAGGAGGGGCGAAAGATCGCCGAAGGCGGGCCTCGCGTGCTGATCGAAGAACAGATCGGGAGCCACGTGGTCGAGATCCACGGCGGCAATCCGCATGAGCTGCGCACGTTGATCGCGCCGCACGCGCAGCGTATCGAGGTCAGTGGTGGGACCCTCTTCTGCTATGTGTCCGATCCGGAACGGGTGTGTGTACAGTTGCGCGGGCGCGCGGCGCTGCGCCTTTTACAGCGTCCAGCAAATCTCGAGGATGTCTTTTTGCAGTTAACCGGGCGCGGGATGAAGGAGTGAACGATGAGAGAGTTTTATGCAGCGGCCCTGCCCGCGAACGTGTGGAACTGGGTTGCAGTGTGGCGCCACAACTATCTGGCATGGAAAAAAGTCGCGTTTGTCTCGGTTCTCGGTAACCTTGCCGATCCTATGATTTATCTGTTCGGCCTCGGCTTTGGTTTCGGGATAATGGTAGGTCGCGTCGATGGCGCATCTTATATCGCGTTTCTCGCGGCGGGTATGGTCGCCACAAGCGCGATGACCTCCGCGACCTTCGAAACGATTTACGCAGCTTTCTCTCGCATGCATGTTCAGCGCATGTGGGAAGCGATCCTGTGTACACGGCTCACGCTCGGCGATATCGTTCTCGGTGAACTGGCATGGGCCGCCACTAGGGCCTTTTTTGCCGGCATCGCCGTCATGGTGGTAGCCACCGTGCTGGGTTATGCAGCGTGGTCATCCATTCTCTATGCATTGCCTGCCATCGCCCTGACTGGCCTCGCCTTCGCGAGTCTGGCGATGATCCTCACGGCGCTTGCACCCAGTCACGATTACTTCGTGTTCTATCAAACGCTCGTTCTCACGCCCATGGTGCTCCTGAGCGGCGTGATCTTCCCGATCAGTAAGCTGCCTGCCGTTTTTTGCGACGTGGCGCGCTTCTTGCCGCTCGCACATTCCGTCGACCTGATCCGTCCCGCGATGCTCGGACGCCCGGCGGGCAGTGTTGCCCTGCATATTGGCGCTCTCTGTATTTGCACGGTGTTGCCGTTCTTCCTGTCGGTGGCGCTGTTACGTCGACGCCTCATGTCTTAATGCCAGCTATGGCCGGCGCAGTACGCACGGTTTGCGTCAGCGCATCGCGCGCGTCGCCGTCGGGGTTCTCGACGTTGAGGAAAAGGCCGTAGCGTTGTGCGGAATCCGACATGGCAGGCCCTCTCGTGGAAAGACCACGTCAAAGGCAAGTTTTGCGCCCACATCTCGCGGTACGTAAAGTCATGACGACGTCAGCCATGCCTCAGGCAGAAGCGCGACGCTGCGACCACACCGTGCGGCTGGGCAGGCCGAGCCCGCAACACGCCCGCGATGAAGCTCGTCACGCTCGACGAACGCAAAGCGGACCACGGCGCGCGGTGACGCGCGCACAATCGCCGCAGCGCGACCAGCGAGTCCGGGTCGATCAGATCCAATGGGCACAGCACCCGGTAGGCGCCTGACAGCAAAGCCTCGAAGCCTTCGGCACGGCTATCGTCGTCGATGGTCCCGGTGTGATGAACGAACTCGCCTCCGGCCGCCTCCACCAGCGCACGCAGCACGGCGTTGATGCTTGGCCGCCCGCCCACATAAACCCATCGACGCCCGCTCAATGCGCGCGTCAATGCGCGGTCGTCGAGCAGCGCCTGCTCAACCGCGAACAACTCGTGCTGCAGGCTCGCGACATGTGCCCGCGCGCGCTCCAGCGACAGGCTCGCACTGCTGTCGGGAAGGCATGTGCCGCGGTTCTGATTCATGACGGGCTGCGCTTCGGATCGCACCGTTACGGCAACGGCAGGCGGCATGGGTCTCATGGAGAGCACCTCGTGACATGGCCCGCAAACCGTTCGCCTGCTGCCGGGGTGAGAAACCAGCTACGCACCGCGTCGTTCGTGTAGCGCGTCCGGCCGGCATGACGCGCGTGCGGCGCCAGCCGATGCTCGGACAGCAGCTTCGCCCAGCCCCAGAAGTCGGCCACCCGCGACGCGACACAATCGAAGCGGTGACCGACGCGTGCTGCCTACTCCGCTCTAAAGCAAAGCGCATGGTCAGAACAGACGCCACAACTCGGCGCCTTGCAGATGAACAGGCCCTCGCGCTCGCACAGTTGCTTGTAGAAGAACTTCTTCCACTTCATGTCATGCGTATTCTTCGCGGCCAGCCGCGGAAACCAGTGGCTGATCAATGCGGACAACTCGCGCCGCGACGGCAGAAGCAGGTCTTGCCAAAGGTGGTTTTGCCCGAGGCTCGCGCAGGCCAATGCATGAGCCACGCAGTTCGCCTCGTCTGCCGGGCCGGCGCGCGGATCGGCATGGTGATTGAGCAACGCCACCAGGTCTTCCAGTTCGTCGCCACGCGGCATCGTGGCGGGCGACAAGACGCACGTAAGACCGAGCGCCGAGCCGGCACCCGGGAACCAGCGCGCGAGCATCCGGCGCGTCTGGTCGGCGTCCAGTCCGGGCATCGGCAGCACCTCGACGCCGTGGTGCTCGAACCCGCTCGACAGCACGCCGGCCAGTGCCAGCACGGTGGGATCGGCCGCATCCACCGCACACGCCATCAGGGTCGCATAGGCGTCCATCGCGGCATCGCTCAGAGAACGGCCGCCGCGTGCGTGTAGCACTTTTTCGGGCAGATCTTCGCGCACGCGGTGCAGCCGACGCACAGTTCCCGATGCACGATAGTCATCACCTTCTTCTCGTACTCGTCGTCTTCGTCGTCGCCGTCCAGTGCGATGTGCGCGCCGTCCTCGTTAAGCCCGGCGAGTTGCAGCACGCCACGCGGACAGACACGGAAACAACGTCCGCAACCAATGCATTTTTCTTCGTCGAGCCTGTTGACGAAGGTCGGCGTCCAGGTGGCGCCGCTCGGCAGCGTAACGCTGAAGGTATCGCTCATGATGTGGCTCCGTGGCTTCGCTGGTTCAGGCAGCTGCCGCAGCGGCAGCCTTGCGGGCTGCCATTAGCGCGGCGTGGGCGTCATGGCAGCGCTGGGCGACAGCGAGAATGTTCTCCCAGTTGGTCGGGAGTTCCTCTGAGAGGTCGTGCAGGTCCAACTTCGCCTGGGTCGCTTGCGCGTTGAGTTTCTTCAGGTGCGCCTTGAGTTCGTCGGCATCGGTGCTCATCGTCTCGGTCCCCTCACGATTCCTTCAGGCTCCGTACTGTGCGACGGCGGGGTACGTCCGGATCACCTCGACCGCTTCGTCGAGAAGCTTTGCGCCCGCCTCGGCGAGCTTCTCCAGCGAAGCGAAGCCGAACCGGTGTACGTCGCGCAACTGCTTGTTGACGACAACGAGCCGCCCCGCGAGCAACACCATGCGCCCGAAGCCCTCGTGGCTCATCTTCATCATCGGCGAAACCATTTGGCCGGTCTCACGCTCGATCGCCACCGCAATCGCGCTATAGAAAAGCTCGAGCCGCCACAGCGTTTCGGGGTCGGGGTCGCCCGTGATCGGAATCGCGCGGCGTTCCTCCGGCGTGTGGATGTACGGCTTGAGCAGTTGCAGGTCGGTCTTTCCGTCCCACACGCCGTGGGTGTCCTCCGCGCGCAACTGCCTGACGAGCTGCTGCACAAACGGTGCGACCAGCAGCATTTCGTCGCTGGCCTTGGATGGAATTGCGGATGAATCAGCCATGGGACACCTCATCGTCTTCGAAGTCGTATACACGTTCGCCACCCTTCGCCAGTGCCTTGCGCAGCCACGGCGGCGGCGTGCCCTTCAGCACCTGTTGCAACTTGCCGAGAATCTCCTCGATGGACTCGGGCCGCGGCACCTTGATCGGGTGAATCTTCAGCGCAACCACTCGAGCCGCGGCCGAGCCGCCGATTGCGGCGACGTACAGGATCGCGCAATCCTTGACGGCTTCGAGCTTGGGCGCGAGCTTGTCCTCGTCGCCGTCCTCTTCGAGCTTGCCACCAAAGTCGAACGCCTCGACGAACTGGTAGCCGTCCGGTGTGACGTCGTAGGTGACGATGCTCCTCGCCCAGCCAAAATGCGCATCGACGAACTGCCTGTCCTGGGTGGCGAACGCGATCTTCATGCTGTGTGCTCCTTTAGGTGGGTCAAGCACCGGCCGCGACGACAGGAATGTTCGCTTCGCGCGCCGGATCGCGCGCGGCCAGATCGATAGCGGCCTGCGGCAGCGGCCAGTCGGCCGGATCGTGATGCGGAATCTGTTCGATCATCAGGTTGGCGATCTCAAAGATCAGGTTCATCGTGCCGCGGTAGCCGACGTAGCGTCGATGTGAGTTTCCAACCCGGTCGAAGACCGGAAAACCGATCCGGAAGAGCGGCTTTTGCAGGTGCTCGGCCATCTGCCTGCCGTGCGAATGGGTGATCAGCAGGTCGCAGTCCGCCGCGGCGCGCTCCATGTCTTCCAGATCGCCGATCACGACCTGATCAGCGGGCAGCAACGCGTGCGCGCGCGATCGCGTCGTGCTGATGCAGCAGCGCAACTGCGCGCCCATCTCGTGCAGCATGCTGCCGACCGCGAACAGCAGATCGGGCTCTGCGCCGATCGCGACCTTGATGCCTCCGGTGTAGAAATGGCCGTCCAGCATCGCATCGAGCAATTGGCTGCGCTGACGCCGGTATTTCGCGGGAACGGGTCGTCCGGAGCGCTGCGCGAGCAATTGCAGCAGACGATCGTTGGGTTCCAGTCCGGTGAGCCGCCCAAACACTTCGAACGGTGTGCCGGCGATAGCATGCAATGCCTCGGCGCCGTCGCGCGTCTGCTCGCCCACGCCGATCGTAAATGCCGATGCACCCGCGGCCCGGATCTCCGCGAGCGTGGTACCGCCCAGTGTGGTGCCGCGCCAGTCCGGCGCGATCTGGCCGTCGAGCGAGCCGGAAATGTCGGGCAGCACGATGACATCGAGGCCGAACGCTTCGATGATCTCGCGCAGTTCGTCGATGTCGCCAGGCGACAGATGGCTGCCGGGCAGCAGCGTCACCTGATTGGCCACCGTTGGCAACGCCTTGACCAGCGCGTTGACGATGCCGGTAATCGCATGCCGGTAGCCGTCTTCGAATGCTCCGACATAGTCGGGGGTCGACACATAGACGATCTCAGTGTCGTTGAGTTCGGGCTTGCGCTTGCGCACGGTAACGAGATAGCCGTCCACGTCGTCGCCCTCGGTCTCGGTGAGACCTGTTGAACAGATCGCGATGACCTTCGGCGCAGCGCGCTTGCGGATGTTGAGCAGCGCGGCCTCGATGTTCTCGTAGCCGCCGAGCACCGCGGTGACTTCGTCCATGGCTGTCGTCTGCAGCGGGATCGCCTCCCTGAAGTGGCGCACCAGCAGCACGAGGCCGAATGACGTGCAGCCCTGCGAGCCGTGCATCACGGGCATGCAGGCATCGAGCCCAAGGAACGCGAGGCTCGCGCCCAGCGGCTGGCTCATCTTGAGCGGATTGACCGCACAGGCTTTCATAGATTCGACGACATCGGCCATGGCATGTTCTCGAGTTCGGGGGCGTCAGGTCGGCATACTGGGTTCGAGGCTCATCGCCCCCACCCCGCGGCGCTCGACAGCGGGCGGGCGGCTTGCGCCTGGACCACACCGAGCGCTCCCCCGTCGTCGCCCCACGGAGCAGGGATCCGCACCTGTTGCCACACCGGGTTGTAGATCGCGCGGTCGATCTCATGCACCAGCTCGACGATCCCCTGGTAGCCGCCATAAGGGTGGTGGCGTTCCTGATTGATGTCGAGCCACGGTATGCGGGCCTTCAGTGCGACGAACTGGGAGCGGCCACCCGACAGCATGATGTCGGCCCGCGCGTCCCTGAGCATCGCGTACATCTCCCGCGGCGTCATACCGTCGATCATGTGGGCGTCGTCGCCCATGATCTCCTTGATCTTGTCCTTGTCTTCCTTAGTGCTCTTCTTGACGCTGGTGCCGACGATTTCGAGCCCCGCTTCCTGCAGCGCGGAAACCACCGACCAAGACTTCACGCCACCTGTGATGAGCAACACCCGCTTGCCGGTAAGGCGCGCCTTGTAGTGCGCGATGCGCTCCCACGCGCGCGCTTCCTCGGCGGCGATCAGGCGCTCGGTCCGCTCGAGCAGATCGTCCGGCGCGCCCTGCTGCACGAGCAGGCTGGCGATATGGCGCAGCGTGTCGCTCATGTCGCCGATCCCATAGAACGAGCCCTCGAAGTAAGGGATGCCGTAGCGCCGCTGCATCTTTGTCGCGATGTTGATCATCGACTTCGAGCAGACCATCATGTTGACCTTGGCGCGATGCGCACTTGCGATCTCGTTGTAGCGCCCGTCGCCGGAGATGCACGAGAGGATACGGATGCTCAGCGCGTCGAGCAGCGGCTTGGTCTGCCAGAGTTCGCCCGACAGGTTGTATTCGCCAATGACGTTGATGTCATACGGCGTCGTGTACTCGGGCTCGCGCGTGCCGATCACATGGTTGAGGATCGCCTCCCCGCCAAGCTTGTTGCCCAGATTCTTCGGCCCGGCGAAACCGGGAGAAATGACCGGAATCACCGGCTTGCCAAATTGTTCGGTGGCGCGCTTGCAGACTGCCTCGATGTCGTCGCCGATCAGCGCAGTGACGCAGGTCTGGTAGACGAACACCGCGGGCGGATCGTATTTCTCGATGATTTCGCGCACGCTCCTGAACAGGCGCTTCTCGCCGCCGTACACCACGTCGAGTTCGTTGATATCGGTGGTGAAGCCGGTGCGATAGAGTTGCGGACCGGACGAAGCGGCGTGCCGGTTGTCCCACGAGTTACCTTCACAGGCAATCGGCCCGTGCACGAGGTGTGCGACGTCCACCACCGGCTGCAGAGCGATCTTCGCGCCGTCGAACGCGCACCCGCCTGCGGCCGAGCCCGGCGAAAGCTGCTTCGTGCAGCCCCTTTTGCGCTCCTTCTCGCTCTTGCCTTGATTCTTGTCGCAACCCGGCTCGTCGAAAACTTCGGCGATTTGGGCATTGAGCGAAGCAGACATGACGTGCTCCTGATGGATGGACGTTTCTCTAGTGGCAAGTCCCATACCACCGGGAAACGCCTTGAAAACGTGCCAATTGGCGCTGAAGCAGTCGCTCGCGCGCATCGCCATGGCGGGTTTGAACGGTTTGCGACAGACGGCTCGCGACACAGAAAACGACAACACACGTTCACTGCCTGCCTTGCCGTTCCGTATGGAGCGGGACCCGCGCGATCGCATTCGCGCGCGCCTCCAGCAACGCATCCGGCCTCGCCCACACCGGCCAGGCAAACCTAGCCGCTGATGACCTCGACGTTACGGCCGTCCTGCGTCATCTTGACCAGAACTGCATCTGCCGCGCCCGATGCATCTGCTGTGTCTGCCATGGCCGCGCTCTCCTCGTCAGCGAATGATGTCGTAGCTGTAGTCGGTCTTCGCCACGTCGATCGTGTTGGCGTCGAGCGCTTCGAAGAACTCGTCCAGCAGCGTGACCAGCACCCGCAACGCACCTTCATAGCCCCAGGTCGGGAAGCGATGGTAATGGTGGCGATCGAAGATCGGGAACACCATGCGTATCAGCGGCGTTTTGGTATCGCGCTCCAGATATTTGCCGTAGGTGTTGCCGATCAGGAAATCCACCGGCTCGGTAAACAGCAGTGAGCGCATGTGCCACAGATCGCGTTTCGGATACACCTTGCAGCCGGCGCCGTAGGGCGACGCGTCGAGCAGCGCCTGCACCTTCGCAGCCCAGGTTTCGTTGCCGTTGGTCGCCAGCACGTGAGCCGGCTCGGCGCCGAGTTCCAGCAGGAACTGCGTGTAGCCCAGCATCTGGTCCGGGTCGCCGTAGAGTGCAAAGCGCTTGCCGTGCAGGTGAGCCTGGCTGTCGGCCATCGCATCGACGAGCTGGCCTCGCTCCTTCTCCAGTTGCGCCGGAATCGGCTTGCCGGTCACGCGCGAGATTTCCATCAGGAACTGATCGGTGCCCGCGACGCCAACCGGCGAGTTCAGCACCACCACTTCCTGGCCATGCTCGCCAATGAGCTTGCTGGTCTTCTCGCAGCAGTATTCCTGGAACACGAAGGTCGCCTTCGCGTTCAACGCGCGCTCGACTTCCTCCTTGGTCGTGCCGCCTTCGTACATCCGGAACTCGCCGTCGGTCGGCGTATTCCACGTTTCGGATGGGTCGCAGATGATGTTCACCGTCACGCCGAACAGATCGAAGATGCGGCGAATTTCCTTCATGTTGCCGACCACGTAGCCGTCGAAGCCGCCGATGAAGTTGACGCTGTCGTCGGGCACGCGCTCAAGCGGCGTCGCTGTGCCGGCCTTGCCGTCCCAGAAGTGCCTGAGGATGCCGAGGAGCGCGTTGTCGTAGCCGGTCACGTGGCTGCCGACGAAGGCCGGCGTGTGCGCGAACGGCACGTCATAGTCTTCCGGCACGCTGCCCTTCTGCTTGCTGCTCTTGATGAGCGCGTCGAGGTCATCGCCGATCACTTCCGCCATGCAGGTCGTGGAGACTGCGATCATGTCGGGCTTGTACAGGTTGTACGCATTTGCGAGGCCGTCGATCATGTTGTTCATGCCGCCAAACACCGCCGCGTCCTCGGTCATCGACGAGCTGACGCACGAGGTCGGCTCCTTGAAGTGACGCGAGAAGTGCGAGCGATAAAACGCTACACAGCCCTGCGAGCCATGCACAAAACTGAGCGTCCTGTGAAAGCCGTTGGCCACGTACACTGCGCCGAGCGGCTGGCAGGCCTTGGCCGGGTTGATGGTGAGCGAGTCGCGTGCAAAGTTCTTTTGCCGGTAGTCTTCGCTCTTGGTCCACTCGACGATCTGCTTGACCTGCTCGTCTGAATGGTTGAACTCGAAGTTTTCCTTTTTCGCGCGGAAAATTTTCTGGTACTCGGGCTCACGGAACAGGAGTTCCTGGTCGAGAATCTGGTCTGCGGATTGGGGCACGGGATGCTCCTGATATTCAATTCAAAGGCCTGCCGGCCGGTGATCAGTCCGGTGGCCGGCGCTTAGGGGTTTTTCTTCCAGGGCGCCTTGGCGAGCCCCCACACCGGGCTGGAAATGGCCATGTCCATGTCGCGCGCGAAAATGGCGTAGCCGTCGTAGCCGTGATATGGACCGGAATAGTCCCAGCTGTGCATCTGGCGAAACGGCACGCCCATCTTCTGGAACACGTACTTTTCCTTGATGCCGGAGCCGACCAGATCGGGCTGGACCTGTTCGACGAACCTCTCGAACTCGTAGCTGGTCACGTCGTCGTAAATCAGTGTGCCGTCCTTCACGTAGTGCGTGGTGCGCTGATAGTCGTCGTTGTGGCCGAATTCGTAGCCGGTGCCGACCACGTTCATGCCGAGGTCTTCGTAGGCGCCGATCACGTGGCGCGGACGCAGGCCCCCAACGAACAGCATCACGGTCTTATCCTGCAGGCGCGCTCTGAACTTCGCGTTCACCGCATCGACCAGGGGACGATACTTGGCGATCACCCTCTCCGCGTTGGCTTTGATGGTGTCGTCGAAGTGGCTGGCGATCTCGCGCAGGCTCTTCTCGATCATCGACGGGCCGAAGAAGTTGTATTCCGCCCACGGAATGCAGTACTTCTCTTCCATGTGCCGGCTGATATAGTTCATCGAGCGGTAGCAATGCAGCAAATTGAGCTTGGCCTTGGGCGTATTCTCGAGCTCGGCGATCGAGCCGTCGCCCGACCATTGCGCGATCACGCGCAGGCCGATCTCTTCGAGCAGAATCCGGCTCGACCAGGCATCGCCGCCGATGTTGTAATCGCCGATGATCGCAACATCATAAGGCGTCGAAACAAATTCGGGCCGCTTGTCCGGATCGGCCTTGTCGAATATCCAGTCTCGAATCGCATCGTTAGCCAGATGGTGGCCCAGCGACTGGCTAACGCCGCGAAAACCTTCGCAGCGCACCGGCAAAATGGTGTGCCCTTCATACTGCGCACTCTTCTTCTTCGAGACGGCCTCGATGTCGTCGCCGATCAGGCCGATCGGGCATTCACTCTGGATCGAGATGCCCTTGTTCAGCGGAAACAGTTCCTGAATCTCGTCGATGATCTTGTCGAGCTTCTTGTCGCCGCCGAAGACGATGTCCTTTTCCTGGAAGTCCGACGTGAACTGCATCGTCACGAAGGTGTCGATACCGGTAGTGCCGATGTAGTAGTTGCGACGCGCGGCCCACGAGTACTGGCCGCAACCGACCGGACCATGACTGATGTGGATCATGTCCTTGATGGGCCCCCAGACCACGCCCTTCGAGCCGGCGTACGCGCAACCGCGAATCGTCATCACGCCCGGCAATGACTTGATGTTTGATTTCACGCCACAGTCGGGCTTGCCGTCCTCGAAGGTGCCCAAATGCTTGGCGCGCCGTTTGGCCATCTTCTCCGGATAGGCCTTCAGCACTTCATCGATCAGGGCCTTGTTCGCGGCCTTGCGCTCTTCAACAGTGACGCTCATGGGGGAATGCTCCATAGGGTGAGTATCAAGCCTGGCAGCGGGTGGCCGGCATGGCCCGGTTCATCGCGTGAAGAAGAACACCGGGCCGCGCGCAGCGGCGCTCGCTTAGGCGGTCAGTTCCGCTGCAGGCTTGCCGACTTGCGATTCGTCGATGGACGTCATGATTCCGTGCTCCATTAACAGGTCTTCCAGTTGATCCATCGTGATCGGCGTCGGGATCGTGCCGTTGCCCGCGTTGTTGTGCACCTTGGTGGCGAGCTGGCGATACTCTTCCGCCTGTTTGGATTCGGGCGCGAACTCGATCACCGTCATGCGGCGCAGCTCGGCGTGCTGCACGATGTTATCGCGCGGCACGAAGTGGATCAGCTTCGAACCGAGCATCTTCGCCAGCGCTTCGGCGAGTTCGAGTTCCTTGTCGGTCTGACGCTCGTTGCACACGAGCCCGCCGATCCGCACACCGCCGCTGTTCGCGTATTTCAGAATGCCCTTTGAAATGTTGTTGGCCGCATACATGGCCATCATTTCGCCGGACATCACAATGTAGATTTCCTGCGCCTTGTTCTCACGAATCGGCATTGCGAAACCGCCGCACACCACGTCGCCGAGCACGTCGTACGACACGTAGTCCACGCCGTCATAGGCGCCGTTTTCTTCGAGGAAGTTGATCGACGTGATGACGCCACGGCCCGCGCAGCCGACGCCCGGTTCCGGACCGCCGGACTCCACGCAACGGATGTTGCGGTAACCAATCTTCATCACGTCCTCGAGTTCGAGGTCCTCCACCGAGCCGGCTTCGGCCGCTAGCGACAGGATGGTGTCCTGCGCCTTTGCATGCAGGATCAGGCGGGTAGAGTCCGCCTTGGGATCGCAGCCGACGATCAGGATCTTCTGCCCGAGTTCCGTCAGGGCTGCCAGGGTGTTCTGCGAGGTGGTCGACTTGCCGATACCGCCTTTACCGTAGAACGCGATTTGCCGAAGTTTAGACATTGCATTTCTCCATTCAGGAAGAAGGGTTGAAACCAGGGTTGCGTAACCGCGACCATGTCAGCCTGTCGTGCCTGTATGGGTCTTCTTATATCGAGTCACGCATCGGCCGGACCTGTGTCCGCGCTGGACTCCAAACGCAGCTTCTGTGCCACGTCACCAGCGGTACTGCGACGCGTCCGCCCCGCCGCGCTGCGGCGGTTGGTACGGGACTTTTGCGGACTCCTCTTCTGTCTTGTCGATTTCGCGACAAACCACGCGAACTTCGTCGCCAATGAAACCATTCGGGCGCGTTTGTCGTGCGATTTCTGTCGCATTGGCCTGCGTGCAGCCGGACAATCGCCGGGTTGCGGCCTGGTTCGGTTATTGCATTGATCGCGCCATGGACACACCAGCCACCCAAGCTTCGCGACCCGTGCCGCGCGAGACGCACTTCGACCGTCTAGGCGGCGAGACCGCCGTCATCCGCCTGGTCGACGCGTTCTATCGGCACATGGATACGCGGGCCGACGCGCAGCGCATTCGCGCGATGCATCACCCGGACCTGTCTTCGACGAAGGCCGTGCTGGTGCTGTATCTGTGCGAATGGCTCGGCGCCGACAAGCGGTACTCGGCACAGCGCGGCCAACCACGGCTGCGCACGCGTCATGCCGCATTCGCGATCGGCACCGCCGAACGGGATGCGTGGCTAGCTTGCATGCGCGCCGCGTTCGACGAGACGGGTGTCGATCCGGTGCTACGCGATGAACTGATGCAGGCCTTTTTCAAAATCGCCGACCGGATGCGCAATACGCAGACGTGAATCCCTCTTCAACGCTGTTTAACCCAAGGATCTTTGATGACCGAAACGCTCGCGCACAAGGAGATCGACGACACCGCGTTCGCCCGTCTCGAACATGAAGGCCGTCTGCTCAACCCGGTTCTCAAGGGGCTGACGAACAGGCTCGACCGGGTCGGCTTCCGCGGCGAACTTGCGCTGCGGTTTGCCCCAAAGCTCGCCGACGAAGCGCGGCCGCCGGAGCTGACCTGCGATCAGGTGATGGCATGCGCGACGATCGGCCATAAGCACTTGCCGTTCTTCGCCGGGTATCTGTTGAGCTTCGAGCATCTGAAGGACGTGGCCGAGGTGCTCAGCGACACGCTCTCGGCGGACGGCAAGTACTTTCTGTTTTGCGACAACATCGACCTGAGCAAGCGATATCAGGTGCCGTACAAGAGCGCGATGTTCTATGTGCTGCCGATTCTCGAGTCCACCGTCTACAACGAGATGCTCGAACTGCTGTACCTCGAGAAGAACGAATTGAAGAAAAAGGACTCAGGCGGCAAGCTGGATGCGGTAGCGGACGCGGCCATCAAGTTCGACGTGACCTTCGAGACGATCACCTACAGCGAAGGACTTGAATTGATGGGGCCGGTGCGCAACCCCAACGAGAACCGGCCCGTCTGAGGCTCGGGTCCCTGCGGCCGCCGCCCGCGCGGCTGCGCCAACCGATGTTCCCTTGTACCCGAACGCGACCATGATCATGCACACCGACACTGCTTTCGTCGTCCGCGAACGCCTGGCCTCGCGCGTTGTCCGGAACCCCGATGCACAACTCGAAACGATCGTGCCCACCGCACTTTCCACTTGGCTGGCGTACCACGGCTTCCCTGCTCCGCATTCGCGCTGCGTGAACGGCGAAACGCCGTTGATGCGCGCCGCGCAGCATGGCGAGGACGCGGTCGTCGAAGCGTTGCTCGCACTCGGCGCACGCGCCGACGCGCTCGATGACGACGGCAACCATGCGCTCTGGTTCGCGTGCCTGCACGGCGGCCCCGCGACCATCCTGCGGCTGATCGACGCCGGCGCGCCGATCGACCATGTGAACGACGACGACATCACATGCCTGATGCAGGCAGCCGCGAGCGCTCGCCTCGACGTCCTGCAGATGCTGCTTGCGCATGGGGCGAACGCAGAACTGTGCGCACCGGATGGCCGCAGCGCGCTCGACATGGCAGCCGACCTCGGGCTGCAACTGCTGCTTGCTTTCGGATGACAGGCTTTGTTAGCGAGTCTTAAGAGGAACGTGCGTCGCGCGACCAGCGAAGTCGGTCCACTGATCAGTCGAAAAATCGTATAGTTTGCAGCCTCGTGCTGTGTCGAAGTACCAACGCCACGAAAACCGCTGCACGACGATCCGTTCCGGAAGCATCGCTTCGAGGGTTCGCTGAGCACCGACGAGCCCGTATAGAGGGAGACTCATGTCGACGTGATGCGCGGTGTGCTCCATGATGTGATGAAACAGCGCACCAAAACGCCAGCGAAAGGTCAAGTGCACCGTCGTGGATACGAACGGATCCGAACGCCCCCATTTCGCGCGATCGTCGTACCAGCGGATTTGCGGATGCGTGTGGTGCGCGTACACGACGAAACCCACCATCGCGCACCAGAACAGGAACGGCACCCCGAACCCGCATGCGATTGACGGGACCACCCCCCGCTGCGTCGCGCGAGCGATCCACGCGAGCGCGCCGATCCACAGCAGTGCGAACACCGATACCAGCGTGCAGTCACGGAAGAACACGAGGCGCCGCGTCGGCATTGCGGCCCGCGACGGGAAAAACATCTTCGTCCACCAAATTTCGATCATGTAGTAGAGACCAGGCGCCCAGCCGCTGCGATAGATACGTTCCAGTGCGCGCCGTGGCCCACTCAAGGCGCGATATTCCTGGATCGTCAGCGGTGCCCATACAAAATCGACGCCTTTCAGGTTCGTGTAGCCGTGATGCACCACGTTGTGACCCACTTGCCACAGGCTGTACGGCGTGAGCGACGGCAGGAAGGCGATCCGCCCCAGCCAGCGGTTGAGCGTGCGGTGCCGGGTCAGGCTCTCATGACATGCGTCGTGACCGATGACGAAGAGCCGTCCGATGACGAAGCCCGCCATGCATCCGAATACGGTCTTCAGCACGAACCCGTGCGCGAACACGCTCGCGGCGAGCGCACACAATAGTAAAACGTAGTCGAGCACGAGCAGCAGAAGCGCGTAGGCGGTGCGGCGTTCGGCGAACGGTGTCAGCCACGAGCGGATGACCTTGCGATGGGGCAATGGCTCATTGGCGGGAACGGGGTGATTCGGACTGTTCATGAAGAATGACCGGTAGAGCGGTGCAGCACAACACTACGCACGCGGTCGATGGCTGCATGCCGTGTCCGCGATGATGTGACCAGACCGTTTCGCGCTGGTGGCGAGTCAGCGCGACATCATGTTCATGCTGACATTGTGCATCACCCAGATCGTGCCGAAGATCAGGAACAGCGCGGCGAGCGCGGTGTAGCATAACGCCAGCACGTTCCAGCGCTGGCCGCGCGACAGGTCGAGATGCAGGAACGTCACCAGATGCACGACGATCTGCACGAACGCCAGCAACGCGAGCGCCATAATCGCGGAGCCGGACGGCAGCAACCGTTGCGTGACGATCGAGAATGAGCCCGCCGTCAGCGCCACGGCAAGCACGAAACCGGTGATATAACCGGCGACGTCACCACGCGAGGCGGTCGTGGACGTCGAGTGTGAATGGACCATTTAGAGCATGCTCCCGAGATAGACAAACGAAAACACGCAGATCCACAGGATGTCGAGGAAGTGCCAGAAGAGGCTCAGGCATGTCAGACTCGTGAGGTCGCGACCGGACAGTTCAGGCGAGCGGACGACATGCACGACGAGCACGGCCATCCAGACGAGGCCGGCTGTCACGTGCAGGCCGTGGGTGCCAACCAGCGTGAAGAACGACGACAGGAAGGCGCTGCGACTGGGGCCAGCACCGTCGGCGACCAGGTGCGAGAACTCGCGCAGCTCTAACGCGAGGAACAGCGCGCCAAGCACGAACGTCACGAGGAGCCAGCCGATCACGGCACCACGCCCCTGGCGCTGTGCGCCGAGCATCGCGAAGCCGTAGGTGGTGCTGCTCAGCAGCAGCGCGCCGGTTTGAAGTGCGACACCCGGGATGTCGAACAGGTCCCGTCCGGACGCGCCGCCCGCGAACTGGTGCGCCATTACGGCGAACACGGCGAACAGCGACGCGAACAGCATGCAGTCGGTCATCAGGTACAGCCAGAAGCCGAACACGGTGGGCGTTGGGCCGTGGTCAGCGCTCGACCTGCCGTGATGGACGAGTAATGCAGGTTGCGTCATGGATCAGGTCTCCGCGGATTCGGGTAATTCAAGGGCGGCCGGGGCGGGTGCGCTGCCGCGTCGTGCTTCGATTTCGCGCACGCGCGAGGCCGGAATCACGTAGCCATGGTCGTCGCGGAAGCTACGCGCGATCAGCGCGGCGACGATCGCGACGAAGGCCAGCACGGCGAGCCACGTGATGTGCCAGACGCCGGCGAAGCCGAGCACGAGGCTGAATGCGCCGATCAGGAACCCGTCCGCGGTATTCGACGGTAGGTGGATGTCCTCGTAATGCGCCAGTGCGGCATTTGCTGCGCCGCTTTCCTTCATGTGCGCGAACGCGTCGAGCTGGTGGACGACCGGTATGCGCGCGAAGTTGTAGACAGCGGGCGGTGACGAGGTGGCCCATTCGAGCGTGCGGCCGTTCCACGGGTCGCCCGTCAGGTCGCCGTATTCCGGCTCGTTGCGATGGATCACGCTCACGACGACCTGGGCGATCTGGTGCACGACACCGAGTGCGATCAGCACCACGCCGCATGCGGCGACGAACAGCCAGGGATGCCAGGTCGGGTTGTCGTAGTGATTCAGGCGCCGGGTCATGCCCATGAAGCCGAGCACGTAGAGCGGCACGAACGATACGTAGAAGCCGACGAACCAGCACCAGAACGCCCGCTTGCCGAGCTTCTCGTTAAGCTTGAAGCCGAACGCCTTCGGGAACCAGTAATGGAAGCCTGCGAGATAGCCGAACACGACGCCGCCTATGATCGCGTTGTGAAAGTGCGCGATCAGGAACAGGCTGTTGTGCAACACGAAGTCCACGCCCGGGATCGCCATCATCACGCCCGTCATGCCGCCGATCGTGAACGTGACCATGAAGCCGATCGTCCACAGCACGGGTGTGGTGAACTCGATGCGACCGCGGTACATCGTGAACAGCCAGTTGAAGATTTTCACGCCCGTGGGGATCGCGATGACCATCGTCATAATGCCGAAGAACGCGTTGACGTCCGCGCCGGAACCCATCGTGAAGAAGTGGTGCGCCCACACGAGGAATGCGAGCACCGTGATCGCGCACGACGCGTAGACCATCGTTCTGTAGCCAAACAGCGGTTTCTTCGCGAAGGTCGCGATCACTTCCGAGTAGATGCCGAACGCGGGCAGCACGAGGATGTACACCTCCGGGTGGCCCCACGCCCAGATCAGGTTCAGGTACAGCATCGCGTTGCCGCCGAGCTCATTTGTGAAAAAGTGCATGCCTGCGTAGCGGTCGAGGCCGAGCAGTGCGAGCGTCACGGTTAGGATCGGGAACGTTGCCATGATCAGCACGTTCGAGCACAGCGCGGTCCACGTGAACACCGGCATCTTCATCAGTGTCATGCCGGGCGCGCGCAGCTTGACGATCGTCACGAAGAAGTTGATCGCGGTAATCAGCGTACCGACGCCGGAGAGCTGCAGACTCCAGATGTAGTAGTCGACCCCGACGCCCGGACTGAACTGCAGCTCCGACAGCGGTGGATACGCGAGCCAGCCGACCTGCGCGAACTCGCCGATCACGAGCGACAGATTGATCAGGATCGCGCTGATCGCCGTCATCCAGAAGCTCAGCGAATTCAGGAACGGGAAGGCGACGTCGCGCGCGCCGATCTGCAGCGGCACGACAAGATTGAAGAGGCCGACCATCAGCGCCATCGCCATGAAGAAAATCATGATGACACCGTGCGCGGTGAATATCTGGTCGTAGTGGTGCGGCGGCAGGTAACCGGGGCCGTGAAACGCGATCGCGAGCTGAAGCCGCATCATTACGGCGTCGACAAAACCGCGCATGAGCATCAGCACCGCGACGATGATGTACATGATGCCGATCTTCTTGTGATCGACGCTTGTCAGCCACTCGGTCCAGAGCCACTTCCAGCGGCCGAGCTTCGTGAGCGTGGCGATGACCGCCAGCACGATGAGCGCCATGAACGCGGCCGCGCCCATGATGATCGGCTGATCGAACGGAATCGCGCCGGGCGTGAGTTTTCCAAACATGGCTTACTCCGTGGTCTGCGTGCGACAGGCGGCGTCGCGGAAGGCCGTGACGTTGCCGTTGTTGTATCGGGCAACGATGTTGCGGAACAGGTGCTGGTCGATCGATGAGAAGTAGCGTACCGACTGCTTCTCGCTCGGCTTCGCGACTTCGGCGTATTCGTCCATGCTCAGGCGGTCCGGCGAAGCCTTGACCTTCCGCACCCATGCGTCGAAGCCGGTGGCGCTCGTCGCGAGCGTGCGGAACTTCATGTCGGCGAATCCCTTGCCGCTGAAGTTGGCGGACATGCCTTCGAAATTTCCCGGTGCATCCGCGATCAGGTGCAGACGGGTCTGCATGCCGACCATTGCATACACCTGGGTGCCGAGTTGCGGGATGAAGAATGAGTTCATCACCGAGTCCGACGTGATCCGGAAGTTCACCGGCGTATCGACTGGCACGGCGAGCTGGTTCACCGACGCAATGCCGAGGTCCGGGTAGATGAAGAGCCACTTCCAGTCGAGCGCGACCACCTCGACGTCGATCGGCTTCACGCTCGACTGCAGCGGCCGGTACGGGTCGAGCTCATGCGTGGTGCGCCACGTCAGGATACCGAGGTACAGGATGATCAGGGCGGGGATCGTCCAGACGACGATCTCGATCGCCGTCGAGTGCGCCCATTTGGGTGCATAGACCGCGTGACGGTTCGACGCACGGTAGCGCCACGCGAAGAACAGCGTCAGCAGGATCACCGGGATCACGACGATCAGCATCGCCCACGTGGCGGTGGCGATCAGCGACTTCTCGGCCGCGCCGACGCTCCCTTTTGGATCAAGCACAGTCAGACCACATCCCGATAGACAGGCGCTCAATGTCGTGACGATGGCTATCGACCGTTTCCTTAAAGCTTTTCTGTCTGTCATAGTGGTTAAGTCCGGGTTGTGGCACTTTTGACCTGAAGCTGGCTTGACGCATGCGGCATCACACTCGCAGCGTCATGGTCCGACAACCGGCCAGCTTTGTGATTGATGTCGATCAAGGACGAACAAAGCGGCGGGGTGCGGTGCACTGACGCAGTGCGCCGCTGAGTGCGCGTTCCACCACATCGAGTGGCTGGATGCGATTGACAGCCTGCTGAACGTCGTAGCAAAGTCCTGTACGCCGAAGCTCGCTCGGTTGAAGCCGAGGCGCGCGAGTGGTGAAAGCGTTTTGGTGCCGACGGTTCGCGGATCAATTTCGATGGCAAGTTCTGCGGCGATCGAGAACGCGAAGCGGTTCTGCAGTTGCTGGACAAGCTCTTCGAGTTCGGCAACAGGGAAGAAGGTCGGCGTTCCATCTCCCAGATGTAGCTGCACGGTTCGCCGGTCAGGTCCGAGATGTGACGCGACCAGGTCCATCTCACGAACGAGGTAGCTCAGATATCTGGCGCTGCAGCCATGGTCGTGCGTAATGACCTTGTTGCATGCGCAGAAGTAGCAGAGTGATCTGCGTGCCGTTCGGCGGCTGCAGCCAGTCCGGCAATGGCTGCGAAATCGGTGTCTCCGGGTGCGAGAAACATCTTGGGTACCAGTCAATGCGGTTGAAGGCCAATAGTCCGGCCTCAAGGCTCCCGCTATCTCGACATTCCTAGGCGTGACCCGGTGTCGCATCTTGACTTCGGGATCGGGACCGGTTGACCCTGCGCAAGGGCAGCCCTGATTTGCGCGTCGACAATTCCCCGCATACATCAACAAGGGGAAAGCGATGAAGCACATGATTAAGGCCGTCATGATCGTGGCAAGCCTGTGCGCTACCGGTTTGTTCGAAGTGCTGGCATACGCGGATGACGTAAGCGCGAACGGAAGCACGATGGCAGGCGAGGTGCCGGCGGATGGGATCCACGCCGGTGACGTGCTCGTGCGTCTGCGTGCCATCTCGATCGAGCCCGAAGTACACACCAGCGGCACGTTGTCGTCGCTCGGCGTGGGTGTCAATAACGCACTCGTGCCGGAGTTGGACCTGACCTATATGATCCGCGACGCGATCGGCATCGAGCTGATTCTCGCCACCTCGCGGCACCACGTGACGTCCGGCCTCGGCGATCTCGGTGGCGTGAACGTGCTGCCACCGACGCTGCTGCTGCAATATCACTTCAACCATGCTGGCATGATCCGACCGTATGTCGGCGCGGGGGTCAACTACACGTACTTCTACAACGACGGCCTGAGCGCGGGCTCCGAAGGCATCCAGGTGTCACGCAGCAGCTTCGGTCCGGCGGTGCAGGCTGGCGTCGACGTGCAGATCACGAAGACCGTCTTTCTCAACGCGGATATCAAGAAGATCTGGATGCACACGGACGCCTCGGTCGGCGATAGTTCGTTGGGCCGGCTGGACATCGACCCACTGGTACTGGGAATAGGCGTCGGGATGAAGTTCTAGCGAGCGCGCAATGACAGACCACAGCTCGCACCAACGGGCGATCCGCTGCGCCCCATCCACCTGAAACGGAGATCTGGTCACTATGCCCCTGTACGACTACCGCTGCGCGGCCTGCGGCCACGCATTCGAAACGCTGGTGCGCGCCGGCCACACGCCCGTCTGCCCGCAATGCGGCGGCACCGTGCTGGACAAGCAGGTCAGCGCGCCGGCCTCGCCCGGCAAGAGCCGCGCGATCATCTCCCGCGCACGGCGTCAGGCGGCGCGCGAAGGGCACCTCAGCAACTATTCGCCGGCCGAGCGCCGCAAGCTGCTGCGCTGAGCCCAACCGGGAATCGCGCTGTCGATGTAGATGAACCTCGAGGGCGCCTACGGGATGGCACTCAGTCTCACCGTCTTCATGGCCGGCACGCTGGATCAGGCCACCGCCGACAGCCCGCTGGAACGCGCGAAGGGCATCTGCCCGTATCTCGACGCGTGGCTTCGCAACATTGCGTCAGCACGGCCGCCCTCGCGCTCGCGCGCTTCGATGACCACGACGGAAACGTCCTGCCGGCTTGTAGAGCAGCGCGCCCGAGGCCGGCACGTCATCCAGCAACGCGCCGTCTGCGCTATAGGCCGCGAACCAATGGCCGAAATGCTCGGCCTGCGACAGCCCCTGCAACTGCGTCCAGCCGCCCTGCGGCCGCGCCTGCGCCAGCGCGCAGGCGAAGGTGTCGTCGTACCAGCTGTCGACAACCAGCCCGGCGCCGATCGCCGCCAGCGCGCAATGCAGTGCCGACGGCGTCGGCGTCATGGCGAAGGCCTCATTCATGACGCTCACCAGCGACTTGCGATGCTTGAAGTTTTCGATGAACTGCGCCGCCTGGGTCAGCCGGGTGCGGATCTTGTGCAGCACGCTGACCTTGGCCGTGATGATTTCGGCGAGCGCGAGCGGCGTGGCAGGGACGGCCGTATCGGGGCACAGCGCGAGCAGCGCTGGTCCCAGGTACGGAATGACGCCGCCCGCACACAGGCGTTCGGCGATGGTCTGGACTGAAACGGTCATGCAGTGCGTCTCACAGATAAATGGCAGCGCCGGCGCCCACGTTGGTCGCGGTGTCTTTCAGTGTCTTGACGATGTACTTGACCTGGTCGGTGTCGAGTAGCGTGTGCAGCGGCAGCGCCAGCGCGCGATCGCCGATGCGCTCGGTGTCGGGCAACAGGCCGCTCTTGCGGCCGATCGCATCGCCCGCGTTCATGTAGTGGAACTGCTGATGCAGCGGATGGCTGTAGGCCACCGTCTCAATGCCGCAAGATTTCATGTCGTCGATCATCTGGGCGCGCGCGCTCTGCGTAAAACGCTTGCCCAAATGCACAACGTAGAGCATCCAGTGCACTTCTTCGACGTCCTCGGCCACGTAGGCCGGCTTGATCCCTTCGAAGCTTTGCATCGCTTCGTGATACCAGGTCTCGACCTGCTTTCGCTGCGCGAGGCGCGTGTCGAGTTCGGCCAGTTGCGCGAGACCGAGCGCGGCGGTCAGATCACTGATGCCCGCCTGCAGCGGCACCCGCGAGCCGACCGAGACGGACGCGCGGTCCGTGACGCGCCGCTCGCGCAGATAGCGCAGTTCATGGGCGAGTTCGTCATCGTCGGTGACGAGCATGCCGCCCGCTCCTGTGCACAGCGCGGACGGGCTGGAGAAGTCGAACACCGATACGTCGCCGAAACAGCCGACGTTGCGGCCCCGGTAGCGCGAGCCCAACGCCTCAGTACTGTCTTCGATCAGCCGCAAGCGCTGCGCGTCGGCCAGTTCGCGCAGCAGCGCCCACGCGGCCGGGTGGCCGTTGGTATTGCCGGCGAGGATCGCGCGCGTGCGAGGGCCGATCTTCTGCGCGGCTTTTTCGGCGCTCAGACAACCGCTCCAGTAGTCGATGTCGGCGAACACCGGCACGGCTCCCGCCAGCGTGATCGCCTGCGCCACCTGATGCCAGGTGTGCGACGCGCAGACCACCTCGTCTCCCGGGCCGATCCCCGTCGCGCGCAACGCAATCCAGGTGGCGAGCGTGCCGCTCGCGACCGCGACCGCATACTCCCGGCCAACCCAGCCCGCAAACGCGCGCTCGAACGAATCAAGCATCGGCCCGTCGCTCCAACGCGAGGATTGCAGCACCGCGTTGACGAGATCGATCTCGCGCGCCGCGCAAGCCGGTTCGCTCAGCGCGATCTCATCGATTTCCATGCGCCTTGTCCTCGGTCAGGATCAACGCATCGGCCTCTTCAGGCCGCTGCGTGATGGTCCTGTAATACCCGGCCGATATCGCGAAATAGATACTGCGCACACCGAACCGGAGCGCGGCTGTCTCGTCGCGCATCACCGTTGCGCTGACATGCATTGTGCGCACCTCGGGATAACGTTCGTGCCATTGCGCGGCGGCGTCGCGTAGCGTCGGTGCCGTGCGGAGCAGGTCCGCCGCGAAGTCCAATTGCTCGGCGTTCAGGCTCATCTCACTCCTCCACGCCAGCAATGCGCCGCGCTTCGACCGTGATGGGCAGTGGCGTATCGTCGGCCATCGCGGGCAATTCGAGTTGCCAGCCGTTCGCGAGCGTGACGAGACCGCCCCACATCCCGGGCTGCACCATCGCGACAATGGGCTCTTCCAGGTCCTTCTTTGGCACGTAGGCGCTCAGCGCGCCCTTGCTGTCCTTGCGGATCATGACTTTCATGGTTGCGGACTCCGGAGATTGATGACAGGTTCAAACCAGGTTCAAGCTGGATGCGCTGCTTCCTCCAGCAGTGTGCAGCCAGCGCACGCGCCAGCTTCAGGTGCGCTGCATGTTCGATCGCCCTGAATACGCCACGGTGCCGGCCCTCCGGCACCGCCGCGTGCAGCCCGCACACGGCCAGGTGATTGGCTTCGGTGGCGCCGCTCGTGAAGATCAACTCTGCGGGCTTGCAACCGAGCGTTCGCGCGATCGTCGCGCGGGCCGCAGCGAGCGTGCCCTTCGCCTGCTGCCCGACGGCATGCTGCGACGACGCGTTGCCCCACACATCCATCAGGATGGACAGCATCGCCTGCCACGGCGGAGGCTGGCGGCATGGTCGCGTTGTGGTCGAGATAGATCGTCGCCCGGCTCCGTTAGTTTGCTTCACGGCCAGAACACGCATTCGCGATCGATGCACAGCGTGTCCAGCAGCTCGGCCAGATCGGTGCTCTCATGCTGGGGCATCCATCGGTGCGACGCATGATCGCGCGCGCTCAGCTGCCACATACCGTCTTCATCGCGCGTGAGCCAGGCTATGTCGATCAGCCCGCCATTCGCGTCGACATTGCGGGAGCAGCACGGGCTCTCGACACGGAACCCCTGCCCGTCGCGCAGCACGCGCGGCAGCACATAGCGGTAGCGGGTACGCTCGTGCAACGCTTGCTCGATCTGGCGCTGGGTCAGGTCGAACGGGCGGCCCGCGCGCAAACCGTCGCGCGGCGGCGCCGCTTCTGGCGCGCACGCCTGAACCGTCATGACTTGGCTCCTTCTTCGGGTAGCAGGCCGGCGGGTGCGAGCGCAATTTCATTCTCCGTGCATCCGACGACACAGTTGCCGAACTCCACCAGATAGACCGGCTCGCCGCTCTCAACCACCTGCCCGACGTTGACGATTTCGCCGACCGTACCCGCCTCGGCCAGACAATCGTCCTGGCCGCGCTCCGGAAAGCTGCCGTCGTTGCACAGGTCATCCAGCGCGATCACGCGCATGCCCCACTGATAAGCAGGCTGAACCGGTTCGATACTCATGCTGGCGGCTCCTGCGGTTGCGACGTTTCTGGCTGGACCCGCGTGCCGATCTTGTGCAGCGCTTCGGCCCGCTCGCCCAAGCCTTGCAGCACGTCGTCCGGCAGGTTGTCGAGCGTGCATAGCTCTTTCGCGCGCATGCCGACACGGTGGCCGCTCTCGACGAAATCCACCGCGTAGATATAGAACTGCTGAAGGAAGGTGTCGATGCTGGTGACGTAGCCAATCTCGCCCTTGTTCACCAGCACTTCGCCGATGTCCTTGCCGTTGTAAGTGCCGTCGTTGCGGATCACCGCGCGTGCGATTACGCGCTCGCCGTAGTTGAAGCGCGGGGGAAACGCGACCTCGAGCAGGTCGTCGTCGCGGTTGATGTCAGCCATGCTTCACTCCTGCTGATCGTTGCGTCTGTCCGGTGGTCATCAGGTTCGCGACCTCGCCCGACGGCCGGCGCTGCCGCGCGAGCGCGCGCACCTCTTCGTCCGCGTCATCCATCAGCGACGCCACGATTTCGCCAGCGGCGCGCCGCGCGATTTGCCAGCGCACTCGCCAATCGGGATCGAACGCGAGGCGCGATAGCAGCGTCGCGGGCAGACGCTCGGCAACGATGCGGCGTACCTCGGCCTCGCTGTCGTCGGCAATACGCAGCAGCGCGGGCATCTCAAGACACTCGGCCAGCCGCATCCGGACTACGCGATCAGGGTCGCCGATCATCTGCGGCAGCCGCGCGAGCGGCAGACGCTGCGCCACCCATTCGCGCACGCCGTAGTCGGCATCGCCCCGCATGCCGACCAATGCAGCAGGCGACAGGCGCTGCGCCACGCGAATCCGCACCTCGCGATGCGGATCGTGGATCAGGCGCGCCAGTTGCGCCTGCGGCAATCGCAACGCGAGCTGCAGCCGGACCATCTCGTCCGGGTCGCCGAGCAATGCCGGCAGACAAAACACACCGGCGTGACTCGCTGGCCCGCAACCGTGCTCCGCCGGCAACTCGCGCAACCGCACGTACCCGCAGCCGGCGCAGTCGAGCGGGCCGCCCTGCCAGTGGCGCGGTGCAATGTCGCCGCCTGGTACGCGCACGTTCTGTATGCTCATGGTTGCGTCCCCGTCCAGCCGCGCGTCGGATACGCACTCAGCGCATCCATTGCATCGTCGGACCCGACGCCGGTCTCATGATGATCCAAGACTTGCGAAAGCAGCGCGCCCCCCACCCGGTCTTCGGGATCGAGCCGGCGCAATTCGCGCAGTCGCATGCGCGCTTCTTCAAAGTCGCCGAGACGCATGTTGACGTACGCGAGGCCCTTCAGCGTGAACAGATAAAAACGCGCGGCCGCGTCATAAGGCGTGGTCACGATCGCGGCCGCAAGCGGTTCGTCGCCGAGATCTGAGCCCAGCGCGGTGCGGGCGACCGCCAGCGCGTCTTCGCCGATCGCACGCGCCTGCGCCAATTGATGGCCGTAGAAGTAAAAGCGGTACAGCGCGATCAACGGCACCGGATGGCGCGGCGCGGCGGCGCGGGCGCGTTGCAACAGCGCGAGCGCCTCGTCGGGGCGCTCGCGCAACCGACCCGCCTCGGCGATCAATGCATTGACGCCCGACGGCAAGCCGCCGCCAATCGCTCTCTGCGCAAACGCGGTCATTACGTCGTCGAGGGCACGGTCGCCGGACTCCATCGCCATCGCTCCTCTTCAGGAGATCTGACGCGGCAGCGGCGGCCGCCCGCGGCCAATCGCGCTGA
Organism: Paraburkholderia sp. MM5477-R1; assembly: GCF_050436385.1. Taxonomy (NCBI): domain Bacteria; kingdom Pseudomonadati; phylum Pseudomonadota; class Betaproteobacteria; order Burkholderiales; family Burkholderiaceae; genus Paraburkholderia; species Paraburkholderia sp. MM5477-R1. The sequence continues at coordinate 2,248,284 of NZ_JBNDMC010000007.1, forward strand.
CATCGATGGTCGCCACGCCCGGCGGCGCCGACTCCGCACTGCTGCTGCAACCACAAGCGGCCTGGTTCGGATTGAAGAAGATCAAGCCGGACTGGGTTGGCGTGTCGGCGAAATCGATCGTTATGCCTTCGAGCATCAGCCGGCTCTCAGCCGGCAGGAATACGCGCAGGCCGTTGATGTCGAGTTCCTGTTCGCCTGGTTGCAGCGCCGGCTCGGCGGTGAATTCCGCGGTATAGCCGGAACAGCCGCCGGCGCTCACCACCAGACGAAAGCCGGCCCCAGCCGGCAGGCCCGAAAAGCGCACGATACGACGCATGAACTTCTCGGCGGCGCTCGTAACAGTTACGTTGGACAGCATGATGCGTAGTCTCCTGATGGATGAATGGCCGGCCCGGCCACGAGCCAGACTCAAACCTGAACGATGCAGCCGTCCACGGGACACACGGCGACGCACTGCGGGTCGTCGAAGTGGCCTTCGCATTCGGTACATTTCTTGGGGTCGATCGCGAACACGCCGCCTTTGTCGCTGATCGCGACATTGGGGCATTCCGGTTCGCAGGCCGAGCATCCCGTACAGGTGGACGCGATAATCTTCAGAGGCATGGAGGCTCTCCTGTTGTCCTGTCTGGAAGGGTGTGGGGTGTCACGCCGCTGAGGCTGACGAGGTGTAAGCACCCTGGCGGATCGAAGCATCGCCGCGGTCCCGGTGCACGATGGCGCCGCTGGCGATGCGACTGCGGTAGTCGTTGAACCAAGCAAGCACCGCTTTTTCGATAAATTCGCCGACGTACTGATCGACCGGCTCGATGCCCGCTTGCGCCAGTTCGTCTTTCGGGCAGGCGCCGATCTTCGCGACCAGCACCGCGTGGCAGTCGTCGAGCGCGCGCACGACCGACGGTAGTTGCTCGTCGTCGCCGTAACCGCCCCGGCAATACAGGTCCACCCGGCGATGGCCGACGAACAGCGCTTCGGCTGCCGAGACCTCGAAGATCTGAAACTCCGTGACGTGGCCGAAGTGCTCGTTGACCCGGCCGCCGCCCTTCGTTGCGACCGCGACCAGCGCCTTCATGTCGTCGGCCACGTCGATCTCGCGAGAGACAGCCAGCGCTTCCTGCTTCGCGTCGTGCTGCGCCTGACGCTCGGCTTCGACGCGCTGCTGGTATTCACGGCGGCGGTCGAGGTCGTAGACCACTTCCATCCGCTCGATCTTGTCGAGCGTGAAATCCTCGCTGCGGTCCTCGCCCAGCAGGCCAACCGCATCCGCGCGGCACTGGCGGCAATGACGCATCAGGTTGGCGCCGCCCATGCAGGCGTCCTGCACGGCCTTGAGTTCCTGCGCAGTCGGTCCGCGCTGGCCGTTCAGGCCAAAGTGAGTGCCGTGCTCGGGCTCCGAGATCAGCGGCATGATGTTATGCAGGAACGCGCCGCGTTTCTTGACGTCGCGGTTGACCTCGATCAGGTGCTCCTCGTTGATGCCGGGAATCAGCACCGAGTTGATCTTGGTCAGCACGCCGCGTGCGGTGAGCATCTCGAGACCCTTCATCTGCCGGTCATGAAGGATGCGGGCTGCTTCGTAACCGGTCACGCGCTTGTGCTTCCAGAAAATCCACGGATAGATTTTCTCGCCCACCGCCGGGTCGACCATGTTGATGGTGATTGTCACGTGGTCGATGTTGTACTTGCAGATTTCGTCCACGAGGTCGGGCAACGCCAAGCCATTGGTCGACAGGCACAGCTTGATGTCCGGCGCCTGTTCCTGCAGCATCCGGAACGTCTCGAAGGTCTTCTTCGGGCTCGCCAGCGAATCACCGGGACCGGCGATGCCAAGCACCGTCATCTGGGGAATCTCGCTTGCGACCGCCACGACCTTCTTCACTGCCTGTGGCGGCGTTAGCTTCTGAGAGACCACGCCGGGACGCGACTCGTTCGCGCAGTCGTATTTGCGGTTGCAGTAGTTGCACTGGACGTTGCAAGCCGGCGCCACCGCCACATGCATGCGCGCATAGTGATGATGGGCTTCTTCCGAGTAGCATGGGTGATTCTTGACCTTCTCCCAGATGTCCGGCGGCATGTCGTCGAGACTACCCGACGCTCCGCAGCTGGCCTTACCCTCGCCACCGTGCGTGCCGCAGCCGCCACCGGTGGACGGGTCTTCGATCTTCACGCCGAGCGGTTTAATCTGCCCGACGCTGATATAGGCCGCTGCGGGCAAGTCGCTCGCATTTGAACTCGCTTGCATGGATATCTCCTCGCAACCAACGGCGGCCGCGCGCAAGCCATAGAGCCAGATCCATGCCACTCGACAAGAGCGCCAGGAATCAACGGGTTAGGATATATTTCGCAGTTCTGTTTGATCCCGGCGCGCGACGTATCCCTACAATTTCGTTGCGTCGTGTCGGTGTTGCGACAAATCTCACACGACCCGGACAGCATGTTCTGAACCAGCGAGATGGACCCGCACAAACCAGATCAATCGTTCGCGTTCACCCTCCGGCTTCCCCGGCTTGCGATGTCGCGAACGTGTGGTCGTCCGCTGCTGCTCGTCACGCGAAAGACCCGTAGCGCTCAGGCCGCGCAGTTGCCCGTCCGGTTCGGCCAGCACCACAAAGGCGCGCCGCCACTCCATCGTCTGCACAAGCTAGTTCAGGGACTCGCGCAAGGCTTTCGCCACATCGAGCGACGAAACCAGCGTCTTGCTCACCTCGTAGACGCCGTCCAACGCTTGCCGTCCAACGCTTGCCTGAATATTCACCGTTGACTTCCCCTTCGTGCGCTGCGCGCTTTCGATGTACCGGCGCAAGGCGCACGATCGACCCAAAGACACAGCGTTTGAAGTAAGCGCATTTCTACGCCTGACGATTCAGCCATCGCGCATGTCAATCCAGCGCGCGTAACGACAAATCCGACAAAAAGAACGGCGGCAATCCTCACTCGTCGGGCGCATCGACACAAAAACAACAGCGAAACAACAGCGGCCCAGTTGAAAGAGGCCACTAGAGCGTGAAAATCCACTGGCATAGAAGTTGCCCTGAAGGTCGCATTACCCCGCTTTCAGGAGCCTGCAATGTCGGATTTCCAACGCGTGAATACCCGCCTCCATCCGCGCGGCTTCAACCCCGTGCATCTGGGTCATGCCGCCACCACGCCGGTCGATCCGCGCGTGATCAGACGCATGCTGCCTTACCTGACCGAGATGTACGGCAATCCCGCCAGCCGTTCGCATGCCTACGGCTGGGTCGGCGAAGAAGCGGTGGAACTGGCCCGCGAGCAGGTCAGCTCGCTCGTCAACGGGGACCCGCACGAGATTGTCTGGACCTCGTGGAGCTCCGGCCGCGCATGCGGATCGCGCGCCAAATGCACGGCGGCGTCCCCGAGCGCGGCATGCGCTCGGGGACGTTGTGCACGCATCAGATCGTCGAGGAACTGCCATTGCCGCCGGTCGAGATCCACTGCTCGATTCTCGCGCCGAGGACGCGATCAAGGCGGTCGTGTCTGACTTTCGCTCGCGCCAGACGATTCGAGGCGCAGCAGCCGACGACCTGTAACTCGCCGAGCAACCGACCTGCTCGTCTAACCCGAAGTGAGTCCATTCAAGCCTGAGAGGAACCTCCATGGAAACGCTCACCCAACCGGCTGCCGCCACACCCGGCGTCATGCCCGACCTACTCGAATTCACGCCTCAGGCTGCTGCGAAAGTGGCCTCGCTGATCGAGGAAGAAGGCAATCCCAACCTGAAGCTGCGGCTGTACGTATCCGGCGGCGGGTGTTCGGGCTTGCAGTACGGCTTCGCGTTCGACGACCAGGTGGCGGACGACGACATGCAGACCGTCACGGACGGCGTCACGCTGCTGGTCGATTCGATGAGCCAGCAATACCTGCCCGGCGCGCGCGTCGACTACGAAGACAGCCTGGAAGGTTCGCGCTTCGTCATTCACAACCCCAATGCGCAGAGCACCTGTGGCTGCGGCAGTTCGTTTTCCGTGTGAGGCAATCATGAAATCTCACTGACTGGCGCCTCCCGACGACGAGGAGAACAACCAGTTCGACAATGCGTGGGGCCTTGGATAGCCGCCGCCTGTGTTTATCTTCCCGCATCGCCGTCGCTATGGATAGCCAATCCCTACAGCGTTTGCATCGCGCATCGCTTTCTGCAGCGCCGTGTTCATCGCTACACCTGGCTGTTCGAAACAGGACATTCGCGACAGGTCTTCGTTGGAACCGCTTCATCACAGCGCCAGCGAACACTGGAAAGCCCCGCGGCAAGCGGCTATTCGCACTAACCGTGCATGGCGCAGTACTTGCAAACCGTATGTTCAAATGCCTAAAGGACAACTTCCCGTGTCGAATCCGATCATCAACGACACCACACTGCGCGACGGCGAACAGACCGCTGGCGTCGCATTCACGGTTGCCGAAAAATGCGCGATTGCCGAGGCGCTCTCAAGCGCCGGCGTACCCGAACTGGAAATCGGTATCCCCGCGATGGGTGCCGAGGAAATCGATTGCATCCAGACCATCGTCGCGCTGAATCTCGACGCCGATCTGATGGTCTGGGGCCGTCTCACCGACGCGGACCTGGCGTCGGCCTTGTGCTGCAATCCCGACATCATTCACCTGTCGATTCCCGTGTCCGATATCCACCTTCAACACAAATTGCACCAGCCGCGCTCGTGGGTGCTCGCGCAGGTGAATCGCGTGATCAGCGCCGCCGTCAAGAGCGGCCGCAAGGTTTCGCTGGGCGCGGAGGATGCCTCGCGCGCGGACCCCTCGTTCCTTGCCGACGTGGCGCGGCACGCGCAACAGTGCGGTGCGCAACGCATCCGCTTTGCGGACACGCTCGGCGTCCTCGATCCTTTTTCGACCTATGAAGCGATTGCGCGATTGCACGACGCGGTCGATCTGGAAATCGAAATCCACGCGCACAACGACCTCGGGCTCGCGACCGCGAATACCCTTGCCGCACTGCGCGCCGGCGCAACCCACGCCAACACCACTGTCAATGGTCTCGGCGAACGCGCCGGAAATGCCGCGCTGGAGGAGATCGTGATGGGCGTGCGTCATATCATGGGTCGCAACACCGGCGTCGACACGACCGCGCTATTGAGCATCTCGCGGCTTGTCGAACGGGCTTCAGGACGCCCGGTCGCGCTCAACAAAAGCATTGTCGGCGCCAGCGTATTCACGCACGAGTCCGGCATCCACACAGACGGGCTCGCGAAGAATGCATCGACCTACGAGAGCTTCGATCCCGCCGAACTCGGTCGCGAACGCTCGGTCGTGCTCGGCAAGCATTCGGGTTCGCAAAGCGTGCGCCGGGCTTATGACGCGCTCGGCCTGGCCGTCAGTGAAAAGCTGCTCGTGCTGCTGCTGACCCGTATCCGCCACCATGCCACCCAGCACAAGCAAACGCCCAGCGCCGCCGACCTGTATCGCTTCCTGATCGAGTTGCGCTACACCGTCGGAGAATTGTCATGAGCGGCGTTGTGGTCGGCTTCACGAAGTGCGTCGCGCGACCCGAACAGTCGGGCACGACGACGCCGTGCGCCACCAGCGGCGCCTGCGACAAGTACTTCGCCGAGCCGACGTTCTGTCCACACCTATCCTCATCCGCTTGCAAGGAGTAAACGCGATGGAAAGCTTTGTCCAGCAACTCAAGGCGCTGTCCTCAGCCGAGGACTTCCTGCAGTTCTTCGGCATTCCGTTCGACCAGAAGGTCGTCAACGTGAGTCGACTGCACATCCTCAAGCGCTTCTTTCAGTACATCCAGCAACAGGACGCGCTGCCGGAAGGCGACGAACCCGCCCTGTTCACGTCATATCACGCGCTGCTGCTGAAGGCTTACGGCGACTTCGTCACCTCCACGCCGGCGCAGGAAAAAGTGTTCAAGGTGTTCCAGGACACAAATGGGCGGCAGCACGTTTCACTCGACAGTCTGCGCGCGTCGCTGCCCGCGCGCACCCTTGCCTGAAAGGTGGAGCAAGACCATGCACATCGTTAAGACCATGCACATTGTCGCCTGCATCAAGCAGGTCCCGGACTCGACGCAGATCCGCGTTCATCCGGTCACCAACACGATCATGCGCCAGGGTGTTCCGGCGATCGTCAACCCGTATGACCTGTTTTCACTCGAAGAGGCGCTGCGACTGAAGGACCGCTTCGGCGGCAAGGTCACGTTGCTTTGCATGGGCCCGCCGCAGGCCGAGGAAGCGCTGCGCAAGTGCATCAGCTTCGGCGCGGACGACGCCGTGCTGCTCACCGACCGTGCATTCGCCGGCGCGGATACGCTCGCTACGTCGTACGCGCTGGCAGCGGGTATCCAGCAGATCGCGAAGGAGCAGGCGGTGGACATCGTGTTCACTGGCAAGCAGACGATCGACGGCGACACCGCGCAAGTCGGCCCCGGTATCGCCAAACGCCTCGGGCTGCAACTGCTGACCTACGTGTCGCGCATCGTCGAGACCGTTCTCGATGCGCGCACGATCACCGTCGAGCGACGCGCCGAGGGCGGCGTGCACGTGCTCAGGACTGCGCTGCCGTGCCTGATCACAATGCTGGAGAACACCAACGAACTGCGTTTTGCGACGCTGCCCGCGATGATTCATGCGGCCGGCTATCCGGTGCACAAATGGAACTGCGAACAGGCCGGCATCGAAGACCTCAGCAAGATCGGCCTGAAGGGCTCGCCGACAGCGGTCAGAAAAGTCTTTGGACCGACGCCGCGCAGCGAGAAAGCGGAGATGCTCGACCTCGACGCATCGAGTCTGTGCGACGTGTCGGTGAACCTGCTGCAAAAGATCTTCACGCGCCATCCTACCCTGGAAGCTGACCTGCTGATGAAGGAGGGGTCATGAACGCACCCGCCGCCACCGCGAAGAAACCCGCCGGCCGCGCAGGACTCAACCTCGAACTGCCGGAACACCTGAAGGCCTACAAAGGCGTCTGGGTCTTTATCGAGCACGACCGTGGACACGTGCACAGCGTCTCGTGGGAACTGCTCGGTGAAGCGCGCAAATTGGCCGACACGCTCGGCAGCCGAGTGGGCATCGCGGTGCTCGGCGGCGCGAATGAACCGCTCGAACAGTTCGCCGCAGAAGCCTTCACTTACGGCGCGGACGATGCGTACATCGTCCACGACCCGGTCTTGCAAGGCTATCGCAACGAGCCGTTCACGAAAGGGCTGACCGACCTCGTCAACCGGCATCAGCCCGAGATCCTGCTGCTGGGCGCGACGTCGATGGGCCGCGACCTCGCCGGCTCCGTAGCGACGACCTTGCTGACCGGGCTGACCGCCGATTGCACCGAACTCAACATCGATCCCGCGTCGCGGGCGCTGGCGGCGACGCGCCCCACCTTCGGCGGCTCGCTGTTGTGCACGATCATGACGCTCGCGTACCGTCCGCAGATGGCGACGGTGCGCCCGCGCGTGATGCCGATGCCGCTGCGCGACGCCGAACGCACCGGCAACATCGTCCATGGAACGCTGGGGATGATCGAGACGGATATCGTCACGAGGCTGCTCGACTTTATCCCGGATGCGAGCAGCAACCGGATCAACCTGTCCTATGCCGATGTGATCGTGAGCGGCGGCAAGGGGTTGAAGAGCCCGGAGAACTTCCAGCTGGCGTTCGATCTGGCGAACGTGCTCGGCGGCGAAGTGGGTGCGACCCGGCCATGCGTGCAGGCCGGCTGGGTCGAGGGGGAGCGCCAGGTGGGACAGACCGGCAAGACGGTGCGGCCCAAGCTCTACATCGCCGCCGGCATATCCGGCGCGATCCAGCACCGCGTGGGCATGGAAAGCGCAGATGTGATCGTGGCGATCAATACCGACCCGAACGCACCCATCTTCGATTTCGCACACTACGGGATTGTGGGCAATGCGTTGCAAGTGTTGCCCGCGCTGAAGCAGGCATTTGTGGAGCATTTGACCCGGCGCCGCAAGCAGGCTGCCTGAGGAGAATCACGATGAGAAAACCTTCACAGTTCGATGTGATTGTGGTCGGCGCCGGTCCGTCCGGCAACGCTGCCGCTTACACGATGGCCAATGCAGGTCTGGAAGTGCTGCAGATCGAGCGCGGCGAATATCCGGGCAGCAAAAACGTTCAGGGTGCGATCCTGTACGCGAAGGCGCTCGAAGAGATCATCCCGGACTTCCGCGACGATGCGCCGCTGGAGCGCCACATCATCGAGCAGCGGATGTGGATGCTCGACGATACGTCGTTTGTCGGTACACATGTGCGCAGCGAGGATTACAACAAGCCGCCCTATAACCGCTACACGATCATCCGCGCGCAGTTCGACAAATGGTTTTCATCGAAAGTGCGCGAAGCCGGCGCACTGCTGCTCTGCGAGACCACGGTGAAGGAACTGATCATGGACGGCGACGTGGTGGTCGGCGTGCAGTGCGACCGCGAGCACGGCGATGTCTATGCCGACGTGGTGGTGCTCGCCGACGGCGTGAATTCGACGCTCGCGCGCAAGGCGGGCTTTCATGGAGAGATCGGGGCCGGCAACGTTGCGCTCGCCGTCAAGGAGATTCTCTTCATGCCGGAGGAGACGATCCGCCAGCGCTTCAACGTCGGCGAGGACGACGGCGTCGTGATCGAGATGGTCGGCAGGATCACCGACGGCATGATGGGCACTGGCTTCCTCTATACCAACAAGGAATCGCTCACCATAGGCGTGGGCTGCATGCTGAGCGACTTCAAGAAAAACCCCAACCGCACGAGCCCCTACGCGCTCCTCGAAAAGATGAAGCAGCACCCGTCGATCGCACCGCTGATTGCGGGCGGCGAGATGAAGGAGTATTGCGCGCATCTGATTCCCGAAGGCGGTTTTCACGCAATCCCGCAGGTCTACGGCAACGGCTGGATGATCGTTGGCGATTCAGGCGGTTTCGTGAACGCCGCGCACCGAGAAGGATCGAATCTTGCGATGACCACGGGACGCCTCGCCGCCGAAACGGTGATCCACGCGAAAGCCGCGGGCCACGGCTACCGCGCCGGCACGCTCAAGGCCTACAAGGCCGCGCTCGATCAGAGCTTCGTGATGAAAGACCTGCACAAGTACCGCGACATGCCGGCCGTGCTGCACCAGAATCCGCAGTTCTTCACGACCTACCCCGACCTCATGGCACGCGCCGCGCGCACGATGATCACGGTCGACGGTAAGGACAAGAAAAGCAAGGAGCGCGAGATTTTTTCGAGCTTCCGCACAGCCCGTTCGCTTTCCGGCATCGTGGGTGACGCCTACAAACTCCTGAGGGCCTTCCGATGAGCACCCTACCCGTCAACGTAGAGGAAAAGCTGTTCCAGAACCGTTATCGCGTCGATGCAGGACGGCCGCACGTCCACATCAAGGATGCCGACGTCTGCCAGAGCGAATGCAGCGCGAAGAGTTGCACCTTCGTCTGCCCGGCCTCGTGCTACAAGGCCGAAGGCAACGGCGCGGTGACGCTGATCACCGACGGCTGCCTCGAATGCGGCAGTTGCCGCATCCTCTGCACCGACCACCAGAATATCGAGTGGGACTACCCGCGCGGTGGTCACGGCATCCTGTTCAAGTTCGGTTGAGGAACATCGTCATTGCCAGAGCAGAACGACATGTGTTTGCTTGCACCGAGAACCGGCCGCCGCCGCATCCGCGGGGCGCCTGCGCGGGCGGCAAGGGCTCGGCCGCGCTGCTGAAGGTCTTCTGGGCGGAACAGCAGAAACGCCAGGCGCCCGATACCGTCGCGATCACATATTCGGGCTGCCTCGGCCCGTAGTGGGAGCGTCGCTGCAACGGGCCGTCTGAGGAGACACATGGCCCAACGAACCGGCGATGACAGCGCCGCGTTCGCACCACCTTAGTCGAGATACGGGCCGCTCCCCATCGTGATCGTGCCAAGGTCCGCGCCAAATCCAGATTTGACTTCTCCGAGCCATTCGCCTCAGTCGCGATGTCGCGGCCCCGACACGCCGCAAGTCCGACAGTCCTTTCAGAGACGCTTGATCTCGACACCGTATTTCCTCAGCGCGTAGCCAATCTGGCGCGGCGTCAGTCCAAGCAGCCGCGCCGCCTTTGCCTGCACCCAGCCGGATCTTTCCATGGCGGCGATGAGACGCTCGCGGTTGGTCATCTTCGCATCACTTCCGAGGACTGCGCCGCCAGCCGCTAACGGAGCCCGCTCGCTGCCGACAGGCTGGACCGCAACTGCGCCCGACGTAACAGCCTGGGCCCCCGGCGTAGCCGGCTTCACGGGCACTGGTACGATTCGCCCGGGCTGCAGCGCAATTTCGTCCGATCGGCTCTTCCACAGCATCGCGGACAGGCACTGGCCGTGGCAGCAGGCAAAGTCGTTTCTCACGATCGCTGGTCCCGGCGCCAAGGTCGCGCTCCGCTGCACGCAATTCTCGAGCTCGCGGACATTGCCGGGAAAACCGCAGTTCATCAATACTTCAATCGCGCTCGCATCGAAGGTCAGCGTACGGCCGTTCTCGCTGTTGAAATTCTCGAGAAACTCAACGGCGAGGAGCGGAATATCACTGCGCCTTTCACGCAACGGCGGCAACAGCAAGGGAACCACGCAGAGGCGATAATAAAGGTCGGCGCGGAACTCGTTCCTTGCCACCGCCTCTTCCAGGTTTTTATTCGTGGCGGCAATCACGCGAACATCGACCTTAATGGTCTGGTTGCTGCCGACGCGCTCGAATTCTTGCTCCTGCAGGACGCGCAGCAGCTTTGCCTGGAACGAGGCCGAGATCTCGCCGATCTCGTCCAGAAACAGCGTCCCCTTGTCGGCGAGCTCGAAGCGCCCCTTGCGCGAATTGAAGGCGCTGGTAAAGGCACCCTTCTCATGACCGAACAATTCGGATTCCAGCACCGTCTCATGGAGCGCCGCGCAATTGAGCTTGATGAAGGGCCGCTTGGCGCGCGGCGACAGCTCGTGAACGGCCTTGGCGACCAGCTCCTTCCCGGTACCGGATTCGCCGCGCAACAGAACTGTGCTGTTCGATTCGGCTACCACCGCGATCTTCGCGAGCAGCTTGCGCAGCGCCGGGCTGTCGCCAATGATCCCCTCGATCTGAAACTTCTTACGCTCCCCTGCAGGGTGCTTGAGCTCGGACAATGGCTTTTGCAGCCCGTCCTTCCCCGCCATCAGTCGCTCGCGGTCGCTCTTGAAAAAGCGATGCAGCTTCACCGTCTGCCCCACCAGGTTGGCGACCATGGTAAGCAGCCGCACGTCGTAATCGAGCCGGAAGTTCGACCCATAGTCCAGGATACGGTCGATGGTCAGCGTGCCTATGACTTTCGCGTCGATGCGAATAGGGACGCCAATGAACGACACTCGCATGTTGTCGGAGGCACCGAGCACGCCCATGTCGGCGGCACTGAAGCCCGAATGCACCGCTATGTTCTCGGCGACGAGCGGCCTGTCCGTCGCCATGATCTGGTCAATTGCCTTCTGCGGCAGGCGCGTCCGGTAGTGCTCATCGCTGCCTTCGCTCCAGTCCGCGCCAACGGTAATGTCCGGTACGCCATCATCGTCGAAGAGAGAGACGATACCGAGCCGCATCTGAACAAACGATTGCAGGAGATCGATGACGTTGGCCAACGTGACTTCGAGCCGGTAGGGGGCGGTCAGTACCTTCGATATTTCGAAGATGCCGGTAAGCACGCTCTCGTGCCACTGCACAATAGGAACCGCGTGGTCCGTCTCGGACTTTGAGCCAGGCCTTTCGCGTACGGAAGCGATATGCAGCATGACGACGTCCCCGTTGTGGGGACCGTGCTCCCCGTCACCTTGTTCGGATTTGCGGGCATTGTGTTGCATATCATCCTCGATCTGGCGCCCAATTTCACGGGCTGACTTCAAAAGATAATGCCTTTTCATGGAAGGACGGTGAAACTGTAGTGCCTTGATGTACTTATTTTCTGCTTTTGCGATCTCGCTGCGTGGATTCCGTTAGGAACTCGAGTTCCATTGATGTCGCTCAAATCAACTGCGATTTGTCTACTCCAGGTGCAGCCGATTACAGGTGTCGTCCATCATTGATTGCTGCCTCGGTGCCCGTGAGATAACTCGCCGCATCCGAGCATAGGACGAAGATGATCTATCTTTGCGACCTCTTCGGGCGTGCCCGCCCGGTGCAGCGGGATATTTGGCACAAGAAGCGCTTCCGTGTCGGGCGACAAAATGTCCGTCTTGAACTGGCCGAGGACGTATGGAAACTGTTTTCAGATCATCAGATCCGAGCCTATCGGTCCGATTAATCTGGTTTGGTAAGTCATGGCTGCGTTAGCGTAACGTTTCAGGTGCAAAAAAAAGCCCTCCGGGCTCCAGGTGCCAGCCATCCTCACTACCTCTATTGTTTTGGCAACCCCAAGTATCTTCACAGGCGCTGGGCCAGTAGCCGTCGTACTTGCGCACGTTCTGGCCAAGGAAATCGAAACCGTCTGCAATGTTCGTGATCCGGGTCTTCTCTTCCGAGCGCTCCAGACCTTGAGCGGCCATAAACTGCCTGAGCGCCGGAAGCACCTCGAATTCGAGCACTTCTTTCGACATACCGGTCACAATAAAGTCATCGGCGTAGCGAACGACGTTGAGTTGGGCCTTGCTGCGTGCCGCCGCGGTGAGATTACGCTCGGTCATCAGAGCATCGAGCACGACGAGCAGATTTAGATCGAGGCCCTTGAAACGCATGATCCCAACTTATCCATAGTGTGGATGCGTTCCATCAAAACAATCGATTTTACGAAATGTACGGCATGGAGGATAGTGTTCCTGGTAAATCCATTTCAATTTCGCAAACCTGCTGGCGCCTTCGTCGTGCCGGGGTAGCGGATGAAGTGTGTCGTAGAACTGAGCGAAGCCGAGGAAATGACGTTGCAGCAGTTGTCGATCAATCACATGCATCGGGACACGCGCACGCGAGCGGCGGCCCTGTCGCCGCTCGGACACAGGATCAAGCGCAAGCTCACCGCCGAGCAACTCGGCGTGAGCGGGCAGTCGATCTGTGACTGGCTCACGCATGGCGCAACAGCGGCGTGTCCGGCCCGATGGGCGGCCATAACGGTGGGCACGTGAAGCACCACTGGCGGCGCTTCATCACCTGGACGAAGGAAATCGCAGATCCCGAACTCGCTGAACTTTCTCGGCGGACACGGCACCAAATTTCAAGTCAATTTCTCGTGGACGCTCTCATGAATACTGCGGCAAAACGTCGGGCCGGAGAAATAGAATTTGGGCATATCAAGATGGTTGTCTGTCTTTGCCCTGACGCCGAGAGAAATCCTCAGGTGTTCGCCGAGCATCAACCGAGGCACATGTCCAATGCGGCCACGGTCTTCGGCGGCATGGGCAAGCTGGATCGCGCCGACACGACGCGCCAAGCGTCCGGCGGGTCGCGTAGGCGCTTACTACCGGCAAAACTGCGCATAGTTCTCCAAACCCTTTCTATATCGGCCGCTTACCTTCGTACAGTTGAGGCAACCCTCGACTTCGCCTTGGCTTCGCGACGAATCGGGAGCAGCCGTTTGCAGGTGCCAATTGCTTCAGCGACCCTGCCAAATGGATCTCGTGTCAATCGCGGTCAGATCGTGCGGAAGATGCGGGGGAAGTCTTTGATAGATCCGGTGCGAAAGGCACGCGCACTCGATGTAATCTCCATCGTGGATGAGGTTCGATCGGTCCGTGAAGCGTTGACGGAAATACTCTTTTCTTCGGGCTTCATCCCAGAACTGTTCCAGAGTGCAGATGATTTCTCGAAATCGAACCGCTTTCTCAGCAAGTCCTTCGCGTCCGTCAGGTCCACCCTCAAAGGCCGGACGGCGCATAGGAGGCAGTCGTGAATTTGGCCGTGTCCACAGATAGAGGACCTCTCTCCATGCGCTCTCAGGTGCGGTGGAGGCTGGTTTGGGAAAATGAGTTGCGACTCGCCGACCACATCGAACTGTCCGAGTTCTTCCGAAAGACCTACGGACCGACCGGGGCGTTTAATGCAAAACCATTCGAAGGCAATCACAGTTGGGCTGGTGCGAGGCCAGAGTTCCGTGCAATCGGCTACGACGCGCGCGGCGTAGCGGCTCATATCGGCGCACTGCGTCGTTTCATCAAGGTTGGCGCAGTCGATCTACTAGTGGCCGAACTAGGATTGTACGCGGTACGTCCGGATCTTGAGGGACTCGGAATCCCTCAATTAATGCGCGTGATGTATCCCGTGTTGCAGGAACTTGACGTTCCATTCGGCTTCGGCACGGTTCGACACGCGTTGCGGCAACACATTGCAAGGCTGCTCGGCCGACCCGGTCTGGCGACTATTGTGTCTGGAGTTCGCGTGAGGTCGACCCTTCGAGAAGTGCATCTCGACACGCCGCCCACGCGCATCGAGGACGTACTCATTGTCGTCTTACCGATTGGACGGTCAATGAGCGATTGGCCGACCGGAACGATAATTGATCGAAACGGGCCAGAGCTGTGAGGCACTGCTTATCCGAAGCGCGCAGCGAGTGCGCTGACACCAACGGACGTCGCGACGTCTATTTGACGTTTGACGACGGCCCTAATCCATTTTGCACACCGGACGTCCTCGATGTGCTGGCGGAACACCGGGTGCCAGCGACTTTCTGCGTCATCGGCGCGTACGCAGCGGACCAGCCGAAGCTGATCCGACGGATGATCGCAGAAGGGCACGAGGTCGCAAACCACACGATGACTCATCCGGACCTGTCCAGATGCGAACCCACCGAAGTACAACAGGAAATACTAACGGCAAGCAGGGTCATCAGGATGGCGAGCCCCCATGCTTCGCTGCGGTATATGCGTGCCCCGTATGGCTTGTGGACCGAAGCAGTGCTCACTACGTCAGCGAGCGCTGGTCTGGCGCCCCTCCACTGGTCGGTAGACCCGCGAGACTGGTCTCGTCCCGGCGTGGACGCGATTGTCAGCGCAGTGCTGGCCTCTGTCCGGCCGGGTGCAATTGTGCTCTTGCACGACGGATGCCCTCCCGATGAGTTGGGACGATGCACTCACGCTGGTCGGCGCGAGCAGACCCTCATGGCGCTTTCCCTCATGATTCCAGCATTGCATGACCGGGGGTTTGCAATCCGATCGCTTCCTCAACCTAACCGGACAAACCAGACACCCTATGAACATGCTTGGCGCAACTAGCACTGTCGCTGTCTCGTCTTATGCGCTCCGCGCTCCTTTTGCTGCTAGATCAGTACGAGACGCAACTTTTTCGCGGGAAGCCGAGCGACTTCGACGAGGACCGTCATCTCACGATTCCCATGCTGACGGCAGGTTATCGGACCGAGTACGTTCCGGACGCCATTGCGGCGACAGTCGTTCCGGACAGACTGGGGTCGTATCTGCGCCAACAACTGCGCTGGGCGCGCAGTACGTATCGGGACACGTTGCTTTCGCTGCGCCTGCTGCCCTGTCTCGATCGTTACCTTACGCTGGACGTGATCGCACTGAATCTGGGCTCGCTATTTCTCGCCTTATCGCTTCTAGCGGGGCTCGCGCAGCTCGCGTTGACAGCGACAGTGCCGTGGTGGACTGCCCTGATAATCGCATCGTCGACCATGATCCGCTGTAGCGTGGCATCGGTTCGCGCTCGCCAGATTCGATTTCTTGGCTTTTCTCTTCACACACCCATTAACCTCTTTCTCTTGCTCCCCCTGAAAGCCTATGCGCTGTGTACATTGAGCAATAGAGAATCTAGCAGTTGGTTTCTAAAATCCCTTACCGACTAACGATTTGTGCATCCGTCGACTCCGTGAAAACTGGGAGCTACTGAGCCTTACCGCAAGCAGCTCGGCACTCGCCCACCGCCAGATTTTGCACGGACAAGATTCCCCTGTGAAACGTTGCCGCGCGGCAAAGCGTTCGTACCGCATCCGCATATAAACGTCTCAATCTGATGCACCATTACCTTGGGGGCCTGCAGAAATATTCGAAGGACATCACCCTCTTTCTGGCGCCCCACATCAACTCCTACAGGCGATTCCAGATCGGTACGTTCGCGCCGACCAAGGTCGCATGGAGCCAAGACAATCGGACGGTCGGTTTCCGCCTTTACGGCGAAGGCTCGGACGCCGTCCGCGTTGAGTGCCGCATTGGCGGTGCGGATCTGAATCCGTATCTCGCTTTTGCGGCCCTGATCGCGGCGGCTCTTGCGGAACCGATCGAGCCACCTCCAGCGCTGCCGCATTGTCCGGAACGTAACATTCGCGACACCAACAAACGGACGATGCACCGCCATAACCCGACATTGTGCCGGTCAACATCCCGCAAATTGTGCTCCGACTGTAGATGCTCGCTTGGCACAACGCTTGCGATCCATCGCCGACAACTCAAGAGACCTGACATGCTCAATCCGATCATCAATGACACGACGCTTCGTGACGGCGAGCAGACCGCCGGCGTCGCGTTTCGCAGCGAGGAAAAATGCGCGATTGCCGCCGCACTGTCGCAAGCCGGCGTGGCCGAACTCGAAATCGGAATTCCTGCCATGGGCGAAGACGAAATGGCGTGCATCGCTGCAATCGTCGACCTGAACCTCGACGCCCGCCTGATGGTTTGGGGGCGCCTCACCGACGAGGATCTCACCGCGGCATTGCGCTGCGATGCCGATATCGTTCATCTCTCGGTTCCCGTTTCGGATATTCATTTGCAACACAAGCTGCGGCAGTCGCGCAGTTGGGTACTGGCGCAGATCGCACGCGTCGTCGACGAGGCAGCGAAAAACCATCCCAAGATTTCCCTCGGCATGGAAGACGCCTCGCGCGCGGATCCCTCATTTCTCATAGAAGTGGCTCAATGCGCGCAGCAGCACGGGGCCCAGCGCGTGCGCTTTGCCGACACTGTCGGTATCCTGGACCCCTTTAAGACCTTCTACGCCATTGCAGCGCTGCGCGTCGCCGTCGATCTGGAGATCGAAATC
The DNA here is from genome assembly GCF_050436385.1 of Paraburkholderia sp. MM5477-R1. Classification (NCBI taxonomy): domain Bacteria; kingdom Pseudomonadati; phylum Pseudomonadota; class Betaproteobacteria; order Burkholderiales; family Burkholderiaceae; genus Paraburkholderia; species Paraburkholderia sp. MM5477-R1. The sequence goes on from NZ_JBNDMC010000007.1 coordinate 2,265,209, forward strand.
CATGCGCACGACGACCTCGGGCTCGCCACAGCCAACACACTGGCCGCCCTTGGGGCCGGCGCGACCCATGCGAGCACCACCGTCAACGGGTTGGGTGAGCGCGCCGGCAATGCAGCGCTGGAAGAAGTCGTGATGGGCGCGCGGCACCTGCTGCGACGAGACACTGGCGTCGACACCAGAGCGCTGCCCGACATTTCGTCGCTGGTCGAACAAGCCTCAGGCCGCGCAGTTTCCTTCAACAAGAGCATCATCGGTAGGAGCATCTTTACTCACGAGTCGGGCATTCACACCGACGGCCTCGCGAAGCACCCCACGACCTACGAGGGATTCGATCCGGCAGAGCTCGGCCGGCAACGGTCGACGATACTCGGGAAACATTCTGGATCTCAAAGTGTGCGTGAGGCCTACGACGCTCTAGGCGTGACGGTGTCGGAGCGGCTCATCCCGCTCCTGCTTGCGCGCATCCGCTCTTTCGTCACGCAGTACAAGCAGGCGCCGAATGCAAGCGATCTGCGCCGCTTCCTGACCCAAGTCCACAGCACGCGGGTGAAGGTGTCGTGAGTGTGGTGATGGCGGCCAAACTTGTCCAATAGAAGTAACGACATGCAAGAAGTTATCGAACAACTGCGTCACCTGTCGCCGGCCGAGGATTTCCTGCGATTCTTCGACATCGCATTCGGCGATAAGGTGGTGAACGTGAGCCGCCTGCACATCCTCAAGCGCTTCTTTCAGAATATCGAGCAACAGAAAGAACTGCCGCGTAACAACGCGACGGCCGTGCTCGCCGTCTATCGATGCTTACTGCAGAAGGCCTACAACGACTTCGCTGTATCCACGCCCGCGGAGCAAAAGGTCTTCAAAGCGTCCAGCCTGCGCGACGTGTCGCTGAAACTCGTGCACAAGATATTCGCTCGCCATCCTACATTGGAGGCGGACCTGTTGATGAAGAGAGCCCCTTGAACTCGCCCGCTGCCTCGGAAAAGAAGCCGGCCGCGCCGGTCAAACGGGCCGCCGGCCGTAACCTCAATCTGCCCAAAGATCTGAAAGCCTACCAGGGCGTCTGGGTCTTTCTCGAGCACGACCGCGGCCACATGCATAGCGTGTCGTGGGAGCTGCTCGGTGAGGCGCGCAAGCCCGCCGACAAACTCGGCAGTCGTGTCGCTGTGGCCGTGCTCGGCGGTACCGACGAGCCGCTTGAGCAGTTTGCCAGTGAGGCGTTCAGTTTCGGCGCGGACAAAGCGTATGTGATTCACGACCCTGTGTCGCTCGGCTATCGCAACGAACCGTTCACGAAGGGGCTGACCGACCCGGTCAACAAGTACCGCTCCGAGATTCTGCTGCTCGGTGCAACCTCGATGGCCCGGGATCTCGCCGGATCTGTCGCAACGACGCTCTTGACCGGCCTCACCGCCGACTGCACTGAGCTGAACATTGACCCGTAGTTGCCGCATTCTGTGCACCGACCATCACAACCTCGAATGGGCGTGTCCGCGCAGCGAGCATCGCATCCAGTTCAGGTTCGCGTAGACAAACACATCCATCGTCACATCGGCTTCCGAGCGCCGCAAAAGCGGCCGGACGCCTCACCACTCACCATATCGGAGCAAATTGATGAATCTCATTACTGGTATCGAATCGACCGATCTCTTCGGCGGCAACGTTCCCTCCCCCGTGCTACAGCTGATCGAGAGAACCCGCGGCGGCAGCAATGACGATGTGGCCGCCGCGTTGTGGACTGCGGTCCTGTCGTACCCGCGCTGCCTGCCACCCTACTATCTGCTGTATAAGTTCCATGCGAACCGGGGTGAACTTGGCGAGGCGCAGGAGGTCGCGACCAAGGCTTTGGCGGTCGCCGCCCGGCAGGCGTCGCTCGACAGCGACTGGTGTGCGGTACAGCCGGGCGACACCGACTTCACCATTCCTGGTCCGGGCCGCTTCTGGCTCTTCACACTGAAGGCGCTCGCGTTCATCAGCGTGCGGCGCGGTGAGCGCGCCGTTGCACTGAAGCTGATCGCCAAGCTGCGCAGGCTGGACCCGATCGATTGCATAGGCTTGGACGTCGTGGAAGCCTTGCTCGCACAGTCCGGATCCCGATAATCGCCGCCGGAAGATCAACTGACAGATCGACAATATGTCCCCGGCTTGGCTATGGCAGAACTCCATTGCAGTTCATGGCGATCGTTTCACTAGTCAAAGCCGACGCTCGCCGCACACTTCGCGCGGGCGCGCACGCCATGCCGTGGACGTTTTTCAGCGAGCCGTGGAAACCGGTAGCCCAGCGGTGCCGACAATTCGGCGTACATCCGATAAAGAGACCGCGTCGCAAGCAGGGGTTGCGTTGCAACCGGAAACGCAAATCAAGGCAACAACCAGATTGACACACGCCTTGCCGGTCGCGCCGAACCTGCTCGATCAGGCGTTTGCCGTCACCGCGCCGAATGAGGCCTGGTGTGCCGATACACGTTATATCGCCACGAAACCCTCGAAACCCCACAAATCCATGCCGCAAAAACCTTGCTGAAAGATCCCATTTCCTAACTTGGCTGAATTGGTCTTCGCGTGGTCTTAGGCGGAGGAATCATGCGTGACGCCTCCTGCAATATTATCTCCAGCATCCAATTGCTTGCCGGATCACTGTTGTGAAGGGCAGACCATTGGACGGCCTCGGTGAATGCGGGACGTGGCAGCGGAAGTTCGACGATCCGCAGAGGCATCGCTTTTTCGAAATACTTGACCAGCCTTAAGGGCATCGTCCCTATACGGTCAGTGTTTAATAGCATAGGCGGGATCATGCTAAAGCTCGGCACGATGACCTCGTCCCGTCTCTTGAGACCGTGCTGAAGCAAAAACCATTCCTCGATGGAGGGCTGCCGCGCACGCCCGAACTTGACCACAACGTGCCCCATCGACATATATCTCTCGAATGTGAGCTGCCCTGATAGCTGCTGGTTCGTGCGGCAGCCTACGCACACGAGCGTCTCCTCGAACAGCTTCGCTTTAGGGTGCGCGCTCGACATGAAAAATTCCGGCAAGATAAGAAAATCGGCTTCGCCGCGCCGGAGAACCTCATCGGGGTCATCGGCAAGTGGCAGCAATTCGAAACTGACGGCGGGAGCTTCCCGTGCAATACGCTCCACGATCTTTCGAAAAAATACGACTGTCATGAAATCGGAAAGAATGATCCTGAAGCGGCGATCCGATTTGGCTGGGTTGAACACGTCCTGCGAAATAACGGAGAGCTGGATGTGCACCAGAGCCTCCCGGACTGGAGCAGCGAGCCCTTCCGCACGCGGTGTTGGGACAAATTCCCGGCCCCTCATCGTAAATAGTTCATCGCAAAAATAGGCGCGTAGCCGGGCGACGGCCGCACTCATGGCCGGCTGGCTCAGGTTGATGCTGCGTGCCGCCGCGGTGAGATTACGCTCGGTCATCAGAGCATCGAGCGCGACGAGGAGATTTAGATCGAGGCCCTTGAAACGCATGATTCCAAGTTATCCATAATGTAGATGTCTTCCATCAAAACAATCGATTTTACGAATTGTACGGCATGGAGGATAGTGTTCCTGGTAGATCCATTTCAATTTCGCAACCTGCTGGCGCCTTCGTGGTGCCGGGATAGTGGATGAAGTGTGTCGTGGAACTGAGCGACGCCGAGGAAATGACGTTGCAGCAGTTGACGATCAATCACTTGCATCGGGAGCCTCCTCGCGAACCCGCCGCCGCATGTTTGGCAACGATTGGGGATTTCCTCGGGGTTCCAGCGCTTCAGCTTTCTGGTCGCGCCATCCTTCAGAGCCAAGAAACGCGCCCCCTGGACCAAACGGTACAGAATTTTCATGAATTGCGGCGCCATTTTGCAGACGGACCCTACGCGAGATTCTTTGGGCTGGTGACCTCTGGCCGGTGTTCGCAGCGGCGAGCGATACCCTACCTTACTTATGTGGTAGGGGTTCGAGTCTTGCCAGTAGGGCCTTCCTACCACGATGAAGGAGAGAAACATGCTGTGCTTAGGAGTGAGCGGCGGGCTAGACAAAGTTCATGAAAATTCACTCGAACTGCCGAACACATTTCTGCACGACGGCGCTGCGGTGCTTGTCCGGGACGGACGCGTAATAGCGGCCGTCGAAGAGGAGCGCCTCAACCGGATCAAGCACTCTAACAAGTTCCCGAGCAGTTCAATTCAATACTGCCTCGCATCCGCAGGGATTCAGCTCAGCGATATCGACCACATCGCGTTTTACGCTACCGAGGCCTATTGCAACGTTATGCTCGAACGCCTGTTCCTGTCCCAGCCGAACATCTCCATTCCGGTGGATGCCAAGCTGTTTCTGCGTAACTTACTAATGCGGGAATTCGGTACCGAGGTCGATCCTTCGCGAGTCTCATTCGTGAGTCACCATCTGGCGCATGCCGTGAGCGCGTTTGCGATGTCTGGATTCGAGCAAAGTCTGATCCTCGCGGTCGATGGCGGCGGTGATTTCCTCTCGGGGCTCCTGGCGCTCGGATCTGGAACCGAAATTACGCAACTTGCGACTTTCGCAGAGAATAATTCTCTAGGGCTGTTTTATCTCGAAACAATCCGGTATCTCGGTTACGGCTTGTTCGACGAATACAAGGTCATGGGGCTTGCACCTTATGGGGATCCCGCTCCCTATCGCGGGCTCTTCGAGCAATTCTATCAACTGTCCGCCAACGGTGAGTACCGCGTCTACCTGGACCGCATCGGTCCGACGTTGCTCCGCAGCATCCAGGTCCGGCGAAAGGGAATGCCATTCACACAGCAGCATCGAGATGTGGGTGCTTCATTGCAGGAAGCGCTGGAGCGGATCGTGTTTCACATTCTCCGCCATCATCGCGAGGTCACCGGTATGAAGCGGCTGTGTATAGCCGGAGGAGTAGCTCATAACTGCACCATGAACGGTAAGCTGCTGTATTCGGGACTTTTCGAAGACATCTTCGTGCAGCCCGCAGCGCATGACGCCGGTTGCGCATTAGGCGCTGCCCTTATGATGTCAAACGACTTCGGTCGGCCCCCGCCGCGTGAGCGATTGCAGGACGTTTATTGGGGGCCCGATATTGGGAGCGATCTGGTTGTGGAGCAAGAATTGAATGCGTGGTCCGGACACCTCGACGTTGAACGCAGTGATGACGTGGCAGGCAGAGCAGCGGACTGGATGGCCAATGGCGCCGTGATCGGCTGGGTGCAGGGTCGTTCGGAGTTCGGGCCACGCGCGCTTGGCAACCGCAGCATTCTTGCCGATCCCAGGCCGGTGGCAAACAAGGACCGGATCAACGCCATGGTCAAAAAGCGTGAGGGTTACCGACCGTTCGCGCCATCAGTGCTCGAGGACGATGCGCGCGAATTTTTTGACCTCCCAGAGGGCACCCGCGAATTCCCTTTTATGAATTTTGTAGTTCGCGTGCGCGACTCCAAGCGTGCCTTGCTCGGCGCCATCACGCACATTGACGGTACAGCGCGGCTGCAAACAGTATCGCGCAAGACCAATCCCGCCTACTGGGAGGTTATTAATGCGTTCAAGAAGCGGACAGGAATCCCAATTCTGCTCAATACTTCCTTTAATAACAACGCTGAGCCGATCGTAGATTCGGTTGCAGACGCAATTGCCACATTTCTGACGACAGAGCTGGATGGACTTGTGGTCGGGCCGTTCCTCGTCAAAAAGCGGCTCGCAACGCAGGAACATTGGACTGCGCTCGCGGTTTCACTGCCGCCCTATGCATCGCTCTATCGGGTCCGCGCTCACACAGCGCGGGATCGTCAGGAGACGGTGTGCGAAATTCGCACCGGCGGCTCCAACTATGACAGTGTGCGTATTTCACATGAGTTGTTCGATCTGCTGATTCGGATCGAAGGCGAAGCCGTGCTCGGACATCTTCTCGATTCAATTACGCCTGAGCAGACTCAACGGGAAGCCCTCGTCGAGGAGCTGCGCGGATTGTGGGAACAGCGTCGGGTTCGGCTACATCCCTCACGGGCGTTGTCACGGTAACGACGCGCCTCCAATGAGTTGCTGAAGGTCTGAAGCTAGGTAACAGCGCTCGCGAGCTATTTTTCTAGAACGTTAAACAATAGCGTTTGGCCGCCGTGCAGTTCTTGTACCAACACGCCGGTGTCCAACGGAGCACCAGTCCCGGCCCAAGGTCCGGACACATGCAGCGGCGCACCATAAAGGTAGGCGGAATTGACACATCAAACGAACTTCGAATTGCTGCGTCGGGAATTGGACGCAGACGATCCATGGCGGCTCGATAGCAATCCCTTTGAGCACGAGCGCCACAGGCAAATGCTTCGGATGGCACTTTCGCAGGGATCCGTCACAAATGCGCTCGAAGTCGGATGCGCAGGCGGAGCCTTCACGGAAAAATTGGCACCGCACTGCCAACGGCTCACCGTGATCGATATCGTGCCACACGCAATTGCCAGGACACGCGAACGGATGATGGACCCACCACACATCAATTGGATCGTCTCCGATGTCCAGCATTTTTCGACTGAGCAACAGTTCGATCTGGTCGTGGTGGCGGAGGTTCTCTATTACCTCGACGGCAGCGCCGAGGTGCGCGCGGCTGTCCGCAATTTAGCACGGATGCTTGCGCCCGGCGGACAGCTGGTTTTCGGATCGGCACATGACGCCAATTGCCGGCGGTGGGGCCACATTGCCGGAGCCGAGACGGTCATAGCCATCCTGGAAGAAGAGCTGGTTGAAATCGATCGTTTGAGGTGCGTCGGTCAGTCGTTGAATGAAGACTGTCTGCTCGCCTGTTTTCGAAACGCGGCTTCGCCTTCGTGTGGACCAACTTACCAGCGTTAGGCCGGGAGACATTATGCGCATCTGTGGGATCAAATTGACGCACGACGGAGCGATCGCCCTTGTCGAGGATGGAAAACTGGTTTTTTGCGTGGAGCAGGAAAAGCGAGACAACAATCCGCGGTATCAGGCGATCGACGACCTCGATGCGATCGCGACCGCATTGGCCGAGCATGGTTTCGATGCGCACGATATCGACCAGTTTGTCATCGACGGCTGGGACGGAGTAGTCGAGTCGCAGTTTCGCGTCCTCAGTGGGTCGATTCCCGTCAGCCTGAAAGGGGCCCCTTATGCCGAACGCCGAGCCGATGATCTTCTCGCTTCGCTCGACGGCTCCGGACTGCTTGTCGGCGGCCAGTCCTTTCCTTATAAAAGCTATCCTCACGTGTCAGGCCATGTGGCCTCCGCGTACTGCACCAGTCCCTTTGCCCAAAGCGGGCAACCTGCATTCTGTTTGGTGTGGGATGGTGGCATCGTCCCACGCCTCTATCATGTAGAACGCCACCACGCCCGCCATGTTGACTGCCTGTTCCCCGTGATAGGTCACATCTACGCTGCGGCGGGTCATCACTTTGGTCCTTATAAGAAGCCGGGCGGCGCCCGGTGGGATCTGGGTGTGGCCGGCAAGCTGATGGCTTACATCGCGCTGGGCTCCGTTGACGAAGATATCGTTGAGGTATTTCGCGAGCTTTATCAGGCACGCTTTGCTGGCGACACGGAGTGTGCGCAAGCTTATCGCGAGAACATCCACAGCGCGGACGTGTCACTAGCGGCTGTAGGAGAGTTCTTCGAAGCAAGCGCGCTGCGACTGGAAGCCAAGCCGCCCGAAGACGTACTCGCCTCGTTCCATGTATTCCTCGAGCGTCTTCTCGTTCATGAAATGGGTAGCGCGCTGCAGCGCCATTCGATTGCGGGCCCGAAAAATCTGTGCATCGCTGGCGGATGCGGACTCAATATCAAATGGAACAGCGCCCTGCGCGCGAGCGGTTTGTTCGACGCAATCTGGGTGCCGCCGTTTCCCAACGATAGCGGGTCTGCGATTGGCGCCGCTTGTTGCGCGCTGGCAGCCGAGAAGGGCTTCGTGCCGCTGGAGTGGTCGGTATATAGCGGACCGGCCTTAAAAGGTTGCCAAGTACCGCCCGGATGGACGGCGTCTACTTGCTCCATTGCAGAACTCGCCGGCATACTCGCCAGTAGCGAGCCCGTCATTTTCCTTGCCGGCCGGGCCGAGCTCGGACCACGAGCATTGGGGGGCAGAAGCATTCTGGCCGCCGCGACTTCGCCCACAATGAAGGATCATCTCAACGACATCAAGTTTCGAGAGCACTTCCGTCCCGTAGCGCCAATATGCCTTGAGGATCGTGCGCCGACCATTTTTAGCCCGGGGAGCCCTGATCCCTATATGTTGTTCGATCATCAGACGCGCGCGGAATGGCGAGAAAAAATCCCTGCCGTCGTGCATCTCGACGGATCTGCCCGATTGCAGACCATTTCAAGAACTTCCAAGCATCCGGTGGCGCAACTTCTGGTCGAATACGAAAAGCTGACGGGTATTCCGTTGCTCTGCAACACGAGCGCCAACTATCACGGACGAGGTTTCTTCCCGGACGCTGCTTCAGCCTGTGCGTGGGGACGCGTCGAACGTGTGTGGTGCGATGGTTTGTTACTGACCAGGACTGGTCTGTCGCCGTCAGTCGACGAAACACTTTTCGCTACGTCACCGTTCGAAGATTGCTGACGTTGCAGCTCAGTGGTCAGTACGACGCGGCCAATTGTCCCGGCAGCTCGCTCTATCGCTACGGTCCGAAGACGATCATCAGGCCGCCCTTGGCTCGATTTTCGCAAGCACTTATCCCGGGCGGAGGTTGCTCATCGACCCACGAAACCTCGATGCCATCTTCTGAAATTTTCAAGGTAGTTGTCGCCTCAACGTTTGAGTTCAGACGGCCTTTCGCTCCTGCTGATCGCGCTGCGGAGTGCCTGGCAGGTTGTGAGTTCGATCCGGGTTCAGATGCTCAGCACTTACGCGCTGCCCGTTGCGCGTGCGGCCTTTCATCGCAGCGGATTGCGCTGCCGGGCAGTCTTGTAGAGCGCCATGCGCCGATCCAGAATGTCCTGATCAAGGTTGGCATGACGCTGCGGCGGCGTCACGAACTGGATCGCGCTGTGACGATGTTCGTCGTTGTACCCGCACACCAGTGCGCCCACCCAGCTGCGCGCGGCGAACGGGTATCGAACGCCTTGCGGGTAAGCGGGCCGGTACTTCATGGGCTTGAACAGCGACTCGGAACAGGGGTTGTCGTTGCTCACGCCCGGGCGACTCAACGACGGCATGACACCCAGCGCCTGGAGTGTGGCAAGCATCGCCGCGCCTTTCATCGGGCCGCCGTTATCCGAATGCAGAATCACCCGGTCAGGCTGTATCGCTTCACGCGGGCAGAGGTCCCTGAGAACCTCGCTGGTCAGCGCGCTGCTTTCCTCCGCATAGATCTGTCAACCCACGATCTTGCGAATACATCCAGAAACAGGCACAGATAAAAGTAATGCCCACGGATCGTCGTCGGCAAATACGTGATATCGCAGGAATACAACTGGTCAATATATTGCCATGCACAGCCCGGGGTGGAAAACCCCAAGCACGCCGACCAGTGGACCAATACCCTCGACACTTACGCGATGCCCGTCATCGGCAAGCTCGATGTCGGGCTTGTCGATACCCAGCATATCGTGCAGATCCTGGAACCGATCTGGGTCAGCAAGAACGAAACTGCGTCCCGCGTACGCGGCCGCCTGGAGCGCGTGCTGGCGTGGGCCAGAACCCGCGGCCTGCGCACCGGCGACAACCCGGCGACCTGGCGTAATCATCTTGATACCCTGTTGCCCCGTCCCGCCTCGGTACAACGGCAGAAACATCACGCAGCCCTTCCCTTCAAGGACATCCACGCGTTTGTCACCGGGCTGCATGCGCAGCCCGGCGTGACGGCGCGAGCGCTCGAATTCACGATTCTTACTGCGACGCGCACCGGCGAGGTCATCGCAGCCACCTGGGAAGAGATCAATCTGCGGGAGGCGGTATGGATCATTCCGAAGACACGGATGAAGGCGAAGCGCGAACACCGGGTCCCGCTGTCCAGCCGCGCGATCGAACTTCTGACGCAGATGAAGAAAGCACGCAGGAGCGATTTCGTTTTCCCGGGATGGAAGGCGGGAACCGGCCTGTCGAACATGGCCATGCTTCAGTTGCTGCGCAAGGCAGGCTATCCGGAACTGACGGTTCACGGATTCCGCTCCACGTTCCGCGACTGGTGTGCCGAAATGACTGCCTACCCTCGCGAGCTCGCCGAAGCAGCGCTTGCGCATACGCTGAGCAACAAGGCAGAAGCGCGCCTACTTCCGCAGCGACATGTTTGAGAAGCGGCGCGAAATGATGCAGGCCTGGTGCCATTACATCAGCATGGCGCCAGCCGGAACACGGCGACCTCGCACCGCCGGACCCGACCGAGCCGCGGAGCCCTCGCGGGAGGTTGTTTCCGGCTAACGTGGAGCATGCATGCGACCATGCCTGGTTGTCCAAGGTGCGGTCGACATTTTGGGGCCACAGGACGGGAATTTTCGTTGCAGCTGCTGGCGAGATGGTCTCTCACCCTACGCTTGATTGCCGACGTCTATCGCTCGAATCAACATTCGTGACATGCAGCATAAGAGCCGGCACCTTTCATGTCCCTTGTCACCGGCCTCGTAGTGCCAATTTTTGCACCCCAAAGCCAGCTCCTTCACGCTGCCGAATGTCAGGAATGGTAGGCTGATTCCCCATGCGAACTGACATCGAGCCCTTCCCGCTCACCCTCCTGTTCGATACGCAGTCCGACCGTCATGTCGACCAGCTTGAACGCGACGATCGATACCACCGCCGACCAGACCAGGGAGATACCCACGCCCCAACACTGCGCGATTAACTGGCCGAACATATCGTAGTCGCCGACCTTGTTGGCGACATAATCGTAGACACCGGTGCCACCGAGTCCCGGCGATGCAAACACGCCCGTCAGCAGTGCGCCAACCACTCCCCCGAGACAGTGCACACCAAACACGTCGAGCGAGTCGTCGACACCAAGCAGACGCTTTAGCCCGTTCACGCCCCAGTAGCAGACGCCCCCGGCGATCAAGCCCATCACGATCGCCCCCATGGGCCCGACGTAGCCGCATGCGGGCGTGATCACGACGAGTCCGGCAATCGCGCCGGACACCGCGCCGAGCATCGACGGCTTCTTCTTCAGCACCCATTCCACCAGCGTCCACGATACGGTGGCCGAGCATGTGGCGAGCAGGGTCGTGATGAACGCCAGCGTGGCCGCGCCACTGGCTTCGAGGTTCGAGCCGACGTTAAAACCGAACCAGCCGACCCACAGCAGCGATCCGCCCACCATTGTCATCGTGAGGTTATGCGGTGCCATCGTTTCGCGACCGAAACCGGTACGCTTGCCGATCATGACCGCGCCGACCAGCGCCGCGATGCCCGCGTTAATGTGCACCACCGTGCCGCCCGCAAAATCGATCGCACCCTTCTGGAACAGGAAGCCCGCGGTCGCGGTCGCCTTTTCGCCCGCGGCAGCGCTTGTGTAGGCATCGGGACCAGGCCAGTACCAGACCATATGTGCAATCGGAAGATATGAGAACGTGAACCACAGCACCATGAAAAGCAGCACCGCGGAGAATTTGGCGCGCTCAGCGATGCCGCCGATGATCAACGCCGGGGTAATCGCCGCGAACGTCAACTGGAATGACACATAGATGAATTCCGGAATCACGACACCCTTGCTGAACGTCGACGCCGTCGAGTCCGGCGTAATGCCGGCAAGAAACGCCTTGCTCAAACCGCCGAAGAAGGCATTGCCCTCGGTGAAGGCGATGCTGTAGCCATACACGGCCCACAATACGCCAAGCAGGCAGAACACCACGAGTGTCTGCATCAGCACGGACAACATGTTCTTGGCACGCACCATGCCGCCGTAAAACAACCCGAGGCCCGGCGCGGCCATCATCACGACGAGCAGAGTGGCGACGATCATCCAGGCGGTATCGCCCTTGTTCGGCACTGGTGCGGCTGCGGCGTTCTGCGAGTACACCGGCACAGCGAACGCCAGCATCATGAGTAACGCAAAAACCCTGTTCAGTCTTTTCATTGCGCGATCCTGTAGAAAACGTCGAAGCGTGCTCGTGCGCGATGGACCATGCGCAAGCAGGCGGTGACCGTGATGAGTGTGGGGTAAAACAGAATCCAATGGCGACTGCTACGCTGGTCTAAACCAGCGGCGATACCCGACCGCCGCGGCGCGGTCCTGCGTTAGCGCCGCACACAATGCATCAACCTCCGCGACAGTCCCGACGCCCGGCGTTACTCGCATTGCGAGCCCCGCACCGGGCGTCGAATCCTGCACCGATCAGTACGTCTGCCCCGGAATCCACGACGTACCGGCGAGCGGAATACGCGCCATGGCAGCGGCTTCCACCGTCAACGCAACGAGGTCCTCCGGCTCGAGGTGATGCACGTTCTGCTTGCCGCAGGCGCGCGCTATCGTCGTCAGTTCCATGTTCAGCGTCTTCAGGTAGTTGCGCACGCGGCGCGATCCTTCTTCCGCCTGCACGCGCTGTTCGAGCACGGCGTCCTGTGTCGTCACGCCGACCGGGCACTTGCCGGTGTGGCAGTGATGACAGAACCCTGGCGACGTGCCGAGCGCGGCATAATCCGCCACCGCCGGATGCAGCGCGCCATTCTGGAAGTACGTATCGCTATTGCAGCCGAGCGCCATCAACATGCCCTGCCCGATTGCGACCGCGTCGGCGCCCATGGCGAGCGCCTTGGCCACGTCCGCACCGGAGCGGATACCGCCTGACACGATCAGCTGCACCGTGCCCTTCATGTTCAGGTCTTCAAGCGCGTCCACGGCCTGACGAACCGCCGCCAGCGTCGGAATGCCGACGTTTTCGATGAAGCACGTCTGGGTGGCGGCGGTGCCGCCCTGCATGCCGTCGATCACCACCACGTCCGCACCGGCATGCACAGCCAGCTTGACGTCGTTGAACGTACGCGTCGCGCCGACTTTCACGTAGATCGGTTTTTCCCAATCGGTGATTTCGCGCAGCTCCTGAATCTTGATCGCCAGATCGTCGGGGCCGGTCCAGTCCGGATGACGGCTCGCCGAGCGCTGGTCGACGCCCGCGGGCAGCGTGCGCATCGAGGCCACGCGCGGGTTCACCTTCTGCCCGAGCAGCATGCCGCCGCCGCCCGGCTTCGCACCCTGTCCGATCACGACTTCGATCGCATCGGCGCGGCGCACGTCGTCGGGATTCCAGCCATAACGCGACGGCAGGCACTGATACACCAGCGTCTTGGACGAGCGGCGCTCTTCCTGCGTCATGCCGCCGTCGCCGGTCGTGGTGGATGTGCCCATCGCGGTAGCCGCCTGGCCGAGGGCTTCTTTCACGTTCGCCGACAGCGCGCCGAAGCTCATGCCCGCAATCGTGATCGGAATATCGAGCACGACCGGCTTCTTCGCGAAGCGCGTGCCGAGCACCGTTTGCGTCGTGCATTTCTCGCGATACCCTTCGAGCGGATAGCGCGAGAGGGACGCGCCGAGAAACAGCAGATCGTCGAAATGCGGCACGCGGCGTTTCGCTCCGAGACCGCGAATTTCATAGAGTCCGCGCTGCGCGGCGGTGTGGATGTAGTCAATTGTCTTGCGGTCGTAGCCTTGCGACTCTTCCTGCTGCAAGCGGGCGAAATGGATGGGTTTGGCTTCCATGGAAATCTTCTCTGTGAACTGGTTGTTCGATTGCAGCTGCAGGCAGCGCTCAATACTCCTGGTCCGCGTCAGCGTTCCAGTGGTAGAGCGTGCGGGCCGATGCAATGCGCTTGAACGAGTGCGGGTCGTGACCGAGACCCGCGGCGTCGAGCAATGCGCTGACCGCCGTCACGTCCGCTTCGGTCATCGGTTCGTACTGCGCATCCGCGCCGAGCGACTTCACCTCGCCGCGCACATACAGCACGGCTTCATACAGCGAGTCGCCCAGTGCGTCGCCCGCATCGCCGCAGATCACCATGCGGCCGGCCTGCGCCATGAAGGCGGAGAAACTGCCCACCGAGCCGCCGACCACGATATCGCCGCCCTTGAGCGAAATCCCGCAGCGCAAGCCCGCATCGCCGTCGATCACGAGCAGGCCGCCATGTGCGGAAGCTCCCGCGCCGTTCGATGCAAAGCCCTTCACGTGGACCTTGCCGCTCATCATGTTTTCCGCGACACCGGTGCCGGCGCTGCCTTCCACGATGATCGTCGCGAGCTGGTTCATGCCGCCCACGTAATAACCGGCGTGTCCTTGCACCGTGACCGTCACGTGCGCGTTGACGCCCACCGCGATGTTGTGCGCGCCGTTCGGCGACGCAATGTCGACCTTCACGCCTTCGAGCGCTTCTTTCGCGCCATGCAGGTACTGGTTCAGCGCGCGGACCGACGACCCCTCAAGGTCGAACTTCATGCTTTCCATACATACATCTCCTCGGGTGCGGGTTCGAATACCCTGGCGTTTTTGATATCCGGCAAGTGCGCGAGCGAGCGGAACTCGGAGGCAATCGCGACGTAGTCGTCGTTTTCCGCGACCACCGCCGGCTTGCACGCGAACGGATCGCGAATCAGCGCGAGTTCGGTCGAGGTGCCCATCAGGAACGTGTAGAAGCCGTCGAGTTCTTCGAAGCCCTTCTGCAACGCGACCGGCAGTTCATCCCCTTCACGCAGCCGCCATTCGAGAAAGCGGCACGCGGCTTCGGTGTCGTTGTCCGTCTCGAAGCGGATACCTTGCGGCTCCAGCTTGCGGCGCACGCCATGCGCATTCGAGAGCGAGCCGTTATGCACGAGGCAGAAGTCTTCGCCGGCCGTGAACGGGTGCGCGCGATCCGGCGTGACCGCCGACTCGGTCGCCATCCGCGTATGGCCGACGAGATGCGAGCCGGTCAGCTTCGAGAAGTCGTAACGTTGCGCGACGTCGGCAGGTGAGCCGATGTCCTTGTACAGATCGATCGAACGTCCGGTGGACAGCAGAAACAGCTTCGGAAAATGCTCGGTGAGCCACGCCTTTACAGCGTCAACATTGCCATTCACCGTCAGCACCGCATGATTGCCTTTCGCCTCAACGCGCGCATTCATTTCGATCGCGCCGTTGAGCGCATCGATCAACGCGTTCCAGTCGAAGTCGTTTCCCGCGTCAGTAAAGCCCGCATACAGGCTCAGCTTGCGCTGGCTTTCGTCGACCGCGCTGCCGAACACGGCGAGTCCGGCCGAGTCCGGGCCGCGCTCGGTCATGCCGATCAGCATCGGCACCATCAATTGACCAAGTTGCGCGCGCAGTGCCGGCGTCTTGACCAGCAAGCCTACAATTCCACACATAGTCGTACCCCTTAGAAGAATTCCAGATAACTTTTCATTTCCCAGTCCGAGACATGACGCATGTACTCGAGCCATTCCATCCGCTTGAGCTTGATGAATTCGTCGGCGACGGGGCCGAGCGCATCGCAGATCAGTCGATCGCTTTCGAGTGCGTCGAGCGCCTGTTCGAGGTTCTGCGGCAGGATGCCGATCTGGTGCTCGCGCAACTTCGCAGGCGACCAGTCGTAGAGGTTTTCGTTGGCCGGCGCGCCCGGTGACAATTCACGTTCAACGCCGTCGAGACCCGCGGCGATCACAGCGGCCGTCGCGAGATACGGATTGCATGCGCCGTCGGGCAGACGCAGTTCGATGCGCTCGCCGGGCATGCGCACCATCGTCGAGCGGTTGTTATCGCCATAGCTGATGTAGGCCGGCGCCCATGTCGCGCCCGTCAGCGAGCGGCCCACCACGAGACGCTTGTACGAATTGACGGTCGGATTGCATAGCGCGGCGAGTGCCGGCGCATGCGCGAGCAGTCCCGCGGTGAACTGGTAGCCGAGCGTGGACAACCCCATGCCGAGCTTGTCGCTTTTGTCCGAGAACAGATTGCGCTCGCCATCGCCGATCGACATATGCATGTGCATGCCGTTGCCCGGACGGTTCGCGAACGGTTTGGGCATGAACGAGCAGATCATGCCTAACTCGTTTGCGATCTCGGAGGCGGCCATCTTGAAGAACACGTAGTGATCACACGAAGTCAGGCAATCGGTATACGTGTAGTTGATTTCGAACTGGCCGTTCGCGTCTTCGTGATCGATCTGATAGACGTCGATGCCGACCGAGCGCATCGATTCGGTGAGCCTTTCCAGGAAGACCCGCGTACGCGACAGTCCCTTGTAGTCGTAGCACGGCTTGGCGAGCGTATCGCTCGGGTCGCACGGTTCGATCGCGCCCGTCACCGAGCGCTTGAGCAGCGAGAACTCCGGCTCCAGTCCGGTGAAAAGCGTCCAGCCGCGTTGTGTCATGCGCGCGACCTGCTTCTTCAGCGTGACGCGCGAGTCGTATGCCCACGGCTGCCCGTCGACGTGGCCGTCGCAGACGATTCGCGCGAGACCGTCCTGCCAAGGCACCGGCGTGAGCGTCGACAGATCGCCCACCGCCATGTAGTCCGGACCGTTCGGCTCGATGCCCACGCCCCAGATCGCGAAGCCCGCAAAGCCGGCGCCCGCCTTCAGCACACCCTTGAGATGCGCGACCGGGACCGACTTGGCCTTCGCGACCCCGTGAATATCCACGAATTGCGCCAGCACGTATTTCACGCCGCGTTGCGTGAGATAGTCCTGGGCCTCCTCAGCCGAGCCAAAGCGGGGCACGCTACCCAACTCGTTGACCGGCAGCTTGCTCGCATCGTTCAGGTTCATCGTCACTCCTTGCACCACCATCGCTGGCTGATTGGCGAGTCATGCCCCATTGCACGACCCCACTGCGAGCCTGTTCGCAGCATCAATACAAATTTATTACCGTGCAACAATAGTTCCCAACAAGAAACATTCAGGGCGCAATGCGGCCTTTCTTATCTGCTACCCTCACGCCTTTCAACGAGGTTCAACCATGCAAAACGGCGAAGACAGCAAAAACTCGCTCGAACGCTATCTGGGTGCCACGATCCGCGAACTTCGCCAGCGCCACGGGCTGACCATCGCCCAGGTGTCGGAGCAGGCCGGGATCAGCCGCGGCATGCTCTCGAAGATCGAGAACGCCCAGACTTCCACCGGGCTCGACGTGCTCAACCGGATCGCCAATGCGCTCGGTGTGTCGATGTCCACCCTGTTCCGCCGCTTCGACGTTCCCGAAGGCGGCGCCCAGCTCGTGAAGAAGGGCGAAGGCATGGAGGTGGTCCGTAAAGGCACCAAACGCGGCCACACCTATCACCTGCTTGCCTACGACCAGGGCCCCAAAAAACTGTTCGAGCCGTTCCTGATCACGATGGACGATGAATCGGAAACCTTCCCCGTCTTCGAACACCAGGGCACCGAGTTCATCCACATGCTCAAGGGTGTCATCGAGTACCGGCACGGCCAGCAAACGTACATCCTGCATCCCGGCGACACCCTCACCTTCCAGGCCGACGTGCCCCACGGTCCCGAGCGGCTGATCAAAATGCCGATTCAGTTCCTGTCCATCTTCGTGTACGGCGAAGGTGACCGGGACTGATGCGCCTTCATTCGCCGCTACCTCTTATGCAACCTCCATGCCATGATTACCCGTAGGAACATAAGATTCATGATGGGAAACACTTTGGGCGAACCGACGGCATGAAACGGGTGACTTCCGCGGATCCTCACCGCATCAAAGCAGTGCGGTTTACCGACCTGCGCGGTGCCTCGCTGCACAGGAACGGCACCTCGGGTTCAGATACATCAACAGCATGACTTATACAAGTGGTCACAGGTGCTCGAGCGCATTCAGCGCGCCGCCCACCATGCGTTGCAGCGTCGGTTGAAGCGCCGCGGCGCGCGCGTCGTGATAGGAGAACGGCGCGTCTTCATTCATGTAGATGCACTGACACATTTCAAGCTGAACCGCGTGGATACCGCGCTCGGGTTCGCCATAGTGACGCGTGATATAACCACCCTTGAAGCGCCCGTTCGCGACCCACGTATAGGCGCTGTCCGCAGCGGCTCGTTCGGCTGCGTTTTGCACGAGCGCGTTTGCGGTGCGGCCGTCTTGCGTCCCGAGATTGAGATCCGGCAACTTCGCGTCGAAAAGGCGCGGCAGTACGCTCGCGATTGAATGTGCTTCCCATAACAGTACATTCGGATGCCGCTCGCGCAGCCTCGCCAACTCCGCTTGCAATGCCGTGTGGTATGGCTGCCAATAGGCAGCCACGCGGCGTTGCTTCTCCGCCTGATCGGGTTCCTGGCCGGGCCGGTAAACCGCTTCGCCCCGAAACGTTTCCGTCGGACAAAGGCCCGTCGTCGTTTGGCCGGGGTACAGGCTCTCGTCGTTCGGCGGCCGGTTCAGGTCGATCACGTAGCGCGAGAGTCGCGCACCCAGCAAGGTCGCGCCCAGCGCTTTCGCAAAGTCGTAGAGACGGTCGAGATGCCAGTCGGTGTCCGCCACACTCAGTGCCACCTCCGAATACCCCTGCTTCAACGACGACGGAATCTCCATGCCGAGATGCGGGATCGAAATCAGCAATGGCGCATCGCCACGATGCAGGTTGTAAAGCTCAGTCATCGTTCACTCCTCTAAATGCAGGCTCAGCGCAGCGCGTCGTCGGGCAGATGCGGCAATACGCGGGCCAGCGCCGGCCGGATGCTGTGATCGAGCACGCCACGTGTGAGTGTGTTGATCTCCGACGCGAAATCGTCCCATTCACCCTGACGATGCAGCAGAAAAAAATCACGACGCCCAAGACGGCTATCGGGCAGCGGCAATACGGCAATGTCGTCGAGATAATGACGCGCCTGCCACAAACAGAGCGGCGTCGAAATGGCGAATCCGAGCCCTGCGGCCACGAGACTCAATAGCGGATCGGTCGCGTCGAATTCATAGCGCCGCGCGCTCTCTATGCCAAGATGCCGCGCGAACCGCTCAACCTGCTGGCCGATCACGGAGCGCGCCGTATAGCGGATCAGCGGCAATTCCACTGCGAGCGTGCGCCAGTCGACGTTCTTGCGCTGATCGAGATAACGTCGCGCCACGACGGCCACGAAGGCTTCCGAAAACAGCGGGACTTCGACAATCCGTGCGTCGCTCAATAACGTCTGCGTGCAGATCGCCACGTCCAGTTCCCGGTCGTGCAACTGCTTGCTGAGGCCCGGCGTCAGACCAGACCAGAGCGAAATCTGCCGCGCCGAGCCCGATACCGCCCGGATCAGTTCGGGCCCCACGGTGGCCGCGAACGAATCCACGCAACCGAGCCGCACCGGCAGCTTGCCTGCATGCGACGCATCGCCGACGCGTGCGCTCACCATCTGCGCATGTTCGATCAACGGACCGGCCAGTTCCAGCAATGCGCGTCCAGCGATATTGGGGCGTGGCGGCCGGCTTTCGCGATCGAACAGATCGACGCCTTGATCGCGCTCCAGCGCGCTAATGGCCTGGCTGATCGCGCTCTGGCTTACGCCCAACTGCTTCGCCGCGCCCGTCATGGACCCCGCCTCGCAGACTGCGATGAAAGCCTGCAACGCGCGCAGGTCGATGGGAGGTTGGGTTCGTCGCATGAAAACTCCGCTGGTTATCGCGTCTGGCGCCTTTCGCCTTCTTGCCCTCTTTTGTCACGGAAGAGCGTGCATGATGCTTTTTTTCTGCCGGCACTTGCCGACCATGAGCAATCCACGGTCTGCACCATAAGTTTGCCTAATACAAAAGTCCCGTGGGGTTCGGTTGCCTAGAATCGGCTCCATCTTCAACGCAGAGGTTCACATGAGCCATTACGATTTTGTTGTGATCGGAGCCGGTGTGATCGGAGCCTCGGTAGCCCATCATCTGGCCGCGCTCGGCGCGAAAAGCGTGCTTGTGCTTGAACGCAGCACCATTGGCGCGGGCACGACGTCACAGTCGTCCGGTCTGTTGCGCACCCATTATTCGGTGAAACAGAACGTCGAACTGGCTCGCTCGTCGTGGTGGGCTTTCAACAATTTCGCCGAATATGTTGGCGACGACGAAGCGTCGTGCGGTCTCGTCAAATGCGGCTACATGATTTCCGCACCGGACGGCGGCAAGATCGATCCGCTGCGCGCATCGTTGACCGCACAGCAGGACATGGGTATCGAGGTCCAACTGCTGGACCGGGCCGAGGCGCGCGAACGCCTGCCGATCGCGCAATTCGACGACGCCGCGTTGATCGGCTACGAGCCGGAAGCGGGCTTCGCCGACGCGTATCTGGTTGCGACCAGCTTCGCTCGCGCGGCGCGCCGGCAAGGCGTCAAGATCATGGAGGGCGTGAGCGTCACCGGCGTAGTACGCGAAGGCCGCAAGGTGGTTGGGGTTCAGACGTCGGCGGGCTCGTTCAGTTGCGGCGCGCTGATCAGCACGCAGAACATCTGGACGCCGGAGATGGCCGCGTGGATGGACGTCGAATTGCCGGTCAAGCCTGAACGTCATACGGTGCTTGCACTGGAATGCGACGCAGCCGCCTATTCGTTCAAGATGCCCGCGTTCAAGGATCTTGGCTCAGCCGGGATGCTTTACTACCGCAGCTATGGCGGCAGCCAGATGCTCGTGTCCGAAGGCGTGGTCGGCGAAACGTTGAATGCGCCGGAGACCGAGCAAGGCGATATCTCGCTCGATTACGTCGGAGAAGTCGGAGCGCAAGTCGCCGAACGCTTTCCCGCTTATGAGACCGCAGGTCTGGCGTCGTCATGGACGGGTGTGTACGACGTCACGCCCGACTGGAATCCGGTGCTCGGCTCAGTTGGCGATATCGAAGGACTGGTGGTGGGATTCGGTTTCTCGGGACACGGTTTCAAGCTGTCGCCGGGGGTCGGTAAGATTCTCGCGCAGCATGCGCTCGGACTGCCCACTGACGTTTCGCTGGACCCCTATGCGTTGAGCCGGTTCGCGAGCGGCGCGCTGCTGGTCGGCAAATACGGCGCGGGCGCCGTGTCCTGATCCGGAGCCTATCCACATGACCATTCGAATTCTCGTTCCCGTCAAACGGGTCGTCGATGCCAACGTGCGCGTGCGGGTCAGCACGAGCGGCGCGATCGACACAACCGGTTTGAAGATGTCGCTCAACCCCTTCGACGAATGCGCGGTCGAAAAGGCGCTGCAACTGAGGGAGGCAGGCGTGGCCTCCCAGGTAACGGTGGTGACGTGCGGCCAGTCCACCAGCCAGGACGTGTTGCGCACCGCCCTCGCGATGGGCGCCGACGACGCCGTGCTGATCGACACTGGCGCCGCCAGCGCCACCGTGGACTCGCTGGCCGTCGCGCGCTCGCTGCGCGCGTACATGGCAACGAGCGACTTCGGCCTCGTCCTATGCGGCAAGCAGGCAATCGACAACGACATTGGCGGCGTCGCCGCCATGCTCGCGGCGTTGCTTGGCTGGTCCCAGGCGCTGAACGCAAGCGCGTTGTCCGCACGCGACGCTCACTGGCAGGTGACGTGTGGCGATGACGGCGGCACATCCGTGTGGGAACTGGACGGTCCGAGCGTTATCAGCGCGGACTTGCGTCTGGCCGAGCCGCGTCGCGTCACGCTGCCGAGCATCGTCAAGGCGAAGCAGAAATCGCTTGTGACGATCGACGGCGCATCGCTCGGCGTAGATCTGACGCCGAGCACGACGATCGTCGAACTGCGAGACCCGCCTGTGCGCGAGGGCGGCATCAAGGTCGCGAATACCGTCGCGCTGCTGGATGCGCTCGCCGCACAGCGTCCGTTGGACAACCTGGGAGCACCGGTATGAGAAGCCTTGTGGTAGGGGAATGGGAGCATGGCGAGCTCGCGGAATCGACGCGGCGCGCCGTCACTGCGGCGTTGCAACGTGGTTTGCCGGTCGACGTCCTGGTACCGGCAGCAGGCGCCCACGCTGCGGCCAGCATCACCGGCGTGGAGCGCGTGCTCGCCATCACGGGCGATGTGGCTCATGTTCAGGTACCCGAAACGCTCGGCATGCAGCTTCAGGCCGTCTCTCACGATTACACGCTGATCGTCGCGAGTCACCGCAATCTCGGCCGCAGTGCGTTGCCGCGTGCCGCTGCGCTAACCGATGGCGCGTTTCTCGCGGACGTGACCGGCATCGACGCGCAAGGCCGCTTCACGCGAGGTCTTTATGCGGGCAGCGTCATCGCCAAAGTATCGGTCACAGCGCGCGTGACGTTTGCCACGGTACGAACCTCATCTTTCGTTGCGGCGCGGGCATCGGGCGGTGCCGCCGCGATTGTCGAAACGGAACCGGTCGCCGCGTTCAAGAAAACGAAGCTACTGGAGCGCCAGGCATCCGGACAATCCGGACGCGATCTGAGCACGGCACGTGTCGTCATCTCGGGCGGCCGCGGACTGGCATCGAAAGACAACATGGTCCGTCTCGGCGAGTTCGCCGATCGCATAGGTGCCGCACTCGGCGCATCGCGAGCCGCCGTGGATGCGGGTTATGCGCCGAACGCCACGCAAGTGGGACAGACCGGCAAAACCGTCGCACCCGATGTGTACTTCGCATTCGGCATTTCCGGCGCGATCCAGCATCTGGCCGGCATGAAGGATTCGAAGGTGATCGTCGCCGTCAACAAGGATCCGGACGCGCCGATTTTTTCGGTGGCGGATTACGGCATCGTCGGCGATCTGTTCGATGTATTAAGTGAACTCGAAGCCCATGCCGGCGCAAGGGCAGCGTGATGGAACTCGACCTGCCGAACCCCATCTCGCGCGATAGCGGCGAAGCGCTGGGTCATCTGAAAACGCATCGTGCCGACGAGAACCTGCCGTCGGTCCGCTTTCTCGACTGCACGTCGGTCTCGCCCGAACCATGGGTCAACGGCGGCGGTACGACCCGCACCCTCGCTCGTGGTGCGAATCCGGCGGGCGTAGCCGACTGGCGCGTGAGTCTGGCGGACCTTAAGGGCGCCGCGCGGTTTTCGCAATTCCCTGGCTTCGAACGCACGCTGCTGCTGATCGACGACGGCACAGTCGATCTGCATTCGCAGGATGGCCAACTGCTCGCGCGAACCGGCCAGCCTGTGCACTTCTCCGGCGACCTGCACGTGTGGGTCAGCTTGCCGACGAAACCCGTTCAGGTACTCAATGTGACGGCCCGGCGCGAAGCCTGCCGCGCGAAAGTCAGCGTCGCCACGAACGCGCTGCGGATCACGCCAGCAAGCGTGCAACTGTTGATCAGTCTCTCCGGACAATGGAGCCTGTCGAGTGAGTTGCTGAAGAACGTCACGCTGTCGCCGATGCATGGCATCTGGATCGAAGGCCGAAGCGAGGAGCTGGATCTGCATCATGTCGGCCCCGGCGCAAAGCTGGTGTCGATTGCGATCGAACCGAACGTCCGGACGCCCGCGCAATAAGGCATTCGACCATGCACAACCTCATTGAGCAGTACGGTCCTCGCGAGTCGATGGTATATGACGTCGTCATCGTCGGCGGCGGCCCTGCGGGCCTGTCGGCGGCCATTCGCCTGAAGCAGCGCGCCGCCGAACGAGGCGCTGACATTGGCGTGTGCGTACTCGAAAAAGGCTCTGAGATCGGGGCCCATATTCTGTCGGGCGCGGTGATGGACCCGCGCGCGCTGACCGAGCTGATCCCGGACTGGAAGGAAAAAGGCGCGCCGCTGACGGTCGACGTGACCGAAGACCGCTTCCTGTTCCTGACGGAAACCGGTTCGAAGAGCGTGCCGACCTGGGCGCTGCCGGACAATTTCAAGAACCACGGCAACTACGTGATCAGCCTCGCGAACGTGACGCGCTGGCTGGGTCAGCAGGCCGAGGCGCTCGGCGTCGAGCTATTCCCGGGCTTTCCGGCGGCCGAAGTGCTGTACAACGACGACGGCTCGGTCAAGGGCGTCGCGACCGGCAACCTCGGCATCGGCAAGGACGGCGAACCGACCGGGAACTTCCAGCTCGGCATGGAGCTGCACGCGAACTACACGCTGTTCTGCGAAGGCGCGCGCGGCCACCTCGGCCGCCAGCTGAACGAGAAGTTCAAGCTGCGCGACGGCGTCGATCCGCAGGTCTACGGCATCGGTATCAAGGAGCTGTGGGAGATCGATCCCGCCAGGCACAAGCCGGGTCTGGTGATGCACACGGCCGGCTGGCCGCTCGAAAACGACACCTACGGCGGCTCGTTCCTCTACCACATGGACAACAACCAGGTCGTGGTCGGCTTCGTGGTCGGCCTCGGCTATTCGAATCCGTATCTGTCGCCGTTCGAGGAATTCCAGCGCTACAAGACGCATCCGGCGATCCGCGCGATTCTCGAAGGCGGCAAGCGCGTGTCCTACGGCGCGCGCGCGATCACCGCGGGCGGCCTGATGTCGTTGCCGAAGCTGGTGTTCCCGGGCGGTGCACTGGTAGGCGACGACGCGGGCTTCCTGAACGCGTCGCGCATCAAGGGGTCGCACGCCGCGATCAAGACCGGCATGCTCGCCGCCGATGCCGCGTTCGACGCCGTGCAGGCCGGCCGTCAGGCCGACGAACTGAGCGCCTACCCGGAAACCTTCAAGACGTCGTGGCTGTACACCGAACTGTATCGCGCGCGTAACTTCAAGCAGTGGATGAGCAAGGGTCTCTACCTTGGCACGCTGATGGTCGGTCTGGAGCAGAAGCTGCTCGGCGGCAACGTGCCGTGGACGCTGCACCACCAGCATTCCGATCACGAGATGCTGAAGCCGGCTTCGCAGTGCAAGCCGATTACGTATCCGAAGCCGGACGGCAAGCTGACGTTCGACCGGTTGTCCTCGGTGTTCATCTCGAACACGAATCACGAAGAAAACCAGCCGGTGCACCTGACGCTGAAAGATCCGACGGTGCCGGTGAACGTGAACTGGCAGACCTACGCGGGACCTGAGTCACGCTTCTGCCCGGCGGGTGTCTACGAGTTCGTGAAGAACGAGCAAAACGAAGACCGCTTGCAGATCAACGCGCAGAACTGCGTGCACTGCAAGACCTGCGACATCAAGGACCCGACACAGAACATCGTGTGGGTCACGCCGGAAGGCGGTGGCGGTCCGAATTATTCGAACATGTGACCATGTCAAATTAGAAAGCGGCTTCAACTTTGAAGCCGCTGTCTCGTAAATACTGACGAATCAACAAGCATTTGCCACCACCACCATGGCACGGGGCCCTTTTCAACGTATTACAAAGAAACGAGAGTAAGCGGTTCGCGTCGACGGTCGCAGGCAGTGACTGACATAAACATCAAAGCAGCCTCTTGAACGACACTAGACCTTCATGATCTCGCTTGCGCAATACGGCCCCCCGCAAGCCTATCCGCCGTCTAAGCCCTCGACAATCGACACTTGCGCGATGCAGTGTCCGTCTCGCGCCTGCTTGGCCGACTGATATTCGGGTGAACTGTAGCAATCCAGCGCTGTTTGCATGTCGCTGAACTGGATAACCACGTGGCGCTCGAACGACTCCCCTTCGAGCACTTTCGACGCGCCTCCACGCGCCAGGAAAACCGCCCCGAATTTCTTGAATGCCAGCGGTGCGATGTCGGTGTAATCCTTGTATTTCACAGGGTTGAGCACGGTGACATGAGCAATCCAGTATGCAGTCATCTTTCCTCCTTTCCACCTTCAAAGATCTCTTAGCCATTACCGCCTGACACGCTGACGTCGAATTTC
Source organism: Paraburkholderia sp. MM5477-R1 (assembly GCF_050436385.1). Taxonomy (NCBI): domain Bacteria; kingdom Pseudomonadati; phylum Pseudomonadota; class Betaproteobacteria; order Burkholderiales; family Burkholderiaceae; genus Paraburkholderia; species Paraburkholderia sp. MM5477-R1. Next base: position 2,290,753 of record NZ_JBNDMC010000007.1, read on the forward strand.
CGGCTCCTTTCGCGCGACGCTCGTCAGCGCACATTGCCCCTCGCACGAGTGCATTTCATGTCCTGAGCGCGGGCGACGCCATTTTCTGGGCCGCCATCCGTGCGCTAGGGTTAACACTTATGGTACGCCGTACTATGGCATACCATAATACTTTACATCAACAACTGACCTTGGGACACCTTGCTATGAGCCTGATTCGCAAATCTATTCTCCATGTCGAGACGGTCTTCGTGGATGGCGACAAAGCCGCCGCGAAGCCGCTGAAGATGATCGGCGCGGCGGCCGTTATCAAAAACCCGTGGGCAGGCCGAGGCTATGTCGAAGATCTGTCGTCCGAGATTCGCGCAATCGCGCCGCAACTCAGCGAGCACCTCACGAAGCTCATCCTTGACGAGGCGGGGTCAGGCGAAGCGGTCGAGGCGTTCGGCAAGAGCGCGATTGTCGGCCTCGACGGTGAGCTCGAGCATGCGTCCGCGCTGATCCACACGCTGCACTTCGGCAACATCTATCGCACGGCCGTCGGCGCCAAGTCGTATCTGGCTTTCAACAACACGCGCGGCCCGGCAAATGCGCCGCTGCTGATCCCGATGATGGACAAGAACGACGAAGGCCGCCGTTCGCATTACCTGACGCTACAGTTCGCGATCGCCGATGCGCCGGCGCCGGACGAACTGGTTATTGCAATTGGCGGCGCGACCGGCGGCCGTCCGCATCACCGCATTGGCGATCGTTACAAAGATCTGGCAGAACTCGGAAATGACCTCAACAATCCTGCATCTGTCAAGTAATCGCGTCGCGCACTATCTCGAGCAGGGAACTGGGGAGCCACTGGTCCTGATTCATGGGGTGGGCATGCAGGCGCGTGCGTGGCACCCGCAGATCGACGATCTGTCGGCCGAATTCAGGGTGATTTCGGTCGATATGCCCGGGCACGGCACGAGCACCGCGCTGGACGTGAATGCCGGATTGCAGCAATTCGTGAATTGGGCCATCGAATTCATCGAAGCACTGGACGCAGGCCCCGTCAATCTGGCGGGTCATTCGATGGGTTCATTGATTGCCGCGGGCGTGGCCGTCACACGGCCCGATCTGGTCAGGCGCGTAGCCGTTCTGAACGGCGTGTATCGTCGAACACCGGAGGCCCGCGACGCCGTACTGCAACGCGCGGCCGAACTTCGATCGGGAACCATTGACGTCGAGACACCGCTCAAGCGCTGGTTCAATGCCGGGGAAACGCAGCACATCGCGGCGCAAAAGGTCGAGTCCTGGCTGAAATCCGTCGATCCGGCAAGTTACGCCACGGCCTATACGGCCTTCGCGAGTGGCGATGAAGTGTATGCCGACGGCTGGCATACGATTGCCTGCCCTGCTCTCGTGCTTACCGGTTCGGATGATGCGAATTCGACCCCGGAGATGGCAGAACAGATGGCCAGTGCCGCCCACAACGGTCGTGCCGTCGTAATCCGCAACGAGCGCCATATGGTGAACCTGACCGCCCCCGAGGAAGTCAATCGCGCCCTCCGCGCCTGGCTGCAGACCGAGCATCTCGCCGAAACGTTGAAATCGGAAGTGTGATATGACCCAAGAGACCGCCAGAATCAATCCTCGTGAACTGCGCGATGCATTCGGCGCCTTCATGACAGGCGTCACGATTGTGACGACCGCAGGAGACGACGGCAAGCCGCTCGGCTTTACCGCAAACTCGTTCTCGTCAGTTTCGTTGGACCCGGCGTTGCTGCTCGTGAGCATCGCAAAGACGTCGAGCAACTACCAGACGTTTTCCACGACGGGACACTTCGCCATCAACATTCTCGCGGAAAGCCAGAAGGATTTGTCGAATACCTTCGCGCGGCCCAGCGACGATCGCTTCGCCGACGTGAACTGGCATCTGAGCGCGAACAACAACCCGCTCATCGGCGACGTCAGTGCGTGGTTCGACTGCACAACGCACACGGTGATCGATGCGGGCGACCACGCGCTCATCGTCGGCAAGGTCGAGGCATTCCACTCTGCTGGCTACGCGGGCCTCGGCTATTACCGCGGCGGCTATTTCACGCCCGCCAAGGTATCGGCCGAAGTGATCGCCGGCCCGAAAGTCATCGTGAGCGCGATCATCGCGCGCGACGACAAGGTGCTGCTCACGCGGGACGCGGACAACAGATGGCGTCTGCCTTCGAAAGAAATCGGCAAGGAAGGCGCCGACAAGGCACTCGCCGAGATCTTCGCGAAGTACCAGCCGGACGCATCGGCAAGCTTCATCTATTCGGCGTACAACAACACCGAAACCCACTACCAGTACATCTCGTTTCTCTGCAGCGCGCCGGATGAGGCCGCTGTTGCGGGCGAATTCGTGAGCCTCGAGGAGATCGGCTCGAATCAGTTCCAGGACGCCGCCGTCGCCAGCATGCTCGAACGCTACCGCAAGGAAAGCCAGTTGAAGAGCTACGGCATGTACTACGGCGACCATAGCCAGGGCACCGTCCGCCCGCTTCTTTCCTGAAAGGTTACCCCATGCGTTTTTCACTTTTCGTGCACATGGAGCGCGTCTCCGACCAGACCAGTCAGAAACAGCTTTATGACGAGATGGTCGAGCTTTGTCAGATCGCGGACCGGGGCGGCATGCACGCCGTCTGGACCGGCGAGCACCATGGCATGGACTTCACGATCGCGCCCAATCCGTTCCTCAACCTCGTGGATCTGGCCAACAAGACCCAGAACGTCAGGCTGGGCACCGGCACGGTCATCGCGCCATTCTGGCATCCGATCAAGCTTGCTGGCGAAGCGGCGATGACCGACATCATCACCAACGGCCGTCTGGAATTGGGCATCGCACGCGGCGCGTATTCGTTCGAATACGAACGTCTGCTGCCGGGCCTCGATGCATGGGGTGCCGGCCAGAGAATGCGCGAACTCATTCCGGCAGTGAAAAAACTGTGGGAAGGCGATTACGCGCACGAAGGCGAGTTCTGGAAATTCCCTTCGACAACGTCGTCTCCGCGACCGCTCCAGCAGCCGCACCCGCCACTCTGGGTAGCCGCCCGCGACCCGAACAGCCACGAGTTCGCCGTGGCGAACGGCTGCAACGTCCAGGTCACGCCGTTGCATATGGGCGACGAAGAAGTCGAGAAGCTCGCCGGCCATTTCAACGCGGCATGCGAGAAGTTCAGCGACATGCCTCGCCCGCAGATCATGTTGCTGCGCCACACCTATGTCGCGAGCAGCGAGGACGACGCGCAACTGGCGGCCGACGAAGTGAACGTCTTCTATAACTACTTCGGCGCATGGTTCAAGAACGAACGTCCGGTGAGCCGTGGCATGATCAAGTCGCTGAGCAAGGAAGAAATCGCCGCTCACCCGTTCTACACGCCACAAGCCATGCGCAAGAACAACGTCATCGGTACGCCCGATGAGGTGATCGCGCGCCTGAAGGCATACGAAGCGCTCGGCTTCGACGAGTATTCCTTCTGGATCGACACCGGCATGAGCTTCGAGCGCAAGAAGGCGTCGCTCGAACGGATGATCAACGACGTGATGCCGGCCTTTCAGTGAGGGCGTAATTCCATGAGTTTTCATTTTCAGCTTTATATCGACGGCCAGTTCGAATCGGGCGCCGCGACGTTCGGAAGCGTGAACCCGGCTACGGGCGAAGTGTGGGCGCAGATGCCCGAGGCCAGGAACGACGAGGTCAACCGCGCCGTGGACGCCGCCAGCCGTGCGCTGACCGATCCTGCGTGGGCCGGCATCACCGCGTCGGCCAGAGGGAAACTGCTGTACAGGCTTGCCGAACTCCTCGAAAAGGCTGCGCCGCGACTCGCTGAAATTGAAACCAACGATACCGGCAAGATCATCCGCGAGACGTCCAGCCAGATCGCGTACGTGGCGGAGTACTACCGCTATTACGCGGGCATTGCCGACAAGCTCGAAGGCAGCCATATTCCCGTCGACAAGCCGGACATGCAGGTCTGGCTCGACCGCCAACCCGTTGGCGTGGTGGCCGCGATCGTTCCATGGAATAGCCAGTTGTTCCTCTCCGCAGTGAAGCTCGGGCCGGCGCTTGCCGCCGGCTGCACGGTGGTGCTCAAGGCATCCGAGGAAGCGCCCGGCCCGTTGCTCGAATTCGCTCGCGTGGTCCACGAAGCCGGGTTCCCTCCGGGTGTCGTCAACATGGTCACGGGCTTTGGCGCGCAATGCGGCGCCGTGCTCAGCAGCCACCCAAAGGTGGACAAAGTCGCCTTCACGGGCGGCCCCGAAACCGCGAAGCATATTGTCGCGAACACGGCGAATAACCTCGCCAAGGTTTCGCTGGAGCTGGGCGGCAAATCGCCGTTCATCGTATTCGCTGACACCGACATTCAAAGCGCCGTGAATGCACAGGTCGCGGCCATTTTCGCTGCCAGCGGTCAGAGCTGTGTCGCGGGCTCGCGTCTGTTGATCGAAGCATCCGTCAAGGACGAGTTTCTTGCGTTGCTGGTCGAACGCGTCTCGCGCATTCTCGTCGGCTTGCCCAATGACATGGCAACGGAATACGGGCCGCTTTGCACCAAGCGGCAACTGCGTAATATCGAGTCGGTCGTTGCAAGCTCCGTGCGCCAGGGCGCCAAAGTGTTGACGGGGGGCAAGGCTATCGAGCGCGCCGGCTTCTACTACGCGCCCACGATTCTGGACTGTACCGGTGTCGCGAACGCGGACAGTATTACGACGGAACTCTTCGGGCCGGTGCTTTCGGTGGATACGTTCGCCACCGAACAGGAAGCAATCGAAAAGGCAAACAGCACAGCCTACGGTCTTGCAGCCGGCATCTTTACTACCAATCTCACGCGTGCCCATCGCGTTTCAAAGCGCGTTCGATCGGGCATCGTCTGGATCAACACGTATCGGGCGGTTTCGCCGCTCGTCCCATTCGGCGGCTTCGGACTGTCGGGGCATGGCCGTGAAGGCGGATTCGCCGCTGCGCTCGAATACACGACGACGAAGTCCGTGTGGCTTCGCACCTCGGACGACCCGATCAGCGACCCGTTCGTGATGCGCTAGACGGGCGCGCTCCCCTGCCGTATCGATTCAAAGCCGTAAAGGCTGCGCTGTCGCCACACGCATTGCGTTCGTGGTGCGGCGCAGTCTGGTATAAAAATGGAGACATGATGACAAACCCGGCGAACGATAACAGCGTTCTGACCATCGAAAGCAACTCGATCGAGTATGTTGCGCCGGAAAACCGGCACGGCAAACCGGTCGATCTCTTCACCTTGTGGTTCTGCACGAATGTCGCGCCGCTGGCCGTGATTTCCGGCGCTACCTCAGTGCTGATTTTCCACCTGGATCTGGTGAGCGCCATTCTTGCCATCGTCGTCGGGCAATTCTTCGGCGCGATTTTCCACGCCCTCACCTCCGCGCAGGGGCCGCTCGTCGGCGTGCCGCAGATGATTCAGAGCCGTGCGCAATTCGGCCGGTATGGGTCGTTGCTCGTGGTGGGATTCACCACGCTGATCTATCTCGGGTTCTTCGTTTCGAACATCATTCTCGCGGGCAAGACGCTGCACGCCGCTATCCCGCCGGTTCCCGTGCCGGTTGCGACAGTGATGGGCGCCGTTCTCGCGACGCTGGTCGGCGTGATCGGCTATCACTTCATCCATCGCTTCAACAAGGTTGGTGCGTGGTTCATGGGCAGCGCGCTCCTGATCGGCATGATCCTGATGGCGCCGGGCCTCGACGCCCACGTCTTCCAGCAGGGCCATTTCGATCTCTCCGGCTGGTTCGCGATGTTCGGACTCTGCGCGGTGTGGCAAATCAGCTTCGCACCGTATACGTCCGACTATTCGCGCTACCTGCCGAGCTCCACCGGGTTCGTCAAGACCTTCGCATTCACCTACTTCGGCACGTCGCTGGGAACGATCTTCGCATTCGTGTTCGGCGTGGTCGCCGTGAGTACCGGCCATACCACCGACGCCATGCAGGCCATCCGCACGCAGACGGGCATGTTCGGCTATGTGCTGATCTTCCTCTTCCTCGTCAACATCATCGGGCATAACGGCATGAATCTGTACGGCGCTGTGCTGTCCTTCATCACCGCCGCGCAAACGTTCCGTCCGCACTGGATGCCTGGCCGCAACGTTCGCGTCGTCGTGTCGACGATCCTGCTGATCGGGTCCACCGTCACCGCGTTTTTGTGGGCGTCGAGCAACTTCATCGCGATCTTCCTGAATGCAATCTTCGCGATGCGCATCGTGCTCGCGCCGTGGATTGCGATCAATCTCGTCGACTTCTACCTCATCAACAAACGACACTACCACGTCGCTGAAATCATCAGCAGTGACGGCGGCATGTACGGCTCGTTCAATGTGACGGCGATCGCACTGTACGTCTTCGGCATTGCGGTTCAGGTGCCGTTCATGGAAGAGAGCTTCTTCCACGGCCCTTGGGCGTCGCTGCTTGGCGGTGCGGACGTTTCCTGGATGGTCGGCCTCGTTGCGACGGCGCTTGCCTACTACCTGCTCGCGCCGACCAACGGTTCACGCTCCCCGCGCCGCGCTCCAGCAGGCGCCACGGCGTCCGAGTAACCGCGCCCGTTGAATCGCGTTTATTGAATTGCGATCTTCAGCCGGCTCGTTGCTGCAACGAGCCGGTTCTGCGTTGCCGCTACGGTCTACGCGTGTTGCCCAGCGTGATCCGCGAGATTGAATACCGCAACGGCATTTTTCAGATCCATCGCGTGGTCTTCCAGCGACTGGGCCGCCGCGGCAGCCTGCTCGACGAGCGCCGCATTCTGCTGCGTGACCTTGTCCATCAGGTTCACAGCCTGGTTCACCTGCTCGATGCCCCTGCTTTGTTCGTCGGATGCTGCCGCGATCTCGCTTACGATGTCGGCCACCTGCCTGATCGCGAGCTTCACTTCGGTCATCGTGCCGCCTGCGTTATGCGCCCGCCTCGCTCCGCTCTGGATTGTCTCCACCGATGACCCGATCAGTTCCTTGATTTCCCGCGCCGCTGTTGCCGAGCGCTGGGCGAGCGCGCGCACCTCGTTCGCCACGACGGCAAACCCGCGTCCCTGATCACCTGCGCGCGCGGCTTCGACCGCCGCATTCAAGGCCAGGATGTTCGTCTGGAAAGCGATGCCTTCGATCACGCCGGTGATTTCCGAAATCTGGTCCGAGCTGCCGCTGATGCGTTCTATCGTCTCGACCATGCCGTGCACCGCTTCATTGCTTGCGTCCGCCATGCTGGACGCGCGCGTCGCCAGTGTACTGGCCTGACGTGCGTTGTCCGCATTCTGGCGCACGGTTTCGGTCAGTTGCGTCATGCTCGCGGCCGTCTCCTCCAGCGAACTCGCCTGCTCCTCGGTGCGCGAAGACAGGTCGAGATTACCAACGGCAATCTCGCTGGACGCAGACGCAATGCGATCGGCGCTGGAGCGAACTCCGCCCACGATGCCCGCGAGACTCTGGTTCATCGCCTTCATGGCCAGCATCAATTGTCCGGTTTCGTCCGTCGACGTCGCTTCGATGCGATTCGTCAGATCGCCTTCGGCGACACACGTCGCCACCGATACGGCCTGTTTCAACGGCCGGGAAATCGTGCGCGATAGCCATCGTCCTGCGAGAATCGACGCTAGCACGGCAATCGACGACGCGCAGAGCACGCTAGCGTAAATCGAGGTGCGCAGCGAATCGAGCTGCGCACGATTCGCCGACACTCTCTGCTGCTCATAGCTTTCCAGCTTTCCGACCGCCGCAATCAGTTTTTCGGTTCCCAGATATGAGCCGAAACTCTCGGTCAACGTGGAGAGGTCGCTCACGTTCACCGAAAAAGCGTCCACCTTCTTGCGCATCTCCACGAGCGGGTCGACGACCGTTCTTACCCACGCGTCGTATTCCCGCTGACCTTCGTTGACCAGTGCCGCACCTTCGGGCGTGGGATCCATCGCGCGGAGCTTCGTCAATTTTTCGCCAAAGTCTGGGCGGTGATCGACGATCCATTGCTTGTGTGACGCCTTCCCGTTGAGGTTGTTCGCCAGAACCGCCCAGATTATGTTGAGATAGTCGCCCGTCCCGTCTTTCAAAAGACGCAACATCTGTTCCGATGCTTCGATCTCTTTCTGCTTCTGATCAATGGCCCGAACGCTGTAAAGACAAACGCACGCGCTGACAATAAAAACGAAAATCGCGCCTGAAAACGCGATGAAGATCTTGCTGGAGATGGAGACGCTTTTAATGATTTTCATGTTGAAACTGGCAAGTTGTGGTTGTAGTTCAGTCTCGTATCGGCCTTGTGCGATTGCCCGGTACCATCAGCACGGCGATTGCCGCCAGCAGACCCGCGGCAGCAAACACAAAGAAGTTCCACGCGAGCACGACGTCCCATTGCGCCAGAACGCCACCGATCAATGGTCCCGCGATCGCGCCGAAGCGTCCTATGCCGAGCGCCCAGCCGATTCCAGTCGCCCGACTGTGAGGCGGGTAGTACTGCGTGATATAAGCGCCAAGCAGCATGGTGTTGCCGATCGTGCCAACCCCCGCGATGCTGACCAGCACATACGTGAGCACCACGCCATGGGCAAACGGCAACGCGCATAGGCTCGCAGCCGCCAGCAGATACAACACGCTGACCACGCGTTTCGAACCGATGCGATCGGCCAACGCACCGCCGGACAGCGAGCCCAGCGCGGCGGCAAGATTGAGCGTCATGAGCAATGCGAGGCTCGACCCGAGCGGATAGCCCGCCTTGCGCATGAGTTGCGGCAGCCACGTGCTCAGGCCGTACAGGAGAAGCAGGCCCATAAACATCGCGAGCCAGAACGCCAGCGTGGCATGAATGAAGGAGCGATCGAACAACGAACGCACAGGCGCGGGGGCGCTTTTTTCAGCGATACGTACTGCGTCGCCGCCGCACTCGTTTTCAAGCCACGCGTGCCGGATCCGCAGCGCACGCGCCAGCGACCGCGCTTCGTCAAAACGTTTTCGTGCAATGAGGAAATCGATCGACTCCGGCAACGAAGGCCCCGCCGCGAGCACCAGCAGCAGAGGCAGCGCGCCCAGGCCGAACAGCCATCGCCAGCCATGCGTCGGCAACCAGGCGATCGCGAGCAGCGCGATGAGAATGCCGCCGAGCGAATAGCCGGTGTAGATCAACGCGTAGTTGAACGAGCGCCGGTGCGGTGGAGAATATTCGACGCTGAGCGCCGCGGCGGTCGGCACGACGCCGCCCAGCCCCAACCCGCCCACGACACGCGCGACGACGAAGACCGTGGGCGTGGGCGCCAGCGCCGCCGCAGCCATCATGGCCGAGAACAGCGCCACGCTGCCGAGTAATACCCAGCGCCGGCCGATCAGGTCGCTCACCGTGCCGGCACACATCGCGCCGATCATCATGCCCGCTAATGAGCAACTCGCAATCGCGCCCAACTGGAATGGCGAGAGCGACCAGTTCGTGCCATGCGTCAGCATGGGCAGCACGGCGCCGTAAATTGCGACGTCGTAACCTTCGGCGAGGATCATCGCCAGACAGATCGCGACGACGCGTATCGTTACCGGCAACGGTATGCTCACCGCGCCGGGTTCGGTGCGATCGAGCGCCGTGTCGTGCAAACGGGCCGCGCCCGCTTCATTGTTTCCGGATGACCAGGTATTCATGTTCGAGCGTCCGCTTTTGCACCCCGCTTTTTTCAGGTCAAACCGCCATGCACAGATATTTGATGACGACATAATCGTCGATGCCGTAGTGCGAACCCTCGCGCCCCATGCCCGACTGCTTCACGCCACCGAACGGCGCGACTTCGTTCGAAATCAGGCCCGTGTTCACGCCGACCATCCCGTACTCCAACGCTTCCGCAACCCTCCAGACGCGGCCGATGTCCCGGCTGTAGAAGTACGATGCGAGACCGAACTCGGTGTCGTTCGCGAAGCCGATCACCTCGTCGTCGCTGCTGAATCTGAAGAGCGGCGCGAGTGGGCCGAAGGTCTCGTCTTTCGCGACTTGCATCGCCGGGGTGACGTCCCGGAGCACCGTCGGTTCGAAGAAGCCGTGGCCGAGCGCATGACGCTTGCCGCCCGTGACAACGGACGCGCCCTTCGCGAGTGCATCCGCGATATGGGCTTCAACTTTCTGCACCGCCGCCTCGTTGATGAGCGGGCCTTGCGCGACATCGGGTTCGGTGCCGCGTCCGACCTTCAGGCGGCTGACCGCTGCGGCGAGCTTTTCCGCGAACTGGTCGTACACGGTGTCGTGCACGTAGAAGCGGTTCGTGCACACGCACGTCTGCCCGCTGTTGCGGTACTTCGATGCGATGGCACCCTGGACGGCCGCATCGACGTCGGCATCGTCGAACACGATGAACGGCGCGTTGCCGCCGAGTTCGAGCGACACTTTCTTGACCGTCGACGCGCACTGGCTCATCAACAGGCGGCCCACCGGCGTCGATCCCGTGAACGAGAGCTTGCGCACGACGGGATTCGACGTCAGCTCCGCACCAATCGCCTTCGGGTCACCCGTCACCACGCTGAACACACCGGAGGGCACTCCTGCACGCTGGGCCAGCACGGCCAGCGCCAGCGCCGAGAACGGCGTCGCTTCGGCGGGTTTGACGACGATGGTGCAACCGGCGGCGAGCGCGGGTCCAACCTTGCGGGTAATCATCGCGGCCGGGAAATTCCACGGCGTGATCGCGGCGCACACACCCACCGGTTCCTTCACCACGACGATGCGCTTGTCGCTCGCCGGCGTCGGAATCGTGTCGCCATACACGCGCTTGCCTTCTTCCGCAAACCATTCGAAGAACGACGCGGCATAGCCGATTTCACCCTTCGCTTCCGCAAGCGACTTGCCCTGCTCCGTCGACAGGACCAGCGCGAGATCATCGGCGTTCTCCATCATCAGATCGTGCCATTTGCGCAGAATGGCGCCGCGTTCTTTCGCGGTCTTTTTGCGCCACGCGGGCGAGGCCGCGTTCGCTGCGTCGATCGCCTGACGTGTTTCGCTCGCGCCCATCAAAGGAACGTTGCCGACGAGCGCGCCCGTTGCGGGATCGCGAACCTCGAATGTTTCGGCGTTGGCTGCGCTTTGCCATTCGCCGTTGACGTAGGCCTGTTGTCGAAACAGCAGCGGATCCTTCAACCGGGTTGCCAATTCCATGGTCATTCCTAAAGGGGTTGCAAAAAAGTGTCGCGCACCCCGATGCTGGTCAGGGCGCGCGATATCAAGCTGGGTCGAAACCGTGCTCCGCGCCAGGACGGAGCACGCTGCTATCAGAACTGGTGATACATACCGATACGCACCGCGGTCTGATGATTGTTCGACGACGCCGATCCCACCGCGCCATCGAAGATGTCGGCATTCGACGCCGCGCCCGCTGCCTTTTGCCAGACGCCCATCGCGTATAGCGAGGTGCGCTTTGACAAGGCATAGGCCGTCGTGAGTCCCACCTGGTGGTAAATCGGAATCGACTGGTCGTAGCCGACGTTGCCGTGCGTGTACACGTACTGCGCACCCACGTACCACGCCGACGTCAGGTTGTAGCGGCCCCACGCTTCGTAGTTCGCAAAAATCACCGTGCCCTGCGTGCCGTTGGCGTCGTTGAACTTCGTGTTGGTGTAATCCAGACCGAGCGTCGCCGAACCCAACGCGTAATTGATCGCCGCACCGAAGATCTGCTCATTGGCCGGATTGCCCACGTAGCTGAACGGGCCGCTCGCGCCAATCGCCGCGCCGGTGGTGTTGCTCACGTAATTTCCGTCGGTCAGAAGTGCCGCGGGATTCTTCGCGTACAGGTAAGCGCCCGCGATGTTGAACCCGCCAAAAGCGTAATTCGCCCCAAGGCTCCACAAGCCGGTCGTTCCACGGCCGGGCGCGTTCGTATTGGTGAACGAATAGAGGCCGCCAAAGGTCAGGCCGCCGATCTTCGGACTCGCGTATTTGATCGAATTGTCGACGCGAAAAGAGTTGTCCGTGTTGTCGATGTCACCAGCATGAACGAGCGGTCCCCCGAGTTGTCCGGGCGCGGTGAGCGGTTGCAGATAATCGACCACCGAATCGTACTGGCGCCCGAGCGTGACCATGCCGAGGTGCGCATCCGAAAGCCCTACGTAGGCCTGACGGCCGAACAGGCGTCCGCCCTGGCGGCTTTGGCCGTTTTCCGTGCTGAAACCCGATTCCAGCTTGAACAGCGCGCTCAGACCGCCGCCGAGATCCTCGCTGCCCTTCAAACCCCAGCGGCTGCCATAGACGCCGTCATACGTACCGTCGCGCATGCGCCAAAGCGAATGGCCGCCGCTGTTGCTGACGTAGTCGATGCCCTCGTCGATCACGCCATACAGCGTGACGGACGATTGCGCGTGCGCGTTCAACGCGACGAAAGCGCTCCCCGCCAATAACCACATAGCAATGTTCTTCTTATTACGACGTTTCATGCCTTCTTCTCTCCTTGTCAAATGCGCTGCTAACCCGCCACGAAACGTGGGGGCGTGTGGGTGAACGTGCTTTTTTCTTCTGAACGCTTCGTCGTACCGAGCCGTTTTTTCTTTTCTATCGCCGCTTCTGCGCAAGGAGCAAAGGGCCCGAAGATTACCCCGCGCGTTTCAGGAGCAAGAGGCCCTGCCCTTCAACCAACAGCTTCCTGGCGATTTCCGCCACCCCGCTGATGTGCGTGACGGCGGCGCTGTGCGCGGCGACCGCGTCCCCCGCGCGTATCGCGGCCAGGATCTGACGCATTTCCAGAACTGCCTGGCTGCCGCGATCGTCGGACGCGATGGTCAACGCTCGCAGACGGTTGATTCTTGCCGTCAGCGACTGGACGATTTCCCACGCGACATGTTTGTGGCCCGCGGTGAACATGCGCTCGTAAAACGCCGTCGTGAACGCCAGCACTGCGCGATAGTCCCGGTCATCGAAAGCGAGCTGAATGCTGTCGATCAGTGCGTCCAGATCGTCGACGGTGCGTGCGTCGGCAAGCCGCGCACAGGCGGACGCCGCTTCGCCCTCCAGCAGGCCGCGAATTTCGTAAATCTCCGTTGCGGTCTTGAGATCGAGCACGGCAACGATGGGCCCCTGATTCGGCAGGGTATCGACGAGCCCCTCCGTCTCCAGATGGCGCAGCACTTCGCGCACGACCGTGCGGCTCACGCCCAGCTCTTCACACAAGGTCCGCTCGACCAGCCGGGCGCCTGGCTGAAAACGCGCGTCCAGGATGGCGCTACGCATTTTCTCGAGCGCAAGCGCTCTGAGCGTGGTCGTTCGGCGCTCAACTTTCAGGGACGAGATCGGTTGGTGCATTGCTGTATCCGATCAAGCCTGCGCGAACAGCCTCGTGTCGCGCGCATCCCAGTCGATCCAGGCCTGCGTGCCGATGACGATCCCACTGTCCCGATGATCTCCCGCAGGCATCCGCACTGACATGTCCTGTGCCCACGGCGTCGTCACCGAGTAGTGCATGGCGTCGCCGAGATAGGTGATGTCTCGCACGGTAACTGGCAAGCCCGCCGTGTTTTTTGCCGCCCCGGCAGCGCGAATGCGGATCTGCTCGGGGCGAACCATCAGCGTGCCGTCGCCGCCCACCGAAAGCGTGGCATCGCCGGTGGCCGCGATTGCATGGCCGCTCGGGAAGACGGCGCTCGATTGCGCCGCGTCGCGCGCGGTGATGCGAACAGGCAGGAAGTTCGAATTGCCAATGAAGTTGGCGACGAAGCGCGAAGCCGGATTTTCATAGAGCTCTTCGCCGGTTCCGCATTGTTCGATGCGGCCCTTGTTGAACACAGCGATACGATCCGAAAGACGCAACGCCTCTTCCTGGTCGTGCGTCACGTAGAGAATCGTCACGCCGGTCTCCTGGTGGATGCGGCGCAATTCGAGCTGGATTTCCTCGCGAAGCTTCTTGTCGAGCGCGGACAACGGTTCGTCCATCAGCAGCACAGGCGGGTCGTACGCCAGCGCGCGCGCAATCGCCACCCGCTGTTGCTGGCCGCCCGAGAGCTGGCCCGGCATGCGATCGCGGAACTCCGCGAGATGAAGCAGCGCGAGCATCTGCTCGACCTTCTTCTTGATCTCCGCCTCGGGGCGGCGGCGCACCCGCAAGGGGAAAGCCACGTTTTGCCCGACGGTGAGATGCGGAAACAGCGTGTAGCGCTGAAACACCATGCCAATGTTGCGTTTATTGGGCGCGACCGACAGCAGCGGTTTGCCGTCGAGCAGCACGCGACCCTCAGTCGGCTCCTGAAAACCCGCGACGATATAGAGCGTCGTGCTCTTGCCCGAGCCCGACGGCCCGAGGAAGGTCATGAACTCGCCCTTGTGCACATCGAGCGAAACCTGGTCGATGGCAACGACGTCGTCGTAGGTCTTACGCAGGCGCTGGATTTGCAGGAATGCGGAAGTCATGGCTAATCACCTCATTGTTCGGGCGTTATCGGGCGCGGCGCAGCACTGCGCCCGCCAACATCAAAACGGTCGTCAGTCCGACGAGCAGCGAGGATGCTGCCGCGACGACGGGAGTCAGGTCCTGCCGCAGCGTCGCCCAGATGCGCACAGGCAGCGTCTGCAAGGTCGGACTCGACATGAAGATCGACACCACCACCTCGTCCCACGACGCAAGGAACGCGAAGATCGCTGCGGCGAACAGGCCAAGCCGGATCGCCGGCAATGTAACGCGCAGCTTCACTTCGAGCGGCGATGCCCCGCAGATCAACGCTGCGTCTTCCAGTGCGGTATCGAAGCTCGACAGCGAGTTGCTGATTGAAATGATCGAAAACGGCAAGGCGATGATCAGATGGCCGATCACGAAGCCGGTCATCGTGCCGGTCAGGCCAATGCGCAGAAAGAACGCATAGAGCGCCACAGCCAGCACCACCACGGGCAGCACCATCGGCGTCAGAAAAAACGCCTTCACCGCGTTGCGGCCGCGAAACTTGCCGCGAACGAGCGCAAGCGATGCAAGAAAGCCGATCAGCACGGACAGCACTGTCACGATCACCGCGAGCTTGGCGCTCGTGAGCAGCGAGTCGAGCCATCCCGGGTCGGTGAAAAGCTGGCGGTACCACTCCAGCGTCCAGCCCGGCGGCGGAAAGATCAGCCACTGCGAATCGCCGAACGACAAGGCGACGATGAACACGATGGGCAACAGAAGGAAAAGTGCAACGGCAGCGCCGATTGCAAGCAGCGCCCAGCGCAACGCACCTAAACGGTCGAAATCGAGCAACATGTCAAAGGCCTCCAGCAGTGGCGCGCGCGCCGCCTGTGAACCGCAGTTGAAGCGCGTAGAGCGAGAGCGTCACGGCGAGCAGCACGAAGGCGGCGGCACCGGCGAGACCCCAGTTCAACAACTCCTGCACGAGCTGGGCCACCAGTTCGGCGAGCATCATGTATTGCGCGCCGCCGAGCAATGCTGGGGTCACGAAGTAGCCGAGGGCCATGACAAATACCATCAATGCGCCCGATGCGATGCCCGGCATCGCCAATGGCACAAGGACGCGCCAGAAGGCCTGCCAGCGACTCGCGCCGCAGACCGCCGCGGCGCGCAGTGTCGAGGGGTCGATGCTGCGCAGCGTCGCGTGCAGCGGCATGACGAGAAATGGCAGCATGATGTACGTCATGCCGATCGTCACACCGATCAGGTTGTTCACGAGCGGCAGCGGCTCGTGGATGAGGCCGATCGCCATTAACATGCGGTTGATCGGGCCCGTCGACTGAAGCAGAACCATCCAGGCAAACGTGCGCGCCAGCAGGTTGGTCCACATAGAAAGCAGCATGATCGAAAACAGCAGCGAACTCAGCCTGCGCGGCGCAATGGCGAGCAGCCATGCGGTCGGGAAACCGATCGCCACCGTCACCACGGTCACGACGGTCGCGACCAGGAACGTGTTGCCGAACACGCGCAGGTAGGTGGAAGAGCCGAGAAGCTGCTCGTAGTTGTGCAGCCCCGGTGTGGGCTCCAGCACGCTGCGCAGCAGGAGCGAAAGCACCGGCAGCATGAAGAAGATCACGAGGAGCACGAGCCCCGGTATCAACAGGCGAATGTTGCGCCAGTCGCGACGCCGACGCGTGGGTGTCGCCGGCGGATGGGCCGCGGTACTCAGAACATTGGGCATGGTATCTCCTGCATTCTCCAGTTGCTGCTACGCGCCTTCTGCCTGACCGCCGCTTCGGGGCACGCCTCTTTCGCTGACGCTTATTTCGATTGCCACGCGTACCAGCGCTTCGCAATCGCGTCGCGATTGTCCGCCCAGTACTTCATGTCCAGGTCGATCTGGGAGGTCTTGTACTGGTCCGGCATCGTCTTCGCGACTGCAGCAGGCATCAGCGCCGCCGACTTCACGTTGATCGGCGCGTAGCCCGTATCCTGCGCGAACTTTGCCTGCGCCTGCGGACTCGTCGCGACGGCGAGGAACTTCATCGCCTCGGCCTTGTGCTTCGCGCCCTTCGGGATCACGAGCATGTCCGCGGCAGTCAGGTTCTGGTTCCACGAAACGCCGACCGGCACGCCCGTCTGTTCGAGCGCATGCAGACGGCCGTTCCAGAACATGCCGACGGGCGCCTCTCCCGATGCGAGCAGTTGCTGCGACTGCGCGCCGCCGCTCCACCAGACGATGTCGCTCTTGATCGAGTCGAGCTTTTTAAATGCGCGGTCGAGGTCGAGGGGATAGAGTTTGTCCGGCTGCACGCCGTCGGCAAGCAGCGCAATTTCGAGCACGCCGGGTGCGGACCACTTGTAGAACGTTCGTTTGCCGGGAAATTTCTTCGTGTCGAACAGATCGGCCCACGCCTGCGGCTGCGCGCCCTTGAAGCTCGATTTGTTATAGCCGAGTACGAACGAGTAATAGAAGCTGCCCACCGCATCGGCGCTCGAGAAGCGTGGATCGAGCTCGCCCTTCTTGACCACGGTGTAGTCGATAGGCTCGATCAGCCCTGCCTTTTGCGCGGCATAGGCAAAGTCGCCCTCGACGTCGACGACGTCCCAGCTAACATTGCCGCTGTCCACCATCGCCTTGAGCTTGCCGTAGTCGGTCGGACCATCCATCAGCACGGTGATGCCGCTCCCCTGGGTGAAAGGCTGCGCCCAGTCCTTTTGCTGCGACGATTGCGTCGTGCCGCCCCAACTCGTGAACACGATGGGATCTGCGGCAAGCGCCGGCGTCGCCATGAACGCTGCCGCGCACAGCGCGAACAGCGGAGAAATCATCAGACTGCGGGTGCGGGTCATATCGGTATCCTTCAAGTCGGTTTGGTCGCGCTAAATTGACTGCGTGGTCGTCGAATCGGTCGTCTCTGCGGCCAACGGCGAAGAACGCGCTGGCTTCATGTTGCTGTTTTCCATCTTTTCCTTTGTCTCCCCACTGCGATGCTGGATTGATGGATCTTTTTGGTGGATTAACCCCAGACAAACCGGTCGTCGCAAAGCGTATCTGGATGACGGCGGCAGCCGTGCGACACCGGGCATCTCAATGTGCTGTCGCGAGCGTCTGGACCTGTCCTGCCTCTGTGTCGCCGACGTAGATGCCGAAGGCGTCTTCGCTGCGCTCGCGCACATAGCGCTGCAGCATCGAGCGCACGGCGTCGTCGCGCAGTTCGCTCCATGGAATCCGTGGCAGCGGGACGATGTGGATCGCGGTGTCCATCATTGCGGCGAGGCTGCTGCTCACGCGTCCCCGGTAATAGACGTGGACGCTCGCCGACGGACCACTACCCGATTCGAAAACGGCAAAAATGAAATCGAGATGCGCGGTGAGACCGAGTTTCGCCAGCACGCCGCGCAGGCTCCCCGCATCACTTTCGGGTTCGAGCTTGACGCCGGTCGGCAACTGCAAACCGTTTTTCGTTTCAAGCAGCACCAGGCCGTCGCGATGTTCGAGAATTGCGCCCACCTGGGCGCGCGCGCCGGTTGCCGCGAGCGCGTCCTGCGAGAGACTGAAGTTTACGTACGCGCCACGGCAGTAACCCAACGGCGAAGAATTCGTATGCACGAAGTCGACCACGCGCCCGATCAGAATGATGTGATCGCCGGCATCCACGACGTCGTGCGTCCTGCAATCGAACGTCGCCGCCGCGCCCTCCATGATCGGCGCGCCCGTTGCGCGGACGCGCCATGAGACCTGCGCGAACTTGTCGACCGACTTCGACGCGAAGACGCCCGACACGGCCTTCTGCTCCCCCGCCAGCACGCTGACTGCGAAGTGATTCGTGGTGGCAAAGACCGCGTGGCTCGACGCGCTCTTCGCGATGCACACGAGGATCAGCGGCGGATCGAGCGAAACCGAGGCGAACGAGTTGGCCGTGAAGCCGCGCGGGGAACCGTCCGGCTGGATCGTCGTGACAACAGTCACGCCGGTGACGAATGCGCCGAGTGCGCGGCGAAATTCGAGAGTGTCGAAAGTCTGTTCGATGATCGGCTCAGACATGGTCTTCCCCCACGTTCGTTGCATTTGCCCCGTTTCGTTGCGCTGCTTCGGCGAAAAAAGCAAGCAGGCGTGCGGTGACTTCTTCTGGATGGCTAACGTTCATCATATGACGCGCACCCGCAACCACCTCGGCCCGACCGAACGGCGCGGCCTCTGCCATCGCCCGCGACATGTCCGGACTCGAGTTCAGATCTAGCTCGGCGGTCAGGAACAAGGCCGGCACAGCGAGGCTCGTCAGCCGACCGACGTGGACGTCGTCCGAGCAGGCGAAGAGACCGTAAGTCCGCGCATAGCCGACCGGATCGACCGAGAGCAGCAGGTGGCGCACCGCTTGCGCCGCCTGCGTCAGATGCGCCGGCACCGGGTCACCGAACCAGCGTTTGAGCGTGGCGTCGACGCCCGCAATCGCGCCCGTATCGGCCGGTGTATCGCCGAGCGTCGCGGCGCGCGACATTACTGCTTCGCGTTGTGCAGGCGAGCGGTCGTAGACCGCGTTCAGTGCAGCGACGCTCAGCGTACGCGGCGCACGAGTCAGCGCGAACTCGAGTGCGACGAGTGCGCCCATCGAATGACCGGCGACGTGCGCCTGCTCGATGTCGAGGCCGTCGAGCAGGCGTTCGAGCTGGGCGGCGTAATCATCGAGCGTCGGCTCGGCCGGAGGCAGAGCACTGGCGCCATGCCCGAGCATGTCGTAGACCACGACTTCGTAGTTCGCCGCCGTCAACGGCTCGATCTGCGACGACCATACGCTCTGATTCATCCCCACGCCGTGAATCAGGACAACTGTTGCCGGCGCTTCGCCCGACTTCGGCGCATGCACGCTGTAGCTCGTCCCTGCAATCTCGCCGCGCGCTGCGGCAAGCCTGGGCGTCCGGTCAGGATTCATTCGGCTCATGCTCCACAAGATTATGGTATGCCATACTACAGCAAACTTTTCGCGTCAAAATATTATGGAATACCATAATTTCGAACGGAGAACTGGCTGGCATGGACGTTGCCGACGGCACGCGGTTGCCGGTCGGAGCCTCGCGCTGAAAAACCAGGAGCGCCTCGCGGCCGGGTCGAGCGAAGACAACGCCGCAAGCGAACGGCGCGTTATGGGGAGTGGAGTGGGAGTGGTCTGGCGCTCGGAAGGAGCGCGCGGAGCGCGCCGCGGAACCGCGGCGCAGACAAGCGGTAGAGAATCGTCAGGCCGTTCGCGTCAAGCTTCGGCCGCCCCTTCGCTTCGTTGAGCAAGCGCCGCAAGCGCAAGCTCCGCCGTGCGCCTGATATGCGCGATCGAGGCGGAAGACGCGGCATCGCCGTCGCGCCGTTCGATGGCATCAAGCATCATGTTCATCTCGCGATTCGACTCCTGGCTGCGTCCCGGCGTGGCTATCGTGAGTGCGCGCAATCGATTGATCCGCGCATTGAGCGTCTTGACCACGGCCAGGGAGACGGTCCGTTGCGCGCCCTCGAACAACGCCTCGTAGAAGTGTTCCGTGTAGGCGAGCACCGCTGGCAAGTCTTTGACCTGGAACGCTGCTTCGATCTGTTTGCGGATCTCCCGCAGTCGCCTCACGAGTTCGGGTGTGGACTGCTCGGCACACGCGCGTGCGGCATTCGCCTCCAGTAGCCCGCGCAGTTCGTATATTTCGCTAACCTGGCCGGCATTCAGTTGCGCGACGACCGGCCCTTGGCGCGCGATAACATCCACCAGCCCCTCGGTCTCGAGGTGCCGCAATACTTCGCGCACAATCGTGCGGCTCACCCCCAACTCGTCGCACAGCGTGCGTTCGACGAGGCGTGCGCCCGGCTGGAAATACCCCTGCACAATTGCGTCGCGCAGCTTGTCCAGCGTCAGTTCACGAAGGGTTTTGGTTTCGCGGACAACTTTAAGATCTGACATAAGTAAAAAAATGGACAGAGAAAGCTCGGGTCACACCATGGCGTGATCGGAGCGTGGAATGCCATATTATCCACCATAAAGGAAGAGATTAGATGCGGTAAGGAGCGCGGATCGCACATTGCCGGTATGCAAAGTGCAGCCATAAGCGTTAAACATGTCTCCTCCGGCGCGAAGACGCACTCGACTTCGCAGACTCCGTCCTCTGCATCCTGAGCTGGCGCATCTTCTGGCTCACGATGATCAGCCGCGCAGTTCCACAGGCCACGCCCGAAGCGGTATTCACGAAAACGGAAATCGAGTTACTGGATCGCCTGGATCTCGCCTGGGCGTTCATCGAAGCTGCGGCGTGCGACTTATTACATGATGCGTGATGACCAACCATTCGAGGTAACGCGATGCTTTAGCCAGGTTTGGCGGGAGACTGAGAGCCCGGTAGAGTCGTTGGTCCGAAACCATTGAGTTGATTGTGCCCAGTCCCCGGCCATCCCGCTGCTGCGAACACCGAGACGCCCAGGTCATGAGCCGATAGCTGTCTGGTACCGCCATGCGGGCGACCATGGAATTGACATGTATCCCTCTGGACATTGGCCCGGCACCGACGATTCTCTGGAGCTCGACTGAGCCAGGGGTGAATACCGGAAAGCGGAGGTTCACCTTGATCCCGATGAGTGACTGGTGCGGATCAGTTCCGCAGCCAGACGACGAGAAACCGGACGCGCCACCAAGCTTCGCATTGCCAGGATGGCCAAAAAAAGTACGCGATGCAGGGCTCGGGTCCTTGAGGGGAAGATTTATTCACTTACTCCAGTCTTGCAATGGGTGACAACTCCGCGGACCTGCGTAGGCTTCACTCCGTCTGGCAGCGATGGCCGGTTTCAAGGTCAAACGATCATGCGCTCACATGAGGTCGTGGCCGCAAATCGGCCATGGTGGATATCCGCTGCATTCACCCGTCACGGATCGCTGGATCGGCCTCCCCATAACTCCATTCGAATCCTCTGCCAACCCGCTTTACCGTGCCCGCCGATGTTTCCGCGAAATGCGCGGCAAATACTGTCGCGCCCGTTTCTAGTGAGAAGCGGCAGACGATGTTGATGAGCCTGAGCAGCGGTCCACCGCCTACGGACATGGCGGACAAACGCAGGCCGGGCCAAGCGCGCTAACGGAGGCGCGCGCTATGGTTGACAAAACGGGGGGCGTTATTAGCGCAAGCGTGCTTTCAACACGCGATCGCAGTCGCCGGCCATCAAGCCGCGAAGTCGCTCGAGCTGCGCGCCACGTTGAACCTCCTGCGCCTGTGGCAAGCACAAGGCAAGAGTGAGGCGGCCCGCCAGCGGCTCGCTGGAACCTATGGCGCTTTCACGGAAGGCTTCGACTCCACCGACTTGCGAGAGGCGAAGGCGTTGCCCGAAGAGCTATGAGCTGTCTCGTGCAATCGCCACGATGCAAGCCGGGGGCCCTCGCCTCAGAATTTCGTCCGCATCCCCACCACCCCGAACACTTGCGTTTTCGTGCTGGAAGGCGACAGCGAATAGATCTGTGCGAACTTTGCATCGCCGGCCGCGCGCTGGTAGGTGCCGACGAGAAAGAGGTCGGTCCGCTTGCTCAGGAAATAATCGAGCCCGACATTGATCTGATGCCATTTCGGGTCGACAGGTTGTGGGTGATAGCTGCCTGATGTGTAGATGTAGGCCGCGCCGGCGAGCAAGTCGGGTAAGACATAGTCCACCAGCGAGACCTCGAAGTTGTTCAGGTCGAGCCTGGACGTATCGAGGTAGTCGAAGCGCGACTTCGTATAGAGCACGGACGCGCTTGCCGCGCCGAACTTATAGGCCCCGCCTGCGCCGAACATCCACTGTTTGGCGACGCCTGCGCCGGTCGCCGGATTAGTGATGAACGGCGAAGTGAAGCCGTAGTCGCCGGAAACGGCGCCGCCGGTGTTATTCGGATCGTTCGGCTTTGTGACCTGGTTATAGGCCGCGCCGAGCGACAGCCCGCCGTTGTGGTACGACACGCCGGCGCTGTAGCTGCTGTTGTCCGAGAACCCGTCAGCCTTGTTCGAGAAGCCATACAGCGCGGCGACTTGCAACCCGCGATAGTCGAGACTCTTGAACTGGACAGCGTTGTTGATGCGGAACGTGTCGAACACGTTATCGTTGTCGCCGATATGCGTGCCGTAGGCGGCGAACTGGCACGCCGACTCGTAGCCATAGAGGGTTGCGGCGCCGAGGTCGTATTGCCGCCCGATCGTGAGCGTGCCGATCCTATCGGACGACAAGCCGACGAACGCCTGCCGCCCGAACATGCGCCCGCCCTGCCCAAGCGATCCATTGGTGATACTGAAGCCGTTCTCCAGCGTGAAGATGGCATGCAGCCCGCCGCCGAGGTCCTCGGTTCCCTTCAGTCCGAAGCGTGGCGCCTGCATCGGGCCGTTTGCCACGTACCATGAAGAGGCGCCTTTCTGATTATTCGCATAGGCGATACCTGTCGAGATCAAGCCGTAGAGGGTCACGCTGCTCTGGGCACTCGCCAGCCCGGCGAAGCTCAGTAGGCCCGACGCAACAAGAAGATTGGCCAATTTAGATTTCACGCGTCTGTCTCCATTCCATTTATTTAGTAAGACTGACTACCGTCTCTATGCCGACGGATTCACATTCCGCCGTGTTCTGAACGAGCCGATGACGCCCCCTGCGGTCTATGGCCATCCGGCGCGACATCTGTCGTTCAGTGCGGTTCGCGCGTGCCGGCTTCCGCGCAATTCGTCATCGCCTCAACTGTTTGGCGTGGGCGTAACCGCCCACCTTGCGGCGCAGTTCCTAGCCCTCCCTGGCAAGAACGCCATGCATTCTTCGGCAAGTCGCTGAGGGTCAAGAGCGAGACCTTGCTGTGCCACCGCAGCGGGCGTTTGGAAGTCCGGCCCATTGGTAGCCATTAGAGCCTATCGGCGCCCATAAGTAAATTGCAATTCACTTTTGGTTTACCCGAACTGTGCTGCCAGTAACGACCTGCGAGTTTGTGCTGCGCAGACGCGAAGAATCGGGGGGTGAACCGTTAGACACTGCAGCCCGTCGCAATACACGAAGCGCAACGATAGGCGTCAGTCGAAGTTGAGTTGAGCCACGAAAGACGGACTCTTTTCTTGGATGAGGGGAATGTCGGCACGGGCAAGCTTCGAAAGCCTCGTGCGACGGATATCCAGGCGGAGATGTGGAGTTCGTGAAGACTGGGCGCACGCCCAGACAATTGGTGCGCGAGTTCTCGAGCCGACAGCAGAGGATCACCAACTGGGTGGCGCAGCCGGTCCCCGAAACATCCATGCGCTGAACGCGACTTCGCGCGTCGCCTCCGGCCCCCCATGCATTTCGAGGCCTCAACCACTACATAAGATTCGCCGGCTCAGCGGCGCTCCGATTTTGCACGACGCCGCACCGGATCGCGGCCGGGTTCCTTGTCTGCGGGAGACGCGGCTGTTGTCTCAGCGGCGCCGCCTCTCACACCGTTCAGGACCAGTCGAGTCAGTACCTCAATAGCCGCCCCGTCATCAATCAGCCGGTCTGGGAAGTCACCGGCGCGCGCAGTCCAGTTGTAGCCGGTGTATTCGAGCATCGAACACAGTGCCGAAGCAATCAGTTCGCTATCGAGCCCGGCGCAATAGCCTTCCTTTTGGAGGAGCTTGATCACGCTCGACATGCCTCGTATGCCCTGTTGCCTCACACCATGCCACGCACGAGCGAACTCACGATCCGCCATCGACATCTGAAATGCTGCAGTTGCCACAGGCCAGTCATCGCGATAGATCTTCCAGAACGCACCTAACCGCTCTTTCAGGTGTTCAAGCGGGTCCCCACGCGTGTTCAAGGGGCGGTTTACTTCTGCCTTGAGGCGCGTGCGAAATTCGTCAAGCAGCTCGTGCAGCAGTGCTTCCTTGCTTGGATAGTATTTGTAGAAGGCACCCGGTGAGCGGTTGACGCTCGCCATGATGTCGGCGATTTTCGCGTTCGAAAACCCATCTACTGCCAACGCGCGCTTCGCCGCAAGCTTGATCGCTTCTCGCGTCGTATTGCCCTTCGGTGTCCGCCGGGTCGCCGGCTCGATGAGTTCGTCCATAACGAGAACAATCGTCCATTAGTCTGACCGGCACTTGGCCGGAATATTCGTCAATTGCGGCTTCCCGCTGTTCAACGGCTTTTCGACATCACTCAGTCTCGAGGAATCCAGGTCACGCCGGGGCGCCCGCCCCCCCCAGATTCAACGCCCGAGTGCGTGTCAAAGCGCCGCCTGAGCCGCATGGATCGGGAGTTTCCGCTGACGTCCCCGGGACGCGTAATTGTAATTCAGATTCACTTTCGTCGGCATCGAAACCATGCACGCCCTTTCGGCCATGCCGAGAGCGTCTAGCCAGGACTGGCGGGTAACGGCGGGGACGAACACCGTAGAATTTACTGTTCACTTTTGGAGGTGCGGTGCTTTGACTCGGACGTCGGGAAAGCCAGCCGCGTGATGGAGTGCTCAGGGCGGTCAACTGCCGGCAGGATGGGCAGGCCATCGAAAGTGGCGGGCTCGAGAAACTCGGCCTGCCGCGGGAACGTGAGGTCCTCATGCGCGGCGCGGATTACTCGGCCACCGAAACTCCGGTGGCCGCCACCGCGTGGGCCGGCGGCCCACTGACCTCATCGCCTTGCGCTGCTCTCAAGCACGAAAATCAGACGTCGTGGGATTGCAGCCATTGCACATAATCAGCAACGCCGGTCGCAACCGACCATCGTGGTTCATAGCCGAGCGCACGCACGCGCGTTATGTCCAGATAGCGTTGGTCGCTCGAAGGCCCATGAGGGTGCAGCGGCAACGGCGGTATCGCGCCTGGGAACAGCGCGTTGACTGCATCAGCGAATTCGTCCAGCCGCGTGGTTTTGCCACTGCCCACGTTGTAGACCTTGTGCTCCGGGGCAATCGCCTGGTGGACCAGCGCCATGCCGTATGCATGGTCCTTGACATAGTTGAAGTCCCAAGCCATGTCCGCGCATGGCAAGCGCCCTTTGTCCGAGGTCAGATCCATGGGGACGCCGCGCACGGCGGCGTGAACCATCCGCGCGACGACATTGATCATCTTGTTGTAGAGCGGCCCGTATGTGCCGTCGATTCTCACGATTCGGATGTCGAGGTCCGTCTGGCGCTGAAAGATGGCGGCGATCGCCTCGAGCAACTTCTTGGGCCCAGCCTGAATATAGTGATGGTCCTTCTGTTCAGTGATGGCGATCGGCCCGGCCTCGCTATACGGATAGTATTTTGAGTCCAGGCCCCAGTAGATGTCGCTGGAACTCGTGATCGTCAGCTGTCCGACATTCATGATTCGACAGGCTTCGATCACATTGAGCGCACAAGCCGTTCGTAAATGGACTTCACGCGCCGGCGACATCGATTTTGGGGCATACCCCGACGCGTCGAATACCTTATCGGGCTTGATACGGGCAATCGCATCGAAGACGTCATAGCTGACCGTCAAATCAATTCGTTCCTGCTGCGGGGCCTCTCCGAAAAACTCCCTGAGTTCCGCAGGCGAGCGTTCTGCTCTCGCACCTGCAATCACAATCTCTTCGCCCCTCGCGGCAAGCTCGCGCGCGACATGCATCCCTATGAAGCCAGTACCGCCCAGGACAAGCGTTTTCATTCAGGACTTCCTTTTATCCGTTTTTCAGGAGAGCACGAACCCGCGGTATCCGGCATCGGCCACCTCGTTCAGAATCTTGCGGTAAGCCGGTACCCCGCCCACGTAGGGCATGAAGATTCGAGGTTTGCCGGGAATATTGGCGCCGACGTACCACGAATTGCCGCGTGGGTAGAGGGTGCGATCGGCCACCTCGTTGACGTGGTGAACCCACTCGTTCTCCGCCTCGAGGTCGCAAGCGACGTAGGCCCTTTTGGTCTCACGCGCGTGCTGAATGAGCCGAGTGACCCAATCGACGTGCTCTTCGATGGAGTGCACGACGTTGCTGAGCACCGATGGGCTGCCGGGCCCCGCGATGATGAACATGTTCGGAAAGCCCGCGCACGATACGCCCAGGTAGGTGCGTGGACCGTGCTGCCACCTTTCCCCCAGCGTCACGCCTCCGACTCCGCGGATGTCGATGGCACGCAGCGCACCCGTCATGGCGTCGAAACCGGTCGCGAACACGAGGATGTCCAGCTCATACGCTTGGGCGCTCGTGCGCAGCCCACGCGGTGTCACTTCCTCGATCGGCGCAGCCTTCACGTCGACCAGCGTCACGTTGGGGCGGTTGAATGTTTCGTAGTAGCCGGAGTCCACACAAAGGCGCTTCGTGCCGAAGCGCAGCTCCTTCTTGGGGCACAGCAGCTCGGCCACATTCGGGTCGCGCACGATCGCACGGATCTTGGAGCGCACGAAGTCGGAGACATACTCGTTGGCTTTTTCATTGACCAGCAGGTCATTGAATGCGCGGAGCATCCGGAATCCACCACCGGCACCGCGCCAGCGGAACTCGAACTCGCGCAGCCGCTCGTCTTCTGAAACCTCGAGGGCCGATTTGTCGACTGCCTCCAGATACAGGCCGTTGTTGGCTTCTCTCGCGCGAGCCCGCCGCTCACGGTAGTGGGCCTTGGCATGGCGGACGGCCTCATCGTCGAGCGGCTCGTTCTGCGCCGGCACGCTGAAGTTGGCGGTGCGCTGGAAGACTGTCAAATGGTCGGCCTGCTCCGCGATCAACGGAATCATCTGCACACCGCTAGAACCGGTGCCTATCACCCCTACCCGCTTGCCAGTAAAATCCACGCCCTGTTTCGGCCAATCGGCGCTGTGATACCAGGTGCCGGCGAAGCTGTGCAGGCCCTCGAAATTCGGGGCTTGCGCGATCGAAAGGCATCCAGTGGCCATAACACAGAACTGCGCGTCGAATGACTCGCCCGCGTCTGTCTCCAGGGTCCATCGCTTTGCCCGTTCGTCAAATACTGCCCGCGTCACACGCGTGCGAAACTGGACGTCCCGCCGCAGGTCGAATCGCTCGGCGACGTGGTGGATGTAACGCAAAATTTCCGGCTGTGTCGCGTAGCGCTCGCTCCAGGTCCATTCCTGTTCGAGCTCCTTGTCGAAGGAAAATGAGTAGTCGAGGCTTTCTACGTCGCACCGCGCGCCGGGGTAGCGGTTCCAGTACCAGGTGCCGCCGACGTCCTCGCCGGCCTCGATCACGCGGGCAGTCAGGCCCGCCTTGCGGGCGCGGTGCAACTGGTAGAGGC
The DNA here is from genome assembly GCF_050436385.1 of Paraburkholderia sp. MM5477-R1. NCBI lineage: Bacteria > Pseudomonadati > Pseudomonadota > Betaproteobacteria > Burkholderiales > Burkholderiaceae > Paraburkholderia > Paraburkholderia sp. MM5477-R1. The sequence goes on from NZ_JBNDMC010000007.1 coordinate 2,318,260, forward strand.
CGGCGAAGCCGGCCCCGACGATGACGACATCAAGCGACTTTTGTTGATTTGATGCATTCATTACGGGGTCTTCCGATTCAGGTTGACAAAGCAGTAGCGCGCTGCGATCGCACCTCAGGAGCATCGGGCGTTCGATGCAGCCCGCCTGCGCGGCGCTATCTTCGAGCAGCCCTCCTCCCCACGCGGCGCCTAAACATCTGTCCTGAAATCCTCCGATTTCGGTGCGCGGTGATGGGTCCAGCGCGGCCCATGAAACGTATTACAATGCATGGCGCACAAAAAGTAAATCCAGATTCATTTATCGGAAACCCTTATTTGAAGTGATGGTAGCTTCGTCGAACTGGCGCTTGGTTAGCCGACCATGCCGCCCCTTCACCGCGGGAGAGACGCGGCCATGCGTGCAGACCAAAGCGAGAGGCGATCAAGCAGCGCGCCATGCGCGCGACATCGATGGCTTTGCCGCCGCGAAGGCCGCGGACGTCATGGCGCAGGCGGATTCACCCCCCGGTGGTCCTACTATTTCAAGATGAAGGAGTCGATCAGCAATGCGTCATACGCCGCAGCCAACCAAGGTCTGAGGACAAGTAACTTCAGTGGGAGAAATTCCGTCCGATGCGGTTTTCCGGCTAACCGGCTCTGCTCTTTTCAGCGGCAAGCCACGCTTCCCGCAGTTGGTTCTTTTGAACTTTGCCGATACTTGAAAGTGGTAACGGCTCGCTGCGGATGTCGTAGCTGCGTGGAACCTTGTAGCCGGCAATCTGCGCCCGGCAATGTGCGTCCAGTTCTGAGATGCTCAAACTCGCGCCAGGTTTCGGAACAACCGCGGCATGCACCCGATCTCCCCAGCGCTCATCGGGCAGACCCAAGACTGCGCAGGCGTCTACCGAAGGGTGTGAAGCCAACGCGTTCTCGACTTCGGCGCAATAGATGTTCTCGCCACCACTGATGATCATGTCCTTTATCCGATCGACGATGTACAGAAAACCGTCCTCGTCTAGATAGCCCGCATCACCGGAATAGAGCCAACCGTCAACGAGCGTCTGGGCGGTCTTCTCGGGCGCCTTCCAATAACCGCGCATGATAGCCGGGCCGCGCAGCAGGATCTCGCCCGCTTCCCCCGGTTTGCATGGGCGAGATTGATCGCTCCCAATACGGATCTCAAAGCCGGGCAACGCCTGCCCTGCCGATTTCAGTTTTCCCGCCTTGGGGCCGCTCAAGACATGCCGGTCGGGGGGCAAGCTACAAATGCCTCCGCATGCCTCGGTCATTCCATAGAACTGGTTGATCCGCGCATTGGGAAAGGCCTGCAGCATTCGAGCAAGCAACGCCTGCGATATCGGAGCAGCACCGTACTGGATCGAGCGAATTCGCGATAGAAGCTCGTCATCGCGCTCGGGCCCGTCCAGGACCATCGCAACCATCGTTGGGACGAGCTGAACGTGCGTGACACCATCGTCGCGCAGGCGCCGATAGAAAACCTCCGGCTTGAATTGCGCTATGAAGCTGTGCGTGCCGCCGCCAAGCGTCACAGCCAGCCCATTTGCAAGGTCTCCCAAATGGAACATCGGCGTCGAATGGAGATAGACCGTGTCCTGGTTGTACCCGAGTTCGCGATGCAGGCTCATCGCGGCGAAGCTGAAGTTCAGGTGCGTCAACTCCACTCCCTTGGGCAGTCCGGTCGTCCCCCCTGTGTAGCAGATCCCGGCTAGCGAATTGAGGTCACCGCAAGCATCCTCAACACGCGGGTGCTCGAGCATCGCCGCATACCGCGCGTCGTCGAAGCGGATGAATTCCTTTAGAGACGGCAGAACCTCAGCCATCCGCGCTCCGAACTCCTCGAACGACTCGTCGCTGAACAGCAGCACGGAATCGGAGTGCTCCACGATGTGGCGAAGCTCCTCGAAGGCCAAACGCGTGTTGAGGGGAACAATCACTCCGCCCGCCCACCAGATCGCCATCAGGAGTTCAAAATAGCGAGGCGAATTCCTCGCCAGCGTGGCTACCCGATCACCGCGCTCGAGCCCCGCAGATTGCAGGGCGCCAGCCAGCGCTGAGACTCGTCCCAACAGCTCGGGCCAGGTGCGCCGTTCCTCACCACTGGAAATGGCCAGCCCTTTTGGACAAATGCTCGCCGCTCTGCGCAGCGCTGCCGTCGACATCATAAATGGCGCTCCATGGTCGTAAAAACTGAAGATTCAGTCGAACAGGCGAACCCGGATTCATGGCCGAAGCCTCGCCGCACATCCGAAGCCGAAAAGGTGGTTTGCCGCAAGCCGGTCCGCTTCCACAGCGAATTGTCTCACCATCCATCCTTAAAAGTAAATCGTGAATTACCGTGGAAAACCCTACCACATTGGTGCTGTTGCTCCGTTGCACTAGCCCAGATTTGCGTGTAAATTCTGATTTACTTTAAACGACCATTCTTCAGCGTCATGACCCGCCCGCCGAACACACTAAACAATTTGATTTCTCGTCGACACACCTGCAGAGCCTTTCTGCCGATTCCCGTCGCGCGCAGCACCATCGAGTCCATCCTGGAGGCCGCGCAGCGAACACCTTCGTGGGGCAACGTGCAGCCCTGGCAGGTGACCATCGTTTCGGGTGACGCCGCCGATACATTCCGGGAGGCGTACACCCGCTTCGCTCAGAAAAACGAACCGATTGCGCCCGACTTTGAATTTCCGCAGTCCTATGAAGGTGTCTTGAAAGATCGCCGTCGGGAATGCGGCTGGCGGCTCTATGAAAGCGTGGGCGTCAAAAAGGGCGATCGCGAAGGCTCGGCGCGTCAAACGCTGGAGAACTTCCGTTTTTTTGGCGCTCCACACGTGGCGATCATCACGACCCACCGTTGTCTCGGCACGTACGGTGCCGTCGACGCCGGCGCCTACCTGGCGAACTTCATCCTTGCGGCACAGGATCTTGGAGTAGCCTCTGCGCCGCAAGCAGCCTTGGCCTCGTATCCACAGTTCATACGTTCCCATCTGGGTATTTCCGACGATCGACATGTGGTGGTTGGCATCTCTTTCGGGTACGAAGACACCGCTCACGCAGCGAACAATTTCCGGACGGGACGTGCTCCACTCGATGAAGTGGTGACCTGGATCGATTGACGCCGGAGAAAGCGGGAAGCTGCCCCTGCGCGCCGATATCGGCCGTTCCGAACAGCGACCGCATGAACACGAACTCCGATGCGTCGAGACGCTTTTGGGCATGAGGGGATTGACGTCCAGCACCGCTGGGGCGTCGATCAGCGCAAAGCGGCCCTGCGGCGCGATCCATTCCACGATGTCGGCGAGGTGTGCATAGGTGTTCGTCGTGCAGAACACGAGAGCCGGTGGCGCATTGAGCGACAGCGCCTCGACCCCTGGCCGGTGATGCCGAATGATCGACGACAAGATGTGCGCCGAGCGACCGAACCCACTCGATCGTCTCGGGCCGCGAGGCGGTGGCGATGACGGTGATATCGGTCAGGACGCGTGCAAGTTGGACGGCGATCGAGCCGACGCCACCTGCGCCGCCGACGATGAGGAGCGCCCGGGCCGCACCGGGCACACTCCTATTCACGTCTAGGCGATCGAACAGTGCTCTCAAGTCAACTGGCCTCCCCGCTCTCCAAGCACGTTGTCTCGATCCATGATTCTGGATACCGGGCGGCACCGCGATCAGCGGGGGACTTGCCCGCCATCGACGGTGAAGGTCTGCCCCGTGATGAACGACGCTTGGGATGAGTTGAGGAAAAGCACCATGCCAGACATTTCCTCAGGCTCCGCTGGGCGGGCGAGCGGGATGGTCTGCAACAATCTTTGACTGAACTCAGCGTCTTCCAACCAACCCTTGGTCATGGCAGTGGCGACCAGGCCAGGAGCGATGGCATTCACGCGGATGCCCTGAGTGGCATAGTCGAGCGCGGCTGCCTTTGTAAGACCGATCACGCCATGCTTGGCGGCGACGTAGGAAGACGTGTTCCGGCCGGCGATTAGCCCGGCCACTGAGGCCGTGTTGACGATCGAGCCGCCCCCCGCCGTCAGCATGTGCGAGATCTGATACTTGAGGCAGAGAAACACGCCGCGCAAGTCGATCGAGATGACCTTGTCGAAGTCCGCGACCGACATTTCGGCGAGGGGGGTGGCTGTCGGCAGGATGCCGGCGTTGTTGAACGCGCAGTCGAGGCGGCCGTAGGTATCGACCGTGGCCTTGACGAGGGCTTCGACCGAAGCAGGATCGCTTACGTCGGTCCGCACGAACAAGGCCTCGCCGCCAGCCCGCTTGATCTGCGCAACGGTTTCCGTCGCGCCCTCGTTGACGTCTCCGATCACGACCTTCGCGCCTTGGCCGGCGAACGCTTTCGCGGTCGCTTGTCCGATCCCGGTAGCGCCGCCGGTGATCAGCACAACTTTATCCGTGTAGTCTAAAAGGTTGGGCATTTCCTTCATCCATAGGAAAGTATGAAGTCCGAATAACGACAAGGACGGGTTCCAAGAATGTTCCCCGTCCTCGAACTCACCATCAGACCAATTCGGCGAGCGCCGCTGCGTCGAACCCTTTCAGCGCGCCGTATTCGCCGTGTTCGACCTTTTTGACCCAGCTTGGGTCGTTGAGAATGGCTCTGCCAACGGCGATCAGATCGAATTCGTCGCGTTCCATTCGCTCGACGAGACGGTCCAGGCTCGCAGGACTCGATCCCTCGCCGGCAAAAGAGGTGGCGAAATCCTTTTCAAGCCCGACCGATCCGACGCTGATCGTCGCGGCACCCGTCACCTTCTTGGCCCAGCCGGCAAAATTTAGCCCATTTTCGCCATCGATCTCAGGAAACTCGGGTTCCCAGAAGCGTCGCTGCGAGCAGTGCAAGAGATCGACGCCGGCTTCAACCAGCGGCAGTAGCCAGTCCTCCATGATCGCCGGGGTCTCGGCGACGCGCACGCTCAAATCCTGCTGCTTCCACTGACTGAACCGCATGATGATCGGGAAATCCGGACCGACGGCCTCTCGCACGGCAGCGACAATCTCACTTGCGAAACGGGACCGCTCCTTGATCGTCGGCCCACCATAGCGATCGGTCCGCTGGTTGGTCCCCGACCAAAAAAACTGGTCGATCAGATAGCCATGGGCGCCGTGGATCTCTGCCGCGTCGAAGCCGAGCGCTTTGGCGTCTCTTGCCGCCTTGGCGAAGGCGGCAACCGTATCAGCGATGTCCTCTTCAGTCATAGCCACGCCGCGAGGGTTGCCGGGCGCGACTAGCCCGGATGGGCTTTCGACCGGCGCATCGGGCTCCCAGTTGTTGATGTAACGGGTGGAACCGGTGTGCCAGATCTGCGGCGCCATGCGTCCGCCTGCGCCGTGGACGGCATCGATCACATCTTTCCAACCGGCTAGCGCGGCCTCGCCATAAAACAACGGAATGCCGCCGTCGTTGCGTGATGCAGGACGGTCAATGACCGTCCCTTCGGACAGAATAAGCCCCACGCGCCCTTCCGCCCGGCGCCGGTAATAGATGACGTTCGCGTCGCCAGGCACGCCCTCGGGGGCAAAGAGCCGCGTCATCGGGGCCATGACGATCCGGTTCTTCAGGTTGAGCGAGCGGATTGAGAAGGGACGAAACAGGGTGCTGGTATCGGGGTGAAACATTGAAGAGGCTCCGTTGCAAACAAAGGCATCATGGTATATGTTTGATACCTGCCGTCAATTAGGCACCTGAAGTCGCCCAGGTGTATCGAAGGAAACCACCATGCCCGTTCCCGAACTGAAATGCTTTTCGTCTGACTGTCCCAGCCGCGCACTCTTCGACCAGATCGCGGACAAGTGGTCGATGATGGTTCTGGTCGTGCTGGATGACGGGCCGCAGCGTTTCAACGCCATCCGGCGGCGCCTCCAAGGCGTCACGCAGAAGGCGCTCACTCAAAGTCTTCGCCGGCTCGAGCGCAACGGCCTGATCTCGAGGACAGTCGTTTCGCTGTCTCCGGTGGCGGTGCAGTATCAGATCACGCCTCTTGGGCGCACGTTGCAGCCGCCATTGCGGGCACTGCATGAGTGGACGCTCGTCAAGTTTTCCGAGGTCGAGGCCGCACGTCAGGCGTTCGACGCGGCGGCGGGTGGAAGCGCGTTGGCGGAAGGATCAGAACATCGGCAGTTTGCTTGACGAGCGACCTGCAGGCCCTGTCGACCAAGGGCTGCGAGGGCGACCGGGAGACAGCCGCCGAACGGGTTGGACCATGGCACGCGGTATCCTCAAGCCTACCAGCGCTACTCCAGGTGCCTAATTGACGCCCAGGTCTACGACATATACCTTGGCCTCCTTTGACGACGATGGAGAGTCCAGATATGCGCAACAATCTTCAGTTCTATATCAACGGATCGTGGGTAGAGCCTGCCGGCGACACCGTGATCGATGTCATCAACCCCGCGGATGAATCTGTCTCCGGCCAAGTCGCGATCGGCGACGCCCGCGACGTCGACCGAGCGGTCGCCGCAGCTCGCGCTGCGTTCGAGACCTTCTCGCTGACTTCGGTCGAGGACCGTCTTGCGCTCTTCGACCGTATCATCGCCGCCTACCAGCGGCGTGCCGGAGACCTGGCCCACGCGGTTTCGGAGGAGATGGGCGCGCCGCTTTGGCTTGCCGAGCAGTATCAGGTGCCCGTCGGCCTCGGCCACCTTCAGATCGGTCGGACTGCGCTCGCGGGCTATAGCTTCGAGGGCCCCCACGGCACTGCACACATCGTGCGTGAGCCGATCGGGGTCTGTGCGCTCATCACCCCTTGGAACTGGCCGCTCAACCAGATCGCCTGCAAGGTCGCCGCGGCGCTGGCGACCGGTTGCACGATGGTCGTGAAGCCGTCGGAAATCTCGCCGTATTCGGCGACGATCTTCGCCGAGATCATGCATGAGGCTAAGACGCCTGCCGGCGTGTTCAACCTGGTGCAAGGCGACGGAGCAGGCGTGGGCAATGCCCTGACCGCACATCCCGATGTCGATCTCGTCTCGTTCACCGGATCCACGCCAGCCGGCATCCAGGTGGCGCGCAATGCAGCCCAGACGGTGAAGCGCGTGCATCAGGAACTGGGCGGCAAGTCGCCCAACATCCTCCTGCCCAGCGCCGATCTGGCGTCTGCTGTTGCGGCGGGCGTCGCGGGCGTCATGATCAATAGCGGTCAATCCTGCGGTGCGCCCACACGGATGTTGGTTCCCGCCGAGCGGATGGCGGAGGCCTCCGAGCTTGCCAGGGCCGCAGCCGAGCAGTGGACCGTGGGGCATCCGGCTAGCAGCGCGAAGATGGGACCGGTCGTATCTGAGGCGCAGTGGAACAAGATCCAGCGCCTGATCCAGTCCGGCATCGATGAAGGCGCGACGCTCGTCACCGGCGGTCCTGGCCGACCCGAGGGACTGGAAACGGGCTTCTATGTTCGCCCGACCGTCTTCGCCAATGTGAAGAACGATATGGCGATCGCACAGCAGGAGATCTTCGGTCCGGTTCTCGCAATCATCGGTTATGCCGATGAAGCCGACGCCATCGCCATCGCCAACGACACGGTTTTTGGGCTGGCGGCTTACGTCCAGGGCGAGCCGGCCCAGGCCGAGCGCGTTGCGCGCAGGCTGCGCGCCGGCCAAGTCACGCTGAACTATGCCGACATGGACTTTGCCGCGCCGTTTGGCGGGTACAAGCAATCGGGCAACGGACGCGAATGGGGCGAGGTTGCCTTCGGCGAATACCTGGAGACCAAGGCGATCATCGGCTCTCGTCGGGCCGTCTGACGTAACGTACACAGCCTCGCTTCGGCTGCAATCAACTCCACCCTCGTTGGCTTGCAGCCGACACTGGCGACACTTAGGAAGACGAACATGAAAATAGGCATCATCGGCGCAGGCAACATCGGCGCAACGCTCGCGCAAAAATTTTCCGCGAACGGGCACAGCATCAAGCTGGCCTCAACCCGCACCCCCGACGAACTACGCCAATTGGCCCAAAAGGTGGGCGCGGAACCGGTCACCCCGGACGAAGCAGTCAAGAACGTCGACGTCGTCGTCGTTTCCATTCCTTTCAAGAACAACCCGGAGCTCGCCGGCCTGTTCGCCGATGTGCCGGCGGACGTCGTCGTCATCGACACCTCGAATTACTATCCCGTGCGCGACGGCAATATCGCCGAAGTCGATGACGGCAAGCCCGAGAGCGTCTGGTCTAGCGCCCAGTTCGGCCGCCCGGTAGTGAAGACGTTTAACGCCATTCTGGCTGGCGTGCTTGCGGACGGGGGGAAAGCGCGCGGCGCAGCCGATCGCATTGCCGTACCGGTTGCTGGCGATGACGCGGCCGCCAAGGCGATCGCGCAGACGCTGGTGGACGAAACCGGGTTCGAGCCGGTCGATGCGGGAAGCCTTGCCGACTCCTGGCGTCAGCAGCCGGGCACGCCGGCCTATTGCACCTCCCTGACAGCGCATGACCTGCGCAAAGCGCTGGCGGCAGCGGACAAGGCCCGTGCGCCGCAGAACCTCCAAGCGCTCATGGATCGACTCAGCGCGTACCCCGCTTTCCCGAGCACCGACGAAATGACCGCGCTGAACCGAGAACTCAATCGCGGGAGCTAAATGGTGCACTGAGCCGATGACGCCGATCAGCGGGAACGCAATGATGGGCGCTTCGACGTGCAGACAACGGAACAGGCCATCGCTGCGTGCAGCAAGAGCCAACCATGCATTTGCAATGACCATCGTATAGGTCAAACCGGGGCGAATCTCCGGCAGCGCCAGCGGCTCACCTCGCTGAGTTAGCGGGCGGTTATGCCGCCATCATGAACAAACACTTGACCCGTGACATAGCTCGAGGCATCGCTCGCAAGGTAGATGACGAGGCCCACGAGGTCAGCCGGCCTACCTCTATAGCCGAGCGGCACCTCCCGCTCGACAAAGGCGTCCATCTGCGCGACGGCCGCGGCGCCGCCCGTCGTGTCGCGCTCACGTCCAAGGCGCGTGCCACTATGCCAGCCCGGCGCGATCGCGTTCGACCGCACTTGCTCGGCCGCATACTCGATTGCGAGCTGCCGCGTGAAGCCAATCAGTCCGGCTTTCGATGCCGCATAGGGAATCGCGGTGACTGGGAAGCCTGGGTAGACACCGACGGTGCCGAGATAAGAACTGATGTTCACCACTGAACCGCGCCCGCTCTGAATCAATGCCGGCAGCAGTGCCTGCGTAACCAGGAAGGCGCCGCGCAAGTTGATCGCGAAGACACGATCCCAGTCCTTCGCCTGGACGTCCAGCAAACGCCCGGGCCGAGTTGCGATGCCAGCGTTGTTGATCAGCACGTCTAGCTTTCCGCCACACCAGGCAAGGACTTTTTCTGCCATCTGTGAAACGCCCGCTTCGTCGCCAAGATCAGCGACAACGCGGCAATCGCAGACGCCTACGGCCTCGCAGGCCGCGAGCGCCTCCGCCTCGCGATCGACCCAAGCCACCGCTGCGCCAGATTGGGAAAGCGCTTCGGCAAACATACGGCCCAAGCCGGATGCAGCACCGGTCACGACAACTTTCCTGCCGGCCAGGTCAAAGAGAGCGCCGGGCAGACCGCTCTGTGGTGTGTTATCCGTCGACATCATCGCGCACCGCCCTCACAGTCACAACGAATCAATCCGCATCGCGACGTATTGGATCGAGCGAATGCGACGCGGATTGCCGACGCTGCCAAACCGGCTGCGTTTATCTTCTTCATGTCACTTTCTCTTTGTCTTCTTTTGGCTCGGCGCACGGACATTAGCGGTGCGACCTCATCAGGCGATAGCGATTGCCCAAGGCCGCGATGCCACCAGGAAGAACATAGACTGAAACAATCAGAAGCACCCCATACACGACCCAAGGGGCTGACTTGGAAACGCTCTCCGAAAAAGCAGGTATCACCATAATGAAGACCGCGCCGAAAGCGGCGCCCCACAGCGTTCCGACACCGCCCACGACAATCCCGACCAGGAGAGTGATTGACAGAAACAGGGAGAACGAATCGGGCGCCACGAACTGCACGGCCAGTGCTGAAACGGCGCCACCCACGCCCGTATAAGCGGCGGACAAGGCAAAGGTCTTCGTTTTGACGCCCGTTATGTTAAGACCCGTTGCCTCGGCCGCCAGCGCATGGTCACGGATCGCGCGCATGGAGCGACCGGCAGCCCCCCGAAGAAGGTTGTTGGCCATCCAGAACACGATCGCGCAGATCAAAACCGCATACAGAAACAGCCATTGATCCTGCGACAAAGGCAACCCCAATGGCACCGCTGGCTTTATCACTGCAATGCCTTGAACACCGCCTGTCCATTGTTCGAGTAAGCGGCACTTCAAAAGCTGTGGAGTCGCCACGCCAAGGCCAAAAGTGGCTAACGCCAGGTAGATTCCATCGAGCTTGAGTGCTGGCCAGGCAAATGCGTAACCAATGACCAGCGAGACGATTCCGGCCAGCGGCACCACGAGCCAGTAGGGCAAACCAAATCGATCCATGAGAATCGCAACCGTGTAAGCACCAATGCCAAAGAATGCTCCATGTCCGAGGGAGATTTGCCCGTTGTAGCCGGTCAGCAGGTTTAGGCCGAGTAGAGAGACCGCATACGCCAGCAGCATCGTCGCTTGAAAAAGCTGATACCCGTTGCCGACAAAGAGCACGCCCGCCGCGACCACGAACAATCCCGCCCAGCAAAGCCGGAACGGAATGCCAACGGCGCGCTGTGCGGTATATGCACGATCGAGGAAATTGCTCATGATCAAACCCTCGTGACGACCCGACGGCCAAACAGGCCGTCCGGCGCAAATATCAGAACGACCACGATCAGCAACAGCGCTATCGATAGCTTTAGATCGGTGCCGACCACATAGGTCCCCAACAGATTTTCGGAAATTCCGACCAGGAATCCTCCAACAACGGCGCCAGCAGGATTGCCGATCCCGCCCAACAAGGCGCCGGCGAATGCATAGAGAACCGCTCCCATCATCATGGACGGGTCCAGGAAAACCATCGGCGCCACCAATAAGCCCGATACAGCGCCGATCGCTCCAGCGAGGCCCCACCCTAGCATCAGCATCTTGCCGACAGAAATGCCGACCAACTGAGAGGAAACGCGATTTTGCGCAACCGCGCGCATTTTCAATCCGAGGCTCGTTCTGTAAAAAAAGGCGAATAACAAGGCGACCAAAAAAGAATGTCAGCGCAATCGAGCCGGCCTGATGAGCCGACAACAGCTGTGGAAATCCCCATGGCAGGTTGGCAAACGGACTGGGGAAGTCGTGGCTGTCATAGCCGAAGAGCCAACCGGCCATGCCGTGGAAAGTCACCAGCAGGCCGATGAATACCACCACCATGGACAGATCTGGGGCGTCGCGAAGAGGTCGAATCACGACCAGCTCCAACACCGCCCCCATGACGAAGGAAACGGCGACAGTCACGAGGAACGCGGCCCAGTACGGAATGCCAGCCTGGATCAATACCCATGCGAGATACGTCGAGAACATCGCCATTTCCCCCTGAGCGAAGTTCACGTGATGGGTCGCCTGGTAGATCACTGCGAGCGCGAGCGCCACGATCGCATAGATGCTGCCTGTGCCTACTCCAGCGAGAAGCTGTTGGCCAAATGCTTCCATTCTCAGTCCCCTAGATAGGCTTGACGAATGCGCGCGTTCTTGCGCATGTCGTCGGCTTTGCCGCTCATGACGATGCGGCCTTGTTCAATCAGGTAAGCGCGGTGCGCTAGATCCAGCGCGATGTTGGCGTTCTGTTCGATCAACAAGATCGCCATGCCCTCCTCCCTGTTGATCCGCCGCATGATGCTGAAGATGTCCTGAACGACCAGGGGGGCTAGGCCGAACGAGGGTTCATCCAGCATCAGCAGTTTTGGACGCCCCATTAGCGCACGTCCAATCGCCAGCATTTGCTGCTCGCCGCCGGAGAGCGTGCCGGCCTGCTGCTTACGGCGCTCGCGAAGGCGCGGAAAGTAGCCGTACATCCTCTCGATATCGGAAGCGATGGCCCGCGCCCCGCCTCGCGAACTCGCGCCAAGGAGCAGGTTTTCTTCAGTGGTCAATCCAAGGAAAGTTCCTCTTCCGTCCGGAACATGAGCCACTCCCGCCCTTGCGATTCGCTCGGTCGTACAGCCATCGATTCTTTGCCCGGAAAAAGTCACCTTGCCTTCCGTCTTGACCATCAACTGGCACAAGGCACGCAAGGTGGTTGTTTTGCCCGCTCCATTGGCACCGAGCAGAGCGCAGATCTCGCCGTTATCCACCTGAAGATCAACACCATGGAGCACGCTTGTTGAGCCGTACCTGGCCGCGAGCTGAGTCACGTCAAGCAACATAGGAATGCTCCGCTGACTTGCCCAGGTAGGCCTCGATAACTCGACCATCATTGCGTACCGCTTCCGGCGTGCCTTCGGCAATCTTGCGACCGAAATTCAACGCGACCACCTTGTCGGAAATTGACATCACCAAGCCCATGTGGTGTTCCACAAGCAGCACCGCGAGCTTGAACCGCTGCCGTACATCTTGCAGGAGCCCCCCCAGCGCCTCGACTTCCTCGTGATTGAGACCGCACGCGGGCTCATCAAGCAGAAGTAAGCGAGGACGCGATATGAGGGCCCTCGCCATCTCCACTCTCTTCTGTGTCCCAAAGGGCAGCTCCGACACTGTGCGTTCCGCGACGGCCGCCAGCCCCAGGCTATCGATAACCTCCTGCGCGCGCCGCTGATGGTCCGCTTCGACAACGCGTTCAGAACGAAATCGCCAAGCGCTTGCCAAGAAACGCGGTTGCACCCGGCCATGCACGCCGAGCAGCACGTTCTCACGCACAGACATGGTCTTGAAGAGCGCAAGATTCTGGAACGTGCGACCTATACCCATGTGCGCGATCTCGTGCCTGGGTCTCGACAGTGTGGATATGCCGCCGACTTCCACGCTCCCCTCGTTGCAGTCATACAGCCTCGACAAGCAGTTGAATAGCGTGCTCTTGCCTGCGCCGTTCGGCCCGATGAGTCCGCAAATCTGTCCGGCTTCGACGTCGAAGGAGACCTTGTCGAGGGCGACGACGCCCCCGAATCGGACGCTGACATCCCTGATGCGCAGAAGAGGTAGGCAAGAGCCAATCACCCCCGTGTTTTCAGCGTCCATCACCGCCCCTCCAAGAACGCTTGGCGCTTGTTGGCGGATCGCTCCGGCGCGTTCGACTGTGCTGTGGTCGTGATCATTCATCAGAATCCATACGCCGCGGTATTTCAATTCGAAAGAAGCGCGCCTTGCGGCACCCATTTGGTCCCATCAAAGCGAACAATCTGGAACTGCTTGATGGGATCGCGATCCGAGTCGCCGACATTCACCGTGATCCCAGGCAGCAAGAAAGGACTGGCTACTTTGCTCAAACTGGTAGCCTGCTTGATGATGTTGGCACGAGTGAGGTCGTCGCCGGATTGCTCGATGATTCTGGCCAGAAGCGAGGCATCAAAATAGGCGATGGCCGCATTCCTGGACCGGGGATTTACGTCCGGCACATACTTCTTCATGAACTCAACGAACTGCACCATGCTGGGTTCGTTGGAGTAGGCAGGATCGCTCGGCTCCTTGAAGTAACTCGCAGTGATGATGCCTGTGGACTTTTCGAGGCCAACGGGTTTCAGCACCGCTTCGATCGATGCCCAGGGCGAGTCGAGGATCTGCAGCGGCCTCCAGCCGATTTCATATGCTCTGCGGATGGACAGGCTCGTTGCACGTCCCGTGGTGAAGTTCATAAAGACGTTGGCGCCGGATGCCTTCAGCGAAATCAATTGCGAGTCGAGCGTTGGATCGGTGGGCTCGTAGCTCACTTCTTTTACGATCAGCGAGGCGGCTTTGGCGCCCATGCCCGCTTTCACGCCTTTGACGAAATCCCGGCCGAAATCATCGTTTTGGTAGAGGATTCCGACCTTCGGAGCGTGCGAGGAGGAAGCCGGGTCTGCCGCCAGCTGGGCAACGTAGCGCCCATAGATGGCGCCCTCCCGTTGATAAGCGGGCAATGCGGCGGTCGTCCAGGGCCAGGTCTTCGCGTCAACGAATCGAGATCCTCCGCTCGTCACGAGGATCTGAGGCACCTTGGCAGCGTTGAGGTAACGTTGAGTCGCCGCATTGGTCGGCGACCCAAAAGGCAGGGCAATGAACAGTACGCCATCCTCCTCTACCAGCTTTCTCGTCTGCTCCATGGTTCGCGGCGGGCTGTAGCCATCGTCCAACGTGACGAAGCGGATTTTCCGGCCGTTGATACCGCCTTTCTCATTCAGGCGCTCGAAATACGCGGCCTGCACTTTCGTTTCGTAGGCCTCCGATGCGACTGGACCGCTGAGCGCCCATGTCTGCCCGATCTTGATCTCGGTGTCGCTCGCTCCTCTGTCATAGCGTTTCTCTGCCATGGCATGCGAACTGAGCAGTGCCGCTACGAACGCGGCAGTCAAAGCCCCTAAGCAACCCTTGTTTCGAAAATGCATGTCTGTCTCCTTGTTGACGGCAAGCTTCGCCGGCGGTCGGCGCCGCCTTGATCCGGCCATGTGCGACTGGCTAAAGTAAGCCACGGCCAAGCTTAAAAGTAAATCACGATTTACTCCGCATTTACCCGGTATTTGTCTTGCTTTCATGCGATGAGGAGGTCGATAGTCCGCAGCCAAACCGGCGCCTGAACGACTATCACCTCTTGCAGGGCGTTTCCCTGCTCGCGCACAGGCTGCTGGGTCACGCAAACGGAGCCGGCACCGAGCGGCTGGCACATTCCCATGCAACCTTTGCCGCGAAGGCGGCCCTCGGTTTCACCGCATCGAGCACGCACGGGCCGCTCGCGACCACGGGGCCGCGAATGGTCCAAGAGCGGAAAGCGAATTGAGCCCTTTAGCCGAGACTGATTTCTTGTTTCATTGCTATTTGAAGACCAGATCTACTGAACATAAAAACCGCTACCGCGGCGAGCGCAAAGGGAACGGCAAAAACAGTGTAGAGCGCGTGACCGCCACTCCCGGTGCCGAGCAGCACGCCAGCGGCAAACGGCGAGATCATGTCCCCGACGCGTCCCATGCCGAGAGCCCACCCCTGGGTGTCCACGATTTGAATTTCGAATTCAGCATTTGCGATCCTTTCCGGTTTGGGCGACCTGGGGCGGCAGACCTTAACAGGAGTCCCCGCATGTACCGCAATCACGCTGCGTGCAAGTAAACACCCATCGCAGGCCGTTCGGGGTTAGGCGGGAATACATTCCATGTGCCGTCACGGTGGCGAAAGAAAAACATTGAAACCGAGCCCGTCGGCCAAAGTGCCTCGACGCGTACATAGCGCCCCCGATGTGAGCGGAAGTGCCCGAACTCGATGACTCGAACCGCCATCGCCCGATTCGGTGCGAGCCAATTTTCGACCATCAAACGCAGAGGTTTTCCTGTGCTAGCCATCGTCTCTTCCTTCATTTCCCTTGATCGGGATCGATCCTATTACCGTAGCCGCGATGCAATTTGTAGGACAGGGAATCGAATTGCTCTGCACCCTGCTACAGATTCTTTCGGCCTCCGATGTGCGAGAAAACGGAGATCTCGCGCGCTTTGCGGCCCGATCCATCACTCCCGGAAATGCCGCAATCCGCTAACCAACTGAATGTGCGAAATTAAACCGACACTACTTATCGCACTTAAATCCTTAGTCGCGCACCAGCACCTGAACCACGCAGACGGAGCCGGCTCCAAGCAGATGGCACATCCCCACACGATCCTTGCCGCGCAGGCGCCGCACTGTTTCCCAAATCTGTGCGAGGCCGGTCGGTCCACCCGGATGACCCCGCGCAAGCAGCCCGCCGTCGGTTGAAAACTCCGGCAGGCCAAAGCGCTCCCGCGAACCGGGTCCGAATGCCCCTTCGCCGACTAACGCTTCCGCCTGGCCCGGTTCGGAGAATCCGAGGAGCTCGTAGTACATCAGTTCCTCCACGGCGAATGCATCGTGCACCTGCACGACGTCCACATCGGAGCGTTTCACTGACGCCTGGGTCAACGCCTGGGCCGCGGTTCGCTGCGAAAGTTCCGGCGGACCCACAATCGCGCCCTCAAGGATTAATTCAGGGGAGTACGCGTCGCTTCCGAATGCGCTGCCGGCCAGACGTATCCGGGGTTGCGTCGCGCCCACCGGCCAACCGTCGTCGCTGCACAGCACGGCCGCGGCCGCACCTTCTCCCCAAGGCGTGCACATCATCGACGTGAACGGATCAGCAATCATGCGGCTGCCTAGCACCCGCTCGATCGTGACCGGCTCGGGAGCGCGGCGGGCAGCGAAAGGGTTCTCCCGCGCATAGTTCCAATTCTTTGCCGTGATGGCGGCAAGGTGCTCGCGCGTGGTCCCCGATTCATGCATGCGACGTTTGGCCCAGAGCGCGAACGAAACGACCGGTGGCAAGTTCCCTTCAGCCACGATGATGTCCTCCACCGGTACTGCCTTTTGCGGCGAGTCCATGCCCACGACGAGCACCCGTCGTGCATCGCCCGAGAGAATTGCCTGCCGGGCGCAGTGCATCGCCGACAGCCCGGTGGCGGACGCGTTGGTGACGTGCTGGACTGGCACGCCCGTTAGCCCGAGTTCTTTAGCGACAAAGATTCCTCGCGGCGACAAGGGATGCGCTGTACCAACAACCACGGCGTCAATCTCGGCGTAGGTCAAATGGGCATCTTGCAATGCCGCGAGAGCCGCATCGCGCCCGAGCTTCACGCCAACGCCTGGTCCGTGATTGCCGAACGGGACCATGCCCACGCCTGCGATCAAAACGTCATTCATGGGAGAATCTCGTCTCATTGTTGGTGTCACCGGTTTTCGCAATCACGCGATCTCCGATACGATCGGTGCCTGCCGCAAGAAGGGCCTGGATACGAGCGCCGCAGTCGAGATCCACGATTCCATAGGCCTGGCCATTGAAGGTGGTGGCGCTATACAACAGCCCCTGGGCGGGAACTTCGATCAGGTCCGGCTCCCGCAGGGAGCCGTCGGCAACGAGGCTGCGGGGCGGCACATAGACTTGGCTCGTACTGGAGTCGCGGGCCGCCTTGAGTTGTACGACTGGCAAGTTATTTCTCCTGTTTCCGATAAAACCGATTAGTGCGAGGCGTGAAATGAAGCGCCCGATGCGGCCATCTCGCGCAGGAGTGCGGGAACGACGTAGCGAGGGCCGAACTCCGTCGCCATCTCATCGCTGCGTTTCACGAACTGGCGGAGCCCCACCTGGTCGATATGCGCCAGCACGCCACCTCGGAATGCGGGATAGCTCCAGCCGAGCACTGCACCGAGATCCAGTGCGAGTGGATCGCTCGCGATGCCTTCGGCGACCACATGCGTGGTTTCGATAGACTGCATGTTCAGCAGTCGCTCCATCACCACGCTCGCTTCGGGTTGTTGCCGCTGTGGAGGGAAAACAGACGGCAGTTCGTCCCACACGGTCTTGCCCGTGGGCCCATAGCTGTAGACGCCCCCGGCACCCTTGCGTCCAACTCGTCCGGCCCGCAGCAACCTGTCAATCACATCCAGCGCCGGCTGCGACTGCACGGCCGTGCCCCGTCCGGCCTTCGCAAGGCTGGTCAAGATGTTCTTCAGCAGATCGTAGGAAGTGAGGTCGCCCATGGCCAAAGGTCCGATGGGGAATCCGGCCATCGCCGCCGCTTTGTCGATCAACTCTGGCGAGATACCTTCGCCCAGCATCTGCAGCGCTTCGCGGGAGTAGGCCGCTACCACCCGGGATGTATAGAAGCCTGGCCCATCATTGACCACGACAGGCGTCTTGCCGAGCAGCTTCAGCAGAGACTTCGAGCGAGCGAGCGACTCAGCGCTCGTCTGACTGCCCATCACGACTTCCACGAGTGCCATCCGGTCCACCGGGGCGAAGAAGTGCAAGCCGATGAAGTTTCCAGGTGTCTGAACCGTCTCGGCCATCTTCGTGATCGATAGCGTCGAGGTGTTGCTCGCCACGAGGACGTCCGGACCCGCCGCGTCGAAGATCTTCCTGAACACCTCGCTCTTCACTTCCGCGATCTCCGCTACTGCCTCAACGACGGCCTGGCATCCCTCGAGGCGCCCGAAGTCAGTCGTGGCTTCAATGCGGGAGAGGGCCTCGTCGCGTTGCCCGTGCCCCATCAGTTGTCGCGCCACGGCAGCGTCCAGCGTCTTGGCGATGCGATCCAGTCCCTTGCGCGCCTCTTCGTCTGTGCGGTCGATGAGCACGGTCTCTATGCCGGACCTGGCACACACCAGAGCGATACCGCCTCCCATTGTCCCGGCACCCACGACCCCGATGCGCGTTGGCGTGAACGTCGCCGCGCCGGCTCCGGATTGGCCCGCTTTCCTCACTGCGCCCGTTGCGATGAACTGCGTACGAATGCGATTCTTGGCGGAGGGCGAAATCGCCACCGTCCCGAAACGGCGGGCTTCGATCGCGAGCCCTGCATCGATGTCGACAGCCAATCCCTCCCTCAGCACCTCCAGGACGGCGTGGGGCGCGACATCTTCCGGAGGCGATTTGCGCTGCCGCTCCGCGAACGCTTTGTCGAAGAACGCTTGGCCTTCGGCCGAGTGCGGCTGGAATCCCGGGTACTGGAACCCCTCGCGATCCCACGCTTGCTGTGCTGATGGGTGATCAAGCACCCACCGGCGCGCGGCATCCAATGCCTGGTCCGCGGGAACGATCTCATCCACGAGGCCGCAGCCGAGTGCCTCCTGCACGCCTATGGGCTTCCCTTCAAGCAACATCTTTGTCGCGGGCGCGATTCCTATGAGCCGCGGCAACCGTTGCGTGCCACCCGCACCCGGGATCAGCCCAAGATTGACTTCCGGACAGCCAAGCTGCACCCGCGCGTCGTCGCTTGCCACTCTTCGGTGGCAGGCGAGCGCAACTTCGAGCCCTCCTCCAAGCGCCGAGCCCGTGATGACTGCGACGAACGGCTTGGATGAGCGCTCGATCGCGCGTAGGCACGCGCCAACCGGAGCCACCATGGCCTGAGCTTCTTCCGGCGTCTGGATTGCGTAAAGCGCCATCAGATCGCCGCCTGCGACATAGTCGCGTTTTGCCGACCGGATCGACGCCCCTTTCACTGCGTCATCGTTGATGGCGCGGTCGACGGCGCGTGCGAATGCATCGACGGCCGCCGGGGTCTTGACGTTCACAGGACCGTCCGGGTTGTTCCAGATGATGTGTGCGATGCCATCCTTGTCCAGTTCGTAATCAATCACTTCTTCATTCCCTTTCGTTCGTTGCCGTTGCGGGTCCCGTGCGGACAAACCAAATTCGGACAGTGGCATGGCGCATAGGGGTGGTCCCTTTAACGCCACTCCGATGACCTGGTGTCCCTTGAGCGGGGCCTCTCGTGAGCATCGCTCAGCGCTTAACGGCCATGGGGGTGGCAGGTCTGCTGGATAGAAGTAAATCACGATTCACATGCAAAAGTAAATGGCGCGTCACATAGGGTTTTCCCCTTCAAGGCGCTGTGCCACCGAGCGCAACGGGCCAGCGTGCAACGAAACAGATACGTGACCCGCCGACAATAGGGCGCAAACCGCTCCAGCGGAAGACGTGAACAAGAGTTCAATTATTTAGACTGTACAGTCCCGACCATGTGCAGGTGAGCACACTCGGCGGACTCCTTTGCGGACGTCCATGCCTGCAGAGCTTTTCGGAACTCACTGTCCGGCGCGGCAGCAGCTAGTCGACCCCGAGGATCCGGTGGCCTGCGGTTCGGAGGTGAAGGCAAACCTATTCAGTCATAGCCGCGCCACGTCCGCGATATTGGGTCGGACGCTTACCGGCAACTCAGTCTCGTCGGTCGGCATTTGTACAAGGATGCGGCACGGGGAAATTCAATAGGACGTCTTTACACACACCTGCACGAACGTCGCCATCTCAACTCCCAGGTCGTCCGAGTCGACGCCGAGGTGCTGGACGGACGTAAAATGATTTTGGTCTGGAATCAGAAACGTCGTGGTCTTAGCGCCTGGTGTCGACGTTCTGGCGCTGACCACGGTTTTCCATTGGCTAATGAATTCCGGTGGATCCAATTCTGCCGCGACCAGCAACAGAGGAGCTTCAGTCGCACCGATGCCATTGACTGTTGAATAGCGGCCTGGCGTTAAATCGTCGCCGTAGTAAGCAAACGCGCCTTGAAACGGAAGCAATGAAGGGGCAAAGATACCTGAAATGAGCACGGCCCCACGGAGGGCTGACGAATCAGGGATTCGGCCATGATGTCCGGACAGCCAAGAAGCGAGATGCGTTGCACCTGCTGAATGACCGATGACGATCAACTGCTCAGTTGATATGCCGAGTTGCCCGGAATGCATGGCCAGCCAATCAATCGCTCTCTCGATATCCTCGGCACCTGCTGGCCACTGAGCTGCAGGAGCCAAACGGTAGGACATCAATGCTGCCGCGAAGCCATGAGAATTGGCCCACGCAGCAACGTTGGAATAAAGATAACTGCCCGGTATGCGGCGGTTCCCGCCGACAAACCCACCACCGTGGACGAAAAGAACGAGCGGCTGGCTCGGTCCCGCTGCATCGACTGTGCGATAAAGATCCAGACAATGCCGGTCATCGGGTCCGTAGCGCAGATCTGGCGTAACCGTGCCGCACGCCGCTCCCACGGCGCGCGAGTGGAGCGGCGCGCAAAGGGTGAGCGACGCTTGAAAGCTCTCCGGAGAGAGTGTCCTCGGAATTCTTCGGATTTCGGCGAGATACTCAGGTGCCAGCGGTGGCGCAGTTTCAATTCTCAAATTTGACATCGTTTTACGCAGCACTGCGTTCCGAAAGGTGGTTTGCAAGATCCGATGCGAATGCCCTACTCACAGCTGAGCTACCGACTCGAAACCATGGTCATCCGGGCCTTGTGGCAAAGGCACCTGCAAAACGACCGTACCGGACGATGGAGACTCGCGTTAAGCGTTCTGAACCCGTTGCGCAGTTCCTGCGGGCTCTCTCTCGATCGACATTCTGGTGGATGTCATTCAGCAACGGCATCAACAAGTCCCAGGAAGCCCCATTGCTTGCCCGGTGCCAGTCCCGCCAATTCCTTTCCGCACTCGCTGAGCATCACGGGCGACGAGGTGACGTGTTGGGAACCGGCGTCCATGTCCCTGTAGATCCGCTGTTTTGAAGAAAGAAACGAGATACCGAAGTCCGCATCCGCAGAATTCAAGAGGGCCAGGAAACCTGCGGTATGCGCAATCGAGACAACCACGAGCGGCGGGTCGAGGTAAACGGACGTGAAGGCATTTGCAGTCATTGAGCGCACACCGCCAGAATGGGAAACGCTGAGCACTGTCACGCCACTGGCGAAGCGCCCCCATCGCTCTTCTGAACTCACCGGCAGACAGTGCCTCGCCGGTGAGGCTATCCCACTCTGCCTTCTGACCTGTGCCGATGCTCCGCTCTGGAAGACTCATTTTCGAACCTCAGAAGGTCGGCCGCTGTGACATTAAAGCCGACCCGCGCTACAAAGTAAATGTAGATTTACACCTAGTTTACCCGAGCGTTGCGGTCAAGCAAGGATCCGCGCGCTGCGGCCTAACCTACAGGAAGAAGAGCGGAAGAAGAGCGCGGCTGCGCCACCGAGGTCGGGCGATTGTGGGACGATGACAGGGCAAACGCCACGTAAATCCTTATTCACTTTTACAGATGACCATGCTTTAATTTGTCACACTGCGGTCTGCGCCCACGCCGAGCTTCACACAGCTCAGCCGAGGACAAAGCGAACCCGATCATGCATGCAATTGCTTTCACCACGTTGCACGACGGTCCGAGCTGCGAATGCAACCTCAAGATTAAGAATGACCGCCGCGAGGTTCGCCCAACCCATCGACACCACAACGGCGGCACGCTCATGCTCACTGCCGCGATATGGAAGTCTCAAATAAACGCGCGCCAGCGATTTTCGAACCCAGGTTCTACGTCTTGCAAGGGAGCAAGCGCCTGGCGCTCGGTAGCAAAGCGTTCGATCTGCGTACCAGGCTGACGATCAGTTGAGACGGAATAACTACGGGGCACTAGCTGTTGTCCGTTTGATGCCGCGCGCTCGTTGGACGCGCCCTGTCGTTGTAGTCTCAGCGCCCTTCCTTTTTCGCCAGCCAATCATGACGCCATTCGATCCAGATCACCTGCTCCGCCCCATCGATGACAGCACGCCGACAGGCGAGAACCTCGAATACGATCCAGAATTCATCGCGCTGGAACGGCTCGCCACACCGACATCCGAGCGGGCGATGGGCGACAGCCTGAAGGCCGCCGTAGAACCGGACTGGGATAAGGTGGCAACCTCCGCCGAGGCTTTGTTCAACCGTACCAACGACCTGCGTGTGGCCATCCATCTGACCGCCGCCTCGACCCGCATTCATGGCATTGCAGGCTGGAGCGCCGGTCTGGGGCTGGTTCGCGGTCTGCTGGAACGTTACTGGGAAGCGGCGCACCCGCAATTGGACGCCGCCGACGACAACGACGCTACCGCGCGCACCAACGCGATCATGCCGCTCGGCGATCCCCGGAGCGTACTCGCCTATTTCCGCAACGCGCCCTTCGTGAGCTCACCGCGACTCGGCCGCTTTTCGTTGCGCGATCTGCGTATCGCGACGGGCGCAATCACCCGGCCACCCTCTGCGGAGGGCATGCCTGCGCCCACGCTGATCGATCTCGAAGCGTGCTGCATGGATTGCCCCGAACACCAGTTGCCCGATGCGGCCGCAGCACTCGCGATAGCGCTAGAGCACGCGCGCGCCATTGATGCAATTGCGAGCGAAAAGCTGGGTACCGCTGGACCCGATCTGGGCCACCTGACCGACGATATCGAAGAGTTGAAGAAGTTCGTCGATGCACAGTTGGCGCGGCGCTTTCCAGAGCGCGGCGAAGCGCTTGCCGCCGGATTGGTGTCGACCGGCGAAGACGCGCCCACGAACGCTGCCCCTCGGCGCGATAACGGACGAATCCAGGGACCCGATGACGTCGTCCTGTGCATCGACGAAATCTGCGACTACTACGAACGTCACGAACCGTCCAGTCCGGTGCCGATCCTGCTCAAGCGAGCCAGACGTCTGGTCGGCAAGCGCTTCGCGGAGGTCCTTAAAAACATCGCGCCCGGCGGCCTCGCAGAACTGCAGACGCTATCCGGGCCGGACGAAGAATAATCCCTGCAGATCGGCGCAACATTGAGCGGCTGTTGCGCTCGGACTGGCTGCTTCGAAAACGCGGCTCAATAGGCGAAGACAAACCAGCAAAACAGCATGACGCCCACCGCGGCCACGCCGAGCAGCACGGCGGCCCACGCGGCGAGCGGTCGCGCGCCGAGGTCCGTGCGCACTGCCCCCCCTTCAGCACTTGCCGCACTTCCGGCATCGTGACCTTCCGCCGACACGTCCGGCTGTTGCATGACGCCCGACAGCACGACCCGCCGCACGGTGTCGCCTGTACCCGCAGTGTCCCGCCCCAGCGATTCGAACAACATGCGTCGGCGGTACCGGTATTCGTTGCGCTGAATCCGCTGTAGTCGATGGGCTTCGTCGAGCGCGCGCAATGCGTCGTTGACCTGCTGCTCGTCCACACTCATGCCTGCTGCCTCCTCGGTCGCAGCCACTCGCACTGCACGACATCCTGCCCGTTCGGATCGCTGCGGACCGACAGCGCAGGCGGCACGATAGTCATGCCGTGGTTGCGGCGCACGGATGCCGATAACGCACCGGCCATCTGTGCGGACGATGAAGTGGTGGAACGCGCGCCAGTTCTCGCGGGTGCCGACCCGCTGCGAAGAACGTCGATCTGACGCTCACAACGTGTCCTGAAAGCGTCGGATAGCGCGGCCAGCTTCGGCGTGCGCCCGTGATAAGCGGAAGGGATGGGGTCCGGATGGTTCATGGCGGAAATTTCACGATGCTTCGAGCCGCACGATGACGGCGGAAATGTTGTCGCGCGCGCGACGCGCAAGGGCGAGCTCGAACAGGCGCTCGATCTGCCGGCGTGGACTGTGCTGCTCGCGACAGGCGGCGGTCAATTCGCCATCACTCAGCTCCTTGTTGACGCCATCCGAGCACAGCAGGAACTGCATGCCGGGACGGCTGCCGGCCATGGCCCAGTCGACGTAGAGCGTCTCGTCGACGCCGACCGCCCGGGTCAGCACGCCAGTGCCCACGCCTGCCGGCGCGCGTGGTCCGAAATGCGTGATGTCGACCGGTTGACCATGCACGTGGTCGCGAGTGAGTTGCGTCAGTGCGCCGTTTTCCTGAACGTACACGCGGCTATCGCCGACCCAGCCGCACAGCACGAACTGCTGGTCATGCACCAGCAGCGCGACGGTCGAACCGATCATGTCGGTTTGTCGCGCGACGGCGGCCTCGCGCAGTTCGGTGTTCACCTGCTGCAGGCTGTCTTCGATCGCAGCAATGAAGTCGAAGACGCTGCCTTCGCGCGTCAGCGCACCAAGGCGTTCGATGATCAGCGTGCTCGCGTAGTCGCCGGCCGAATGGCCGCCCAGACCGTCGGCCACAGCCCACAGTCCGAGGTCCTCGCGAACCAGAATCGCATCTTCATTGCGGCGGCGCACCTTGCCTGTCTCGGTGTGGCCGGCGGAGCAACAATGCGTCGTCATGAGCCGGCTTCAATCACGGCCAGCGGCCATTGCGCGGGCTGCGTGCCGAGGCCCGCGCACATCGCGAGATGCAGGCGGGCGTCATCGTTCGTGGTCAATGCCAGCGCCTCGAGCAGACACGCGTGCGGAAGCTGGATGAGCGCGCGGCTGACGAGCAACAGCAGGCGATCGTCATCCTCGAGCGTGATGCACGCTTCGTCGCAATCCGGCTCTTCGGAGGCGCCGATGCCGGGCATCGCGAGCCATGCATCGCCGAACAGCAGATCGTCAAATTCGCCGCCGGCGCCTGCCGCCCGCTCGACGAACAGTGGTTGCAACTGGCCGCGCCGCCAGTGCCAGGCTGCTGCGGCGCCGATCCGCAGCAGTCGCACCTGCGCTGCGTCAAAGCGCGCGACGAGGGCGGCGCCGTTTGCTGCCGCTGCGTAACGCGCATCGTGCGCATCGTGCGCATCGTGCCGGGCGCCGCGCAGTTGCGCGTGCAGCGCCAGCAGGCCGGTCCGCAGACTGGGCAGATCCGCCGCACTGCGCTGCGCCGTCTCGCGGATGGCGCGCGCTGCACGTTGATGCGAGTGAGACGGGCCGTCATCGGCGCTCAGCACCAGCGTGCGGCCGTCGTCGAGTAGCAGCAGCGCATCGCTGGCATCTGCAGCGTGACCGGCTGCCGATGAACCGACGGGCAACACTCGATCATCGTGACCATCCTCCGCGTGCAGACCGGATTGCCCGGCAGCGATCTCTTCATCGCCCGGCAACGCAACAGACTCGCACTGACGAGCGGATGCCGAGTCGAACTCGCGCAGCGCATCGCCCATGTCGCCCATGTCGCCCACCCTCGACACCACCGGCTCCAGTAGCGCTGCGTAGCTCAACGGCAAACCACGCGTCGCCAGCAGGCACGCAGCACGTTCGGTCCACCAGAGGCACCACGGCCCCGGCCGCTTGCCGAGTTGCGACCATGCCTCGGCCAGCACCATCCCGACGGCCACGCCTTCGGGCATCGCCAGTCGCCATTGACCGCCGTCCCACGACAGCGCGCGCCAGAACGCAGCCATGTCGGTCGCGGGTCGCACGTGCGTCAGCGGACCGGGCAACGCCGCCACGCGCACATCGAACGTGTCGACGCTCACGACCTCGTGCTGCGCACTGCGATAGACGCGCTCGAGCGCGTCGAACCACGCGTGATTGCCGAGCACGGTCGCGACATCGCCGCCACAGGGCGCAGCCAGCACCATCGGAAAGGCGCGGCCGAGCCGATCGACGGCCGGTCCGATCAGACCGCACCACGCGACGTTGCCGCACACCGGTGCCGGCAGCACGAAGCGCCACGCCGCGCCCTGTCGCCATGCGGCGTCCCAGTGCGCTCCGAGTTCGCGGCGCCCGGTTTCGACCGCGCGCTGGAAGTCACGGTCCCAGCCTTCGACGAACACGGACGGCAGCCGTCGCTGAACAAAATCGCCCGCGCTGGGCAACTTCCCGAAGAAGCCGACTCCACCGTTCATCGCGGACACCTGAAACGACGGACTTCGTCGTTGAGGAACGGGTTCTTCAGACTCGCGGGCGCGATCGGCAGCTTCACTGCATGGCCGCCGAAGTCGAAGGTCGCGAGATAGCGCAGGTCGCTTTGCTTTTGCAGACGGGCCGCATCGAGCGCGTGGAAGAACGCCCAGTCGCCATTGAATTTCAGCGGCGTGCCGACCGGCTGGCCGGACGTATCGAACGCACTGACGACCACGTGTCCGGGCTGCGGTCCAGGCCACATCATCGTCATGCTCGCGGGGCCGTTCGCCGCGTAGTCGTACTTCTGCCCGTCGATTTCGACGGTCAGCTTCGCGATTGCCGGATCGAGCTGCGGCGCGAGCAGCGTAAAGCCGACCTGCAGTTGCGCGCCGTTGCGGAAATAGATCTGGCGGATCGCGTCGGCACTCTGCGCTTCGCTCAGCACGGCGTCGGGGCCGGCCGGCGCGCCGGGCTTCCAGCGCCAGTTGCGGCCACTCGTGTCGACTGATTTCGCGAGCGTCGACTTGAAGAAACTGTCGAACCGTCCGCCATCGCCGAACAGCTCGGCGAAGTTCTGCACGGGGATGTCCGATGCACGGTTCGACGCAAACGGATAGCGGCCATCGACGAAGCTCGCGCAATCGTTGCCCGCTGCCTCGCGAAACTGGCTGGCGAGCGCGGCGCTGCTTCCGCTCGCGACCAGATCCGCGCTCCTGCCGGTGAGGCCGGAAATCAGCGAAGCCACCTGCGGCGGCAACTGGTCGCTCTCCTGGCGCGCCGCGAGCACGGCCGGATTGTTCTGCGCGCCGGGTGCGCTCAGGTCAGTCATCGTCAACAGGTTCTTGCCGAGCTGGTCGAGCACGGTCGACATCTGATCGAGCGGCGTCGAACCCGGCGTGCCGACGCTCATCTCGTTCAACTGCGCGAAATGCGCCTCGATGGGGGCGCCCGGCTGGCTGGCCGGCGCTTCGCCCGAACCCGGTTTGGTGCTTGCGGTGCCGTTGGTCGTGGTGCCGTCCGGCAACGTTGCGCCCGCATCGCGCAATTCGCCGGCAAGGCGCGTGTTCGCGGCGCGTCTCGCGACCAGGCTCTCGCCTACAGACGCCGCCTGCGCGCCCACCGCCGAAGCCGACAAAACCGATGAAGCCGAAGTTGCACCGTCAGCCGTGGCGCCGCGCAACATGTCGCTGGTGTTGTCACGCACGAGATGCAGCAGCGCTTTCAGCGGCGAACTCGGACCCGACAGTTTCGCGGCCAGCGCACTCGCGCCCTGGATGTCAGACACCGGCTGAAGTTGCAGATCGGCGAGCAATGCGTCCCACGCCTTGATGTAGTCCTGCTCATACAGCGCCAGCACCTGCTGTTCATAGCGCGAGCGCGCGAGCGGATCGATGCGGCTGGCGTTGAAGACCCAGTAGTCCTTCACGAAGCCGTCCACCGACCGATCGATTCCACCGTTTACCTCGGCGGCGAAAACCGGCCTCGTGAACAGCGCGGGGAACGGTTGCGAAAGCGGAGCGCCACTCTTGCGGCGAAACACGCTGCCAAGCAGTCCGAGCGACTGGTCGAGTCGCACCGGCGGCGCCCCCGAACGCCCGGCGTCGAGCTGGACGCTGCCGTAGATCAGCGTCGCGAGATCAGCGGTCTTCAGCGTCGCGCGCGCCTGATCGATCAGCGCGTTGTCGAGCGTGAGCGCGCGCGGCTTCGCCGGATCGTCGACCAGCGCGGAAAAATGTTTGTCGAGCGCGTTCTGGATCGCCGGGTCCTGCGGGAACATGCGTTGCCATTCGATGCGCGCGAGCGCGGCCAGCTCGCCGGGATCGAGATGCTGCGGCTGGCCGAGCATCAGATAGCCCTTCAGGTAGTCGTAGAGTGCCTGCGGAGCGTTGGCACTGGCGTTGAGTCCTTCCCGAAAGCGCACGCCGACGCCGGGCAGCAAGGTGCCGTCGAGTTCGCGCAGATACGCGGCATGCACCTGCCCGAACAACGCGTGGCCCTGGAACAGGCCGAAGCGCATCAGCCAGGGCACGTGGCCCTGGTACTGGCCCGCGACGCCCTGCGCGCCCGAGATGACTTCGAGGCGCGCGAGCGCACGCGCGAAATACGTCTTGAGATCCGGTGCGCCGGCGAGGCTGCTGGTTGGCGGCAGGTCTTCCAGGGTGTCCTGCACCTGCGCGACGTAGAGACGGTTGCGCGTGTAACTGGTGGCGAAGCCGGTGATCAGCAGCGCCGTGACGAGCGCGATGCCGATATACATCCCGGCCTGTATCAGGAGCTTCTGCCGTTCCAGCCGCGGATTGGTGCCGGCGAGGCCCGACTCGCGGAACAACACTTCCTTCAGCAGCCGTTCGACGAAAAAGGTCCGGCGTTGCGTGCCGCCGCCCTGCACGCGCGCCACGTCGACGCCGAAGGTGCGCGCGACGGCGCTCAGCATGCGGTCGATCGGCGCGCCCTGCTGGGTGCCGGAGGTCAGATAGGCGCCGCGCAACAGCGGCGCTGCGCCGTACTGATGACGCCCGAACGCGCCTTCGACGAACTGCCGCGCAATTTCGCGAAACGCGCCGAGCTGCTGCGGAAAGCTGAGCACGGCGGCGCGTCGGCTGCGATCGCGCTCCCCATGCAGACGCTCGATCACGCGCGTATTCAGACGCTCCAGCAACAGGTCGAACTCGCCCGCGAAGCGCGCGCAGGCGCTGCCGTCGATACTCGCGTCGACGGGAAACGTCATGCCCCAGACCTGATTGCGCAGATCGGGCCCGAGATCGTCGAAGAACTCGGTGAAGCCCGCCACGAGATCGCACTTGGTGAACACGAGATACACGGGCACCGCCACCTTCAGGTGCTGCGCGAGTTCGTCGAGGCGCCGGCGCACGGTGCGGATGTGCTGTTGACGCGTGTCTTCGTCGAGCGTCAACAGATCGGACACGCTCATGGTCACGATCACGCCGTTCAGCGGACGGCGCCGCCGATAGCGGCGCAGCAGCGACAGAAACGCCTGCCACGCGGACGCGTCGGCGGCCGCATCGGAGTCCTGCGTCGTGTAGCGGCCCGCGGTGTCGAGAAACACCGCCTCGTCGGTGAACCACCAGTCGCAGTTGCGCGTGCCGCCGATGCCGCGCAGCGCCTCCTTGCCGAAGCGCTCCGAGAGCGGAAACTCGAGCCCGGAATTCTGCACCAGGGTGCTCTTGCCCGAGCCCGGCGGACCGATCACGACATACCACGGCAGCGCGTAGAGATTGCTGCCATTGCTGCGGGTCTTGCGCAACATATCGATTGCTTCGCGAAAGCGACGCTGCAACTGCTCGCGTTCGGCGCGGCCGGGATCGTCGAGCGGAAGCTGCGCGTCCTGTCCAGCCAGCTCGCCGGACAGTTGCGACGTCTTGCGCCGCGCGCGCCATTGCATGACCTGTTCGACCAGCAGCCAGCCGAGCACGATCGCGAAGATCAGCGCCAGCCGGGCCGCGGCGCTCGCGAGCGGCTGCCGTTCTCCGATCCCGAGATAGGGGGCGCCCAGCCAGATCAGCGCAGCGATCAATAGCAATCCGATCGCGACGGTGAACCACCGGGACGTCACCCAGGTTTTCAGCATGTTCATGGGTTCAGTGCTCCGGGATATACAGGATTTCCACGCGACGGTTGCGCGTGCGGTTCGCCGGCAGATCGGCCGGCGTCGCGATCGGCTGCGACGAGCCAGCGCCGCTCGCTTCGAGACGACGCGGATCGTCGAGCCCCTGCGCGAGAATCTGCTGCGTGTTCTGCGCGCGCGCCGTCGACAGCGCGAAGTTGTCCTTGAAGGTCAGCGAACGCACGGGCTGGTCGTCGGTGTGGCCGACGACGATCACCCTGCCCTTCACCTGATTCAGCGCCGACGTGATCCGGTGCAGGAGCGACACCACGTCGGGCGCGATGTCGGCGCCGCCCGACGGGAACAGTTCGGCGGCGGCGAGACGCACCGTGTCGCGGCCATCGGGTAGTTCGTCGACGCTCAACTGCCCGGCCTGTTCCTGTGGCGCGAGCAGTTGCTTGAGCGTCACGCGCGCGGCCGTGGGCGCGGGCGTCGCGACGGTTTGCGGCGGCGGCGTGTTCTCGAGACCGATCGCGGCAAGCTGTGCGCCGACTGGCGCAGCGAGCGCGTTGAGCTTCGTGAAAAACACCAGGAATGCACCCAGCAGCACGACGGCCGCAGCCGACGCGGCGACCCACATCGGCACATGCCGCATCACCGGATTGCGGCGGTCTTCGACGCCGCGCCAATGCGGCGCCAGTTCCGCGGCGGGCGCTTCGCGCAGCCCGCGAATGCGCCGATAGAGATCGTCCTGAATGTCGGCCAGGCGCGCGAGGCCGCCTGGTTCCACGAGATAGCGTCCGCCGAAGCCCAGCGCGAGACAGATGTACATCAGCTCGATCAGATCGAGATGGCGCGAGAAGTCGACGCTCAGGCGATCGAGAATCTGGAAGAACTTCGCGCCGCCGTAGGCCTCGCCGTGGAATGTCACGAGCAGCGTCTTTTGCGCCCAGCCGCTCAGGTCGCCCCACGGCGCGTTGTTCACCGACTCGTCGAGCATCGTGCATAGCACGTAGCGCGCTGCCACGATGGTTTGCGTGTCGATGCCCGCGCCCTGTGCATAGCGCTCGAAGCTGCGCACCTGTGCGACCGCCTGTTCGCGCAGACGGCCGACGTCGGTGGGCGGCGCAACGCTGTGCCGCAATTGCACCGTCAGCAGCAGCAGCGGATTGGCCGCACGGACGAGCGGATTGGCGACACCGCTCAGGAAGTCGCCCAGCTCGGCGCGCAGCGGCGGCGGGCCAGGCGGCTGCGACGGCCGGTTTGCCGGCATCACGCGCGAAGTGGGCGATGCTGGCCGCACGATGCGCGTGAGCTCGCCGGCGTCGGTGTTGGGATCGGCGTTGGGATCGCCGTTGACGGCGCGCTGCGGGCGCACCATCGTCGCATCGCCGCGCCGGGTTGCGTCGGCGGAACGGTCGTTGGTGGTATTCATGCGCGTACCGCCCACAGTTGCAGGTCGAGACCGGCGAAGCCGCTACCGAAGTGCATCGCGATGCCGCCGGACGTCTTCAACATGCGCCACATCGGCGAGTTTCTGTCGCACTCGAAATAGAGGAAGCCCGACATGTAGGGCAACTGGCGCGGCGCGACCGCCATCGGCGATACGCCGATGCCCGGCAGTTGCAGGTTCACCAGATCGCGGATCTTTTCGACAGGACCGATCTTCGATTGAGTCGGCAGTTGCCGGCGCATGTCTTCGGACTTCAGGTCGGCCTTCGCGGCGAGCACGAAGCTCGCCGTATCGAGCAGCGTGAGATCGGGCACCATGCCGACCCACACGCCATACTTGCGCTGCTGCAGCGGAATCGCGACAGCACTCTGTTCGAGCACCGCGCTCAACGCGATGCGCAGCGCCGCGATCACCGGCTCGAAGCTTTCGCGCAGCAGTTCGTGCCGATACGGCGGAAAAGCCTGCGCGCGCTTGCCCGGCGTCGTGAATGTAGCCAGCTCGCCGGCCAGTTCGAGCAGCAGCCGGTAAAGCGCTTCGGGGTGCAGCAGCGGCGCCTCGGCAAGATGCGCGACGAGCGGCTGATAGCGGTTGATCACCTGCAGCAGCAGAAAGTCCGCGATTTCCGCGGCACCGCCGCGATCGGTCTCGCTCACACGTCCTGCGAGCGCCTCGCCGCGCTGATGCAGCAGGCCGAGCAGCTCGGACAGGAACGTGACGAGCCGCCCGGCCGCTTCGGTGCTCTGTGCGGTCGGCATGAAGCCATCGTCGAGGATCACCCGCCGATCGGCGCGGCATTCGACGACCCGTGCCAACGGAATCCGCATCAGGCCTTCCATCGGCTGCAATTCGGGTAAAAGACGTGTGCTCATGCCCGCGACTTCGAGCGCGGTGACGCCTTCCATGCTGCCCGACGCATCGCGCACTTCGGTTTCGCGCACGCGATAGCGGAACAGTTGATCGCTGCCGGCGCCGGGCCATGCGCTGTCCGGCTGCGTGGGCGAACGCAGCGGCAAGGTCAGATGGACGATCTGGTCGCGCCAGTTCGCATCGATATCGAGCGGCGGCGGCAGTGGATCATCGCCGGGCATTGCGAACGGCGTGCCGTCGGGAAACACGCCGCGTGCGCGCTTGATGCCGAGCTTGCCGATTGCGAGCAGGTCGCTTTCCAGTTCGAGTTCGTGAAAGCCCCATGCGTGCGGACGCAGATTGCCCGCGCGCAGCTCCACGTAACGCTCGAAATAGCGTTCCTGCTGCTGCATGTGCTGCGGCCTGAGGAACAGGCCTTCGCTCCATACCACCTTGTTGCTCTGGGTCATGTCGGTGAACCGGATAGGGGTTGTCACACGTCGCGCGACGAGTGCGGGTCGCGACGGCCTCGGGCCTCGCCGCACCGCGTTACGCCGGCGGGTCGCGTTGGCTGGTTACGTTGGCTCGTTGCGCCGCCTTTTCAGGCGTCCGAGCTGTTCTTCGTAGGCGCGCGCGAATTCATCGCCGAAAAGCCGCCTGAAGCATTCATCGGGATTGCTCGTGACTTCTTCGAACTGTTCCTTGTAGCGCTCCCAGTGACGCGGCCGGCCACCGAGCGGCAAACAGCGCACGCTGCCTTCGGCTTCCCGTTCGATCCTCGCCGGATCGAACTGCGCGAGCAGCGACTGGAACGCGGAACGCACGCCAGCAAGCATCGCCATCTGGTGATTGCGGATGTCGTCGGCGGCATCGTTCAGCGCGGCGTTGCCGCGGAGGAAGCCGCCATCGGGCGGCGCGAGCAGCCTCGTGACGGCTTCCTGCGCGGTCGGCGCGAACTTCAACGGGTTGTTTTCGGAACGCTGGATCAACGTCGCGGGCAGCCGGAAGCTGTTCTTCAGTTCGGCGCGCGCGCGTAGCACGTCCATCATCGCGTCGACGGCAATGTGGAACATTTCCATCAATTCGGGAGCGTCTTCGCCGGCGGGCGACGGGGCGGCAGAGGCGAGCGGAGCGGTCGGAACCGCACGCACTGCCGGCGATGCAACTGCCGCAGCGATCACGACGGGTGTTGTGTCCGGCGACGCGTGCGAATGCATCGGCGTTTCCGACTGCGTTTGATTTTGCGGCGGCACCTGCGTCGGCGTCGATGCGTGCGTTGGCGCAACCGCGAATGGTCCGCTCAGATCTCCCGACAAACGTTGCTGTCGCGGCGACGGTGCGGGCACAAGCGCCGGGATCCCGCCAGTCGTCATGGACACATCTTCAGAAGGTTCGAACCGCCCCTGCCCGGAACGCGCGGCGACCAGGCTCGCGGTGGCGTCCCAGTCTTCCGGGAGCACGGGACCGCCAAGCCGTGCTGCCTCGGCCTGCGGCGGCCGGAAGCGGTCGGCCGCCGCAGGCGTGTGGTTCCAACCGGGCGCGGACGATACGCGAGGCAGCGGTTCGTCGGCGTAGGACGATGGCACATCGAACAACGCGAGTGGATCGAGACTCGCACCCGGCGCCGATCCATCGGCGACGCCCGGAATCAGGCCTTCGGCCTCGCCCGCATGCTCCTG
This sequence comes from Paraburkholderia sp. MM5477-R1, assembly GCF_050436385.1. NCBI lineage: Bacteria > Pseudomonadati > Pseudomonadota > Betaproteobacteria > Burkholderiales > Burkholderiaceae > Paraburkholderia > Paraburkholderia sp. MM5477-R1. The sequence continues at coordinate 2,351,902 of NZ_JBNDMC010000007.1, forward strand.
CGCCGGGGTGGCGCGCCGTGGCGCGAGCAGCAGGCTCAGGTCCAGCGGACCCCTGTTTTGCGCAGGCGCAGGCGCCGGTGCGCAGGCAGGGGCCGGCGCGGCAGCAACGAAAGACGCGATGCGCCCCGGATCGACCGAGCCGGCCCGAGGGTTCGGTTCGGTCGCACCGTTGCCGCTCAAGCGCACGCTGACATCGAATGTGTCGATCTGCAAGCGGTCGCCTTGCTTCAGGGCGGCCGGATCGCCTTTTCGCAGTGGCGCGCCGTTCAGCGACATGCCGTTCGTGCTGCGGTCCTCGATGAAATACATGCCGTTCAGGTAGCGCACCAGCGCGTGCAGACGCGACACGCCTTCCGTGCCCAGCACCCAGTCGCACTCGTCGGAACGGCCGATGCTGCCATCGCGGCAGTCGAACACCTGCTCGCGGCTTGCGTCGAAGCCGCCGGTCCCCTCGCCTTCTATCGAGAGAATCAGCCTCTGCGCGGCGCTCATTGCATACCTCCATCGCTACCTTCAGGAACACTCAGCAGGCCCAGCGCATCGCGCACGAACGCGGCACGGCGCGCATCGAACCGCGCGGGAACCAGCGCGGCCATGTAGCTCACCGCGGCCGTCGCCGCGATCGCCGTCAGATGCTCCGGCGGCGGCGTCGGCCGCTCGTGCTCCGGATTCAGGTTGCCGCCCGACCAACCTGCGGCGGCAGCCGTCCATGCGCCGATCGTCTGGTAGCGATGCGTCTTCGCGAACGCGAGCGCCGCGGCGCGTTGCGCTTCCATGGGATCGCGCACCCACGCTTCCGCGAGTTCGAGACCTGCGCGGTCGTGTTCGTCGAGCGACTGACGGCGGCAGCACTGGCACGCCCACGCCACCGCATAACGGCGCGGCAGAAGACGACCAAGCAGGCTCAACGCATCGGCTGAATGTCCGGCGTCGAGCAATGTCTGCACCGCCGAACGCGCCGCCATCGACGGCCGCAGGCACGCTTGCGCACGCGTGGAAAGCCGCATCTGGCGCGCTGCTTCGAAAATCGACGGCGTGCTCATAAGATCATCGGAGCCGCGCCGCCCAGTACCGCCGTCGCGGTCCCGATCAACTGCAGGTTGGTGGACTGCACGAGGCAATCGGCCTCGGACAGGATTTCCATCGCCGCGATCGAACTCATGTTCAGATTCGCTTTCGAGTTGATCTCCATCGCAAGACCCGATGCCATCGTCACGTTCATCTCTCCGTTAAGCGAGATGCTGGTGCCTTGAATCGCGATCTCGCCGGTGCTGTTCATCGTGATGCTGGCAAGTCCGGTGACCAGCCTGATCTGGTTGCCCGCCGTCAGCGTGTAGTTGCGCGCGACCTGTACATCGTGGTCGTGCTCCGACTCTTCGCGCAGATCCCTTTGCGCGTGAATCAGCACCTGCTCGCTGCCCACCCGGTCTTCGAAGCGGATCTCGTTGTAGTCGTCACTACCGCCACCTTCGTGGCTGCGGCTTTTCACACCGCTTTGGGTCTTGTTGTCCGGCAGGTTGTACGGCGGCATGTTGTCGGCGTTGTAGACACTGCCGATGATCAGCGGCCGGTCCGGATTGCCGTCGAGAAAGCTAACCACCACTTCCTGTCCGACGCGCGGGATGAACTGCGCGCCCCAGCGCTTGCCGGCCCACATCTGTGCGACGCGCACCGGGCACGAGTTCCGCGCGTTCGGTTTGCCCTGACGATTCCAGAAGAACGTGACCTGCACGCGGCCGTATTTGTCGACGGCGATGTCTTCGGGCGTATCGCCGTACACCACCGCCGTCTGCAGGCCAGCGATCACCGGACGCGGCGTCGTCGGCATCGTGCGAAACAGCTGGCGACTGCGGATCGCCTTGAAGCAGCACTTGAACGGCGCCTCGCCATCGTCTCCACCGCCGCCCGCCGAGTAGTCCGGCTCCACGAGGCGCGTCACCGCGTCGATCACGAGGTATTCGTGATTCGCGTCGGCAAGCGGAAAGTCCTTGAGCCTGAACAGCGCACCCGTGGCGAGACCACAGGCGTCGGTGTGGCCGGCGCTCATCGCGAGCGGCACATTCAACGCATCCGCGCGCACCTGCGCGTAGCGCTGGCCGTCGGACAGACGCTCGTCGTAGCCAACGTAGTCGTACCCATAGTCGTAGATGTCGAGGCCGCTCACGTTGTGCGCGTCCTCCAAGTCGGTCAGCTCTTCGGTGGCAAGCAGCGATGCTTTCGGCTTCAGATAGTCGTAGTCGTCGAGCTGCACCTTCGTCGCGTTGACCGCGCGAGAGGTCGCCCAGTCGCCGATCGACGCCTTCATGCGCTTGCCCCGCCCGATCGGCGGCGCATAGGGAATCTGCTCGAAGCCAGCCACGCTCGAGTGCGCGCCGAGCGCATCGGCGAGCACCATCGTGTGCGTGCTCTGCGTATGCGTGAAGAAGTAGTAGATGCCTTCCTGCTCCATCAGCCGGCTGACGAAGTCGAAGTCGCTTTCGCGGTACTGCACGCAATAGTCGCGCGGCGGATAGCTACCGCTGAGGCTCACCTTCAGATCGCTATAGCCGATGTCGCCAAGTACCGACTGGACGATCTGCGGCACACTCATGCTTCGATAGATGCGGCAGTCGCGTCTGCGCGTCGCTAACCACGGTTTCGGCACGAGCGTGAACGTGTAGACCGCATAGCGCACGTTGTCGATGTTGACGAAGCCGCCTTGCTCGCCTTCGCGGACAATCGCGTTGAAGTAACGCGTATAGCCTTGCGGCGTGACAAGCTTCACCGTCATCGGCGTGCCCAGCAGCGAACGCAGATCGACTTCCGCGTTCTTGCTGATCGCTTCGAGCCGATATGAAAACAGCCGACCGAGCGACTCGGTCGCGGTCATGTTTGCGAACAGGAGACTGCTGCCGAGACTGGAAGTGAGTGTGATTGCGTGGGCCATGACGTGATCTGCGAACCTTCTTTACGTTGCGGGTAAGTCGTACTGGACGGAAAGCCGCAGCGCGGTGATCGAACCGGTATCGGCGCCGCTGTTGCGAACCGGACGCTTCCAGGTTGACGGTTTTTGCCTGCTGGCATCGCTCCATCTCCCGGCGCGATTAGTACGCCCTTTGGCAAACAGAACACCCGGCCCACGCGATCTATTCCTTCGCCATGGCGCAAATGAATTTGATATAGGTCGTCCTGCGTGTTATGGATCAACCCGATATTGACGTGATCCCGGATTCGTTCGAAGAACTCATACGCCAAGCCAATCGTGAAAGTAACCGTCCCTGACCTTGTGCATGGGGAAGTACCAGTTATCTCGCATGAATAGATTGTTCTGCAGTTTCTGACCCGAGGTCTGAGAGCGGACTTGCTCCTCGAACATTTTGTCCCGGACCTTTTTGAAGCCTGAACTCTGCGCTGCTGCCGTTGGTCCCGTCATTCTGATCGTGCTCGTCCGGACGTCATTCATATATTCTGTTCGCAGATCATTGCTGGTCTTGATCGATCTGAAGTTGCTGTGTATGAGCGATTTGTAGGACTTCAAGCCACCGCTGCCAGCGTGACTCGCAATGATCGAGTTGCTGATCGATGGCGTCTGGTCGCCTCTGACGTACTGTTCCCACCAGTTTGGATTCACCCAGTCGCTCTCGCTTATTCCGTAATACCAGGCGGGATGCACGGCGGAGAATCGCGGGTAAGACTGGTGGCAGATGATTTCCCCCAAGGGACTGACGCAGCTGACGTCGGTATCGACATAGAGACCGCCATGCTGAAGAAGAATCTCGATTCGCAGAATATCGCTGGCCGAACCGAAGTTGGCTCCGCGATTGACCAATTCGCGTCGGTAAATCGTCGAGTTCTTACCCATCTTCAAATCATGCTGCACCTCGCGCAGCTTGAGCCTGTTCTGCTCGCAGAAGTTTATGATCGAGTTGACCTGGCGGCCCCGCATTCCACGCAAATCCTCGCCGCGCATGTTCAGATACTGATTCAGATATCTCATCGTTGCCGAATCGCCCCCGTCCTGACCCAAACGTTGAGCTACCTCATCCCATTGGTTCGGAGTAGTGCTGGCATTGTGTTGTACGCTGATCTGGCGGCGACGTTCGCCTGTCAGTAACTGATTGGCGTCAATCCAGAGATTCACCTCCCAATCGGGGTTCAACCTTGGAAACGTTATGATGCAATCGCGGTTTCGTTGCGGGATATCGCCGCCAATCCAGATAATATGAATTATCTTTGGAATAGCTTTCACGTTTTGAACTCCTCGTAAAGGTCAATTTCTTTCGACCGCCTCAGCATGTGGCGCCCCGGTCACACTAATCAGGAATGCCGGGAATAGCGGCGATGAGCGGCGCACACTCGTCGAAGCGATACGCAAAATCGCCGTCCTCGACGCTCACGCCAACCCGCTCGATCGCGACGCCGTCGATCATGCGTGCGAGAAACTCGCGGCTGATCGCAGGCAACATCGTGTTGGTCAGAATCGCATCGATCATCCGGCCACCCGATTCGCTCTCCGTGCAGCGACTCACGACCAGTTGCGCCACGGCGTCGTCATAGTCGAGCGGCACGCGATAGCGATCCTCGATACGCCGCTTGATGCGATCCAGTTGCAGTCTCACGATCTTCGCGAGCATCGCGCCACTGAGCGGGAAGTAAGGGATCGGCACGAGCCGGCCTAGCAGCGCGGGGGGAAACACCTCGAGCAACGGTTCGCGCAGCGCTTTGGCGAGGCCCTGCGCGTCCGGCATCAGCTCCGGGTCCTGGCACAGGCCGGCGATCAGATCCGTGCCGACGTTCGTGGTCAGCAGGATCAAGGTGTTCCTGAAATTGATCGAGCGGCCTTCACCGTCATCCATCACGCCCTTGTCGAACACCTGAAAGAAGATTTCGTGGACATCGGGATGCGCTTTCTCCACTTCGTCGAGCAGCACCACCGAATACGGCTTACGCCGCACGGCCTCGGTCAGCACTCCGCCTTCGCCATAACCGACATAGCCTGGCGGCGCGCCCTTCAGCGTCGAAACCGTGTGCGCTTCCTGAAACTCGCTCATGTTGATCGTGATCAGGTTGTGCTCGCCACCGTACAGCGCCTCGGCGAGCGCCAGCGCGGTCTCGGTCTTGCCGACGCCCGACGTGCCGGCGAGCATGAACACGCCGATCGGACGGTTGGGGTTGTCGAGACCGGCGCGCGATGTCTGGATGCGCCTGGCGATCATCTCCATCGCGTGGTCCTGACCGACGACGCGCTCGCACATCAGGTCGGCGAGATTCATCACGGTCCGCAGTTCGCTACGAACCATGCGCCCGACCGGAATGCCGGTCCAGTCAGCGACGACCGACGCGACCGCCTGGTAGTCGACATTCGCCAGGATCAGCGGGTTTTCGCCCTGCCGCTCGGCGAGCTGCGCCTGCAGTCGTTTCAACTCGGCAAGCACCTCTGCCCTCGTGTCATCGTCGAGCGCCGGCGGCGCGAACGAGTTGGTCGATGCGTCGGACTTCGCGTCGCCGCGCGCAGTCGGTTCCCGCGCACTGCCGGCGCTCTCGCCCGGCGCGGCCTCGCCTCCTAGCCGCGCGCGCAACGCCAGAATCTGCTGGACCAGCGATTTCTCGTTGTCCCACGCGGCTTCGAACTGCTGCAAACGCAGCCGTTCCGCTTCGAGCGTCGCTGCAGCCAGCGACTCGCGAGCCTCCACCTCCATGCCGACGCTTTTCTCGCGCGCGATGATCGTCTGCTCGGTCTGCAGCGCCTCGATCCGCTTGAGCGTGTCGTCGATTTTCGCCGGCACCGCGTGCTGGCTGATCGCGACACGCGCGCACGCGGTATCGAGCAGGCTCACGGCCTTGTCCGGCAACTGACGCGCGGGAATATAGCGATGCGACAACTTGACGGCTGCTTCGAGCGCTTCGTCGAGAATCTGCACACGATGATGCTGCTCCATCACGCTCGCGGTACCGCGCATCATCAGGATGGTCTTCTCTTCGCTCGGTTCGTCCACCTGCACGGGCTGGAAACGTCGCGTCAGCGCCGGATCCTTCTCGATGTGCTTGCGGTATTCGGCCCAGGTGGTCGCACCGATCGTGCGCAGATTGCCGCGCGCGAGCGCGGGCTTGAGCAGGTTCGCCGCGTCGCCGGTGCCCGCCGTACCGCCCGCGCCCACCAGCGTATGCGCTTCGTCGATGAACAGGACGATCGGCTTGCGCGAAGACTGCACTTCGTCGATCACCTGACGCAGGCGGTTTTCGAACTCGCCCTTCATGCTCGCGCCGGCCTGCAACAGGCCGATATCGAGCGCACGTACCTGCACGTTGCGCAATGGCGGCGGCACGTCGGCACGCGCAATGCGCAGTGCGAACCCCTCCACCACAGCCGTCTTGCCGACACCCGCTTCGCCGACCAGCATGGGGTTGTTCTGGCGCCGGCGCATCAGTACGTCGACCAATTGGCGAATCTCGGCGTCGCGGCCCACCACCGGATCGATCTTGCCGTCGCGCGCCTGCGCGGTCAGATCGACCGTGAACTGCTGCAACGCCTGTTGCCTGCCCATCTGCGCGGGCGCCATCGCACCGCTGCTCTCGCCCGGCGCAACCGCGCCGGACGCAACCGCGCCGGCACGAAACCCGTCGGTGGCAAGCTGGCCGTCTTCCGGCGAGCCTTCGACGATGCCGGCGAAGTCGTCGGCCAACGTCTCGGCGCGTAGCTTGTCGAATTCCCCTGAGACATCGAGCAATGCGTGACGCAAGTGTCGCGTACGCAACAGGCCGACGATCAGATAGCCGGTGCGCACCTGGGCTTCGCCGAACAGCAGCGTAGCGAATACCCAGCCGCGCTCGACCGCTTCTTCCACCTCGGCCGACAGATCGGAGATGCTCGTACTGCCGCGCGGCAAACGTTCGAGTGCGACCGTGACGTCGCGTGCAAGGTGCGACGGATCCAGGCCGAAATGCCTGACGATGCGATGCAGATCCGAATCCTGTAGCTGCAGGATCTGATGAATCCAGTGCGCCAGTTCGACGTACGGGTTGCCGCGTAGCCTGCAGAACACGGTAGCGCTTTCGATACCCCGATAGGCCAGCGCGTTGAGCTTGCCGAACAAGGCGCCACGACTTATTTCAGCCATGATTCCAATCCTGTATGACCAGAGGCGGCCGCGAAGCAGTCGCCAGTTCAGTTGAAAGATGCCCGGACATGCGTACGCCGGACTTCACTCGGCCGGGCTCAACACGACCTGGTCGGCATCGTTGTGCTGCGGATAGCGGCCCATCCACGTGTTGAAGCCCATGCGGGCCGCCTGACCCAGATGCGTCAGCGGCACTTGTTCTTTCTTCAGCACGAGCTGCACGTCCCAGCCCTTCTCTTCGCCCACATACAACTTGACCGCCGCCACCAGTTGCGGGAGCGTGTCGCCGCCCGGCAAAAAACGGTTGAACTCGTTGCGGGTCAGCGGCCCGACGCGCAGCCGGAAGCGCTGCTGCGCGCCGCGCACATGCGTGCCGAGCAATGCGTCGCGGCCCATCGAGGCCATGCTCTTGCCGATATGCAAACGCGCGTCCCGAGGCAATTGCATCCACCCGGCGACGAACTCGAGCACGCGCACCGGCACACCGAAGAAGTGCTCGAGAAAACGCCTGAGTCCTTCGGCATTGCGCGCTTGCGGCACCAGACGCCCGGCGAAAAAGCGCTTGTACTGATCGGGCAGCGCGTCGCGTCCGTCGAGGTGCGGCGTGGCGATGCCGATCAGCGCGCCGACATAGGTGCGAAACCGGTCCTGTTCCGGACGGTCCAGCTGCACGGTGGGCTGCGCATCGGCCCACGCGCGATAGAAGAGGCTCAGCATCCGGTGATGAAACACGTCGGCAAACGCGACGAACGTCGGGTCTTTCGCGTTCCGCTCCCGATCGACGGCGTATTCGGTGAGGTGCAACGGCAGCGGCCCGTTCGGTCCGAACAGACCGAGAAACAGCCCAACCAGCCGCGCCGGCCGGCCGGCCTTTCCCGCCTCGAAGCGCGCGATGCTGCGCGACGGAAATTCCAGTGCCGCGGCATGGGCGAGACGCACAGGATCTTCGGCCGGCCTGGTCGAATGACCGAACCGCGGCCGTTCCGGATACCCGCATTCGAGACGGCGCATTGCCTCGAAGAACTCGAAATCTTCCGGGCTCGCGCGCAACGCGGCTTCGAGCACTACAGGATCGGGCGCTTGCCGGGATTCGCGGGCCATCGGGCTACCTCGTTTCGTTCGAGCGTGCGCAACACCGTCTCGGCGAACGAATTCAGCGAGACATAGCGCGCAAAGAAGTGCTGCAATACCGACGCGAGCAGAAATGCGCCGCTGCCTTCAAAAGCGGCATCGTCGCAGCTCAGCGTGATCTCGAGCCCGCGGCCATACGTGATCGGCCCGGGCACCGGCACGCGACGCGTGATGGGCTTCGCCGCGACATGCTTGATGCCTTCGATCTGCCGTCGCGTCGCGGCGTCGAACTCGTCGTGATACAGGCCGAGCATTTCGCGCAGCGCCGCCGCGCCCGTTTCGCCTTCCTCGTCGAGCAGTGACAGATAGTTCAACTGCAGGTGGCTGATGAGCCGCCACGCGGATTCGCCGGTCGCGGTCGGCGCGCGTGGCCGGGTCGGTCCAGCCACACAGCGGATCGACGCCACGGGCGCGTCGGTATCGAGCGTGAAATCGGTGTACGACTTGCCCACCGGCATATGCAGCGGCAAATCGCGATTCGTGCACAGCAGCCGCAGTCCTAACTGGCGCAGCGTGGTCGCATAGGGCGCGTCGTTGGCATCCACGAGCGCGATAAACGTTTCGCTGCCGACGTAGCTCGAGCGTGCGCCGCGTTGCTTCTGGCGGCTCGAGATCAGCCGCGGCTCGCGGCGCAGCGTGTAGAAGGCCGCCTGCCCGCCGTGCCATGTGCGAGCGGTGCTGTCGTAGAACGGCAGGAAGCTTTGCTCCGGCTCCTGGCGATCGCCGTAGCCCCGCACTTCCAGCACGCTGTGCACTTCGAAATCCATCGGCCGGGTGTGGTCGCCGAGCACGTGATACTCGGTGTCGCCCTGCTGCAGATGAATACGGTCCGCGCGGCGCTCGAACAGATTGATTACCGGCGCGCAGAACAGGCGGAAGTTGCCTGCATCGATCGCGTTGTGCAGGCGCGTCACGCTGCGCTCGAGCCACACCACGATCTCGAACTCGTTGCCCCGCGAACGTGCGAGCAGCGGGCGCAGCTCCGTGAACTCGGCAAACAGGAAACGCTCCGGACACGCGAAATACTCCTGCAACAGCCGGTAACCGCTGAACGAACGGCCACCGTAGGGCAGTATCGCGTCCTCTTCGTCGAAGCCTTTGGCGCGCAGCGCCGACGCGTCATGCTGTGTCTCGATGGTTTGCCCATCCGGCGCGGTTGCGCGCACCGTATAGCCGATGCGGTTGGCCATCAGCTGCTCGTAGAGCCATCGCGGCAGATCGTCGGCGCCGGCGAGATAAACCGGCAGGCTGTCGAGCGCGAGCGTGTTCGCCGCCACGCCGGAAAGGGTTGCGAACTTCAGGCGCAAACCCGCGCGGACCTGCCCGGCTTTCGACGGCGGCGGCACGAGGTCAGCGGCGGCAAGCGCCGCAGGTGTGTCCAGGTATCTCGCCTCGGTGATCGCGAGCGGCCACAGCGTCACGTCGTGCGCGGTGCGGTATTCGCACGCCGTGCGCTCGCCGAAGCCGGTGAGACTGCGCAACACCGTGTGCCGCGCGACCGCGTGTCCGGTGGCAGGAAGGTCTTCGGCTTGATCCGGATACAACTGCACGACCGCCATCGACGGAATCGGCGTCAGGTAATGCGGGTAGATCATCTCCAGAAGATGCTGCGTGAACACCGGATACTGCGCATCAAGCTTCATTTGCACGCGCGCCGCCAGAAACGCGAAGCCTTCGAGCAACCGTTCGACGTACGGGTCGGCGCAATCGAGACCTTCCATCCCGAGACGGCCGGCAATCTTCGGATACTCGCTCGCAAACTCCGCTCCCATCTCGCGGACGTGTTGCAGCTCACGGTTGTAGTAGCGCAAGTGTCGTGGGTCCATGACGATCAGCCGAAGCGTTGCGACACGTGAAACTCGCCGGTCTCGAGATCGACGTCGGTGCGAAGATAGAGAGAAAGCGGCATCGGGTTCGCCCACATGTCGGCTTCGATCAGGAAACGCAGCGAACGGCTACCCATGCGCGCTTCGTCGACCTCGACGCTCACCTGAACAGTGCTGGCGATCAGACGGGGTTCGAAGTCGAGCAGCGCCGAACGGATCCGGTTCTGCAACAGCTCGGCATCGATACCCGACAACGCCGCACCCGCAAGATCGGGGATACCGAAATTCAGTACGGAATTACCCACCTGCGCGAATCCGGTCAGCTCGTCGCTGCTCCAGTGCCGCGTGCAGTTGAGCAGCCACGCGATATCGCGTGTCACGTATTCGCGCAAACGCGCGGCCGTAATAACGCGCTGCTCCCGGCTCTCCTCGCGCTGCGCAGGATCGAAATCGGTGAGACGATCGAGCAGCGACGGCTGCAGACGCTCCTGGGGCATCAGTTCTGCCATCACGTGCGCCCCCTCAAGCTGTTTCGAACGTGATCGAGCGCACGTCGAGCAAAGGATATTCGTCGACGTCGGTGATCAGCATGCGCTGACCAACGCCGATGAAACAGCCGTCGCCGAGATCGGTCCACGCCGTACGCTTTGCCAGCGCGAGCGCGACGTCTTCACCTCGCTCGCTGCCGCAATAGCGGCAAGGCACGAAGCCGATCGCCTCATTACCGCTCTTCCAGGTGATTCGCACCGGCGCCCAGATCTTGTCGCGCAGATCAGTGGGCGCATCGAAAGACAGCGCAGCGACGCGCGAGAACGGCACCCACGCATAGCTGTCCTTCAGGATCACTTCGAGGCACGGCCCGAAACGCGGGTCTGCGTCGGCGATCCATTTGAACGGCACGCCGTCGATGCTGCCGCGCACCGTTTCCGCTTCGTCGAAGGCTCGCGCGCGCAATGCGAGCGCTTCGGCGATCCGTCCGCCGCACAGTTGTTGCAGCGACTGCAACAGCAAGCGCTCCCATTCCGACCGCTCGCCGACCGTTGCCGGGTTACGCAGGGCGGCCAGCACGGCTTCGCGTTCGCGTTCGCCGACCAATGCCGCGCGGTAGGCGGCGACCATCAACGCGTTTTGTCGTTCCAGTTCGCCCGCCACGGTCAACTGGGTTCCGGCACGCTCCCAGTCACCCCGCAACGCAAGCAACTGAAACAGAAACACGCGCAGCGTCGCGTCCGCCGGCGAGTTTTTCACTTTCGCGGCCAACGCTTGCAACGCGTCGTTCAAGTGACCGTCCGCGAGCAGCTTTTCAGGTTTGACATCGACTGAAGAAAGTGTCACTGGATGTGCTCCATTCAATGAAAGAAAGCGGGCGAAAAGACCGGTATCGCCGCCCGCTTACTGCTTGGTGACCTGCTGGATATCGAATGTGAAATCCTTGGTGCCGCCATTTGCCTTGCCTTCATCGTCCTGCGGCTGGAACGAGTACTTGAACTTCCCGAAATGCAACGTGATGTTCTCGGTGAGTCGTTCGTCGCCACCGCTGCCGCCCGTGGATACCGACGTGACCAGCACCCCTTCGCTCAGCTCGATGGTCAGGAAGTCGGTCTGCTGACCCGTTGCGTTGGTGACGTACAGATAGGCGTTGTCGACGCGCGCGCCCGTGCAGCAAGCGTTTAGCAACGCGTTCGAGCAACTGTCGATGTACTTCGTGACGGTGATGTCCTGAATGTTGGCCTTGCCGCCCGATGCATAGCCCGCACCCGTGTGCAGATTGCCGGTATTGCTGGCGCCCCACGACCACGCGATGATCGGAACCTGGTTCTTGTGCTTCGAGTGATTGGAAGCGCCCTGGATCGTGACCGCTCCGGAGCCGAATTTCAGGTGCATGTCGAATGCCATAGTGACCTCTATTTGTGAGCCAAAGAGTGCGCTCGCCGTAGCGACGAACGATCAGGACCGGAACGCTGCCGCTCCGGACGATTACCTGCAAGGTGAGATGCAGCGGAAGCCTCAAGCCGCCTGCGCGGAAGGCAGTCGCGATACGAGCCGCAGCGATACGGTGAGTCCTTCGAGCTGGTAGTGCGGCTTCAGGAAGAACTTCGACGTGTAGTAGCCGGGATTGCCTTCGACATCCTCGACGACGACTTGCGCGGCAGCGAGCGGCTTGCGGGCCTTGGTTTCCTCGCTGGAATTCACCGGATCGCCATCGACATAATTCATGACCCAGTTCGACAGCCAGCTCTCCATCTGCTCGCGCGTGCTGAATGAGCCGATCTTGTCGCGCACGATGCATTTGAGGTAGTGCGCGAAACGGCAGCACGCGAACATGTATGGCAAACGTGCCGACAGATTCGAATTCGCCGTGGCGGCCGGATCGTCGTACTCTTCCGGCTTCGCGACCGATTGCGCGCCGATGAATGCCGCGATGTCCGAATTCTTGCGATGCACGAGCGGCATCAACCCCATCTTGTCGAGTTCGGCCGAGCGCCGATCGGTGATCGCGATCTCGGTCGGGCACTTCATGTCGACGCCACCGTCGTCGCTCGGGAAGGTATGGACCGGCAGACTGTCGACCGCTCCTCCCGACTCGACGCCGCGAATCCGCGTGCACCATCCGTAGTACTTGAACGAACGGTTGATGTTCACCGCCATCGCATACGCAGCGTTCTGCCATGTGTACTTCGATGAATCCGCGCCTTCGGTGTCTTCTTCGAAGTCGAACCCGTCGACTGGGTCGGTCTTCGCGCCGTACGGCAGCCGTGCAAGCGTGCGCGGCATCGTCAGCGCGAGATAGCGCGCGTCGTCCATTTCGCGAAGCGAACGCCAGCCCGCGTAGTCCGGCGTCGTGAAGATCATCGACAGATCGCGCGGATTGGCCAGCTCGTTCCAGCCTTCCATGCCGAGCAACGTCGAATCCGCCGCCGAGATGAACGGCGCATGCGCGGCGGCGGCGACCTGCGAAATGCCGCGTAGCAGTTCGACGTCCTGGGGACCGTGATCGAAGTAGTAATCGCCGATGAGGCAGCCATACGGTTCGCCGCCCAGCTGACCATATTCTTCTTCATAGATGCGCTTGAACACAGGGCTCTGGTCCCACGCAACGCCCTTGAAGCGCTTGAGATTTTTTGCGAGTTCCTTCTTCGATATGTTCAGCACCCGGATCTTCAGCATCGGATCCGTTTCGGTGTTGGTAACGAGATGGTGCAGCCCTCGCCACGCACCTTCCAGCTTCTGAAAGTCCGCGTGGTGCATGATCTGGTTCAACTGCTCGCTGAGCTTGCGGTCGATCTCGGCGACATACGCGTTGATGGTTTGCGTCACGTCATCCGAAACGATGTGCGAATCCTGCAGCACCTGCGCAGCGAGCGTACGCACGGCCGATTCGACTTCCTGCTTCGCGCGCTCGTTCTTCGGCTTGAACTCCCTGTTGAGCAGCGCGGCGAAATCATCGGCGCCGCTCAATGAGTCCTCGACGCCTTGCTCGATCTGATTCTGGCTTTCCATGATCGCGCTCACTCCTGTGCGGGTTCGGTGTCGGCGGCTTTCGGCGCCGCGCCCAGGGATTGCAGCAAGGCGGGATCCTTGATCGCCTGCGCGATCAGCTTCTCCGCGCCCGACTTGCCATCGAGATAAGTGCCGAGGTTGGCGAGCTGCGTGCGCGCCTCGAGCAGCTTCGCGAGCGAGTCGACCTTGCGCGCCACTTCGGCGGGCGAAAAATCGTCCATGCCTTCGAAGGTGATATCGACCGCCAGATTGCCTTCGCCCGTCAGCGTGTTGGGCACGCTGAAGTTCACCCGCGGCTTCATCGACTGCATGCGGCTGTCGAAGTTATCGACGTCCACTTCCACCGCCTTGCGCGCTTCGAGCGGCGGAAGATCGCCGGCATTGGCGCCTGACAGATCCGACATCACACCCATCACGAACGGGATCTGCACTTTTTTCTGCGCGCCGTACAGCTCCACGTCGTACTCGATCTGTACGCGTGGCGCGCGATTGCGCGCGATGAATTTCTGACTGCTCTGTCTCGTTGCCATGCGCTGATTTCCTCTGGTATCCGTAGGGTTTCGTGAATCCGGCGATGCGTCTCACGAGCCTGCACTCGACTTGCAGCGTTGCAGACGCGTCGTCCATGCACCCAGAACAGCGCAGCATCGCGATCTATTCCACGTCTGTCGAAGCTGTTGCGTTCATGTTCCAGATCACACTCGCCGCTGTTTGCGCAAATCAGAACAGCCCAGCCGGGCGGATATTCCGTTGTGTCGTGGACTGGATCTTTTCGTGCGTGCGTCACGCAGAGACAGGCTCACCATATGGGACACGCGAAGGCGAGTTTGTGATCATCGAAACCCTGGAATAAACCCGCGAGCCGGCTGTTCTGTTGATACTCGCGCGATATAACGCGCCGTATTCACCGCGCTTCGCCAATTGAAACGCTCAACCAGGCTCATCTGGATGATCTTCGGACTTTTCAAGCGGTCTGTACCGTTCGCCTTGCTGCTGCTCGCACCCTATGCCAATGCGGCGTGGACGCTCGTGCAGGCCGATGCGCCCGTCACCGTCATTCATGAGACGGGGCGTTATCAGGCAGATGTCGGGCAGCGCTTTGCGCTTGACGATATGGTCGAAACGCCGACGAGCGCAGGCGTGCAGATCCAGGACGACGCGGGCAATAGCGTCGCGCTGGGTCATGGCACTCGCGTGATGCTGATGCGCGACGCGCATATCGCGTTGCTCGGCGGCTGGCTGAAGGTGCTGCACGCGTGCGACGCAAACACGGCGAATTGCGCCGCCCCTGTGATCGAAACCGCGCGCACGCGATTCACGCCCGCGGACAAAGCCGTGCTGGTCATCGCGGCAACGGCAACGAATTATCGGAGTGGCAATGAGCGGAACGCCAACGTCCAGGACACCGATGCAGTGTTCTGTGAGAGCGGCGCGGCCAGCATTCTCGGCATCGGCACTTCGCACGGCAATGTTGCGCCGCTCAAGCTCGATGCGCCTCGCTTCGCCACGCATCCCGCCGCGAGCGACACGATTGCCGTGACAGCAGGCCCTGATCCCGCTTTCGTCGCCGCGATGCCCGTTACATTCCGCGACGCGTTGCGTGTGCTGCCGATGCCGGCCCATCCACGTAACGAGCCGCCGGGCAGCATCCGACCGGTCGCTTACGACGACGTATCGGACTGGCTCGACAGCGAACTCGCGGCGCGCAGGGATCCATCGACGCGCTTCACTTCGCGCTTTCGGGCGCGCCTGACCGATCCCGCGTTTCGCCGCGCAGTCGTGCAGCGCATTCGCGATTTGCCGGACTGGCGTGCGCTGGTCTTTCCGCCGCCACCGCGTGCCGCGATACGGAGCCCCGCAATCCAGACCGGTTCCGTCTACCGTTCCGCTTACCGTTCCGCTTACCCATCCGCTCCGGTTCGCCCATGAAGCTGTCACTCGCCATCAAGTTCAATCTCGTGTTCATCGCGATCTTCGCGATCGGACTGACCGCCATCGGATTCATCGCGGATCGTGTGTTGCAACAGCAGGCGCTCGACGAAACCCGTCACGATGCGGACGTCCTTCTGAACGCCGCCAGCGCGATGCAGAACTACACGGCGCAACACATCACGCCGCTGCTCGCGACACAGATTAAATATTCGTTCGTGCCCGAGTCGGTGCCGGCGTACTCGGCGATCGAAATGCTGAACTCGTTGCAGAGCGCGTTTCCGAACTTCTCGTACAAGTCGGCGATGCTCAATCCGACCAATCCGCGCGACCGGCCAAGCGACTGGGAAAGCGAAGTGATCGCTCATCTGCACGACCATCCGGAATTGAAACAGGCCACCGGACAGCGTCATACGCCGGGCGGCGAGCAGTTGCTGTTTCTCGCCCATCCGAGCCGCATTACCGACGCCGCGTGCATGCAATGTCACAGCACGCCGTCCGCGGCGCCGCGCACGATGATCGACAAGTACGGGCCGGCCAATGGTTTCGGCTGGACCATGAACGACGTGATCGGCGCAGAGTTCGTGTCGGTGCCGATGTCGGAGTCGATCGCGCGCGGCCGTGCGGTATGGCGCAGCCTGATGGTCTCACTGACCGCTGTATTCGCGGTGGTGCTCGTCGTGCTGAACGCGATGGTGCACTTCCTCGTCACGCGGCGTTTGCAGATGTTGTCGCGCGCCGCGGACGAAGTGAGTCTTGGCAAACTCGGCGACGTCGAACTGCCGGCCGGCGGCAGCGATGAAATAGCGTCGCTCGCCGTGTCGTTCGGACGGATGCGCACGAGCCTCGTCGCAGCGTTCGAAATGATCGAAGAGCGCCACGAGTAAGCGTGCCGCACACATCGTGGACGACTCCATGACTTCCCAAACCAGCGCGACTGAGCGACAGATCGGCCGCTATCGGATCGAACGGGTGCTCGGTCGCGGCGCGATGGGCACGGTCTATCTCGCGACCGATCCGCATATCCAGCGCGAGGTAGCACTGAAAACGATTCGCACCTCGTCACTGAACGACGGACAAGGCACGGCGGAGCCATCCGGTGCGGAGCTGACCGCACGCTTTCTCAACGAAGCGCGCGCTGCCGGCCGTCTCGTGCATCCGCACATCGTCGGCGTGTTCGACTATGGCGAGGCGCAAGGCGTCGCGTTCATCGCGCTTGAATACGTACGCGGCGAGAACCTCGCGCAACGGCTCGCGCAGCACGCCCGCGATGGCAGCATGATGCCGTTGCTCGATGCGCTCACGTGGTTCGCGCAACTGCTCGACGCACTCGCTTATGCGCACGAACTCGGCGTGATCCATCGCGACATCAAACCCGCGAACCTGCTGATCGCGCCGCGCGGCGAATGCAAGGTGACCGACTTCGGCATCGCACAGCTCGATACAGGACGCCTGACGCAGGCCGGCATGATGATCGGCACGCCAAGCTACATGTCGCCGGAGCAGTATGCAGGCGCGGAGATCGACGCACGCAGCGACCTGTTTTCCGCCGGCGTCGTTCTGTACGAGATGCTGAGCGGGCAATGCCCGTTTAGCGGCGCGCCAGCCGCCGTGATGCATCAGGTGATGAACGAGATGCCGCCGCCCCCATCGACGCATGTCACAAGCCTGCCCGCCGAACTCGATGCCATGGTGCTGAAGGCGCTCGCCAAACGGCCAGACGACCGCTATGCGTCCGCGCAAAGCTGGCGCAACGCCTTGTTGACGCTGCACGACTCATTCATGGCGCGGCTCGATCCCGACCATACCGTCGTGCGCGCGCAGCCGTTGCGTCAGACGCTTGCGCCACCGGCGGGGGCTGCCAGACCAGACTGGCCACCCGAGTTTCTGGCCCAGTTGGAGCAACGGCTCGCCAGCCACGTCGGCCCCATTGCCTCGCTGCTCGTGCGGCGCGCCGCGTCGCATGCGACCGACTCGCAAACACTGGCGGCTCAGCTTGCGCGCCATTTGTCCAACGACGCCGCTCGTCGTGAGTTCGATACGCTGCTCAAGCAGCACGTGATCGCTTCGGGCGATGACTCGAAGCGCGGTACGCTGCCCATCGAATCGACATCCGCGGCGTGCGTGCCGCTCGATGCCGAGCACGTCGAGGCCGCCGCGCGGCGGCTCGCATCGCACGTCGGACCGTTCGCACACGTGATCGCCGAGCGGGCCGCGCGTGGCGCGGACGCAGCGACCTTCCGTGCGCGACTGGCCGACGCGCTGCCGGCGTCGGTGGATCGCGAGGCTTTTTTGCGTGCCTTCGACGACCCGCCACCCTGAGTCTCCCGGCTCGCGCCGCCAATCGATCGTCAGGCGGCCGCGATCAGGCGATCGATCCGTAACCGCAGCGCTACGGGCAATGCGGGCAAGCTTTGCCGGCCAACGATCTCAGTGTATGGAAACTTCGATGCCATCAGCCATATCACGCGATTCGCAATATCGACGGACTCGTGCATCGCTCGCTCTATGTCGGCCACGCGCGCGTGAGCCAACGTACGATCGACATAAGCAAGCAGGTCGGCGTCGTCGATCGTCATCGCCCGACTTCGACCCGAGGCGGAGCCGAACGTGCGGCCGGTCCCGCGCCGCTGTCGAAGCGCGCGCCAATGCTTTGCCGCGCGCGCGACAGGCGGCTCATGATCGTGCCGATCGGAACATCGAGCACCTGCGCGGCTTCGGCGTAACTCAATCCTTCGAACGCGACAAGCAGCATCACCACGCGCTGAGCCTCGGGCAAGCGCCCGACGGCGGCGATGATCTCACGGCTCAGCAGCACATCTTCGGGAGAACGCGCGGCAGGATCGGAGACGGCTAGCAATGCGTCATCCCACTCGACACTCGCCCGGCCTCGTACGCTGCGTGCCCGCAATTCGTTGAGCCACGTGGAATGGATGATCGAGAACATCCAGCTGAGCGGCGCCGTGCCGGGCTGCAGTTGATGCGCCCGTTCGAGTCCGCGTACGCACGAACGTTGCAGCAGGTCTTCGGCGTCGTGCTGATTGCCGGACAGGCGCAACGAGAAAGCCCACAATCTGGGCAGCATTCCGGGTAAAAGGTCCGGCAAACTCTCAACGACAGTGGTGGACATGGTTGAGTGGCCAATTTCGAGTAGAGCCCTTGAACGACGGCTCGACGTGCCGCTTGAGGGTCACGTCGAACCAGGCCCTAACATCGATCACATCAGGAACAAGGCCAGACAGAATTTCTCTGGACCGGTTGATTGGTCTCTTCGCCGAGCAGAGGTTTGGCGGATCTGACGCCACCTCTTTATGTGGGACCGTTGCATGGAGTTCGTCAACGGCTTAAACGCGGATGCTTGCAGAATTGCCAGAGGCAGCGCCGCTCCATTTCGATTTTGACCGAACGCGTGCGCAGGGCATCTTTATCCAAAAACCACTGTTGCGACCAATCGTTTGTGGCTATGACCTCGATTACGAATCGCGGCTCACGGGTCGCCGTTTACTGAATAGAACGAAACAACGACCAGCGAGGTCATCGTTTCGTTTCACTACGACTCTCCTGTCATACCCCGTCACGCAAAAAACCGGCAGAACTTGACTCCGGACGCCGTCACGCGGAATGGCCCGCACTGCGATCAGATCGCGCCGCGCTCATGTACTCGCATCCCTCGGCTTCGCATCGGGCGCATCGTTAAGCGCGAACAACGCGTCCACGCTGCTGTTCGAGATCCGCTGTGCGATCGACTGGAGATGGGTTGAGTCCGGTTTGCCGATCAGCGCATAGGCAAGATCGTTCTGCCGCCACGATACGACGGTCATGCCGTTCAACTGCTGTTGCGCGATCGCCTGGTCCGGTCGCGCGTCCTTCATCACACACAGCGCAACCGGCGCGCCGTGGTCGGGCAGATAGACGATCTGGACCAGCGGCTTGTCGTTGAAGCGCAGGCGCGCGACTGCCTTGAACGACAGCCCCGCCTCCCGCAAATCCGGCACACGCAATGCAATGCCGTCGACGTACCGGATCGCCGTGACGGTCTTCGCCGACGCGCCGAGGTCGGGCGTGATGTCGGCAACGGTATCGCGTGTATAGAGCCGTTGATAGCCCACCGCTGCATGGATCCACGACGTCGCGTCGTTCGACGCGACAATCGCGCCGCCACTGCCGGGCACGCCCAGCCATGCAGGTCCGAGCCGCATCGCGAGGCCCGCGCAAAACGCGCCGGCGACAAATGCCGCGGCAAGCCACAGCCGCGCCTGCGGCTTTCTTGCGGGTATCGGCTGATGGGATGCGTGATTCGATTCGTCGCGCTGTGCGGCGCTCGCCATTGCTTCGATACGGCGCTGCAATTCGCCCGGTAAAGGCGGTAGCTTCTGCGTTGCAAACGCCTCGCGATAAGGGAGCTGCGACGCGCGCAGCAAATCGACGCTCTCCTGCAACTCAGGCGAAACGGCGAGTTCCTTTTCGATCGATGCCGCCTCATACGCGTCAAGTTCGCCATCGACATACGCGATCAATTTACTGTCGTCGGGTCTCATAGGACGATAGGCTTAAAGGAAGTTGAGCACGATCAGCATTCGCCTGCAAGGCGCGGGTCGGGCACCGCCCGTTCGTCATCAAATTCTATGATAACCGTAGTTGCGCGTTGTTCGCAGGTCGTACGCAGCGCGCGGATGAAGCGTGGATCACTGGCCAGGACTTGCTATTGCCAACCGTTTTCTCAGGCGTCGCTCCCGACACCTCGCGGTAGAGACGACATTCAATGACCATTCGATCCGGCAACGGCCTCCTCCCGAGTTCGGCGATTGAACGATACGCTATACGTCGACGACCGCGCGGCCAGCAACGGATCGGCGGATGGCGCGATGCCATCGGGCAGGATGGTCGGATCGAACGTGATGTCGCGACAGGGACCATCGATCTGCGCCTGCGCGCGATCGATGACGATCGTGCCCACGTCGGCCCGCTCGCGTTGCGGTGAGTCGATCCATTGCCGCGTCGAGTCGTCGATCGGATCGCCGGGCATCGCGACGTTCAGCACCAGATGCCAGCGCAATGGCCCCTTCGCGAGTTGCGTCATCAGAGCGTGCGACAGAAAGTCTGGATCGCTTTGCGCGCGAGCTTCGACAGGACGCCAGGGACTGTCCGGCACCACCTCCCAACGCACGAAACGCTGCACGCCCTGCGCATCCGTAGTCTGGAACGAACTGATACCGAAATAGGCCGCGTTGTCGAAGCGGGACGATGGCGGGTGCAAGCGGACCCATTCGAGAAACGCGCGGGCCTCAGGATGGCCGTCGAGAAACG
The DNA here is from genome assembly GCF_050436385.1 of Paraburkholderia sp. MM5477-R1. Lineage (NCBI taxonomy): Bacteria > Pseudomonadati > Pseudomonadota > Betaproteobacteria > Burkholderiales > Burkholderiaceae > Paraburkholderia > Paraburkholderia sp. MM5477-R1. The sequence continues at coordinate 2,372,693 of NZ_JBNDMC010000007.1, forward strand.
CCTGCATTTTTGCGGGGTTCGCCTGACCGGTGTGCGGATCCAGCGCTTCCGCCTGAAGCTGTTCGAATAGCGCCTGCGGCGTGCGCACCGCGAAAATCGGCGTCGAATTCATCGCGAGACGCCATTGCTCGCCGTGCGGCAGCGCGATCAGCAACGCGAAGCTGCGCACCAGGGCTTCGCCGTCGTCTTGTTGCGGATTGCCGCCGGGCCTCGACAGTCGCCCGACGACGGCGTAGCTGCCGCGTTCGAACACGCTTGCGCGCGATACCGACGCGCCGTTGCCGTTGCTGTCGAAGTGTCCGGTGATGCAGATGCCCTTCGCGTGGTTGCGCCGGAAGCCCGGGTGCGGCGTCGTCGTCGCTTCGAATGCATCGACGATCCGCTGCGAAGTCAGGCGCGGCGGGAACCATCCGGCGCACCAGACGAACAGCGCCAGCAGTAACATAGGCGCCGCGAAAACCGCGAGCCAGCGCAGCAGCAAGCCATGGCCTCGCTGGTGATCAGCCCGACCGGGCATCGTCATGCGCGTCCGTGCGGCCGATGGTGGTCGACACCTCGCCGCCGTAAAGGCGTTTGCCGAGTGCTTCGAGATCGACGCCGCCGTGCTCGCCGATCAGCGCATAACCGAGTTGGCCGCGCCGCCACGCCACCACGTCCATGCCGCCGACGCGATCGCGCGCGGGCGCCGCGTCGGCCTTCGCTTCTTTCAGCACGCATAACGCGACGGGGCCGCCATGCTCCGGCAGGTAGACGATCTGCACGAGCGGTTTGCCACGAAATCTCAGGCGCTGCACGCGCTTGAACGAGAGCCCTTGACTGCGCAGGTCGGGAATCTGCAACGCCAGATTGTCGTATTGACGAATATTGGCGGCGGTGACGGCGGTCGCGCGCATGTCGGGTTGCAACGAGGCGACGGTGTCGCGTGTGTAAAGCTGCTGATAGCCGGCCGCCGCAGCGATCCACGGCGACACGCCCGGATCATTCGATGCCGTCGTGATGGCGCCGCCACCGGTCAGTTGCGGCAACAGACGGAACGCGATGCCGCAGGAGAACACGCCCGCGACGAACGCCACCGCCAGCCACGGCAATGATGCGTGCGGCTTCAGCCGATGCACATTGCCACCGGACGGGATCGATGACTCACCGCTGGTCGCGGTATCGATTGCGTCGGCGGCATTGACCGCGCCTTGTGCCGACGCACCTGCCAGATGCTGTCGAATCAGTTCGTCGACTTTGCGGCGCAACGTCTCCGGTACCGGCGGCAAAGCCTGCTGGCTGAACGCTTCCGCGTACGGCAATTGCGAGGCCCGCAGTATCGACAGGCGCGATGCCACGTCGTCCGACTTGCCGATCGCGCTCTCGACATGTGCGCGTTCGTCCGGCGGTAATTCTCCGTCGACGTACGCTAACAGGGTGGTGTCGTCGATCGTCATCACACTTCTCGCTCGCTGCTGGATGAGCGCGCCGCCGTGGCTTCACGATTGCCGAATTGCGCCCCAATGGTCTGCCGCGCGCGGGACAGGCGACTCATGATCGTGCCGATCGGCACGCCGAGCGCCTCGGCGGCCTCGGCGTAACTCAGGCCCTCGACGGCCACGAGCAGCATGACGATCCGTTGTGCCTCGGGCAGACGGTTGACGGCCGCGATGATCTCGCCATTCAGCAGGTTCTCTTCCGGCGTGCGCGCATCGGGATCAGCAACGGTCTGCAGAAAATCGTCGTCCCATTCCATGCTCGAGCGGTTGCGCACGTTGCGCGCTCTCAGCTCGTTGATCCAGGTGGAATGAACGATCGAAAACATCCAGCTCAGAGGAGAAGTGCCTGGCTGCAATTGATGGGCGCGTTCGAGTCCGCGGACACAGGCCCGCTGGACGAGATCCTCGGCGTCGTGCTGGTTGCCGCACAGGCGCAGCGAGAACGCCCATAATCGCGGCAGCATTCCCGGCAGTTGACTGGGCAGACTCTCAACCTCTGCTGTTGGCATGATTGATGGCTAATGGCGGATTGATGGCGGCCGGGCGTGGCGGCCAACGACTGGCCAATTCCGGCTGGTTTCCCCAAGCCGTATTGTGCAACGTTCGCAAAATGTTTGCCGACGCGCGGCAATCGGCTCGCAAACATCATCCGCGGGCAATGAGCGTCAGATCGGCGAAGTACGCGCGCCGTCTTTGACGGTCGCGCCGGCATTCGACGCGCCTTCCTCCGCTTACTTCATGATCCATGGTCGCCGGTGTCCTCACCGGCGCCAATGTGTTGTGGAAATTGCCATACGTCAGCCTGGCTTGCCCCTGGGCACATCGTGCGTTGATCGTGCGGGCGCTCGAGGGCTTGAACGAGATGGTCAGTATGTCGGTGATCCACTGGCTGATGCTCGAGCACGGATGGACCTTCGCTGAGGGGCCCGGTACCGTGCCCGAAGCGCGTACGAGGAAGCAGTCGAGCCGCTATTCGAGACGCTGGCGTGGCTCGAGGAGCCGCCGCACACGCACGGAAGTACCGGGATGGTCGTGGGCTAGGTCAGGCTAGCCAGCCGCGCAGCCGTGCGTGATCGAGAAAGCGATAGACGTCGGGCGCAAGTTCGGACGTGCCGAAAAGCCGTTCGAGTTCGCCGATGATGTCGTCGAGCTCGTGTTCTCCGTCGCAACGCGCGAGGATCGCGCCGGCGCTAGTGTTGAGCTTCACCATCCCTTCGGGATAGAGCAGCACGTAGGCGTCCTGCGCCGCTTCCCACTGCAGGCGGAAGACGCTCCGCAGCCGGGGGCGCAGCGGCACGCCGCTATCCGCGTCACGCGTGTTCATAGGGGCCAGGCCTTTTCGACCGCATCGAGGATCGACCAGAGAATATCGAGTTTGAACCGCAGGATATCGAGCGCGCGCTGCTGCGCCTCGGGCGTGCCCGGCGTGGCGAGCGCCGCCCGCGGCGCCACTACGGCACTGCGGGCGGCATGCCGCAGCCCGCTCAGCGATTGGCGATATACATCGTGACTTCAAAGCCGAAACGCACCTCGGCGTACGACGGGGTGATCCATTGCATGGCATGTCTCCTTGTTTGCGATGGGACGGAAGAACCGCACTCGATGCGCGGCCGTTCCCTTCAAAGCAAAGGACATGCCGATGTCGCCACGCGAGGCTCGTTTGGCTCGCGCACAAGCCTTCGCCTGGGTATGGGCGCCGACATCGTCAATTCGCTGACGTAAGCGGGACAAACGCGTCGCCATACGACGCGTTTCGGGAGATGGGCAGTGTTGATTTTTGGAGCACCACTGCTGCGGGACGCAACAACGGTGTGACAGCACGTGGGCGAAACAGAAGTGCTGATGAAAGCGGCGCGGCGGGGCTCAGAAGTCGTCCACCTCACGATCCGGCTCGACCGCGGGCATCTTGCGATAGATCGTGTTGCGCGACACGCCGAGCTCGCGCGCGGCCGCCGAAACGTTGCCGCCATGCCGCGCGAGCGCGGCGGCAATCACCGACACGGTCACGTCCTGCAGGCGCGCGCACTCCGGCGCGAACGCATTGCCCGAGCCCGGCGTATCCGCCGCGCCGCTCGACGAAACGCCGCAGCGCAGATCATCGAAGAAGTCATCGGGCAAATGCTCGCGCCGGATCTCGCCGTCCGCGTCGACCATGGCCGCCGCGGTGCGCAGCAGGTTGCCAAGCTGCCTGAAGTTGCCCGGCCATGGACAGCGCTCGAACATCGCCATGACATCGGGTGCGACGTGAAGCGGCCGTCCGCTCGCGCTGGCGATCGATTCGCGCAGCAACATCTTCTGGATCACGACCGCGAGGTCGGTACGGTCGCGCAGCCGCGGCAGACGCACCACGAGGCCATTGAGCCGGTAGTAGAGATCCTCGCGGAAGCGGTTTTGCGCGATCATCTCGCGCAAGTCCCGGTGCGTCGCGCAGATGATCGCGACGTCCACCGCAATGCTCCTCGTCGAGCCGAGCGGGTTGACGACGCGTTCCTGCAGCACGCGCAGCAGCCGCACTTGCAGCGAGTACGGCATGTCGCCGATCTCGTCGAGAAACAGCGTGCCGCCGTTTGCCTGCAGCAGCTTGCCGATCGCGCCTTTGCGCCGCGCCCCGGTGAATGCGCCCTCCTCGTAGCCGAACAACTCGGATTCGATCAGCGTCTCGGGAATCGAAGCACAGTTGACCGCCACGAACGGCCCGGCGCAGCGCGGCGAATCGTTGTGGATAGCCTGCGCGAGCAGTTCCTTGCCCGTGCCGGTCTCCCCATTGATCAGGATCGGAATGTCCTTGCCGATCACCCTCCTGACCTTCGCAATGACCGCGGCGACCTGCGGGTCACCCGTGTCGAGATAGCTCAGACGCGAGAGTCCGGCGGCCGCCTGCGGCGGCTCCTCGCGCGCGAGCGCGCGGGCGCCGTCGTGCACGGCGACCGGACGGCTGCCCTCGGCCAGCGACGCCCGCCTGAACTGCACGCGCGCGCAGACGACCGCGCCGCTGCTCAGGTTCAGCATCAGGTGCGGGTCGAGGCTCACGCGCGCGCGATCGATCAGTTGCGCGGTCGTGGTCTGGAACAGCGACGACAGCGTATGCGCGCGCAGCCCGGCGAGCGACATGCCGAGCTGGAACTGGGCACTCCGGTTGGCCGACAGAAAGCGTCCGTCGCTCGTGAACGCCACGATGCCTTCCATCAGCGTGCCCAGAAACTCAGGACGACTATGGAAGGACACTTGCAGCGTTTCGTGAAAGGTGGTCGTAAAGAGATGATTCTCGATCATCTGCACCGACATTTTGGCGAGCGCCATCGTGTGCTGATGGTAGCTGCGATAGTCGCCCGTCACGTCGAGCACCCCGATCGCGTCGCCATACGGATCGAGAATCGGCACGCTCGAGCAGGTCAGGAAGCGGTTTGCCGCCAGGTAGTGCTGGTCGCCGTGCACGACCATCGCGCAGCGCTCGGCCAGCGCCGTACCGATCGCATTGGTGCCCTGGCGGTCCTCGGCCCAGTTCGCGCCGGGCCGCAGCGCGACTTTCTCCGCGCGCGCGAGGAAGTCGTCGTCGCCGATCGAATGCAGGATCAGCCCTTCGGCATTGGTCAGCACGATCATGCTTTGCGTGTCGGCGATCTGCTCGTGCAGCGACTCCATCACCGGCATCGCATGCGCGCACAACACCCGGTTCTGCTCGCGTTTGAGCACGAGACCCGCGTTCGAAAGAACCTCGTATTCCGGCCGCGCCGACGCGCACAGACCAAACGTTTCGGAGCGTTCGTGCGCTTTCTGAATTGCCGGCACGGGAAAGTCATTGGACCGTACGGCAGTCTGTGCCTCGGCCCGGTGAACGTCATCGCGCATTGTCTCCCTCCTGGAAAGCCTGGTACCTCGCCAGACTTTTCTCCGTCCTCTTAAGCAAGCTCCGGGCCATCCATTTCAGCGACAGCTTCGCCCGCGATCCCGGCGTCGCGCTCGACCCGAGCCATGCGCGCCAGCGCTGCAACTGTCCTGTTTCTCAACACTCCATCGCCCGGCGTTGTACCGGGATGCAACACATGGAGCGCTCTACGCGCGATATGTGCCGCCGCACGTTTCAGGCGTGCCGCCCTTTCGGACTCGCCCGCAAAAATGGCATGTGACTTGCAGTAACGGCACCGCAACCGGATCGACACGGAACAAAGGGGCGACGCCTCTGCCGGCACTGCATCGACAAACACTCAGGAGACGACCATGAAGAACCGTTCGCCCGCCGCAGGCCGGCTGGCTGTCCTTGGAGCGAGCATCGCGATCGCGGCACTGAACGTGGCTCCGGTGCACGCCGCCCCGGACTACCCCGCCGTGACCTACGAGCGCCTCGCTCAAGCACAGAGCGACCCAGGCTGGCTCACCTACTACCGCAGCTATAGCGGCCAGTCACATTCGCCACTGAAGCAGATCGATGCATCGAATGTCGCCGGGCTCAAGGAGGCCTGGAGCTATCAGTTCCCCGCGGAACTCAAGCAAGGCTTCGAAGCAACCCCGATCGTCAACGGCGGCTACCTTTTCGTCAGCACGCCGAAAGACAACGTCTATGCATTCGATGTCAAGACCGGCACGAAGCTCTGGAAATACGAGCCGAAGCTCGGCGCGGAATCGTTCAGGACCGCATGCTGCGACGTAGTGAATCGCGGCGTCGCGCTGTATGGCAAGAACGTCTACGTGGCCATGCTGAGCGGCGAGGTAGCCGCGATCGACGCGCAGAGCGGCAATGTCGTATGGAAGAAGCAGATGTTCGAACCGGGTCTCGGCTACGCGTTCTCGCTCGCGCCGCTCGCGCTCGACGGCGCGATCGTGGTCGGTACATCAGGCGGCGAGTATGGGATTCGCGGCTATATCGCCGCACTCGATCCCGACGACGGCTCGATCATCTGGAAGCGCTATACGATCCCGAATGCCGGCGACAAGGGCGGCGATACGTGGCCCGACGGCATGCAGGAACATGGCGGCGGCGCGGCGTGGCTGACCGGCACCTACGACGCCGCCACGCGGACGCTGTACTGGGGCGTCGGCAATCCGGGACCGTGGCTCGCCGCGCTGCGTCCCGGCGACAATCTGTACTCCGATTCCCTGCTCGCGCTCGACCCGAAGAACGGCGACCTGAAGTGGCACTATCAGTACACGAGTAACGACACGTGGGACTACGACGGCGTCAACACGCCGGTTCTTGCCAACATCAGCTACAAGGGCAAGCAGTATGACGCCATCATCCATGCCGACCGCAACGGCTTCTTCCACGCGATCGACCGCAAGACCGGCAAGCTGATCTACGCGGAGCCGTTCGTCAAGGCGCTGTCGGTGACGGGCTATACCGCCGACGGCAAACCAGTTCAGGACGCCAGCCGGTTTCCCAAGGCCGGCACGACGATCAACACCTGTCCGAGCTTTCTCGGCGGCAAGAACTGGTGGTCGACTTCCTACGATCCCGAGCGGCACATCGCGGTGGTGCCCTCGCTGCATGCGTGCATGAGCCTGTCCGGCAAGTCGGTCAGCTACATGGAGGGTCTGCCCTACCTCGGCGAAGGCTTCGAGATCCAGCCTGAACCGGGCAGCCAGGGTTATGGCGAGCTTCAGGCCATCGATGTCAATACGGGCAAGAAGCTGTGGGGTCACTGGACCAGGATGCCCTGGAACGGTGGCGTCGCCACCACGGCCAGCGGCCTCGCCTTCAGCGGCTCGCTCGACGGCCATCTGTACGCGTTCGACGTGACGACGGGCAAGGTGCTGTGGGAGAGCCCGCAACTCGCGAGCGGCATCGTCGCGCAACCTTCCGTGTTCGAAGTCGACGGCAAGGAATACGTGGCCGTGCTCGCGGGCTACGGCGGTGCGAATCCGATCTGGGGCGGCCCGATGGCCGACGTCGCGAAGGACGTTCCGCGCGGCGGCACGCTGTACGTGTTCGCGCTCGATCGCAGCTAGGCGCAGCCACCGCACCCGCATCGTTCTGCCCATCCGGCCTTCGCAGCCGCATCTTTCCGCGCCCGCGCGCAGCCCATGCGGGCGCGGTGTTCCCGCCATCACAGGAACGCACCATCATGAACATTCGATTCACTCACCTTGCTCTCGCCAGCGCGCTCGTCGCCGGCGCCGCACATGTTGCCGTCCAGGCGGCCGCGCGGACGTCTTCCAGCGTCCGTGTGTGCACGATGCCCGGCAGCCCTTCGGCCGAGCTGGACAAGTCCGTTGCACGCGCGGTGTTGAGCGCGGCGGGCATTACCGCGACATTCGCGCCGCGCGGCATCGACGACGACGGCGGCGACGACGGCATCTCCGCTCGCGAGCTCTCGACATCGCTGCAGCGCAACTGCGACGTGATCGCGGGCTTTCCGCGTTCGAGCGTGGCCGACGGCTCCGACTCGCACCTGCTCTTTTCCGGGAGCTATCTGCACTCCGGTTACGTCAGCGTCACGCTGCGCGGCGCCCATGCGGCCAACACCCCCGTCGCGGCGCGGGACGGCAAGATCACCATTGCCGCCACCTGGTCGAGCCCGTCGCAACTGATCGCGGTCCAGCAGAAGAACGCGCGCTTCGATCTGGAAAGCACCTCCGCGCTGACCGTCGACGCCCTCGCGAAAGGGCGCGCCCAGCGCGCGATCGTCTGGTACCCGGCCGTGGTGGCGTATCGGCATGCGCACCCGCAGCAGCACTTCGACGTCGCCGTCGCCGAGTCGCCCTATGCCGACTGGAATCTGGTGTTCGCGTCGGGGCCCGACACGCAGCCGCTGCAAAAGCGCATCGATGACGCGCTCACGCGTCTGCGCAGCGATGGCCGGCTCGCAGCGCTCACGCGCAACTGGGCGCTGCCAACCACCCTCGCGAGCGATTCGGCGACCGCGGCCAGCACTCACGCGAATCTCGCGCGCTATTTCGACGGCCCGAGCCAGGCATCGCCGCGTGCGGACCTATGGCGCGTGGGCGGCATGCCCGCCGCCGGCGGCTTCATCAAGGTTGCGGCGACGACCGAGACACCGTCGTTCGATCACGATCAGGTCACCCACGGTGAACATCTGTATGCCGATTCGTGTGCGAAATGCCACGGCGAGAAGCTCGAAGGCAACACCGCGCCGTCGTTGATCGGACCGGCCTTCGCGCCAGCGGCGAACTCGCATCTGACGATCGGCGGCATTTACCAGTACATGTCGACCAACATGCCCGCGGATCATCCCGGCAAGATGAGCGACGAGGAGTACGCCGATCTGATGGCCTTCCTGCTCTATACGAATGGCTACGACGCCGGTAGCGCGAAGCTGACCGCGCAAGCCGCGCAATCCTCGACCACACCGCTGAACGCCGGACCGCGCCACTAACACGTTGCTTCGCACCGCATTACGACGCCACGCCGCGTCAAGCGAATGCGGCATGGACGACCCATTTCTTTTCTCAGGGCATCATCATGGTCTCTCTCCAGGCCGCGGGCCTGTGTGCCGCGCTCGCCAGCGCCGAGCTCGCGTTAGCCGCGCCGCCCGCCGTCGATGAAAACGACGCCACGGCCAGCTCGCTCGGCTATCGTGCGAAAGCGAGCAGCGTCGACGCCGCGAAGTTCCCCAAGTACCACGCGGGCCAGAACTGCGCGAACTGTCGTTTCTACACTGGCGCAGCGGGCGAGGCTTCAGGACCGTGCCCGATGTTCCCCGGCAAATCGGTTGCCGCCGACGGCTGGTGCAACGTCTATGCGCCACGCGTTTGAGGGCTGGTCCGTGGGTGCGCCGCCAAGCGGCGCACCCATGACGGCAGGCGAAGACACGTCGCCCCTGGACCCTTCGCTCGCTGATTCGATGCGATAGCTGAACGACGTTCGAGCTCTGCTAAGCTACGGTCCGCCGCACCTATTCTTAGGCTCCCGAACAAACCGCGAGATCATTTGAACCGGAGAAGATCGATGTCGACACCCTGGCTGGGGCGCTGCCTGTGCGGCGCGGTGCAATACGAAGCTCGCGGTGATTCACTCGCGCAACTGATCTGCCATTGCCGCGATTGTCAGCGCGCTTCAGGTTCCGCGGGGTTGCCGGTCGTCGTAGTGAGAGCCGCCGGCTTTTCGTTCAAAGGCGACGTCAGGCCTTATACGAAGATCGGCGGCAGCGGAATGCCCACGACGCGCAACTTCTGCGCTCATTGCGGCAGCCTGCTATTCGCTACGCCGCATCATGCGCCGGACATCGTGACCCTCTATGCCGGCACGCTCGATGATCCTGCGCGGTTCAAGCCCGAGTTCGTTCAATTCACGTCCGAACGCCATCAACTGGATGCCCACCAGCCTGACATTCCCCACCATCCGCGAAGAGCGCTCTGACCGGCGCAATCAAAGCTGCCGCGTTTCCGAAGGCGGATTGCCCCAGTCGTTGTGCAGGCCATTCCGATAGGTCACCGGCGCATTCAACGCCGCATCGAGATCGAGTTCATCGAGGCACATGATGTTCACGTTGATATACGGATACCCTGTGCCGTTTGGCATATCGATGCGATCGAATACGTGGACCCCGCAGCGTGTGCAGAACGGGTGATGCGCGACCGCATTGTGCCCCTGATATTCGCTGAGCGCGGCTTCATCCGAAAGAAGACGAAAATCTTCCCGGCGAACCTGCACGTGCCAGAATCGCAGCCTGCTGCAGTAGCTGCAATTGCACTTCGACGTGCCCTCGTCGAAATCGATGCGAGCCTCGAACTTCACGAATTGGCAATGGCAACTTCCGAGGTACGTGCGCAACATGGGGTTCTCCGGGGTTGAGGGCCGCTGCCATTATGGACGGCACGACTTCGCGCTGCCAATGCACGAGCCGTCGCAACCCTCGCAGTAATGGCGGTCGCGCACCGCGCGATCCACGCGCCAGACGTTCGCCGCAACCGGCGCCGCCGTCCCCGCCGAGCGTCCGTTTTCCCGCGCATGAAAGGTCGGCTCGCCCGCCTTGCCGCGGCGAATCGCTTCATCGACGTCCTGCTCGCCGAACACCGCTTTCAGTTCGGCCACGAACGCCGCGATCTCCGGCATCGGATGCCCGGCTGGCTTGCGCACTCGCATGTCCATGAACCCGCCCCCCAAAAAGTGCCTGTTCGCTATCTCATAAAACCATGTAGGATACTGTATATCCATACAGGTATTTTCGCAAATGACAGCCCCCCTGCCAGCACCGGAAGCCATTCACCCGTCCTTGTGGCGGGCGTCCCAGCTTGGCGCTGGCCGCGGCCGCAGCGTCGATACCGGCTATCCGGCCCTGTCGGCGGAGTTGCCCGGCGGTGGCTGGCCGCTCGGCGCGCTGGTCGATCTGCTCGTGCAGCAGGCCGGCGTCGGCGAACTGCGGCTGTTGCAGCCGGCGCTCAGCGCCGTCGGCGAGCGTCCGCTCGTCTTCGTGCAACCGCCGCATACGCCGGACGGCCTCGGGCTCAACTACATCGGCCTGTCGCTGCAGCAGGTGCTGCGGATCAATGCGCCGAAAACCGCCGACGCGCTGTGGTCCGCCGAGCAGATCCTGCGCGCCGGCAGTTGCGGCGCGCTGATCTTCTGGGCGCAGTACGCGCAGGCGTCGTCGCTGCGCCGTTTGCATCTGGCCGCGCAGTCGTCGGAGACGCTTTTCATCATGGTGCGGCCGCTCGCCACCGCGCAGGAGGCATCCCCCGCGCTGCTGCGGCTCGCGCTCAGGCCATCGGCCGAAGGTCTCACCATCGACATCGTGAAACGACGAGGGCCCGCTCGCGCAGAGCCCCTGTCGATTCCCCTTCAACCCACTCCCGTTCTGCTTTCCCGACATGCGCGTCTTTCTCGCCGTTCATCTGCCAAAGTTGCCGCTCGAGGTCTTCAGACCGAAGTGGTCGCCTGAGCCCGCGCATGGCTGCGCGGTGCTGGAGAAAGACAAGGTGGTCATGGCCGACCCCGCCGCGCGCTCGGCAGGCGTGCGTCCGGGCATGAAGCGCGGCGGCGTGTTGACGCTGTCGCCGCAGACCGAAATGTATGAGCGCGATAGCGGCCGTGAAACGGCAGCCCATCGCGAGGTGGGTATCGCGCTGATGCGCTTCTCGCCCGAAGTCGCGCTGCTCGATGAGGCGACGGTCGTCGTCGAGATCGGCGCGAGTTTGCGGCTCTTCGGCGGCCTGCTCGCGCTGTGCCGCGATACGAAAACCATCCTCGACGCGCTCGGCTTCACCGCGCGCATCAGTGCCGCGCCGACCGGCCAGGGCGCGTGGCTGCTCGCGAAGTTTGGCAACCGGCGCGTGCTGAAGCTCGCGTCGCTCGACCAGCGCCTGTCCGCCCTGCCGATGCTCGCCGTGCCCGAAGTCCGCCCGTTCGCCGACTGGTTCACGGGCCTCGGTTGCGAGCGCATCGCCGATCTGCGCCGCCTGCCCCGCGCCGGCTTGCAGCGCCGCTGCGGCGAACATCTGCTCGACTCGCTCGACCGCGCGTTCGGGACCGCGCCCGAACTGTTCGACTGGCTCGAACTACCGCCCACGTTCTCGGCGCGCATCGAGATGCCGGACCGGCTCGAACACGCGGATGGCGCGGTGTTCGGCGCGCAGCGCCTGATCGTGCAACTGTGCGGATGGCTGTGCGCAAAACAGCTCGCGCTCACCGGCATTCGCCTATCGCTCGAACACGAGCGCGGACGCGCTGCGATCGAGCCGACCACGATCGACGTCGCACTCGGCGAGCCGACCTGGCGCGAAGAACATCTGATGCGGCTGCTCAAGGAGCGGCTGCATCGTATCGAGCTCGCCGCGCCCGTGATCGCGTTGCGGCTCGACGCGTCGAACGTCGAGTCGGCCGCGCCCGCGTCCGACACGCTGTTTCCCGAACCGGGCGGCTCGCAGGAGGATCACGCGCGGCTGCTCGAACTGCTGGTCGCGCGGCTCGGCGAAGAGAACGTGCTGAAACCCGCGCCGAGCGCCGATCATCGTCCGGAGATCGCGAACCGCTGGCTGCCGGTGTCGCAGCCGGTCAAGCCCGGCCCGCTGCCGCAGAATCTGCCCCGCCCGACGTGGATGCTCGACACGCCCGTGCGTCTGCTGATGCGCCAGCACCGCCCGTTTTATGGCTCGCCGTTGCGCATGGTGTCGCCGGGCGAGCGCATCGAGAGCGGCTGGTTCGACGGCGAGCTCGTCACGCGCGACTACTTCGTCGCGCAGGCGGACGACCAGAGCTGCTACTGGATCTACCGCGAGCGCGTGAGCAGCCGCGACGCGGAAGAAGAGCAACGCTGGTTCCTGCATGGCCTGTTCGGCTGATATGCGCGGATGAGCGGCCATGGACACCACCTTCACGATGCTGCCGGCGTATGCCGAGCTGTTCTGCTTTTCCAACTTCACGTTTCTGCGGGGCGCGTCGCACGCTGAGGAACTGGCCGAGCGTGCCGCGCAACTCGGCTACTCCGCGCTCGCGATCACCGACGAATGCTCGCTCGCGGGAGTCGTGCGCGCGCATGTCGCGGCGAAAGAAGCGAAGCTGCCGTTTATCGTCGGTTCGTATTTCCGGCTCGTCAACGCCGATGGTTCGCCGGCGTTCGGCCTGATCCTGCTCGCCCGCAACCGCAACGGCTACGGCAATCTGTCCGAGCTGATCACGCTGGCGCGCATGCGCGCGCCCAAGGGCGAATACCGGCTCACGCCGCAGGATCTGTCGCGGCCGGAGAAGGAGTATCGCCACCTGCTCGGCATGCCCGACTGCCTCGCGATTCTCGTGCCGGATTTCCCGGCCAGCGAAGACGCGCTCGATGCGCAGGTCGAATGGCTCGACGAAACGTTCACCGGCCGCGCATGGGTCGGCCTCGTGCTCCATCAACGCGCGATGGACGACCTGCATCGCGGCGCGGTCGAGTTCGTCGCGCGCAGCCGCGACCTGCCCGTCGTCGCGCTCGGCGAAGTCGTGATGCACGTGCGCTCGCGCAAGCCGCTGCAAGACACGATGACCGCGATCCGGGTCGGCAAACCGGTCCATCAGTGCGGCTATGATCTGGCGCCGAACGCCGAGCAGCATCTGCGCTCGAGGTTGCGGCTCGCCAACCTGTACCCGCAAGACGCGCTGGCCGCGACGGTCGACATCATGAGCCGCTGCACGTTTTCGCTCGACGAGCTGCGCTACGAGTATCCCGACGAGCTGGTGCCGGCCGGCCATACGCCGGCCTCGTATCTTCGTCAGGAAACCTATGTCGGCGCGCAGCGGCGTTTTCCCGCGGGGATTGCGCATCACGTGCAGCAGCAGATCGAGCATGAACTCGAACTGATCGCGGACCTGCAGTACGAGCCGTATTTCCTGACCGTCTACGACATCGTCCGCTTCGCGCGCAGCCAGCACATTCTGTGTCAGGGGCGCGGGTCGGCCGCGAACTCGGCGGTCTGCTACTGCCTCGGCGTGACCGAGGTGGACCCCGCGCGCGGCAACATGCTGTTCGAGCGCTTCATCAGCAAGGAGCGCGGCGAGCCGCCCGATATCGACGTCGACTTCGAGCATCAGCGGCGCGAAGAAGTGATCCAGTACATCTATCGCAAGTACGGCCGCGACCGGGCGGCGATCGCGGCGGCGGTGTCGACCTATCGTCCGCGTGGTGCGCTGCGGGAAACGGGCAAGGCGCTCGGCGTCGATCCGCAGATCGTCGATGCGGTCGCGAAGTCGCATCACTGGTTCGATACCAGTCGGGATCTGCTCGCGCGTTTCGCGGAATCCGGCCTCGATCCGAACCAGCCCCTGATTCAGGCCTGGGCGAAGCTCGCCTCGCAACTGCTGAATTTTCCGCGCCACCTGTCGCAGCATTCGGGCGGCTTCGTGATCAGCCGCGGCAAGCTCACCCGGCTCGTGCCGGTGGAAAACGCGGCGATGGCCGACCGCTCGGTGATCGAGTGGGACAAGGACGACCTCGAATCATTGGGCTTGCTGAAGGTCGACGTGCTCGCGCTCGGCATGCTGTCGGCGATCCGGCGCACCCTCGACCTCGTTTCGGAACAGCGCGGAGAACGTTTCGAAATGCAGGACATCCCCGCCGAGGATGAGGCGACCTACGCGATGATTTCGGCCGCCGATACGGTCGGCGTGTTCCAGATCGAATCGCGCGCGCAGATGAGCATGCTGCCGCGCATGCGGCCAGAGAAGTTCTACGACCTCGTCATCGAAGTCGCGATCGTGCGGCCCGGTCCGATTCAGGGCGGCGCCGTGCATCCCTATCTGCAGCGCCGTCAGGGCTTCGAGCCCGTGACCTATCCGAGCGACGCGTTGAAGACCGCGCTGGGCCGCACACTCGGCGTGCCGATCTTCCAGGAGCAGGTGATGCAGGTGGCGATTCTCGCGGCCGGCTTCACCGCCGGCGAAGCCGACCAGTTGCGACGCGCGATGGCCGCGTGGAAACGCAAGGGCGGACTCGAAAAATACTATGACCGCATCGTGCTCGGCATGCAGGAGCGCGGCTACGACCAGGCCTTCGCCGAGGCGATCTTCGAGCAGATCAAGGGCTTCGGCGAATATGGCTTCCCCGAAAGTCACGCGGCCAGTTTCGCGCTGCTGGTCTATGCGAGCAGTTGGCTCAAGCGTCACGAACCCGAAGCCTTTCTCGCCGCGATGCTGAACAGCCAGCCGATGGGCTTCTATTCGCCGTCGCAACTGGTTCAGGATGCGCAGCGGCACGGCGTCACGGTGTTGCCGGTCGATGTGACGATCAGCGGTTGGGACTCCTCGCTCGAACACCGTGCGGGGGCGACGCGCCCCGCCGTGCGTCTCGGTCTTTCGCTGCTGCGCGGCATGAAGGACGGCGCCGCCGAACGGATCGAGAACGCGCGCGCGGTTCGCCCGTTCGCGAGCGTCAACGATCTCGCACGCCGCGCGCAGCTCGACCGCAAAGACCTACATGCGCTCGCGGATGCGAATGCGTTGGCAGCGCTCGCGGGAAACCGCCGCGAAGCGCTGTGGCAGTCGGTCGTCGCGGTGCCGGACAAGGATATGCTCGCGGCCGCGGCGACTCAGGACGAAACGCCCGAACTGGGCGCACCGAGCGAAGCGAACGACATCGTCGCCGACTACCGTTCGCTCGGCCTGACGCTCAACCGCCATCCGCTGGAACTGCTCCGGCCGCAGTTGCTCGCGAACCGGCTGATGCCGGCCTCGACGCTGCGGACCTATCGCAACGGCCACCTCGCGCGCGGCTGCGGACTGGTGACGGTGCGTCAGCGTCCCGGCACGGCCAAGGGCGTCGTGTTCGTCACGCTCGAAGACGAGACGGGCAACGTCAATGTGATCATCTGGCCGAGTCTGCTCGAAAAACAGCGCAAAGAAGCGTTGGGCGCCGCGCTGCTCGCCGTATACGGCACGTGGCAGTGTCAGGGAGAAGTACGGCACCTCGTCGCGCAGCGGCTCGTCGACATGTCTCATCTGTTGGGCGAGTTGCAGACGACGAGCAGAGACTTCTGCTGACGCGAGCGCGCAAATGCGTATCATCGGAACAGCAAACGGAGGCATCCATGTGCTATTCGGCTCAGATTCTGGCGGACTACCGGCGCTACGTCCGCATGTTCGGCGCGCACATGAGCATCGAGGAATTCGCGCGTCTTTTCTTCGAACGCGCAGAGGACGGTCAGGCCAGGATTCCCAAAGCGATGGAAGACGCCTTCTCGGAACCGCAGTCCGACGCGCAACGGGAAGTCTGGGCGCTGATCGAGCGCTTCAGATCGCAGCAGACCGTGAAGCTCGAACAGGAACTGTTCAAACAGCGCACCCGCTTCGCCGATGCCGAGCGCTCTTTGCAGACCAAAGCCACCAAGGCGGCGACCGAGAGCAAACGGATCGCCAAAGACAAGATCGACCGCACGCTCGAGCGACTCGACGACCTCGGCCGAACCGCACCCAAAGCAGGCGACTCGCGCATCTTTCCAGGCTACTACGCGCCGGTGATGATGATGGAGAATGGCCAGCGCGTCGTCAAACCGATGCGCTATCAGTGCCGCCTGGCCGGCAAGCCCGCATCGTACGACACCCGCTATCCCGGCACGTACAACGCTCGTCGGGACAGTCTCGAAAGTTTCTGGAAAGCGCTATTCGGCTATTCGCATGGACTCGTGCTGGCCAGTTCGTTCTATGAGAACGTCTCGCGCGCGCGAATGGAAGGCCGCGAACCAGCGCCCGGCGAGAAAGATGAAAATGTCCGGCTCGAGTTCCGGCCCAATCCGCCTCACGACATGCTGGTCGCATGCTTATGGTCCCGCTGGAGCGGCAAAGGCGAGCCCGATCTATTGTCCTTCGCGGCCATCACCGATGATCCGCCACCCGAGGTGGCCGCTGCCGGCCATGATCGCTGCATCATTCCGATCAAGCCTGAGCATATCGACGCGTGGTTGAATCCCGATCCGCGCGATCTGGCAGCGTTGTACGCGATTCTCGATGATCGGGACCGGCCGTTCTACGAACATCGGATCGCGGCCTGAATACAAGACTCGGTTTCGCGGGCCGCGCGAGACGGTGTCGGATCATCCTTGCAATCTTCGCGCAGTAACATATTCTGCGTTATGGATGTTCATCGGCTGGCGAAGAATACCCGGTTGCAGAGGTCCGCCGACAGGCGCGATTCGGACCCCATCAATCATCGAAGCGCCTGCGCAGCGGGCCCGACACGATCCACACCCTCGGGTTGCGGCTGCAAGCACAGGAGACGTCGGTATGGGCAAACATCCCGCGGCGGACGCTTCGCAGCAGACCGCGCTCGGCAGCGACGAACTTCAGCTGATCGATGCGTGGTGGCGCGCATGCAATTATCTTTCGGTCGGCATGATCTATCTGCTGGACAACCCGCTGCTGCGGGAGCCGCTGAAAGTCGAACACGTCAAGTATCGCCTGCTCGGACACTGGGGCGCGAGCCCGGCGTTATCGTTCGTCTGGGCGCATCTGAACCGCGTGATCAAACGCGACGATCTCGATGTCGTCTTCATGGCCGGTCCCGGACATGGCGCACCGGGCGTGCTCGGCCCCACCTATCTGGAAGGCACCTACTCGGAGATCTATCCGGACAAGAGCGCGGATGCCGAGGGCATGCAGAAGTTCTTCAAGCAGTTCTCGTTTCCCGGCCATATCGGTTCGCATGTGACGCCGGAGACGCCCGGGTCCATCCATGAAGGCGGCGAGCTTGGCTACAGCCTGTCGCATGCGTATGGCGCCGTGCTCGACAACCCGGACCTCATCGTGGCCTGCGTGGTCGGCGATGGAGAAGCGGAGACCGGGCCGCTCGCCACCGCGTGGCATTCGAATAAATTCATCAACCCGGCCCGCGACGGCACCGTGCTGCCGATCCTGAATCTGAACGGCTACAAGATCGCCAATCCGACCATCCTGTCGCGCATCAGCAGCAGAGAACTGGAAGCGCTCTTTGTCGGCTACGGCTACACCCCGCATTTCGTCGAAGGATCGGATCACGCGGAAATGCATCGGAAGATGGCGCACACGCTCGATACCGTGCTCGGCGAAATTCGCGCAATTCATCGGCAGGCACGCGCGAACGGCAATCTCGAGCGGCCGCTCTGGCCGATGATCGTGCTGCGCACGCCCAAGGGCTGGAGCGGACCGAAGCAGATCAACGGGCACAAGGTCGAAGGCTCGTGGCGCTCGCATCAGGTGCCTTTTTCAGATGTGCGCAACAACTCCGCGAATCTCGAAGTGCTCGAAGAATGGATGCGCAGCTACCGGCCCGCCGAACTTTTCGATGCCGAGGGCCGGCTGATCCCCGAACTCAAGGCGCTGTCGCCCCAAGGCCCGCGGCGCATGAGCGCCAATCCGCACGCGAACGGCGGCGTGCTGCGCCGCGAACTGAAGCTGCCCGACATCCGCGCGTACGCGGTGGATGTGCTGCACGCGGGCAAGGTGCTGCAGGAGAACACGCGGCCACTCGGCGAGTTTCTGCGCGACACGATGCGCGCGAACATGAACACCTTCCGCGTGTTCGGCCCGGACGAAACGGCCTCGAACCGTCTGCAGTCGATCTACGAGGTCAGCAAGAAGGTGTGGATGGCCGAGATGCTCCCCGAGGACGAGGACGGCGGCGAACTGGCGCGCGACGGCCGCGTGATGGAGATGCTGTCCGAACACACGCTGATGGGATGGCTCGAAGGCTATCTGCTGACGGGCCGCCACGGCTTCTTCCATACCTACGAAGCGTTTGCGCACGTGGTGGATTCGATGTTCAACCAGCACGCGAAGTGGCTCGACATCAGCCGCAATCACGTGCCATGGCGCGCGTGGGTGTCGGCGGAAAACATTCTGCTGTCGTCGACCGTGTGGCGGCAGGATCACAACGGCTTTTCGCATCAGGACCCCGGCTTCATCGATCTCGTCACCAACAAGAGCCCCTCGGTCACGCGCGTCTATCTTCCGCCCGACGCGAACACGCTGCTGGTGGTCGCCGACCACTGTCTGCGCACCACCGACTGCATCAACGTGATCGTCGCCGACAAGCAGAAACACCTGCAATTCACCACCATCGACGAAGCCGTCGTGCACTGCGCCAAAGGCATCGGCGTGTGGCGGCGCGCGAGCAACGACGAGGACGCCGAACCGGACGTGGTGATGGCCTCGTGCGGCGACGT
This sequence comes from Paraburkholderia sp. MM5477-R1, assembly GCF_050436385.1. NCBI lineage: Bacteria > Pseudomonadati > Pseudomonadota > Betaproteobacteria > Burkholderiales > Burkholderiaceae > Paraburkholderia > Paraburkholderia sp. MM5477-R1. Next base: position 2,391,727 of record NZ_JBNDMC010000007.1, read on the forward strand.
CGCCACCCAGGAAGCGCTGGCGGCGACGGCGATCCTGCGCGAACGTCTGCCCGAACTGAAGCTGCGTTTCGTCAACGTGGTCGACCTGTTCAGGATGCAGCCGGCGAGCGAGCACCCGCACGGCTCGACCGAACGCGAATTCGACAGCCTGTTTACGACCAATAAGCCGGTAATCTTCAATTTCCACGGTTACCCGTGGCTGATCCACAAGCTCGCTTATCGCTTTCGCAATCACGAGAATCTGCACGTGCGGGGCTACAAGGAGAAAGGCAACATCAACACGCCGCTCGAACTGGCGATTCTTAATCAGGTGGACCGCTTCAATCTGGTGATCGACGTGCTCGACCGCGTGCCGCGCTTGCAGGGCAGATCCGCGCATCTCAGGGAAGACATGAGGAACGCGATCGTCAGCAACCTGAACTATGCGCATACGCATGGCACGGACCGCGCCGAGATCGTCGACTGGGTCTGGCCCTTCTGAACGTCACGCGCAGCATGCACCGAGGAAAGCATCATGGCCGACGCTCCCACCACGACCTCGCAGCAAAGCGCGGATGCAGCGCGCACCGGCCTGAGCGCCGCCGCGCTCCAACGCGGCGTGCTCGACAATCTGCTGTGCCTGCGGGGCCGCTATCCGGCGATCGCTTCCCCGCATGACTGGTACATGGCGCTCGCGTATAGCGTGCGCGACCGGCTGCTGGCCCGCTGGGCAACCTCCGTACAGACCTACGCCGGAAGCGATGTGCGGGTCGCCTGCTACCTGTCCGCCGAGTTCCTGATCGGCCCGCAACTCGGCAACAACCTCGTCAATCTCGGCATCGAGGCCAGCACACGCGAAGCGCTGCGCGCGCTCGGCGTCGACCTCGATATGCTGCTCGAACTCGAGGAAGAGCCGGGGCTCGGCAATGGCGGACTTGGCCGCCTCGCGGCCTGCTATCTGGATTCGCTCGCAAGTTTGGAAATACCGGCCATCGGCTATGGCATCCGCTACGAGTTCGGCATCTTCGACCAGCAGATTCGCGACGGCTGGCAGGTCGAAACCACCGACAAATGGCTGCAAAAGGGCAATCCATGGGAGATCGTGCGCCCGGAGGTTGCGTACTACGTGGGGTTCGGCGGCAGCACCCACAACGAAACCGATGCACGCGGGCACCTGTGCGTGCGCTGGACACCCACACGCCAGGTCAAGGGCGTGGCTTGCGACACGCCGATGCCCGGCTATCACGTCAACACGTGCAACACCTTGCGGCTGTGGAAGAGCGAGGCGGTCGAGTCGTTCGACCTGCAGGACTTCAACGCCGGCGACTATTACGAGGCCGTCAACGAAAAGGTCATCTCCGAGACGCTGTCGAAGGTGCTGTATCCGAACGACGAGCCCGCGATCGGCAAGCGCCTGCGTCTCGCGCAGCAGTACTTCTTCGTGTCGTGCTCGCTGCAGGACATGCTGCGCCTGCTCCAAATCAAGGGCGAACCGGTCGGACACTTCGCGCAGTTGTTCAACGTGCAGTTGAACGACACGCATCCGTCGATCGCCGTCGCCGAGCTGATGCGTCTGCTGGTGGACGACAGGCAGGTGCCGTGGGACGAGGCCTGGGACATCACGCGGCGCGCGCTCGCGTACACCAATCACACCCTGCTGCCCGAAGCGCTCGAAACCTGGGGGCTGCCGCTGATGCGCAACCTGCTGCCGCGCCTGCTCGAAATCATCTACGAGATCAACCGCCGCTTCCTCGACGAGGTCCGGCAGCGCTATCCGGGCGACGACGCGCGCATCGCACGCATGTCGCTGATCGACGAGCGCGGTGACAAGCTCGTGCGCATGGCGCATCTGGCGACGGTCGGCAGCCACGCGATCAACGGCGTCGCCGAACTGCATTCCGGGCTGCTCAAGCAGACCGTGCTGCGGGACTTCGCCGAATTGTGGCCCGAGCGCTTTCACAACGTCACGAACGGCGTCACGCCGCGCCGTTTCATGCTGCTTTGCAATCCGGCGCTCGCGCGGCTGCTCGACGAGACCATCGGCGCTGGCTGGGTCACTGATCTCGCGCGACTGCGCAAGCTCGAAGCCTATGCCGACGACGCCACGTTTCAGCAGCATTGGCGTAGCGTGAAGCAGGCGAACAAGACCGTGCTCGCCGAGCATATCCGGAGCGTCACGGGCATCGGCGTCGACACCGCCGCGCTGTTCGACGTGCAGGTCAAGCGCATCCACGAATACAAGCGGCAACATCTGAACGCGTTGCTGATCGTCACGCTGTACCGGCGCCTGCTGCGTGATCCGCAGCTCGCGCTGACACCGCGCTGTTTCGTATTCGGCGGCAAGGCGGCGCCCGGCTACGCGACGGCCAAGCTGATCATCCGTTTGATCAACGGCATCGCCGAAGTCGTGAATAACGACCCGATGGTGAACGGGCGGCTGAAAGTCGTGTTCTATCCGGACTTCAATGTGAAGAACGCGCACTTCATCTACCCTGCCGCCGACCTGTCCGAGCAGATTTCGACGGCCGGCAAGGAAGCATCGGGCACCGGCAACATGAAGTTCATGATGAACGGCGCGTTGACGATCGGCACGCTCGACGGCGCCAACGTCGAAATCCGCGAAGAGGTCGGCGACGAAAACTTCTTCCTGTTCGGCCTGAGCGCCGACGAAGTGGAACGTGTGAAGCGCGCGGGTTATCGCCCCGCGGACTATGTGAAGGACGACGCGGAACTGAGCGAAGTGCTGCAACTGATCGCCGACGGTCATTTCTCGCGAGGAGACCGCGAGATGTTCCGCCCGCTGATCGACAATCTGACGCACGCGGACCCGTTTCTCGTGCTCGCCGACTACGCCGCCTACGTGGCGCGTCAGGACGACGTGAGCGCCGCCTGGCAGGACACGCGGCGCTGGACCCGGATGTCGATCCTGAACACCGCGCGCTCGGGCAAGTTCTCTTCCGACCGCGCCATCGGCGAATACTGCGACAAGATCTGGAAGATCCGCCCGATGAGGATCACCCTTGATCAATGACCCTGAAACGGGATCGGTGCGTGCTCATGCGGTTCGCTCCGGGTCGCGGTTTCCCGTGGGCGCGTCGGCGGCGCCCGGCGGCATCAATTTCTGCATCTTCTGCCGTCACGCGACGCGCGTCGAGCTGTTGCTGTACGACGCGGCTGACAGCCCCGAGCCGTTTCAGATCATCACGCTCGCCGCCGCTTGCAACCGCACCTTCTACTACTGGCATGTGATGGTCGAAGCGCTGCCGTTCGGCACCTACTACACGTGGCGGGTGGACGGTCCGCGCGATACGCGCTCTAGCGGCCACGCGTTCGACGCCGACAGGGAACTCCTCGACCCGTATGCCCGCGCGGTCAGCGACGTGCTGTGGACGCGGCCTGCGGTCGGCCAGCCGAATCCGGACGGGCACAAAACCCACCGCGCGATCGTGACGGAACCCCTGCCCTCGCCCCTTGGGCGTATCTCGCGCGGACTCGACGACGCGATCATCTACGAGCTGCATGTCGGCGGCTTTACACGTGATCCGTCGAGCGGCGTGCAGCATCCCGGTACCTTCGCCGGCCTGATCGAAAAGATTCCGTACCTGACGCAGCTTGGCGTGACCCACGTCGAGCTGCTGCCGGTGATGGCCTTCGACGAACAGGACGTTCCGCCCGCCACGGCGGCCCTCGGCCTGAGCAACTACTGGGGTTACAGCACGCATAGCTATTACAGCCCGCATCCTCGCTACTGCCGCGATCCCGCGCGCGCGCCCCAGGAGTTTCGCGCGCTGACCGACGCCATGCACGCCGCGGGCATCGCCGTGCTGCTCGACGTCGTGTTCAACCATACGGCCGAAGCGGGCGAGACGGGCCCCGTCATCAACTTCAAGGGCCTCGTCAACGATATCTTCTACCACCTCGACGCGGCCGACCGGCGCCGCTACCGGGACTACACCGGCTGCGGCAACACGATCAATTGCAACCATCCACTGGTGACGACGTTCATCGTGCGCTGCCTCGAATACTGGGTGGAAGAACTCGGCGTCGACGGCTTCCGGTTCGATCTGGCGAGTATCTTCGCGCGCGACCAGCGCGGCGAGCTGATGGTCGATCCACCGCTGCCCTGGGCGATCGAGTCTTCGCGTGTGCTGTCGCGCGTGCCATTGATCGCGGAGGCGTGGGACGCCGCCGGCATGTATCAGGTCGGCGCCTTTCCCGGCATGGCATGGGCCGAGTGGAACGGCCGCTATCGGGACGTGATTCGCCGTTTCGTGCGCGGCGACCCGGGGCTCATCGGGGCGGTCGCCACCTGCATCGCGGGCAGTTCGGACCTCTATGCGGACGACGGCAGGCTGCCCAACAACAGCGTCAACTTCGTGACGTGCCACGACGGCTTCACGCTGATCGATCTCGTCAGCTACGAATCGAAGCACAACGAAGCCAACGGCGACGAGAATCGCGACGGCTGCTCCGACAACCTGTCGTGGAACTGTGGCGCCGAGGGCGGGACCGGCGACGCCCAGATTCTCGGTCTGCGACATCGCCAGGCGCGCAACGTGATGGCCATCCTGTTCCTGAGTCTGGGTGTGCCGATGACGCTCGCCGGCGACGAGGTGCTGCGCAGCCAGCGCGGCAACAACAACGCCTATTGTCAGGACAACACCCTCAGCTGGTTCGACTGGACACCCACTGAAGCCGGCTCGGCCATGTCGCGCTTCGTGCGCGAGTTGATCGCGCTGCGCAAGCGCCACGCAAGTTTGCGGCGGCGGTATTTCCTGACCGGCCGGCCCTCGCCGGGGCAGACTCGGCCGGATGCGGCATGGCACGGCGAGCGCCTGAACGAGCCGGGCTGGCACGATCCAGGCACGCGGCTTCTCGCCGTCACGCTGGGCGGCGAAGAGCCTGGCGAGCCGGCACTGCACGCGGTGTTCAACATGGACGATTGCGCCCGCACGGTCCAGTTGCCCGCGTCCGACGGGCGGCACTGGCGGCGTATCGTCGATACCGCGCGCGACAGTCCGCATGACATCGTGCAAGCGGCGCAACAGGGCGCTGTCGAAAGCGATCAATTTCGCGTGGAGGCACGCAGTGTCGTGGTTCTGGAAGAAGCGAGCTGAACCGACGCAAATAACCCGGGTTCTTGTCCTCTAACGTCGATGCTGTGGCGGATATGCCGTGCGCAGTTTCGATTTACTGGCGGAACAATCCACCGGCAACGATCGCGGAGGGCATCATGAGAATCAGCGTTGACGGGCCGTCCGTCGTCTTTGCGATGATTGCGGTCGTGGCCCATGGCAGCGCACTCGCGAGGTCCGAGGCCTGCCATCCCACCTCGGAAAAGCAGATTTCCGCACTGTTCGATCGCTGGAACGACTCGCTGAAAACCGGCGACCCGCGGAAGGTCGTGGCGAACTACGCGCCGAACTCGATCCTGCTGCCGACCGTCTCGAACAAGCCGCGTTTGACCGCCGACGAAAAGCTCGACTATTTCAAACACTTCCTCGAAAACAAACCGGTCGGCACGATCGACTTCCGCGACATCATGATCGAATGCAACACCGCGATCGACTCGGGGCTCTACACCTTCAAGTTCGCGGACGGCTCGGTCGTCAAGGCGCGCTATACGTTCACCTACGCGTGGAATGGGCACAAGTGGCTGATTACCAGCCATCATTCGTCGAAAATGCCGGAAGGCAATTAGCCGATGTGGTTTAGAAAAAGTCAGGCTGGGACTTGAACCTCATTCACGAATGACCTGAATACGTCCCGCCTTGACTGCCGCCTTCAATACCGTCCAGTCCGTCTCATTCTGTTGCGCGCCTCGCTATCCCGTCCTTTCCGCCCGATGCGCGGCCTCCTGCACACCTCGTACAGCCGCGGCCACGATCAAGCCGGTGAATACCACGCCGATCAGCCCGAGGCATGCGGCGTCGATCCGGCCGAACGCCGAAGTGGGCACGACATCGCCGTACCCGATGGTGAGCGCCGTGATCGCGCAGAAGTACACGGTTTCACCCAACGGCGACGGTGTCCGGTTCGCTGTCTCGACGGGCGCGCCCCAGTAGTCCATGCCAACCGTCAGCAAGACGAACAGTAGAAGCAGACCGATCAGAATCGCTCTCAGATACCACAGGGTTATCGCCATTTCCTTCAGAATCTCACTAGCCCGAGGACGGACCGCGCCATCGCCTGTCGCATTTCCCATTGCACGCTCCTGTTGCGATCACCGGATCGGCTTTGCAGCATGCCGCACCGCCTCACTCCGCACGGCGGTGCTGCTCGAAAAGCAGAAGCATCAAATACGCATAGGCCGTTACGGCCAGAAAGAGCCCCATTCGCACGGCAAACGCGGTGTAGACATCCTTGCCCGCCACGCTGTCCTGTACCGATTGCCCGAGCAGAATGATCATCGTCACGAGACTGTTCAGCCAGAAGCCCGGCGAACAACGCGTGGGTTGCAGGCCGTACAGCTTGCGTCCCACCAGCAGGCCGAACAACAGCATCCACAGAAAGAACATCCACAGATGCACGAACAGCCTCAGCGCAAACCAGAACGCGATGGCGAGCAGACCGCCGAGCAGCGTCGAGCCGATCAGATCGCGTGCGGCGCCGCGGGCCGAGGTCGTGCAGGATTGTCTCCCGAGGCTGACGGACTTCATGATGATCGGCATGTAGTTCGCCGGGTCGGTCATCGCGAGCAGATAGGCCGGCATGACGACGAGCGCGGCACGCAGCGCGATATAGGCCGCCTCGTCTTCCGCCATCGCTGCCGCGGCGGGCTGTTCTCGCGCGCCCATGCTTTCAGGAAACAATCTGTGCGCCAGCGTCGACGCCAGCACGGCAAGCAGAAGTCCCTTCGCCAGCGCGCCGACGACCGTAAGGGCCAGTTCGAAGTCGGCCGTGCCCGCGGCGGAAATCATCGTCAGTCCCGCGACCAGAAAAGTCGCGACGAGATTGTTGCCGCCACGCAGCCCGTAACGAAACGCGAAGAACAGCATGAGGCCGACGATCATGATGCCGGCCAACGCATAGTGACGAAGCAACGGAACGAGGAGCAGGCCGCTGCCGGTGGTCGACGCCACCACCAGCGAAAGAATCACGCCGGCCTTCAACGATAGCGGGCGACTCTGCGTGGCCAGCAGAAAAACCGTGAATACCGGCGCGACGACGGGTATCGGGAAATCGAGTCCAAAGCTGACGGCAAGAGCGATCGCCGTTCCGATGGCCACACGTATCGCGCGATAACCGAGGCGCTGGGTCACGGGTTGCATGGGCTTCTCAATAGACGTAGGAAAGCCAGCTCATCAGCCGGATGAACGCGTGTCCCAGCGGATTGAGCGGATTGCCCTGGGTCGGAAAGGCCATCACTTCGGCCTGCCCGCCCACCCGCAGATCGCGCAGACGCGCGCGCTCGTTATCGTCGAATTCGACGATTACCGGGAAACGCTGCGCGGGACGCAGCCAGTCGCGGCTATTCTGCACAGTGGGCAGGCTGCCCGCCGGCGTGCTCTGCCCCACACTCACGCCATAGCCGATACTGCGAACCCGCCCGCCGAACACTTCGCCGGGCAGCACGTCCAAGGCGATCTCGACGCGCGTGCCGGGTTTGAGATGGCCCAGATTGTTCTCCGTCATGTCGGCGCTGACCCACACGTCGCGGATCGCGATCAGCGTCATGACCGGATTGCCCGCCGCGGCGAACTGACCGACTTCCGTGCGCAGATCGGTCACGACGCCGCTCGAGCGGGCTCTGATCCGCGCGTTGGCGAGATCGAGTTCGGCCTTCTCCAGCGCGCCAGCGGCGCTGCGCAACTGTGCATTCTCCGCCTCGCTTCCGCCCTGCTGCTCCCGCGCCCGCTCGACTTCGGCACGGGCCCCGTCGACCTGGCTTAGCGCCTGTTCATGCGTCGCCCGCGCGACCTCGAGGCGTCGCAGGGAGACGGTGCCCTCGTCTTCACGATAGAGCCGCTCGAGACGGTCGCTGTCCTGGCGCGCCTTGACCTCGTTCGCGATGGCGGCCCGCAACGCCGCGACTGCCGACTCGATGCCGGCCGTGCTGGCACCGAGCTGCCGGCGCGTGGACTCCAGATCGGCGCGCGCGCGGTCAGCGGCAATGCGGTAGGGCTCGCTATCGACTTCGAACAGCACGTCCCCCGCGTTGACATCCTGGTTGTTATGGACGAACACCCGCGTCACGCGTCCCGACACCTCGGCGGCGACGGGCACGACATAGGCCTGAATCCGCGCCTGCTGCGTATACGGCGTGAAGCGGTCGGCGAGCAGATACCAGATCAGGCTCAGCACGATCAGACAGACGACCCATTTGACCGCCCTGCCCGAAGGGTCGGCGGCAGGCGTCGACGACTTCGGCGGCGCGGCGGTTCGAGGCTCGCGGGTATCCTGGGTATCGCTCATCGTGACGCCCCTTCGGCTTGCCCCGGCGTACCGGAAGACGGCGCCGTCTGGTCGAGCAGGTCGCCCCAATCGGTGCGTTGCCGCATCTGCGCGCGCGTCGCCGCGTCGACGAGCGGCTGTTCGGTTTCCCAGCCGCCTCCGAGCGCCTTGTAAAGCGCGATCACACTGCCGAGCGCATTGCTGCGATTGACCACGTACGCGTCCTGCTGCGCGAACAGCGCGCGCTGCGCATCGAGGACCCGCTGGAAGTCCGAATACCCTTCCCGATAGATCGTATTGGCGAGCGTCAGCGAGCGCCGCGCCGCGCCCTGCGCGTCATTCAGAATGGTGTCGCGCTGCAAGGCGGCGAGCAGCGCCGTCGCGGCGTCGTCGGCCTCGCGCGCCGCCTCGCGCACCGTGTTCTGATAAGCGAGCGTCAACTCTTGCAGCCGTGCGTCCTGGACGCGCACGTTGTTCGTGATCCTGCCGTAATCGAACACGTTCCACGTCACGCTCGGGCCCGCGGCAAAGAGCAGTGTGCTCGGTGCGCCCGCGAGCGAACTGGCGGTCCACGTCAGCGTGCCGAGCAACGATACCGACGGGTACAGATCCGCTTTTGCCACGCCGATGAGCGCCGACTGCGAAGCCATCTGATACTCGGCCGCGCGAACGTCAGGGCGGCGCAACAGCAGATCGGCCGGCACGTCCTGCAGCACCGCATGATCCACCAGCGGCACCACGCCTTCCTTGCCCGACTGCACGTCGAGTTCCGGCAGCGGACCCGGCGCTCGCCCGATCAGCACCGACAGCGCATGACGCGCAAGCACGATCTGGCTTTCGAGATCGGGGATGCTGCTCAGCGTCCCAAGGTACTGCGTCTTCGCCTGCTGGAAGTCGAGTTCGTCGGATTCGCCAGCCTTGAAGAGCTTTTGAGCGATGTCGTAGCTGCGTTTTTGCAACTGGGCGTTCTCGCGAGCGATACGTAGCCGCGCCTGCGCGACCCGCAGTGTGAAATACGAATCCGCGACCTGCGCGTGCAACAGAACCAGCGCATCGTCGCGGTTGGCTTGCGCGGCGAAGAACCCGGCGTCGGCCGATTCGATCGCGCGGCTGAAGCGTCCCCAGAAATCGAGTTCCCAGCCGATGCTGAAGCCCGCGCCGTACTGCACGAAGGCGCCCGAGCGCGGATTGGAACCATCCGAGCGCTTGCGCGCCGAAGCCAGTACATCGGCACTCGCCTGCTGCACCTGCGGATAGCGTCCCGCGAGCGCGATGCCGAGCTGTGCGCGCGCCTCGAGCACGCGTAGTCCGGCGATCTTCAGGTCGCCGTTGTTCGCGTCGGCTTCGGCGATCAGACGTTCGAGATTCCTATCGTCGAAGATCAGCCACCACTGGCGCACATCGGGCTGTGCACCCTGTTGCGTGACCCGCGTGATCGATTCGCTACTCCAGTGCTCGCTCCACGCTTCATGCTGCGGCTTGAAGTCCGGGCCCACCCGCATGCATCCGCTCAGGCCAACCGCCGCCCCGAACAGCACTGCGATCCCGTACGGATGCATCAACGGTGACACGGAGCCATCCTCGAGCTTCAGGTCTGCTTCTGTTCGTGGGTCTGCGTCGGTTGCGTGGGTTGCCTGGGTTGAGGCTGGTCTCGGACCCAGCGCCAGAACAGCTGATAACCGACGGCCAGCATCACGGGCCCAACGAATAGCCCAATGACGCCTCCCGTCACCATGCCGCCGAGCGCTCCGATCAGCACGACGGGCATCGGCACCGCGACGCCACGGCCCAGCATCAATGGCTTGAGCACGTTGTCGGCGAGGCCCGCGACGAACACGTAAACCGAGAAGATGATGTTTGCGGTGTTCACGCCGTCCGTGACGATCACGAAGGCGATCACCGGAATGGTGATCAGCGTGGCCGGCAATTGCATGATGCCGAGCAGCAGCACGGCCAGCGCGAGCAACCCCGCGCCGGGTATCCCCTTCACGATGAAGCCGATGCCGATCAGCAGCATCTGGATAAACGCGATGCCCACTACCCCCTGGGCCACCGCGCGAATCGTCGCCGTGCACAAGTCGGCGATCTGAGCGCCGTTCTCGGGCCCCGAGATGCGCGAGGCGATCTGCACCGCGCTGTGATAGCCCTTCTCACCGTGGGCCATCAGGATGCCTGCGACGATCAGCGCGACGAAAAATATCACCAGGCCGGCACCGAGACCCGTCACCGTTGCAAGCACAGCGAGCCCGGCCTCCTTCAACTGCGGGGCGAATTTATGCGCAAGACCGGTCAGGTCCGTCGATGCCTGTTGCCAGAAGTCGTACACACGCTGGCCGACCAGCGGCCAACTCGCCACCGAGTCCGCGGGAGGCGGAATCCGGAAGCTACCGCTCCTGGCAATGGCTATCGATTTCTCGACCGAATCGGCTACCGCGAGACCCAGCGCATACGTTGGCACCAGAATCACGACAAGCGCGACAAGGACGATCAGCGTGGCGATCAGGCCATCCTTGCCGCCGAGCATGGAGCGAAGCAGGACCTGCAGCGGATAGAGCGTGATCGCAAGAATCACCGACCAGGCCATCAGGTTAAGAAACGGCGCGAAGATCCGAAAACAGAATACGGCCAGGACCGCGATGAGTCCGGCGCGGATCAGGACGTCGAGCATCTCTCGGGATGGAGTCCGTTGGGGAATCGGTGTGAGCAGCATAAGTTGTTCTCCCGCCAGGTCGCGTCGCGGTTCGGCGGCGACACCGTGATAGGCCTGCAATCGCGAAAACTCAAACCCACTGGAACGTTCCTGACGCCAATACCAAGGCCTGCCTGCAATTTCGGCATTTTAGGAAGAGGATCGCGCCGGCTTTGTCGTCGACAGAACGCGGCGTTTCACTACTATTGAACCCGCGCCTGAAATATTCAATTGGACTTTGGTCTCATAGACCTCGAGCCGTCCGGAGCTCAGCCGCCGAGCCGCCGCTCACGGCCGGAATCTGGTATCCCACCGATGCGCCGGCCACGCCGCACGCCTTGGGCGACGTCACCCGGACCGTCGCGGCCGGCGCGCCGATAGCAGGCCATCACCTGCCGCTGATCGTGCTGTCGCAGGGCGGCGGCGGCTGGTACGGCGCCTTTCGAGTCGATGTTGCGATAGGAAGGAGACTCACCCGAATTCGTCGTGTTGCGGCAATTGGTCAGTGATCGAATACCACGGTGCCTTTGAACCCACGAAAATGTGGGCAGTGGGAGACATGGCGGGCGAGTCTGTGAGTGTTCCCAGCGTGACGTGAACGTACTGCCCCTGACGAACCACTGAGAACATCAGGCTTCCACATATTTTGCAGCGCACGTCATGCGACGCTCGTTCATCGCCGAAAATCAACAGGCTGTCTTCGCCCCGAGTGATGCGCAGCTTGTCGCGCTCGATTCCCGCGAAGGGTTTGAACGCCGAGCCGGTCGCGCGCCGGCAGTTTGAACAGTGGCAGTTCAACGCATAGACGAATTCGTCTCTTACCGAGTAATGGACGGCACCGCAAAGGCATCGGCCGGCAAGCAATGGTGTCATGGCTACTTTTAAACAGAAGGTACGTCGCAAATTGGAAAGTCACGCAGCCGTGATTATTCGCGAGCCGACGCGCGATGTCGAACCGCCAGACCGCTAGCGCCTGAAAATGACCTGCGCCGTGCCGACCTCGATCGGAGAGGAGGTGTGCTGGTGGACAATTTTCCATCCGTCGGCCTGCTGCCTCAGCGTCATGGTGAGGCGATTGTCCATGGAGCGCAGTTCCGATCCGTCGGCGTCGACGGCTTTATATGTCGCGAAGGCGTGAACGACGGCGAGGTCCGCGGCGACGATCGTTTGCGCCGCGCTGAAATCGACTATCACACGTTCCGTACCCAGCGAACCGAACCAGCCCTCCACCATGGCGCGCCACGATGCGATGCCGTGGTACGACCATGTCCCCCACATGTCGAAGACCACCGCATCGCGGTCGTATAGCGCAACGAACGCGTCCACGTCTTTTGCCAATACCGCGGCTTTGTAGCCTTCCAGGACTTGCAGGATCGGATTGTCGAGTCGGTTCACAGTGTGCTCCCAGGTCGGATGACGATGGCGGCCAGACCTGGCGCAAAACGGCAGATCCAGGGTTCCTGACCAATTGTCTTACCAGGTAACGACGATCGACGCACCATCGGATCGACATCCCCCCGAAAAAACCTTCAACACGATATTGCGTTGCATTGATCAGATCCCCGCCCGCTGCGCGGATCACTGGGCGATCTGCTGACGTTGATACTCGTCGTGCTTCATTTGCATATAGTCGGCGCGGCTGACCTCGTGCAATTGCCGCGGATACTGCTCGGTCGCATCGAACCAGTCAGCGAGGCGTTTGTCGAGGCGGGCGTTGGGCGGGCTGGAAAGCGCGCCAAGATAGGCATCGATGGCGAGGTAGTAGCGCATCGTATTGCGTTCGACCAGGCCGCGCACGCCGCCGATGTATTGCGGCTCGCTCGTCGACGAATCGGGCGTAGCGGAAAAGCCGACCTTGTCGCTGCCGATCGTCGCCAGGTAGGTTTTCATGGCAATCCGTCCCGCCGTGCCATATCCGTACGCGTAGGTCAGGTGAATAAAGGTGCGGTTATCGCCCACCGGTATCGCTTCCAGCACGATACGGTAGTCTTTCGTGCTCAGCGGACCCTTGGCGGCAGTGAGCTCGACGCGAAAATAATCAGGGGTGCTCGCTACCGCACGAAAGTTGAATTGCACGCGGTACGACGACGAAAGCGATTCCTCGGTTTTCTTGCCGATGTTCACGGTGAGGATCGTACCGCTGTCGCTGGTCGACGCATGGCAGTATTTGGTGTTCAGATGCAGGATCAGCACGTCGCACCAGTTGGCCGGGCCCTGAGTCGGGTCGTTGAGCGCGCCGCTGACCACCGCGAAAGGATAGTTGAGCACCCCGTAAATATCGCCCTTGAGCGCCGACGGCAACTCCTGCGATTCGAGGTACAGCGGTCGCTGAAACTGGTTGTGCGCGAGTTGCTGCGTCAGACTTTGATATTTCGCGTGCAGGCGAGCCGCGCCGTCGTCCGCTTGCGCGACGACGCTCTGGCATAAGAAACAGAACACCGTCGTGATCAAGACCATCCACCACGGTCGCTTCCGCCGATTACCTGCCGGGTATGTCGCAAGCCTGTTCATGGTCCTCCTCCTAATTTGGCTCAGGTCGTGGCGCAACGGAGGCGGATCCGATCCTGGCGCCCTCGTGGTTCCCGCATATCGCCGACGTCATACGGCCATGCGCAAATACAGGCCGCGGAACCCGGACCCTCATCGCTCGCCTACGCTGATTCGCCTGACGTCCACCGACATCATCCGAGCATAGGTCTCACTCATTTTCGCCGCGAGCAGTCTTTTGCTCTCGACAGAGTAGTGATCGTTTACATCAAGCTGTAGATAAGGCATTGCGTCGATCTCCAATGAGAGTGTTGCGCACGCGCCAACTATATGCCGCGCCATCCAATCGATCAAAACCGTCGCCGCACCACGCTCTGGCGAGCCGATCGTCGCTCGTGTCCGTAGCAGTGTCGAACGCCAGGCATGCATGGCTGACGGGCACTCTGTTTTGGCCAATTGCCCTTGCATAATGGTCTTCACTATTTACACGAAGTCCCGGATCAACGAGGTACGTTCGCTGCCGGGAACTCGCCACCGACATTCAACAGCGATGAGTCGTTTATTTCATTGGCTGTCCTATTGTTTGTTCGCGTTCTCGCCAACAGCGTGCCTGCTGTCAAATCGATCGTCAGGAGAATCGTCATGCGTAAGATGCTTACCGTCGCTGTCGCAGCGTTTTGTATTGCGTCCTTTTCGCACGAAAGTCGTGCCTCTGGCGATGATGATGTCCCACAAGCCCGATGCACGCTACCTCAAGGTACGGTCGCATTGGTGGAAAAGCAGTTGCATACGGTCGTGAACCTGTCCGATGCGAACGGCGGGATCTTCAAGCCTAACCGGATGTGGGCGGCCATTGTCGATCGGCAGGGGCATCTGTGTTCGGTGATCGTGACCGGCGACGCCTGGCCCGGTAGCCGGGCCATTGCAATCGCGAAAGCTTATACCGCGAACGGTTTCAGCAACGACGCACTTGCCCTATCGACGGCAAATCTCTACGCGGCCGCCCAGCCGGGCGGCTCCCTTTACGGCCTGAATAATTCGAATCCTTTTGACGCGCGCTTCCTCGAACAGGGCAGCGGCATCGGACACACGCTTGGCGGCGTCATTACCTTCGGCGGCGGCGTCGCGCTTTATGCAGCAGGGAAAGTCATCGGAGGATTGGGTGTGAGCGGCGATAGCGCCTGCGCCGATCATGCGATCGCCTATCGTATGCGCAAGCTCGCGGGGCTCGGCACTGTACCCGCCGGCCAAGGCCCGAACAACACGGATAACATCGTCTATTCAACGAGCGGATCTCCGATCGGCTTTGAGCATCCTCATTGCTTCCCGAGCGACCTGAGCGCCGATAAGATCGAGCAGATACCTTCGCACTGACCGGCTTCGAACGGTTGGCCGGCGACCCGCTGACGACGGCAATCATCGACCCGTGGCATCGGGCTTCCGGACAACGTATCGGAAGCCCGCGTAGCGTCTCGGACAGTCGGATCTGGAGTGCGTTCGTACCCGCAGACTGATGCGGTGAAAATCGTCAACGCATCTGCCCGTCAATTTGCCTGCGCAGACGATTTTCCTCGTCTTGAAGCTCGGGCGTAAAAGCTTCGCCAAAATCCGCAGGCTCAAAGAACGGGCGAATCTCGATCTCTGAATCACTGACCATCGGATTCGGGCAGCGCTTTACCCATTCAATCGCTTCGTCCATCGATTGAACCTGCCAGAGCCAGTACCCGGCGATCAATTCCTTGGTTTCCGCAAACGGGCCGTCAATGACGGTGCGGTCCTTCCCTGAGAACCTCACGCGAGCGCCGGCCGAACTCGGCTTCAACCCGTCGCCGCCCTGCATGATGCCGGCCTTGACCAATTGCTCGGTGTACTGCCCCATCGCCGTGAGGAGTTCGGTACTCGGCATTTGCCCGGCTTCCGATTCGGGGGTTGCCTTGATCATGACCATGACGCGCATTTGGGTTTTCCCTTAGAAGACGAAAGTGTCTGGAGGCAACGGCGCCTCCAGTGACGACGACGAATGATCATAGGGGAAATCGACACGCGCCAGACACGATTGCTGGTCACGGCACTGCGAACGCGTTGTGCACCGACTTTTCGCCTGTATCGGCGGGCCATTGTGCGCGGATCTTCGTCACGACCAGCTCCGGAAGCGGTATGTAATCCAGCGCGTTGACCGTCGGCCCACCATGACTCAACGCCCATTCGAAAAACTTCAAGGTGGCTTCGTCGTGGCCCGGCTTGTTCGGCGTCGCCGGAAGCAACACATAAGTCGCACCCATGACCGGCCAGGCATCCTTGCCCGGCTGGTTGGTCAGCGATTGCGAGAGAGAGCCCGACCAGTCGGCGCTCGCCGCGGCTGCCTTGAAGGTCGCGGCGCTGGGCTGAACGACATTACCCGCCGCATTGGTCATGGCAACGTACTTCAAGCGGTTCTGTTTCGTGAAATCCCATGCGACATAGCCGATTGCGCCGGGCAGATAGCCGACATACGTGGCAATGCCCTCGTTGCCTTTGCCGCCGATGCCGAGCGGCCACCGCACGCTGGTGCCTTCGCCTACCCTGCGCTTCCATTCCGGACTGACCTGCGCGAGGTAGTGAGTCCAGATCAGCGTCGTGCCCGAGCCATCCTGGCGACGCACCACGGCAATCGGGTAATTAGGCATCTTGATCTTTGGGTTCAACCGCACGATTGCCGGGTCGTCCCAGAACTGAATCTTGCCGAGATAGATGTCGGCGACGACCGGCCCCGTCAACATCACCTCGCCGGCTTTGAGCCCCGGAAGGTTCACGACGGCTACCACGCCGCCGATTACGATTGGAAATTGCCGCAAGCCGTTGCGGGTCAGTTGATCGTCGGTCAGTGGCGCGTCCGAGCCCGCAAAGTCGACTTCCCGGGCGATGACCTGCTTGAGCCCATCGGACGAACCCGTGCCCTGATAGATCACCGTGCTGCCACCCGACTTCTGGTAGTCGGCGGCCCATTGGGTGTAGAGGGGAGCGGCGAACGTGCTGCCGGCTCCCTTGATGTCGGCGGCGTAGGCCGCGGCTGCGCATGAACAGCAGATCAGACCGGCCATGATGGCGTCGGATGTTCTCACGAATGTCTCCCGTCGGTTCTTGTTCCGGGACATCGCTGATCCAGACCTGCCACCGCATGAGCTCGTTGGAGGGCGACCGTGCCGGTAATTCAATGTGCAGTTTTCATCGGGTGTGTCAGGTCTCCTGCATGACGCGCCATACGACACATTAAAGAACGGTGACAGACCGAATTCCAGTTGAATCATGCTATCGAACGCGCCGTGCCCGGCGGCCTCTTCCCCAATTGCAGGCATCCGGTTTCCGGACAGCCGACACACATCAGACATCCCTTCACGTCTCGTCCCACGGTGGCACGCCCGAGAACGCGTTGACCAGGAAATCGATTGCCGCACGAACTTTTGCGCTCACGTGGCGACGGCTCGGATACAGCGCGAGCACATCGATATCCGGCAAACGGTATTCAGGCAATACCTGGACGAGCCGGCCTGCGCGTAGGTCAGCGACGCTGGCCACCAACCTGACGAGCGCGTTTGTCGGCGCCAAGCATCAGATTCCTGAAATGATCAAGCAAGGCGGTGGGTCGATCATCTTCACGTCCGACGTTCGTCGGCTACTCGTTCGCCTTCCCGGGGACCGCCGCCTATGCCGCGAGCAAAGCCGGGCTGATCGGACTGACGCAAGCGCTCGCGGCTGAATACGGCCCGCAAGGCGTGCGCGTCAACGCGATCCTCGCGGGCGCGGTGGACACGCAGATGTATCGCGGTATGAACGATACGGCCGAATCGCAGACGTTCGTGACCGGGCTGCACGCGCTCAAGCGGGTCGCAAAGCCGGAAGAGATTGCCCGCTCGGCGCTCTACCTTGCTTCCGACGATTCGTCCTTCGTGACGGGTACCGCTTCGTTGGTGGACGGTGGGGCTTCGATTACGCGCACCTGAGCTTTCTTGACGACGGCACCCGCGGGAATGCGGATGTTCGACGACGACCCGCGAACGGCTGCTTGACCCACGCTTCGATGATGTCGGCTCGTGTCCGGAGGTACGGTCTCGGATGCGCGGCCGACATCGGAGCGTTCGGGCGCTAGCGTCGACCGGCGTCGGCTGATGGACGAACCCCCTACCATGAAAAATAAACGACCACTGTGCGGTTCCTCACCTAACCTTTGATCAGTTGAACCGCGAAAAGCAAAGCGCGAGTCAGCCGGAGTAACCAACAAGGAGGCGGGCCATCATGAAGACGTTAGTCCACACAGCTTGCGCGGTCGCGGTCATGGCTGTGTCAGTTGCATCGCTGGCGCAGTCGGACGGGGCGCTGACGCACGCGCAAGTGCAGGCAGAAATCGCTCAGCTCGAGCAAGCCGGCTTCAATCCGGCCAATGCGAATACCGTCGACTTTCCTACCAACATGCCGACCACCAACGCCACTGCCGCAGGCCAAAGCAGCGGCTACGGCCCCGCGACCAGCGGTACGCAGCAGATGGGTAATCCGGCCAGCACGAGTGGGATGAAGCCGGTGTTCTTTGGCGGATCGTAAGCCTGCTCGCCTGACCAGCTCGACGATGCAGAGCATGCCGTCCCCGCCGGGGACGGCGTGGAGTGTCGTGCTATGCGCGCTTGCAGAGTGGTTGCGGCCGCCGCCTGAATGCCCGAAGCCGTCATGACGACGATTTCGGACGCACCCGACCCGAGCGCCATGTCGCATGGCGCCTGTTGTATTGCCAGCCTTGTTTCGCTGAGCGCCTGGGCGCAAACAGCTAACACCTCGTCAGCGTTTGTTAACGTCGATGGTCAGGATTTCGTATCCGGGGTCGGCGTGCTCGTTCGCGACTTTATTCGCTTCCTCATACGAGCGAAAGGACGTGGCTTCCTTAATCTCCGGTGCCATGCCGATATCGCCGTCCTCTGCCGTGCAGAGGAACTTTTCGCCGGTCTTTACGACGTAGACGGTCGTCATATTTCCCTCCATGGCTTGCAGGGGAACTTCCAGTCTAGCAGGCTGGTAGGGTTGCACACGGTTCGCTGAGGCGATTCTGCTTTGCCTGGTCCGATCGCTGCATTCGCTCAGGGCGTCACTGCGCGATCGACCGCCGCACATTGCGGGCGATCCACGCCGCAAGACCGGAACGGCCCGCGATCGACAGCGTGCGGCGCGGCCCCAGCACGATGCCGCCGATCACCAGCGCGAGAAGCAGCGCAACATGCGGCGCCTCGGCGAGCGACGCGAGCACATTGCCGGCGGAGGAGCGCGAGGCTGCCCGCACCGCCGGCAACGCGGCAGTCTGGTTCGCCGCGACCAATGCGGCTCGCGATGCCTCCATGCGTTCCAGAATGGTGACCCGGGCAAGCTCATTTGCGTGTTGTGGCTGACTCATTTGAGCGACTCCCTGAGAGCGTCGAGATCGGAGTGAATCTCGGCCTTGAGCACGTGAAGCGATTGCGCCGGTTTCTGCGCCCGCAAGACGAGCAAGGACACGATGCACACGAGCAGCCACGCGGCGGCCACGCCCCAGACCACCGCAAGGAAGTAAGGCGTCTGCCACGCGGTGGCGATGATCGCGATGCAAATGAAGGACAGCGTGAACAGGCCCGCGACTGCCAACGCCATGAGTGCGCTCAACTCGCGCACCAGACGCTTTCGCGTCTCCTCGACTTCCAGCGCGAGCAGTTCGCTATAGTCGGTTACACGTTCGACGCAGAATCGCCCGACGTTGCGCCACCTCGTGACCTTCGCATGGATCGACATTCCGTCCTCCTTACGATTCATTTGCGCCGGCCGCCATCAGCAAAGACTTCGCCTCTCGACCGACAGAGCGAAGCGACGCCAGCGTTGAGCGCAGCGCAAGAGCCGGGCCCGCGCTGAGCGATCGCACGCCGCGTGCCCGTTTCTGGACGGATGCCTGCACGCGTTCGCCCGGTCGGCACAGCGCTTGCTCGAATCAGGCAGATCATTCGCTCGCCGAGGACAGCATGACCCCGCTCCCCCCAACCGATCACACTGACCGCAGCGCCGGCGCAAGCATCGGCGAGACCGGCTCCGATATGGCTAGCGCGGACGGACGCGCGATGCCGGCCGCGCGCGCCGAGCCCGGCTCCCACCACGCGATGCATGACGCGCACCGCGGCGCGCTGATCACGGTGACCGCGCATCGGAACTCGCGAGGCGCCTGGATCGCCGATGTGTCGATTTCCCGCGAGGGCCGGCCGCTGGAGATACCCGCCAATCTGGCCAACGTGGAGCCCGTGACGCCGGAATGGCTCACCGAGGCGGAAGCGTTGCGCGCCGGCATCGAACAGGGCCGCTATCTGATCGACCGGACGCTGGGCGGCGGCTCCGCACCTCTGTCGGCGTCGCTGGGGCCGGTGCGCTGACGCGGGCGTCGCAACACGCGCACGTCGCAATACGCGCACGTTGCAAATGTCGTGATTGCAGGTTCGACGGATTGCCCGGGTCGAGATTGTCTTTCTGATCGCCGAGGCGTTAGAACCGTGCCCGCGCCGGCGATCCGGCGCAAACGCGTTACTCGTCGCTATCGAGCCCGCCCGGCAGCGGCCCGATCGTCATGCCCGCGCCCGACCCTGTGCGGGTTCCTGGGGGATAGGCATCGGTTGCTGTCTCGGGCGGAACGTCCGCGACGCAGCGGCTCGCGTCGCCGTCGCGTAGACATTGCACGAAACGGTCCGCCTCCTGCGGCGAGCGAAATCCGTAGATCTTGCTGGCAACCTGCACCTGTGTGTCCGACAGTCGCTTCGACGGCGTTTCCATCACCACTCCTTTTTGCTCGAAGATCTATCGCTACGAGCAACGCGCGCGCCACCTCCAATGCAATCGCGCCGCGACTGCGGCACAGCGCTTGCGTTGGCCTCAGGCAGACCTGGCAGGCCTAGCGCGCCGCGCTCAACCGTCTTGCGTCGGCGATGCCGACGGCGGCCCGCAAGTCGTCCGGATGAACCATCAATTCGCGGACCTCGCGCAGCGTCGCGTACTGGTCGAGCGCCGTCCGCCATCTCGGCGATTCGAGCAACTGATGCCACACCGGTTCCAGCACCGCGCAATCGGCATCACGGCCATCCGCCAGTGCTGCCGCGAAATCGAGGCTGGCGTGCGCCGACAGCAGCTGCATCCGGCTCGCAGGGCCCAGCACGCGCGGCGCCGCTTCGACGGGTGCGTCGCAGCAATACAGCACGGTCCTGCGAAGACCGGCCCCGTCGCTCGTCAGCGCGGCGAGCGACGCGCCGCTCAAACCCACCGTCCCCTGCTGCGTCCGAAACGGGTAGACAGTGTGCGGGTCCGCATGCGCAAGCAGCGTCAGTCCACGCACGAGCCGCGGCAGATCGGTGGTGGCCGCATCGACCGATGCCTTCGCTTCGACGAGCAGGCAGACGTCCCACGCCGCCGCGTCGGCCGGGGGCTGTGCCTGGCGCAGCAGCACCACGTCCCATTCGGTTTTCGCGCGCTCGTGGCTCGCGGGTATCGCGGCCGGCACGCGCATCGAGTTCACGACACGGTACGAGGCGAGCGCACCCTGCGCATCATTGAGGCGCCGCGCGAGCGCGTCGAGCGCATCGGCGGCCGATGCCTCGACCGCGGCGCCGCGCTGCTTCGAACTCAAGCCTCGTGCCACGGCAGTCGAGCTTCCCGGCCGCGGCCCCTGGCGATCCCACAGCGTCTGGTACTGACGCACGCGCGCGTCGGACGCGAGCGCGTAAAGACGCCGCAAGCGGTGCAAAGCGGCACTCTCCAGCAATTGCGCGAGGCCGCGTTGCAGCGCCGCGTCGTGCGCGATTTGCGGCGTATCGATGCAAGCTTGCACGGCTTCGGCCAGCGCGGACCACGCTTCGGCGAACGCCAGCGCGTGCAGATGCGCCAGCGCGTCGCGTTGCAGGCCGGGTAGCAGCCGCTGCTGTTTGGCCGGATGTGCGATCGCATTGACGGCCGCGTAGATCAGCCGGCGATCGACGCTCGCGTGCGCGGCCAGCGACGCGTACTCGCGCACCACCGTGCTGCGATGCCGTAGCAGCATCGCCTGAAACACCGGGTCGCCGGCGTCCTCGCGCATCGCCTCCCGAATCATGCGCGCGAGCGCCTCGACGAAGAAGCGCTGGTTCGCCGCATCCGGCGCTTCGCCACGCGCGCTCGCCTCGCGAGCCTGCTCGATCGCGAGCGCGAGCACGGTGGCGGGTCTCGCTTGCTGCGTCGGCGCGCAGACGGCCGCAAGCGCCGGCAGGCGATAGCGACGCGCGACAGCGTCGAGCATCTCGTCGAGCAACGAAGGCGATGGCGTCAAGGACATAGCGATATGTCGATCAGTTGGCGAAATAACTGTACATGAAGGTTCGATGCGGCGCGCGGACCGGCACGGGCCGCCCCGTCAAAACGCCATTGCCATAAACTTCATGAAAAATGGGCGCTGGGAAATCCCGA
Source organism: Paraburkholderia sp. MM5477-R1 (assembly GCF_050436385.1). NCBI lineage: Bacteria > Pseudomonadati > Pseudomonadota > Betaproteobacteria > Burkholderiales > Burkholderiaceae > Paraburkholderia > Paraburkholderia sp. MM5477-R1. Next base: position 2,413,739 of record NZ_JBNDMC010000007.1, read on the forward strand.
TAAACATTACAAAATACAAACATGAATCGAACCGGCAATTGCATTTTTCCGACATTAAACATGCACTACGAATTCAGCACGAATATTGCTCTCCGGATTAACACGGAGAAAACCGGCTTCAACCATGCAGACGTTTAATGCTCGGCGTACACTCGCCGGGAAGCGCTTGCCATAAGGCGCAAGGGCTACGGTGCCGTCCGCGATCAAACGCGGTTTTGTGGAGACTGAGGAGAACAATCAATGAGCTGGACTCGGGAACAGAGAAACGTCACGATCGCCGCCTATCTAGGCTGGACGCTCGACGCATTCGATTTCTTTCTGATGGTGTTCGTATTGAAAGATATCGCGCAGGAATTCAATACGGACATTCCTTCGGTCACAGTCGCGATCATGCTGACCTTGATGATGCGCCCGCTCGGCGCATTGATTTTCGGCTGGCTCGCCGACAAATACGGCCGCCGTCCGACGCTGATGGTCAACATCGCGTGCTTCTCGCTGCTCGAACTGCTGTCCGGTCTGTCGCCGAACCTGATGACGCTGCTCGTGCTGCGCGCGCTATTCGGTATCGCGATGGGCGGCGAATGGGGTGTCGGCGGCGCGCTGACCATGGAAACCGTGCCGACGAAGTCGCGCGGTATCGTGTCGGGTCTTCTGCAAGCCGGTTATCCGAGCGGCTACCTGCTCGCGTCGATCGTGTTCGGCCTGTTCTATCAATACCTCGGCTGGCGCGGCATGTTCTTCGTCGGCGTGCTGCCCGCGCTGCTCGTGCTGTACATTCGCGCGCATGTGCCGGAGTCGCCCGCGTTCAAGACGCTCGAGAAGAAGGTCCGTCCTGGCCTCGTCGCGACGCTCAAGCTGAACGTCGGTCTGTCGATGTACGCGATCATCCTGATGACCGCCTTCAACTTCTTCTCGCACGGCTCGCAGGATCTGTATCCGACCTTCCTGCGCGTACAGCGCCAGTTCGACGCGCACACGGTGTCGTGGATCACGATCACGCTGAACATCGGCGCGATCTGCGGCGGTCTGTTCTTCGGCTGGGCGTCGGAGAAGATCGGCCGCAAGCGCGCGATTTTCATCGCCGCGTTGATCGCGCTGCCGGTGCTGCCGCTGTGGGCCTTCTCGACCACGCCGATCCTGCTCGCGCTCGGCGCGTTCCTGATGCAGATCTCGGTGCAAGGCGCCTGGGGCGTGATTCCGGTGCACCTGAACGAAATCTCGCCCGATGAAATCCGCGCGACCTTCCCCGGTCTCGTGTATCAGCTCGGCAATCTGATCGCGTCGGTCAACGGTCCGCTGCAAGCGAAAATCGCCGAAGTGCACGGCAACAACTACGCGCTCGTGCTGGCGATCGTTGTCGGCATCGTCGCGATCCTGATCTGCGCGCTGATTCCGTTCAGTCGCGAGCGCCGTGGCATCGACATGACGCAGTCCGCGCGTGAAGTCGTCGGCGCGGAATCGACGGACGGCGCGGTCGGAGGACGAGTTTAAGAGCTTGAGGCTTTCGAACTGGACGGCTAGCCAATACGCGTCAACGCGTGGAGGCGGGTCAACCCGGTCGTCGAGCGCAAGGCCAGATTACATCGCAACACGACACGAGGCCGTTCCGATTCGTTCGGAACGGTCTTTTTATTTTCCGCGCGGCATGACGCGCCGCGCTTCGCCAGCATGGTTCCCCGACAGGTCTTCTAGAGGAGTTCGTCGAGCCCGTCCCTTGATCGCACCGACCATCCTTTCTTATCCTAAAAAACATCCGAAGGGCCATGCCCTCCCCAAGGAGCAGAAACTCCGGGCAAGTCCTACACTGGCCACGCTGAAGGGAGCGGCCGTCCGCTTACTGGTGACTGATCCCGTTAAAAAACATGGTCCAGGGACCGATGCGGACCCGGCATTGGTGACACCGTGAGGTGATCCCGTTCAGGAAAGTGATAGATACCGCAGTCCCGCCCTTTGGCACTTCCATGACCAGGAGGGTCAGACATGGCACAGCCCAAACCGAGGCGAACCGTCGCTCGCCGCACCGATATGTCCGTTGTCAATCCGCACGCCGCAGGCATCGATGTCGGCGCACAGTTTCACGTTGTCGCGGTCGGACCCGAATGCGCCGAGGAACCGGTGCGTTCGTTCCGCAGCTTCACCGCCGATCTTCACGAACTTGCCAGGTGGCTCAGGCAGGTCAAGGTCACGACTGTCGTGATGGAGTCGACCGGGATTTACTGGCTTCCCGTGTTCGAAATCCTCGAGTCTTATGGTTTCGAGGTGTTGCTGGTCAACGCCCGGGAGGCAAAGAGCGTGCCGGGACGCAAGAGCGATGTGAACGATGCCCAGTGGCTGCAGAAGCTGCACCGGTACGGACTGCTGCGCGCCAGCTTCCGCCCCCGACAGGAGGTGGCCACGCTACGATCCTATCTGCGGCAGCGGGAGCGCCTGCTGGAATATGCGGCGTCCCATATCCAGCATATGCAGAAGGCAATGATGCAGATGAATGTACAGTTGCATCACGTCGTTGAGGACATCACAGGCGTCACCGGCATGAAGATCATCCGGGCGATCGTCGCGGGTGAGCGCGATACCGATGTCCTCGCACAGCATCGCGACAGGCGCTGCAAAGCCTCCATCGAGACAATCCGTGAAGCGCTGGGCGGTCATTACCAGCCCGAACACGTGTTCGAGCTCACCCAGGCCGTGGCCCTGTACGACTTCTACCAGACCCAGGTGACGCAATGCGATCAGCGGATCGAAATCGCGCTCAAGCAGTTGCAGGCTGGCATCGAACCCGTCGCCGCGCCACTGCCGGCAGCGCGACATCGAGGCAAGCAGTCAAACGACTTCTCATTCGACGTGCGTGCTGCGCTGTACGGGATGCTCGGTGTCGACCTGACGCAGATTCACGGCCTGGGACCCTACGTGGCGCTCAAGCTCATTGCCGAATGCGGCAACGACATGTCCCGCTGGCCGAGCGTGAAGCACTTCACGTCATGGCTGTGCCTCGCACCTGGCAACAAGATCTCGGGCGGCAAGATCCTGTCTTCGAAAACGCGCCGCTCCTCCAGCAAGGCCGCTGCCGCGTTGCGGCTCGCCGCCGTCACGGTCGGTAGGACCGACACCGCTCTGGGCGGCTTCTACCGACGGCTGTCAGCCCGCATCGGCAAGGCGAAGGCCGTCACTGCCACCGCACGCAAGATCGCGGCGCTCTTCTACAACACACTGCGCTACGGCATGGAATATGTCGATCCAGGCGCAGCCTATTATGAGGAACGTTATCGGCAGCGGGTCCTGAACAACCTGACGCGCCGGGCCGAGTCCCTGGGCTATGTCCTTCGGGCCAAAGCGACCTGACTCAGGGGAGTTTCTCAGGAAACGGTCGTTTCAAATATCGATTTGAATCGCGTGTTTGCGAGCCGGCAGCCCCGGCCACAGGGAGACGGCAACATGGCAGTTCGCACACCCGGCCGGCATGCCGGCGATACGAAGTCACGCATTCTCGACGCCGCGGAGACGCTGTTCATCGAATGCGGCTATGAGGCGATGTCGCTGCGCCAGATCACTTCGCGCGCCGAAGTCAATCTCGCGGCGGTCAACTATCACTTCGGCAGCAAGGAATCGCTGATTCACTCGATGCTGTCGCGCCGGCTCGATCAGCTGAACCCGGAGCGCCTGAAGCTGCTCGACCGTTTCGACGTCATGCTCGGCGCGCGCCTGACCTGCGAGCACGTGCTCGGCGCGATGTTCATTCCGGCGCTGCGTCTGTCGCGCGATCCGCGTGTCGGCGGCAAAGCGTTTCTGCGCCTGCTCGGGCGCGCCTACACCGATCCCTCGTCGTTCATCCGCGACTTTCTGAACGCGCATTACGAAGCGGTGGCGATGCGCTTCTTCGACGCGTTCCAGCGCGCGCTGCCGCATCTGCCGCGCGAGGAGCTCGGCTGGCGGTTGCATTTCGCGATCGGCGCGCTGTCGGGGGTGCTCGCCGGCACCGATACCGACAGCCTGATTGCCGAGTTCTCGCAAGGCAAGTCGATGAACGATCTGCAGCTCATCGCGCGCCTTGCGTCGCTGATGGTCTCCGCGCTGAAGGCGCCGCTGCCGGACGGCTCGCAACTGGCCGTGTTCGGCGCCGTGCTCGGCGATGCGACCGACGGCGGCGTGGACGGCACGTTCGCCAGTGCGCAAGAACATACCAGCGGCGAGGCGGCCGCGTGCGCAGTGGCACGCGACACGTTCGACAGCAACAGCCGCGGCGGCACGATGGAAGCGGCGCCGGCAAGCTATCAGCATGGGCTGCACGGCACCGCCTGACGACGTCTCACGGCGTCATTGCGTCATCACTCGACGTAACCACCACACGTCGTACATGGAACCCGATCGAGCTCGCTTACCCGAGCAGTACAAGCAGTACATCTACGTTGCGCAGCTGCGCCGTGCCCGTCAGTCGAATCGGTAAGACGCGGTAACGCCCGACGCAAGAGCGCGACTCGCAGCTGGCCCGGCGATTGCGTCACCACAGAGGAGGAAACGTCATGCCGTGGTTTATCCTGGCGCTCGTCATCGCCGCATTCGCTCTCGTCTACGTTCAGGCCCGCGCCTCATGGTGGCTCGCGGCGCTGATCGTCTGGGTCGCGGCCGCACTCGTGAGCGGCGCGGCCGGCCCGCTGCTGACGACACTGCTCGCGATCGTGTTCGTACTCCCCGCCCTCGTGCTGACGATCAAACCGCTGCGCCGCGCATGGCTCGCGAAACCGGTGCTCGACACGTTCCGCAAGATCCTGCCGCAGATGTCGCCGACCGAGCGCGACGCGATCGAGGCGGGCACGGTCTGGTGGGATGCCGAGCTGTTCTCGGGCCGCCCGCACTGGGACACGCTGCTCGGCTATGGCCCGGCCGTGCTCAGCGCCGAAGAGCAGACGTTCCTCGACGTCGAATGCGAGCAACTGTGCGAGCTCGCGAACGACTGGGAAACCACGATGGTCTGGCAGGACCTGTCGCCGCCAACGTGGCAGTTCATCAAGCAGCACGGCTTTCTCGGCATGATCATTCCGAAGCAGTACGGCGGCAAGCAGTTCTCCGCGTACGCGCATTCGCAGGTGATCATGAAGCTCGCGACGCGCTGCTCGGCCGCGGCCGTGTCGGTGATGGTGCCGAACTCGCTCGGCCCGGCCGAGTTGCTGATGCACTACGGCACCGACGCGCAAAAGAACTACTATCTGCCGCGTCTCGCGCGCGGCGAGGAAATCCCCTGCTTCGCGCTGACGAGCCCGTATGCCGGGTCCGACGCCGCCGCGATTCCCGATGTCGGCATCGCTTGCCGGGGCCTGCACGAAGGCCGCGAGACGCTCGGCTTTCGCGTCACGTGGGACAAGCGCTACATCACGCTCGGGCCGATCGCGACCGTACTCGGCCTCGCGTTCCGCGCGCTCGACCCCGACCATCTGCTCGGCGCGAACGACGAACCCGGCATCACCTGCGCGCTGATTCCGACCGACCACCCTGGCATCGACATCGGCCGGCGTCACTGGCCGTTGAACGCGGTGTTCCAGAACGGCCCGAACTCGGGCAAGGACGTGTTCATTCCGCTCGACTGGGTGATCGGCGGACGCGCCCAGGTCGGCAACGGCTGGCGCATGCTGATGGAGTGTCTGGCGGCGGGCCGCGCGATCTCGCTGCCGTCGTCGAACGTCGGGATGGCGAAGATTGCCGTGCGCGGCACCGGCGCATATGCCGCGATTCGGCGCCAGTTCCGCACCGCCGTCGGCAAGTTCGAGGGCGTGCAGGAAGCGCTCGGCCGCATGGGCGGCAACCTGTACGTGATGGACGCCGCGCGCCGCCTGTCCGCGCAGGCGGTCGACCTCGGCGAAAAGCCGTCCGTCATTTCGGCGATCGCCAAATATCACATCACCGAGCGCGCGCGCATGGTCATCAACGACGGCATGGACGTCGTCGCCGGCAAGGGTATTTGCATGGGGCCGTCGAACTTTCTGGCGCGCGCGTATCAGCAAATGCCGATCTCGATCACCGTCGAAGGCGCGAACATTCTGACGCGCTGTCTGATCATCTTCGGCCAGGGCGCGATTCGCTGCCATCCGTACGTGTTGAAGGAAATGACGGCGACGCGCGAGCCCGATCGCGCGAAAGCCTTGCGCGAGTTCGACGCGGCGTTCTTCGGTCACGTGAATTTCACGGTGTCGAACGTGGTGCGCAGTGCCGTGTATGGGCTGAGCGGCGGCGCGCTGATCGCGAAGCCGCGCCGCGCGTATGCGCCGCTCCATGCGTACTATCGCGCGGCGACGCGTCTATCGGCCGTGTTCGCGTTGCTCGCCGACGTGTCGATGTTGGTGCTCGGCGGCGATCTGAAGCGTCGCGAACGCATCTCGGGACGCCTCGGGGACGTGCTGTCGCAGCTGTTCCTGATCTCGGCGACGCTGAAGCGTTTCGAGGACGAAGGCCGACAGCACGACGACCTGCCGCTCGTGCGGTGGGGCGTCGAGGATGCGCTGTACAAGGCGCAGCACGCGCTCGACGGCGTGCTCGCGAACTACCCGAACCGGGTCGCCGCGACGCTCGTGCGTGTGCTCGCATTCCCGTTCGGCCTGCCGCATCGCGAGCCGTCGGACCGGGTCGGCAGCGAGATCGCCGAACTGATGCAAACGCCCGGCGCCGCGCGCGAGCGGCTCGTCGCCGACTCGTACGTGCCGCACCCCGACGTCGATGCGCTCGGCTATGGCGAACTCGCGTTCGCGCTCAATCCGCAGTTCACGCAAATCGAGCAGAAGCTGCGCGAGGCGGTGAAGCAGGGTCTGCTCGAACCGCTGCCGCAAAGCCTGCCGCAGTTCGCCGCATGGACCGATGCGGCGCAACGCCAGGGCCTCGTCGACGCGGACGAGCGGCGCGTGCTCGACGACTACGCGCGCTACGGCGCGCAGGTCGTCAAGGTCGACGATTTCCCGGCCGACTTCGACCTGCTCGCGAGCTTGCAACAGCGCAAGCAGGCGCTCGAAAAGGCGCTGGAACTGGTGGCCTGATGCGCGCGCTCACGCAGAAAAAACTACCGACCCAGCGCGGCAAACCGTACCCGAGTCACGCAACTCAAGGCACACTGACACACGTCCGGCGCCCCTGAAAATCACGGGGCTGCCTGCGGCGCGTCCAGCAGAGCAACCGATAACATGAACGACTCCTACCTGAAGTTCGTCAACTCGCCGTTCGGCGGCCGTCTCGCGCGCTCGCTCGGGCTGCCGAAGCCCGAGGTGCTGCGGCGCTATCGCGCGGACCGGCCCGAGTTCGACGGACTGATCGCGATCGGCGCGGGCCGCGAGCCGCGCCTGTTCGACGCGCTCGCGAGTCTGATCGCCACCATCGGCATGACGAGCGTCGCGCACGAAAGCGCCGGGCTGTGGGTGCCGCTCGCCCATCGCCACGGCCTGATGACCGGCCGCTTCGAGCCGGCCGAAGCCGGTGCGCCGGGCAAGCTTGCCGCGTTGATGTTCGACGCGAGCGGTATCGACGACAGCAGCCTGCTCGAACCGCTGCACGGCTTTTTCCACGACACGCTGCGCTCGCTCGGCAAGTATGGGCGCATCGTCGTGCTGGGCCGGCCGCCCGAGGCCTGCGCGAGCCCGCGTCAGTGGACTGCCCAGCGCGCGCTCGAAGGGCTCGTGCGCTCGCTCGGCAAGGAAGCGCGGCGCGGCATCGCCGCGAATCTCGTGTACGTGGAGGAAGGCGCTGAAAACGCCATCGAGGCGACGCTGCGCTTTTTCCTGTCGCCGCGCTCGGCCTATGTGTCCGGTCAGGTGGTGCGGATCGCGGCACATGGCGCGCCGCCGCACGACGCGTCCGCGTTCGACTGGCGCCAGCCGCTCGCCGGCCGGCGCGCGCTGGTCACGGGCGCGGCACGCGGCATCGGCGCGGCGATCGCGAGCGTGCTCGCGGCCGAGGGCGCGCATGTGATCGGCCTCGACATTCCGTCCGCGCGCGACGCGCTCGATGCGACGATGCGGCAGCTGAACGGCAGCCCGCTCGCGTTCGACATCGCCGCGCCCGAAGCGCCCGCGCAGATCGCCGCCGCGCTCGACGAGCTCGGCGTCGACATCATCGTGCACAACGCCGGCATCACGAAGGACAAGACCATCGCGAAGATGACCGACGCCGTCTGGCAAAGCGTGATCGACATCAACCTGAGCGCGCAGGAACGCATCGACGACGCGCTGCTCGCGGGCGGCATCCTGCGCGACGGCGGGCGCATCGTCGCGGTGTCGTCGATCAGCGGCATCGCGGGCAATGCAGGCCAGACCAACTACGCCACGTCCAAGGCTGGCGTGATCGGCCGGGTGCAGAGCATGGCGCCGCCACTGCGCGCGCGCGGCATCACGATCAACGCGGTCGCGCCCGGCTTCATCGAAACGCAGATGACCGCGAAGATTCCGCTCGCGATCCGCGAGGCCGGCCGCCGCATGAACTCGATGAGTCAGGGCGGCCAGCCCGTCGACGTCGCGCAGACCATCGCGTGGCTCGCGCATCCGGGCTCGGCCGGCGTGACGGGCCAGGTCGTGCGCGTGTGCGGTCAAAGCCTGATTGGCGCCTGAACGGGAGCATGGGTATGGACGAACCGCGTGATCCGTTCGGCAGCCGTCAGCTCGCTCCCGCGCCGGGCGACGGCGCGCGGCCGAAAACCGTCGTCATCGAAACGCTGCCCGCGCCGGCCAAGCTGTACGGGCGCGCGCTGACAGGCATCGTCAAGCGCGGCCGCGACACGCGGCTGCCGCCGTTGCGGCTCGTGCGCCCCGCCGTCGTGCTCGAGCCCGGCCCCGTGTGGCGCTATGCGCGCGTGTGCGGCTTCATTCCCGAGCACGGCGTGCCGCTCACCTACCCGCACCTGCTCGCGTTTCCGCTGCATCTGCTGATGCTGACCGACCCCGCGTTTCCGTGGCCCGCGCTCGGTCTCGTGCATCTGGCCAATCACGTGCGGCTGCGCCGCCCGCTCGCCTACAAGGACCTGCTGCGCATCGAGGTCGAATTCGGCGCGCTGCTGCGTCACGACAAGGGCCAGGCGTTCGTCGTGCATACGCGCATCTATCGGCGCGGCGAGGCGGTGTGGGACGGCGACAGCATCTATCTGAAGCGCGCGGTGCCGGCGCTCGGCCATCCGCTCGAAGCGTTGACGCTCGGTCCCGATGCGCTGCAACGGATCGCGCGCTGGCAGCTCGCGCCGCAACTGGGCCGCGACTACGCGAGCGCGTCCGGCGACTACAACCCGATCCACATCAGCGCGCTATCGGCGAAGGCGTTCGGCTTTCCGCGCGCGATCGCGCATGGCATGTGGACGCTCGCGCGCGCGGCGTCGTCGCTGCAGCCGCCGAAGCCGCTCGCCGAAGCAACGCTCAGCGCCGAGTTCAAGGTGCCGATGCTGCTGCCGGGCGAAGCGTCGCTGTGGAGCGCATCGCCTTCGCTGATCGAGCGCGATCTCGAGGTGCGCGATATCGCCGGGGAAAAGCCGCATTTGCGCGGGCGCATGCAGTGGCGGCTGCTGTGAACCGCGAGCGCGCCGTTCGCATCGACCAATAATCTGGGAACGACCCAAAGGAGCCGAGTATGTCCCACCCGCAACCTGCCGTGCGCCGCGTCGCCGTCATCGGGGGCAACCGGATTCCGTTCGCCCGCTCGAACACCGCGTACGCGAGCGCATCGAATCAGGACATGCTGAGCTTCACGCTGCAAGGGCTGATCGATCGCTATGACCTGCACGGCGCGCGTCTCGGCGAAGTCGCGGCGGGCGCCGTCATCAAGCATTCGCGCGACTTCAACCTGACGCGCGAGTCCGTGCTGTCCACCACGCTCGCGAAGGAAACACCCGCCTACGACGTGCAGCAGGCCTGCGGCACCGGCCTCGAAGCCGCGATCCTCGTCGCCAACAAGATCGCGCTCGGGCAGATCGACGCGGGCATCGCGGGCGGCGTCGATACCACGTCCGACGCGCCGATCGGCGTCAACGAGCGCATGCGCAAGATCCTGCTCGAAGCGAATCGCGGCAAGAGTACCGGTCAGCGTCTCGCCGCACTCAGCAGGCTGCGGCCTGGCATGTTGTTCAAGCCGCTGTTGCCGCGCAACGGCGAGCCCCGCACGGGGCTGTCGATGGGCGAGCATTGCGAGCTGATGGCCAAGCGCTGGAACATCTCGCGCGAGGCGCAGGACGTGCTCGCGTACGAGAGCCATCGCAAGCTCGCCGATGCGTACGCGCGCGGCTTCGTCAACGATCTGATGACGCCGTACAAAGGCCTCGCGCGCGACAACAACCTGCGCGCCGACCTGTCGCTCGAAAGGCTTGCGAACCTGAAGCCCGTGTTCGACCGCGACGCGGGCACGCTGACCGCCGGCAACTCGACGCCGCTGACCGATGGCGCATCCGCGGTACTGCTCGCGAGCGAAGCGTGGGCGGCCGAGCGTGGCTTGCCCGTGCTCGCGTATCTGAGCTGGTCGGAAACCGCAGCGGTCGACTTTTTCGACCAGCAGGAAGGCCTTCTGATGGCGCCCGCCTACGCGGTGCCGCGCATGCTCGCGCGCGCCGGCCTCACGCTGCAGGACTTCGATTTCTACGAAATCCACGAAGCGTTCGCGGCTCAGGTGTTGTGCACGCTCGCGGCATGGCAGGATGACGAATATTGCCGCACGCAGCTTGGCCTCGCCGGCGCGCTCGGTGCGATCGACCGCACCAGGCTCAACGTGAACGGCGGTTCGCTCGCGACCGGCCATCCGTTTGCGGCGACGGGCGGACGTATCGTCGCCGCGCTCGCAAAGATGCTGGCGCAACTCGACAAACCGGCCGGCAGCGCACGCGGGCTGATCTCGATCTGCGCGGCGGGCGGCCAGGGGGTCGTCGCGATTCTGGAACGCTAGGGCCTGTTCACGCTAATAACGGGCTTGCGCTGGCCGCCAGAAGGGCCGAGCGTAAGGATTGCGACGCAGCGAATACTCGACGTATTCGCAAGGAGCATGACGCGGCGATCGGCCCTTCTGGCGGCCAGCCCCGGGAAGGATTTTTTTAAAACAGGGGAACGTGCCTTTGCGCGCGTATTGCGGCGTCGGTCGTCGCTTGTTTGGCTCGGCCAAACGGCGCTCCTCTCTCCTTGCACTACGCGCGCAAAGGCACGTTCGCAAGCCCGTTATTAGCGTGAACAGGCCCTAGCGCGGCAGCGCATACCAACATTTTCAGGAGGCAACCGATGACCGAGCCCACCCAAGCCCCGCTGCACGTGCCGGACGCAGGCGGCACGCCTCGTCAAAACCCGGTGCCCCACCCCGCTCCGAACACCGACGGCATCTGGTACGCGTCCTATCCGGACGACGTGCCGCGCGACATCGACGTCACGCAATACGAGTCGATCGATCAGTTCTTCGACGAATGCATCGCACAGTTCCGCGAGCGCGTCGCGTACGTGAGCGTCGGCGCGAACCTGACGTACGGTGAACTGGGCCGCAAGGCGAGCGCGTTCGCGGCGTACCTGCAAAGCATCGGCGTGGAGCCGGGCGAGCGCGTCGCGATCATGCTGCCGAACACGTTCCAGTATCCGGTCGCGCTGTTCGGCACGATCAAGGCGGGCGCGGTGGTCGTCAACGTGAATCCGCTCTACACGGTGCGCGAACTCGCGCACCAGCTAAAGGACAGCGGCGCGCAGACGATCGTCGTATTCGAGAACTTCGCGAAGACGCTCGAAGATGCATTGCCCGGCACCAAGGTGCGCAACGTGATCGTGACCGGGCTCGGCGATCTGCTCGCCGACGGCGCGAACCTGAAGGGACACCTGCTCAATTTCATGCTGCGTCACGTGAAAAAGATGGTGCCCCCTTACAAGCTGCCGCAGGCGGTGCCGCTCCTGACAGCGCTTTCGGCCGGTTATGCGCGGCCGCATACACCGGTGCGCGCGACCCACGAAGACATCGCGTTCCTGCAATACACGGGCGGCACGACCGGCGTCGCGAAAGGCGCGATGCTCACGCACCGGAACATCCTCGCCAATCTGTTGCAGGCGAAGGCGTGGGCCGCGGGGCAGCTGTCCGGCGAGGGCGAAACGGTGCTCACGCCGCTGCCGCTTTATCACATCTACTCGCTGACCGTGAATGCGCTGATCTTCATGGGGCTCGGCGGGCGCAACATCCTGATCGCGAATCCGCGCGACATGAAGCGCGTGATGATGATCATCCGTCACGAAAAATTCACCGGCATGACCGCGGTCAACACGCTCTATAACGCGTTCCTCGACAACGAGGAATTCTGTCGGCGCGACTTCTCGGACCTGAAGCTCGCGATGGCGGGCGGCATGGCGACGCAGAAAGCCGTCGCCGAGCGCTTCAAGGCGGTGACGGGCAAGCCGATCATCGAGGGCTACGGACTCACCGAGTGCTCGCCGATCGTCTCGATGAATCCGGTCGATCTGACCAATCTGCGCGACTTCGAGGGCTCGATCGGCTTGCCCGCGCCGTCCACGCAGGTGCGCTTCAGGAAAGACGACGGCAGTTGGGCCAATATCGGCGAGGCGGGCGAGCTGTGCGTGAAGGGCCCGCAGGTCATGAAGGGCTACTGGAACCGCCCCGACGAAACCGCGAAGGTGATCGACGACGACGGCTGGCTTGCGACCGGCGACATCGGCGTGATGGACTCGCGCGGCTTTATCCGTCTGATCGATCGCAAGAAGGACATGATCCTCGTGTCGGGCTTCAACGTGTATCCGAACGAAATCGAGGACGTGATCGCCGCGCATCCGGACGTGCGCGAAGTCGCCGCGATCGGCGTGTCCGACCCCGCGCAAGGCGAGCGCGTGAAGGTGTTCATCGTGCGGCGCACGCCGACACTGACCGCCGAGCAGGTGATTGCGTACTGCCGCAAGAATCTGACTGGCTACAAGGTGCCGAAGCTGGTGGAGTTCCGCGACGAGCTGCCGCAAACCAACGTCGGCAAAATTCTGCGCCGTGCGTTGCGCGACGAGGAACTCGCGAAACAGAAGTCCGCCTGACGGGAATAAGCGTTGCTTCAAAGCGTTATTGCTTTGTTGCTTCGCGTTATTGCCTTGCAGGTTGCATGAGCGGCCGCGTCACTTTCTGGAGAAATTCATGAAGCACCGCATGACCGCCCGTTCGCATCGCCGGCGACAGCGCTTGCTGGGTGCGCTGCTCGTCGCGCTCGGCCTGCTGTCGGTGCCGACGGCCTTCGCGCAGAACGACGATCGCCCGCCCCCGCTCAACACCGCGAGCGCCGTCAAGCCGCCCACCACGCCGGCCGCGCAGGTCGGCATGCTGACGCTCGACCAGCAGGTCAAATGGCTGCGCGCCGCGCAGCAAAGCGGCACGCTCGAAAAGCTCGACGACGCGCAACTGGTCGCGCTGTTCCAGTCGCTCGATCCGCTCGCGCTGCCGCGCTATATCAAGGAAGGGCCGAACGACTACCCGTCGTACGAGTTCACGATGTCGCGCTCCGAGCGCATTCGCGGCATCTGGCCCGACAAGCCCGATCACATGCTGGTGCGCGTCGCGCACGACCCGCTGCGCATCTACGCGAAGTGGCTGCCCGACGGCGCGCACGCGGGCCAGGAAATCATCTACGACGAATCGAAACGTAGCGACGAAACCTACGGCCACCTCGGCGGCATCATGAACGTGATGCCGTTGTGGACGTCGCTGACCGGCGCGCTCGCACGCTCGCAATCGAATCACAGCGTGCGCGATCTCGGCACCGAGTACGTTGCCGATCAATACCTGAGTGAAGGAAAAAAATACACCGAGGCCGGCTTGCCGCGTTCGGTGCGGATCGAAGTGAAGACCATCGACGGTGTGCGCGTCGTCGCGTTCACGTTCGAAACACCGGTCGGCCAGCCACAGTTCTACGCGAAAAAGGAAACGCTCGGGCTCGATCTGCGTCATCCGTTCTTTCGCAGCGTCCAGTCTTACGACAACGACGGCAAGATTTTCGAGCAGATCGTGTTCGAGAGCATCACGCCGAGGACATTCGACGATTCGACCTTCGATCCAAAGAACAAGGACTATAAGTTCTAGCGCGCGCTGCGCGGCGTCAGCGCGAAGGCCACGTGGGCGGGTTGCGCGTCCAGCCCCTCGCGCGCTTCGTGACGATGCTCGACGAAGCGTCCCGTGCGAAGCGCGAGGTGTTGCAGGACGAAGTAATCGGACGCGCGCGTGAAGCCGATCAGCGCGGGCATCGCGTGCGGGGTCCGCCCATCGTCGAGCAGTGGCGCAAGTGTGGTGAACCAGAGCGCACCCGCATCGTCGCCGGTTTCGAAGGTCGGCAAGCGAAGATGCGCGGCATAGCGTGCGAACGACGCGCCGCATTCGAGCGTCGAGTCGACGATCGCGAACGCGCGCGCATTGTCAGCGCACGCGGCGGCTCGCGCGAGCCACGGCCATGCGCCGCCCGCGGCCGTCGCGAGGCATGCACCGGTGAGCATGAAAGTGCGTCGATCCATTGGCGTGTACGTTCCGTTCTGTTTGCGCTTCGGTCTGCCGTGCGTGTCCGTACGCGTCGTTCACGTGTACCCGCGCCGGTCGCGCCACGCCGCCGGCCAGATGCCCTGCTTGCCCGGCGCGAGAATGCCGTTCGGATCGAGCGCATCCTTCAGCGTTTCGGCGAAGCGCAGCGACGCACCGTCGTTGAAGCTGTATTGCGCGGCCGCGAAATCCATGTACGCGAGATGCGCGCGATATTCGCCGTAGCCGGCCGCGCGCGCGTCGCTCATCAGCGAGCGCAGCAGCGCGCCGGCCTGCTCCACCTGGTTCGCGTCGTCGCGATCGAAAATCGCCGCGAAAATATGATGCAGATGCCGCGCGCCCGCGGTGAAGCCACCGTAGTAGTCGAAGCCGTATTCGGCGGCGCGCGCTTTCACCATCGTGTACTGGCGCATCGCGTCGCGCCCGGTCGCCGGACAGATCGGCGCGAAGTCGACGTGCGCGCCCGCGCCGCCGCGCCAGTCGAGCATGCGAAACGCGGTCATCGCGGGAATGCCGGCCATGTTGCGATCGCCGCCGCCAGTCGGCTGAGCATCGCCCGCATAGCGCGCCGCCATGAGCCGCGCCTCCGGCACACGCGCGAACGCGCGCTCGATCAGCGCGTAGCGCGCATCGATCAATTCGGGCGTGCCGTACAGCGCGAAATGCAGGTTCCAGCGTCCGACGCCGAGTTTGTCGAGCATCGCCTGCACCGCGCTCCCGGGCATCGCGCCCGCGCCGTCGTACCACTGCCGGCGTGGCGACAGGCTCGCCGCGCGCCGCAATCCGCCCTCGATCACTGCGTGATTGCGGATCGTGGCGTCGAGCCGCAACGGCCGCAGAATCTCGACGATCTCCTCCAGATCGGCCTCGCGACGAAACTGGATTTCGCCGAGCAGATACGCGGGCGGCGCGGGCATCAGCCACACGCCGAGTTTCGTCACGATGCCGTAGTTCGACTGCATGAACATCGCATCGAACGACGGCCCGTAGCCCGGCTGATACAGCTGCCACGCAGTGCCGATCTCGACGCCGCCCATGCCGGTGCGCAGCACGTCGCCGTTGGCGAGCACGACCTCCATCCCGCATTGGGCCGCCGCGTGATCGCCGTAGTCGGTATAGCCGAAGCCGCGCTCCAGCGTGTTGCCGACCACGCTGCCCCAGCCGGCAGCCGGTGGATCGACCCACAGCTTGTAGCCCTTGTCGCGCAGATGCGCGTACAGATCGAAATAGCTGACGCCCGGTTCGACCAGCGCATAGGCGAGCGTTTCGTTGACTTCGAGGATGCGGTTCATGCGCTGCAAGTCGAGCACGACCGAGCCGCTGAGACGCGGCGCCGCGCCGCCGTATGCGAAGTTGCGCCCGGTCGACACGGTCCACAGCGGAATCCGGTACTGATTGGCGATGCGCAGCACCGCGCGGATTTCATCGACCGACGCGGGCAGCAGCGCGGCGCTCGCGACAAACGCCCCCGGCTCGCCAGGAGCGAACGGATCGACATAGGCGGCGAGGCCGGCGTCGGAACGCAGCACGTGCGCTTCACCGACGATCGCGCGCCAGCCGGCGAGCGCCCGGTCGAACTGCGCGGCGGACAGGTTGGGCGGCAGCGTCTGGGGCAAGGCGTCTCCTTGTCGGTCGGGCAACCCGCGGGTGCAGTCGCGCGGGCAAGCTATGCGTGCGTCGCCGCTGACGGCCTTGACGACACGCTACCGCCCGCTACTGCTGCCACGTCTCGGGCTTACCACCGAGCTCGCTGCACACGTCGATCGCGATCTCGCGCAGCTTGCCTTCCGCGATCGCGCCAGACAGCGCGTAGCCCATGCCGTCGCTGATCCAGTAGAAGGTGCGGCGGTTGCCGTCGCGAAACAGGCGGAACGCGGTTTCGTTGCGGGTGACGCCGGTCACGTACAGCGTCAGGCGCGCGCCGGTCTGGTTCTCGTACATGAACTGCGCAGCCGGCCCGGCCTCGCCGGGCAACAGCCGGCCGCCCACCAGCGAATAACCATACTCCTGCAGCGACGGCACCGACAGCGGACGATTCAGCCGCTTCGACAGCCAGGTGATCAGATGCTCCTCTTCGCTCGCGGCGACTTCGACCGGATGACGCCGCTCCGGCGAGTACACCGCGTACGCGACATCCGCGCGCTGCGCAAAACCGGCCGGCTGTCCGCCGAAGCCGCTCCACGCGCCGCCGGTCAGCCGCGGCGCGAGCGGACCGAGCGCCAGCGCGAGCCCGGCGCCAGCCGCGAGCCAGCAGGCGGCGAGACCCGCGCGCTGCCACCACGGCCGCGTCCGACGCACGACGATAAAAGCCGGCTCCTCCGCCTCCGTGGGCTGGCTGCCTGCATAGCTTCGCTCGCCGGCTTCAGCGGCTTGCTGCCGATCGTCGGCCCGCTGCCCTGCTTGCGCTTGCCGCGCATCGCTGTCCGGCGCGCCGCACAGCGCCCGCAGCGCCGCCTTCTGCGCGCGCCACGCGGCCACGCGCGCGGTGGCCTGCGGATGCTGGCGAAGCTGCGTTTCGATCGCGGCGCGCTGCTCTTCCGGCAATTCGCCATCGACATAGGCCGACAGCGCGCGCAGATCGAGCTCGTCATGCAAGCCGGAATCGGAGTCGTCGTTGTTCATTATCGGTTTCTCACCACTTTCAGCGGCGCGACTTTATGCGCCGCCCGCGGCGCACGGGGCTGCGGTCCGTGCATCGGTCCTGGCGGCTCCTCGCACAGCAACGCGCGCATATGCTCGCGCGCCCGCGACAGCCGCGACATCACCGTACCGATCGGCACCCCCAGCGCGCTCGATGCCTGCTGGTACGACAGCTCCTCGACGCACACCAGCAGCAGCACCTCACGCTGCTCGAGCGGCAGGCAGTACAGCGCGCGCTGCACGTCGCGCAGCACCAGACCGTCGACCTCACCTTGCGGCGCCTCGAGATTGCGCCACGGCGCGCTTTCGTCGTCGACGGCGATCTCGCGGCGCCCGCGCAGCTGGTCGATGTACAGATGCCGCAGGATCGTCAGCAGCCACGCGCGCAGGTTGCTGTTCGGCCGGAATGCCGACCAGCGCGCAAGCGCGCGCTCCGCCGTATCCTGCACGAGATCGTCGGCCCAGGCGCGGTCGCCCGTCAGCGCGCGCGCATAGCGGCGCAGCTGGGGCAGCCACGCGATCACTTCCGCTTCGAATGTCACCCGGCGTGCCAGCGCCCGGTCGCGGCGTTAGTAGCCGCCGCCGCTGCTGTTGCTGTTGTTGCTCGAACCCGACGCGGCGTTGTCGGTATCGGCCGCGTGCGCGAGGGAGCCGCACGCGAGCGCGAGCAGGACGAAGAGCGCTGACAGAATACGGGATGCTTTCATGGTGAGCCTCCTGGCAGATGCCCGGCACGCGATCGACCGACCGGCGCGGCGGGCGGCAGGCCGCGGAATGCGGTACTGCCATACTGGACTCAACGCCGCGATCGCGTGGTTTATTCCATCGCCGTCGTGGCGCTGTTTCGCTGCGCTGTTTCTCCGGGCTTTTCGCGGCGCTTCGGCGCCGCCGCCGTGGTCGCGCAACATGCCCCTATGTTCTTCCTTTTCCGCCAACCATGCCGGCAATGCCTGGAGAGACCGGAAGAAGACGACATTGACCAGCTGATTCGTAACTCAACGTTACAGTCCCACGTTATCGGATGCTTATGTGCTCACAAGTCGTTATAGTGGACAAAGTTCGCCCCGTCGACGCGTTCTGCCCCCGCATAGGGTAGAAAGGGTAAAATCGCGGCGAACCACCGTCTATCTAACCTGAATTGTCCATGGCTTCCGCAGAATCGCATCCGCAAAACGACTTCATGAACGCTGCGCGCAAGGAACGAAAGCGCGTCGAAATCTATCTGGTCAACGGCATCCGCCTGACCGGATGCATCGAGTCGTTCGATCAGTACCTGGTGATGCTGCGCACGCCGGTTGGCCTGCAAGGCATCTACAAGCGCGCGATCTCCACGATCCAGCTCGACACCGGCACGCGGCCGGCGCCGCGCACGGGCCGAACGTCGCATGGCGAACATGGCGCGCGCGGTCCCCATGGTTCGCGCGAACATCGCGAGCCGCGCGAAGGGCGTGAATCGTACGGCACGCCGTCGGCGGAACGCGCGCCGAGCGAGCGCAGCGGCAACTCCGAAGGTCCGGTGGTCGTCACGCGGCGGCGGCGTCTGTTCGGCACCGGCGGCGAAAGCGGCAATCATGGCGGCAATCATGGCGGCAACCACGGCGGCGGCAGCCCCGGCGGCAATCAGGAATAAATACGAAGAAGCTGTAGCGGCCGCGCCTCGCTACTGCGCGGACGAACCGAGGCGCCGCGGAATTTTCTCCAGTTGGGTCAGCTGACGCTCGGTCAGCTCGAATCTCCCCTTGACCGCCAGCACGCGGCGGCGCCAGTAGCCGGCGTCGAACAGGTGCAGCGCCGGTTGCCGCGTCGCCCAATCCAGGTGTTCCAGTTCGGCTTCCACGACGTGGGCTGCGAGCACTCGTCGCGAGCCCGCCGGCTTTTTCCCGTTCATCTGGTTCGCTGTGTGATGGATCGATGGAGGTGTCGTTCGCGGCTCGAGCGCGGCCGGGACACTCGGAGAACGAATCGATGCCAGCCGGCTTTAAACGACGCGCCTGCGCCATCTGGCGGTCGTTCGCCGATAGCCGCGATGCGCTATGCTGAATGATCGACCCTCTACCGATGGAGCGCGCCATGACCAGCAAAAACCAGCATGCCTCCCGACCGGCGCGCACGCGCCGGACGCCCCCGACGTCCGCCGATACGCGGCTCGACGAAGCGCTGATGGAAAGCTTTCCCGCCAGCGATCCGATCGCCGTCGACGTGACGCAGCCGCCTCGCGAACGGATGCGCAAAACGCAAGCGGATACGCGCAAGCGGCATTGAAGTCGCGCCGTCTTGCGTCGTACGACGGCGGCGCACAACGACGCGGCAACGAGCCGTCAGGGCTCGCGAAAAATGCCGAGTGCAAATGCCGAAAAGCCCGGCGGTAAAAGTGCGATGCGCGGGCTGGCGGGGTATGGAAAGCACCGCTCAAACATAACAACGGTAACGCCCGCGGACGAGCCGGACGGCGCACCGATTTCCGCGCCGTCCCGCCACTCCACCCAGGCTCACACCGTCGTGCTCAATGCACCGGCAAGCCGCTATTGAGCTGACGCTGCAGGTCGCGCACCTGGCGCTGGGCGACGCGCAACTGATCCTGCGCGGCGGCCTTCTGCTGCGCCAGTTCGGTCGCCTCGGCGCGCTTCTGCTCCTGCTGGCTCGCGACGATGCTTTGCTGCTGACGCGCGACGTCGAGGTCGGCCTGCAGCCGGCTCGCGCGTTCCTGCGACAGCGCGACCATGCGCTGCGTGAACGCCTTCTGCGCTTCGAGTTGCGTACGGCGGATCTCGATGTCCGACAGTTGCATCGTCTGCCGCGCGAAATCCTTGTAGATCAGCTCGGCGCGCGCGGCGTCCTGCGACTTGATCACGCGCCAGAAGTTTTTCTGCTGGAACAGCGCGATGTAGTAGGTCATCTCCTTGCCGTAGAACAGCAGGCTCGCGCCATAGCTGCCGTTATACGTGGTGCGCAATTCGCTCAGATCCGGCCCGTGGATCATCTGCTGCAATTCAGCCACGTTCCCGGTGGCGGATTGCCGGTTTTCATCCGGCGTCAGTGCAGTGGTTTCCGCCTGGCCGGCCTGCGAGGTGTCGGGCAACGCACTCGTCGTACCCGGCTGGGACACGACCGTACCGCTCGCACCACTGTTCTGCAGAGCCTGTGCATTCGCGCCCTGAAGGGCCCCCAATACGATGCATGCGGCCAGAGCAATCTCTCGTAGCTTCGACTTTCGGTCCATGTGATACCTGTTGAACAGATTTTGTTTTAGTAGAAAACGGGGAATTATTACTCACTTTGGCGGGTTTCGGGCTCTTCGTCGAAAATATGGTACTTGCGCGTTTGCTTCTATAACAGGCACAAGCGCAGTCCCGCCTCACCGGCGCGGCGGTAGACGACGATCCGTTCGATTCCCTGCCGCTGATCGCTCGTCGGCAAGGACATGCCATGAGCCGGGCGATGCGTCGGGCGATTCCGGCTGGGGCGCGACGGTCGAGGCCAACCGGCCGGTCACGCTCGGCTTCACATATGCGCACTGCTACAGCCTCGATGTGTCCGTCGGAAAAGCGGTCGGTGATGCGCCGGTGGAGAGCGCATCGCACAGTCCGCGCATCAACGCGAGGTTCTGCTACCAGCTGAATTGACACGCTTCAGAAGTGCCGCGAGCGGATTAGAAGCTCCACTATCAAACGACACATGCACTTTCGCGTATTCTGCGCTGACGCTGCAAACGGCACACCGCTGGCATCGTTGCGCATCGCGAGGGCCGGTACCGCACATCCGACCACGACGCCCATAACGCCGCGCGACCATGATCGCGCTGTCTCATATCAAGGAGGAAGGCAATGACGCAATTCACTCGACGTGCCAGCGCGCTTGCGCTGCGCACCGCCCGTCACGCCGCGCTCGCCGGCGCCCTGCTCGCCAGCGCCGTGACCGCGATGGCGCAGACCGATACACCGATCGGCACGTGGCAAACCATCGACGATCACACGGGCCAGCCGAAGGCGCTCGTGCAGATCACACAAGACGGCAATGGCGAACTGAACGGCAAGGTTATCAAGGGTCTCGGCGCGAACGACCAGCCGGATCGCCGTTGCACCGAATGCACCGACGCGCGCAAGGATCAACCGGTCCTCGGCATGACCATCATCAACAGCATGAAGAAGGATGGCGACGCATGGGATCACGGCCAGATTCTCGATCCTGAAAACGGCAAGGTCTACAAATGCAAGATGCATCTCGAGGACGACGGCAACAAGCTCGTGGTGCGTGGCTACATTGGGGTCGCGCTGCTTGGCCGCTCGCAAACGTGGATACGGCAGCAATGAGGGTCGACGTGCGGCGCATGCGTGGCGCCTGGCACGTCGCCTGAATGTGCGCATGATGCTGCAACGATGCGCGCTCTGCGTCAGGAGGTGCAACATAAAAAACGGCCGGCGATCAAGAATCGCGCGGCCGTTTTCATTGGGGCAAGCTGTTTGCGATGCTCATGCTGCCTGCTTGAGCGGTGCAGCGTAAGCGATCGGCGACGCCGGCACCGACGTGGCCGGTACCGGATCGTATGCGGCGGCCGGAATACGAAACGCCGCGGGCACGCGCTTGGACGCGGCGCGCTTGTGCCGCACGCTCGCGTGCATACGCATACGCGCTTCCATCAATCTGCAGAAATCTTCGCTCGCGGTGCCGAGCAGTTGCTCCGTGACGTGCTTGAGCACGCCCGATTCGTACCACGACTTGAAGCGGCGATGACAGGTCTGATATGACGGGTAGCGGCGCGGCATTTTGGACCAGGTGGCGCCGTTATACATGACCCAAAGCACGCCGTTGAGCACCGAGCGGGTATCGGCAAGTGGACGGCCACGCATTTCGGTACGCGGCCGGAGTTCGGGCAGCAGTGGCGCAACGCGCTGCCATTCTTCATCGGTGATTTCGCGATACGGGTTCATGCTTCCTCCTTTGTCAGAACAACGACAAAAGATAGCCAGTCATCCGTGCGCGGAATATCAGACCACTCCGAATCCTGAAAATATGTCGTGCGCGGTAGCTCAGGTTAGGGACGTGTCGACGATCCGGCGCGGCGTGTCGAGATACTCCTTCGACTGCATCTCGACGATGCGCGACACCGTACGCGTGAATTCATTAGCCATCGGACCGTCGACGTACAACTGCTCCGGCGGCACCGCAGCCGACATCAACAGCTTGACCTTGTGGTCGTAAAACACGTCGATGAGCCACGTGAAGCGGCGCGCTTCCGACGCCATGCGCACCGACATCTGCGGCACGTCCGACAGGATCACCGCGTGAAAGCGGGTCGCGAGTTCGAGGTAGTCGTTCTGCGAGCGCGGGCCCCCGCACAGCGTCGCGAAGTCGAACCAGACCACGCCGTCCGCGCGGCGCAGCGCCTTCAGCTCGCGCTTCTCGATATGCAGCAGCGGGCTTTCGTCGGGCACCGCGGCGAGGCGCGCGAAGGCGTCCCGCAGCGCCTTGCCGGCGGCGGCGTCCAGTGGCGTGTGATAGACCTCCACCTGCGCGAGCGTGCGCTGGCGATAATCGATCCCCGCGTCGACGTTGATCACGTCGAGCTTCTGCTTGATCAGTTCGATCGCGGGCAGCATGCGGTCGCGATGCAGGCCGTCCGGGTACAGCGTGTCGGGCGCGTAGTTTGACGTCATCACGAACTGCACGCCGTTCTCGAACAGCTTGTCGAGCAGGCGATACAGGATCATCGCGTCGGCGATATCCGACACATGGAATTCGTCGAAACAGATCAGCCGATAGCGCTTCGCAATGCGCCGCGCGAGTTCGTCGAGCGGATCGGCCCGGCCTTTGAGTTCTTCGAGTTCGCGATGCACTTCGCGCATGAACTCGTGGAAGTGCAGACGGGTCTTGCGATGCAACGGCACGATCATGTAGAAGCTGTCCATCAGGAAGCTCTTGCCGCGGCCCACGCCGCCCCACATGTACACGCCGCGCGGCAGATCGGGGTGAATGATCAGCTTTCTGAACGCGTTCGAGCGGCGCGACTTGTATGCGACCCACTCTTCATAGCACCGCTGCAGGCGGTCGACCGCCGCGCGCTGCGCCGGATCGGATTGATAACCGCGCGTCTGCAGTTCTTTTTCGTAGTATTCGGTGACGTTCATCGTGTTGCTGCAAAAAGAAAGGCGGGAGGGATTGAACCCCGCCCGCCTTTGGTGATGCCAAGGTTGCGTTTCGGTCAGGCGTGCGTGCTTACATGTTCAGCGCGCGCTTGTCGACGGCGAGTGCCGCTTCGCGCATGACTTCCGACAGCGACGGGTGCGGATGGCAAATACGGCCGATGTCTTCCGACGCCGCCTTGAACTCCATCGCCACCACGGCTTCCGCGATCAGGTCCGATGCGTTCGCCGAGATGATGTGCACGCCGAGCAGTTCGTCGGTCGTCGCGTCGGCGATCATCTTGACGAAACCGTCCGCCTTGTTGATGCCGAGCGCGCGGCCGTTCGCCATGAACGGGAACTGGCCGGTCTTGATCTCGCGGCCTTCCGCTTTCAGTTGCTGCTCCGTCTTGCCGACCCACGCGATTTCCGGTTCGGTGTAGATCACCCACGGAATGCAGTTGTAGTCGATGTGCGGCTTCTGACCGTCGATCACTTCGGCAACCAGCACGCCTTCGTCCTCAGCTTTGTGCGCGAGCATCGGGCCACGCACCACGTCACCGATCGCGTACACGTTCGGCACGGCCGTCGCGCAGTGGTCGTCCACGTCGATGAAGCCGCGCTCGTTGGCCTTCAGGCCGATCGCTTCGAGGCCGAGGTTGTCGGTGTTCGGCACGCGGCCGACCGACACGACCAGGCGGTCGGCTTCGAGCGTCTGCGCGTTGCCGTCCTTGTCCGTGTAGGCGATCGTCACGCCGTTCGCGCTCGTCTTCACTTCGCCGACCTTCACGCCGACTTGGATGTCGAGACCTTGCTTCTTGAACTGCTTGGCCGCTTCCTTCGACAGCGCCTGGTCAGCCACGCCGAGGAATTCCGGCAGCGCTTCGAGCACGGTCACGTCCGCGCCGAGGCGGCGCCACACCGAGCCGAGTTCCAGACCGATCACGCCTGCGCCGATCACGGCGAGCTTCTTCGGTGCCGTGTCGAACGACAGTGCGCCTTCGTTGTCGGCGATCAGCTTGTTGTCGACCGGAATGCCCGGCAGATGACGCGCCTTCGAACCCGTTGCGATGATCACGTTCTTCGCCGTGACGACTTCGCTGCTTGCACCATCTTCGCCTTCGCCGCTCACTTCGATCTGCACGCCGGCGTCCGTCTTGCCGGTGAACTTGCCATGGCCCTTGAGCCACGTGATCTTGTTCTTGCGGAACAGGAATTCGATGCCCTTGGTCATCTTCTCGACGATGCCGTCCTTGCGGCCCATCATCTTCGAGATATCGACCGAAACGTTTTCCACCGAGATGCCGTGGTCGGCAAGGTGATGCGACGCGTTCTCGAACTCTTCCGACGAAGCGAGCAGCGCCTTCGACGGAATGCAGCCGACGTTCAGGCAGGTGCCGCCGAGCTTCAGCGTGCCGGCCGGGTTCTTCCACTTTTCGATACATGCGACGGTCTTGCCGAGCTGCGCTGCGCGGATGGCGGCGATATAACCGCCAGGGCCTGCGCCGATCACGACGACGTCAAATTCTTTGGACATGACAATCCCTTTGATGGCGGAACGGCGCCGGGCCACCCGAGGTGGCGCGCGCCGTTCCTGTACTGCGGAATGCTAAAGACGTGCTACGGATGACGCCGGCCCGCGCAAACCGCGGGCCGGCGTCGGTGGAACGTGCGCTTACAGGTCGAGCAGCAGGCGAGCCGGATCTTCCAGCGCATCCTTCATCGCGACCAGCGACAGCACTGCTTCGCGGCCGTCGATGATACGGTGGTCGTACGACAGCGCGAGGTAGTTCATCGGGCGGATCACGATCTGGCCGTTTTCGACCACTGCGCGTTCCTTGGTGGCGTGCACGCCGAGAATCGCCGACTGCGGCGGGTTGATGATCGGGGTGGACAGCATCGAGCCGAACACGCCGCCGTTCGAGATCGAGAACGTACCGCCGGTCATTTCTTCGATGGACAGCTTGCCGTCCTTCGCCTTCTGGCCAAATTCGGCGATCTTCTTCTCGATGTCGGCGAGGCTCAGCTGATCTGCATTGCGCAGGATCGGCACCACCAGACCGCGCGGCGAACCGACAGCGATACCGATATCGAAGTAGCCGTGGTAGACGATGTCGTTACCGTCGATCGACGCGTTCACGAGCGGGAACTTCTTCAGCGCGTGAACAGCCGCCTTCACGAAGAACGACATGAAGCCGAGCTTCACGCCGTGTTCCTTCTCGAACTTGTCCTTGTACTTGTTGCGCAGATCCATGACCGGCGCCATGGTCACTTCGTTGAACGTCGTGAGGATGGCGTTGGTTTGCTGCGACTCGAGCAGACGCTCGGCGATACGAGCACGCAGACGCGACATCGGCACGCGCTGTTCCGGACGGTCCTTCAGCCATTGATCGGCCGATGCCGGTGCCTTGACGTCCGGCAGCGACGGCTTCGCAGCCTTCGGTGCGGCAGCCGGAGCCGGTGCAGCCTTGGCAGCCGGAGCAGCCTGGCCGGCGACGAGCACGTCGCCCTTCGTGATACGGCCGTCGCGGCCGGTGCCGGCGACGTCGCCCGCAGCCAGACCCTTCTCTGCCATCAGCTTGCCGGCAGCCGGCGAAGCAGCGGTGTTCGACCCCGTTGCGACAGCGGCCTGAGCCGCCGGTGCGGGAGCCGCGGCGGCGACCGGAGCCGGCTTCACTTCGGCTTCGACAGCGGCGGCGCCTGCGGTGCCTTCCGTGTCGATCTTCGCGATCACCTGCTCAGCCGTGACCGTGTCGCCGTCGTTCGAAATGACTTGCGCGAGCACGCCTGCTGCCGGTGCCGGCACTTCGAGCACGACCTTGTCGGTCTCGATTTCGATGAGGATTTCGTCCTGAGCGACAGCCTCGCCGGGCTTCTTCTTCCACTGCAGCATGGTTGCCTCCGAGACCGACTCGGAGAGCTGGGGAACCTTGACTTCAACAATAGCCATTATGAGTATCCTGATTACGTATCGGGTGACGGCGCTTCTTCACGACCGCCTGCGAACCGTGAACGCCGCGCCTGAACCTCATGGGAAACGTTCGGCGCGGCGCGGGAAAGCGCACTGCGCTTTCCCGGCTCGTCTGTTTCTTTATTTAGCGATCGACGCGCTCTTGAGACGGCCGAAAGCACCTTCGATCAGCGCCTTCTGCTGCTCGTAGTGCTTCGCGTAGTAGCCGACTGCAGGCGAAGCCGAAGCCGGACGGCCGCTGTACGCCAGCTTCTGCCCTTCCTTCATGCCTTCCTTCAGATGGTGCTCGATGTAGAACCACGGGCCCTGATTCTGCGGCTCGTCCTGCACCCACACCACTTCGGTTGCGTTGTCGTACTTCTTCATTTCCGCTTCGAACTGCTTGTGCGCGAACGGATAGAGCTGTTCGATACGGATGATCGCGACGTCGTTCACCTTCGCTTCGCGGCGATGCGCGACCAGGTCGTAGTACACGCGGCCCGAGCAGGCCAGCACGCGCTTGACCTTCTTCGCGTCGATGGTTTCGTCCACTTCGCCGATGACCGGCTGGAACGAACCCTTCGCGAGTTCCGACAGATCCGACACGGCTTCCTTGTGACGCAGCAACGACTTCGGCGTCGCGACGATCAGCGGCTTGCGGAACAGGCGGATCATCTGGCGACGCAGCAGGTGGAAGACCTGCGCCGGCGTGGTCGGCTGAACGACCTGCATGTTGTGGTCTGCGCACAGTTGCAGGAAACGCTCGATACGCGCCGACGAGTGCTCCGGACCCTGGCCTTCGTAGCCGTGCGGCAGCAGCATGGTCAGGCCCGACACGCGGCCCCACTTCACTTCGCCCGACGAGATGAACTGGTCGATCACGACTTGCGCGCCATTCACGAAGTCGCCGAACTGCGCTTCCCACGCGACGAACGTGTTAGGTTCAGCGGTCGAGTAACCGTATTCGAAGCCGAGCACCGCTTCTTCCGACAGCACCGAGTCGATCACCGTGAACTTCGCCTGACCTTCGGCGATGTTCTGCAGCGGCACGTAGGTGCCGTCGTTCCAGCGCTCGCGGTTCTGGTCGTGCAGCACTGCGTGACGGTGCGTGAACGTGCCGCGGCCCGAATCCTGACCGGTCAGACGAACTGCGTAGCCCGAAGCGACCAGCGACGCGAACGCGAGGTGCTCGCCCATGCCCCAGTCGAGCTTCGCTTCGCCGCGGCCCATGGTGCGACGGTCGTTGATCACGCGCTCGACGAGCGGGTGAACCTTGAAGTTTTCCGGAATCGTGGTGATGCGTTCGGCGAGGCGCTTCAGTTCCGCGAGCGGCACGGCCGTGTCGGCCGCGTCGGTCCACTTGCGGTTCAGGAACGGCACCCAGTCCACCGCGTACTTGCTCTTGTAGTTCGAGAGCACCGGGTCGACCGTGTGGTGGCCCTCGTCCATCGCCCTGCGATAAGCCTTGACGAATTCCTCGCCATCCTCGGCCTTGATGACGCCCTGCTGAACGAGCTTTTCAGCGTACAGCGCGCGCGTGCCGGGGTGCTTCGAAATCGTCTTGTACATCAGCGGCTGCGTGACCGCCGGGGTGTCCTGCTCGTTGTGGCCCAGCTTGCGGAAGCAGACGATGTCGACGACGACGTCCTTGTGGAACTGCATGCGGAAGTCGATCGCCATCTGGGTGGCCAGCACGACCGCTTCGGGATCGTCACCGTTCACGTGCAGCACCGGCGCTTCGATCATCTTGACGACGTCCGAGCAGTACAACGTGGAGCGCGAGTCGCGCGGGTCCGACGTCGTGAAGCCGATCTGGTTGTTGATGACGATGTGCAGCGTGCCGTGCGTGCCGTAACCGCGCGTTTGCGCGAGGTTCAGCGTTTCCATCACGACGCCCTGGCCGGCGAAAGCCGCGTCGCCGTGGATCTGCACCGGCAGCACCTGAACGCCGTTTTCGTCGCCGCGACGGTCCATACGCGCCTTCGCCGAGCCCTCGACCACCGGGTTGACGATTTCGAGGTGCGACGGGTTGAACGCGAGCGACAGGTGAACCGGGCCGCCTTCCGTCGCGACGTCCGACGAGAAGCCCTTGTGGTACTTCACGTCGCCAGCCGGCAGATCATCGACGTGCTTGCCTTCGAATTCGGCGAACAGGTCTGCCGGCATCTTGCCGAGCGTATTGACCAGCACGTTCAAACGGCCACGGTGAGCCATCGCGATGACGATTTCCTGAACGCCGCGCAGACCGCCGTGACGCACGACTTCGTCCATCGCCGCGATGAAGCTCTCGCCGCCTTCGAGCGAGAAGCGTTTCTGGCCGACGTACTTGGTGTGCAGGAAACGCTCGAGGCCTTCGGCGGCCGTCAGGCGATTCAGGATGTGCTTCTTCTTGTCGTTGTTGAAGCTCGGCGTCGAACGGATCGATTCGAGGCGTTCCTTCCACCAGCGCTTCTGCTCCGGATCGCTGATGTACATGTACTCGGCGCCGATCGTGCCACAGTACGTGTCGCGCAGGGCTTTGACGATCTCGCGCAGCGTCGCGCGCTCGAACCCGAAGTACAGATTCGTTGCGCTGAACTCCTGGTCCATGTCGGCTTCGGTGAAGTCGTAGAACGCGGGTTCAAGTTCGGGGATCGCGGGACGCTCGCGGCGCTTCAGAGGATCGAGATTGGCCCATTGCGAGCCGAGGAAGCGATATGCGCCGATGAGGGACTGGACGTAAACCTGTTTGCGGGCGGTTGCGAGATCTTCGCCGCCGACCGTTGCGCGCGGCAGGAAGGCATTGGCCTTGGCGCGCTGGGCAAACGATTCGACGATCGGGCCATGGGCCACGTCGTTGGCGTTGCTGCCGTCCGATGCGGGCACGTTCTGCAACGCATCGAAATAGCTGCGCCAGGTCTCGGGCACTGACGCCGGATTATCGAGATACGCTTCGTACATTTCTTCAACGTACGGAGCATTGCCGCCGAACAGATAAGAGTTCGACTGGAATTGCTTCATCATTTTTACGCTCACCTTTCTTCGAGTTTCTCGAGAAATAGCGGGTTACCGAACCTTCCGCGACACGGCCTGACCGTTTAGCGGATTGCGCGAATCAAGTCTTGCTTGGAAGGACCTAAAACTTTGCACCCGGGAGCATAGCACAGAACGAATAGCCCAGATAGCGAACGGCACAGGCGCAAAGCCTGTGATGGCGGACGTTTCGCGGGCGACGGGGTGCCTTTTCACAGCGCGCAACAGTGTTCTGTGAGAAATGAAGGCGAACGGCGCAATGGGTGTCTACATGTGTGCCGCCCCGGAAAGTGGCAGGCATGATGCAGCGCCAAACGTTTTGATGCGCCGAAAACAAGGAAGCCACCCGAAGGTGGCTTCCGCTTCCTGCTATCCAGACGGATATTCGAGTCCGGCTTATTCGCCGGCAACCTTGTTGCGGCTCGCGCTGCGGCGTTCGTGTTCCTTCAGGTAGCGCTTGCGCAGACGGATCGACTTTGGCGTGACTTCGACCAGCTCGTCGTCGTCGATGAACTCGACCGCGTATTCGAGCGACAGCTGAACCGGCGGCACGAGACGCACGGCTTCGTCGGTGCCAGACGCGCGCACGTTGGTAAGCTGCTTGCCCTTGATCGGGTTCACGACGAGATCGTTGTCGCGGCTGTGGATGCCGATGATCATGCCTTCATACAGCGCTTCTCCCGGCGCCACGAACATGCGGCCGCGGTCCTGCAGCTTCCACAGTGCGTATGCGACTGCCGCGCCGTCGTCCTGCGAGATCAGCACGCCGTTGCGACGTTCGCCGACCGCGCCTTCCTTGACCGGCTGGTAAGAATCGAACGTGTGGCTCATCAGACCCGTACCGCGCGTGAGTGTGAGGAATTCCGACTGGAAGCCGATCAGACCACGCGCCGAAATACGGTACTCGAGACGCGTGCGGCCACGGCCGTCCGATGCCATGTCGAGCATTTCGCCCTTGCGGCGGCCAAGTTCTTCCATCACGCCGCCCTGGTGGGGGTCTTCCATGTCGACGGTCAGATTTTCGTACGGCTCGTGCTTCTCGCCGTCGATTTCCTGCATCACGACGCGCGGACGCGACACGGCCAGCTCGTAGCCTTCGCGGCGCATGTTTTCGACCAGAATGGTCAGGTGCAGCTCACCGCGGCCGGCCACTTCGAACGTCGTTTCGTCGCCGGTATCGCGCACGCGCAGCGCGACGTTGTGATTCAGTTCCTTCATCAGCCGGTCGCGAATCTGGCGGCTCGTGACGAACTTGCCTTCACGGCCCGCGAGCGGCGAGGAATTGACGAGGAAGTTCATCGTCAGCGTGGGTTCGTCGACGGTGATCATCGGCAGCGCTTCCGGCTGTTCCGGCGAGCAGATCGTCACGCCGATGCCCACTTCCTCGATACCGTTGATCAGCACGATGTCGCCCGCCTCGGCCGAGTCGACCTGCACGCGATCGAGACCCTTGAACGACAGCACCTGGTTGATCTTGCGATTGAGGATTTCGCCTTCCGGGCCCGATCGCACCGCGACGGCCATGCCCGGCTTGATGCGGCCGCGCGTGATACGGCCAATGCCGATACGACCAACGTACGACGAGTAGTCGAGCGACGTGATTTGCAGTTGCAGCGGACCTTCCGGGTCGGCCGGGCGCACCGGCACGTGCTGCAGGATTGCCTCGAACAAAGGACGCATGTCGCCGTCGCGTACATCAGGCGTGAGACCCGCGTAGCCGTTCAGGCCCGATGCGTAGACGATCGGAAAGTCGAGCTGCTCTTCGCTGGCGCCGAGCTTGTCGAACAGGTCGAAGGTCTGGTTGATCACCCAGTCGATCCGCGCGCCCGGACGGTCGACCTTGTTGACCACGACGATCGGCTTCAAACCCAGTGCGAGCGCCTTCTTCGTGACGAAGCGGGTTTGCGGCATCGGGCCTTCCACCGCGTCAACGAGCAGCAGCACCGAGTCGACCATCGACAGCACGCGCTCCACTTCGCCGCCGAAGTCGGCGTGCCCCGGCGTGTCGACGATATTGATGTGCGTGCCCTCGTACTCCACCGCGCAGTTCTTCGACAGGATCGTGATGCCGCGCTCTTTTTCGATGTCGTTCGAGTCCATCACGCGCTCGGCGATCTGCTGGTTCTCGCGGAACGTGGCGGTCTGACGGAGGAGCTGGTCGACGAGCGTGGTCTTGCCGTGGTCGACGTGAGCAATGATGGCGATGTTGCGTAGGGCGCGGGTCATAGGAAACCTGAAGACGGTTGAGTGCGCCGCTTGCTTATGCTGCTGGTTGAGGAGCCAAACCACGACAACAAGCCCAAAGCGCACTTTTGGGAACCCAAAATTATAGCACGCACGGATGATCCTTTTCTGGTATTCCCCGATAGACCGTCCGCTCTCCGCGCCTGCGCGAGTTGCGCGAATCGCGCCTTGCCCTGCCCTACGTCATTCCGTACGGTTTGTTGCTTGAGCGCGAAATAATCCTTGCCTAAGCTGTATTAACGCTTGTCGCGTCAATCAACAGCCAGCTATACTAATGCCTAGTCAACCATTGCATTCGCACGAGAATCATGACGGAGCCGTCCAACGAATCCACGCCGAATCTCAGCGAGTACCAGCTCGGCGAAAGCGTCGGCTATCTCATCTCACGGGTGAAATCGACGCTATCAAACCTGATCACACAGCGCAGCATGGCCGAACTCGGCATCACCAGCCAGCAGGGCAGCATCCTGTTCATGGTGGCGAGCGGCAAATGCCTGCTCGCGGCTGAGTTGGCGCGTGAATACGGTATCGACGCAAGCGCCGTCACGCGCCTGATCGATCGGCTCGAAAAGCGCGGCCTGCTCACGCGGGTGCGCAGTAACGAAGACCGGCGCGTCGTGCGCCTCGCGTTGACGCCGGAAGGCCATGCGATCGCGGCTCGCATGCCGGCCATTTTCAATGGCGTGCTCGATAACCTGCTGAGCGGGTTCACCCCGGAAGAAGTGGGCTTCCTGAAGAGCATGCTGCGTCGCGTGCTCGTCAATTCCGGCGAACACACGGGACTTTCCCGCGACGCCGCAAGCCATCCCGATAGCAAATCGTAATAGCTTGCTTGCTGCGTCCATCAATACATTCCACTCAAAGAAGAGTCGAGCGATGAAATCCCTTTCCCTGTCCGCGCCCGCGCTGTCGAGCCGGGCCGCTGTCGCCGCCGCGGTGACGGCGCTCGCCCTCACGGGGTGCGCGAACTACTTCGGCGTCAAAAGCGACAAGCAGATCGCGTCGCCGACGCAGTACGAGTCGACGCAGAGTCTGCCCAACGAGGGCGGCCAGTGGCCATCGCTCGACTGGGCCAACCAGTTCGGCGACCCGCAACTGCCGAAGCTGATCGCGGAAGCGCTCGAGGGCAGCCCGTCGATCGCCCAGGCGCAAGCGCGGCTCGCAAAGGCTTCGTCGTATATTGAAAGCTCGCGCGCAGCGCTGTTCCCGAAGGTCAGCGCGAGCTATTCGTGGACCCGCGAGCTGTACTCGGCAAACTCCCTTTACCCGCCTCCGTTCGGCGGCACCTGGTATAGCGAGAACAACGTGCTCGCGAGCGCGTCGTGGGATCTCGACCTGTGGGGCAAGAACCGTCAGCGGCTCGGCCAGGCCGTGTCGCAGCAGAAAGCCGCCGAGGCCGATATGCAGCAGGCGCGCGTGACGCTCGCCGCGTCGGTCGCGAGCACCTACAACCAGCTCTCGCAGCTGTATGCGTTTCGCGACATCGCCGCGCGTGAAATCGCGAACCGCCAGGACGTCGGCCGTATCACGAATGACCGCGTGACGGCCGGCCTCGACACCAACGTCGAGAAGCAGACCGCCGCCGGCAACGTCGCGACGAGCCAGTCGAACCTGACCGACCTCGACGGCCAGATCACCGTCGTGCGCTACCAGTTGGGCGCGCTGCTCGGCAAAGGCCCGGACCGTGGCCTGCAGATCGACAAGCCGGTGCTCACCGGCGGCGACGTGGTCGCTCTGCCGGACAACATCCCGGCCGACCTCGTGGCGCGTCGCGCGGACATCGTCGCCGCGCGCTGGCAGGTCGAAGCCGCGATGCATGACGTGAAGGAAGCGAAAGCCGAGTTCTACCCGGACGTGAATCTCGCGGCCGGCTTCGGCTTCGACGCGTTCGGCTGGGGCCGTTTCCTGACCGCGTCGAGCCGTCAGATCCAGTTCGGCCCGGCGATCCATCTGCCGATCTTCGACGCCGGCGCGTTGCGCGCGCAGTTGAAGGGCCGCTACGCCGACTTCGAGGGCGACGTCGCGAACTACAACCAGACGCTGATCAACGCGCTGCAGGACGTCTCGACGCAGGTGTCGTCGATCCGCTCGATCGACCGCCAGGAGGGTGACGCCCAGCGCGCGCTCGACGCGTCGAGCAAGGCATACCAGCTCGCCGTAATCCGCTACAAGGCCGGCCTGTCGCCGCAGCTGCAGGTGCTCACCGCCGACGAAAACCGCCTTGCCGCCGAGCAGACGGTCACGGGTCTGCAGATGCGCCGCCGTAGTCTGCAGATCGGTCTGATCAAGGCACTGGGCGGCGGCTTCGACGCAACCCAGACCGGTCTCGTCGTGCCGACCGATGCTCCCGCATCGGCCAACGCCGCGAACCACGCCACGAGCACCGCCGCGAACTGAGCGAGCCCGCCCGCGCCGACGCACACGCATACACACGAACACCCGAATAAACGACGACGTTCAAAAGAACCCGGAGCACATCAATGAGCACCCCCCAGCAGCCCGCCACTCCACCGCAAGCGGCGAACAACGGCAAACGCAAGCGCATGATGACGCTGCTCGTCATCGTGATCCTGATTGCCGCGGTCGCGTACGGCCTGTACTACTTCCTCGTCGCGCGCTTCCATGAAGACACCGACGATGCCTACGTGAGCGGCAACGTCGTGCAGATCACCCCGCAGGTCACGGGCACCGTGATCGCGGTCAACGCGGACGACACCCAGGTCGTCAAGGCCGGCGACCCGCTCGTCGTGCTCGACCCGGCCGACGCGCGCGTCGCACTCGAACAGGCCGAGGCCAATCTTGCGCAGGTGGTGCGCCAGGTGCGCGGTCTGTTCGCCGACGACAGCCAGTACGAAGCGCGGGTCGCGGCGAGCCAGGCCGATCTGTCGCGCGCCCAGGACGACCTGAAGCGCCGTATGACGGTCGCGCAAACCGGCGCGGTATCGCAGGAAGAAATTTCGCACGCACGCGACTCCGTGAAGAGCGCGCAAGCCGCGCTCGACGCCGCCAAACAGCAACTCGCGGCAAACCGCGCGCTGACCGCGAACACCACGATCGCCGATCACCCGAACGTGCAGGCCGCCGCCGCGAAGCTGCGCGACGCATACCTGAACCACGCTCGCAATACTCTGCCGGCGCCGGTCACAGGCTATGTCGCAAAACGCTCGGTGCAGGTCGGCCAGCGCGTATCGCCCGGCTCGCCGCTGATGGCGATCGTGCCGCTGCATGACGTGTGGGTCGAGGCGAACTTCAAGGAAGTGCAACTGAAGCACATGCGCATCGGCCAGCCGGTCGAACTGACGGCCGACGTCTACGGCTCGTCGGTGCCGTATCACGGCAAGGTGGTCGGCTTCTCGGCCGGCACGGGTTCGGCGTTCTCGCTGCTGCCCGCGCAGAACGCGACCGGCAACTGGATCAAGGTCGTGCAGCGTCTGCCAGTGCGTATTTCGCTCGATCCGCAGGAACTGGAGAAGCATCCGCTGCGTATCGGTCTGTCGATGCAAGCTGACGTGAACATCAAGGACGACACCGGCGGCCAGCTCGGTCAGGCGCCGTCCACGGTTTACCAGACCAACGTCTTCGACAAGTACGGCGCGGAAGCCGATGCGGAAATCGCACGCATCATCTCGGAAAACGCCGGCACGAACGCGAACGGCGGCGCGCAGAAGTCGACCGCGGCGAGCGCCGCGGCCGCCGCGAAACCGGCGGCCCATAAGAGCTGAGGCTCCGTCCGACGATTCAAAGAAGGCTCTTTTAATGGCTCAGGCTCAGGCGCAAGTCCCTCACCCGCCGCTCGAGGGCGCGCAACTGGTGATCGGCACCATCGCGGTGTCGCTCGCCGTGTTCATGAACGTGCTCGACACGTCGATCGCGAACGTGTCGATCCCGTCGATTTCCGGCGACCTCGGCGTATCGTCCGACCAGGGCACGTGGGTGATTACGTCGTTCGCGGTGGCCAACGCGATCTCGGTGCCGCTGACCGGCTGGCTCACCGACCGCATCGGCCAGGTGCGGCTGTTCATGGCGTCGATCGTGCTGTTCGTGCTGTCGTCATGGATGTGCGGGCTGTCGCCGAACCTGCCGTTCCTGCTTGCGTCGCGCGTGCTGCAAGGCGCGGTGGCCGGCCCGATGATCCCGCTGTCGCAGACGCTGCTGCTCGCGAGCTATCCGCGCGCGAAAGCGCCGATGGCGCTATCGATGTGGGCGATGACCACGCTGATCGCACCGGTTGCCGGTCCGATCCTCGGCGGCTGGATTTCCGACAACATCTCGTGGCCGTGGATCTTCTACGTCAACATTCCCGTCGGCGCGGTCGCGGCCGCCGCGACGTGGATGATCTTCCGTAACCGCGATTCGGTCATCAGGAAGGCGCCAATCGACGGCGTCGGCCTCGGTCTTCTGATCGTCTGGGTCGGCTCGCTTCAGGTGATGCTCGACAAGGGCAAGGACCTCGACTGGTTCTCGTCGACGACGGTCGTCGTGCTCGCGCTCCTCGCGGTGATCGCGCTCGCGTTTTTTATCGTGTGGGAGTTGACGGCCGAGCATCCGGTGGTTGATCTGTCGCTGTTCAGCCGGCGCAATTTCACCGGCGGCACGATCGCGCTGTCGATCGGCTATGGGCTTTACTTCGGCAATCTCGTGCTGTTGCCGCTGTGGCTGCAGACCGATATCGGCTACACGGCGACCGAAGCTGGACTCGTGATGGCACCCGTCGGTGTGTTCGCGATCCTGTTGTCGCCGCTGACCGGCAAGGTGCTGCCGCGTACCGATCCGCGCTATATCGCGACGCTGTCGTTCCTGATTTTCGCGCTGTGTTTCTGGATGCGCTCGCGTTATACGACGGGCGTCGATACGTACTCGCTGATGCTGCCCACGCTGATTCAAGGTATCGGTATGGCCGGCTTCTTTATTCCGCTCGTGTCGATCACGCTGTCGGGCTTGCCGGGCCATCGGATTCCGGCGGCCTCGGGGCTGTCGAACTTCGTGCGGATCATGTGCGGCGGTATCGGCACGTCGATCTTCCAGACCGCCTGGGATCACCGCACGGTCATGCACCACGCGCAACTGACCGAACAGGCGAATGCTTACAACCCAGCGTTCGGTCAATCGATTCATCAGATGGGCGCGGTGGGTCTGGATCAGCAGCAGACCTATGGTCTCTTCAACACCATGGTCACGCAGCAGGCCGCGCAGCTCGGCGTAAACGATCTGTTCTTCATTTCGGCCGGTATTTTTGTCGCGCTGATCGCGCTGATCTGGATCACGCGGCCGGAACGGGCAGGCGGCGATGCGGGAGCGGCGGCGGCCGCGGCGCATTGAGGGGGGTGTTTGTGATGTTGCTTTAGTTCGACACCGCTCCACCGGAGGGCATGATCAAAACGGGATCGCTCGATGGCGATCCCGTTTTTTTATTGTCCGCGCCGGGCTGGCAAAACGGCGACCTCTAGCTCTCCGTCGTCACGATCAGACGGTCGGGTGCGAGCACGCCTTCGCCCGGCTTCGCGACCCCCAGAAGCCGCCCCTGCGCCGAGTACACCCTCACGCGCGGGGCATTCACCGCGTCGGCGGCGATCGTCAGCGACGACAGCTTCAGGCGCTGGCCGTGAAGGAAGCGGCGCGTGTCATCGTCGTTCAGACAGACCTGCGGGAACGTGGACAGCAGCGCGTCGACCGGTTGCAGCCATGCGTCGCGTTCGAGTTCGGTCGCGTAGGACAACGCGTCGAGCGTGACCGAATGCTCGAGCGTCAGCGCGCCGACGCCCGTGCGCCGCAGCGCGACCAGATGCGCGCCGCAGCCGAGCGCTTCGCCGATATCCTCGGCAAGCGTGCGCACATAGGTGCCCTTGCTGCACGTCACGCGAAACGTCACATCCGGCAACGCGCACGCAATCAGCTCGAGCGCGCGAATCGTCACCTGCCGCCCTTCCCGTTCGACCGTCTGGCCGGCGCGCGCGTACTCGTACAGCGGCTTGCCATCGCGCTTGAGCGCCGAGTACATCGGCGGAATCTGAACGATCTCGCCGATGAATTTCGGCAAAGCCGCCCGCACCGCCGCTTCGTCGCAGTCGACGGCGCGGATGTCGAACGCCTCGCCTTCGGCGTCGCCGGTGGTCGTGCGGATACCGAGGCGCATCGTCGCCTCGTAGGTCTTGTCGGCTTCGAGCAAGTCTTGCGAAAACTTGGTGGCCTCGCCGAAACACAGCGGCAGCAGGCCGGTAGCCAGCGGATCGAGCGTGCCGGTGTGGCCCGCCTTTTTCGCCAGATAAAGACGTTTCGCGCGAACCAGCGCGTCGTTGCTCGACAGGCCGAGCGGCTTGTCGAGCAGCAGCACGCCATCGAGCGCGCGACGCGGCACGCGGGGGCGTTGAGGTGCGGTCATGTCGAGGGAGGCAGAACGTTCGGGAAATGCGAAAAACGGCGCCGCGCGCTACATGGAACGCCACGGCATGGCAGACGCTCAGTCGTCTTTCGCGCGCGTGGAATTTGCCTCGTCGATCAGACGCGACATCTCCACGGCGCGCTCGATCGTCTTGTCGTAGTGGAAATGCAGCGTCGGCACCGTGTGGATATGCAGGCGCTTGAACAGCAGATTGCGCAGATGGCCGGCAGCGTGCGTCAGCGCTTCGAGCGTTTGCTGCGGGTCGCCCGTCAGCGTCGTGAAGTAGACCTTTGCGTGCGCGTAGTCGGGCGTTAGCTCGACGCTCTGAAATGTGACGATGCCGATGCGCGGATCCTTGACCTCGCGCAGAAGCTCAGCAAGGTCGCGCTGGATCTGATCGGCGATCTGCACGTTGCGATTGGGAGTAGTACGTTTCTTAGGCATGGTGTTGTGTGCTCCGCTAAGACGGATGCAAAAAATTGGTTCGCGCGAGCCGTGTTCGATATTCGTTCGATACGACGGCGTCGCGGTCGCCGCGGCGGGGTGAGAGTCCATTTGCGACGAACGCGGCAACCAAGCCAGCAACAAACTCGACACTGCGGGCTCAAAAACAACGGGCGGAGCGGGCGTCAAGCCCGTTCCGCCCGCTGTGCCGTGCCGCGCGAATTACAACGTACGCGCGACTTCGGTGACCTCGAAGACTTCGAACTGATCGCCTTCGACGATATCGTTGAAGTTCTTGATCGACATACCGCACTCGAAGCCCTGACGGACTTCCTTCACATCGTCCTTGAACCGCTTGAGCGAATCGAGTTCGCCCGTGAAGATGACGACGTTGTTGCGCAGCACGCGCACCGACGACGAGCGCTTGACGAAACCGTCCGTGACCATACAGCCGGCCACCGTGCCGACCTTCGGCACCTTGAATACCTGGCGTACTTCCACCGTGCCCGTCACGACTTCGCGCTTCTCCGGCGCCAGCATGCCCGACATTGCCGCCTTCACCTCATCCACGGCGTCGTAGATGATGTTGTAGTAGCGGATGTCGACGCCATTAGCTTCCGCGAGCTTGCGAGCCTGCGCATCCGCGCGGGTGTTGAAGCCGATGATGACCGCCTTCGACGCCGTCGCGAGATTGACGTCCGACTCGCTGATGCCGCCGACCGCTCCGTGCACGATCTGCACGCGTACTTCGTCGGTGGAGAGCTTCTGCAGCGACTGCACCAGCGCTTCCTGCGAACCCTGCACGTCGGCCTTGACGATGAGCGGCAGGTACTGCACTTCGCCCTCGCCCATCTGCTCGAGCATGTTCTCGAGCTTCGCGGCCTGCTGCTTTGCGAGCTTGACGTCGCGGAACTTGCCCTGACGGAACAGCGCAACTTCACGCGCCTTGCGCTCGTCCGGCATCACGATTACTTCTTCGCCAGCCTGCGGCACTTCCGACAGACCCTGGATTTCGACCGGGATCGACGGACCCGCGGACTTGGTCGGCTTGCCGGTTTCGTCGAGCATGGCACGCACGCGACCGTAGGCGCTGCCTGCCAGCACGACGTCGCCGCGGTTCAGCGTACCTGACTGGACGAGGATCGTTGCGACCGGACCCTTACCCTTGTCAAGCTTCGCTTCGATGACGAGGCCCTTGGCCGGCGATTCGACCGGTGCCTTCAGCTCCAGCACCTCGGCCTGCAGCAGCACGTTTTCGAGCAGATCGTCGATGCCCGCGCCGGTCTTCGCCGACACCGGCACGAACGGCGAGTCGCCGCCGTACTCTTCCGGCACGACGCCTTCCGTGACGAGCTCCTGCTTCACGCGCTCCGGATTCGCTTCCGGCTTGTCGATCTTGTTGATCGCGACGACGAGCGGCACGCCGCCAGCCTTCGCGTGGGAGATCGCTTCCTTCGTCTGCGGCATCACGCCGTCGTCGGCGGCCACCACCAAGATCACGATATCGGTCGCCTTCGCACCGCGGGCACGCATTGCCGTAAAGGCTTCGTGACCCGGCGTGTCGAGGAACGTGATCACTCCGCGCGGCGTTTCGACGTGGTAGGCGCCGATGTGCTGCGTAATACCGCCCGCTTCGCCTGCCGCAACCTTCGCGCGGCGGATGTAGTCGAGCAGCGAGGTCTTGCCGTGGTCGACGTGGCCCATCACCGTGACGACCGGCGGACGTGGCAGCGCTTCGGCGTCGCTCGCTTCGCCTTCGACCAGCATGGCTTCCGGATCGTCCAGCTTCGCCGCGAGCGCATGGTGGCCCAGTTCCTCGACGATGATCATCGCCGTTTCCTGGTCCAGCATCTGGTTGATCGTGACCATCTGGCCGAGCTTCATCATCACCTTGATGACTTCCGAAGCCTTCACCGCCATCTTGTGCGCGAGATCCGCGACCGTGACGGTTTCCGGCACATGCACTTCACGCACGATCGGTTCGGTCGGCGCCTGGAACGTGGTGCTCTGCTCCTGATGCTTGCCACGCCCCTTCGGACCGCCGCGCCAGCCACGATCGACGCCGCCGCTCGAATCGCCGCGCGTCTTGATGCCGCGGCGCTTCGCTGCATCGTCCTGCCAGCCGCTCTTACCGCCGCCCGGCTTCTTCTTGTCGCCCGCCGACGGTGCGCTCGCGGGCGCCGGAGTCGCGGCGGTTGCCGGCTTTCTCGCTGCCGGGCGCGCCGGTGCTTCACCAGCCGGACGCGCCGGCTTATGCAGCGTGCCCTTGGCTTCGGCCGCCTTGGCCGGCTCGGCGGGCTTCGGTGCCGGTTCCGGCGCCTTCACCTGCGCCTTGCGCGGCGTGTTCATCATTTCGCGAATCGCGCGCGCTTCGGCTTCGGCCGCCGCGCGGCGCTTGGCGATTTCTTCCTGTTCGGCGCGCGCCTTTTCGGCGGCCACGCGGGCGGCGTCTTCCGCTTTCTTCGCGGCTTCGCGTTGCGCGGCGCGTTCCGCTGCCGCGCGTTCGTCGTCCTGCTCGTTTGCCTTCTCGGCAACCGGTGCAGCGGCTTTCGCCGCCGCCTGCTGGGCCTTCTCGCGAGCCGCCGCCTCGGCCGTAGCCGCTGCGCGCTTCTTTGCATCTTCTTCCGCGCGCTGACGCTCGGCTTCCGCGGCCTGCTCGCGCGCCTGACGGTCGACTTCTTCGCGCTCGAGCTGCTCCTGGCGCGCCTTCAGCTCCTGCGCCTGCTTTTCGAGCAGCTCAGCTTCGTGACGTGCTTCTTCCTCACGACGCTGCAGTTCGAGATCTTCTGCGTCCGCGTTCTCGGCCACATGATTCGATGCATCCCCGCCTTCCGCGACAGTCTCGTCGCGGCGGACGAACGTGCGCTTCTTGCGCACCTCGACCTGAATGGTGCGAGCTTTGCCCGTCGCATCGGACTGCTTGATCTCCGACGTATGCCGTTTCGTCAGCGTGATCTTGCGCTTGT
The DNA here is from genome assembly GCF_050436385.1 of Paraburkholderia sp. MM5477-R1. Classification (NCBI taxonomy): domain Bacteria; kingdom Pseudomonadati; phylum Pseudomonadota; class Betaproteobacteria; order Burkholderiales; family Burkholderiaceae; genus Paraburkholderia; species Paraburkholderia sp. MM5477-R1. Next base: position 2,454,974 of record NZ_JBNDMC010000007.1, read on the forward strand.
CTGCATCAGTCGAGCCGTGAGACTTGCGCAAGTGGTCGAGCAGACGCGCCTTGTCCGTTTCGGACAAGGAGTCGGCTTCGCTCGCTTTTGTGACGCCAGCTGCCTGCAGCTGCTCAAGCAGCACGCCTGCAGGCATTTTCAGTTCCGCGGCAAATTGGGCTACGTTGTTACTCGCCATTCATTCCTCTTAATGCAAGGACCGATTCCTTGCGGTTAGCATCGGGTCATGCGGCCTGACGGCCGCGTTCAATTCAGTGCGCCATGGTCATTTCTCACTGGAACCAGTGTTCACGTGCTTTCATGATCAACGCCTTAGCGGCATCCTCTCCCATCCCAGTCATCTCGACCAGTTCATCCACGGCCAGCTCGGCGAGTTCGTCGCGCGTCTGGATCTGATGTTCGGCCAGTTTCGCGAGCAGGTCGGCGTCCATGCCGTCCAGGCTCTTCAGGTCGAGCGCTACATTCTCGACCTTTTCTTCGTTCGCGATCGCCATCGTCAACAGCGCGTCGCGCGAGCGGTTGCGCAGTTCGTGAACGGTGTCTTCGTCGAATGCCTCGATTTCGAGCATTTCGTTGAGCGGCACGTAGGCGATCTCTTCAAGGCTCGTGAAGCCTTCGTCGATCAGGATGTCGGCGACTTCCTCGTCGACATCGAGACGCGCCATGAACAGGTCGCGCAGGACGCCGCGCTCCTGATTCTGCTTCTGCGCAGATTCGTCCGGCGTCATGATGTTGATCTGCCAGCCGGTGAGCTCGCTGGCAAGCCGCACGTTCTGGCCGCTGCGGCCGATCGCGACCGCGAGTTCGTTCTCGTCGACGACGACGTCCATCGAATGCTTTTCTTCATCGACGACGATCGACTGCACGGCTGCCGGCGCGAGCGCGCCGATCACGAACTGGGCGGGGTCTTCCGACCATAGCACGATGTCGACGTTTTCGCCACCGAGCTCGTTGCGTACGGCCTGCACGCGCGAGCCGCGAATACCGACGCAGGTGCCGATCGGATCGATGCGCTTGTCATAAGCCACCACGCCGATCTTTGCGCGCACGCCCGGATCGCGAGCCGCCGCCTTGATCTCGAGCAGGCCCTGCTCGATTTCCGGCACTTCCATCTCGAACAGCTTCATCAGGAATTCCGGCGCCGTACGCGACAGCTCGATCTGCGGACCACGCGCGGTGCGGTCGACCTTCGCGATATACGCGCGCACGCGGTCGCCCACCCGAAGGTTTTCCTTCGGGATCAGCTGGTCGCGGCGCAGCAACGCTTCGACGCGACCCGATTCGACGATGAAGTTGCCCTTGTCGAGGCGCTTCACCGAGCCGGTCATGATGTGTTCGCCGCGCTCGAGGAAGTCGTTCAGGATCTGCTCGCGCTCGGCGTCGCGCACCTTCTGCAGGATCACCTGTTTGGCGGCCTGCGCGCCGATACGGCCGAATTCGATCGACGGCACCGGCTCCTCGATGAACTCGTCGAGCTGAATATCGGGCTGCTGCTCGCGCGCCTCGAACAGCAGAATTTCCTGATCCGGTTCCTGCAGACCTGCTTCGTCCGGCACCACCTTCCAGCGGCGAAACGTTTCGTGCTCGCCGCTTTCACGGTCGATGTGGACGCGGATATCCGCATCTTCTTCGAAGAGTTTCTTGGAGGCCGAAGCGAGAGCCGCTTCGAGCGCGGCAAATACCACGTCCTTATCGACATTCTTCTCGCGTGCCAGCGCATCCACCAGCATCAACACTTCGCGACTCATTGTTTGCGGCTCCTAAAGTCAACTTTCGGAACAAGGCGCGCCTTGTCCATGTCCGCGAGCGTGAAATCGAGCATCGCGGCCCCTTCTTTTCCTTCAAATTCCAGACCGATCGTCTCGCCTTGCGGAGCACGCAAAATGCCCCGGTACGATTTCCGACCGTCCAATGGCTTTTTCAGTGTGATAACCGCTTCGCTGCCCGCGAAACGTTCAAAATCCGCCAGTTTCTTCAGCGGGCGATCGAGACCGGGTGACGATACTTCGAGCCGCTCGTAATCGATATTTTCGACCGTCAGAACGTGCTGGAGCTGACGCGTGACTTTCTCGCAGTCTTCGATTGCGATGCCGGCTGGCTGGTCGATATAGATACACAACATGCCGCGCCCGGTGCGCTCGAGATCGACGAGCTCGTAGCCGAGTCCCACGACCGTGGTTTCAATCAGTTCCGTCAGTTGCACAGTGCCCTCTTAGATGTTCGCGCAGCGAGCCTCGCCTCTTCTGCAAACAACCAATGCGGGCCGCGCGCCAAGCCGGCGCACGTTCGTGCGAACCCGAGATGCCGAACCACGATGAACTGAGCGGCAAAAAAAAATGGGCTGAACGCCCATCATCTTATTGCCGGTGGTCGCACCTGAGCCGCACATGAAACCGTACGCCCAGCGACTTCGCGATTGTAGCCATTTTCCGGCCCAAACGCAATCCGCGGAACGCCGGGCGATGTGCATTTCCGCTTGAATTGATAGGAATCTTTCGACAATGTGGCGGCAAATCCGGGCTTTTGCAAGGTCGCCCGAGCCGTCGGGAAGGGGAGCCGGACGGGCTACGCCAACACTTTGCGGCGATGCGTCCTGTCGGTCTTCAGCGCAGTTTCGCACGGCGTTTGACGCATCGGAACGCCGTGCGAACGCGGCAAACAAGAGGCGGCATAAAATCGCCAAAAACGATAAACGGCTCGGCCGGGAAGCACTCGACATTGCTAGTCAGTATGCAGTATGACTCCCGTGAGGCAATGGCTGGCCCGCCGTAAGGAATCAAGCGCGGGTTAGCATTGCAGCCAGAGCAGCACAGTGCGGACACGGCCGCTCCCGGCGATTTCCGGCACGGCGGCCAGCATGGAAGACGATAGCACGCTGTGCGTCGGTCTCGATGTACACAAGGACTCGATCAAAGTCGCGTATGCGCCGGGCTCGGGCGAAGTCGAACTGCTGGGCAAGATCGGTATGACGCAGGCTGATATCGATCACCTGTGCAGGCGCCTGCAGTCGAAAGTGCGGCACATCTGCGTTGTCTGCGAGGCCGGTCCATGCGGCTACGGACTTTACCGGCAGTTCGTGCAGAAGGGATTCGGGTGCATCGTGTGCGCCCGATCGCTGATTCCGAAAAAACCGGGTGAACGGGTCAAGACTGGGCGACGTGATGCGATCAAGCTTGTGCGGTCTTTGCGCGCCGGTGACCTCTCCGCGGTGTACGTGCCGAGCGACGACGACGAAGCGTTCCGCGATCTGGCACGGACGTGGGTGGCGCCAAAGACGACCTGAAGCGCGCACGGCAACGCGTGAAGGCCTTTCTACTCTCGCTTGGGACGAGTAACCCGCGACCAGGCTACGCAACGGACTACTGCATCCGACTTGCGGTTCCAGATAGCGGCAGGCTCATTGGGCGGACATCTGTAGTGCGGTACCCAACCCGCGGATATCAGCTTGATCCACCGCCGAAATGTACTGCTACGCCGCCCTGAGGAAATTCCCGCAACGTGAATTCGAGAAACTAAAAACCCGATCCCAATTGACACCGGGAGTCATATCAGCCTGGCAGGTCATGCGAACTGCACCAAAGGGTATGGCCGTTCAACGGCCACCCCTCAAACGCGGTACAGCGCCCCGCTCAACGGCCGCGCGAGCGACCGCGCGCCGTGCCGCCGCCACGATTCGCGCCGCCCGAACCCGCGTTGCCGCCGGCACGGTTGGCGTTACCGCCACGATTGCCGCCCGGCCCGCGATTGCCGCCGCTGTCGCCGGACGCGCCGGCACGCTTGCCGCCAGTGCGCGCACGGTTGCCGTTGGGCGACGACGCGCGGTTGCCGTCGACGTCGCGGCCGCGCTGCCCCCCGGCGCCGCGATTGCCCACACCGACACCAGAACCAGTGCCGCCCCCCATCCCCGCGCCGAAGCCACCGCCCGCCGCGCCACGGCGACCCTGTCCGCGCGGCTGCTGCTCGAAGCGGCTGTGCGACATCAACACCGGCTCGCGGTTGATAAAGCCCATCGACGTCTGCATCGGATCCGGCTGACGACGCTCCGGCGCCGCATTGCGGCTACCGCGCTCCTCAGTCGGCGCCTTCAGGCCGACCGATGCCATCAGTGCGCGCACCTGATTGTCCTCGAGTTCTTCCCAGCGGCCGCGCTTCAGACCACGCGGCAGGGAGATCGGGCCGTGGCGCGTACGGATCAGCCGGCTGACCATCAGGCCGGCCGCTTCGAACATGCGGCGTACTTCGCGATTCCGCCCTTCGGCGAGCGCGACGTGGTACCAGTGATTCGTGCCTTCGCCGCCGCCGTCGCGGATGCGCAAGAAATTCGCCGGGCCGTCCTCGAGTTCGACGCCGTTTAGCAGCTTCTGACGCATACCCTCGGCGAGTTCGCCGACGACACGCACCGCGTATTCGCGCTCGACGCTATAACGCGGATGCATGAACCGGTTCGCGAGATCGCCCGAGGTGGTCAGCATCAGAAGACCTTCGGTGTTGAAGTCGAGACGCCCGACCGCGACCCACTTGGCGGTTTTCATCGGCGGCAGCTTGTCGAACACCGATGGACGGCCTTCCGGGTCCGCGTGGCTGACGATTTCGCCGGTCGGTTTGTGGTACAGCAGCACGCGCGGAGGCTTGCCGGCGACCTTGCGCTTGACCGGCTTGCCGTTGATGCGGACCAGGTCGGTCGGCATGATGCGCTGGCCGATGTGCGCCGGTTCGCCGTTCACCGACACGCGGCCGGCGATGATCAGCTCTTCCATGTCGCGGCGCGAGCCCATGCCCGCCTCGGCGAGCACCTTGTGCAGCTTCGGCGCGTCGTCATCGGGCGACAGCACGCGCTTTGGGCCCGCTGCCTTGCCATGGCGCAGCATCGGCGCGCGTACGCCGCCAGTCGTGGTGTTGTCGGCATCGAATGCGGGCGAAGTCACGTATGAGAACAGATCGTCCTGAGCTGACTCCGCGGCCGCATCGGCGCCGCGGCGATTCTGGCGCTGGCCCTCACGTTGACCTTCGCGCGGCTGACGTTCGCGCTGGTCTTCGCGTGATGCGCCCTCGCGCTTCGCACCGCCAGCGTTACGACGCCCGCCCTGTTTCGCACCCGCGTCCTTGCGCGGCGTGCGCACCTGGGCGACGACCTCGCCGTCCGGCGGCGTTTCGGCGACGACCGGCGCGCCTTGCATGGGCGCGCCCTCGGCTGCCTTCGTCTTCGCGCCGGCGCGGCGTCGCGCGATCAGGCTGCGCGGCCCGCGACGCAGACCGCGGCGGGGGCGCTCTTCGCCCTCTGCTTCCGCGCCATGAGCCGGGCGCTCGCCCTCGCCTGCCGCCGCTTGCGTAGTGCGTTCGTCGGTCCGCGCCGACGGCACGGGGCGCTCGGATTCGGACGAATCGGTGTCGTGGGTATGTGTCAAAACAACCTCAAAATGTCAGGTCGCGCGCGCCCGTTGCGGGCGCGGCAAAAAAGTTCGGTTACGTCAGGCGCTGCGCGACTCGGTTTCGTCGTCGGTCAGAAAGCCTGCGTCCTGCGCGGCATCGCGGCGATCCTCGGGATCGTCGTGCGCCGCCTCGATCGGGTTCGGCTCGGCAGCGTGCTCCGTATTGCGAGCCACGCCCGAGCCGTGCGCGGGTGTTGCCGGATCGGTCTGGGCGACCGGATCGTAATGCTGTGCCGAGCCGGCGACGCTGGCATGCGCTGCCGCGGGTGCCGGTTCGGGCTGTTGTTGCATGTCGTGCGGCGCGCTCGACGCGTCTGACGCACTCGACGCATTCGTCGTGCCGGCCTGCCCGGTCGCTTCCGCACGGGGCTCCGGTTCGAGCGTCGACTCGGCTACCGTCTCGGGCGGCGCTGCTTCAAATCCCGACGCGGCGTGCTGCGCCGCTTCCGGCGGAGCCGGCTCGCCAGCCTCACCCGCCATGTCGTGCCCGGCATCCTGCACCGGCTGCTGCATGCTTTGCGCGTCGCCCTCGGCAAACTCGATCGCGTGCTGACCCAGCAGATCCACGTTCAGTTGTGCGGACGGATCGGCAAGCGGAGGCAACTCGTCAAGCGCCGTTAGACCAAGGTCATCGAGGAACTGCCGCGTGGTCGCATACAGCGCCGGACGCCCCGGCACGTCGCGATGACCGATCACCTCGATCCAGCCGCGATCCTCGAGCTGCTTGACGACCTGCGTATTCACCGTCACACCGCGAATTTCTTCGATATCGCCCCGTGTCACCGGTTGCCGGTAGGCAATGATCGCGAGCGTTTCGAGCACCGCGCGCGAATATTTCGGCGGTTTTTCCGGATGCAGCCGATCCAGGTACGAACGCATCGCGGGCTTGCTTTGAAACCGCCAGCCCGACGCCAGCCCGACCAGCTCCACACCGCGCCCAGACCAGTCCCGCTTCAGGTCTTCGAGCAAGGTCCGAACAGTGTCCGCCGACACGCCGTCGGCAAAGAGCTTGCGCAATTCGCCGAGCTTTAACGGCTCCTGCGCGCAGATCAAGGCAGTCTCGAGGACGATCTTCGCCTCTTGGGTATTCATGCAGCTAGGTCAGACCCTGTGGTCAAAGAACCGGATCAAACAGACGATGTGGAACTGAAGACGCGCTCGCCCGATTCTGATCGGTCATATTGATGGGAGCACGCACCGGGGGGTGGCGAACAGACTTATCGAGCCAGACCCAGCCGGACGGAGCGGCGATATTCCTGAAAGGAATCGCGTGACTGAGCGCCATATTACGCAAAAACGACCGGGGCGTAAAGCCGCGATCTGCCGTGCATCTTCTGCTGCGGCGCTGACCGGTGTAGCCGCGCCCGCCCGCGTCGAGTCGACAGCAAGAAGATTCTCACGATTCGCGGCTTTTCGCCGCTCGCGGTACGTCAACACGAAGCGCGGGGGGCGTACGAGGCCGCATGATCAGGCCCCGGCGTGGCGCGCCAGAAACCGCGTCAAGCGCTCGACGCCGGCATCGAGCCGCACCGTATCGCACGCATAGCACCAGCGCACGAACCCCTCGCCCTGCGGCCCGAACGCGCTGCCCGGTGCCACGCCGAGCCCGACCTCCCGCACCATCGCCTTGCACAAATCGAGACTGCGCGTCGAGCCCGGCATCGAGAAGAACAGATACATCGCGCCCAGCGGGGCCTTCACATCGACGCCGGGAACCGCCGACAGCGCGCGCACCAGATGATCGCGCGACGTCCTCAGGTCGCGCACCAGCTGCTGCGTAAAACGCTCGCCCTGCTCGAGCGCCGCGACGCCCGCCTGCTGCACGAACGACGGCGCGCACGACGTGTTGTACTCGACCAGCTTCGCCAGGTCGTCCATCAACGCGGTCGGCGCGACGATCCAGCCGAGCCGCCACCCCGTCATCAGCCAGGCTTTCGAGAACGAATTCACGCAGATCACGCGTTCGTCGCGTATCGCGAGGTCGAGAAACGACGGCGCGGTGCGCACACCGGCCGCCTGGGCAGCGTCATCGCCGGGATAGTAGAGCCGCTCATAGACCTCGTCCGCGACGATCCAGATGCCGTGCCGCCGGCAGTGTTCGAGCACGCTGCGCTGGTCGTCGCGGTTCATCACCCAGCCGGTGGGGTTGTTCGGCGAGTTGATCATCAGCATCTTCGTGTCAGGTGTCAGCGCGGTCAGCAATCGCCCGACGTCGAGCTCCCACCCGCGTTCGCCGTAGCCGAGCGCGACGGTTTCGACATGCGCGCCGAGAATCTTCGGGATTTCGACCAGATTCGGCCATAGCGGCGTCACCGCGACGACGCGGTCGCCGCCGCCGACCACCAGCTGCGCGGCGAGCATCAGCGCGTTGACGCCCGCGCTCGTGACCGCGACGTGCTCGGGCGACGTCGCCCCGTGCAACTCGCTGACGTAGCCCGCAAGTGCCGCGCGCAATGGCGCGATGCCGAGATTGTGCGTGTAAAACGTCGCGCCGGCGGCGAGCGCGGCGCTCGCGGCGTCGCGAATGAATGCGGGTGTGACGCGATCGGACTCGCCGAACCAGAACGGCAGCACGTCGTCGACGCCGAAACCGGCGTTCGCGACTTCACGGATTTGCGATGGACGCAGCGCGCGTACGGCGTCGCGCGCATTCGGGATGGAGAGCACGGGCAGGTCCAATTCGCTCATCGAGGCTTCCGGGTGGGTGAAGGATAAGAGGCTCGGGGCGCAACCGCGAAGGCGTGCGCGATGAAGTTGGTAGTTTAGCGCGCCGGGTAACCGGACAGCGGCGCAGCGAGTAGCGGCAGGCGGCGTGTGGGCGGCGGGCCGCGCCCGGCGCCAATCCACCAGTCGAACGGATCGCACGCGATCCCGCCCGTTAATTCAACTCCTCGGCCCGGCCCGGCAACTGGCGGATCAGATTCCACACCGCCTCGGCCGCGGGCGACAGCGACCGGTCGCGCCGCCGCACTAGTTCGACGAGGCGTTCCGCGCGCGGCACCAGCGGACGCGCGACCAGCGACGCCCCCGCCGGCAGCGGCAGCGCGAGCCACGGCAGCACGCTGATCCCGACGCCCGCCTCGACGAGCCCGAACACCGTCGCCGAATGGCCGAGTTCCTGCACCACGGTGGCGTTCACGCCCTGCGCCTGCATCACGGCATCGATGAGGGGGCGGCTGCCGGACGCATAATCGAGCATCACGAGTTGCTCGCCGTCGAGGTCCTTCCACGTAACCTGCTTGCGCGCGGCGAGCCGGTGATCGTCACGCGACACGATGCAGAACGAGTCCGTCATCAGCGTCTCGCTGAGCAGATCGTCGTCGGAGAACGGGCCGATGATCACGCCGAAGTCCACTTCACCCGACTTCACCTTGCGCACTACGTCGCTTTGCACGTCGTCGCGCAGCCCAAGCGTCACATAAGGAAACTGCTGTCCGCACGACGCGACTACGCGCGGCATCAGCCGGCACGCGACGGTCGGGCTCGCCGCGACCACCACGCGTCCGCGGCGCTGCTCGCCGATTTCGCGGATCTCGCGCAACGCGTCATCGAGATCCCCCAGCAGTCGCGACACACTCGCCACGAGGTTGCCGCCTACGTCGGTTAGTTGCACTTCGCGCGTCGTGCGATCGATGAGCTTCAGGCCGATCTCGCTTTCGAGCTCGCGTACGCAGCGACTGACCGCCGACTGCGTGAGGCCGATTTCGGCGCCGGCCCGACTGAAGCTTTGCAAGCGCGCCACCTCGATGAAAACCCTGAGCTGTCGCAGCGTCACATTCATTTGTTCACCTCATCAATAGCGCAGCTTGATGCGCATTGTACGACCAAATACATGCGGCATAGCACCGTCCACGTGGGCGCTGCAATGCAGCAAAAAAGCGCGAACGCACGCCGGCCGGGCTTTTCTGCCCCAGATTGGTGATTGTCCCGATTTGCGAGATGGGTTTTTTGGATTCTTATACGGCCCTGGCTGGCGCCCGCGTTGGCCCGCCGCCACGGGGCTTTCAGGCAATCGGCAGCAGATTGGCACACTTCGTGCGTTGTGAAACGCACAGGGAGGGCGCCCTGATTTCCGATGGCAATCCGTGGCAAGCCCGTCCCCTTTGGCACTCGCCTATCGAGTGCGTGAAGAGTGCGCGGCGCGGGGCAGCGCACCGGAGTTAGCTTCGCTGAGGTGAAACATGATGCTGTTCGACGATTTGAGAGATAACGAATGGGCGCTGGTCGAGGCTTTGTTCTGCGCCGAGCCGGCGCGCAGCGAACGGCGCGGTCGACCGCGCGTGGAAGCTCGGGCGGTGGTCAACGCCGTGCTTTGGGTGTTGTCGACAGGCGAAGGCTGGTCCAAGTTGCCGGGCCGCTACCCGTCCCCCCCGACTTGCCGCCGGCGCTTCGACGAGTGGCAAGCCGATGGCACGCTCGCTGAAATTGTGAAACGGCTTGGCACGAGCGGCCGCGAAATCTCGCTGCGCGGCCGGATCGGCGCAACGGCCGCGAAACCGCCGGCACCGCCGAGCCGCGACCGCCTACGCGGCGCGTTCTGGACCAATCCGGAATCGTGGCGCGCGCCGGTCAAGATGGCCTGACGCGAAACTACGCGGTCACCGGGCGCCTGTAGGCGCCCGGTTTTTTATCGAGCCGACTTTCCACGATTGCGTGCGCGCCCACGACCCGCCAGCATTTGACGGTCGCCGCGAGACGCTGTCTTCTCCGCTTCGCGCGCCCCTTTCGTCGCGCCTCCCGCACGACCGCCACAGCGCTCCTTGCGCGCTGCCTCAGACTGCCAAACTACCCGATAGCTCCGGGTGAAACATCCATTTACTATTAATTACAGCGTGCTTTCGTCCCCCGGCATACGTTAATACTTATGCAAACAGGCCTTGAGTCGAGGGGCTCGAGGTTGAGGGGGATTTCGGAATGAAACCAATGTCACTGGTGTTGTGCGGCATTGTGATTTCATCGATGGCCGCGCCCGCAATTGCGCAACAACGCCCGCAAGGGTGGAACTGGCGCCCGGACCGCCAAGCCACGCTGGAAGCGTGGCAGCAGAGCGAGGCCCATAATCGCGACTTCACGCCGCCGACGCCGCGTGGCGATCTGCGCGGCGATATCGCCAGCAATGTGCGGGCACGGCCCGATGCGCCGCGTGAGGATCAGCGGCGGCGTTGATTTGCCAAGTCGCCGCTCGGACGGCGCGTCGCGCGACGCGGTGCCCAGTATCTTGCATTGCGCACTTACGATCGGGGAACCACCGGACGCGGCACCAGTCTGACTCAACGCCATTAGCACAGCGTGGCAGTAGTAATTCCGGTATGCCCGTATCTTCGTGATACGGGCTTTTTTTCGCCCTCGAGGCGTTGATGGCATGAAAGGCGCGCAACGGCAACGACCTGCGCGGATCGCGTCGCCGCCTTGTCGATGGGAAGCCGAGATTCGCCCCGGGACGCGCACGGCGACCGGTCGACGTCAGCGACGGCCCGCCGAGGGAGTGACATGCCCGGGCGGACAGTGACTTAGTTCGGATAAGCGATGAACCTTGAGCTAAGATCTGACTTCGGCTGTCGCGGCGGACTGCGGTTCGGCCGCGCCGAGAACATAATCGTTCATGCGTTGCGCTGTCCATGTGAGCAGACGCTCGTCGTGTTCGAGGCGCGCAAACTCCGCTTTGCCGCGTTCGGTGAGCACCGCGATGTCGACGGGAGCATGAAAGCCTGGCGCCGGTGCGACGGTTCGCTGACGAACGGTGTCCATCAGCCCCAGCGCGCGAAGATATTGGAAGACACCCGGCCTTCTGGCCCAGGGAACCTGACGATATTGCGCTCGCCGCAGCGCTTCAAGTACCGCTTCGTTGGAATACGTGGTCATCTCACTTCTTTCTTAAAGTGCAGCTATGACACATTCATGCCCACGCGTCACTGCGCCACCGGCGACGCGCGTAGCACCCGCTCCTGGTCGGAAGCTCGCCGCCTGTCTGACGGCGGATTTCCGCCAGGTGCTGCCTGGTCTCGTTTTCGGAACCCCCGTCAGAACGGCATGTTAGCGTTCTCTCCATGAACCGACGATGCAACCGCCGCGGCGCGATGGCAGGCCCGTGGATTTGTCCCGAAAGACATACGTTACCCCATTTAAATTGATTCTATTCACTTTATTAGCGCTTTTTTTTGCAGCAATCGTGCTATGGAAACGTGCGCGCCGGCCGCTCATCGTCTGCATGATCGCGCTGTTCTGGCTGCTCGCGGCCGGCTGGCTAACCGCGCCACTGCTCGATCTGGCGCAGCCGCAACGACAGAGCGCCACGGCCGCCACCTTTGCGCCACGCACCGCGATCATCCTGCTCGGCGGCGGCACGGTCTACGACCACGACCACGTGCTGGTGCCACCGCGCGACGTCCTCTCGCGCATCGAGGTCAGCGCGCAGAACTACGCGGCCTGCAAGCGCACGGCGAGCACGTGCCGGGTGATCGTCAGCGGCGGCAATCCGCAGCGGCATAGCGCGACCGAAGCCGACACCTACCTGCCCTATCTGCTGCGTCAGCAGGTGGCGCGCTCGGACATCGTGCTCGAGCAACGCAGCCGCACGACCTATGAGAACGCGCGCAACGTCTCGGTTATTGTCGGTCAATCACATTACGACACGTTGATACTCGTCACCTCCGCGTATCACATGCCGCGTGCGCTGCTCGATTTTCAGCGCTTCGGCGTCGAGCCGCAGCCGCAGATTTCGAGCGCGCGGCGCGCGCGGATCGGCGTGCTGCCGCGCTTCGCCAATCTCGTGGCCGCGGAGATAGCGTTGCATGAGCTAATCGGCCTCGCGCAATTTCACCTATATCGCGCGATCGGCTGGTTCTGACGAACGATGTAGGCCGCTGCGCTCTCGCACTCGAGGACGTCGCGGTTTATTCAACCAGCGCCCGGTTATTACAAAACGTAACAAGTGTTGAGCACGGTTACAAAGCCATCGGCTGGAGAAGAGTTTGCTCGATAGAATGCATTGTCTTTCCCACTGGACAGGCAATACTCGGGTCCACCACCATTCTACGGAGGTAACGATGAAGAAAGTGTCCATGGCGATCCTGGTTTCCTTGTGTGCCGCAGCCGGCGCGGCTCACGCGCAGGACAACGGCATCACGACGAGCACCGATCCGGCGAAGGCCGCCGACGTCGAGCAGCGTGCGCAAGATTTGCAAAACCGCGAGCAGTCGATGGGAAGCGCACCGGCCGCGCCGGCCAAGCATCACAAGATGGCTCCGCATCATCCGAAGAAGGGTGCCGACGCGTCGGGCACCTGAACGACTTCGCGGATTTCGCCTCGCGGCCTCGTCGTGAAGGTGAAAAAGCCGAAGCTGGCAGCGCCGGTTTCGGCTTTTTTTATTTGTGCGACCCGCTCGCTGCTGGCAAGGCACTCCGAGCGTGCACCGGCCTGGCAAGCCGCCGGCGCTCTGCTCTCTGTATGCTAAAGTCGCGCACCGACCGGCGAGCCGCCGGCATCCCCTAACCCGTGCGCACCCTGGTGCGGAGGACAGCATGAGCAACATCCAGCTTGATATCGAATGGACCGAAGCAGCATCTCGCAAGATCGAAAAACTGATGCCGCGTGGCGGTCAGGAAGCGTACCTCGCGCTGCCGCCCGTCGAATGCCTGCCGATGGAAGGCGACGTGCTGTTTCTCGGCCCGGCTGGCAAGCAGGAGCCGTTCATTGTCGCTGAGCGCCAGTATCACCATGACGGCGACGCCGACTGGACCATCATCCTGATTCTCGATGTCCCGCAAGCAACCCACTGATCGCTGACGGCGCGCCGGCGGCCTCAGGGCCGCCCCACCTGTCCAGCGTGTCCGCGCGCCGCTGACGCCCGCGCCCGAATTCTGGCGATCTTCGACATCACGCGAATCTCCGCGTGCTCGATCCAATCCGCGGCCGCCTTCTTATAAGCCTGGATATGCGCGGATTTCGCATGCGCCGCGAGCGCATCCTGGCTTTCCCACCGCTCGATGAACACGAACCGGCGCGGCTCCTGCACGTCGCGCCAGAATCCGCCCGGCAGAGCAGTGCCAAGCCCGCCGCCCGAATGGCCGCATCAGCGCCTACAGCGGCACTAGCATGTGAGCACCGTCGGCCTGGAGTTTGGCGGGCGACCACCGGGCGCCCTGCTACCCTCGGCGTGGTACGGTAACTCATTGCGATTGAGAATCGGTTTCGCGCGTGGCAAGCGCGCGGGACGCTCCGGCGCATTACCGCAACGGATTGCCGCACGGCCGTAGGCAGCCGTTTTGCAGACAATTTTCGCGCCCATGCGTTTGTGATAACCCGCACATTGTCGCGCGCTGCAAACTGCTAGACTCATTTTGACCAATTCGCCGGAGTCCAGCGTGGCTGGCACCGCCCTCCGTGTTCGCGGGACACATTCGTTTCGTTCCGGCAGCGCTTCGGGTGTGCGAGCGCTACGCGCCGAATGGGTTTGCGTGCCCCTTCATTCCCTTGCCGCAACGATCCCATGTCAGCTTTCATGCCCGCTTCTATGCCGTCCGTCAGCGAATTGAGCGTGAGCGGCCTGCTCCCGCACCTGGTCCGCGGCGAGTCGGGCTGGACCGCGACCTGGCGCGCGTTGACATTGCACAGCGTGTTCCAGCCGGTGCTGTCGGTCACGCATCAGTGCGTGGTCGGCTACGAGGGGCTGTTGCGCGCGTTCGATCCGGTCGGTCTGCCCGTCTCGCCCGAAGTATTGTTCTCCGGCACGCGCTCGGCCGCCGAAGCGCGCGAACTCGATCGCATCGCGCGCTGCCTGCATGTGGCGAACTTCATGGAGCAAGGCATCAGCACCGGGTGGCTGTTTCTGAACACGCGCCCGCAGGTGTTCGAAACCGGCTGGCCGCAGCGCGCTTTCATCGACGAGTTGTCCGCGCATTTCGGGCTGCCGCAGGAGCGCATCGTGATCGAAGTGCTCGAGCAGCCCGCCGACGATGAATCCGCCGTCGCCAGCATGCTCGCCGCCTCGCAGCCGCGCGATTTTCTGATCGCGATCGACGACTTCGGCACCGGCTTCTCGAACTTCGATCGCGTGTGGCGCTTCCGCCCCGACATCGTCAAACTCGACCGCTCGCTCGTCGCGCGCGCGGGCAAGCGCGAGGGCGACGAATCGATGATCAGCCATCTGATCGCGATGCTGCATCAGTCGGGCACGCTCGTGCTCGCCGAAGGCGTCGAAACCGATGAAGAGCTGATGATCCTGATGCAGGCCGACGTCGATTTCGTGCAGGGGTTCTGGTTCGGTCAGCCAGAGAGCAGCGTGCTGGCCGCCTGCACGAAGGTGCCTGCGCTCGTCGCGTCGATCTGGAGCAAGTTCGCCGAATACGAGCGTGCGCACGCCGGCCACCAGCGGCTCGGGTTCGAGGGCTTCGCGGAAGCGGTGCTGGCCGCCGCCGACACCTACAAGGCGACCGGTGACCTCGAACAGGCCGCGCAAAAGGTCTGGCATCTGCCCGAAGCGCGCCGCGTGTTCCTCACCGACGGCCTGGGCGAGCAGACCCAGCCTTCGGTGACGGCGGCGTCGGTCCCGCCGCCTCCGAAGCGGCTCGCGCCGCTCTATACGGAGACGCGCAGCAACTGGTCGCGTCGCGCGTATTTCCGGCACGCGCTCGCGGCGCCGGGCCGCGTCGCGATGATGGGGCCGCATTATTCGCTCGCCGATGGTCAGGACTGCTACACCGCGGCGATCGCGTTCGAGCGCGACGGCACGCACGTGCTGTGCGTCGACTTCGTGCCGGAGGCGTCGCCGCCGGATGTGCGCACCGGCACACGCGGCGCGAGACGTTAGCGACCCACGCCGCTACTCGTGCACGCGGCCGCGCCCCGTCTTGACCTCGCTGCGCCTGGTCTTGCTGTCGAGCCGCCGCAGGTTCGACGCGCGGGTCGGCCGCGTCGCGACCCGATGCTTGCGGGTCACGCTGACGCTTTCGATCAGTTCATCGAGCCGCGCGAGCGCCGCCGCGCGGTTCATCTCCTGGGTCCGATGCTCCTGCGCCTTGATGATCACGACGCCGTCGCGCGTGAGCCGGTGGTCGGACAGCGCGAGCAGACGCATCTTCAGCACTTCCGGCAGCGACGAGGCACGCACGTCGAAACGCAGATGGATCGCGCTCGACACCTTGTTGACGTTCTGACCACCCGCCCCCTGCGCGCGCACGGCGGTCAATTCGATTTCGTTGGGCGGGACCGGATAGCGGGATGTCATGGGTGGTCGGCAAGGAAGATGCGTCAGTGTACAAGCGCTCGACGCGAGATGCCCGAACTCGCGGGAAGGCGGCGGAGCGCCCGGTGCGGCGCCCGGCGGCACCGGCTCGCGAACGCTACGAAAAAAACCATTTGCGTCGGCCCGACCGGTTCACCGATACTGGTTCTTTCGCTTACGGCGTAAATTCATATGAAAATCCGTCCCGGTTTCGTGCTCGAACTGGCCGTCAACTTTCTGCTGCCGTGGCTTGCTTACCGGCTCGCGTTGCCGCGGGTCGGCGAGACCGGCGCGCTAATCGCGTCCGCCGTGCCGCCGCTCGTGTGGAGCGCGATCGAGCTCGCGCGCTTCAGGCGCGTCGATGCGCTCAGCGTGATGGTGGTGGCGGGCATCGTGCTGTCGGTCGCGGCCATGGCGCTCGGGGGCAGTCCGCGCATGCTGCTGTTGCGCGAGTCGCTGGTGTCCGGCGCGGTCGGCGTCGTGTTCCTGCTGTCACTGCCGATGCGTCGTCCTCTGATCTTCTACCTCGCGCGCGCGACGGTCGCGCGCGAAATGGAAGGCGGCGCCGCGCATTTCGAGGCGCTATGGCGCGAGCGCCCCGGTCTCGCCACCGCGATGCGAACCATGACGCTCGTGTGGGGCATCGGGCTGACCGCCGAAACCGCGCTACGCGCGTGGATGGCGCTGACGTGGCCGATCGAACGTTTCCTCGTCGTGTCGCCGTTTATCGGCTACGGCATCTACGCGGGACTCGCGCTGTGGACACTGTGGTATCGCAGGACGATGCGCAGCCGCGTCGAGGCCATCGAGCGGGCGAGCGGGGTTGCCGGTTGAGCGCCGCTCGCACCACAAGTCCGCCACTTCGCTTTTTCTGCCTGCTGCCGCGCAATCAACGCGATGCTTCGGCAATCCGCGCGGCCAGCCCCGAATCACGCTGCGTCGGCGTCGCGATCGCCTGCGCGAGCACGGCCCGCGCGCCGATCACCTCGACGCGTTCGCGCGCGCGAGTAATCGCCGTATACACGAGCTCACGCGACAACACCCGGCTGAACGCCGACGGCAGCACCAGCACCGCCTGCTCGAACTCCGAACCTTGCGACTTGTGGACCGTCAGCGCGAACGCGGTGTCGTGCGGCGGCAGCGCGGCCGGCGACACCGCGCGCACACCGCCGTCGCCGGTGCGGAAGTACACGCGCAGCGCGCCACCCGCGCCCGGCAGCGCAATGCCGATGTCGCCATTGAACAGACCCAGCGCGTAATCGTTGCGCGTCACCATCACCGGACGTCCGGCAAACCACTGCGCGCCGACCGCGAGCGTGACGCCCGCGGCGCGGCGCACCTCAGCCGCCATCGCCGCGTTGACCTGATCGACGCCGCGAGGTCCGAGCCGCGTCGCACAGAGGATGCGGAAGCGGTTGAGCGCGTCGAAGAGCGGCACTGGATCGGGCGTATCGACGGCGAGCGCCCTGGCAAGCGCGTCGGCGTACGGCGCGAAGCCACCGGCAAGTCTTGCGGTGGTGCGCTCGGCCAGCGTCGTGTGAGCGTCCTCGTGCAGCGCCGCGGCGCAGACCTCGGTCGGGTCGATCTGCAATACGTCGAGCGCCGCGCTCGGTGAGCCGTTGCGAATCGCGACGGACAAACGGCCGATCGGCGACTCGAGGCCGAACCGGTAGTTGCGCTCGAGCCAGACGACGCAGTCCGCGAGCGGGTTGCGTTCGATCGCCGATCGCTTATCGCGATCCGCCTGCTCGCCAGTCGCCGATGTCACGCCGTCACCGAACAGATCGCCCGACGCGGGTGGCTCGAAGGTTTGCGGCGCCTCGGGCAGCGCAAATAAATCGTCCAACGGTGCTTCACCGGCTTCACGCAACGCGCGCGGCAAAGCCCGCGTGAGCCGCGCCTCGTCGATGTCGAGCGCCTGCGCGACCCATTGCAATCCGCGCGCGCTCAACGCCGGCCGCGCGCTGAGTTCGGCGAACACCGCGCCGGCTTCGACCGCGGCGAGCTGGTCCTTGTCACCGAGCATCACGAGCCGCGTTTGCGGCCCGATCGCGTCGAGCAGATGCGTGGCCATCGCCACGTCGATCATCGACGCCTCGTCGATCACGACCACGTCATACGGCAACGGATTATCGCGATGATGCCGGAAGCGCCCGCCCGGCCCCGACCCCAGCAAGCGATGCAGCGTGTACGACGTCTGCGGCAAACGCGCGGCGAGTTCGGGCGGCAGGTCGCCCGCGCGCGCGAGCAACGCTTCCTGCATCCGTTGCGCCGCCTTGCCGGTCGGCGCCGCCAGCGCGATGCGCAAATCGGCCCGCGCATCGAGCAGACACGCAAGCACGCCGACCACGGTCGTGGTCTTGCCGGTTCCCGGGCCGCCGCTGACGATCGTCAGCCGCCCCGACAGCGCCATCACGGCCGCGACGCGTTGCCAGTCGACGTCGTCGTCTCGCGGCGGACCGAAGTAGCGCAGCAGGCGTTCGCGCAAAGCGGCGGGGGCGGTGTCGGCGTCGGCCTTCGCGGTGCTCGCCTCGCCCGTCGCATGCGCGACCAGGGCGTGGGCCAGGCGCCGCTCGTAGTCGTAGTAGCGCGCGAGATAGAGACGCCCCTGCGCGTCGATCACGAGCGGGCGCAACGCCGCCGCGCCCGCCGCGTCCGCTGCGCCATCGCTTGCCATGCCGCTCGCGAGCAGCGCCGCGCGCACTTCGGCGCTCGACGCGTCGAAGCGGCGCGCGAGCGTCGCGAGCGGCACGCACACGTGCCCTTCGGCGGTCGCGCGGCTTGCGGCGAACGCGCCGCGCGCGGCCCACTTCACCACCTCGGTCGATGCGCCACCGCGCCGCGCGAGCATGCCGATACGGCGCGCGAACCCTTCGGCGAGCGCGATGCTGAAATCGGCCGGCGCGGGCAGGTTGACGCCGATGTCTTCGAGGCCGAGCGGCGCGGCCGCGCGCTCATCAAGCGTGCCGGGCGTGCTCATGCGCCACCTCCGATCATCGCCGCGTCGAGCAGCGCCACCAGTTCGAACGGCGCACGCCGCCTGTGCACACCGGCGGCACCGTCGACATCGCGCCAGTCGGGCCGCACGCCGCGCACGAACAGATACAGGTAGCCGCCGATATGCGTGTCGTATGCATAGTCGCGCACGCGCGTCTTCAGATAGCGATGCAGCGCGACCGTATAAAGCAGCGCCTGCAGGTGGTACGCGTGACTCGCCATCGCCGTTTCGAGCGGCGCGGCCGCGTAGTCGGCGGCGGTGTCGCCGAGATGGTTCGACTTCCAGTCGACGATCCAGAAGCGGCCGTCGTGCTCGACGATCATGTCGATAAATCCTTTGACGAACCCGCGCAGCACGCCGGGCTCCAGCGCGACGTCGGGATAGCCGTATTCGATCAGCAGCTCGCGCAGCGCCGGAAAATCCAGCGACGGGGCCGCGAACACAAACTCGAGTTCGTTCAGGCGCCGACGCGGATCGAGCCGCGCGAGCGTCATGCCCGGCACGAGTTCGGTCGAGACGACGTCGGCGATCAGCCGATGCATCATCGCGGGCAAGCGCGCGGCGAGCTCGGGCGCGGCCGGCGCCGGACGCTCGCGCAGCGCGCCGCGGATCGCGTCGGGCCAGGTGCGCGCCTCGGTGAAATCGGCGAGTTCGAACATCCGATGCAGGCAATCGCCGGCCGCCGCGCCGCGCGGGAACCCGAGGATGTCGTCGTCGGCATGCGCCGGGGCGCTCGCCGCGGCGAGCGGCGGGAGCAGCGGCGCGGCGGGTAGCGCATCGGCGATTTCATCGTGGTCGGGCCGCACGTCTTCCTGCGGCGCGTGCGCGTGCGCATCCGCGCTCCTGCCGCCGGCCGCGATCAGCCCGCTGAAACTTGCCATGCGCCACTGATCGCGCAACGGCCGCCGATTCGCGCGCGCGCGCAGATGCGCGCCCTGATCCCGCAGACTTTCGAGCGGCACGCGGCGCGTCACTTCGGGCAGCGCCCGCAACGTGACCGGTCCGCCCGCGAGCGCCTGCCAGCTCGCCGCGAGCGCGGCTTCGTCGGGAGGCTCAGCGAGCCAGGCGTCGAACGTGTGGCCGCTGCCGCCGACGAGCCAGTTCAGCACGCTGCGCCGCGACTCCTTCGTCGAGCGCGACGACAGATACGTGCCCGCGACCAGGTAGCAGCGATACACCGCGCGCGTGAGCGCCACATAGACGAGCCGCGCGCGTTCCGCCGCCTGCTCGCGCACCGCGTAACGCGAGGCGCGCCCGGCTTCCTCTTCGTCGCAACCGTAGTGCAGCACCCGCGTCGCCGCTGTCGTCGTGATACTCGCGCGCATCGGGCAAGCCCGACGATGGCGGCTCGCGCAAGCCGCCATCGTTCAGAAACGGACAGAACACGACCGCGTATTCGAGTCCCTTCGATTTATGGACCGTGACGATCTGCACGAGATTGCGATCCGACTCGAGCCGCAGTTGGGCCTCGTCACCGCCGCCCTGCTCGCGCTGCGCGGCGAGCCAGCGCAAGGTAGGCGCGATGCCGGGCTGGGTGCCCGCGCGCGCCTGTACGAGCTCGGCGAGATGGTTCACGTTGGTCAGCCGACGCTCGCCGTCGACACCCGCGACGAGCCGCTGCGCGACGCGCAGCTCGCGCACCAGCGTGCGCCACATCACCGCGAAGCCGCGTTCGTGCCACAGCATCCGGTAGCGCGAAAAACGCTCGACCCAGCCCATCGCGTCGGCGGCGTCGAGCGCTGGCGCGGGTTCGTCAACGGCCTCGGCCGCGGGCGCATCGGCGACCTGCGTGAGACGCCACAGCGCGGCGGCATCGAGCCCGAGCCAGTCGGTGGCGAGCGCGGCGCGCAGGCGACGCAGATCGCCGGGCGTGTCGATGGCGGCGAGCACGCGCTCGATCTGCTCGGCGTCGAGCGTCGCGAACACCGACGCCTGCGCAAGCTCCACGCTGCCGACGCCCCACGCCGCGAGCACGCGTTTGACGAGGCTGCCCTGCTTGTGCGTCTGCACGAGCACGGCGATATCGCCCGGTGCGAGCGGCTTGTCGCCGATCGTCACGACACCTTCGCGCGCCCCTCGCAAAAGCCGCACGATCTCGGCCGCGCACGCTTCGCTCGCGGCGCGCTGCGCGCTGCGTTTGTCCAGCGGCGTTGCGCCGCGCGGCAACGTCCAGATGCGGAAGTCGCCGCCGCTCGCGTCGGGATCGGTAAACGGCGCGCGGCGCCGCTCGCCCGCACGCACTGGCTGATAGTCGAGCCCGTCGAGCACGAACGCCTGGCGGTTCGCTTCGAAGATGCGGTTGCACGCCTCGACGATCGGTGCGGTCGAGCGCTGGTTGACCGCGAGCGTGTAGCACGCGGACGCCGACTCGCGCGCCGCGAGATACGTATGCAGATCCGCCGCGCGAAAACTGTAGATCGCCTGCTTCGGATCGCCGACGAGGAACAGCGGTCCCGCCGGCGCGAAGATGCGGCTGAAGATCGCGAATTGCAGCGGATCGGTGTCCTGGAACTCGTCGATCAGCGCGGCCGGATAGCGGCTACGCAATGCATCGGCGAGCCAGGCATGCGCGGCCAGTGCGCGATACAGATTCGCGAGCAGATCGTCGAACGATACAACGCGGCGCGTGCGCTTGCGCGCCACCAACTCGGCCGGCGCGTAGTCGAGCCATGTCTGCACCAGCGCGAGCCAGCGCGCGCGCTGCGCGGCCTCGGCGGCGACCACGGCCGCGGCCAGCGCGTCGGCATGCTCGAAGAACGGATGTGCGGGCGGCTCGAACTTGACCTTGGTTGCCTTCTTCAACGCCGACGCCATCAGCTTCAGCGCGGCGCGCGGCGGCGGCGCATGGCAATCGCCCTGCGCGAAGTAGTCGGTCCACGCGGCGATCGCGTCGCTCACGTGATCGGGCTTGTGCGTGGTCTTGCTCAGGCGCTCCTGTGCCTCGGCCAGTAGCGCGACGATCGCGTCGCGTTCGGCCCGCCAGATCGCGCACGCGACATCGAAGCCGGCCTGCGGATCGGCGCTTACGCCGGCCGCGTCGACGCTGCCCCAGCGCAATTGCGCGAGCGGCTTTTTCAGGCGCCGTGCCAGCTGCTCGTCGAGCGACGCGGGACCGGCGCGCTTGGCCACCAGCCACGCGGCGAACGCCGGATGCGCATGCGCGACCGGCTCGACCTGCTCGCGCCAGAAATCGGCGGCGAGTTCGAAACGCAGCGCCGCGTCGTCGGCTTCCATCTCGAACGCGAATGGCATCGCGGCCGCGAACGGCGCTTCCTGCAAGGCGCGCTGACAGAACGCGTGGATCGTGTGGATCGCGGCCTGATCGAACGTGCGCAGCGCGCGGCGCACGACCTTCAACGCGGCCTCGCGCTCGATACCGCGCTCCGGCGCGAGCGTCGTTTCGAACAGCCGGCGGATGAACGGATCGTCGCCGTCGTCGTCCATCTCGATCGCGCGATGCAGTTCCGCGAGACGGCCGCGTATGCGCTCGTGCAGCTCCGCGGTCGCGGCCTTCGTGAACGTGACGACGAGAATCTGATCCGCGTTCAGGTTCTTTTCGAGCAGCAGCCGCACGTACAGCGCGCAGATGTTCCACGTCTTGCCGGTGCCCGCCGACGCTTCGATCTGGTTCACGCCGTCGAGCGGACATGCGAACACGTCGAGTTCGTCGGCGGCGAGGCTTTGATGGCGCAGCGCGTCGCTCATGAGGCGCTCCGCAAATGCTGGATCAGTGGCTTGAAAACGATCGCGGCGAGGCTGCCGAACGGTTCGTCGAGCGTGAGCGGTGTGCCGCGCAGCGCGATGCGCAACGCGGGGTCGTCGGATTCGCCGCGCACGCGGTCGTTGACCCATACGCCTTGCGCCGCCGATTCGCTTTCGCTGAGCCGCGCCCATGCGCTTTTCGGGAAGAAGCGCAGCGGCAGCCGGCGGCCGGCATTGAAGAGCGCAGCCAACGGCGCGAGTTCGTCGAGCGGAGCCGCGACGGGCGCCAGCTCGAAGCTCTCGTTGCTGCCGTGCCATACGGTGCGGCGCGGGCCGTCCGGCTGCGCCGCGCAATAGACCAGATGCGCGAGCCACGCGGACAGATAGTCGCGCGCGCTGGCTTTGGCATAACGAAAGATCACTTGTCCCGTTCCGGTCAGCAGGTTCAACGTGCCGCGCAATTGCAGCGGCGTTTCGGCGGACTCGCGCAGCAGCGCGTCGTAGTCGCCAAACAGGGAGACGGCGCTGTCGGTGCCAGCGCCGCCTTGCGGCCAGCGCGGCGAGACGTCGAGCACGAACGGCAAGCGCTCGACGCCCTCGGCCACTTCGCGCCGCACGCTTTGCGCCAACTGCCGCAGCGCGGACAGCTCGCGCGCGCGCCAGACCGCGCCGGTCGCGCCGCCGGGCAACTCGGGGCTCGCCTCGGCGACGCGCTGCACGCGGCTATAGATCACCTCGTCGTCGGTGCCGGCGTCTAGCAGGACCGGCAGCAGGCGCTCGGCGAGTGCGTCGCGGCCCGCATAGTCGAGATCGAACGGCTCGGTGTCGAGCAACTCGCCCTGCGCATCCGACAACGCGATACCGAGCCGGTCGCGCAGCAGTGCGCGCGCCGGATGACGCCAGAAGCGCACGAAGTCGTCGAACTCCACCTCGTGCATGTCTTCCGGCGGCAGCGGTTGATCGAAGAACGGCGTGGCGGCGGCATGCCGCGGTTCGGCAAGCAGCGTGGCCAGCTCGGCGCGATTGGCATCGTAGGTGAACAGGTCGGGCTTCGCCGCGAAGTAGTCCGACGCGAACGCCTGCAACGGATGCTCGACGATGAACTCGCGCCGCGCGCTGTCGACCTCGGCCGGACTCGCGTCCTCGCCCGCCGACACCTGCGCGAGATGATCGAGCAGTTCGTCGACGAGCGCGGCCGGCGGCAGCGGCGCGTTATCGCGAATGCTGCGGCCGGTGTAGGCGATGAAGAGCCGCTCGCGCGCGGCGAGCAGCAGATCGAGGAACAGATTGCGCTCGTCGTCGCGGCGCTGACGGTCGCCGGCCTTGCCAAACGCGGCCATCAGGTCGAACTCGTCGGCACGCGCGAGCGACGGCAGCACGCCGTCGTCCATGCCGAGCAGGCAGACCACGCGGAACGGCAAACCGCGCAAGCTCGTCAGCGAAGAAAACGTCACGCTGCCCCACGGCACGCCGCCGCGTGCGGGGTCATCGAGCGCTTCGGTGAGCGCGGTGCGCACCACCGAGGCCGGCAGCAACACATCATGCGCGCCGGCCTGCATCGCGGCGCTCATCGCATCGAGCGCGTCGCGCACGGCCGCGAGCGAATCGGCGAACTCGACGCCGCCGTCGAAGCACTGCCCGAGAGTCTCGAGCAGCAGTTGCGACCAGTCGGACGGCGTGCGCTCGATCGCGCAGCTCGCCGCGAAGCTGTCGATGTCGTCGACGAAACGCGACAGACGGCCGAGCAGTTCAGCATCCGAACCGCCCGCGCCTTCGACCGGCAGCCACGCATCGACCGGCTCGCCGCCTGCCGGCATCGCGTAGCCGAGGTACAGGCGCGTCAGCGCATCGGCGAACGTATGACGCGCGACCGGTACGTGCTCGCCGACCGGTTCGAGCGGCGCGAGCCCGCGCCGCGCGCCGGCGGCCGCGAGCCATTCCTGCGCGGCTTCGAGCGAATTCGCATCGATGCCGTAGCGCACCGCGACCGCGTCGACGCGCAGCCATTCGATCAGATCCGGCGCGCCGACGCTGCGCTCGGGCAGCGCGAGCCAGTCGAGCAACAGACGCGCGACCGGATTGGCCTGCGACGGCGGCAGGCCGGTAATGCGGTACGGAATGCGGCGCGTGTCGCCGGCAGGCGTGGTGCCGAACACCGCATCGATCAGCGGACCGGCCGCCGCGAGATCGGACACCGCGACCAGCACGTCGGACGGCTGTAGATCGTCGAATTCGTCGAACCAGCCGAGCAGGCGATCGTGCAGCACTTCGAGCTGCCGGGACAGGCTATGACAGACGTGCACCTCGATACCGCGCTCGATAGGCAACTCGTCGGCATCGGCCTCATTGCGCAAAGCAAGGATGCCGTTCTGCACGGCGGCGAGCCAGCTCGGCTCCGGGTTTTCGGTGAAGTCGCCGGTCTCGGCCGATGCGGCGCTTTCGGTCAGCTCGTGCAGCATATGCAGCTGCGCCTGAGTCTGGCGGCCCCATTCGGCGAGCAGCGGATGACCGACTTCCTGATAGTCGAGCTGCCCCGCCGCGTCGAGTGCCTGCACGCGCCCTTCGCTGACCACGTCGAACCAGAACTCGCGGCACGGGTTCATCACGTACAGACGCACGTCGATCCAGCGCGACAGCGCACGCAGCAACGCGATATGCAGCGGCGGCATGGTCGGCAGCGCGAACACGCTGACCGCCTCGGGCCATTGCGCGTTCGAGATCGCCTCGAGATCGAGCGCCGCGATTTCATCGAGGAACCGATACGCGGGCGGCAGCGCGGCCGCGGATGTTTGCGCATGACCGCCGGCTTGCGCGAGCTCGGCGAGCACCGCGCGCCACAGCGCCGCCTGCCAGCGCTCGTCCTCGCGCGCCGCGTCGCTCGCGCCGGTCAGACGCGGACCGGTGTCGTCAGCCGCGCCGCTCGCGAAGATCGAGCCGCCCTTGTGCCATTGCAGCAGCCATTCGGGACGATAGGTCAGATAGTGATCGAGCACGGTCGCGACGCGCCGCGCGAGTTCGTAGCGCATCGACGCGTCGGCCGCATCGAGATAGGCGCGCAGACGCGGCGACGCGTTCCACGGCAGCGCTTCGTCTGAGTCGTCGAGCAGCCGGTAGCAGCGCCACACGAGCCGGTCCGGCGCGAACGGCGAATGCTTCGGCACCTCGATCACGCCGCCGATCTGCGCCCACAGCCATTGCGCGAGATAACCAAAGTTAACGTTCGCGCAGATGCCCTGGCGCGCGGCGATATCGAGCTCGAGCCGCCGGCGCACGGCCGCGCTCGGCACGATCACGGGCCGCGCGGTCCACGGATCGGACGGCGCTTGCGCGAGGTCGCCGAGCAGCGCGCCCACCAGCGTTTCGTAGCGGTTCGAGTAGAAGAGCTGAAGCATGGATTCCAGATCACATTTGGCACGCTGATGGCCCGCGAGCGATGCGCGCGAGCCACGGCGGACATTGAAGCGACAGCATAACAAACCCATCCCCAGGGCATAACCTGGCCGAATGGACGAGGTCAGAACGCGCGCAAAATCAGTTAGACTCGACGGCAGTTTCGCGCTGTCTTTCCAACTGCGGTTTTCTCGGTGAATGGATTCAGGTAGTCGATGCGCTATTCGGTCGAAATAAGAAAATTCCTTTATAGCCAGTACTTTTATGGCGGCCTGCGCATCGCGGTCGGCGTGTCGTTACCGGCCATCCTGTGCCTGATCGTGTTTCACAATCGTGACCTCGGCTTCACGATCGCGACCGGCGCGCTCGGCGCCTGCGTCGTCGACATGCCGGGCCCGCTCAAGTACAAGCACAACGAGATGCTGGCCTGCTCGGTGATCGGCTTTCTGTCCGCGCTCGCCACCGGCCTCGCCACCGTCAATCCGCTCGCGCTGTGGTGCACGGTCGTGCCGCTCACGTTCGTGCTGTCGCTAATCGTCGTGTACGGCAATCGCTGGCCGCAGATCAGCTTCGCGACGCTGTTCATGATGATCATGACGCTGGAGGAGCACTTCACGCCCTTGCAGGCGCTCGTCAACGCGTCGTGGATCCTGCTCGGCGGTCTCTGGTATACGTACTGGTCGACCTTCGTGAGCCGCTGGATGATGCATCGGATCGAGCAGCAGGCGCTCGCCGAAAGCGTGTTCGCGTGCGCGGACTATCTGCTCGCGCGCGCCGCCTTCTACGATCTCGACAACGATCTCGACGAGTGCTATCGCAACCTCGTCGACAAGCAGATCTCCGCGGTCGATCGCCAGGACGCCGCGCGCGACATGGTGCTGCGCAATCTGCCCAGGTTGAAGCGCGGCAAGCTCGAACCACGCCGCGCGATGCTCTACAACCTGTTCATCAATAGCGTCGATCTGCATGAGCTGTTCGTCGGCGCGCAAACCGATTACACGCTCGTGCGCAGCACGTTCGGCGGCTCCGATCTGCTGGTGTTCTATCGCGATCTGATCCGCAAGGCGGCCGAAGATCTCGAGGAGATCGGCCTCGCGGTGCTGCAGAACCAGGCGCCGCGCATGCGCGTGAACGTGAAGGCGGAATTGCGCGCGATCGAGTATGAAATCGAACTGATGCGCAAGCAGGAGCTGCCGACGCAGAACCCGGAGGCGTATTCGGCCGTGTCGTCGAATTTCCGCCGCATCTGGAGCGCCACGCGGCTGATCGACAAGATGCGCCGAAGCCTTGCCAGCGAGCCGAGCCCGACCGAAACCGAACTGCGCATCGACCAGGCGCTGAGCCGTTTCGTGTCGAGCCGGCGCGTGCCGTTCGGGCAGATCCTGTCGAATCTGACGATGGCCTCGCCGAGCTTTCGACACGCGTTGCGCGTGACGATCGCGGTCGCCGTGGGCTTCTGGCTCGGCCGCCTGCTGCCGCTCACGAACGCGTACTGGATCGTGATGACCACCGTGATCATTCTGAAGCCCGGCTACTCGCTGACCAAGCAGCGCAACGGGCAGCGGATCATCGGCACGCTGATCGGCTGCGCGGCGAGCATCGCGCTGACCATCTTCGTGAAGGAGCCGCACATCCTGATGGTCGTGATGTTCGCGTCGATGGTGATGAGCTACAGCCTGCTGCTGTTCAACTACACGGCGAGCGTCGTGTTCACGTCATCGTATGTGCTGCTGCTGTTCCATCTGCTCGCGCCGGGCAGCATGCGCATCATCGGCGAGCGCGCGATCGACACCGTAGTCGGCTGCGCGATCGCGATCGCGGCGAGCCACCTGTTCCCGTACTGGGAGTACCGCTTGATGGGCAAGCTCGTCAACAACATGATCAGCGCGACGCGGCAGTATCTCGAAGCGAGCTGGTGGTGGAGCGGTAAACCGGCCGCGGCGGTGGTCGCGGCCGTGACCGAAGCGGGCGCGCGCGCGCCGGCGGCGGCGATGGCGGATCCGGCGATCGGCTTTGGCGGCCCGGCGCTCGCCGTTGCCGGCTCCGGCTCCGGAGCCGGAGCCGGAGCCGGTGCCGGTGCCGGTGCCGGAGCCGAAGTGGCGAGTGGCGTCGGTGCGCGCGGCGCTGGGCGCGCCGGCGTGGCACAGCCGGTCGCCGACGCCAATGCCGAGGCGAACGCGGGCGAGGCCAGCCATGACACCACCACGATCCGCAACGCGACCGCGCGCCCGGCAAGCGGTGCATCGGTCGCCGCTGCCGCCGCGGCGACCGCGCTCGACCGCGATTACCGTTATCGGCTCGCGCGCAAGAACGTTCACGTTGCGTTCGCGAATCTCGGTCAGGCGTTCCAGCGGATGATGCTCGAACCGAAGTCCGCGCAGAAGTTCGTGCCGGAGTTGAACGGTCTGCTGGTGCGCAGCCATGTGCTCGCGTCGCAGATCACGGCCGCCGCGCCGCTGTTGCGCACTTCCGCGCAACAGCAGCACCAGGTCGAGGATATCTCGCTACAGCCGCTGCAGCGCGCTTTGAGCCTCGTGCGCGACAACCTGAGCGCCGCCGAAGCCGGCACCGCGTTGCCCGCCGAGCAGGGCGAGCAGATCAAACTGATGAGTCGCGAACTCGATGCGATGGTCGTCGAAACGGAGAAATCGCCGGACTATACGGCCGATGCCGTGCATGACACGAAGCTGCTCGCGCATCAATGCAAGCAGATGCTCGCGGCGTCCGCGCAG
The DNA here is from genome assembly GCF_050436385.1 of Paraburkholderia sp. MM5477-R1. Lineage (NCBI taxonomy): Bacteria > Pseudomonadati > Pseudomonadota > Betaproteobacteria > Burkholderiales > Burkholderiaceae > Paraburkholderia > Paraburkholderia sp. MM5477-R1. The sequence continues at coordinate 2,483,448 of NZ_JBNDMC010000007.1, forward strand.
ATTCGCAAGGACGCGAGCATGATCCGGCTACCGGAGGAGTGAAGCAGGAAGCGCGCGGGCGTTATTGCGCGGCGCCGCTCGCCGGTTTCATCGCGGTGGCCGCCGCGGCTGCCTGCGAAGCCACTGGCGGCACCTGCGTGGGCTGGCTGTCGAACTCGTGCTTTTCGCGGATCGCGTTATAGAACAGCGTGGCAATCACCAGCAGGATCGCCACCACGATAAAGACGGAGATGCCAAAGGTCGGATTCTTCTTGCGCGGCGGTCTGGTCATGAAGCGGGCTCGGTTCGCGACGCAGTCGCGGATGGGTCGGAGAAGGCGGCATTCTACGCCCAGTGGGCTTGCACGCGGCTTGCAGCCGAGGGAGCAGTACGGATGCGCTGTGACGCGTTTACTGTCGAGGCAGCAAGCGGCGCTCCTTGGTCTGTGCTCTCCCGTCGCCTTAAATGCATCGACCACGTCGCCATCGTAGCGAACCCGTGTTCCGTTCGTTCGTCACCGCCCCATCGCATGTCGCGCGTCAGCCGTTATTTGTGACAGTCACAACCGGCCGCACTGGCAACGCCGTCGAATACTTGATCTGCTCCATCGCAAAGCTCGAACTCACGTCGTACAGCGGCACGGCCGTGATCAACTGTTTGTAGATCCGGTCGTAGTCGTCGATATCGGAGACCACCACGCGCAGCAGATAGTCGGTCTCGCCGCTCATCCGGTAGACCTCGACCACCTCGGGAATATCGCGCACCGCCTGCGTAAATGCGGCGGCCCATGTCTCCGTGTGCTGATTCGTCCGCACCGCCACGAACACCGTGGTTCCGACCCCGAGCTTGCGCGCGTCGCACAGCGCCACCTGCGCGCGAATCACGCCCGCCTCCTTCAGGCGCTGCAGCCGCTTCCAGCAAGGCGTCTGTGACAGGTTCACGCGCTGCGCGAGTTCGGCGATCGGCATCGTCGCGTCTGCCTGCAGCAATTCGAGCAGCTTCCGATCGATGATATCCATACTCATACCACCCACCCCTCATAGGAAATTATTCTACTTTTCTGACGGTCGAGGGAATTATATGGAAACTCTTTCTCCGGGCAAACCGGTATAAATATCGATACCGAAAATTGCCGAACAGCAGCGCCCGCGCTGCAATAAAACCATGAGCGACGACCTTCGCGCCACCGCTTTCGAGCACCTTCCCGACTACCTGAAGTCGCTGCCGGACCCGGCCCGACTTGAAACGGCCGCGTTACCGACACAAACGCTGGGCGAGATCGGGCGCACACCGCTCGAGCGCCTGTGCGACACGCTCGACGCGATGTTCGGAGCCTGCGCGAAATTTCCGGAACCGTCGCATTCGACGTTCTTCGCGCGCACCATGCGGCTCGCGCTCGCCGAGGCGGCCGCGGACCCGGCGCTGCTCGCACCGATGCAACGCGAAGGTTCCGCCGACACCTATCGGCGCCATCTGCTCATCGCCGATCCGCAAGGCCGCTATGCGATTGCCGCGCTGGTCTGGCAGCCCGGCCAGGCGAGCCCCGTGCACGCGCATCACACCTGGTGCGGTTACGCGGTGGTCGAGGGCAAGCTGAGCGAAACGGTCTTCGAATGGGACGACGCGCATCAATGCGCGAGCGCGCTGCGCGCTCAGACGCGCAAACGCGGCGCAGTGTCGTTCGTGCGCGGCGGCCGTGCTGCGATTCATCGGCTTGGCAACAGCAGTGATGCGCCGGCGGTGTCGCTGCATATCTATGGCGTCGAAGGCGCGCGGATCGGCTCGCACGTGAACGACATCGTGCGCATGGCCGACGCGGCGGAGATGGTTTGACGGTTGCACGGCCCCCAAACACACCCCCGCCTCAATTCTTCCCACCCACATCACCCGCCGTCGGAATCTGCGGCGGAATCGGCGCGGTCTGTCCGGTCGTCGGCGGCGCCGGACGCGGTTCGTGCGACACGTCACGGGCGGGCGCAAGCGGCACCTGTGTCGACGCGCGCGCCGACGGGCCAACGACGCCCACCTCATACTCAGCTTCGCGCGGATACTCGTGCGGCCCTTCGCGGTCTCTTTCGCGAGTGGGTTCATGCGCCCTTTGATGGGTTTTGCCGCGCTCGCCGTCCCGCGCCCGCTGCTGCGCCTCGCCATGCGCATGCCGGCTGTCATCGGCACCGGCATTCACAGGCGCGACGAACCCGGTCATCTCATCGTCGCGCAGCGGCTCGCCCTCGCTATCTTTCGACGATGTGTACAGCCGCATCTGCGCGACCGGAATCTCGATGCCGGCCTCGTCCATCTTGCGCTTGAGCCGCAAATTGAACGCGCGCGCGACGCTCCATTGCTGCAGCGGCCGCGTCTTGATCTGCCCTTTGACGACCATCCAGTTCGGATCGAAGCGGTCGAGGCCCCACACCTCGATCGGCCCGAGCATCTCGCGCCGGTAGCGGAAGTCGGCCATCAGCTCCGCGCCGACTTCGCGAATCAACTGCGTGATCTCGTCGACATCGGTCGAGAACGACATGCGCACCTCGAACACCGCGTACGCGAAATCGCGCGACAGGTTCTTCACGATCTTGATCTGCGAGAACGGAATCGCGTGGATCGCGCCCTGCCCGTCGCGCAGCCGCACGGTGCGGATCGACAGATGCTCGACCGTGCCCGCATGCCCGCCATCGACGTCGATCCAGTCGCCGACCGAGATCGTGTCCTCGATGATGATGAAGAGCCCGGTGATCAGGTCGGTCACCAGCGACTGCGCGCCGAAACCGATCGCCAGACCGATCACGCCCGCGCCCGCGAGCAGCGGCGTCACGTTGATGCCGAGGTTCGCGGCGGTGACGATCCCACCGATCGTCATGATCGTGACGAGCAACACGTTGCGCACCAGCGGCAACATCGTGCGGGCGCGCATGCTCGGGCTGCGCGCCTTGTTGCGCGGGCTGCCCGGATTGAGCGTCTCGGTGATCGCGGTGTCGACCAGAATCCACAGCAGCCACGCGATGAACACGGTGGCGACGATCGCCGTCATCGCATGCGCGACGCCGCGCGCCGCCACGTTCCTCTCGATCACCGCGGCCAGCGACACGCCCCACAGACGCGCCGCGGATTCGAAGAAAAACAGCCAGATGAACAATGTCAGCAAGGTGCCGCAAAAGCGCAGCAGCCGCGTCAGATACGGCGAGCGGCGCCGCGCGCGGGCACTGCGCGGCCGCGTCATGCGCAGCACGATCGCCGACAGGAAGAACGCCAGCACCAGCAGCAGCGCGGTGACGATCGAGATCTGCAGCACGTTTTCGCTCGAGCCGGAGCCGCCGAGCGTCGCGACCACCGACGCGGCCGCGAGCACCAGCACCGGCACGTGCCACAGCGCGGCGAGCACCTCGAACGCTTCGGTCGCGGCCTTGTGGTCGTTGCGCTGTTCGTACGGCCGGTTGCGGATCAGATGCGCGACCGGCCGGCGAAACGCGAGCGCGAAATAGCCGGTCAGCACGGCGGCCGTCATGTTGGCCGCGGTCGAAATCAGCGCGGCGAGGTTGGTGCCGAGCTGATGCTCGACGTCGTAATTGACGGCTGCGTCGCCGAGCGCGCCGCACACGCCGATCACGAACAGCACGCGGCGCGCGTGATCGATCAGCAGACGCACCGCGACGCGGCGGTGGCCCGAGCCGAACAGCGAAAACATGATCAGACAGATCGCGGAAAACACCGCGCCCGCGACGATCGCATACGCGACCACCATGCCCAGCGTGCGGCCGAGCGAATCGGGCATCGCGCGCATGAACAGCAGCGCCGCGATGAACGCGATGATCCACGGACCGACGCGGCGCAACGCGAAGATCAGCAGCTCGCGCGTGGTGGGATTGGGCCGCAGCACCAGCTCGACACCGAAGCGCCGGTGCAGCCGTTGCTGCAGATAGATCAGCGCGCCGGCACAGGCGCCCCAGCCGGCCAGCATCCCCAGCATCGCCAACAGGATCGTGCCGACACCCTCGTGTCCCTGGCCCGAGACGATCGTGTACAGCTCGTTGCCGGCCGCGGTCACGCGCCCGCTCCAGTAGCGCACCGGCGTGCGGCCCTGATGCACGTCAGATTCGAACGACGCGATGCCCGAGGCGATCGCGCCGAGCAGGCCCGGGCTAGGTTGCGCGGACGCGGGCGCAGGTGGCCCGACGGTTTGCGCGGCGCTTTGCGACACGTCGCGCAGCTTTTTCAGTTGGGCAACGAGCGCGCTGCGCTGGCGGTCGTTGTCGAGCGTGGCGATCACGCTGTCGAGCGAGCGCGCCAGCTCCGCCTGGCTCGCGGGCGACGGCGCCGACGCCGCCTCGGGCGCCGACGCCCCCGATGCCGCGGACGCCGGCGTCGCGTTCACCGTCGCGCTGTTGATCAGGCTCTGCAATGCCGGGATCACCGGCGTGCCGCCGCCGACCGCGGGGCCCGCGGCTTGCGCCATGCGCGGCAGCGCGCCGAGGCACAGAATCAGCGCGGCGCACAGCAGCGCGGCAAACCAACCGACGGCATCTGTGCTCGCGCGCGGGCGGGCGTCGCCGCTGGCAGTGTCGTAAGCGGTGTGAGCGGAGGAGAGATGGGGGGCGCTGAGAATCGCCGGCTGCTGGCCGCCGCCAGACGGCGCAGCCTCGGACTCACGCTGCGACGGGCATGACTGCATGGCAATCCGTGAGAAAACGGCAGACGCCAGTGTAGCCGCAGTTTCGCCCGGCGCGGCCGAACATGCGTAACCGAATGTTAGTACGCTTGCGCGGCCGGCGAATTCGAACCGCCGCTCGTCAGTACGCGACCGTCGCGATCTGGCGGATGAAGCGGCCCTGCTCCAGTTCGTCGACGAACGCGATCGCGTAGTCTTCGGCCGAAATGCGGCTGTTGCCGTCCGCGTCCGCAATCAGCGTGTTCGCGCCCGTGCGGAACTTGCCGGTGCGCTCGCCCGGCGCGATCAGCGCGGCCGGCGCGAAGAACGTCCAGTCGAGATCGGTCACGCCGCGGTAGTACTCGAAGGCGTCGCGGTGCGCGAGTGCAATACCCTTGTACGCGTCCGGAAAGCCGTCGGTATCGACCAGTTGTTTGCCCGCTGCGACTTCGAGCGAGCCCGCGCCGCCTACCACGACGACGCGCTTCAGCCCCGCCGCGCGCACCCCCTCGACCAGCGCGCGTGTCGCTTGCGTCAGGGTGGCGAGATCGCCCTGCGGCGGCGCATACGCGCTTGCGACCACGTCCTGACCGCGCACCGCCGCGCCGACGCTCGCGGCGTCGAGCAGATCGGCCTGCGCCGCATGCAGATTCGCGACGCCGGCCGGCACGCGCGCCGGATCGCGCACCAGCGCCGTCACCTGATGCCCGCGACGCGCGGCTTCCGCGGCAATCCGCGAACCGATCATGCCAGTCGCGCCAAACAGGGCGATCTTCAGTTGCTTGCTCATATCAGCGTACTCCTCAGGTTGTCTTATATGTAACTTTTATAGTTACATATAACGAGAAAAAAAGCGGGGCGCTCACCCCGTTCCTTTGTTTGGCACGCGTGCCGGAATAGTTCGAGCCGCGCCCTACGACACTGCGCTTCTATCGTTCACCGCCGACGCGTCTTGTGCGCGAAGACACGCTCAAGCACGGCGCTTGCGCTCGCGCTCGCGCTGCTTCTCCGAGCGGACCACGTCGGCGGTCGCGTCGGCGAGCGTGCGCGCGGCCAGCGTCGCTTCCATTGCCTGCTGCGCTTCGTCGATGATCCCGCTCAACACGCTCTGGATATTGCGCCCCACCATGCACGCTGGATTTGGCTCCTCGCGATGCAACGCGAACAACTGCGCGTCTTCCACCGCGCGATAGACCTCGAGCAACGTGATCCGTTCCGGCCGCCGCGCAAGCAACGCGCCGCCACCGGCGCCCATCTGCGAGGTGGTGAGGCCGGCGTCGGAGAGCATGCTCAGAAGCCGGCGAATGAGCGCGGGATTGGTGTTCACGCTGCCCGCGATCATCTCCGACGACAACGGCACGCCGCCCTGTAGCGACAACAGCGCGAGCACATGCACGGCAAAGGCAAACCGGCTACTCGTGTTCACGGCAGATCCGTCCCGAAACGACAATGTGTAACCATCGTAATTACATATAACGCTAATGTCAAACGGCGAAACCGGATCGAACGGCGCGAGTCATTTATCCATCTGCTTCTGCGCGTCGGCGGAATCGGTCGATGCAGTCGACGAAGCCGACGCGCCCGTATTCTGCGCCGACCACGCCTGCAGCTTGCGCCCCGCCGTTTCGAGGCCCTGGCCCGTGATCGACGCGGCCTTGCCGAGCTGCGCGTTGGCCGCGCTCGCCGCGTTCTGCAGGTTGGCCTGCGCGCTCGACGCGAGCGCGGCCGGGTCGATCTTGAGCGACGGCGCGGAGGCCGAGTCGAGGTTCTGTTGCGCGGCGTCCTTGGTCGCGTCGACCTGTTGGCCGACGTAGCTCGCGGCCTGATCGAGCTTCTGACCGGCAAGCTGCGCGGCGTCGTTCAGCTTGCCCGCGACCTGGCCGGCCGACGCGTCGTTCTTCTGACACGCGGCCAGCGCGCCGAACACGAGGGCCACGACCGCCGCGCGGCGTAATAACGATGAGGAAAGAGATGAAATCATGATCTGGAAGGAGCCGCGTCGGGCGGCTCGCACATGCGAAGACGTGCCCATGATACCGCCGTTGCGCCGCGCGGCCGCTTCGGATCGCCCCGGCGAGTTGGTCGCGGTTCTGTCGAACCTGATGGAGCTGACGTCCGCGCGATTCAAAGGCGATCCTTCCCTCAACGATCGTCTTCGGCGCGCGCCTGTTGCCGCGGCAGTATTGCGAAGCCGACGCGCGCTGTATTGCCGACCATGCGCGCGAACCGCTCGGGCCACGTGATCAATGTTTCATCGATTGGCGGCTATCGTGCCGCGGCGGGCTTTGGCGTGTATTCGTCGACGAAGTTCGCCGTCGAAGGCATCACGGAAGCGTTGCATGCCGAGTTGAGACCGCTGGGCATTCACGCGACAGTCGGCACGCGGATCGCCCACCGAGTCCCGAGACCACGTGCAGCAACGAGCGTCGACTTGCAGCGGCGCTCGCCTCAACATCGCTCAACAGCGCCCCACAATTCAGAATCTTCCGACAGTTGCAGGCGAAACACCTCCCTATAGTGTCGCGGCTGCTTTTGGGGAGTGCTGTTTCGATGAAACTGATCGACTGGATCGTCACCCTCGTCATCATGCTGATGGCGATCGTTTTTTTCTGCGCGCGCCGGCTGCCCACCTGGTCGCACGACACCCGCGCTCGGCATATGAAAGGGACCCGTTTGCTGATGCAGGCTGCGTGTGCACTGTGGGCGGCGCTGCTCGGTGTCACGCACGGCCTGTTTGCCGTCGAGGGTCTTGCCGGCATTCGGCCAACACCGGCCGAAACGTTCGCCGGCATCGCCGTGCTGCTGGCATGCGGTTGCTCCTGGTCGGTGCGCGGCAGAAGACTGCTGAAGCCGCGGATTTTCGCCGGTTGATGCGCGGGCGAGCGCCATCCGCGCCGCACGATCGAGCGCCCCCTACCGCGTGCTGATTCCTCGCACCGCGTGGACCGAACGTGCGGACGACCCGCTGCCTGCGCCCAAGCCTGGTCCCGCAGCGCCCGGCACACTCTGACGCGCATCGCGCGCCGCCGGAGCCGGACCCGCCGCGGCGAGCGCAGCCGCGCCAGCCGCGGCCGGTTTCGCGCCCGCGGCACCCGCCTCTGGCAGCGACAGATAGAACGTCGTGCCTACCCCCTCCTTCGATTCCGCCCACACGCGGCCGCCATGTCGCTCGACCATCCGCCGCACGAGCGCGAGGCCGATGCCCTCGCCGGCCGCGGCATTGCCGTGCAGCCGCTGGAACGCGGTGAACAGGCGCGGCAGCGCGATCGCCGGGATACCGAGGCCGTTGTCGCGCACGTAGAAGATCCGCAGCGAATGCACGCCCGGCGGCGCAGGCGTCGTGCCGATTTCGACGCTGCCCTCGCGCGCCGGGTCCAGATAGTTGACCGCGTTGCCAATCAGGTTTGCGAAGATCTGTTCGAGCGCGGTCGGATCGCCCCATACCGCGGGCAGTTCGCCGACCGTCACGCACGCGCGCCGCGCACGGATCGAGCCCTGCATCGCATCGACGACACGTTGCACGATGTCGCGCACATCGACATTCTGGCGCCGGTACTCGACCCGCCCGACCCGCGACAGCCGCAGCAGCGCGTCGATGATGTGCGACGCGCGCAGCACCGCGGTCTGCAGATAATGCAGCGCCTCGCCGATGTCCTCGTCGACGAGGCGCTCGATCCGCTCGCGCGTCCTGATCGCGAGCGACGAACCGCGCACCGCGTCGCGCAACTCGTCGCTTGCGCGAATCAGCTCCCTGGAAAATCCCTGCAGGTTCACGAGCGGCGCGCGCAGGTCGTGCGACACGCTGTAGATGAACATTTCGTTTTCCTGGGTCTGCTGGCGCAGCGTCTCGTTGCTGCGCGCGAGCTCGGCGGCGCGCCGCTCGAGGTCCGCGTGAAAGCGAGCTTCGATGCGCTCGGCTTCGAGCAGTCGGCGGCTCGTCTCGTGCAAGGTCAGATCGAGCCGCGCGATTTCATCGCTACCGGCGCCGAGCGGCGCGAGCCGCTCGTTGCCGGCGAGCCGGCCCGCGTTGTCGGACAGTAGCGCGAGCCGGCCGCGCACGCCGCGCGTGAACATCCAGACGGCGAGCGCGACGAACAGCAGCGAGCCCAACGCGGCCGCGACGATCAGCGTCTGTTCCCGTTCGCGCACGGCGGCGACGGCATTCGAGCGCGAGCTGTCGAGACGGCGCTCCTCGGCCTGGAACGCGCTCACCTCCACACGGAAATGATCGAGCACGTCGGCCTGGGCGAGATCGTGGAAGCGCGCGAGAATCTCGCCGCGCCGCCCGGCGTGCAGCATGTCCTGGATCCGGTCGGACCACTGGCGGTACGTCTGCACCGCCTGGCGCACCTCGGCCACGCGCTTAACCTGCGCCGGATCGTCCGCGACGAGTTCGGCGAGCTCGTCGATGCGCCGGTCGACGTCCATCCATACCGCGATCGGGGTGGTGAAATGCGCGTCGTTGGCGAGCACCGCGCCCCGCAGCGCGACCGATTCGGCCAGCACCGGATCGAGAATCTCCGTGCTCTGGCGCAACACCTCCTCGCTATGCATCGTCCAGCGCTCGGCCATCGTCGCATCGGTCTGGGCCTTCACGACACCGGTGAGCAGCGCGAGTTCGAAAACGGCCGGGATCGCGATCAGAAGCAGGCCTTTAGTGGTCAGTCTCATGCGTGCCCATGGGAGGGGTTGGCCGGCGGATCGTGCACGGAGTCGGCACATTATGTCGGCGTTTGCGCGGGAAAAGAAAGAGGGGCACGAACGAGTCGACGGTAGCTTCTGCCGTTCGCGCACAGTGCGCCAGAAATGGGCATCGACGCGCCCGACCAGCATCTTGCTGCGTCAGGATTTCGAATCAAAATGTAATTTACATCGAATATTTCGCCCTCCTCTGGGTCAATCTGCGCAAGGGCGTCGATTTATGCACTTTTCTTGTGCCATTCCTCTCTGTTCAGGTGCATGACGCGCTCGGGCGGCGCATGGCTCAAAACCCACCGGATGCCCATCCCGGTGCCCGATTGCACCGTGTCGACGCGACCAGCACAGCTTTGGCCCGCTTCTTGCTGACATAGCGCACTTTTTTGGCATAAGCGGGACATATCGATGGAAAGTCTGAAATACGGCGCCGATACCGAGTTTCTTTTGATGGGCGCTGCCATGGTGCTGGCGATGCACGCGGGATTCGCCTTCCTGGAGCTTGGCACCGTGCGCAAGAAGAATCAGGTGAATGCGCTGGTCAAAATTCTGGTGGACTTCGCGGTCTCGACGATCGCGTACTTCTTCATCGGCTACACGATCGCATACGGCGTGCAGTTTTTCGACAGCGCGGCGACGCTCGCCCAGCACAACGGCTATGCGCTCGTGCGCTTTTTCTTCCTGCTGACGTTCGCCGCCGCGATCCCCGCGATCGTGTCGGGTGGCATCGCCGAGCGCTCCAAGTTCAATCCGCAGCTGTTCGCGACGTTCGTGCTGGTCGGTTTCATCTATCCGTTCTTCGAAGGCATCGCGTGGAATGGCCGCTTCGGCATCCAGGACTGGCTCACGCAGGCTTTCGGCGCGCCGTTCCATGACTTCGCGGGCTCGGTGGTGGTGCACGCGTTCGGCGGCTGGGTCGCGCTGCCGGCCGTGCTGCTGCTCGGCGCGCGCCACGGTCGCTATCACCGCGACGGCGGCATCGCCGCGCATCCGCCGTCGAACATTCCGTTTCTCGCGCTCGGCGCATGGGTGCTGACGGTCGGCTGGTTCGGCTTCAACGTGATGAGCTCGCAGACGCTCGACAAGATCAGCGGCCTCGTCGCGGTCAATTCGCTGATGGCGATGGTCGGCGGCACGCTGAGCGCGTGGTTCGCGGGCCGCAACGACCCGGGCTTCACGTACAACGGCCCGCTCGCCGGGCTCGTCGCGGTGTGCGCGGGCTCGGACATCATGCATCCGCTCGGCGCGCTGGTCACGGGCGGTATCGCTGGCGTGCTGTTCGTCTACATGTTCACCTGCGTGCAGAACCGCTGGCGCATCGACGACGTGCTCGGCGTGTGGCCGCTGCACGGGCTGTGCGGCGCATGGGGCGGCATCGCGGCCGGGATCTTCGGCATCCATTCGCTCGGCGGGCTGGGTGGTGTGTCGTTCGCCTCGCAGGTCATCGGCACGCTCGGCGGAATCGTCGTTTCGGGGCTCGGCGGCACGGTCGTGTACGGCGTGATCCGCATGACGGTCGGTCTGCGCCTCGACCAGGAAGAGGAATACAACGGCGCCGATCTGTCGATTCACAAGATTTCGGCAACGCCGGAGTGAACGAAGGCGGCGCTCGCGGGAAACAGGAGAGGCGCGACTCACGCGCCTGTCCCCAAATGCGCGCGCCGATGTTAGACTTCGCGGCTGGAGATGGCATTCTCCATTAACCGCCCTTGGGGCTGATGATGCCTGCTACGCCCGGTTATGCGGACGCGGCATCAACTCGCCCGCATCAACCGGTCTGTCGACATTCCGGTTTCGATCCTCTTCCATGTATTGGTCTTTTCTCGCTGTCGCGATTGGCGGCGCACTCGGCTCGCTGTTTCGCTGGTTCCTCGGCATTCGACTTAACCCGCTCTTTAGCGACCTGCCGCTCGGCACGCTCGCCGCCAACGTGATCGCCGGCTACCTCATCGGCGTGGCGGTCGCGGGCTTCGCGCGAGTGCCCCAGCTCACGCCGGAATGGCGGCTGTTCGTCATCACCGGTCTGATGGGCGGGCTGTCGACGTTCTCGACGTTCTCCGTGGAGGTCGTGCAGCGTCTGCAGGACGGCCGGTTCGGCTGGGCGGCGGGCGAAGTGGCGATTCACCTGAGCACTTCGCTGATCATGACGATTCTCGGCATCGCGACGGTTTCGTTGCTGGCGCGCTGAGTCGAACACGTTGACGAGGATCACGGACGCGGGCCCGAGCCGTCGGCAATCGGGCTAGCGCCCGTTTGCATCTGAGCTCGGTGCGAGCCAGCTCGACGATCTCGTCGCCGCGTCCGTTCAATATCGCACGCAGCATATAAAGGCTGAATCCCTTCGCATGGGCACGTTCCACCTTCGGAGGCATGGCAAGCTCATGCTTCGATGTGATCACATCGACGAGTGCGGGACCGGGATGCGCAAACGCCTGCACCTGGCCGGCAGCGCGTCTCACTGTGTCTTCGGCACCGACGTCGCTGGCAGCGGCGCGGGCCGCGCTGCGTCCCAGCGACTCTTCAGCACGCGACGCAGCCTGGTCCTGAGCGGCAACACGACCCGCTCCTGAAACAGCACCGACGCCACCAGCACCAGGACCAGATAGACCGGATAGGCGGAAAAATGCACGGGCACCTGGCTTGCCGCCTCCCGGCAAACATGCGGTCGATGCACGCATGACAACAGCGAATACGGAATGCCAAGCAGCTTCTGCACTTTGAGAAAGCCGATAAATAGCGGGTATTGCAGCGCGAAGATCGACAACGAAGCGTTGCCGAGCCGTCTCGTCCAGGCGGCCACGCGCGGCGACGCGTTTTGCAGTGCGCTCGCGCAAACAAAAATCACTGCGACTTGCGCGGGCAAGAGTGCGCCGTTGTGAAGAAGTACTTCCCACGAACGCATTCCCGCCGTAAACAGAAAAGTGGCGCCGATGAAAAGTGCCCCTGTAGCAGCGAATATGATCCACCGGCAACTCGCGATCATGCCGGTAATGCTTTCGACGTTCGCCTCGAATATCCCGTAAGCGAGAATGCCCGCCAGAAACTCCGGAAGCCGCACCAGCGGATTGGTATGCAACACACCGATCGGCCACACCTGATACCAGCCGCCTGCAACGACGATCACGGCCGGCAACAGGCTGGCGCCCCACATCGCCATCAGCATCGTGGACTTCCAGCGCATCGACAGCAGGCGTGGCGCGAGCGCCGGAAACGATAAATAGAAAAAAAACAGCGTCGACAACGACCACGACGGAATGTTGAATGACAGATAAAAGGGATTCCAGGCCTGCAATAACAGGATCTGTAAAACCGCATTGACCGCCACTTCCACACCGCTCATGGTGTGCACAATCGGCGTTGCTGAATCGAGGTTGCTCAGTTCGGTGTCGAAGGGATGGGAATTCACAGCCATTAATGCAATGCTCAGCGCTAACGTAACGATGTGAATGGGATAAATATTGCTAAAGCGGTTGATAAAAAACTTCGATGCCGAAACCTTCATCGCTTCGCCAGTTTTCTTTTCCACCGAAACGTGCGATAGAATGAATCCTGACAGAATAAAGAAGATACTCGTCGCGCAGCCGCCGAATTTGAAGAAGTCGGCCATTGGCATCGCCCTCGCCTCGGGGTAAATGACGAGCGTGTGGAAGACGACCAGATAGCAGGCCAGCAGGAACCGCAGGATGTCCAGCCCCGGGAGCATCGCCTTCATTTTGTTTTCCTTTTTCTTACGTGGAAATATCGCTTCATTGCGTTTCCTTTCATTTTTATCTTCTTTAATTTTTAAATTGAAAGCATTTACGCGACTCGATATGCGGAGCATGATTCATGGAGGCGCGGCAACCGGTATGTGCGCTTCCGCACCAATTGCAGCTGCAAAAAAACCACTGTGTGCGAAGATCGCCGGAAACCAGCGTGCGCGTCTCTCCGCCCGCCATCCCGTTAATGAGAAAACAGTGACAAAATAAATGCGCAGAGCTGCGATGTAAAAAAACGCCACCAATAGGCGTGTCTCAGAACACGGTGGACGGAGCTTGGGCAATGCCGGTGAAGAGACGCCACGCTTCAAATCGCGCGGCGAGCTGTTTGCGATAGAGCGAGGCGCTCAGCAGATGACTGCGTGCGTTCGGGCAAGCGAAACCCTCGCATCCGGCGCTCGCGTTCACGCGTGGGTTGATGGCTGTTTTCAGCGCGGTTGTTCGCGCGCGCAGGCCTTGACGAACACGTGCTTCACATTCGCCAGCTCAGGGATCTCTGTTTTCGCGGGCCATGTGCTGCCCGGCTTGCGACGGGCAGTCCTGACCTGATGCGCAAAACTGGCGCCGAACTTGTCCGTCCACCGCCGGATCGATTCATGGCTGACAACCACGCCGCGCTCGAACAGTAGCTCCTCGATGTCGCGAAGGCTGAGTTGAAAGCGGAAATACCTCCGAACCGCGTGGCTGATGACTGACTAGCTGACCAGCGCGCGAACGTGACAACGCCCGGCGAACCAATCCTCACGCCCCGTTCGGAATCCCTTCAATCGGACACTCCGGCGTCCCTGGCGTCGGGCGCGTGAGTGCTTCGACGCGGCGGCGCGTGCCGTCGGGGTCTTCGATCCAGTCGCGATAGAACCCAAACGGACAGGCCGCCACGCCGTTCGCGCCGTCGCCCGAATTGATCGTGCCCGTGTACCCGCGGTGCAGAAGTTTGTATAGATGGTTCTGCGACTGCATCGTGCGCCGCGCGTCGCGGATCATGCTCACCGAGAGCTCCGCGTACTGCACGCCCATCTCCTCCTCGCCGCACTCGCCGAGCGTGCGCCCGTCGAAACCCACGATCGCCGAGTGACCAAAGTACGAATACACGCCGTCCCAGCCCGTGGCATTCGCCACGGCGACGTAAGTGTTATTCATCCACGCCATTGCCTTAGCCACCATCACCTGCTGCTCCTTGGCCGGATACATGTAGCCCTGGCAGCGCACGATCAATTCCGCGCCGTTCATCGCGCAGTCGCGCCAGATCTCGGGATAGTTGCCGTCATCGCAGATGATCAGGCTGATCTTTAAACCCTTCGGCCCATCCGTCACGTAGGTACGATCGCCCGGATACCAGCCTTCGATCGGCGTCCAAGGCATGATCTTGCGATACTTCTGCACGATCTCGCCGCGATTGTCGATCAGCACAAGCGTGTTGTACGGCACCTTACGCGGATGTTCTTCGTGACGCTCTCCCGTGATCGAGAACACCCCCCAGACGTTGGCCTGGCGGCACGCCGCCGCAAATATTTCCGTCTCCTCGCCCGGCACCGTCGACGCCGTATCGAACATCTCCTGCCGGTCGTACATGATGCCGTGCGTCGAATACTCGGGAAACACGACGAGATCCATGCCAGGTAATCCCTGCTTCATGCCGACCACCATGCCGGCGATGCGGCGCGCATTGTCGAGCACCTCCGCCTTCGTATGCAGACGCGGCATCTTGTAGTTGACCACCGCGACGCCCACGCAATCGTTGCTGCTCGAAATATCGCCATGTCGCATGACATATCCTCCTTAAGTCCCTTAGATCGCAGGCGGACTTCGGGCCGCCCGCTCCGCTTCAGCACACGCTCACTACTAGTGGCTGATCATCCATGGTCGTCCTGCCGGCCGTTTGAGTCCGTCCGAAGCCGATCCCGCGAGCTTCGCGCTGCCACCCGAGCAGCAACTGCATCCCGCCCGATGACGCAACGGCGCCCCGTCACCGGACTGGCGCGGCGCGTGCTGCGCGCGCTCGTTCGTTGCGTGCGCGGAGCGCCGTGTATTCGCCATCAAGGCTAACGACGGCGCGCTGATCACCCGGCCACTCTCCCCTCCGCACTCGGGACAGCGGCAAGGCTTTTCGCGGTCCGCCATGCGCCGCATGACGGAAAAGGGACCGCAACTCACGCATTCGAAGTCGTAGATCGGCATGACAAGCTCTCCTCGTAGCGTTGGCTCAGACGTTCGCCAGATCCGGCGAGCATGGCAAATCCACACCGCCCTTGATGTGCTGGATGGGCCCATCGGCATTCGGGCGAATGTCGAAGTCGAAAATCTGTGTCGGCAGCCACAAGGTCGCGCATGCATTGGGAATATCGACCACGCCGCTGATGTGCCCCTGCACCGGCGCACAACCGAGCAACGAATACGCCTGCGCGCCCGAATAGCCGAACTTCTTCAGATACTCGATCGCGTTCAGACAAGCCTGCCGATACGCGACCGTCACGTCGAGATAATGCTGAGCGCCCTGCTCGTCGACCGAAATGCCTTCGAAAATGAGGTAGTCGTTGTAATTCGGCGTGATAGGACTCGGCTGGAATACCGGATTGCGAATTCCGTATTTCGCCATGCCACCCTTGATCAGATTCACGCGCATGTGTACCCAGCCCGCCATTTCGATCGCGCCGCAAAACGAGATCTCGCCGTCGCCCTGGCTGAAGTGCAGATCGCCGACGGAAAGTCCTGCGCCATCCACGTAGACGGGGAAGAACACCTTCGAGCCGCGCGACAGATCCTTGATGTCGCAATTACCGCCGTGCTCACGCGGCGGCACGGTGCGCGCCCCTTGCGCCGCCGCCTTGTCACGCGCGTCGCCCGTGAGTTGCCCCATATGCGCGGTCGCGGCGAACGGCGGATTCGCCAGCGGCGGCACGCGCTCCGGCGCGGTCGCGATCAGGCCGGTTTCGCGTGCGTTCCAGGTTTCCAGCAGTTTCGGATCAGGCAGGCATCCGATCAGGCCGGGGTGAATCAGACCCGCGAAATTCACGCCTGGAATGTGGCGCGAGTTCGTGTAGACGCCGTGAAAATCCCAGATCGACTTCTGCGCGGCAGGAAAATGGTCGGTGAGAAAACCGCCGCCATTGGACTTCGAGAAAAATCCGTTGAAGCCCCACTGGCTCTCGGACTTCGCACCGATGTCGAGCAGGTCCACGACCAGCAGATCGCCGGGTTCCGCGCCATGCACGCCGACCGGGCCGGACAGAAAATGGACGATCGACAGATCGATGTCGCGCACGTCGTCGGCGCTGTCATCGTTCTTGATGAAGCCGCCGGTCCAGTCGTAGGTTTCGAGGATGAAGTCGTCGCCGGGCTTGACCCAGCAAGCCATCGGAATATCCGGGTGCCAGCGGTTGTGCACCTGCGTGTTTTCGTAGGCCGGCTGGTTCAGATCCACCTTGATGAGAGTTTCGGGCATTGCGTTCGCTCCGTGGTTCGAGGGTCAGTAAATGCGGTTCGGTGCGCCGCACTCATACCGAGAGGTATTCGCGGATGCGGTCGGTGTCGCCTGCATCGCGGGTGCTTTGATGTACGAAGCGGCCGCCTTCGATCACGAAGAGCCGGTCGGCGACGTCGAGCGCGAAGCTCAACACCTGCTCGGACACCACGATGGCGATGTTGCGGGTCGTGCGAATCTGATTGAGCGCCTTCGCGATGTCCTTGATGACGGACGGCTGAATGCCCTCGGTAGGCTCGTCGAGCAGCAACACCTTCGGATCGGTCGCGAGCGCGCGCGCAATCGCGAGCTGCTGTTGCTGGCCGCCCGAGAGGTTGCCGCCCTTGCGCCGTCGCATGTCGAACAGCACGGGAAAGAGCGCGTAGAGATCGTCGGGCACGAGCTGGCTGCGCGCCTTTTCGAGGCCCGTCTGGATGTTCTCCTCGACGCTCAGCGACGCGAAGATCTGCCGGCCTTGCGGCACGTAGCCGATGCCTTTCGCCACGCGCCGGTAGCTCTCGTCTTTGGACACGTCGGCGCCGCCCACCCGCACCGTGCCGCGATTGGCGGGCAGCATGCCTATGAGCGCCTTGAAAAGCGTCGTCTTGCCCATGCCGTTGCGGCCCATCACCGCGACGCTTTCGCCGTTCGCCACGGAAAATCCGATGCCGTGCAGCACCTCGCTCTGGCCGTAGCTGACCACGAGATCGTCGACTTCCAGCATGATGTGTTCTCCGTGTAAATTCAGTGGCCGAGATAGACATCGATCACGCGAGGATCGGCTTGCACCTGCGCCATCGGCCCTTCCGCGAGGATCTTGCCTTGATGCATGACCGTGACCTTGTGCGCGATCCGCTCGACGAAGGCCATGTCGTGCTCGATCACGATCATCGAGCGATTGCGGCAAATGTGATCGAGCAGTTCCGCTGTGACTTCCCGTTCGCGCGCGCTCATGCCTGCAATCGGTTCGTCCAGCATCAGGAGTTCGGGGTCCTGCATCAGTAACATGCCGATTTCCAGCCACTGCTTCTGGCCGTGCGACAGCAGCCCGGCTTCGAGATCGAGCGAAGCGGCAAGACCGATCTCATCGGCTACCGCACGCACCCGGTCGGCCACTTCGGCATCCTCGCGATAGGCGAGCGCGCCGAACACGCTGCGTCCGCGCGGAAACGACACTTCGAGGTTTTGCGCGACGCTCAGGTTTTCGTAGATCGACGGCGTCTGGAACTTGCGGCCGATGCCCTTGCGCACCCGCCGGAACTCGGCGAGATTCGTGATTTCCTCGTTGCGAAACTTGATGCTGCCGGCGGTTTCCCTGGTCTTGCCGCAAATCAGGTCGAGCAGCGTCGTTTTGCCCGCACCGTTCGGGCCGATCACGACGCGCAATTCGCCGCGCTCGAGATAGAGGTTCAACGAATCGATCGCCTTGAAACCGTCGAACGACACGCTCAGATCTTCGATCGCAAGCAGAAAGTCAGTGTTGCTCATGCGTCAGATCTCCTTGTTCGCTGCGCCGAGCCACCGGCGGATACGCGGCCGGGCATGCTCTTCGTAGAGACCCGCGAGCCCGTTCGGAAAGGCCATCACCACGCCGATGAACATCGCCGCCATCAGATAGAGCCAGAGATTAGGCAGGCTCTCCGAGAACCAGCTTTTGCCGAGGTTGACGAGAATCGCGCCATACACCGCGCCCACCAGTGACATGCGCCCGCCGACTGCGGCATAGATCACCATCTCGATCGACGGCACGATGCCGACGAACGACGGTGACATGAAACCCACCTGCAGCGTGAACATTGCGCCACCGACAGCCGCGAGCAGCGCCGCGAGGCAGAACGCGAACACCTTGAACATCGCGACGTCGTAACCGGAGAAGCGCACGCGGTCCTCCTTGTCGCGCATCGCGAGCAGCAGCGTCCCGAGCTTGCTGCGCTGGACCCAGCGACAGGCGAGCAGCGCGCCGATCAGCAGCACCGCATTGACGAAATAAAGAACCAGCTTCGCGTGGTCGGTGCGGATGTCCCAGCCGAGCAGCGTGCGCAGATCGGTGATCCCGTTCACGCCACCCGTATATCCTTGCTGGCCGATGATCAGCACCGAAAGAATCAAGGCGACCGCCTGCGTGATGATCGCGAAGTACACGCCGCCCACCCGTCGCTTGAACATCGCATAACCGACGACGAACGCGAGAGCCGTAGGCACCACGAGCACGGCGAGGATCGAGAACGGTAGAGAATGAAACGGCCTCCACCACGTCGGCAGCGCGGTGAGCTGATTCCAGTCCATGAAGTCGGGAATGCCGGGCGTGGTCTGCGTGTGGGTGGCGGCCGGGTCGGACGCCTCGAGCTTGAGGAACATCGCCATCGCGTAACCGCCGAGGCCGAAGAACACGCCTTGTCCGAGGCTGAGCACGCCGCCGTAGCCCCACGCGATCACGAGGCCAATCGCCACGAAAGCGTAGGTGAGGTACTTGCCCATCAGGTTCAGGCGAAACGTATCCAGCACAAGCGGAAACACGACAACGATCAGCACCGCGAGTATCGCGATGCCCACGTAACCCGACGCGTCGAGCCGCATCGCGAGCGCGCGCCAGCCTCCCGGCGCGCTGGGACCGGATCGCGGGGAAACGCTCCCCGCCACGGCTTGGATGGGTTCCATGTCCATCTCCATACGAATTAATCAGTGAATGAGCCGTGCACGGCGCCCCGCACTCACACGCGCCGCACCTTCGACGCAAAGAGTCCCTGCGGACGCAGCATCAGGATCACGACGACCGTCAGCAGCGTAAGAACACGTGCAATCGAACCCGACAGGAAAAACTCGCTGATCGACTGCATCTGCGCGATGCCGAACGCCGAGGCCACGGTGCCGAGCAGGCTCGCCGCGCCGCCAAAGGTGACGACAAGAAACGAATCGACGATATAAAGAGAACCGCTGGTGGGTCCGGTCGAGCCGATCGCCGTGAACGCCGCGCCCGCCACCCCCGCAATACCGCAGCCGATCGCGAAGGTCATCCGGTCAGTGCGCCGCGTGTTGATGCCGGCAGCGTTGGCCATGGGCCGGTTGGCAACCGTGGCACGCACGCGCAGGCCCCAGCGCGAGCGGTAGAGCGCGAGCAGCAGTCCGCCTGTCATGACCAGCGCGAGTCCCATCACGAACATGCCACTGACTGGAATATCCAGGCCTGGCGCTGGCTCCCAGGAGCCCATCAGCCAGTCGGGCAGCGCAGGACTCACTTCCTTCGGCCCGAACGTCGAGCGAAACACTTGCTGCATGCCGAGACTCAGACCCCAGGTAGCGAGCAGCGTGTCGAGCGGACGGCGGTATAGATGGCGGATCAATGCCCATTCGGCGAGCCAGCCCGCCGCGAACGCGAGGCCGAACGCCGCGACGATCGCGAAGAAAAAGTACACCGGCGTGAACGCGTGCCAGACGTTCTGCGAGAACCACGAAAACATGTAGACGGTATAAGCGCCGATCGTCATGAATTCACCGTGCGCCATGTTGATCACGCCCATCTGGCCGAAGATCACGGCGAGTCCAAGCCCCATCAGGAGCAGAACGCTGAACAGGCTCAGACCGGCGAAGCCCTGCATCAGCGTGATGTTGAAAATGTCGGTGGCGGACATCGAGCGCTCCTCGCGCGGCGGCGCGTTGCGTCGCCGCGCAGCTGCGGTTGACGGATTACATGTAGCCCTTCGGGAACGGATTCGGCTGGATCGGCTGGTCGGACTGCGCGACGACCTTGAATTGGCCGTCTGCCTGGCCCTGGCCGATCAGCGAGCGGCTCCACAGGTGGTGATTCGCATCGACCTTCGCATAGCCCTGCGGCGCATTGGCCACGTCGATGCCCGCCGACGACGCCACCACCTTGTCCACGTCGAAGCTGCCCGCGCGTTCGCAGGCGGCCTTCCAGATCCATGGGCCGAGATACGCGGCCTGGGTCACGTCGCCGATCACGGACTTCTGGCCGTAGCGCGCCTTGAACGCAGCGACGAACTTCTTGTTGTTCTCGTTATCGAGTGCCTCGAAGTATTTCATCGACGAATAGAAGCCCGCGAAGTTGTCGCCGCCGATGCCGAGCACTTCGTCCTCGGTTACCGACAGCGTCAGCAGGAACTGCTTCTGCGGAGTGATACCGGCCGCCTTGAGCTGCTTGTAGAACGCAACGTTCGAGCCGCCCACCACGCTCGCGAAAATGCAGTCCGGCCGCGCGAGCTTGATCTTGTTCATCAGCGACGCAAACTCGGTCGTGCCGAGCGGGTAATACTCCTCGCCGACGACCTTCGCGTGCAGATGCTGCTCGATATGGCGGCGCGCGATCTTGTTCGACGTACGCGGCCAGATATAGTCGGAACCAATCAGGAAAAACGTCTTGGCCTTCTTCGTGTTCGATGCCCAGTCGAGCGCCCAGAGAATCTGCTGGGTCGCTTCCTGGCCCGTGTAGAACACGTTCTTCGATTGTTCGAGGCCTTCGTAGAAGGTCGGGTAATAGAGCAGCCCGTTGTCCTTCTCGAACACCGGCAGCACTGCCTTGCGCGAGGCCGAGGTCCAGCAGCCGAACACGGCCGCGACGTGGTCGTTCTCGAGCAGCTTCTTCGACTTCTCCGCGAAGGTCGGCCAGTCGGAGGCGCCATCTTCCTGAATGATCTGGATCTTGCGGCCGAGCACGCCGCCCATTGCGTTGATCTGCTCGATCGCGAGGCGTTCGGCCTGGATCGAACCGGTTTCGGAGATCGCCATCGTGCCGGTCGCCGAATGCAACTGGCCGACTGTCACCGTGGTATCGGTCACCGCGAGCCCGGTGGTGTTCACCTTGGCGGTGGGCGGCGTTTGAGCAAACGAAGTACGTGGCAGCCCCAGCGCCATCAACGGCGCGGCGGCGAGGCCGCCGATCAGTTTCCGGCGCAACGGCGACGGTATGCGAGCATCATCATCGATTCGATCGTCTGCGGACATCACATTCTCCTTATCGGTCGCCCTGCGCTTCTTGCGAGAGCTGGTTCGAGGTTGGACGCAATGTAGAAAGCCAAATTGGCAACCGGAATACGTCGATTGACGTATTCCCCGCAGTCGCACTGGAATGTAATTTGCATCAGACACCGATCCGATCGTTTCCGCACCAATCCAGCTCATCTCCATGCCCCAGAGTCACCCGTCAGTGGGCACGCCCAGTACCCAACGCATCGTCAAGGTGCGGCGCGACTACAATGCGTGGGTCGGCGACGAAACGCTTGAGGATTACGCATTGCGCTTCACGCCGCGTTCGTTTCGACGCTGGTCGGAACTGCGCGTCGCCAACACGGCAATCGGCGCCGTGTCTTTTCTGGTGCTCGAAGCGATCGGCGGCAGTCTCGTCGTCAACTATGGCTTTACGAACGCGGTCTGGGCGATCGCGGTCGTATCGGTGCTCATCTGGCTCACCAGTCTGCCGATCAGCTTTTACGCCGCGCGCCATGGCGTCGACATGGATCTGCTTACGCGCGGCGCGGGCTTCGGCTATATCGGCTCGACGCTCACGTCGCTGCTCTATGCCGTCTTCACGTTTATTTTCTTCGCGCTCGAAGCGGCCATCATGTCGCTCGCGTTGCAACTCTATTTTCATATCTCGCTGGCGATCGCCTATGTACTGAGCTCGCTCGTCGTGATTCCGATCGTGATGTTCGGCATCACGCTGATCAATCGGCTGCAAAGCTGGACTCAGCCGCTGTGGCTGGTACTGTTCGCGCTGCCCTATGCGGCTGTGCTGTGGCACCATCCGGGTCTGGTGCACGAATGGACGACCTTTGCCGGCTTCGCTGCGCAAGGCCGCGCGTTCAGCGTGATCGCATTCGGGCAGGCCTCGACCGTGGTGTTTGCATTGATCGTGCAGGTCGGCGAGCAGGTGGATTACTTGCGCTTCCTGCCGCCGCTGACTGCAAAGAACCACACGCGCTGGTGGCTCGCGCTGCTGTCGGCGGGACCAGGCTGGATCGTGCCCGGCGCGCTCAAGATGCTCGGCGGCGCATTCCTCGCCTTCGTCGCGATCCAGTACGAAGTCAGTCCGGCGGAGGCCACGCAGCCCACCCAGATGTACCTCGTCGCCTATCACTTGCTGCTCGATCCGTTTGGGCTCGCGAGTTGGGCGCTGCCCGCGATGACGCTGTTCGTGATCGTTTCGCAGTTGAAGATCAACGTGACGAATGCGTACGCGGGCTCGCTCGCGTGGTCGAATTTTTTTGCCCGTCTGACGCATAGCCATCCGGGGCGGGTGGTGTGGCTCGTGTTCAATGTGATGATCGCGCTGCTGCTCGTGGAAATGGGTGTATTCGAGGCGATCGCCAGGGTGCTGTCGCTCTACGCAAACATCGCGATCGCATGGATCGGCGCACTGTTCGCCGATCTCGTCATCAACAAGCCGCTTGGGCTTAGCCCGCGTCATATCGAATTCAAACGCGCACACCTGTACGACGTGAATCCCGTCGGCGTAGGCGCGATGCTGATCGCCGCCGCCGCCGCGATGCTCGCGCAGAGCGGCATGTTCGGCTTGCTGGCACAAGCCATGTCGTCGTTCATCGCGTTCGGCGTGGCGGTCGCCTGTGCTCCGGTGCTCGCGATCGTCACGCGCGGACGCTACTACATCGCGCGCGCCGCCCAACCCACGGGCAACGCCACTTCGCTTCGCTGCGCGATCTGCGAGAACGCGTTCGAACCGGAAGACACAGCCTTCTGCCCTGCCTACGGCGGCACGATCTGCTCGCTGTGCTGTTCGCTCGATTCGCGCTGCCACGATCGCTGCAAGCCGCACGCACGCTTCGCGTCGCAAGCCGATCGCGCGCTACATCGCGTGTTTCCCCGCGTGCGGCTCGGCCCAGCCGCGCTGCGTCTCATGCACTATGCCAGCCTCATGTGCGCGATACTCGCGGTGCTCGCGAGCGTGCTCTATCTGACCTGGTCGCAGAGTGTGACCTCGCTCGCCGTCGACGGATCGTCGATCGACAGCGCGATCGGCCACAGTTTTCTGAAGATATTCTTCGCGCTTTCTCTCGTCGGCTGCATAGCGGCGTGGTGGTTCGTGCTGGAGCGCGAAAGCCGTCGCGTCACGCAGGAAGAATCGCAACGGCAAAACGAATTGCTGATGCAGGAAATCGACGCGCACCAGAAAACCGACGCCGCGCTCAAGCGCGCGACGGCCGCCGCCGAATCGGCGAATCAGGCGAAAAGCCGCTACGTGTCCGGTTTGAGCCACGAGTTGCGCACACCGCTGAACAGCATTCTCGGCTATGCACAGTTGCTTTTGCAGGCGAAAGAGGAGTTTTCGCCGACGCGCTACAGCGCCGTGCGAACGATTCACCGCAGCGGCGAACATCTGCTTGCGCTCGTCGATGGGCTGCTCGACGTCGCGCGTATCGAGGCGGGCAAGCTGGAACTGAACATCGCACGCGTGTCACTGGTGGATTTCGTCGCGCACGTCACCTCAATGCTGCGCCCGCAGGCGCTCGAGAAAGCGCTCGCTTTCGACGTGCAGACCGTAGGCCGCCTGCCCGCCACCGTGCGTACCGACCAGAAATGCATGGGTCAGATTTTGACCAACCTGATCGGCAACGCGATTCGCTTCACGTCCACGGGTACAGTGACGCTGCGCGTGAGCCACGTGCTCGACACGTTGAAGTTCGAAGTAGTCGACACCGGCCCCGGAATTCCTCCGGCCGAGATGGAGCGCCTGTTCCTGCCGTTCGAGCGAGGCGAAGCGGCGCATGCGCACGATCACGGCGCGGGACTGGGGCTCACGATCTGCCGGCTTCTCACGCAGGCACTCGGTGGCAGTCTGGAAGTGGACAGCGAGGTCGGGCGCGGCACGCGCTTCATCGTGCGACTGTTCGCGCCAGCAGTGAACAGCGCAGCCGACGCGCGCACTGAACTCGCGGCGATCCGCGGCTATACCGGGCCGAAGCGCGCGATTCTCGTCGTCGACGATCTCGCGGATCAGCGCGGCATCGTCGTGCAACTGCTGACGCCGCTCGGCTTCGACGTCGCCGAGGCGGAAAGCGGCCCCGACGCGTTGCGCTGGCTGGCGACACACAGCGTCGACGTGATCATCATGGACATCTCAATGCCGCTGATGGACGGCTACGAAGCCAGCCGGCTGATCCGCGAAAACCAGCTGTCGAACGCCCCGATCGTGCTGCTTTCGGCTAATGCATTTGCCGACGATCGGGAACGCGCGAGCGCGACCGGATGCGCCGGATATCTCGTGAAGCCGCTCCAGATCAATTTGTTGCTCGACAAGCTCGCGCAGTTACTCGTGCTCGACTGGATCGCATCCGAGCCGTCCGCGTCCGCGCAAGCCACGCCGCCCGTCAGGCACGCGTCACTGGACCTCGCGTGGCCGAAAGCGGTGCTCGAGCGGCTGCGCGCACACCTCGAAGTCGGCTACCTGCAAGGCGTGATCGAACAACTCGACTCGGCGCGCGCGACCTGGCCCGCGCTACAGGAGCAGATCGACGTGTTGCGCGCTTTGGCGGAACGCTTTCAGCTAAGGGAGCTTGAGCATGAACTCGACCGACTGTCTCGCGCCGCGGACGTCTGACGCGCGCGCGATGAACTCCACCGATGCGTCGCCCGAGTGGCTGCGCGAGCGTCCCGTCGTGTTGATTGTCGACGACACGCCGGACAACCTCGCATTTCTCTCCGATACGCTTCAGGCACATGGTTACGCGGTGCTGGTCGCGCTTTCGGGCGAAGATGCGCTCAAGCGCCTCGCACGCGTGACGCCCGACGTCGTGTTGCTCGACGCGATGATGCCTGGCATGGATGGCTTCGAGACCTGCAGGCACCTGAAGCAGGACGTTCGCCACGAACATCTGCCCGTGATCTTCATGACGGCATTAACGGAAAGCGAGCATGTGGTACGCGCGTTTCGCGTCGGCGGCATCGACTATGTGACGAAACCCGTGCGTCCCGAGGAGGTTTGCGCGCGCATTGGCGCACACGTGCAGCGCTCACGTGCGCAACTCTATGCGCACGCGGCACTGTCGCTCGATGCGCGGGCGGCGCTGATCGTCGGCGCCGATGGCGCGATCCGCTGGCAGAGTCCGCAAGCGGCACGGCAAATTTCTGCCTACCGGGCCAGCCACGCCGATGACCTCGTGCAAGCGGTTGCGCACCCCATGTTGCCGCCGCTGTTGCGCGACTGGTTTGTGGACTGGCTCGGGCGCGGGAGTCCGGCCGGCGCCGTCCTCGAATTCACCGCGGGACACGTGCGGCGTTCTGCGAGCGCAACCTCCGCTCCCGATCCTGGAGAGTGGATCCTCACCCTCAAGGAGACCGATGACACTGTGCACAGCAGCGCACTCGCGGCGCGCTTCAATTTGACGGCGCGCGAGGCCGAAGTGCTGCTCTGGGTCTCTCGCGGCAAGACGAATCGCGATATCGGCGACATTCTCGGCATGGCGCCGCGCACGGTGAACAAGCACCTCGAACATCTGTTCCGTAAGCTGCACGTCGAGACGCGCGCGGCTGGCGCTGCGCTTGCGATCAAGGCGCTGGACAGGGCCTGAAATAGCTGAACGGTCGCGCAAGCGATGACGGAAACTGCCCTGCCTCGTTGTTTTACCCGAGCAGCCGCGGCACGCTCGACGCTTTGTCGGGAGCCACACGAGTTGCGGGAGTTGCAGCGCAAGAGACCCCGATGAACGCTGTAGCCACGGCGTTGCGCGCGGTGTACACGGAAAGCAGAGGAAGCGGCTTGAATGTCACTGTCGAGCGTCCAACAGGTGACGCTTTAGTTTGAGGTTGCAACGAGCATGTAGCCGAGGCCCCACACCGTGCGGATATGTCGGGGCGAGCTTGCCTCTGTCTCAATCACCTGTCGTAAGCGAAGAACTTGCACGTCAACGCTGCGGGCGCTCGCCTCATATTGCGACCCGCGCGCGCGCTCTATCAGATTTGCGCGGCTTACAGGACGGTTTGGCGTCTCCGCAAGCGCACACAGGAGACGCATTTCAGCTGCGCCGAGTTCGACGATGCCCGCTTCGTCCGACATCAATTCTCTACGCCGAACGTCCAGCCTGAAGGCGCCGAACCGCAAGCATTGCGACTCGCCTGCGAGCAGCATCTCGCCCCGCACGTTTTGCAGGCGCACCTGAAACTGCTGCCGACGTAACATCGCCCGAACCCGCGCTATCAGCTCGCTCGGCAGAAACGGTTTCGCGAGATAGTCGTCGGCGCCGATCTCCAAACCTACGACCTTGTCCGCGGGATCGCCACGCGCTGTTAGCATGAGGATGGGGATTGTCTCTCTCCGAGCACGCAACCGACGGCAGATGGACAGGCCGTCTTCGCCTGGCATCATGATATCGAGAATCAACAGGTCGAACGGGTAGCGCTCGATCAAGACGTCCAACTCAATGCCTGTCTTCACCGCGCGCACCGAGAAACCTTGTGCCGTCAGAAAGCGTTGCAGCATATTGCGGATTTCAACATCATCGTCAAGCACGATGATGCGACCGGTTGGCTGATCATCTGACATATGATTAAGCAGACACCTCTAATAACGCCTGTCTTTTAGTTCCTGTTTCCGATGCTACGCGGCGAACCGCTTGGCTTTGCTACAGCCGTCACGTGCCTCGGTGGGCGGCGACAATCTCGTCGAAGCGGGCTGCGCCGCGCGGCCTACCGGCCTGCAGTTGCGCCTGCACTGCTTACCAATCCGCTTGATGTCTGCGGCGATACGTTGCACCTCGGACAGTGCCAGTGCGGCATGCAGTTCCGTAGCGACATCCAATGCCTCCTTTGGCAAGAAAACGGACTTGCAATCCGCTAACACCTTCGCATGCATCTGCATGCCACAGGAAGTTCCGTATGGTTCGACGAACGGAATATACAAGGATCTCCGCACTGGATGTGTTGGAAAGGTATGTCAAAAGATGTCATCGATTGTGCTGGCCACAACACTGACTGGCGAAAGCCCACGACCGCCCGGCGCCACCCGTATGTGCCGGGCATGCCATCCTGACTGCTCATATTACAGCTGTCGCTCGTGGTCAGCGAGAAAGCGAGTGCACCCGTGCATTTGCGGACAGAAAAACAGGCCCCGTCGATGACATTTCCTGACATGATTTGCTAACACCTGGCGTTATGAAATTCGCCTACATTTCTTCGATCGATCGTGTGCTGCAGCTTCTGCGGTGCGCTCGCATTGCGGTTAGTCGCGGCCCCGGTCATCACTCGTTTGTGAGCGTTATTCTCTTCCTATGTCAGCTCAGATTCTTCTAATCGACGACGACGCCGAATTGTGTGATGCGACTCGCCGCTACCTGGTAAGGTGGGGTTTCGACGTGTCAGTGCTACATGATGCGCGTTCGCTCGAACACCGGCTCAAACACGAACGCCCGGACCTGATAGTGCTCGATCTTATGATGCCGGGCGTCGACGGCTTGACGGCACTACGTAGGTTGCGCGCATCAGGCGACGACATTCCAGTCTTGATGCTCACCGCCCGCGCCAACGAAGAGGACCGCATCGCTGGCCTTGAATTGGGTGCCGATGACTATCTCCGCAAACCGTTTAACCCGCGTGAGCTGGTAGCACGGATTCAGTCAGTGCTGCGGCGCCAGCGCGCCGTACCCGATGCGGGCATTCCCCAACGACGGCAACCTTACACATTCGGCGCGTTCACGCTGGACTTTCAGTCGCGCACTCTGAATAGCGGAGAGACATCTCTTACCTTATCTGCCAGTGAGTTTGCGCTGCTGCAGATCTTCGTTAATTCTCCCATGTGCACACTCACCCGCCGGCGTCTGCTCAAGTCACTTCATGGCGCGGAATCCGAGTCCGCCGATCGCGGCATCGACGTTCAGGTCTATCGTCTGCGCCGCATCGTGGAAACTGACCCGTCGACACCACGATTCATCCAGACCGTTCGCGGGTGCGGATACATCTTCGTGCCGGACCTCGAAGAGCATGCTGCCGGCACATCGACTCACCATTCGCATAACTGAGGTCTCTGGTTGCCCTCATACTGCTGTATATGCGCTTATTGCTTCGAGCGCGACCAGTCGCCAAACTACTATACGGTAGCAGCGGCCAAGTGGTGACCACCGCGAACGCCATGGCAAGGGTAATCGAAGATAAGTCGAGCGCCGGCTCACTGACTCACTCGGATATACACGATTTTTGAGCGGCCGTTATATCCTGGTCGCTATCCGTGAACTGGACGCAGTTGCGCATCGTCCCTGCGGCGAGCTTCGGACAGGATGCAAAGCGGCCGCTATGCATCCCGCCCGCCCACGGGGCGGACGCGAATAGACTCAGGTCAATAGTACGCGGGAGCGACGATCAGTGGCGGTCGAGGGACTACAACCAGTGGCCGGGCCATTATTGGACGACCCACCGGAACGACTACACAGCCGCTAAGCACCGCGGCACTCATGCAAAAACCGGCAGCAAGCGCAAAGCGACAAAGAACACGCGCATTAAGCATTAATTCAACTCCTTTCGATTGAGGCTCAGCGACTGGCATTAGGGATGCGTTCAGGCGTTACCGCTGGGGACGCCGCGCCGCTCGTGTCCCAGACCGTAATCCGCATTTGGGGGGCCAAGATTCGCGGTGTTGGTCTCCCTGTCCAGGTCGCCCTCCACTGGAGCGCCGGGCGCGACGAGCACGCTCGGATTGATTTCGGTGCGCCAGGCCCGCAGGACTTCCAGCTATCGACTTGCCCATGGCGGGTTGCTAGCGTCGGGTAACCGGAGCGCGCAGCAGCCCCATCATTCGACGTGATGAGGCGACCCGATGGGACATATTCAATACACGGTTAAACCACCCGAGGGTATTGAAGCTTGCCTTGCAAGCGCTTACTGCCGATGCTGCGCAGCGAACTGCTCGATCTGCTCAAGCGTCACGTACCCTTGATGCGTAGTATCGATCTCATCGAAATGGGCTGCGACGCGCGGCATACCTGCCTCCGCCTGTTCTTTCGTGAGCTTGCCGTCATGAGTTGCATTCGCGGCAGTAAAGCGCGCTTCCAACATCTGCTGCATGCTGCTCTGCGCGAACGCAGACGACACAGCGAACGTTGCAGCCAGAATAATGAATAAACGTTTCATCAAAGACTCCGTTAAGAAATGAATGACGTGCACGGAATAGCCAGGGGACAAAGCTCGACCCAGGATTTCCAGCCGGCAGAATTCCAGGTCAAGCCATGACACGACCATACGAGCGAAATCAGTACGGCGCGTAGTAGTAAGGTGGGGGCGCGCCATAGATTACGGCGCGGGGCGGCACGGGGCGTACGGGCACGACGATCGCTGCCGAACGAGGTGTTTCGATCGTATCTCCCTTTGCCGTGATGCATTGCGCGTACGCGTTGTCGTATTGCTGCTGCAACGACGCTTCGGTCTGATTGTGCTGCGCCGAGCCCGTCATGCTGCCGAGCAGCAGTCCGGCACCCGCACCGATTGCGGCGCCGGCACCGGCGTTGCCCGCCCCGGCGCCGATCAGAGCCCCGGCCGCAGCGCCTCCAGCCGTGCCGACGGCGGTAGCAGCAAGTCCGGAGGTTGCCGGCTGATGCGAGGCCGCCGCCGGATTCATGACCTGCGTCGCGTACGTGCGGCAGCTATAGTCGTCCTGCTGGAACTGGTTGAGGGTCTTGCCGTTCGCTGGGACCGCCATGACGGTAGGCGCACTCGGCGGCGTGACCGCACACCCCGCCATGCCCAACCCAACAGCGAGGCAGACAAGCAGTGGCGCAATACGAGTCGATGTCAGATTCTGGTTCATTGATAGTGCTCTCACGATGATGCAGCGCGAAGTAAGCGCTCAGAAGTGGTAAGCAGCGCCCACCGATCCAATTACAGCCGCGCGTCGTTCAACGATCGGACTGTTCGCAGCATCGCCGAGCAAGGAACCGACGCCGAAGGCGCTTTGCAGTGACCACTGCTGGTTCAGCCGATGATCCCAGTCGACCTTGAGGTCGACTCGCGAAAAGCCGGCTGAGGGGTGATACGGCGAGAGGCCGGTCGTGCTGGACGCAGCCTGCTCGCTGTCGATACCGAACCGCGTCTGCTGCGAAGGTCCGTTGGACCACACGGCGTCGGCGGACACCGACACCCGGTCAACGGGCTTCTGGACCAGCGCATAGGACGCGCTCAGCGTGACACGATTGCCATAGCCGGCATGCGCGGACTGAAGGAAGCGCAGACCCGCGCTCGCTGGACCATAGTGCCAGCGCGCGAACGCACCGAAGTCGAAGGACGTTGCGATATCTCCGGTGCCGTTGAGCACCGCCGCATAGTCCTGGTTGCGGCCCAGTTGAACGCCGATCAGCGGGCCCACCGCAACACTCGGCCCCAACGGGTAGGCGACGCCGCCCGTGAGCCCCTGCACGAAGATTGCCCCG
This sequence comes from Paraburkholderia sp. MM5477-R1, assembly GCF_050436385.1. Taxonomy (NCBI): domain Bacteria; kingdom Pseudomonadati; phylum Pseudomonadota; class Betaproteobacteria; order Burkholderiales; family Burkholderiaceae; genus Paraburkholderia; species Paraburkholderia sp. MM5477-R1. Next base: position 2,514,363 of record NZ_JBNDMC010000007.1, read on the forward strand.
TTCAACAGCGACAGCATGGGCAACGGCAGCACACGATAGGACTTGCTGCCTTCATAGTGGGGCAATGCGGTCACGTTGATGCCCACGCTATCGTCCGGCGACGACTGCGCCAACGCTGGTGAGTAAGGCAGGCACTCAGTGGCGATGACGGCGAGCGCGCCCAGCCACCGTCGTGCGCGGCTTCGCTTGAGAACCGCGGCGACAAAGCGATAGTCATGCATGTTCAAGCCCATCTATCGATGGTTGTCCGGCGAACCGCAACGCCCACGCTGATATCAATCGCCAGGGACCCAGCAGGCGCCTTGCCGACAGCCATAGAAATTGCCGCACTGGCAGCAGACACGAGAACGATTTTAAATTTCACTGCACACTCTCCATGTGATGGATTCACCCCACTGGCGAACCCCGCATGACACAGCCGCCAATGTAGGGAACCTGTGCGCTACATGTTGTTGGAAATGTGTTGCATGTCATGTCAAGCCACGTCGCGGGGAAGCGATACCGCACAAGTGGACGTAACGGGGCCTTGCACGCGGTTCGAGACGCGGACTTTGAAAAACGGTCGTGGGCGCTATCGGACTCTGGACCGCGCAGATCGGCAGACGACGTTACAACGGCGCGCCCGCCATCATGGGATCGGGGCCTGGCTCTTCGACGACATCCAGCCGCCGCCCAGGTTCTTCACCAGCCCAACGCCGCTTTTCGCCAGTGCCCCCTGCGTATCGTTCAGGTTCTGTCTGGCCGTGAGTAGCGTCACTTGCTGAGTCAAATCGGACTGCTCGCTCGCGGTTCCGGCCGTCAGTTGCGCGGCGACGCTCTCCAGCAACTGCCGGTTGCGCTGGTAAATGTCGGCAAACGCGTGCTCCTGCTGGCGCAGATGGTTCAATGACGACAGGCTGTCTTCCACGTTCTGGAACGCCGTGAGCACGGCTTCGCGATAAGATGCGACGTCTTCGTCATAGGTCGCCTGCGCCTTGTGCACGGCGGCCACGCGGGCACCACCGTCAAACAGCGTGGCGGCAAGTGAGGGACCGAGCGACCACATCCGGGTCGGCAATGAGAACAGCGTCGCGAAGGTGTTGTGCTGCACGAGACCCTGTGCCGATAAATCGAGGTCCGGAAAGAATGCGGCCTTCTCTACCCCGATAAGCGCGTTCGCAGCAGCAGCGGTGCGTTCCGCGCTGACCACGTCAGGCCGTCTTTCCAGCAACGCAGACGGCAGCACGGATGGCACCTCGGGCTCGCGAAACACATAGTCGAGCCGCGGTGCAATCGACAACGAAGCCGGCGGCACACCCGTGAGCGCCGCGATTGCGTGCTCGTCCTGCTCGCGCGAGGTCTGTGAAATTTGCAGGTTCGCGACAACCGCCTCCTGCGTGTCCTGCGCATACAGCAGATCGACTTGCGACGCGGTCCCCTGTGCCAGCGCTGCGCGCGTGATCGCGAGAATCCGCCCGTTGACCGCCTCCTGCTGCCGCAACAGGTCGATGTCGATATCGAGCTGGCGGATGTCGAAATAGTCGGTCGCCAGCGTCGCGGCAATCGACAAGCGCTCGCCGGCAAGCGTCGCATCCGCGCTCTGCGCGTTCGCCTTGCCGGACTCGATCTGCCGGCGCACGGCGCCCCACAGATCGACTTCCCAACTCGCGTAGGCCTTCGCGTATTCCGTCGTCGTGCTCGAGCTGTGCGAGGCCGACGCGTCGACACCGAGCGTCGGAAACAGGCTCGCCCGGTCTGCAGCGACGGTGGCCTGCGCGAGCCGATAGGCGGCCGCCGCGCCTGCAATCGACTGATTCGACTGCAGCGCTGCGTCGACGAGCCGGGACAGCTCGGGATCGTCGTACGCGTCCCACCACCGGGTTGAGAGCGAAGCCTGCGGATTGGGCGCCGCAAGTCGCCACTGTGTGCCCGCTTCCTTGAACTGCGTTGGAATCGCTACGGCCGGCTGGTGATAGTCCGGGCCGACCGCGCAGCCCGAAAGCCAAAGCGTGGCGCCGAGCGCGCAGGCGCAGCAGCGCATGCCGACCGACACGGCCGACAGGTATCCGATGGGCGATTTCATGCGTGTTTCCTTCGGCGCCGCAACCGCTGCGACGCCCGATCGAGCCAGAGATAGATGACAGGGGTGGTATAGAGCGTGATGACCTGGCTGAACACCAGACCGCCGATGATCGAGATACCGAGCGGCTTGCGGAATTCGGATCCGTAGCCTGACCCCAGCACGAGCGGCAGCGCGCCGAAAATTGCGGCGACCGTCGTCATCATGATCGGACGGAAACGGATCAGGCCCGCGCGCACGATCGCCTCCTCCGGCGGCAGCGCATGCTGACGCCCTTCGGCAATCGCGAAGTCGATCATCATGATCGCGTTCTTCTTCACGATGCCGATCAGCATCAGCACGCCGATCAACGCGATGATCGACAGCTCCGTGTGAGTGAGCAGCAGCGCGATCAAAGCGCCGACACCCGCAGAAGGCAGCGTCGAGAGAATCGTCAAAGGATGAACCAGGTTCTCGTACAGCATGCCGAGCACGACGTACACCGACAACAGCGCGGCGAGGATCAGCAGCGGCTCGCTCGCCATCGACTCACGAAACGCTGCTGCCGTGCCGGCGAACGCGCCGGAGACACTCGCCGGCATTCTGAGCGCAGCGACCGCCTGACTGATCTGCTGCGTCGCGGGTCCGATCGATGCACCGGGGCGCAGATTGAACGATACGGTAATGGCGGGGAACGTAGCCTGGTGATTGATCGAAATGGCGCTGGGGTCGGTCGAGAACCGGGCCATCGCGGCGAGCGACACCAGCGCTGAACCGTTCGCCTGGGCCGCGGCCGACGGCGTAGCGGCGCTTGCGCCGGTTGCCCCCCCGGCGGCGGTCGTCGACGCGCCGCTCGTGGCGAGCGTCGGGCTCGCCGGAACATGGATGTCCTTCAGTACCGAAGGACTTGTCCAGTACTCGGGCGCCACCTCCATCACGACGTGATATTGATTCGCGTTCCCGTAGATGGCCGAGACCTGCCGTTCGCCGAACGCGTCATAAAGCGCCTCGTCGATATCTTTGAAGCTCACGCCCATTCGCGCGGCGGAGTCGCGGTCGACCTCGATGCCGACCTGCATGCTCTTGTCCTGCTGGTCGGTGTTGATGTCGGCCAGCGCCGGCATCTTATGCATCTGCGCGACTAACTTCGGCACCCATTGATCGAGTGTCGCCTGGTCGTCCGCGGTCAGGGTGTACTGGTACTGCGCGGCGCTCTGTCGGCCACCGGCCGCGAGGTCCTGCAACGACTGCAGATAGAGCTGTGTCCCCGGCATATCGGCAAGCCGTCGGCGCACCTGAGCGATCACCTGATCGGCCGTCGCGCGACGCTCACCCAGGGGCTTGAGCGTGACGAACAGCAGTGCGTTGTTAAGCGCGTTCGCTCCCCCCACGAAGCCACCCACGAACGCGACGTTCGGATTCTCCTGCACCGCCTTGTTGACCATCTGGAACTGATGCTGCATCTCGTGCCAGGAGATGCTTTGCGACGCCTGCAGCGTGCCAAGCAGCAGCCCCGTGTCTTCCTCCGGGAAGAAGCCTTTCGGAACCACGGTGAACAGCCAGAGGTTCAGCACGAACACCAGCACCGTCACGCCACCCATCAATAGCGGATGCCGGATGACCCAGCGCAACGACGTGCCGTACAGGCGAGAAAATCCGCTCTCGTGATGCTCGTCGCCGTTCCCGGCTTGCGGTCCTGCGCGCAGGAAAATGCTCGTCAGCATCGGCGTGACCGTGAGCGAAATCAGCATCGACATCACGATCGCAACGGAAAGCGACACCGAGAACTCACGCAGCAGCCGGCCCATCAGGCCACCCATGAACAGCAGCGGGACGAATACCGCGATCAGCGAAACGCTGATCGAAAACACCGTGAAGCCCACTTCCTGCGCCCCTGCGAGTGCCGCCTCGATGGGCCTCTTGCCGCGCGCCAGATGCCGCATGATGTTTTCGACGACGACGATTGCATCGTCGACCACGAAACCGGTCGAAATGGTCAAGGCCATCAGCGAGAGGTTGTTCAAGCTGTAGCCAAGGACGTACATGACCCCGAACGTACCCAGCAGCGACAGCGGTACGACGATCGCCGGAATGAGCGTCGCGCGCCAGCTGCGAAAGAACGCGAACGTGACGGCCGTCACGAGCACGATCGATACCAGCAGGGTGATTTCGACGTCGAGCAGCGAGCCACGGATCGTCTTCGTACGGTCAACCGAAATCGCCAGCTTGATGGTCGACGGGATCGCCGCCTCGAGCGCCGGGAGTTCGGCCTTCACGTTGTCGACGGCGTCGATCACGTTCGCGCCCGGTTCCTTATAGAGGACCAGCAACACGGCCGGCTTGCCGTTCGACAGGCCGTAGTTCTCAAGCTGCTCGACATCCTGACGTACATAGCCGAGGTCCGACACACGCACGATGTTGCCGTTGTTCTGCCTGACGATCAGCCGTCCGTAGTCGGCGGGCGAATACAGCATGTCGTTCGCGCCGATCGAATAGTTCTGCCCGCTCGCCGACATCGATCCCTTGGGCAAATCGACATTCGCATTCCCGATCGTGCTGCGGATCTGCTCCAGACTGATGCCGTAGTGGCTCACCCGATCTGGATTCAGTTCAACCCGCACCGCCGGCAGCGCGGCGCCGCCCACCACCACGTTGCCCACGCCGGTTGTCTGCATCAGCTTCTGTTGCAGCACCGTCGACGCCGCGTCGTAAAGCTGGGCTGGCGTGGCCGTGTCGGAGGTCAGACTGATCACGAGGATGGGCGAATCCGCGGGATTGACCTTGCGATACGTCGGGCTGCCGTCCATGTTGGGCGACAGGTTGGTTTTCGCCGCGTTGATCGCGGCCTGCACGTCGCGTGCCGCGCCGTCGATATTCCGGCTCAGGTCGAACTGCAACGTGATCTGCGTTTGCCCGCGCGAGCTGACCGACGTCATCTGAGCGAGGCCCGCAATATGGCCGAACTGCCGCTCGAGCGGCGTTGTGACCGAGGTGGCCACGGTCGTCGGATCGGCGCCGGGCAGTTGCCCCTGCACCAGGATCGTAGGAAAGTCGATTTCGGGCAGCGGCGCAACCGGCAGCAGCCTGAATGCCAGGATACCGAATAGAGCAAGGGCGACAGCCAGCAACGTCGTCGCGATGGGCCGCCTGACGAATGGGCCAGACAGGTTCATTGCACATACTCCGTTACGATCGGCTCGTCCGCGGCAAAGCGTCTTTCCAGACGATGCATCGCCAGATAGATCACCGGCGTCGAGAACAAGGTCAGCAACTGGCTGACGCACAGGCCGCCGATAATCGCGATGCCAAGTGGATGCCTCAACTCGGAGCCCATGCCGGAGCCGAACGCGAGCGGCAGTGCGCCGAATAGCGACGCCATCGTCGTCATCAGGATCGGACGGAAGCGCTGTTCAGCCGCACGCCGGATCGCAGCGTGTGCGGACAGGCCGTGGTTGCGCTGCCCGTCCAGCGCGAAGTCGATCATCATGATCGCGTTTTTCATCACGATGCCGATCAGCAGCACGATTCCGATCAGGGCCATGATGTCGAACTGCGTCCCGGCCATCAGCAGCGCCAGCAGCGCGCCAAGCGCCGCCGAAGGGAGCGTGGACAGGATCGTGACGGGATGAATGAAGCTCTCGTACAGGATGCCGAGCATCAGATAGACCACGATCACGGCAGCGGCGACCAGGTACCCTTCACTCGCCAGCGACGACTGAAAGGTCGCGGCCGATCCTTCCAGCGACACCTGGACGGACTGCGGCAACCCTATCTGCTCCTTGACCCGCTCAAGACGGGCGATCGCCGTGCCGAGGCTGTATCCGGGAGCGAGATTGAACGACACGTCCGCATACGGGAACTGGCCCTTGCGATCAATCCGCAACGGCGCGGGCATCACCTTCATCGTCGCCATCGACGCGAGCGGCGCGAGGCTGCCCGACGACGTATTTACATAGAGTCCTGAAAGCAGATGCGCAAGGTCGTCGGCGTTGTTTCTCGCGACCAGCACCACGTGATACTGGTTCAACTGCGTGTAGATCGTCGACACCTGGCGCTGACCAAACGCGTCGTACAGCACATCGTCGATCGCCTGCGGGGTGATGCCAAGGCGCGACGCGGTATCGCGGTCGAACGTGAGTTGCACCTGATTGCCTGACTGCATCGCCTCGCTCTGCACGTCGGCAAACGCCGGATCGCCGCGCAACGCGCCAACCAGCTCGCCAGTCCAGCGAGTGAGCAGCGCCGGATCGGTCGACTGTACGCCGAGACGGTAGCTCGTCGTCGAGACGGTGTCGTCGAGCGTCAGATCCTGCACCGGATGCAGAAACAGGCGCACGCCCGCGACGTCTGCGGTGTCATGGGTCAGGCGGCGAATCACCTCGTCGATGCGCGCTCGCTCGCCCTTGTCCTTCAGATTGATCAACAGGGTGCCCTGATTGATCGTCGGTCTCGTCTGGTCGATGCCGACAAACGACGAGAGACTTGCGACTGCCGGATCGCGTGCGACCCGGTCGACGACCTGCTGCTGTTGGCCGATCATGCGCTGGAACGAAATGGTCGGCGCGGCCTGCACGACACCTTCGATCAGACCTGTGTCCTGCTCGGGAAAGAAGCCCTTCGGCATCAGCATCAGCACGACGAACGTCAGCGTGGCCGTCAACACCACCGATGCGATCGTCAGGCGCCGATGCGACAATACCCAGTCGAGACCGCGTATGTACCTGCTGTTGAGCCGGTCGAAGAAATCGACCCGATGCGAGTGTGGCTGCGCTTTTAACATGCGCGAGCACATCATCGGCGTAAGCGTCAGCGACACCAACGCCGACAGGACGATCGCGACCGACAGCGTCAGCGCGAACTCGCGGAACAGGCGCCCGACCACGTCGCCCATGAACAGCAACGGGATCATCACCGCAATCAGCGACACGGACAACGAGACGATCGTAAAGCCGATCTCCTTCGCACCCTTGATCGCGGCCCTCAGGGGCGTTTCCCCAGCCTCGATGTAGCGTGTAATGTTCTCGATCATTACGATCGCGTCGTCGACGACAAAGCCTGTCGCGACAGTCAGCGACATCAACGTGAGGTTATTCAGCGAAAAGCCGAGCCCGTACGCGACCGCGAGCGTACCAACGAGCGAAAGCGGCACGGTGACTGCGGGAATCACGGTAGCGGGCACATTGCGCAGGAATACGAAGATCACCATCACGACGAGCGCCACGGCGATTGCCAGCTCCGTTTCGACGTCGGCAACCGACGCGCGGATCGTCTTCGTGCGATCCGTCAGCACGGCGACCTTCACCGATGCGGGCAAGCTCGCCCGCAGTTGCGGCAACAGCTTCTGCACGCTATCGACCACATCGATCACGTTGGCGCCCGGCTGCCGCTGGATGTTCAGCACGATAGACGGCGTGCTGTTGGTCCACGCCGCCTGTTGCAAATTCTCGGCGCTGTCGATCGACCTGGCGATCTGCGCCAGCCGAACCGGTGCGCCTTGCCGGTACGCGATGATCAGGTCGCGATAGTCCGCCGCCGATTGCAGCTGGTCGTTCGCACCGATCGAATACGACTGGTATTTTCCGTCGAGACTGCCCTTCGCCTGGTCAACGTTGGCACTGCCGAGCGCGGTGCGCACGTCGTCGATCGACATGCCGAGTGCGTTGAGCGCGCCGGTATCGGTCTGCACCCGCACGGCCGGCCGCTGACCGCCGCTGATCGTGACCAGGCCCACGCCTGAAATCTGCGAGATCTTCTGCGCAAGCCGGGTATCGGCCAGATCCTCGATCTTCGTCAGCGGCAGCACGTCGGATGTCAGCGACAGCGTGAGCACCGGGGGGTCGGCAGGGTTGACCTTGCTGTAGACAGGCGGATACGGCAGATTCGCCGGCAGAAAGCTCGACGACGCATTGATCGCGGCCTGCACTTCCTGCTCGGCGACGTCGAGCGAGAACGACAGATCGAACTGCAACGTGATCACCGATGTGCCGTTCGAACTCGTCGAGTTCATCGCCTTCAGCCCCGACATCTGGCCGAGCTGTCTTTCGAGCGGCGAGGTGATCGACGAACTGACCACATCCGGGCTTGCGCCGGGATACTGCGTGTAGACCTGGATCGTCGGATAGTCGATTTCCGGTAGCGCCGAAACAGGCAGCAGGATGTATCCCAGCACCCCGGCCAGAAACAACGCGATCATCAACAGCGCGGTCGCAATGGGTCGCTCGATAAAGATTCGTGAAGCATTCATCGTCGGCTCCGCTCAGTGCGCCACGACTTTCACGAGCGAGCCGGTATCGAGCCTGTCTGCACCGTCGGTCGCGACCCGCTCTCCTTCCTTCACCCCGCCATCGAGAATCGCCGTGTCGTCGCCTTTTACCGGCCCGGTCTTCACGTTGCGCAATGCCACTGCGCCTGCGCCGCCGATCACGAAAACGAAATCGCCGTTCGCGCCATGCTGGATCGCCGTAGTCGGCACGACCGGAATCCGCTGCAGCGTGTCGACCTGCATCCGGACATTCACAAATTCGTTCGGGAACAGCGCGTTGCCGGAATCGGGGAAGACTGCCTTGACGTTGATCGTGCCGGCGCTCGTATTGACGAGGTTGTCGACCGCAAGCAGCGAGCCCTTCGCGAGCAACGATTTGCCGTCACGGTCATAGGCCAGCACCTGAACCTCCCCCTGCGACATCGCCCGCCGGATCCGTCCCAGGTCGTCTTCTGGCACCGAGTAGGTCACGGTCGCCGGCTGCAGTTGCGTAACGACCGCGATACCGGTCGTGCTGGTGCTGCTCACGTAGTTGCCGGGGTCAACCAGGCGCAGGCCCACGACGCCGTCCACGGGAGACGTGATGGTGCAATAGCCGACCTGAACCTGCAGATTGTTCACGTTGCCCGTGTCCGCCAGCACGGTGCCTTCGTCCTCCTGGACGGTAGCAACTTGCGTATCGAGCGTCTGCTGCGTAATCGAGCCCGCTTTGATCAGCTGCTGATAACGTTGCAGGTCCAGTTTCGCGTTTGCGAGTACAGCCTGGTCATGACGCAGCGTACCCTGTGCCTGCAGCAGCTGCGCTTCGAGCGCCCGCGAATCGATGCGTGCAATCACCTGTCCTTTCCTGATCGTCTGCCCCTCGCTGAAATCGACGGAACGCAGTATCCCGTTGACCTGCGTGATGACCGTGACGGTACGTGTCGGTGTCACGGTGCCAAGCGAGTCGATATAGACAGGAACATCGGTAACCGAAGCCGCAACCGCGCTCACGGGGATCGGATCGGGTGCGACAGCCGTCTGACGGTGACCGTGAGCCAGGTGGAACCACCCGACGGCCACGACGCCGGCCATGAATATACTAAGTATCGCAAAGTATCTTGTAAGGTTTTTCATCACACAACCATGAAAAATGGCCATCTCATCAAATGCTCACGCTGCCCTGCCAGACCCTTTGGGCGGGGCTCGAGCGTCACATTAAGTCGTAGTCCCTGCCACACCACGTCGACGGCGCAGTCATCGCGCCGACAAGTGCCCGTTAAGGAATGGGAATTTGCACCACGGCCTTGAGTCCGGACGGCGCATTCTGGAAGAGATCGAGCGTGCCGCCATGCTGCTGTGCGACGTGCTCCGCTATCGCGAGGCCGAGGCCGCTCCCGCCCTTTCGATCCGCCTCTGAGCCGCGCCGGAATGGCTGCTTTATCAACGACAGAAGCTCTTGAGGCAGGCCCGGCCCCCGATCCTCAACCGCAATCGTGACACTTCGCGCGTCCACGGTAGTCCGGACTGCGAGCCCGACCTGACCGTACACGACCGCGTTCTGCATCAGGTTCATCAATAGGCGCTGCATGCCGACCGGTCGGAACGCAACAGGTGGCAATTCCGCGAGCGACAGTTCGAACGTGCGACCGAGACCTGCATAGTCGGCGGCGAGCTGTTCGATCAGCGCGTTCAGATCGCCGTGCGTCGCCGGTTCGCTATCCCACCCACGGGCGAAATCGATAAACTGCTGGACGATGGTGTCGATCTCCTCGACAAAGCGTTCCGCACTGGCGGCCGGGGCCTCGAATGACTCCGGCGCGAAGATGGCCATGCGCAGCTTGGTCAGCGGCGTGCGGATATCATGCGATATGCCCGCAAGCATTTCGGCGCGCGTCGCTTCGAGATCTTCGAGCGTCGAGGCCATCCGGTTGAACGCCTCCGCTACTGTTGCCAGCTCGCGCGGGCCGCTCACGGGAACCGCTTCGGGCCAAACGCCACGCTCGATGGTGCCGGCAGCGCGCGCCAGCCGGCGCAGCGCCTGTTCGACCGGCCGGTGGATCAGATAGGCCCCAAGAGCAGGAAGGGTGGCCGCACTTAACAACAGGCCGATCAGCGCCCAAGGCAGCGTACTACTCATGGCCGACGTTCCACGCAGCGCCACCCAGTACCGCACGTCCTGCACATGTAGACGCACCCAGATCCGGTGCCCGTCGCGCTCCCAGCGAAGCTGGTCGTCCGGGGCAAGTTCCGATGCCAGTCGACCGAAAAAGCGGTGCGCCATGTAGTCGGGAGGCAACCCGTCGCGAGCCTGTGGCGGCGGCAGTTCACCTTGGGGCGCTCCGTTCATTTCGAGCAGTTGCCGGTTTCGCTCGTCGTCCGGAAGGACTGACAACAGCCGGTCCAGGATCCGGATCTGCGATGCCACGAGCGCTGCGCCATCGTCAACTCTTGGCTTCTGGATAAAGTTCAGATAGACGGCAAAGACCAGGATCTGACTTGTCAGCATCAGTACAATCAACAGCAATACGTTGCGCGCGAAAAGGGAACCCCGCCATACCGACATACCGCTTCCTTTCATCTCGCTCTCTCGATGACCTGCTACGCAGGTATACATAAAACAGTCAGATGCCTTTTGCATTCGATTGACCGGTCCCGGGATCGCAGTGGATCCTCTGCATCCTTGCCCGGGAAAGGCACTCATCCACTTGCGCGGTCATGCCGTACAGCGCGTCCAAAAGGATGGCGGACGAATTGCCATAGCGTCGCGCGAGCTCCGCAAGGTTCATTAGCGCCGCATACGGCACTGCGCACTGCGATGCGGAGCTGTTAAACGATGGTGAATTATCGCTGCGGGGGACAATCGTTTGGGTGCACGTCCATTCAGCCTCATGCGCCCTCCAACCGTAAGTGCACCGAGGACGCCCAGCAGCACAAAGTCGGCAACCAGCAGACCGCGGCGAGCAGCGTTGGCGCCGAAGCGATGTGCAACATGGCTTTGCTGCTTTGATGGACCGGGGTGATGTATCGCACGAGACGGGTTCGGCGCAGAGATTTCACAACCAGTGACCGGCCACCCAAACCCCACCTACCCAGTGACCAGGCATCCAGACGCGACGCGGCACCGTAACTACGTGCATCACAGGACGACGCGGCATGACGACGACCGCCATGGGAGGTGGGGGCACTGGCGAAACCGTCACAACCGGTGCGACTGCCGCTGGCACGGCTGCTGCGTAACCGTTTTGCACGACCACGGTCGGCGGCGCATAGACAGGTGCCGCCGGAACGACCGCGACGGGAGCCGGCACGGCGACACCGACGACGACGCCGGCGAACGCGGAAGCAGTCATGGATGTGAGCAAAGCCCCACCCACCAGCATGGCAAACGTTCGAGTTTTCATGAGCATCCTCCTTTACATAGAGGGCGCACGAAGCGGATCGCGCGCCGAGAAGAGAATGTACAGAGATCGCGACCTCAAATCTGTTGGAAAGGTGTGTCAAAAGATGTCACTTTGGCACTAGGGTCTGTTTACATATGGAACGCACGTGCGTTGCCTGGATTTCATTCCAGGGGAATGCCCGCTATCGGCCGCATGGCGGCGTCGTGCGTCGCTCACGTGGCGCGGCCACGCAGCGCTCCTTACTCCTTGCCCTGCGCCCCGAAGGAAGTCCCCTTGGGGGACGCCCCGAAGGAAGTTCCCTTGGGGGACGCCCCGAAGGAAGTCCCCTTGGGGGACGGCCGATAGCGGGCATTCGCACGTGCGTTCCATATGTAAACAGACCCTAGAAGTGGCGCCGAGAATTCGGAGAGGTCGGTAAGTGGAAAAGCCGGGACGTGAGTCGGTCACAATGGCCGGCAACAAGGAACCAGAAGATGACGAAACGCAACCGACGGACACACTCACCGGCGTTCAAGGCAAAGGTGGCACTCGCGGCGCTCAAGGGCGACAAGACGCTGGCCGAGCTGGCCCAGCAGTTTGATGTGCATCCGAACCGGATCACGGACTGGAAGAAGCAACTGCAAGAGCGTGTTGCCGAAGTGTTCGAGACGGGCCAGACATCGGCCGAGCCCCCGGTCGATGTGAAGGTGTTGCACGCGAAGATCGGGCAATTGACTCGTAAGCGGCTCGGCTGGGCCGTTCGTCCCGTTCGTCCATTCGCGCGCGTGTGAGGCATGATGGCGAACTGGAGCTGGCGGTCAACACGCAGATCAGCCTGAACTCGCTGACAACCTCGTGCCCTTGCGCCTGCCGGACAGCCAGTTGCTCGCGCACGACGAAAGCTCGGTCGACGTCGACGCGATCAGAACGCGTTGCTTCGATCCGGATGCCTGATCAATATCTCTGAGGCTCGGAAACCGCGCATTCGGCGCTCGCGCTCGCGCGTCGGCTGATGACTGCCTTGCGCGGTTGTTGACACGAGCGCTCGCCTTGACGAACACATGCCTGACGTTCGCCAGTTCGGGGATATTGGCCTTCGCCGCCGGATAGCTGCCGTGAACACGGCTAGCGGAATTTACGAACATCAACACCGGCCGATGGGAAAGGCCGGCTCACCGGCCCCTCGGCGTTAGCGGTTTTCGATTGCCCCCGGCCTTGCCTCTGCGCTCAGCCGTGCTGCTGAGCCACCGTCGCTTGCCAGCCAGTGCGCGATTCCACCCACTCCGCCAACATCAGCAAATCCAGGTCGCCGTGAGCGGCGCCCACCAGTTGTGCGCCAAGCGGCAAGCCCGCCGGCCCGAATCCCACCGGAACGGTCACGGCCGGTACACCGAGGAACGTCCACGGTGCGCAGAACGATGCGTCGCCCGTATAGTCGAGTCCGCGCGGCGGCTCGCCCGTGGCCGGCGCGACCAGCAGCGCATCGAGCGCCATCGTGCGCGTCAGCCAGTCGTGAAAGCGATGCGCCATCGGCATCTGCGCCGCCTTGATCCGGGCATAGGCGGTGACGGGCAGCTTGCGTCCCTCGTCGACGAGACCGCGCATTGCCTGGCTCACGAGCTCGGGCGTGCGATCGACCAGTTCGCCGTGCGTGATGGCCGCTTCCACGGACATCAGTTTCAACGCATGCGCGGGCGTTTCGAAGATCTCGACAGGCAGATCGACTGAGACTATCTCGGCACCGTCTCGCGCGAGCTGGGCCGCGAGCCTGTCCAGCGCGGCCTGCTGCGCCGGCTCGACTTCGCCGCCGACCTGTTTCGACAGCACGCCGATGCGCCGCGTCCCAGTGCCGCGCGTCGTCGCGGCAGTGTGCGGAACGTGCGAGACGTGCGGATCGGCTGCATCGGCCCCAGTGACGAGCGCCAGTGTGTAAGCCACATCGGCGACGCGCGTCGCGAACATGCCGACGTGATCGAGCGACCACGCCAGCGGCAACACGCCCGTGCGCGCGATCGCGCCATAAGTCGGCTTGAACCCGACGATGCCGCAGTACGCCGCGGGCCGGATCACCGAGCCCTGGGTCTGCGTGCCGAGTGCGAGCGGCACGATGCCCGCCGCCACCGCCGCCGCGGAGCCACTCGACGAACCACCCGGTGTGAACCCGCCATTCCACGGGTTGACGGTCGCGCCCGGCTGACGCCAGGCGAATTCGGTGGTCACGGTCTTGCCGATAATCGACGCGCCCGCCGCACGCAGACGCGCCACCACCCACGCATCGTGCTCTGGGCGTCGGCCCTTGTAGGCGGGTGAGTTGAATTCGGTCGGCATGTCGGCGGTATCCAGAACGTCCTTCACCGCGACAGGCACGCCGGCCAACGGCGCCGTCGCATCGACGGCATTGACCGGCGCGATCTCCGGCAAATAGCAGAACGCATGCAATGACGCCTGCGATTCGCACGCGGCATCGTAGGCGCGCACGACGTACTGCGCGACGTCTGCATTGCCCGAGGCGACCTCGGCGCGAATCCGGGCGATAGTGGGAATCGGGGCGACGGTGGAAGAAGCAGGGAACATAGTCATGGAAGCGTCGGCAAACGGTGTCATTTCGCGGCAAGCGCCGGCTGAATGTAACTCTGAACGACGAACCTGTCGTAGCTGGGTTGCTGCTTCAGGTTGCCGAGCGCGATCTGCGTGTCCATCGCGACGGTCAGCGCTTTCGGCGTGATGCCGACGTTCTTCGGATACACGCCTTCGTCCAGCATGCGCTTGACGGCTGCATCGACCACCACGGGATCGAGCGTCGGGAATTCCTTGCGAGCGATCGCCGCGGTTTCCGCAGGATGGCCCTGCATGAAAACCAGCGCGTTTTGCAGCCCCTTCACGAACCTCGCGGCCGCATCAGGATCGACGCTGCGTTTGGCGGAGATCGACGAGAACGCGTATTCGCCATAGAGCTTCGGAAAGCCGAGCACGACTTTCATGCCCTTCGCGACGGCCTGATCGAGACCCGGCTCATACATCACCGCGATCTTCGACTGACCGGCGACCAGCGGTCCGATCTCCGAGCCGAGCGGCACCTGAACCAGCTTGATGTCACTCTGGGACATGCCGTTCTCCTTCAACAGCTTGAAGAACAGCGACGTGCTCGTAGTCGGCATCTGTCCCGACACGACAACCTGATCCTTCACATCCTTGATGCCGCTGAACTTCACGTCCGGCGCAACCGCGATCCACACCGCCGCACCGTTCACGACGTTGGCGATCACGTCGACATCCGCGCCCTTCTCGGCGGCCACGGCCGTCCACTCCGGCCCGTGCAGCGAGAAATCGGCGTTGCCCGACAGCACGGCGGAGAGCGCCGCGCTCGGGCTACCCGCCGTCTGCTTGCTAACGTCGAGTCCCTGCTTCTCGAAGAAGCCACCGTCGATCGCTACATAGAGCGGCAAATACAGCATCGACTGGAACGCTTGCGAAATAGTCACTTTCTTGCCTGCGGCAAGCGCCGGCGTCGAAACAGCTGCAACGCTCACTGTTAAAGCGATGCTCAGCGCGCTCAGCGCCTTTCTTGCGGTGAGTGCCATCGTCTGTCCTGAGATGAAGTGGTTGGACTGCCGGAAATGGGTTAAACCTTGAGCGTGGTGGTATTCGACGCCTGCCGCCACGGCAGCAGCTTGCGCTCGAGCAGGTCGATCAAAAAGTACAGAACGAAGCCGATCGCCATCAGTACGAACAGGCCCGCCCACACGGTGTTGAGGTCATACAGGCTCGACGCTGTGAAGATCATGTGCCCGAGGCCCTTCTCTGACGAGATGAATTCGCCCACCACCGCGCCAACCAGACCGAAGCCGACGTTGATGCGAAAGGTGGAGATCACATAGGGTAGAGTGAACGGCACCACCACTTTCATGAAGACATCGTTCTTGTTCGCGCCGAGCGTGACAAGCAGCGCCTGCAAATCGGGATCGGCGTCTTTGGCCGCTTCATACGCGGCGATCAGCGCGACGATCGCGGTCAGCGAAATGGCCAGCGCGACCTTCGAGATCAACCCGGTGCCGAACCACAAGATCACGATCGGTGCGAAAGCGATCTTCGGCACACTGTTGATCGCGACGATGAATGGCTCGATCAGCCGCGCGACGAACGGCGAATACCACAGCGCGAGCCCGCACACCGATCCGACCGCCGTGCCGAACACGAAACCGAGAATGGCTTCGAAAAGCGTATAGCCGGTGTCGATAAAAAGCTGATGCGATTGCATGTCGCGCACGAGCGCGGCGAGGATTTTCGACGGCGAGCCGACGAGGAAATTCGATACCCAGCCCAAGCGCGCCGCCCCTTCCCAGATGGCGAAGAACGCAATCACGGCCGCCAGTTGCAGCAGCGAGCGGCCCCAGCCGCTGTCAAGTGCGTACCCCACGTGAGCCTTCGGTGCACGCCGTGCCGGTGCCGATTTATGGATGGAAATGGACTGCGTCATGCTGCCTTTACCTCCGTCTGAATATCGAGCTCACCGCACAATGCATGAAAGTAACCCGCGAAGTTGGGGTCGCTGCGCGCACCGATCGGCGAGCGCGCGGCGATGTCGATGTCATAGATCTTCTTCACCTGCGAAGGCCGGCCGCCGAGCACGACCACGCGCCTGGACAACGCGACCGCTTCGTCGATGTCGTGTGTGACGAGCACCACTGTCTTATGGAACGTTTCGACAGCTTCCATCAACACGCCTTCCAGGTACAGGCGCGTCTGGTAGTCGAGCGCCGAGAACGGCTCGTCCAGCAAGATGATGTCGGGATCGTTGATCAGCGTGCGGATGAGCGCGACGCGCTGACGCATGCCGCCCGACAGCATGCGGGGATAGGCATGTTCGAAGCCCGCGAGGCCATACGTGTTGAGGTATTCGACAGTTCCGGTCCGATCAGCACGTTTTGCAGCACGGTACGCCACGGCAGCAGCAGGTCGCGCTGCATCATGTAGCCGACCGTGCCGCGTAAGCCGTCGACGCTTTGCCCGCGATAGACGATATCGCCGCTATCCGCCTCGAGCAGGCCGGCGATCACGTTGAACACGGTCGTTTTCCCGCAGCCCGAAGGCCCGATGATGCTGACGAAATCGCGTTCGTGAATATCGAAGGTCAGACCGCCGAGGACGTCGACCGAGCCGAGTTTGTTCGAAAACGATTTGCGGATATTGCGTAAGGCAAGCTGAACGGGCATGTTTGTTCCTCGACGACGGTTCGGTGTGCATTGCGGCAGACGGCGGGCGGAGTCAAACGCCCCGCTGTGCGGCGAGAAAGCGGCGGCGCATCGGCTTAAGCACGGCAATGGCCAGCAGTGCGGTGGCGATATCGAGCGTGATCGCGGTGGAGAACACCGGCTCCCAACTGCCCGCGTGCTGATGCAGCAATGCCGCGAGCGGGCCGCCGAAGATCGAGCCGATCCCTTGCGAGATGTAGAGCCAGCCGTAGTTCTCGGTGGCGTGACGGGTGCCGAAGGTGTCCGTCAGCGTCGCCGGGAACAATGAGAAGATTTCGCCCCAGCCGAAGAACACCACGCCCGACAGCAGTACGAATAGCACGGCGTTATCGCGCGTGAGCAGCCACAGCGCCATTGCTACGCCTTCGAGCGCGAACGCGAAGAACATCGTGTTCTCGCGCCCCACCTTGTCCGACACCCAGCCGAACAGCGGCCGCGTGAGTCCGTTCGTGAAGCGGTCGATTGTCAACGCCAGCGGTAGCGCAGCCATGCCGAACACAAGCACCTTGGTCACGCCGAAGTCGGCGGCGAAGGTGGCCATCTGCGAGGTGACCATCAGACCCGACGTGGACATCATGGTCATCATCGCGAACATCAGCCAGAAGAGCGGCGTCTTCAGTGTCTGCGACGGGCGAAAACTCGCGACCGTCGGCGCGGAAATGGAACCCGCGGAACCCGCGGAACCGGCGGCATCGTCGTGCGAAGGCGGCACGCGCAAACCCTGCGAAGCCAGCAGACCGACCACGGCGAACGCAATGCCGAACATCCACAGCGTGGCTTCGATGCCGCGTGTCTGCAGCGACGTGGCGATCGGGAACGTCGTGACGATCGCGCCCATGCCATAGCCGGCAGCCACCGCGCCCGCCGCGAAGCCGCGCCTGGTCGGGAACCAGCGCACCATCAGCCCCACCACGCCGACATACACAATGCCCGTGCCCAGCCCGCCGATCACACCGTAGGTCAGATAGAGCATCGGCGCGCTATGCACCTGCGAGGCCAGAATCCAGCTCAGGCCCGCCATCGCGGTGCCGATCGAGATCGGCATGCGCGGTCCGAAGCGGTCGATCAGCTTGCCCTGAAACGCCGAGAAAAACGTCTGCAATATGATCAGCAGCGAGAACGTGACTTGCAGTTCAGGTAGCGCTACGCCGAGTTTCGCGGCGAGCGGTTTGGTCATCAGCGTCCATACATATTGCGGACTCGAGATCGCCATCATGCAGACGAGACCCAGCCCCAGCTGAAGCCAACGGTTGTCTGTCACGGTGGTCGAAGTGCTGCTGAGGTCCGCCGACGCTATGGATTGCGAGCGTGTGGGTGTGGTCATCGAAACTCCATTTACTGAGCAAATGCCTGCCGGCGCCCGGCAGACGTGCAGCGTCCTCCGGGCCTCAAAGGCCGGACCTGCAATCTGATTGAAAAAAAGCGCGCGTGTGCGTCTACCAGCCCGCGGCTGCCCCGTCACTGCGCGGATCGTAGCCCGCTTCAATCAATCCATCTGGATACCGAACGATTGCGCCGGCGTGTCCCATTGCCTCGTCGTAGGCCTGCATCGTCTCGACCTGGTGGCCGAGCGCTTCGAGCCGGGCCACTGTGCCGGGCGCGAAGCGCGCTTCGAGCTTGAGCGTGTCGGTCGACTGGCCCCAGGTCCGGCCCAGCAGCCAACGCGGCGCATCGATCGCGGCTTGCGGATTCCAGCCGAATTTCGCGATGCGTGAGAAAACCGCGCTCTGCGATTGCGGCTGGCCGTCGCCGCCCATGTTGCCGTAGACCATCGTACGGCCGTCGGCAAAACGTGCGAGCGCCGGGTTCAGCGTATGAAAAGGCCGGCGCAGCGGCATCAGCGGATTGCGTGCGCGCTCGTCGAGCGAAAAACTGCAGCCGCGGTTCTGCCAGTTGATGCCCGACCCCGCCAGCACGATGCCGCTGCCGAACTCGTGATAGATGCTCTGGATGAAGCTCACCGCGACGCCGTTGCTGTCTGTCACGCCAAGCCACACCGTATCGCCCGGCCCGCGACCGGCGCCCCACGGCGCGGCCTGGGTGATCGAGACTTGCGCGGCCATCGCGTCAAGCGCGGCCGGCTGCAGCAACTCACGCGGATCGACGCGCATGTAATCCGGGTCGGTAATCTCGGCGTCGCGCACGGCGAACGCCAGCTTGGTCGCTTCGACGCACGCATGCACGAACTCGGGACCAAGCGGGTCCATGTCCTTCGTCAGCACCCGATCGAGGATGCCCAGAATCAGCAGCGACACCAGCCCCTGGGTCGGCGGGGGCATGTTATAGATCGTGCCCAGCGAGTGCTTGAGCGCGAGCGGCGTTCGCAGGCGCGCCTCGTGCCGTTCGAGATCCGCAAGGCTCAGCAGGGAGCCCGCCGACTGCAGATCGCTGGCAATGCTGCGTGCGAGGTCGCCCCGATAGAAGTCGTCGAAGCCCGCGTCGGCCAGACGTTCGAGCGTAGCGGCAAGACGCGGTGCGACGAAGCGCTCGCCGGTAACGGGCACGGAACCGCCGTGTAGAAAGGTTTCGGTGAAACCCGCGAGCGGGCGCAATTCGGCAAGGCGGCTCTCCACACACTGCGCGTGGCTGCACGTGACCGGCACGCCGTGCTTCGCGTAGTGGATCGCGTCTTCCAGCAGGCGTTTGACCGGCAGCCTGCCCCCGAGCGTTTCTGCCGACCAGCGCTGCGCGCGCTGCCAGCCCGACACCGTGCCGGCCACGGTATTGGCTGCGAGCGGGCCGCGCACGGGAATCGCCGACTGTCCGCGCGCGCGGTATTCGTCGATTGTTGCGGCCAGCGCCGCCGCGCCGCATGCTTCGATGCCAACCGGCTCGGCGCCGGGACGGGAGATCAGCCAGAAGCCGTCTCCGCCTATGCTGTTCATGTGCGGATAGACGACCGCGATGGTCGCGGCGGCGGAAATCATCGCTTCGACGGCGTTGCCGCCTTCACGCAGGATCGCGAGAGCGCTCTGCGCGGCGAGCGCGTGGGGCGCAACCGCCATGCCGCGGGTTCCGCGGCCCGGATTCAGGAATTTGGATGCCATGGGAGCAACAGGGGTTTGCTTGTATACATACCCATGTCTATGCGAAAACCGTGCCATCAGCCAGAATTCCCGCAGAGGCTGACTGCAGAAGGAGCTTAAAAGCTCGAGCCGCTCCGACGTATGTTGCTAGATGGTGCCGCGCAACCTTGGTGGTGCATAGGGAGCGCTGTGAGGCTCCAATGCGGTGCGGGCGCGTTGCAGGCGCTCGGTCGTCAGCGTGCGCACCTCCGCCCGGCTCCCTTCTATGTGCCGTCCGAGCAACTCGACGGCACTGTCCGCCGCAAGATTGCGGATGGCCGCGAGAATTGCAATGTGTTCGTCGTAAGTGTCATCGATGCAGTCACCATAGACGAGATCGAGCCGCCGCACCACGCGGATGCGGTCGGTCACGCGCTGCATGGCCGCGCTCAACTCGGCGTTGCCGGCGGCGACGACCAACGCCTCGTGAAAGGCTTCGTCGAGTGCCACCATCTCGCGGCCATCGCGAACGCGCTGTGCGTGAGGAACGTTCCAGATGCGCTCGAGCCGCTCGAGCATCTGCAAGGCGGTCGCGGATAAGGCGCCGTCGACCCCAAAGAACCGGCTGACCGAAAACGACTCGATCAGCTTGCGCATTTCGTATAGATCTTCGAAGCGCTTGAAATCGATCGGCACGACTTCCCAGCCGCCGCGCACATAGCCTTGCATCAACCCGTCGCTTTGGAGGCGCTGCAGCGCCTCGCGCGCCGGTGTGCGGGAAACGCCGAAGCGATCCGCGATACTGCCTTCGGTCATACGATCGCCGGGCAGCAGGCGCATGTCGAAGATATCGTCGCGCACGCTGAAATAAACATGGTCAGCGCGCGATGAGGGAGATTGGGTTGTGTCTTTCACGCATGAGCCTGGA
This sequence comes from Paraburkholderia sp. MM5477-R1, assembly GCF_050436385.1. Lineage (NCBI taxonomy): Bacteria > Pseudomonadati > Pseudomonadota > Betaproteobacteria > Burkholderiales > Burkholderiaceae > Paraburkholderia > Paraburkholderia sp. MM5477-R1. The sequence continues at coordinate 2,535,210 of NZ_JBNDMC010000007.1, forward strand.
ATTGACGGGTCTTTTCGGCATTGACTATCGGCTAGCCTCAAAACATCCGTCAACAGAAATTTAATCTGCCGGCGGCTCGGGCGGACGCCGCCATTGTAGGCGTCAGTACAAACTTAAATCGGACAGGTACCGTATGTCGAGAAGCTGGGTAATACGGATGCTGAAAAGCTGAGGGCGCATGGAGTACGCCGCAGTCCGGGGCGCGCCAGGCGCGCTTCTGGCCAGCGAGAAATGCTCCTGCAAGCTGATGATGCTCATCGCTTAGCGTGGCGGAAAGCTGCGCTGCTAGCGTCGTGTCGAGCACGTGCGATGCACTCTGACGCAGAACCGCATTCATGATCTTCCTGGTCTCCCGAAGGGCGTTGTGTGCCTGGGCGAGCAGCTTGTCAGCTAGTTTCAGGGCCGCGTCCATCAACTGTCCGGAGGCAACTACGCGATTCCGCTAGTCCATACCCGACCGCCTGTTGCCCGCTAATCAAGGGGGTTTGTGCGAACGGCATCGCACCCGGCACCTTCAAGACAGAGATGGCGCGTTCACAATGGGAAGATCCCGCGATGGTCGCCTGGTACGAACAGCTCAACCCGTCAAAGCCCTTCGGCGACGTCGATGAGATCGCCGCAGCGGCTGTCATGCTGGCTTCGTCGGCGGGCGCAAAACTGAACGCGAAGGGAGTAACTCCCCATGGAGACCGAAATATCCAGCGATCACTCGCGCGGGCTACGTGACTTGGCGAACGACGCTCTGCCGAGATGAATCGCCGCAATGTATGGGACTGGCGGATGTCCTTCCCAAGGATTCCATTACCGAGAGGTTGACGCATGATCGTGACGCCATCCTTCCCGATTAGCGAAACAGCAAGGCGCGAAAGTAGTCGAGACTGATGACCAGGACGACGATTCCACCGAACGATCCGTCTGACTCGGATATCCGCTTGCTCAGGGCTATGCTGGGCGTGCCGAAACGCAATGGGGAAGAATAGGGATCACTGATATAAAAGCCCGCGTGCGGATCGTCTCGTTGAACGATGAAATATTTTTGACTCGCCACACTTACCTGTTCAGGCGTCGCATCATCCGAGTCGAGCAAAACGCGACCCGAGCGATCGACGACCAGGACGGTTCCAAGCGATCCCGCGGTTGCCATGCGATCGAAAAGAACCTGCCGCCGTACCGCCAGCGGCAAAGTCATGATGCGAGGTTGCCGCAGCCGCTCGATGAGTGTTTGCAACGACAATTGATACAGTGCAAAATTTCTCTCGATGTCCCGCTCTGCAATCAGGGCGATATTGCGAAGGTTGATTCGAGTAATTCGCCGTTTGCCAAGCGCGAAGTGAACTTTGCGGCTTTGAATAGCGCTGACACTACTGTGTTACGATTGCTTACACACTGTAGTAAAGAACGGACGCTTGGTAAAGGCGGTTTTGTCCTCGCGACAAGCGGTAGCGCTGGGCAAATCGGACCTGCTGATAACACGCTCACGCCCTTGCCTTGCGCTGCGGTATCCAACCCGGGGGATTGAGTGAGCCGTCTTGTTGTTGTTTCGAATCGCACTGCTGACCTCCGGAAGGCCGCAGCGGGAGGGCTCGCTGTAGCGGTAAAAGAGAGTCTGCAACAGACAGGTGGGATGTGGTTTGGCTGGAGCGGCAAGATTCGCGACGCGGCACCCGAATCTGACAGCGAGACCAGCGTCAGACTGCAAACCGTCGGGAACATACAACTGGTGACGCTTGACCTGAACCAGCAGGATTACGATAGCTACTATCTGGGATACGCGAACGATGTCTTATGGCCGGTATTCCACTACCGGCTGGACCTTGCGAATTTTGATGTACGATTCGCAGCAGGGTACCGGCGGGTCAACCAGCTGTTCGCGCGAAAGCTGCTACCGTTGCTCAGGCCCGACGACATCATCTGGGTCCATGACTATCACCTGATCCCCCTTGCTGCCGAACTCAGAGCGATGGGGTGCGGCAACCGGATCGGATTCTTTCTGCATGTCCCGATGCCACCGCCTCTCATCATGGCGGCCATTCCAGAGCACGAATGGCTCATGCGTTCACTATTCGCCTACGATCTGGCCGGCTTCCAGAGCGAAGCGGATGTAACGCATTTTACGCACTACGTAGAGTCCGAAGCCGGCGCTGACGCGCTACCCGGCGCACAGCTTCGGGCCTTCAATCGCACGTTGCGGGTCGGGGCGTATCCGATAGGAATCGACGTCGATGAGTTCGCCGCTCTCGCGCAGGACCGGGAGGGTGTCGAAATGTTCGATCGTATGCGACAGGAGTACTCCCGACGCCGCCTGCTTCTCGGCGTCGACAGGCTGGATTACTCAAAGGGTCTACCGCAGCGCGTGCACGCGTTTCGTGAGCTTCTCGCGAACTACCCCGAGAACCGCAACAGTGCAACACTCATCCAGATCGCGTCCCCGAGCCGGGAAGACGTGGGTGCCTATGACGATCTGCGCCGCGAGATGGACAGCCTCTGCGGCGCGATAAACGGTGACTTCGGCGAACTTGACTGGATGCCGGTTCGTTATATTCATCGCAACGTCGCCCGTAAGCGGCTTCCGGGACTATATCGCGCAAGCCGCGTCGCGCTTGTCACGCCACTGCGCGATGGGATGAACCTGGTCGCCAAGGAGTTTATCGCCGCGCAGGACCCCGCCGATCCCGGCGTGCTGGTTCTCTCCCGATTTGCCGGCGCAGCGGAACAATTGAAAGAAGCTCTTCTGGTGAATCCGTACGATACGCACGGGACAGCGCAGGTCATTCAGCGTGCGCTGACGATGTCAATCGAAGAACGGATCAGTCGTCACGCAGCATTAATGGGGCGGATCCGCCAGTTCGATGTGCACTGGTGGAGTTCGAGTTTTCTGAGGGATCTCTCGGCTGCTGAGCGCAGTGACGACCGTGAACCGGTGCTGGGACATTCAGCCGATCGCGCGAGCTAACCGACGGCGATTGGCGCATCGTGCCGCCCTACGCCGACGACGCAATCGGCTCGAGTACCCACGCGACATCGCGTTGCAGCCCCGCTGAAGAGCACATGCAGACTGATTGCGTGACAACTGATGTAACAAACGAATGTTGAGGTGCCGCAATGCAGTACGACTACGGAACATTTCACATCGATTGCCGGGCGCACCGCGCTAACGATGGTCGCTACGTTGCGAGAGCCAGAATCAGTCGCGGACCGGGCGACGCGGAAGACCGCGTCGAAACGCATGATTCAGGTGATATCGATTCGTTCGCCGACGAGGCCGATGCCATATCTTGCGCGAAAGCGTGGGGTATCAAATGGTGCGACGAAAACTGGGACTGAGCCGCGCACGGCGGTTCCGCATGCTTGACGATGGAGACCGGCATGGCTGAGCGGCGAGAGCAGCTTGACTAGTACAACGGCTTCGTCGTGCTGGCCAAACCAGCCTGAATGCATCGAGTTTCTCAGGAAATGCACGACACTGGATTTCTGAAGAGGTGAGCCGGACGAGCGCCCGGGCCGCGCCAGATCGAGTCAACGGGGAATGCGCATCCACGCCACCGACTCGAGCTAATTGGGGAACTATCTTCCTGGAGGCCTGACAGACTGGTACGAGCGCTTACACCGCTCACGTCTATGAGTTCCGTCACGCGGAATCAATTGGGGAGGAAAATCGATGAAAAAGTGGCTCGACCTGAACGCGTTTCTGGGTATCCCTGCCAGCGAGTGGGTCTATGCGGCGATCGCGACCATCGTCAGCTACCTGGCGTTGATCTATCTGCTGAAGTTCGCCATCACGCGCCTTTCGATGCTGTCCCAACGAACGTCAACCCGTCTCGACGATATGCTAGTTCAGGTCATTGAAGGCACGCACCGGCTTACGCTACTCGCGGCAGCAGCGCTGGTCGGCACGAAGTTTCTGACATTGCCGGACAGGTGGGACGCCCGCCTTGGCCATCTCTGGTTTCTCATCATCGGTTTTCAGCTGGCCCTGTGGATAAACCGTGGCGTGACGCTATGGACCGAGAGGCGGCTGGAAGCGACAGAGAGGCTTGCCCACAATCCGGTCATCACGACCATGCTGTCGTGGACGTTGCGCGCGCTGCTGTGGTCCGTTCTTATGCTGGCGGTGCTCGCCAACATGGGCGTGAACATCACCGCGTTTGTCGCGAGCCTGGGTGTGGGTGGTGTTGCCGTCGCACTCGCGGTACAAAGCATTCTGAGTGATCTTTTCGCATCGCTGGCCATCGGACTCGACAAGCCATTCGAGATTGGCGACTTCATCGTCTTCGGTGAGATTGCCGGGAGCATCGAGCACATCGGACTCAAGACTACGCGCATCCGGAGTCTGAGTGGAGAACAGATCGTTTGCAGCAATACCGAACTGCTGAAAAACACGATTCACAACTACAAGCGAATGGCCGAGCGGCGCATTCTGTTCAATTTCAGGGTGACATACGATGCGAGTCCCGAGCAATTGCGCGCCGTTCCTGCCATGGTACAGAAGGCAGTCGAATCCGCCGGAAAGACCCGCTTTGATCGTGCGCATTTCAAGGGGTTCGGCGACAGCTCGCTCGATTTCGAAGTCGTGTATTACGTCACCGATCCCGCCTACAACCTGTACATGGACATACAGCAGGAAATCAATCTCGAGTTGATGACGCAATTTGGTAGACGGGGTATTGAATTCGCTTTCCCGACGCGCACGCTCCACGTCGTGAACAAGCAACAGGCGGAGGACGGTGCAAAGAGGTCATCGTTCACACCGCAAGCGGAATTGGCTACTCGAGAGGCACAATAAACGCTTCCGAATACCGCCCGGGCCGTTCATGAGCGTGTTCGGGTTAATGCCTGGGACAGGATTTCAGGCGCCTGGCTGCCCCACGCGTCTGCCGGATGACCTGTCTGGCAACCGCGCATACTCCCGTTTCGCAAGGCACGGCTGGAGTCCGGATGCAGAAAATTCAACATAGATTTCCCGTGCGAATCCGATCACCCGATCCAGCGCCGCTGGTCCGCTCAATCCAGCCCAGAACCTTCATCCCCCGCCACGCCGCATGCTCGACATCATTGCCATCTGTCTGGTCGTCACCGCGCTACTGGCGTATGTGAATCACCGCTTTCTGAGGCTTCCGACGACGATCGGCGTCATGGTAACGGCGCTCGGACTCTCCCTTGCGATCGTTGGACTGGACAAGCTTGGCGTCGCGCACGGTTTGCGCGTTGCAGAAGAGCATCTCGTCAACTCGATCAATTTCAGAGAGGTGCTTCTGCAAGGCATGCTGTCGCTTTTGCTGTTCGCCGGCGCGATGCATGTGGATTTACGCAAGCTGAAGGCTTTCCGGACCCAGATCATCAGTCTGGCTGTGCTCAGTACGGCGACCTCCACGCTGCTGATCGGATTCGCGATGTGGATACTGCTCCCCCTTTGCGGAGTCGAACTCGCGCTGCCCTTCTGCCTGCTGTTCGGCGCCCTGATTTCGCCGACGGACCCCGTCTCGGTGATGGGCATCCTGAAGTCCGCAGGCGCGCCCGAAGGCCTGAAGGTGGTCATTACTGGAGAGTCGCTCTTCAACGACGGCGTCGGGGTCGTGCTTTTCTCTCTGCTGCTCACGATGGCCAGCACGGGCGTCACTCCATCCGTCCAGACGGGGTTGGCTGCATTTATCCTGGAAGCCGGCGGCGGCCTGCTATTCGGCGGGGTCGTAGGCTATCTGACATATCGGCTGCTCAAAAGCGTCGATCATTACCAGGTCGAAGTCCTGATGACGCTCGCATCGGTGATCGGCGGCTATGCGCTCGCTAATCATCTGCATGTCTCCGGGCCACTCGCCATGGTGGTTGCGGGCGTGATGATCGGCAACCGCGGCCGCGCCGACGCGATGTCCGAGACGACCCGGCGATACGTGGACATGTTCTGGGAGTTGATCGATGAGATTCTGAATGCCGTTCTTTTTGTATTGATCGGCATGGAGGTTCTGCTCGTCGAGTTCCCCGGCAGGATACTACTCGCTGGCGCCGGTGCGGCACTGGTCGCACTGCTCGCGCGACTGGTTTCTGTGGGACTGCCTGTCATGCTGCTTGGGCGGGCGTCCCGGCTACCGAAAGGAGCGTGGAGCGTGCTTACATGGGGCGGGCTGCGTGGTGGCATTTCCGTTGCACTGGCACTATCGATTCAGCCTGGACCGGGGCGCGACATCGTCCTCGCGTTGACGTACTGTGTGGTCGTTTCGTCGATCCTGGGTCAGGGGCTCACGGTTGGCTGGATTATCCGTCGGGCAGCAGGCGTCAAGGAAGAATGAAAACGGTCCAAATGCGGTGGCCAGTTACGGCAAAAGGATTGCCAGGCGTCGACCGCTAACGACAGCGCGTGAGACGCGATCTCGAGCATATCGTCTATGTGACCGGCCCTGGCTTGTCCTGCACAAATTGTGCGCCAGGATCATCAGGCGTCACGCCCAGAAGATTCATGGTCTTCGCCGCGATATCCGAGAAGGCTGGTCCTGCGACTGCGCCGCCGAAATGCGAGCCCACGTGGGGCCGGTCGATCGACACCGCGATGATCACCCTCGGATGTTGTGCCGGGACAATCCCAACGAACGACGCCCGATACTGACTGCGGTCGTAGCCGCGCGCGGTCCAACGATATGCGGTTCCGGTCTTGCCTGCGGCCGTATAGCCCGGTACGGCTGCCTGTGGTGCTGTACCGTCCTCGGACACCACGGACTCAAGCATGGTGAGCACTTCCGCCGCGACGTGTGGCGAATAAACGCGTCGACCATGCGCCGGCATACCATGTCGCGGATGAATCGTAGCGGGTACAAACAGACCTTCATTGCCGAATACCGTGTACATCTGCGCCAGTTGCAGCAACGATGCGGACAGACCGTAGCCGTACGACATCGTTGCCTGCTCGATCCGCCGCCAGTTCTGGTAAGGACGCAGCGTGCCGGTTGCCGCGCCCGGCAACCCCGCGCGCGGCGCCCGACCCAGCCCGACAGCATGGAAGTTGTTCCACATGTCGCGTGGCTTCATCAGCAGCGCGATTTTTGTCGTGCCCACGTTGCTTGACTTCTGCACGACGCCGCTAACCGTCAAAGTGCCGAAGTTCTTGTCGTCGTGAATCACGGCCCCGTCGAGTCGCAGCCTTCCACCGTTGGTCGGTACCACGGAGCGAGGCGATACCTCATTGCGTTGCAACGCCAGTGCGATCGTCAGGGGCTTCATGACCGAGCCCGGCTCGAACACATCGGTGACAGCGTGGTTGCGGACAGCATCGCCCGCTCTGCCGCGGGGGGTATTCGGATCGAAACTCGGCCAGTTTGCCATTGCGAGAATCTCGCCAGTATGTGCATCCAGAACGATCGCCGAGCCTGAGTGAGCATCGGTGCGCTCAACGGCGTCACCCAGCGCCTTGAACGTCGCATACTGGATCGGCTGATCAATGGTGAGCTGCACGTCCTCGCCAGCAACGGGTGGTTGCAACGCAAGTGTTTCGATGACCTGCCCTCTGGCGTTTCGCAGCACGCGGCGACTTCCATTGCGACCGGTCAGTAGGCGATTATCGACTTTTTCAATGCCCTCCAGACCATTACCGTCGACGCCAGCGAAACCGGTGACATGCGCCACAATGCTGCCTTCCGGATAGTAGCGACGGTAATCTGGTTGGGCATAAACGCCCGGCACATCGAGAAGCATCGCCCGCTGCGCAACATCCAGGGGCACCTGCCGCTTGAGGTAGACAAATGATTTGTGGGACGCAGCCATTGCGCCGATCCAGTCCGCGTCAATGTCGAGCAACTTACCCAGTGCAGATGCCTGGTCGGACGAGACCGGGTCCGCACCGTCCGCATCCAGCCATAACGTGCGCGTCGGAAGGCTGACCGCCAGCGCTCTCCCGTCGCGGTCGAGAATGCGTCCACGCGTCGCATGAATGCTGAACTCGCGCACCTGTCGAAGTTCCCCCTGCTTCTGATAAAACCTATCGTTGATCCCCTGCACCCACGCCGCTCGCGCAGCGAGGACGAGAAACCCCAATGAGAAAGCCGCTCCCAGCGCGTGCGAACGCCAACGCGGCAGCGCATGTGGTCTAGTCGAAATTGGAGAAAAATTGATGGACCTGGAGCGGAAACGCATTGAGTGATTTCAGAGGAGATGACCTTCACCACCTGGACGGGAACGACCGCCAACATGAGCAGTACGAGGAAGCATCGGAGCCTAGGATCTCCAAAATACTAGCACGAGCCCCTCTGCGCTCGATCTCTACCGCACACAGCCTTTCACAAACGACATATAGATGTGATCTGTCGACCGTTCCTGAAAGAACTGCACGCGAGTGCGCCCCATTGCGCGAGCTACCGTCACGCCAACGGGTACGCCACGAAAGAAAGTCTTACCTTGCAATCGCACACCCTCCCCGGAGCGCGAACGGTGCAATTTGCGCGTGCTACGCTTCCAGCGTTCGGTGATGCATTCGACCACGGATGACACGTCCAGCTCAGTCGCGCCCGAGTAAATGGGTGCACCTTCAAACACATCATGCGTTCGTGAACACGATATGAGCATGGCGCATCCAAATGCCGCGGCAAGCATCCAGTTCCTTCTCGTTCGGCGGTGATGCGAGTATCGCTCCGCTCCGGCAATCCCGACTCGCAGCACTGCTGCGCAATTGTCGTGGGCATCCCCGCTTCGGGCAAAACGTGCAGAAAGCCGGTTTGAGGCTGCGTGTATACTCACGGTTTGTTGCCCTATGGATAAGTGCCCCCTGCGGGCTTGCTACCGAATGAAGGTCATCACCAGTCTTTTTTTTCTCGTCGTATGTTGCTGGACCTATCACCTGGCTCACGCGCAACCGAAACCCTCACCACTAGCCGACTACGCCTTTCTCAGACGCATCCATGTTCGCGAAGCGGTCGTAAATTGCATCGCGGCGTTCGACCAATGGGTTCGAACCGGGCAGCGCTACGATTCAATTATCGTCTCGGCAGGCAATGCGTTACACGCAAAAGTATTGCCCGGGAGAGGCGCGCAAGAATCAGGGCAATCGGCAACACTCGATGCAACGGTAGATATGCCTGCAGTCGCCAAGCTTCGACAAAAGTATGTGTGGATTCCTGTCACGGCTTCCTGTGGTGTCTGGAAGAAGCACGTCGTTTCCTTTTCACTTAGGCCTAGAGAGCGACGCCCATAAAGCGCACGCTGGCTGCCGTTGCACTCGAAGCTTTTAACGACTTTACTGGTAGTCATGCTTGTCCGAGCGCGTCAGCGCGATTGGCAAGGCGTCTGCAGCAAAACGAATGCTACACACGCCGTAGCGGTCGGAAGAATGGGGCTGGCCAGCAGCCAGAGGGCACTGACGGATTCGTCAGAAAATCCCCCTCGCACAAGGATGATCTCGGCCGGACTGGGTGCGTTGGCGATGACCGTTAGCCCTCCCCCCGATCACCGCGCCTGCAACCAGCAGATATCTTGCTTCATGCGATAGCCTGCCGCCGATCTCGTGCCCGTTGTCCTAGCCGACGCTCGCATTCTTTCCTTGACACTCTGTCAAATTAGCCATCACTCGCCGGGAAGCCGATAACGTCACATGGTCGATCGAAGATTCGGATCCCGCGAAGCTGCGAACGTCAGGCACCTAACATAGTCAGCGACCAGCGTTCGATCCTTCAACAACATCGCAATCCGGGCGTGCGGCAAAATCCACCTGCCGTCGCTAGCTCGCGAAACTTGTTTCATTGACACACCGCTGGAATAACGATTCGATCGCCGACCCGAGCTGTGAGGCCGCCGCGCAAAACCGCGCAAATCAGTCAACGGTGGGCGTTGCGAAACGCAACCTCGGCGACGGACGCAACGCCCCAGCGCGTTGCGCGCTCAGCGGTGGCGCATGGTTCGGATCCAGCGCCGCAGCTCGATCGCGTCCTGAAAGTGCGCGTGCGGATTCGGAGCGCCGAGCAGCACGATCACCATCATGTGTCCGCTCACCGGCGTCATCACGATCAGGCAATGACCGGCCTCGTTCGTAAAGCCTGTTTTTTGCAGCGCAACGTGCCATGACGCGCGATGCACGAGCGGATCGGTGTTGTGATACATCAGCGGGCCGTCGCCGCCAAGAACGACTTGCCTATGGGACGTCGAATACGCTTGTATCTTCGGATACCGGTACGCGGCGCTTGCGAGTTTCACCAGATCGCGCGCGCTCGATACGTTCTGCGGCGACAGTCCGGTCGGATCGACGAAATGGCTGTGAGTCATGTGCAGACGCCGCGCCTTGCGATTCATTGCTTTGACAAAGCCGGCACGTCCGCCCGAATAATCACGGCTCAGCGCAAATGCCGCGCGATTCTCCGACGACATCAGCGCGATATGCAGCATCGTTCGACGCAGCAGCAGCGAGCCGACCGGCAGGCGCGAGCGCGACCACTTCAAGCGGTCGACATCGGCGTCCGTGATGCGTGACGGCTTGACCAGCGAGCGTTTCGAGTCGATCACCACCATTGCGGTCAGAAGTTTGGTCAACGAGGCGATCGGGAGGCGCTGATCCGCATGCTTCATATACAGCGCGCGCCCGGTCGTCAGATCGACGACCATCGCAGCGCGCGCGAGCACCGAGGGTTTCGCCACGACGCGTTTGATATGACGGGCGCGCGCCATCGCGGGACCGGCGAATAAGGAGAACAAAACCAGGATCAGGATGCACGCACGCATGTCCCGACGCTCACGAAACATCTGCCGGACGTATTGCCTGCTGCGCGAGCCGGGCGCGACCGGTCCGTGGCTGCGGGAGTGGCGGCGAGCAAAGCGCCGGCGCATCCGTCGCGTGGACGCAAGGGGTCGAACGGAAAAACAGGAGTTTGCCGGTGCGTGCTGCCGGCACTTCGAATGTGGGAAAACTCATGAAGGAACGGCGGGAAGCGGTGATATTGAACGACGGCGACTTGGCTCGCGTGCCGTCACGAATGAAGAGAGGCCGGACCCGATGCCAACTTTGCATGGCCACGCCCGCCACGCTCATTCGCGCTACGCACGCGTCGCGAAGCTCGGGCTTGTTCGGATACCGCTGTCGGTGCGCTTGCCCAACATCTGTCCGCATGCCTTCGGGGCGACCGTGTCTTCGGAGGGGTAACCGTAGAGATCGAAACTTAAGCGAAACTTAAAACGTCAATCGATTCACAGGGTCGGCACCGCGAAAGCGAAGCCCGGGGTCAAGCGTGAGAACTCAGTAATGGTCAGCGTGCGCGTTCCGCAACCGGCCCGGACGGTCCGCCGCGGCAGCGAGGTTGGTGATCGGGATCACTTGCCGCGAATATAGGACATTCCGAAAACAAAAGGATGCCCACTCGAGACCGGCGTGATCGGCGGGATCATCGTGGCTGGCTGTTATGAGGTGAGTAGACCCGGGGAGTTGCACCCCGAGTCTCTCGCAGAACCCAACGTGAGCCTCTCGACTCATTCGGCTCCCGTTATCCGACCGATACGCCAACGATACGCCGACAAACAACCGATCTTGCGTAGCCATTCCGCACAACGATACGACCCAGTGGACAAACAACCTGAGGTGGGCGAACTTCATCTTGCGTAGCCATTCCGCACTACGTCGCTTGCGCTGCCGCAGCCTCCTGTACTTTCGTCGAGCCCACCGCATAAGCCATAGGTCGATGTAGCCGAAGAGGCTGTGCATCGCCGCCCGGTAGAACGCCCCATAGTAGTTCCACCACCCTTGTATCGTCGTGTTGCATTGCTGCGCAGGTTCATCCAGCGTCGCCGATGTTCGTCGGTGTATTCGCCAACTTCGCACGTGCTGTCTCATCCGCTTTAAGGCATCGCTGCTCGCCGCTGGCAGAAAGCCAGTAAATCGCCGCTGGTGTTTGCTCAATGCCCCTCTCGGTCTAAACGTAAAACCGAGGAACGTAAACTGCACGTTCGGATAAGTGCCAGTGCGATTGCTGTCCTTGCGATACACGATCTTCGACTTCTCCGGATACATCATCAACCCAATCCAGATTGGGGAGTTGAGTGCGCTGCTGACGCTTGCTTGACATCACATCAGTATGAACAGGCTGCCTTGGGTTATTACAAGCTCGATGCAGCTGAGCCGAGGATCGCATCGAAGGTAGCGTACTGTGAATGGAGAGCGCATGCCCATCACAGAACCTACTTCTGAATATCGACCTCGCGCGGTGCGATATCACAGTTCGCTCTGCTGATGCTCCCGATTTATCTGGCTACGATGCAATTCTGAGCGGCACTACGCTCGACGGGGAAAATAGCGCGCGCGTTGTCCGTGCAGCACTTGCGGCCGCCTGCAGTTTCGCCCCGGAACGGGTTGCCGAGCTGTGCGATGGTTTGCTCAATGCACTCAAATCAACCGAGTATGGATTCCCGATCGATGCTTCAGCGCTGTTCAACGAGTCGTATCCCGTCAGTGGTCAAGAATGGGACGACTATGCCCATACTTGGCCGTGCGGCAACCTCTTTCCCCATCAAGATATTCTTCTCGCAACTACAAGGCCACGCGAACGCGTTCCTCCGCGCCGCTTTCGCCGCGTCAAAAATTAATGAAAACTATATGGACGACGATGTAGAACCGGAACTCCCAGCGGGATTCTGGGATGACATCGAAGCGCTTATTGGAAATAGCACGGGAGATGATTCTGAGCTCGGTGGCAAACTTTTGTCACTCCAAAATGCCGCTCGCGCGCATCGCCACCGTCCCAACAGGACTGCGTTAGGGCAGTCTTGGATAAAATCCGAAATACTTCGCAGCCCCGATGACTATGCCGTCACTTACGGATGGCTGACCCTGAAGGCAGCGACACGAACCGCCACCTCTGCACGGACCTTTCCTCTGGAGTTCTCAAGCAATTGCGCGATAGCGCAATTGAGGCGCCCCAAGCGTATGACTTGGTTGAACCACTCGTGGAAATCCGCATTCGCGCTCGTGATCTCGGCGTTGAGACAAAGTGCTCCAGTTTGCATCGCCGAGGCAGAGCACCAATCTATCACCATTAAAATTGGCGCATTGCACAATAAAAATACGCGTCGCCGCAGACTTTGTTGTATCTGAACCGCTCTCCCTTACTTCCCGCAAACTTTGTTGTGCTCCCATAACAACAAAAAAAAAGCGTCACGTTGCCGTGACGCCTTAAAAAGTTCTAGCCATTCCGAGGGCCGTGCTAGAACCTGAGAGAAGGTAATTCGAAAGGCGCAAGCGCATCGGACGGGCAATCGATCCTGCATTTTGGGATTTTTCCGCTCGCGCGCACCAAAATGCAGCGGAGACAAGCGACTTTCGAAATGCGGTTCCATTTTTTATGGTTATGCTGACTAAGTCAAGCAAAAAGAAGTAGTCGACCATCGATCGGCAATTTCTTCCGATACAATGACTTTTCTTAAAAATGTATGAATGGGTGCCCCGGTTTGGAGATGTCGCTGCCTCTGTGAGCGGCCGTCAACAGGTTGTCGCACGAACAATTTGAAATGCTGTTCCATAAAAACGCATGAACCGATCCACTCCCAACCAACCCGTCGCCGCCAAGGTCCCCGCCAGCAAAGACCGAGACGGCCCGGGCGATGAAGTCACCGCGCTCGCGCGCGGCCTGACCGTACTGCGCGCCGTCGCTGCCGCGCACGCACCACTCAGCAATCGCGAACTCGCCGAGTTGACCGGCATCCCGAAGCCCACCGTGTCGCGCATCACCGCGACGCTCGTCGGCACCGGTTTTCTGCTGCGACTACCCGACAGCGAACGCTTCGTGCTGACCTCGTCGGTGCTCGAACTGAGCAACGGCTTTCTGCGCAACTTCGACATCCGCTCGCGCGCGCGGCCGTTTCTGATCGAACTCGCGGAACGCACCGCGTTGTCGGTGCATCTGGCGGTGCGCGACCGCTACGACATGGTCGTCATCGACGCGATCCGGCCGCGTTCGGCGGTGCTCGTGTCGCGACTCGAAATCGGCTCGCGCATGAGCTTGGCGCGCACCGCCGTCGGCCGGGCGTACCTCGCGGCGCTCGCGCAACCGGACCGCGACCGTCTGCTGGTCGGCCTGCAGACGGCCGAAGGTGACGATTGGGGCTATATCGGCAGCCGTCTCGCAAGCGCGATCCAGGACACCCTCGAGCGCGGCTTCGCAATCGCCACCGGCGAGTGGTACAACGGGCTGAACGCGATCGCGCTCGGCTTCGTCGGGCCGTCGGGCGAGCGCTACGCAGTCAATTGCGGCGGCTCGGCCGACCAATGTCCGCGCGACTGGCTGATCGCGCGCGCCGCGCCCGCGCTGCTCGAATGCATCGACAAGATCGTGCTGGAGATCGGCGGCACGCCGGGGCGCCGGCTCGACGAATAAGCCGTCGGCGGCATCGGGCGCCAAACGGCGCCCCGCGCGGATCGAACGCGGCGCCAGCCGCCCGTGATGTGCGAGAGTGGCGACGGCGGCCCGCCCTCGCCCGACGATGCGCCGACATGCTGTAACCTTCGTAATCAACCGAAAAATACGCGGCTGGACTGTTACAGACGCCGCAACGTACGATCACGCATCCCGTCGCGGGACCGCGAGCCGTGAGCGTCGTCGAACCGGCCGCGTCCAGCCGCGATGATTCCGCATTGCGTTAACATCTCTGTCCCGCGCCTCGGGTAGCATCGCGCTGAACATTGCGCGGCGCCCGCCGCCACGACCGCCTGACATGCCGCCCGTGTGCCGGCCCACCGCCCTTCGAATGGCGGCGAGCGCATCGGCGGCTCACATCATCAAGCCAGCCACCCGACCGAACCGATGGACGAACAACAAAAGCACCCGGAAACCCAACGCCCTGCCGCTTCCCAGCCGTCCGCGAACGGCGCGCAATCGAGCGCCCCCGGCGCGGTGAAACGCCACCGTGGCCGCACTGTCGCGCTGATCGTCGCGGCGCTGGTCGTGCTCGGCGTCGTGCTGTGGCGTTGGCATCCGTGGGGCGGCGCCGGCAGCGGCGCGAGCGCGTCGGGGGCGGCGAGCGGCGCGCGCAGCGGCCGCTTCGGCCGCGGCGGCCCGAACGCGATGGCCAACATGGCGCAGCCGGTGCACGTCGCCGCCGCGACGCAGGGCGAGATGCCGGTCGTGCTGACCGCGCTCGGCACGGTCACGCCGCTCGCCACCGTCACCGTGCTGCCGCAACTGAGCGGCGTGCTGCAGGACGTCTATTTCAAGGAAGGCCAGATGGTCAAGAAGGGCGACGTACTGGCCCAGATCGACCCGCGCCCGTACGAAATTTCGCTGCGCAACGCCGAGGGCACGCTGGTGCGCGACGAGGCGCTGCTCGCCACCGCGCGTCTCGATCTGAAGCGCTATCAGACGCTGCTCACGCAGGACTCGATCGCGAGTCAGCAGGTCGACACGCAGGCGTCGCTGGTGCGGCAATACGAAGGCACGGTGAAGTCCGACCAGGCCAACATCGACAGCTTCAAGCTCGACCTCGTGTACGCGCGCATCACCGCGCCGGTGTCGGGACGCGTCGGTCTGCGTCAGGTCGACCCGGGCAACTACGTGACCTCGGGCCTCACCAACGGCATCGTCGTGATTACGCAGCTCGATCCGATCAGCGTGTTGTTCACGACTTCCGAAGACAATCTGCAGCAGATCATCCAGCACACGCAGAACGGCGAGTCGCTGTCGGCCACCGCGTACGACCGCAGCAACACGCATCCGCTTGAAGTCGGCTCGCTAAAGACGATGGACAATCAGATCGACACGACCACCGGCACGATCAAACTGCGCGCGATCTTCAAGAACAAGGACAACGGCCTGTTCCCGAACCAGTTCGTCAACACTCGCCTGCTCGTCGATACGATCAGGAACGCGGTGATCGTGCCGACCTCGGCGGTGCTCAACGGCTCGATGGGTACCTTCGTGTACGTCGTGAAGCCCGACAACACGGTCACCGTGCGCCAGGTCAAGGTCGGCCCGGTCGACGGCGAGCGCACCAGCATCCAGTCGGGCCTCGCGGTCGGCGAGCGCGTCGTGATCGACGGTTCGGACCGGCTGCGCGAAGGCGCGAAGATCACGATTCCGGCCGAGCGGCCGCGTGGCGCGTCCGGCGCATCGGCCGCATCCGGCGCGCACGCGCATCGCGGCCGGCACGCGGCGCAAGCATCGCAATAAAGTAAAGGCACGGCACTTACCGCATGAATCCATCCCGCGCTTTTATTCTGCGTCCTGTCGGCACCGCGCTGCTGATGGCGGCGATCATGCTGGTCGGCCTCGTCGCGCTGCGCTTTCTGCCGCTGTCCGCGCTGCCCGAGGTCGACTATCCGACGATCCAGGTGCAGACCTTCTATCCGGGCGCGAGCCCGGACGTGATGACGTCGTCCGTGACGGCGCCGCTCGAGAGGCAATTCGGGCAGATGCCGTCGCTGAACCAGATGTCGTCGCAAAGCTCGGCCGGCTCGTCGATCATCACGCTGCAGTTCAGCCTCGACCTGCCGCTCGACATCGCCGAGCAGGAGGTCCAGGCGGCGATCAACGCGGCGGGCAACCTGCTGCCGTCCGACCTGCCCGCGCCGCCGATCTACGCGAAGGTCAACCCGGCCGACGCGCCGATCATCACGCTCGCGATCACGTCGAAGACACTGCCGCTCACGCAGGTGCAGGATCTCGCCGACACGCGTCTCGCGCAGAAGATTTCGCAGGTCGCCGGGGTGGGTCTCGTGAGCCTGTCGGGCGGCCAGCGCCCGGCGATCCGCATTCAGGCGAACCCGCGCGCGCTCGCCGCGTACGGCCTGAATCTCGACGACCTGCGCACCACTGTCTCGAACCTGAACGTCAATACGCCGAAGGGCAATTTCGACGGTCCGACGCGCAACTACACGATCAACTCGAACGACCAGTTGACCGACGCCGACGAATACAAGAGCGCCGTGGTCGCGTACAAGAGCGGCCGTCCGGTGATGCTGACCGACGTCGCGAGCATCGTGGCGGGACCGGAGAATACGAAGCTCGGCGCGTGGGTCGACAACACGCCCGCGATCATCCTGAACGTGCAGCGCCAGCCAGGCGCGAACGTGATCCAGGTGGTCGACAGCATCAAGGCGCTGCTGCCGCAGTTGCAGCAGTCGCTGCCCGCCGCGCTCGACGTCGAGGTCGTCACCGACCGCACCACGACGATCCGCGCGTCGGTGCGCGACGTGCAGTTCGAACTGGCGATGTCGGTCGTGCTGGTCGTGCTGGTGATGTACCTGTTCCTCGCCAACGTCTACGCGACGATCATTCCGAGCCTGTCGGTGCCGCTGTCGCTGATCGGCACGCTCGCGGTGATGTACCTGTGCGGCTTCTCGCTCGACAACCTGTCGCTGATGGCACTGACCATCGCCACCGGCTTCGTCGTCGACGACGCGATCGTGATGATCGAGAACATCGCGCGCTACGTCGAGCAAGGCGACACGGCGCTCGAAGCCGCGCTGAAGGGCTCGAAGCAGATCGGCTTCACGATCATTTCGCTGACGGTCTCGCTGATCGCGGTGCTGATTCCGCTGCTCTTCATGGGCGACGTGGTCGGGCGCCTGTTCCACGAATTCGCGATCACGCTCGCGGTGACGATCGTCATCTCGGCGGTCGTGTCGCTGACGCTCGTGCCGATGATGTGCGCGAAGCTGTTGCGCCACACGCCGCCGCACGACAGTCACCGTTTCGAGGCGAAGGCGCACCGCTTCATCGACTGGGTGATCGCGCGCTACGCGGTCGCGCTCACGTGGGTGCTGAACCGTCAGCGCTCCACGCTGGTCGTCGCGGTGCTCACGCTGGTGCTGACCGGCCTGCTGTACGTGTTCGTGCCGAAGGGCTTCTTCCCGGTGCAGGACACCGGCGTGATCCAGGCGATCACGCAGATGCCGCAGTCGGTGTCGTTCGCATCGATGGCCGAGCGTCAGCAGGCGCTCGCCGACCAGATCCTGAAGAACCCGGACGTCGAAAGCCTGACCTCGTTCATCGGCGTGGACGGCAGCAACATCACGCTGAACAGCGGCCGCATGCTGATCAACCTGAAGCCGCGCGACGACCGCAGCAATACCGCGAGCGAGGTGATCCGCCAGTTGCAGAAAGACGTCGCGCATATTCCGGGCGCGTCGCTGTACATGCAGCCGGTGCAGGACCTGACGATCGACTCGACCGTCAGCCCGACGCAGTATCAGTTCATGCTGACCGATCCGAACATCAGCGAATTCACCACGTGGGTGCCGAAGCTGGTCGACCGGTTGAAGCAGTCGCCCGAGCTCGCGGACGTCGCAACCAATCTGCAGGACAACGGCCGCTCGGTGTTCATCGAGATCGACCGCGCGACCGCCGCGCGCTTCGGCATCACACCGGCCACGATCGACAACGCGTTGTACGACGCGTTCGGCCAGCGCATCATTTCGACGATCTTCACGCAGTCGAACCAGTACCGCGTGATTCTCGAAGCGCAGCCGACGATGCAGCACTACACCACGTCGCTGAACTCGATCTACCTGCCCTCTTCCACGTCGACGGGCGGCCAGGTGCCGCTGTCGTCGATCGCGAAGTTCATCGAGCAACCCGCGCCGCTGCTCGTCACGCACCTGAGCCAGTTCCCCGCCACCACGGTGTCGTTCAACCTCGCGCCGGGTTCGTCGCTCGGCGCGGCGGTCAAGGCGATCCAGCAGGCCGAGAAGGACGTCGGTCTGCCCGCGTCGTTCCAGACGCGCTTCCAGGGCGCGGCGCTCGCGTTCCAGGCGTCGCTCGCCAACGAGCTGTTCCTGATCCTCGCGGCGATCGTCACGATGTACATCGTGCTCGGCGTGCTGTACGAGAGCTTCATCCATCCGATCACGATTCTGTCGACGCTGCCGTCGGCCGGCGTCGGCGCGCTGCTCGCGCTGCTGATCACCGGCCACGATCTCGACATCATCGGCATCATCGGCATCGTGCTGCTGATCGGTATCGTGAAGAAGAACGCGATCATGATGATCGACTTCGCGCTCTACGCCGAGCGCGAGGAAGGCAAGCCGCCGCGCGAGGCGATCTACCAGGCGTGTCTGCTGCGCTTCCGGCCGATCCTGATGACCACGCTCGCCGCGCTGCTCGGCGCGCTGCCGTTGATGCTCGGCACCGGCGCGGGCTCGGAGCTGCGCCGGCCGCTCGGTATCGCGATCGCCGGCGGTCTGATCGTGAGCCAGCTGCTGACCCTGTTCACGACGCCGGTGATCTACCTCGCGTTCGATTCGCTCGGCCGCCGGCTGCGCGAGCGCTTTAACCGCGGCGATTCGTCCGGTAGCGCCACGCCGCCCGCCACCGATGCAGGGAACTGAGCGATGAACCTGTCGCGTCCGTTTATCGCCCGACCGGTTGCCACCACGCTGCTGGCGATCGGCATCGCGCTGTCGGGCGTATTCGCGTTCACGAAGCTGCCTGTCGCGCCGCTGCCGCAGGTCGACTTCCCGACCATCTCGGTGCAGGCGACGCTGCCGGGCGCGAGCCCGGAGACCGTCGCGACGAGCGTCGCGAGTCCGCTCGAGCGGCATCTCGGCTCGATCGCCGACGTCACCGAGATGACCTCGCAGAGCTCGGTCGGCTCGACGCGCATCACGCTGCAGTTCGGCCTGAACCGCAACATCGACGGCGCCGCGCGCGACGTGCAGGCGGCGATCAACGCGGCGCGCGCCGACCTGCCCGCGAGCCTGCGCAGCAACCCGACCTACCACAAGGTCAACCCGGCCGACGCGCCGATCCTGATTCTCGCGCTGACGTCGAGCACGCTGACGGCGGGCCAACTCTACGATTCGGCCGCGACGGTGCTGCAGCAGTCGTTGTCGCAGGTGCAGGGGGTTGGCGAAGTGGATGTCAGCGGTTCGGCGAATCCGGCCGTGCGCGTCGAGTTGCTGCCGCATGCGCTGTCGCATTACGGCATCGGCCTCGAGGACGTGCGCGCGGCGCTCGCTGCGGCCAATGCGAACAGCCCGAAGGGCTCGATCGAGTTCGGCGAGAACCGCGTACAGCTGTACACCAACGACCAGGCGAGCAAGGCGTCGCAGTACAAGGACCTCGTCATTGCCTATCGCAACGGCGCGCCGGTCAAACTCTCCGACATGGGCGAAGTCGTCGATTCGGTCGAAGATCTGCGCAACCTTGGTCTCTTCAATGGCAAGCGCTCGGTGCTCGTGATCCTGTACCGGCAGCCGGGCGCGAACATCATCGAGACCGTCGACCGCGTGAAGGCGATGCTGCCGCAACTGCACGCGTCGCTGCCCGCCGACGTCGACATCGCGCCGACCTCGGACCGCTCGACGACGATCCGCGCGTCGTTGAGGGACACCGAGCGCACGCTCGTGATCGCGGTCACGCTCGTCGTGATGGTGGTGTTCCTGTTCCTGCGCAACTGGCGCGCCACGCTGATTCCGAGCGTGGCCGTGCCGATCTCGATCGTCGGCACGTTCGGCGCGATGTACCTGATGGGCTTCTCGATCGACAATCTGTCGCTGATGGCGTTGACCATCGCGACCGGCTTCGTCGTCGACGACGCGATCGTCGTGCTCGAAAACATCTCGCGCCACATCGAAGACGGCGTGCCGCGCATGAAGGCCGCGTTCATCGGCGCGCGCGAGGTCGGCTTCACGGTGATGTCGATCAGCATCTCGCTCGTCGCCGTGTTCCTGCCGATCCTGCTGATGGGCGGCATCGTCGGGCGGCTGTTCCGCGAGTTCGCGCTGACGCTGTCGCTGGCGATCGCGGTGTCGCTGGTCGTATCGCTGACGCTCACGCCGATGATGTGCTCGCGCCTCCTGCGCGAGCCGCACGAAAAGCATGAGGAAAACCGCTTCGGCCGCTGGCTCGAACGCGGCTTCACGTCGATGCATCGCGGCTACGAGCGCACGCTCGGCTGGGCGCTCGTGCATCCGCTCCTGATCGTCATGGTTCTGCTGCTGACCATCGCGCTGAACGTGGCGCTTTATATCATCGTGCCAAAGGGCTTCTTCCCGCAGCAGGACACGGGGCGCCTGATCGGCGGCATCCAGGCCGACCAGAGCACGTCGTTCCAGGCGATGAAAGGCAAGTTCTCGGAGATGATGGAAATCGTCAGCAAGAATCCGGCGGTCGACAGCGTGGCCGGCTTCACCGGCGGCCGGCAGACCAACTCGGGCTTCATGTTCATGTCGCTGAAGCCGAAGAGCGAACGCAAGCTGTCCGCCGACCAGGTGATCCAGCAGCTGCGCGCGCCGCTCGGCGACGTGGCCGGCGCGCGCACGTTCCTGCAGGCGGTGCAGGACATTCGCGTGGGCGGCCGGCAATCGAACGCGCAGTATCAGTTCACGCTGCTCGCCGACTCGACGCCCGATCTGTACAAGTGGGGGCCCAAGCTCACCGAGGCGCTGCAGGCACGCAAGGAGCTCGCGGACGTGAACTCCGACCAGCAGCAAGGCGGTCTCGAAGCGATGGTGACGATCGATCGCGCCACGGCATCGCGCCTCGGCATCAAGCCCGCGCAGATCGACAACACGCTGTATGACGCGTTCGGCCAGCGCCAGGTGTCGACGATCTACAACCCGCTGAACCAGTATCACGTCGTGATGGAAGTCGCGCCGCAATACTGGCAGAGCCCGGAGATGCTGAAGCAGATTTTCGTCAGCACGTCGGGCGGCAGCGCGAGCGGCGCGCAGACCACCAACGCGCCGGCCGGCACCGTGACGTCCAGAGCGACCAGCACGTCGACCACGACGAGCGCGGCAACCGGCGGCATGGCCGCCACCACCGCGACGAGCGCGGCCAGCATCGCAGCCGACTCCGCGCGCAATCAGGCCATCAACTCCATCGCGGCGAGCGGCAAGTCGAGCGCGTCGTCGGGCTCTGCGGTGTCGACCGCGAAGGAGACGATGGTGCCGCTGTCGGCGATCGCGAGCTTCGGGCCCGGCACCACGCCGCTATCGGTCAATCACCAGAGCCAGTTCGTCGCCTCGACGATCTCGTTCAACCTGCCGCCGGGCGTGTCGCTGTCCACCGCCACGCAGGCGATCTACGACACGATGGCCGAGATCGGCATGCCCGCCACGATTCACGGCAGCTTCCAGGGCACCGCGCAGGCGTTCCAGCAGTCGATGTCCGACCAGCCGATCCTGATCCTCGCCGCGCTCGCGGCGGTGTATATCGTGCTCGGCATCCTGTACGAGAGCTACATCCACCCGCTGACGATCCTGTCGACGCTGCCGTCCGCGGGCGTCGGCGCGTTGCTCGCGCTGCTGCTGTTCAAGACCGAGTTCAGCATCATCGCGCTGATCGGTGTGATCCTGCTGATCGGCATCGTGAAGAAGAACGCGATCATGATGGTGGACTTCGCGATCGACGCGTCGCGCAAGGGAATGTCGTCGCGCGACGCGATCTACCAGGCCTGTCTGCTGCGCTTCCGGCCGATCATGATGACCACCTTCGCCGCGCTGCTCGGCGCGTTGCCGCTCGCGTTCGGCAGCGGCGAAGGCGCGGAGATGCGCGCGCCGCTCGGTATTTCGATCGTCGGCGGGCTGATCGTCAGCCAGATGCTGACGCTCTATACGACGCCGGTCGTCTATCTGTACATGGATCGCATCCGCGTGCGCTGGGAGGCGAGAAAGGCACGCCGCGCGGGTGGCGCGACGCCGACGTCGTCATGACGTAGTGAAGGTGGCGCTCACAGCTTCTGCTCGATGGCCAGCGAGAAAATCCGCTGCCATCGGCGCGCCGCCCGCTCGTTCGACATCGGCACGAGCCACTCGCCGTGCCGCGAGTCCTTGACCTTCAGCGCGAGCCGCGCCTGTGCGTCGCGGCCCTGTGCTTCGGCGCCGAGCAGATCGGCGAAGATATACGCGCCCTGCTGGTCGCCGACGCGAATCTCGCAGAGCCGCTTGGCCGCCGCGAGCCGCACCGAGCCCCAACTGCCCTTCAATTCGTGCGTCCAGTCGCCGTCGCGCACGTTCGGCGCGACTTCGCGGCGCCGCTGCCGCCAGTACGCGAGCGCACCGGCGATCAGCAACGCAACCAGCACGGCCACACCCTCCGCCACCGCCAGCCCGAAAGCGGCCTGCAGCGCATAAAAGGCACGCACCGCGCCGTACCCCAGCGCGATCAGCGCAATCAACGCAACGACAATCGGCATCGCAAGCTCATCCGGCAAATGGTTTTAGTCGGCTAACGTCGGCAAACGCGACGGCGCGTTCGGCCCCTCACTGCGCCTCACTGCCCCTTATGCGCGGCCGACCACTCCTTGAGCGCGTTCAGCGTGTTCTCGACATGCTTGTCGGGCGACAGGCTCGTGTACTCGTAGATGATCTTGCCGTCGGGCGAGATCACGTACGACACGCGATTCGCCATGCCGGCCTTCAACGGCATGGCCGCGTCGTACGCATTGATCACCTTCGCGTCGGCGTCGGCCGCGACCGGGAATTTGCTGCGGCATTCGCTGACCGAAAACTTCGTCAGCGTATCGATGTTGTCGTGCGACACGCCGATCACCGTCGCGCCGTACTTCTTGTATTGGTCGACCGCATCGGCGAACTCGTGCGCCTCGATCGTGCAGCCCTTCGTGAACGCGGCCGGATAGAAGTACAGCACGACCGGGCCCTTCTTCAGTTCGTCGACGAGCGAATACGCGTAGGTCTTGCCGCCGAACGAGGCCTCGGCGGTAAACGTCGGCGCCGTATCGCCGGGCTTCAGGGTTGCCGAGGCGAGCGGCGAATGCATTGCGAATCCGAACGCCATGACGGCGGCCAGTACCGCCGGTATGTGTTTTGTCTTCATCTGCTCCTCCACGCGTGAGCGCACGCAATTGATCGGGTCCATCGGAGACAGCTTCGGCCGACGTCACAGGCCGTCGCTGAACTTTCTATTGGACCACGGATGCGCACGCGGCGTGGGTCGTCGCCCGGATCACAAGCGAATCGAAAGGGTGCGGCGCGCGAACTCGACGTATCAAACGCCCAATTCCGCCACGTGCGCGCCGAACCACGCCGCCGCCGACAGGTTCAGCTCCGACAGCACGTCGGGCGTCAGCGCGTGGAAGCCCGCCGCCGTCGCGACCGGCGCCGCGTCGCCGCCCTCGCCCGCGACCTCGGCGATCAGCAGCAGCGCGCCCAGCTCGCCCTTGCGCGCGACGATCGCGTCGCGAATCTGCGGCGCGAGGCCGAGTTTCTCGAGCACCGCGTCCGGCGTGCTGTCGAGCACGATGTGCACGAGCGAAAAAATCCCGGTCATGAACGCGGCGTCGGCGAATTCGCCGTCGGCCGGACGCAGCCAGTTCGCGGCGAGTTCCATGAAGCGCGAGCGCGTCGCCGCCAGTTGCACGAGCGGATCGGTGCGCCACGGCAACTCGCCGGTGTCCGAGTACAGCAGCAGTTGCGCCCAGCGCGCGATCTGCCGCGTGCCGGTCGCGATGATCGCCTCGCGCAGCGACGCGATATTGCGCCCGAGGCCGAATGCACTCGAATTGACGAGCCGCAGCAGTTGCACGACCACGCCCGGGTTGACCTTCAGCTCCGCCTCGAGCTCGACGATGCCGGCGTCGCGCGACAGCAGCGCGAGCAGCCGCAGCAGGCCCGGACGCAGCGAGCGGTTGCGCGGCGCGGCCAGCACCTGCGGCCGCGCGAAGAAGTAGCCCTGGAACAGATCGAAACCGAGCTCGTGGGCGAGCGCGAAGTCCTCGCGCGTCTCGACCTTCTCGGCGAGCAGCGTCTTGCCGTGGCCGCGCAGCGTCGACGCGAGCTTCGCGACGGTGCGGCGCGGCGTCTGCAGGAAATCGATCTTGACGATGTCGGCGTACGGCAGCATCGCGCTCAGCTCGTCGGACAGATCGTGCACGTCGTCGAGCGCGACCTGGAAGCCGGCGCCGCGCAACTCGCCGAGACGACGCGCGAGCGAGGCGTCGTAGCGCACGGTTTCGAGGATTTCGAGCACGAAGCGCTCGGGCGGCATCAGATGGACGATGTCGCTAAAGAGCAGCGCGCGATCGATATTGACGAAGCCGCGATGCTGGCCGAGCACGGCGGGTACGCCGATTCCGCCGATCGTGCGCGCGACCACCTGCGCGGTGGCCTGCGTGTCGTCGCTGATTTCGGCGTAGTTGTACGTTCCGGCACGGAACAGCAGCTCGTAGGCGTGAAGCGCGCCATCGCGATCGAGAATCGGCTGGCGGCCGACATAGACGTACTGCGGGGCAGCGTCCAGCCCCCCGTGCTCACGATAGCCGGCCGACGCGCCGGCGAGGACATCACGCACCTCGACGTCCCGCGGGACGGGCCGTGGGGCTCTGGCGGACCTGACGACGGGGCGTTCGGACATGGATCATCAGTGCAAGGTTCGGAAAGTCTATGCAGCGCGACGTCATCAGCGTCGCCAAAAAAGGGGATTCGCCGTATTAACGGCCGCGAAGCGACGTCACTTTAACCGAATCGTCCCGGCGACGGCGCCGGGCTTCTCCTTACCAGATGTTTTTCTCCACGGGCCGCTAAAGATTTCCCCGCATGCGTCGTTATCTCGTTCTGATGGGGCGGCCTGCTATCTCCTGGCCGCCCGGAGCGGCGGACAAGCAGCCCCGCCTGCGGACGAACCCAGGTTGCCAGCGACAAACATGGAAGCGAACACGATCACCGCGCCCCGCCGGGGCTCCTTGCGCACGGTCATCGACCGGCTGTGGGCGTTCGGCCGGCGCGAGGACGACGACCAGCCGAGCAGCGCGAACCGCCCGCCCCCACTGGAACAGGTGGTCGGCGCGGTCGATCTGCTCGCGCACGTCGACGATGCGCTGCGCTTCATCTACGTGTCCGACGCGAGCCTGCGCTTCATCGGCTATCACCGCGAATACCTGAAAACCGCGACGCTGCACGATCTGGTCGCGCCCGCCGACGTGCCGCGCCTCGACGCGCTGCTCAAGCTCGCGGCGGCCTCGGGCAACGTCGAGAAAGCGACGCTCGGGCTCGTCAAGTCGCTGACCTATCCGATCACGGTCGAGCTGCGGGTCGTGCGCAGCAGCCACGACGGCGTCGACGGCTACGCGATCGCCGGCTTC
This sequence comes from Paraburkholderia sp. MM5477-R1, assembly GCF_050436385.1. NCBI lineage: Bacteria > Pseudomonadati > Pseudomonadota > Betaproteobacteria > Burkholderiales > Burkholderiaceae > Paraburkholderia > Paraburkholderia sp. MM5477-R1. The sequence continues at coordinate 2,561,199 of NZ_JBNDMC010000007.1, forward strand.
GACGTGTCGTCGTGGCGCGCCACCGAAGAGCGCCTGACCCAGGCGCTGCATCTGGACCGGCTGACCAGCCTGCCGAATCAGTCGGGCTTGCTGCACGCGTTGCTCGACGCGCAACAGAAGGCCGACGCGCACGGCACGCCGGTCGCGCTCTTGCTGCTCGATCTCGACGACTATCAGCGCGTGAATCGCGCACTCGGCTACGACGCCGGCGACGAGATGCTGCGCGACACGTCGCGGCGGCTGTTGAACATGACGAGCCCGAACGAAACGATCGCGCGCGTCGCCAGCGACGAGTTCGCGATCCTCGTGAAGCCTGCCGCGAGCCGCACCGACGCGGCGGCGGCCGCCGAAGCGCTGGCGCGGCGTCTGTTGACCGCGATCCAGCAGCCGTACGTGTTCAAGGGTCAGCAGGTGCACCTGTCGGCCAGCATCGGCATCGCGCTGTACCCGGACGTGCGCCACGCCAACGACACCGGCGGCCACGACACGCACCTGCTGCGCTGGGCCGACCACGCGCTGTTGCAGGCGAAGGCCGCGGGCGGCAACACGCTGGCGTTCTACGTACCCGACGACAACCCGGCCGACGCCGAGCGCCTCAAGCTCGAGGCCGACCTCTACGACGGCGTACGCAACGGCGAGTTTTCGCTACACTTCCAGCCGATCACGAGCAGCCGCACGCGGGGCGTGGTCGGTGTCGAGGCGTTGATTCGCTGGACGCATCCGGTGCATGGCCTCGTGCCGCCGTCGATGTTCATTCCGCTCGCGGAGTCGATCGGGCTCATCAACTTTCTCGGCAACTGGGTGCTGAAGGTCGCGTGCATGCAACTGATCCAGTGGGACGCGAAGGGCATCTCGCTGCAGTACGTGGCCGTCAACGTGTCGCCGCAGCAGTTTCGCGATCCGCGCTTCAAGGACTCGGTGCGCGAGGCGATCGAGCTGACCGGCATCGATCCGCGCCGCCTCGTCTTCGAGATCACCGAAAGTCTGCTGATGCACGATCCGGCGCACGCGAAAGGCTTGCTCGAAGAGCTGACCGCGATGGGCATCCGCTTCGCCGTCGACGACTTCGGCACCGGCTATTCGAGCCTCGCGTACCTGCAGCGTTTTCCGCTCGCGAAGCTGAAGATCGACCGGAGTTTCGTGGAGAATCTGCTAACCTCGCGAAACGATCAGGCAATCGTTAGCGCTGTCGTCGGCCTTGCGCAGACGCTCGACCTCGAACTGGTAGCCGAGGGCGTCGAAACGGAAGCGCAACGCGCGTTGCTCACCGAGATGGGCTGCGATCACATTCAGGGCTGGCTCGTTTGCAAGGCGCTGCCGTCCGAGGAACTCGCGCAGCGCTTCGAATCGCGCGAGCTTCAGTTGCACGGCGCGTAACGGGCGATGCAGACACGACGCCCAGGCAGCGCAACAAGCCGGCTCACGACCGGCATGGCATTCACTGGAACACGTATGGCTTTTGCGGGACTCACATGGTAAAGGCGGCAGTGCTCGACCGGCTCTGGACGCGAATGAGCGAGCGCGGCGATTTCCCTATGCTGTCGCAATCGCTGCGCACCACCATGGCGGCAGTGACCAACGACGACCTCGACTTCACCGGCCTCGTGCAAGTGGTGCTGTCGGACTTCGCGCTCACCCAGAAGGTGCTGCGCCTCGCGAACTCGGCGATGTACATGGCGTTCGGCGGCAACATCACGACCGTGTCGCGCGCGCTGATGGTGCTCGGCATGGATGCGGTCGGCCATCTGGTCGTCGGTCTGAAAATCGTCGATCACTTTCATCAAAGCGCGCCGCGCCGCATCGACGCGAAACTCGAACTGAACCGCACGCTGCTGTCAGGCTGCGTCGCGCGCAAGCTGACCGAGCGCGGCGACTTGCGCGCCGGTGAGGAAGCGGTGGTCTGCACGCTGATGCGGCAGATCGGCAAGCTGCTGGTCGTGTTCTATCTCGACGCCGAATGGGACCAGATTCGCCGCCATATCGACGGCGGCGCACTCGAAACCGATGCGTGCGTGCTCGTGCTCGGCGTGACGTTCGATGAAATCGGCGCCGAAGCCGCGGTGCGCTGGCGCCTGCCTGACACGATCCGCTCGGGCATGGGTGAGTTCGATCCGGAGGATGTGACGCAACCGCGCCAGGTGCAGTGGCTGCGCGCGATCACCAATTACTCGACCGCGGTCGCCGACGTGCTCACCCAGCAGAACATGCCCGAGGGGGAGCGCGAGGCACGCATCGGCGAGCTTGCGCACGAGTACAGCAGCGCGCTGAACACCGACCCCGAGGTGCTGCTGCAGATGAGCGTCGCGCTATCGCGTGAGGATGGCGGCGACAGCGTGATGCGCGAGATCGTCGAGTTACGCGCGAATGCCGATGCGATCGCGCGCGAGGCGCTTACACCCGAGGCGCGCATCGAGATCGGGGTGAAGGATCTGCGCGACCTGCCCGAGGGCAGCCCGCTCGCACCGACGCTCGCGATGGCCGCCGAGACCGTGCTCGCGGCGCTCGGCTTCTCGCGCACCGTGGTGTACGTCAAGCACAGCAGCGGCACGTTCAAGGCGCGTCTCGGCTTCGGGCCGAAGATCGACGCGGCGCTGCCGCGGCTCTCGTTCAGCACCGCGTTCGAACCCGACGTATTTCATCTCGCGATCGCGAACTCGGTGGGCATCTTCATCGAGAATGCGCGCGATCCGAAGATGGTCGCGCGGCTGCCCGAGTGGTTCCGCCGCTCGTTCGACGACGCGCGCGCGTTCGTGCTGCTGCCGATCGTCGACGAAACCGATCAGACCGTCGCGCTGCTCTACGGCGACTGGTCGCATACGCAGGAGGCGCGCCGCATCTCGCAGAAGGAGATGAGCGTGCTCAACGAACTGGCACGGGAGTTAGGACGTTTTTTCGGCCAGGGGCAGATGCGGGAAATGGAGACGATGTGAAGACCTGGCGTGATCGTTGATCACGCCGCTTCACTTCGATCCTTTCCGTGTTTGCCCGCAAACGATTTTATCCGGGCACCGTGCGGGGCTTTTACCCCACTCAATCGTCGATCCGCTCGAGCCCTTCCGCGCTGCGATCCGCGACGCCGGCCCATGCGCCGGCCGCGAGACCCATCTGCGCCACCTCTTCCACGGTCAACGGAGCAAGACGCTCGCATAGCGTGGCGACGCGCTCCCATGCGCCGCCTTCGAGCGCTTCGACCGCGCTCAACAGCAGACCCAGGCTGCCCTCGCGATGCAGGATTGCGGCCTGGATCGGTCGCGACAGCGTAAGGATGTTCAGCGTATTTTCGAGCGAGCCGCCGAACACCGCATCGACGAACGAAAACACACCGGTCAGGAAGGCCGCATCGGCTTCGTCGCGGCCCGCCTCGGGCATGCGCTCGATCGCGAGTTCCATGAAGCGCGCGCGCGTGGCCGCGAGTTGCAGCAGCGGATCGTCCTCCAGCGCGACCTTGCGGCCGTCTGCGTAGAGCAGCAGCTGCGTCCAGCGCGCGATGCGGTCGGTGCCGGTCGCGTTGATCGCGTCGCGCAGCGTCGTCACCTTGTGACCGACCGCGAGGCCGCTCGAATTCGCGAGCTTCATCAGATGCATGACGAGCACCGGGTTCAGCTTCAGCTCGGCTTCGAGCTGCGCGACCGTCGGGTCCCCCGCGAGCAGTTGCAGCAGATTGAGCAGCGCGTGGCGCGGCGCGCTGACGCGGCGCGTCGCCGAGCTTTGCGCGCGCGCGAAGTAATAACCCTGGAAGCGGTCGAAGCCGAGCTCGTGCAACGTTTCGAAGTCGGCCTGCGCATCGACACCTGATGCGAGCAGCAGCTTGCCAGCCGACTTCAGCACGCTCGCGAGCTTCGGCAGCAGCGCGCGCGGTGTGCGCGTGACGTCGATCTTGACGACTTCGGCGTACGGCAGCAGCTTCGCGAAAGTCTCGTTGGGCTGCGTGACGTCGTCGAGCGCGAAGCGGTAGCGGCGGCCATGCAGATACACGATACGCGCGATCAACGCGTCGTCGACTTCGAGCGATGAAGGCAGCTCGAGCATGAAGCGCTCGGCGGGCAGTCTCAGGATCGCGTCGTCGAGCAGCAGCTCGCGGCTCACGTCGACGTAGGCCGGATGGCCGGTCAGCGCGCCGCGCACGTCGCCCTGCACGAGCCCGCGCACGATCGCGCGCGCGACGCGTTGCACCGGCGTGGACGCGCGGCCCGGCAAGGAGTCGGTTTCGGGCGGGAGATCGGTATTGGCTTGCGGGGCGGTGAGGTCCGCGTCGGCAAGCGGCAGCTCGGGCGCACGCACCTTGATCTCATAGCCGCACAGCATGCCGTCCCGATTCAGAATGGGCTGCCTTGCGTAGCTGGCGGTGAGCGACGCGTCGTCGGTCGTGCCGCTGTGGCTCAGAGTCTCGATTGCGATGGTGGTCATTCCAGTCCCCCGCTCGGCGCCGCTGGCGCCTGGCCGCTATGTTCTGTTTTTCGCTGCACGTTGGCGCGTTTCTGTGACGTTGCAAGCTCCGTCGCGCGCGGCAGTGTGCGTCGCAATTTTATCGCAGCGTCATTGGGCACGAACAGGCTTACGAGGCAATATCTCGAAATATTTGCTGAACGTTTGCGACACGCGTGCAGAAAGCAAAACGGCCGCAACGCGCGGCCGTTTTGCACACTTCGATGCATCGCTACTTCAGCACGACTTTCACGTCGAAGTATTTGGCGGCGAGGCGGTCGATCGTGCCATCCGCCTTCAGCTCCTTCAACGCGCCGTTCAGCGCATCCTTCAGTGCCTTGTCGTTCTTGCGCACGCCGTAGCCGACACCCGCGCCGAGCAGCTTGTCGTCGCTGACGGCCGGACCGGCGAACTCGAAGCCCGCGCCCTGCGGCTTCTTCAGAAAGCCCTTCGATGCCGCTTCGGCGTCCTGGAACGACGCATCGAGACGGCCCGACGCGAGGTCCGCGTAGATCTGGTCCTGCGTCTGATAGGGCACGACGTCGACCCCGGCCGGCGCCCAGCGCGCCTTCGCATAGGTTTCCTGGATCGTGCCCTGCAGCACGCCGACGTGCTTGCCCTTCAGCGATGCGGGCGTCGGCTGCAGAGCACTACCCTTCTTCGCGATCATCTGGTTCGGGATCGTGTAGATCGGATCGGTGAAGTCGATCGCCTGGCGACGCTGGTCGGTGATCGTCATGTCCGAGTTGATCGCGCTGAACTTGCGCGCTTCGAGCGCCGGGATCAGGCCGTCGAACGAGTTCTCGACCCACACGCATTTGGCCTTCAGCTTCGCGCACACGGCATTGCCGACGTCGATGTCGAAGCCCTGCAACTCGCCAGCGGGCGACTTCGATTCGAACGGCGCATACGACGCCTCGACGCCGAAGCGCACTTCCTTGATCTCAGCCGCCGACGCGGTGCCTGCCGTCAACACCGCCGTCGCGACCAGCGCGAGTGCGGCCAGGTTGGGCCAATTCTTCTTCATTACGGATGTTCCTTTACGGTGTGGACTGAAACGGAGCCGATTCGGCGCGCACAGGCGGATTACGCCGCCGCGCTTCGGACTCGCGCGGCCGGCGTGACCCGTGGATGCGACAGCCGCGAAGCCGGCGATTGTACATGGAACCTGTCTAGACAAGCCTGGACAGCGTGTCGGCGGTGGTGTCGACGACGAGCAGACCGGCGCGCAGGCCGGGCTTGACCGTCGGGTTCGGAAACACGATGCGCTCTTCGTCGCGCTGCACCGTGTATTGATAGTCGCCGTCGCGCGCCAGCAAGCTGCCCTTGATGAGCGGCGTGAAGTTCGGCACGTCCGGCGCGAGCAGCAGCTCGAATGCGTCGCTTTGCTTGGTCAGCTGATCGACGACGGTGAACACACGCGGCAGAGCGGCTTGCGCGTCGGCTCGCGTGCCGGCCAGCAGCGCGCGCACCGCGAGATCCGCGCCCTCGAAGCGTGTCAGGTCGTTCTCGCCGAACGGCCGCACCTTGCCGAGTTCGAGCGTGCACGCAGCAGCGCCACACGCTTGCGCGGTGAAGTGCGAATAGGTGTTGCCCTTCGTCGTGTGCAACAGCACCGCACTGATACGCGCGTCGCCGAGCCATTCGAACATCGCGCGCGAAAACGGCTTGCCGGTATGCGGCAACAGCGCGAAGCGCTCGAACACCGACGCGCGGATCGCCGTATGCATGTCGATATGCCAGCGCGCGCCGGGCGCGGCGGACGCGTCGGCGAAAAAGCGCGTCGCGGCCTGTTCGAGCGCGGCCGCGCGCGGCGCCTCATGACTGTGCGGCAGTTGCAGATGACGGCCGCTGAACAGCCGGTTCAGATCGTCGTCGCGATAGCGGCCGCCGTCGCGCATCGCCTCGATGTTGCCGAGAATCACTAGCAACCGGCATGCAAGCACGGCGCGGCCCTGCGCGATATCGGCGACGATGCGCGACAGCAGTTCGATCGGCGCGGTTTCGTCGCCATGCACGCCGGCCGACACGAGCACGCTACGGATGTCCGAGTGCTGCTCCGCGGGCTCGATGACGAGTACACCGTCGCCCTGCCACGTCCAGCGCACGCCGTTCGCACACGTGCCTTGCGCTTGATGTGCGGCAGGCCGGGACCCCGCGAGCGTCCACGCGAGAAAATCGTCGAGCATCGCGCTCGGGACCGCCATCGCGTGCTCAGCGCTGGAAGTCATACAGCGAACCCAGAGCGAGGATTTGAGTCAGCTCATCGAGCGCGGTGCGCGACTCGACCAGCAGCTTCGGATCGGTGAGATCGGCGGGTGCGAGACGATCGCGGTAGTGCTTTTCGATCCACGCATCGAGACGGCCGAACAGCGTGTCGTCGAGCCACACACCCGGCGCGACCGCCGCGCGTTCGGTGTCGTCGAGTACGACGCGCAGCCGCAGACATGCGGGGCCGCCACCGTTCTTCATGCTCTCGCGCAGATCGAACACGAGCACTTCGTCGATCGGACCGCTGTGCGCAGTCAGCTCATCCAGATACGCGGCCACGCGCGGATTTTCGCGGCACTCCTGCGGCACGACCAGCACCTGCTTGCCATCGGGCCGAGTCAGCAGCTGGCTGTTGAACAGATACGACGTCACCGCGTCGGCGACGCTGACCTGGGCGTCGGGCACTTCGATTACGTTGAACCCTGCGTGCAGGCTCGCGAGCTTCGCGCGCAGCTCGTCGTACACCGCCTGCTGCTCGACGAACGCGAACTGATGGCAGAACAGCGTGTTGCGATTGCCGACCGCGATCACGTCGTTATGGAACACGCCCGCGTCGATCACTTCAGGGTTCTGCTGCGCGTACACGGTCGCCGCTTCCTGCAAGCCATGACGATGCGCGACCGCGCGGCTCGCCTCGAACGTCTGGCGCGCCGGATAGCGCTTCGGTTCCGGCCCGCGACGATACTCGCTGCGGCCATACACGAAGAATTCGACACCGCGCGCCTTGTATTGCTCGCAAAAGCGCGTGTGATTCGCCGCGCCCTCGTCGCCGAGCGCGGGCGTGCCGGGCAGCGCCTCGTGCACGACGAAGCGGTCGGTGTCGCTGAACATCGCGCGCAGCGTGCGGCGTGTCGACTCATGTTCGATCGCGCGATGCAGCTTGCTGCACAGATTGGCCGGCGTGAAATGCACGCGGCCGTCGTGCGTATCCGCGGATGGGCTCACCGTCGCCGCGTTCGCGGTCCACATCGCCGAGGCCGAACTCGCCGCCGCGAGCAGTTCGGGCGCGTTGTTCGCGACGCGCGCGATCACCGAAGCATCGTCGCCGGAAAAACCGAGCTCGCGCAACAGACGCATCGACGGACGCTCCTGCGGCGGCAGCACGCCCTGATGAAAGCCGAGGTCCGCCAGCTGCTTCATCTTGCGCAGACCCTGGCGCGCGGCGGCCTTCGGATTCGCGACCGACTTCTCGTTGTTCTGCGACGCGACGTTGCCGAACGACAAGCCCGCGTAGTTGTGAGTCGGGCCGACCAGGCCGTCGAAATTGGCTTCAGTGGCTTGCAGCATCGTCGATCCTTAGAATTGGAGGCCCGGCGAGACGCTCGCGGGCATGGTCAGTTGCGCGCTCTCGACCGAGGCCATTGGGTATGCGCAGTAGTCGGCCGCATAGTACGCGCTCGGCCGATGATTGCCGGAGCGGCCCGGCCCGCCGAACGGCGCTCCTGAAGAAGCGCCATTGGTCGGCCGGTTCCAGTTGACGATGCCCGCGCGAATCGTGCGCTGGAAATGCGTCCACAGCGCTTCGTCGTCGGCGAGCAGGCCCGCCGAGAGACCGAACTCGGTATCGTTCGCCCGTTCGAGCGCGTCGTCGAAATTGCGGTAGCGGATGATCTGCGCGAGCGGACCGAAGTGCTCCTCGTCGGGCAGGTCCTTTACGTCGGTCACGTCGAGAATCGCGGGCGTGACGAAGCCGAGCTGCGGATCGCGCTGCTCCATTTTCAGCAGAGCCTTCGCGCCGCTCGCGAGCAGACGCTCCTGCGCGCCGATCAAACGCGAGGCCGCGCGCGCCGACACCACGGCGCCCATGAACGGCTGCGGCTTGGCGTTGTATTCACCGACGCCGATGCGCGCGGTCACTTCCGTCAGGCGCGCGAGGAAGCGCTCGCCGAACGCATCGTCGGGCACGAAGATGCGGCGCGCGCACGTGCAGCGCTGCCCCGCCGACAGAAACGCCGATTGAATCGTGTGGTGCACGGCGGCGTCGAGGTCCGCGACCGGGCCGATCACGAGCGGATTGTTGCCGCCCATTTCGAGCGCGAGCACGATCTCCGGCCGTCCGCCGAACTGTTTGTGCAGCAATGTTCCGGTATCCGAACTACCGGTGAAGAACAGTCCGTCGATCTGCCGGTGATTCGCGAGCGCGATGCCGGTGTCCTTCTCACCCTGTACGAGATTCAGCACGCCGGCAGGCAGCCCCGCGTCGCGCCAGATCTGCACGGTCAGCGCCGCGACGCCGGGCGCGAGTTCGGACGGCTTGAACACGACCGCATTACCGGCGATCAGCGCGGGCACGATATGCCCGTTCGGCAGATGGCCCGGGAAGTTGTACGGCCCGAACACCGCCACCACGCCATGCGGACGATGCCGCAGCACCGCGGTGCCGTCGGCCATCGCCGAGCGCTTTTCGCCGGTGCGTTCGTTGTAGGACTGAATCGAGATCTCGACCTTCGCGGCCATCGAGGCCGCTTCGGTGCGCGCTTCCCACAGCGGCTTGCCGGTCTCGCGGCCGATCGCTTCGGCGAGCGCTTCCTTGCGCTCTGTCACGAGCGCGGCGAAGCGGCGCACCACCGCGCAGCGCTCGTCGAGCGTCAGCGCCGACCATGCGGCGAACGCGCGGCGCGCGCTACGTACCGCGCGATCGACGTCGTCCGCCGACGCGCTGTTGCCTTGCCACACCACCGCGCCCGTGCCGGGATTGCGCGATGCGAATACGGGTCCTGTGCCGGCGGCCCATTCGCCGTCGATGAAAAGCTCGCTCATGATCATCCTTGTTTGTGTTTCAACGGCAGCACCCGCAGCGGATCGCCTGCCTGCACGCGCAGCGCGTCGGCCTCGGCCGCGCTCAGGCGGCACACGCCGTTGCGCGGCACGCCCGCCACGACGCCTACGCGAAAATCGCCGAGCGACGTATTCGATACCATCGACTTCGGCCCGTCCTGCGCGGCTTGCTCCGCTGCCTCGCCAATTTCAGCCGCCACCAGCACGCTTTCGCGCACCGTGCGCAAATCGGCGATATGGCATTCGAGCACCGGACCCGCGTCGAAAATATCGACGTGATTCTCATAGCGCAGCCCTTCGGCTTCGAGCATGCGGCGCGCGGGAATCGTGTCGTTATGCGTGAGGCCGACGCAGCGCTGCGCCTCTTCCGGCAACAGTTCGACGTACACCGGATAGCGCGGCATCAGCTCGGCGAGAAACGCCTTGCGGCCGTGCGAGCTCAAATAGTCGGCCGCGTTGAAATCGATCTGGTAAAAATGCGAGCCGACCGCGCGCCAGAACGGCGACGTGCCCTGCTCGTCGAAATGGCCGCGCAACTCCGCGCACAGACGCTGCGGAAAACGCTCGCGAAACTGCGCGAGAAACATGAAGCGCGAGCGCGACAGCAAGCCGCCGACGCCGCTCGTGCGATAACGCGGGCTCAGGAACAGCGAGCACACTTCCGCATAACCGGTGAGGTCATGCGAGATGTTCAGCGCGTGCATGCGCGTCCAGATGCCGAGATCCTGGCTCGCGTGCACGACCGTGCTCACGCGATAGTTGTAGAACGGCTGCTGCAGACCCACCGCCGTTTCGATACCGCAGACGCCGGCCACGTCGCCGGTCGCGGTGTCTTCCATCACGAAGAAATAACCGGCCTCGTGCGGCGCGGCCTGATCTTCCATCGTGCGGCGCGCGCGCTCGACACGCGCCGCGAGCGCATCGCGATCCGGTTTGAAGGTGGTCAGGCCCGGCCCGGTTTCCTGCGCGAGCCGCATCAGCGCATCCACATCGCCTCGTTGTACTACGCGAACGACGATCATTGCGCGTCTCCCGATTGTTCATCCTGCGGCTGATGCAGCGGCACGCAGCGCACCGCATCGCCTTCCCGTACGCCGAGCGCGGCGCGCGCCGCCTGTGACAACCCGGCGCCCGATTCCTTGCCGGGCGCGAGATCGCCGAGCACGCAACGGAACTCGCCGGCGGCGCCGTTATGCGCGATCAGGTACGTTGCGCCGTGCGTCGCAGATGCCTCGCGCACGACGCGCGTTTCGTTGTGCTTCACGCTGACACTGCGATCCACCTGCGCGGTCAGTACCGGACCCGCGTCGAAGATATCGACGTAGCGGTCGGTCTCGAAGCCTTCCTCGAGATGAATCTCATACGCGAGCAGCGCGTTCGCGTCCGGTTCGCCGAGCACGCGCTGCGCCGCTTCGGGCAACAGCGGCACATACACGGGATAGGTCGGCATCACTTCGGCGATGAAGGTGCGGCTGCGGCCGCCCGATTCGACTTCGATGTCGGCGAAATTGCGGCCGAAAAACTTGCGCCCCACCGCTTCCCAGAACGGCGATACACCGTTTTCGTCGGTCACGCCGAGCAGCAGCGAGAACACCTCGGGCGTGAAGCGCTTGCGATTCGCGGCGATGTACATCATCCGCGCGCGCGACATCAGTTGCGCGGCCGCGTCGCCGCGCAGCGACGGGTCGATGTAGTAGCCCGCGAGCCGGCTCTTGCCGGTCAGCTCGTGCGACATCGTCAGCGCGTGAATCTTGCGATTCACATGCAGTTCGCGCGACGCATGAATCAGCGCGTCGTTGCGAAACACGTAGAACGGGTCCGCGTACCCGGCCGCCGCGACGATGCTCGCGGTGCCCATCAGCTTGCCGGTCTCCGAGTCTTCGAGCACGAACAGATAAAACTCCTCGCCCGGAAAATCGACCTCCGCGCGAAACGAGTCTTCCGACAACGCGACCCGCGCTTCGAGCGCGCGCCGGTCGTGCGGCAGGGAATGCAGCACCGGCTGCGCGGTGCGCGCCATATGCTCGAGCGCATCGAGATCGGCAAGGCGGCCTGGACGTACGAAGAGCATCATCGTTCCTGTTGAATGTGACGCATGATCCGCTGCATCAGCATGGTCGTGCGGGACTGCCTGAACATCAATGCGACGCCGCCTGCGCGTTCGCGCCGACGAGTTCGCCGAAGGCCGTCTCGAGGCGCGCGAAGCCTGCGGCCATGTCGTCGAGCGGCATGATCAGCGACGGCACGAAGCGCAGCACGTCCGGACCCGCCATCAGCATGATCACGCCGTGCTGGCCGGCCGCGGTGACGAAGTCCTTCGCGCGGCCCCGGAACGTGTCGTTCAGTTCGGCGCCGATCAGGAGACCCTTGCCACGCACTTCGGTAAATAGCCCGAAGCGCTCGTTCAGTTTCGCGAGATGACCCTTCAGCACTTCGCTGCGCGAGCGTACGCCTTCGAGCAGCTTCGGGTCGCTGACGAGTTCGACCACTTTTTCCGCGATCGCCGAGCCGAGCGGATTGCCGCCGTAAGTCGTGCCGTGCACGCCGACCTTGAAGTGCGCGGCGAGCTCTTTGGTGGTCAGCATCGCGCCGATCGGGAAGCCGTTGCCGAGCGCCTTCGCGGTGGTCAGGATGTCCGGCGTCACGCCGGTGTCCTCGTACGCGTAGAAGAAGCCGCTGCGGCCCACGCCGGTTTGCACTTCATCGAAAATCAGCAGCGCGTTGTGCTGGTCGCACGCTTCGCGCAGCGCCTTCAGGAACGCCGGATCGGCCGGGATCACGCCGCCCTCGCCCTGGATCGGCTCGACGATCACCGCGCAGGTCTGCGCGCCGATCGCCTTCTTCGCCGCTTCGATGTCGTTGTACGGCAGATGCGTGATGCCGGCCGGCACCGGGCCGAAGCCTTCCGAGTACTTCGGCTGGCCACCGACGCTGACGGTGAACAGCGTGCGGCCGTGGAACGACTGCGCGAACGAAATGATTTCATCTTTCTGCGCGCCGTGACGGTCGAACGCGACGCGGCGCGCGAGCTTCAGCGCGGCCTCGTTCGCCTCGGCGCCCGAATTCGCGAAGAACGCGCGGTCGGCGAACGTGAGGCTTTCGAGGCGCTTCGCGAGGCGCAGCACCGGCTCGTTCGTATAGCCATTGCCGATGTGCCACAGCTTGCCGCCCTGCTCATGCAGTACCTTCAGCAGCTCGGGATGCGCATGACCGAGCGCGGTGACGGCGATGCCGCCGGCGAAGTCGATGTAGTCGCGGCCTTGCGTGTCCCACACGCGCGAGCCGAGACCGCGATCCGGTACGAAGGCGGCGGGGGCAAACACCGGCACCATGACTTCGTCGAAGGTCTGGCGTGTCACAGTCAGGTCGTTCATGGCAATTCCTTTTACGGGTGACAGGTAATACAGCTAGTGTAGGAAACCGCGCGCGGCACGTCTTGCGCATACGCGACGCTTTCTATGAGGTTCCGCGCGTCGCGGCTGTCGAGCTTTGCGCTGAACTTGCCGCGGTTTCGCTTTCAGATGGCTTGCGTCAATCGAGCTCGGGCCGCTCGATCAGCGCCGCCGGCCGCGGCTCGCTCGCGCCGCCGTGCGCGCCGGTCTGGCGGTCGATCCAGTTGCGGCGATCCTCGCGCGGGGTGACGCCGAAGCGCTCCCGATACGCATTCGAAAAGTGCGCCGCCGACGCAAACCCGCATGCGAGGCTGATCTGCACGACGGATTTGCTGGTGCGCTGCAATTGCGTGCGCGCCTTCGACAGCCGCAGCCCCAGATAGTATTTGGACGGCATCGAGCCGAGATACTGGCGAAACAGGCGCTCGAGCTGCCGCCGCGAGACGCCGACGAAGCCGGCGATTTCATCGGTGGTCAGCGGGTCCTCGATATTGGCTTCCATCAGCAGCAGCGCGTCGTTCAGGCGCGGGTGACGCTCGCCCGGCGCGGTCACGAACGGAATGCGCTGACGCTCCTCGCCCGCGCGCAGCACGCCTACGCCGAGCGTATCGGCGATGCGCTCCGCGAGTTCGGGCCCGTGCTCGCGGCCGATCATCGCGAGCATGAAGTCGACGGTCGCCTGGCCGCCCGCGCAGGTCGCGCGATCGCGATCGATTTCGAAGATCTGCTGCGTGACGATCGAGCGTTCGAACTGTTCGGAGAACTGCTGATAGGTTTCCCAGTTCACGCTGACGCGATAGCCGGACAGTTGCCCCGCCATCGCGAGCCACCACACGCCGTGGTGGATACCGGTGACGAGCGGCGTGCGCTGACCGACGCGCGCGAGGCTCGCGAGAAACAGACGATAGTCGGCGAACTGCTGGAACCGCTCGCTGACGATGATCAGCCAGTCACACGCGATCGCGTCGCCGAACGCGGCATCGGCCGGCCATTGCGCGCCGCCCGCGAGCGGCACCGCGCGGCCGTCCCACGAACATACCTGCACGCGATACAGCGCTCGGCCGTCGATTTCATTGGCGAGACTGAGCGCGTCGACGATCGGCCCGACGCCCGACATCGACACGGGCGGCAGTGCCACGATCACGACCTGGGTCGTGCGAGCCGGGCTGGACGTGCGGGCCATCGGGTGTCCGTGAAAAGCGAGCCGCGCGTTACTTCAGGCTGCCGGACAGGAACTGCTTCAGGCGCTCGCTGCGCGGCGCGCTCAGCACCTCGGCGGGATTGCCCTCTTCCTCGGTGCGGCCCTGGTGCAGGAACATCACATGGTTCGACACATTGCGCGCGAAGCCCATTTCATGCGTGACGACGATCATCGTGCGGCCTTCCTCGGCGAGCTTCTGCATCACCTTCAGCACTTCGCCGACCAGTTCCGGGTCGAGCGCGGAGGTCGGTTCGTCGAACAGCATCACGTCCGGGTCCATCGCGAGCGCGCGCGCGATCGCGACACGCTGCTGCTGGCCGCCCGACAGATGCGACGGATACTGCTTCTCGAGACGCGGCGCGAGCCCGACCTTCTCCAGATACTCGCGCGCCCGGTCCTCGGCCTCCTTGCGCTTCAGACCGAGCACATGAATCGGCGCTTCGATCACGTTCTCGAGCACGTTCATGTGCGCCCACAGGTTGAAGTGCTGGAACACCATCGCGAGCTTCGTGCGGATGCGCTGCAACTGCTTGTGATCGGCGACTTCGAGATTGCCGGCGCGATCGGTCTTCGTCTTGACCGCTTCGCCGTCGACGATGATCTGCCCGGCGTTCGGCCGCTCGAGAAAATTGATGCAACGCAGGAAAGTGCTCTTGCCCGAGCCGCTCGCGCCGATGATGCTGATCACGTCGCCCTTGTTCGCGTTGAGCGACACGCCCTTGAGCACTTCGTTGTCGCCGTAGCGCTTGTGGATGTCCTGTACGGCGAGCTTGCAAGCTTCGGTTTGAGTGGTATGGAGCAAGATGCTCTCCCAGTGAGAATACGGATCGGTCTGGTGCGGACGCCGCCCTGCCGAAGCTCGAGGCGCCCGATGCTATGTCGTCAACGCGCGCTCAGTGCGTGCGCACCGCGAGATGCGCGAGCCAGCGACGCTCGGCACGCCGGAACAGCGCGACGAGCGCGAACGACACCACGAGATAAATCAGCGCCGCGAGCCCGAACGCGTTGAACGACTGGTAGGTCGCCGAGTTCGCGTCGCGCGCGACCTTCAGGATGTCGGGCACCGTGGCCGTGAACGCGACCGTCGTCGCGTGCAGCATCAGGATCACTTCGTTACTGTACAACGGCAACGCGCGGCGCAGCGCGGACGGTATCACAATGCGCCAGTACATCGTGAACGCGCTCATGCCGTAGGCACGCGCCGCCTCGACTTCGCCGTGCGAGGTCGAGCGGATCGCGCCCGCGAAAATCTCGGTCGTGTACGCGCAGGTGTTCAAGGCGAACGCGAGGATCGCACAGTGAAAGCCGCTGCGAAAGAACGCGTCGAGCAGACTGTGCGAGCGCACGAACGCGAGACTGTACACGCCGGTGTAGATCAACAGCAGCTGGACGTAGAGCGGCGTGCCGCGAAATACGTAGGTGTACAGACGTACCGGCGTCGACAGCCAGCGCTTCTTCGACACGCGCGCAACCGCGAGCGGCACGGCGCACACGAAGCCGATCGCGATCGACGCGACCAGCAGCCACAGCGTGACCGCGAGACCCGACAGGCGTTGCCCGTCCCAGAACAGATACGCCTTCCAGAATTGATTGAGGATGTCGATCATGACGCTCAGAGCTCCGCGTGTCGCACGCCGATCGAATAGCGGCGGTTCAGCCAGATCAGCACGAGGTTCGATACGGTGGTGATCGCCAGATAGATCAGCGCGGCGACGAGGATGAAGAAAAACATGTTGAAGGTGCTCTTGCCCGCGTCCTGCGCGGCCTTGACGACGTCGGCGAGACCGATGATCGACACGAGCGCGGTGGCCTTCACGAGCACCTGCCAGTTGTTGCCGATGCCGGGCAGCGCGAAGCGCATCATCTGCGGGAACAGGATGCGCGTGAACACGCGCACGCCGCTCATGCCGTACGCGCTGCCCGCTTCGAGCTGGCCGCGCGGCACCGCGAGAAAGGCGCCGCGAAACGTCTCGGTGAAATACGCGCCGTAGATGAAACCGAGCGTCAGCACGCCGGCCACGAACGGATCGATGTCGATCTGCTCGATGCTGAACATGTCGGTCAGATCATTGAGCCAGATCTGGATGCTGTAGAACAGCAGCAGCATCAGCACGAGATCGGGCACCGAGCGGATCAGCGTCGTGTAGCCGGTCGCGACGACCCGCAAGGGCCGGTTGAACGAGAGTTTCGCCGCCGCGCCCGCGAGGCCGAGCAACACAGCGGCCGCCAGCGACAGAACGGACAGCTCGATCGTCTGGAGCGTGCCGGCGAGCAGCACGGGACCAAAGCCGTATAGGAACACGCGTGTCTCCATCCAGGTTCGTAGAATTGGCGCGGATGGCGGCGGCTTCATGGGCTGCTCGCTGCTCCGGCATGGCGCGGAGTCTCGCAAGCTGAAATCAATTTCTCAAATACCCAGCGAGTGGTTTGCTGCGACGCAACATGACACTTCGACGCACGACGGAACCCTCGTAGCGCTTGGTTTCACGGGGGTTATCGTGTTGTCGGGCACGCCGCGCGCGCCTGGCCGTGCGGCGATTTCGCAAGTTTCGGGTCGCTTTTTCGATAGGCCGCGCCGACAGCGGTGGCACCGCCCGATCGCGTCGCGCCATTGCATCAGCGCGTCCACGCCGGCTCCGACGCCTGACAGCTCGCGCTCAGTCGAGCCCGAGCCGCGCGCGAATCGCCGGCAGCATCTGCTCGACCGCCTCGCGCCCTTCCTCGATGGCTGGCGCCGCGCGATGAAAATCGAAGATGCCCATGCCGCCGAGACGCGGCTGGATCAGGATATCGGCCGGTTCGCCAGCGAGCCGGCTGCGCGTGATGCGCACTTGCATGATGTCGATGCTTTGCGCGATCGAGCTCAGCATCGACGGCACCTGCGCGCTTGGCTTCGGCGGCACGCGCACGTCGTCGGTGGCGCTCGCCTCCGCCGGCGCGAGCCAGCGCGGCCATGGCTTGCCGTTGCGGCGCAGCGCGACGGGCGGCGGTGCGGTGGGATCGAGCGCGGGCGTTTGAATGACCGGGCCGCCGAAATCGCGGCCGTTCAGGATGTCGTTGTTCAGATCGATCGCGATCACGCAGTCCGCGCGCATGCCCCGCGCGACCGACACCGGCACCGGATTGCTGAGCCCGCCGTCGACGAGCCACACGCCGTTGTGCCATACCGGCGTGAAGATGCCCGGAATCGCAATGGATGCGCGCACCGAGTCGATCGTGCTGCCGTCCTGCAGCCAGATTTCGCGGCCCGTGTCGAGTTCGGTCGCGACCGCCGCGAACGGCATGTGCAGTTGCGCGATCGAGCAGCCGGCGAATTTGTCGGCGAATAGCTGGATCACCTTGCGCCCGCCAAGCAGGCCGCCCGAGATGCGCAGATCGAGCAGCCGCACCACGGTCTGCCACGTGAGGCGCGACACCCACTCCTCGAGCCAGTCGAGATCGCCGTTCGCATAGACCGCGCCGACCAGCGCGCCGATCGACGTGCCGCACACGACGTCGGGCCTGATGCCCGCGTCTTGCAGCGCGCGAATCGCGCCGATATGCGCCCAGCCGCGCGCGGCGCCGCCCCCCAACACCAGCCCGATCCGGCTGTATCGACGTCGACGTATCATGCCTACCCCGCTTTTTCGGCCCGCTTATCCGGCCGTCTTCTGATCGACATTGCTCCCGCCTATCGCCCGCGGATCACATCCGAGCGTGACGTGGTGTACACCCTCTGGTTCCGGTCGAAGTGAACGTTGAAGATGCCTTCTTCGGTCACGCCGCCCTCGCGCCATTTCCAGCTCCACACGGTTTCCGGCTTCAGCGGAAACACCGCCACCTGTCCAGGCTTGCCAAGCAAGCGCCGCACCTCGTCCTCGGTCATGCCCGAGCGAACCTGCGCGAAGTTGTCCGCGGTCAGCACCTGCGTGATCGCCTGCAGCTTGCCGTCGCGATCGATGTCGACCATGTAGGTGTTCAGGCCTTGCGGGCCGCGCGGATATTCGAAGCGCTTCGAGCCGTCGGTGAAGGTGCGCGTGGTCTCGGGCTTGCCCATCTGCGCGAGGATTTGCGCTTCGGTCGTGACGCCCGGCGTCATGTTCTTGAGCAGCAACGCGTCCGGTTTGACGGCGTTGAAAAAGTCCTTGAGTTTTTGCACGGCTTGATCGCTCTGCTGTTGGTCGCAGCCGGTCAGCGCAAAGCACGCTATCAGTAGCGTGACGCCCAGCGGTTTGAGGCTCACTTCGGTTCCTGTCCGGAGGTGTGGGATCTGTCGTCGCGGCGCCTGGCCGGTCTGTAGTGTGTACTACAAGGATAACCGCGCGCGGAGAAAACCGCGAGCAACGTGTTGCGCGCAGCGCTAATGGATCGGCTGAGGTCGGCTGAGATGGGCACGCCAAAAGCAAAAAGGCGACGCTGTGTACAGCGTCGCCATGTCGGTCGACAGGATCAACCGGAAGTGACGGCGGCTCATTGGCCGCCTTGCGCGAAGCACCGCGGACGACGCGCAGCGGTCTGCTCCAGACGAAGCGATGAGCAACCTTGGCTACTCACCTTGCGCCATCGCCGAATGACAAACCGCTGCCTTTTATGGCCGCCCTGGTCCCTCGAAAAGCCTTCCAGATGCCGCTAATCTAAACGCATCGGAGGCTTTCGACGAGAGCGCGTTTACACCGAATCGGCAGAAGATTCGCGTGGCGCAAGAGGGGTGCCGGATGGCCGGCCCCGGATCGCCGGCCGCCGGATGGCCGGCCCCGGATCGCCGGCCGCCGGATGGCCGGCCCATCAAATCACACGAAAGCCGTGCGTGCCGTCGCGCGCGAGTTGCGCGACGAGCCCATGCTCCCACTCCAGATACGCGCTCATCGCTTCGCGCGCGTTCTCGGTGCCCTCATACGGCCGCTGATAACGATCGATCCGCGGCGACGCCATCCGCGTGCCGCCCGACTCCACGGGCAGGCCCGCGTCGATCCACGCGATCGTGCCGCCGCGCAGCACCTGCACCGGCCGCCCGGTCGCCGCGGCGAGCTCCGGCGCGACGAAGCGCGCGAGCACGTCGCTGCCGCACGTGAGCACGTAGCGCTTCGCGTCGGGCAGTGTGCGCAGCGCGTCGGCGAGCTGACTGCGGATCACGAACCACGCGCCCGGAATATGCCGCCTCAGATAGTGCGTGCTGCTCGTGAAGTCGAGCACGACGGTTCCCGTCGACTGCAGCAGCGCGGCGAGCTCGGCCGGCGCGATGTCGTCGACGTCGGGCGGCGTGACCGCGTTGCGCGCCAACGGCGCCATGCCCTTCTCGGCGAAATCGGCCGCCGTCAGGCCATCGACCACGTACACCTCTACGTTCATTTGCGCGAGCCACGATGCGGTCATGTTCGCGCGCACACCGTCGCTGTCCGCGAGGATCACGCGCGCGCCGCGCACCGTCACGAAGAGGTCGGTTTCCTGCACGAGCTGGCCGCCTGGCGCGCTGCGAAAACCGGGAACGTGGCCCGCCTCGTATTCCTCGGGGTTGCGAACGTCGAAGCGATAGACGGTACGCATCGCTTCGTCGGCCCAGCGGCGCGCTTCGTCGCGCGACGTGCGGCGCACGCGCGCCCGGTCAGCAAGCGCGCGCGCGCCGTCTGCCGCGGCGAGACGGGAGGCGTCGTCGACCGCGCCTTCGACACGCCGCGCGCTGCCGTGCGCGAGCGGTTGACCGGCGAGCGTCCAGCCCATCGTGCCGTTGCGCAGCGCGGCCACCGGATTCGGCACGCCCGCGTTGATCAGCGACTGCGCGCCGATGATGCTGCGCGTGCGCCCCGCGCAATTGACGATGATGCGCGTGGCCGGATCCGGCGCGAGCTGCCTGGCGCGCAGCACCAGCTCCGCGCCCGGCACGCTGATGCTGCCGGGGATGTTCATGATCTGAAACTCGTCGAAGCGGCGCGCGTCGAGCACCACGACATCGGCCTCGCGATCGAGCAGCGCCTGCACCTGCTGCGCGGACAGCGACGGCGTATGACGCACGCTTTCGACCAGTTCGCCGAACGCCTTGCTCGGCACGTTGACATCCTTGAACAACTCGCCGCCCGCTTCGCGCCAGCCTTGCAGGCCGCCTTCGAGCAAGGCGACGTTGGTATAGCCGAGTTCGGCGAAGCGCTCGGCCGCACGCCTCGCGAGGCCTTCGCCGGCATCGAACACGACGATCGGCACGGCCGGGCGAGGCAGCCGCAACGGCGCGTTGAGTTCGAGCCGCGACAGCGGCAGATTGGCGGCGAACAACGGATGACTGCGCGCGTGCGGATCTTCCTCACGCACGTCGACGAGCGCGATCTCCTCGCGGTCGAGCAATGCGTGGGACACGTCTTGGAATGACCGGGTACGAAACTCTTTGACGACATTCATGGGATCGGGAACTCCTTCGCTACATTCCGGATGTCCGGCAACGGGTCGCGTCACCGCACCGATACTTAACCGTACACTCGAATTCCGATCGGCGCACGGTCACTCGCTGGATTGCTGATTCGGGCGCACTGCGAATGCGAAGCACCGCCGCACGAACACGCTACGCACGCGCAATTTCCGCGCCATGGGTCGCGCCTCAGTGCGCCTCATCGGTCCTGCCGACCCTTCGGTCGACAGGGGCATCGCCGCGCCGCCAGCAGAAAAGGCGCCGCTTTGCCACAATGCCCCATCGCGCAAAAGCGCCGCCCATCGCAATCAACAGACAATGATCCCCTTCTCGGTTCTCGATCTTTCGCCGGTCACCGCGGGTGCCACGCCGGCTGACGCGTTCAGGAACACACTGTCACTCGCGCAGCACGCGGAAAAGCTGAACTACAAGCGTTACTGGCTCGCCGAGCATCACAACATGACCGGTATCGCGAGCGCGGCGACCTCGGTCGTGATCGGCTACGTGGCCGGCGGCACGAAGACGATTCGCGTCGGCTCCGGCGGCATCATGCTGCCGAACCATGCGCCGCTCGTGATCGCCGAGCAGTTCGGCACGCTCGCGTCGCTGTATCCGGGGCGGATCGATCTCGGCCTCGGCCGCGCGCCCGGCACCGATCAGACCACCGCTCGCGCGCTGCGCCGCGATCTCCAGGCGAGCGCCGAAACCTTCCCCGACGACGTCGTCGAATTGCAACGGTATTTCGCTGAGCCGGTCGCGGGCCAGCGCATTCGCGCGGTGCCGGGCGCGGGCCTGAACGTGCCGCTGTGGCTGCTCGGTTCGTCGCTGTACAGCGCGCAACTGGCCGCGGCGCTCGGGCTACCGTTCGCGTTCGCGTCGCACTTCGCGCCCGATTACATGATGACCGCGTTGCAGGTGTATCGCACGCAGTTCCGGCCGTCCGCGACGCTGGCGAAGCCCTATGCGATGGTCGGCGTCAATCTGTTCGCCGCCGACACGAACGACGAAGCCGCACGGCTGTTCACGTCGCTGCAGCAGCAGTTCATCAATCTGCGGCGCGGCACGCCGGGACAATTGCAGCCGCCGGTCGAGCGGCTCGACGCGTCGGAGATGGAGTTGAACAACGTCGCGCGTGCGCTCGCCTGCACGGTGCTCGGCGATCGCGACGCAATCCGCGAAGGTCTGCAATCGATCATCGAGCAGACCGGCGCGAACGAGTTGATGCTGACCGCGCAGATTTACGATCACGCCGCGCGGCTGCGCTCGTTCGAGATCGGCGCCGAGGTGCGCGATGAAATGATGGCGGCCAGATAAGCGGTTCGCGAACCGTTCGGCGGACGCGACGACGCACGAAAAAAGGGCGGCTCATGGCAAGCCGCCCTTGTCTTTGCACTGAGTTGGGGCCGGTCGTGTGAGAAGCCGGCCCAATGCCTTCGCGGTCTAGAAGGCGCTTTTTATAACGCCCCCGTCGGCCCGCAACGCGGCTCCCGTCGTGGCCGACGAAAGCGGACTGGCGATATAGGCCACGAGCGACGCGATTTCCTGCGGCGAACCAAATCGCTTGATGAGCGAGGTGGGACGGACCTTCTCGAAGAACTCTGTTTCGAACGCTTCAAACGATTTGCCGTCGGCCTTGGCAAGGGTCTCCACGAATTCACCCACTCCCCGCGATTTCGTCGGCCCCGGCAGCACGCTATTGACCGTAATGCCCGTGCCGGCAACGGCTTCGGCGAGCCCCCGCGAGACCGCCAGCTGCGCGGTTTTCGTCATCCCGTAGTGGATCATTTCTGCTGGAATCTGCACCGCGCTTTCGCTCGAAATGAAAATGATGCGCCCCCAGTTGGCCTGCCTCATCGCAGGCAAAAACAGGCGAGCGAGGCGTACCCCACTCAAGACATTGACGTCGAAGAACCGCTGCCAGTCCGCATCGGGAATCTCTTCAAACGGCTTGGGCTCGAAGATGCCGAGGTTGTTGACCAGAATTTCCACGTCCGGATAGCGTCGCGCGAGCTCTTCTGCTGAAGCGGCGGTACTGAGATCGCCCGCAAATCCCTGCACGTCGCTGCCCGTCTGCGCTTTCAGCTGCGCGACCACGTCGTCCACAGATGACTGGGCGCGGCCGTTCACGATCACACGAGCGCCCTCCTGCGCCAACGTGCTGGCGATAGCGAGACCGATGCCGGCTGTGCTGCCGCTCACCAGTGCGAGCTTGCCTGTCAGGTTCAGGTCCATGAGTGATTTCCTTTCAATGGATGAATTAAAAATGGCGACATCGGGTCTTGAACGTCGGATGCCGCCAGGAGGTTCACGTACGTGTAATCGATGCGCCACCATCGACCAGTGAGGCGGTTCGGTCAAGAACGCCTGCAATTCGTTGCTGTCGTTCATGCCTAGACACATCTGCGTGTCCACGGCGCCCGGCAACACCGATTAAGTCAGGATCGGGCGTAGAGCCTCGCTTTCGAACAGGAAAAAGAGTAGATGATCTGACGGAGATGGCCAGGAGCAGCAAAGCGTATATGTGGGGCACGCACATGAGTGGCGGGCGGATAGCGAAGCAGGCAGACCTGAAGTACGTGTAGGAGAAGGAAAGCAAGGCCATGTCAGCGATTTTCCAACTTCGTTTGGCTAAGTGATGGTGGCGCCCAAACTCGCATCATCGCGATTCACGGGGGGATGCGCTCCGCACAGGTCACGCCCGGATGGCATGACATGTGCGTTGTGTGCTGCAAGCAGCCGGCCGCTTAAATGTTTGTACAACCCTCTTGTTCAAGGAGACACATCATGAACACGCTGACCATCGACGACATCCAGAATTCTGCAGAACTTGATCACCAGGAGATGACCAAAATCCAAGGCGGCCGGATGAAACTACCCGGCCAGCACATCGGCTCGATCCTCACGTCCGCTGATGGCGACCCTGTCGGCGTCTATGTCGACGGCGTGCTGCAAAACTCGGTCACCGACGGCTTCTACCACGGCTGACAGCAAAGGAGGCGCGCAGCCCTGCGCGCCCGATGCCGTCGGTGTGGCAGCCTACCTGTCGTGAAGCTGGCTCACCAGGTAATCGATGAGCGCACGTGCTCGAGACGGTAAAAAACGGCTCGACGGATAAAGCAGCCAGACCGGTCCCATATATGTACGGGCCTCGAATTCCCAGTCTGTTAGCACCCGGACAATGTCACCCCTGGAAATCGCCTGCGCGGCAGCAAAATCGGGCAAGCTCGCAATGCCCAGGCCATGCAGCGCAGCATCCAATCGCGCGCCCGCATCATTGGCGATGTATCGCCCCTTCACTTCGACCGACTGTGTCTCAGAGTCGCGGCGGAAATGCCATCGATTGTCGTCGACCGTCTCCCCTAGATACATGCATGCATGCCGAGCAAGGTCGTGCGGCTCGGCCGGGGTCCCCCGTTCCGCGAGATAGGCAGGTGACGCGCATAGAACCCATTTGACCGCTCCAAGTCGCCGGGCAGCAAGGCCTGGCGGAGGCGAACGCGTGAGTCGGATCACCATATCGACATCGTCACGTAGCGGATCGACTTCGTGGTCGGCGAAGACCAGATGGACATCCACGTCGGGCCACATGCGCAGAAATTCGGGAACAAGCGGATGGATGACAGATCTCGCAAATGAAATCGGCGCACTGATGCTGACCTTGCCTCGCGGATCACCCGTCACTTGTCCAGCGACGTCG
The DNA here is from genome assembly GCF_050436385.1 of Paraburkholderia sp. MM5477-R1. NCBI lineage: Bacteria > Pseudomonadati > Pseudomonadota > Betaproteobacteria > Burkholderiales > Burkholderiaceae > Paraburkholderia > Paraburkholderia sp. MM5477-R1. The sequence goes on from NZ_JBNDMC010000007.1 coordinate 2,585,336, forward strand.
ACGGCGCCCGACGCTGCGCCGACCATATCCCGGCAATACCGGTAGATCTGCGCGCCTGAATCCGTCAAACGGATGCTACGGGTCGAGCGCTCAAGCAAGCGCGTGCCAAGCGAATCCTCAAGGCGCTTGATCTGCCGACTGACAGTCGACGGTGTACTGCCCAGTTGCCGCGCGGCAATGGAGAAGTTGCCGGCGTCGACAACCCTCGCAAACGTCGCCATGTCGGGTAGCAACGCAAAGAGTTCATTGGGATTCATCGCGACCCTCGCACGCGCGCCAGTCATTTGTGCATCTCAAACATAAAAGATGTTCCACTGACCCGGATTATATTTGCCAATGCAATACCCGACAATTTGGGCCGTTCGAATGAAAACAGAAGGTCCGTCATGTCGAAGCAAAAGAGGCCGTTATGGATATCCGACCTGATGCTGCTTGCGGTCGCGATGGTATGGGGCACCAGTTATGGGGTCGTGAAAGGCGCGCTCACGATCTATCCCGTGCTCGGTCTGCTGGCGTTGCGCTTCGGGCTGACGTTCCTCGTGTTGTCGCCGGCGTTGCGCTCGCTCCGACACGTCAAAGCGTCCGCGTTGCTGGGTGCGCTCGGCTCCAGTGCAATCCTGCTCAGCATCTTTTTGGCCGAGACTTTCGGGATAGCGCACACACGCGCGTCGAATGCGGCGTTCCTTATCAGTCTGTGTGTCGCGCTTACGCCGCTGGTCGAATGGGTGTTGCTACGACGAAAGCCGTCGAGTGGCGAATGGATCGCCGTGGGCCTGTCGCTGACGGGCGCCGCGTTCGTGAGCGCAGGCGTGATCATTCCGACCGCGGGCGACGCGCTGATTCTTCTTGCGGCGTTACTGCGTGCGCTGATGGTGTGCGTGACCAAGCGTGTGATGCGCGAATCGGAACTTGCTCCGCTGTCGGTGACGGCGGTCCAGGCAGGCGTCGTTGCATTGGGCAGTGTCCTGGCGACGTTCGTGCTGCCGTCACAACATTGGGATGCGCTGCCGTCGCTCACTGGGCACGGGGACTTCTGGGCGAGCATCGCTTACCTCGTGCTCGCCTGTACGTTGTTCGCTTTCTTCGCACAGAACTTCGCCGTCAAGCGCAGCAACCCAACGCGCGTCGCTTTGCTGATGGGAAGCGAGCCCGCGTTCGGCGCGCTATTCGCATACGTATGGCTCGGTGAGCATCTTTCTGGCTGGGCATGGTTTGGCGGAGGTCTGATGGTACTTGCATCGGTGCTGGCGGCGGTTCCGTTTAAAAGGGACGCCAACGCGGCACTTGAAATGCATCCCGCCACTTCGGTTGACGGTTAGGCTGTCTTCAGGTCGCAAGCAGCCGTTCGACCTGAGGCTTTGATGACCGCTACCAAGGCGACTACGGCCGGCCGCATCGTTGTATCCCCCTCCGATGCTCGGCTGTGTAACTCGGGCCGACCAATCCGGCCTTTGGGGTTGTGAAAGCCAGTTCGGACGCGCAACAGCCATATCCGCCTTATAGAAAGCCTCTCATATAGAAAGCCTCTCATACAGTTCAGCGACCGCCGGAAGAAGAGCCATCCGCCTCGTCCGACCTGTTATGGGGGTCCGGCCCGCGACGGCAAGGTCGCAACTTCGCGAACAGCGGTCATTGCCTGATAAGCCTCCTGTTGAATGCGCCGATCGTTTGAATACGCCAATCCGTAGGGTGTTTTTGACGATCCGGCATTCGTGTCTGACCTATCGTCTTATCCTTGGGTGAGCTTCGTGGAATCCCTCGGTCGGATCGACCGCAAACAATATAACAAGGGCATGCTATGTGGAGGCCAGGTCCTGGCTATGACTAACGCCGTCGTGTCAGTCCGTCCCGCCAACGCGCGGAAGAATATCGAAGTGTTCACTTCGTTGCGCGGTATCGCATGCCTGATCGTTGTTATGGCGCACGTGTGGAGCATCCTTGACTGGCCACGCCTTTTTGCCAACGATCGTTCAGTCCTCTCTTCGTATCAATTCATTGGCGGCTTGTTCAATGCTTCGGGCGCCGTTCAGATGTTTTTCGTGTTGAGCGCATGCGTGCTTGCAGTGTCGCTGTCAAATGAACCAACGCAACAGGCGCCGCCGGTTAAAAAGTTCTATGTGCGGCGCTTTTTCAGGATCTACCCAGCCTTATGGGCTTCAATTGTCCTGACGCTATGTCTCTGGCATTTGATTCGATCCCCGCAGGCGTTGGACTCTGGGCTTTATAGCGCGTGGGGAGCGTGGCAAGCGTACCCTTCGCCGCCCACTGCAAAACTCATCGCGCTCTCCATGCTGGGGCTCTACGTACACCTGAACGGGCCGCTTTGGACCTTGCGTGTCGAGCTGTTTTACTCTCTCGCATTTCCAGTTATCTATCTGCTTGCCCGGCATCCACGCAAGCGGTGGGCGTTACTCGCTTGTGTTTCCCTATTGGCCCTGTTACCGATCCCGCGGGTGTTTTGTATGCATTATGCGTTAGCCTTCGGACTCGGCGCCGCCATTCCTTTCCTGCCGCGCGCGGACGATGTTCCATACCGCACCACAGCTACCATCGCATTGATTGCGCTGTTGTTCTCGCAGATGCCCGCGGACAGGCTCGGTATAGACATGAAAGCTGCCGAGAACATCGAGATGCTGGTCGCGTTCGTCGCCGTATATTGCCTGTATCACAGCGGAAGGTCGATGCAGGCACTTGAAGCCAGGCCGTTCGCATTTATCGGCGAAATCTCCTACAGCGTCTATGTGCTGCATTTCCCAATTCTGTTCGCGTTGACGCCGCTAGTCGTCGAGGGTTTCGGACCGACACAGGTGCGCGCGCATCCGTTGGCGTCTCTGCTCGTTCTCACCGTTGTCGCCCTTTGCACAACGATCTTCGTGGCAGCGCTCTCGCGCCGTTATGTCGAACGGCCTGGGGAACGCCTCGGTCGGATCTTCTACGCAGCGAGCAAGGAACAGTTTTCGCGCGGGTCTACCACTGGCAAGTCACCAAGCGGCGCAAGCAGGCGCCCGTCTGCGCGGGACTGACAGAGAAGCCCCAGCTTGCGCATGTCTTGCTGCAGGCTATATGTCTGCGGGTTGAAATCCTCATCTTGCCAGTCACGCGGCAGTCCGAGCAACGTGAATCGTCGGCGCACAAACGACCAGTCAATGGCGGCAAACCGCCATTGGGTGTCAGGTTAGCGAGCTACGTGACGGACCGTTCCTGCCCGACTACCGCCTGTCCGCAGCCGGCCCTCTCCGAAACACCGCGACGGACCGCAAAATAGCCCCAGGCACCTTAGCTTAACGGAGAGCGAAGCAGGAGTATGGCGGCGGGACAGAAACCCACGTGATCGATCAACGGTTTCCCGGCGCCGCTGTCAGCCCCTCCAACAGCGCCTTATGAAACGCCTGCGGATCCTGCATCTGCGGCGCATGACCGAGTTCCGGGAATTCAACCAGGGTCGCGTGCGGAATCGCTTTCGCAGCCTCTTTGCCGAGTTCCGGGTAACGGCCAATCTTCGCACGCACCTCGGGCGGCGCTGCGTCCTTGCCGATCGCGGTCGTGTCCTTCTGACCGATCAGCAGCAGCGTCGGCATGCTGAGCTGGCCGAGTTCATAAAAAGCCGGCTGGGTGCTGGCGTGTCGACTATAAACAATCCACGAAAAGAGCCGAAAGGCTTGCCAGTCTTGCGTTTGCGGTATTCACACGTGCCTTCGTTGTACCGCTAAATTCGCGCAGGAATCGTTCATGCTTACCCAGCGGGCCGAATCTCGGAGGATCACGCCATGTGCTATCAGGGGTGCCGTCAGTAAAGGGATTTTTTCGTACGCCAAGCGCTCAGGGCGTGCATCCCGAGCGTCGGCGTGCATCCCGAGCGTCGCTGATTGGCCGAACCCGGTCCGATAGCTGAATTGAGAACCGCTTGCCGGCCCGCAGCGGATGATCGTCGCAAGTCGAGCCACATTAGCCCGTCATGGGGTTGCGATACCATCGGCCGCTTCCGGGGTTCTTCGGACATCCGCCGCGCTTCACGAACAAGGTATCGTCGGCAACCGCGAACGTCGTTCTAGCGATGCGGCGCTATGCCAGCAAACGGTCGCGGCGCACTTGCGCAAAGTCTGTGCCGCATCGAGCGTGCATCGTCCCGAGGCGATACGTGTCATAAATAACCAATGCGGTGGAATAATGGCGCGCCGGTGGGCGTTTGTAGATTAGGCGCGTCGCGTGCAAGACCGCGAAGCCGTGGAACCGCGAAACGGAATCGTCGGCCGCGCACAGCAGTTGCGTCCCCGTTTTGCAGGAGGTTGTCTGTCCTTTTTGTAAACGTTCACCGGCGTCGCGGCACTTGCCGCCAGCGATCCGCGACTCGCCGGCTCAACGCGCGGCCGCGCGACAAGTCAGTCGCGTTTGCCGTGCAGGAGAGTTCTAAATGAAAGTATCAAGACTGCTATCGGCCGTATGTGTGATCATCGCGCTAGGAGTCGTATCGTTGTCGTTGGCCGCGTGCCAGTCCACGGGCGACACGAGCTCGTCGGGCAGCAGCAGCGGCGGCTATTGATGCGCGCTCGGGCGACCGTCAGCGCCGCGTGAACCCCGACGGGGAAGTGATATCTCGGCTCCCGCAGCCGCGGCTATGCGCGTGCGCTGACGGGCGACTCAGTCTGGGCTGACCATCTGGTTCACGATACGGCCGAGCGGGCGCTCGCGCGCTGGAAAGCCTTTGGCCCGACCGCAATCTGCGTGCGTGGCTGCTGACGATCCAGCGACACATTGTCTGACAGGCTCGTGAGGAAAATGCCGACATCTTCTTCTGGGACGAATCTGGCTTTCGGGCCGCTTCTTGAGTAGAGCAGCCGGTTGAATGACCATCTAAGCGCAAGGGCGAACAACCGTAGGTGGCCGACCTCTGCCTGACGCGATCGGCGGCACGCGACCCATCAGACACATCGGAACGGCATTTCGCAAACGTCTCACACATGGCCATGCTCAGACATTCGACGTTACTGCCTGTACTCCAACCGGCACGATAAGATCAACTGCTCGTGGACATGGCATGCGGGTCATTTTCTTCGCATTGAACCGAAACACATCAAGGCCGATGGCTCAGCTCGACCCACTCCGGTCTCGAGTCGTCTGCGCGATGGACAGTTCCACCAACATCGCGCCAGGCTAATGTTCCACTTGCCACCGCAGCAATGGATGCGTGGCGCCAGTTGGCATGACCCACACGCCGTTCGGCCCGAAGTCCCAGCCGACGAAGCTCGCCGGGTTGCTCATCTGGGCCGTGGTGAGCCCGTTGGACGCAGGAAGGTTGCCGCCGCTCGTCGGTTGCCCGGTTGTCTGGACATCCCAGTAAACGTCGGTGCCGAGACCCGAACAGTCCACGCAGATGCCTCCCTGGACCAACCCGTTGCCGCTCGAGACTCTGCCCGATGCAAACGACTGCGTAACGGAACCGAAGTTCTCCAGGACTAGCCCGGCGCCACCGCCATGCGTATAAAAGCCTGTAGCGGAGCCCGTTGCATACGACTCGTCGATCCTCCCATAGTTGGTGAAAACGAGTCCGGCCGCCTCGCCACCGGTCCGAACCGTAACACTGCTTCCAGAGCGTTCGATCAGCCCGTAGTTCGACCCAACGAGTCCTGATAGCGTTGCGGAAAAGCATTCGCAGCTGTTCGCGCCAGAGGCGAATGTATTGACGATCGTGCCATGGCTATTGATCGCCAGGAGGCCGATTCCACCGTAGAACCCTGTGTCATTGGCGGGCGGGTGGCCGTCGACTTTCAGGTCGCGCACGACGCCGCCTTGCCCGATGTCACCGAAGATAGCGTCGAGGTTCGGCGAAAAATTCGAAATGGTATGCCACATGCCGTCGAATTGGCCGGCGAACGGCGCGCTAATCGTGTAGTCGGTAGTGCCCAGCGTTGTGAACGCAGCGTTGTTCGCTTCGATATCTTTTCCCAGTGCGTAGTTGCCGGTCATGTCGTTGCCGACGGCCTGAAGGTCCGCTACCGAATTGACCAGTCGATAGCCGGTGATCTGCGTGACCAGGCCGCTGTAAGCCGGGGCGGTCCATAAAGCATTGCCGATCGACGTATCGGGGCTGTAACTGCCGTTCATATCATAGAGCGCGCTGACGATGCCCGTACTCTTCGACCAGTCGATGGTGCCATTGTTGACGACGCTGCCGCCGTTATCGATGCCCGAAGCGTCGGCGCGCAAGGTCAGATTGCCCGTTCCGTTGTTCGCAATCGTCCTGCCGCTCGCCACTGAGACATCGCGGTACGCGGCAAGCGTGAGCGAAGCGGAACTCTTCCAGCGCAGGCTCGACGCGACGCCCAGGTCGCCCGTTGTGCCGTTTGCACCCGTCGTGGTGACATCGACCGAGGTGCCGGCGTTCAGGCTGCGGCGCAATGCATGCGCGGCGACATCATCGATCGTGAAAACAGGCGTCGAGAGATTCCATTGGGCTGCATTGACCACTGTGTGCTTGCCGAACGTCAGCTGTGCCGCCTGTGTATCGACGGTCCCGCCGCTGTCGTCCGCGTTGCTCGCGGTGATCTTGCCGACTTGGTCCACACGGCCGCTGTCGGCGACCAGCCACACATGGCCGTCGCGGCTGGCCGTGCCCGTCGCGCGGATGCGCGTGCCGCTGCCTGCGAGCGCATACACGTTGCCGTCGGCGGCCTGCAGGCTGACCTGTGCGGCCGTTATCCGCCCCTTGTCTACGACCATGCCCTGACTGCCTGTCTGCACGAACACCTGCCTGCTGCTGGCCGAGTCCTGCAGCAACACCTGCTCGCCCGCGGCCAGTTCCGCCGTGCCATTGGGTGCCGCCACGGCCCCGGCGTTGATGACGGCGTGTCGTGCAATCAGGAACACATCGCCGCCGCTCGAACTGATGCTGCCGAGGTTGATCACGCTTGCATCGGAGTCGCCCGACAGTGTGAGCGTGCCGCTACCGGTCATGAATGCGCCGTTGCAGACATCGAGGGTGGACGCGACGAAGCGGCCACCCGTGCTGATCATACCCGACGGGCCCACGACGATGCCCTGCGGATTGATCACGTACAGGCTTCCCGTTGCACTGAGCCTGCCGAGAATGGCCGAGGGCGAGCCACCCGTTACCCGGTTAAGGGTCGCGCCCGAGCCGTTGTCGAATGTCACGCTGTTGTGCCTGCCGATCGAGAAACTGTTCCAGTCAATCACGCCGCGCGTCGAACCCGGTTGCATGATCACGAGACCGTTCCGCTGGCTGGCTATCGTGCCCGTGCCGGCGACGTACCGGCCGCCTTGCGGAAGGCTGCCCGCCGCGAGCGCCACGGGCGTCAGGGACAGTCCAGTCAGCGAAATGCCGATGGCGAGCCAGATGTGTCCGCGCGGTTGCTGTCGACGCAGTGCGCGTCGCGCGGGCCGAGGTAGTTCCGCATGTAACATACAGCCCCTTTTCCGCTGCGTGCGGAATGGCTGCCGACGACCCGCAGAGCCGGACGGAAACGCGTGAGTCCCGGCGTCTGAAGAATAGCACTCGGCGTCGCGAATGCATGCCGATATCTCAGCGTATTGCGCCTTCCTGTTCGGACTATTGCGGCATCTGTTGCGTGGTGGGACTTATGGTGCGCGTCGGCAAAATCCGACGCCAGATTGCGCCAAGGCATCAAGAGCAGCGACCGTGTCTTCCACTGTTTCGGTCTCAAGGTGAGCTGTCGACAGCGGAAAATATGGCGATCGAAGATAGGCGTTCGTGTTCTGGAGGCCAATGGCCGCTTGCGATTGCAGAACCGACGTCTGAACGTCTGTTCAACAATAGGGGCGAATGACACTTCGTGGCCGTGTGCCGACCCATGCAATTTGCATACACAACGTCAACCTCGCGAGGCTGCGATCGGCAGCACACGACCCACTGCGGACCTACAGATGCTCATCAGTCGAATGACAGCTTCCGAAGGTGGAACTGCCATTGACGCGAAGATCGCCACTGCCCGCTCATCGGCCATGTTGCGGACATTCATCTTCCTTTGGAACTTGCTTATAGCGAATGGCCGGTTACGAGAAAAGCAAACGCGCGATGCCGAGCGACCGCAGACAATCGTTTGTCACGCTTGAAAAGTCGGCTCCGTGGCGTCCGATTGGGTGAGTTTCTCTATCTGCCCGTTTACTTGACGCGATGGAAAAGGATGGCGCCTCGTCTGGACAAGCAGTGCTCCTGCGAGCTCAGCGTCGACACTGATCAGGTGAACCGCACGCGGCAGTTCTTCGAAGCATCGACGGGAATCACTGCCGTGGCAGCGCCGACGCGAGTGTTCCCGCATGGGCGATCCCCAATCGACATAAACATGAACGTCCCGTCGAGATCAAACGCTAGCCCGTCGGCAGGGCAAACCCCACAGGCTGAACAGCGTGACACACCATGCGCGACTACGCCGAAGCTTTCCGGCGGCGTCCGCCTTGCCGCACGGAGGATCGACCGCCTCGCCAGTTTTTCTAATCCAACAGAAAATTGTCAACCAACCGATTGAACGCATCGGCATATTCGATCTGCGTCCAGTGTCCGCATTGTCCGAATACGTGCAATTGCGACGGGCCGATGAGTTCGAGCAGCCGCAGCGAGTTGGCGAGCGGAATCACCTGATCGTCGCGGCCATGCACGATCAACGTCGATTGTCGGACCTCGCCCAGTTCATGTTCGTGACACGCGAGCGCATCGACCCAGCGTTGCCGCGGCGCCGGAAACATCGCGGAAAACGACTCCTGATAGCCGGGCCGGATGCTGGCCCGATAGCGCGACTCCGCCAACTCGGGCGTGAGGCGTGAACGATCGAACGCGAACACGTTCATGATGCTTTGCATGTTCGCGACCGTTGGCTCATAGCCCCACACTGCATCGAGCCCCGGCGTCAGATCGAAGCGCACACCCGCTGCACCCATCAGCACTAGCTTGCGCACGCGCTCCGGATGACGCACGGCCATTGCCAGCGCGAGGGCACCGCCGAACGAGTTGCCGACCAGGTCGGTGCGCTCGATGTCAAGCGCGTCCAGCAGACCGACCAGGTGGTTCACCCACAGATCCATGTCGTAATGTGTCCCCGCGCGGCGCTCCGTGTAGCCGAAACCCGCCATGTCGGGTGCGATCACGCGGCGCGTACGGGCGAGCGCTGGGATCGTAAGACGCCAGTTTGCCCACGCGGTGACCCCGGGCCCCGAGCCGTGAATCAGCAACACCGGTTCGCCGGCGCCGACGTCGTGATAATTCGTGTCGAGGCCCGCCGCGCGAATCCGCAGGCCGATTTCAGGATCGTGTTGCTGTGTCATGGTGAACTCCTTGGCCGTCGCCTTCCTGGCGGCGGCATTGATTGATTGTCAGAACGGGATGACAGCGCGCGCCCACACCGCCTCGCCCGCCGGTCTGTTTCTCACGAAAAGCTCCTTCACCACACGCACGTCCACGCTCCCCTTCGCAAACTCGTAGCGAAACCCCGGGCCGATTGCGAAGACCTGACCGCGAAAACCGTCGCCGTTCACCGACGCGCCATATTGCGTGTCGTCCGTGGTCTGCTTGACGAAATAGCCCGCAATGCCGACCCGCGCCTTTGTCGTCACCGCGTAGCTCGCGCCATAGTCGACGTGGAACAGTTGGCCCGAGTGGTAGTCGGTCGCGGTGTTCATCGAGTTAAAGCTGTAAGTGATCTTCGCCGACATCTCCAGTCCGGGGGCCGGAAACCAGCTGACGCCGAATATCGGTCTCACCGTGTAATAGTGCTTGCCGGTGTTTAGCGCTGCGTTCTTGTCATACTGTCCGGTCGGCAGCACGAATTCGAGCGCGCCCACCGTTCGCAGGGAACCATCGCCCCACGCGATTAACGCTGGGCTCACGATCAGATCGCCGAGATTGGTGCGATCGAACGACGCGCCTCCCGCGTCCAGCGACAGATGCTCCATCGGCAGCACCACATACGCGCCGAAGCGCCCGCCGAGCAGCGACAGATTCGACATGTACAGGAGCCTCGGAATCAGCACGTCGGCATTCAGCTTGAACCCTGGCACAGAACTGTTGCCGTGCGAGTCGTTGAAGCGCGACGCGAAGTAATGCGTGTAGTACAGCAGTCCATATAGACCCGCGGGCGGAAACGCTCCGGCGAAAAAGGCCTCGGCGCCCTCGCCTATCGTGTCGCTGCCGCCTTCGGTGGCGTGCACGTTGGTGCTGAGTGCGGCGCAAATGCCGGCCAGCAGCATCCCTCGCCTGAACGCGATTCGAACTTCCATCTTGCTGTCTCCTTGATATTGTTTTCGTGAGCCTTTGCGGGTGGACGGCCTGGCGGCCGCCCGCAACGGGGTTACTTCTTCAGATCGAGCGCGACATCGACGATCATGTCTTCCTGCCCGCCGACCATGCGCCGCCGACCCAGCTCCACAAGAATATCGATCGTCTTCAGACCGTATTTCCCGGCGGCCGCCTCGGCGTGCCGCAGGAAGCTCGAATAGACGCCCGCATAGCCAAGCGCCAGCGTTTCGCGGTCAACACGCACCGGCCGATCCTGCAACGGACGCACGATGTCATCGGCTGCGTCGAGCAGGCCGTACACATCGCAGCCGTGATTCCACCCAAGCCGGTCCGCCGCCGCGATAAACACTTCGAGCGGCGCGTTGCCCGCCCCCGCACCCATGCCCGCCAGCGATGCGTCGATCCGGTCGCAGCCCTCCTCGACCGCGACAATCGAATTCGCCACCCCGAGCGACAGGTTGTGGTGCGCGTGCATGCCGGTCTGGGTGCCGGGCTTCAACACGTCCTTGAAGGCGCGGAAGCGCTCGCGCACGCCGTCCATCGACAGTGCGCCGCCCGAGTCCACGACATAGACGCAGGTCGCGCCATAGCTTTCCATCAGCTTTGCCTGCTGCGCCAATGCGGCGGGCGTCGTCATGTGGCTCATCATCAGAAAGCCGACGGTGTCCATGCCGAGTTCGCGCGCGTGCTCGATATGCTGCTTCGACACATCCGCCTCGGTGCAATGCGTCGCGACGCGCACAATGCGCGCGCCCGCATCGTAGGCGTTGCGCAGATCGTGGACGGTGCCGACGCCCGGCAGCAGCAGCGTCGCGACCTTCGCGTGGCTGACCGTTTCAGCGACGGCCGCAATCCATTCGACGTCGCTGTGCGCGCCGAAGCCGTAGTTGAAGCTCGATCCGCAGAGTCCGTCGCCGTGTGCGACCTCGATTGAATCGACGCGCGCATCGTCGAGTGCGCGCGCGATCGCCTTCATGTTCGCGATGCTGTATTGATGACGGATCGCGTGGCTGCCGTCGCGCAGTGTCACGTCGGAAATATAGAGTTTGCGGTTATGCATGGTGTCGCTCCGTTGCGCGATCAGGCCGCGAGCGGCGCGAGCCGCGTTTCGGCGATACGTTCGGCGCACGCGAGCGCGGCCGAGGTCATGATGTCGAGGTTGCCCGCATAGGCCGGCAGATAGTGCGCGGCGCCCTCCACTTCGAGAAAGACCGAGGTCTTCAGTCCCGTGATCGGGCCGAAGCCCGGCACGTTCAGCGGCTGGCTTGCGTCGAACAGATCGAACTGCACGCGCTGCTTGAGCCGATAACCCGGCACGTAACGCTGCACACGCTCGGCCATCGCGGCGACGCTCGCTTCAATGGCGTCGCGATCCGCGGGATCGGACAGCGTGAAGACGGTGTCGCGCATGATGAGCGGCGGTTCGGCCGGGTTCAGAACGATGATCGCCTTGCCGCGCGTCGCACCGCCGAGCACCTCGATCGCCTTCGACGTGGTTTCGGTGAATTCGTCGATGTTGGCGCGCGTGCCTGGACCGGCAGAGCGGCTGGAAATCGACGCAACGATCTCCGCGTAGTGGACCTTCGCCACACGCGACACCGCGTTGACCATCGGAATCGTCGCCTGCCCGCCACACGTCACCATGTTGATGTTGGGCGCGTCGAGTTCGTCGTCGAGATTGATCGACGGAATCACATACGGTCCGATCGCGGCGGGCGTCAGGTCGATGACCTTGATGCCGTGCGCCTGCAGCAGCGCGTTGTGATGCTTGTGCGCGCCTGCCGAGGTGGCGTCGAACGCGATGCGGATGTCACCGAAGTCCGGCATGGCGAGCAATCCGTCGATGCCGCCTGCGGTCATCGGCACACCGAGCCGTTGCGCGCGCGCGAGGCCGTCCGACTGCGGATCGATACCGACGAGCGCGGCCATCGCGACATGCTTGCCGTGACGCAGAATCTTGATCATCAGGTCGGTGCCGATGTTGCCGGAGCCGATGATGGCGACTTTTTGCGGCGCCGATGCGCCCTGTACGTTTGACATGGTCAGATTTCCTTTGATGCGTGGCGCACTAGCGCCCGAGTTCGAATGCGGTTTTGCCGCCAATCCCGAAGTGCGTCTTCGGGATTTCGATCAGCAGCACGCGCACCGATTCGCGCGGCGCGCCGATGGATTCGATGGCGGCGTCGGTCAGTGCGCCGATCAAACGCGCCTTCTGTTCGTCGGTCCGGCCTTCCATGAGATGAACGTTGATGATGGGCATAAATGTCTCCGTTTATGCAGGCACGCTTCGCTCAGACGAAGCGCATTGAAACGCTGCCAAGATGCTGGAAGCGCGCGGTGACCGAATCGCCGGCGGCAACTGCAATCGCCTCGGTCACGCCGCCGGTCAGGATCAACGTGCCCGCGGGAATGGCCTTGCCGCGCGCGCCGAGCATGTTGGCGAGCATCGCGACGCTGGCGGCCGGATGGCCGAGCACCGCCGCGCCCGACGCCGTCGCGACGATTTCACCGTTTTTCTCCAGCACCGCGCCAAGATTCTTCAGGTCGAGACCGGCGGCGCTGCGATGCCGGCCCCCCGTCACGAAGCGCGCCGACGATGTGTTGTCGGCAATTACGCTCTTCAGGTCGAAGCGGAAGTTTTCGTAGCGCGAGTCGATCACTTCCACCGCGGGCAGCACAAAGTCTGTTGCGGCCAGCACGGTGCCGATGTGGCAGCCGGGACCTGCAAGCGGATGCTTCGTCACAAACGCGATTTCCGCTTCCACTTTCGGGTGGATCAGCAACGACGTGTCGATTGCCGCGCCGTCCATGCACGAACCGTAGTCGGTGAGAAAGCCGTAGACCGGGTCTGTCACACCCATCTGGCGCATCTTCGCGTGCGACGTGAGGCCCATCTTCAAGCCCGCGACTTTCATGCCGCGCGCTTCCTTGCGGGCACGCAGCGAATCCTGGATCGCATACGCGTCGGCCCAGTCGATCTGCGGATACGCGTCGGTGATCTTGGTGACCGCCTCCCGTTGCAGCTCAGCTTCGTCGAGCCGATGCGCGAGGGCGTCGATCGTCGTTTGATCGAGCGTCATGGTTTTTCTCCCTGAATGAAACGCACCGACGCGCTGCCGATGCCGCCGAGACTGATCCGCAGCGAGTCGCCCGCCGTCACCGGCACCATTGCCGCGAGCGAGCCGGACAGAATCACCTCGCCCGCTTTGAGCGTCATGCCGAGCCGGCCGAGGGTGTTCGCGAGCCACGCCACCGCGTTGGCCGGATGCCCGAGCGCCGCTGCGCCCGCGCCGGTTGCCGCTATCTCGCCGTTCTTTTCGAGCGTCATGCCGACCAGTGCGAGATCGAGTTCGCGCGGGTCGATCGCCTGATCGCCGAGCACGAATACGCCCGACGACGCGTTGTCGGCCACGGTGTCCTGAATGCGGATCTTCCAGTCGCGAATACGCGAGTCGACGATCTCGAAGCACGGCAGTACGGCCTCGGTGGCACGCAATACGTCCGCATTCGTCACGCCCGGCCCCGCAAGGTCGTGTTTCAGCACGAACGCGATTTCGCCCTCGGCCTTCGGCGCGATCAGTTGCGACACGTCAATCGCGGCGCCGTCCGCGAACACCATCGCCGACGTGAGATGCCCGAAGTCCGGCTGGCGCACGTCGAGCATGTACATCACCGCTTCGCTCGTCACGCCGATCTTCTTGCCGATCACTCGTTCGCCGCCGAGCGCGATGCGGCGTTCAATCATCCGCAACTGGATACGGTAGGCGTCGTCGATCGTAATGCCGGGTTCGCGTGCGGTCAGCGGCGCAACCGGCTCGGCATGACGCAACGCGCGATAGAGTTCGTCGCCGTAGCGCTCGATCGCTTCGGGCGCGAGCCCTTCTGTTTTTAACGGATTCATCTCAGCCCTCACAGCTTGACGCATACGTTGCGCAGCTCGGTATAGAACTCAAGCGAATGGATACCGCCTTCTCGGCCGATCCCCGACTGTTTCGCGCCACCGAACGCGGTGCGCAGATCGCGCAGAAACCACGAATTGATCCAGCAGATGCCCACGTCGAGCGCGCGCGCCATGCGATGCGCGGTGCCGGTGTCGCGCGTCCACACGGTGGCGGCGAGACCGTAGGGCGTGTCGTTGGCTTTCGCGATCACTTCAGCTTCGTCATCGAACGGCGCGACGTGACAGCACGGGCCGAAGATTTCCTCGCGGATCACGCGCGAGCCGTCCGGCAGGCCAGTCCAGATCGTCGGCTCGATCCACGCGCCGTCCTTCAACCCGGCCGCCATATCGGGTACGCCGCCGCCGCTTACGACCACCGCGCCGTCGGCGCGCGCCTGCTCGTAGTACGACAGCACCTTGCTGCGATGCGTCTGCGAGATCAACGGACCGAAGGTGGTGCCTTCGGCGCCGGGGCGCCCCGGACGCAACGCCTTCGCTCGTGCCGCAAGCGCATCGACAAAGCGCTCGTAAATCGGCCGTTGCACGTAGACGCGCTCCGTACCGAGACACACCTGCCCTGTGTTTTCAAAAGCGGAACGCGCGATACCTATCACGGCCGCATCGAAATCGCAGTCGGCAAAGACGATGCCCGCGTTCTTGCCGCCGAGTTCGAACGACACCGGCCGCACGCCGTTCGCCGCAGCCTTCATGATGGCTTCGCCGGTGCGCGTTTCGCCGGTAAAAGTGATCGCGTTCACGCCGGGATGCTCAGTCAGGAACGCACCCGCAGAGTCGGGACCGAAACCGTGCACGACGTTGTAGACGCCCTTTGGCACGCCCACTTCGTTCATCACTTCGCCAAGCAGCGTTGCGGTAGCCGGCGTTTCCTCGGACGGCTTCACCACCACCGTGTTGCCGCATGCGAGCGCCGGCGCGACCTTCCATGTCATCAGCAACAGCGGCAGGTTCCACGGACACACGACCGCGATCACACCGCGCGGCGTACGCACGCCGTAGTTGAGGGCTTCGCCGCCGTCCGGCATCGCCATGGCGAAGCTTTCGGTGGGAACGTTGCGAATCATGTCGGCGAACACCTTGAAGTTCGCCGCGCCGCGCGGAATGTCGATGTGACTCGCCAGCGCATGCGGCTTGCCGGTATCGGCAATTTCGGCGGCGAGAAAGTCGTCGAAGCGCCGGTTGATGCCGTCGGCCACCGCGTACAGCAGTTCGACGCGCTGCGGCAGCGTCATGCGCGCCCAAGGTCCGTGCAAGGCCACGCGCGCGGCCTGCACCGCTGCGTTGACCTCGGCGCGGCCGGCCTCGTGCACGAGCCCGATCACACTGTCGTCGACCGGGTTGCGGTCTTCGAACGTGCGATCCGTGCCGACCCACTCGCCGCCAATGAAATTCTTGAATTCAGTCATGGATAGTCTCGATCGTTTCGTTGCGCCAGTCGCGCGGCTCAGGTCAACACGCTCAGGAAGGCCTCATTGAGCTTGCGGTCGTGATAGAAAATCGCGCGCCCCAGATCCTTGTCGTGCCACGTGATAGTCGGCTTGTCAGGGTAGTGGATGTAGCCGCCCGCGAAGACCTCGTTGCGGTTGCCGGACGGATCGAAGAAGTAGATCGTCGCGCCGCGCGTGATGCCGTGACGCGTCGGCCCGATGTCGAGCGCAACGTCGTGCTTGGAAATCAGATCAGCAGCCTTGAGCACGTCGCCCCAACTGTCGAGCTGGAACGACACGTGGTGAAATTTGTTCTTCGCCGCGTGGCGGATAAACGCGACGTCATGTGCCTTGTTCGAGCACGTCAGGAACGCGGCGATCTGCATGCCTTCCGGTGTAACGACCTGCTCGGCCAGCGAAAAGCCGAGCACGTCGCGAAAGAGCTTCACGGTATCGTCGAGTTCGTCGCCGTACAGCAGGCAATGATCGAAGCGGCTCGGCGACATGCCGCGCAGGCCGTCGGGCCAGGGGTCGGGGTTCACGTCGCCGGTCGCGCTGCCGACCTTGTCCTTCGTCGCGAAGAGTTCGATCGAGTGGCCGGTCGGTACGGTGAAGCGGAAACGCCGCCCTGTATGCAGATGCTCGCCGGCTTCCATCCAGAGGAAGTCTTTCGCGTAGCCCGATTCCTTCACCGCGATCGCGAGCCGGTCGAGCGTCGCTTCGCTGTCGACGCGAAAGCCGAGGTAATCCATGCCCGGCTCGTCCGCTTCGCGCAGCACGACGCTGTGATGGTCATGTTCGTCCCATGCCTTCAGATACACGCGCCCTTGCGCGTCGCGGCCGGTTTCATGCAGGCCGAGCACGTCGATGTAGTGCTTCAACGCCGGATCGATTTCGAGGACCCGCAGCGCAATATGGCCGGGTCGCAGTACGCCTTGCAATGCCATGATGTGTCTCCTTGATGGTTCTGGTTCAGACGCCGCCCGGCGCCTGTTGCTGCTGCATGGATTCGTGGTGTTCTTCCGCCACCATTCCGGCGCGCGCCTTGTCGATGCAGCGCGCCATCCTGCCGATCACGCGCACCGACAGATCCGTGAGCGGACTGATGCGGCATGCGAGCACCGTGCCGCGCGCTTCCTCGTCGGCGCTCACGCAAGCGCGGCTCATCTTGCAGGCGTGATAGCGGCCGCTCAGCACCTGCACCTTGCACACACCGCAGCCGCCGCCGCGACAGCCGAGCGGAATGCCTCGCCCGCCTGTCGCCGCCATCGCATGAAGCACGGTGGCGTTCTCCGCGCAGCCGAACGTGTCGCCGGTGTTTTCAACTTCGATCCGCCAGGTCATCACCGCTCTCCTAGAGTGAGCCGACGGAGCGCGTCAGATGCGGAACAGCGGGCTTTTGGCCGCCTCGCTCGCATCCGCCGCCGACAGGAACTGCTCCGTGTAGATGTCGCGCTCGAACAGCCGGCCCTGCATCAAGGTTTTGATGCACGCCTCGACCATCGGCGGCGGCCCGCACAGATACGCCTTGTGGCCGCGAAAATCGGTGATGCCCGCGGCGTCGGAGTACTGCGCTTTCAGGACCTCGTGCACGAAACCGCGCGGGCCCGGCCAGCCGCTGTCGTCCGGCTCGCTCGACAGCGCGGGCAGGTAGCGGAAATTCGGGTGGCGTTCGGCCAGGTCGTTGAAAAAGGCTTCGAAATAGAGTTCGTCGCGTGTGCGGGCGCCGTGGATCAGCGTGATCGGCAACGTCGAGCCTTCGTTCAGCAGATCGAGGATCATCGACTTCGGGCTCGACAGGCCCGAGCCGCCGGCGAGGAAGATCGTCGGCATCTGCGCCTGTTTGCGCACGAAGAAGCGGCCGAACGGCGCGGCGAACGCCAGTTGCGCGCCCGGTCGCAGTTCGTCGTGCAGCCAGCCGGTCGCGACCCCGTCCGGCACACGGCGAATGTGCATCTCGATCTCGCCGTCATGTGGCGCATTGGCAAGCGAGAATGCGCGCGGCTGCCCGCAGCCCGGCACATGCAGATTCAGGTACTGGCCTGCCTGAAACGCGACACGCCCGGCGCCCTCCACCGCGAGCCGGATCACGCGGATAGTCGGCGTGGCGTCTTCGATCGCGACGACCGTGCCCGTGTAATCCTGCAGCGGCAGATTTTGCGCGTCGGGGTCTTCGTCGATGTCGGCTTCGATCACGAGATCGGACATCGGCGTCGCGCAGCACGCCAGGCACTTGCCCTCTTCGCGCTCGAAGTCCATCAGCGCGAAGTCCGACGCGTCGCCCTGAACGATCTCGCCGTCGACGACCTGCACCTTGCAGGTCGCACACAGCCCGTGACAGCAAGCATGCGGAAGCCACACGCCCTGGCGCAAACAGGCATCGAGCAGCGTCTGCCCCGCTTCGATGCCGATGGTCTGGCCGAGCGGTTCAATACGTACGGTGTAGTCCATCACTGTCTCCCGCGTTAGCTGCACGAACCGCCGATGCCAGTCAGGCCCGGCGTCCGCAGACGGATCACGTCCTTGTGAACGAGACCGTTGTCGGCGAGCGAGCGCTCGCTGTCCGGCCGCCACGGCTCGCCGGATCTGAACCACTGCGCCGTGTGCCAGTCGATCGCGGCAAAATCAGGATGCGCGTCATACAGACCCGGTAGCACGTCCGACACTAACGCGCCGAACGTCATGTCAGCCGGCACCGGCACGCAGATCGGCGCGGCGAACATCAAGTGGTCCTCCCAGCCGATGTAGAGAAGCCGGTTGCCATGAAACTGCGACTCGCGGTCGGCCGGTTCGAACGCGTAGGGTTTGATCGCGGTGATGCTCATGCCTGTCTCCTTCGTCTATCTGTTCTCGTGTCGCGTCGCGCTCATTCGCCTGAAGCGTGGGCGCCGGATGCGTCTTTCCACGCATTCCAGTTGCGTTCGTCGGGCGAGCCCGCGAAGTCGAGGTTGTCGTGACCGTGGTTGAGGTTGTAGTACTTGAGAACATCGTCGAGCGACGCGCCGCCACAGTTGCCCTGATAGATCTGGTGCACCGGCAGCCACGCCTGCACATATTTCTCGGGCTCGCCTTCGAAGATCTCCTTGCAGCCGTCCGAGCAGAAGTGGAACTTCATGCCGTGATACGTCGATTCGCGGTAGGCGATTTTGGTCGGGTCGTCCGGCTCGCTGAAGAACATCGGTACCTGGCAGGTCTGGCAGAGCATCGGCAAACTGGCGTTGTAGAAACGCTTGCCCGCCTGCTGCTGTTCGCGCCAGTATTCGAAACGCGGCCGGTAAACGCTGTCGAAGGTCTCCGGGTACTTGGCGGAAAGCCAGTCGAGTTCTTCGTCGGAGGGCACCCAGGTGTGGAAGTCAGCGGCGGCGCCATAGTTGTAGAACGTGGCCCATGCTTCGTGCGTGACGCGATCCTTGGTCTGCGTCGCGATCTCGTGATACTTCGGCATCCGCAGGCCATAGCGTTCGAGGTCTTTGAAGAGCGCGCCGCCCGCGTCTTCGAAATAGATCTTCCACGCCTCGGACCACGACATCACGCGCTTGGGCAGCATGTAGTCCATCATCATGCCGACCAGCGTCAGCAGCCGGAAACCGCGCCAGAACCATTTGTCGAGCCACTTCTGCACGATCGGCACATTGCCGGGGTCCTGCTCGCAGAGAAACTTCACGACTTCGAGACCGAGCGTCATGTGACGCGACTCGTCGGACTGCGCGGAGAAGCCGAAGGTGACCGTCGCCATATCGCCGTTGTACGCCGCGCCTGACATGAACGGCATGAACAGCAGGTTCGTCAGCACGTATTCGAACGAAAACGAAATCGCCGTGATGAATTCGAACGGACCGGCGCTCATCGCATCTTCGAAGTACGACTTCGGCACCGATAGATACCAGACGCGGTCGTACATATGCGGCCATTCCGCGAAGCCGTTGAAATACTTGTTGTAGAGCGACAGCGTGTGGACCTGAGTCTGACAGTGACGCAATTCATCGATCGACTGCATCTGGCAAGCGACGCGCGCACCAACCCCGCGAAAATGGCGACCCAGATGCGCATAACCGCGATGCGCCGCGTATTCGAGCGGCGTCACGCCGGTCAGGAACAGCTTGAGCGTGTTGATATAGCGTGCGTCGGAGACATTCATGTGCCCGTTGTTCTGCGCGAACGAATCGATGATCGCGTAGAGTTTGCGTTCCTTCTCCGCCTGATACTTCCAGTACGCGTCCATCGTCATGCGGAACGGGTCTTCCCACTTGTCCCAGTCGTGAATCTTGATGCCCTCGTACTGATCGAACGGGAACACCTTGTCCATCGGCTGATAACTGGTTTCCCAGCCGAGATCGCGCGTCATCAGCGCGTACTTGTCTTTCAGGTTCAGCTTCTTGCGTGCGTCCATCATTCGTCTCCGTTTATATCAGGCGTGCCATTGCAGCGTGAAGGCATCGTCGGTTTCATCGATGTTTCCCGACAGCGACACCAGATTCAGTTGCAGCTCCTGGATGTTCCAGTCGCGGCCCAACTCTTCCGATACGTGGGGGCGCGAAATCACGAGCTTGCCGGGCGCGTCGATCTTCACCATCGCCGGATACTCGTTGACCGTAGCCTCCGGATTCACGGCGGTAATCGCGGCAACGATCGCGCGCGTTTCGTCGGTGTTCTGCAATGCGATGTAGACGTTTTGCATGACGGCCTCAGGGTTGGACTACTGCCACCGGCAATGCGCCGAGCTTCGTAAGACGAGCGGCGAACTGCGCGCCGCTTTCATCGAGTGCGGCAGCGCCCGCGCCGTCGAGCAGCGTGCCTGCAACGGGGAGAAGCGCGTCGAGCGTGCGAGCGCGGTAGTACTCGACCCAGCCGGCAATTCGTTGCTGGTTCTCGGGCGATTCAGCGCTCACCGTGCGGATCAGCGCGTCGACCCACTTGGTGTGATCGGACTGCCATTGCTGCGTGAACTCGGTGAGCATCGCGAGACTTGCACCGAGGTGCTGCGCAACGAACGCGTCGAAGTGCTGATAGACGAGCGGATACAGCAAGCCGTCGAGCACAAGGTTCTGCGCGACGAAGGTCTCGAACCAGTCTTCGATCACGAAGAGGTCCTCGACGAGGCGGCGCATCGGCTGCCAGGCCTCGGCTTCCAGCCACGCGGTCTTCGCGCGTTCCAGCGCGACGCCCGTGTTGCCGTCGAGCGCGAGACCGATACGCGACAGATACTGGGCAATGCCGAGCCGGTCCATCGCGCAGAACGTGCAGGCCTGCGTAATCGCGGTGCCGTAGCCGTAATCGGCGCACAGCGTGTTGTTCATATTGGCGCCCCATTCGATGTGACGCAGCGGCAACAGCCCGGCGATCAAGCGCTCCTGCCATTCGTACGACAGCCCCGCCAGCAGTCCGCGACGCTCCACCAGATCGAACGCGCCTTCGGCCGCCTCCTGTTGCCGCGCGCGTGTCGTCACATAAGCGCCGTAGTAGTACTGGCGCGGATCCTTCAGCGCGTACCAGTCCTTCATGCGGATTTGCGTGCGGCTCGCGTCGAACAACTCAAACTCCGGCGCCCATGTCGGCCGATAGTGAAAGTTGGTGGTGGGCTGAATGTCGTAGGTCGCCTCCTGATATCGCGAGGCCGGCTTGTCGCCGAAACGGCGCCCGACGTGCCCATAGGTTTGACGCAGCGGCTGGGCCTTGAGCGTCTTGATTTCGACTTGCATGAGACTGTCCCCGTGTTTGTCCACTACTCTTCTGAATGAGCTGTTTCGCCTGGCGCTAGCCCTCGTATCGCCAGCGTTCGCGCGTAAGGCCGATCTGTTCGTCGGTTTGCGTAATCGTGCGAACCGAGTTCACCTGGCAGAAGCGATCGAACATCGTCTGGTTCATGATCAGTTCGACAGCTAGATCGGGGTCACCGACCGAGAAATCGAATTCGACATAACCATCTTCGCGTTGCGCAGTTATCCGAATGAATCGTCGAGTCCTGTCGAACAGCGGTCTCGGATCTTGCATCGTTGCCTCCTCGTTTTTCTTGTCTACTGCACGACCTGTGCCATGTGCGGTTTGTACAAAAAAACGAGGGTTTGCCCGAAGAAAAACCGCAAATCTCGCGAAATGGCGGTGCGAGGCGATGATCAAATCATCAAGCGATGGCGGCCTGTTTGATCATTTGATGAAGAGCACGCCGACACGCCGTGTCGACGGCGATTTCTTGCATGCGATGAGACTGCGGCAGCGCGCCTGTGCGTCGTCTGGAGTGGCGAAACAGGCGTGGCAATGCGGTACATGGGTCACGCGTGGCACCAGCCGCGCCGATGCTCTGCCAAGACGTTTGATCAATTGATCAAACGTCTCGCGAGCCACGCATCGCACAGCAGAAAAAAAGCCGCCCAAAGGGCGGCCCGAATCGTCAAGCGGAGCAGCGTGATTATTTGTCCGCGGGCGGAGCGGTCTTCTCGCGATTGCGCCAGCGATAAGCAAGCTGCGGCCGCGTGATGCCGAGCATTCTCGCCGCCTGGCTCAGATTGCCGCCCGCACGTTCGACCGCGGCTTCGATGAGCATGTTCTCGACGCGGTCGAGCGGCACGCCTTCGCGCATCATGTGATCGAACAACGCGTCGGCGACGTCCGCGTTTTCGCGCAGCGGATGGCCACGCTCGTCGAGTGATGCGGCGCTGTCGTCCCCGGACTCCGGCAGGGCCGTGAACAGATCGCGCTCCGTGATCTGACCGCCTGGTCGCGCGAGGATCACGCCGCGCTCCACCGCGTTTTCGAGTTCACGCACGTTGCCGGGCCACGCGTGGGCGCGCAGTGTCGCTATCGCGCGATCGGTGAGCCCCAGCACGCGCTTGCTGTGCCGCACGCTGTACTTCGCGATGAATCGCTCGACAAGACGCGGGATATCGTCGGCCCGCTCGCGCAGCGGCGGGATCGTGACCGGATAGACATTGAGACGATACAACAGATCCTTGCGAAACGCGCCGCGCCGCACCGCTTCCGTCAACTCGACGTTGGTCGCGGCGACAACCCGCACGTCGACCTTGCGCACGCGGTCGTCGCCGACGCGCTCGAACTCGCCTTCCTGGAGCACGCGCAGCAGCTTGGCCTGCGCCGACGCCGAGAGCTCGCCCACTTCGTCGAGGAAGAGCGTGCCGGTATCCGCCCGCTCGAAACGGCCGATCCGCGTCTGATGCGCGCCGGTAAACGCGCCTCGCTCAACGCCGAAAAGCTCGGCCTCGAGCAACTCCTCCGGCATGGCGGCACAGTTGATGGCGACAAAGGGCTTGTCGCGCCTCCGGCTCACGCCGTGCAACGCGCGCGCGAAGCGCTCCTTGCCGACACCCGTTTCGCCGAGCAACAGCACGGTCACGTCGCTCGACGCCGCGCGCTGCGCGAGCCCCCACGCCGCGAGAAAACCCGTGGACGCGCCGACCAGTTCTTCCGGCTGCGCCACTTCCTGCTGCAGCGAGCGCAGGTTTTCCACTTCGCTCTGCAATTGCAACAGCGTTTCGATGACCGGATCGGGCGTGTACAGCTTCAGCATCTCGTCGCCGTCGAGCCACTCTTCGACCGGCTTGCCGACGATGCGGCAATGCGGATCGCCACAGCCCGAACACAGCGTCTCCTTGTAGAGGATGGTGCGGCCCATCAACGCCGACGTATAACCACTCGCGTAACCGACCTGCATCCAGCAGACCGGGTCATTGCTCAGCCCGAAAATTTTCTGATGCACTTCGGCTTCGAACGAGTCTTCCCACAGGTGGTCGCCGTAGTACTTGCCGTTGGCGATATCGATGTCCACTTCGATCGGCGTCACTCGCACGTTGCCTTCGAGCACGTGCAGGCACGGCCCGAGTTCGAGCAGGCCGAAATCGCTCGCGGTGGGGCGTAAAGTGCGGGCGAGTTCTGCGTCGCGCATGCCGGATTGAAAGCCCATTCGCGTGAACAGGCCCCGCGTGCGCTCCAGGCCGAGCGTGTCGACGAGTTCCTTGCGCAGCGCGCCCAGCGTGGCTGTGTGAAGGAGAATCATGCGATTCTCGCCGAGCCAGATGTGTCCCTCCTGTCTGACAAATTTCAGGCGGCGCGAAAGGTTCTCGATCCCCTCCCGCATGCTCGCCGAAAACCGCGCGGTGCTGTCTGTCACAGCGCCTCCTTTTATGTGTATGAGGTGTCTCCGTCTCTATTCTAGGCAAAGTCCATGCCGGGAGGTCGGCTCATCGTCACGGCCCAGGGCCGCGATTATGAGGGGCCGATCTGCCGTCGGCTTCGGGGGTTGGCTGTTTGGGCGCCACCGCTTGCGCGGGCGAATCGTCATGACGAGGTCAGTACTTACCCCAGCGACCGATTGATCAAATCATCAAAACGACCCGGAATGGACTGTCCATTTGGTGAAGCGTCTTATGCCTGCTAGCGCTCGCAACTGCGCCAGCGAAATCGCCACGCATGCGCGTGCTTGTTCATTTGGTGTAAACGCACAGCGGATGGCTTCGTCAGCACGCGAGCCTATCTGTGGAGACATGAATTGGTTTTGCGCGCACGAATTGCCTGAGCATGTTGACCAGCGCGTGCAGGCAGCGCTGCGGCAAGGCGACCAGGGCATCGATCTGATCGCTTCGGCTTTCGCCGCACAGACACCACGCGCAGAAATGCTCGCAGTTGTTCGTGGTCACCCGGTAGCAGTCTTCGCCGAGACGCGAGTACGCACGCCGGACCACTTCCTTACGCGAGTACCTTCTGCCGGGCGTCCGCTCGACGCGGATCTCGTGGCCGTCGGCAAACTCACTCAAGGAAGTCTCCTGCACCGGGGCGCGACGCAGCGAACAGGACCATCCGGCGTAATGCAACACCTTGCCATCGCCGACGTAGATGCCGTGATGCGTGTAGCCGACGCGGTGCGTGACAAGATGCCCCCCTATGACCAAGGAGGCATTTCCATGCTGGCCTATTTCGTTTGCTGATTCCGACATGTCGATCACCGCGTTCTGCTGGGTCCTGCGGTGACCTAGGCATAGGACGTGCCGATACTCTAGACGAGCGGTGCCGCACCGCGCCCGGCGGACGTGCCGACGATAAATGCAAACTGGGTCAGCCTGCGAATGCTGCGGCCGCGCTTCACCAATTGATAACGGCGCACGCGCAACCTTTAAATGAAATGTCGCAAACCGCCGCTGGTGACGCAAACAGCACTTCACCAAATCCGATACCGCAAACCGCCCGCTTGACCATTTGATCAATCCTGCATCAGGGTAAATCCGGCCTCTGTCGATGTGCTGCCAGACGTCGAGTCATCTTCAGGTTTATTCAACGCCTGCCCGCACGCGCTATCCCGCGTTTCCACGCCCGCAGACGTGGGCAGGCATCGAACAAACCTCAAGAGATGTTAGCCTTGAGCATCCGGCAGGTTGCGGAGGCGAACCAGCCGTTCGAGTGACCGCACTTGTGTCGGGGCGAGCGGCAGAAATTGGCCGACTACAGCCTGTCCGCGAGCGTCCCCCCTTGAAATCCGCGAAGAACCATAAAGTAGCCGCCAGGAAGTTTCGCCTAGCGGTGAACGACGTAGGAGTACGGTGGCGGGACAGAAAGCCTTTTGAACGCTCACCGATTCGCCGGCACCGCCGCGATCCCATCCAGCAGCGCCTGATGAAACGCTTGCGGGTCCTGCATCTGCGGCGCGTGCCCCAACCCCGCGAATTCGACGAGGGTTGCATGCGGAATCGCTTTCGCGGCCGCCTTGCCGAGTTCCGGATAATGGCCGAGCTTCGCACGCACTTCCGGCGGCGCAGCGTCCTTGCCAATCGCCGTCGTGTCCTTCTGACCGATCAGCAGCAGCGTCGGCATGCTGAGCTGCCCCAGCTCATAGACGACCGGTTGCGTGTAAATCATGTCATAGAGCAGCGCGGAATTCCACGCGACGATCTGCTTGCCCGGCCCACGATACATGCCCGCGAGCATCTGCACCCACGGTTCGTAGTCCGCGCGCCATTGCCCCGCGTAATAGGTCGCCTGTTCGTAGCGGCGGATGCCGTCGGCGGTGGTCTTCAGCTCCCGCTGATACCACTGGTCGACCGACAGCGACGGCACGCCCTTCGCCTTCCAGTCCTCGAGTCCGATCGGGTTCACGAGCACCAGTTGCTGCGTTTCGCGCGGATACATCAGCGCATAGCGGACGGCGAGCATGCCGCCCGTCGAATGACCGACCACCGTCACCTCGCTGACGCCGAGCGAATCGAGCAGCGCATGCGTATTGCGCGCGAGTTGCTGGAAGCTGTACTGGTAATGCTCGGGCTTGCTCGATTTGCAAAAGCCGATCTGGTCCGGTGCGATCACGCGATAGCCGGCATCGCTCAGCCGGCGAATCGTCGCGTCCCACGTCGCCGAGCAGAAATTCTTGCCGTGCAACAACACCACGGTGCGGCCGTTCGCATGCGCGGGCTTCACGTCCATGTAGGCCATCTGCAAAGGCACGCCCTGCGAGGTGAATTCGAAGCGTTCGACCGGCGCCGGGTAGCTGAAGCCCTGCAGCTCCGGACCGTAGGCCGGGCCGGAATCGTCGAGCGAAGACGCGGCCGCGGCGGTCGGGCTCGCCTCGCTGACCGGCGCGCCCGCCGGCGTGGCGGCCACCGCGACGGACGCCGCGCACAGCATCGCACAGGCGCAGACACTCGACAGGGCAAGCAGGAATGGGCGGTGAAGATTCATCGGAATGCTCTGCAAAAAACGCAATAGGGATGCACGAGGCAGGGAGCGCACGATTCTACGATGCGCCGCCGAACTCCGCCGCCAGTCGCGCACTGCGGGCACGGCACACGGCCGCGGCGAGATGGCATGCATATTGCGCGCTCTGGGCTCAGAGCATCGTCCGGACACGACCTCGTGGCCAATGTGTTGCGCCGCACCGAAAAACGCGCCGTAACAGGCGATCGTTTGAGGATGATCCGCCACGCGGCCCTCGCAATAAACATTATTCGCTCGCGTCCAATCGGTGCTAGAACTGACTGAGGGACCCGCGAAAACAGGCAGCGAAGAACGGCAATGCGGCACGACTGCCAGGCAGCCCGAATCATCAGCGCAGAGGAAGCGACCAGATCATCCCCGGGGGTATATCAATCAAGCAACCATCTTGCATGCGGTCGGAGCGAGTGCTGAAGGGCTCACTCCGATCGACAGGAGACAAATATGAATACTCCGGCACGGCTGAACGACTTACAACGCACTACCCTCGCGATCGTCCTCGCCGGCGGACGCGGTACCCGGCTCGGCCCGCTCACGAACAAGCGCGTGAAGCCGGCGGTGCACTTCGGCGGCAAATACCGGATCATCGACTTCGCGCTGTCCAATTGCCTGAATTCCGGCATCCGCCGCATCGCGGTGGTCACGCAGTACAAGGCGCATTCGCTGCTGCGGCATCTGCAGCGCGGCTGGAGCTTCCTGCGCGGCGAGATGGGCGAGTTCATCGACCTGTGGCCCGCGCAGCAGCGCGTCGAAGGCGCGCACTGGTATCGCGGCACCGCCGACGCGGTGTTCCAGAACCTCGACATCATCCGCTCGATCCGCCCGAAGTATGTGGTCGTGCTCGCGGGCGACCACATCTACAAGATGGACTACACGCGCATGATCGCCGATCACGCGGACAGCGGCGCCGACTGCACGGTCGGCTGTATCGAGGTGCCGCGCATGGAAGCGGTCGCGTTCGGCGTGATGGCGGTCGACGAAAATCGCCGCGTGACCGGCTTCGTCGAAAAACCGGCCGACCCGCCTGCGATACCCGGTCGCCCCGACACGGCGCTCGCGAGCATGGGCATCTACGTGTTCAGCGCCGACTACCTGTACACGCAGCTCGAAGAGAACATCGCCGCGATCGATACCGATCACGACTTCGGCAAGGACATCCTGCCGCGCGTCGTCACGCAGGGCGTGGCGATCGCGCATCCGTTCAGCATGTCGTGCGTGTCGTCGGACCCGAGCGTCGAGCCGTACTGGCGCGATGTCGGCACGATCGACGCGTACTGGGCCGCGAACCTCGACCTCGCCTCGACGATACCGACGCTCGACCTGTACGACGAGTCATGGCCGATCTGGACATACCAGGAGCAGTTGCCGCCCGCGAAGTTCGTACGCGACATGAAGGGGCTGCAGGGCTCGGGCAACAATCTGATCGTCTGCGGCGGCTGCGTGATCTCGGGCTCGCAGATTTCGCGCTCGGTGCTGTCATCGAACGTGAAAGTGAGTTCGTTCTGTAATATCAATGAGGCAGTGTTATTGCCGCAGGTCACGGTCGGCGCGAGTTGCCGCCTGCAGAAGGTCGTGATCGACCGTGGCTGCACGATTCCGGAAGGCACGGTGATCGGCGAAGACCCGGCGCGCGACGCCGAGCGCTTCTATCGCACCGACGAAGGCGTCGTGCTGGTCACGCAGGAGGCGTTGCGCCAGCATCCGGAGTAGCGCGCCCACCGCCTGCCCGCGCCGGCGGCCACGCGCCGCCGGCCAGGCTTCACCTTGCTTCACCCGGCTTCGCCCGAACCACCGCTGACTATTTGCCGACCCCGAGCAACCCTGCCACCCCGACAGAGACCCGGCCTATGACGATTCGCGCCCTGCACGTCGCAAGCGAGCTGTATCCCCTCCTCAAAACGGGCGGTCTCGCCGACGTCGCGGGCGCGCTGCCGTCCGCGCTGATCGAGCGCGGCGCCGACGTGCGCGTGCTGCTGCCGGGCTTTCCGGCCGTGCTCGCCGGCCTGCGCGATCTGCAGCCGGTCGCGCAACTGGGCAGCCGCTTCGGCGCGCCGAACGTGACGCTCGAACGCGGCACGCTGCCCACCAACGGGCTCGCCGTCTACGTGATCCGCGCCGCGTCGCTGTACGACCGCCCCGGCAACCCGTATCTGAACGACGAACACGTGCCGTACGGCGACAACGCGCAGCGTTTTGCGCTGCTCGGCTGGGTCGCCGCGCAACTCGCGCAGCAAACGGACCCGACGTGGTCGCCGCAGATCGTCCACGCGCACGACTGGCACGCGGGGCTCGCGCCCGCCTACCTGAAGGCCGCCGAACGCGAGCACGGCCGCGCGCCCGCGCGCAGCGTGTTCACGATCCACAACCTCGCCTACCAGGGGATTTTTCCCGCGCATCAGTTCGGCCTGCTCGGCCTGCCGCACGATTTCTTCAACATGCACGGCGTCGAGTTTTATGGTCAGTTGTCGTTCCTGAAGGCGGGGCTCTACTACGCCGAGCGCATCACGACCGTCAGCCCGACCTATGCGCGCGAAATCCAGACGCTCGCGCACGGCGGCGGGCTCGATGCACTGCTGCGCCATCGTGCGCACGATCTGAGCGGCATCCTGAACGGCGTCGACTACACGGTGTGGAATCCCGCCACCGATACGCTGCTCGCGACGCACTACAGCGCGTCGAGACTGGCGGGCAAGCTCGCCTGCAAGGAAGCGCTGCAAAAGCGCTTCGGCCTCGCGCAGAGAAGCGACGCGCTGCTGTTCGGCGTCGTCAGCCGGCTGACCGAGCAGAAAGGCCTCGATCTGCTGCTCGGCGCGGTGCCCGAGATCGTCAAGCGCGGCGGGCAACTGGTCGTGTTCGGCACCGGCGATCCGGCGCTCGAGAATGGCCTCAGGATGGTCGCGCAGGCGCATCCGGAATCGGTCGCGGTCGAGCTTGGCTTCGATGAAACCCTCGCGCATACGATCATCGCCGGCAGCGACGTGGTCGCGGTGCCGTCGCGCTTCGAGCCGTGCGGGCTCACCCAGCTCTATGCGCTCGCCTACGGGTCGCTGCCGCTCGTGCACTGCATCGGCGGTCTCGCGGATACGGTCGCCGACGCATCGCTCGAAAACCTCGCCGACGATTTCGCCACCGGCTTCGTGTTCGAACGCTTCGATCCGAAGGGACTCGCCTCGGCGATCCGCCGCGCGTTCGCGCTGTACGGACGCCGCACCGAATGGAAGGCCACGCAGCGGCGCGCGATGCGCCAGGACTTCGGCTGGGGCGCGTCGGCCGACCGCTATCTGGCCTTGTATCGCGAACTCGTCTGAAGCATCCGGCCGCACGCTGAACTGTCAGGTTTCGTTAATCTTCACGCGCGTTTGATGGTTCGGCGCAACAGCACGGGGACGGATCAACTCGCGGCTGTCAAACTCCTGTATCGTTTGCTGGCTTGCCGGCTATGCAGTTCGTGGGTTTTTCCTGCACCATCTGTATCAGGCATGTCTGCCGCGCGGCGCCCGGGCCATCGGCCCGCCCGCGCGAGCCTCCCCTTCCAGTGTTTTGTTGACCGCGCATGACCGGTTGCGCGAGCCTTACCATGACGAAAAACGTTCTTAGCATCCAGTCCCATGTCGTGTTCGGTCACGCCGGCAACAGCGCGGCCGTGTTTCCGATGTGCCGGCTGGGCGTCAACGTGTGGCCGCTCAACACCGTGCAGCTCTCGAATCACACGCAATACGGGCATTGGAGCGGCAGCGCGATCGACGCATCGCAGATGGAAGATCTCGTCGACAGCATCGGCGCGATCGGCATGCTGCCGCGCTGCGACGCAGTGGTCTCCGGCTATCTCGGCACGAAGGAACAGGCGCAGGCGGTGATTGACATCGTCAAGGCCGTAAAGGCGGCCAATCCCCGCGCCTGGTACTTTTGCGATCCGGTGATGGGCGCCACGGGCGGCTACAAGGTCGAGCCCGGCATCCAGGAATTCCTCGTGAAAGAGATGCCGCAAGTCGCCGACGGGATCGCGCCGAATCACATCGAATTGCAGCGCCTCGTCGGTCGCGAGATCGAGACGTTCGAGGAAGCCGTCACCGCGTGCCGCGAGCTGCTCGCGCGTGGGCCGAAGCTCGTGCTCGTCAAGCATCTGCTCGATCGCAACAGTCCCGCCGACCGCTTCAACATGCTCGTCGTCACCGAACGCGAAGCGTGGATGGGACAGCGTCCGCTCTATCCGTTCGCGCGCCAGCCGGTCGGCGTCGGCGATCTGACGAGCGCGGTCTTCGTCGCGCGCACGCTGCTCGGCGATTCGATCCGCTCGGCCTTCGAGCACACGCTCGCCGCGGTCAATGCGGTCGTCAAGGCGACCTGGCAGGCCGGACGCTATGAACTCGAACTGGTGGCGATGCAAAATGAAATCGCCCAGCCGCGCGAGTGGTTCGATGCGTGGGTCGCGGAAACGGCTTAGATAACTTAGGCACGTCGCTCGTTGCCGAGCGCCCTCGCCAGCACCCTGCTGGCGGCCGTCCTATAATGCGTGCCGCGTGGACCAGGGCTTGCGCCCTCGCGCCACGGCATTTTCAGCATCCGGCATTCAGCAGACGAGGCATTCGATGGACGGTCATATCCGCAGCGAGCGGGAAGAATTTTTTGAGCAGTTGTGCATCAGCGTCGACGCGGACGAAGCGCACGAACAGGAAGCGATCGAGTTCTTCGAGAACCAGTTCGACCAGCCCGACTTCGATCCCGCGCAATGGCTCGATATCGCGCTCTACTACTCGGCCGCCGTCGCGCGCGGCATCGTCGACATGGTGACGGCCGACGACAAGGCACGCAGCAACATCGCCGAAATCATCGCCGACAATCTCGACATCTCGTACGGCGAGGACGACTGCCAGCAGTTCGCCGAGACGATCGAATTCGCGCTGAACAACGGCGTGCCGGTCGATCTCGACGTGGTGCTCGACGGCTGCCAGCGCGCAATCGACGATCTCGACACGTGGGCCGACGAAGACACGAAGGCGCCGCTTTTGCGTCTGCGTGAAGAGCTGCTGCGCCAGCAAGGCGAGCGCTAGGCAAAAGGCTCGAATCTCCTCCGACAACGCAACACCGCAACACCGGCCGGCGCGCTCGCGCCGGCTTCTTAAGCATATGCCGTAATCCGCAGCCCAGGCGGACCTTCGCACGGCAAGCCAGCTTGCATGCCTCACGCACGCTCCATGTGCACCACATGCGCCTGTTGCCGCCTATGCCGAAATGCTCATCCAAAACGCCACGAATTGCCAAGACGACGGCAATTTGGCTTTCTATATTCGCCCCAGATTGACGTCGCGAACACGCTGCGAGGCTCAACGCCAGTGCGCGTATTCCAGCATTGTGAGCGGCGAGCGATCCTTCGTAGTCTTGCGATGCGCGAGGGCTTGCCTCGGCCTCACGTGTCGTACCGCTTCGCTGTCGTACCGCTTTCATAACAACCGTCGATGCAAGGAGAGACCATGAGTCTTCGCAACACGCTGAAACCGCTGGCCATGCTCGTGGGTGCGATGTTTGCCGTCGCGCCTGTTGCCAGTTTCGCCGACGACCTGCCGGTCAAGATCGGTTTTGCCGCGCCGCTGACGGGCGCCAATGCCGGCTACGGCAAGGATCTGGAAAACGGTGTGCGGCTCGCGATCGACGAAGCCAACGCGCAGAAGATCAAGATCGGCGACAAGGTCGCGCATTTCGAGATCGTCTCGCAGGACGACCAGGCCGACCCGCGCGTCGGCGTGCAGGCCGCGCAGAAGCTGGTCGACTCGGGCGTCGCGGTGGTCGTC
Organism: Paraburkholderia sp. MM5477-R1; assembly: GCF_050436385.1. Lineage (NCBI taxonomy): Bacteria > Pseudomonadati > Pseudomonadota > Betaproteobacteria > Burkholderiales > Burkholderiaceae > Paraburkholderia > Paraburkholderia sp. MM5477-R1. The sequence goes on from NZ_JBNDMC010000007.1 coordinate 2,617,484, forward strand.
GGCCACTTCAACTCGGGCACGACGATCCCGGCCTCGCAGGTCTACGAGCAGGCTGGCATTCCGGTGCTCGATCCCGCCGCGACGAATCCGATCATCACGGGCCGCGGCTTCGCGAACACCTTCATGGTGATTTCGACCGACGCGCAGAACGCCGGCAATGCGGGCGCCTATGCCGTCGACGTGACGAAGGCCAGGCGCATCGCGATCATCGACGATCGCACCGCGTTCGGCCAGGGCGAAGCCGACGAGTTCGAGAAGGCCGTGAAGGCGCACGGCGGCAACATCGTCGCGCGCGACTACACCGACAACCACGCGGTCGACTTCAGCACGCAGATCACCAAGTTCAAGGGCGCCAATGCGGACCTCGTGTTCTTCGCCGGCCTCGACAGCCAGGCGGCGGGCTTCGCGCGGCGCATGAAGCAGCTCGGCCTGAACGCACAGCTGGTCGGCGGCGGCGGCGTGATGGACGAGGACTTCATCAAGCTCGCGGGCGATGCGTCCGACGGCGCGATGGCCTGGGAATACGGCCGCCCGCTCGCGCAACTGCCGGGTGGCAAGGACTTCAACGCGAAGTTCAAGAAGCGCTTCGGCGCGGACGTGCTGTCCTATGCGCCGTTCGGCTACGACGGCGCGTGGGTCGCGATCAAGGCAATGCAGCAGGCCAAATCCGACTCGCCGAACGTGTACCGTCCGGCGCTCAAGTCGATCGACTACGACGGCGTGACCGGCAAGATCTCGTTCGACAGCACCGGCGCGTTGAAGAGCGGCGCGTCGACGCTGTATCAGGTGAAGAACGGCGCGTGGGTGCCGGTCGTGACGAAGAGCGGCACCTAAGCTCCACGTCCAGTAGATCGTCGCGGCCCTGCCCGGCGCGTGGCCGGCGCGGGGCGCGCTACTGCCACGCGCTCGCCGCCCGGACGACCACCTCGGCATCGAGATCGCGCTCGATGCGCACGAGGGCGTCGCGAATCGCCGCGAATTCGTTTGGCGTACACATCTGATGGCCGAACGCGGCGCGCAGATGCCGGTTGACCTGCAACGTGCGCGTCGCCGGATCGAAGACGTAGTGCGACGCAAACGTGAGCAACGGGTCCTCGACTGTGCTGTCGGTCGGCAGGTCCGTCACGCGCACGAAGCGCGGCAAGCTCATTTCCAGCGTTTCATCGAACTCCCCGCCGATGCACGCCCACGGCTGCGTTCTGACGGGCTCCGCGAGCCACGCCTCGACCTGCGAGCCCATGCCGCCGGCGAGGCTCGTGAGCGCCCGCACAGCAGTCGTGCCGTCCGGCCAGATCAGATGCGGCACGCTGCCCTGCATCGACGTCGCGAACGGACCGCCGGTCACGGCGACGTCGTCGGTCTGCAATTGCGCGGAGCCGTGCAAGCCCGCTTGCAGCAGACGCCTGGCGGCAAGCTGCTGCGCGCCCTGGCGCGTCGCGCGGCGGAACGTGTTGCGTTCGAGCTCCGCGGTATAGCCCCGATCCTCGACGCGGTACGCATAATGTGCGGTGCCGTTTTCGTCGATGTCGATCTGCACGCGCGCCTTGCGTTCGCGCCGTTGAGTGGCCGGCGTGCGCGCGAGCACGCCGTCGTCGACGAGCAGCACCGGCCGGTCCATGACGCCGCCAGGCAGATAGCCGAACGCGGTGCCGCCCGCCGTCGTGTCCGCGAATTGCGCCAGCTCGGGAATCCAGATGATCGCGTGATTGATCGCGCTCGCGCCGTAGCCGGGGACCTCGGGCAACGTGTAGTACGGACCGAGATTGAGCAGCACCGGCTCGCTGCGAATGCCGGCGGCCGCGAGCAGCGCGCCGTATAGCGCGACGTGGTCCTTGCAGTCGCCATAGCGGTTGCGCAGGATGTCGGCCGCCTTGTGCGGAATCGCCGCCGTCTCGCCGAGAAAAAGCGCGACGTAGCGGATGTTCAGACGCATCCAGTCGTACAGCGCGCGGGCTTTGTCGCGCGGATCGGTAAGGCCGGCCGTCAGTTGCTGTGCGAGACCGATGATCGCGGGATCGTCGCGGGTCGCGTCGTTGTCGGCGGGACCTCGATAGCGCGCGGCGAAGCTCGCGAAGTCTGGCACCGTCGACACCATCAGCCGGTCGCCCCAGTTCGCGTAGCCGACCGCGCCCGCTTCGAGCCGCGCATAGGGGCCGTGCCGGTAGTCGAACTCGTAGCGCGTGCGGCCGTTCGCGGTGACGGGCGGCATCGCGACGTAGCCGCGCGCGTCCGCATAGAGCGGCACGTCGGCGGGCAGATCGAAGATCAGACGCTGCTCGTCGACGGGCTCGAGCGACGGCTCGACCAGATAGGCGAAGGTGCCCGCTTGCAGCGGCTTCGCGCGGGTCTTGCGAAATGCCAGTTGCACGCGCGAGCCGATCGTGACGCCGGGGAAGATCACGGTGCGCAACACACCGTCCTCGAAGCTCGGCGCGCCGGACGAGCGCGGCTCCTGCACGTCGCGGATCGCCTCGGGGCCGACCGCATGCGCGGTGCCGTCGGGGTCGATCGTTTCGGCGGCCAACTGTTGCACCTGCTCGATGTCCTTGTTGAACCACACGTAGCGTTGCGCGATCTCGTCGACGCCGCTGGCCGTGTCCGCGCGCATCAGTGTGTCGTTGTGTTCCTCGACGGAACCGTCTTTCTGGATCACGAACAAATGGACGTCGCGCTCGATCGTCGCAGGGGCACGTTCGTTGGTGGAGGTGACGATTTCGCCGGCTGCCGCGCAAAGCGGCAAGGCGATGCCGCTCGCGGCGGATAGCGCGGCAAGCAACGCCGCGGCGCGCACGCCGCGCACGCGGCACGCGAGCCCGATCATCGCGATCGACGTGTGCGCCAACGTGACGACGACGTTCCCCAAGATCCACCTCGGACAGGTTCGTGTCGTCGTTGTAGCACATCGCCGACCCGTGCGTTTCGGGCCGGGGTCGGCGTTGCCGCGTCGAGCTCGAACGGCATTGAAGTCACCGGCGCACCCGCGACGCAACGGCCGGCGTCGATCGTCTTCACTCGCCGTCGTCGAGCTGGCTCAGCAGCGCCTGCAGTTTTTCCACGTGCCGCAGCAGCATGTGCCGGTGCTTGTCGATCTGTTCAAGCCGGCCCTCCAGGTCGGCTTGAATGCGGTCGTCGAGTTCGGCCGCGGCCATTACGTCCTCGACCTTCGCGCGCATCGATGCGAGCTCCACCGGCGCGTGCAGCAGATGCCGCTCGAAGCGCCGCACTTCCTGCGTCGCAAGATCGCGCACCTTGCGAAAATGCGCATGACGGCGGTGCGCTTCGACATCGAGCGTTTCTTCCTCGAGGCGTCGCGCGGGCGGCGGCTGCCCAAAAATCGGCTCGGGCCGCAACACCGTCTTCTTGCGCACCGGATGCGCCGTGCCCCGAAAGCGCGCGAGCGGCTGCTCGTTGTCGATCGCCTCGCGTGCATTCGGCGGGATCTCGTGACCGGTGTGCGGCACGTTCATCCAGCCGCCCGGCAAACCGGTGACGGCCTCGACGCCGCGCACGAATTCCTCGCTGAATTCGCGTTGCCCGGACAGCATCAGCTTCAGGTAGCTCGCGGAAAACGTCATCATGCGCGCGAGCCGGCTCGCGGCGCCGACCTCGCTGGTCAGCAACACCAGGTTCGCGCGCCAGACTGGCAGCAGCAATTCGTCGGAATCTTCCATCGCTGGGTCTTCCATCTTTTCGCCTGATGAATCGATGACCGCGTCGCGCATGTCATCGTTTTGAAAGGGTCGTCGTCTCGCGGTGTCGCGTGCAATGCCGCTAGCCGCTTTGCGTGCGGTGGGGCCCAGATGCCGAAGGTACACATTTGACACGGTACGCACCGGCCAATTCAGCGCAAAGCGCGTCAAAACAGGGCTGACGACACATCGCGTGTTGCATTGACACACGTATTCGCGCGCCGGTCCTATCCGCAGCCGCTTGATGTGGCATGCTTACACGCCGATGCGGCACGCGTCGTGCTGCATGGCTTGCTCCACAACACTGACTTAAGGGTTTTGTAATGAAGAAAATCGTTCTCGCCGTCGCCGCAGCCGTCGCCACCCTGAGCACGATCGTCCCCGCTCAGGCCAATGAGCATCAGCACGAGTGCCATAAGGTGCGCGTGCATCATCATTGGGAAAAGCGCTGCCACTAATGGCGGTGAAACCGTGTCCGATGGACGCGGTGCACATCAAAAAGCCCCGCTTTCGCGGGGCTTTTTTTCATGGCGCGCCGCGTCTTGAAACAGCCGGCGCACGATACGCTGTGCGCGCTCGACGCTCAAACCATTCCATATGAACGCGCCCGCACGCAATCACGGACACATGCTGTTACACCTTCGCGATACGCTGACCGATGCGGGCCGACGCGGACCGCGATGCCGCGCGTTCTTGCAGCAATCGTGATCCGCGTGGTGAGAAAGGAATACAAGCTTCAGGCGGATTTCACGCGAGCGAGAGCCGTCGTTACCAGCGCTTCGAGCAGCGGCGCGACCTTCGCGGCGAGGTCTTCGTCGTATGCATAAGGCAGGCGCTCTTCCATGTACGTGATCTGCGACAGCTCGAGTTGCACCGCATGCACGCCCTGCTCGGGCTGCCCGTATTGCCGCGTGATATAGCCGCCCTTGAAGCGGCCATTCGCGATCGCCGTATAGCCGCCGTGGCGCCCGACCAGCGCGGCCAGCTCGTCAGCCAGGCCTGGCGCGGCGCTCGCACCGTTCGACGTGCCGAAGTTGAAATCCGGCAGACGTCCGTCGAAAAACCGCGGCACGCGCGAGCGGATCGAATGCGCTTCCCACAGCAGCACCTTGCCGTGCTTCGCCTTCAGCGCCGCGAGCTCGCCGGTCAGCGCGTCGTGATACGGCTTCCAGTAAGCGTCGCGACGGCGCGCGATTTCGGCGTCGTCGGGCAGATGGCCGTCGCGATAGAGCGGCTCCTTGTCGAACGTGTCGACCGGCAGCAGACCCGTAGTGTCCTGCCCCGGGTACAGGTTCGCGCCGTCGGGCGGACGATTCAGGTCGACCACGTAGCGCGCGTAGGTCGGCGTCAGGATCGACGCGCCGAGGCGCTTCGCGAATGCGTACAGGCGATCGAGATGCCAGTCGCAATCGTCGGTGCGTTGCGCGACCGGTGTCATCGTCACGGCGATGTCGGCGGGGATTTGCGTGCCCAGATGCGGGATCGAGATCAGCAGCGGCAGGCTTCCCTGATGCAGCGAGAAAACCGGCGTGAGGTTCGAAGCAGTCATGTCAGTCCGGAATCGGTGGGATCGGAGAATCAGTTCGGCGGGTCATGGCCGTTATTTGAGCAGTTCCGCGAGCGCCGCGCGATAGCGCGCATAGGCGCCCTCTTCGTCGCGATGCCGGCGATCGTCGACGACCTTGACGCCGCCCGCGTAGACGTCGCGGATCGGCGTGTCGCCGTGCTCGCAGAATACGACGCCTGACAGCCACGCCTCGCGCTGATGCCCGGCGATGCTCGTATGGTCGGCGTCGAGCACGAGCCAGTCCGCGCGATGGCCCGGCTGCAACGCGCCGACCGCGCGGCCGGTCGCACGCGCGCCGCCGTCGAGCGCGGCCGCGTACAGACGATCCGCGACATGCGGAGCTTGCGCCGACGCCAGCACGTTGCGCTGCCGGCGCGTCAGACGCTGGCCGTATTCGAGCAGACGCAACTCGGCGCGCCAATCGACGCCGACATGGCTATCCGAGCCGACGCCGATGCGGCCGTGCGCGTCGAGATAGTCTTGCGCGGGAAAAATGCCGTCGCCGAGATTGGCCTCGGTGGTCAGACACAAACCCGCGACCGCGCCGCTCTTCGCGAGCGCGAGCGTTTCGTTCGCGTCGACGTGGGTCGCGTGCACGAGACACCAGCGGCTGTCCACATCGAAACGATCGAGCAGCCATTGCACCGGCCGCGTGCCTTCGGTTTCGAGGCACGCGTCGACCTCGGCGGTCTGTTCGGCGATATGGATGTGGACAGGCACGCTTGCGTCGATGCCGCCGAGCAACGTGCGCAGCGACGCCTCCGATACCGCGCGCAGCGAATGCGGCGCCACGCCGTAACGCAGCGCCGCATGTTCGGGGCGCACGGCGCGTAGCGTGCCGAGCAGATCGAGCAGGCTCTCAGGCGTATTGATGAAGCGCCGCTGATCGTCGCGCGGCGCGCGCGCGCCGAAGCCGCTGTACTGATACAGCACCGGCAGCATCGTGATGCCGATACCGCTCGCCGATGCCGCGTCCACCACGCGTTGCGCAAGCTCGGCCTGATTCGCGTAGCGCTGGCCGTCCTGCGCGTGGTGCACGTAGTGGAACTCGCACACCGACGTATAGCCCGCCTTCAGCATCTCGATGTAGAGCCACTGCGCGACGCTCGCGAGGCCTTCCGGCGTGATGCGCGCGGCAAAGCGATACATCAGGTCGCGCCACGACCAGAAGTTATCCGTCGCATTGGCGCGAAATTCGGTGAGCCCCGCCATCGCGCGCTGAAACGCGTGCGAGTGAAGATTCGGCATGCCTGGCATCAGCGGGCCCGCCGCCTTCGGCACACCCGCCGGCGCCTCGGGTTGATCCGTCGTGACCGCGCTCAGCGTGCCGTGAGCGTCCCATTCGAGCAGCACGTTGCGGCGCCAGCCCTCAGGCAGATACGCGTCAGCGGCGAACAGCGATTGATTGGATTGCGTCATCTCTCAGGTTCTAGTTCAGGTCGCACGCGACTCGCGCCGCGTATAGACGGTTTCGCCCGCGCGCACGACGCGCGCGCAGAGCGGCCGGCCAATCCAGTAAGCGAGCTCCGCCAGCGAATCGACCGACCACACCGCGAAGTCGGCCGCGCGACCGACCTGCAGCGCACCGTGCCGATCGCTCTTGCCGAGCGCGCGCGCAGCGTGCGTGGTGACGCCTTGCAGCACCTCGGGCACGGTCATGCGAAACAGCGTGCTCGCCATGTTCATCATCAGCAGTAACGAAGTCGCCGGTGAGGTGCCCGGGTTGCTGTCGGTCGAGATCGCGATCGGCACCTCGTAGCGCCGCAGCAGTTCGAGCGGCGGCAACTGGGTCTCGCGGATGAAGTAGTACGCGCCCGGCAGCAGCACCGCGACGGTGCCCGCTTCCTTCATCGCGGCGACGCCGGCTTCGTCGAGAAACTCCAGGTGATCCGCCGATAGCGCGCGATGCCGTGCCGCGAGCGCGGTGCCGCCGCCGTTCGACAACTGCTCGGCGTGCATCTTGACCGGCAGCTCGTAGCGCGCGGCCGCGTTGAACACGCGCTCGCTCTGTTCCAGCGAAAAACCGATGCGCTCGCAGAACACGTCGACCGCATCGACGAGGCCTTCGTCCACGAGCGCGGGCAGCATCGTGTTGCAGACTTCGTCGATATACGCGTCCGCACGGCCCGCGAATTCGGGCGGCAGCGCGTGCGCGCCGAGAAACGTCGTGTAGACGGTGACCGGATAGCGCTCGCCGAGTTGCCGCGCGACGCGCAGCATCTTGCGCTCGCTCGCGAGATCGAGACCGTAGCCCGATTTGATTTCGATCGCCGTCACGCCTTCGGCGAGCAGCGGTTCGAGCCGCGCGGCCGCTTGCGTGAACAGCGACGCTTCGTCCGCGGCGCGCGTCGCGCGCACCGTCGACACGATGCCGCCGCCCTGTCGAGCGATTGCTTCGTAGCTGACGCCCGCGAGCCGCTGCGCGAATTCGTCGGCGCGCTGGCCGCCGTACACGAGGTGCGTATGGCAATCGATCAGGCCCGGCGTCACCCATGCGCCGCGCAGATCTTCGCGCGGCCATGCGGCATAGGGCGTGGGTAAATCGGCGAAAGCGCCGAGCCACGCGATACGGCCGCCGTCGACCGCAAGCGCGGCATCGGCGAGCGTGTGGCGAGGATCGCCCTGCGGGCACAAATTCAGGTGATGCCAGACGGTTTGCTTCATCGCGTGCTCTTTGCCGCTCGTTGCGTGTCTGTGGATGGGTTGTCCGCGATGGAGCGCATGTGAGGCCCTATCACGGTTGATTCGTCATCGCGTGTAGCGGATCGTGATCGCGAGCACCGCGCCGTCGCCCGTCAGCGCGCAAGTGAGCGCGTTCGGCCCGTCGACGCGCAGCGTGTCGCCGGTGTCGAGCCGCACGGCTTGCGCGTGGTCCGCCGCCAGTCCGACCGTGACCGCGCCGCCCGCGGAAAACAGCAGCGCCACGTCGCCGTCGAGCACGCGCGGCGCATCCTGCCGCGTGCCAGTGCGCCACACGTCCAACTCGCCCTGCGCCACGTCGCGCCGCACCATCAGGTTGAAGTCGCGCGTCGCGCCGTCGACGAGCCGCGCGTCGATGCGCGTCGCGCCATCGAAGCGCGCGATGTCGAGCGGCTGCCGCAACACATGCGTCGAGGCGACGCCCGCGTCGCCCAGCTCATCGAGCAGCATGCCCGCGCCAGCCAGCAACACCAGCGTCCGGTCGACGCCGTCGAAGCGCGAGAACGGTCCCGCCTGCGCAACGTCGGCGACGCTCACGCGCCACACGAAGTCGGCGCTCGCCGCGCCCTGGCCGCAGCCTGGCGACGGAAATGCCGCGACCTCACGCGTGAGCCCGCCGCCGTTTTTCCACGGCGTCGCCACGAGGTCGGCGCCGCGAATCAGCGTGACGCCTGCCATGCCGCCCGCGTGGTTGGCCATGGTCACGATCAGCGGCCCAGCATCGGCAGATTGAGACCGGCCTCGCGCGCCGTCTGCTGCGCGAGTTCGTAGCCCGCATCCGCGTGACGCATCACGCCGGTGGCCGGATCGTTCAACAGCACGCGGCCGAGGCGCTGGTGCGCGGCTTGCGTGCCGTCCGCGACGATCACGACGCCCGCATGCTGCGAGAAGCCCATGCCGACGCCGCCGCCGTGATGCAACGACACCCACGACGCACCGCCCGCCGTGTTCAGCAGCGCGTTCAGCAACGGCCAGTCGCTGACCGCGTCCGAGCCGTCCTTCATCGATTCGGTTTCGCGGTTCGGGCTCGCGACCGAACCGGTATCGAGGTGATCGCGGCCGATCACGATCGGCGCCTTCAGCTCGCCGTTCCTGACCATTTCGTTGAACGCCTGGCCGAGACGATAGCGATCCTTCACGCCGACCCAGCAGATCCGCGCCGGCAGACCCTGGAACGCGATGCGTTCGCGCGCCATGTCGAGCCAGTTGTGCAGATGCGGATCGTCGGGGATCAGTTCCTTCACCTTCGCATCGGTCTTGTAGATGTCCTCGGGATCGCCCGACAGCGCGACCCAGCGGAACGGGCCCTTGCCTTCGCAGAACAGCGGCCGGATATACGCCGGCACGAAGCCAGGGAAATCGAACGCGTTTTCCACGCCCATTTCGAGCGCCATCTGGCGAATGTTGTTGCCATAGTCGAGCGTTGCCGCGCCGCGTTCCTGCAGCGTCAGCATCGCCTGCACCTGGCTGGCCATCGACTGCTTGGCCGGCGTGACGATGCTTTCCGGCGCGGTCTTCATGCGCTCGCGCCAGTCTCCGACCGTCCAGCCCTGCGGCAGGTAGCCGTGAATCGGATCGTGCGCGCTCGTCTGGTCGGTCACGCAGTCCGGCGTGATGCCGCGCGCGACGCACTCGGCGAACACGTCGGCGGCATTGCCGAGCAGGCCAACCGAGATCGGCTTGCCGGCGCGCTTCGCTTCGTCGAGCATCGCGAGCGCCTCGTCGAGCGTCTTCGCCTTCTTGTCGACGTAGCGCGTCTTCAGACGGAATTCGATGCGCGTCTCGTCGCATTCGACCGCGATCATCGAGAAGCCCGCCATCGTCGCCGCGAGCGGCTGCGCGCCGCCCATGCCGCCGAGACCGCCGGTCAGAATCCAGCGGCCCTTCGGGTCACCGTTGAAGTGCTGGTTCGCGACCGCGAAGAAGGTCTCGTAGGTGCCCTGGACGATGCCCTGGCTGCCGATGTAGATCCAGCTGCCCGCGGTCATCTGGCCGTACATCATCAGGCCCTTGCGGTCGAGTTCGTGAAAGTGTTCCCACGTCGCCCAGTGCGGCACGAGGTTCGAGTTCGCGAGCAGCACGCGCGGCGCGTCCGCATGGGTGCGGAACACGCCGACCGGCTTGCCCGACTGAATCAGCAGCGTTTCGTCTTCGTTCAGGTCCTTCAGCGACGCGAGGATCTGATCGAAGCAATCCCAGTTGCGCGCGGCGCGGCCAATGCCGCCGTACACGACGAGCGCGTGCGGGTGTTCGGCGACTTCGGGGTCCAGATTATTCTGGATCATCCGGTACGCGGCTTCCGCGATCCAGGTCTTGCAGGTCTTTTCCGCGCCGCGCGGTGCGCGGATCGTGCGAGTCGGATCGAGACGCGGATCGGTGTGTTTCGGATTGTTCATGGTGTCCCTAATCATGCGTGAAGAGGTTCGATAAAGATTCGGCGAAGACGAAAAAGCGAATTCAGAAATGCCCAGTGAAGCGGTAACGGGTGCCCGGATGCCACAGATTCGCGATCGAGGCGACCTCGCCTTGCGACCATGTGCGCCGGTGCAGCACCAGACACGGCTCGCGTTCACTCATGTTCAACAGCTCGCGCGTGATCTCGTCGGCGGCGAGCGCCTCGATGCGGTACTCGACGCGCTGCAGCGGCGCGACGCGCACGAGGTACTGGTTGGGCGTGGTGTTCGTGAAGTCCTGCAGCGCGTATTCGGGTGCGACGGCCGGATTGACCCAGCGTTCTTCGAGCTGCACCGGCTCCTCGTTTTCGAAATGCAGCAGGCGCGAATGAAACACGGGGCTGCCCGCGCTCACCTGCATCTCTTCGGCGAGCGCCGCATCGGCGATGCTGGCGCCGATGTTCAGCACCCTCGCCTGATAGCGATGACCGCGCGCAACGATTTCATCGGAGATGCTGCGGATCGCCACCAGGGTCGACTCGTACTTGGGACGGGCGACGAAAGTGCCCGAGCCTTGTACACGTGTCAGCACCTGCTCCGAGGTCAACTCGCGCAACGCGCGGTTGACCGTCATGCGTGCGACGCTGAACTCGCGCGCAAGCTCGTTTTCGGAGGGCACCTGGTCGCCTTCGGCCCACTCGCCCGCATGAATGCGCGCGAGGATGAAGTCCTTGATGCCCTGATAAGCGGGTGCGTTCATGGGTGTGATCCGCGCTCTCGACGACTCATTGTTCCGACGCGAACGAGAACGGGCTCAGCTTCGCGACCGCGCCGGCCTGCACGAGCTTCGTGACCGCCGCGATGTCCGGCGCGAAGTAGTGATCGAGCTCGTAGTGCGCGACGTCCTTGCGCACGAGGTCCATCACCTTCTGCAGGCTCGGGCTGGTCTTGTGCGGCGCGCGCAGATCGACACCCTGGGCGGCAGCGAGCAGTTCGATCGACAGGATGTTCGCGGTGTTGTCGGCGATATCGCCGAGCTTGCGCGCGGCGAACGTCGCCATCGACACGTGGTCTTCCTGGTTCGCGGACGTAGGCAGCGAATCGACCGAAGCCGGATGCGCGAGCGTCTTGTTTTCCGACGCGAGCGCGGCGGCCGTCACATGCGCGATCATGAAGCCGGAGTTCACGCCGCCATCCTTGACGAGGAACGGCGGCAGGCCCGACAGCGTCGCGTCGATCAGCAGCGCGATGCGACGTTCGGCGAGCGCGCCGATTTCCGCCACGGCGAGCGCCAGGTTGTCGGCCGCGAACGCGACCGGCTCGGCGTGGAAGTTGCCGCCCGACAGCACTTCGCCGGTGTCCGGGAAAATCAGCGGATTGTCGGAGACCGCGTTCGCTTCCATCAGCAGCGTTTCGGCGGCCTGACGCATCTGGTCCAGACACGCGCCCATCACCTGCGGCTGGCAGCGCAGGCTGTACGGGTCCTGCACCTTGTCGCAATCGGCGTGCGACACGTTGATCGCCGAACCTTGCAGCAGCGAGCGATAAGCCGCGGCCGCGTCGATCTGGCCTCGATGGCCGCGCAGTTCGTGGATGCGCGCGTCGAACGGCTTGACCGAGCCCATCGCCGCATCCACCGACAGCGCGCCGGCCACGAGCGCCGTGCGGTACAGGTCTTCGATCGCGAACATGTTGTACAGCGCGAGCGCGGTCGAAGCCTGGGTGCCGTTCAGCAGCGCGAGACCCTCCTTCGCCTGCAGCGTCAGCGGCTTCAGACCGACGAGCGCGAGGCCTTCGGTGGCCGGCATGCGCTCGCCCTTCGCGAACACTTCGCCGACGCCGAGCAGGGCCGCCGACATATGCGCGAGCGGCGCGAGGTCGCCCGATGCGCCGACCGAGCCCTTGACCGGGATCACCGGCAGCACGTCGGCGTTGAACAGCGCGATCAGCGCCTCCATCACTTCGCGGCGGATGCCCGAGTGGCCGCGGCCGAGGCTCGACAGCTTCAGCGCGATCAACAGACGCACGACCGGGCGCGACATCGGCTCGCCGACGCCGACCGCGTGCGACAGCACCAGATTGCGTTGCAGCAGTTCGAGCTGATCGCGCGGAATGTGCGTGCTGGCGAGGCGGCCGAAGCCGGTATTGATGCCATAAGCCGGCTCGCCCCTGGCGGTGATGTCGGCGACGGCCTGCGCGCACGCGTCGATGGCGGCGTGGCTTGCGGGATCGAGTTGCAGGGTGACCTGCTCACGCGCGATCTGGCGCAGTTGCGGGAGGCTCAGGTAGCCGGGCTTCAGAATCATGGTTGTCGTCCTGTCTATACAAGTTCAAATAAGTCTAGCCGGCGGGCCTTGTATATACAACTTGTTTTTCGAGATTTCGTGCCTGGTGATTTCCATTATTTGGCACGTGGCTCGGCGGGAGCGCGGCGGGTTTGGCGGCAGGTCGTAGGCGGGTCCTGGACGCATGGGTCGGCGTGGCCGCCGTGTTTAGCCCACAGTTGTATATACACCTTCGCGGCGCGGGTCGCCATCTGGCCAAAATTGGCGCGCTTTCGCTGGCGGGAAGCCGAACACGCCGGCTCCGCCGATATCTGGGTTATAGGATAGAAGGCTCCGCGACGCGGATCAGAGCTTGACCCGCGCCACGATGAAATCCAGAAAGCACTGCACGCGCCCCGCGAGCGATGCGCTCTGGTAGTACACCGCATGCACCGGCTGCCGTTCATCGACGAGCAGGTTGCCGAGAATCGGCACGAGGCGGTTTTCGCGCACGTCGCCGGCGGTCATGAAGTCGGCCAGACAGGCGACGCCCCAGCCGGACAGCGCCAGTTGCCGCAAGGTTTCGCCGCTCGACGCGGTGATCGACGGTTCGATCTTCAGCAGCGCGGCTTCGTCGCGCTGCCCCTTGGCGCGCTTCGTTCCCCTGCCCCCTTCGCGCAACGGCCAGCGATTCAAATGCTCCGGCGCCGTAAAGCCGATCAGCCGATGCGCGTGCAGCGCGTCGAGCGTGGTCGGCTCGCCGTGCTCGGCCAGATACGCCGGGCTCGCGAGCACGCGCAGCCTGCTCTCGCCGAGCGCGCGCGCATGCAGCGTCGAATCCTGCAGCGCGCCGATGCGAATCGCGATGTCGACCTTCTGTTCGAGCAGATCGACGATCCGCTCGTTGCTGGTCAATTCGAGCCGGATCTCCGGATACAGCGCCGAAAACGCGGTCATATGCGGCGCCACGCAATGCAGCATGAACGGCGACGCCGCATCGACGCGCAAGCGCCCCGACGGCCGTTGCCGCCCGCGCGCGACCGACTCCTCAGCCTCTTCGAGCGCGTCGAGGATCGCGCGGGCGCGCCGCAGGAACGCGTCGCCTTCCTCGGTCAGATGCAGACGCCGCGTCGTGCGCCGCACGAGCGCGGTGTCGAGCTTCTGCTCGAGGCGCGTGAGCGCGCGGCTCACGCCGGAGACGGTCTGCCCCAGCTTCTCGGCCGCCGCGGTAATCGAGCCGCTGTCGATCACGGTGACGAACACCAGCAATTCGTCGGTGGAGGTTTTCATTGTTGATTTCAGATCAAGATTGATTTGAGACTAACACGCTTTTTGCGAGAATCCGCGCGAGCGATACTGCGTGCCTGTCGATCGGAGTTGGCGCTTTAGCGCTTACTCCGATCCCATGCAAGAGATTGCGGTCTTGGCATTTCCCTCAGGAGAACGTCTTGAAGATTTTCGTTACTGGCGCAAGCGGTTTTATCGGCGGCTCGATCGCGGCGCATCTGGCGCGCGCCGGCCATCAGGTGCGCGGGCTGATTCGCAAAACCGAACACAGCGGCGAGTTGCAGCGGCTCGGCATCGAGCCCGTGCTCGGCACGCTCGACGACCGCGCGTTGCTGATCGCCGAAGCGCAAGCGGCCGACGCGGTGATCAACGCCGCGAGCAGCGATCACGAAGGCGCGGTACGCGCGCTGATCGACGGACTCGCCGGTTCGGGCAAGGTGTTCCTGCACACGAGCGGGTCGAGCATCGTCGGCGATGCGTCGGGCGGCGAAGCGGGTGAAGCACGCATCTATCACGAAGACGCGCTGCCCACCCCGACCGCCGACAAGGCCGCGCGCGTCGCGATCGATCAACTGGTGCTCGACGCCGCGCAACGCAACGTGCGCTCGGCCGTGCTGTGCAACACGCTGATTTACGGTCACGGCGCGGTGGCCGGCAGCGCGAGCGTGCAGTTGCCGCGACTCGTGCGCCAGGCGCAGAAAAGCGGCGTCGTGCGTCATGTGGGCAGCGGCGGCAACGTCTGGTCGAACGTGCATATCGACGACGTCGCCGAGCTGTATCGCCTCGCACTCGATAAAACCCCTGCCGGCACGTTCTATTTCGTCGAAAGCGGCGAAGCGTCGTTCCGCGACATGAGCGCCGCGATCGCACGCGCGATGAAGCTCGGCGCGCCGCAGGACTGGCCGCTCGAAGACGCGAAACAGGAATGGGGCTACGAAATGGCCTCGTACGGTCTTGGCTCGAACAGCCGCGTGCGCGGCGAACGCGCGCGCAAACTGCTCGGCTGGCAACCGCGGCGCAGGTCGGTGATCGAATGGATCGAACGCGACATGACGGGGCCGCAAAGCACCGTTTGACGCGGCTTTGCGCGCCGCGCGACGTAAGCTATGTAAGCGCGGTCGTTGCGAATCCGTAAGCTCCTTTCGATAAAATCGCGGGCACCTGACGGTGCGATTCCACCGTCGCGCACACGCCCCGATTCGACCGATGAGCTTCGCGCTGAACTTCGACTGGCTGACTAACCTGATGGCGATTCTGTTCGTCGTCGCGTGTCTGTACGACACGCGTTACGACGAATACGGCGTGCTGACGCTCGCGGCCGCGGCGATGAGCCTCATCGTGATGGCGATGGAAATGTTCCTCAGACCCGCCTTCGAGATGGCGCTGTAGCGAGCTGATGCAGCGCTCGTGCAGCACAGAGGCGCCGCGCCAGCTAGCGCGGCGCGCGCCCCTCGCCCCCTTCGTCGACCCGCTTCACCGCTTCACCACTTCACCACTTCACCGCTTCACACCGTGTACGATCCGCACGCCGGGCAAGCCGCGCGCGCGTGGTCGTCGTAGCGGTCGTGATGCCTGACCCAGTCGGTCAGATTACTGTTCTCGTTGCGGCCTTTCGGCGCGATGTCCAGAAGCGCGTAGGTGTTCACGAAGCGCTCGTCGCCGCGTGCGTAGCATGAGTACGTGTGATACACGTCGCCGTTTGCGTCCTTGTAGAACACGCTGTGGCCGTGCTGTTCGTCGATGCCGACGTCCTGCTCGGTGAAGTTGTAGAACGCCTTTTTACTCGCCAGCTGCTCCGGCGTGAACGACACGTGGTAGTCGAAATTGAAATCGCTGCCGCTCGACGACACCCACGGAAAGGTCCACCCCATGCGCCGTTTGAACGCGTCGATCTTCTCGAGCGGCGCGTGCGATACCGTCACATAGCTGACGTCGTGATGGACCAGATGCGTGAGAATGCCGCTCATATGGTCCGACAAAAACGAGCAGCCGACGCACCCCTCTTCCCAGTCCGGGCCCAGCATGAAGTGATAAACGATCAGCTGGCTGCGGCCGTCGAACAGCTCTGCGAGCGTCTTGCGGCCTTCCGGCGTATCGAACGTATAAACCTTGTCGACCTTGACCCACGGCAATTCGCGGCGCTTGCGCGCGAGTTCGTCGCCGGCGCGCATATGCGCTTTTTCGTCGGCGAGCAGCGCGCGGCTCGCGGCGAGCCACTCTTCCTGGCTGCCGATGCGATGTTGCGGTTCCATCTGCGTCTCCTTTCCTGCGAATGCAGGGCTTGCCCTCAAGGTTAAGGTTTAGAGACGCTGACGCGAAAGTCAAGGAGCCGCAACGAAACTCAGATCGCCCAGCCGCCGACATAAAACCCGACCAGCACGACTGCGATCGCCACGGTCCCGACATTGAGCTTGCGATACTCGCCGCTGACCACGCGTCCGATCACGAGCGTCGCGAAGCCGAGCATGATGCCGGTCACGATGTTCGCGGTCAGCACGATGAACACCGCGCACACGAGCCCCGCCATCGCGTCGACCATGTCGTCCATATGCAGCTTGCTGACGTTCGACAGCATCAGCAGCCCCACGTACATCAGCGCGGGCGCGGTCGCATACGAAGGCACCAGCGCGGCGAGCGGCGAGAAGAACATCACGACGAGAAACAGCAGACCGACGACCGCCGCCGCCATCCCCGTCTTCGCGCCCGCCGCGACGCCGACCGTCGACTCGATATACGCGGCCGCCGGCGCGCCGCCGAGCAGGCCCGAGAAGATCGAGCTCAGCGAATCGGCGGTCAGCGCGCGGCCGCCGTTGATGATGCGGCCGTTTTCGTCGAGTTGCCCCGCCTGGCCCGCGACCGCGCGGATCGTGCCAGTCGCGTCGAACACGGCGGTCATCACGAGCGCGAGCACGCTCGGCAGCACCGCCATCGACAGCGCGCCCTTCACGTCCATCGCGCCGATTAGCGACGCATGCCCCGGCGCGCTCAACGACGGCACCGCGAAGATGCCGTGAAACGCCACGACCGGATCGATCGCGAGCCCGATCGCCGAGATCGCGACGATCACGATCAGGATCGAGCCCGGCACGCGCCGCCGCACGAGCCCGACGATCGCGGCGAGTCCGGCGACCGACATCAGCGCCGGCAACGCCGCAATATTGCCGAGCGACACCGGCAGCCCCGCGCCCGGATTCTTGACCACCAGCCCGACGTCGTTCGCGGCGATCAGCAGCAGGAACAGGCCGATGCCGATCCCGGTGCCGTGCGCGATGCCGACAGGCAGGTTGCGCAAAATCCACGAGCGCACGCCGGTCACCGAAATCGTCGTGAACACGACGCCCATCAGGAACACCGCGCCGAGCGCAACGGTTGGATGCAGGCCCTTGCCGAGCACGAGGCCGAACGCGGTGAACGCGGTGAGCGAGATCGCGCAGCCGATCGCGATCGGCAGACGCGCCCACACGCCCATCAGCAGCGAGCCGAACGCCGTGGTCAGACACACGGCGACGAACACCGCGCTGGTATCGAAGCCTGCCTTGCCGAACATGCCGGGCACGACGAACACGGAGTAGACCATCGCGAGGAAGGTCGTGATGCCCGCGACGATCTCCTGGCGCTGCGTGCTGCCGCGCGCGGAAATGTCGAAGTAGCGGTCGAGAAAGCCCTTACCGCGGAATGATTCGGTGTCGAAGGATTCGCTCGCGACGTCGGAATTCGCGAGGGCCTGGGGTTCCATCATGATGAGTGCCTCCTTTATCAGCGCGCTGAAACGGCCGCTAAAGCGG
This sequence comes from Paraburkholderia sp. MM5477-R1, assembly GCF_050436385.1. NCBI lineage: Bacteria > Pseudomonadati > Pseudomonadota > Betaproteobacteria > Burkholderiales > Burkholderiaceae > Paraburkholderia > Paraburkholderia sp. MM5477-R1. The sequence continues at coordinate 2,635,169 of NZ_JBNDMC010000007.1, forward strand.
CCGTCATCAGGTTCGTCTCGTGGATTGGTTGGTGTGGGTAACGCTTTTCTGAGTCGAAATGTAGGTGAAGCGAACTATGTGTCCAATCGCATGAATGGCATGCCGGACATGTCGCGCGACTTATATCTTTTGCGCGACGGTCGCTCGCGCGAGCGCTGCGCGCGTATACACCTACGGCATACGGGCAGCCGCGAAACGCGCCGAACCCACCCCGGCGATCGCGTTCCAGGCACGCGGCGTGCAGCGCTATACCGCCAGCGCATCGGCGAAACCGCCTGCAACGCAACCGGCGAAAGGCTGCCCGCGCGGCAGCGCAGGTTAAACTCTGGGCCGTATCCCATCCAACCGCGGCGGCTCATCGCGCCGGTCCGCACCTGCCCGTGGAGTTTTTCCTGATGACTGGCGGTTTTCCGCGCCCCGCCGGGCGCCTGCCGATTGTCCCGTTTGGACCGCTTGGATCGCTTCGCCCGCTCGATTCGCCTGATTCGCCTGATTCGCTCGATGTGCTTCGACTGTTGCGCTGGCTGTGCACCGTGGCCGCGCTGTTCGCGTTCGCCGCGCTGTCCGGCTGCAGCAGCCTGCTGTGGGGTACGCAGCAGGCGCCGATCGTCGATGCGACGGTGATGCCGGTCGAGCCGGCAAGCGCGCCGGTCGCCGCGTCCGCGCCCGAGCCGGTCGAGAGCGAGGCGAACGAGGGGCCCGAGGAGCCGAAGAAACCGAAGAAGCCGGTCGTGAAGCCGCACAAGGTCGAACCGCCGCCGCCCGTTGTCGTGCCGGCTCCGCCGCCGCCCCCGCCGCCGCCGCCGCTGATCGTGCTGCGTACGATCGAGCGCAGCGACGCGCGCGCGCTGCTCGACAGCCAGGTGCAGAAGCCCGACGGCAAGGTGGTCGGCCGCGCGGTCGACATGATCGCCGACGCAGCCGGCAAGCCGCGCGAGATGGTCGTCAATCTGCAGGGCTTCCTCGGCGTCGGCGACCGCAAGGTGAACTTCCCGTGGGGCGCGTTCCACTTCACGCCGACCGCGAAGGGGGCGCCGATCACGCTGAACCCGACGGCCGTGCCGAGCACCGCGAACAAATCGAACCCGCTGGAACTGCCGCTGCTCGATGCGACCGTCGAGCGCGCGAACGGCGCCAAGGTGGGCCGTGTGGTCGACGTGCTGATCGACGGCAACGCGCAGCCGCAGGCGATCGTCCTCGACGTCGGCGGCATGGTCAGCCCCGACCGGCGCACGATCGCCGCGAACTGGTCGGCGCTGCGCTTCGTCACGCGCGACAAGGAACTGCATCCGCAGATCGATCTGAGCGACGCGCAGATCAACGCGACGCCGCTCTACGCGAGCGACAAGCCGATTCGCGCGGTGTCGCCGGCGCCGCCCGCGCAGCCTGCCGCCAGCGCCGCGCCGGCGGCCTCGGCGCCGCCGGCCGCGTCGTCGGCCGTCGCGGTTTCCAACGCACGGGCGGTCCGATGACGGTCCGTACTATGGTCACGGCGCGAAGTCTGCGCGCGCTCGATTGGCTCAACTTCTTCGTCGCCAACGTGCAGACGGGCTTCGGGCCGTTCATCGCGTCCTACCTCGCATCGCACAAGTGGACCCAGGGCGAGATCGGCATGGTGCTGTCGGTCGGCACGATCAGCGCGATGGTCAGCCAGGTGCCCGGCGGCGCCGCGGTCGACGCGTTGCGCAACAAGAAGGCGGCGGCCGCGTGGGCGATCGGCGCGATCATCCTCAGCGCGATGCTGCTCGCGATCAGCCCGACCGTGCTGCCGGTGATCGCCGCCGAGGTGTTCCACGGCTTCGCGAGCTGCATGCTGACGCCGGCGCTCGCGGCGATCTCGTTCGCGCTGGTGGGTCGCGCGAATCTCGGCGACCGGCTCGGCCGCAATGCGCGCTGGGCATCGATCGGCAGCGCGGTCGCGGCCGGTCTGATGGGACTGTTCGGCGAGTACTACTCGCCGCGCGCGGTGTTCGTCCTGACTGCGGGCCTCGCGGTTCCCGCGCTGATCGCGCTCGCGATGATCCAGCGCACCGACACGATCGAGCTGCCGCAAGCGGCGCCCACCCCCGAGCAGCTCGAGCGGCGCGAAAGCCTGCGCGAGCTGCTGCGCGACAAGCGCATGCTGCTGTTCGCCGCCTGCATCGTGCTGTTCCATCTGTCGAACGCGGCGATGCTGAACCTGGCCGCCGGCGAAGTGACGGCCGGCATGGGAGACAACGTGCAGCTCGTGATCGCGGCATGCATCATCGTGCCGCAGGCGATCGTCGCGATGATGTCGCCGTGGGTCGGGCGCTCGGCCGAACGCTGGGGCCGCCGGCCGATTCTGCTGCTCGGCTTCTCCGCGTTGCCGATCCGCGCGCTGCTGTTCGCGGGCATCAGCAGCCCCTATCTGCTCGTGCCGGTGCAGATGCTCGACGGCTTGAGCGCCGCGGTGTTCGGCGTGATGCTGCCGCTGATCGCCGCCGACGTCGCCGGCGACAAGGGCCGCTACAACCTGTGTATCGGCCTGTTCGGGCTCGCGGCCGGCATCGGCGCGACGTTGAGCACGACGGCGGCGGGCTTCGTCGCCGATCGTTTCGGCAACACGGTGAGCTTCTTCTGCCTCGCGGCGGCCGGTGCGCTCGCGGTGCTGCTGGTGTGGGCGGCGATGCCCGAGACGCGCGACGCGGCGACGGCCAGCAACGGCGACGGCGCGGCTGTGCCCGGTCGTGGATAGTCGGCGGCGAGGTGAGTCGCGCGAGCTGTATGAGCCGGGGCGTGATCTGATGGTCGCAGTCGGATCACGTCGCAACCGGCTTGATCACTCCGGCAGTCAGGTGAGTCAGTCGGCGAGAAGCGCCTCTTCGCCTCGACCCAATGGCACGACGACGGGTCGCTGCACGACGGTCTCGATATCGATGTGCCGCCCCTCGCGCGACGAGCGTTCGAAGGCATCCAGCACCTCCAGCACGTGTAACGCCAGTTCGCCGCTCGCGCGATGCGGCCGACCTCGACGCAACGCCATGGCCATGTCCAGCACGCCCACAGCGCGGTAATTGGCCACCCGCGCACCACTCCTCAACGTGAAGTTGTCGACGCCAAAAGCATGGACCTGTGTGTCGAGCGGCTTAAAGCCGCTATCACGTTCAGCCACGCGCGGACTCCCGCCAAAGAAATTGGGATCGACGCCCAACAGGCTACCTTCCGTGCCATAGATCTCGATAGGCGCACGCTGATGGGCCCACACGTCCCAGGAGGCGCTCATCACAACGTTGGCCCCACCCTCAAAATGCAGGATACCGTTGACCGTGGTGGGCACCTCGACCTCGATGACCTGGCCCCTCAGCGGCTCACTGGAGACGATGCGCTGGGGAAGACCGATGGTGGCGCAAGCAGACACGCGTGCCACCGGCCCAAGCAGGTTGACCAACTGCGTCACGTAATACGGGCCCATGTCGTGAATCGGGCCGCCGCCAGGCTTGAAAAAAAACTCAGGATTGGGATGCCAGGACTCCATGCCGCGGGACAACACGGCCACGGCCCCGCCAATGGCACGCCCAATGCGGCCCGCATCGAGCGCCGCGCGGCACGCCTGATGGGCCGCGCCGAAGAAGGTGTCCGGCGCGCAGCCCACGCGTAATCCCGAAGCCTCGGCTCGCGCCAGCATCGCGCGTGCGGACGCGAACTCGGTACCCAGGGGCTTTTCGAGGTAGACGTGCTTGCCCGCCTCCAGAATCTGCAGGCTTACCGGCACATGCGCGTGCGGCACCGTAAGGTTGATGACGAGTTCGATGTCGGGGTCGGCCAGCAGCGCAGCCACCGTCATCGCGGCAACGCCGTGCTGCGCGGCCTTGGCTCGGGCGGCCTCCGGACGCAAGTCGGCGCAAGCCTTGATGCGGACGAATTCCGAATTCGCCGCGCCGGTGAAATAGGCATCGCTGATGTTGCCGCAACCGATGATGCCGACGAAGACAGGTTTCATGGATCAGGCTCCGAGCTGGTGCAGATAGGCAAAGGCATTGCGGGCGAAGCGTTCGCCGTCGCTGGGATTGTCGTGCTCGGCGGCGAGGAAACGCGCGCCCGCTTCGCGGCAGGCGGCGGCCAGCGTGGGCCAATCCATGACGCCGTGACCGACGTCGGCCCAGCCGTCCTCGTCCAGTTTTTCACCCGCGGGCGCGAGGTCTTTCGCATGGGCCGACACCACGCGGCCCGTATAACGACGAAGCCATGGCAAAGGATCGGCGCCGCCGCGCACGAGCCAGGCTACATCCACTTGCCAGCCGAGCGGGCTTGCCCCGGCGGACTCGAACAGCAGTTCCAGCGCCGTTGCGCCGTTCTCCTTGGCGCTGAGTTCCCAATCATGGTTGTGGTAAGCGAGGGCGATGCCCTGAGCGGCTAGCCGATGGGCGAGGCTGCCCAACTCGTTGCCGAGCGCCCGCCAGTATGCGGCGTCACTGTCGCGCTCGGCGGGCGGCACCGCGGGCATGACCAACTGGGTGATACCGAGGGTCTCGCACGCCGCGCTCACTTCGTGCAACCGCTCACGCAGCATGGCCATGCTGAGGTGGCTGGAGGAGGCGCTAAGGCCGCGCGCCTGAAGCTTGTTCCGGGTGTCGGCCGCATTTTCGAGCAAGGACCCGATCAGCTCCACCTGGCGAAATCCGGCTTGGGCGGCAATGTCGAACTGCCGGTCGAGTTCGCCCGCATTACGCAGGCTGTAAATCTGGATGGAAATGGGCAGGGCTTGATTCATGGTCGTCAATCAAAGAGTCAAGGTGGATGCGGCACGGATGGCCTACGGAGCTGGGCGCAAGTCAAAAGGTAAGCGCTTTCCCGTTTACCTGGAACAGGGGCTTTACCCTATGCAGCAGGGACCGGCACAAACAGGAGTACGCGATGAGCTTCGGATAAGCGGATTGCATAATGCTGCGGTTTGCAGCAACACCATGGATTCCCGCAAGCCGAGTCTGAATCCCCACTCAGTTTCGAGGTTCGATGACGCATGAGGGGAAAACCTTTTCCCGTGATGCTAAAATTGTTACCTTCCTGCTGGCGACAAACGCGCCGCTGCCTGAACGAACCAATGCGAAGCAAACCCTCCATCGAAGCCGTTGCCCGCGAGGCTGGCGTTTCCATTGCCACGGTGTCGCGTGTGCTCAACGGGACGAAGGCCGTGACGGCGGCCACGCGTGAGCGGGTCGAGGCAGCCGTACGGGCACTGAACTACCGGGCCAATCCGTTCGGCCGCAGCCTGAGTACCGGTCAGAGTCGCATTCTGCTGATGCTCATGCCGGATTTCGCCAACCCCTACTACGCCGAGATCGTGCGCGGGGCCGGCGCGGTCAGTCGCCAGGCCGGTTACACGCTGCTTCCGGCGGACCTGGAAGCCTGGACTGGCACGGCGGACGCCTCGCTGCCGACGCTGGCCGGCAGTCTGAGCGACGGCGTCATCAATCTCGTGCCCATGTCCGACCCGGCAGCCCGGCGCGAGGCGGCGAACGGCAAGCCATGGGTCAATTGCTCGGAATTCTTGCCCGGTAGTGACGTGCCTTATGTCAGCATCGACCACCGCCAGGCCGGTACGGATGCCGTGCAGTACCTCATCAACAAGGGCCATCGGCGCATCGGCTTCATCACCAGCGACGAGCGCTTCCTGTATGCGCGTCAGCGCCGCGAGGGCTATCACGCGGCACTACTGCGCGCCGGTCTCGCGCCTGCGCCCGAGCTTGTCTGCGTTACTGGCGACAATAGTTACGCCGCCGGAAGCCAGGCGGCGGCAAAGCTGCTGGCGGTGGTGGATCCACCGAGCGCCGTGTTCGCCGTGTCGGACACGTTGGCCATCGGCGCGATCAAGGGCTTTAGCAAAGCCGGCCGGCGGGTGCCGCACGACGTGGCGGTAATGGGCTTCGACGACGTGCCCATCGCTGGCATCTTCGAGCCGGGGCTGACGACCGTGGCCCAGCCCATGGTCGAGCTGGGCGCCACGGCGGCCGAAATGCTGCTGGCGCTGCTCGACGGCCAACGCCCAGCGTCGCGCATCCTGCAGCATCAGTTGGTGCTGCGGGAGTCGGTTTGAGCGGTCGATCGGGAGAAGTAAAGATCTGCTTTGCCCACTGAGGTGGTTTGTAGCTGGCTCAGTTTTGGTGAGGCTGCCGACGCCGATGCATGTCGGCCACCTTGCTCCCACGGCTCATGAAATCGTTCGTTGAAGCTTTCGTGGTCGCCGTGGTCGGCGCCGTCGCTGTGGCGGTTTTTGCTCAGTCGAGCCAGCCGAAGACCCATCAGCAAATAGCACGCGCGGGCGCACGCGAGCGAATGGCTGGAGATGGGCCGGCTACCACCCGATGCGCTCGGCTGTTGTCGACCCGCAACTGCCACTCCCGTACCAACGATTCGCTGACCGAATTCAACTAGAACCGGTCGTCGGTCAAATTATTTAAGCGCGCCGTGCCTAAAAAGCGTCGCTTAAGATCGTCGTCGGATAGTTGATGCAAGTGATCGGCATGCCAACCATGCCCACGCAACAGTTGATAGTTACTTTTCAGTGGAATGTTGACTTATAGTCGCCGCTTCACTACTCGAAATGTTTTTCTCATTCGCCTCGAAAGTGGACCGGTACTTGGCGATTGTTGCAAACCACCCCTTTTCTGGACGATTTAGCCAATCGCTGCTTACTAGTTTTTCTGTATGCTGTATGTCGGCGGACAAAGACGTCAGTAAGGCGTCTATGCGCGCGTCTTCCTTGAAGTTTTTTTTCATTTGGATGGCTTCCAAATAGGCTCGCGTCTGAAGAGCGAGAGCGAAAACCTCTAAACCGTAAAAACTCTTGGAGAGATATATTCCGTCTGCGATAGCTCTGTGTATGTAAGCCAATCTTAGTTCTTCCGGTACGACGCCTTCAAAATCTTGAATTTGGCGATCCTTTAGTATGGGTAGGTACTGAAAAATCGTATCATGTATCTGTGCACCTGAAAGCTCGGAAAGAAAAACAAGGGCAAGTTTGGCGAGCACTACGTCTTTGTAACTTTCCAGCCGAAGCTTCTCATCCGAAGCATTTTTTTCGAAAATTTCACTCGCCGTTTTGAAATCGTTCTTGTCGAGAAGAACGTATCCATAATTCGAGCGTGCGAGCGGGAAATTCGGGTCGCTCTCCATGGCAGCTTGCAATGCGACTTCTGCCTTGTCGGTATGCCCTCTTGAAAGTTCTATATAGCCAATGCCGTTCAGCGTACGAGCCTTTAAGCTCCCTGTGGCAAATTCGCTAGCGCGTTTAAACAACGAAATTGTCTCATCCGTCTTTCCTAGGTAATAGGAGCTTATCGCTTGAAAGTATATCGAACTTGGGTATGCTAGTGAACGGTAGCCATCGACACGATCGGTCCTTGAAATAGCCTCAGCCGATCGAAAGCTCTCTATTGCATCGTTAGTTCGCGATTGTTTTTGGGCGACTGTCTGGGCGTCACGAGCAGCATCGAGTAAGCAAACGCCTCGAAAGAAGCGAGCAGTGGAATTTTTGGGATAGCCGCTGATTCTTCCAGCATTCGACAGGGCGTCAGCGCATTCAACGTATTTCTTTTGCGCGTAATAGCGCGCTGCTTTCAAAAACGGGGTCCATGGGTCATCAGGATATCTGCTGGTAAAGTTACCTATTAAAACTGATTTGGCATCAGACAGATCTGGCTCGGAGAATGCGAGATTAATGATTTGATATATAAATTGAAGCCTTTCTGCCGCTGGTCTCTGTGCCTCACTGACCTTGATCGAAGATATCTTATTTTTCGCTGCTGTAATGTATCTGATTTCGAAAAATTGAAAATATGCCATTGACAGTTGCTCCTCAGTTTCACTAAACTGGGGAAACGAGGCGACCGTCATCCACGCAGGAATTTGAGCTTTTTCTGTAGTGAGTGGAAAAATCTTTTTTGTAGCGCGCCAATTTCCGTATTCGAAATTCAAGCTTGAAAATGTCATGCCATAAGCTCGATCTTGATATAATGCGCTTGGCGATTCTTCGCTAGAAAAAGTTTTTTCTTTCGAATTCACTTTTACAGTTATCGCCGTGGGACCTCTCCACGATATTTGTATGTAACCGACCATCAAGATGGGTAGACAAAGAAGTGTCACAAATGTCAGTAAAAATGGGGTCGTCAGCCTGCTTGCAAGAATTTGTCGGAACGTCTTTGTGATAAATGTCTTCGACGTTTTTGGCAATAGTTGATGAACAAAACCGCCAGCTACGCTGCCGCCTATTACTGACCATAGCTCCGATTTTTGCACTTGCCAGCCAAGGAAATACCAAACTGACACCCGTACTAGAGCTATGAGAGCAACGGCGAGAGCTGCGTTTCGAACCGGTATTGGCAAGGACTTCATTTTGACCCTCGCTGTTTCAGTCGACCCCTAGAGCAAACCGCATTCATCCGGCAATCGCGCCCTCGCTCGTTTGCTAGCAGGCTGTTGAAAAACGTTCCGGGAGGGTTTCGCCGAAATTTTCCGACCTCTTAAAACGCCCTGCACGCCGCTCGCGCGACCAGGGTAAGGGGAAGAGCACCCCTGAATACGGGTCGTAGACACCCCTCAAACCAGTTTTTCAACAGCCTGCTAGGAAAAGGATCACTCCAGTCGCATGGCCGCCGATCATCGCTCGGCGTGTGCAAGCAGTTTAGACGGTAGGAGTTGTCGTCGCGCGCCAACATGTATTGCGACGGCCTTCTACAGCGCACGCCCAAGGACTGGGCACGTCGACGTCGTGCTTGAACGACACGACAACTTCAAATTCTATGATTGAATGCCCGGTTTTTTAACTCGATCAGACGCCTGAATGTCGGCACGCTGGTGCGATCGAACGACGCTTCTTGGCCGTACTGAGTCCGACGGCGTCCGGCTCAGTTCGTTAAGGGTTATTCGATGCCTGCCATCGGCCGCAGGAATGTGACGGTGCCTCTGCACGTGTTTCGTGCGTCGACCCTGTGCGGTCATCCATGATGGATGCATGAACGTCCGAGGGTAACCGCGTAGCGGTCGGCTATAGTCAGCGCTTTCGCGCCTTTCTATTCGAAATAGGCACTATTCCAACAGACCTTTGGACTTACTCATAAGTCAGGAATTTTGCGGACAAATGGACTATTCTTGAGCGATAGCTAATGAGAGCATTCGCCCATGAAACGAGATGGCCGCATCCTGGCTCACAACACGCTCGAAGAGATGCGTATTCTTGCAGTTCAGCGTATGGCTGAAGGCGAGCATCCAAATGATGTTGCTGCGTCATTTGGGATGCATCGCTCGTGGGCGTACAAGATCAGGGCGCAGGCGCGGGGGCGTGGTCATGGTGTGCGAGCGCTGCGATCGACCAAAGGCACGGGTCGCCCACGTACGCTCACTGCGACGCAGGAGCAACGGGTAATGCGCTGGGTTAATGGCAAGAATCCAATGCAGTACGGGTTTGATTTTGGTCTGTGGACGCGCAACCTGGTTCGTGAACTGGTACGACAGAGATTCGACGTCACGCTCAGTCTGGCTTCGATCGGCGCGATGCTCGCGCGTCTGAACCTGACGCCGCAAAAGCCGTTGCAGCGTGCTTACCAGCGTGACCCGGAAGCTATCGAGCGTTGGCAGCGAGACACCTATCCGAGCATTGCCAGGCAGGCTCGTGAGCAGAAGGCAGACATCTTCTTCTGGGACGAATCGGGCTTCCGTGCTGACTCGGTGCATGGCAGGACGTGGGCGCCGCGCGGTGAGACGCCGGTGGTCGAGCGGCCCGGCGAACGGCAAAGCATGAGCGCCGCGTCCGCTGTTAATTCGAAGGGTGCGTTTTGGTTTGCAACCTATGAAGGGGCACTTAGCGGTGAGCTGTTCGTGGAACTGCTCAGGAAGTTGATGTTCAACCGGAAAAGAGCGGTTCATCTGATCGTTGACGGATTGCCAGCACATAAGAAAGCCATCGTTAAGGACTATGTCGCCAGTACGCAGGGCAAGTTGACTTTGCATTTCCTGCCCGGTTACGCACCGGACCTGAATCCAGATGAACTGGTGTGGAGTCACGTCAAGCGCACCGGCGTCGCGCGGCGCCCACTTCGAAAAGGTGAAAAGTTGGGCTCAAAAATTCACGAGCAGCTTTCACAAATTCGCCGCGATCCGTGCCTTGTTCGCTCATTTTTTAGGCATCAATCTGTCCGCTATATTATTGACCTGTGAGTAATCAATGTTCCGGCGATTGCTTGCTAACGAAGCTTTGACAGAGGTACCCGACTCCGTCGCACAGCGGGAGAATTGGACGTGGTTGCGTCGCAAGCTCCAACGGCCCGCGATCGCCGACCAAGCGCGGATGGCCGCTTGGCTCGGCCTGCGGGACGAGCTGCGGATGCTCGATCCAGCAACGCTTCCCGCCGTGCTCGACGTGCGTGCCCCTGGGATTTGGGGCAGCTCGCTACGCCGGGTTGATTTTCTCCGCGAATTCGACGAGACCGGACTCAGCCTCGAAGGCCTTTCGTCAACTACTACGGGCCTGTGCAGTCATTACTTGACCTGTCCCGCCGGCAGTATCGCCAACGCACGGAAGGTCGCCGATTTTGCGTTCGATATAACCGACATAGACGGCATAGGGAGCAGCAAATCCCAAGATCGTTACTTTGCCTCGGTGAAGGATTTTGGTCTCGATTTCTCAAGCTATAAAAAGACCTCCGTTGATGAAGCTGGATTACAGCGCATGCTCAAACATCGCGAGGTTAGGATCGTACAACCGCAGACGACAGACCGGGTCGGGGTGCGGTTGTGGGACGGCAGGCTCTTCCTATACAACGCTGGTGGCTCGCACCACTTCGCAGGTGCCGCTTATATCGCCGCGCAACTGCGGCGATCGGTCCCTTTACGGGCTAGGCTGGAGGTCATCGAACTCAACGAAGGCGTCATCGACTGGCTGCTCTCTTTGTTCATTCCGTTTTCGGTTCCTAAAGGAATCGCGCTAAAACTTCGTCAACTGTGCGCCACGGTTCTTGGTGGTGCTTATACCTTGCGAATTCCCGACATAGTAGCGACCAGCACCGCAGTGTTGCTCCTTCCGGCTGAATCAAACTCCATCGCCGCCGTTTCCGACTTGTTGTTGAAGGCGGGAATCCAGAACGTTCGTCCGTGGTTTGAATCGTTGGTCGCTCAGCAGCGAAGTAACCTTCCAGTGCTGCAGCAACGTTTTCCGGCTGCATTTTCGACAGTCCCTAACGCGGGCATTGCGTCAGGCATTACAGTGTGACCGTACGCGGAGCAAACCAGTCTTGGTGCACAACGCGCACGCGCATAGCGAAGATTCAGTATTACGTCCCACGGTTTCTACTTCGGAATTTGGGGATCGGACGTCTGAGCCGCATACACCCGGCGGCCAAAGAGACCTGGCGCCGTCAAATTGTAGGTCGCCGTCTCGTCGCCGAATGGCGACTCGTCGATCATCACCAGACTTTCGATGACCACCCGCGAAGGACCGCTCGTGGCCGTGTTCCGACCCATTCAATTTGCATACACAACGTCAACCTCGGGAGGCTGGGATCGGCAGCACACGACCCTCCGGAGTCAGTCAGGCGCGGCCTGCGAGCGTCTCATTCCAGGGCGACTTGAGACTTCCGGCAACGCGGCAAGCTGTCACAGGTCGATGCCTGCAAGTAACACATGGCATAATGCGCCGCATTCACCTTCACCAGACCAATATCGAATCGTCGGCCTTATGCTGAGCTGCTTCTGCCGGAAATTGGGCTCCTATCTGGGATTGCTGGCAATCCTGATGGCAACGCTCGCGCCGACGGTTTCGCAGGCACTGGCTGACCGCAATGAGGCTGGGCTTCCTTCAGCCTCGCTCTGCTCCGCACATTCGACTCCAGGCAATCCGCCGGGCAACGAGGACACCTCCCACTCGCTGGCCGCTCACTGGCATGCTTGCGGCTACTGCAACCTGATTGCGCACATGCCCGTGCTGCCGAGCGTCCAGCCTGAATTTGCGGTCACGGTCTGGGCCATCCAGCATCGCATTGCGACGCGGTTCGAGAGCATCCGTCGCGTCGAACCGCTGGCATCCGCCCAGCCGCGCGCGCCCCCCGTTTCATCCTGAATTGAGCCCTGGTGGCGATGCCGTGCACGAACGCATCGCCAGGCGTCGTCGTGTCTCTTCACAGACTCGCGGCGGCGCAATGACGACCTCAATCAATGGATGAAACATGAATACCAATACCTTGCGCCATGGGAAACCCTTCTTCGCCACGGCATCGATCTCGTTCGCCGCAACTGCGCTCCTGCTCGCCTCATCGCCAGCCGCTGCCCATGCCATCGCGGGCGACCGCGTCTTTCCGTCAACGTTGGCCGTCGATGATCCAGGTGTCGGCGATGAAGCTAACTTCGAATACGGGCATCAGCGTGTTCCTGGAGACAACGGCGATCAAAGCATCAATACGTTCAGCTTCGAGTACGACAAGCTGATCACGTCAAGGCTTGCCCTGTCCGTCGACGGCGCTTACGTGATGCAGAACAATCCGACTGCGCACGGGTTCGATAACTTTGGAGTCGGCCTGAAGTATCTGCTGTATGTGAACGCCCCGCACGAATTCATGACTTCAGTCGGGGTGCATGCGGAATTGGGTGGAACCGGCAGCCACGCGATTGCGGACAGCTTTTCGACCATCTCGCCGACGATCTACGTGGGCAAGGGTATGGGCGATCTGCCTGACTCACTGGCCTATCTCCGACCCGTTGCCATTACCGCCGAAGCTGGGCCTTCGTTGACCACCGGGGCCGGTCAGCCCAATTCTTTCGACTACGGTTTCACGGTCCAGTACAGCCTGCCCTATCTGCAGCAGCAGGTGCATGATTTCGGCTTGCCGCAGCCGCTCTCGAACATTGTTCCCATCGTCGAGTTTCCGCTATCGAGAAGTCAGGGCCAAACCACTGGCACGATCAATCCAGGGTTCATCTGGATCAACCGCTATGGCCAGTTCGGTGTCGAAGCCCAGATACCAATCAACAGCGCGAGCGGTTCGCATGTGGGCATCCTGGTACAGGCCCATCTTTTCTTCGACGATATTGCGCCGAAAACGCTCGGCAAGCCGCTGTTCTAACGTGTAAGGAGTCCTCTCATGAAACTGCACACGATTGCACGCGCGGCCATCGCCGCGCTGATGATCGCCGCCTGCAATCTCGCGCAGGCGCACGCCTATCCGACCCAGGAGGCGCCGGGGGCCGGTGCGACCGTCACGACCTCGCAGAAGGACGTGGCGATCGATTTCGACGATGGTCTGGAGCCCGCCTTCAGCTCGATCGCCGTCACCGACTCGCGAGGCAAGTCCGTGACGAGCGGCAAAGCTGCGGTTGACCCGTCGAACAGGAAGCACATGTCGGTAGGGCTAAATCCCCTCGTGCCGGGCGCCTATACCGTCTCGTGGGTCGCCGTTGCCAACGACGGCCATCGCACCCAGGGGCATTACACGTTCACGGTGAAGTAACGGTGGATCCGCTCGTCGTCGCCCAGATTGCACTGGCCGCGATGCAGGACATTCTGTTTGCCGTCGCTACCGGCGCTCTTGCATGCGGCGTCCTGGGCGCACGTAGCGGATTGCCAGGGCAAGACACGACGCGAGTCTGGCGGACCGTCGCGTCAGTCGCACTCGCTCTCACCGCCCTGGCGTACCTCTGGCTTCAGGCCGCAGTCATGAGCGGTTCGCCGCTCGGTGAAGCTGGTTCGGCTATCGCCCCAGTACTGACGCAGTCCCACTTCGGTAAGGCATGGTCGATCGGCGTTGCCGGCGCGCTGCTCGCGGCGTTGAGTGGCCTCAAGAAAGAGCGCGACTCGGCGCTCTTTGCTGCGGGGTTCGTCCTGTGGGTCGCGGGCAAGGCAGCCGCGAGCCATGCGGCCGACTCCGGCGACTTCTCGTGGCGTGAGGCGATTCACGTCGTCCATCTTTCCGCGACTGCGCTTTGGGCCGGCAGTGTCATCGTCGCCGCGATCCTGCTGCGCCGGCTCGAACGCGAACCAGGCCGTCCGCCCGGCCGGAGGGCTGCGTTCTGCTCGGCGCTGTCTCATCTGGCGACGACTGCGCTCTTGTTTGTTCTCGTCACCGGTTTCTACAACGCCGTTCAGGACACGGCGCAGGCCAGCGCGCCGCTGCTGCGCACACACTGGGGCCGGTTGCTCGCCGCAAAGCTTGCATGTGTGGTCCTGGCGACATTGCTCGGCGGCTGGAACCGGATGGCGATTCTGCCCGATCTGCTCGTGCTTGCCGAGCGGAACGATCCGGATTACCCCGCCGCGCAACGCCGCTTCGACGGCGTTCTCTCTGTCGAAGCGCTCGTCATGCTAGCCGTACTTGCGCTGGCTGCGGTGCTGGGCCATACGTCGCCGACGGGCGGATAGCGGAGCGACCATGTAGACATGCGACCGATATGACGATCGAGCCTTGCCTCGGTGCCGCGACGTAGGTCCCACCGGCCCATCACATTTTCCTTAACGTAGAACAGGAGGTTATGCCATGCACCACCCCTTTTTCCGCCTGGCTATCGCGCTGCCGCTCGCGGCTGCTTCGCTAACCGCTTTCGCCGCTTCGTCGGGCGCCATGATGGTGTCCGACTGCTGGATCCGCTCGATGCCGGGCGACGTGCCGTCCGGAGGCTACTTCAAGCTGATGAACATGGGAGACAAGCCCGTCGATCTCGAAGGTGTTAGCACCGATGCGTTCGGGATGTCCATGCTGCATCAGACGCAGACTACCGGGAGCACGTCGAAGATGGTCATGGTCGACAAGGTGACCGTCCCGGCCAACGGGACACTCGCATTCGCGCCGGGCGGCTATCACGTGATGTTCGAGAAGGAAAAGAAGCCGCTGACGGTCGGTTCGACGGTTCCCGTCACGTTCAAATTCAGTGACGGGGAGAGTATCGTCGGGCAATGCGCGGTGAAGAGCGCAACAGGCCAGTAATGACGCTTGCAGCCCGCGCGAAATCGATCGCGAGACTTGAGAGCGCGGGCTGCAACGATTCGGGCAACCGGCGGACGTTTGTATCTGGTCAATGATGCTCGATGCGCTCGGCGATGTGAAATGATGCTGCGCCGTGGCGACGAGCGAAAAATGCGTGGTTTTTACGCATCGCCGCGTACGGAAATTGAACATCGCTGTCCGAGGCGGAAGCCGACCTTTGCGCGCTCCGTGGCAAGGGCGGCTGTTGGCCGCGTGCCGCCTCATGCATTGGGCTGCGCAGCTTGAACCTCGCAAGGCTGCGTTCGGCGGCACGCGACCCGTCTCTGCCGCTCGACCCCACACGACTTTAACGGCCGCTTCGAACGAGCAACGGTCGTAAGGGCAGTTGGGTCGGCGGCCATGTGACTCGGCGGCCTGAGCGGTAATTTACTTAGCGCAAATCTGGTCGGCGAATGTCAAGCTGAAGATGGCAGCAAAAAATCTATCGTCGTGTTCGAAATGACTTGACCACTACAACTCAAAAACCTATCGTTTTTTCACATTTATCTGACCACCACATTATTCAGGCAGTGCGGGGGCAGCATGAGCAAGCTGACGGACAGCATCAACACTTTCGTGACGGGCGACCTGGTGTTTACGCGCTACCCGCCCACCACCCGGCAGCCGATCCACGTCACCGTGTTCCTCGAGCCGCGCCACGGCCTCGGCCGGAGCTACGTTCACGCGGGCGCGCAGCAGCTGGAGATCGCGGACGTCGCGACCTACGCGGATGACAAGGGCGCCGGCGGATACCTGCACGCCCATCCGACGGATAACGTGCTGCGCTCCCGCACGGCCGAAATCGCGCAGATGTTCGCGCAAAACGTCAAACGCACGCCCTACGGCAACTACCCTTCGTCGGCGGACTTCCAGCGCTTGCAGCTCCTCGTCGAGAGCCCGCACGCGAGCCGTTTCACGGGCATGGTGCGCACGACCGACTTCGGCCAAATCCCGTTCGAGTTCCCGGCGCTCGTGCGGCTGCTCAAATGGACGCTGCGCGCGATCGACAACGCGCCGCTCAGCGAGAACCGCGGCATCACCTGCGCAGCCTTTGTATCGATATGCCACCAGGTGGCGCGAATGCTCATCTTCTTCGACGACGTTGGCCTCACGTGGCAGCCCGAGAAGATCCGTAACTGCTTGCAGAAGCTCAACGGGCTCGTCGAGTCCAAGGCCTCGCTGCGCGCTGAACTCGAGAAGATCGGCGAGGACCCCACGCGGAACAACAAGCCCATCTACCGCAATCAGGCCTATCGCGAGCACTCCAACCGCAAGCTCACGCCAGCCGGCAAGAGCGAGCTCGCTAGCAAAAGGGCGAACGTCGCCTACGACAGCGTGCCCGACGAGGCGCGCAAGCGATTGAAGAAGAACACCCCGTCGTCCGAACTCGAGGGATATTGGCTCGTCATCCAGACCGAATGGCTCGGCATCAATGCGGCTATCACGAAATCGCTGCAAGACATCCTTGGCGACTTCTTCTTCGACGCCAAGTACGTGAGCTCGCCCATCCTGTCGCAACGCGTGCAGACCATCGGCTGGCGCACGGTGGCTTTCAACGCCTACTGATCTCCGGGGCTCAGGGCTCAGGGCGCGGCGATGCCGGACGGCGTCCTCAAACAAGGCAGATCCGTCCCTCGAAGCGGCAAACGCTCGAGCATCGCGGTGCCCGTTCGTCGAACCGACGACCTAAACCGTCGCGCACCATCCAGGTTCCCGAGCGGCGAGCGACATCGATCGGAGTCGCTTGACATAGGAGCGTCCACGCGTTTGCCGAACGGTTCTTCCTGAACCGGAAAGTGGAACGTGTTTGGCAGCGCGAAACGGGTGCATGTCCCGCCACTGTCAGACTGGCAGAACGCTCCCAGTCTGACAGTATCTATCTATCGATGAAAGACGGGACGGACTACCTATAAATGGCCGACGACGCCACCGGACATGATCCACGCACGAACGTCCGGTGTCGGAGGCGGAGCCGACATGCGAATGTCCTTGTGAAACCGCGGGCCAATGGCCGTAGATGGCCGAACCCGGTCCGACAGCAAACTTCGGTGAGGGGGCTGAGCACCGCCGGTTGCGTTCGGCGGCACCCGATCCACTTCTACCATTTGAGATCGCATCTGAACTGACGAACGCCAGCTGTCGCCCGATGCGGGACCATCGGAGGTCAATCAAACACGGCATTTGAATCGGGCTGCCCTCACATCGAACCCTTCGACGAGGGGGGCCTCCGGCCATCTCCACATCAACGGCCCCATAGATTGCGAGCGGGACGCAGCAACGGTAAGCATCGCGCAATTTTATTGATTTGCGCGGTCACAATGGACAACAACGACGAACTTGCGATTGCGCTCATTGTGCGTGGGATCGGATTGTTGGCTTGCGCCGACATGCCTCTCGATTAGGGTTAACCCATTCAGAGCTGTGCCGCACAGTACATACAGTTCTTGCATACGAGCTTGCTTCAGACGCGGGGGCATCGCCGCCCAGGGTCGTCTGGCGGTGGTTCCTCATTTCCACGAACTCAAAGGAGACGACAGATGGAAATCCGCAACCCTTCCCCCGGCCTCTACAACGAAGATCTCGCACCTGCCAGGGTGCGCAACTGGGGTGCCTTTAGCATTTTCAACGTCTGGACCTCGGACGTGCACAGCCTCTGGGGCTACTACCTCGCCGCCAGCCTGTTCCTGCTGTGCGGCAGCTTTACCAACTTTGTGCTGGCGATCGGGCTCGGCTCACTCGTGATCTTCGCGCTGATGAATCTGATCGGCTACGCCGGCGAGAAGACCGGCGTGCCATACCCGGTGCTTGCGCGCGCCTCTTTCGGCGTGTGGGGCGCCAACCTCGCGGCGCTGGTGCGCGCCGTGGTGGCCTGCTTCTGGTACGGCGCGCAGACAGCAGCGGCTTCGAGCGCGATAGTCGCGCTGTTGATCCGCAGCACCAGCCTGATGGAGTTCCACAAGGGCACGCACTTTCTCGGCCACTCGGGGCTGGAAGTGATCTGCTACTTCATCGTCTGGGCGCTGCAGCTGCTCATCATTCAGAAGGGCATGGAAACGGTGCGCAAATTCCAGGACCTGGCCGGTCCGGCGGTGTGGATCGCGATGCTGATCCTGGCGATCGGCCTGTGCGTCAAGGCGGGCGGCTTCTCGTTCGAGCATGGCATTCCGATGGACGCGCTGCTCGAGAAGACCAAGGACGCCGGCGTCAGCGGCGAGCCCGGCTCGTTCTGGGCCCTGATGGCCGTAGGCGCGACCTGGATCACCTACTTCGCGGCGCTGTACCTGAACTTTTGCGACTTCTCGCGCTACGCGAAAAACCGCGACGCAGTCAAGAAAGGAAATCTGTGGGGCCTGCCGGTCAACCTGATTGCGTTCTCGCTGGTCGCCGGCGTCACCACCATCGCCGCCTTCAAGGTGTACGGCGAAGTGCTGCTGCACCCCGAGCAGATCTCAGCCAAGTTCGATAGCTGGATACTGGCACTCATCGCGGCGGTGACTTTCGCAGTCGCCACGCTAGGCATCAACGTGGTGGCCAATTTCGTCTCGGCGGCGTTCGACATCTCCAACACGTTCCCCAGGCAGATCAGCTTCAAGAAGGGCGGTTTCATCGCCGCAGCCATCGCGCTGGCGCTCTACCCGTTTGCGCCGTGGGAAGGCAACGCCGCGCACTTCGTCAACGCCATCGGCGCCACGATGGGCCCGCTGCTGGGAATCATCCTGGTGGACTACTATCTGGTGGCCAAGGGCAACGTCAACGTCGCGGCGCTCTACCAGGAGCACGGCGAGTATCGCTACGAAAGCGGCTGGAACGTCAACGCGCTGGCCGCGGCGGCGGTCGGCAGCGTGTTTTCGACCTTCCTGCCCAACTTCACTAACCTGCTGCCGGCCTGGTGGAATACATATGGCTGGTTCTTCGGCGTAGCGATCGGCGGCGGCATGTACCTGGTCATGGCGACGCTGCGGCCGCGTACCGCGATCGCCACTACCCGCGTTTAAGGCTCTTTCCATCCCGATCAGGTAGGGTCAAGCACTGGCACGGCACCGCCGGGTGCCTCCCGGAAGCGGGCGGTCGGTCACGATAGCCGCGTGCGACTCGCGAATCGCAGATTTGGCCGACGATCCGCCTGATGGCATCGTTCAAAGAATGGCACTTTCGGCCACAACTTGCCGTTCAGCGAGCCGGGAAATCTGCCGTTGGAGCGGCCGCATTACTCCGGAACCTGACGGACTGGCTCAGGGCGTGTTGCCGTCATTCGAGAATCGGCTTTGGTCAGGCAGCTGAGCGTCCATTTGCGGACATTCGCACCTCGGCGGTCGCGAGTGATCAGCCTCACTGAGACCGAACGCGTGCTTACGACCCCGAGCAGCCTTTCGGACTCGCGACACCGCAACGGCCGCTTCGGAGGCGCAACCTGTCGTCTGTTGTATGGCGATGCCCCGAAGCACCCGGCGGATCGTCTAAACTGCAGAATCGACGAACAGGCCATTCCCGCTCGGCTACCCCGCCATGGCGCACATCTTCTTCGCTGCTTCGATTCAACGGCATATCGCAACGCCCGAGCGCGAGATCGACGCGCGCACGCTCGGCGAAGCACTGAAGGCCGTCTTCGCCGCGCAACCTCGACTGCGCGGCTACATCCTTGACGATCAGGGCTCACTGCGAAGACATCTCGCCGTGTTTGTCGACGGCCGGGCGGTGCGCGACCGACAACATCTGTCCGATGCGCTCGGCGAGGAAAGCCGGGTTTACGTCATACAGGCGTTGTCGGGCGGATAAGAAGGTTCCACTCTTACTCGAGCTTTTCATGGGACCAGAGTAAGCGCTAATGCGCCAACTCTGGTCGACAGGAGACACTCCACATGAGCGAACGATTGCTTGTTGCAACCCGCAAGGGATTGTTCGTTCTGCAAGCCGACGGCGAGGGCGGCTGGACGCTCGGTGAGCCGTATTTCGTCGGCGAGCCGGTGAGCATGGTGCTGCCTGATCCGCGCGACGGTTCGCTGTATGCCGCGCTCAATCTCGGCCACTTCGGCGTGAAGCTGCATCGCCGGCGCGCGGGCATAGAGGATTGGGAAGAGTGCGCGGTCCCCGTCTACCCGCCGCAGCCTGCCGACGAGACGCATGCCGGTGACGGCGCGGACACGAGCGCGGACAATGCGAGCGCGGCCGTGCCCAGCCCGCCGGCTCCTAACTGGACGCTCCAGCAAATCTGGTCGCTTGAAACCGGCGGCCCGGACGAGCCGGGCGTCCTGTGGGCCGGCACGATTCCCGGCGGGCTCTTCCGTTCCGACGATGGCGGCGATACATGGCTGCTCAACCGGGCGCTGTGGGATCGCCCGGAGCGCCGAGAATGGTTCGGAGGCGGCTACGACGCGCCGGGCATCCATTCCGTGATGGTCGATCCGCGCGACAGCCGGCACGTGACGATCGGCGTGTCGTGTGGCGGCGTCTGGCAAACCGCCGACGGCGGCGCGACCTGGCGCGTTAGTGCCGAAGGCATGGAGGCCGACTACATGCCGCCGGAGCGGCGCGGCGATGCCAACGTGCAAGACCCGCACCGCGTCGTGCAATGCGCCGCAAATCCAGATGCGCTGTGGGCGCAGCATCACTGCGCGATCTTCCGCTCGACCGACGGCGCGGCGCACTGGCAGCGGATCGAAGCGCAGCCATCGAGCTTCGGCTTCGCGGTTGCCGTGCATCCGCACGAGCCGGACACCGCGTGGTTTGTGCCCGCCGTGAAAGACCAGTGCCGGATCCCGGTGGACGGCCAGTTCGTCGTCACGCGCACACGCGACGGCGGCCGCACGTTCGAGCGTTTCTCGAACGGGTTGCCGCCTGCACCGGCGTATGACCTCGTGTATCGGCACGGGCTCGCTGTAGATGACTCCGGCACGCGCCTCGCAATGGCGTCGACCACCGGCGCGCTATGGACGTCCGACGACGGCGGCGAAAGCTGGCATTTGATTTCAGCGCATTTGCCGCCTGCTTATTGTGTTCGGTTTGGATGAGGGCGCGGGGCGGGCTGGTGAGACATGAAACGCCTACATTGCCTTCATGCGCCGGACATAGCCTGAATGCGTGCATCGGCGTGATGGATCGATACTTCGAGCCGTACGCGCCGGCGAACCGCTTTGTGTAGCTCGGCTTGTCGCAAGAGACCTTTTGACACTTCGCCGAACGTCTGATCAGCACTAGGAGTCACGCGGACGCCCCTGCGCGAGAGACAGCTTTTGGCGAAGGACGCAGCTACTACAGCGTCAAGGCGCGCGAGTCTTCAGTGCTACTTTTCCGCCTTTTTCCCCTCGTCTGCTGTACGTAGTGCTGCGTTGGCTGTGACCAGCAGTTTCGCATCGTGGTCCTGGACTGCAGCGTCAACCGTGTCGAACGCTTTCTTCAGATCCTTTTGTGCCAGCTTTGTCGCGCTTCCATTTTCCAAAATGGTTTCGGCTTCCTTTCTCAGGCGCTTAACTAGTTTCGCGGCGCATCTGGTGTCGAGCGTCCCATTGATGACGAACTCACTGATGTAATTCGCCAGCGCGGCCAGCGTCGCAGCGGTCGACTCATTCGCGCCGCTCTTACCGCTCGCTTCGGACTTCTTGCTCATCAGGACTCTCCCGTTAGGACACGCTTCCGCGATGCAGGACCAACGCTACGCTCACGGTCGGTGTCGCATGAAATGGTGACAGACTTCGAGCGAAAATAAGACGGTTTTTTTGGATGAAGAGGCGCTGTCATATCGCAACGTTCGGATATCGGTCGATTGTTGCCGCGTGGGGCTATGGGCGCGGTACTGCGGGGTGAATTTTGGTTTGCTACAGAATTGCTACAACTGGAGTGAGCGGCTATATCTGGCGGGCCTTGGGTTTGTCATTCCACCCTCTGAACTATCGCCCACCTGAAGGGGCAAAGCAACTTTGAACGTCCCAGTTCCACTGGCGGATTCAACCGGTCGATGCAATAGTTCGATGGAACCGCTTGCCGGCCCGCAACGGAGGATCGTCGCAAGTCGACCCGTTGCAGCCGGTCGAGCAGTCTCTGTTCTAAGGGTAGGTATCGGAGTGGAACGGTCATTCCGTGCCGTCGCCTGGGGGACAAGTCATCGGCCTCTGCGGACGCTTAGACCCGTGAGTTGGTGAGGCGGCTTACGCCGTGCAAGGATGACGTCTTGCTCGACCCTCGAATTGCTCTCGAACTTAAGTTTGATTTCTCTATAAGCAATCAGCTTGTCGTTCACCAGATCGAAAGGAAGCGCCCGCAAGGTTCGGGATGGTGTTCAGAACTCGTTTTGCCGCACTGAGCCATCCACATAGGGCCGATGCGGTGGAAGCGGTGCGGCACCTGGCTCGAATGCAGCGCTACGTTCGGCATAAGGAAGGCGCCGATTGCCTGCCCGCGCGGGCGGCTTTTGCGCTCATGCAGCGGCCTCGCGCATCAGTCGTTCGCGCGTCATCCACAGATTGCTTAGAGCGAACAGCGTGTGCAACTCTGCGGGTTCTTCATCAAGCCGCGATAGCGCACCTTTAGATGCCACCGTGCGCGGCGATGAACATGGCGACGGCCGACCGGCAATAGGATTCGATTTCGTTGTCATCCTCTGCTCTCGCCTCATCGAAGCGTGCGACAAGCAGAAGATCGGATCCTTTGAAAAGCGCGGCAAACAAGCGGGCGGATCGGAGAGCATCGGGTACGTTCAGAATCGCTTTCGCGTGCAACTGACGCAACACGGCCTCGATTTGGGCGATGACATGGGCGGGCCCGGCTTCGTAATGGAGCTTGCTTAACGACTTTTGATTCGTCTTGTCGGCCAAAACCATGGCTTCGACACTGCGGACGTCCGGGCTCAACAGCGTGCGAAGCAGGGATGATCCCACCGCCATGAGCTGATCTTCGGCTGAACCGTCGACGCTTTCAGAAAGGGCCTGGGGTGCAAATTGATGGCAGTGGGCCACCATGGCCGCGCTGAACAGCGCCTCCTTGTTCTCGAAGTGCCGATAGATGCTGAGCTTGGATATCTTCGCCCGCTGCGCGACCTTGTCCATGGTCGTCGCTTGAAAACCCAATTCCACAAAGAGTTCGCAGGCGGCGTCGACGATCGTTTGGCGAAGCGCCTCGTTGGCGGGCCGGCCGCGCCGGCTCTGGCTGTTTTCGGTCACAACAATTCCAGTACTTGACAGTATTCAAATTCTTGCACTACGATACCACGCAGTATCTTAAATGTGCAAGCCAAGGATAGGTTTCAACCAGTTGCCCAAATCAGGTTTCCCCGGGGCGCCTGGCGATATCGAATGCGGGATTGTGGGGCCGATCAATACAGCCATCAGCAACTTTCTCGCCAATGCCGAAGCCCCACTCGCTGACCGTCTCAAGCGCGTATCGCTGGACGATATTGCACACCACGCCAAGCCCACCCCTCCAATCACAACACGGAGCCCATCACCATGGATGACGTCATCATCATCGGCGGCAGCTTTGCCGGCCTCGCCGCCGCCCTGCAGCTCGGCCGTGCCCGCCGCAAGGTCACGGTTCTCGATACCGGCCGGCCGCGCAACCGCTTTGCAGGCCACTCGCATGGCTTGCTCGGCCACGATCACAAGCCACCGCTGGACATCCTGGTCGAGGCGCGGCAGCAGTTGACGCGCTATCCAACGATCAGGCTGGTCGATGCCCGGGCCGAGAGCGTGTCTGGCGCCATCGACGATTTCTGCGTCGTCACTGACGATAACGAAAGCCTGAGGGCGCACCGCCTGATCCTGAGCTATGGCGTCGCCGACCAGATGCCTGATGTTCCGGGCTTTGCCGAAAGCTGGGGCACGTCCATCGTGCCCTGCCCCTATTGCGACGGCTTTGAAGTCGCCGGCCAGCATTGGGGCCTCGTCTGGTCCAGCCCGCAGTCGCACCAGTCTGCCAGGCTGTTCCGCGATTGGACGGACAAGCTGACTGTCTTCGCCGATGGTCATGACATTGCGCCCGATATCCAAGTCGATCTGGCGCGTCGCAACATACCTGTCGTCGATGGCCGGATCGTCGAGATCGCCCATCACAAGGGCCATATCAACACCGTCAATCTCGATACCCGCCGCAATGTCGCGGTCGACGTCCTGTTCGCCCATCCGCGCAACAAACCGTCCGCACGCCTGCATGAATCACTGGGCCTCGCCACGGTCGATACGCCCACCGGCATCGTCCTCAAAGTCGACGAGCGCCGCCAAACCAGCATGCCCGGCATCTACGCCGCTGGCGACCTCGCCACGCCCTTCTTGCCCTCGGTCACCCAGGCTTCATCGCAGGGCGCGATGGCGGGTATCTTCGCCCAGCAGTCGATGGTGGTTTGAGAGCACAGATCCTTGTTGCGTCGTCGCCTTCGAAAAGGTTGGCGTAAATCGACGCGGCGAAAGGCGGATCGTCGAGTCAAGGAGATGACATGGCAAAGCAAAGTGCTGATCAGGTGGGTGACTGGAATGGTCAAAGCGGGGAGCGCTGGGTCGCCAACCAGGCCCGGCTCGACGCTCTGGTGGCGGTGTTCGGCCAGGCCGCGATCGAAGCCGCCGCGCCCGCGACGGGTGAGCGCGTGCTGGACATCGGCTGCGGCGCGGGTGCGTCAAGTCTGGCTCTGGCCGCTCGCGTCGGCGCGGGGGGCCAAGTGCTGGGCGTGGACATATCCGAACCGCTGATCGATCGAGCGCGCGCGCTTGCGCGCCACGATACGCCGGCCCTGTTTCAGGTGGCCGACGCCAGCAGCGCAGAGCTGCCCGAAGGCGCGTTCGACATTCTGTTCTCGCGTTTCGGCGTGATGTTTTTCCCCGATCCGACAGCGGCGTTCGCCCATATGCGACGCGCGCTCCGGCCGGGCGGCCGGGTCGCTTTCGTCTGCTGGCGCGGTGCGGCCGAGAACGATTGGATGCGACTGCCGGTGGGCGCGCTCAAGGACATCGTCCCGCCGAGCGCGCTCCCCGATCCCGAAGCGCCCGGCCCGTTTTCGTTCGGCGACCGGAAGCACGTGGCGCGCATCCTGACGGCGGCCGGTTTCACCGAAATCGTTATCTCGCCCTTCGACGCGGCCGTCCCATTCGGCGAGGGCGAAACGCGGGACGCGGCGATCGACGACGCAGTGAGGATGACGCTTGAGGTCGGCCCGCTGTCGCGTGCGCTCGCTGGTCAGCCCGACGACATCCGCGCCCGTGCCTCCGCCGCAGTTCGTGCCGCCTTCGCGAGCCTCCCCGGCGAGGGGTCGGTGATGATCAACGGCGCGGCATGGGTCGTCATGGCACGAAATCCGGCAAGCTGACAGGGATTAACAGGGGAGATGCCTCCGCTCGGTGGAACAGGGCGTCTTTGGCCGGCCAGATTGATGTCCCTTCTGGCCGCTGAACGAGCGCTCGCCTTGCGACAATCAGATGGCCGGTTGCGAAGCAGAGCCGACGCCTGAGCGGCCTTCCGGCGGCGCATGTGACCGGCAGTTTGTGGCCGAACCGAGCCAGATGCCGATTCGCCCGAGTTCGCCCCCCTTTGCGGACATCCGGCGCCCGGAGGACAATGCCCTTGCGAATCTCTTCCGAGGCTGCCCAACATGGCTAAATTTCAGCCCGATGGATGGCATACCGTCACGCCCCGAATCGTCGCACGGGATCCGGAAAACCTGATCACATTCATCAAGATGGTGTTTCAGGCACAGGGCGAATTCCGTCACGGGCGGCCTGCCGAAATCATGATCGGCGATTCCGTCGTGATGGTTAGCGGCGCAGACGGCCTTCGCGATCCGATGCCGGCATTTCTGTATGTCTACGTCGAGGACGCCGATTCGACCTACCAGCGAGCGATTGCGGCGAATGCGATCTCACTCGAAGTTCCGACCGACATGCCATACGGCGACAGGCGAGCAATGGTAAGAGATCCGTGGGGAAACACATGGCAGATTGCCACACATCAGCGCGACCTCTGTACTGCCGAGACTCGTTCAAGGTAGGACGTTACCGACAGCAGCACTTTTCTGTCGGTTCGTCTATTCGCTAAAGCTCAAGAACGGTGCGGCACGCTCGGTCGACGTTGGGTGTTTTGCCTCCCGACGAATGCCGTCACCCCTTCGACGAAACCGGGCTCATCTGCGCGATCCATTTGCGCCGTCCGCCAACCAGATGCGCCGGCGGACTGACGTCGTAGGCAGAGCGGTGTCGCTTCGGTGCAAGCCTGGCAGCGGTCCGGACTTACTTAGGATGACCACTTACTGGCCGAATACGCGTTTGAGTGTCAGACTGTTTTTCACGGTTGTCACGCCCGGCACGGCTTCGGCAACCCCGGCCGCCCTGTCGATCTGCGCTGCATCGGGCACCGTGCCAAACAGCGTCACCGCGCCACCTCTCGCACGGACACTGATGTTTGAAGCACTGATCTCCTTGTCCTTCATGAGCGCAGCGCGTACCTTCCTGCCGAGCGCGCGATCAGCCTGTCTGGAACTCGTCGAAGCGCCGCTGCCCGGCGACGCCATGACGGTTGACGCTGGCCCACTGCCCGATTCGCCAGGCTGGGACCATGCATTGATCCATGTCGTCACGATCAGTGCGCCGACCGCCAGTTTGAGTGCCCTGATTACCTTCATTGCTTTCTCCAATCTTCCTGAGTCTTGTGGGATCCCCGTTGGAATCGCTGTTCTGCTACCGCGGGGCGAGCCGGCACGCTTCACCGGCCAGAGGTCTTCATTTCGAGCCCAATACGGAGGATCCCTAGAAGTAGTGGCGTATCCCGAGCATGACCGCCGTCGTCCCGAGGCCCGGCGCCACGGGCTGGCCGTACGTAATCGTCTGCGTCATATCTCCGTGGTTGTTCACCCAACCCACCTGGCCATAGAGCAAAGTGGCCTTGGACAGACTGTATTCGGCGCCTCCGGCGACCTCGAGCGATTTGTTGGCCGAATTGTTCGCGTCCTTCAGGTAATACACGCCACTGGTGAGCTTGAATGCCGGTGAGAACTGATAGCCGAGGCCGGCCGAATACAGGTCGAGGTTGACCAGATTCGCGTGCGCCGGATTCCTGCCGTTGGAATATGACGCGGAAATGGAGAAGGCGTGATAGGTGTACAGCGCCCCGAGGTAGTAGAGGCGGTTGTTGGCGAGTCCGGTGGGCACCGTCGTCGGTCCGGGATTGGTGTCGTGACCGTTGTAGTAGACGGCTCTCAGATTGAGGCCATAGTTCGAGTATTTGAGCACGGCGGACTCGCGCGTGCCGCCCTGGAAGCTGCCTGCCACACCGCCGGGCGCATATTCGAGCGCTGCGGACACGCCGGCGAATGTCGGCGACTCGTAGACGATCGCATTGCTGTCGTACAGCGCGCCGATCGGTCCGTTGGTGCTGGTGCCGGACCAGCCTGCGGCCTGGTTCATGCCCAGCCATGCCGTCAGGATGCTGCCGAAATACTGGCCCGCCCGCACGTCGGTATCGGCCATCGCGTAGGCCATCGGCACGATCTGGCGACCGGCGTTGACCGTGCCGAACGGTCCCGACACGCCGACCGTTGCGAACTGGTTGAACTGCGCCACCGCGCCCGGCGTATCCGCCAGGCCGAACTTGCCGGTGCCGCTGTCGAACGATCCCTGCAGCTTGAAGTTGACGTGATAGCCGCCGCCGATATCCTCGGTCCCCTTCATGCCCCAGATGCTCGCGTAGATCCCGCCGTCCTTGTAGCGATAGACCTTGCCCAGATTCTTCGCCGTCGGGCTGAACGAGGCCGCCGAGGTACTTTGATATAGCAGACCGGAATCCACGACGCCGTACAGCGTCACCGACGACTGCGCATAGGCCGGACTTCCAAGGACGGCCACCGCGGCCGCAGCTACCCATTTCAGTTTCATTGCGTCTCCAGTTTTGTAGCTTTAATCCACCCGTAACGACGTACGTTCAAGACGTACGTTCAATACTCAACACGCCAGGCCACCTGCTTCCTTAAGTCGGCAACAGATAGTCCTGAAACGCTTCGCGCAGCTGGTTCTTCAGCACCTTGCCGGTAGCGCCGAGCGGCACCGCATCGACAAATACGACTGCATCCGGCGTCCACCATTTCGCGATCTTTCCTTCGAAGAACGCCAGCAATTCTTCGGCTGTCACCTGTGCACCGGGCTGTTTCACGGCGACAAGCAATGGCCGCTCGTCCCACTTCATATGCTTCGCCGCAATGCAGGCCGCGCTCGCTATCGCGGGATGCGCGGCTGCGAGGTTCTCGATCTCGATCGAGCTGATCCACTCGCCGCCGGACTTGATCACGTCCTTGCTGCGATCGGTGATCTGCATGAAGCCGTCGGCGTCGATGGTCGCGATATCGCCGGTCGGGAACCAGCCATGCGCGTCGGCATCGATCCGCAGCGGGTTGCCACCTTCATTGCGGAAGTAGTTGCGCACCACCCATGGGCCACGCACCAGCAGATCGCCCGAGCTCACGCCGTCCCATGGCAGTTCCTGGCCGTTCTCATCGAGGATCTTCATATCGACGCCAAATACCGCGCGCCCCTGTTTGGATTGCAGGGCGCAACGGTCTTCCGGACCCAGTGCGAGGTGCCTTGCTTTCAACGCGCCGATGGTCCCGAGCGGACTCAGTTCGGTCATGCCCCATGCGTGCAGGACCTCGACGCCGTACCCATCCTGGAACGTGTGAAGCATTGCGGGCGGGCAGGCTGCGCCGCCAATGACGGTGCGCTTCAGGGTCGAGAAGTTCAGGCCACCTTGCTCGAGCCAGGTCAGCAGGCCTTGCCATACTGTCGGCACGCCAGCCGCGAAGGTGACCTGCTCGGCTTCGACGAGCTCGTAGAGCGCTTGGCCGTCCAACCCGGGGCCGGGGAAAACCAGCTTGGCCCCGACCATGCACGCGACATACGGAATGCCCCACGCATTGACATGGAACATCGGCACGACCGGCAGGATCACGTCGCGCGCCGAGCAGTTCAGCGCATCCGGCAGTGCCGCAGCGAACGTGTGAAGCAGCGACGAGCGATGCGAGTAGAGGACACCCTTCGGGTTGCCGGTGGTACCGGACGTGTAGCACAGCGCGCAGGCGGTATCCTCGTCAAAATTCGGCCACACGTAGGTCGACGAGCTGCGCTCGAGCAGATCTTCGTAGCACAGCAGGTTGGCAATGCCGGTATCCAGCGGCATATGCGCGCGATCGGTCATCGCGACAAACGCCTTGACAGTCTTGCAGCGGCCGGCAATGGCCTTGACCAGCGGCAGGAACGTCAGATCGAAGAACACGACCTGATCTTCCGCATGGTCGACGATGTAGGCGATCTGGTCTGCGTGCAGGCGCGGATTGATCGTATGCATCACTGCGCCCATGCCGGATATGCCGTAGTACAGCTCCATGTGGCGATAACCGTTCCAGGCGAGGGTGCCGACACGGTCGGACGGCCTGATGCCCAGACTCGTGAGCGCATTGGCCATCTGTCGCGCGCGCCGGTGACAGTCGCGGAAGGTGTAGCGATGGATGTCACCCTCTACCCGCCGCGACACGATCTCCGTATCCCCATGATGGCGATCGGCATGCACGATCAGCGAGGAAATCAGCAACTGCTTTTGCAGCATCAAACCGTTCATTTCGTCCGTCCATTCTTTAATGCAAAGTCACGAGCCGACATCGCCCGTGGCAGCATTCGAGCCATTGAGCGCCTGCGGTCGTTTACCGGTCAGTCGTCTTTTGTGAAAGACCGATCTCCAGAAACGCTCACAATCCTATTTGCACAACTGATTGTTATGGCTGATCCTGAAGAGGTCGATGCAAGGATTTGCAGGCGTGATCGCTTCAGGTCACGCGGCGCATCCGGTCATATCACTACGCCGCCATTCGGGCTGATCACCTGGCCGACCAGGTAGTGGTCGCCGGCCAGATAGGTCACCGTCGAGGCGTATTCCTTCATCGTGCCCAGGCGTCCGGCTGGCACCACTTGCCAGAACTGGTTGCGCTTTTCCTCACCGGCGGCCTCGAAGTATTCCGTGAATTCGGGAGTGGCCACACCCCCTGGCGCCATCGCGTTGACGAAGATATTGGCACCCGCGACTTCGGCTGCGACCGACTTCGTGAAGGCAACCACCGCGCCCTTGGTGGCGCTGTAGTGCGGGCTATGGGCGCTCATGGCCGAGATGCCCGCAATCGACGCGATGTTGATGATCCTGCCGTCGCGCTGCGGCTGCATCAGCCTGAGCGCTTCGCGGGTGCAGTAAAAGAGGCCGTGCACGTTGACGTCCCAGTAACGATGCCACTCCTCGTCGCTGATGCTGCTGGTGAAAGCCAGCGATTGCCGCTGCACGGGCGTGGTGAGATAGGCGTAATGCCTGTTGCGGCGTTCCGTATCGATCGGCGTGTTCGGCACGAGCGCGGCGTTGTTGACGAGAATGTGCAACGTCCCAAAACGTTCGACGATCGCGGCGAACAGGTTGGCGACTTCGCTGCTGGACGAGACGTCGCAGCGCAGCGCCAGACACGGTGCGCCGGCCGCTTCCACGGCAGCGCGCGTTTCTTCGAGAGCCGGCATGTCGATATCGCAGATCGCGACCCGTGCACCGGCGCGGGCCAGATCCACGGCGATGGCACCGCCCATCCCACGACCGGCACCGGTGACGAGGGCGACACGCCCTTCCAGATTCCGACGTTGGTCTTGCATTTCCATTACCTCGCAGGTTGTATGTTTTGCAGCGCGAGCGCACGCTGCCTGCGCGAGGCGCGCGCCGCGAGGGCGAAAAACAGCGCCGAACTGATCGTCAGCACGTCAGTGGCGATCAGGACACCCGTCAGCGGAGCGGTGGCGCCAGCCTTGATGAAATGGTCGGCGGCCATCCCGATGACCACGGTGCCGATGGCAAGGGCGAATACGTTGATCGAGAGCATCGTGAAACCGAAGATCGTCGAGCGCATCTTCTGGGGTGCCATGCTCATGATCGCCGCCGCCCCCGGGCCGTACACCGCCAGCGGCAGGAAGAATCCCGCGCACATGCCGATGTAGAACAGCGGCGAACTGACCGGGACGAAACGACAGGCCAGCATCAACGGCGCGCAGATCACGACAAGGAGCGCCATGAAGCTGGCGTGTCCGCCGCGCAGTTTGCTCGCCACACGATCGCCCATGACGCCACCCATCACCGCGCCCAGCGTGCCGAACACCAGTTGTAGCGCGCCGATCCTGGTGGCAATGCCAGCCGCGTTCATGCCGCGCTCGTTGACGAGCCACAACTGCGAGAAGGAAAAGCTGGCAAAAACGAGGTGGACCAGTACGAAACCAACGATCACGAAGCCCAGCGCACGGTTGCTGCCGACGGTGCGCAACACCGCGAGCGCCTGGGCTACGAACGGTGCGCCGCGTTCCTGCGGTGCGAGCTGGCTACGGTCTTCCTTGAGCAGCGCCAGCGGCAAGGCAACGGCGACGCCGACGATGCCAAGGACATAGAAAGTGGTCCGCCAGCCATGCGTGGCGCCAAAGCTGCCGGCGAGCAGGAAACTGCAGCCGACGCCCATGGGTATCCCCATGAAGAACAGCCCCATTGCCGTGCCTCGTCGCTTCTCCGAGAAGAGTTCAGCCAGCAGGGCCACCGCGGCAGGTACCAGCGCCGCCTCGCCGCTGGCAACGAAAAAGCGCGCCACCACCATCTGCTCAAAGCTCTGGGCATGGCCCGAGGCCAGCGTGCAGGCGCTCCAGATCAGCACGCCGGCGGCGATGACCCGGGTGCGGCTGAAGCGGTCCGCAAGGGTGCCCATGAACATCGCCATCACGCCGAAGCTCAGCACCCATACCGCGCCGACCAGAAAGCCGTATTGCGTGTTGCTGAGCGCCAGATCTTTAATGATCTGCGGCGAGAAACCGAGCAGCATATTGCGGTCGATGTGGGCCAGCAGGTGGATCACTAGTAGCGATGCCAGAACCGCAGAGGGGCTTTTCTTCCAGAACATCATCTGTCTCCATGCCTGAGAGGGTTCAGAGCGAGGCGGAACGCGATACGCTGCCGCGTTGCGCCCCGTTATCCCCGCTCAGGCGACCTTGCGTGCCGGCACGTCGCGCCGGCCGGGCGTGCGATTAGGGACCATGCGCAGGTTGTCCAGCGTCTCGTCGACCGAACCCCACTGGGTGCCGATCTGGTAGATGCGGTGGGCATCCTCGCCGCTCGCGATGTCGCGATTGAGCTCGCGCGCAATGCGCACCATCTGCTCGATCTGCTGCACTGAAGTCGCCCGTTCGCCGTTCGGGCCGAACAGCGTGTCTTCGATACCGACCCGTACATGCAAGCCCAGCGCAATCGCCAGCGTATTCATCGGCACCACGTTCCGGTTCAGCGTTTCGAACGTAAGCACCGCGCCCTCCGGGGTGCGGCGGGCAAACTCGATCATGTCGGCGGGATGCAACCCGGCCGCGCCGCCGCCAATTGCCACGTAATTGATATTCAGCGGACCGCTATACGCACCGTTGCGAATAAGACGCTCGACCGTTTCGAGTTGCGTCAGATTCCCCAGCATGAACTGCGGCTGGATGCCGTTGGCGACGAGACGCCTGATGTGTTCGACGTGCCATGAGGGATTGGACGGCACGATCATGTCGCGATAGGCAGCCTGCAGCGCCGGGTTCATGAGCGAGGTACCCGCGATGTCGGCCTCGGTCATCAACTCCATCACGTTCATCTGGCTGGTGTTGATTGCGACGGTGACCTGATCCGGACGGGGGTTCAACTCCGCGAGCATGTGACGTGTGTCATCGTTTTGCCATTGGGCCGCTTCGCCTTCATTCTCCGGCGCGAATGAGATCGAGCCGCCGACCTGCAGCACCATCTTCGGCACAGCATCGCGCAGACGGGCAAGCATGTCGTTGAACTTCGACAGACGCTTGCTGCCCTTGCCGTCCTCCTCGCGCACGTGCACGTGCAGCACGGTCGCGCCTGCGTTGTAGCAGTCGACGGCCTTCTGCACCTGCTCGTCCATCGTGACCGGGATATCGTCCGAATCGCCGGGGATCCATTGCGGCCCATAGGGCGCCACCTGGATCACGAGTTTTTCCTGGTTTTCAGGCAGCAGGGAGTCGTCCATGAAATGCATGGTCTGTGTTCCTCTTTGAAAATTAGTGAAGTGACTGCGCTGACGTCAGGCAACGGCCTGCGCAGCGTCGACGTTTGCCTTCCCGAAGTCGGCCAGTTCTTCCAGCAGGATCGGCGCGCCGAGACTGGAGGAATGAATGCCAAGGACGCTAACCGCCTGTAAGACCGCAGCGATTTCTTCCCTGGTGGCGCCCAGTTCGAGCGCGCGGCGGATGTGACGGCGTGTGCCCGGCGCATACATATGCGTGCAGGACGCGTCGACCGCGATGGCGAGGAACTCGAACACCTTCGGTTCCAGCACACCCGACATCACGGTGTGCATGCCCATCGCCATGAATTTCTCGGCCCAGACAGGATCGAGTTCTGCAATCGCATCCCAGGCGGGATTCCAGTTGCCGGTTGCGCGCAGCTGATCGCAGACCGGGGTCGCGCTGCGGCTCGTCTCATCGCTCATTGTTTCGCCTCCTCTCGAACTTCTCGAATTTCCGTACGCGTTGGTCATTACGCGTCTCTGGAGGCAAGTATCGGACTACTGGCAAATAGCGGTTTGACAAATTGAGGCAAAAAATTTACATTTTGATGCACGAGGGAAAACCATATGTCCTATCTGCTTCGCAGTGCCTCCCTGACCAGTTACGTCGAAGTGGCTCGATCGGTGGGCCTTGATCCTTACCAGCAGTTAAGTGATGCCGGCATTGACCGTTCCGCGTTGCTGAACCCCGACATCATGATTCCGGCCGAGGCAGTGGCGCGGTTGCTGGAAACCTCCGCCCGGCGCCGCTGCCGTCGAGGATTTCGCGCTGCGCATGGCCGAGACCCGCCACCTGTCCAACCTTGGCCCTCTCGGTTTTGCGATGCGGGAACAGCCGACGTTGCGCCGCGCCCTCGAATCGATGGCGCACTATCTGCGCCTGCAGAACGAAGCGGTGGTGATGCGCGTCGAGGAGACGGCAGGACTCGCCATCATCCGCGAAGACCTCATGGGCGGCATGCCTGGCTCGATGCGCCAGGCAACGGAGTTGATACTGGGCGTCCTGTACCGGACACTGGGCCTGGTGCTGGGCGCCGCCTGGAAGCCGCGCACCATCTGTCTCACGTACAGCGCTCCAGCCAGCCTCGCCATGCATGCGCGTGTATTTGGCGCGCCCGTTGAGTTCAACCAGGATTTCGACGGCATCGTGTGCCTCGCAGCGGATCTCGACGCCGCGATTCCAGCTTACGATCCGGTCATGGCGCAGCAGGTGCGCCAGTATCTGGATTCGATGCTGCTTCAGTCCAACGCAACCATGTCCGACAAGGTCAGGAAACTGGTCATTGCGCTTTTGCCGTCTGGCACCTGCTCGGCCGACCGGATCGCGCAGCATCTGGGCGTGGATCGCACGACCGTGAATCGCCACCTCGCCCGTCGGGGTGACAGCTTTCTGTCGATTGTCGATGCGGTGCGGGTTGAACAGGTGATGCGGTATGTCAGTAGCGGCGACCGGCCGCTGTCTGAAGTGGCCACGCTGGTAGGCTTCTCATCGCTGAGCGCGTTTTCCCGCTGGTTCAACGGCCGCTTCGGCTGCAGCGTTTCGACGTGGCGCCGCAAAAATGCACAACGAAGTACTGGGGCCCGCGATGCATCGCCTGGCTAGCCAGCGCGTTGGGCCGCTGATTCTCTACCCTTGCGCCCCAGTGCCAGCGATCGTGACTATCGTTTGCGATTGCGCCCATGCCGCACAGGGCATGGCCAGAAGGATGATCCAGGCAGACTGGATAAGCCTCGCGCGAATGGAGCAATTCATCGCCGACCTCCCGGAGTTGTCCCGCCCAAATGATTTTCACGACAGCATCTGCGTCGTGTCGAGTTCCACCCTGTCGACAAGCCTTCGCCATCTACTGATCCAGTTGCCACCGCAGCACGGGGTGCGTTGCTCCGGCGGGCATGGCCCATACCCCGCCAGGTCCGAAGTCGTATGTGGGACCGAAGCTGACGGGGTTGCTCATCTGAGCGGTGGTCAGGCCCTGGGCGTTGCCAACCTGGGCGCCATGAGCCACACTCACTACAGCGACGGTGGCGCCGGTCGTCTGTGTATTCCAGAACACGTCGCTGCTTATGGTCACTGGCCCGTAGTTGAAGCCCGCGATGCCACCTCCGCCTCCCTGCCCTTGAACGCTGCCAGTGGCAAATGATTGCTCAACACTGCTATATAGATTCACTCCCACTAGCGCTCCCGCGGCTGCATCAGTCGCGCTGACTGCACCCGTCGCGTACGACTGCGTGATCGTTCCTGCGTTTTGACCGGCCAGCCCGCCGGCATAGGCCGAAGTGCCCACAACGCTCCCCGATGCGAAAGACTGCCTGATGACTCCCCCGTTGTAGCCGACGAGTCCACCATCGGAGAAACCTTGAGACGACGACACGTCAGCATTGCTGGAGGACCGTGTGATAGTGCCATCGGACCAGCCGACGAGGCCGCCCGCCTCTTGAGCGTTCTCGACCGCGACCGTACCACTGGTGTGGACGGACGCAATGGTGCTGGTGTTGAGCCCAGTTTCCAACAGGCCGGCCAGAATCCCATAGTAGCCGGCGTTAGCCGTGCCACTGACCTCGCCTTGCACCGTCAGGTCGCGTACGACACCGCCAGATCCTATGGCGGAAAACAAACCTGCGCCCGGGTCGATGTCCGACGGTGATGCCTGAATCTTGAGGTTGGATATCGTATGGCCCATGCCATCGAACTGTCCGGTGAAAGGACTCGCTGGGAAAGCGCCAATCGGCGCATTGAACGTGCCCGACGGCGGCGTTGCATCCACGTCCTTGCCTAGCGCGTAGATGCCCGAAAGGTCCTGGTTGATTTTCTGGAGGTCGGCGAGCGAGTTGATAAGTTCATAGGCGGTCGACTGCGTGACGAGACCGCTGTCAGGTGGCGCCGTCCACGCCTGATTCAACAGAATGGTTCCCGCGCTGTAGTTGCCCCCGATGTCGTACAGCGCACTGACGATACCCGTGCTTGCCGACCAGTCGATGATGCCGTTATTCGCGATGCTGCCTCCATTGTCGCTGCCCGTTGCGTCAGCGCGCACGGTCAGATTGCCGGTACCGCGGTTCGCTATCGTCGTGCCCGTCGTCACTGAGACGTTGTGGTACGCGGCAAGCGTCAACGAAGCCGCTCCCTCCCAGATAAGGCTGGATGCAATGCTCAGGTCGCCCGTTGCGCCATTGACGCCCGTCGTCGTGACCGCGACCGATGTGCCCGAATTCAGGCTCTGCTGCAACGCCCGGGTGGCCGCACTATCGATTGTGAATGTGGGTGTCAACAGGTTCCATTGGCCCGCGTGAACGGCTGCATGCCTGCCGAATGCGAGTTGTGCCGCTTGCGTGTCGACCGTTCCGCCGCTGCCGTCGGCGTTGCTTGCGGCGACCTCGCCGAGTTGACTGACACGGCCGCCATCGGCGACGAGCCACACGTGACCGTCACGATCCGCCGTGCCCGTCGCGCGGATGCGCGTGCCGCCGCCAGCAAGCGCATAGACGTTCCCATCGGCGGCCTGCAGGCTGATCTGCGCGGCGTTTATGCGCCCTTTGTTGACCACGGTACCCTGGCCGCCCGTCTGCACGAACACCTGTCTGCTGCTGCCCGAATCCTGTAACAACACCTGTTCGCCTGCAGCCAGTTCGGCCGTACCGTTGGGCGCTGTGATAGTGCCCGCGTTGATCACGGCGTGTCGCGCAATCAGGAACACATCGCCGCTGCTCGAACTGATCTTGCCGAGGTTGATCACGCTTGCGTTCGGGTCGCCCGACAACGTGAGGGAACCACCGCCCTGCATGAACGCGTCGTTGCAGACATCGAGCGTTGACGCGACGAAACGGCCACCGGTGCTGATCACGCCCGATGGCCCCACGACGATGCCTTGCGGATTGATCACATACAGGCTGCCCGTCGCACTGAGCCTGCCGAAGATGGCGGACGGCGAGCCGCCCGTCACGCGGTTCAGCGTCGCGCCCGAGCCGTTGTCGAACGTCACGCTGTTGTTCCTGCTGATCGAAAAACTGTTCCACTCGATCACGCCGCGCGTCGAACCCGGTTGCGTGATCACGAGGCCGTTGGCCTGGCTTGCTATCGCGCCCGTGCCGGCCACGTAAGTGCCGCCTTGTGGAAGTTTGCCCGCCGCGAGCGTCGCATGGGCAAAGGACAGTCCGGTGAGCGCGCTGCCGATGACGAGCCACAGGCGTCCGGCTGACTGCCGACGACGCAGCGCGCGTCGCGTGCGCCGAGGTAGTTCTGGACCTGACATACACCCCCCTTTCCGCGTGGGGCGCGGAATGGCTGACGACGACCCGCAGAGCCGGCCTGAAACGCGTTAGTCGTAGTGTCTGAAGAATAGCCGCTGGAGTGGCGGATGCATGCCGATACCTCTGCTTTTTGCGCCTTTTTGACCGGGCGTTTGTGGCCGCTCGTCCTGTGGGGACCCTTCTGACGCGCTTCTTCTATCCCTCAGGTTGTGCGTTGTTCAAGTGCCCAGGACTAATATTTTCCCGATGAAATATAAGCGGTCTCGTAAGCGATTCTTGAACTGGACTCTAAGGCTTGCTAAATTTCAGGGACATTTCCAATGTAAGTTGATGCGGCGATCGATAAGCAAAGGGGAAAGATCTATGGCTGTCGTCGTTCACAACATCGCTGTGGGTCATTCGAGCTGGAGCGCGGCGTGATGCCGAACCAGGCAGCGCCCGGTACGTGCGCCTATCAGCATATCGTGCGCGCCCAAGGTATCAGCCTGTCCTACGGCAAGATACGGGCGCTTTCCGGCATCGATCTGGCCATTGGGCGGAACGAGATCGTCGGCCTGATCGGTGATAACGGCGCGGGTAAGTCGACGCTCATCAAGGTACTGACTGGTGTCGTGCGGCCGAGCACGGGCAAGCTGTTCATTCGGGACGAGGAGGTCGACTGGAACCGCTTTTCGGTGCGCGAGGCGCACCGACTGCGCTTCGAGACGGTCTATCAGGAAAAATCGCTGGGCGAGAAGCAGCCGCTGTGGCGTAATTTTTTTGTCGGCCGGCAGATCACCAACCGGTTCGGCTTCATCAAAGTTGCCGAACAGCGGCGCATTGCCAACGATATTTTGAAGCGCCAGCTCGGTTTCCGCGGCGTGGGGATCGACGCGGATTCGCTGATTGCGAAACTCTCCGGTGGCGAGCGCCAGGGCATCGCGATCGGACGGGCGATGTATTTCGACAGCGATCTGATCATTCTCGATGAACCAACGGTTGCGCTTGCCATTAGCGAGGTACGCAAGGTTCTCGACTTCGTCCGGTCGATCAAGGAGTCCGGCCGCGCCTGCATCTACATCGAACATAACCTCGCCCATGTGCACGAGCTCGCCGATCGGCTCGTCGTGCTCGATCGTGGCCGGATCGTCGCGGATATGAAGTCGGGTGAGATGAGCCTCGAGGAACTCACCCGGTTCTTGATTTCGCTACAGCAGAGCGGGCACGGGCCGGCGCTGGCTGCGGGGCAAGGACGTGAGTGATCCGATAAAAGACGAACAGCCGGCGCGGCTGGTGCGTTTTCGCCTGCCGGATTTTGCACGCATCGAGGGAGTGCCGAGCCTGGTCGTGTTCGCGTTGGTGGTCGGCCTGTTCATGGCAACCGCACCGCGCGTCTTTTTAGGCTGGCCAATCTACTTCTCCTTCCTGACCACCGTGCCACCGCTGGCGGTGTTGGCGATCGGGCTCACTCTGGTGGTTGCGGCGGGGGAAATTGATCTGTCCTTCCCCTCCGTGATGGCATTCTCGGGCTTCCTGTTCGCCTGGTGCGTGAACACCACCGGATCAGCCTGGTTAGCCGGGATCGCGGCATTGGCGGGCGGCGCGCTGGTCGGCGTGGTGAACGGGGTGCTGGTCGCGGTGGTCGGTGTGCCTTCGATCATCGTGACAATCGGCACGCAGTTCCTCTGGGCTGGGGTTGCTTCGATCCTGTCCGGCGGGCTCTCCAATGCGCTACAGGAGCTCGCCAACGGTTCAGCCTATGCAGTATTCGCGGGCACGTTGTTCGGTGTGATCCCGATGCAAGCGCTCTGGGCGCTCGGGCTCGCAGTGTTCATGTGGTTCATCCTCAATCGTCACCGTTTTGGCGAGCACCTGCTGTTCATCGGAGACAACCGAAACGTGGCGAAGGTCGTGGGCATCAATGTCGTGCGTGAGACGGTGAAATTGTTCACGCTGATGGGTGTGCTGGCCGGTTTCGCCACGGTGCTGCTCACGCTCGAGAATCTGAACTATTTTTCAACCCAGGGGCAGGGCTATCTGCTGCCGGCGCTGGCCGGCGTGTTCATCGGCGGAACCTCGGTGTTTGGTGGCACGGCGACGATCGTGGGTACCTTCTTCGGCACTTTCGTGATAGGCATGCTGGAGGCCGGAATCGTTGCGACAGGTATCGCCGGCTTCTGGGTACAGGCGATCGAAGGGGTGGTGTTCATCGTCGCTGTGACGCTGCATCTGTTGGTAGAGAATCCCGCCAAGCTGCGTGTGTTGCGCGAAAGATTCAGGCTTGGGGGGCGATAAAGCCGTTAAATCAGGAGAAAGGAGCAGAAATGATCAAGATCATGACGGGATCCCTCCTGGGGGCGAGTATTCTCGCGTTTGGCCTCGCGCAGACGGCCGGTGCCACTGAGCCGACCACGACGGGGCCGCTCGGCGCCGGTATGACAATGTATATGCAGATGGGCGGAAACCCTGGCGACGGCGCGACGCTGCCACGTCAGACCGGGGCTGCGGACGCGGGGCATGCCTTAGGCATCAAGGTGATCGAGCAGTTCTCGGCCTGGAGCCCGGAGACAATGCTTGCGCAGTTTCGCCAGGCGATGGCGGCGCATCCGACGTGCATCGGCATCATGGGCCATCCGGGCGATCCAGCCTTCGCGCCACTGATCAAGCAGGCGGTAGACCAGGGCATCATCGTTACCGTCGGCAACACGCCGCTACCCGAGAACCAGAAACTTTACG
This sequence comes from Paraburkholderia sp. MM5477-R1, assembly GCF_050436385.1. NCBI lineage: Bacteria > Pseudomonadati > Pseudomonadota > Betaproteobacteria > Burkholderiales > Burkholderiaceae > Paraburkholderia > Paraburkholderia sp. MM5477-R1. The sequence goes on from NZ_JBNDMC010000007.1 coordinate 2,675,177, forward strand.
ACGCGAAGGGCTTCGGCTACGCCGGCGTCGAACTCTACGTCGGCGGGCAGATCACCGCGCAGGCGATGCTCAACGCTGGGATCAAGAAGGGCGACGAGGCGCTGGAATACGGTGTGTTCAACGAGAGTGTGCGCAGTCAGTCTGACCGTGGCCTTGCCGAAACGCTGGAGAAGGCCGGCGTAAAGGTGACCAGGCTCAATATCTCACCTCAGGTGGATTCCGATTCATCGCTCGCCGTGCCGATCCTGGTCGCCTTTATCCAGGCGCACCCTAATCTGAAGGCGATTGGGACTCAGCACGGCGGTGTAACCGGGTTCATTCCGCAGGCGCTCCAGCAGGCTGGCAAGAAGCCGGGGCAAATCATCATTGGTGGCATCGATCTGGCACCGGCCACGATTTCGGGGCTGCAGAGCAAATACATTACCGCGACGCTCGACCAGCAACTTTATCTGCAAGGCTTCCTGCCGGTCACGCAATGCGTGCTCTCGGCTGCCTATCATTTCGCGGGACTGACCATCAACACCGGCGCAGGTGTCCAAACACCTGCGACGATCGACTCGCTCATTCCGTTGATCAAACGCGGAATCCGCTAAGGTCGGATGATGTGAGATGGAATGGCGTGTGCGTTGCCGTCACACACGGATCAGGGTTAGCGTTTGCCGCGACCACCAGCGGGTTTGCCAGCCGGCTTACGTGAACCCGCAACTGGCTTGCTGGCCGGTTTGCTGCGTGGCTTTTGCACGCTGAATGGGCTACCGCTGGACAAGCTTGTGCCTTTACCCGCGGCCACAGCGCGTTGCGCTGCAGGCTTGCGTTTGTTTTCGCCACTTTGCGGGCGCGGTTTTTTGCTGAGCACCTGCATGGCGCCCGGCGCAGCTTGCGGCACTTTGGGCTTCTTAGGCTTTTTGGGTTTCTTGATGATCTGGCCCGTCGCGCCAGTTTGCGGCACGCGGTGTTCGGCTTCAAAACCCGGCTCTTCTTCACGGCGCAGCGTTTGCCGGATCAGCGCTTCAATCGCGGCCAGTTGCGGGGCTTCATCGGCGCACACAAGGGACACCGCCACGCCGCTGGCGCCCGCTCGGCCGGTACGGCCAATACGGTGCACATAGTCTTGCGCCACGATCGGCAGATCAACGTTGATCACCAGCGGCAGATCGTCGATATCCAGCCCGCGCGCAGCCACATCGGTAGCGACCAGCATATGTACTTCGCCCGTCTTGAAGCGCTCCAGCGCACGCAGGCGCGCGGGTTGCGGTTTGTCGCCGTGGATGGTGTCGACCGCATAGCCCGCTTCATCCAGCATGGCCGCCAGGTAATCCACGCCATTGCGGGTTTTGACGAACACCAGCGCGTGCTTCCAGTCGTTCTCAGCCACGAGGTGCATGAAGAGGTCGGGCTTGTTCTTTTTATCCACCGGCACCACCCACTGCTTGATCTTACTGGCCGTGGCATTGGGCGGGCTGACGCTGATATTGACCGGGCCGCGCAGAATGCCCGCCGCCATGGCGCGGATCTCATCGGTAAACGTGGCAGAGAACAGCAGGGTCTGGCGCTGAGCGGGCAAGGCAGCGAAGACGGCGTTGAGCTCGCGCGCAAAGCCCAGATCCAGCATGCGGTCGGCTTCATCCAGCACCAGCGTTTGTACCTGATCAAACTGCACTGCGTTCTGGCGATGGAGATCTAGCAAACGGCCCGGCGTGGCGACGAGCAGATCCACGCCTTTGCGCAACTTCATCATCTGCGGGTTGATGCTCACACCGCCGTAGGCGGCCAGAAATCGTAAGTCGAGGCCTTTGCCGTAAGCGATAAAGCTTTGCAGCACTTGTTCGGCCAGTTCACGCGTGGGCACCAGCACCAGAACACGCGCGCGGTTGCTGGACACCGCCGGGCCCTGTTGCACCAGCCGTTGCAACAGCGGCAGCGCAAAACCCGCCGTTTTGCCAGTGCCGGTCTGTGCCGCGGCCATGACGTCCTTGCCACTGAGCACAGCAGGAATCGCCTTGGCCTGCACCGGCGTAGGTGTCTGGTAATTGAGGTCCTGCACATTGCGCAGCAAGGGATCGATCAGGCCAAGCGAGGCAAAAGACATTGGCGTATTCCGGGCTAAAGCCGCAATTCTAGCGGTTACCGCCTGAACCGTCGGTCTCTGGATGGCCCCTGCAAATCCCGCCGAAATGATATATGATGGTCGTCATGAAAAATCCATCCATCACCCGGAAGCCAGCCAGCCGCAAGGAAATCACGCACGAGCGCATCGTCGAGGTCGCCGCACGCGCGATTCGGCGCAGCGGCTACGACGGCACGGGCGTGGCTGACATCATGAAGGAGGCAGGTCTGACGCATGGCGGCTTCTATGCCCATTTCCCGTCGCGCGAGGTGCTGCTTGCCGAAGCCGCTGACCGCGCCGGAGCTGAATCCGTGGCGCTGTCGGAGCGTATCGCCGCGTCCGTGCCGCCGGAACAGGCGTTGCCGGCGATGATGCGCGCCTATCTGTCGAAGCAGCATTGCGAGAGCATCGAGACAGGTTGCCCGATCTCTGCCCTCGGCTCGGAGATGCCGCGCCAGGCGCCGGCCGTACGGCGCGCTGCCACCCGCCGCATCAAGGAGATGATCGATGTCGTTGCGCGCCAATTGCCCGATTGGGGTCAGCCAGGCGCGCACGAACAGGCGCTTTTGATGATCGCCACAATGGTTGGCACGATGGTGATGGCGCGTGCCGTCGACGACCCCAAACTATCGGAGAGTTTTCTTGAAGCGGCATTGAAAAAACTCGCACCGACTGATGCGTAAAAACGCCGGCCCTGTGCCGGTTTTCGTTGGACCGCAAATATGACTGTCATCATATTTTGGTGAAACGAATGCTCGACCAACCACGCAAAGACATCTTGGGAAGAACATCATGCAAACCAAAATAGCGCTCGTGACGGGCGCCTCGTCAGGAATCGGCGAAGCCACGGCAAAGCGGCTTGCGAAGGCCGGATACAAGGTCTACGGCACCAGTCGGCGCGGCCAACAAGCCGGCCAACAGTCGTTCGACATGCTGCCGCTCGATGTGACCAGCGATGCATCCGTTGCAGCCGCCGTCAGCGAAGTGCTGCGCCTGCAGGGCCGCGTCGACCTGCTGGTGAACAATGCCGGTTTCGGCGTCGCCCCTGCCGCCGCGGAAGAGAGTTCGATCGACCAGGCACGCACGATCTTCGATACGAACTTCTTCGGGATCATCCGCATGACGCGTGCTGTCGTGCCTCATATGCGGCGACAACGCAGCGGCCGCATCATCAACATCGGTTCCGTGCTCGGTTTTCTGCCAATGCCCTATATGGCGCTGTATTCCGCCACCAAGCACGCGGTGGAAGGTTATTCGGAGTCGCTCGACCATGAGTTGCGTACGCTGGGCATTCGCGTATCGGTCATTGAACCTGCCTACATCAAGACGCCTTTCGACGCGAACTTGATCGCGCCCGACGCCCCTCTCGACGAATACCGCGAGGTGCGCTCGGCCGTGGACAAGCGAGTGAAGGAAGTGGTCGAGGGCGCCGACGGTCCCGAGGTCGTGGCCGAAACCGTACTGCAGGCCGCCATCGCGGCTCGTCCGAAACTCCGCTATACCGCTGGCGGACTCGCCGCCCGTCTGCGATTGCTGCGCAGATTTGCGCCCGCTGGACTGGTGGACGCCGGTATCCGCAAAGATCTGCGGCTGGCAACGTAGACGACGTGACTGTCTCCTCCCTGTTCAAAGGCTCTGCATCCGTGCTATTGCCAGCGAAACAACCAGACTTAACGAGCCACTGACAAGGAACCATGATGCAAGCATTCGTCGTCGATCGATATGGACGCAACAATGGCTTACGATCCGGCGATATGCCGGTTCCAGAGCCGCGCGAGGACGACGTATTGATCCAGATCCACGCCGCGGGCGTGAACCCGCTCGACGCCAAAATCAGAGACGGAGAGTTCAAGCTCATTTTGCCCTATCGTTTGCCGCTGATTTTGGGCAACGATCTGGCAGGGGTTGTCGTGCGCGTCGGCTCGCGCGTGCGGCGATTCAAGCCCGGCGATGAGGTCTACGCGCGCCCGCACAAGGATCGCATCGGCACTTTCGCGGAATTCATCGCGGTCAAAGAGGATGGCGTGGCCCTCAAGCCAACAGCACTCACGATGGAGGAAGCGGCTTCAATCCCGCTGGTGGGATTGACCGCCTGGCAGGCGCTGATCGAAAAAGGGCAATTGAAGAAAGGGCAGAAAGTGCTGATACATGCCGGCTCGGGCGGTGTCGGCAGCTTCGCCATTCAACTGGCGAAGCATGTGGGCGCGACCGTCGCAACAACAGCGAGCGCGCGGAATATCGAACTGGTGAAGCAACTCGGCGCGGATATCGTCATCGATTACAGGAAAGACGACTTTGCGGCCATCCTGAAGGACTACGACCTGGTACTGGATACGCAAGGCGGCAATGCGCTCGAGAAGTCGCTGCGTGTGCTCAAGGCCGGCGGCAAGCTCATCGGGATCGCCGGTCCGCCTGATGCCGAATTTGCGAAAGAGATCGGTGCGTCGTGGTTCCTGAAAACGGTGATGCGCTTTCTGAGTTATGGCATCAGGAAGGCCGCGAAACGTCATGACGTCAGCTATACATTTCTCTTTATGCGGGCCAGCGGAGAACAGCTCAGCCGGATTGCCGCACTGATCGACGCGCGAGCGATACGACCCGTCATCGATCGGGTCTTTCCGTTTGAGTCGACCCAGGAGGCTTTGGCTTATGTCGAAACCGGACGTACCAAGGGTAAGGTTGTCATCAAGATCCGATAGTCAGCGTGAAGCAGGGCAAATGGCAAAAGAGGCGCGATCGAAAGGATCGCGCCTCTTTTTTCAGCGGACCCCGATCGCCATCACGTCAATCGATCGCCCTACCCGCGGTCTCTCGCATGAACGGCAACGGCAGCAACGACACGACGCTGCAACCGATCAGATACCACGCCGGCGCGAGATTGCTGCCCGAAATCTGGATCAGCCAGGTCGCGAAAAACTGCGCGAAGCCGCCGAAGATCGACACGCCGAGGCAGTACACGATCGACATGCCGGTCGCGCGGATCGCGCGCGGAAACAGCTCGGGCAGCATCACGATATTGGGCACCGCGGTGAACGTGACGAGCAGCGCGAGGCCCGCGACCACCGCAAGCAGCACCGGCACCGTCGGCGACGCGTTGATCGTCATGAAGGCCGGGTAGACGGCGAGAATCAGCAGCACGCGCGATACCCACAGCACGCGCTTGCGGCCGACCCGATCCGACAGCGCGCCCGCGAACGGCGAGCAGATCACCGTGACCACCGCGCCGGTCCACGCGGCCCACAGCGCGGTCGCCATCGGCAGATGCAGGATGCGGATCGCGTACGTCGACAGGTAGAACAGCACGATGTAGTTCGCCGCGGTGCCGCCGATCGTCGTCAGCACGCCGGTCGTGATCGAGCGCGCGTGGTCGCGGAACAGGTCGCGCACAGGTAGCGACTGAACTTGCGCAGCGGGCTTCGCAACGGTATCCGAAGCAGCCTGCGCAACAGCGCCGCCAGACGCTGCCGTGCCATCTTCAACACCCGGCAGCGTCTCGTCGAGATGCCGCCGGATATAGATGCCGACCGGCCCCATCGCCATGCCGATCACGAACGGCACGCGCCAGCCCCAGCTTTCGAGCGCGGCCGGCGACAGCGTCGCGGCCAGGGCAACGCCGAGCAGCGAGCCCACTACCGTGTTCATTCCCTGACTCACGAACTGCCAGCTGCCGTAGAAGCCGCGCGTGCGATCGCTGCCGTATTCGAGCAGTAGCGCCGTCGATGCGCCCACCTCGCCGCCCAGCGCGAAACCCTGGATCAGCCGCGCGAGAATCACGAGCAGCGGCGCCGCGACGCCGATCGCCGCATAGGTCGGCGCGAACGCGATGATCGCGGAACCGAGCGTCATCAGCCACAGCGTCAGGCTCATCGCGGCCTTGCGTCCGGCGCGGTCCGCGTAGCCGCCCAGCACGATGCCGCCCACCGGCCGCATGATGAAGCCGACGCCGAACGTGCCGACCGCGAGCATCAGCTGCACGAGCTGACCTTCGACCGGGAAATACAGCTTGCCGATGATCGTCGCGAAGAAGCTGTAAACCGTGAAGTCGAAAAACTCAAGGCCGTTGCCGAGCGTGATCGCGGCGATCGCCTTCGCGTGGCCGACGCGCTTTTTAGGTTCATCGGCGAGGCGCTGCGCATCTAGCGCATCGAGCCCATTGGCGCTCGCGGACCGCGGTGTGGCTGAATAGTCCATCTGTGTCTCCGTCATTATCTTGTGGCTGCTACGGCAAGGCGCTCGCGCACCGCCGCCGCGTCAAACGAGGAACGTCTGCGCGAGCTTGGTCCAGTAGGCCGCGCCGGTCGCGAGGCAAGCGTCGTTGAAGTCGTAGCCGGGGTTGTGGACCATGCAGCCGCCCTCGCCGTCGCCATTGCCGATGATCAGATAGCTGCCCGCGCAGCGTTCGAGCAGGAACGCGAAGTCCTCGCTGCCGGTCAGCGGTTGCATGTCGTGAATCAGCCCGTCGACGCCCAGCCAGTCGAGCGCGACCTGGCGCGCGAGCGCGGTCATGGCTGCATCGTTGACGAGCACCGGGTAGCGGCGCTGATAGTCGACCTCGGCACGCGCGCCGAACACGGCCGCCTGCCCGGTCGCGACCTCGGTGATGCGCTGCTGCAGATGGTCACGCACCTCGGGCCGCAGCGCGCGCACCGACAGGCGCATCTCGGCGGTTTCGGGGATCACGTTCGGCGCTTCGCCCGCGTGAATCGCGCCGACCGTGATGATCGCCATATCGAGCGGCGCGATGTTGCGCGACACGATCGACTGCAGCGCGAGCACGATCTGCGCACACACGACGACCGGATCGACCGCCTTGTGCGGCACCGCGCCATGGCCGCCGCGGCCGATCACCTTGATGATCACCGTATCCGACGACGCCATGAACGACCCCGGCATGAAGCCCAGCTTGGCCGTAGGAAAGCCCGGCATGTTGTGCATCGCGAACACGGCGTCGCAGGGAAACTGTTCGAACAGACCGTCGTCGAGCATTTTCTTGGCGCCGGCGAGCCCTTCCTCGGCCGGCTGGAAGATCAGGTTCAGCGTGCCGTCGAAGCTTTTTTCGCGCGCCAGATGCCTGGCGGCGGCGAGCAGCATCGCCGTATGGCCGTCGTGACCGCATGCGTGCATCTTGCCGGGCAGCTTGCTCGCGTACGGCAGGCCGGTGGTTTCGTGGATCGGCAGCGCGTCCATGTCAGCGCGCAGGCCGAGCCGGCGGGTGCCGTGGCCGAGCTTCAGTTGCCCGACCACGCCGGTCTGCCCCAAGCCGCGATGGACGCTGTAGCCCCACTCCCGCAGGCGGTCGGCGACCAGATCGCCGGTTGCGAACTCCTCGTAGGCCAGCTCCGGATGCGCGTGGATGCTGCGTCGCAGCGCGATCATTTCCTGTTCGACTTCGGCGATGCCCGCCGGAATGACCATCGTGTTCATGCCATCTCCTGTCGATCGGACCTGGCGCTTCAGCGCTTAGTCCGATCCCATGCAACTGGTTGCGCCCCTGTCAGCGTGAACCCAGCATAGCGGCGCCGATATCCGGGCGGCAGGCGTAGAATCGTTGCGGTGCCAACCCTTGGTTGCCCCCGTCACGCCTCTCATTCGAATGAAACTGCATCAGCTCAATACCTTGGCGGCGATTGCCGATACCGGAAGTATCCGGGCGGCCGCCCGCTCGCTGGGGCTTTCGCCGGCCGCCGTGACCAAGGCGATGCGCGAGCTCGAAGCCGATCTGCACGCGCCGCTCGTCGTGCGCAGCGCGAGCGGTGTCGCGTTCACCGAGTTCGGGCGCGCGCTCGTCGTGCATGCGCGGCTCGTGCTCGGCCAGTTGCAGCGCGCGCAAGCCGAGATCGAGGCGTTGCGCGGAGCCGCCGCCGGCAAGCTGTCGATCGGCGTCACGCCGTGGGTCGCGCTGACTTTTCTGCCGCCCGCCGTGCGGCGCTTTCGCGAGCGGATGCCGGAGGTGCAACTGGAATTTTTCGAAGGCCTGCTCGCGGTCGTGCAGCCGCGTCTGCGCGACGGCAGCCTCGATTTTTCGATCGGTCGGCCGCCGCCCGCGTCGCCGCAGTCGGAGTTTCAGAACGCGCCGCTCTTTTCGACGCACGCGGCGGTGGTCGCGCGGCGCGACCATCCGAAGGCCGGTTGCCGCACGTTGCTCGATCTTCAAGACGCGGAATGGATACTGAACTGGGACCCGGCGAGCCGCGAGTCGATGTCGAACAATCTGTTCGTCAAGCGCGGCATGCCGGTGCCGCACACGATCGTGCTCGCGCATTCGCTCGCGATCGTGCTGGGCCTGCTCGCGCACACGGATATGGTCAGCATCTTTCCGTGGCCGCTCGTCGAGGTGATACGCGCGAAGGAAAACCTGTGGGCGCTGCCGCTGCGTGAAACGCTGGACGAAACCATCATCAGCATCACGTCGCGGCGTGGCGCGCCCACGAGCCCGGCGGCCGCCTGCTTTCTCGACTGCCTGCGCGAGACGATCGACGAAGGCGCGCGCTCGCAGGACCCGGAACAGCGCCGCCTGTTTCATTCGATCGAGCTGTTGCTATAGCAGCTGCCGCATTTCTGCATGCGGCACCGCCGCGTAGTCAATCGAGAAACTCGCCGGCCCGCTTTCTGAGCATCGCGCTGAAATCGTCGAGCCAGCCGATCGACAGACGCCAGCTCTGCCAGTACAGATCGACGTCGATATGCTTGCCCGGCGCGATCTCGACCAGTTCGCCGCGCTGCAGATGCCCGGCGATCATCCGCTCGGGGCACATGCCCCAGCCGAGGCTCATCGCGCACGCGCGCAAAAAACCGGCGACGTGCGGAATCCAGTGCAGCGGCGGATCGAGCTCCGCGCGCGTAATGCGCCGCATGAAGCGCTTTTGCAGCTGATCCTTTGGATTGAAGTCGACGCACGGCGTGCGCCGCAGGCTGTCGCGCGTGACGCCGTCGGCGAAATAGCGCGCGAAAAACGCCGGCGAGCACACCGCCAGGTATCGCATGCGGCCGAGGCGCGTCGAGCGACAGCCCTGCACCGGTTCGGCCTGCGTCGTGATCGCGCCCTGCACGCTGCCGTCGCGAATGCGCTGCGCGGTGTAGTCCTGGTCGTCGATCACGAGGTCGAGCAGCATTTCGCGTTCGACGCAGAACGGCGCGACCGCGTCGATGAACCAGGTGCCGACGCTGTCGTCGTTGACCGCGACGCGCAGTGCCGGCCACTGCTCGACGAGCGCGCCGGGCAGTGCCGGCAGGCGGCCTTTCAGCTCCGCTTCGAGCAGTTGCACGCGTTCGGTATGGCGGCATAGCAGCGCGCCCGAGGTGGTCGCGACGCACGGCTGCCCACGCTTCACGAGCACGCTGCCGACGCGCTCCTCGAGCAGCTTGACCCGCTGCGACACCGCGGACGGCGTGATATTGAGCTCGCTTGCGGCACGGTCGAACGAGCCGTGGCGGACCACGGCGGCCAGCGCGTCGAGCAAGGCGTAGTCGAGCATTAGCGTTCCTTAATCGGCATTAAGCAAATTAGCTTCTCTTATGAGATGCCAACCCGCAGACTAGCGCTACTGCATTTTCCCGTCTATCCCGGCTGCTTTCCTTTTTCCGGACCATTTATGAACTGGTTGTCTTTTTCCCATGGCGCGGCGCTGTGCGCGTCGCTGATCGTTACGATCGGCGCGCAGAACGCGTTCGTGCTGCGGCAGGGCATCATGCGCTCGCATGTCGGCAAGATCGTGCTGTTGTGTACGTTGTCCGATTTCATTCTGATCGGCGCGGGCGTCGGCGGCGCCGCGGTGCTGATGGAGCGTTTCCCGCGCTTCGTGCACGCGATGCTCTATGTTGGGCTCGCGTATCTCGCCTGGTTCGGCATCAGCGCGCTGCGCCGCGCGGTGCGGCCCGGACACGCGGTGCTCGATGGCTCGGCCGGCGCATCCCGCGATCAGGCGCCGCCTGCGCAACGCGCGCTGCCGATGATCCTGATGACGCTTGCGTTCACATGGCTCAACCCGCACGTCTATCTGGACACGTTTCTGTTGATCGGCACGGCCGGCGCGCGTGAACCGGAAGGCGCGCGGGTCGCCTTCGCGCTCGGCGCGATGACGGTCAGCGCGGTGTGGTTCGTCGCGCTCGGCTATGGCGCTCGCATGCTCGCGCCGCTGTTTCGCCGCGCAACTGCGTGGCGCGTGCTGGATGGCGCGATCGGCAGCATGGTGTTGCTGCTCGCGTTCACGCAATTGCGTTGAGCGTTCGACGCGGGCCTTATTTCAGCGCCGATTCTTGCGGCTCGCCTCGCGCGGCGGGCGCATCGGCTTCGTCGCGCGGCACGAGGTTCATCAGCCGCGCGAGCACCGGCCACTTCAGCAGCGACTGCTGGTCAGCCTCCTTCGCCTGGGCATCGGAATAGCGCCCCGTCTCGACCTCCGGCAGACGCAGCGCGAGGCCGCCGATGTCGTCGACGGGCCAGCCGCCGCGCGCGGCGGACCGCTGCGCTTGGCGGGCGGCGCTCGTCGGCTATCTGATCGTGAATCGCTGGAACGTCGGCGGCAATCAAGCGATGGCACATCTATTGCTGAAATCCGCTCGCCGGCATCTCACCCGTGAAGCCGCGTGACGTACGCAACGGGGCGCCGTTCAAACGTCATTTCAACAATCCACCGGTGGAGGCACCATGCTTCGATACGCTGTGATTTTCTTCATCATCGCCATCATCGCCGCGGTGTTCGGCTTTGGAGGCATTGCCGCGGGCGCAACCGAAATCGCCAAGGTGTTGTTCTTCATCTTCCTGGTGATCTTCCTCGTCACCCTGCTGATGGGCGTGATCCGACGCTGACGGCTGCATACAGCGTTCGGTGAATTCACGCCTCGCCCGATGCGAACTGGCTACGCTGCGTGGGTACCGCGTTGAGGATTGCGCGGCCGCTGTCGCCGTTGCAATACTTGCCGCAGCATATTGCAATAGTTGCCGAAGCATCGGGCGCTTCAATTCTGCTTTCCTTCCGCTTCTTTTCTCCGTATGCCAGAGGCGTCTGCGGCATCGCTTCAGGCCGCATACGCGATCTGCGGCGTCATGGAACGCGATCAGTAACGTGCCGATGCCGCGCCCCTGCCATGCGGGATCGACCGCGAACTGACGCAGGCTCGCGACATCGCCGTGCCGGTATAGCTCGCACGATGCTTCGCCATCCGAAGCATAAAGCGTCATCGTGCCGACGATGTGTCCTTCATACACCGCGACATGGCAATCGCCACGCAGCACACGGCCGCGGGTCGTCTCGATGGTCTGATCCACGCACGTGCAATTGAGCCCCTGCGCGCCGAGCGGCGCAAACGCGCGACACACATAGCGGACCGGAACGGATTGCGGATGGCTTGCGCGACGCTTCACGTTGAGCACCTCGTACTGACTGGATGCCCGAAGTGTAGGGTTGGCCCCGTCGTTCACGAGATGTTTTCGGCCTCGTACAGACGACGGCCCGCCGCATCCTTGCTGCCGAGAATGGGCTGAAAGTCGATCGGCCACTGGATGCCGATGTCAGGATCGGACCACAGCAGGCAGCGCTCGAGTTCGGGGAACCAGTACTCGGTGGTCTTCCACATGCATTCGGCGACATCGGACAGCACGACGAAGCCGTGCGCGAACCCGGGCGGCGCCCAGATCTGCCGATGGTTGGCTTCGCTCAGATATTCGCCGCTCCATTTGCCGAAGTTCGGTGAGTTCAGGCGCACGTCGACCGAGACGTCGAAGATCTCGCCGCGCACGACGCGCAGCAGCCGCCCCTGGGGACGCTGCACCTGGTAGTGCAAGCCGCGCAGCACGCCATGCACGGCGCGCAGATGGCGGTCCTGCACGAAGTTGAAACCTTGCGCGACGTCGTCCGAAAACTCGTCCGCGCTGAAACTCTCGAAGCAGAAGCCGAACTCGTCGATGAACACTTCCGGCTCGATGAGTTTCACCTCCGGCAATGCCGTCGCCATGACCCTGTTGCCCATCGCCACTGTGCTCGTAAAAAGGCTGGCCAGCGAACATACGGCCGCTCTCGCGACCGCGTCCGACCGACGAGGCGCACCCGCAACGCGGGCGCCCTATCGCATGCTAAAGATACATGCTACGCCTCACTGGCCGCCCGGCTGCGGGCGCGATACTCGGTTGGCGACAAAGCCATACGCTTGCGGAAAATTTTCGCGAGACGATCGCCGTTGCCGGTGCCGCTGCGACGCGCGATCTTGTCGACCGGCAATTCGGTCTCGGTCAGGAAGTTGCACGCGATACGCAGCCGCACCTGCAGCAGGTAGTCCGACGGCGTGATCTGCATCTCGTGCTTGAAACGGCGCAGGAAATTGCGCTCGCTCATTGCGGCGACCTGCGCGGCATCGGCGACCGAGACCGGACGGTCGCAGTTGGCCTCCATCCAGCGCGCGGCCGCGCGAATCTTTTCGGCGACGCTCAGCGTGCCGCCCTCGGCCGGCAGCGGCACCCACGTCGCAGCCATGCCGGGCATCACGCGATCGGCGACGCTGCGCGCAAGCTCGGCGCCCAGGTCGCGCTTGATGAACATCAGCGCGCTGCGGGCGCAGTCGTGACGGTCGTTGGCCGCGCTGAACGCGCCTTCGCTGGCGCTCGCGCCCGGATAGCGGCTCATCAGGCCGTCATGCTCGGTCGGGCCGGCCGCTTCGAGCACGAGGCGCCCCTCGCCGATCGTTTCGATCGCGCGTGTGCGCGATTGCACGGCGCGCAGCCAGTTCAGCAGGCGTTCGTCGCGCGCGGCCACGTGGGCGCCGTAGCCGCCAGCGATGAACAGCACGTCGAAACCGCCGCCAAAGCGCGTGTCGATGTGGTCAGTCCAGATGCGCGCCGACGACGAACTGGCGACATTGCCGCCGTCCATCGACAGGAACTGCACTTCGTAGGGCGGATCTTCGCCCGCTCGCGTGCCCGCGAACTCATTGGCGGTCTGGAACATTTCCACGACGGTACCGGGGCCGAGCAGCCAGAAGCCGTCGAACAGCAGAATGCCGATTCGCCGCGCTGCAGTACGGACGTTCAAAGCGGGCGTGTGTAGCCACGTAATTCTCGTTGTATCAAGGTGCATGTGCGGCATGATCTTCCCCAAACGGTCATACGTTGCGGACCCCGATTTGCCCCGCCATCAGACGGAACGAGAGAATGCGTTATTACGGCGAAAAAACAGACACACGCCGCATAAAGGATTAAGCGTGATGTTAGCGGAATGGATCGCTATAGTAAATTTGAAAAACGAGTTTCATCAGGACAGCCCATGTCTGAGGAAAAGCGGTTATTGAGCGATTGATATGAGCGCGCGACACGCCGGGCAACTATGCAAGCCGCGCGATGAGCTTGAGGAGATCTTACCGCAAAGCCTTGATGGACGGCACTCTCGCGCATTCGGACAAAGTTGCCGATAATGCGAAGCCCGGCCATTGCGCGTTACCGAGTACGCTTCTTGCGCGGTTCAAAAATGTTTCAATTGTGAACTGCTTATCGCCCTATTATGTCCGGGCAATTCGGTAGTTTATTCGCAAAGCGTAAATTTATTGCCCGCGGCATTAGGCATTTGCGTGGCATTCGCTCCGCACCACAAATTAATATCCAAATGCTGATTTATCAGGGGATCTAAAAATGTTTCTATTTTGAAACATCGCTGACCTCTTTCGTATGATTTAAACGCGCGCATGCGCCACGTTGATCGAACCTCGGATGATTGGATGCAGCGCAGCAATCATGTGTGGCGGACACGCGACGAGGCGCCGGCCGTTGCAACCTGCGAAGTTGCAACGGCATCCCTGATGCGCGCGTCTGGGAATGCGAGCAAACAGTCGGCTGGGGAACGGCATCGCGGCGCGCAACGGCCGCGCCACCGCTCGTCACCGTGCCTCAGCCATTCGTCCCTTCGCCGGCCAGCGTCGACGTAGCGGCCGTGCGCGCGAGCACCGGCCGCAGAGCCGCGCCCGTGTGACTCGCGGCCACGCGCGACAGGCTTTCCGGATCCGTTGCCGCAACGATCGTACCGCCGCCCACGCCGCCCTCCGGACCGAGGTCGATGATCCAGTCCGCCTCGGCGATCACGTCGAGATCGTGCTCGATGACGACGACGCTATGCCCGCCATCCACGAGCCGGTGCAGCACGCGAATCAGCTTCGCGACGTCCGCCATGTGCAGGCCGACCGTTGGCTCGTCGAGCACGTACAGCGTGTGCGGCGGCTTCTGGCCACGCCGCGTGATGTCGTCGCGCACCTTGCTCAGCTCGGTGACGAGCTTGATGCGCTGCGCCTCGCCGCCCGACAGCGTCGGCGATGGCTGGCCGAGCGTCAGATAGCCGAGCCCGACGTCTTTCATCAGTTGCAGCGGATGCCCGATGTTCGTAATCGACGCGAAGAACTCGACCGCTTCGTCGATTTCCATGGTCAGCACGTCGCCGATGTTCTTGCCGCGCCACGTGACCGCGAGTGTCTCCGGATTGAAGCGCTGGCCGTGGCAGACGTCGCACGGCACCTTCACGTCGGGCAGGAAGCTCATGCCGATCGTGCGCACGCCCTGGCCCTCGCACGCGGGGCAACGGCCCTCGCCCGTGTTGAACGAGAAACGCGACGCGGTATAGCCGCGCGCGCGTGCCTCCAGCGTGCCCGCGAACAGCTTGCGGATCGCATCCCACACGCCGATGTAGGTGGCGGGACACGAACGCGGCGTCTTGCCGATCGGCGTCTGATCGACTTCCAGCACGCGGTCGATGCTCTCCCAGCCGGTGACCGAATCGCAGCCCTGCCATATGTGCGTGACGTTCAGCGGCGCACGCGGCGCCGAGCGCGCGAGCACGCTCGAACGCCGGTTCGCGGCCGACTTCTCCCCGGCGGCCGCACGCGCGCGGCGCGTGGCCGGCGACGACAGCACTGAGCGCCCGACCGCATCGAGCAGATTGGTCATCAGCACGTCGCGCGCGAGCGTCGATTTGCCGGAGCCGCTGACGCCCGTCACCGCGACGAGCCGCGCGAGCGGAATGCCGACCGTCACGTCGCGCAGGTTATGCAGCTTGCCGCCATGCACGGTGAGCCAGTTCTCCGGCACCGCGGCCGCACGCTTGCCCGGCGCGACGACCTCGCGGCGCGGCTGCAGCGGATGCACGATCGGCTGCGCGAGGAAACGCCCGGTCAGCGAATCGGGCTGCGCGGACAGGTCCGCGACGCTGCCCTGCGCGATCAGCGTGCCGCCGCGCTTGCCCGCGCCCGGCCCGATATCGATGATGTGATCCGCGCGCCGGATCGTATCTTCGTCATGCTCGACGACGACGAGCGTATTGCCCTTGTCGCCGAGCTTGCGCAGCGCGTTCAGCAGAATCTGGTTGTCGCGCGGATGCAGACCGATGGTCGGCTCGTCGAGCACGTAACACACGCCCTGCAGATTGCTGCCGAGCTGCGCGGCGAGCCGGATGCGCTGCGCTTCGCCGCCCGACAAACTCGGCGCCGCGCGATCGAGGCTCAGATAGCCGAGCCCGACTTCTTCGAGGAACTGCAGCCGGCTGCCGATTTCGCTGACCACGTCGCGCGCGATTTCGGCGTCGCGGCCCGTCATCCGCAGCGTATCGATCCACGCGCGCGTGTCGGACACGGTCCATTGCGCGACGTCGACGATCGCCTGCGAGTCGAACGTGACCGCGCGCGCGACCGGATTCAGACGCGTGCCCGCGCAATCCGGACACGGCTCGTCGACGAGTCCTTCCGGTTCCTGCTCCTCCGAGGGCAGGCTCTGCTCGCGACCGCGATTGTCGTCGTCGACGATCGTGTCGTCGTACGCGGCCCGCTGCTCGCGCGTCAGCGACAGCCCCGTGCCGACGCAGCTCGTGCACCAGCCATGCTTGCTGTTGTACGAGAACATGCGCGGATCGAGCTCGGGGTAGCTCGTGCCGCACGCCGGACACGCGCGCTTCGTCGACAGCACCTTCACGTCGCCGAGCTTCGCGGTGGACTCGCCGCCGTTGAGCGCGTCGTGCAGACCGTCGAGCGGCGCGAGCAGATGCATGATGCCTTTACCGATGTCGAGCGTCTGATCGAGCGCTTCGCGCAGCTCCGCTTCGTGATCGGCCGAGATGACGAGGTCAGCGACCGGCAGCTCGATCGTGTGCTCGCGGAAACGGTCGAGCTTCGGCCACGGATCGACCGGCACGAATTCGCCGTCCACACGCAGATGCGTATTGCCGCGCGCTTTTGCCCATTTCGCGAGGTCCGTATAGACGCCCTTGCGGTTCACGACGAGCGGCGCGAGGAAGCCGACGTGCTGGCCCTTGTGATCGCGCAGCAACTGCGCCGCGATCGATTCGGCGCTTTGCGACGTGACCGGCGTGCCGTCGTGAATGCAGTGCTGCAAGCCGAGCTTCACGTACAGCAGACGCAGGAAGTGCCACACCTCCGAGGTCGTGGCGACGGTACTCTTGCGACCGCCGCGCGAGAGCCGCTGCTCGATCGCGACGGTCGGTGGAATGCCGTACACCGCGTCGACTTCGGGCCGTCCGGCTGGCTGCACGATCGAGCGCGCGTACGCGTTCAACGATTCGAGGTAGCGCCGCTGACCTTCGTGGAACAGGATGTCGAACGCGAGCGTCGATTTGCCCGAGCCCGACACGCCGGTGATCACGTTGAACTTGCCGTGCGGAATGTCGACGTCGAGCGCCTTCAGGTTATGCTCGCGCGCGTTGACGATGCGCACCACGTCCTCGCCTTCGATCGCGCGACGTGCGCGGGCCGCGCTCAGGGCCTTCTGCAGCGGGATGCCCTGGGGCTCCGCCGCGGTTGCGGTGTCCATCGCGCGGTCGTATTGCAGCAACGCCTCGCCAGTATGCGATTCGGCGCACGCTTTCACTTCGTCCGGCGTGCCCGCGCACAACACGCGGCCACCGCCGTCGCCGCCTTCGGGACCGAGGTCGATGATCCAGTCGGCCGCGCGGATCACGTCGAGATTGTGCTCGATTACGATCAGCGAATGACCGCTCGCGAGCAGCTTGCCGAACGCCTGCATCAGCTTCGCGATGTCGTCGAAATGCAGACCCGTGGTCGGTTCGTCAAACATGAACAGACGCTTCGCGATCACCTGCTTCGCGCCGCGTGCGCCGCGCGCCTGTGCCGACTCCGCGAGAAAGCCCGCGAGCTTGAGCCGCTGCGCCTCGCCACCCGACAGCGTCGGCACGGGCTGGCCGAGCTTCACGTATTCGAGCCCGACGTCGACGATCGGCTGCAGCACGCGCAATACTTCGGCGTCCTGCGCGAAGTACGCGGCAGCCTCGCTGACGGTCAGTTCGAGCACGTCGGCAATGCTCAACCCGCGCGCCGGCTGGTCGCGCTCGATCTTCACCTCCAGAATTTCCGCGCGATAACGGCGCCCGTCGCAATCGGGGCAGCGCAGGTACACGTCGGAGAGGAACTGCATTTCGATGTGCTCGAAGCCCGAGCCGCCACAGGTCGGGCAGCGGCCGTCGCCCGAATTGAAGCTGAACATGCCGGGGCCGTAGCCGCGCTGTTGCGCGAGCGGTGCCTTCGCGAACAGCTTGCGGATTTCGTCGAACGCGCCGACGTAGCTGGCCGGATTCGAGCGTGCGGTCTTGCCGATCGGCGACTGGTCGACGAACACGACGTCGGTGACCTGGTCCGCGCCGTTCAGCGCCTTGAACGCGCCCGGCGCTTCGGTGGCGAGCCCGAAGTGGCGCGCCATCGCCGGATACAGCACGTCCTGCAGCAGCGTCGATTTGCCGGAACCCGACACGCCGGTCACGCAGACGAGCCGCTGCAATGGAATTTCGACCGTGACGTCGCGCAGATTGTGCTCGCTCGCGCCTTCGAGCACGATGCGCGGCGTGCTTGCGTCGACCGCGCGACGCGACCAGTGCGCGGCATCCGCGACATGGCGCCGGCCGCCGAGGTACTCGCCGGTCAGCGTGCCGGTCGAGCGAATCGCCTCGGGCGTGCCGTCGAAAATGATCGAGCCGCCGCGCTCGCCCGGTCCCGGACCCATGTCGATGAGCCGGTCCGCCGCGAGCATCACCGACGGATCATGCTCGACCACGACCAGCGTATTGCCCGCGTCGCGCAGCCGGTGCATCGCTTCGACGATGCGGTTCAGGTCGCGCGGGTGCAGGCCGATGCTCGGCTCGTCGAGCACGAACAGCGTCTTGGTCAGCGACGTGCCGAGCGCGGTGGTCAGGTTGATACGCTGCACCTCGCCGCCCGACAGCGTGCGGCTTTGCCTGTCGAGCGTCAGATAGCCGAGACCGACGTCGCATAGATACTTGAGGCGCGTGCGCACTTCGGCGAGCAGCAGCTTCAGCGCGTCGTCGAGCAACGCGCTCGGCAGTGTGATGTCGTTGAAGAAGCGGCGGATGCGCTCGATCGGCATCAGCATGAGATCGTGCACGGTCAGGCCCGGCAACGCCTCGAGCTGCGCGCGCGACCACTTCACGCCGCGCGGCATGAAGCGCTGCGCGGGCGCGAGCACGTCGTTCGCATTGGCCTTGCTGCCGAGGCGCCACAGCAGCGATTCGGTTTTCAGACGCGCGCCGCCGCAGGTTTCGCACGGCGTGTAGCTGCGGTATTTCGACAGCAGCACGCGGATATGCATCTTGTACGCCTTCGATTCGAGATAGTCGAAGAAGCGTTTGACGCCGTACCAATGCGTCTGCCACTTGCCGTTCCAGTCCGGCGAGCCGTTGATGACCCAGTTGCGTTCGCGCTCGCTGAGCTCGCCCCACGGCGTGTCGCGGCGGATGTCGGCTTTCGCCGCGTAGCGCATCAGGTCGTCCTGGCACTCCTTCCACGCGGGCGTCTGCATCGGCTTGACCGCACCTTCGCGCAGCGTCTTGCGCGCGTCGGGGATCACGAGACCGAGGTCGACGCCGATCACGCGGCCAAAACCGCGGCAGGCATCGCAAGCGCCATAGGCCGAGTTGAACGAGAACAGCGCGGGCTGCGGATCGGCATAGCGCAGATCGCTTTCGGGGCTGTGCAAGCCGGTGGAGAAACGCCAGATGCGCGGCTCGGCGGCTTCGGCCTGCGGCTCGCCCGAGGTAGCCGGCAGCACGTAAATATTGACGCGCCCGCCGCCGCGCTTCAGCGATGCCTCGATCGCCTCGATCGCGCGTGCTTTATCCACCGAGCGCAGCCGGAAGCGGTCGGCGACGACGTCGAGCAGCTTGCGCTTGCCGGTCGGCGAATCGACTTCGCGCTGCGCCTGCACGCGCGTATAGCCGCTCGCCGACAACCACTGCTCGACCTCCTGCGCGGACGCCGACTCCGGCAGCTCGACCGGGAACGTGACGACGAGCCGCGGCTCCTCCTGAGCGGTGCGCTCGAGCAGTTCCGCGTAGATCGTCTCCGGCGTGTCGTGCCGCACCAGATACGCGCTCTGGCGGTCGAACAGCTCGGCCGCGCGCGCGTACAGCAGCTTCAGGTGATCGTTGAGCTCGGTCATCGTGCCGACCGTGGAACGTGAGCTGCGCACCGGGTTGGTCTGGTCGATCGCGATGGCGGGCGGCACGCCGTCGACGCGGTCGACCTGCGGCCGATCCATCCGGTCGAGGAACTGGCGCGCGTACGCGCTGAAGGTTTCGACGTAGCGGCGCTGGCCTTCCGCATACAGCGTGTCGAACACGAGGCTCGACTTGCCCGAGCCGGACGGCCCCGTGACGACCGTCATTTCGCCGGTGCGCACGTCGAGGTCGACGTTTTTCAGGTTGTGCTGGCGGGCGCCGCGAATGCGGATCGTGCCCTGGATCTTGTTGCCGCTCGGGTTGCCGCCTTGGGGAGTGTCAGCGAGGGTGTCAAGGGTTGCGTCGTTGGAGGACAATTTTTCCGACCGTCTGAAGGAGTGGGTCACCTCTCACGGCCGGCTCTCGCGACCGCGCAAGTTCGGTGCAGCCGGGTCGGCGCGAGGAGCGCCCGGAAGCCTGGCTGTAGGGGGATACTATACTGTATGTTTATACAGTTTTCCATGGCTGGCTCGGGCGCGCCTTGACCTCTGGATCGGCGGCGAGGCGCAAACGGCTGCGCCGCGGTCACGCCACCCGACTAGCCCAGCGCGCTTTCAACCCGCGAGCGCCCGGCCGCATCCGGCGTCGCGCAACCCGCCGGTGTGCCACACGCGACACCGTCGCCATGCGCATACGCAACGCAGCGCCTCGCCAGCACGTCGGTCGGATCGACCAGCCGCACCACGCGCCCGCCCGGACACGCGAGCACCGGCTCACGCAACAGCAACGGCAACTCGGTGCACGCGAGCACGATCACCTGCACGCCCTGCGCGAGCAGATCGTCGACGGCCGCCGCGAGGTCGTCGCAACAGTCGCCCGACGTGTGCCCCGCCTTCACGCCGCGCGGGCCGTAGATCGCGTTCATCAGACGCGCTTGCGCAGTGGCGGACGGCGCGATCTGCACCAGGCCGCGCGCGTCGAGCGCCTGTTCGTAGACGCGGCTCGCGAGCGTACCCGAGGTGGCCAGCACGCCCACTTCGCGCAGACCCGGAAAGGTCTCGCGCAGATAATCGGCGGTACAGGTCAGCATATTGACGATCGGCACGCGCAGCGCCGGCTGGAGCCGCTCGACGAACGCATGCGCGGTATTGCACGGAATCGCGATCAGATCCGCGCCGCCGTCCTCGAGCGTCTTGCAGGCCGCGTACAGCGCGAGGGTGGGATCGTCGCCGCGCTCGAGCAGCGCCGCGGTGCGGTCGGGGATCTGCGGATTCTGCTCGACCATGATCCGGATATGGTCCTGGTCGCGCGCGGCCGGCGTGTTGCGCACGACCTTGGCCATGAAATCGACGGTCGCGGCCGGCCCGATGCCGCCGACCACGCCGAGGCGGAACGCCCGCTCCGGCTGCGTGTACTGCGCCGCCGCGACATAGCGCGCATACACCTGGTTCGTATCGACGAGCGGCACCTCGATGCGCCCGAGCGCGCGCAGCACGAGGCCGATCTCCGCGAGCCCCGGCACGATCACGTCGACGCCCTGCGCGACCAGATCCGCGCACGCCGCGCGCAACAGCTCGACGGGCCGCCCGTGCAGGCGCCCATCGCGGATGCCCCCGACACCGAAGACGGCGCTCGTCACGCCGTCGAAACCGGTGTCGTTGCGCGGATAGCACACGTCGAACTGCCCGGCTTCGAAGTAGCGCTCGAACAGGCCGTTCGTGCGAATCGCCGCCGACGTCAGCACGCCGATTCGGCGCGCCGACGGATAGGTGCGCCGCACGTGCGCGGACAGCGCGGTCATGATGTTGGCGACCGGCACGCTGACGTTGGCCGCGAGTTCGTCGATGAAGGTATGGCTCAGAAAGCAAGGCAGCACGATCGCGTCGACACCGCGTTTTTCGAACGCGCGCATCGTGTCGAACACGTGGATCTTGAACTGCGGGTCCGTCGCCTCGGGCGCGGCGGGCCCCTGCCACGCGCGCGGTTCGAAAATCAGATCGAAGGGGCGCGCCTCGCCTGGCCGGCGCGACGCCATGCTCATCCGGCTGAGGATGTCGGCACTGGCGAACTGCGCCGCGCCCGTCGCCACACCCAGCGAACGAAAACGATTCATGATCAGATCCCCCGGTCGTTCTGTGCGTCCACCCTCGATCACGGGCGGCTTTCTGCGCTCTTGAGAATGACATTATGCGAGGCGCACATGTCCAGGCGTTAACCACGAAAACGCATTCCTTTGCGTTTTTCGCTCCCTCAGTTCACCGCCTCGAAAATCTCCCGCAGCCACTGCGCGAACACCCGCACGCGCGACGACAACTGCCGGTTCTGCGGATACAGCACCGACACCGGCATCGGTGGCGGCGGATAGTCCGCCAGAATGACCCGCAGCCGCCCCGCCGCCAACTCGCCATCCACGCGGTAACGCGGTACCTGCACGATGCCGAGCCCGGCGAGGGCCGCGCCCGTGTACAGTTCGGCGCCGCTGACCGACACCGCCGACGGCAGCACGAGCGCGGCATCCCGCCCGTCGACGCGGAATTCGAGCGGCACCGGCTTGCCGGTCGCGCTCGACACGTAGTTGACCGCGCGATGCGTCGACAGCGCGTCAGGATCGGCCGGCTCGCCATACGTGGCCAGATACGCGGGACTCGCGACCGTCACCTGCTGCAGTTGCGCGACGCGCCGCCCGACCATTGACGAATCCTGCAGCACGCCCGCGCGCAGCACGCAATCGATGCCCTCGCGCACGAGGTCGACGAGCCGGTCGTCCTCGCCGATCATCAGCTCGATGTCGGGAAAGCGCGCGAGAAACGCGGGCAGCGCCGGCACCACGAAGTGTCGCGCGAGCGTGCCCTGCACGTTCACGCGCAACAGCCCCTTTGGCGCGAGATTGGAAAACGCCCCCTCGGCCTCCTCCAGATCGGCGATCAGGCGCACGCAGCGCTGGTAGTGCGCTTCACCGTCGGGCGTGAGCCGCACCGTGCGGGTCGTGCGTTCGAGCAACCGCGCGCCGAGCCGCTGCTCGAGGCGCTTCATCAGGTTGGTGACGGTCGCGCGCGGAATTTGCAGATCGTCGGCGGCGCGCGTGAAGCTCTGGCGCTCGGCGATCCGCACGAATACGCGCATTTCCTCGAAACGGTCCATAGCGGCGGATTATTAAAGCAAATGGAATGATGATGGCGAGTCTAACCGGATTATCTCCGCGCGCAAAGCGTTCATGATTCACCTCACCGATCCACGACCTTCTATGAGGAAACCAATCATGAGCACGAACCCACAACCGAAAGTCGCCATCGTCACGGGCGCATCGCGCGGCATCGGCACGGCGATCGCACAGCGGCTCGCGAACGACGGCTACGCGGTCGCCGTCAACTACGCAGCGAGCGCGGGCGAAGCCGGCGCGCTCGTCGGCGCGATCCGCGAAGCTGGCGGCAAGGCGGCCGCGGTGCAAGCCGACGTGTCGAAGCCCGGCGACGTACGTCGCATGTTCGAAATCACCGAACGCGAACTCGGCAAGGTGGATGTGCTCGTCAACAACGCGGGCGTGATGAAGCCCACGCCGCTCGCCGACACGCCCGACGCACTCTACGACCAAACCTTCGACATCAACGTGCGCGGCACCTTCAACACGCTGCGCGAAGCGGCCGCGCGCCTGAACGACGGCGGGCGCATCGTCAATTTCTCGACCAGCGTGCTCGCGCTGAACCTGCCCGGCTATGGCATCTACACGGCGACCAAGGCGGCCGTCGAAGCGTTCACGCGTGTGTTCGCGAAGGAACTGCGCGGGCGCAACATCACGGTGAATGCGCTCGCGCCGGGACCGATCGCGACCGCGCTGTTCCTCGAAGGCAAGACCGACGAGCAGATCGAGACGTTCGCGAAGATGCCGCCGCTGCAACGCCTCGGCGAGCCGGAAGACGTGGCGGGCGTGGTCGCGTTTCTGGTCGGCCCGGATGCGGGTTGGGTCAATGGGCAGGTATTGCGGGCCAATGGCGGTTTGGCTTGATGGGATGCGCTGGTCCAGCGTGCGGCCGCGCTGGACCAGCGCATTGCGCCGGCTGCGGCGCCTGGAACGTGGTCGACCCGCCGCTCAAACCGCCTTTGGATTGCGTTCCGCGAAGCCTTCCTGATGCCAGTACGGATACGCGGGGCGCACCGTGCTGGCCGCATCGAGCTTCGCGACCTGCTCCGGCGTCAGATTCCAGCCGACCGCGCCGAGGTTTTGCCGCAGTTGCTCCTCGTTGCGCGCGCCGATCAACAGCGTCGCGACGGTCGGCCGTTGCAGCAGCCAGTTCAGCGCGATCTGCGGCACGGTCTTGCCGGTTTCGGCGGCAATTTCGTCGAGCGCGTCGAGCACGTGGAACAGATAGTCTTCCGGCACCGGCGGCCCCATGTCGGCGGTCTTGTGCAGACGGCTCGTCTCCGGCAGCGGCTGGCCGCGCTTGAGCTTGCCGGTCAAGCGGCCCCAGCCGAGCGGGCTCCACACCACGGCACCGACGCCCTGGTCGACACCGAGCGGCATCAGCTCCCACTCGTAGTCGCGCCCGACCAGCGAGTAGTAGGTCTGATTCGCGACATAGCGCGGATAGCCGTAACGGTCGGCGATATCGAGCGACTTCATCAGATGCCAGCCGGAGAAATTCGACACGCCGATATAGCGGATCTTGCCCGCGCGCACGAGGTCGTCGAGCGTGGACAGCACTTCGGGGATCGGCGTTTTCGCGTCGAAGCCGTGCAACTGGAACAGGTCGATGTAATCGGTTTGCAGACGCTTGAGCGCTGAATCGACCGCCTGGATCAGATGGAAGCGCGACGAGCCGACGCCGTTCGGATCGTCGTCGAAACGAAACGTCGCCTTGGTCGACAGGATCGCCTTGTCGCGCTTGCCCTTCAGCGCCTCGCCGAGCACCGACTCGGACGCGCCCTTCGAATAGATGTCGGCGGTGTCGAACATCGTGACGCCCGCGTCGAAGCAGATGTCGATCAGACGCCGCGCTTCGGCGACGTCGGTCGCGCCCCACGCCTGGAAAAATTCACCCTTGCCGCCGAATGTACCGGTGCCGAGACTCAGCACCGGCACCTTGAAACCCGATGCACCCAGATGTCTGTATTCCATTGAAGAACTCTCCGTGGCATTGCCATCGATGAACGGAAGTTCAGTCTACGCGTCTCCGCCCGAAGGCGTCACGAAGGCGTGGCGCTCAGATTCACCAATGCATCGCGCACGGCATCGATCACGCCGCCCCAATCGCCGAGCGCCGGTTGACGGAACAGACGTGCGCACGGGTACCACGGCGTGTCGCTGCGTTCGAGCAACCAGCGCCAGCAGGTGTCGAAGCGGTTCAGGATCCAGACGGGTTTGTCGAGCGCGCCGGCCAGATGCGCGGTGGAGGTGTCGACCGAAATCACCAGATCGAGACTGGCGACGAGCGCGGCGGTATCGGCGAAATCGTGCAGCAGCCCGGTGTAATCGGCGACGCGTTCACCGTAGGCGCTTTCGGCTAATTGCGGCGCGGCCGCGCCCTTCTGCACGCTGAAGAAGCGAACGTTCGGCACCTCGAGGAGCGGCGCGAGTTGCTCGAACGTGAGCGACCGACGCGCGTCGATCTTGCGCAGCTCGGCGATATGCGCGCGGTTCTCGCCGGCCCAGACGAGGCCGACTTTCAGCGGCCTGATTGCGTTGGCATCCGCGTTGATGTTGCCGTCGTGTTCGATCCGCTCACGCCATTCGCTGACGGCCGCCGGCTGCGCAAAAAGATACGGCGTCGCCGCCGGAATGCTCGCTTCGTTCGTGCCGAACGCAAGCGGCAAGCTCAGCAGCGGGCAATGACAATCGAACGGCGGCAACGGCTGCCCCGCTTCGATCAACTGATCGACACCATCGAGCGTCGACAGCAATCGCAACAACGCGCCCGGCACTTCGAGCACGACCTTCGCGCCGAGCTTCGCAACGAGCGGCGCATAGCGGCAGAACTGCAACGTATCGCCCAGGCCCTGCTCCGCATGCAGCAGAATCGTTTTGCCGTCGAGCGGAACGTCGCCGAGCCACAACGGCTGCGCGAACGCGCGCCTGCCGGCCTTGATGCGGCTGCGCTCCCAACGCCATTCGTATTCGCGCCAGCCGGTATCGAAGCGGCCCATTTGCAGCAGGCACAGCGCCTGGTTCCAGTGCGTTTCGACCGACGCCGGATTCAACGCAAGCGCGCGCTGATAGCTCGACAACGCCTGTTCGCGCTGATTCAGATCGATCTGCGCGAGACCGAGGTTGTTCCATGCATCGACGAAAGCAGGCGCAAGTTCCAGCGCGCGTTGGTAGCAGTGTCGTGCTTCGTGCGGCTGGTTCAGATCGCCGAGCACGTTGCCGCGATTGCTCCACGCATCCGGATAGTTCGGCTGCAACGCGAGCGCCTGGTCGCAGCTATCGAGCGCATCGGCATAGCGGCCGAGATCGCGCAGCACGCATGCGCGATTGTTCCACGCCGGCGCAAACTCCGGCACGAGCGAAAGCGCGCGTTCGTAGCTCGCGAGCGCATCGAGCGGACGGTTCAGCGCCGCCAATGCGTTGCCGCGATTGTTCAACGCATCGGCGAATTTCGGCTGCATCGCGAGCGCCCGCTCGGCACACGCGAGCGCTTCGTCATGGCGCTGCAACGCGTTCAGCGCATAGGCGAGATTCGAATGCACGGCCGGCTGTCTCGCGTTGACCACGAGCGCCTTCTTCAGCAGATCGATGCCTTCCTGCAAGCGGCCCGTTTGCAGCGCGAGTTCGCCGAGCCAGCGCAACGCGTCGCCATGCTTCGGCTTCAGTTCGAGTATCTCGCGATACAACTCCTCGGCTTCGACGAGCGCGCCGTTCTGCTGGAGCGCGACGGCTTGTCGAAGCAGATGGTCCAACTGTTGCGGCAGACTGGCGTGCTTGCTCATGCGGTACCTGGAATCGGAGGCGCGAAGAATCGTCGGAAGAAGCGCACGATTATCGCCGAAAAGCCCGGGTTCGAAGTACCGCCGCCTGCCGCGTAGCGACGTGACGCCGCTTATTGCGCGGCCACGGACAGATGCTTGCGCTTCGCGAGATCCTGCGCCATCGCATAGTGCTGCTGGATCGTCGGCAGCGCCTGTTTCGCGGCGGCCTTCAACTGCTCGTCGCGGCCCGCTGCGATTTCCGCCTGGAAAGCGGACAGTGCCTTCTGTTCACCCGCGAGCGCGACCTGCTCGATGTACACCTTGTCGAAGTCCGCGCCGCGCAGATGGTTGATGCTGGCGAGCACGGCCGCATCGGGATCGTTCTTCGGCACGTCGACACCGCGCGGACTCGCCGCGCGCAACGCGTCGGTGATCCTGGCGTCGTCGCTCGACACGCGCTCGGCGAAGGCCTTCACGTCGCGGTCGGCCGAACGCGCGGTGGCGATACGCGCGGCATCGCGCTGCGTCGCGACGGCTTGCGTGCCGTCCGCGATGAAGGTCTGGTCGGCGGCATGCAGGCGGCCCGTGTCCGTGGACGCGGCGCTCTGCGCGCTGGCCACCGAGGCGGCCGTCAGAAGACCACCGAAGCAGGCAACGGCGGCGATGCGGGCCAAAGCGACGGAAGGGACGGAAGGCAGGCGGATCATACGTTCTCCTTGAGGTGAAAGCATCTGAAAGCAAAACGACGGACACGTGTGCGCCGCGAACGAAGCGTGCGATGCAAAACGCTGCGGACTGCTTGCGAGCCCAGCGCGGCGCCACGCTTTTATCGCTGCCGATTCTAGAAGCCACCCCGTCGGGCAGGTGAAACGCTGCTGTCGCTTCTGTAACCTTAGGTAACCCTCATATGAATGCGCACACGTTTGCCGTATTCGTGTGAATCGCGCGAGCCGCTCGACGCTGCCACGCAGTGCTGAATTTTTCGCCATCGGCGCCGATAACCAGATACAGGCACGCTCAGCACCGCTCAGCACCGCAATTCTGGAGAACGATTCCGATGGCAGACGACCACCGTGCCAATCACGAGCGCCACACCGAACGCAGCAACCTGACGAGCTCCAACAAGTTCGAGCTGCTGCTATACCGCCTCGGCCACGTGCCGGGCAGCGACGCGCACGAGTTGTATGGGATCAACGTGTTCAAGGTGCGCGAAATCTCGACGATGCCGACCGTCACGCCGATCGCCGGATCGTCGCCTTACGTGATGGGCGCGGTCGACATTCGCGGGCAGATCATCCCCGTGATCGATCTGCCGCGGTTGATGGGCTGCGAGCCGACGCGCGGCCTGAACATCCTGCTGGTCACCGAATTCGCGCGTTCGACGCAGGCCTTCGCGGTCGAGGAAGTCGACGACATCGTGCGACTCGAATGGAACCAGGTGCTGTCGGCCGATGGCTCGGCGGGCGGCAAGCTCGTCACGAGCATCGCGCGCATCGACGGCAATACCGGCGACTCGCGCCTCGCCCAGGTGATCGACGTCGAGCAGGTATTGCGCGACGTGTTCCCGTCGCAGCATCCGAGCGTCGATCCGGCCTCGGTCGGCCAGGCGCTCGGCATCCGCCGCGGCGCGAAGATCCTCGCCGCCGACGACTCCGGCTTCGCGCGCAAGCTGATCGAACAGGCGCTCACCGCGATCGGCGCTGACTACATCATGACGAAGACCGGCGAGGAAGCGTGGCAGACGCTGCAGCAGGTCGCGCGCGAAGCGCAGAAAAACGGCGCGCGCGCGAAAGACACCATCGCGCTCGTATTGACCGATCTGGAGATGCCGGAGATGGACGGCTTCATGCTGACGCGCCAGATCAAGGCCGATGAACGCACGCGCGATATTCCGGTGATCATTCACTCGTCGCTGACGGGCGCGGCCAATGAGGCGCACGTGAAGAACGCGGGCGCCAACGGCTATGTCGCGAAGTTCGCGGCGAGCGAGCTCGCCGATGCGATCCGTGATGCGCTGGGTGCCGCGCCGGCGAAGGCGGCGGCGGCTTGAGCTCTGGGGTGTCGAGCAGTGAATCGGGTTGCCGCGCTCAACGATGCGCGGCAAGCTCGATCGAGAAGTCCATCCGGCCGATCTCGACGCCCATCGTGTTGAGGCGCCGCGGCGCATGAAAGCCGTCGAGCGCCGCGCGTTGTTCAGGCGTACCGATATCGAGCACGGCGAGCAATTCGGCGGTGACCGCGTAGAGCACGGTGGGATTGCCGTCCTCGATCTTCAGCGCGATGCCTAGCGCGCCCTTCGCGCCGAGCCGCGCGGTCTGCCGCGATGCGCGTACGCCGATCGCATAGCTGCCGTCCGCGCCGACCTTGCCGACCAGCGCGCCATCGAAAGCCCGCATCAGCAGCGTACAGAAGCGCCCCTCCCCGCCGACCAGTTCCGGGTACGACGTCATCGCGCGATAGATGCGCGCGAGCGCGGCCGCGCGCGGCGTCGTCGCGGCGGCTTCGGTTTCCTGTTGATCCTGCGCCGCCGCGAGCTTCGCGAACAGACGTGCGAGCCGGTCGAGCGCAAACGCCGGCGTCGGCAGATTGCAGCCGTCGATCGCCCATTGCACGCCCTCGTCGGGCAGATCGCAGACGCTCGCGACCGTCTGCTTCACACGCACCTGCAACGGATGCCCGGGCAGCTCATAGCCGGCGAGCGCCGCGCCGATCGAACCCGCGCCGGCCAGCATGCCCGCGTGCTTGCCCGAACAGTTGCTGCACACGCCGGTGGGCGTAAAGCCGCGCCGGATCCAGTCGACGTACACCGCATCCGATAACGGCGGATGGCCGCCGCAACGCAGATCGGCCTCGCTCGCCTGCGCTTTCGCGAGCATGCCGCGCGTACGTTCGATATGACGCGGCTCGCTGCTGTGCGATGCGCACATCAGCGCGAGATCGGCTTCGTCGAAACCGCAACGCTCGAGCGCGCCGGTTTCGAGCACCGCGAGCGCCTGGGCCGGCTTCGCCGCGGAACGCGCGAGCGTCATGCGCGCGGCGTCGCCGAACGAATACAGCAGACGACCGTCCCCATCGACGACCGCGACGTGCGCGAGATGCGTGTTCTCGACGGATTCGCCACGATAGATCGTCGCCGCGACCGGCGCGGCGGGGTGCAGTTCGGACTGGCTCATGTGGTTCGTCTCCTCGTCGTGTCATGGATCGGGCGATGGCGCCCAGGCCCTGGCAATCAGGCGCTCGCCGCGAGCGCCTCTTCGCGCTCGAGCGTGCGCGTGTGCCGCAGTTCGGGAAAGAACCGCATCCACAACAGCGCGATCGCGATCGTCGCGACACCGCCGACCAGCACCGCCGGCTGCGCGCCCCACCATCCCGCGGTCAGGCCCGATTCGAACTCGCCCAATTGATTCGACGTCCCGATGAACAACGAATTGACCGCGCTGACGCGGCCGAGCATTTCATCGGGCGTGCGCAATTGCACGAGCGACAGCCGCACCACCACGCTGATCGTGTCCGACGCGCCGAGCACCATCAGCGCGAACAACGACACGAGGAACTGATGCGACAGCCCGAACACGATCGTCGCGATGCCGAACGCGATCACGCCGCCGAACATCGCCGCGCCGGGCCGGTTGCGCAATGGAAAATGCGCGAGCCAGATCGTGCCCGCGAGCGCGCCGATCGCCGTGCCCGAGCGCAACAGGCCGAGACCGAGCGGGCCCGCGTGCAGCACGTCGCGCGCGAAGATCGGCAGCAACGCGGTCGCGCCGCCGAACAGTACCGCGAACAGATCGAGCGACAGCGCGCCGAGAATCACCGGCTCGCGACGAATGAACGCGATGCCCGAAAAGATCGATTCGAGCGTGACGGGCGCGCGGCTCGCCGGCTTCATCTGCAACGGAATGCTCCACACCGACGCGGCCGCCGCCGCGAACGTCAGCGTGCACGCGAGATACGCGGCACCGGGACCGATGCCGTACAGCAGACCACCGAGCGCGGGCCCGGCGATCTGCGCGGTCTGATTGGCGGACGTCGCCCACGCGGTCGCCTTCGGCAGATAGCCGCGCGGCACCACGGCCGGCAGCAGCGACGCCACGGCCGGCGATTCGAACGCGCGCGACGCGCCGACGCAGGCAGCCAGCACGTAGATGACCGGCGCGCTGATCCAGCCGCCGAAGGTGCCGATCGCGAACAGCAATGCAGCGACACTTTCGAGGCTCTGGCAGACGGCGGCGATGCGGCGGCGATCGTAACGATCGGCGACATGGCCGACGACGAGCGTCAGCAGGAACATCGGCAGAAACTGCGCGAGGCCGACGAGGCCAAGTGCGAACGCGCTATGCGTGAGCGCGTAGACATGCCAGCCCATCGCGACCGCGAGCATCTGGAACGACAGCGACGACAGGATGCGGGTGCACCAGAAACGCTGGAACGGCGGGTGTTTCGGCAGGCTGAAATGCGGGGAATCGGCGGGATCGATGGAGGCTGGGGGCATCGGTTGTTGCTCGTGACGGGGCGCATCGGGGCGTGAGTTGGGCGGGCGCTAGTTTAGAGCAAGACCGGAGGGCATGCACAAAGGAGGCGGATCTCGAACCAGTGGAGACGCCCATCGTCGAAATGGGGGCCATACCTAAACCGTAGCCCGGCACATCGGACACCCATGTGCCATCGAAAAGATTGAAAGCCAAAGTGTGGCCTGGCTCTTCAGTTGCATACAGATCCAGTTCAGTTCCTTTCAATTTGGCGCCTCGATTGATCGTCAAGTTTGCCGATTACGGTGCATCAGCGCGCCGTATGTCACGCGACGGGCGTTAAATCGAACGCGCGTCCGCATCAATGGGCACGATTGGGCATCAGTCTGGCTCGCCGCGCGCTTCGCGGTGGGTATTTATGCTTGATGTACCGATGTGAACTGCCGGGCTGTTTGCGGCTATGATTGTGCCCCGTGGGCAGCCGCCCGGCTGGCGGCACGCCGGCCCAGTCCCACCGGCCAGCCACACCGTCTAACACTCGAACTCCCGGAGGGCATCGAATGGTACTGGGGTGGCTCGTCCTACTTCCGTTCATGGCCGCGGCGCTCATTGCGCTCACGAGGCCGCGCGCCGCCGCGCTCTGCACCTGGATCGCGTTCGCGACGGCGCTGTTCGGCTGCGCGCTGCTGCTGAGCGAGCGCGTGGGCATGGGCGACCACGACGTGCTGCAATGGCGCCATGAGTGGATGCCCGACATCGGCCTCGCGCTGTCGCTGCGCCTCGATGGCCTCTCGTTCATGTTCGCGTTGCTCGTACTCGCGATCGGCCTGCTCGTCTTCATCTACGCACGCTACTACCTCGCCGGCAGCGATTCGTTGCCGCGTCTGTACCTGCTGCTACTGCTCTTCATGGGCGCGATGCTCGGCATCGTGCTGTCGAACAACCTGCTGCTGCTCGTCATCTTCTGGGAACTGACGAGCCTCGTCTCGTTCCTGCTGATCGGCTTCTGGCCATCGCGGCCCGACGCGAGGCGCGGCGCACGCATGGCGCTCACCATTACCGGCGCGGGCGGTCTCGCGCTGCTTGCGGCCGTGCTGTTGCTCGGCCACGTATGCGGCAGCTACGAGCTGAACGACGTGCTCGCCCAGCTTGACAAGGTGCAGCACGATCCGCTCTACCCGGCCATTCTGCTGCTCACGCTGTTCGCGGCGTTCACGAAGTCGGCGCAGTTTCCTTTTCACTTCTGGCTACCGCACGCGATGTCGGCGCCCACACCCGTGTCGGCCTATCTGCATTCGGCGACGATGGTGAAGGCCGGCGTGTTCCTGCTCGCGCGTCTCTATCCGCTCTTCGAAGGTACCCACCTATGGGCATACACGGCGACAGTGGCCGGGCTCGTCACGCTGGTGGGCGGCGCGGGGTTGGCGTTGTTGCAGCGCGATCTGAAGGGCCTGCTCGCCTATTCGACCATCAGCCATCTCGGCCTGATCGTGCTGCTGTTCGGCCTCGACACGCAGCTCTCGACTGTCGCCGCGCTCTTTCACACGGTCAACCACGCGGTGTTCAAGGCGTCGCTCTTCATGGCCGCGGGCATCGTCGATCACGAAACCGGCACGCGCGATCTGGGCCGTCTGCGCGGCCTGCGCAGGTACATGCCGCATACGGCCGTGCTCGCGAGCGTCGCGTCGCTGTCGATGGCCGGCGTGCCGCTGCTCAACGGTTTTCTCTCGAAGGAAATGTTCTTCGGCGAAACACTCGCGCAAAGCATGTTCGGGCCGCTGAACCTCGCCGTGCCGGTCATCGCGATCGTGGCGGCGGCGCTCTCCGTGGCGTACTCGCTACGTTTCGTCTGGGGCGTGTTTTTCGACGGCGAGACGCCGCGCGATCTGCCGCACTATCCGCCGCACGAGGCGCCGCGCTTCATGCGGCTGCCGGTCGAGATTCTCGTGGCGCTGTGCCTGCTGATCGGCCTGTTCCCGCAGCAAAGCATCGGCAGGCTGCTCGAGTCGGCCGCGTGGGTCACGCTCGGCGGCAAGCTGCCCGACTACAGCCTGAGCCTGTGGCACGGCGTCAATACGCCGCTCGTGATGAGCGCGGTGTCGTTCGCGGCGGGTGCGGCGCTCTTTTTCCTGCGCCGCAATGCGTTCCGCCACCGTCGCACGGCGCTCACCGAGTTGAACGCGAGCGAAATCTTCGACCGCTTCGTGCAGCGTCTCGAACAGTGCGCCGGCGTGATCGTGCGCTTGTTCGAGACGCGCTCGCTGCCGGCCTACCTCGCATGGATGATCGCGGCGATGCTGATCGTTCCGGGCGTGCCGCTCGTCGCGCTCGACACCTGGAGCGGCAGCCACACGCGCCTGCCGCCCGATCCGTTCACGCTGGGCGGCCTCGTGCTGATGGCGTTGCTCGCCGTCGGCGTGGTGTGCGTGCGTGCGCGCACCCTTTACGCGCTCGTGATGCTGAGCACCTGCGGCCTGCTCGTGTCGCTCGCCTTCGTGCGCTTCTCCGCGCCCGATCTCGCGCTCACGCAGATCTCCGTCGAACTGGTCACGATCCTGCTGCTCGTGCTGGCCGTCTATTTCCTGCCCGCGCTGCAACGCGCCGTCGAGCCGCTCCCCGTCCGGCTGCGCAACGGCGTGCTCGCGCTCGCGGGCGGCGCGCTGCTCGGCGCCGTGTCGTACAGGATCATGACGAGCGCGCCGCTGCCAGGCATCGCTCCGTACTTCCTCGCCAATGCGCTGCCCGGCAGCGGCGGCCACAACGTCGTCAACGTGATCCTCGTGGATTTCCGCGGCTTCGATACGATGGTCGAAATCAGCGTGCTCGTGGTCGCGGGGCTCGCCGTCAAGGCGCTGCTGCGCGGGCTGCGCCTGAAGTCGCCCGATGCGGGGCCGGATGGCCGGCCATGGTCGTCGCAATCGCATCCGCTGATGCTCGCGATCCTCGCCCGGCTGATGCTGCCGCTCACCGTGCTCGTCGCCGTGTTCGTGTTCCTGCGCGGCCACAACCTGCCGGGCGGCGGCTTCATCGCGTCGCTGATCCTCTCGATCGCGTTGTTGCTGCAGTACGTCGCGAGCGGGGTGCTGTGGACCGAGTCGCGCATCCACCTCAACTACCGCGCGCTTGCGGGCTTCGGCATTCTGATCGCCGCGACCACGGGGCTCGGCAGTCTCGCGTTCGGCCAGCCGTTTTTGACCAGTGCGTTCGGGCACCTGCACGTGCCGCTGATCGGAGAGATCGAACTGTCCACGGCGATGCTGTTCGATCTCGGCGTAACGGGCGCGGTGGTCGGCACGACGCTCACGATCGTCTCGCACCTCGGCGTACGCGACAAGGACATGCAGTCCGTGGAGAAAAGCTGATGGAAGCCGCCTTTGCCATCGCGATCGGCGTGCTTTGCGCGTGCGGCATCTACCTGCTGCTGTGC
Organism: Paraburkholderia sp. MM5477-R1; assembly: GCF_050436385.1. Taxonomy (NCBI): domain Bacteria; kingdom Pseudomonadati; phylum Pseudomonadota; class Betaproteobacteria; order Burkholderiales; family Burkholderiaceae; genus Paraburkholderia; species Paraburkholderia sp. MM5477-R1. The sequence goes on from NZ_JBNDMC010000007.1 coordinate 2,709,524, forward strand.
GCACGCGTGTTGCCGGTGATTCTCGGCATCACGCTGTTCTCGTATGCGATCAACCTGTTCCTGCTCGGCATGGGCCGGCTTGCGATCGGCAAGCCAGCGGTCATCGCGGCGGGGGCGCAATACGTCGATCCGGTGCCGCAAGCGCTCGTGCTGACGGCCATCGTGATCGGCTTCGCAATGACGGCCTTCACCGTGGTGCTCGCGCTGCGCTCGTTTTCGATCACGGGCAACGATCACGTCAATGACGAGGAGACGCCCGTCGAATGAACCACGTTCTCCTGCTCCCGATCCTGATTCCGCTCTTTTCCGCGGGCGTCATCGTCGTGCTGCCGCTGCGCGCGAAACGCCTGCAACGCGCGCTGAACGCGCTCGCCATCATCGCGCTGCTGCCCGTCGCGTGCCTGCTGATGGCGCGCGCCGCGCAAGGCGAGATCGCCAGCTACGCGCTCGGCGCATGGCCCGCGCCGTTCGGCATCGTGCTGGAACTCGACCGGCTCGGCGCGCTGATGCTGGTGCTCACCGCCGTGCTGGCGGTCTGCTGCCTGCTCGGCACCTCGAGCGAGGACGCGAGGCGCGGCCGCTATTTCCGTGCGCTGTTCCAGTTCGAGCTGATGGGCCTGAACGGCGCCTTCCTCGCGGGCGATCTCTTCAACCTGTTCGTGTTCTTCGAGCTGCTGCTGATCGCGTCGTACGCGCTGCTGCTGCATGGTGGCGGCGCGCGACGGGTGCGCAACGGGCTGCACTATCTGTTGATGAACCTCGTCGGTTCGTCGTTCTTTCTGGTCGCGATCGGCGTGCTCTACGGCGTCACGGGCACGCTCAACATGGCCGACATGGGCGAACGTCTGGCGCGTCTCGGGCCGGAGTCGCTGCCGCTCGCGCAGTTCGCGGGCGCGACGCTGATGCTCGTGTTCGGCCTCAAGGCCGCCGTGTTTCCGATGTCGTTCTGGTTGCCGCAGGCCTACCGCAGCGCCATCGGCCCGGTGGCCGCGCTGTTCGCGATCATGACCAAGGTCGGCATCTATGCGATGCTGCGCTGCGACGCGCTCGTGTTCGGCGCGGCGGGCGGCGTGCTCGATGCGTTCATGCATCAGTGGGCGTGGTGGCTCGCGATCGCGACGATCGTGTTCGGCGCGCTGGGCGCGTTGGCGGTGTCGAGTCTCAAGACCACGACGGGCTATCTCGTGCTGGTTTCGGTGGGTCTGCTGATCGCGGCGATCGCACTACAGACGCCGCTCGCATGGAGCGCGCTGCTCTACTACCTGATCAGCACGACGCTCTGCACTGGCGCGCTGTTCCTGCTCGCCGACACGCTCGAACCCGAGCAAGCCCCGACCCCGCACGCCGCCCATGCCGCCGTTTCCGCCGATGCCAATTCGATCGAGCCCGGCTCGCTCGAAGCGCTCGACGACGCGGCCGCGGCGGCCATCTCGCCCGCCCCGGACGGCGAAGCGGTGGCGACGCTGGCGCGGGTGCAGCCGCTGCAGGTCGAGACGGCCGGCGCGCTCGCCGTGCTGGTCGGGGAACCGGCTCACACCGAAGCCGAAGCTACGGTCGAAGCGGTCCCGCGCACGCATGCACCGTGGCCATCGAACCTCGCCGCGCTGCTCTATCTGATCGCCGCGGTGGGCGCCGCGGGCCTGCCGCCGCTGTCCGGGTTCCTCGGCAAGGCGATGGTGCTGGCCGCCACGCCGCTCGGCGCGGCAGTCGTGCTGTGGCCGGCCGTACTGCTGTCGAGCCTGCTCTCGATCGTCGCGCTGAGCCGCACGGGCACGCGCCTGATGTGGGCCGCGCCGGCCGCGCGCGCCGCCGCCGGCAAAGAGGAGCGCGCACCGCGTGGCAGTAATGCGAAGCTGGCCGCCTGCGCGATCCTGCTCGGCTGTGTCGTGGCCATCACGCTCGGCGCGGGCGCGGTGCGGCACTATCTCACCGATACGGCGACACAGCTATTCGATCGCGGCGCCTACGTGCACGCGATCCTGCCCGCGGCGCGCTCCTCGCCACCAGCGGCCGCCGCGACCACGGCCGACGCGCAGGGGAACTGACGATGTTGAAAAGGCTCTTCCCCCACCCGTGGCTCGCGGTCTTGCTGATCATCTGCTGGGTTCTGCTGATGAACGACGTCTCGCCGGGCAATCTGCTGCTCGGCGCCGTGCTCGGCTACGTGATCTCTTTTCGCGTCGCCGAAGGCTTGTGGCTGCGACCGGTGCGCTTCGGCCGACCGTGGCTGCTCGTGCTCCTCGCCTGGCATGTGTTGGTCGATATCATCGTGGCCAACGTCGAGGTCGCGCTGCTCGTGCTCGGCCCGACGCAGCGGATGCGCCCGGCATTCATCGAAGTGCCGCTCGACAGCACCCACGAGATCGCGCTCACGGTGCTCATCAGCGTGGTCTCGCTGAGCCCTGGCACGCTGTGCGCCGAACTCAGCGACGACCGCACGCGCCTCTCCGTGCACGTGCTCGATCTCGGCGACGAAGCGGCACTCATCGCGCTCATCAAGTCCCGTTATGAAGCCCCATTGATGGAGATCTTCGCATGCTAGCCATCGTGATTCCGATCTCGCTCGCGATCCTCGGCATCGCGTTCCTGCTCGCGCTGTGGCGCCTCGTGCGCGGGCCGTCGCTGCCCGATCGCATCGTCGCGCTCGACACGCTCAACATCAATGCGATCGCGTTGATCGTCGTGTACGGCATCAGCTTACGCTCGACGGTGCTCTTCGAGGTTGCGCTTCTGATTGCCGTGATGGGTTTCGTGGGTACCGTCGCGCTCACCAAGTACCTGCAGCGCGGCGACATCATCGAACTCAACTAGCGTGAGGTATGCCGATGGAAACTTTTGTCGAAGCGATCGTTTGTTTGCTGCTGCTGGCCGGCAGCCTGTTCACGCTGGTCGGGGCGGTCGGGCTCGCCCGGCTGCCCGACTTCTTCATGCGGCTGCACGGTCCGACCAAGTCGACCACGCTCGGTGTGGGCGGCATCGTGCTCGCGTCGGTGGTGTATTTCAGCGCGCATAACAACTTCGCGAGCCTGCATGAGTTGCTGATTCCGGCGTTTCTGTTTCTCACCGCGCCGATTAGCGCACATATGCTGGCGAAGGCTGGGATTCAGCAGGGAGTGACGCTGTCGGAGGCGACGCGGGGGCGGCCGCCTGTTACGGGCGCTTGCGCGGAACGGGGGAATACGGGGGAGTTGCGGGAGGGGGATGAGGGGTGAGGCTTGTCGAAGCTTCGCGCCTCTCGGGACGATCCCGCGTGCACAAAATTCTCGTTGACCGGACTTTGTGTTCTGTCCCGGCGGATCTATGCGCGAGACCTCGCAGCGCGCGCTCGCGCATTCCGCGGCAAACAACGTTGAGACGGCCACTCACCGAACGGACCTGCTGGAACAACGACGCGCGACGACGGGGGCATGGCCAAACCCTATGTCCACGCTGCGCTATACGAGCGCTGCCTTGCTGAACGGAACCGTTCTTGTCCAGACTGTCCATACGCGCTACGGCGCGCATTCCGGCGCGCACAAATGTTGACATTTCGTTGATCGAAGCGAAAGCCTAAAATCATCCATCGCCCATTCCATACTCCTGTGGACGCCTGCTAGCGTAGCAGCCCCAACAGCTACAGAGGACACCGGAATGTCGTATCAACAGAATTCGGACGGCGTGCGCGTGGTGCTCAGTGCGCCGCAACTAGCGGCAGTGCTCTCCCGTCAGTCGATCAGCCCTACCGAGATGCGTTCCAACCGGCTATGGGGCGGCTTGCAGGTTGTCGGCGGGGTGCTGGAAATGGTCGGGGCGGCAGCGCTATGTGTGCTGCCGGAACCGACGATGGCGAGCAAGGCCGGATGTGTTGTGTTCGGCGTACATGGCTCAGATACGGCGTCGGCAGGTTTGCGTCAAATCTGGACGGGCCGGGATACGGTCACGCTGACCCAGCAAGGTACGGCGAAGCTGGCCGAGGCGATGAACGCCGGTCCTGACATGGCGAACAACATCGGCCTGTCAGTCGATATGATCGTGCCGTTCGGGTTCGCTGGCTCGATCAAGGCTGCACGCGTGGCCAGCGTTACGATGGGCCGGATCGATCTGCAAATGCATGAAGCAAAAGCGCTCAATCCGAGGCTGGGAGGGCACACACTCGAAAAGCACGTGGGGCGGACCGAAGCGCAATTGCGCGAAAGACTGAGACTTGAACCGCATCGAAAAAGAGTGTCGTCATTCACGAACCTGGAGCGGGCGGAATGGGCAATATCAGAAGTAATGCGCGCCCATACGACACAAATCAGGAAATGGGCGGAGTGCTCAGGTAGTGGCGGCCCCCTTACACTGACGCAGCGTGTGGCGAGTGATGTCGGCTATGGAATTGCACGACAGACAGGAAAAATGACGCGGATGAATGAGGTTGTCGTTGTACTGAAATATCAAACCTACAATGGAATGCCGTACTACATTTTTACCGCATATGTTGGATGAAGGCGAAAATTATGCTGTCAGAGCGTTACCCGAAACTTTATCAGTTGTTTGGCGCATACCTTAATCAGGATTCTGATTTATGGGGAGAAACGATTCCGGAAATTGTTTCGTGCTACAGGAGGGACTGCCCACGGGAAAGCCATCTCGAAATGATCCACGAAATAGATTCGTTCATAAGCGAGCACCCGGATGATCTGGATTCGGCGTTTGAAACGGATTACGGGCAAGATTTCGACCCGGAGTTGTGGGGCTATACGACCGCTTCGTTTCTCGACGAATTGAAGCGTCTTCTGAGCGATTAATCCACTCGTCGCCGCGCGAGGTTGGTTCGATATCACCCGGGGCATCCACTCGACAATGTTTGCATTTCACCCCGAGGTGTTCGCCTCGAAGTACCGACACCCTGTCTCATTTATCGTCGAGTATCCCCGAGGCAGCGATTAGATATATGAGCCCCAATTCCCGCAACATTGTTGAGTTGACCGACGTTGGAGCAGACGACCCAATATGGATTCTCTCGCGCGACGGAGATGGCGCAGCTATGGCGGGGGCGACGCATGCCACAGAGCTTGTCGGGTATTTTCTTCTCTTGCCATGCCGATCGAACTGCCAGAAAGCCTTAGGCCTAGGCCTGAATGAGCCCCGCCCCGAGCGGGGCTTTTCATTTGTTCCCCGGTAAGTCTCTTTGTCGAGCCGAGCCCCCGAAAACCCCGACCTGTGTTGTTCGTAGACGACGCATCGAAATGGCCGCCGGCGGGTGGGAAATTGCACCGCGTGCACGCGTGTGGGTATTGGTGCGGGTAGAAACGAAACACGGGCCGAAAGGCCCGTATTCATTGGATGTCCTGGCGGAGAGAGGGTCCGCCAAGTCGCTTTGACGTTGGGATGCTACGGGATGATATGGGACGCTGCAAATGCCTCTATTCATGGACATTCCGTCGATTTCATCGAACTCCAATCGTCCCAAGAAGTTACTTGCCCTCCCACAAAATCCCGTGCAAAATTGTGGGATAAATTGTGGGAGCGTCGATTGGCACTTAAGAACTTGACCGAACGGGAAGTCAGATCCATCAAGAAAGAGACCGGCATGCATCGCGTGGCCCCAGGCCTTTACCTGCGCGTCATTGATACGGGCGCCGCCTTCTGGATGCTTCGATATTCAACGGCCGGCAAGGCGAGAGAAATGAGCCTTGGTCGATATGACGACCTGAAGTTGGCCGAAGCTGTAAATGCGGCCTCCAATGCCAGACTCGGCCTCAAGCGCGACAAGACCGACCCGTTAGCAGAGAAGCGCAAGACCAACGAGCGCGGGCGCGGGACCGCCTTTAAGAGCGTTGCTGCCGATCTAATCGAATCTAAAAAAGTGGCGTGGAAAAACGCTAAGCACGCGGCCCAGTGGACAGCAACCCTGGAAACCTACGTCTATCCGAAAATTGGCGATAAAGACGTGGCGAGCATCACGACTGAGGACGTTCTGGACGTGCTGCGCGAACTCTGGAGCACCAAACACGAGACTGCGACACGCGTCCGCCAACGCCTGGAAGCCGTGCTGACGGCTGCAAAGGTCCGCGGGCTGCGGACTGGCGAAAACCCCGCGACATGGCGCGGCCATCTGCAAGCGCTGCTTCCCGCCATTCCCAAGAAACAGCGCGTCCGACATCACCCTGCCCTGCCTTGGAAGGATTTGCCGTCTTTCGCGACGGAACTGCGCCAGCGTGATCACATCAGCGCTCGAGCCCTGGAGTTCACCATACTGACGGCGTGCCGCACCGGAGAAGTACTCGGCGCGCGATGGGGTGAGTTTGATTTCCATGCTGGCGTTTGGACCGTCCCCGGCGCTCGCATGAAAGCGAAGCGTCCGCACCGTGTTGCGCTTTCGACGCAGGCGGTCGCGCTACTTAAGTCGCTTCATCCCGGCGCCGATGACAAACTGGTTTTCCCTGGCGCAAAGCCGGAGCGCTCCCTGTCCTCCATGGCGATGCTGGAGCTGCTGCGCGGGATGCGCCCAGGGCTGACGGTTCACGGCTTCAGATCGACGTTCCGCGACTGGGCCGGCGAAGCCACCGACCATCCCCGTGAACTCGCTGAACATGCCTTGGCACACGTTGTGGCCGATGCCACAGAAGCCGCCTACCGTCGAGGGGACGCTCTGGACCGGCGACGCGCATTGATGCAGGACTGGGCAAATCACGCGCACCGCCAGGCCGCCTGAAAATGGACGGAAATTTTCCTTTACAATCCCATACGCGCCCGTGGAAGCGGGCGCACCACCTAAACAATGGAAAAGCAAACCATGCTTGAGCAAACCATGCGTCGGCAGTATCTCGATTACGCGCTCGCCGTCATTACGGGCAGGGACCCGCGCCACACTTATCATGGCGACAACGCCAAAGCCTCCCACTGCACCATCAGCAAGGATCTGCCGACCGACATCGGCGGCTCTGACGTTGCCATTTGCTCTGAAGGCGCGCCGGTTGCAGCAAGCAGCGACGATGACGGCGATGGCGACGGCGACCCCGACTCTGACCGGCGAAACTCTTCCTTTCCCTCCGCTTCGCGCTCCCGCGCACCTCAGCTTCTCCGGCTGGCCGATGTAAAGGCTAGAACCGGCCTCTCTCGAACCACAATCTATAGATTTATTGCCGACGGCAGGTTCCCGCGGAACTTCCCCATTGGTGCGCGCGCCGTTGCCTGGCTCGAAAGCGACGTCACCCAATGGATCGTCGACCATGCCAACGCCCACAAGCTCGCATAAGGGGTTGGTCATGACAAAAAAAATGGCCGCCACAGCGGGCGACCCAAAACAATCCAAGACCTCACGTTATCTTAGCACTACTGATAATGATCCGGTGAGGTCGCTCGCCGCACTTCGCTCGCTTGATCCGGGTTGTTCCGGTGACAACTGGGTGAGAATCGGCATGGCAGCGAAAGAAGCAGGTCTGACCGAAGATGAGTTCATTGAGTGGTCTAGGCCTGCCCCGAACTTCAAGAGTGAGCAGGATGTGCGCTCGAGGTGGCGCAGCTTCAAGAACGGTGGAGGCATCAGCGCCGGCACCCTTTTTCGGATGGCTCTTGATGCTGGCTGGACCGGCGCGCAGCCTCGCCATAGCGGCGCACAGGCATCGCGTGCCTCGCGTCCACTGCAGACGAAGCCGCAAGCCGCACAGCAGCCCGCCCGCGACCTTGCAGCGACATTCGAAGGTTATCCGCTCGCCAGTGCGGACCATCCTTATATCGCGGCGAAGCGCGGCAACCCCGACGGCTTGCGTGTCGTCCCGGTCGACGACCCTCTGATGATTCAGGGAAAGTCGGTGGCGAACTGGCTGGCCGTTCCCGCCCGCTCGCTCGACGGCGCCTTGCAGACCATTCAATACGTCCCAGCACCGGGCGTCGGCAAAAAGCTCAACGCGCCGGGTGCGTCGTTCGGAAATGGGCTGCATGTCGTCGGCGACATCGGCAGCGATGGCACCGTGTACGTTTGCGAGGGGATCGGGCAAGCATGGGCGTGCGCGAAGGCCGACTACCACGCCGCCGCCGTTGTGACATTCGGGTCGGGCCGCGTCCGCACGGTGGCAAAAGCGCTCCGCGAGCGCTACCCCGCCGCGCGCGTCGTGATCGTCCCCGACAAGGGCAAGGAACCGGACGCCGAAGCTATCGCCCGCGAGGTCGGTGGCGCATGGGTGGAACTGCCGGTCGACAAACCGGCGAACTATGACGCCAATGACTACGAGCGCGATCACGACAGCGAGGCACTGGCGGACCTGCTGCGCGCCGCCAAAATGCCGCCCATGCGCTATCGGCTGCAATCGGCTGATGATCTGCTGAACGCCCCGTCGCTACGCTGGCTAGTGCGTGGCGTGCTGCCCGCGAGCGGCTTTGCCGCCGTCTATGGGCCATCCGGTTCCGGGAAATCGTTCCTTGCGCTCGATTTGTGCGCCTCGATTGCTGAGGGTTCCGAGTGGTTCGGGCGCCGGGTAACTTCCGCGCCTGTGGCGTATGTCTGCTTGGAAGGTGAAGCCGGACTGAGCAAGCGCGCTAAGGCGTGGAGCGTACGCAACCGGCGCGGACTGCCTGCCCGCCTGCGCTTCATCACGCAACCGCTGGATCTGCGCCAGGCCAACGACATTGACGACCTCTCCGCAGCCGTCCTAGCTGCCGGAGGGCGTGGCGGCCTGCTGGTTGTCGACACGCTGAACCGCGCCGCCCCTGGGGCCGACGAAAACGCCAGTACCGACATGGGCGAGATCATCGAAGCGTCCAAGGAGTTGCAGCGCCGTACCGGCGGCGTCGTGCTTCTGGTGCATCACACGGGCAAGGACGGCACGAAGGGATTGCGCGGCCACAGCAGCTTGTATGCCGCCCTTGATGCAGCGATCGAGGTCTCACGAATCGATGATCGCCGCGAGTGGTCCGTTTCGAAGTCCAAGGACGACGTTGACGGCGAGCGGACTGCATTCGCACTTAACGTAGTCGAATTGGGCGAAGACGACCATGGCGAGCTCGTGACGTCATGCGTGGTGGCACCGGACGAAAGCGAGCCCAAGAGTGCCCGACCGCAGCCGCGCGGGAAGACGCAAGGCGTCGTCTATGCGGTTATGAAAGCGCTCTTGCGCGAGTCAAAGGATTTCGCGAAAGGAGGCGCGCCGCTCGGCCGACCGTGCGTGGAAGTGGAGACCGTCGTCCCTTTGATCGCCGACCGCCTGGTGTGCCGTCCGGATCAACGTCAGTACCAGGTACGCCGGGCGCTCGCCGCGATGACTGGCGACAGAGAGATCTACCAAACGAAAGAGGGTTGGATTTGGGCTAACTGACGTCCGCACAAACCGCACAACTACGCAATCTGTGCGGTTTGTGCGCACAACACACACAACACCCTTTAGGGGTGTGTGTTTTGTGAGCGGTTTGTGTTGTTCACCTGGTGTACGGAATCGACCGGTTCCGTTCAACTACATACGGTGCGCACGGAACTAGGCGAAAGCAGTTCCGTGCAATCATCTTCTATCGTGCGGCCATTTCGTGCACCTCGTGCAGGCGCGCATATGTGCGGCGGTAGATACTTGAAGCGCAATTTCGCTATTCCCGCGTCACCAAGCCACTGATAATCGACGGCGACCCGTCAACCGTCTTGGAGGCGCCATGTCCCCAGAGCAAGTGCACGCAATGTTCTCCAGTGTTGCCATGGACTTCCGGATCGAGATGTCAATGGACGACATGCTAGAGGGCTTTTGCATCTGGCTCTCTGAGGCGCGCGACCGCCTGAAGTTGGGCACTGAAGACTTCAATACGCTGTGTGCGATCGGCGGGGTGATGATGCGACATTGCGTTCGATCTGGCCTCGACGAACCGGACGAGATGGAAAAGATCGTCAGGGACCTGCTCGAGAAGTACGGCAAGCCATTGGGCGAGAGTTAGATCCCCCGCGAACCGCTTGCGTTGACGCAAGCTCGAAATCCATCAAAGCACCATCCAACTAGGGATGCCGCCTGACAAGGGTTTGCGGGCTATTTATGCTTTGATGGCAGATCCGATTCCATCAACGCTGGATCAACGCAAACGGGCGCTTTCCGTGCGAACCTCACTGCGAACCTGCACGCCGTTACTTCGCCCGATGTCAGGTTTTGGCAGGTCGAGCCGTGCGTACCGGCGTGCGTACCAATGGTTTCCAAACCCATCGAAACCGTGGAAACCATCGTGGAAACTAACCGGCGTTTTCCGTGGCTACCCGAGTGGCTACCGCTCTTTTCGATGTTGCTAGATTTGCAACAATCCGCTGTTGGCGTTCTCGCGCGTTCGGATCTATCCGCGGGGAAATCGTTTAGAAATGGAAGGGCCGTCGAGCCCTTACCCATTGTGGCGCAAGGCTTCTGGCCGGGCTGACCGTTCGGAAACTGCGCGGAAATATTCGAACTTATCCGCGCACAGCGCCTTTTTTATGGACTCGGAAAACCCCTTTTTAGGTTGCAGCCTGCAACTGCAACTGCAACTTTCGGCGGGACGTCATGCCGCGGCACTGACCGATTGGGATTGATCGGGCGCCGAGACATCGACGGCCAGGCAGACGAGATCCACGTACCACTCATTACCTCTGGTGTCGCCCATAAAGCACGCCTCCATGACCCGATAGTGGCCCTGCGTCGTCGCGATGACTGCGGAAGGCTGATTGTTCTGGCTGTAGCTCAGGCCGAATTGCTGCGTGGTGATGTGGTTAATGTCCGACTGTGCGATCTGCACGAGGCAGCCGATGCGGATCAGGGGGTTCAGAAGGGCCCGCACGCGCACGCCTCCCTGCGTTGCGACCGGCACGCCAACCAAGCCCGTCGAGGACGACAGGACGACAGCCTCGCCCGGGCGATAGCCGGTGATTGGGACAACCACGACCTCGCCATTCTGGATCGACCAGCGATAGCCGTACTTGGCTGCCCAGTCGCGCAAATAGCTGCGGGCCATCCCCATTGACGACTTGCCGCGGGACAACGCGTTCTTCACGCCTGCGGCGGCGCCGACGATCAATCCCGTTGCATCTTGCGCGAACTTGATCGGCACGCTCGAGGTGCTGAGGATCGACTGAATGACCTGCTCGGGAGTCTGGCCGGCCGCCACCGCCATATTCACGATCGCGAAGCTGTAAAACTCATCGCCGTCTGCGGCCCAGATGTCGATAAAGTTGTCGACGTCGCGTTCGCGGCCAACCTCGGTTTGCTTGATCGCGCCACTAAAGACCACACCATAGTTGCCGTTTTCATAGCCGGCCTGCAGCGTGATGGACTTGAACTCTGTGCCGATCTTCGCGATGGTTTGCGGCGCCAAGTTATAGACGCGCGCGTACAGCGTGTTGGGCGTTTCCGAGTCTGAGTTGGTCGTCTCGAACTTAAAGCGCAGCTCGGACAGATCGAGTCCGGTCGTGCCATCGCTAACGATCAGGCTCGCTTTCCGGCCAAACTGAGTGTTATTCGCCATAAGGCAAATCTCCTAAAAGAAAGCCGCCCAGCGGCGGCTCTCTGCGTGTCAGGTTTTGTCAAGTCCCGCTCGGATATGCGGGCTTCGTCGGCAGAGCCTGAGTCGGATCACCTGACGCGGCGCCAACAATCGCGCGCAGCGCCTTGCGGTACGTCGCCCAGGCGGCCGGGACCGTCACGGCGTTTTCAGTGCATCGCACGATTGTTAAGTCCGACTTGTCGAGCGCCGCTTGTGCGGCCGCCTGATAGGTCGACCACGCTGCCGCGGCTTGCTGAGCTGCGAGCTGCGCAGCGGTGGGCGCCTCGAGCGCGCCGCTGCTGATGGTGTAGCCAGGAGTTGAACTTGCCGCCTGATATTGCTCGTCAGTGATTTCGATTGCACTGACGTCGGCGGGTGGCGGACTAACAACCGAGTCGTAAAACACGACGATGCCGGTTTTCGCGTCGAGTGCGGCGAATTTTTGACCCATGATTAATACCCCACTGCGATGACTTTAACGTTGGCGGAAACAACCGCCACGCTGGAACTGTTTGCCACGTTGACGACGCACGTGGAGTTAGTTGTGTTGGTCGACATGGTGGCCGAGATCGCTGAAAGCGCCGTACCGCTCGAGACGTAGGTGGAATTTGCGGAAAGAACCGTGTTCGGGAACGTGATGGGCCACGCCTGCGTCACGATCCCGCTCGAGGCACTGACGCCATTGAGCCACTGGAGAAGGAGGTTCGTTTTGACACCAGCAACGATCACCGGAATCGTGACGCAGCCATTTGCCGAAAGCGTCGCGGGGAACTGCCCAAGATTGATCGCCTGGCCGCTTGCCGTCGCCGCCAGGACGCTGAAAGCTTGCGTGACGTCACCGTTGAGCGCGGCCGCGGCAAGCTTCAGATTCGCAAGCAGCGTCGCCGTAGTGCCGTCATCGATCGCCGGCTGTCCGGTGCGATCGCAGATGAACTGCGCGAGCACGGCCGAGATGATGCTCGACTGACGCCAGACCTTGTTCACTTGCGCCGAGTTTGCGACACCAGACTCGAAGCCAGTAGGGAGCGCCCCGAGCGCGGCGTAGGCGGATTGCGACAGTACGTTCGCGCCCGAGCCGGCCGCAAAAGGCAGGAAGTCATTTTCCGTCGACATTCTCGCCCTCCACTTGCGGGGTGATCACGCCCTCATCCATCCCAGCTCCGGGGACATCCATGGCGAACGGCACCGGCTCGGCCGGCATTTCAGTTTGTGCGTTCATATCGCTCCAAAAAATTCGATAGTCAAATTGGTGCCGGCCGCGGCGTTTCCATCCGCCCGCCGGCTGTCGGGGTTTTCTCTGGAGGCGGCACTCACCGACTAATCCGCCTGGACATGTCTCTAACCCTTGGCGAGCCGTTCGCGGACCTCGCGAAGGATCTCGCCTACGTGCAGGTGCACATGCTTTGTCGGCTTGCCGTCAGCGGTGCGGCGACGACGCGGCGAACACTCGGCGCACTTCGGCGCGCCAGTCTGACGAGTGCAGCCGCACTGCTTGCGATCGGTCGTGAATGTCATTCCACGTCCTCCAGCTCGAGCGCCGGGTTGTCGCGCAGCAGTTCTGTGTATCGGCGCCAACGACCGGCCGCGCTGGTCGTTGCTTCGCCCGAATACGCCGGGGATTGCAGCGCCGCGCTCGCTTCGGGTGTCGCCGGCACGTCAGAATATTTGGCGGCTTCGACAGTTGCGGCGAGCGCGCTGTACTCGCGTTTAATATCTTTCAGACGCTCAACCATGCCTCGCACGGCGTAACGCTTCACGGCCATGATTGCGAGCCGCACAGCGCTCTCTGCTTTCTTGTGGGCGACGTCTGCGGCTTGGTGTTCGGCGTCCAGCATGTCGACGGCCTCGCGAGCCGCATCGCGGCGCGTCTCGGCATCGAGCAGCGCGCGGCTATCTATCGGGCGGTCTGATCTGAATACTGCGGTGCCGGATTTCAGGGCGTCGACCAGATTGGCGGCGCCGGCCCGGATGTCGTTTTCGCGCGCCGCGGTCAGCACATCGACCTCATGCTGACGCGCTTCATGCATCTCTTTTGCCCGTCGAACGACATCCGCCGCACGGTCGACACACTCCGAAGCTCTCTTATGGGCGGCAAGGGCATCAATCAGGGCTGAACGCTCGGCGCCGGGCTCGATGTCCATCATGGCTTTCGAGATAGCTGCCTCAGCCATCATGGCGGCGGCGATCGGGGGCGTTGCCGTGTTCTCGGCGATGGCGGGCGCATCCATTCGCTCGCTGCGGATGCCGGCAAAGTGCCCTGCGGCCAGCATCAGCGGCAGGAAGGCGTCTGCCTGAGCCGCGGTCAAGTGGGAGTGATGCACGGTCCCGGCCGCATCAACGATCCGCCATACTGCCGGCGACATGAGAGCTGAGATTTGCGAGTCGCCCATCGTTAGCCCTCCGCCTGCATCTGATGCAGCGTCACTTTGATGTTGTGATGCTGGAGCGTCGCCAGCACGTCAGTGACGATCGGCCACGAGAGGTGGTCGGCGAGAATGCGGCCTTCCGCGTCGCGGATCTGCCAATAGCTTTTATTCATTTGTTTCTCCATTGATCAATAGTCCAGTGATGGACACCTTCAGGTTGCTGGCGTCGTGTTTTTTGCTAGGCACGACAGCAACATGACCGCGAACCGCGATGGGATCGCCCATGCGCAAGCCGTTGAGCCGTTCCACAGTCGCCGGATAGGTGCTGCTGCACTCGGCATAGGCGAAATTGCCGAGACAATCGGTGAAGCGCACCGACACTGCGCGCCGACCAGCCGGCGCATTCCAAGCCTCGCGAACTACCGTTGCAAGTAGCAGGCATTCCATAGACATTTCGTTCTCCTTCCTAAATGGCAATCGCGGCGCCCAGTTCCGGAAAGAGATCCAGCGTCCTGGCTCGCATGACGAGGGTTTGCGGCTTGTACAGATACAGCGCAACTCTGTGAAAGTTGCCGGCGGCCGTTGGGCGGCTCACCCAGACTTTGTCGATGTTGTGACCGCCGCCGTGTCGTAGTTCGAAAATCCGCGCGGCGGGCATCATGATGTCGAGATCGTGTCGAATCTCGATGGTGGTAAGGGCGCGTCGCTTGAGGGCTTCGAGCAGCCGGGCGCGTTGTCCTTCTGCGGAGTTATCTGTAAACTTCTGCTTGGTCTTGGCGCTCGTCGACTTCGGTTGGCGGGCGTTTTCTTTTTTGGCCATGCTCGCCCCTCAGCCCTTCACCCGATTGGCTTCGAGCTTGGCGACAAGGGCGCGGATCTCGTCGGCGGACTTGCCGGCGATGCGAGCGCGGTTAATGGCGTCGACGTCAGATTCTGGCCAAGCGCTTGATTTAACGCCGACCTTTACAGGCTTTGGGAAAAGACCGCGGGAAATGTCCGCATAGATGGTCGATTGACCGCGAGCGCATCGCTTCACGACATCGCCAATCTTCACCATCGTTACCACTGACTGCTGAACCATACAGGGCTCCATTCAGGACCCAAGACAAGCACTGCTCTCCTATCTCGTCTTGTATGGCTCAATTGTGGCTATTACACTTTCTTTTCGATAAAGGAGTTTAATAGCTGGTTATTGGCTCTTTTCCTCCTTAAACGCCAGCGCGGCGGCTCGCGCGGAAGACTCGGCGCTGGCGTCGATTTCCAAGGCTTGGAAGATGTCCGTCACCAAGTCGTAGAACGGCCCGTACGGCTTCGCCTGGTGGCCATCGTCCCGCGTGCCCACAGTCGGCCGGCGCCCCGTCAGCGTGGCGTAGTCATGCGCAAGAATGGCCACAACCCCCCTTGCCAGATTGTTTGGTAGTCGGCCGCGCCCCTGATTTTCCGGGACGTTAGATACATCGGCTTGATGCGCTATCGCCGCCACGCGTTTGAGCGTCGCCGACAGATGATTGTGATGAACGATCTGCATCAGACCACTATCGGCAAGCGCCCCGATAGATGGTTCGCCTAGACCGTCAATCACTGCGGCAAGCTTGCCCGCGAGCTCGGCGACCTTGTCCAGCTCATCCCTGCACGCCTTGCGCCCCTTCAATCGAAATTCAGGTGGTGGCGTACCGTCCTGGTTCTTCGGAATGAGAGACAGGGTATGGACAATCTGCCGTAGCCGCTGCTCCGCGTCTTGTTCAATGTTGAGCTTGCGGAATGCCGCCTCGATCATGGCTCCGGTATCGCTCATTGGTTTACCTCCGCGAGCCGTCCGCCCGAACTCTTTTCACGAAGTCTCATGATGGTTGTACGGCTTGTTTTGTAGTCACGGGCCAACTGGCTAACGCTCGCGCCCGCGGCGAGCTTCTGAAGGGCTTCGGCCTGCTCGGCCGCGCTCAGGGCAGAGGGGCGCCCGAATACCTTCCCCTCGTCGCGCGCTCGAGCAATGCCGGCCTGCGTCCGCTCGATCAACAGATCCCGTTCAAACTCCGCGACGGCGCCCAGGACCCCCATGGTCATCTTGCCAGCCGCGCTCGTCAGGTCGACGCCACCAAGAGCCAGGCAATGCACGCGCACGCCGTCTGCCGCCAGGCGTTCGACCGTGGCCCGCACGTCCATGGCGTTGCGTCCCAGCCGGTCAAGTTTCGTCACGATGAGAACGTCGCCCGACTCGAGCCGATCGAGCAGCTTGGAAAAGCCCGGGCGCTCGCTCGCCGCGACGCTTCCTGAAATGATTTCTTCAACGATGCGTTGCTTGCGCTTGTCGTGATCGATAGCGAAGCCTGCCGCCTCAATCTCACGAAGTTGGTTTTCGGTCGTCTGGTCTGCCGTCGAGACGCGGGCGTAGATGAAGGTTCGTGACATTTCGTTCCCCTGTACGAAAGTGATGCACGAATTATAGATAGTGCACGGAACATGTCAACCATTACTTTCGTGCAGTCTCGACAATGGATGCACGGAATCGAACGTTATCGGGCAGGCCGTCTTGATTTACCGTTATAAGTAACGCAAAATTAAAGCTCGGAACGGACAGGGGGCAAGCATGGCACGCGCTAACAATATTTCGTTACCCATAACTGAAAAACGTGGAAGGGGACGCCCGCGGAAGCCTGACGCCATGACGAACGCTCAGCGCCAGGCGGCCTTTCGTGCGAGGCACAAAGCGGACGAGAAACCCGTTACGGTAACGAAAAAGGTGCATGACGAGCTCGTGCTCGAATGTGAGCGGCTGCGCAAAGAATTGACGCAGGCACGTCGAGCGGTCGCTAAGCCGCGCCGTATGCCGAGCGAGGGCGCGCCGGCTGCATCGACGGTGCTGGCCCGGGCGCTTCCAGCGGACGAAGCCGAATCAGATGACAAGCGGCTGGTGACGGCGATGAACGGCCGCGAGTTCTTTTCACTCGAGCGGCTGGCGGCACATCACGACCTGTCGAAACGGGCCGTGCTCGAGCGACTGATCTGGTGGGCAGATCAGAGCGTCGTCCAGTCCATTGGCGAGGACGACGCAGCGTTTAGCCGTTACCTGAATCGCGTCGCGAAAACGCGTTGAGTCCCAGAGCGTCGACGTTAAAGCCACGAATAGTGCACAAGCAACGCATCTTTTCTCGGCATCGACGGGAGACCGCAAGGCATATCATTTCGCCGTCACGAAAGACCAAACGTGATCGGGGTGGCAAGGAGAGAACGCGCCCCGCGGCTCGAGTGTGGCCGCGGGGAATGCGTCCGTTATTGTCGACCAAGCAACTTCGCAAAAAGTGCTTGTGTGCGGTAGCGAACAGTTCTATGCTTCCGTCCGTCACGCAAACAAACGTGACCGGGTTTGGCGACCTGAGTAGACATAGGCGGACAACCGCCGCAGCGCGGTTTTTTTACGTCCGCACGCCTCTGCGCATCCTCTTTGCGGGTGGGCCTGGGCGGGGAGACCTTCGGGTCTGCCGGTTTCCTATGTCACCGGTTCGCCAACCCTGTCCAGTGCCCGCCCACCATTCCCTTGGTCGGCGGAACAAAAACCAAATAAGGACCGAGCCATGAACAATCTTGTAAGCACTACTTATCGTATTGGCGATGCGAGGGGCGCCATGCGTGACATCATCTGGGCTGGCGACAATATCGGCCTTGGCGGGGGAGAGGATCACGTGACCGTTGGCTTGAGGGACAGCTCAGGCCGGCAGCAATTCGTATCGCTCGAGCAGGCGCTCGCTGTGGCGGAACGTATCGACCCGCAGTCAGGCTATCAACGGCTGTCAGAGGCGTTGCCATCGGCCGCAGCGGATGGCTATCTGTGCCCGGTTGATCTCGCAGCCTGGCGTGCCGCGGAACATCGTATTGCAGCCCTCATGTATGACTCAGCGCAGGACCTCGACGTTTCCTTTTGGCAAGTAGCGGAGGACCGAATCGAAGATGGTCGCAGAGTGAGCGGCGTTCCGCTGTCGGGAAAGTTTGCCGCCGAAGAGCAGTGCCGAGAGGCCGCAGCGGAGATCAAAGTCACAAAACCGGATGCCTATTTGGTGCGCCATACAGTCCACTTCCATTGGAGTAAGACGAAAGACATCTCGGAACGCGCGAGGTTGCTAGACGAGATCCGCGGCGTCGCGGCGTAAGGGTCAGGTAAAGGTAGCGCCCAGCAGAAACGGCCCTTGATGGGCCGCTGCACATCGGGGGTGCTGGGAGCATGGCGGCACACACTTGATCGCGTGGGTGCTGGGCGCGCTCAATTAAAAAGGCCGCTTAGTGCGGCCTTTTGTTAGACAAGCTGTCAATCACTTGCGGATGGTGACAACTGTTAGCTTGCCATTAACCATTGCAATGCGTTCATGGACAGCCGCAACAGTCACCACAGGACGCGTGTCCTTCGTGGGCGCGGGGGAAGTTGCGCCCGATCGTGGCGCACCTATGCCGATTCGAACCTCGCCTGGACGGGGCGTGGCCGAACTACCGCTACGAACCGAATTATTGATCATGACTATATCCAGGGTTACGGTGAACCAGTTCAGGCTCGTTCAACATCCGCAGCTTATTGTTGCGGGTTATAACGCCGATGTGCGTACGGCCGCCCACCGTTGCAACGCCACGAGCGAATTTTGCCCTACCTGACTGTAGGTTAACCAAGTAGGAGACAAAGTCAACGGCATCTTGCAACGGCAAATTTGCAAAATCAATGTCAAGCTGACAATTCTTAAACGGCAACTCGACGGCCGGTTTTCCCACAAATTCCGTGTTCACGCCGGCCGGAAGCTCATCAAGCCCCGCCGCCGTCATCAGTTCTTCGAGCATCCGCATCGCATTCAACTTGGAGGCTTCGTAAAAATCGTCAAGCGCCTTGTTAAGTTCAAACGTGATTTGGGACTTCAACTGGCTATCGATTCCAAAAATCAATCGCTCGACGCCATCTGACTGGGCAGCCCACGTCAACCCGGTGCTTCCACCCTCGTAAACGGCAACGCAAGTGTTTTCTTTAACCCTTACTCGATATGCCGCCGGAAACCGGGAGGCTGACTCAAACCCGCCGATCAGGAACTCAAGCGCTGGCTGGAACTTGAGCGGAATCGCTGCACCAAAAGCAAGCAGGTATTGCTCCCGGACGAAAGCCAAAAATGCGGCAGCCACCTGCGCTAGCGTCTCACCAGGAGTAGGCAGCAGCAAAAACTCCTCAGCAAGCGCGCTAATCGTTTTTCCGCCGATCGATGCGAGACCCGATGTCACGGCCGCAGCTTCGACTCCGCCGCGCGAAATCGAAAACATCTTGGTTACGTTGCCGAAAGAATTGGTAACGACCTGCTGGATCTGATCCAGAGTGAATCGTGCAGTAGCCCGCCCGTCTGCGTCGAGAACGAAATTACCCTCAGCGTCCGTCTCGATACAGTTCAACGGACGCAGGAAAAAGTCGGTTTCGCTAGAGATGCTGTCACACCCCAGCACGAATGCCTCACTCGTTACCAAGGCAATGTTTATCGTCATTACCGGGCGTCCTAAACTATGTTGCTTTGGGCATATTGGGCGGCAGGAAAACGGACGAGGGCCGCGCTGCGCATCTTTGTGGGATTATTTGTGGGAGCTTTTTAAAGAACCCAAGCCCAGCAAGGATTTGAAGGAGATTCTGGCGGAGAGAGGGGGATTCGAACCCCCGATAGGCTATTAACCTATACACGCTTTCCAGGCGTGCGACTTAAACCGCTCATCCATCTCTCCGGCGGGGAGCCGAATTATAGCAAACTTCGCGCCCTGCGCCACACCCTGGCCAAAGCCCCGCGCAAACCGCCTATGGATGCCGGATATAGTCGACCAGCGCGATCGTATAAGCGTCCGCCTTTCGATCGAGCAAACTCACCCCGATCGCCACGAGAAAACCCGCCGGCACACCGAACACGCCCGAACTGATCGGCTCGATGCCAAACCAGCGCGCACCTGTGAATCCCGTCATCTGCGTGAAGAACGGATAGGTCGACACGATGTAGTAGATGCACACGACGAGCCCCGCGACCATCCCCGCCACCGCGCCGAGCCGCGTCGTGCGTTTCCAGAACACGCCGAGCACGAGCGCCGGAAACAGACTCGACGCCGCCAGCGAAAACGCCGCCCCGACCAGAAACAGAATATTCCCCGTATTCAGCGACGCCACGTACGACGCGAACAATGCGACACCCAGCAGCAGAATCTTCGAGATCGTCACGCGCCGCTGGCTCGACGCGTTCGGATCGACCATGTGGTAGTACACGTCGTGCGATAGCGCGTTCGCGATCGTCAGCAGCAGACCATCCGCGGTCGATAGCGCCGCCGCGAGCGCCCCCGCCGCGATCAAGCCCGACATCACATACGGCAGCCCCGCGATCTCGGGCGCCGCGAGCACGACCATATCGGGCTGCATCTGGATCTCGCTCCAGCGCACGATACCGTCGCCGTTCGTATCGGCAAGGCTGATCAGGCTCGGTTCGACCTTGCGCCATTGCATCAGCCACTGCGGCAGATCGGCGAAATGATGGCCGACCAGATTCGACAGGATCTCGTACTTGATCAGCACCGCCAGCACCGGCACGGTCAGATAGAACAGCGCGACGAAAAAGAGCGTCCAGCCGACCGAGCGCCGCGCCGACGCCACCGAAGTCGTCGTGTTATAGCGCGTCAGGATATGCGGCAGGCTCGCCGTGCCAAGCGACAGACACAGCAGCAGCGATAGAAAGTTACGCGCGTGCGTGCTCCGGTCTTCCTCACCGACAGCAGGAAACGGTTCCTGCATCGGCACCGGCGCGCTCGCCCGCATCAGCATGTCGTCGCGCTTCTGACTCCAGACGATCTGCGCGGCGGCGGCATCGCGCGGAAACCGTTCGAGCGCACGCTCGCGCTCCTTGATCTCGCGCAATGGACCGTTATGGCGGCGCAGATCGCCGACCTCCTGCGTGAGCCGCTGCTTTTCGTCGATGAACGATTGCGGCAGCGTATCGAGCCGCAGTTGCATCAACGCGGCGCGGCGTCGATAGTCGTCGCGCACGCGCTCCTCGAGCGGCGCGTCGCGCACCTGCTTCTCGAGCCCTTCCATGCGCTCCATCAGGCGCCCATAGCTGAATTGCGGCACCCAGCCGAGGCCGTCCTTGTGCGCGATCATCGATACCGGTATCAGCATCGCGAGGATCAGGATGATGTACTGCGCGACCTGGGTCCACGTGACGGCACGCATGCCGCCCAGAAACGAGCACACCAGAATGCCCGCGAGCCCGCAGAAAATGCCGACCGCGAAATCGACGCCGATAAAGCGCGTCGCGATCAGCCCGACGCCCTGGATCTGCGCGACCAGATAAACGAACGAGCACAGGATCGCGGCGAGCGCCGCGAGGCCGCGCACCGCGTTGCTCGAATAGCGCGTGCCGAGAAAATCGGGAATCGTGTAGCGCGCGAGCTTGCGCACATACGGCGCAAGCAGGAACGCGACGAGGCAATAGCCGCCGGTCCAGCCCATCATGTATGCGAGGCCGTCGTAGCCGGTCGCGTAGATCGAGCCGGCCAGACCGATGAACGACGCGGCCGACAACCAGTCGGCCGCGGTCGCCATGCCGTTGAACGCCGACGGCACGCGCCGCCCCGCTACGTAGTATTCGACCAGGTCGGACGTGCGCGACAGCACGCCGATCACCGCATACACCGCGATCGGCACGAACAGGAACACATAGCCGATCCACATCCCGGGACCGGTGCTGCGCTCGATGCGCCACATCACGTAGACGAACAGCAGAAAGCCGAGCGTATAGAGCGCGTACGAGCGGATCAGCCGATGCGTGAGCTTCATCGGCTCAGCGCCCGCGCGCGGCCGGCGCGGCCTTGCCGATCGCGACGTCATCGTTCGCGCCGGTGGTGGAATCCGCGGCGGGACAGCTTGCCGCATCGCGCTGCGAATCCGCTTCGAACGCGTGCTGCAACTGACGATCGGCGCGCTGCATCAGCACGATATAGACGACGATCAACGCGAGGTAGATCAGGATTGCGCCTTGTGCGCCAAAGTAGAACGGCAGCCTGAAGCCGCCTGCGTGCACCTGCGCGAGCGCGGGCGCCAGCAATGGCACGACGAAGGAGACGAAGAAGCCAAGCGTCATCAGCACCGCGATCAACGCGAGGTTGAAACGCCAGTACTTGCGATGCGCGAGCGCCATCGCCGCCGAGACCGGTGGCGGTTCGGGCGGGGGGTTCAACCTGGCGTGGGAGGATAGGTGCGGCGCGGCCATGCGCCTATGTATCAAAAAGGCATCGGCGAGGCAATCGGGATTGTCCGCGCAACGCCGCGATGCAAGCCGTCCGCTCGAATAACGGGTCTGCGCGGCGTGCCTGCAAGCGCGTCGATCGACACCGCCGCCGTCCGCGCAGATCCGCTTACAACGCTTTAAATCGACTCGCCGAGCTGATCGAGAATCGCCGGGTTTTCCAGCGTCGACACGTCCTGGGTGATTTCCTCGCCCTTCGCGAGCGAACGCAACAGACGACGCATGATCTTGCCCGAACGCGTCTTCGGCAGGTTCTCGCCAAAGCGGATGTCCTTCGGCTTCGCGATCGGACCGATCTCCTTGCCGACCCAGTTGCGCAGGTCGTTCGCGAGCTTCACGGCCTCTTCGCCTTGCGGACGCGCACGTTTGAGCACCACGAACGCGCACACCGCCTCGCCGGTCGTCGCATCGGGGCGGCCCACCACGGCGGCTTCCGCGACGAGCGGATTGGCCACCAGTGCCGACTCGATCTCCATGGTGCCGAGACGATGGCCCGACACGTTCAGCACGTCGTCGATGCGGCCCATGATCGTGAAGTAGCCGGTCTCCTTGTCGCGCACCGCGCCGTCGCCGGCGAGGTAGAGCCTGCCGCCGAGCTCGTCGGGGAAGTAGCTCTTCTTGTAGCGGTCCGGATCGCCCCACACGTTGCGCAGCATCGCCGGCCACGGGCGCTTGATCACCAGAATGCCGCCCTGCCCGTTCGGCACGTCCTGCCCGGTTTCGTCGACGACCGCGGCCATGATGCCCGGCAGCGGCAGCGTGCACGAACCCGGCACGAGCGGCGTCGCGCCCGGCATCGGCGCGATCATGTGGCCGCCGGTCTCGGTCTGCCACCACGTATCGACGATCGGACAGCGGCCGCCTCCGACGTTCTCGTAGTACCACACCCACGCCTCCGGATTGATCGGTTCGCCGACCGTGCCGATGATGCGCAACGTCGACAGGTCGTAGCTCTTCGGATGCACTTTAGCGTCGGCCTCGGAGGCCTTGATCAGCGAGCGGATCGCAGTAGGAGCCGTATAGAACAGCGTGACCCCGTGCTTCGCGATCATCTGCCAGAAGCGCCCGGCGTCCGGATAGGTCGGCACGCCCTCGAATACGACCTGGGTGCCGCCAAGCGTGAGCGGCCCGTACGTAATGTAGCTATGGCCGGTGATCCAGCCGATGTCGGCGGTACACCAGAACACGTCGGAGGGGCGCCAGTCGAAGGTCCATTTCAGCGTTTGCGCGGCCCACAGCAGATAGCCGCCGGTGCTGTGCTGCACGCCCTTCGGCTTGCCGGTCGAGCCCGACGTATAGAGGATGAAGAGCGGATGCTCGGCGCCGACCCATTCGGGCGCGCACTGGTCCGACTCGGCCTGTGCGAGTTCGTGCATCCACAGGTCGCGCCCTGCGTCCCACGCGACCTTGCCGCCGGTGCGCTGGTACACGATCACGCTCCTGACCTTCTCGCAGCCGCCGAGCGCGAGCGCTTCGTCGGCGATGTTCTTCAGCGGCAAAGCCTTGCCGCCGCGCATCTGTTCGTCGGACGTGATCAGCGCGACCGCGCCGACGTCGACGAGCCGCTCGTTGAGCGACTTCGACGAGAAGCCGCCGAACACGACCGAGTGCGTCGCGCCGATCCGCGCGCACGCCTGCATCGCGACGATGCCCTCGATCGACATCGGCATATAGATGACGACCGGGTCGCCTTTCTTCACGCCGCGTTTTTTCAGCGCATTCGCGAAGCGCGATACGCGTTGCAGCAGATCCTGATAGGTGACGTTGGTGACGGTACCGTCGTCGGCTTCGAACACGATCGCGACGCGCTCGCCGTTGCCGGCCTCGACGTGACGGTCGATGCTGTTATACGACGCGTTCAGCTGGCCGTCTTCGAACCACGTGTAGAACGGCGCCTTCGATTCGTCGAGCACCTTCGTAAACGGCTTGTGCCAACTCAGCGTCTCCTTCGCGAGACGCCCCCAGAAGCCTTCGTAGTCGCGCTCCGCTTCGGCGGCGAGCGCCCGGTACGCGTCCATGCCGGAGATCGTGGCACCCTTCGCAGTGTCAGCGGAGGGCGGAAAAACGCGGCGTTCCTGAAGAACCGATTCAATCGCAGACATCGACAACCCCTTGGTGAAGATGAAACGTAAAACCTGTACCGGCGCGCGTCGGGCGCGCGGGCCTTATCCCGTGCGAGCCGCCACGAGCGGCGCTGTCTCCCACCTCGCGATACCGTCAAACGCGCGTGCGTGCGGCATCGCAACATCCGTGCATGCGGGCGCCCTGCGCGATCCTATTCCGCGTCAAGGCTTAACCATAAGCGCTGCAACTTACCGGCCACTTACGCGCATCGTATTGATCTGCAAGCGAAAACCCTTAGATCGCGCCAGCCATCGACGCAGTTACGCGTTGATCAGACGAGATGCGCGCGAAAAAGATCGCCCGTTCTACAGAGCCTTCTACGCTCACTCGCAGCACATTGCATACCGCTGATGCGAACTCGACGCACCGCCAGCGCGCCCGCTTTCGCACCCTTACGCTCTCTCGCACGGCCTTTTACAATGCTAACTGAACTAGCCGTCCGGATTCCAGCTTGAATCGCTACGCCCTGCTTCTCATTACCTCGATGCTGCTGGTCGGCAGCAACGTCGGAATCGGTAAATCGATCGTCGCCTTCGTCCCCGTCCCGCTGTTCGCGCTGCTGCGTTTCGTGATCGCGATGGCCGTGCTATGGCCGCTGTTGCGCGCGACCAAACTGCGCCGTGTCAAACGCGACGAATGGATCAACCTGTTTTTGCAGGCGCTATTCGGCACCTTCGGCTTCACGCTGCTGATGCTCAACGGCGTCGCGCGTACCAGCGCGGTCGCGGCCGGCGTGATCACGAGCACGATTCCGGCGGTCGTCGCGCTGCTGTCGTGGCTGATCCTGAAGGAGCGGCCCGATGGCCGCGCGCTCGCGTCGATCGCGCTGGCGATCGTCGGCGTCGTCGTCATCAATGTCGCGCACTTCCAGGCGGGCGCGGATGCGACGGCCGGCACCGGCTCGCTCGCGGGCAACTTCATGGTGCTCGGTGCCGTGTGCTGCGAATCGCTGTACATCATTCTGTCCCGCCGCCTCACGCAGACGCTCGCGCCGATCGATATTTGCGCGTACACGCATCTGTTCGGCCTGCTGCTGATGCTGCCGCTCGGCGCCGGCGCGCTCGCGCATTTCGACTATCGCGCGGTGCCGTCGAGCGTCTGGATGCTGGTGTTGTGGTACGGGCTGTCGGCCAGCATATTCTCGTTCTGGCTGTGGATGAAAGGCATCCGTCACGTGCCAGGCAGTCTTGCCGGCGTGTTCAGCGCGGTGCTGCCGGTCGCCGCGGCGCTCTACGGCATCGAGTTCCTCGGCGAGCGGCCCACGCTCGCGCACGGCATCGCGCTTGCCTGCGTGGTCGCCGGTATCGGCCTCGCGAGCCTGAAGGCGCGCAGCGTGCCGCCGATCGCATCGTAATTCTGGTGTCGCGGGCGCGCTGCCCGCCGCAAAGCAGCAGCTTCGACCGACGCTGTACAATGGCGCGCCTGACGCGAGTCTCGCGCCCCTTCGGTGGCCGCGCCCCGCACCGCCGTCGGCGCCTGGCCCCCTGTTCCGTCACCTGCGCTTCATCTGACCGTTGCCTATGTCCGCTTCGCGACCCGCCTCCGCCCGTCCGCGCCGCCCCATGCGCGCGCTGCCCCACCTCGTTTTCATGAGCCGCTGGCTGCAGGTGCCGCTGTACCTCGGGCTGATGCTGATCATGGTGATCATCGGCGGCTATGAAACGTTCGTATCGCGCCTCGGCCTCGACGGTCATCCGGACGAACCGGAATGGCTCGATCACGTGAACGCCGGCGTGCTGAAAGTGAAGCTGTCGATGGCGCTGATCAGCATCTCGTCGATCCATCTGCTGAAGACCTTCATCAGCCCCGACCAGAACACCACGCACACGCACCCCAAACATTTCGAAGGACCCGCGGCCTTGCACGCCGTGGGTGGCACCAGAATTTCCACTCCCATGAAGGCGCAAGACTGACCGCACCGTGCTGCGATCCGACAACAAGCGCCACTCCCCACTGAGCTAGCCATGACCGTCATCAAACAGGAAGACCTGATTCAGAGCATCGCTGATTCGCTGCAGTACATCAGCTACTACCATCCGCTCGACTACATCGAAGCGCTCGGCCGCGCGTACGAGCTCGAACAGAGCCCCGCAGCGAAGGACGCGATCGCGCAGATCCTGACCAACAGCCGCATGTGCGCCGAAGGCAAGCGCCCGATCTGCCAGGACACCGGCATCGTCACGGTGTTCGTGAAGGTCGGTATGGACGTGCGTTGGGACGGCGCGACGATGAGCGTCACCGACATGATCAACGAAGGCGTGCGCCGCGGTTATCTGAATCCGGACAACGTGCTGCGCGCATCGATCGTGAGCCCCCCCGAAGGCGCGCGCAAGAACACCAAGGACAACACGCCGGCCGTGATCCACTACGAGATCGTGCCGGGTAACACCGTCGACGTGCAGGTCGCGGCCAAGGGTGGCGGCTCGGAGAACAAGTCGAAGTTCGCGATGCTGAACCCGTCGGATTCGATCGTCGACTGGATCCTGAAGACCGTGCCGACGATGGGCGCGGGCTGGTGCCCGCCGGGCATGCTCGGCATCGGCATCGGCGGCACCGCTGAGAAAGCGATGGTGATGGCGAAGGAATCGCTGATGGACCCGATCGACATTCAGGACGTGATCGCGCGCGGCCCGAAGGACTGGATCGAAGAGCTGCGCGTCGAGCTGCACGAGAAGGTCAACGCACTCGGTATCGGCGCGCAGGGCCTCGGCGGTCTGTCCACTGTTCTCGACGTGAAGATCATGGCCGCGCCGACGCACGCCGCATCCAAGCCGATCGCGATCATCCCGAACTGCGCGGCGACCCGCCACGCGCACTTCACGCTCGACGGTTCGGGCGTCGCCAAGCTCGAAGCGCCGTCGCTCGACGCATGGCCGAAGGTGCACTGGGAACCGAACACGGAAACCAGCAAGCGCGTCGACCTCAACACGCTGACGCCGGAAGAAGTGGCGGGCTGGAAGCCGGGCCAGACGCTGCTGCTGTCGGGCAAGATGTTGACGGGCCGCGACGCCGCGCACAAGCGCATCGCCGACATGCTCGCGAAGGGCGAGAAGCTGCCGGTCGATTTCACGAACCGCGTAATCTACTACGTCGGCCCGGTCGATCCGGTGCGCGACGAAGCGGTCGGCCCGGCGGGCCCGACCACTGCGACGCGGATGGACAAGTTCACCGAGACGATGCTCGCGCAAACGGGCCTCATTTCGATGATCGGCAAGGCCGAGCGCGGCCCGGTCGCGATCGAGGCGATCAGGAAGCACAAGGCAGCGTATCTGATGGCCGTCGGCGGTGCGGCGTACCTCGTGTCGAAGGCGATCCGCAGCGCGAAGGTGCTCGCGTTCGAAGACCTCGGCATGGAAGCGATCTACGAGTTCGACGTGCAGGACATGCCGGTCACGGTCGCCGTCGATTCGAACGGCACCTCCGTGCACCAGACCGGCCCGAAGGAATGGCAAGCCAAGATCGGCAAGATTCCGGTCGCCACGGCTTGATGAGTCGCGATTAACGCTACTCAGGTCAGTCGAAAAGCCGGGGCCGCGGTCCCGGCTTTTTCTTTCCGTGCGTCATGTACGCGCAAGGCGCCGAACGCACGAGGCCGCCAACGCCGCCAACAGTTGTATCGGATCTCTTGGCTTTTTTGGACATGGCGTTTATTGTTGTTGGAAATTCAAGGTTCCCGAAAAAGGAAATAACATGCAAGGCGACAAGAAGGTCATCGAATATCTGAACGCGCAGTTGAAGAACGAACTGACCGCGATCAATCAATATTTCCTGCATGCCCGAATGTACGGCCACTGGGGCCTCGACAAGCTCGGCAAGCACGAGTACGACGAGTCGATCGGCGAAATGAAGCATGCCGACATGCTGATCGAACGGATCTTCATGCTCGACGGTCTGCCGAATCTGCAGGACCTGCACAAGCTGCTGATCGGTGAGGAAACCAAAGAGATCCTCGAATGCGATCTGAAGCTCGAACAGATTTCGCAAGGCACCTGCAAGGAGGCGATTGCCTACTGCGAATCGGTGCGCGATTTCATCTCGCGCGAAATCTTCACGAAGATTCTCGACGACACCGAAGAGCACATCGACTGGCTCGAAACCCAGCTCGATCTGATCGACAAGGTCGGTATCCAGAACTACCAGCAAAGCGCGATGGGCTCGGTCGAGTCCTGATCGAAGCACGCTGAAGCGTCCCGCGCGGTAGCGGCACGACGCCTGCCCAGCAGGCATTCGCGCCGGACCGTACCGCACGGGCGATATACTTGCGCGCTTGTTCGCGCCTCACCGTGGTTTCACCCTTTTCGCCGACCGTCACTTCACGCTCGTTTTTCTCGCCTATGCCCGCCCCTTCGCCGTCGCCGACGGTCCGCAGTGTTGCCGCTGGCGCCGCGTCGCAGGCGCCGATCGGCATTTTCGATTCGGGGCTCGGCGGCCTGTCCGTGCTGCGCGCGGTGCGCGCGCAACTGCCTGACGAGGCGTTGCTGTATGTCGCCGATTCGCTGTACGCGCCCTACGGCGAGCGCGACGACGACTTCATCACCGACCGCACGCTGGCCATCGGCGAATGGCTCGCCGCACAAGGCGCGAAGGCGCTCGTGGTCGCATGCAATACGGCGACCGCGCAGTCGATCGCGCTGGTGCGCGAAAAGCTGCCGATTCCGCTCGTCGGCGTCGAGCCGGGTGTCAAGCCCGCCGCGCTGCAATCGAAAAGCCGCGTCGCCGGCGTGCTGGCGACCCAGGCGACACTGCGCAGCGCCCGCTTCCAGGGGCTGCTCGAACGCTACGCCGCCGACTGCCGCTTTCTGTGCCAGCCCGGCCACGGGCTCGTGCAGGCGGTCGAGCGTTGCGACGTCGGCTCGTTCGAGCTGCAGGCACTGCTGCGCAGCTACCTGGAACCGATGCTCGACGCGGGCGCCGACACGCTGGTGCTCGGCTGCACCCATTACCCCTTTCTCGACGCGGCGATCCGCGACATCGTCGGCGAGCGGCTCGCGCTGATCGACACGAGCGTGGCGATCGCGCGTCAGCTCGAACGCGTGCTCGAGCAGCACGGCCTGCGCGCCGCCGCGCCGGCCGGGGGCACGCCGCTGCCGCGCTTCTATTCCACCGACGACGGCATCCATCAGCAGCAACTCGCCGCCACGCTGCTGCGGATCGAGGCCGCGGTCGAGCAGGTATCGATACCGTCGGGCCGCACAGCCGCATCGGATTCTCGCGCCGCCTAGCACCGGCAACCGGCGCGCGCCCGCCCTTCCTGCCGACGAAATCCATTCTAAGAGTCTGGTTTTGTTACAAAAAATCGCACGGGACGCTTGCCAAACGAACCAAACAAAATGATAATAATTCGCATTAACGTTAGCTATGACGCCTGCCATGATCGTCTGTGTCTGCAAATCCGTATCCGACCGCACAATCCGCTCCTCGATTGCGGACGGCATCGACTCGTTCGACGAGTTGCAGTTTGAACTCGGCGTCGCCTCGTGCTGCGGCAAATGCGAGGAATCCGTGCGTGACGTGATGCTGCAAAGCGGCGTGTGCGCGAGCCGTTGCGGCGTGGTCGAGCATCGGCAGGTGCAGAGCGTCGCCGAGGTCGTGCAAGTCGCGTTCTACGAGCGCAAGGCAGCCTGAGTTCAATTAGCAGGGCCCGGCGGTGCAAGCCGTGTCGGTGCGGCTAAAAGCCCCTCTGCTTCACGCACGCTTTATGTAGCGCTCCGATGCGACGTTGAATGTGCCGCACGTCTGCAACACAACCGCAGTACTGTCCACCGTGCTGCGTTATCCCACCGCCGTCAGCAAGCCAGTACTCGTACCAGCCAGCTACCCCGCTCCCCCTTCGAAAGGAGTTCGAGATGGAATTGCTGATTGGTTTCGTGACTACTTTGTTCATTTCGCTGCTGATTTTCCGAACATGACGATGCCCTGTTTGACGCGCCGCCCGCACGGCGCGCTGCCACACTGACCATGCAGGCTCCGCATCCCGTTTCCGCCGGCGCCCCGCTGGCGTCGTCCACCCGACCGAATTCCCGCGCGCTGACGGCCACTGCCATAGTCGCCGCGGTTCACGTCGCTCTGCTCGCCGTGATCATGATGCTGCGTCACGAGCCGGTGCCGGTCGCGCTCGAATCGCACGTGATGACCGCCGAACTGCTGCCGCCCGCGCCGCTCGCCGCGCCGGTCGCGCTGCAATCGATCGCTCCGCCGCCGCCCCGGCCGACACCGCCCGTCCATACGACGCCGAAAGCCCAGCCGAAGCCGACTCCAACGCCCAAGCCGACGCCAACTCCGTTGCCACAGGCCGCTGCGCCATCGCCGACGCCGGTCGCGGCGCCCGATCCGACGCCCGCCGCGCCCGCGACACCGCCCACCGCGGCAGCGCCCGCGATCGGCAAGCCCACGATGGAAATCAGCGCGCCGAAAAACGTGCCGCACCTCGATTGCAATATCACCCAGCCTGAATACCCGGCTCTATCGCGGCGCCGCGGCGAATCCGGCACCGCGTACGTGCACTTCGTCGTCGGTCTGACCGGCAAGCTCGAGAACATCGAGTTGAAGAAAAGCAGCGGCTTTAGCCGTCTCGACGACGCGGCCTTGGCCGCCGTACGCGCGAGCGCCTGCAAGCCGTATCTCGAGAACGGCGAACCCGTCAGGGCCGCGTACACCCAGCCTTTCAACTTCAATCTGACCGACTGAAGCAAGCTTTCAAAAACAAGGAATTGCAATGCAAAACTACGGATTGGCACACGTGTGGGCGCAAGGGGATTTCGTGACGCGCGGTATCGCGCTCGCGCTATTGATCATGTCGGTGATGTCGTGGAGCGTGATCGTCGTCAAAGGCTGGAACGTGATGCGCCTGAAGCGCCTGACGAAGAACGCCGAGCAGGCGTTCTGGCATTCGGACGACCTCGCCGACGGCGTGAAGAAGCTCGGCGGCGGCGCCTCGACGCCGCATGACAACCCGTTCCTCGCGCTCGCGCTGTCGGGCCAGGAAGCGGCCGACCATCATCACCAGACGCAGCCGCATCTGCACGACCGCATGGACGTGTCGGACTGGATCACGCGCTGCCTGAAAGACACGATGGACGAAAGCGTCGCGCGCATGCAGAGCGGTCTCGCGATTCTCGCGTCGATCGGCAGCACCGCGCCGTTCGTCGGCCTGTTCGGCACGGTCTGGGGCATCTATCACGCGCTGCTCGCGATCGGCGCGAGCGGCCAGTCGTCGATCGACCAGGTCGCCGGCCCGGTCGGCGAAGCGCTGATCATGACCGCGTTTGGTCTGTTCGTCGCGATTCCGGCCGTGCTCGGCTACAACGCGCTGACGCGCGCCAACAAGGCGATCGTCGCGAAGCTGAGCCGCTTCGCTCACGGCCTGCATGCGTTCTTCGTGACCGGTGCCCGTCTGTCGTCGACCAGGCGCGGCGACGGCCTGCGTCTCGCAACCCGCGCCAACTGATCGACGAGGCATTCCAATGGCAATGAGCCCTTTCGCCGGAGACGATGACGACGGCCTGATGAACGAGATCAACATGACGCCGCTCGTCGACGTGATGCTGGTTCTGCTGATCGTCTTCATGGTGACGATTCCGGTGATCCGTCACGCGGTCAAGATCGATCTGCCGCACGCGAGCAGTCAGAGGGAAGACACGAAGCCCGCGCAGGTAACGGTGTCGATCGACGCGGACGGCAACGTGCTGTGGGACAGCACCAAGGTCGACGATGCGGCGCTCGCCGCGAAGATCGCCGCGGCCGCGCAGGCGAGCCCGCAGCCGGAGTTGCATCTCGATGCGGACCGCAAGGTGCCGTACGAGAAGGTCGCTCAGGTGATGTCCGCCGCGCAGGCTGGCGGACTGACGAAGATCGGTTTCGTCACGCAGCCCAAAGCGAAGTAAACGGCAACGTGGCACGCGGAGCGGCAAGCGGAGCAGCGCGCTCGTCCACGGGAAAACCCCCTTTAAACAGGGCCAAAAAGTAAAAGGCCTTCATCGTCGGATGAAGGCCTTTTTTTGTGCGCACTCGGCGCCTTCGGGCGGCGGGATCATTTGCCATCGGCCGAAGACTGATAGCTTTTATCACCGCATGCGAGGGCCGTGGTCGACACGGACAACGCGGTCAGCCCTATCAGGCCCGCTATGATAGCGGCCATGAGTTTTCGCATAGGACACTCCTTAGCGAAAGGGATTTCACTATATGCCTGTGTGCGCGCGCATTCAAGCAAACGACCATTGAAAGTAATCATGACAGGCCGCGCTTAAATGCTAAAAACGATTTGCGAAGCGCGCTAGCGGCCCGCGGCGCACCGTGCCCCCTCAAGTTGCCACAGAGCCTCATGAAACCGCCGCCGACACAGCGGAGGACGCCCTCGCCACCGATCCCTGCGCCGCCGCTTTTTCGGCGCGCTCGGGACACTCGCCGATGATGTGCTTGCCCTCATCCGGATCGAGCATCTCGACCAGATAATCGACGAACGCGCGCACGGCCGGCACCATCCCCTGACGCGACACGAACACCGCGTACAACTGCGGCGTCGGAAAACTCCAGCCCGGCATCACGGGCGACAGTTGCCCCGCTCTCAACGCGGCTCCATACATCATCTCCGGCAATGCGGCGATGCCGACGCCGGCGAGCACCGCCTCGCGAATCGTCATCAGATCGGCGGTCACGAGGCGCGGCTCGTGTTCGTGAGCATGGCGCGTGCCGTCGGGCGAGATCAGGTTGTACACGTGGCGGCCGTCGCTCGTCGGCACGTCGAGTGTTTCGAAGCGGTTCAGGTCGCCCGGCGTCAGCGGCGGCGCATTCTGCTGCAGCAGGCTCGGCGCGCCGACCAGCATCTGCTCGGTGCGCCACAGCGGCCGCACGACGATGTTCGCGTTTTCCGGCGGATCCGAACGCACGCGCAGTGCGACGTCGATCGAATCCTCGAACAGATCGACCACGCGATTCGTCACGCGCATCACGACGCGCACCTCCGGAAAGCGGTGCATGAATTCCGGCAGGATCGTCGACAGAATCGTCTGCGAGATCGTAACCGGCACGCTGACGCGCACCGTGCCGCGCGGCGACGAGCGCAGTTGCTGCACGACATTGACCGCCGCCTGCGCTTCGCTGAGCATTGCCTGACAGTGCTGGTAGAACAGCTGCCCCGCTTCGGTCAGTGCGAGCTTGCGAGTGGAACGCTGCAACAGGCGCACGCCGAGCGACGCTTCCAGCTCCGTGAGCCGACGCGACAGGCGCGACTTCGAAATGCCCAGCACCCGCTCGGCGGCCGAAAATCCGCCATGTTCGACGACCTGCGAAAAGTACATGAGGTCGTTCAGATTGTGTGAATCGATCTTCATCTCATCGTTCCATGAATAGAACAATCCATTGCTGAGGGACGGCTGGCACCGCCAAAAACGGTCCCTATAATAGCCCCATGTTTCAGAAATCGCGCTATTCCCCATTTTTCGAGGTGATATTGATGACTACGTCACGCACGATCGAACGCACGTTCCCGTCGGTTCGCACAGTGGAGGGCGGCGGATTCATCGTTCATCGACCGTTTCCGACGCGTCTGCTGATGGACTTCGATCCGTTCCTGCTGCTCGACGAAATGGGGCCGGTCGACTATGCGCCAGGCGAGGCCATCGGCGCGCCCGATCATCCGCATCGCGGCTTCGAGACGGTCACCTATGTGCTCGAGGGCCAGTTCGGCCACAAGGATTCGGCGGGCCATTCCGGCACGCTGCACGCCGGCGACGTGCAATGGATGACCGCGGGCGCGGGCGTCGTGCATAGCGAAATGCCGGACCCGGAATTCACGCGCACCGGCGGTCGCGTGCACGGCCTGCAGCTATGGGTGAACCTGCCGCGTCGCGACAAGATGATCGCGCCGCGCTATCAGGAAATCCCGTCGACACGCATTCCGGCCGCGAAGTCCGAAGACGGTCAGGTGCGCGTGAAGGTCATCGCGGGCGAAGCGCTCGGCGTCAAGGCCGCGATCGAAACGCGCACGCCGATCCTGTATCAGCATTTCTCGTTGCAGCCGGGCGCGACGATCCGCCAGCCGGTACCGGCCGACTATCGCGTGTTCGCGTATGGGCTGTCCGGCAAGGGCGTGTATGGCGAAGGCGACGCGCGCGCGGACATCGACGCGCGCACGATGGTGGTGTTCGCCAACGACGGCGACGCGGTGACCATCACGGCCGGCGACGAACCGCTCGAAGTGCTGCTGCTCGGCGGCGTGCCGCTGAAGGAGCCGGTGGTGCGCTATGGCCCGTTCGTGATGAATACCGAAGACGAGATCCGTCAGGCGGTGATCGACTATCAGGCCGGGCGGATGGGCGCGATCACGCACTGACAGGCGAGCGCGTGCCGCGCGTTTGTCACGCCTGTCGGCGCGAGGTGAAGCTTGCCACCAGCCACGCGCGCGCCGCCAAATCACCCGCCTCGGGGCGCGAACGCCGCTAAATTCGTTCACAATATCGGCTCATGTCGCGCGGCCCGCGTTGATTTCGACAGTCCGTGGCGTGCGACGCTATTAGATCCCTAGCAGAGGAGCGCACATGGCAGAGCCCACCGTCACCGCCCACATCGGTTCGACGAATTTCCAGGTCGTATTCGACGACGGCAAGCACACCTGGCTTGCCGACGAACCCGAATCGCTAGGCGGCGGCGACCGCGGCCCGACGCCGGTCTCGCTGCTGCTGTCGAGCCTCGGCGCTTGTACGTCGATCACGCTAAAGATGTACGCGCAGCGCAAAGGCTGGCCGCTCGCGGGTGTACGCGTCAAACTGTCGATGGAAACCAGCGACGCAGGCTCGACGATCGACCGTCAGATCATGCTCGATGGCGAACTCTCCGGCGAGCAGCGGGAACGGCTTTTGCAAATTGCCAATGCGTGCCCGGTGCACAAGATCCTCACGCACACGATCTCGATCCGCTCCGCGCTCGCGGTCGCTTAACAGTCGCAGCAAACGCGCATAGGACGGTCGGACGCCGTCCGTTCGGGTCACGGGTATTGCAATATTTTCATAGGACGCAGTCGTCTTGAATTTCGAACACCTTATTCAGATCAACGATCCGTTGAATCCCTTCGTCGAATCGATGACCCGCGAGCAGCTGTGGGAAGGGCTCGTGCTGCGCGCCGAGCAGCCGCAACTGTTCGTGATTGGTCTCGACAGCTGCACGATCCTGTCGCGCGACGGCAATGTGCTCGAGCGTGAGTTGCACTACGGCCAGGCCACCGTGCGCGATCGCGTCACGCTGCAGGAAAGCGAAAGCGTGCGCTACGACATACTGCCGACCGCCGAGCACGTCGGCGGCTCACTGACGATGACGATCGAGCAGCCCGATGAGCTGCAGTTGTTCCTACGCTTCGAGTACGCAACCACGCTGCCCGTCTCGACCGACCAGGACGCCGTGCAGACGCAGGAGATCGTCAAGTCCGCGTATCGCGAGAACGATATCGATACGGTGCGGCTGATCCGCCAGTACGTCGCGGCCGGGCAGGAACCGGGACCGTTGCACTGACATACCGCGCGGGCGCCCTGCCCGCGCTTTCGCGGGGCCATGTCAGAATGGCTTCCAGAATCGCCATCTAGACGCACTTTCATTCAGCTATCAAAAGTCGGATCCGATCAATTTCTCGATCTTGTAAATAGGAATGGTTATCATTTAGAATGATCACATCGAATCGACGAACAAGCTAAAACGAATGACCGATATGACTCGCTCCTCCACGCTCAGCCTGCGCCGCTCGGCGGCCGCGCTAACCAGCCGCCCGAAATCGTCGACGACGGCCGTGCCCGCGGCGAAACCCGGCGCGCAACGCACCGCCGGCCAGAGCGAGACGTCGGAACGGGTCGTGCGCAGCGACGCGCTGCTGCAAGGCCATAGTCACATCAGCATCGTGCACAACGGCGACACGTATCAACTGCGTGCGACGCGCCTCGGCAAGCTGATCCTGACGAAGTAGCAAGGCAACACGAGGTAAGTACCGGGTATTGTGGGGACCACCTCCCAGAGAGGTGTTAGGCATTAGCCAGCCACGACGGTTTGCACGCGAGAACTAGACCCCTTCGTGCAGACACCAAGCCAGCCGTCGCAGCAAGCCAGGCCGCTTTTTTGGTTCTCGCTCGAAAGCCGATGCGCGCAATGGCGTACATCGCTGAAAATGATAAAGCCGTGGGGTGTCACCATCCCACGGCTTTTCGTTTGCGCTTGCGCCTGCGTTCGCACCGGACACAGGCTGAAGACTTACTTCGAGGCCCAGCCCCAGAACATCAGCCACCACGCGCTATTGACGACCGCCAGCGCCGCGACGAACCACAGCATCGCCAGCGCGCGTTGCACGAAGCGCTCGCTGTAGCGGCGCGTGACGAGCCACGCGAGCCATGCGCTCCACGCGCTCGCAATCACGAGAATTGCGATGCGCAGATCCGACGCCCACCACAGCGACACGTGCTCGGCGCGCAGCAGCGACAGCGTCGTCGCCGACAAACCAAGGAATACGCCCGCGCCCGCGATCGGAATCAGCCCCTGCGTCAAGTGATGCAGACGCGTTGCGTCGAAGCGCCCGAGCATGCGCGTCGCGCCCGTCAGCAACAGCAGCAGCACGGTGCCGTAGACAAGCGCCGTCGACAGGATGTAGCCGATCAGCAGCGAGCCGTCGAGCCACGAGAACACGTCGTTCTGGTCGGGGTAATGCGTGAACAGGAACCACGGCGCGTTGGTGTCGAGCGGCCACGTGATGTCGCGATCGACGAGCCACGTCGCGGCGAACATCTTCAGGTCGATGAACCAGCGCGACGCGGTCCAGTGGAACGCGCCGATCGCGATGCCGAGCAGGCCGTACAGGATCAGCGCGGTGTCCCACGGGTTCGCGTTCTTGTCGCCCAACTGCACGACTTCGGTCGACGGCTTGCGCCACGTCAGCGCGATCGCATCGCGGTGTCCGCTGCAGCGGCCGCACATATGGCAGTCCGCCGCGCCTTTCATGTTGCGCAACGGCACGAGCGGCGCGCAGTTGATCGGAATCACGCGATGCCCATGCTCGCCGTTCTTATACGAGCGGCGCCACGCGTCTTCGTCGACCTTGTAGTGAAACGGCGCGAGCCGTGACAGAAGCGAAAAAACCCCGTTGACCGGGCACAGGTATTTGCACCAGACGCGCTTCTCGCGTCCGTATAGCAGACCGATCACGATTGCCGCGAAGGTCGAGCCGCCGAGCACCAGCAACACCGCTTTCGGATACTGGTAGACGCTCACCATCTGCCCGTAGATCGTCGTGATGCCGAACGCGACGAACGGCCAGCCGCCCCAGCGCATCCAATGCGGAATCGCGCGGCCGCGGCCGAATTTGCTCGCGAATTCGGCGAGCGCGCCCTCCGGACACAGCACGCCGCACCAGACGCGGCCGAGCATCACCATCGACAGCAACACGAACGGCCACCAGATGCCCCAGAACACGAACTGCGCGGCGAGCGTCAGGTTGTTCCACAGATGCGCGGTGTCGTCCGGCAGCGGCATCAGCGCGGGCACGACGATCAGGAACGCATACACCGCGACCACGACCCACTGGATGCCGCGAATCACCGCGCCGTGGCGCTGCATCCACTGGCCGGCCGCCGCGAGGCGGCCCGGCCGGGAAGCCATCACGGCGCTCATGCCGCGCGCCCTACCGTCTGCTGCGCGGGCTTGCGACTGGCGCGGCGCACGAGCAGATAAACGACCGCCCAATACACGGCATAGGCGAGCAGATTCATCAGCGCCGGATGCGCGCGGTAGCCGGTCAGCGTCGCGACGAGCGAACCGAAGGTGCTCGAGTCATCGAGAATCGCCGACGAATTCCACAGCTGGTCGACGAGCGTCGGCAGGATTTCCTTGTCGATCAGCTTGTCGACGCCGGTCTGGAACAGCCCCGCGCCGAGGAACAGCAGCATGATTTCGGTGACGCGAAAAAAGAGCCGCCACGAGATGATCTTGCCGCCGAGCTGCAACACGTAGAAGGTCAGGAACGCAAGCGCGAGACCGATCACGACAGCGAGCATCTGACTGCCGTCGACATGACCCGACTGGCCAAAGCCGAGGCCGTACAGGAAGATCACGGTTTCGCTGCCTTCGCGCGCGATCGCCAGTGCGACCAGCAGCGCCACGCCCCACCAGTTCGAATCGCGCTGGCTCTTTTGCAGCGACTGTTCCATGTCGCGCTTCAGCGTGCGGCCGTGCTGCTTCATCCACAGCACCATCTGCACGATCAGCACGCAGGCGATGAGCACCATCGCGGTCTGGAAGTAATCCTGCGCGTCACCGGAGAGCACCTCGGTGAAGCCGACCAGCGCCGCGCCGAGCGCCACCGCCGCGATCACGCCGGCCGCCACGCCGCCCCACAGGTACGGCAAGCCGCGGCGGGCGTCGTCGTCGCCATTTTTCAACCATGCGTACAGGATGCCGACGACCAGCAGTGCCTCGACGCTCTCCCGCCACACGACGAACAGAATCTGACCCATTCAAGCTCTCCCTTCGATCCTTCTACAGCCCGCTTCCGTTGCCTCGCGCGACCGACAGCGCCCGCTTGCCGTGGCGAGTTCGCGTTCGCATTCGATCGAGACCACTGCTTACTTCGCGACGATCACGCCCTGCGCCTGCTGGTGAAAGTCGTCGAAAAACTTGTATTCGCCCGGCTCCAGCGGAGCGATCACGACGAACGAATCAGCGCCCGGCGCCAGAACCTTCTCTTTACGCAACTGCACGCTTTCGAATTCGGCCGCGCCCTTGCCGGTGTTGCGCACTTCGATCTTGATACGCTGGCCTGCCGGCACTTCGATGCGGGCCGGGTTCAGTTTGCCGTCGTTCATTTCGAGCTTGAAGGTCGGCAGGTCGGCTGCATGAGCCGTGGCCGCCAGGCAAAACGCGGCGGCAAGCATCGCGATCTTTCGGTTGATTCTCATTGCCCTTTCCGGAAAACGCGACGCGCCAACGCCAGATTTGACTCCGACTGTCCGCGCGCCGTCTGCTGCATTCACTGATACGTTGAGCGACGCATTAGCACCGCGCGCCGATCAGTAACCGCCCTTCTTGCCGATGCCAGCGAAGGTGAAGTCGTATTCGAGCGTGATTGGCTTGAACCACGGACCCACGCCGGTTTCCTTGTCGACGTGACGGCCGAACGCCATGTGGCCCATTTGCATCGGCGGTTCGACGATCAGCTTCAGGTGATACTTGCCCGGGCCTTGCAGCTTGACGTTGTCGCCGTAGTGCGGACCATCGTTCGCGACCATCGGCATCAGGTCGCCCTTCAACGGCTGGTTCGAGCCGGCCTTCGTCAGTTCGTAGTGCACCTGCAGATACGGCATCCAGTCGCCTTCGGCGAAACCGGTCGGATTGTTCTTGACCGCGTGGATGTCGGACTCGAGGTGAATGTCCGAATCCGACGCCTTGCGCATCATGCCTTCGGGTTCCATCGTGACCGGCTGCAGGTAGACCGCGCCGATTTCCATGCCGCCCTGGATCTGCTGTTTGCCGATCGGATATTCGGCGGCCGAGGCCGACAGCGCCGCGACAGCAGCTACCGCTGCCGCGCCACCGCGCACAAAGGAAGAAATCCGCATTGAAGCTCCTTGTTTCTATCAGACTGGAATCGATTTCATTGAAACACTGCGGCCGCAAGTCAGATGTAAATTTAAATGCGAACCATTCTCAATATTGGGGCGAGTTTATCATCGATCGTTGACGAGAACAAACCTGTCAGCACGCTCTGCCTGATGTCAGCAGGGTCTTAAGGCTCGCTTAAGAAACCTTCGTGCGGCGGGGAAACAGGGACGGAATTCGTCACGGCCAAGTTGGCCGCGCCGACGGCTGCAGCGGGAGCTAAAGCGCCGGCCGATGTGAACAGGCGCGGCGAATGGCCGCGCCCTTTCGTGGCGGACAAAAGCGGTGGAGGGACGCTAGCTATTCGACGCCCGACACGTGGTCGCCGACGTTCGCGCCGAACACGCGCTGACGCAGCAGCGCTAGCTGGTCGCGGGTCTGCGCGGCCTTCTCGAATTCGAGATTCTTCGCGTGCTCCATCATCTGCTTTTCGAGGCGCTTGAGCTCCTTGGCGAGTTGCTTCTCGGACATGTCCTCGAACTTCGCGCGAGTCTGCTGCTCCTTCAACTCGGCACGCGCTTCGTCGATGTTGTACACGCCATCGATGATGTCGCGAATCCGTTTCACGACGCCGCGCGGCGTAATGCCGTGCGCGGCGTTGAACGCGATCTGCTTCGTACGGCGCCGCTCGGTTTCGTCGATCGCGCGACGCATCGAGTCCGTGATGTTGTCTCCGTACAGAATCGCCTTGCCGTTCACGTTACGCGCCGCCCGGCCGATGGTCTGGATCAGCGAACGCTCGGCGCGCAGGAAGCCTTCCTTGTCCGCGTCGAGAATCGCGACGAGCGACACCTCGGGAATATCGAGCCCCTCGCGCAGCAGGTTGATCCCGACCAGCACGTCGAACGCGCCGAGACGCAGATCGCGGATGATCTCGACGCGCTCGACCGTGTCGATGTCGCTGTGCAGATAGCGCACCTTGATGCCGTGGTCGGCCAGGAACTCGGTGAGCTGCTCGGCCATCCGCTTGGTCAGCGTCGTGACCAGCACGCGGTCGCCGGCCTTGATGCGCTCGTTGATCTCGCCAAGCACGTCGTCGACCTGGCTGCGCGCCGGCCGCACCTCGATTTCAGGGTCGACGAGGCCGGTCGGACGCACAAGCTGTTCGGCGACCTGCCCCGCGGTCCTCTTCTCGTAATCGGCGGGCGTCGCCGACACGAACACGACCTGGCGCATCTTGCGCTCGAACTCGTTGAACTTGAGCGGCCGGTTGTCGAGCGCCGACGGCAGCCGGAAGCCGTAGTCGACGAGGTTTTCCTTGCGCGCGCGGTCGCCGTTGTACATGCCGTTCAGCTGGCCAATCAGCACGTGCGATTCGTCGAGCATCATGATCGCGTCGGGCGGCAGGTAATCGACGAGCGTCGGCGGCGGCTCGCCCGGCGCCGCGCCCGAGAAGTGCCGCGAATAGTTCTCGATGCCCTTGCAGAAACCGAGCTCCTGCAGCATTTCGAGGTCAAAACGGGTGCGCTGCTCGAGGCGCTGCGCCTCGACGAGCTTGCCTTGGCTATAGAAGAATTCGAGGCGCTCGCGCAGCTCGGCCTTGATCGTTTCGACGGCGCGCAGCACGGTATCGCGCGGCGTCACGTAGTGCGACGACGGATACACGGTAAAGCGCGGAATTTTCTGTCGCACGCGGCCGGTCAACGGATCGAATAGCTGTAGCGTCTCGACCTCGTCGTCGAACAGCTCGACGCGCACCGCCATCTCGGCGTGCTCGGCCGGGAAGATATCGATCGTGTCGCCGCGCACGCGGAACGAGCCGCGCTGGAAGTCGGCTTCGTTGCGGCTGTACTGCATCGCGATCAGCCGCGCGATGACGTCGCGCTGGCCGAGCCGATCGCCGGTGCGCAGCGTCAGGATCATCTTGTGGTATTCGGACGGATTGCCGATACCGTAAATCGCCGACACCGTCGCGACGATCACCACGTCGCGCCGCTCCATCAGGCTCTTGGTCGCCGACAGCCGCATCTGCTCGATATGCTCGTTGATCGACGAGTCTTTCTCGATGAACAGATCGCGCTGCGGCACATACGCTTCCGGCTGGTAGTAGTCGTAGTACGAAACGAAGTACTCGACCGCGTTGCGCGGAAAGAACTCGCGGAACTCCGAATACAGCTGCGCGGCGAGCGTCTTGTTCGGCGCGAACACGATCGCCGGGCGGCCGAGCCGCGCGATCGTGTTGGCCATCGTGAAAGTCTTGCCGGAGCCGGTCACGCCGAGCAGCGTCTGGAACGCGAGACCGTCGCCGACGCCTTCGACGAGCGTGTCGATGGCCGTGGGCTGGTCGCCGGCGGGCGGATACGGCTGGTAGAGCTTGAACGGTGAACCTTCGAACGCGATGAATTTTGATTCGTCGAGCGTATCGTCGGCTTCAGTCAGATGGTGTTCGGACATGAGGGGCGGCACCGGGCCTTGGGCAAAGAATCATTCTAACGGGTTGCGGAAAGCGAAGATCGAGCGGGCTTACGTAGGGCGGCCCTGGGCGCCGCTGTGTTATGGCCCTTTGCGGACTTGCGTGCCCTGACGGGGTTTACCGCGAACTCCCATGCCGGGCTGTGTCCTCCACGTCACGCGTCATCGTGGCGCAGCCAGCGCCAATGGGCAGCGCACCTCGGCCTGTTCGCGCCGTCGACATCGCCACGCCCGCTCGAATTCCTTACTGCCACATGGCTCTCCAGTGCCTGTTTT
The DNA here is from genome assembly GCF_050436385.1 of Paraburkholderia sp. MM5477-R1. Lineage (NCBI taxonomy): Bacteria > Pseudomonadati > Pseudomonadota > Betaproteobacteria > Burkholderiales > Burkholderiaceae > Paraburkholderia > Paraburkholderia sp. MM5477-R1. Next base: position 2,752,056 of record NZ_JBNDMC010000007.1, read on the forward strand.
TCAAGCAAATAATCGCCTTTTGCCCGTCTGGTCGTCCGAAAAAAGCGCCCAGATTCGTTACAATGCGAAGTTGCGCTCGCTCGCCGCTGTCCATAGGCCGTCCCCGATTTTCGCGTTTCGTCGAACTCACGCCCACCCGCGAAACGCCGCCGACGCCCCAGATGAGGCCGCTCGCGCGCGAAGCCGCCCTCTTTTCACTACTGCTGCCCACCCATCATGTCTCTGTTCTCCGCCGTCGAACTTGCTCCCCGCGACCCGATTCTGGGCCTGAACGAAGCTTTCAACGCCGATACGCGCGCCACCAAGGTCAACCTCGGCGTTGGCGTGTACTTCAATGAAGAAGGCAAGATTCCGCTGCTGCGCGCCGTGCGTGAGGCGGAAAAGGCCCGCGTCGAAGCCGCGCTGCCGCGTGGCTATCTGCCGATCGAAGGTATCGCCGCTTACGATGCCGCCGTGCAAAAGCTGCTGCTCGGCAACGACTCGCCGCTGGTCGCGGCCGGCCGCGTCGTCACGGCGCAGGCGCTGGGCGGCACGGGCGCGCTGAAGATCGGCGCGGACTTCCTGAAGCGCGTGAATCCGAATAGCAAGGTCGCGATCAGCGATCCGAGCTGGGAAAATCACCGCGCGCTGTTCGAAGGCGCGGGCTTCGTCGTCGAATCGTATCCGTACTATGACGCGCAGACGCACGGCGTGAACTTCGACGGCATGTTGAGCGCGCTGAACAGCTATGAGGCGGGCACGATCGTCGTGCTGCACGCGTGCTGCCATAACCCGACCGGCGTCGACCTGAGCGTCGAGCAGTGGAAGCAGGTCGTCGAGGTCGTCAAGGCGCGCAACCTCGTGCCGTTCCTCGATATCGCCTACCAGGGCTTCGGCGACAACATCGAAGCGGACGCGGCAGCCGTGCGTCTGTTCGCGGCGCAGGAACTGAACGTGTTCGTGTCTTCGTCGTTCTCGAAGTCGTTCTCGCTGTACGGCGAGCGCGTCGGCGCACTGTCGATCATCACCGCGAGCAAGGAAGAAGCGGCGCGCGTGCTGTCGCAACTGAAACGCGTGATCCGCACCAACTACTCGAACCCGCCGACGCACGGCGGCTCGGTGGTCGCGGCCGTGCTCGCATCGCCGGAACTGCGCGCGACGTGGGAAAGCGAACTGGGCGAAATGCGCGAGCGCATCCGCGCGATGCGCAATGGTCTCGTCGAGCGTCTGAAGGCAAGCGGCGTTGATCGTGACTTCAGCTTCGTGAACGCACAGCGCGGCATGTTCTCGTACTCGGGTCTGACGGCACCGCAAGTGGACCGTCTTCGCGAAGAGTTCGGTATCTATGCGGTCAGCACGGGCCGCATCTGCGTGGCTGCGCTCAATACGCGCAATCTCGACGTCGTCGCCACCGCGATTGCTCACGTGCTGAAGTAAGGCGATTCACAGCGCGGAGGTTTGCCGTGCAAGTGCAGCAGGTTCGCCGCTGCCATCGCCTGCAAAAACGGCGCCCTTTTCTGAAAGGGCGCCGTTTTTTTTCTGACGGTTCGGCCTTGGTTGGCGCGGCGTCGGGGCTCTCCGCGAGGAATCAGCGCGAATCCCGATGAATATCGTGCGTGACGAACCCGGCATCGTTTTCCGGCATATCGAGCCAGTCGGGCTGCTCGAGAGAACGGAGAATATCTTCAAGACCGCTTCGCCAATGCTCGCGCATCGTCGACAGACCGAATTGAAAGTCCTTGTAGTGTCCTTCGTATTCCTTGTGCCGGTAGATCAGGTGAATCACGTTGTAGCGCTTTGAACACGACAGATCTTCGGCCAGCTTGCACCACGGATCGTCGCGTTGGTCTTCTGGCACACGGTCCAGCACCTCGCGCAGTACGTGGCGGAAACGCTGCGAGCGCTGCAGCATGTCGGTCACGAGACGCGTACGGCTCGAATACTGGATGTCTTTCATGCGGCCCTGCACGTCGGTGAGGTTGTCCGGCACCGGCCCGATCGCACTCCATAGGTCGACCTGAAACGCGAGCGTGTCGCGACGCGGCGTGGACTGGAGCATCTCGTAGAGCGGCGTATTCGACATCAGGCCGCCGTCCCAGTAGAACTGACCGTCGATCTCGACGGCCGCGAAGCCCGGCGGCAACGCGCCGGACGCTATGAAATGCTCGGGCCTGAGCGTGGTGCGGGTATTGTCGAAGTACGCGAAATTGCCCGTGCCGCAATTCACCGCGCCCACCGACACGCGTATTTCGCCGGAATTAATCCGGTCGAAATCACACAGCGACTCGAGCGTGGCCTTCAGCGGCGTGGTGTCGTAGTAGCTCGCCAATTGCGGCGGACCGGACACCGTGGGCAACGGCGGTGGGAAACGCGGCACGAAAAAGCCCTTTTGCCCTTCGACGATCGCGCTCATTGCCTGCGCTGCCGTAAATGCCTTGCGCACCGCTTCGCTCGAATTGAACAGCAGGTGCTCGATCGGAGCCGGCAAGGGCGCCCCGAACGCCGGCTGGCAGATCGTCTCCCAGAATTGCAGCAGACGCTCGACGCGTCGTTCCGGTGGATTGCCCGCAATGATCGCCGTATTCAGTGCACCGATCGAGATGCCCGCGATCCAGTTCGGTTCGATGCCGGCTTCGTAAAGTCCCTGAAAGACGCCGGCCTGATAGGCGCCGAGCGCGCCGCCGCCTTGCAGCATCAGCGCGACGGTTTCGTAGTTGGGCAACCGGAGATGCCGGAGCGGGCGGGCGGCGACCGACGGCCCCGCGCCCTCCCCGTCGCCCGACACGCCCACCCGCGCCCGCTTCAGATTGCGTTGCGCCATGGGCCGCCCCTTAGTGCATGTACCAGCCGTGGCTCACGACGAACGACTGGCCGGTCAGCGCCGCGCTCGGGAATGTCGACAGGAACAGCACGGTCTGCGCGACGTCTTCGACCGTCGTGAAGATACCGTCGACGGTACCGCCCAGCATCACGCGCTTGATCACTTCCTCTTCGCTGATGCCGAATTCTTTCGCCTGCTCGGGAATCTGCTTGTCGACGAGCGGCGTGCGCACGAAGCCCGGACACACGACGTGCGAACGCACGTTATGCGCAGCGCCCTCCTTGGCAAGCACGCGCGACAGGCCCAGCAGAGCGTGCTTCGCGGTCACGTACGCCGACTTCAGCGGCGAGGCGAGATGCGAGTGGACCGAGCCCATGTAAATCACGACGCCGCCGCGATTGTCCTTGTACATGTGCTTGAGCGCGGCCTTGGTGGTCAGGAACGCGCCGTCCACGTGAATGGCCTGCATCTTCTTCCAGTCCGAGAACGAATAGTTTTCGATCGGATTGACGATCTGGATGCCGGCGTTGGAAACGAGAATGTCGATCGAACCGAATTCCTCGGCGACCTTGTCGATCCCCTGGTTGACGGCATCTTCGTTCGTCACGTCCATTGCCACGCCGATTGCCTTACCGCCGCCCTTTCTGATTTCTTCAGCCACGGCGTTCGCGCCGTCCTGGTTCAGGTCGGCGATCGCGACCACAGCACCCGCGGCCGACAGAGTCAACGCGATCTGTTTGCCGATGCCGCTCGCGGCACCAGTGACGACGGCAACTTTGCCGTTCAGATTCGAGTTCAGAGACGACATCCAGAACCTCCATGCAGTTGATGAGCAATGAGACCACGAGACCGCGCGCGGCGAGAAGTCGGCCAAACGGTATAGACCGTTCGGCGGATGCAGCGCGGCGGCCGACTTTGCTATTGTGCATGAACCCTGTGAACGACATAGGTAAAACGCACATCGAGCCGTATCTCTTTAAACTGGACGCTTTCGGGCTGAATCCGGGCTCCATTCCCGTGGCATCACCAACCAGGAGACATGCATGAATTATCGACGTCTGGGCCGCTCGGGCCTGCAAGTGAGCGAGTTGTCCATCGGCTCATGGGTCACGTACGGCAACCAGGTGGATCACCGCGCCGCGCGCGAATCGCTTGCCGCGGCGCGCGACGCGGGCGTCAATTTCTTCGACAACGCCGAAGTCTACGCGGGCGGCAAATCCGAGGAGATCATGGGCCATGCGTTGAAGGAGCTCGCGTGGCCGCGCGTGAGCTACGTCGTGTCGACGAAATTCTTCTGGGGACTCAACGAAGCGCCGAACCAGTACCACACGCTGAACCGCAAGTACCTGATGAACGCGATCGACGCGTCGCTGAAGCGCCTGCAGCTCGACTATGTGGATCTCGTGTTCTGTCATCGTCCGGACCCGAACACGCCGGTCGAGGAAACGGTGTGGGCAATGAGCGACATGATCGCGCGCGGCAAGGCGCTGTACTGGGGCACCTCGGAATGGAGCGCCGACGAGATTCGCGCCGCCTATGAAATCGCCGAGCGGCATCATCTGCACAAGCCGGTCATGGAGCAGCCGCAATACAACCTGTTTCACCGCAAACGCGTCGAGCAGGAATACAAACGGCTCTACGAGGACATCGGCCTCGGCCTGACCACGTGGAGCCCACTCGCATCGGGTCTGCTCACCGGCAAATATCGTGACGGCGTGCCAGCCGACAGTCGCGCGCAGTTGCAGGGCTATGACTGGCTGCGCCAGCAGCTCACGGACCCGACCCGGAACAACGTGGTAGGCCAGCTCGGCGCGGTCGCCGACGAGCTCGGCTGCACGGTCGGTCAGCTCGCGATCGCGTGGATTCTGAAGAATCCGAATGTCAGCACGGTGATCACGGGCGCCTCGCGGGTCGAACAGATCGGCGAAAACATGCAGTCCGCCGAGGTGGCCGAGCGCATCACACCGGAGATAAAGCAGCGGATCGGGGAGATCATCGGCGACGCGCACGAGTAATCGCGCGCGCAGCGCCACGCACCGGGTGGCTAACCGGTCACGCGCGGTCGCGTACAATACGCGACCGCGCGTCGCCGGCTCCTTCGGGCCAGCCTGCGCTCTCTCAGCGTCCTCTCATCATGCTCAGCTACCGCCACGCCTTTCATGCCGGCAATCACGCCGACGTTCTGAAACACGCCGTCGTGTTGCAGCTCCTGCGCTACCTTGGCCAGAAGGACAAGGCCTACTGGTATATCGACACGCACGCGGGCGCCGGCGTTTACTCGCTGAAGGAAGGCTACGCGACGAAGACCGGCGAGTTCGAGACGGGTATTGCGAAACTGTGGGGCCGTAACGATCTGCCGCCGCTGTTCGCCGAATACGTCGATGAAGTCAGCGCGCTCAATGCCGATGGCCAGTTGCATTTTTATCCGGGCTCGCCATATCTTGCGTGGCGACAACTGCGCGCGCAGGATCGTATGCGGCTCTTCGAATTGCACAGCACCGAAATCGACGTGCTGCGCCACAATTTTCGCGACGCGGGCCGACGAGCAATGCTGTATGCGGGCGACGGCTTCGACGGGATTCTCACGCTGTTGCCGCCCGCGCCGCGCCGCGCGCTGATCCTGCTCGACCCGTCGTATGAAGACAAGCGCGATTACGGGCGCACGCTGCGCTGTGTCGAGGAAAGTCTGAAGCGGTTTCCGACCGGCACGTATGCGGTCTGGTATCCGCAGGTCAAGCGCCCTGAGTCGCAGCGCTTTCCCGATCAACTGAAGCAGTTGCAGAAGGACAACTGGCTGCACGTCAGCCTGAGCGTCAGCAATCCGCCGGAAGACGGCTATGGGCTGTTCGGTAGCGGCATGTTCATCCTGAATCCGCCGTATACGCTCGCCAAGACGCTGAAGGATCAGATGCCATGGCTCGTCAAAACGCTCGGCGAGGACAAGGCTGCGACGTTCAAGGTCGAATATCGCGGCAATTGAACGTGATGAGCGGCGCGTGAGCGTGCCGCGCGCGGTTCCCCGTCAGCTGTCTTGCGCAACCCGATCTCCGCATACGCTCACTTGAACTGCGCGGCCGCCTTGCTCGCGAACTGGTTCGTATAGGTAGCACCCAGATCGATCTTCTTCGGATCGAGCCGGCTATCGAACGACGACAACGCGCGCAGCGACGTCGCCGGGCCATCAGCGGGCATCAGTCCGTCCGGCGAATACGCGTCGCGCACGTTGTGAAAGGCGTCGAGATAGAGCGTCGGGTCGCGCAATAGATAGGCTTGCGGCACCATCTTCAGCAGATCCGCGTCGCTCGCAGTCTGCAGCCAATGATCCGCACGCACGATCGCGTTGGTCAGCGCCTGCGTTGTCTTCGGATTTTTCTGGATGAAGCTTTCGGCCGCGTAAAGCGTCGCCGCGGGCATCATGCCGCCGAACACCTCCTGCGTGCCTTTCACCGTGCGCGTATCGACAAGCACCTTGATGGCGCCGCTACGCGTGAGCTTGGTCATCATTGGATCGACATTGGACAGCGCGTCGATCTGCCCACTGCCCACCGCGGCCAGCACCGTCGCGCCGCTGCCGACACCGATCGCCGAAATGTCGCTGCGCTGCACGCCGGCCTTGCGCAACGCAACGGTGAGCACGAGATCCGTCGACGAACCCGGTGCGCTCACGCCGACCTTCGCGCCTTTGAAGTCCGCGAGCGACTTGATCTGATTGGCCTTCGACTTCACCACGCCGATCACGATCTGCGGTGCGCGGCCCATCAACACGAACGCGCGATAGTGCTGCCCCTTCGCCTGCATGAACAACGTGTGCTCGAACGCGCCCGCGCCGACTTCGGCGCTGCCGCCCACCACCGCTTCGAGCGCTTTCGAGCCGCCCGCGAAATCTTCGAGCGTGACGTTCAGGCCTTCGTCCTTGAAGTAGCCGAGCTGCTGTGCGGCGAGGACCGGCAGATAGTACAGGCCAGGTAAGCCGCCGACGGCCATCGTCAGTGTCGGCATTTCCGGTGTGTCCTTCGCGAACCCAGCGCCGGGCAACGCAGCCAGTGCGAGCAGCATCACGCAGGTGCGCGTCGCACGCTGCATCCATTGATTGAGCATGGTGACGTCTCCTTGTTGTGTTTTCCGTTCGAAGCAGTGACGCAGGCGCACATGCCGAGATCGAAGCTCACGGCGGCGAGGCGCGCAACGATTGTCGTCGGACGGTTTCACGGACGCCATGCGCCCAAACCCGAATGAGATTGTCGGGTGCGAGGCAAGCTGGCGTATGGGGGAGAAACGGGACCGCGCAGAAGCACCGCCGACGATCTCTCGCGCCGTCGGTACCTATTGCGGAAGGGGCACCGCTCGAGGCATCGGCCGCGGCACGCCACCACCCGTCGGCAACTGGATATACGGCGCGACCACGAACGGCGGCGACGATTCCGGAGGCAGCTCGACCGGTGCCGCGATTGGCGGCGCGGCGACGATCGGCTCCGGCGCAGGCGGCGAGCTCAGCAGTACGGTACCGCTCTGGCCATTATTGACGCCGCCAAGCGTATCGAGGATCACGGCGGGACGCCCGTTATCGGACACCGCGAATGCGTCCGACGCGGCGCAGAGGGCGGCGAGCGTCGCCATGGCGGCTGCGGCCATCACGGCTCGGAAAGTTTGCAGCGAACGGACGGAGGACATGGACAGCCCGATTGGTTATGAATGCCGTCTTGCGCGAAAAACGCCATACATTACCGCGGGCCGCGTTACGAAGCTAGTCGATATTCGCCATCAGCAGCTTTCTTGCGCCGTTCACTCGAAAAAACGTCGAAGGGACACGCGGATTTCGATGTCCAGATACGACAAAGCCCCGCTTTGACGGGGCTCGACATTGGTACTGCACGGCCGCGCAAAAGCAGGCGCCGCCAGGTCAAACTCAAAGCGGAAACTTACAGCGAATAGCCGTTGGTTTCGAGCGAACGGATGCGCTGTTCGAGCTGAACGATATCCGACGACGAGGCGAGATATGCCTCACGACGGCTACGTTCCGCGGTTTCGAACCAGTTGCTGAGCGTCTCAAGAAGGAAGGCAAACATGATGTTCTCCAAGGATCAGATCGAATCCCCGGTGATTTGGCATCAGGGATTTCCCGTAAAAGGGTTAACCCGTATTATAGCCTTAAGGTGCAACCTGAACAGTGAAATGCCCGCATGGTGTGCATTCCGTTTTGGAATAGTGCACTCGAAAGGTGCAATGCAGTTTCTGATTTTATTGCGATTCATCCAGGCGTCCTTTAAGTGGACATCGTTTTCGCAATTTTTATGCACACTTTCGGTGCATGAATCGCTCGACCTTGAGAATCGGCAGGCTGGGTTGCACTTCGATCAGCCGCTAAAGCGGGCGACAACCTTGTCCGGATACAAGATCGGTGTCCGCCAGTCGCTCGATAATCGGACAATCTGGCCGGTCATCACCATGGCAATGATCGGCCAGATGCGCGAGAGTGTCGCGCATGTCCGTCAGTTCGGCGATGCGGCGATCGAGTTCGGCGACATGTTCGAGCGCGATCCGCTTTACTTCGGCACTTGCACGCGAGCGGTCGTGCCATAGAGCAAGCAGCCGCCGGATATCCTCGACCAGAAATCCGAGCCGGCGAGCCTGGCGAATAAAGCGCAAGGAATGCACTTCCTGCGGGCCATACACGCGATAACCGGCACTCGTGCGCGCCTTCGCAGTCAATAGGCCGACGCTTTCGTAGTAGCGGATCATTTTTGCCGTAACGCCCGACACGCGGGCCGCTTCGCCTATGTTCATGACTGTTTCCTCAAGGTTGCGGCTGAACTCCAATCGATCCTACACCTTCCCATGGTGGGAAGGTCAGCTACCCAAACAGGGTACGGCAGGCATAATTCGACTATCCGCAATCTGATTCCGCCGAGGTCTTTGCAATGACAATCGAACTCCATGTAGAAGGCATGAGCTGCCAGCACTGCGTTGCCGCTGTCACGAGCGCGATTCGCGAGCACGACGCCGCCGCGCAGGTTCAGGTGGATCTCGCGACCGGCCGCGTGCTCGTGGAGTCGGCGCAACCCGTCGATGCGCTGAAGGCCGCGATTGACGAGGCCGGATACACGGTCACGTCTGTGCGCTGAGGGTGCCGCGCATGTTCAAGGTTGCCGTAATAGGTGGTTCCGGATTGCTCGGCCGCGCGCTCAACGACGAACTCGCGCGCCAAACCGGCTGGCAGACCGTCTCCACCGCATATAGCCGAACGTCTCCGCGAATGGTCGCGTTGGATGTTCGCGATAGCGTTGCGGTCGAGCGTTTCATCGACCGCGTAGCGCCGGATGCCGTCGTGATTGCCGCGGCGGAGCGCCGTCCCGATGTATGCGAGCGCGATCCGGCGCTTGCTCGCGCGCTGAACGTCGATGCCGTGCGAATGATCGCCGGGGCGGCGAACCGACACGGCGCGTGGACACTGTCGATCTCGACCGACTACGTGTTCGACGGCACGCACCCGCCCTATCGTCACGACAGCACACCTGCGCCGCTGAACGCGTACGGACAGAGCAAGCTCGAAGGCGAGCGAGCGCTGACCGACACGGCCGAGGGCGGATGCGTGCTGCGTCTGCCGCTGCTATATGGTCCGATCGTCAGTTGGTCGGAATCGGCCGTGACTAGCCTCGTGCCGGCGATTGCAGCGGCGGCGGCGCCGGGGGCCGAGGCTGCCAGGATGGACGCTTGGGCGATCCGCTATCCTACGTTCACGCCCGATGTCGCTTTCGTGATCCGACAGATGCTCGAGCGGCACGCGCGCGGCGACACGGTCTCTGGCATCGTGCAATGGTCGGGCGACGAACCGATGAACAAGTACGAGATCGCCATGCGCCTGGCAGAAGCGTTGCAACTCGACGCGCGCCTGACGCCCCAGCGCACACCCACCGACGCGACGCCGCGCCCGCACAACTGTCATCTGGCATCGAGCCGTTTAGAGGTACTCGGAATCGGCCGACGCACGCCTTTCGATATGGCGATCCGGGAGGTGCTGGCCGCGTTTCCGTGGCAGGGACAGGCAACTTCCGTATGATCCGGCGCCTTGCGTGCGTACGGTAAGCGGCTGGCGAACCCACGTTGACGAACGGTGAATCAGGCGACAGCGGTAAGAGGTTGCCAGTTATGTGGCAGCAATGCGGCGATGTCGCTTGCCCTGTGGGTGGGCGGTCGTGTCCCGATGTCTTTCAGATATGCGTGGGGTTCATGACCGTTCAGTTGCGCTGAGCGGATGAGGCTCATGATTGCGGCCGCACGTTGGCCAGCGCGCAGCGACCCGGCGAACAATCAGATCCTATGTAGCGTGAGAGTCGTCAAGGCCCGAGTCGTAAGATTGACCGTGCCAAGGTTTGCTCAACGGAGGGCATCATGGACGCAAATCACGTTACCGGACCAACATGCTGAGGGCGTCATCCTGGCAGTGTCGCTTGAACTGTCTGCCGCCCAGTGGAAGGTCGCGCTTCACGACGGATTCAGGGAGAAGCCGGCGGTCCGCACGGTCGGCGCGCCACAGGCGAACTTGCGACTGCAGGCCGTTCTCGAACTCATCGCGCAGCACAAGCAGAAGTGGTCGCTGCCGTCGAACGAGCTAGCGTCAAGACTAATGGGATGGACGCCCCCACCCGAAGCGGCATCAATGTGCCAAAGTGGATGTGTCGAAGCAACCACCTGACCGAGGGGAGCGCCCATCGTGAAGATTACGACAGTTGGCATCGATCTGGCGAAGAACGTTTTTGCCGTCCATGGTGTAAATGAGCATGGTCGAACGGTGCTGAAGAAAGTGCTCAAGCGAAATCACGTTGCGGACTTCTTCGCCAACCTCCCCGCTGCGTGATCGGGATCGAAGCGTGCGCCAGCGCGCACTATTGGGCCCGCAAGCTGCAGGCCATGGGCCATACGGTCCGACTGATTGCACCGCAGTTTGTCAAACCGTACGTCAAGACGAACAAGAATGACGCGGCGGATGCTGAGGCAATCTGCGAGGCAGTCGCGCGGCCGAACATGCGTTTCGTGCCGGTCAAGAGCATCGAGCAGCAATCGGTGTATAGGCAACTTGATGAGCAGGGACTTCAGGCGGCGAGTTTCTGCTGAACCCGTTGATCGTCTTTCACCGGTCAGTACGCCAACCACGATGAAGCACGGCGCGACATCAACCAGTACATCGTCGGTTTTTACAACGCAGTACGCTTGCATTCGACTTTGGGCTATCTGTCGCCCGTTGCCTACGAGGCAAAACCGACAGTAAAAGAACCTATCAGCCTGTCCGAAATAACTTGACCACTACATCCTTGTGTCCTTAGATACGTGCGGGAGGCTAGTGTCCTGAGTTAAAAATTCATTGAATGATGCCGATCACGTACTAAAGTGTCCTGTGTAGCACTTGATACGCGGAGGCAACGATGAGTGGACGGTCCAAAGGGGAACTCGTGCTGAGCGATTCGGAGCGCGAAGACCTGCAAGCGCTGACGATGCGACGCAAGACCGCGCAGGCCCTGGCATTGCGGGCGCGCATCGTGTTGGCCTGTGCCGATGGCATGGACAACAAGACAGTTGCGGCGAAACAGCGGGTCACACAGCAAACGGTTTCGAAGTGGCGGGCGCGATTCGTGAGCCATCGTGTGGACGGCCTGCTTGATGCACCACGGCCCGGCGCACCGAGGACGATTGATGACGCGCGCGTCGATGCGGTCATCGCGAAGACGCTCGAGTCCGTGCCTGTCGGAGCGACTCACTGGAGCACGCGCACGATGGCTCGCGAAATGAAATTGTCGCAGACAGCGGTCACACGAATCTGGCGTGCTTTTGGCTTGCAACCGCATCGGCAGGAGACGTTCAAGCTCTCCAGCGATCCGATGTTCGTCGACAAGGTGCGGGATATCGTCGGGCTTTACCTGGACCCGCCGCTCAAGGCCATGGTGCTGTGCGTGGACGAGAAGAGCCAGATTCAGGCGCTCGATCGCACGCAACCCATGTTGCCGTTGGCACCCGGCATCCCTGAGCGACGTACCCACGATTACATGCGCCACGGTACGACCACCCTGTTCGCGGCGCTGGACATCGCTACTGGTGAAGTAATCGGCGAGGTACATCGGCGCCATCGCAGCAGCGAATTTGTGCGCTTTCTGCGCACCATCGAAGCCAGCGTGCCGTCTTACCTGGAGGTGCATCTGGTAATGGACAACTATGGCACGCACAAAACGCCCTCGATCAAAGCCTGGTTCGCTCGTCATCCTCGCTTCCATGTTCACTTCACACCCACCTCGGCGTCGTGGCTTAACCAGGTCGAACGATGGTTTGCCGCGCTCACTGAAAAATACCTTCGACGCGGTACGCATCGGTCGACACGTCAACTCGAAGACGCGATCCGTCATTATCTGGATGTCTATAACGCGAACCCCAAACCGTTTGTCTGGAGCAAGTCGGCCGATGAGATCCTGGCCAGCCTCGAACGGTTTTGTGTGCGCGTCCGCAAGGCTGCGGCAGGAGCATCATGAATATCAATACCGACGCAATTGATGAAGTTTCCCTCGCGCTCCTCTACCTGACCCTGCATGACCGATACCGTGCATGGAAGGGCTTCGACTGGGATGTGCTGAACCGGCTCCATGAACGAGGCCTCATCGAAGACCCAGTCAACAAGACGAAGTCCGTGATCTTTACGGAAGAAGGACTGCGCGAGTCCGAGCGACTTTTTAATCAGCACTTTGTCATTCCGGAAAGAACAGAGAATTGATTCAACGAACTTCTAACTCAGGACACTAGCGTTGAGCGCGGGAACGCCACCGAGCAGCGCTCGGGACGCGCTAGACGCTTGTTTGTGCGCAGGTCGTATGCGCAAAAACGCGTCGATCAACAGGCTACTTTTGGCAGTGGCTGGCAACGGCGTCCGACCACGCTTATTGTTCGTGCCCGGTCGAGCATGTTGTTGTTGATTTGGCCGCGTAAACGCAAAAACCCCACCGCGGCGGGTGGGGTTTCTGACTGGGGGGAGCCTGACGATTACCTACTTTCACACGGGCAATCCGCACTATCATCGGCGTGGAGTCGTTTCACGGTCCTGTTCGGGATGGGAAGGGGTGGGGCCGACTCGCTATGGTCATCAGGCATGACGGGTTGCTGCGTCGCAGGGCTGGAGTCAACCGGTTGCGCCACAGCCAATCGGGAAGAAGCGTAAAGGATTCGAGTGTGGGGGGTTGTGTTGTTTCTGGCACAACACTGAATCCCAACCGTGCGTTTCTGTTGGCTCCCGCGGGAGTTCACACCAATCCCCTTCGGGGATCGGACCCGCGTAAGTGCTGAAGCACTACCGCGGGTCGAGACACACCTGTTATAGGATCAAGCCTTACGGGCAATTAGTATCAGTTAGCTCAGTACATTACTGTACGTGCACACCTGACCTATCAACGTCCTGGTCTTGAACGACCCTTCAAGGGGCTCGAAGCCCCGGGGATATCTCATCTTAAGGCGAGTTTCCCGCTTAGATGCTTTCAGCGGTTATCTCTTCCGAACATAGCTACCCGGCGATGCCACTGGCGTGACAACCGGTACACCAGAGGTTCGTCCACTCCGGTCCTCTCGTACTAGGAGCAGCCCCCTTCAAATATCCAGCGCCCACGGCAGATAGGGACCAAACTGTCTCACGACGTTTTAAACCCAGCTCACGTACCTCTTTAAATGGCGAACAGCCATACCCTTGGGACCGGCTACAGCCCCAGGATGAGATGAGCCGACATCGAGGTGCCAAACACCGCCGTCGATATGAACTCTTGGGCGGTATCAGCCTGTTATCCCCAGAGTACCTTTTATCCGTTGAGCGATGGCCCTTCCATACAGAACCACCGGATCACTATGACCTGCTTTCGCACCTGTTCGACTTGTCAGTCTCACAGTCAAGCACGCTTATGCCATTGCACTATCAGCACGATTTCCGACCGTACCTAGCGTACCTTCGTACTCCTCCGTTACACTTTGGGAGGAGACCGCCCCAGTCAAACTGCCTACCATGCACTGTCCCCGACCCGGATCACGGGCCAAGGTTAGAACCTCAAACAGATCAGGGTGGTATTTCAAGGACGGCTCCATTGAGACTGGCGTCCCAACTTCATAGCCTCCCACCTATCCTACACAGACCGGTTCAAAGTCCAATGCAAAGCTGCAGTAAAGGTTCATGGGGTCTTTCCGTCTAGCCGCGGGGAGATTGCATCATCACAAACACTTCAACTTCGCTGAGTCTCGGGAGGAGACAGTGTGGCCATCGTTACGCCATTCGTGCAGGTCGGAACTTACCCGACAAGGAATTTCGCTACCTTAGGACCGTTATAGTTACGGCCGCCGTTTACCGGGACTTCAATCAGGAGCTTGCACCCCATCATTTAATCTTCCGGCACCGGGCAGGCGTCACACCCTATACGTCCACTTTCGTGTTTGCAGAGTGCTGTGTTTTTATTAAACAGTCGCAGCCACCAGTTTATTGCAACCCTTTCACCCTTCTGGCGCAGGCCAGTCAGGCTATGAGGGCGTACCTTATCCCGAAGTTACGGTACCAATTTGCCGAGTTCCTTCTCCCGAGTTCTCTCAAGCGCCTTAGAATACTCATCTCGCCCACCTGTGTCGGTTTGCGGTACGGTCACTGTGAAACTGAAGCTTAGAGGCTTTTCCTGGAACCCCTTCCAGTTGCTTCGCCACCGAAGTGGCTCGCCTCGCACCCTTGAATCCCGCGCCCGGATTTGCCAAAGCGCCTTCTCCAATGCAAGGACCGGGACTTCCAACACCCGGACAACCTTCCGCGATCCGTCCCCCCATCGCATTTCACAATGGTGCAGAAATATTAATCTGCTTCCCATCAGCTACGCATTTCTGCCTCGCCTTAGGGGCCGACTCACCCTACGCCGATGAACGTTGCGTAGGAAACCTTGGGCTTACGGCGAGGGGGCCTTTCACCCCCTTTATCGCTACTCATGTCAGCATTCGCACTTCCGATACCTCCAGCACACTTTCCAGTGCACCTTCGCAGGCTTACGGAACGCTCTCCTACCATGCACATTACTGTGCATCCGCAGCTTCGGTATATGGCTTAGCCCCGTTACATCTTCCGCGCAGGACGACTCGATCAGTGAGCTATTACGCTTTCTTTAAAGGGTGGCTGCTTCTAAGCCAACCTCCTGACTGTTTTAGCCTTCCCACTTCGTTTCCCACTTAGCCATATTTGGGGACCTTAGCTGGCGGTCTGGGTTGTTTCCCTCTTGACACCGGACGTTAGCACCCGATGTCTGTCTCCCGTGATTGCACTCTTCGGTATTCGGAGTTTGCTATGGCGTAGTAATCCGCAATGGACCCCACAACCATGACAGTGCTCTACCCCCGAAGGTGAGACACGAGGCACTACCTAAATAGTTTTCGGAGAGAACCAGCTATTTCCAGGTTTGTTTAGCCTTTCACCCCTATCCACAGCTCATCCCCTAACTTTTCAACGTTAGTGGGTTCGGTCCTCCAGCACGTGTTACCGTGCCTTCAACCTGGCCATGGATAGATCACCTGGTTTCGGGTCTACACCCAGCGACTGGACGCCCTGTTCGGACTCGCTTTCGCTACGCCTGCCCTAATCGGTTAAGCTCGCCACTGAATGTAAGTCGCTGACCCATTATACAAAAGGTACGCCGTCACCCCTTCGCAGAGGCTCCGACTGTTTGTATGCATGCGGTTTCAGGATCTGTTTCACTCCCCTCCCGGGGTTCTTTTCGCCTTTCCCTCACGGTACTGGTTCACTATCGGTCGATCACGAGTATTTAGCCTTGGAGGATGGTCCCCCCATCTTCAGACAGGATTTCACGTGTCCCGCCCTACTTCTCGTACACCCAGTTCTTCCATGCTGTTTTCGTCTACAGGGCTATCACCTGCTATGGCCGCACTTTCCAGAGCGTTCGACTAACAATACGGATAACGTGTACCGGCTGATCCCATTTCGCTCGCCACTACTCTGGGAATCTCGGTTGATTTCTTTTCCTGCGGTTACTTAGATGTTTCAGTTCACCGCGTTCGCCTCACGCAGCCTATGGATTCAGCTACGGATACTCCATTAGGAGTGGGTTTCCCCATTCGGACATCTCCGGATCAATGCTCGTTTGCCAGCTCCCCGGAGCTTTTCGCAGGCTACCGCGTCCTTCATCGCCTGTGATCGCCAAGGCATCCACCACATGCACTTGTTCGCTTGACCCTATAACGGGTGTGTCTCTGTGTCGACCCACGTTAGCGCTTTAGCGCTTACGTGGGTCCCATCCCCGGAGGGGATAGACGCACTCGCTACAGGTTGAGTATTCGTGTTGCGCCGTATTCCAAAGCAATCTTTCGATCACCTTTAAAATACATCGATACAATCACAACCCTGATTCACCTACTCACACACCCATCTCCAGGTATGCTTTCGTGAATCTCTTTACTACTTCTTCCTGATTGTTAAAGAACGGCAGCCGGTATGAAGCCTGTGCCTCATACCGCTCTGACTGGCTCAATCGCCAATGCGCAACGCTCTGCCTTCATGCAGAACCCTGCGCATTGAGGATTGGTGGAGGATGACGGGATCGAACCGACGACCCCCTGCTTGCAAAGCAGGTGCTCTCCCAGCTGAGCTAATCCCCCAGTCCCACAGATACTCCAGCGGCCCCAGCCCTTCAGCTCACCAGACAAGACACTGGTGGGTCTGGATGGATTCGAACCATCGA